>CALUIK010000001.1 GCA_944320685.1 uncultured Alistipes sp.
TGCCCCTCGACTTGCATGTGTTAGGCCTGCCGCTAGCGTTCATCCTGAGCCAGGATCAAACTCTCCATAGTATAAAAAGATTTTTTTAAATCTCAGCTCAAATCTCAAAGGTATTGTTTGAAATCACTCTCTTGCAAGAGTGGATAAAACTTTCTTAGCTGCTCAAAATCTTCAAAGAACTTTATTCCAATTTTGTTCGGAACTTCATCTTTATCACAACCCCGCTCCGAAGAGCGGGAAAGTGGTGCAAAGGTAAGGCAAGTTTTTCAAATCTCCAAATTTTTTGAAAGATTTTTTTTTCATCAAACCGCCTTAAGAACCACAGCGTCCGAGAAGTGTTGTCTTCATCGAAGCGGGTGCAAAGGTAAGGGGTTTTCAGATAACTTCCAAATCTTTTTGAATATTTTTTCGAAAAACTTTCTTAAGAACCTCGCTCGTCTGAAGTATCTCCTTCATCAAAGCGGGTGCAAAGGTAAACGGTTTCCAGAAAACATCCAAATCTTTTTTGAAGATTTTTCTGAAAAACTTTTCTTAAGAACCTTGCTTTTCAGAAGCATTTACTTCATCAAAGCGGGTGCAAAGTAACGTCATATTTTTGTAACAAACAAATTATTTTCGAACTTTTTTATCGGTTTTTTCAAACCGAAAGCATAGTGCTTTGTAACATAGCCCCTTGCAAACAAGACGGACCACGTCACTAATCACCGACATTGCCGCTGCGACATCCGTACTGTATCGCAGCATACCTGCTCCCCCGCCATCCAGCATCAATATTTAAGGAACGGTCCTATTGCGAGTAGTGTCCGGCAGACCATTCATACTCACTCCAAGACATGCAGTATACATATATAATATATGGGAAAGCGAATCCACACGGAAGGTTGGCCCCACGGATAAGGCTTGATATGTGTGTACGGACTTTGATCCATATCCGAAACAGCTTCGCCCCGCCATGTGTAATTGTAGCGCTCCCCGCTCTTTCTGATTGGTCTCACGCTGCCGCCGATCATTAACACCAGCCGGAGATCAGTTATCGGCGGTACACAAAACATACCCGCACAAATCACCGTATAAAACGTACGAAAAAGCGGCGATGCATCGCTGCACCGCCGCCGACAAAATTTTGAGGTATTAAGGTCTGATCAATAAATTTAGTTCGCCGCATTGGGTACCAAATCTACCCACAACTCATGATTCTTAAGATAGAGAGTATAATCCCCATCAGAACCTTCCGGCAAGAACCACTTGGGATCACCCGTATAATCCGTAACCACACGATGATCGGTTCGGGGATCTGCATCTTCGACAGCAGGTCTCCACGACGGATCATTATAAGTTTGAGTCGTGTACAATTTGAATCGACCTTGATTGCCAGATGTTTTCACATCATAGAAATGCCCAGCCAGTTTAAGGTTATCGGGATCTTTGTAATCCCAAGTCAAGGCAATCCATGTTCCCCATACCTTGGCGACAGCATCACCAACAGCATACGCGGGAAGAGTACAATAACGTCCTACATAACAGTTCCCCGTAGGAACATCATTCTCGTCATCATAATCTACGCTTACAGCATAATTATCAACTGTACCATGCGCTCCAGCAACATAAGGATCGAGCGTGGCGAACTCTTCATACTTCGCAGCCTCCTCTTCAGAAGTAACGTACACCATCTCGGTATCGCCTTTCTTTACGAAGGCCGGATACTTGGCCGTATTCTGAGTCGATATAACGAACGTAGAATTGGGATTCAAAACCCCAAACTTCTGATAGAAAAGATTCTTGTTCTTGTTGGTTATCTCCATCGCATTCTCAACGCCGCTACCTGCAGGATTGGCATTACCGACAAGATAGAGATGCTGTAAAGGAATATCATAGGCCACGGCCTTGACAAGGCTCTCTGCAATCGTAGGTTTATAGTAGAACTGACCACCTTCGATATACGCAAGAACCTTGACCTCAAGCATAAGTTCAACGTCGGAAGCCCATCCGCACTCCTGAATTATAAATCTATTCAACAAGCGCTTCGACACGGTATACGAGGTAACATCGGCCGTCAGATCGCCGCTCGTCAATGCCGGTGTGAAATTCTGCCCTTGAATTCCGAGTTTGAAGACGTAACGTATCGAGTACTCCTCGGTCGGTGGGTTGATAGCGTTCCACGAGAACGTCAACTCTTCGGCAGCAGTCTCTTCCGTCAAAATCAACTCCTCGCCGGGAAGCGTCAAGACCATATTACGATCCGCTTCCGGTTTGTCGAACCAGTTTTCCAAACCGTCAGGATCGTCGCAAGCCCAAACGCCCAAAGCGCCGACAAGCAACATCAATTTCATTATGTTTTTCATAATTCTCTTTTTTTTGCGTTAATCAAAACTATTCGGCTCCGTCAGAGGCTACTTCCTCCCAGAACGGCAGCTGAACAAGATTCTCGTTCTTGTCGATCTCGGTCTGGAAGATAGGCATCCAATAATACTCCGGCTTCCATACACGGGGCAGACCGTTTGCCGTGCGTACATAGAACGCACGCGGATCATTCTTATCCGTAGAACGCTTGGTACCCGTGAAGTTCATTCCACCATGATAGTAGTCCTGAGCCTCGCATACCTTCTCCATCAGCATCCAGCGACGAAGATCCGAGAAACGTATGTCAGTATCGGCAGCGCACAACTCGACACGGCGCTCACGCTTGATCAGACGGTCCATCGTCTCCTGATCAGAACCGACCTTGATCTCGTTCTCTCCTGCAGCTCCCCATGTATACTTGGGCACGCCGGCGCGCTCGCGAATCAAGTTCAAATACTTTAAAATATCGGGATCTCCCGGATGCAGTTTGTTCAGACACTCCACATAGTTAAGGTAGAACTCCGTCAAACCATAGAACTTACCCTGCTGATATGAGAAGCTGCCGTTCTTGTTATCGTCACCGGGGTTGACCGACTTGTTCAGCAGATAACCACAAGCAGGAGCATCGTGTGTACCGTCATTATCGATAGAGGTATGTCCTACCAGATCTTGGAACGTCTCACCCGAGTTGAGATATGCACTGTTATAGAAGCAGCACTTGCGCTGGGCAGGCACATACCACATTTCGTTGTACTTAACGGTGAGATAAAAACGCGGCTCACGATTCACGTACATCTTGAAAGTATTGACATCAGTAATCATCGCCGTACCGTCATCGCGTATATCACGCGATCCGCCCCACTTGGTAGTGCGGTATTCGGGCGCTGTCGAGAACTCGGTCTCGGAATAACCGGCAGCAACAGCCTCGGGGTTGATTACGGGAATGGTCTTATAACCCTTACTGTCGATCTCGTAATAATCGCCCTCATAATCTCCGGCAAGAGGATCGAACGGATATACGCCGTTGCTCATAGCGAATGCATCGACCAGAGATTGTGTAACGCACAATCCGCCATTACCTCTATATCCGTGAGGCGTACTGAAAGCCACCCAGTTCTGATAAGAAGTCGAAGGCCGCGCGAACAGCACCTCGCGGTTGTTACCGCGCTGGGGGTCAAACGGAGTGGTAGAACCGCCAAGCAAAGACATGAACGGATCTATCGTACCGTCATCGTTATATACCTTATAAAGTTCGTAGCCATAATCCTCGGCCAGATCTATCACCGCCTTGTTGGCCTCAAGCGCACGCTGCCACTTGGTCTCGTCGTAGCTTTGCGGGAAGAGTTTCTCACCCTCCTTGTTCACATGATCATAGTACATGGGGTTGCCGTTAACCAACGGACTCGCGCTGAAAAGAAGCATACGGGCACGCGTACAGTAGCAGAAGAAGCGGTTGATTCGGCCGAAGGTACGCTCACCCTGCGTATACTCTACTGGCAGTGCATCACCTACCTCCTTAAGCTCCTGATCGATCCAGTCGACAATCGTATCCCAAGGTTTCTGTCCGTATTTCAACTCATCGATAGGGGTTGAAGTCGGCACTGACGGCGATTCGGGATCAAACGGGCACGGTCCGTACCAATAAAGGAACCACCAATAGTAGTATGCTATAAGTGCGCGGCACTCAAGCTTCATATTGTCCACATCGCTCTGATAAACATCGTCAGACTCGATGGCATGAACATTCTCCATAAAGACCTTGGCCTCGCGGATCTTCTTGGGCATGTTTGCCCAAACGTCACCGCTCCAGCTCGTATTGGTGGCCCAAACACCTACGGCACGCATATTGCAGTCCCACCCCCACTGGTGCCACAGATATGAAGGCTTCACATCATCGGCCAAAGTGGCGCAACCATATTTGTTCAAATATCCCCAGAGAGGATCCGGCAGACCCGAATAGACATAGGCCAGCCATCCCTCCATACGGACCTTGTCGTCGAACACCATATCCAACGTGAGCTCCGTATCGGGTTCCTTATCGAGGTAGTTGCACGAGGTCATCGCAGACATGGCAGCTACCAACACCAAAATATATTTGTATATTTTCATAATCCTTGAATTGTTACCGATTAGAAGTTCAAATCAATACCGAACACAACCGATTTCATTCCGGGGTAACGCAGACCGGTGTTCGTATTGATCTCGGGATCCCACATATCGAACGGAGAGAATGTCAACAGGTCGTTACCGCTGACATATACACGGAGTTTCTTCAAACGTATCTTCTCGATCCAAGCCTTGGGAAGGCTGTAACCGATCTCGATATTTTTCAGACGCAGGAACGACATATTCTTGAGCCACCATGTAGAAGCCTTGTTGTTAATAGTTCCCGTATAGTGCAGACGCGGCCAGAAGACATCCTGCGAAGGATTGTCGACCGTCCAGCGGTCCTGATAGTTAGAATAGGGGTTACCCAGGATACCCTGTCCAGAACCGGGAAGGAAGTAATTGGTTCCACCAATAATCTTATATGCGTCGCCTACACCTTGGAAGAAGATGTTGAAATCCAAATTCTTGTAGATGAAGTTACCACCGAAACCGTACACGAAGCGCGGAGCTGTCGTATGACCAAGATAGGTAATATCCATATCGGTAATAACACCGTCGCCGTTAAGGTCGGCATACATTATATCGCCCGGCATGGGATCAGCCTCAAATTGAGGTTGCGGCAGTGACGGGTCCAGAACGCCGTTGATGAAATCGCTGTCCTCATACAGGCGCAACGCGATCAATCCCGTGTGCTCGTTCACCGAGCGGTTCGTTGCGCTTCGGTAAGTACCTTTCAGAGATTCGGCCTCGTCACGCTCGCGTATCCAGTTCTTCGCATACGATGCCGTACCGCGCAACTGCAGGTAGAAATCCTTGTTGAAACGGTGGCTCCACGAAAGCGATGCCTCGAATCCCTTGTTGTCCACAATACCGTAGTTCGCATAGGGTGTGCTGATGAAACCGTTCTGCGTAGGTATCGACGAACGCTGGATGAAAATGTCGGTACGATACTCGTCGAATATATCGAACTGCAGGTTGAACTCGTTGAACAGGCCGATCTCAATACCGACATTGGCCTTGCGTACAGTCTCCCATGACAGGTCGGCGATACCCGGGTCACCCTCGGTCACACCACCGCGAGAATAAGAGCCTTGATAGCCCCACGTGTAACCGTCCTGGCCCTCTTTAATTGTCGTGATGTATGCGAAACGGCGGCCACCGATCTGGTCGTTACCGGCAAGACCCAGCGATGCACGAAGCTTAAGAGTCGAGAAGATATGCTTCGCAGGCTTGAAGAAAGGCTCCTCCGAGATGATCCAGCCGATAGCCCCCGATGGGAAGAATCCGTAACGATGGCCTCGCGCAAAGTTCTCCGATCCGTTGTAACCGAAGTTGAACTCGGCAACATAGCGGTTATCGTAGTTATACGAGAGACGTCCCGAGAAACCTTGGTGGCGATAGGGCTGGTAGCTTCCGCTGTCGTAGCTGTCCTGCATGTATAGCAACAGACCCTCTACGTTGTGCTTCTCGCCGAACGTGCGGTTGTAGTGGATACTGCCCTCAAGGTAGGTACGGTTGTTACCGTAAGTACCGCTGGCCGAAGTGCCGAGGAACTCCTGACCGTAACTGTCGATCTCAAGGATCAACTCACCATCCTCGTCACGAGTTGTAGCTACCTTATAATAATCAGGATTCTTGCTTCGCGTAAGCGTTTTGCTCTGATAGTTGTCAAACGCAAACTTTACATTTGCCGACAGACCTTCTGTAATGAAATCGAGTTTCTGGTCAAACGTGACAAGAGTCTCGAGTTTCGAGTCCGTCACACGCGAATATCCCTTCTGGGTCTGCTCCGCCCACGGGTTGTTACGGCCCGAGCGGATAGGAATGGCACCGTTTTCATAAATGGGCGGGTGCACGAAGCTCGGCGTCTGGAATGCTATATCGAATGCCGAATCCGTAGACTGGGCACTCTTACGCAACTGCTGCAGATAACCGCCGATGCTGATACCCAGCAACGTCGTCTTCGTGATATTTACGTCGACATTAGAACGCACCGTAAACTTGTTCAGACGTGTAGCCGTATCGAAATCCACATTGGGATCGACTGCCATGATACCATGCTCACGGAAGTAGGTTGCAACCAGCGAATAGCGCAGGATCTCACTACCGCCGTTCACATTCAGCGTGGCACGAGTATTCTCCGCCAGATTGGTCGTAATGGTCTCCAGCCAGTTTACGTCGGGATAGAGTTCAGGATCATAACCCGCGCGCGTACGCTCGATTATCGACGGAGCATAAACGTATTGGCCGGCGCCCTTCTCTTCGGCATACAACTCATTCATCAGATCCATGTAGTCCGCAGCACCGATGAATTCGGGGAGTTGCGTCGGAGTCTGTATAGACTGCTCTATACGGAAGTTCACACTCGGTTTGCCGATCTTACCGCGCTTGGTGGTGATGACGATGACACCGTTTGCACCGCGCACACCGTACATGGCACTGGCCGAGGCATCCTTCAACACAGAGAACGACTCGATCTGCTCTACATCGAGGTCGTCGAGCGTACGCTCGATACCGTCGACCAGAACAAGAGGCGTCGTAGTACCCTGATAAGACGAGATACCGCGGATCCAGAAACTCGAAGCATCGTATCCGGGCTCACCAGAAGGACGATAGGCGATAATACCTGCGATCTGGCCTGCAAGGTTATTACTGAGGTTCGCCGTCGTTCCCACATCCAAACTTTCAGGCTCGACCGTCTGGATAGCACCCACGATCGATGCTCGCTTCTGAGTACCATAGGCCGTAACCACAACATCGTCGAGGCGCTGCGTGCTCTCCTCCATCTTGACGTTGATAACGGTCTTTGAGCCGACCTTGACCGTTTGAGACTGGTATCCGATATTTTCGAATACAATCTCGGCAGAGGCGGGAACCTTGATAGAGTACTTACCGTCGATGTCGGTGATGACACCGTTGGTTTCATTACCCTTCTCAATTACGGTAACTCCGACCATCGGGCCGTTCGCATCGGTAACGGTACCCGTAACGGTTACTTGCTGCGCATTGGCATTTACCGAAAAAATAAGCAACGCTGCGGTAAATACTGAAATTGCAGTGTTTCGGAATTTCCCCCCCCCTACATTCCTTAAGAATGAGTAGAAATTGACCATAATTAAATAATTAGGTTAAAAAAAAGGTTAGTGCCGGAACTTAATTTTCGAAGCGGGTCCGACTACCGCCCCACCAATAACACAAACACCAATAAATGCCATTAATGGCAAAACAGACATTAGGCTTGCAACGTGACTATATACTGACGTTCATGATTTCGGTATTGCAAACTTAATATTTAATTTTTATCGTTGCAAATTTTTTCACATTTAAATGCATTATTTTAACATTTCGAAAAATTACAAAAATCATTCTATATCGTATCACACTAATAATCAGAGAAAAATACCATGCTGATCTTTTTTTTGCATTGCGAAGTGAAACATATTGCATTTCACACGAAAGACAATACTTACAAAACATTTGATCAAAAACACAGCATCTATTAAAACAAAATTTTTAAAAACATCATCATCTTTCTATTTTGATCTTACATGATATTTCTGAAACCGTCTATAAATTAGCTAAACACACATTCCTACAATCGTATTAATTTGTACCATAATCCAATACCGCAAGGTTCGAACCCGCTTTGCACGGCAACACTACATCTTGACACCCCTATTCTGGTCTGATACCAACCGAAAAATTATTCCCGCCGCGCACATATTCAAAAAAAAAGCGTATCTTTGCACGCTATGTTTAACTAAATTAACTTTTTCGAAAATGCCAAAAATGAAAACGAATGCCGCTGCAAAGAAACGCTTTACTTTCACCGGCACAGGTAAGATCAAGCGCAAGCACGCTTATCACAGTCACATCCTGACCAAAAAGACCAAGAAACAGAAGCGCAACCTCTGTTACGCTTCAACCGTGTCGGCTGCCGACGAGGCCAAGATCAAGAGTCTTCTCGTGAAGTAACCGACCGCCGGACCACTATTATTTATTAACCAAATCAATGCGGGACAAAGCAGCCCCAAAGAGTACGAGAGAAGCGTGCCGCTGCGAGTTCCATCAAAAACTTATTTACTATGCCACGTTCAGTCAACGCTGTTGCGTCACGCGCAAGGAGAAAAAAGGTTTTGAAGCTTGCCAAGGGTAACTTTGGTTCAAGGGGAAATGTTTGGACAGTAGCCAAAAACACTGTCGAGAAAGGTCTGCAGTTTGCATACGCACACCGCCAGATCAAAAAGAGGACTTACCGTTCGCTGTGGATCACGCGTATCAACGCCGCCGCACGCGCCTACGGTATGACCTATTCAGAGTTCATGGGTAAAGTTAACGCCAAAGGCGTGGCCCTGAACCGCAAGGTTCTGGCCGATCTGGCGATGAACGAGCCCAAGGCATTCGAAGCAATAGTTAACGCCGTTAAATAGCCTGTCAGGCGAGGGCGGAGACGTACCTCCCGACAGACGGTCGCCGCAGTTCCGTACGGGAACAAAGGCGGTCGAAACAGAGCGGGATGCAGACGCATCCCGCTCTTGTTTTATAGGTATTGATACCAACTTTTGGCATCATTACCCTTTATATACGCCGCCTGCAAGCGCCATGTTGTCGGCACATCACCGCCATGCCCGATAACGCACCGCTTATGGAAGACCCATCCAAACGCCGCACTATACGTACCACTTCAGACACCGCGTACCCATCCCCGCACCGCCGCCACATGCACGTCCCCGAACAAAAAGGCGGCGGGTGGAGTACCACCCGCCGCCGGATAAGATGCGACACCGCTATTTCACGAACGTAAAGGTCCAATAGTTGATATTGTATGCGGCGTTGCTCATGTAGAACTTGAGCTTGTGCTTTCCTTCGGGGAAATCGACTTCGAACGGTTCGTTCATCTGATAATCACCCCACCCTGACGTCGACTTGATATTGATGTCATTGGTGATCTTCTCGCCGTCGAGTTCCAGATAGAACGTTCCTCCGTTACCTGCGCCACTGATCTGTATAGAGTAGGTTCCGGCATCCTCCACTTCGAGCGTATAGAGCAGCCACTCTCCCGAAGCCGTATAGCCGAGATTGCCCGCACCCTCAATATCTACATCGGGGCTGTTGGTGTCGCCTCCGTCGGAACGGTACGTACTTCCGCCGCTGTTGCCCGACGTATTGTCGTAATATGCGACATTCTTGCCGCCCATGTCGAAATCACGGAACCACAACTCCAGAGGAGCGGCGGCACTCAAGATATGCGGACCGTTGAACGGCAGTGTCGTCGACACATAAACGCTCACATCCTTGACAATAGTCCCCTTGCGGTAATGTATGGTGGTGCTGCCCTCGCCTATGCCCGTGATCTCGCCGGCATGGTTGACACGAGCCACAGACTCGTCGTCCGACCACCAGTCGAAATCCGACAGCGGCACGTCGTTCGCATCGATCGGCACCATCTCCACAGTCATCTCCGTGGTACTGCCAATGGTGATAGCCAGGTCGTAGGCGTTGAGTTTAATGTCGGTAAGCACTATCTTCTCCTGAACGGTCACCTCGACACGGAACGACAACCCGTCGCGTTCGGCTATTATGTCGGTGGAGCCGGCCCCGACGGCCGTAATCAAACCGGCCTCCACCGTCGCCACCTCGGGATCATCGGTATACCATGAGAATGTTCCGCCGTCATCGGGGCTCGCAACCAGCTGCGTCTGTTCCCCGACAAACAATGTAACAGACTGCCTATTGACAAAAATCGCATAATCCACCTCCGTTCTGTCATAGTTGTCGCACCCCGCGAAGGTAAGTACGCCGGCGACGAACAAGGTTGCCAAATTACATATGTATCTTTTCATTGTACTCGGTTGTTAAGTTATTCTTCAACAGGGGTATCTTCATAATCTTCCTCTTCGTCGGGGTTGAATTGCAGGCGCAACTCCTCCTTCATCACATATGTGACGCCTTCGAAAGTGTACTGATAGCACAACAGGAATGTCTTGTAGGTATTGAATCCGTCGTCGTCTATAAAGAACTTGTTGGGATACTCCGGATCCTCATTGTCAAGCTGCACGATTTCTACATCGCGATAAGGAAGTATCTTCACCTTGCCGTTGTCGGCAATTTCGAGAATCATGGCACCGCGATAGAGCGTCTCCTCATCGGCGGCGTACGTCTCGTTGCCGACCATCGTGCGCACACGGTTGGCGGTCAGCGGGAAGAGTATCTTCGTACCGGGCATCGAGAGCTCCGACTGGTCCCCCAATATGCGCCGCTTGCCGCGGAGCGTATAGTTCGTCGTTCCGTCACCCACAGCCCAGCGGTTCTCGATCTGCACCCTGTAAAGCATGTAACACTTATCGGGATTGATCTCGCAACGGTCATAGGTATCTACACGTATGGGTATAAGATAGGTAGTGTCGGGAGAGAGCCCCGCAGGACGTACCTTGACAGGAATCACACCGCCGGTCTGACCGGCCTTGATAACGCACTGCATCGACGAAATCTCGTACTTGTCCTTGGGCAGCTGCTTGGCGTACTTGGCAACATCCTGATCGTAATTGTTACGATTGTAGGTTTCGATCAGATCAGGGTCCTCGACGATATTTATAGTCACATCCTCGGTGATGTTGTTCGTGCCTCCCATCGAAAACGACAGGTAACCCTCCGATTCGGCCTTATGCAGGCTGAAAACCTTACTGTTCATGTTTTCCTCATCGCTGATGAAACCGAAAACATTCTTGTACTGCTCTTTCTCGAATACCTTGTTCTCGTTGCACGCGGCCAGACCGAGCAGAGCCGGAACAGTCAATATGAATATGTGTTTGAATCTCATAATTTCAACTTTTTATCCGTGAAACAATTAGTCTTCCCATCCCGGATTCTGGTCCACCGACGGGAGTTTGCGGATCTCGCTCAAGGGCAGGGGCAGGAACATGAGTTTCTTGTTCACCAGACGTGAACCGATACGCGACGTATTGGGAATAACGCGGGTGTAGAATCCCGATTTGCCGCTGTCGACATTCATACCGGTGATAGGCTCGCTCTCTACCTCCTCGTATATACCCCACCGGCGCACATCGAAGTAACGGTGGTTCTCATGCAGGAGCTCGATCATACGCTCCTTGACGATAAGGTTCTGAATGGTCTCCGCGCTGGCCAGATCGCCGTCCGAGAGACCCGGAAGACCGGCACGGTGGCGAACCTGATCGAATGCGCTGCGTATCTCCTGAACGTCGCGCGAAAGCGTGTATGTCACATCGCCCAACTGTACGGTATGCGTCGTGGTCAGGTTGTTCAGAGCCTCGGCATACATGAGCAGGATGTCGGCATAACGGATGATGGGGAACGCCTTGTCCATACGGCGGGCATTGGTTCCGTCCCATGCGTCCGACGGGTGGATGAACTTCTTGATCACATAACCCGTGGGGGTATAGTCCGTAGCGCTGTTCAACTTACCGTTGGCCGAATCGTAGTAGTAGGTGATGGTCAGGTTGTAGAGTCCCGACGTAGTGCTCGAGCTGCAAGGCCAGTAGCACTCGCTGAATCCGATCGAGGCATAGAAACGCATCTCGCGGTTGTTATACATGTTGTACACACCGCTGTTGAGACGGTACCCCGAGAAGCTCTTCTGCTGGGTGGTGAATCCGCTCTCCGAATATGGATACTTCTCGCTCGAGTTGTCAATCGAACGGCCGTCCACCATCGAATAGTTGTCGATGATCTTCTGCGGGATGGCCATGCCGCTCCAGCCGCCGGCCTTCAACGGGAATGCCATACGGGTATTCTCACGCAGCGTACCGCTGTTGCGGCCCCATACGTATTCGGGGTTCGTAGCCAGCACGGCCTCGCCGGTGAAACCCTCCGAGTACGAGCGGTAGGGATCAATACCGGCTGCGCCCGTAGGCCACGGCTCATAGAAATTGGGGTCGCTCGTTACGCCTTCGGGCAGGTCCGGTGTATCAGAGTCGGCCGTGACCGTATAAAGGCGGTACAGGGGAGCGCCTCCGTTGGTCATGTCCATCACGCGCTTTGCGGCGGCAGCGGCCAGTGCCCAACGCGACTCGTCGTAGGTCTGCGACACGTAGTACGCATCGTCGGTGCTGCGCTTCCATGTGCCGAAACAGCGCTTGGCAGCGTCGCCGCCGTTGAACAACGGGCTGGCGTGATAGAGACGGATGCGGGCGATAAGGCCGTAAGCGGCGCCTCGCGTGGGGCGTCCGAACTCCATGATGGGACGCGTCACGGGAAGTGACACGGCCGCAGCCTCCAGTTCCGAACATATGTACTCCACAGCCTCGTCGTAGGTGGAACGGGTACAGTCGTATGCCACAAGGTCCTCGTTCGAAGGTATCACCTCGTCACCCACGATGATGGGAGGCCCGAAGACGGTCAGAATCTTGTAATAGGCGTATGCACGCAGGAAGCGTGTCGTAGCTATGATTTCGGCACGGTCGAGGGGCGTCATGTCGGCAGCCTCGTCGATACGCTGGAAAAGCGTGTTGCACTTGCGGATTGCGATGTAGGAGTTCTTCCACATCGTCTCGAACGAATAGAGGTTGTTGGCGTTGATCTCGTTCAGCACCAGACGCAGTCCGTTGTATCCGTGCAGCGTTTCGTACATGGTAAAGGCTTCGTCGGTAGCCAGTGGGCCCGGCGTGTCGGCGTTCTGGTGGATCGAGCCCTCATCGTTGAAGTAGCTTGTGATACCCCACATGTAGGCCTCCACGTTTCGCGTACTGTTGAATACCGAGTCGATCTTTATCTCGTCGGAAAAATATCTGTCTACATCGAGGAAGTTGCAAGAACCGAACATCGAAGCAACCGCCAGCGACAGAACAATAATATATAATCGCTTCATCTTAAATCGCATTTTAAGGTTAGAAATGGACATACATCTGGAACGTAATCGTCAACGGCAGAGGGTATACCTTACCATTTTTGGTAGCCTGCTCGGGATCGAATATCTTGACTTTGTCCCAAACGCAGAGGTTGTTGCCCACGAGCTGGAAGTCGATCGACGAAATACCGACCTTCTTCAAGGCATTGGCCTTATAATTGTAGTTCAGCGTAACCTCCTGCAGACGCAGATATCTGGCATTGCCTTTCCAGAAGTCGGATGTCTGCGAGTTGTTGCTATTGTATCCGTACTGCAGACGGGGATAGATGGCATTGGGGTTCTCCGCAAGGCTCGGATCGATGCCGTTGGCCAAGGCATACTCCATGGGGATCCAACGATTGCGGGGATCTGCCGCCTGTGTCAGCACATTACCCGTACGGCCCTCGTAGAACGGAGTATAGCCTGTGCCGCCGCGGAAGTAATCCGTACGTCCCGTGCCCTTGAAGAGCACGCCGATTGTGAAGTTCTTATACTGGAACTCTCCACCGAAACCGTACATCAACAGGGGGTTGAAGCTGTATGCGATGGGCACCATATCATCGCTGTCGATGCGGCCGTCACCATTCACGTCGCGGTACTTGATGTCACCCGGCTGCACGGTCCCGAAAGTCTGTATAGGGCTGGTCTCGATGTCATACTCGTCCTTGAACAGGCCCAGAGACTGGTATCCGCGGACTACGCCGTAAGGATAGCCCGAAGCCTCCTGATACGGGTATGCGGGATTTGCCTCCTCCCAGTTCTCCACGTCGTTCTTCGAGTATGTGAAGTTGCCTCGCAGGGTCAGCCACGTGTTCTTGCCCAGGCGCTGCGTGTAGCTGATGTTACCGTCGGCACCGTAGCTTCTCATGGCTCCCACGTTACTGTAGGGCTGCGAAATAAGGCCTACATACTGCGGCACCTGAACGCGCTGCTGGAAGATACCGTCACGCTTGTCGTTGAAGAAATCGACTACGAACGTCACCTTGTCATTGAACAGACGGCCCTCGATACCGAGGTCGGCCTTGATGGCTTTCTCCCAAAGGAGGTTGTCTGCGCCTATATACGACTCCACAAGGCTCTCGACCGCCGTCGATCCGAACGGAGATACGGAGCCGCGGTTAACCAGCGTCAGATAGGGGAATCGCTGGTTACCTGCCAGACGGTCGTTACCTACCGTACCGTACGACGCACGTATCTTCAGGAAATTGAGGAATGGCAGGGCGCGGCGCACGAAATCATACTGCGTAGGCACCCATCCCAATGCCACCGACGGGAAGAAGCCGAAACGGCGGCCCGGCTGGAAGTTCTCCGATCCCGTATATCCGAAGTTGAAGTCGATCATGTAGGTATCGCGGAAACCGTAGGTGATACGGCTCGATATACCCTGATAACGCATCGGAATAGAGTTCATGTTGGTAGTGCCCGAACTTGCGGTCTTCTCGTCGCTCATATAGTAGTAGACCAGAGCCGACACGCGGTGGTCATCGCCGAAGACGCGGTCATAGTTGAGCGTACTCTCGAAATGGTACTTGCGGTACTGGTCGGTGCTCTTGCTGTACGATGCGGCCTGCTCCGGCACGCGGAGAATGGTCACGAGTTCACCCTCCTGCGTACGGCCCACGGCCTCGTAGAGGGCGGGCTGTATAAGACGCGACTCGTTGAACCAGCTGGTGATGTCGTACGCACCCTGCGCACGGATCTTCAGACCCTCGGTAATCATCGACAGGTCCTGCTCGATGTTCAGCGTCACCTTGCCGGCGAACTCCTGCGACGAGCGGCGGCCCATCTGGTTGATCATCACATAAGGAGAAGTCTCCGACCCCGAGCCGACAGCGGGCATCTGCCCGTTGGAGTACATGGTGGGAAGGCGCAGGGGGTTGATAGATGCCTGTGCCTGCCATATGTAATCGGTATCGGCCACACCGGGTTCGTTCTGCACCTTGAGGAAGCCGTCCGAGCCGAAATATATCTTGGTTGTCTTCGTCAGGTTGATGTCGATGTTGGCACGGTACGAATAGGTGTTGTATCCTACGTTAGAACTGTAGATGCTCGACTTGTCCTGCTTGTAGGCCGCATCCTCGATGCTGGCACCGAGACTCAGGAAGTACTGCGCCGCCTGCGCACCGCCTCGGGCGCTGACATAGTAGCTCTGCTTCCACGAGTTGCGGCGGATGATCTCATCCTGCCAGTTTACATCGGGATAGAGGTCCTTGTCAAGGCCGTTGCGGATGATGTTCATCTCAATATCGGAATAGAGAGGTTCTTCGCCGCGAACGACACGAGCCTCGTTTGCCAGCTGCGCATACTCGTATGCGCCGACATATTCGGGCAGGCGCTTCAGGTGCGACAACGAGAATGCCACACGGGCCGTGATCTCAAGCTTGTCGATCTTACCGCGCTTGGTGGTAATGAGCACGACACCGTTGGCTCCACGCACACCGTATACGGCCGTAGCCGATGCATCCTTCAGAATAGAGAAACTCTCGATGTCGGCGGGGTCCAATGCATTGATGTCGCCCTCCAGACCGTCGATGAGCACCAGCGCCGAAGCGTTGGCACCGAAGGTACCGATACCGCGGATCCAGAAGTCGGCGATGTTCTTACCGGGCTCACCGCTCGTCATGGTCGAGATCACACCGGCGACACGGCCTCCCAGCAGGTTGGCGACCGACGCCACCGGCTGCTGCAGGTCGTTCACGTCGACACTCGTAACGGCCGACAGCGTCGAAATCTTACGTTGCGTACCGAGTGCCGTTACCACCACCTCCTCCACTTCGGTGGCGCTCTCCGAGAACTTTATGTCGAGGTTCTGCTCCTGCTTGGTAATCAGGTATTCGACATCCTTGTATCCCAGATACGAGAACAGGAGCGTACTTCCGCGCGCGGTCTTTATAGTAAACATACCGTCGGAGTCGGTCATGGTACCGATGGCCGGATTATCCTTCACCACCACGCTCGCTCCGACCAACGGACCATTGCTGTCCGATACCTTGCCCTTGATCGTATATTCTTGGGCAAATACCGACTGCACACCTATAAATACGAATATCAATAGGGAACATATAAATGCTGTATATTTCATATCAGTTGTGTCGTTAAAGGTTAATTAATCGAGAGTTTGCGTATACGCGCATTGCCGTAATCGGCCACGTACACCGTACCGTCCTCGGCGATGCCGATACCTCGCGGGTATTGGAAGAGCGCCTCCTCCTCGGTACCGTCCTGCCAGCCGGATGTACCGGGCATGCCGAGCACCGTCTCGACGGTTCCCGTCTGATAGTTGTCCTTGTCGATAATCACACGGCGGATACAATGGTTGTCGCAGTCGGCGATGTAGATGTTACCGTCGGCGTCGCAGAACATCTGGAACGGACGGCGGAACTGCGCGTTCTCCAGCTTGCCGTCGCGGTGTCCGCCCGAGGTCTGGGGCGACGAAAGGCGCTTGAAGGTCTTCAGACATGCAGCCTGAGCCTCGGCCGGATCGTCGTAACCGTTATAGGCCGACACATCGATGCAGCAGAAACTGTTGGCCGTACCGACGGTCCCCTCGGGAGACTCGTATGCAAGGCCGTTGCTGTCGATATTCAGATACAGGATGTTCGGGTGATCGGGATGGAAAGTCATACCATAGGTATCGCCCTGCGGCGTTACGGCGATCACGATCGTCTCGTAACTCTTGGGGTCGATCCGCACCACGTGTCCGAAATAGAAGCGGCAGTAGATGTATCCGTCGTCGGGATTCACCACCATGCAGTGCTTGTAGCCGTTGGTTATCTGTGCAGGGATGCCGTTGGGCCACTTCATCTCGCGGTAACGCGGCGCCCACATCTCCTTGGGATCCAGCGTCATGAACGATCCGTTCGTGGTCTCGGTGGGGAACTGTACGATCTGCGTTTCGGGATCGACGCAGGGCACGTTGCCGATGGTATTGGGCACCAGCGAAACCAGCTCATTGTTCACCTCGTCGATACGGGCAATGGTCGAAACATCGCCGGTATCACCGTTACGACTGATCACAAAGACGTTGCCGCTTTCGTCAACGCAGCAGTAATAGGGCGAGACCTGCGCCTCGGCAAGAGGGCCGGCCTTGTAGATCTTGGTACCGTTGCCCACGATCGTAGCCACGGTCATCGACGACTCGTACAGGAATATGTCGTTGTATACCACCGAGTCCTGCCCAATGGCAACCGACAGCGTACACTCGTCTCCCGGGAGGCGCGGTGCCTGCACATAAATCTCGCTTCCCGTGGTGCCGACCACGGCCGCCGGACGCTGGTTGAAATAGACACGGATGGCGCTCGGATCGGTACCGAAGTTGCTTCCCTGAAGAATCACCTTCTCCTGGTACTTTCCTTCCTTCGGGTAGAAATCTGTCAACTCGATAGGTTTCGACGGATCATAAGGCTGTCCGCCGCCTGTCGAGTCGTCGCTGCACCCTGCAATTCCCATAGCGCATAGTACCGCTACGGACAACAAGGGCTTTCTCACATTAAATCTTTTCATGGTTAGAAATTTAAGTTAGGTTGGTTTGTCATAATTCGAATACGTATATCATATCCTTATACAACATCCGAGGCCTCGCCTATACGAAGCATCGGGCATCGTTGTGTGCGGACGCCACATCCGCACTGCTGCATATGTCGCATACGGGAAATCGAAAAGAGTGTCGGGTTATTCCATAGGCATAAGTTTTAGGTTGGCGCTGTTTATTTTAACTGGGTGGTTCATCAATCTTCGCATCCCCGACACTAATTCCGGAGACTCGTTGCCGCACCGCCCCATTTGCGGTGCACAATTTTCCCGAATATCCGAAAACAACACCGCCTCCATTCTGTCCTGCGCGCAAGTACCACAACAGGTACACATACATGCTTCGGGGCGCAAGCCAGCCTCTCGACAGCCATGTCCGCCATACGGACACAATAAATAAAACGGCTGTCGACGCGATCCTGTCAACAAACACACATCGACAGCCGAAGCAACGTTTTCACGTCGCACTCCTACGTTACAAGCTGATTTACAAGATAATGATACGACATGCGAGGGGGGGGGAGCCATTGCCTCCACACCCATAACGGAATGGCAGCCGCATACTTTCAGCAGGAAATCGTATGAGTTGTTTTCGGGCATTTTCAGTCTTACATCGCTTTCTTCTTTTACAAAGATACCAATAATTTAGTTTCACGCAAGAGATGTTATATATTTTTCAATATATTTTTTTTTCGATTTTATGTCCCAGTGGTTACGATTGGCAATTTTTACATTTTCAAACCAATGCGATACGATATTTTTCACAACAATACAAAACACTATATTACAACGATATACACGCCAACACACATATGGAGCCTGAATGCAGATTCCCTTTCCGCATACGACGCATACCCATCTAAGCCCCGTTATCTACCGTCATACCGCGGATAAACAGAATCAACACAAACACAATAAACGCATTACGGCCTGAAACGAATATGCAGCGCAGGATATTTTAATAAATTTAAAAAATTAACGATCGCCAATCCTGCCGCAGCAGACATGCCGGCAGCGGAATATCGGATACCGCCGTAGAAAATATCAGCTAAAGATATTAAATTTGTCCTGCCAACCGAAAACCATGATGAAGACACTATCCCTTGTTCTGGCATTGGCGCTATGCCTGCCGGCCGCTGCACAAGACCTCAAACGCGAAACCATCGACCTCGCCGGCCGTTGGAGTTTCGCCCTCGATTCCAAAGCCTCGGGCGAGGACGAAGGCTACGCCTCCGCCGAACTGCCCGACAGCGTAACCCTGCCGGGTACGACCGACACCAACGGCAAGGGTCATCCCAACGACAACACCGGCGAAACTACCCACCTGTCGCGTTACTACTCCTATACCGGCCCCGCATGGTACAGCCGAGAAGTCGAGATACCCGCCTCGTGGGAAGGACGCACCATAACCCTCACACTCGAGCGCACACGCCCCTCAAAAGTATGGGTGGACGGCAAATATGCAGGTTCCGACGACCGCATATCGACGGCGCAACGCTATGACCTGACGCGCCTGCTAACCGCGGGACGCCACCGCATAACGGTCCGCGTGGACAACTCGGAAAGCATACCGGCACAGGTACGCAACAGTTCGCACGCATGCTCCGAATCGACGCAGACCAATTGGAACGGCATCATAGGACGCATCGAACTCGAAGCGGCCGACACGGTACACATCGCACACATAAAGGTATACCCCGATCCCGATACGAATAGCGCCCGCGTAAAGATTACGGTAGCCGGAGCCTGCGGCATAACCGACGGCAACAGTCTGACACTCTCGGCCGAGGCTTTCAACTCGCCGCGCCGCCACCGCGTAAAGGGCGTCGCCACTGCGCTGAAGCGGGGACAGGCCGAATACGACATAACGCTGCCGATGGGAGAAAAGGCCATGGAATGGAGCGAATTCTCGCCCGCGCTCTACCGCCTCAAGGCCCGTATCGAAGGGCACGACGAGGTACAGACCGTCTTCGGCCTGCGCCGGTTCTCGGCCGACGGCACGCAGTTCGCCATAAACGGACTCACAACATTCCTGCGCGGCAAGCACGACGCCTGTGTCTTCCCGCTCACAGGCCATACGGCCATGGACGTAGAGTCGTGGCGCCGATACTTCCGCACGCTGCGCGACTACGGCATCAACCACTGCCGGTTCCACTCGTGGTGCCCGCCCGAGGCGTGCTTCGCCGCCGCAGACCTCGAAGGCATATACCTGCAGGCCGAGCTCCCGATATGGGGTTCGCTCCGTGCCGGCGACGAGCGCCTCAACGACTTCCTCACGGCCGAAGGCATCGCCATACAGCGCGAATACGGCAACCACGCCTCATTCGTGATGTTCGCCCTCGGCAACGAGATGTCGGGCGACCAGAAAGTCATGGACACCCTTGTGGAACGCTTCCGCAGCGAGGATGGCCGCCGCCTCTACGCATACGGGTCGAACAACTTTCTCGGCTCGCGCGGCCATGCCGCAGGCGAGGACTTCTTCGTCACGTGCCGCAACGGCTGGGCCGACGACTATTCGACACACACGCGCGGCTCGTTCTCCTTCGCCGACGCCGTGCAGGGAGGCATAATAAACAACACCTACCCGAATACCCGCACCGACTTCTCGCAGGCCATAGCGTCGTGTCCCGTACCGATCATAAGCCACGAGACCGGACAATTCCAGATATACCCCGATTATGCGCAGATCGAAAAATATACGGGCGTACTGGCGCCGTGGAACCTCGAGGAGTTCCGCCGCCGCCTGCGCGAGGCGGGAATGGAGGCCCAAGCCGGGGAGTTCGCACGGGCATCGGGAGCGTGGGCCGTGCGCCTCTACCGCGCCGACATAGAGATGGACCTTCGCACGCAGGGATTCGGCGGCTTCCAGCTGCTCGACCTGCAGGACTACCCGGGACAGGGTTCGGCATACGTAGGCATACTCGACGCATTCATGGACTCGAAGGGGCTCATCACGCCCCGAGCGTGGCGCGAGTTCTGCTGCGAGACGGTCCCGCTCTTCGTTTGCGACCGCATGTGCTGGACCGCCGGCCAGAATATTGCGGGAGACATCCGCATAGCAAACTATTCGCCGCAAAGCCTTGAGGGCAGGCAGGTCGCATGGCGCTTCACACGCCGCGACAACGGCCGCACCATAGCTGCGGGCAAGATGCCCGTCGAGCCGCAAGAGGATCGGGGCGTGCTGGACGTCGGCACAATCGCCACACCACTCCCCGCGGCAAAGGAGGCGTATGAGGTATGCCTCACGCTCGAAATCAAGGGCACTCCATATCGCAACAGCTACGCATTCTGGGTATATCCCGACAGAGGCAGTCTCGACATCGGCGCCGAGAGCCGGGCCGCCGACGTCACCGTCACCCGCACGCTAAACGACGCGCTTGCGGCACTCGAACGCGGACAGAAGGTTTTGCTCATGCCCGACCGTGCGCAGTGTGCCGAAGCCACCGTAGGCGGGCTCTTCCAGACCGACTACTGGAACTACCGCATGTTCAAGAGCATATGCGACAACATGAAAAAGGAGGCCTCACCCGGCACGCTCGGCATACTGGCCGACCCCTCGCACCCCGTATTCGAAGGTTTCCCGACCGACTTCCATACCGACTGGCAGTGGTACGCCATCGTCAAGAACAGCTACCCGCTCATCCTCGACGCCATGCCCGAAGGTTACCGCCCCATCGTACAAGTTATCGACAACATCGAACGCAACCACCGCCTCGGCATGCTGTTCGAGGCAGCCGTGGGCAAAGGCCGACTCCTTGTATGCATGGCCGACCTGCGCCCCGCGGCCGACCTGCCCGAAGTGCGGCAGTTCGTGCGTTCGATACTGCGCTACATGTCGTCCGAAGACTTCGGTCCCGCCACCGCGCTAACGCCACAGCAGCTACAGGCTCTGTTCCGCACGCAGGGAAGCGACCATATGGAGACCCTGCACAACATATCGTATGATTGACACAGCGACCGCGGATACGGAAACGACATGCGGCCAACCCGAAAAGGCTGGCCGCATGTCGTTTCCAAGGACGATCACCGTCTATTTCCCATTGCGGTAGGCCTCGACGCCGCTGCGCAGGAACTGCACGAAGGCATCCACGTCGAGATCATATCCGCGCGGTTCGACCAGAGGCTTGCCGTCGCGCCCCTGAAGAACGTAATAGGGCTGCGCATTCACGCCGTAGGTCTTCAGGGCGTAATACGAATTGATCTTGCCCAACGTCTTGAGCACCTTGCCCGTATCGGTGGTGACCCAGTCGCTCTCGTCGACCTTGAGTTTGTCGTCTGCATAGAGGGCCACGATCACATACTCGTTGCGCAACAGCTCCAGCACACGGGGATCCGACCATACGCGCGCCTCCATCTCGCGGCAGTTGACACAGCCGTGGCCCGTGAAGTCGATGAACAGAGGCTTGCCGACCTCGGCGGCATACGCCTCGGCCTGCTCCAGATCGAAGAAGCCCTCAAGCCCCAAGGGCAGTTTGAGCACGTCGCCGTACTTGACACCCGTCTCGGGGGCGGATGCCGCACCCGAAGGTGCAGATGGCGCGGAACCGCCCGCCGCCATGACGAAGTCCTGCGTCTGCATCGGCGGCATATATCCCGACAAGGCCTTCAGCGGTGCGCCCCACATGCCCGGAACCATGTACACGACGAACGCGAACGTCACGATCGCCAGCACCAGACGTGTAACCGACAGATACGGCATATCGCTGTCGTGCTTGAATCGCAGTTTGCCCAGCAGGTAGAGCCCCAGCAGCGAGAAGATAACGATCCACAACGCCAGATAGACCTCACGGTCGAGTATGCCCCAATGGTAGGTCTGGTCGGCCACACTGAGGAACTTGAGTCCCAGCGCCAGCTCGACGAAACCCAGCACCACCTTCACCGAGTTGAGCCACCCGCCGCTCTTGGGCAGTTTCTTGAGCCACGAGGGGAAGAGGGCAAAGAGCGTGAATGGCAGCGCGAATACCACCGAGAATGCGAACATGGTGATAATAGGGGTCCAGAACTCGCCGGATGTCGACTGTATGAGCACCGATCCGACAATGGGGCCCGTACACGAGAACGATACCAGCACCAGCGTCAGCGCCATGAAAAATATGCCTGCAAGCCCCTTCTTGTCAGCTTTGGCATCGCTGTCGTTGACCAGTTTTTCGGGCAGCACGATCTCGAAAGCGCCGAAGAACGAGGCGGCGAAGATCATGAAGACGGCGAAAAAGATGATATTGGGAAGCCAATGCGTAGCCAGCCAGTTGAATATGTCGGCCGTAACCACATCTCCGCCGACAAGCCACGTGATGAGGATTATCACGCCGATGGGTACGGTATAGAGCAACACAATGAACAGTCCGTACATCAAGGCGCGGAACCGGCCCGCTGCGGGCGAACCCGAACCTTTGAGGAAGAACGACACCGTCATCGGGATCATGGGGAAGACACACGGCGTCAGGAGTGCCACCAGCGCCCACCCTATCGCGCTCAGTATGTATCCCCACAGCGAACCTCCCGACGAGACGGCACCCGCAGCCGAAACGGCCACCTCCGCCTCATCGGCGGCAGGCTTATCCACCGAGGCAGGGGCAGAGGCCTCCGCGGCGCCCACCTTGATCGAAAAGTCGTTGTCACCCGTGACGCAGTTCATGTCGTTGCAGGCCATCCAATCGGCCGTAACGGCGACGGAAGCCGCACCGTCGCAACGCACGTTCTGGGCAAACTGCGCCTTGCCCTCGTAGTACCCGATCTCCATCTCGTAGATAGGGTCGAACTCACGGTGCGCCTCGGCTAAGGCGTAAACACCGCCTTCGAGCGAATACGACGCATCGGGCGTGAACTCGAACGAAGTGGCCATGGGGCCTCCCAACTCATAGGGCCCAAGGTCGTAGATATGCCAGCCGCCATCCACCGCCGCCGTAAAGACTATCTGATAGAGGCCGGCCTCCAACTCCTTAACCTCCGTACTCCATTTCACGGGCTCCAGCTGCGCCCACGATGGCAGCGCGGCCGCAATCGCGACGCACGCGGTCAAGATACGTTTGAAAAAACTGTTCATCGTATAATATCTCCTTTTGTTTCGTTCCGAAATTCCGTCTTCGGCGGCCGCAGCGCCCTGCGGGCGCAGCCAGCCTCGCAAACACGCGCCAAAAATATTATAAAAAACTCGCATCTGCAAATCGGTTAACGGCTTGCCGGCGCATGCCGCGCCGGCCCGTCCAAGACAGCCCGCCGGTCATGAAACAACCGCACACCGGCGGGACTCGTTCCCGAACGGCATGCGGATGTTGTCCGGCAAGGCACGCCCCCTATACGTATCACTCGATAACGAAGCTGCGTTCCTCGTCCTCGCCCACGGCTATGCTCACCGTCATGGCGTCGTCCGGCAGCAGAGGCTCGATCTTCTCGGGCCACTCCACAAGACACAGGTCGCCGGAGTAGAAGTACTCCTCGTAACCGAGATCCAGGGCCTCCTCGACACTGTTTATACGGTAAAAATCGAAATGGTATATGCGGCGCCCGCCAGCGCCCTCATACTGGTTGACCAGCGCGAACGTGGGGCTGGTCACGGTATCCTGCGCACCCAGCGCCGCCGCCACACGGCCTATGAGGGTTGTCTTTCCCGCCCCCATCGGGCCGCGGAAAAGCACGACGCTGCGGCCGTGCAGTTCGCCGAGGACGGCCTCGGCAACCTCGGGAAGCTCGGAGAGCGATCCGATCTCGATCTTCTTCATATGGGATAACTTTATAATTTGGGTTTCAGCACTATGTACGGCACGATCATCTCCTCCATCGAGATGCCGCCGTGCTGGAACGTGTTACGGTAATATCGGATGAACCGGTTGGCGTCGTTGTTGTAGACGAGGAAATCCGAATTGTAGGCGAAAATGTAGCTCGACGACAGGTTTATGCGCGGGAGCTGTATATCTTCCGGACGCAGCACCTCGTACACCTCGCGCGAGTTGTACTGCAGGTTGCGTCCCGTCTTGTAGCGCAGGTTGGGCGAGGTCTCCCTGTCGCCCGTAACCTTCACGGGGTTGTCGACACGTATGGTGCCGTGGTCAGAGGTGATGATGACAGTATGCCCCCTCTCCGAGAGCAACTTCAACAGCACGAACAGGTCGGAATGCTCGAACCACGAGCGTGTGAGCGAGCGGAACGACGCCTCGTCCTCCGTCAGCTCGCGTATGATGTCGGTCTCGGTACGCGCATGCGACAGGATGTCGAGGAAGTTGTATACGATGACCGAAAAGTCGGCATCGTAGATGCGGCTGATATTGTCGATGAGCTTCCGGCCCGCCTCGGGACGCACCAGCTTGTCGAAAGTCCACTTCCACGTCTTGCCGCAGGCAGTGAGCTGCCGCGCAAGGAAATCCTCCTCATACTGGTTCTTTCCGCCCTCCTCGTTGTCGTTGAGCCACTTGTTGGGCATGATCTTGTCGATGGCAAGCGGCATTAGCCCCGCGAATATCGCATTGCGCGCATACTGCGTGGCCGTAGGCAGGATGGCGCAGTAGAAGTCGTCCACCTCGACATCGTAGTACCCGCGCAGCAGCGAACTGATCGACCGCCACTGGTCGTACCGGAAATTGTCGATCAGCAGCAACGTCGTGCGGCCGTGCGACTCGGCGTCGGGAAGTATCTTCTTGCGCATGAGCGTGTGCGACATGACGGGTATCTCCTCATCGCCGACACGGCGGTTGATCCAATTGTAATAGTTGCGGCGCACGAATTTGCAGAACTCCTGGTTGGCCTCGCTCTTCTGGTATACGAGCACCTCCTTTATACTCTGGTCGGTAGATTCCGAGAGTTCGATCTCCCAGCCCGTGATCTTGCGGTATAGCGTGCACCACGCCGAAAAGGACGAGGCCATCTGGCACATGTTCGATATGCGGCCGAACTCGGCACGGTAGTCGGCCGTAGTCTGTTCCGTAACGAGCTGCTGGGAGTGGACACATTTCTTGATCGACAGAAGCACTTGGTTGGGATTCACCGGCTTGATGATATAGTCGGCGATTTTCGAGCCGATTGCCTTGTCCATGATGTTCTCCTCCTCGCTCTTGGTCACCATGATAACGGGTGTGGTAGGGCGCACCTCCTTGATCAGAGGCAGCGTCTCGAGCCCCGTCATGCCGGGCATCATCTCGTCGAGAATGATAAGGTCGTAGGAGGTATTCCGCACCATGTCTATGGCGTCGTAGCCGTTGTTGCAGGTATCCACCTCATAGCCCTTGCCCTTGAGAAAAAAGACATGCGGACGCAGAAGGTCTATTTCATCGTCCACCCAAAGTATCTTCACCATATCGTTCAGCGTTTTTTACACTCGGCCGCGGCGGGGCGGCCTTCCCTTTCATATAACGTACGGAACACCTCCCGAATTGTGGGAAACGACATCTTAATTCGGCGCCGCACCTCCTCGTCCTCCACCCATTCTGCGGCGACGATGCCCTCCTCGGCCTGCGGGCGGAGCATGCCCTCGCCCTCCGCGGCGCGCATGAGGAACCACGAAGTGCGCTTCATCTCCCAACGGCCGTAAAGGTCATAGCAGTGAACCGTGGAACACAGCAGCTCCCCCACTTCGGCTATACGTACGCCCGTCTCCTCCTCGGTCTCGCGGGCGGCGCATACGGCGGGCGACTCGCCCGCCTCGCGGTGCCCCTTGGGCAGATCCCAACGTCCGTTGCGGCGAATCATCAGTTTGCGGTCCGAAGCATCCACCGCCACTCCCCCCGCAGCCTCGACCTGCACGAACTGTGCCGCCAAAGAGGCCATAGTGCGGTCGGCATCAGGCGTCCGGACCGCGATACATTTTTCCGTTTCGGCTTTTTTGAGTATATTAGCGCGCGAAATTCGCAGGTCGCTGTCGCACTCCATGACGGAATATGAGGGCGGAAGCGGTTGCGACGTGATTACGACGCTCACATCGGCGAAGTATATTGTATATGCATCCATTTCGGCAACCGCCGCACTTGAATTGCGGCGCGACTGCAAATATACGAAAAGACGGGCGCTGGGACAAATATAGAACGCTGTTTTCGGATTTGGCCATGCATGGACACCCCAAGCAAACAGAACAAAGGATAAACACACAACAGATATGAAAAAAACATTGCCAATCATTATGATCGCATCAGCCCTGACTGCAGTGGAGTGCTCGACGGCACCGGCACCCGAGTCAAGCAGCAACGAAGGCCTACTCACAGCCGAAGAGATCAGCGCCGCACGCTTCACGCCCGAAGTGATGTGGAAGATGGGCCGTCTGGGGGAAGCGGCTCTTTCGCCCGACGGCAGCATGGCCGTATATACGGTCACCCGTTACGACATGCAGGCCAACAAGGGCACAACCGTGATGTACCTGCACGACATGGCCACGGGCAAGGAGCTTCCGCTCACCGACGACACGTCCAACGCCTCGGCACCGCAGTGGGACAGCGGCTCGAAACGCATATATTTCCTCTCCGACCGCAGCGGTTCGATGCAGGTATGGTCGATGAATCCCGACGGCGGCGACGTACGCCAGATTTCCGACATACACGAGGGTGTCGAAGCCTACGGCACAGCCCCCGGCGGACAGAAAATCTTTTTCGTAAAGAAGGTGCATGCCGCCAACCGCCGCTCGGCAGACATATACAAGGATATGGACAAATCGAAGGCCCGCATATACGATGACCTCATGTGCCGTCACTGGAACTACTGGGACGAGGGCGAATACAGCCATATCTTCATCGCCGACATCACGCCCGAAGGCCTTGCCAACCCCGTCGACATCATCGGCGAGGACGCCGCATGGGATGCTCCGATGGCACCCTACTTCGATGCTGCTGAGATATCGTGGAGCCCCGACGGCGCCAAGCTCGCTTATACGTGCAAGAAGCTGACGGGCACGGCATACGCCCTGTCTACCGACTCGGACATATATGTATACGACACGGCCGACGGCTCGACCGTAAACATAAACAAACCGATGACGGGCAACCCGTCGAACGACCCCGCCGCCCCGCGCCTCGACATAGCCGAGGCCGAGGGCTACGACCGCTACCCCGTATGGTCGCCCGACGGCACCAAGATAGCCTTCCGCTCGATGGCGACGCCCGGCTACGAGTCCGACAAGGACCGTCTCTTCATATACGACACGGCGTCGGAGAGCATGACGGACCTCACCGAAAACTTCGACCACAGCGCGCAGAATGTCGTATGGGCCGACAACGGCCGGCTGCTCTTCATCTCGGCCATCGAGGGTACGCAGCAGATATGCTCCGTCGTCATACCCGAATCGGGCCGCGGCGCCGACGCCGCAGTCGATGTCCTCACCGAAGGCGACCACCATATCTCGTCGTTCAGCTACGCGAACGGCAAATGCATAGCGGCAATCATGACCATAAGCCGCGACAACGAACTCTACGCGATAGACCTTGCCGGCGGCGGGAACGAGCAGATAACCTTCGTCAACAAGGAGATATACGACAACATACGCATGGGCGAGGTGCAGAAACGCTGGGTCGCCACAACCGACGGCAAGCAGATGCTCACGTGGGTGATCCTGCCTCCCGACTTCGACCCCGCGAAGAAGTATCCCACGCTGCTCTACTGCGAGGGCGGCCCGCAGAGCACCATTACAAACGGCTGGAGCTACCGCTGGAACTTCCAGCTAATGGCAGCACAGGGCTATGTTGTAGTGGCTCCGAATCGCCGCGGCTGCCCCTCGTTCGGCAGCGAGTGGCGCGAGCAGATCTCGGGCGACTATTCGGGGCAGAACATCAGCGACTACCTCTCGGCCATAGACGATGTGGCGCGCGAACCGTGGTGCGATACCGACCACATGGGCTGCGTCGGCGCCTCGTACGGCGGATACTCGGTATACTACCTCGCCGGACACCACGAAGGACGTTTCAAGGCTTTCATCTCGCATTGCGGAATCTTCGACTTCGAGTCGATGTACGGGCAGACCGAGGAGCTCTTCTTCATCAACCACGACTACGGCGGCCCCTATTGGAACAAGGAGAACGCCACGGCCATGCGCTCATACGAACACTCGCCCCACAAATTCGTCGACAATTGGGACACCCCCATCCTGATCATCACGGGCGAATACGACTTCAGAATACCCTACACACAATCGCTCGAGGCCTTCACCGCCGCCCGGCTGAAGGGGATCGACGCCCGCCTCGTGGAGTTCGAGAACGAGGGACACCAAGTGTTCAAGCCACAGAACTCGATGGTGTGGAACCGCGAATTCTTCGGCTGGCTCGACAAATATCTCAAGGAATAGTCCCTCGGGGCACGGCAATCGAGAGGCGGGATCCGCAATGCTTCGGTATCGGATCCCGTCGCTTTTGTCCCGCCTCACTCCTGCGGAGGCGATACGAATATTGAGACGACAGGGCGGTTCATGATCAAAAAGCGCCCGTTCGTTGAATTTATTTCCTTTTAACTCCCGACGTTAGTACTTTTGGAGCACAAAATGCAAACTGGAAAACAGACGGTACGCCGCAACATCGTCATAACAAAAACGCAGATGAATCGATCGCTCGTCATAGCCCTATCGTTAGCACTGTCGTTGCTCGTCTCGTGCGCTGGGAAAGACATTCCGCCGCAGAGCGTCAACAGCGGCCCTGTCACCGTGGGCTTCGGCGTGAGCGGCACCGCGACACGTACCCAGATAAACGACGACGGAATCAGCACCTCTTGGATGCAGGACGACCGCGTATCGCTATGGGCCCGCAACGAGGCTCAGGAATTCACCCTCAACGGCCAGATATTCAACATTTATTACCGCGAGGCTGGCAACGCCGGCGCATACTTCACCGCCACGCTGCCGCAGGCCATGCCCGAAGGCCGCTATACCTATTACGCGACATACCCGCAGCCCGAAAGCCTCGACGGCACACGGGCTACATTCACCATACACGACGTTCAGGACGGGCGCGTGGGCGGTGGCGCCGACATAATGATAGCCACACCGGCCGAGGCCGCACAACTCGGCCCCTTGGAGGATGATCCCGACCTGTCGCTCACGATGCGGCATATGCTGCACGTGCTGCGTTTCTACATTCCCGAAGGGTGCAACACACTCGGAGAGCCGGTCGAACGGATCGTCTTCACCATGCCGCAGCAGGTGACGGGCAAGGCCGCGGCCGACATAACCGCCCCCGATGGGGGCATGACCCTCGCCGAGGGCGGCAATACAGTAACCCTGCAGCTCGACAAGCCTGTCGACGCCTCTACGGCCGGGGCGTTCGACTACGCCTGCGCGGCGATATTCCCCTCGGCGGAGTACGGCGCCGACGACGTGATGCAGGTATCGCTCTACTCGGCCAGCTACGCCGCCGAAGTGGACGACATACTGCTGGCGGGCCGCACCTTTGCCGCAGGGCATGTCACCCCCGTGCCCCTGCGTCCCAAATTGAAGGAGTTCCAGAACAGGATACGTTTCACCATAACCTCAAACAATCTCGGCGAGGATATCCAGACCATAACCCTCACGGCGCCAGAAGGTGTCAATTGGAGCGAAACGGGAAGCAACGTGCTTTCGTTCGATGCCGCGAACCTCAACGGCGGAGGATACTACGATTTGGATTTTGACACATACGTATCGGTCGCTTTGTATGAAGCGCTGGCCAACCAGCCCGTAACGGTGCAGTTCGAGTCGGAGAACGCCATCGTCTCTTCGGACATCACCATGCCAGACACCAAGACCGGCGAAAACTCTACCGTGCCGCTCACCGTGCCGTATCTCTACTACGAGGACTTTGCCGCAACCACGGCATCAACCAACTACAATGATAATAACCAGACCTCGACCACATCAACAGGAACAGATACGGCAGTCGATCTGGCTTCCGAATACCAGTGGCCACAGGGTTGGACCGGTGCACGATGCGGTTTGTCGGCCGTGCAGGCAGTCAGAATCTGTTGCCGTTCCGAAAAAGCCGTAGGTTTTCCCGGAACGTACAACGGCCGCATCGACTCACCGACGATGAGCGCCCTGAAAGCAGGGAAGAGTGTCAAAATACGTATCAGTTTCAACTACTCATTCAATCGAGAAGGTTCAAAGAATTCGAGCTATCAACATTATCTAGCATTCGGATACCACAATACGGCAGGGCCTATCAATGCAAGTTCCGGCATAGGATCATGGTTCAGCGATCCGCTATTGGGATATACAATTGATGCCAATCTGGCATCGGATCTCACAGGGCCGCTGACGGGCCAATTCAACAACATCGACCTGGCGGCCGAATATATCGTCAACGCATGTAACGCAAGCACACGTTTCGCATGGGAGGCATATATAAACGCAACCAGCCCCGACGGATATTACAACAACTGGGTATACATCGACAACATACGGGTACAGATAGTAAAATAAGCAAACCGAAAATAAAAACCTTGGATGTTATGAAACTGATAAAAGCATCGATCCTGTTTCTGGCGCTCGGCGCCGCAGCGGGATGCAAAAAGGCCGAAGCGCCGACAGCCGATACGGGAAGCATAACCTTCGCCGTCGCGGCGCAGCAGGAGATCACGGATGTTACGCGCAGCCAGATATCCGACATAACGGCCCTGCCCGCGGCCGCAGATTTTACGCTCACGATCACCGACTCGAAAAAGCAGACGGTATGGAGCGGCAGCATGGGCGGGATGACGGAGCCATACTCCCTCGCCACGGGCGAATACACCGTATCCGCAGAGTACGGCTCGACAACCGACGAAGGCTTCGACAAGCCATGTTTTACGGGCAGCCTCGCCTTCACCATAAACGGCGGCGACTCGAAAGAGGTCACCATACCCGTATCGCTGGCCAATACCATAGTGAAGGTGTCGTGCACAGACATGTTCAACAACTACTTCACCGACTACTCGTTCAAGATAACCACAGCCGCAGGCACGGAAATACCGTTTGCCAAAGGCGAGAGCCGCGGCGCCTTCATCGATGCGTTCAAGTTCACCATCGAGGGCACCCTCACCAATCAGGGCGGCACCAAACAGACCTTCAGCAAGACATACGACTCGGGCATCAACCCCGCAACGTGCTATACGGTGACCTTCGACGCCGCAACCGTGGGCGGTACGGCTGTCACCATAACCTTCAACGACACCACCGAGACCGTAGACCTCGGCGACATTGAACTCAACGACTGAATACAGTCCGGAAAAACAAGCCGATTATGAAAAAGATATTACTCATGACCGCGATCGTACTGGTCGCATGCGGTTCCTGCAAAAAGGAGCAGTTCAACTACGGCGGCGCCGACACAGCGACGGGAACACTCTCGTTCGACGGCTTCGGCATAGAGGTGTCGGACGAGACGCAGACGGTAAAGGCCGCCTCGACCCGCGCCGCGACAGACACATACGCCATATACGTAGACGACGAGGATGGCGTACGCCACCTCTCGACCACGTACGGCGAGATTCAGGGCAGCATACAACTGCCTGCAGGAAAATATACCCTGACGGCACAGTCGGCCACCACCATCCCCGACGCCGATTTCGAATGTCCGGTTTACGGAGCCTCGAAGGAGTTCACCATCGAGGCGGGCAAGACCACCCCTATAGGGACGCTCACCTGCCAGCTGCTGCAGTGCAAGGTGTCGGTAGGCTATAACGAGGACTTCCTCGCCATGGTTACGGGAGAGTGCGCCACTACGGTAGAGCTTACCGCCGGCTCGCCCCTCGAGTACAAGATGACATATTCGGCCGAAGAGGGCCCGAAATACGAGAAGCGCAACGGCTACTTCGCCGTGAGCGGTACGACCCTCACGGTCACCTTCCGCGGCCAGATCGAGGGCAAGTCACAGCGCATGACCAAGACATTCACCGACATCGAGCCCCGCCAATGGCGCCAGATAACCTTCGTACAAAAGGTCACCGGTGAGGGTGACGCCACATTCGACATAACCATCTCGGACTATGTCGAGGACGAGACGCTTGACAACGACGTCACCGGCGACGAGACGATCATCGGCAACGACCCCAACGCCCCGACAGGCGACGGCGGCATAAAGCTCGAGAGCACCTGCGATTTCAACATCTCGCAGCCGATCACTGTACCCAAGGGAGAAGACGAGCCCTTCGTCCTGACGATGAAAGCCATCGTCCCCAACGGCGTAAGGAAATTCACCGTGGAGATCGAGTCTACGAATTCCTTATTCCCCGGCGCCGTGGCGGCAATCAACGACGGCGAAACCACGCTTGACCTTGTGAATCCGTCAAAGGGAGCGATAAATGTATTCACCACCATCCTGCCTTTCCCATACGGAGATGACGTAAAAGACAAGACCGAAATAGACTTCGATCTGAGTGCGGCCAAAGGCCTTCTTACAATCTACGCCGGATCACATACATTCAGAATGGTCGTTATCGACAACACCGGCTGCCGAAAAGAGATTCCTGTAACCCTTGTTGTAGAAGAATAATGGAGGATTGAAGATGAAAACGATATTGAAACTCATCATACCGCTGACTGCCGCCATAGCCTCGGCTGCATGCAGCAAATACGCCGACAACGATGCCGCCACGGGGGCCTTCTCCCTCCGCATTGTCGTGCCCGAAGAAACAGAACAACAAGCCGCCGCAACGCCTTCGCATCCCGCCACGCGCGCCATGAGTCAGGACGAGCTGCTCAACACGGCCGCCATAAAGATATACAACGGTGATTTCACGGGCCTTATCCGCGAATTCGTATACTCGGAGATGGCGGGCCCGATATATCTGCCCGCGGAGAGCTACCGTATAGACATATACGCAGGCGAAGCCGCAAAAGCCCAACCCAAGACCGCCACATTCGACCAGAAGAGCTACAAGGGCTCGCAGACGTTTGCCGTAACGGCCGGTGCCACCACCACCGTGCAGGTGACCGCCACGGTAAACAACGCGATTACCGCCGTCAGCTTCGACCAGAGCATCGCCGCCACATTCTCCGACTACTCGTTCACGATAGGTCTCGACAAGGAGGATACGGCACAGCAGCTCATATACACGGCCGCCAACGCCGGTGCCGAGGGATATTTCATCGCCACGGGATTCGAGCCGTCGCTCTACTGGACATTCACGGGTACGCACGCCGACGGGTCGGGCGCATTCACCAAGAGCGGCGAGATCGCAGCCGTCGAGCAGGGTAAGAAGTACACGATGAACCTCAAATATACGGAGCACAACGGTACGCTGTCATTCGAGCTGACGGTAGACAACTCGACCATCGACCACAACGACCAGATCATATTCGAACCTACCTCGACAGGACTGGCGGCATCAAGCATATATGAGATCTGGGCCGCCCACGCCACCGTCCATGCAGATGTGGATGAGACCGAATACGGAACGGAAAACATCTTCTTCGAGTATCGTCCGACCGCGTCACAGGGCGAGTGGACCCGCACGGCAGCCACACGAGACTCGGAAGGCATGTACAGCGCCGTCCTGACGAAGTTGACACCGGCAACGGAGTACGAATACCGTCTGCTGGTGCCCGATCCCTCGACCAAAGAGCCCACGGTTACAGGCGGCACATTGAATTTCACCACCGAGGCGGCCCCCGCAGTACCAAACGGCAGCTTCGAAACGGTAAGCAACGCTGATGACGAGAGATGGATATCATTCTACGATCCCAGTTCAGGAATAGAAGCCAACAGGACCAAATGGTGGGATTCGGGTAGTTCGGCATCGGCCGGCATGCTCGGGGCGTCATACGCCATATGCTACAGCGATACCGAGACATACAAGGACGGAACCCGCTCGGCCCGCCTGCAATCAAAAAAGGTCGATATGGTTGTTGTTAATAAACTTGCGGCCGGCAACCTTTTCAGCGGCGAATTTGCGGGGCTCGACGGTATGAACGGCAAAGTCAACTTCGGAAGACCCTTTACGGGACGCCCCACGGCCCTGCGCTTCTGGGTCAAATACAAAGGAGGCAAAGTAGACTATGCGGGAGGTCCTGAAGGTAGCCAACTCACCACCTCGGACTTCGACAAGGGACAGGTGAAATTTGCGCTCGGAACATGGAGCCACAACAAGTACGGCGGTTCCGCATCATGCCCGCTACAGGTGAATACATCTGATACCTCGACATTCTGGCCAATCGAATCGATTGAGGGCACCATAGCCTACAAGGATCTCATACTGCAGGGCGACGGCCAAGAAGGCGAGTGGCAGCAGGTAACGCTGACGCTCGACTACAAGGACGAGACCACCATACCCCAATACATCATAATCTCTGCCGCGGCAAGCATGTACGGAGACTACTTCGCCGGCAGCTCGTCGAGCCAGATGTGGCTCGACGGCATGGAGCTGATATACGAATAGACTATCCGGGGGCTGCGGCCCCCGAACAGCGCATTACGACAGATGTTACGACCGAAAAATTTAATACTTGCGATACTGCTCGCCGTCTTCGCCGCCGACGTCGCGGCACAACGCTACGACCGTGGCTTCGAGCGCAACCCTTCGACATTCATCGAAAAGGGCACGTGGATGGTGGGAGGTACCGTCGCGTACTCGACGCACAGCAACGACAACTACCGTTTCCTAATCGTCGAGGACATAAACTCGAACGGGTACAGGTTTTCGCTGAGCCCCGTCTTCTGTTATATGGTGCGCGACAACATGGGTGTCGGTATGCGTTTCTCATACGGCCGCAACCTGCTCAAGGTCGACTCGGCGAACATCAGCATCGACGAAATAGACATAAACGTCAAGGACTACTACTCGCTCAGCCACGACTACTCGATGATAGCCATCTACCGCAACTACATCCCGCTCGGAGACTCGAAACGCTTTGCTCTCTATAACGAAATGCAGTTCTCGATTGGCGGCGGTCAGGCCAAACTAATCGACGGCCACGGCACCAGCATCGTAGGAACATACGAGAAGACGAAATCCGCCTCGATAGGATTGAGCCCCGGCATGATAGCCTTCGTAAACGACCGTATCGCCGTGGAACTCAACGTCGGCATGCTCGGACTGAAATACGCGCAGACCGACCAGATACACAATCAGGTCGATACCGGCAGCCGCCGGGCCTCGCAGATAAACTTCAAGGTCAACATCCTCGCCATCGGGTTCGGCCTGGCATATTACCTCTAACACGTTTCCGACCATGATAAAGAACCTAATCAAGGCATTACTCGTCGCCGCGGCCCTCGCCGCAACGTGCTCGGCCATGGGACAGACGGACAAACGTGTCAAGCCGGTCAAGCCGACAAAGGAGACCATCAAGCTCGGCGCCGAGATAAAGGACGAGAGCGACAGCCTCAAGCGCAAACACCGCCGCGGCCTCATGCAGCACCTCATAATACCGAAGGGCGAATGGCAGGTCGGAGCACAGGTGTCACACGTCAGTTTCTCAAGCAAAAACAGCGAGTACCTGCTCATAGTGCAGAACCTCGATGCCAACGGGTCGATCACCCAGGTGGCGCCGTATGTGGCCTACTCTTACCACGACAACCGTTCGATAGGAATCAAGCTGCAATACTCGGCGGCCAACGGCAGCGTCAGGGAAGGGGACCTCGACTTCCTGAGCGACGACATCAACTTCAATGTCGAGAATATCGAAGCCAACATGAGTTCGTTCCAGACAGCCGTATACCACCGTTCGTATATCGGTCTGGACGATCGCGGGCGCATAGGCCTCTTCAGCGACATATCGCTCTCGTACACCAACAGCAAGACCGTCTTCACATACGACGCCGAGACGGCCGACACCCACACGCGCACCAACCAACTGAAGCTGAGCCTGCACCCGGGTATCGTCGTCTTCGCCATGAACAACGTCAGCACACACGTCTCAATGGGAATAGGCGGCGTATCGTTCAACAACACCAAGTACATAAAGGCGGGCGAGGTGATCGGCACGCGCAATTACTCGCAGGCCAAGTTCAAACTCAATGTGCTCGACATAAACATCGGTGTGACCATACACCTGTAACCGCACAAAGACAGGCATGAAGAGATTTACAATATACCTGCTGCTCGCCGCTTTCGCCGGCGGATGCATAAAGAACGACATACCGCTGCCCGTCGTCGTACCCCGCATCACATCAATGGATGTCGAGGGCGCCACGGATGTAAACATAGACTCCGAACATAACAAAGTGACCATAACTCTCGACGAGACAACGGATATACGCAACGTCAACATACGCAGCATAACCTTCTCGGACGAGCGTACCAGTTCATCGTGGGATATAACCGGAGGCCAAGACCTGTCGAACCCCATCTCCGTCACGCTTACAATATATCAGGACTACGTGTGGACCATAACGGCCGAGCAGCCCGTCGAACGGTACTTCACCGTAAACGGACAGGTCGGAAGCAGCCAGATCGATACGGCCAACCGCCGCGCCGTAGCCTATGTCAACGCCTCGGCCGACCTGACGAATATAACGGTGACGTCGTTGAAGCTCGGGCCCAAGGATATAACCTCCTATACGCCGGACATGGCGCAACTGACCGATTTCACGGACAAGGTGGAGGTGACGGTCGCATATCACGACATGGAGGAGGTATGGAGCCTCTATGTCGGACAGACGGAAACCGTGGTCGAAATGGTGTCGGTGGATGCATGGACCGGCGTGGTATGGCTCAAGGCCTCGGGCGTGGCAGACCGCACCAACGGATTCCGCTACCGTGCCGCAGGCGCTGCTGAGTGGATCGACGTAAGCGGCGACGCCCTCACCGTCGACGGCGGCACATTCTCGGCATGCGTCGAGGGGTTGCAGCCGCTCACCCGGTACGAGTGCTGCGCATACAGCGGCGACGACACCACCGCCGTCACGACCTTCGAGACCGAGGCAGCGATGCAGATGCCCAACTCGGGCTTCGAGACCATCAGCAACGCCGAGTCGTCGAAATACTGCTCTTTCTTCGACCCGTCATCATCGATAACGGCCCTGCAGACCAAATGGTGGGACAGCGGAAACAAGGGCTCCACGACCGTGGGCCCCAGCTACGCCATCACCGTGCCCGACGCTGACGACAAGCAGGAAGGTGAGTATTCGGTCAAGATGCAGTCGCAGTATGTGATAATAAAGTTCGCCGCAGGCAACATCTTCGTGGGAGAGTTCGACCGTATCATAGGCACTTCGGGCGGCGTGGTCAACTTCGGCCGCCCCTTCACCCTGCGGCCGCGCAAGCTGTCGTTATGGCTCAAATACGAGAACGGGCCCATCGACCGTTTCAACGGCGCCCCCGACAACGACCCCGTCGAAATAGGCGACATGGACCGCTGCCAAGTGTTCGTCGCCCTCGGCGATTGGGATTACCACACCTACGGCGGCACGCCCGAATGCCCCGTGCAGGTGAACACGAACGACCGTACCACATTCTTCAAGCCCGACTCGGACGCCGTAATCGGCTACGGCGCATACGTCAGCGACAAGGCTACGGACGGCTGGATAAAGGTGGAGATACCCATCGAGTACCGCTCGACATCGCGTAAACCTACGCACATCATAGTATCGTGCGCCGCGAGCATGCTGGGCGACTACTTCACCGGCAGCACGCAAAGTACACTGTGGGTGGACGGCATGCAACTGGAATATTGACAACAATGATACGGAACTCGGTTATTTTCGTCGCAGCGATAACGGTTGTCGCTGCGATGTCCTGTTCCGAGCGCACGGCTGCCGACACGGCTGAACGGCGCATAGACTCATTGCTGCGCGACGTTCCGGCCCGAGTGGGCGTATACGCACAATGCGAAGGCATGACGATAGCCTGCCGCGCCGACGAACCATTCCCCATGCTGAGCACCTTCAAGGTACCCGTAGCCATAGCAGCCATGCGGCGTATGGAGAGGGAGGGGACGCCACTCTCGCAACGCATCGACATCGCCGCGGCACAGCTTCTACCCGACACCTACTCGCCCATGCGCGAGCGCCATCCCGACGGATGGAAGGGTGCGACGCTCGACTCGCTCTTCGCTTACGCCGTGTCGTTGAGCGACAACAATGCCTGCGACATACTGATCGGCTATGCCGGAGGCATCGACAGCGTAGCCCTCGCCGCATCCGACGCCGATATCGGCCCAATGGCCATCAATGCCACGGAGGAGGATATGCACCGCGCGCCGGAGATACAGCGGGCAAATGTATGCACCCCGCGTTCGGCCGTACGCCTGCTCGAACGGCTGGGAGCCGCCGAATTACTCTCCGAGGCATACACCGCCGCCCTGATAGGCCACATGACCGCAACCTCAACCGGAGCCGACAAACTGCGCGCAGGAGTGCCGCAAAACGCCGTGCTCGCCCATAAGACCGGCTCGTCGGACCGCACGCCCGAAGGGGTCAAGATCGCCGACAACGACATGGGCATAGTCACGTTGCCCGACGGCCGTCGATACGCCATCGCAGTATTCGTCTCCGACTCGCACCTCGACGACAAGGATAACGCAGCCATCATAGCCGCCGTCTCGCGTATCGTATACGAAGCCTTTGCCGGACAGCACAAAAAGTGATAACGCCGCATGAGAGGCCTGCCGACCGGTGTGCATTATCCCGAAAAGATGAACAATGACGAAAAACGGGCTACATGCCATCGCAGGCATACGGCCGCTTCAGGCCGGTAAGGGAGGAAAAAACTGAGCCCCGGCTATTGAAATAGTCGGGGCTCAGCATCCGTATCTGGGCTCGGCAGCCCGAAAACCTGCAAGTCTACAACTCTTCGGCCTTCACGTGAGCGATTTTTCCGTCACGCATGACGACCAATTCACCGTCCTCCTTCTTCACTCTCTCTTTCAAGCGCTGCTGGGCGAGGAGTATCCCGGCATCTATTTTCTCCTGCATCTGCTCAATCTCGATCTCACTCATAAGGTCTAATATTTTACAGTTTACATATTTGTCTGTAGCCTACGGAATCGACGACCTCCCTTATTTCGTCACGCGCACCGTAAGCTACCTTTTTCACGCCGTCGGCAGAACTGTTGTTGTATATGACCCAATAATCGCAAATCGGCGTATAGAGCGTCGTCAAATAACGCAATCCGCGGTAATAACGTCTTCTGATCACCTCGGGAGGGACATTATGCCCGCCCTCAGCCACGCGCCGCGCAACACGCTCCACGGCCTGCTCGGGCGTAGGCAGCCAGAAATACAACAACGATATGAAATACCCTTTTTCCTGTGCCATACGGATAAAACGCACGTAATACCTTGTAGCCAACGTAGTCTCGAATGCAAAATCCGCACCGTCCGACAACAGGACATCCATACGCTGGCGCATGAGACGCCCCGCCTCGATTGACACACGCGCCGGATTGAACGGAGACAGGCCCTTGGCTATTTCGTCGGCGTTGACGAACTCCTTGCACTCCAGCATCTCCGGCAAAACGGCATACGAAGCCGTAGTTTTACCCGCTCCGTTGCATCCGCATATGACATAGAGTTTAGGCATACGCATTTATCCTCACCGCAAAGATAACAATTTTCTTCAATTATCCAAAATGCAGGCATCATGGGCCTTCCCGACACGGGAACAAACACCTTAGCGATTCGATTTTACTTGCTTATCGTCGCGAAAGGTATTATATTTGTATCAAAGCATACGATTGCTCAACATCTGTCACAACCTAAATTCTACAATCATGGCAACAGACAACACCATCGGAAAATTCCTCCTCGCCCCCCTGCCGTACGACATGCAGGCTCTGGCTCCCCACATATCGGAGGAGACACTGCTCTATCACCACGACAAGCACATGGCAGCCTATGTCAGCAAACTCAACGAACTCGTCGGCGGAACCCTTTACGAAGGCATGGCCATCGAAGATATAATCCGACAGGCAGAAGGCCCCCTCTTCAACAACGCAGCACAGGCTTGGAACCACGAGTTCTATTTCGCCACGCTGTCGCCCTCGCCGCAACTCATGCCGTCGGGACGCCTGCTCGAAGCCGTAAATACCGCCTTCGGCGATGCCGACTCCCTCCGCCAGAACATGACGCAGGCGGCCGTCGCGCTCTTCGGGTCGGGATGGGTATGGCTCGCTGCCGACGACCGCGGCGCCCTATCGATAGTGAGCAAGCCCAACGCCGGCAATCCCCTGACCGACGGCCTGCACCCGCTGCTGGCCATCGACGTATGGGAACACGCCTACTACATCGACTACCGCAATGCCCGTGCCGACGGCGTAAAGGCCCTCTGGCAGGTCATCGACTGGAAGGCCGTAGGGCTGAGGTATGATGCCCTGACCGGAAAATAACATCCGCCAATCGGCCCGACAGCCCAATGTCGGCATTCGCCTCAAACCATAAAATACAAAAGGGAGGACCATGCGGTCCTCCCTTTGTAATACGTACTTACTCTCGCAGCCATCAGATCAGATGCTGATATCGAGTATCTCGAACTTGATCATGCCGGCGGGCACCGTAACCTCGACCACATCGCCCTTCTTCTTGCCCAGCAGGGCCTTGGCTATGGGCGTACCGATCGCAAGCTTGCCCTCGCGCAGGTTGGCCTCGTTCTCCGAGACAATCGTATACACCACCTGCTTGTTATTATTGTGGTTCAGTAGCGTCACCTTGCTCAATATCTGCACCTTGCTCTTGTCTATCTTCGATTCGTCGATAACGCGGGCGTTGGTGAGCGTCTGCTCCAGTTTGGCAATGCGCATCTCCAACAGACCCTGCGCCTCCCGCGCAGCGTCATATTCAGCATTCTCCGACAGGTCACCCTTGTCGCGCGCCTCGGCAATAGCCGCCGAAATGGCCGGACGCTCCACCGAACGCATATGGTTGAGTTCGTCCTTGAGTTTCTGCAATCCTTCAGCCGTAAGATAAATGATCTCTTTCGCCATATCTACAACAGTAAAAAACCAGAATTCCAACCTGCCGAACCTGTCGAAAGATCAGAATTCCGAATTGACAATCGATTTATTAATATTGAGACAAAGATAAGCACGATATTTCGATTTTCCAACTTTTTCCCGAGCAAAGTATCCCGTCACGCAAGGTTATACGGCAAATATCCGTCATTTTGCCGCGACACCCGTCCCCGTTCGCATGCCACGCTCCCCGACAACGCGTGCGGCCCCGCGCCGAAACGCAGGGCCGCACGCCTCACCGCGCCGCAACTATTCGGCGGAGCCGCCCGCAGCGGACATGTCGGCAGCCGTACCCGGGAAATCGATCAGATACACGAAGTGCTGCAGTTCGCGCAGCATGTTGCGCTTCTCGCCCTTCGGCGCATATACGTAGCAGTCTATCGTGACCACCTCGTTCGTTGCTTGGTTGACTGTCGTGTAGCTCACGAACGGGCCTCCCATGACGTAGTTCTCGACATCCCACAGACCCGCCATCTCTATCCACGTGCGGCCGTCGATCTCGAGCATGCGCATCTGTGGCTCGAAGTCGATATAGTTATCGCCGCTGGCATCGGCTATCTGCTTCACGGTAGCCATGTACGACCCCTCGGCCGGTCCGGGAATGTTGGCGGCAAACTTGTCACGCACGGCGACCAGCGACTCCTCCGAAAGCGCACCCCTGCCGCCGTAAGGGTATTTGTAGATGAAGAACCCTTGGCTCGCGGCGGGGAACTCCTGCGATATCCACACCATATCGTCGCCCTGCGTGCGCACGCTGAAATTATCGGGTACGTACATCTGCACGCCGAACTTGTCGCGCAGCAGCGCCTCGGTCTGCTTCGAGGAGTAACGCCTGCCGTAATCCACCGAACGGTCGCGTTCGGCCTTCTCTATGACACGCACCAGATTGTCGCGGTTCTGCGACACATATTCCGCCACGCTCCTGTCGTCGGGGCCATTGATCGAGACGAATACCTGCGGCTTGGCCGTAACGTCGTAACGCACCTTAATCGACGGCTCGGTGATCGAGGGGTCCACATTCACCGTCACGATATTGCGGTGCCGCTCCACGAGGCTGCCGAAATTGTTAGGCAAAATACGCATGACGTCGAACATGGGCTCGTATGTCGTAAGTTCCGACACGGGCTGCCTGAGCACCGCCTGAAGCGTATCGCCGAGTTCGCTCTGCCAATCAGGCTGGGCGCAGACGACGATCACCTCGTAAGGGTTTCCCGTAGTCGAACTCTCCGAAGTCACCTTATGGAAAGCGTCGCAACCCGCAACCGCCGCGCAAAGCACAAGTGCCGCGGCGGCATTTTTCAGTACACGTTTCATATTCTCGTTTTTTCCGTTTGCGGCGGCCCGTGCGGCCGGCCGATTGCATTCACAAATATAACCCAAAAAACACTTTCCGCAAAATACATACCCGGTTTTACGCAAAAAAGCACTACTTTTGCCATATGGCTGCAGGACCCCCGCCGCAGCCGTACGGCACACATTACACCAGCGCAAAAAAGAGCATCCATGAAGATAAATCCGCCCAAATTCATCAAACGCCTCTTTCCCGACATGATATGGGAGATCGATGACAGCAACGGCGTATTCCTCACCTTCGACGACGGCCCCACGCCGGGCATAACCGAGTGGATACTCTCGACGCTGCGGCGCTACGACGCCAAGGCGACATTCTTCGTGCTGGGCAAGAACGCCGAGCTCTACCCCGACCTTTACCAGCGCATACGCGACGAAGGGCACAAGATCGGCAACCACACATATTCGCACCAGAAGGGCTGGGGCATGCCTCTCGAGAAATATATCGAAGACGTGGACTTCGCCGACGATATTCTCCACAGCGACCTCTTCCGCCCGCCCTATGCCCGTGTCACGCCGTCGCAGATGCGTGCCGTTGGCCAGCGCTACAAAATCATCATGTGGAACATTCTATCGCGCGACTACGCGGCGGCCGTATCGCCCTCGGAGTGTTACCGCGGCGTGGTGAAATACATCCAGCCCGGGAGCATCATCGCCTTCCACGACAGCGAAAAATCGTTCCGCAACATGAGTTACGCCCTGCCGCGCGTGCTGGAGAGGATCAAAGAGATGGGGCTCAAATGCAAGATAATAGAGTTATAACATGAAGGTAATACTGGCAGTCACGGGCGCCAGCGGCGCCATCTACGCGAGGCAGTGCGCCTGCCGGCTGATAGGCGCGCCGCAGGTTGAACGCATTGCCCTCATCGTAAGCGACAACGGCCGCCGCGTCATGGAGTACGAGGGCGAGCGGATACCCGAATCGGAGCGCATCGTTCGTTACGGCAACAACGACATGTTCTGTCCCGCGGCCAGCGGCTCGGCCCGTTACGACGCCATGATCATCGCCCCCGCCTCGATGGGTTCCATCGGCCGCATCGCCGCCGGCGTGTCGCTCTCGCTAATCGAGCGCGCCGCCGATGTCATGCTCAAGGAGCGGCGGCCTCTGGTGTGTGTGGTGCGCGAATCGCCATACTCGGCGCTGCACCTGCGCAACATGGCGGCACTGACCGACGCCGGCGCAGTAATCGTACCCGCCTCACCCTCGTTCTACTCGCATCCCGCGTCGATCGAGGAGCTGGCGGCAACAGTCACCGAACGCGCGCTCGCGCATGCTGGCATAGAGGTGCCGCATTATGAGTTTGACGGCAAATAAAATGACCGGAAAAGCCTATGTTTTTGAGGATTTTTTAGTATCTTTGCGCCGCTTGAAATTACAAAATACGTAAAAAATAGATTTATGACCATCACAGCAGCAGACATCAAGATCGGCATGTGCATCGAAATGGACGGCAAGACATACCTCGTAGTCGATTTCCAGCACTGCAAGCCGGGCAAGGGCCCCGCATTCGTCCGTTCGAAGCTCAAGAACCTCGAGAACGGCCGCGTCATCGAAAACACTTTCTCGTCGGTAAGCCAGAAGATCGAGCAGGTGCGTGTGGAGCGCCGTCCCTACCAGTTCACTTATGAGGACGATCTGGGCGCGCACTTCATGCACACGGAGACCTTCGAGGAGATCAACATCGACAAGAACCTCATCAACAACTACGACCTTATGGCCGACGGCCAGATCGTCGAGGTGATGTTCCATACCGACAAGGAGATCGTCCTCTCGGCCGAGCTGCCCCCGATCGTCGACATGGAGGTCATCTACACCGAGCCGGGCATCAAGGGCGACACAGCCTCTACCAATTCGCTCAAGCCCGCCACGGTGAACACCGGCGCTACGATTAAGGTTCCCCTCTTTATCAACACGGGCGACAAGATCCGCGTCGACACCCGCACCCGCGAGTATTACGAGCGCATACGATAACGGCCGCAAGATGGGGGGGGGCGTGCGGTTTCCCCCTGTCGCAGGCGCGCAACGATCGCGACAACAGGCACCCGACAAGCCAATGCTTGCCGGGTGTTTTCGTACACACAGTCCCCGACCGGACGCCATATATCGTATACGGCTGCCCGAAAATAGGGTGCCGAGCCCTCCCGAGGCCGCACGGCAGGCCCGTCACAGGCGCGGCGAAAATAATTCCCGCGAAAAAATATTCCACACGGCCGTTTTCTTGAAAAATTAAATTACCTTTGCCCGCAATGGCATTGTCGCGATTCAGATACGCCCGCAATCTGGGAGCCATGCTCCTGCTGCTGCTCTTCTCGGAATATCTGGGCAGCACGTCGCTCTTCATTCACAGCCACCGCATCGACGGGCAGTTAATCGTACACTCGCATCCCTATTCAGGTTCAGCCGACAGCCCCAACCATTCGCACTCGGCACAACAGTGCAAGGCCATCGGCCTGCTCTCGTCATTCACGGCACTTGCCGCAGGGTTTGTCCTTCCGTCGCTCGCAGCCGCCGCCACGGTATGCATAATGGCCGTGCGCCGCGCTGCCGCCACGCACCTGACATCAGCCATTATCTACGGGCTGCGCGCGCCTCCTGCGGCCATCTGACCCCATACGGTCTACGCGGCGAAAGGCGCAACGCCTCCGCGCCACACCTCCGCATACGCCGAGGTGACACACCCATTACATACCCAAACATAACATTACGACACATGAGAATAAAAGATATGTGTGCCGCCATGCTGTTGCTCGCGGCACCGCATGCAGGTACCATGGCCGCCGTATACGCCGGCCCCGACACCCCTCCCGCCGAAACGGCTGCAGCCGATGACATCCCCGATACCGACGAGCGGCGCAAGGCTACCGACGCCAACATCTACGGACACATCATCTCGCTCGACAAGCAGGAACACATCCCCTTCGTGACCATTTCGGTGAAGGGCACCACCATAGGCACAACGGCCGACGCCACGGGGCACTACTACCTGAAGAACCTGCCCGAAGGCGTATGTACCGTCGTCGCCGAGTCGATCGGGTACAGCACCGTCGAACAGCAGGTAACGGTACAGCGCGACAAGACCGTCGAGATCAACTTCGTCATGCAGGAACAGACACTCGCCATGGACGAGGTAGTGGTCTCGGCCACACGCAACGAAACCGACAAGAAGAGTTCCGCCGTGATCGTCAACGTAGCCTCGGCCAAGCTCTTCGACCGCACGGCCTCGACCGATCTGGCCGAGACGATGAAGTTCCAATCGGGCCTGCGCATCGAGAACAACTGCGGCAACTGCGGCACCACACAGTTGCGCATAAACGGGCTCGAAGGGCAATACTCGCAGATACTGCTCGACTCGAGCCCCGTATTCAGCTCCTTGGCGGCTGTATACGGGCTTGAGCAGCTGCCCGTGGCCATGATCGAGCGCGTGGAGGTGATCCGCGGCGGCGGCTCGGCCCTATTCGGTTCGAGCGCCATAGGCGGCGTTGTCAACATCATCACCAAGGAGCCGCTGCGCAATTCGCTCGCGCTGTCGAACGTTACAGACATCATGAAGGGCGGAGGTACGGAGTACAACACCGCCATCAACGGGTCGTTCGTATCGGACGACCGCCGCGCCGGCGTATACCTCTTCGGTATGATAAAGGACCGCGACGCCTACGACCGCAACAGGGACGGCTTTACCGACATCCCGCACGTGAGGTCCGAGACAGCGGGATTCCGCGGCTACTACAAGACCTCGGCATACACGAAACTCACGGCCGAATACCACCATATACACGAATTCCGCCGCGGCGGCGACTCGATCGACTTGGCGCCACACATGACACAAATAGCCGAGCAGCTCGACCACCGCATCGACGGCGGAAGCCTCCGCTTCGACGGTTTCTCGGCCGACTCGCGCCACCGCTACGGCGCCGAAATCTCGGCACAGGGCATCTCGCGCGACAGCTACTACGGCACCGAAAAGAATCCCGAAACATACGGGCATACGACCGACCTGACGATAGTCGCCTCGGCGCAGTACTCCTACTCGTTCGACCGATGCCTCTTCATGCCGGCTCAACTCACCGCAGGCGCCGAATACACCTACAACGACCTCTCGGACGATTTCCCCGCCATAGGACGCCACATGGCGCAGACTGTCCATACGGGAGGCGCCTACCTGCAGAACGAATGGCAGAGCGACAGGCTGAACATCATCGTCGGGGGCCGCCTCGACGCCCACAGCATGGTCGACAAACCCATCTTCTCGCCACGCGCCAACATACGCTACTCTCCCCACCGCAACGTGGGCCTGCGCCTGAGCTACGCCAGCGGCTACCGCGCCCCGCAGGCCTACAACGAGGACCTGCACATCGACGTGCTCAACCGTCAGGCGGCCATCATACATATAGACCCCGACCTGCGCCCCGAACACTCGCACAGCATAAGCGCCTCGGCCGACCTGTACCACAATTTCGGCCGCGTGGAGACGAATCTCCTCGTCGAGGGATTCTACACGCATCTCACTGACGTATTCGCCCTGTCAAAGGTAGGCGAGGACAGCGCGGGCAACATCATCAAACTGCGGCACAATGCCTCCGGCGCCACAGTCAAGGGCATAACCACGGAGTTCAAGGTCGGCATCGCCGGCATCTTCGAACTTCAGGCCGGCTACACCTTCCAGCGCAGCCGCTACGACGAGCCCGAGCGGTGGTCAGACAACGTAGAGCCGCAGCGCCGCATGTTCCGTTCGCCCGACAGCTACGGCTACCTCACGGCCGACGTAGACATAACGCGCCGCCTCACGGCTTCGGTCTTCGGCAATTACACGGGGCCGATGCTCGTGCAGCACAACGCCGGATACATAGCCCAAGACACCGAACGCCTCACTCCGTCGTTTTGGGATATGGGGCTGCGCATGGCATACGCGTTCCGACTCACCGACTTCATCGGCATGGAGCTCAGCGCCGGCGTCAAGAACCTCCTCGACAGTTTCCAGAACGACCTCGATTACGGCCCGGCAAAGGATTCGGTCTACATCTACGGACCGACACAGCCGCGCACCTTCTTCGTTGGGTTGAAATTCACGCTTTGACCTCCGCGCCAGATATGACGGCGGCGGCACTTATACAAGTGCCGCCGCCGTCATATCTGCATGCATGCCGTCACGCACCGCCCCCGAGGTGTTCGACAAGCACCCGCACGCCTATGGCTATAAGGATTATGCCGCCCCACAGGTCGGCCCTGATGCGCCGCGCATAGCGGCCGCCGCACTTGATGCCGAAGAACAGTCCCGCGACGGTCACGGCAAAAGACACGAAACCTATGACGCAAAGCGGATATACAAGATCCGACGCCTCGTTCATCCCCATACACACGAACGATATTCCCACCGCCAGCGCGTCGATGCTCGTAGCCAGCGCCATAGTGAGGATCACCTTCGTGTCGAGCGGGTTAAAATGTTTCTCCTCCTCACGTCCAAAGGACTCTATCACCATGCGGCCGCCCAGAAAGAGCAGTATGGCGAACGCGATCCAATGGTCGACGCTCTCGATAAGATGACGGAAATAGTTTGTCCCCAGCCACCCTATCAACGGATTCAATGCCTGAAACAGTCCGAAGGCGAGAGCCATCGTTAGCATCGGGCGCCAACGCACGCGCTCCATGATAACACCGCTGGCCACCGCTACGGCCAGACAATCCATCGACAGTCCCACGGCCAAAGCCCATATCTCAACACCTGTCATATCGTTTTTCTAATTTTCTCGTTTCCGGCACTCCTGCACGGAGACCGGCGCACACGCCGCGATCGGGATTGCAAAGATACTAACATTTCGCATCAATGCAACCCCCTCCATCCTGCCGCACCCGTTCCGAAGCGACACGGGAGCGGCTGTACGGCAAGCGCCCCGCGTCCCTGACGGCGGCATGCCGCATAATAAACGGTAAAAGATTCCGTTCTAAAGAAAAAACCGCAAACGGAACCGCAAATAAAGGATTTTAGTTACATTTGCAGTAACCACCAGTGCCGTTCGGGTGAAGTCTTGCCGAAGGATGAAACATTTCATTGTAAAATACAGCGCTATCGCCGTCGTGGCCGCCGCATCGTCTGCCGCCGGATGTTCGCACGGCATCAACTTCGACATCGAGGGGCATCTCGCCGACAATGCCGCCAGCAAGGTATACCTCGTCGTCGAGAAGACCACGGCCGATACGCTCGCCACGGCCGTCGTAGACGGCAACAACCGCTTCCGCATAACGGGCCATGCGGACGAACCCGCCACGGCCGTCATTTGCGACGACAACGGCAACACCCTCACCTCGCTGCTGCTGGAGAACAGCGCCCTGCGCATGTGTCCCGCATTCCCGCAGGGATATGTCGTCGAGGGCGGCCCCGTAAACGACAAGTACAACATCGTGGCGCGGCGTCTTGCCGGCATCACGGAGGAAGCCTACCGCCTCGACCCGAGCGACAGCCTATCGAGAGAGCGTTTCGACGCTTTGGCCGCAAAATACCGCGACATAGTATCGACGGCCGTCGACGACAACATCGACAACATAATCGGCGTGGAGCTATTCCTGTACCAAGAGAGCAAAGGCATGTCGGCCGGGCAGATGCGCAGCCGCTTCGAACAGTTCCCCGCCAAGATGCGCGAGTTGACTGCCATGCGCCGCTTCTCGGACTATATCGACATATACGAACGCACCGAAGTGGGACAAAAGTATATCGACGTGCCGCTGCACACCATATCGGGAGACAGCTCCCTCGCCGAGATATGCGACGGCAAACGGCTCGTACTGCTCGACTTCTGGGCCACGTGGTGCTATCCCTGCATGCTTGAACTGCCATACCTGCGCAAGGCTTACGAACGCTATGCGCTTCAGGGTTTCGAGATATGCAGCATCTCGCTCGACCGCTCGCCCGAGCGCTGGCGGCAATTCGTCATACGCAACGACATGCTCTGGACCAACGCCATAGACATGCACGGCGACGGGGATACCTGCGCCGTCGAGACCTACGGGCTGCAATCCATTCCCGCCAACTTCCTCATCGCCGAGGACGGCACCATCATAGCGCGCAACCTGCGGGGGGAAAAGCTGCTCGCCGAGCTGGAAAAGTACTTCGGCAACTGATGCCAGCAGAAGCGAAAAAACAGGGCATGCAAGAAAAATGCAAAAAAATTTGCACTTTATTAATTTTCGCCGTACATTTGCATTCGCAAACAGCAAATGGCTCCGTAGCTCAACTGAATAGAGTACTTGACTACGGATCAAGCGGTTACAGGTTTGAATCCTGTCGGAGTCACTGAAAGGGGTTACGCATGCGTAACCCCTTTTCTGCTTTACGTCCGCAGCGATGCCCGCAAGAAGAGACCGTTGCGGCCGCGACAACGGTTATGCGTACGGTCTTGCCGCATATCCGAAAATAAACATTAAATTTGCAACAATGTCCCGCATGCGGCACAGCCGTTGCACGGGCCCCATGACGCGGCATTACACACCGATAAAAACCAACGATAAGAATATTAAGGAGATGTACAACTTCGAATTTAAGAACCCCGTAAAACTAATCTTCGGCAAAGGCACCATAGCCCGAATCGCCGAGGAGATACCCGCCCGAAGCAAGGTCATGCTCACCTTCGGCGGCGGCAGCGTAAAGCGCAATGGCGTATACGAGCAGGTAATGAAGGCCCTCGCAGGACGCGATGTGGTCGAGTTCTGGGGCATAGAGCCCAACCCGAAATACGAGACCCTTGTCGAGGCCATATCTCTGGCCCGCCGCGAGGGCGTCGACTTCCTTCTCGCCGTGGGCGGCGGCTCTGTCATCGACGGCACGAAGTTCATTGCCGCAGCCATACCCTACGAGGGCGAGGCGTGGGACATCATCACGCGCCACGACGCCGTCACCAAGGCCGTGCCTTTGGCCACGGTACTCACTCTCCCCGCTACGGGTTCGGAGATGAACAACGGCGCCGTCATCTCGCGCCGCTCGACACACGAGAAGTTCCCATTCCACTCGGATCTGGTATACCCGCGATTCTCGGTCCTCGACCCCTGCGTCACCTTCTCGCTGCCCAAAAAGATGGTAGCGGCAGGTCTTGCCGACACCTTCGTACACGTCATGGAGCAGTACATGACCTACCCCGTCGATGCCCGCGTAATGGACCGCTGGGCCGAAGGTCTGCTGCAGACCGTCATGGAGATCTCACCCGCGGCCATGAGCGACGAGCCCGACTACGACACCATGGCCAACTTCATGCTCTGCGCCACAATGGGCCTCAACGGTTTCATCGCCATGGGCGTGCCGCAGGATTGGGCCACACACATGATAGGCCACGAACTGACGGCCCTGCACGAGATCACCCACGGTGTGACGCTGGCCATCGTGCTGCCGCAGCTGCTGCGCGTGATGCGTGACGACAAGCACGACAAGCTGTTGCAGTACGCCGAGCGAGTGCTTGGCATCACTGATGGCGACGACGAGAGCCGCATCGACGATGCCATACGCCGCACCGAGGAGTATTTCCACTCGCTGGGTATCGCCACCCGTCTCTCGGACTACGGCGTTGGGCAGAATACCGTCGACGAGATCGTCCGCCGCTTCACCGAGCGCGGCGCCGTGTGGGGCGAGCGCAACGACGTGACGCCCGACAAGGTACGCATGATCCTCGAGAAGGCACTTTAACGGCCACAACCGCTGCGGTACGAAGGCCTCGGCCGGCAATATGCCGCCGAAGCCTTCGTTTTTTTGCGCCGAGACACCATATTCCGCATCCGCACGGTTGGATAAACGGCCCGCATGTCGTAACTTTGCCTGCATATACGTGGAACAAGAAACATCATTGACAATGAGCGTCGCATCATTTCTCGCCGAGCCGCATACGACAGCCTTCTCGTTCGAGGTGCTGCCTCCATTGAGAGGACGCGGCATAGAACAGCTCTTCGCCTCGATCGACCGCCTTATGCCGTTCAACCCCGCATACATCAACATAACGACACACCGTACCGAAGTGATATACCGTGAGATTTCGGACGGTATGTTCCAACGCACCTCGCAACGTACGCGCCCTGGGTCCGTGGCTGTGGCTGCCGCACTCAAGGGACGGTACGGCATCCCCGCCGTGCCGCACGTGATATGCAGCGGTTTCACCCGCGCCGAACTCGAGAACGAACTGATCGACCTCTCGTACCTCGGTATTACCGACCTGCTTGTACTGCGCGGCGACCGAGCCAAAGGCGAAAACCGTTTCGTCCCCACCGAAGGCGGACACGGGCATGCCGTGGAGCTGTGCCGTCAGGTCGAAGCGTTCAATGTCGGCCGCATGACCGACGGCGACGAATACTCGCCGCTCGAACAGCCCTTCACGTTCGGCGTTGCCGGCTACCCCGAGAAACACGAGGAGGCGATGAATATCGACACCGACATAGAGTACCTTAAGGCCAAGATCGATGCCGGCGCACGCTACGTCGTGACGCAGATGTTCTTCGACAACAGCCGATATTTTGATTTCGTGACCCGCTGCCGCGCCGCCGGCATCGCCGTGCCGATAATCCCCGGGCTGAAACCCCTTACCTCGCTCACGCAGCAGGCGCTGCTGCCAAAAACCTTCCACATAGACCTGCCGATGGAGCTGGCGGCAGAACTCCGCCGCTGCCGTTCGAACGACGACGTGAAGGCCCTCGGCGTGGAGTGGGGCACGGCGCAGGCACGCGAACTGAAGGAGGCAAATGTGCCGAGCATACACTTCTACTCGATGAACGCCACGGCCAGCGTCGAGGCTATAGCCCGGCAGGTATATTGACCCCGAACGCCACCACGGCTATGCAAGACAACGAAAAAGAGACATGACCGACAGAGAAACAATAGAACAGGCCGCAATCCGCCGCATCCTTGTACTCGACGGGGCCATGGGCACCATGATACAGCACCGCAACCTTACAGAGGAGGATTTCCGCGGCGGGGAGTTCCGCGACCACCCCGTAAGGCTGCAGGGCAACAACGACATGCTCGCGCTCACACGCCCCGACATCATAGCCTCGATACACAGGGCATACCTCGAAGCTGGAGCCGACATAATCGAGACCGACACCTTCAATGCACAAGCCGTATCGCAGGCCGAATACCATACCGAATCACTGGTCAGGCGCCTCAACGCCGCGGCGGCACGCATAGCACGCGCCGAAGCCGACCGTATGACCGCCGCAACGCCACACAAGCCGCGTTTTGTGGCGGGATCGGTAGGCCCCACGGGAAAGACGGCCTCGATGTCGCCAGATGTGGAGAATCCTGCCTTGCGCGCCGTCGACTTCGACACGTTACGCGCGGCATACGCCGAGCAGATGGAGGCGCTCGTCGATGGCGGCGTAGACCTGCTCCTCATAGAGACCGTATTCGATACGCTCAACGCCAAGGCTGCGCTGGATGCCGCCGAAGATGTCTTTTCACGGCTCGGGCGGCGGGTCCCCGTAATGCTTTCCGCAACCATAACCGACGCCGCGGGACGCATGCTCTCGGGGCAGACGGTCGAGGCGTTCCTTATATCGGTATCGCACGCGCAACTCTTCTCGGTAGGACTCAACTGCTCGTTCGGCACCGAACAGATGACACCATTCCTGCGGCAATTGTCGCAGGCCGCACCATGCCATGTGAGCGTACACCCCAATGCCGGCATACCCGATGCCATGGGCCGCTACTCCCAGACGCCCGAGATGATGGCGCGCGACATACGCCGCTTCGTAGACGAAGGCCTCGTCGATATCGTAGGCGGCTGCTGCGGCTCCACACCCGACCACATACGCGCCATAGCCGACGCCGTGGCAACGCCGCCGCAGAAACGGCACACGGCCGCCGCGCCACGCGGCTGGCTGGCGGGGATAGACGAATTCTCCCCCGACGGAGCCTTCATCAACGTAGGCGAGAGGTGCAACGTGGCCGGCAGCCGCAAGTTCCTGCGCCTGATCAAGGAGAAATCATACGACGAAGCCCTCGGCATAGCCCGCAGGCAGGTGCGCGACGGCGCCATGATACTCGACGTGAACATGGACGACGCCATGATCGACACACGCGCCGAGATGGTACATTTCCTCAACCTCATGGCCTCCGACCCCGAGGTGGCGCGCCTGCCGTGGATGATCGACTCGTCGCGGTTCGAGGTCATTGAGGCGGCCTTGAAATGCATACAGGGCAAGGCCATCGTCAACTCGCTGTCGCTCAAGGAGGGTGAAGAGATATTCCTGGCGCGTGCGCGCCGCGTGCGCCAGCTCGGGGCCGCACTCGTCGTCATGGCCTTCGACGAGCAGGGACAGGCCGTCACGTTCGAACGCAAGATCGAGGTATGCGCCCGCGCTTACCGCCTCCTCACCCAAAAAGCGGGATACGATCCGCGGGACATAATCTTCGACCCCAACGTGCTGACCATAGCTACAGGCATGAAGGAACACGACGCCTATGCGCTTGACTTCATCCGCGCCACGCGCTGGATACACGAGAACCTGCCGCGCGCGCGCGTCAGCGGCGGCGTAAGCAACCTGTCGTTCGCATTTCGCGGCAACAACTTCTTGCGTGAGGCGATGCACGCCGTATTCCTATACCACGCCATCGCCGCGGGACTGGACATGGCCATCGTCAATCCCGCCTCGAAGGTAATGTACGGCGACATACCGGCCGACCTGCTCGAAGCACTGGAGGATACAATCCTCTGCCGCCGCGACGACGCCGCCGGACGGCTCGTGGCAATGGCCTCGCGCTTCAACGGCGAGGTACCCGCCGCCGGCACCGCCGCCACGGTCGACCGCAGCGAAATGCCATTGGAAAAGCGCCTTGCGGATGCACTCGAGCGCGGCGACGACGAATATCTCGAAGCCGACCTTCACGAGGCCCTCGCCGCATACCCCGCTCCGGCCGACATAATAGAGGGGCCGCTTATGCGCGGCATGACACATGTCGGGGAACTATTCGGCGCAGGCAAGATGTTCCTGCCGCAGGTGGTGAAGACGGCACGCACGATGAAACGCGCCGTCGAGATCCTCCGCCCGCATATCGAAAGCGCCCGCAGCGCCGCCGCAACACATTCGGCGGGACGATTCCTGACAGCCACCGTCAAGGGCGACGTCCACGACATAGGCAAGAATATCGCAGGCGTCGTTCTCGCCTGCAACAACTTCGAGGTGATAGACCTCGGGGTGATGGTCCCCGCGGAGAAGATAGTCGAGGAGGCCGCCGCCCGCAAGGTCGACTTCATAGGCTTGAGCGGCCTTATAACACCATCGCTCGACGAGATGTGCCGCGTAGCGGAACGCCTGCGCGAAGCGGGTATCACGGTGCCTGTCTTCATCGGCGGCGCGACAACCTCGGCCATGCACACTGCGGCCAAGATCGCCCCGCTTTATGACGGCCCCGTCTTCCACGTCAAGGATGCGGCACAGAACCCCATCCTCGCCATGCGCCTTTCGGGCAGCGAACGCGAGCACGCCATCGCCTGCCTGCGTTTCGAGCAGGAACAGCTGCGGCAACAGATGCGGCGTACGGAGACCGTATCGCTCACCGAAGAACAGGCGCTGCGGCTGCGCCCCGCAACAGACTGGACGCACGAGGCGTTGCCCGTCCCCACGTACGAAGGGGTGAGGGCTTTCGACATTGCTGTGGATGACGTCCGCGAATATATCAACTGGATACACTTCCGCAACCTGTGGGGCGTGCGCAGTGGTACGCCCGAGGCCGAGCGCCTCATGTCAGAGGCCGGGCAGATGTTAGACGGCATCGCAAACAACTGCCATCTGTGCGCCGAAGTAGGGTTCTTCCCCGCCTATGGCACCGAGAACGGCATCGTCGTCTCGCACACGGCGGGTTGCCCCTGTTGCGGGAATGCCACAAAGCGGGTGACGATACCTACGCCGCGCCAACGGCATCCCAATGCCGAGGGGGAGTGCCTCGCTTTGGCCGACTTCGTCGCCCCCGAAGGCATGGACGACCACATTGGGGTCTTTGCCGTAACGGTATCGGCATCGTTCGCCGCCAATGTCGAGCGTCTCAAGGCCGACGGCGACCAATACGCGGCACTGCTCATGCAGAGCCTCGGAGACCGCCTTGCCGAGGCGGCCAGCGAGATGCTCCACGCCCGTGTACGGCGCGAGTTGTGGGGATACGCTCCCGACGAGGACTTGAGCGTAAAACAGATGTATCGGGCGGAATTCCGAGGCATACGCCCCGCTGTCGGCTACCCTTCGCTGCCTGACCAGCGGACAATATTCCACCTCGCACAGCTCATAGACTTCGGTGCCATAGGGATAAGTCTCACCGAAAACGGCGCCATGTACCCGCAATCGTCCGTCTGCGGGCTGTATCTGGCATCGCCGCACGCACGCTACTTTATCGTATAGCCGCAGCGCATGAAAAGCAGAGCCGCACAGCCTGTCGGCTGCGCGGCTTCTTCCCTTACTGCGGTATCTTTTCAGCTTGTCAGATCTTCACCTTGAAGATGCACTTCTTGACGTGGCCCTCGCCCAGCATCGGGGCATGCCCGTCCTCGGGGAAGAGGATCGAGAACTGTCCCTCGCCAACGGTGTAGAAACACTGCGGCACGTCGGTGAAGAGCTGTATGTCCTTCGCCTCGTCGAACTCGGTCTCGGCCTTGGTGCAGTCCTTCTTCTCGCTCCAGCCGAAGGTCTCCTCGGGGCCGCACAGCAGCAACTGTATGTCGATATAACGGCGGTGCAGCTCCAGACGCGCCTGCGACAGGTCGCGCAGATCCAGTTCCTGTACATTGACGAAAATATTGTCGCCGTCGATTTCGTGGCGGCCGCACTCCATGGCGGCCACGTCGTGCGTGTCGATGAAGTCGAACACGGCCTTGAAACGGGGATGGAGCGCAGCGTAACGCTCCTTGTTTTCCAATGAATCCAAAATCATGATTATATCGGTTAAGGTTTGAATCTCATCCGCCGCATCCTCAACGGCCGTTGTAACGCAGGCGCACGAAGAGCGGGTAATGGTCCGAACATGTCATCGAGTCGACAACCCCGTACGACAATGGTTCGAACTCATCGGAACAGAGCACGTAATCTATGCGCAGCAGGTCGAAGAAACCGCGATAGGTGTACGAATATCCCGATCCTGCCTCGCGGAAAGCATCCTTCAGGCCACGGCTCACGGTACGGTAGGTGTACGAGGCGGGCGTGTCGTTGAAATCACCGCATACTATGACGGGATATGGCGACGCCTCCACCATCGAATCAAGCAGGTCGGCATGGACGGCACGGTTGCGGTTGTTTTCCGCAAGGCGCAACACGATACTGCGCAGTTTCTTGTCGCCGTCGACATCGTCAAGGAACTCCCGCTGCTCGATATAACGGCTGTCGTCACTGTTTATGGCCGTAGTGTGCAGGTGGACGCTGAAGACGCGCACCGTGTCGTCGCGCATGGCCAGATCCGCCCACACAAAATTTTTCATCGTATCGACACGCCCCGCACGCAATATCGGGTAACGGCTGTATATTGCGGGGCTCAACTGCGCACGCGATACCGAGTGCGGCAGGGCGTGCAGCGGTTCGAGCAGCGAGTCCGCCAGATCGTTGAACCCGCTCTCCTGAATGCACAATATGTCGGGATTGAACCCACGGATACAGGCTACGATCGAATCGAGGCACCGCTTGCCGTCGTCCCCGATAAAACTGCGCAAGTTATAAGTCATGACCTTCACCGCCGACCGCTCGTATTCGGGCTCGCCGTAGCTGCGGCGGAACGCCACCTTATAGAACAGCGAGAGATGGAACAGCGCCACGACCGTGAGCACCGCCATAGGTATCATCATGGCCTTGCGCCAGCGTATGATCCAGTAGAGTGTCAGCAGCAGTTGCGCCGCATAAACGAAGGGCGCTACCAACCCCACCGTCGATACCCACCCCGTAACCTCGGGACCCAACGCCGGCGCCAGCAGCGTAGCGGCAAACATCACGGCCACGCACGCCGAGACCGCAGTCATGACAATGTCGAGGAACAGACCGACGGCCGAGTGCCTCTTCCGGCGCCGCTCCCCGTAATCCGTGATATCGCGATAATACTCCGCCATGGCCGTTTTGTTTTACCTTCCCCTCCCTGCAACAGGTCGCCGCCGTATGCCGCAGCCTAAAAATATATCTTGCCGCGACGGCGCCACCAGTAGAGCAGTATCAGGCCCCAGAGCATGCCACCCACATGGGCGAAGTGCGCCACGCCCGACTGATAGCCCGAAAGGCCGAAAAAGAGCTCCACCAGTCCGTATATAATGACAAACCACTTGGCCTTGAGCGCTACGGGCGGGAATATGAGCATGATTATATCGTTCGGATGCAGTACGCCGAATGCCATCAGCAGGCCGAAGACGGCTCCCGATGCCCCCACCGTAGGCACACGCAGGTACTCCATCGCCGCGATCTGCCCCACGGCCTCCACTGCATGCGAATATTCGGCATACCCGACGACCAACTGCAACAGCGCGGCACCGATACCGCACACCAAATAATATGTCAGAAAACGCTGCGAGCCGAGTTCGTACTCCAGTGCACGGCCGAACATCCACAGCGCGAACATGTTGAAGAAAAGGTGCGACACGCCCCCATGCAGGAACATGTATGTCACTACCTGGTAGCTGTGGAACAGCGGACTCTCGGCGTTGAAGAGAGCAAACCGCCCGATTATTTCGTCACGGAACGGAAGCAGCGTCGTAGCCAACAGCATCACGCAGTTGGCAATGATGAGATTCTTCACCACAGGCGGCGTCATATATCGAAACCCGTTCATAGGCAATATGTTTTTTCGTTCAACTCAATTTGGCTTTAAGGTCGTCGGCCGTCAGATCGGTCATGATGGCCTTGCCCGAGGGCGAAAAACTGAAATTGTCGCACTCGCACAACTGTTGCAGCAGGCTCCCCGTCTCCTCGCGCGAGAGCCCCCGCACCGCGGAACGCGCCGCCCGCGAGGCGATCGTACGCACCATCTCCTCACGCATGCGCCCTTCCGCATCGCCCGCCGATTCAATCTCGCGCAACAGATCGAACAGCAAACGGTCGGCCTGCTCCACGTCGATGCACGACGGTATGCCGCGCATCTCCACGGCCGCATCGCCGCACGGTGCCAGATCAAACCCCACGGCCGCCAACTCGGCGGCATGCTCCTCAAGCAGCATGCCGTCGCCCTCCGACAGTACCAGCCGTTCGGGGAACAACAGACGTTGCGACGGCAGCGCCCCTCGCCCAACAGCCGCCATACACCCGTCGTATACTATACGCTCCTTGGCACGGCGCAAGTCCACAGCGACGCTGCGGCCGCGAAAGATGGCTACGGCATATCCGTTGCCAAGCGACAGGAAGTCGCTGAAAGCTACAGGCTCCGCATCCCCCATTGTCTGCTGCATTGCCGCCGATGCTATATATTCCAATGTACTTCCCTCCCGCACACCTGCCTCCGGCATCGCCTCGCCTCCCGATGCGGCCGACGAAGCTATATCGCGGTAACCGTCTGCGGCACGGCAGGCGCCTTCGGTCGAGAAATCGCCGCTCAGGGGCATTTCGCTCCATGCCATCTCCCGCAGGCCGTGTCCCGCCGCCGAAGTGCGGCGCGCGACACGCGACGGAATACCGCCATCGGCAAAACAGATTCCGGCAGGCTCCTGGCCCGCGTCGGCGGCACCGGCCGGCAGACCGTCCATCGAACCGTCGTACGGAGCGTCGAAACCCGTGAAGTCCACATCCACATCCGAAGCTGCAGCCGCAGCATAATCCTCGCGGAATGGGTTGTAATCGTCGTTCGACGAACTGCGCGGCTCGCTGTAAAGCACCTCGGGACGCGACTGCATGACAGGTATCTCGATAGCAGAGCTGTTGTCGAAATCCATCATAGACACAGCGCCGCTCTTGGCCAGCGTACTGCGCACTGCCGCCGTAACGATCTGCGTCACGTCGTCGGCATCGGCGAAACGCACCTCCGTCTTCTGCGGGTGCACGTTCACATCGACCCGTTCAGGCTCCACCGCAAGGTAGAGGAAAAACGAAGGGGAACAGTTCTCCGGAATAAGTTTCTCGTAGGCCTTCATTATCGAGCGGTAGATCTGCGGCGAGCGGAAATAACGCCCGTTGACGAAGAGGTACTGTTCGGCATTCTTCTGTTTTGCGGCCGAGGGGCGTCCCACGAAACCCGTCACCTTGACGATCGAGGTATCGACCGCCACCTCCAGCAGATTCGTGCGTATGTATCGGCCCACAACGTCGATTATACGCTCCTGAAGCGATGTTGCCGGCAGCGTCATGATGGACATGTCGTTCGACATGAGCTCGCACCGCACGTGAGGGTAGCACAACGCCACACGGCGGAACTCCTTTTTTATGTCGGATACCATGCGAGTGCGGTCGCTGTTGAACTTGCGGCGTGCGGGGGCCGTATAGAAGAGGTTGCGTACAAGGAACTGCGACCCTGCGGGGCACATGGCCGGCGTCTGCGAGATGAACTCGCCGCCGTTGACCACTGTCACGGTGCCTATCTCGTCCTCGGCGCGGCGCGTACGCAATTCCACCTGCGACACGGCGGCAATGGAGGCCAGAGCCTCGCCGCGGAACCCGAACGTATGGAGACGGTAGACGTCGTCGAGTTTGGTGATCTTGCTCGTGGCATGGCGGTCGAAAGCCATGCGGGCGTCCAACGGCGACATGCCGCACCCGTTGTCGACAATCTGTATCAACTCGAGCCCAGCGTTGCGGTAGTTGACCGTAACGGAGGTAGCGCCGGCGTCGATGGCGTTCTCCATCATCTCCTTAACTACGGACGACGGATTGTTCACCACCTCGCCTGCGGCGATCTGATTGGCAACGATTTCGGGCAGCAGTCGTATCCTGTTCTCCATGTTCTGTATATGCGGTAGGCCGGAAAACGGCTGCTACTCCTCGATTATCTCTATTTCGTCGCCCTCCTCATAGTCGTTCGGCACCACCACGATGGGGGCATAGGGGTTGAACTCCTCGGCCGACTCCTGCGGAGCCCGCGACGAGGGGTCCTGCGCCATCTCGAACACCGCCTTAACGCGCGGCAATATCAGGTAAATGAACAGCGCCAGCAATATGACGCCCACACCCAACACCCACATGCGCATGCGGCTCGTGCCTTCGCTTTTTTCGGCACGGCGTGCCTCACGCGCCGCCTTGCGCGTACGGATATATTTTCCGGGCGTATACTCCCCGTCGTCATCCGGCCGCTCGCCGTGCAATTCGGCACGGCGCAGTTCGCGGGCCTCGCGCTCGGGGTCGTAATAGCGCGGCTTGTAGTTGAACTTGTTGGCGTGACGCTTGTAAGGTGAAAAAAACGACATGGCGGTATTGTTTTTATATTCTTCTGCTTTTCAGTTATAACGTTGCCCTATCTGAAAAAATTCTTCATTCGCTCAAAAATATTCTGCTTGTCACGATCGGCCGCAGCCTTGAAATGGGGCTGCGCAGAGAGCTTCTCCACCAGTTGCCGCTCCTCCGACGTAAGCGAATCGGGGATGGTTATGTCCACCACGACGAGTATGTCGCCGCGGCCGTAACCATTCACGTCGGGCAGACCCTTGCCGCGCAGGCGCAACACTTTGCCCGCATGCGTACCCGGGGCGATCTTGATCTTGGCGCGGCCGTCGACGGTCGGCACCTCGACCTCGCCGCCCAGAATACAGGTGGTGATCGTAAGGTTCAGATTGTGGATCAGGTCATTGCCGTCGCGTACCAGTTCGGGGTTGTGCTCCTCCTCGATCATCACCAGAAGGTCGCCGTTGACACCGCCGTGGCGCGCCGCATTTCCCTTGCCCGAGACCGTTACGGCCATGCCGTCGCCCACACCTGCGGGAATCTTTATCTCGACGATCTCCTCGCCGCGGACTACACCCTCGCCGCCGCACTTGTCGCACTTGGCCGTGATGGTCTTGCCCGTACCGCCGCACGTGGGGCATACGCTCTGCGTCTGCATGCGGCCGAAGAAGGTGTTTTCGACGCGCGTCACATAACCCGAGCCGTTACATGCCGAGCACGTGGCGTACGACGACGCATCCTTGGCTCCCGTACCGCCGCACCTGTCGCAGGCGATAGTCTTGTTTATCTTGAGCTTCTTGGTGGTGCCGTTTGCTATCTCGGCGAGCGTCAACTTGACCTTGACCCGTATGTCAGACCCGCGGTTGACGCTGCGCGCACCGCCACGCCCCGACGTCGAGAAGCCGCCGAAGTGCCCGCCGAAGATATCGCCGAACTGCGAGAATATGTCCTCCATCGAGAAACCGCCGCTGAAACCGCCGTAACCGCCGGCGGCACCGTTCATGCCGGCGTGGCCGAACTGGTCGTAACGGGCGCGCTTGTCGGGGTTCGAGAGCACGTCATACGCCTCGGCCGCCTCCTTGAACTTCTCCTCGGCCTCCTTGTCTCCGGGGTTCTTGTCGGGATGGTATTTTATGGCCGCCTTACGGTAGGCCTTCTTTATCTCATCGGCATTGGCGTTGCGCTCGACGCCCAACACCTCGTAATAATCCCTTTTCTCTGCCATAGTATTATCCTTTCCTCCATTAAATTACACGATCTGCAAAACCTGCGACGCATGGGTCGGCCGCGCGCTACTCGCCCACGACAACCTTCGCATAACGCAGCACCTTGTCGCCGAGCATGTAACCGCGCTGAATAACATCTATAACCTTGCCTTTCTTATCAGTGCCTGCGTCGAAGCGCGCCACGGCCTCATGGAAATCGGGATTGAACTCCATGTCTACGGCCTCGATCTCGACCACGCCCTTGTGCCGCAACGTCTCCTCGAACTTCTGCGCCACAAGGCGCTCGCCCTCGCGCAGAGCGGCGATATCGTCGCTCTTCTCCGATGCAGACACAGCACGATGGACGTCATCCAAGACCGACAGCATACTCTTCAGCACATCGGCCCCGCCGCTTGCAACCAGATCCATCTTCTCCCGCAACGTACGCTTGCGGTAGTTGTCGAACTCGGCCTGCAGACGCAGGTATTTGTCCTTCCACTGCTCTACGAGCTCCTCGGCCGACACTTCGGCCTTGGACTCCTCGCCCTCGGCTTCCTCCTGTGATGCGGCAGCATCGGGTGCGCCCTGCGATGCGGCGCCGGTCTCATCTGCCACTTTGTCAGATTCGGTGTCGCCGCCGTCTGCCACATTGGCATCCGAAGCATGCCCGCAATGCTCTCCGCCGTGTTCGCCACAGACCTCATCGCGTTCCTCAACTTCCTGATCTACAAATTCATTCTTTGCCATATCTAATTGTTTTTATCATATTTTCCATACCCTACCGCACAAATTATATGCCCAAGGCCCTGCCGATAATAAATATGGTCGGACGTTTGGCTATATCGGGCATCCGGCGGCGCGACCACCCTGCAATACTCTCCGTAAGGATGATCTCGTCGGGCGAGGTCACGTCACACGCAACGGTGAGCATCGTCGCCCCGTCGCACACCGACACAATCTGTTCCAGCAGTTTGACATTACGGTACGGCGCCTCGATAAATATCTGCGACTCGCCGGCCGTACGCGCCCTGCGTTCGAGGGCCCTCAGCGTCTTGGCCCTCTCGGGCGGCTTGACCGGAAGATAACCGGCGAAGGCGAACGCCTGTCCGTTCAGTCCCGACGCCGCCAGCGCCAGAAGTATGGACGACGGCCCCACCAGCGGCACCACCCTGATGCCCCGCCTATGGCACTCTGCCGCAGCCATTGCCCCCGGGTCGGCAACGCCCGGCATGCCAGCCTCCGATATGACGCCTGCCGAACGGCCCCCCTCGATCGGGGCGATCATGGCGGCCACCTCCTCAGCGCGCGTATGCTCGTTCAGTTCGACGAACTCCAGCTCCTCGATACGGCGCGCTATCTTCGCCCGCGAGAGGAACCGCCGCGCCGAACGCGTGTTCTCGACGATGAAATAATCGAGCGTATCTATTATGCGGCCGTTGTCCGCGGGTGTCACGTCATAGACCTCGGTCCGTTCCGAGATCGGACATGGTATCATGTAGAGCGTTCCCTTTCCCGTCATCACTCCCTCGTATAGATACGTTTCACGCGCATTGCCACCGAAGTCATGATCTCATAGGAGATCGTACCCAGCACATCGGCCATATCCTCCAGCGTGTTACCTGCGGCAGCCGAAAACACCACCGCCTCGTCCCCCTCTCTCACCCCGTCGATGCCGGTGACGTCGATCATGCAGCTGTCCATACAGATGCGTCCCACCGTAGGGGCCGGGCGCCCCGCCACCAGCATCGACCACCGTCCGCCGCCGAGGTGGCGGTCCAAGCCGTCGGCATAGCCTATGGGGATGGTCGCAATGAGGCTGTCGCGCTCCAGACGCTGCGAGCGGCCGTAACCTATGGCATCGCCTGCACGGCGGCCACGGATCTGCACGATGCGGGTTTTCAGCGTCGCCACGGGCTGCAGTTCGTCGTTATGGCGGTATCCGTAGCCGTAGAGCCCCAATCCCAGACGGCACATGTCGAAATGCGCCTCGGGGAAACGCTCTATGGCGGCCGAATTGGCCGTATGGCGTATCGGCGTATACGGCAGCGCGTCCGACAGGCGGCGGCTCATACGGTCGAAACGGGCGATCTGCTCGCGCGTGAAGTCGTCCTGCGCAGGATCGTCGGCACACGAAAGGTGCGAGAATACCGTAGCGGCACGCACCGCCGCCGTCGTCCGCAGTATCTCCGCCACGCGGTCGATCTCGTCCTCTATGAAACCCCAACGGTGCATACCTGTATCAAGCTTGACATGTATAGGGTAATTGCGCACGCCGTATCTCTCGGCGCAGCGTATGAAGTCGCCCAACGAGTGGAAGCTGTATATCTCGGGTTCAAGCGAGTAGGCTATCATCTTGTCGAACGACGCCTCATCGGCATTGAGCACCACCACAGGCATCGTCACGCCCCGCTCGCGCAGCGTGATGCCCTCGTCGGCAAAGGCCACGGCGAGATAGTCCACCCCCAGATGGCGCATAAGCTGCGCCACCTCGGCGTCGCCCGTGCCGTAACTGTGGGCCTTGACCATCGCCACCAGACGGTGGTTCATAGGAAGGAAACGGCGGAAATAGTTCACGTTATGCGTCATGGCATTGAGATTCACCTCCAGCACCGTCGTATGGCACCGCCGCTCCAGCGCGCGGCACACCTTGTCGAAATGCGCACGTCTGTCACCCTTGAGCAGGATGGCGCGCCCCGCGGCATCACCGTGCGTCATGACACTCAACAACTCCTCGGTCGTATCGTAGAAGCGCTTATCGCAGTCGAACGCACCGGCATGGGCCCGAATGCGCTCACCCACGCCTACGACCCTGTCGACGCCGGCGTTCCTTATCAGGCGCGCCACGCGGGCATAGAGCTCCGCATCGTCCATGCCGCTGTGCGACATGTCGTATATCACAGCCGTAGACGGCCCTCCTGCCGCCGCGTCGCGCAGCGTATCGAGAGCCAGAGCCAGCGAATTAATGTCCGAATTGTAGGAATCGACGATAATCGTAGAACCGTTCACACCCTCCTTGACCTCCATGCGCATGGCGGCATCGGCCGGCGAGAGCCGCGGCACGGCGTACCCCAGCTCACGACAAAGGCTCTTGACCTCCTGCGCGTCTATGCGCAACGCCTCGTTGCAGGCCGGCAACTCGGATATATCCTCCGTCGAGGCGTCGACAATCCGGCATGTGGCTGGCAGCGCCGTCAAAGCCTCGGCGACATCGCCATAAGAGCCATGGTATATGAACGTGCGGGCATTGCGAGCCAACACCATCTTCTCGTCGACCTTCTCGCGCAACGTCGAGAAATTGGCCTGATGCGCCTCGCCGATAGAGGTGAATAGTACCACGTCGGGACGTATCATACGCTCCAGACGCTCCATCTCGCCGCGCTCCGATATGCCCGCCTCGATCAGCGCCACATCCTCGTCGCCCTCGATCATGAGCAGCGACAAGGCCACGCCGAGCTGCGAGTTGTAGCTCATCGGCGAGGCAAGGAAACGCACCGAGGGCAGCAGCGAACATGCCGTCCACTCCTTCACCACGGTCTTGCCGTTAGAGCCCGTTATGCCCACCATCACGCCGCGGAACGCCGCACGGTGCGCCGCAGCCAGCAGCTGCAGCGCCTCGACCGAATTGTCGACAACGACATATCCCGCACCGTCGCGCGGCATCTGCCGCTCGATCCGCTCCACCATGAAGGCCCTTACCCCGCGGTCGTACATCTCACCCACATAGTCGTGCGAGTCGCGGTTGGCGCCGCGCATGGCCGCGAACAACACGTCGCCGCCGTAGGCGCAACTGCGCGAGTCGGCCGTGACACCGCGGACCTCAATATCCCCGCCGTGCAGCACCCCGCCGCACATGCGGGCAATATCCGACAACAGGTATTTCATATCGTTCAGTCATTCTTGAATGTAACTACCGTAATGCCCGCACCCCCGCGGTCGGCATGCTCGTCGCGCACAGACTCCACCTCGGGCAGCGTGCGCAGGTAACGGCGTATCTCCTCCTTGAGTGCGCCCGTGCCCTTGCCGTGCAGTATCGTGACACCGCCGACACCAACCATAAGGGCGTCATCCACCAAATCCTGCACCACGGCCAGGGCCTCCGCGGCGCGCATGCCCCGCACGTCGACGCTGTCGCGGAAGTTCAGCTTGCGCGACGATATGTCGACCGACACCACCGTACGCGGAGCCACGGGCCTTACGGCCTTCTTGTATTCGGCGTTCGACACTGCCGTGAGGCGCGCCACATCCACCGTCGTCATCATCTGCCCGAAGGCTACCTGCGCCTTGCGACCCTTGATGCTCTGCACCACGCCCGGGATCTCCTGACCCTCGATGCGCACCTTCGACCCCACCTCCACGGGCAGCACCTCCGGCTCGGGCGTCACAGCAGGCGCCGCCGCCTCGCCGCCCCGCCGGCGGCGATTCTCCTCGCGCCGCGCCATGCGCCGCGTCAGCCGTTCCATCTCGCGCTCGACATCGGCGCTGTTCCGCATCGGGGCGTCGGCATGCTCCACCTCGCTGCGGAACTCCTCCAGTTCACGCCGCGCCAGCCGCGTAAGCTCCTTTTCGGCCTGCGCCTCGCGAATGGTGCGGATGGTATTCTCGATGGTGCGGTTGGCATCCGCAATGAGCCGCTGCGCCTCCTCCTTGGCCTTCTGCAATATCGCCTGCCGCTCGCTGCGGATGCGCGACAACTGCGCGGCATAGCTGCTTTCAAGCTCCTCGACCTTGCGGTCCGTCTGACGTATGCGGTCGCGCTTCTGCGACCAGTAGCGGCGGTCGCGCGCTATCTCGCGCAACTGCTTCTCGAGATTTATGTAGTCGCTGCCCGCCTTGTCGCTCGCCAAACGGATTATATCCTCCGGAAGGCCTATCTTGCGTGCGATCTCTATGGCGAACGAACTGCCCGGCTTACCCTGTTCAAGCTTGAACAGCGGACGTATGTTCTGCACGTCGAACATCATGGCGCCGTTGGCCACGCCCTCGCGGCCCGTAGCGTAATACTTTATATTGGTGTAATGGGTCGTTATCACGCCGTAGCATCCCCGTTCGAGCAGCCGTTCGAGGATCGCCTCGGCGATGGCGCCGCCGATGACAGGCTCTGTACCCGAGCCGAACTCGTCGATAAGCACCAGTGTGCGCGGCGAAGCCCCCTGCAACATCTGCTTCATGTTCAGGAGATGCGACGAATAGGTAGACAGATCGTTGTCCATCGACTGCTCGTCGCCTATGTCGATATATATGCTCTCGAAGACGGGTAGCTCGCTGTTCTCGAGCGCCGTGACGGGGAAACCGCACTGGAACATGTACTGCACGATACCCGTAGTCTTCAGACATACCGATTTGCCGCCGGCATTGGGTCCCGAAATGACCAATATATGGCCGTTGCGGTCGAGTTCCATGTCGAGCGGCACGAGCTCTTTATGCTCGCGGCGCAGCGTCTGCGCCAACAGCGGGTGGAACGCACGCCGCAGCACCATGCGGTCGTCAGTCGAGACGATAGGCATGCCAGCACCGTTCTCGATGGCCCAGCGGGCCTTGGCCCGCACGGCATCCATGTCGGCCAGATACTCCCCCGCCGAAGCGATCGGTCCGGCATCGTCGCGGATCGAGTCGGTGAACTCCTGCAGCAGACGCACGATCTCGCGCCGCTCGGCATACTCCAGCTCCTTGAGTTCGTTCGTCAGCTCCACCACCTCGACAGGCTCTATATAGACCGTACGTCCCGAGGCCGACTCGTCGTGTATGAAGCCGCCCAGCTTGCGCTTGTTGGCAGCCGCGACGGGGATTACCGTGCGGCCGTCGCGCACCGACAGCACGGCGTCGGCATCGACGATGCCGGCACGCTTGGCATTCATGAGCACCTGCTGCAGACGTTTGGCCACCAGCCCCTCGTGGTCGCGGATGGCGCGGCGCACAGAGAGCAGTTCGGGCGAAGCACCGTCGCGTACGCGGCCCTCGTCGTCGATCAGCTGGTTTATGCGGCGTATGATGTCGGGAAAGACGCATACGTCGGCACTGCGTGTGCGCAGGTACGGATACTGCGCCTCCGGCCTGTTCAGGATGAAGCCTACCATGTCACCCACGGCCGTCAGCGCGCGGCGCAGCACCGCCACCTCGGACGTATCGAGGAAACTACCCTCGACACCTATTTTCGAGACGATATGCTCGACATCGGGATACTCCTCGCGCGGGGCGTCGGGGTCGAGCATCAGCAGCACTCTCATTTCGTCGGCCGTGCGCTGGCGGCGTTCGATGTCCTCACGCGAGGAACTGAACGTCTCCTCCGTTATACGCCGCCGCGCCGCCTCCATACTGCACAGCGCGGCGACCTGCGCACGAAGACGGTCGAAACCGATCTTCTGCTCGAAATTTACGGGATATATCATTTTCGGTAACTACTGCTTGACGGCCGCATCATCTGCCAGCGGCCCTGATACGGTCCCATTGCCGGCTTTGGCTGCGCGCCTTGCCTCCTTTTTGGCGGCACGCTCGGCCTGGCGGTCGGGGTTGGAACCGAACAGCGAGAAATGCACATACCGTTTCGGATTGGCCTTCAAATCGGCCAGCAGCAGCGACAGGTTGTCGCTCGCCGCCGACAGGTTGTCGTACAGCTCGGCATCGTTGAGCAGTTTGCCCACAGTGCCCGTCTCCGCATCGGCCGCCGCCAACACGGCGTTAAGGTGCTCGACCGTACTCTCCACCTCGCTCACCAGATCCGCCTCGGCGAGCTGCGCCGAGAACGCATCGAGATTGCCCATGATGCTGTCGATATGCTCGGTATTGTCGCCCAAACTCTGCGCAAATAGGTTGAGCGAGGCGATCGCCTCCTTCAGATGCGTCTTCTGGTCGCGCAGAATCTCATCCGTGCTGGCCGTGATGCCGTCGACATTGGCCACTATGCTGTTCAGGTTCGCTGAATTCTCTTCGAGCAGGCTGTTGATGCCGTCGAGCGTCGTGGTAAGACTGCCCACGACCTCGGTGATCTTCTCCTTGAAGAACTCGAGTTCCGACCCCGCCATGTCGATGATGTCTACGCCCACCTCCGACGCGAGTGTCCCCCCGTCATCGACATATTCCGGCGAAGAGCCCATCACGATGTCGACGGCCTTGCCGCCCATGACGCCGTTACTGAATATCTTGGCCTTCGAGTCGGCGGGAATGCGGTAACGGCGGTCGATAGAGAGTTCCAGTTCGACACCCTTCGAAGGGTCCTCGTCGAGCGTGACCTTGGTCACCGACCCCACCTTGACTCCGTATATCATCACATGCGATGCGGTCTGAATGCCGCCCACCTGATCATAGTAGGCATAATATTTGTAATTGTTGCTGAACAATTCGCTGCCTTTCAGGAAACGCGCACCGAACCATGCGGCAAGAAGCACCGCAACGGCAAAAACTCCTACTTTTACTTCTCTTTTCATTTCTTCTGCAAAAACATTGTTCCGCCGGCTGTCATTTCACTATGCGGCCATCTTCGTAACGCACCACAAACGCATCGCGGAACGAACGCCGCACAGCCGCAAGGTTGCGCTGCGCCTCGGCCCGCGTCGGAAACTCGCCGTAGCAATATTTATATTTTAGAGCGCCAGCGCCCTCGTAACAATCCACCTTTCCCCTGTACGGCCCGAACTCGCGGTCGCGCGAATCGACCTTCTTGTCCGAAGCCATGATCTGGATGGCATATCCGCTGCGCGACACCGCCTCCGTCTCCGCGGCACTCTTCGGCACCGCCGCATCCGCAGAGCCACTTTCCGGCACCGTCTTCGGCTCCTCCGCCTTACGCTCGGCCCCCTTTTCACCCGAGGCAGGCACGACGGCGCTCTCCGCCACCGTCTTTGCGGCATTCACAGCCTCGGCGGCACGCGTGCCACGCGCTACCGCTTCGCCGCCAGCCTGTGCGGCTGACGCCGCACCCGACAACTTGTCGATATAACCCACATACTCCTTTACCGCGTCGCACAGGATTCGGGCATATTGGCTCTGCCCCTTCTCCGAGGTCATGTAGGCCAACTCCTTGGGGTTGGTCATGAATCCCAACTCGGTCAGCACACTCGGCATGTCGGTGGCATACAGCACCTTGAGCAGCTGGCGGTTCACACGACGCGCATTGCGGCCGCCCTTCGCGTAGTGAGACTGCATTATCCGCGCCATCATCTCGCTGTACTCGCCGTATGTGAACTGAAGATTCTGTATATATGCCCGAACCATCGCCGCCGTATTCTCGTCCGACATGTCGATCAGTTCGTCCTTGTTATTATTGTAGAGGGCGTCCTCGTTGTAGCGCGTCTCCTTCTCGCTCTCGCCCATGATGATGGTTTCGGCCCCCGCCACCGACGGCTTGCCCGGCACTGCGTTGGCATGGATCGAGATGAAGAAGTCGCCACCGGCCCTGTTGGCTATGTTCGCACGTGCCGTAAGGTCCTCATTCAGCGTCTTGCCCAGCGCCGTATCGGTCTTGCGCGTGTAGACCACCTTTATCTGCGGCAGCTCCTTCTCGATAAGCGCCCCCAACTTGAGCGCCACGGCCAGATTTATATCCTTCTCCTTGACACCGCCGTACGTAGCACCCGGAAAAGCCTTGCCGCCATGACCGGCGTCGATTACAATAACCCGTACCCCAACCTCGTTATTATCGGCGAGGCACTTTCCGCCGCCGAGAACGAAGGCCGCCGCAAGGAGCAAACAACAAACCGAACGTATCATACAAAAACTGCCGTAAGGAGCGGAACATCCGCAAAAAAACGCTATATTTGCCGGTTAAAATACCCGTGCGCGAAAGCCTGCGGAGGCCCTTCGGGGAGGTTTTGCCGACTTGTCGGCAAAGGTACGAAATTATATTGACATTTTGGGCAACTCAAGGCTAAAATATATACTTCCGGCGTCGGCCGTATTGCTGTTGTCGCAGTTCGTTTTCGGACTCGCGCCGACGCACCGCCCCCGCCCCGAGACCCCTGCCGCATGCGAGATCTCCATGCAGCAGGATACCTCGCAGCGGCGCACACGCCGCACGCCGGCACGCCGGGCCGCACGGCGCGACACCCTGCCGGCGACGGCCTCCCCCAACGCTGCGGCCGACTCGCTGCAACGGCGGGTCGACACGCTCACACTGCAAGTGCCCGATACCATACGCCGCGCCAAAAAGGCGGGGCTCGACAAACCCATCAGCGGCAAGGCCTCGGATTCGCTGTACTACGACCTGCGAAACAAGATGGTGTACATCTACGAACAGGGCGACGTCAACTACGGCGACATGAACCTGAAGGCCGACTTCATGAACATCAACCTCGATAACAAAAACATATACGCCTACGGCAAGGCCGACACCGTGGACGGCGCCCCCGTCACAACACGCCCCGTGTTCACGCAGGGTACCACCACCCTCAACATGGACACCATAACCTACAACATCGAGTCGCAGCGTGCCAAGATCAAGTCGATAGCCACGCAGCAGGGCGACGGATGGCTCGTCGGATCGAGTGTCAAGAAGATGGAGGACAACACGATCAACATCGAGAACGGCATGTACACCACATGCGACCGCACGGATCACCCCCATTTCTACCTGTCGATGACAAAGGCGAAGGTTATCCCGGGCAAAAAGGCAATCACCGGCCCGGCATATCTTGTCGTAGAGGACGTGCCGATATACTTCCTCGGCGTGCCCGAGGGGTTCTTCCCGCTCAACACGGGGCCCAAGTCGGGCATTCTAATGCCCACATACGGCGAGGAAGCCTCACGCGGATTCTACATCCGCGGTCTCGGCTACTACTTCACCCTGAGCGAGCACATGGATCTGGCCCTGACGGGCGGCATCTACACACTCGGCTCGTGGGAGGCTAACGTCCGTTCGCGCTACATCAAGCGGTACAAATATTCGGGCAACCTGAACTTCGACTTCTCGAGCGTAAAGACGGGTGACAAGGGTGACGCCGACTACATCAAGCAAAACACCTTCAAACTGCAATGGACCCACTCGCAGGATGCCAAGGCAAATCCGGGCTCGACATTCTCGGCCTCGGTGAACCTTGCTTCCAGCGGATACAGCAGATACTCGGCGACAAACATCAACGACATGCTCTCGACACAGACCAACTCGTCGATCTCCTATTCGAAGAACTGGGCCGGAACACCCTTCTCACTCTCGATGAACATGGCCGTGTCGCAGAACTCGCAGACGAAGGCCATCTCCGTAACGTTGCCCACCGTATCGTTCAACGTATCCCGCTTCTACCCGTTCAAGCGCTCGGTGAAGATAGGCAAAGACCGCTGGTACGAGAAAATATCGATGAGCTACTCGGGAAAACTCACCAACTCGGTCTCGGCGTCGGAGGACAACATCTTCTCGCGCGAAACGCTCGACAATATGCGAAACGGCGTGCAGCACACCATCCCCGTGCAGGCGTCGTTCAACATCCTCAACTACATAAACGTCACCCCCTCGTTCAATTACAACGAACGCTGGTACTTCAAGAAAGTGGACCGGCAATGGAACCCCGACACCAACACAGCCGAGGAACTTGACCCCGAATACGGGTTCTACCGCCTGTACGACTACACCACGTCGCTCTCGTTCTCGACCACGCTCTACGGCATGTGGCAGGTGAGGGAGAAATACAACAAATTCAAGCTGCAGGCCATACGCCACACCTTCTCACCGTCGATAAGTTTCTCGTACGCACCCGATTTCAGCGACCAGAAATACGGTTACTTCAGAACCGTACAGTCCGACTCGACAGGCCGTACCACGGTCTACTCGCCCTTCGCCGACAACGCCTACGGCACGCCGTCGCAGGGGCGTAACATGTCCATGAGTTTCTCGCTCTCGCAGAGCCTCGAAGCCAAGGTGCTCAGCAAACGCGACACCTCGGGCATACGCAAGATAAGCCTCATCGACGACTTCACCATCAGCGGCTCTTACAACTTTCTGGCCGACTCGATGAAACTTTCAAACATATCCATCTCGCTGCGCTCGACATTCTCGGGCAAAATAGGAATCAACCTGCGCGCCACACTCGACCCCTACGAGGTATCGCCCGAAGGCATACGCTACAACAAGCTCACATGGCGCCGCGGCAACCTCGGCCGCATAATCAACACGGGATGGAGTTTCGGCTACTCGTTCAAATCGCGCAACAACACCCAGCAACCCGCAATAAACGACATAAACAGCGTTCCGCCGGAGTATATGAATCCCTTTTACGACCCCTACGGCACGATGGACCCCGTGTTGCGACGGCAATATATGGCCAATGCGTACTACGACTTCTCGCTGCCGTGGAACGTGGGATTCAACTATGCGGTGAACTACTCCGTCAGCTACGTCAACAACGGCACCACGGGTATAAAACGCAACATCACCCAGACCATCGGCTTCAACGGCAGCATAACTTTCTCGCCGAAGATGGCCGCGACATTCTCCGGCGGATACGACATCGCCACGAACAAACTGACAACATCGTCGATAAGTATCACGCGCGACCTGCACTGCTGGCAGATGTCCTTCTCGTGGATCCCATTCGGATACTACAAGAGCTGGAGCTTCCACATAGGCGTCAAGGCCGCCTCGCTGCAGGACCTCAAGTACGACAAGAGTCAGTCGATGTACGACAACCTCTATTAACGGACTTAAAATATGTACCTCGCACGAACCATACGCGCCGCCCGCATCACGATACTCGCCGCGGCGGCGATGACGGCGTTGCTACTTACGGCAGCAATGCCCGCAGCGGCCCGCGGCAAGGGTGCCGACACGCTCCGTATCCTCGCCATAGGCAACAGCTTCTCGGACGACGCCATGGAGTATCTGCCCGCCCTGCTCGACAACCTCGGCGTGGAGAATGTCTCGCTGGCACGGCTCTACGTCGCAGGCTGCTCATTAGAGCGACACATGAAAATGTACAACAACGACAAGGCCGCATACCAATACTACCGATCGGAGGCAGGATGCAACCGCTGGGCCAAGGCTGCACGCAACGTATCGCTGCGACAGGCTTTGGCCGACGGCGTGTGGGACATCGTGGTGATGCAGCAGGCTTCGGGATTTTCGGGCCGCTACGAAAGCTATGAACCATATCTCGACAGCCTCATAGCCGTAGTGCGGCGCGCACAGCCTCACGCACGGCTGGCGTGGCACATGACTTGGGCATACGCTTCGGGAAGCACGCACCCGCAGTTTGCCGACTACGGCAGCGACCGCACGCAGATGTACGAGGAGATATGCGGCGCCGTGCGACAAATGCTCCACGAGCATCCGCATACATTCCGATACCTCATACCCTCGGGCGCAGTGATCGAGTCGCTGCGCCTGTCGGAGGTGAACAACCCGCCGATGGACTTCACGCGCGACGGCTACCACATGGACTTCGGCGCCGGGCGCTACGCTCTGGCCTGCACGTGGTACGAGGTGCTGATACGCCCCTTCACGCACCGCACGATGCGGAACAACTCCCTGCTCTCGATATGGGGCGACATGAAGGTCGACGACCGCATGGCATCCTACTGCCGGCAGGCGGCATGGCGCGCCGCACGCGGCCCCCGCCGCAAGGTATTCGAGGCGCGCGCCGTCACCAAGCCCGCGAGGGCGCGATGGAAGGGACACATCGACGTCGTCTCGCAGGATATGACCATATACGAAAAGTAACCCACTCAAGATGGCAAGCTACCTTCAGGCGGAAAACCTAAGCAAATCGTACGGCGAGCGGGTGCTCTTCCGCAACATAAGTTTCAACATAAACGAGGGCGACAAGATCGCCCTCATCGCCCCCAACGGTACGGGCAAGAGCTCGCTGCTGAAGATCCTCGCCGGCATCGACTCGTCGGACCGCGGCGGCGAGGTGCGGTTCATGCGCGACATACGGGTGGCGTTCCTCGACCAGCACACGGACTTCGACCCCGCGCGCACGCTCTTCGACGAAGTATATTCGCGCATGGGCGAGGCGGGACGCATCATCAGCGAATACGAACGGGCATGCGCCGCCGAAGACCGCGGCCGCATCGAACGGGCGATGGCGGCTATGGACGCGGGCGGCTGGTGGAACGCCGAACAGCGGGTGCGGCAGGTGCTATCGTCACTGCACCTGACACGCCTCGACCAACGCATGGGCGAACTGTCGGGCGGCGAGGCCAAACGCGCCGCCATAGCCTCGATGCTGCTGCAGGAGGCCGATTTCCTTGTCATGGACGAGCCGACGAACCACCTCGACATCGATGTGATAGAGTTTCTCGAGGGCTACCTGCAGAAGTCGCGCTGCACGCTGCTCATGGTGACGCACGACCGATACTTTCTGGACCGCGTATGCAACACGGTCTTCGAGCTCGACCGCGGCAACCTCTACACATACCGTGGCAACTATTCGTATTTCCTCGAGAAACGCGACGAGCGCTACCGCAACATGCAGGCCGACATAGACAAGTCGCGCAATCTGCTGCGCCGCGAACTTGAATGGATACGCTCCACGCCGCAGGCCCGCACGGGCAAGGCTCGCTACCGCATAAACGCCTTTTACGACCTCAAGCAGAGGGCGTCGGTGTCGCTCGCGCGGCAGCAGATGTCGATCGACGTGGCCACATCCCGTCTCGGAGGCAAGATCATCGACTGCGAGGATGTCACACTGCACTTCGGACAAAGGTGCATGATAGACCGCTTTTCGTACAAGTTCTCGCGTTACGAGCGTGTGGGCATAGTCGGCAAGAACGGCGTTGGCAAAAGCACCTTTCTCAACCTGCTTACGGGGGCCATAGCCCCCGACGCCGGAAGGATCGAACGCGGCGAGACCCTGCGCATAGGATACTACCGCCAGCAGGGAATGGAGTTCCGTCCGGGACAGACCGTCTTCGACATCGTGCACGAGATCGCCGAGACCGCCACCGCCGCCGACGGCCATACCGTATCGGCCATGTCGATGCTCAACCGCTTTCTCTTCCCGCCCGAAACACATGCCAAGCATGTCGAGGTGCTCAGCGGCGGAGAGCGGCGGAGGCTCTACCTGCTCACCATCCTCATGCGCAACCCCAACTTCCTGATCCTCGACGAGCCGACAAACGACCTCGATATCATGACGCTCAACGTGCTGGAGGATTACCTCGCCTCGTTCAAGGGATGCCTGCTCATAGTCTCGCACGACAGGTATTTTCTGGACAAAACGGTCGACCATCTCTTCATAATGCGTGATGGCGGCACGGTAAAGGACTTCGTCGGCACATACAGCGAATACCGTGAATATATCCGCGAAGACGAGGCCGAACAGGCGCGCGCCGCCCGCGCCGCCGAGGAGAAGGCCCGCAGGGCCGAAGCGCAGAAGGCGGCGCAACAACCCCCTGCGGCGGCACCGCGGCGCAAGCTCTCGTACAAGGAGCAGCGCGAATCGGAGGCCATAGAGGCCGAGCTGGCGGCGCTGGAGGCAGAGAAGGCCGCAATCGAGGCCCGCCTCGGCGGCGGCACGCTCCCGCACGACGAGCTGCAACGCCTCACCACTCGTATAGGCGAGATACTCGAACGAACCGACGCTCTCGAAACCCGCTGGATAGAACTCAACGACATATCATGACACACAACGACATCCCGCAATCGGCCGCTTCGGCGCTCTTCCGCACTGTGGTGCGGATCGCCCCCCTGCGCACACGCATCGGCCATGCGAACCGCATCCTGTCGCTCGGGTCGTGTTTCGCCGACAACATGGCACGGCGTATGCAGCGGGCCAAGTTCCGCGTCACGGCATCACCCACGGGCATACTCTTCAATCCCGAATCCGTGGCCCGCGCCATCGAGGCCTTCGACCGCGGCGGCACGGCATCGGGCGGCAATACGGGCCTGCCGCATGGAGTGCGCGGAGTGCAATACGCATCAGGGCGGTATTTCAGCTACGACTTCCACTCGTCGTTCTCGTCCGAATACGAAGCCGTCGCACTCGGCAACATGAAGAAGGCCATCGCCGAGGGCGCCGCAGCCCTCCAAAAGGCAGACACGCTCGTCATAACCTTCGGCACGGCGTGGATATACCGCCTGTGCAGCGACGGCGAGGCCGTGGCCAACTGCCACAAACAGCCGCAGTCGCTCTTCTCGCGCGAACTGCTCTCCGCAGAGCGTATAACGAACCGCTACGACGCCCTTCTCACAGGGCCGCTGTGCGGCAAGCGGGTGATCCTCACCGTGAGCCCCGTGCGCCATCTGGGCGACGGGCTCGATGGCAACTCGTTGAGCAAGGCCATACTGCGCGTAGCCGCGGCCGAGATATGCCGTCGGCATGCACAGGCGGAATATTTCCCCTCGTACGAGATTCTGAACGACGAACTGCGCGATTACCGCTTCTATGCCGACGACATGACACACCCGTCGGCCGCGGCCGTGGACTACATATGGCAACGCTTCGCCGAGGCCGCATTCGACGAGAGGACACGCCGCGCGGCCGCGGCCGCCGAGCGGATAGCAGAGGCTGCGGAGCACAGGCCGTTCAACCCCGCCTCGGAGGAGTACCGTACATTCTGCCGCACCATGCTCGCACGCATCGACTCCCTCAGGTCCGAATGCCCCGACATGGACCTCGAATGCGAGCAGGCACTGTTCGCAGCACACCTCGGATGAGACATGCGCATGCCCCTAAAGCCTCGGGGACAGAGACTGAATTATATTATACGATATACGAAAAATTTGTAAATTTGCCGCCGAAACACCGTAAACGATGAAAAGACTACTCATAACGACCGGCCTGCTTCTCGCCGCCGCGACGATATACACGGCACGCGCCGCCGAAAGGCCCGCGCCGCGCATAATGGTAAACATCGTGGTCAGCTCGATGCGTGCCAACGATCTGGACCGTTATGCCGGCAACTTCTCTCAGGCGGGATTCCGCCGCCTGACCGACGGCGGCGTACGCTTCACCGAGGCCGAATACGGATACATGCAGACCACGACCCCCGTATCGCTTGCGACAATCGCCACGGGGGCCATGCCCTCGACCCACGGCGTGGTGGCGGACAAGTGGTACGACTACGTCACCAACAAGGAGGTCGCGCTCATAGACGACGCCGAATGCCAAAGCGTCAACTTCAGCGGCGGATCGGGCGGATACTCGCCCCGCAACCTCATAGCGCAGACCCTGAGCGACGCCCTCGCACGGCAGGACAGCGCCAGCCGCATAGCTACCGTCGCCGTAGAGCCTCTCTCGGCCATCGTGACGGCAGGCCGCTCGGGCGAGGTCTACTGGATGGAGACGCTGCAGACGGCATGGACCACATCGTCGTACTACACCAAGACGCTGCCCGCATGGATCGCCGACTACAACCGCAACGAAGCCAATCTCGGGTATCTGCTCGAAAAATGGACTCCGCTGCTGCCGTACGACAGCTACCTCAACTCGCAAGTACTTGACATAGAGGGCCTCAAAAGCCAGAAAAACAAACGTATCGAATTCATCGGCGACCAAAGTGCATCGGCGGTTCCGATAAACGAATACGACCGCATGTGCTATACCCCCGCAGGCAACAGCGCCCTGCTGGCATTCGCCAAGCAGGTCGTCGCCAACAACGAGATGGGACAGGACGAACATCCCGACATGCTCAACGTCGTGCTCGACACGCCGCGCAAGATAAGCGAGCGCTTCGGGCCCGAGTCGGTCGAGTACGAAGACATGCTCTACCGTCTGGACCGCGATCTGGAGGATTTCATCTCCTTCCTGCTGGCACAGGTGGCCGATCCGCAGCAAGTGGTCATAACCCTCACCTCGGACCACGGCACCAGCCCTTCGTTCGACTCCCCCGCCGCACAGCAGGAGCGGTTCAACGTACGGCAGGCAGAAGTCATCACCAACGCCTTCATCGGGGCGCAGCACGGCAACGGGGAGTGGATCCTCGGATACATCGACCGCGCATTCTACCTTAACCACAACCTCATATACGACAAAGGGCTCTCGATCGCCGACCTGCAGTACGACGTGGCCACATTCCTTATGCAGCTGCGCGGCATCTCGCACGCCGTCTCCGCCGAGGCCATGCGCACCACATATTTCGGCAGCGGATACGGCCGCAAGATACAGAACGGCTACTACCCCCGCCGCTCGGGCGACGTGGTGGTGAACCTCATGCCCGACTGGATCGAAGAGCGCGACAATGTACGGTCGACATCGGGATCGATGTACCGCTACGACACCCATATCCCGCTTATAATATACGGGGGAGGCATCGCGGCCGATATGATAGAGGCTCCCGTCGACATGACTTCGCTCGCCCCCACGCAGGCACGAATACTCGGCATAGACGCCCCGTCGGCCGCCGAGGGTACAGCCTTAGAGATGTGAACATGCAAGAATCGACAGATATGAAAGACGCCATTCAGGATCAGATCATCGAGGACTTCGCCGTATTCGACGACTGGCTCGACAAATACGACTATCTTATCGAGCTGAGCGATTCGATGCCCACCATGAACCCCGCCCACAAAACCGACGACTACCTCATCAACGGCTGCCAGTCGCGCCTGTGGATCGACGCCCGCATGCAGGACGGAAAGGTATATTACTCGGCCGACAGCGACGCCATAATCACCAAAGGCATCACCTCGCTCCTCATACGGGTGATGAACGGCCGCACGCCGCAGGAGATTCTCGACACCGACCTGTATTTCATCGACGCCATAGGTCTCAAGGAGAACCTCTCGCCCACGCGCAGCAACGGTCTGTCAGCAATGATAAAGCAGATGCGGATGTATGCCCTTGCCTTCCGCGCCGAGGAAACCGGTCCTGTGAACAAACGGTGTGAACAAACGAAAGAATAAGGATATACGTACGGTGTGCCGCGGCCGGCGGCACCCGAATTGCGATACCGGCAGATAACGGCCGCAGAGGGCCGAAAGGAGATCTCATATGACACCCGAAGAGATATTGAATGTCGAGCACGAAATAGTGCTTACGCTGAAAAACATATACGATCCGGAAATTCCGGTCAACATCTACGATCTTGGGCTCATCTACGAGATAGAGTTCGATCCCGAGGGAGTGGCCAACATACGCATGACGCTCACAGCCCCGAACTGCCCCATGGCAGATATGCTGCTCGAGGACATCGACACGCAGGTCAAGAAGATAAAAGGTGTCAAGTCGGTAAATATCGTACTGACGTTCGACCCCGTATGGGACAAGAGCATGATGTCGGAAGAGGCTCTTCTGGAACTGAACATGCTTTAAGACGTCACAGTCATGGCACGCGAATCCGCCGCAGACAGCATCTACGACAAGCTCCGCAGAGGGGCTTCGACCGTGTCGTGCGGACATTTCGTCGCCGCGCTCGACACGCTCCACCGTGCCGAGATATACAACACACTGGGATACGAACGGCTAACGCGCAAGAACAACGACATACGCCGCTTCTACGAGGAGTGCGGCAACAACTGGCCGCAAACCACATATCTCATGCTGCTGCGGACGATAGGTACGCCCGAAAACAAGGAGCCATTCACCGCGCTCGCCCGCACCGTATCCTACGCCGCCATCCTGCGTGAGAGGCTCGCGCCACAGAACATCGAAGCGATGCTCATCGGCGCGTCGGGTCTGCTCGACATATACCCTCATGACGAATACATACTCGCCCTGCGGCGCAACTTCGAATACCTGTCCGCCAAGTACGGCATCGCACCCATGCATGCCTCGGTGTGGCGCCTCTCCAACATACGTCCGAACAATTTTCCCATACTGCGGCTGTCGCAGATAGCGTCGTTCCTCGCCTCCACGCGCGAGGTGATGGACCGGCTCTTCGCCTGCCGCAGCGGACGCGACGTGTACGAACTCTTCAGCGCCGAAGCATCGCCATACTGGCTAAAGCATTACATCCCGGGCAAGGAGTCGCCCGCCGCAACCAAACGTATCGGGCACATGAAATGCAACCTGCTGGCCATAAACCTCGTGGCGCAGATGCAGTTCGCATACGGATCGTACATCGGACGCGAGGCCCTGCGCACGAGCGCCCTCGCCCTGCTCGAAAACACCGACGCCGAGGACAATTCCGTCATCAGGCCGTGGCTACAATACGGTGTAAGGCCGATGTCGGCTTTCGACAGTCAGGCCCTGCTGCAGCTATCGAACGAGTACTGCCGTCGCCGCCGCTGCGACGAATGCCCCGTCGGGCGGCGCATAGCATACCGCATCATGTCGGAGACGGAAGGGGACACCGGCAACGGCATGTTCTGATCCCCCGCTCGTCGGCACCCGGCCGGCTTCCGATTACTGCCGGCCGCACATCACTATCCTCCCGCGTCATATCCCGCGGAGGCGGCATCGAAACCCGGCAAAGGCGTGACCCGCCGCATCATTAACCATAAAAGCCATTGGCGCTTCGGGCAAAATCGTTAAATTTGCGGATACCGCCGACTCCCGCCGCCGACAGGACCGCTGCCCACACAACCGCACAAAAACCGAAATGCCATGATACGCTTCACCATCCTTTTGCTCGCACTCATGTTATCGCTGCACACATCCGCCGCCCGCGACATCCTCGTCGAGGCGGAGAGCTTCGCCATCTGCGGCGGCTGGGTCGTAGACCAGCAGGCAATGCCGGCAATCGGGTCGCCGTACATACTGGCGCACGGCATGGGGACTCCCGTCGAGGATGCCGTCACCACGGTCGACATACCCCGCGGGGGCCGCTACCGCATATGGGTACGCACGCGCGACTGGGCCAAGCGGTGGAGCCGCACCGGTTCACCCGGCCGTTTCGAGGTGGCGGTAAACGGCCGCCCGCTGCAAACGGTATTCGGAACCGGACGCGAAGAGTGGCATTGGCAGGACGGCGGGACAGCGGCCATGCGCCGCGGCGGCAACGAACTGCGGCTGCACGACCTCACAGGCTTCGACGGCCGTTGCGACGCCATATACATAACATCCGACACCCTCGCCGCACCGCCCGAGGAACCCGAGGCTGTGGCACGTCTGCGGCAGCGCCTCACACCCGTCGGGCGCAGGCCCCGCACCATGGGCCGCTACGATCTGGTGGTCGTGGGCGGCGGCATAGCAGGCTGCTGCGCCGCCGTCAGCGCCGCACGCCTCGGCTGCCGCGTCGCCCTCATACAGGACCGCCCCGTGCTGGGCGGCAACAACAGTTCGGAAGTACGTGTGGGGCTGTCGGGGCTCATCGGGCAGCAACCATACCCCAACCTCGGGAAACTCCTCGACGAGCTCGGTCCCGTCGGGTTCTGGAACGCCCGCGAGGCCGAGGCGGACCCCGCGTCGCCACGCAGCGCCCAAATCAAACGCATCATCGCCCGCCATCCCGAGAAACTGACGCACAACGCCGGCCCCGCATCGAACTACGGTGACGAAAAGAAACGCCGTCTCGTGGAGTCGCATCCCGACATAACCCTGTACCTCAACACGCGCGTCACAGATGTCGAGTGCCGCGGCGGCAGGATCACCGCCGTCACGGGGCAGGACATATTTTCCGGAGAGCGGCTGCGCTTCGAAGGGACGCTGTTCGCCGACTGTACGGGCGACGCCGAAGTGGGATTCCTCGCGGGCGCCGACCTGCGCATGGGACGCGAAAGCCGCGCAGAGAGCGGCGAGCCGAGCGCTCCGGATACGGCCGACTCGCTGGTTATGGGGACCTCCGTACAATGGTACTCCGTGGAGACCTCCGAACCCACGGCCTTTCCCGAGTGCGAATGGGCGCTGCAGTTCGACGAACGTACGGCCATCCCAATCACCCGCGGCGACTGGGATTGGGAGACGGGCCTCGACAAGGACCAGATATACGATATAGAGCACATCCGCGACTATGCGCTGCTGGCCGTATACGGCAATTGGGCCTACCTTAAAAACCGCAGTCCACAGCGCGACGAGTTCGCACGGCGGCGCCTCGAATGGGTGGCGTACATCGGCGGCAAACGCGAATCGCGCCGCCTGATGGGCGACGTGGTGCTACGTGAGCAGGACCTCACCGAAGGTACCCGCTACGACGATGCCGCCGTAACGGCCACATGGGGTATAGACCTGCACTACCCACATCGCACCGATGGTTTCGGCGGGGAACCGTTCCTCGCATACAGCGACTCGCGAGAGATAGTACCCTACCCCATCCCGTACCGATGCCTCTACTCGCGCAACATCGAAAACCTCTTCATGGCGGGGCGCAACATAAGTGTCACGCACATCGCTCTGGGCAGCGTGCGTGTCATGCGCACGGGCGGCATGATGGGCGAGGTGGTTGGCATGGCTGCCTCGCTCTGCCGCCGCCACCGCACCACGCCCCGCGGCATATACCTGCACCACCTGCCCGAACTCAAGTCTCTCATGGCCGCGGGCGTCGGCACGGCGGGATTCCCCGAATCCGAAGATATGGGCAACGGCCACCACATGCAAGAGTGATCGTCAGGACGGGGATTGCCGTACCGTCGCGGATACCAATCTTCGGCAGCCCGACGGAGGATAATGTCATAGTTATCCGATATTTTGACATTTGGAAATATATATCTATATTTGTAGGATCTATAACAGCTAAACACAAAAACAAAACCCGATTATGGATATTTTAAGCGACGTTATCAAGTTGTTCTTCGGTTCCAAAGCCGACAAGGATCGCAAGCAGATAGAGCCTTACGTCAACAAGATCAAGGAGATATACCCGTCGATACAGCAACTCTCGAACGATGACCTGCGTGCGCGCAGCGCCGCCCTGATGAAGCAGATCGCCGACTTCATCGCCACTGACGAGGCGCACATCGTCGAGCAGAAAGCCAAACTGGAGATGGCTGAAACCACTCTTTCGGAGAAGGAGAAGATTTCAAAGGATATAGACACCACCACCAAACGGATCGACGATAAGATCGAACAGAAACTCGACGAGATACTGCCCGAAGCCTTCGCCATCATGAAGGATACGGCACGCCGCTTCGCCGAGAACGAGACCGTCGAAGTCACGGCTACGGATTTCGACCGCAACCTCGCCGCCGAGAAGGACTTTGTCACCATCGACGGAGACAAGGCCATATACGCGACGCACTGGATGGCCGGCGGCAACGACATAAAATGGGACATGGTACACTACGACGTGCAGCTCTTCGGCGGCGTGGTGCTGCACAAGGGCAAGATCGCCGAGATGGCCACGGGTGAGGGCAAGACGCTCGTGGCGACGCTCCCCGTATTCCTCAACGCCATGGCCCGCAAGGGGGTGCATGTGGTTACGGTGAACGACTATCTGGCACGGCGCGACTCCGAGTGGATGGGTCCCATGTACGAGTTCCACGGCCTCTCGGTCGACTGCATCGACAAGCACCAGCCCAACTCCGACGCCCGCCGCAAGGCATACTTGGCCGACATCACCTTCGGTACCAACAACGAGTACGGCTTCGACTACCTGCGCGACAACATGGCCTCGTCGCCCAAGGACCTCGTACAGCGCAAGCACCACTACGCCATCGTCGACGAGGTCGACTCGGTGCTCATCGACGATGCACGTACGCCGCTCATCATATCGGGCCCCGTACCCAAGGGCGACGACCAGCTCTTCGAGACCTACCGGCCATCGATCGAGCACCTATACACCCTGCAGAAAAATCTGGTGACGTCGCTGGTGGCCGAGTCTCGCCGCCTCTTCGCGGAGAACAAGCCCGAGGAGGGAGGCGTCCTGCTATACCGCGCACACAAGGGCCTGCCCAAATACAAGCCGCTGATCAAGTTCCTCTCGGAACCGGGTATCAAGACCCAGTTCCAGAAGACCGAGAACATATACATGCAGGACAACAACCGCCGCATGCCCGAGATCGTGGACGATCTCTACTTCGTCATCGACGAGAAACTCAACTCGGTGGAACTCACCGACAAGGGTCACGACGTACTGTCGCAGTACTTCAACGAGGACGGCTTCTTCGTGCTGCCCGACATAGGCAGCGAGATCGCCGACCTCGAGAAGAGCACCCTCTCGGCCGAGGAGAAGGCCCACCGCAAGGACGAGATCATCAACGACTACTCGATCAAGTCGGAGCGCGTGCATACGGTCAACCAACTGCTGAAGGCCTACTCGATGTTCGAGCGCGACGTAGAGTATGTCGTCATGGACAACAAGGTGAAGATCGTAGACGAACAGACGGGCCGTATTCTCGACGGCCGCCGCTACTCGGACGGCCTGCACCAGGCCATCGAGGCCAAGGAGCGCGTAAAGGTCGAAGCCGCCACGCAGACCTTCGCCACCATCACGCTGCAGAACTACTTCCGCATGTACCACAAGCTGGCCGGTATGACCGGTACGGCCGAGACCGAGGCTTCGGAGTTCTGGAACATATACAAGCTCGACGTAGTGGTCATCCCCACAAACCGCCCCGTCATCCGCGACGACCGCGAGGATCTTGTATACAAGACCAAGCGCGAGAAGTACAACGCCGTCATCGAAGAGATCGTACGCCTTGTCGAAGCCAAGCGTCCGGTGCTGGTCGGCACCACCTCGGTCGAAATATCGGAACTGTTGAGCCGCATGCTCAAGTTGCGCGGCATAAAGCATAATGTCCTCAACGCCAAGCAGCACCAGCTTGAGGCACAGATCGTGGCCGAAGCCGGCCGGTCGGGGCAGGTGACCATCGCCACCAACATGGCGGGCCGTGGTACCGACATCAAGCTCTCGCCCGAGGCGCGCGACGCCGGAGGTCTGGCCATAATCGGTACGGAGCGCCATGAAAGCCGCCGTGTCGACCGCCAGCTGCGCGGACGCGCCGGACGTCAGGGCGACCCGGGATCGTCGCAGTTCTTCGTGTCGCTCGAAGACGACCTGATGCGCCTGTTCGGATCAAGCCGCATCTCGACGCTCATGGACCGCATGGGCATCGAGGAAGGAGAGGTCATACAGGCCAAGATGATGACCAAAGCCATCGAGCGCGCACAGAAGAAGGTCGAGGAGAACAACTTCGGTATACGCAAGCGCCTGCTCGAGTACGACGACGTGATGAACTCGCAGCGCGAGGTTATCTACACGCGCCGCCGCCACGCACTCTACGGTGAGCGTATTGAAATAGACCTCAACAACATAATGTACGACTACGCCGAGACATTCATGGAGGCGCACGAGGGCGTGCCGTACGAAGACTTCTCGTTCGACCTCATCCGCGAAGTGGCGCTGCAGCCTTCATTCGACGAGGCGAAGTACTCGTCGTCGAAGCCGCGCGAGATTGTCGAGATGATCGTCGAGGACCTTCGCACGCTCTACGGACGCCGCGCCAAGGCCGTGGCGGACACCGTCCGCACCACCATGCAGGCCATATATGCCGACAACGCCGACCATATGGACCGCGTGATCCACTTCCCGCTGACGGACGGACATCTGGGATACCACGTGCCAGTGGAGCTGCAACGCTGCAAGGATACGGACGGCGCCGAGATATACAAGATTTTCTCGAAGATCGTAATGTTCACCACGATCGACGACGCATGGCGCGACCACCTGCGCGAGATGGACGACCTGCGCCAGAGCGTACAGAATGCCGCATACGAACAGAAAGACCCCTTGCTGATATACAAACTCGAGTCGTACAACCTCTTCTCGACAATGCTCCGCGATGTCAACCGCGAGACGCTCGCCATACTCAACAAGGCCTACATTCCCGTACGGGAGAACAACCCCGAAGCCGTACAGCAGGAACGCCAGCGCCGCGCAAAGGTCGACGTGAACAAACTGCAGGCATCGCGCATGGCGGCCGCCGCCGCGGCAGGCCAAGGCGACAAGAGCAAGCCCGCACCGATAAAGGCCGACAAGAAGATCGGCCGCAACGACCCATGCCCCTGCGGCAGCGGCAAGAAATACAAACACTGCCACGGCAAGGGGCTCTAACCTGATTACGGACCATGCCGGAACCCCGCGTGCACTTGCAGCGGTACCATGACCAAAACAATAAAGGATATGAACCGATACATCTCATGCATAGCGGTGGCCGCCCTCACGGCGGCCACGCTGTTCATAAGCCCCCGCGCCGCGGCACAGCAGGAGCAGGCCGACAAACGTGCCGGCACGGAACAGGAAGGACACCGCTACGACGTGGCCGCATACCTCTATCCCGCCTACGCATCCGACGACCAGCGCCTGCGCCCCTTCTGGCCCTCGGGCATAGGAGAATGGGAGACAGTGATGACCATGCAGCAGCGCCACCCGGGACACTACTGGAACCGCAAGCCACTTTGGGGATACGTCAATGAAGCCGACCCCGCCGTCATGGAGATGGAGATAGAGCAGGCCACCCGCCATGGAATCGACATATTCATCTTCGACTGGTACTGGTACGACGGGCGCCCATTCATGGAGACGACACTCGACAACGGGTTTCTGAAAGCCGCCAATGTCGACAAGATGCAGTTCTACCTGATGTGGGCAAACCACGACGTCCTCAACCTGTGGGACACGCGTCTGGCCAGCTACAACGAAAACAACGTCATATGGCAGGGTAAAGTCGACCGCGAGGAGTTCGAGAAGATATGCCGGCGCAACATCGAAAAATATTTCAAGCACCCGCAGTACTACAAAATCGACGGCAAACCCGTATTCATGATCTACGATCTGCCCAACCTCATATCGGGGCTGGGAGGTGTCGAACAGGCCGCAGATGCCCTGCAATGGTTCCGCGACGAGGTGCGCCGCGCCGGCTTTCCGGGTCTCGAACTGCAGTTCGCCATGTGGGCTGTAAACCTCAACTACAGCGGGTTTGACAAAGGCAAGGATACAGATCCGGGCAACGAGCTCATCCGCGCCCTCGGGTTCGACAGCGCCACCCACTACCAGTTCGCGCACTTCACCGACATGAACCGCGAATATGCCGACATTGTGGCCGACGCCGAACGCGAGTGGCAGCGTATCGACTCGACATACACCTTCACCTACTACCCGCACATCAGCGTCGGCTGGGACAACAGCCCACGCACGGGAACAAGTGCCGTCGTGCGCAACAATACCCCCGAAGCCTTCGCCGAGGCGTTGCGCAAAGCACGTGCATATGTAGACAGCCATCCCGACCGCGCGCCCCTCATCACGGTGAACAGTTGGAACGAATGGACCGAGACCAGCTATCTCATGCCGTGTGACAAATTCGGTTACGGCTATCTCGAAGCCGTGAAAAAGGTGTTCATGGATCAAACGCGATAATACGGAAACAATGGGATACGAAGAGGAAAAACAACGACAACTCGATCTGCGCTACCTGCGCATGGCCCGGATATGGGCAGAAAACTCATACTGCGTAAGACGCAAGGTGGGCGCCCTCATAGTAAAGGATAAGATGATCATATCGGACGGCTACAACGGTACGCCGTCGGGATTCGAAAACGTCTGTGAAGATGAGGAGGGCAAGACCAAGTCGTATGTGCTCCACGCCGAGGCCAACGCCATAACCAAAGTGGCCAAAAGCGCCAACAACTGCGACGGATCGACGCTGTACATCACAGACGCCCCCTGCATAGAGTGCTCGAAACTGATCATACAGGCCGGCATACGCCGCGTGGTATATGTCAACGACTACCGTTCGGAAGAGGGACTCAACCTGCTGCGCCGCGTAGGCATCGAGTGCGTAAAACGCGCCCTCGACGGGCAATAGTCCGACAGCCGGCAAAGGGCCGCCTGTCAATATGCGGGGCGGACACATGTCCGCCCCGCATATTGATTCCATTACAGCCGCACGCCGCCACTCTGCATCGCCGCATATAAAAATGGGATGCGCCCGCACGGGTGCATCCCATTTTATCGAACAGCCGGACCCTAATTCGTGGCCGATTCGAGTTTCTTCATGATCGAGAATATGAACACGGCCGAGAGCAGGCAAAGCACTATCAATACGCTCCACACCATCCACAGGGCCATACCGCTGCCCCAAAGGTAGCCTATGAGCGAAGTGGCATAGTTGCCGACAGCCGTCGCCGCGAACCAGCACCCCATCATCATACCCTTGTATTTGGGAGGCGCCACCTTAGAGACAAACGAGATACCCATCGGCGAGAGGAGCAACTCGGCGAAGGTCAGCACCAGATACGTTGAAATCAGCCAATTCTGCGATACGAATGTGTCGCTGACTCCCGCGGCCTTAACCTCGGCTGGAGACATGAGGCCGAACGAGCCCACGGTCAGTATAAGGAACCCGAAAGCGGCGATAACCATACCCATGCCGATCTTACGCGGCGCCGAGGGCTCCTTGCCCCTGCGTGCCAAAGCGGTGAAGATGGCCACCGAGATGGGTGTAAGGCCGACCACGTAGAAGGGATTGAACTGCTGGAAATCCGAAGGAAGGATATGTACCGGATCGGGCGTGATGGTATAGCGGTAGTAAAGCGCCCCCAGCGCGGCTGCGAATACCACGGCACTGATGATCTTGCCGCGGCCCTTCTCCGACTGGAAGAGCCCTACGACGGCATATACGCCGACCAGAACCAGCACAAGATTGAATATGTCGAAGCCCATGCGGGTTACGCCCGTAGCCTCCGAAGTGGTATAGTCACGCGCGAAGAATGTCATCGTCGAACCGTTCTGGTGGAATGCCATCCAGAAGAAGATCACCACGGCGAAGACGAGCAGCAGCGCCGTAATGCGCGATTTTGTCTGCGCCGGCGTCAACTCGGCCTGATGTACACCGGCGGCCTCGGCGGCAGCGGCCTGCTGCTTGGCCGTAACGTCGGCGTGCTTGAAGGTCTTGCGGAAACCTACATATATAAGGTATGATACCACGAGCGAGACACATGCCACGCCGAAGCCCATGTTATACGCCGTCGACAGTTTCTCGATATAGTGCTCCGAGAAGGCGGCCAGATCCCCCGTCGATCCCATCGACGCGGCCAGCTCCTGCAGTTTTGCCAGCGGCTCGGCGGGCATGCCCGCACCCTGCTCAAGGTACTGGTGCGCAAGGGCAGGGATCTGCCCGTTGTATACAAGACCGTCCTGCGCGAGGAAATGGTTGGTGATCCACTTGGCCATGCCGGGCGCGAACATGGCGCCGATATTGATAGCCATGTAGAAAATCGAGAAAGCGTTGTCGCGCTTGGCCTGATAAGCAGGGTCGTCATACAGGTTTCCCACCAGCACCTGCAGATTGCCCTTGAAAAGTCCCGTACCGCAGGCTATCAGCGCCAGTGCGCCGAACATGAGAGCCTGTCCGGCAAAGCCGGCACTGGTGGGGATGGCGAGCAGCGCATAACCGGCGAACATGATGAAGATGCCGAGCGTGACCATCTTGCCGAACCCGAACTTGTCGGCCAAGATTCCGCCGAAGAAAGGCATGAAATATACCGCAGCGAGGAAGATACCGTAAATCTGCGTGGTGACCGCCTCGGTATAACCGAACTTCGCCTGCAGGAAGAGCGTGAAGATCGCAAGCATGGTATAGTAGCCGAAGCGCTCGCCAGTGTTGGCCAGCGAAAGGGCATACAAACCTTTGGGTTGTCCTTTGAACATAAGCAAACTGTTTTTTTAATATCTGTATTGTCTATTGCCTAACATTCCGTCTGGCCCGGCGGGCGCAAACTTTACAAATATAGTGAATTTTCCGTATATAATGCGCATACAGCCGTGATTTTCCGTTCACAAGGCCCCCTTGGCGCGACATCCGCCGAGACAACCGGCAAAATTGTGCTGCCGGAAGGTATTTCAGATACGATATGGAAGCTTCAGAGGTATTTTTCTAAAAAAAATCGAACGAAATATCTATTTTTGATTTAATATCGTTATATTTACACCCGACAAGATACAACCAACCAAACTACGACCAATAATATATTAACTGCCGTACCAATTATGAAAATTATCGCAACAAGATTCTTTGCCACCGCATGTGCTGCAATCTTTCTCGCTGCAGGTGCCGCATGCGGCTGCAGCAAGAGCGGCCCCGATGAGACCGGCGGGCCCGCCTTCCTCGAAGTGAACGCCTCGACGGTCAATTTCACAGAGGAGAATGCTTCCAACAGTACCGTTATGGTCAGCAGCAACGTCGCTTGGGACTATACGTTGAGCGAGCCGTGGCTGCATGCCGAGAAACAACCCGACCGCCTCATCCTCTCGGCCGACGACAACGACGGCAAGAACATCCGCAGCGCAACCGTCGAGATTACCGCTGCGGGCGACGTGCCCAGCCACACCATACAGGTCAAGCAGCTCGGCTGGGGCAAGGCCATACTGCTCTCGCAGCCGGCCGCTACGGTCACGGCCGCAGGCGGCGACGTCTTCGTAGACGTCACCACCAACATCGAGGTAGCCGCCTCGGTGGATTCCGACTGCAACTGGATCTACGAGACCGAAATCGACACCCGCAGTTCGGCGCACCCCGTAGTGACGGCAACGCGGGCCTTCTCCGTCGACGGCAACACGGGAGAGAAATCGCGCAGCGCCGTCATCACATTCAGCGACAAGGAGTCCCCGAGCGACGTCGAGCCCGTCGCCTTCACCGTAACGCAGAACGGTCTGGACAGCTACTCGCCCGAGGGAACCGAGGGCATAAAGGATGACATAAAGGTGATCATAGCACGCGGCGAGGCTTCGTCATACCAAGGCGGCGGAGAGATAGAACTCTCGTTCGACGGCGACATGAACACCCTCTACCACTCGAATTGGGACAACTCGGGCGACAACTACTTCCCCATAACGCTCACATACTACCTCGAAAAGGAATCGGACATAGACTATATGGTCTACTACCCCCGCACCGTAGGATGGAACGGCCGTTTCAAGGAGGTCGGCATTGAGGTCCTCTCGGCCATCACGCAAAACGCCTCGGCGGCACCCGCCGCAGCACCCGAATGGCGCCACGTCATGATCCATGACTTCGAGGGCGGAGCCTCTGCCGCCAAGGTCGAGTTCCCCGAGCCGCTCATAGGCGTTACGGCCGTGCGTTTCACCGTCAAGTCGGGCGCAGGCGACGGACAGGGCTTCGCCTCGTGCGCCGAGATGGAGTTCTACAAACGCAACCCCGAAGCGTTCGATTATGCGACGCTCTTCACCGACCCGTCATGCTCCGAACTGCGCGATGGTGTCACAACCGGACAGATCGCAGCCTGTCCGTACGCTTTCTTCAAGAACATAGCCTACTTCATGTACCACGGCCGCTATGCCAAGGAGTTCCGCATAGACACGTTCAAGGCATACCCCAACCCCGACACCGAGGCGGCACGCAACAAGACCACGCAATACAGCCTTCTGGACAACCCCACAGGCATCGAAGTAACGGCGGGAGACCGCCTCATCGTTATGGCCGACCTGCAGGGACAGAGCGTCTCGCTGCGCGTACAGAACCTCGACCGTCCGGGCGGTGACGGCTTCGGCGGCGACAACTATCCCCTATCAACGGGAGTGAACAAGATAGACATAGCGAACAAGGGTCTCGTATACGTGATGTACCACACCGACGACTTCGCCTCGTCGCCCGAGATCAAACTCCACTTCGCCACGGGCGACGTAAACGGCTACTACGACTCGCAGCGGGCCGGTCACAAAGGCCGCGCGCAGGAACTGCTCGCCGCCGCCACGGGAAAATATTTCGATGTCGTGGGGCGCTACGCACACCTTATATTCCCCACGGAGCGCTTCCGCCGCCACACGAAAGACATCGAGGCGCTGATCAACGCCTACGACGCGCTGGTCTACCGCGAACAGGAGTTCATAGGACTGGAAAGATACGGCAAGATGTTCAACAACAGAATGTGCTTCACGGTGATGTATACAAGCTACATGTACTCTACATCGTACCACACGGCATACCACGACGACACGCTGGCCGAATTGTGCGACGAGACCCGCCTCACCACCTCGTCGTGCTGGGGTCCCGCCCACGAGGTCGGCCACAGCAACCAGACCCGCCCGGGCCTCAAATGGCTCGGCACCACGGAAGTGACGAACAACATACTCTCGCAGTACATACAGACCACGGTCTACGGTCAGGACTCGCGCGTGCAGACCGAGAACATGGGCGACGCCGCCAACCCCAACCGCTACACCAAGGCGTGGAACAGCATCATGGTCAAAGAGGCACCGCACGCGACCGAAGACGACGTGTTCTGCAAGCTGATCCCCTTGTGGCAGTTGGAACTATATTTCGGCAAGGTGCTGGGACGCACCCCCATGCAGCAGAGCGACCACGGCGGCTTCTATGCCGACTGCTTCGAGTGGGTGCGCACACACGACGACCTGCCAACGGCGGGCGGCCAGCAACTCGAGTTCGTATACATAGCCAGCGCATGCGCCAAGATGAATCTCATGGACTTTTTCGAGAAGTGGGGTTTCCTGACCCCCGTAGACGCCACCATAGACGACTACGGTACCGGGCAGATGACCGTGACGGAACAGATGGCCGACCGCCTTCGCGCACGTGTCGAGGCACTCGGATACCCCGCCCCCACAGTGGCATTGGAGTACATTACGGACAACAACTACGAGACATTCAGGCAGCAGAAGAGCGTAGTCGCCGGTACGGCAGAACGTTCGGGGCGTACGCTCACGATGACCGGCTGGCAGAACGTCATCGTCTACGAAGTGCGCGACGGCGGCCCCGACGGGGCCCTGATACACGTCTCGGACGGCATGCTGCGCCCATCGACGACCGCGACATTCGACGTGCCCGCCGCATGGCAGCCCTCATGGAAGGTCTATGCCGTACAGTACGACAACAAACGCATCGGGGTCACATTCTGACGCCGCTATATCTCACATTCGGAGCATTTATCTCGTCCCGTTATTGAATTTTTCATCCATTATGCGTATATTTGGATAAGAATGTTGGCCTCCGGACCGTGTAAATACTTCCGGCTGCGGAATGTGCCATAACAACACAAATCTACCGACATTATGGACAATACGCCCCGAAAACTGCCTATGGTCGAGCGCGACAAGTGGCTTCAGCCCGTAGCCGACCGCATATACGAGCGTCACGAACGGTACATGCGCCGCATGGAGGATATAACACGCTGCGCAGGGTCCATTATCGACTATGCCAACGGCTACCTGTACTACGGCTGGCAGCGCGACGAGGAGCTCTGCGGCTGGTGGTTCCGCGAGTGGCTGCCCGAGGCGCAGGACGTATACCTGTTCGGCGACTTCAACTCGTGGCAGCGCACGCAGCTGCGGCTCGACAAGGGCGAAAACGGCGTATGGAGCGCCTTCTTCCCCGATGCCATGTATGCCGGACGCCTTACCCACGGCTCGCTCTACAAGATGCACGTACACGGTGCGAACGGATGGATGGACCGCATCCCCGCCTACGCAACGCGCGTCGTGCAGGACGAGAAGACGAAAAACTACACGGCACAGTTCTGGGCGCCCGAGCCCTACGTATGGCACGACGGGGATTTCTCGCCCGCGGCGGCGGGCGACCTGCTCATATACGAGGCGCATGTGGGCATGGCGCAGGAGAAAAAAGGTATCGGCACCTACGACGAGTTCACCGACCTCATCCTGCCGCGCATCAAGCAGGCGGGATATACCGCCGTACAGCTCATGGCCATAGCCGAGCACCCATATTACGGCTCATTCGGATACCACGTGTCGAGTTTCTTCGCACCCTCATCGCGCTTCGGCACACCCGAACAGCTCAAACGCCTCGTCGACACGGCCCACGGCATGGGGCTCGCCGTGATAATGGATCTCGTGCACGCCCACTACGTCAAGAACACCAACGAAGGCATCAACGAACTCGACGGCTCGGACCACCTGTACTCGAAGGCCGGAGCCGAGGGACGCCAGCGGTATTGGGACTCGATGACCTTCGACTACGGCAAGGGTGGCGTCGAGCACTTCCTGCTCTCGAACGTGAAATACTGGCTCGACCGCTTCCACTTCGACGGATACCGCTTCGACGGCGTAACATCGATGATATACCACCACCACGGATACGTCGACTTCGACTGCCGCGACCGTTACTTCGACGAAGGGGTAAACCTCGACGCCCTGACATACCTGACGCTGGCGAACCGCCTCGTCCACGACTTCAACCCATCGGCCATAACCATAGCCGAAGAGGTGAGCGGGATGCCGGGCATATGCTTCGCCCCGTATGACGGAGGCATAGGATTCGACTACCGTCTGGGCATGGCCATACCCGACTTCTGGATCAAGATGCTCAAGGATATACCCGACGAGGAATGGAACATATGGGAGATGTGGTCCGTCATGACCAACCGCCTGCCCGGCGTCAAGACGGTAGCCTACGCCGAATCGCACGACCAGGCACTCGTAGGCGACAAGACCATCGCCTTCCGCCTGATGGACCGCCTGATGTACGACTCGATGGACCGCAAGACCCAAAGCATCGTCGTCGACCGCGGCATGGCTCTGCACAAGATGATACGCCTGATGACCATCACCACAGGCGGGGAGGCATACCTCAACTTCATGGGCAACGAGTTCGGCCACCCCGAATGGATCGACTTCCCCCGCGAGGGCAATGGCTGGTCATACGACCACGCACGGAGACAATGGTCCCTGCGCGACAGCAAGGAACTGCGTTACTCGTTCCTCGCCGACTTCGACCGCGAGATGGTGCACATGGTGCGCCGATACGGTATCCTCACCGACGGCTACCCATACAACCTGCTTATGGACGAGCACAACATGACCATTGCCTTCGCCCACGGCGACCTCGTCTTCGTATTCAACTGGCATCCTACGGCCTCGATCCCCGACTATGAACTGCCCGTACGGCGCGAGGGATGCTATGTGCCCCTGATGTCAACCGACGAGGAACGCTTCGGCGGTCTGGCACGTCAGGCGATGGACGATAGGCACTTCTCTTTCCCCGCGGGCGAAGATGCGCAGCCCCATATAAAGATATACAACACCTCGCGCACGGCGCTCGTCCTGCGCCGCTGCGATGAGTGACCTCTCCGCAGTACGGCGCAAACCGCCTGATGTACGGCTAATGCGGCGTCAGAGCAATATACCGTAATGTTACAAGAAATCCACTCCCGTAAAAGGAGTGGATTTCTGCTGTTCCGTTCACCGCACCGGTCCGCGCCTTCCGTCGGAACATCCGGCCCATGCTGGGTCAATGCCGTTTGCGCGACGTATTGTCGTCAATGGAGTTACCCTGTATCGTAAGCAGGCGCACTCCCTCGGGGGAGTTGGAGTATATCTGTATCACACGGTGGAATATGCCCTCCTCGATCTTGTGCGGCTCGTACTTGATCTTTATGACCGACGCTTCGCCCGGCAGCACCGGCTTGCGCGAGAAACTCACCGTAAGGCACGAACAGGCTTTCGTGATCTTCTTGATCACCAGAGGCTCGTCGCCGTCGTTCACGAAACGGAACTCCTTTATCAGGTCGCCGCCGTGACGCGACACGTCGCCGAAGTCGTGCGACGTGCGGTCGAAAGCCATATGGGGTCCCGACGGAGCCTTCTCACGCCGCTGCAGTCCCCCCTCTTGCGCCGAGGCCCCGAATATCGCGACCGTAGCGGACAGGTGGCACAACAGCAGCGCCATCCTTGCAAAATACCCCATCGCCGTCAGTTGAGTTTGAAGTTATACGTTATCGTACCGCCCTGCACGAAGCTGCGGCTTTCGGTGAAGCGCGCCTTCTTCGCCGCCGCGATCGCGGCGGCTATCAGAGCCGCATCCGACGAAGTCGACCCCTTGGGTTCATAGGCCGCACTGGTAACGACCCCGTGCTGGTCTACGGCCACACGTATGACGATCTTGCCGCTCGTGTTGCCCGGATATTCGGGCAGAGGCAGGTTGCCCACGAGGCCGCGCCCGCGCAGGCCCTCATCCAGCTGGTCATTGCCTATGGGATTGAGCCCCCCGCCGTCACCCGAGGCGGTATTCTCCTTACCCTCGCGGCTGTATGGGTTGCCCACATCCTCCTCGTCGTCCGCGCCGTCGGTATTGCTGTGGAAGATGGCGCGGCGATTCACCGTACGTGTCTGTTCGTCGGTGCCGGTCACCTGCTGCGAGTTGTCGCGCTCGGTCGAAATGTTCTCGTGACGCGGAGCCTGCTGCGTCACAACGGCACGCTGCGGCGGCTTGGGCTCCTCCTCAAGTTCTATGATAAGCGTTGCGGGCTCTTCGACCTTGTCGATGGATATGCGCCCCAGCAACATGGCCGCGGCTATCACTATAACGTACGCACCGACAGCCACACCGCCGTATAGCTTCGGCCTGTCGTCGTTTTCATCGTAGTAGTTCATAATTGTTCCGTTTATCCGTCGTCACCCGCCCGATGTGTCAGGGCTGCGTGGCAGCGATCAGTCCGTAACCGTTGTCCTTGGCGATATTCATCATCTGCACGATCTCGTCCCATGCCACGGTCTTGTCGGCGTGCAGCGATATGGTGGGCTTCTCCTGACCCTCGAGACGGCTCTTCAGCGCACGGGCCACCCCCTCGCGCGAGCCCACGTTCTCCAGCTCGACGTAATAGATGTAGCGGCCGTTGCCCGCATCCTTTATCGACACGGTTGTCACGGCCTTGTCCTTGAGCTGGTTGGCGCTCTTGGGAAGCATCAGTTTCACGGCATTGGGATTGATGAGTGTCGTGGCTATGATCATGAAGAGCAGCAACAGGAACATCAAGTCCGTCATCGACGACGCCGAGAACGACTGATTGACCTTCGATCCTCGTTTTATTGCCATGGCTGCGCTACTTTACGGGTTGATTCAATATATCCATGAAAGCTATCGAGTTGGCCTCCATCTGGAACACCAACTTCTCGATGCGGGCGACAAGATAGTTGTAGCCGAAGTATGCGGGGATACCGACGATAAGTCCCGCTACCGTCGTCACCATCGCCACATACATACCGCTCGACAGGAGCGACATGTCTACCGTTCCTCCCGCAGCCGACATGTCCATAAAGGTCTGCACCATACCCAGCACCGTGCCGAGAAATCCTATCATGGGTGCGCCGCCGGCGATAGTGGCAAGGAACGGAAGCCCGTTCTCGAGTTTCGACACCTCGAGGTTGGCCACATTCTCGATGGCCGACTGTATGTCGCTCATGGGACGGCCTATGCGCCCTATACCCTTCTCGACCATGCGGGCAATGGGAGTATTGGTCTTACGGCAGAGATCGATGGCGGCACGTATCTTGCCGTCCGAGATATAGTCGCGGATGCGGTTCATGAAGTTCATGTCCAGCACCGACGCCTTGCGTATGGCCAGATAGCGCTCCACAAAGATGAATACCGTGATACCGCCCAGAATAAGCAGGGGCCACATCAGCCATCCGCCCTTGGAAAAGAGCTCCCACAAACTCATGCTCACAGCCTCGTTGTTTACAGTCGCCTCGGCAGTCTCGCCTGCCGCCGCTGCCGCAGTCTGGGCAGCCTGAAGAAATTCGATCATAATCTTTTCTTGTTTTTATTTAAGTTTTCCATTCAAGTTTTCCGTACCTGCCTATTCCTCCCTGCCGAATCCGATCCATCCGTCAGGTCCGGCCGCGGCTGCAGGGAGGCCGGCAATACCTGCCTTGCCCGCCGTTACAACCGTAGTCACACTGTCCGCCCCGCCGCCGGCCGTTCCGCCCTGCAGCCGCTCGCGACGCGCCGGGCCCCCGCCCACGCCGCCATTGCCGAGACTGTCGGCCTGCGCCTCGCGTTGCGCGCGGCGCCGCTTGCCCGTGAAACGTTCGCGCACGCGCCGTTTCAGATCCTTCCAGTTCTCGAAATCCTCCTTGTAATAGATTCCGACACCTGTCTCCTGAAGGCCTTGGTTCTCGTCGAAACGGTCGATCGTCTGCGTAAAGCCCTTTAGCTTCAAGTTGCCGTTCTCGTCTATGAGCCACGTGATATACGCCTCTCCCAAGAAGTTGGACATGTTGCTGTTGGCCGACATCTGGTTGTCGATAAGGTAGTTGCCCTCCAACTCCACAATCAGGCGGTCGCTCACGAGACTCTTCGAGAACCCGAAGTCTATCTCGTCGCTCGTAAGTTCCGACCGCGGGCGGTAACGCAGCACTATATTGTAATCGTCGCTCGATAGCCAGTTGCTCAGCTGGTTCGACAGCAACTCGAAACCCGTAGCGGCCGAGGCCGAGGCGCCGATGCTCGACGAGGTCGAAGAGTCGGAGTAGAAGCTCGCGCTGACGAGCAGATACATGAACTGCGTGGCTATCGACTGCTGGTTGTTGAGCAGGTTGGCAACGGCGTTCTGTATCTCGGAGTCGGCATTCGGCACCTTGATGTCGAACGTCACCGACGGGTTGGTCAGCTTGTCCGACAGATTGATGATACACTCCACCGGTACCGCGCGCGATATGTTGTCCAGCGTGGTGGACGACAGCAGGGGCTTGAGCGACGCCTTGAGCTTGTACACGGCATTTATGTCGAGCCGCGCATCCATGGGATCGCCCGCCCACTGTATCGTCGAGCCCTCTTCTATGATGAAGCGCTTGTTGATTATGTTCTGTAGCGTGAACAGGTAGCTGCCTTCCGTGATCGTATAGTCGCCGTACATGTCGAAGATGTTGGCGCTGGGCACGATGCGCATGTTCAGTGTGCCGTCGCCACGCACCTTGATGATATCGCCCACCGTGGGGTCTATCACAAGCTGCACCTCCGCGTTGGGGTTCGCCGTCAACTCCATGTTTATCTGCATGGTGCTGCCCTCCGACGACCGGCCCCTGTTGCGGCGCTCGAACATCAGTTTCTTACGTTCGAGATAGTTCATCGTATCGAGCTGCATGCCCGGCTTCTCGAAGATGACGAAATCGGCCGTCGACACGTCGGTCTTGCTCGACAGCGGCATGAAGAACTGCGAGTTGCCCGCCGTAGAGGCGACAATATCGAGCGTGGCGCCCTTCTTGCTGCCGCTGATGGTGGCCGCACCCGAGGCGTAGACCTTGCCGTAGAAGAGGTCGTTGTCGCGCGACGTGGTGTTCAGCACGATCATGTTGCGCGGCAGCACGCGCAGCATGTAGGATATGTTGGAGGTGTGCTGCAGGTTAAGGTCCATAGTCAGCAGCCCGTCGTTCTGTTCCGAATCGTATACCCTGACGTTCGACGCACGGAGATGGTTGTTCTCGACTGTGATCGTGGCGCGCGGCACCGTATACCGCGCCTGCGTGAAGTCTACCGTAGTGGCGAGATCGGTAACGTCGATCGACCCCGTCAGCGTGGCGTCGCGTTTCTGCCCCGAGAGTTCGAGCGCCGCCGTCGCCGTCCCCGACGTGGCCGAGACAATACCCGAAAGAATCGGGTCGAGAAGGCTCATGTCCATCCCCTCGAAACGCGCCTCGGCATAATAGCGTCCCGTCGACGGGGCATAATACCCCCGTACGATATTGTCCCCCGTAGTGCGGTTGTTCATGAGGATGCGCACACGCTGCCGTTCGAAATCCCAGCGCGAATCGAGCTGCAGCGGGGGCACCGCGACACCGTTCACGGTCACGTTGTCGAGACCTATGTCGGAGGTCAGCTCTCCGCGGTGAAGCACCGATTTCATCGAGGCCGTACCGCTGCCGGTGCCAGCCACATCGTATCCCATGCCCATGGCGAACCCCGCCAGCGACGATATGTCGAAGTTGTTAAGCCGCAAAGTAAGGGAATCGGAGCGGCTGCGCGACGCCACGCCGTCGACATGCAGCATCTGGTCGTCGGTGCGCACCATAAAATCGTTCACCTCGATACGTGCCGTGTCGATGGAGATCATGTCGGACGAAATGCGCCAGTTGCGGCCCCGCTGCGTCACCGTCGACGGCAGCACCGCCATCGCCATGCGCCTCATACCCGTAGAGTCGCGCCCTGCGCGCGCCCACAGCGACAGCATTCCCGAAAGCGAATCCGCCGGATCGTCGAAACCGGCCGACACATGCATGCGGTCGTTTTTCGCCCCGCCCATCATCGAGAGCTGCGGCATATGCATGCCGCCCGCATAAAGGTCTTCCGACGTGAGGTACAAGGCCAGCGAATCGCCTTGATTCACCATGTTCATCTTCAGCCGCGTAGCCAGCAGGCGCCCCTTCTCGAGATAGTCCGATTCGGCCCGCAGCGATATAACGTTGTCGGCCGGATTGAGCATGAAGTTGAGTTTCGAGCCCGGGGCCAGCTGCAACCCGTCCGACACGGCATCCAGCAGCGGGTCGAGTTCCTTCACCGTAACCGCCAGCGTAGAGTAGCCTGCGGCATCGGGGCCGGCATAGTCGCGCACGCCGCTGTCGAACATCGACGGCAGGTATTTGCTCATGGCGGACTCGAGGTATTTGGCTATCTCGGCGTAACTCGTTGGGCCCGTAAAGGTGGCATCGGCGAAATCCGACGTCAGCGACACCGAACGGCGGCCTTCGCCGCTGCGCGCCGTGATGCGCATGTCGCCGCTGCGCAGCGTGTCGCCTTCGTATACATACTGCCCGCTGAGGTTCAGCGAGCCGTTCATATTGTCGGGCCACCACCCCACGGCATACATCTCGGCACCCAGCGACAATGTCGAGATCGAGTCGCGTCGGTTTATGTTCATGGCATGCAGGTCGGCACGGTCCACGACCAGACGCACGTCGCACACGGGTTCCGCTCCGTTCATGTCGGCGCGGCCGCTGAGCATCATAGCCAACGGCCCGCAGTCGCTGCGCAACGTTCCAGTGAAACTCTTGTTGAGGATGCGTCCCGTCAGCGACAAAGAATCGTAACGGCACTCCATGAATTCGGCCGACTCGACATTGCCGTCGACATTGCCGTCAATGCCGCCGCCGTCGGCCATAACACCGTCGAAACGCACCGACGCCGATAGGGGGCCCAGAGTATTGTTCTGGAGCAGACGCCCCAGACGTACATGACGCACGGCAGCCGAGGCTGAAACGGCATAGCGGCGCACAGTATCGCCCGCCTCCATATTCATGGGTGTGCGCTTCACCGCCACGGATACGTTGCCCGCCTGCGTGGTCAGTTTCAGGTCGGTGGCAAACGACCGTATGCCGCCGTTGAAACGTCCTGCGCATATCATCTCGCCGGCACCGTTCATAACGGAACGCAGCCTTTCCGGAAGTTCGCTGCCGCCGATACCCGACGCAAGGCGCGAGACGTCGGCCTCGCATGTGGCCAGACGTTTCAGGTCCACCGCCATCGTCGTACGGCCTATGTCGGGCAATCCCTGCAGCGATACATTGGTACGCAACGATGTTCCCTCGCCGAAAGATATGTTCTGCACGTCGACATTCATATCGGCGACAGCCCCCGCTACACTGACCTGCATATCCTTTACGGCGAGTTTCCACGGCAGCAGACCCGGTGCGAAATGGGCGATGTCATCGGTCGAGACTGATGTGTCGTAGAGTTCGCCGTCGATGGCCACATTGTGTACGAAATCCTTGTACGAGGCCCAATTCTCGCCGCGCAGCACCAGCGATTTGAGGCGGATGGCCGACTTGTCGGTAACGATCTCGAAGTCGCGCAGGTCGATAATGCCGCGGTCGACCAGAAAACGCCCCTTGAAGTTGTCAATCCTGAAACCGCAATGCTCCGTGGTAGAGAAGTTGCGTATGTCGCCGCCGATCATGCCGCCGCGGAGCGTAAAATCGTCGATGAAGGCCGACGTATGTTCGAGGTGCATGTCGCTGTAATCGATACCATACTCGGGGTCGCGGTGTTCGCGGTGTTCGATCACGAGGGTGAGATCATCCACCTGCACGTTGCGTATTTTGAACCCGAAATCGCCGCCTCCTTTCTTCTCCTTGTTCGAGATACGGTCCATAACCTGCTTTATATTCATCACCCCGTCGGGCGTCTCCCGCAGATAGAGTTTCGAATCCTTCAACTCGCCGTTCTTGAGCACGATGCCCGAACGGTCGCCGCGCATCCCCGCCAGATGGAGTTGCAGGCAGCCGACATAAAGCAGCGTGTCCTGCTGGTAATCCTCGACATAGAAGCCATCGACACGCACACTGCCCAACGCTCCGATACGGATGCGGTCGATCGACACCGTAGTCTCCAGCCTGCGCGATGCGTACTTCACGGCGCGGCCCACCACAAAGTTCTGGACCGAAGGCAACGACACGAGCAGCGTAAGCACGATAGGGCAAAATATCAGAAACAAAACTGTCACTGATATCGCCTTTAACAATATTTTCGTAACTTTGCGCATCGTAGCTCGGTTTAAACCTACAAATGTAAATATTTTCCGTCAAACCGTAACAAGATACCTCTGAAAAAATGGATATCACGATACTCGGCATAGAGTCTTCCTGCGACGACACCTCGGCCGCCGTCATACGTAACACCACGCTGCTGTCGAACGTCATAGCCTCGCAGGCCGTGCATGTAAAGTACGGGGGCGTAATCCCCGAACTCGCATCGCGCGCACACCAGCAGAACATCATCCCCGTCGTCGACACAGCTCTCAAGGAGGCAGGCGTCTCGGTAGACAAGCTCGACGCCATAGCCTTCACCCGCGGGCCTGGACTTATGGGGTCGCTTCTGGTGGGTACGTCATTCGCCAAAGGGCTCTCGGTGGCGGACAACATCCCCCTTGTGGAGGTCAACCACCTGCAGGGGCATATCCTCTCGCACTTCATCGACATGCCCGACCGCGAGACGCCGCACCCCGACTTCCCGTTCCTCTGTCTGCTCGTGAGCGGCGGACACACGCAGATCGTGCGCGTAGACTCGCCCCTCGAAATGCAGATCATAGGCACCACCATCGACGATGCCGCAGGCGAAGCCTTCGACAAGTGTGCCAAAGTCATGGGCCTGCCCTACCCGGGCGGCCCCGTGATCGACAAATTGGCCCAAGAGGGCGATCCCCATGCCTTCTCCTTCGCCCGCCCGCATGTCAAGGGCGAGTTCGACTACTCGTTCTCGGGCCTCAAGACCTCGTTCCTCTACACGCTGCGCGACGAGGTGAAACACGATCCCGACTTCGTCGAGAAACACAAGGCCGACCTCTGCGCATCGCTGCAGTACACTATCATCGAGATCCTGCTCGACAAACTGATCAAGGCCTCGAACTCGCTCGGCATAAGGGATGTCGCCATAGGCGGTGGCGTCTCGGCGAACTCGGGCCTGCGCAACGCCGTCGCCGAGGCTGGACGCCGGCGCAGGTGGCGCACCTTCATCCCCGAGCTGAAGTTCACCACCGACAACGCAGCCATGATAGCCATATCGGGTTACTACCGCTATTGCAACGGCATGCTCGCCGGTCTCGACACCGCACCCGCCGCACGCATCGAAGAGATGCTCTGACCCTTCCCCGCAGCACACCCATCACGGCAACCCCGTCCGACAGGCTCCGCGCCGCCGGACGGGGCTGCCATTGCCTTATATTCGCAAGACAATACATTTTAACATATTACACTCATCGAAACGGTTTCTTGTATAGAAATATACAACATGTTATTTACCATTTAGAATATTTACATATCTTTGTCCCGACATAATCCGGAACATCTAATCATAACAGGAATGAAACCGTTGAAAATAGGAGATCTCACGGCCACCGTACCCATCGTACAGGGCGGCATGGGTGTAGGGGTGTCGCTTTCGGGGCTGGCCTCGGCCGTAGCGAACGAAGGCGGCGTAGGCGTCATATCGTCGGCAGGACTCGGCGTAATATACCGCGACTACTCGCACGACTACGACGAGGCGAGCATCTACGGCCTCGGCGAGGAACTGGCCAAGGCCCGCAAACTCACAAAGGGTATCATAGGCGTCAATGTCATGGTCGCCATGTCGAATTTCGCCGACATGGTACGCACGGCCGTCGCCCGCAAGGCCGACATCATATTCTCGGGTGCGGGGCTGCCCCTCACGCTCCCGTCGTTCCTCAAAAGCGACTCGACCACCAAGCTCGCCCCCATCGTATCGTCGGCGCGGGCGCTGAAAGTGCTATGCCGCCGCTGGATCGAAGAGTACGGATACGTGCCCGACGCCGTCGTCGTCGAAGGGCCCAAAGCCGGCGGACACCTCGGCTACAGCGCACAGCAACTGGACGACGCCGGATGTACCCTCGAACATATCCTGCCGGAGGTTGTGGCCGAGGCGCGCGAGACGGAGCAGCGCACGGGAAAGCATATTCCGGTAATCGCCGGCGGAGGAATATATACGGGCGAGGACATATACGACATCACGGCGCTCGGGGCCGAGGGCGTACAGATGGGCACGCGTTTCGTGACCACCGAGGAATGCGACGCCTCGGACGAGTTCAAACAGAGCTATATCCGCGCACGCAAGGAAGATATAGAGATCATTCAGAGCCCTGTCGGCATGCCCGGCCGCGCCATCCACAACAGCTTCCTCGAGAAGGTAAGGGAAGGGTTGAAACGGCCAAAAAACTGCCCCTTCAACTGCATCAAGACGTGCGACGTCAGCCGCTCGCCATACTGCATCATGATGGCCCTCTACAATGCGTTCCGCGGCAAACTCGAGAACGGCTACGCCTTCTGCGGCGCCAACGCATGGCGCTCGGACCGCATCGTCAGCGTCCGCGAACTGATCGCGTCGCTCAAGCAGGAGTTCGACCGCAAGGTGGCATCCCTGCGGTAGGATTTGCCAAAAATGAATACAGGTCGCATACCTTTCAGGATATGCGGCCCGTTCTTCCGACAGTGAGCGGCGGCGCCGTCAGAAGAACCCCACGCTACGTATCTTAGTCTGCCGCAGGCCCGACGCCTCGCGCTCGATGATGCCCGTCAGCACGTCGGGGGCGTCATGCCAGCGGTTCGAGCGGAATATGCGCGAATAGGACGACAGGTGGGCATACATCTCGGGCCACCGCTGCGACCATCCCCGCGGAAACCGCACCGTATGCATAACCGTAGCCGAATGGGACAATATACGCGCCTCCTTGTTGCCGCTCTGGTGGAACCACTCGATGCGCACCTGCGGCAGCAGGCGTTGCAATGCCCGCGCGAAACCGCGGCCGCCGTTGTTGCTCTCGACGAGCATCGACGCTACGGGCGTGCGGCCGACCATCTCCGCCACAAGGCCTTCAGTCACCTCCATCGGCTCGCGCGAATAGACGGCGTCGAGCAGGTAAATAACCCCGTCGGCATCGACGGCATAGGCTACCGAGCAGAGGTAGTCGTCACCCGTGTCGGCCGTGTCGGTATAACCCGAATAGCGGACGATCTCTGCCGGCAGCGTGTCGTATTCGGCAAAACCGTCGCCGTATAGCAGGCCGCCGCGCGGCGACGGACGGCCTTGGTACATACACTCGAAGCGCAACGGGTCAAGACGCCGTTTCGACTCAAGCAGCGAGACGCTCTGGCGCTCGGGCCACAGCGCCTCGCCAACTCCCCGCGTGTCGATGCCGCACGGCGCGCCGCATTTCAGCGCCTCGAAATTCAGGCTCAGCCAATCCCCGTCGCCCACACGGTCTATGTCAGACCATTCACGCAGGTCGACGCACCGCTCGCGGCGGCGCAGTTCGCCTATAAGGTCCTCGTCATGCCAGCGCGTGAAGACGATCAGCTCGCTCGAGGCGTTGTGCATGCGTGTCCGTACCACCGAGGTATACCACTCCCAACAGTTCTCGCGGACGAGAGGCGAATTGGCCTCCATCGCATCCTTGTAGAGGTCGTCCAGAATGAAGCAGTCGACACGGTTGCCTGTCAGCGACCCCTCGCGCCCCACCGACAACAGACCGCCGTCATGGCCTATGATCTCCACCTCGTCCGACGTGCGCAGGTAACCCGCAGGCTTGCCGCCGCTCTTGATACGCGTTCCGGGAAATATCCCGCCGTACTCCTCCGATTCGATTATGCGCTGCACGCGGCGGTTGAACTTCGATGCCAGCGACGCCGAATACGACGCCACGGCCACCTTCGCATCGGGATCCACCCCCAGCAGGTAGGCCGGCAGCAGGGTACTCGCGCCCACACTCTTGCCGTGCTGCGGCGGCATCGACACCATAAGCCGCCGCAAACGACCTGCCGCGAATAGCTCCAAGAGACGGTAGTAGACATCGTGGAAGGGCCGAACCTCGAGAAACGGATATACCGCCACGGCAAAATCGGCAAACGCCACCGGCCCGCAGGGAGAGGCTTCCGACGCCGCACCCCGTACATACGAAACATCCCCGCTCATAACCGCAGACGATCACGTATTTCGGAAAATGAAAAACCGTTCGGCACCTCCGAGCCCTCCGTCGAGGTGTGGAACTCCCACCATACGGGAACCACGTCGTCGATACAGTCACGGTCGCCTTCCGGCAGCCGCTCGATACGCCGGTAGATTATGAGCGAAACGGTAAGGCGGCATTCTACGTCGCCGTACTCAAATTCCACCGCGCCGGAAAAATAATCCGACCGGCCGATACGCTCAACCAACAGGTCGGTAGCCAGATCGTAAAGTTCAGGTGCAATCAGATACATGATAAAACAATATTAAAAAGTTCAACTTGCATGTTTGCGATTAAAATCTTAATGCTTAACTTTGCAACACAAATATACGATCAAATATTGAACTTTGATTTGATAAAAGTCAAATTTTTGATATAATAATTTTCTATAACCTTCCTATGGAAAGCAGAGTAAAGCTTATACGCAAGGAATTGAAGATGACACAAGAGCAATTGGCTCAACATCTTGGCATAGGCAAGGCGGCCCTCTCAATGATCGAGACGGGGAAGTGCGGCCTCTCGATGCGCAACAAGAACATCCTTATTCAGGAATTGAACGTCAACCCCGAATGGCTCGACACCGGCAAAGGCAAGATGTTCAATGCCGAACCGGCCTATACGGCCTTCCGCCTGCGCAGTGACAACTCGCTGCCGATGCAGAGCGTGCCGCTCTACTCTATCGAGGGGACGGCGGGGCTGGTGCCCCTGTTCACCGATCAGGCGTCGAACAAACCGGTCAACTACATCCACATCCCCAACCTGCCGAAATGCGACGGGGCGATATACATCGTCGGCGACTCGATGTACCCGCTGCTCAAGAGCGGCGACATCGTACTTTACAAACAGCTGCAGAATATAGACGACATATTCTGGGGCGACATGTACCTGCTCTCGATAGACCTCGACGGCGAGGAGTACATCACCGTAAAATATATCCAGCGCTCCGACCGCGAGGGCTACGTAAAACTCGTGAGCCAAAACCCCCATCACGCGGACAAGGAGATAGAGGTGAACCGCATACGCGCCATAGCGCTCGTAAAGGCGAGCATACGCATGAATTCGATACGATGAAAAACAGGTCCGGAGGCAATCTCCCATACCACATCACCGCCGCCGTCACCTCGGCGGTCTGGGGCACCACGTTCATCAGTTCGAAACTGCTGCTCGCGGAGGGGCTTTCGCCCGCGGCCATCATGACCCTGCGTTTCACGCTGGCATACGTCTGCATGCTTCCGTTCATCCGGGGCCGCATCTTCGCCGACAGCCTGCGCGACGAGGCGCAAATGGCACTGCTCGGAATCACGGGAGGCTCGCTGTATTTTCTGCTCGAAAACACAGCCCTGCTCTACACGCAAGCCTCTAACGTGGCCATAATCATAGCCGCCACACCCCTGCTCACCACACTCGCCGTGCACCGGATAGTGCGGCAGGAGAGCGCCGGACACCGCCTCTACCTGTGCTCGCTCGTTTCGCTCGCAGGCGTGGCGCTGGTGGTGTTCAACGGCCAGTTCCTGCTGAAACTCTCCCCGCGCGGCGACCTGCTCACGCTGGGCGCCGCCGTCTCGTGGGTCGCATACAGCATTCTGGTGCTCCGCCTCGAAAAACGCTACCCGCCGACCATGATAACCCGCAAGATATTCTTCTACGGCATCGTGACGCTGCTGCCGTACTTCATCTTCCGCCCCGAGCACCTCACTGCGGAAACGCTGCTGCGGCCCGCCGTCGCCGGAAACCTCTTATATTTGGGAATCGCCGCCTCGCTCGTATGCTATTGGACGTGGAACATGGTGATCCGCCGCCTCGGGGCCATACGCGCCACCAACTATTTGTACATAAACCCGATAGTCGCCATGATCACCGCCCACTTCGTACTCGGAGAACGCATCACACCGCTGGCTCTGGCCGGTACGGCGCTTATAATTTTCGGGGTGTCGATGGCCGAACGCCGCCCGCATCCCAAATGCCCCGCAGGGCCCGAAAATGAAAAAATGTAACCGCGCAAGCGATAACGTATCCGATAAAAAGCTATATTTGTCGAGAATTTAAATTTTTTTATTTACAATTCGTAATCTTCCCGAACATGAATAATCTCAACACCAAAGAGCTGAAAGACGTCGTCATACGCTTCTCGGGCGACTCGGGCGACGGAATGCAGCTCACAGGAACGCTCTTTTCCAACACGTCGGCGCTCGTCGGCAACGGAATATCGACATTCCCTGATTATCCGGCCGAGATACGCGCCCCGCAGGGCACCGTAGCCGGAGTATCGGGTTTTCAGGTACACTTCGGCTCGGGAAAGGTGACCAACCCGGGCGACTACTGCGACGTGCTGGTGGCAATGAACCCCGCAGCACTCAAGGCCAACCGCAAATGGCTAAAACCCGACGCCACGATAATCATCGACGGCGACTCAATCACCGAGGAGCATATCAGGAAGGCCGGCTATGCTACGCTCGACCCCATCGCCGAACTCGGATTGGAGAACTACAATGTCATCATCCCCGACATCACGTCGATGACGCGCGCCGCGATGGCCGACATGGGCCTCGACAACAAGACCGTCGTCAAGTGCAAGAACATGTTCGCACTGGGCATATGCTTCTATATGTACAACCGCTCGGAAGAGTATGCCAAGCGTTACCTCGACGCCAAGTTCGCGCGTAAGAACCCCGCCGTGGCCGAGGCCAACAAGCGCGCCATAGACGCAGGATACAACTACGCCGCCAACACGCACCAGTTCGCAAATACATACAAGGTGGCTCCGGCACACCTCGAAAAGGGGACCTACCGCTCGATCAACGGCAACGTAGCCACGGCATGGGGCTTCTGCGCCGCCGCCGAGAAGGCCGGCCTGCCGCTCTTCTGCGGCTCGTACCCCATCACTCCCGCCACGGTCATACTCGAGGAGTTGGCAAAACGCAAGGACCTCGGCGTGAAGACCGTGCAGGCCGAGGACGAGATCGCGGGCATCTGCACCGCCATCGGCGCCGCATACGCCGGCAACTTCGCCGTGACGACGACATCGGGTCCCGGGCTATCGCTCAAGAGCGAGGCCATAGGTCTGGCCGTGATGGGCGAACTGCCGCTCGTGATCGTCGACGTACAGCGCGGCGGCCCCTCGACGGGCCTGCCCACCAAAACCGAGCAGAGCGACCTGATGCAGGCCCTCTACGGCCGCAACGGCGAGTGCCCTGTGGTCGTCATCGCCGCATCGTCGCCCAGCGACTGCTTCCACTACGCCTTCATGGCAGGCAAGATTGCCCTTGAGCATATGACGCCCGTAATCCTGCTTACCGACGGTTTCATCGCCAACGGATCGGAACCGTGGCGCATACCCGCGATGGAGGAGTATCCCGCAATTATCCCCCCCATCGTCGACAAGGCGCCGGAAGAGGGTGAGTTCATGCCATACAAACGCGACGAGAAGATGGTGCGCGGCTGGGCCTTCCCCGGGAAAAAGGGCCTCGAACACCGCATCGGCGGCCTTGAGAAGGACCACTTGAAAGGTTCCATCTCGTATGACCCCGCAAACCACCAAGAGATGGTCCTCACTCGTGCGGCGAAGGTCGCCCGCGTAGCCGACGAGCTGCCGGCTCCCGTCGTGGACGGCGCCGCCGATGCCGACTTGCTCGTCGTGGGTTGGGGCGGCACGCGCGGACACCTGCAGACCGCCGTCGACGACCTGAAGGCCGAGGGCAAAAGCATCGCCCACCTGCATCTGAACTACATATACCCGCTGCCGAAAGGCATACGCGGGCTGCTCGAGGGACACAAGCGCATCGTCGTATGCGAACTCAACGAGGGACAGATGGCCTCATACCTGCGCCAGAACTTCCGCGAGTTCGAATTCGAGCAGTACAACAAGTGTGAGGGACAGCCCTTCACGGTTGCAGAGTTGAAGGAAAAATTCGTATCATTACTTTAAGCGACAACATCATGGCAGACTACAAATATACTCCGGCCGACTTCAAGAGCGACCAAATGGTAAAATGGTGTCCCGGCTGCGGCGACCACGCCATCCTCAACGCCGTCCAGCGCGCCATGCCCGAAGTGGCCGACGCCCTGGACGTACCGCACAACCGTTTCACCTTCGTATCGGGCATCGGCTGTTCGTCACGCTTCATATACTATATGAAGACCTTCGGGTTCCACACTATCCATGGCCGCGCCAGCGCCGTAGCCACGGGAATCAAGGTTGCAAACCCCGACCTCTGCGTTTGGGTGTGCACGGGAGACGGCGACTCGCTGGCCATAGGCGGCAACCACTTCATACACGCCATACGCCGCAACATAGACCTCAACGTCATACTCTTCAACAACGAGATATACGGCCTGACGAAGGGACAGTATTCGCCCACCACCAAACTGGGCAAGATCACCAAGACCTCGCCCTACGGTACCGTCGAAAAGCCATTCAACCCGGGCGAACTGGTCATCGGAGCCAAGGGAACCTTCTTCGCCCGAACCATAGACATGGAAGTCGCCCTGACGAAGGACTGTCTCGTCGCGGCTGCAAAGCACAAGGGCATGGCCGTCGTGGAAGCTCTGGTCAACTGCGTCATCTTCAACGACAAGACCCACGCCGACTTTGCAGGCGACAGGGCCACGCGCGCCGAACGCACCATCACGCTGCGCCACGGCGAGAAGATGCTCTTCGGCGCCGGCAACAACAAGGGCCTCGTATTCGAGAACATGCGCCTCAAGGTCGTAACCATAGGAGAGGATGGATACACCATCGACGACGTGCTCACGCATGACGCACATACGAAGGACACGACGCTCCACTCGATGCTGGCGGCGATGAAGTACCCCGACTACCCCGTAGCCGTAGGCGTCATCCGCGACGTTGCCGACGACAACGTCTACGACGTGAAGGTGGCCGAGCAGGTCGAGCAGGTAAAGGCCACGTCGAAGATCCGCTGCGTGGACGACCTGTTGCGCTCGGGCGAGACGTGGACCATATAGCGATCCATGCGGAGAAATGGCCAAGCCTCAGGGAATATACCGGCAGCCGCCCTGTGCTTCGCGGGCGGCCGCCTTTTTCTCGGTTTCACCGTTTCGTCACATGCGTGTAATACGATCGCAACAAAGCCGCGTTATCTTTGCAATGTCATCAGAGAGTAGTAAACGACAAATACAACGTTCTTTCACCCGACGTCCGTGAAGAGGCTCGATCCGACGAAGATCCCGACCGACTCCTGCGATCGCGAAAGAGTGTTGTCTTTTTTGTACCTGTACCACACAACCATACATCAGGTCCCGACCGCCGAGACGACAGTCGGGACCCGCCATATCCGAAAAACCCCTGCCTTTGCATTCGCTTCCGCCGCAACATACGGCAGCATATGAACCGCAAGACTATCATCATGGAGATACGCGAAGACCTAAAGAAATACATCGAAACGGAGATAATACCCCGATACGACGCCTTCGACCGAGCACACCGCCGTGACCACGCATTTAAGGTCATCGCACGGGCCGTAGATATGGCGACCCGCCTCGGCGAGGATATTGAGACTGCATACACCGCCGCCGCGTACCACGACACGGGACTCGCCGAAGGACGCGAACGCCATCACGAGGCATCGGGCCGCATCGTCCGCAGTGACGACAACCTGCGGCGGTGGTTCTCCGACGAGGCCGTCGAGACCATCGCCTGCGCCGTCGAGGACCACCGTGCCTCGGCCCCGCATCCGCCCCGCACGATTTACGGCTGCATCGTAGCCGAAGCCGACCGCGCCATCGACCCCGAAACCATAGTCCGCCGCACGGTGCAGTACGGTCTGGCCAACCATCCCGAGCTCGGCAGGGAGGACCAATGGGAGCGCACCATCGCTCACCTTCACGACAAATACGGCGAAGGAGGGTACCTGCATCTGTGGTTGGAGGAGTCGCCCAACGCCGAACCGCTCAAACGGCTGCGGCGCCTCATGCACGACACGGAGCGTCTGCGCACGATATTCGAGGAGGCATATAACGCCGAAACAACCGCATGCAAGCCATGACACGCATAGAAAAGGAGAAAGAGATCATAGAAGTGATGATACGCCTGTACTGCCGCCGCAAACTGCGCACCGAGCAGATGCCTCAGCAGTATGCCGACCTTCTTGCCTATGCCCGCCGCAGGCTCGACATGTGCCGGTTCGGCGAGGGGAAGGGCGCGTGCCGCCGCTGTCCCGTACACTGCTACGCCAAAGAAGAACGGGAGTTGATGCGCCGCATCATGCGCTGGTGCGGTCCCATCATGATCCTGTACCACCCCGTGATCACGCTGCGCCACTATCTGCGGCGGTAACACAGACACTGCGCCCGTCACCGGGGCACGCGTACTGCACCGCAACGGATCGTGGCTCTGACGGCATAACGGAATACGGCGCGTGAGCATCCGCCCCCGCGCCGCACCGTATATTCAGGTGAATCCGTCACTGCAGTTTCATCACCTCCTTTATCCCGAGCGTATCGTATACCTGACGCAACTCGTTTTCGTCGCGGTCCGACACCACGAGCAGTTTGTCGCCGGCTTCAAGCGACGTATTGCCGCGCGGCACGAAATACTCCCCGCGGCGGAAGATCATCACGACGAGCGTATTGTCCGGAAGAACTATGTCGCGCAACGTCGAACCGCCCTCAAGGGTCGATTCCGTAACCTCGATCTCGGTGAAGTTACTCTTTATGCTGTCAGGGATACCCATCTTGAACAGCGGCTCCTTCTCCTCGAAGGCAAGTCCCAGAAGGTTGGCCACACCGCTCACCGTAGTGCCCTGCACCAGCAGCGAGATAAGCGTCACCATGAATACCACGTTGAAAATCAGACGACCGTTCTCGACCCCGGCCACGATAGGATAGGTGGCGAAGATTATTGGGACGGCGCCGCGCAGACCGACCCACGAAACGAAGATCCGCGCCCTGCGGCTGAAATGGCGGAAAGGCAGCAGCCCGACAAAGACGGACAGCGGGCGCGCCACGAACATGAGGAACAGCGCCACGGCCACGCCCAGGATCAGCACCTCGGGGTGCATCAGTTCGTCGGAGTTGACCAACAGTCCTATTGTGATGAACATTACGATCTGTGCCAGCCACGTAAAACCGTCCATGAATGTCGTGAGGTTACCGCGGTGCGCGATCTTGTGGTTGCCCACCACCAGGCCCGTTATGTATACGGCCAGATAACCGTTGCCCCAAAGCAGCGACGTGAACGAGAAAGAGAAGAATACCGACGCCAGCAGCAGCACCGGATAGAGCGACACGTTGTTCTTGATGTCGATGCGGTTGATGGCGAGCACAGCGAGCCGGCCTATGCCGTAGCCCAGCACGCCGCCCACGACCATCTGCACGACGAACTTCAGGATACTCTGCCCGAAATCCACATCGCCGCCAGCCGAGGTCGCCACCGTCACCAGCAGTATGGTCAACATGTATGCCATCGGGTCGTTACTACCGCTCTCGAGCTCCAGCAGAGGCCGCAGATTCTCCTTCAGGCCCTGTTTTTTGGTTCGCAGGATAGAGAATACCGAGGCCGAATCGGTCGAGGCCATTGTCGACGCCAGCAACAAAGATACCGGCAGCGACATGGCCAGCCCGACCCATGACGAAAAGAAATATATGAATACACCTGTAACCGCGGCCGTGATAACCACACCCAGCGTCGCCAGCACGATACCCGGCCCGAGAATGGGCCTTATCTCGGAGAACTTGGTGTCCATACCACCCGAGAAAAGGATGATACACAAGGCTATCATTCCTATGAACTGCGTGAACTCGAACGATTCGAACTTTATGAAATGCAGTCCGAACATCATACCCACGCCAAGGAACAGCAACAGGGCCGGCGCCCCGAAGCGATAGGCCACCTTTCCGGCTATAACCGCCACATACAGCAGCAGCGCCCACACCAACAGTATATTCTCCGTCATATTCAACATATTCTTTTCTCAATTAAAATCCACCGCAACAACGGCCCGAAGCGGCACATTATCCGCGCACGATCTTCAGATCGCATATCGGGCGCATCTCGAGGTCGATGAACTCGAACGCCTGGCACGCCCTGAAGGTCCCCGCGGGCGAGGTGAAGAGCGTCGCCGTCACCGCCGAGACCCCGTCATGGCGGAGTGCCCGCAAGGCATCGAAATCGCCCTCGCGCACCAACCGTGCCACTTCGGCCGACTTGTCCTTGGCGAAACGCAGTTCCTCGACCTTGAGGAAACGGCCCTCACCCGTATGGAACGGGCGTCCGGCACCGTATATGCGCACCAAAAGCGAGATAGCGCCCGCGAAGATCAATACCCCGCCCACTAAACCTATCGTCGAGAGCAGCCACGACGGAAGAGATAACTCGGTCAGAAACGTCGCAGCCACGAGTATTCCTCCGATGAAAAGCATTGCGGCAGGCAGCGCCGCCGACTTGTGACGGGGTACCACGACACCGTCCGACGAGGCGTAAAGCGCCTCGTAAATATTCTTGTTATTCGACATGATTCAATCTTTAAATGTTATACGGATTCCCGACATGCTACAAGGCGGCGGAGGGCCCCTCCGCCGCGCCTAACGGCAGGCGCACCCTTCGGGAAAAGGCACGCCGTCCCTGCCGGCGGCTAAATCCGAAGCCAGCACAGCGAGTGGAGGAAGAAATCCGCCCGCAGCGACGACCTGTAAAGATCGAATTCGAACAAACGTGTGACACGCCCCGCGTAATACCCGTGCAAGGCATCGCAAAGAACGAAACGTGCGGTACAGCGCACCGCACGCACCGCCGCAAACAGCGTGGCGGGACTTTCGGCGCCGCGTCCTACGCTGCGGCACGGCCTCGGCAGCCGCAGATCGCAGTTGCACTCCATACAGCAGGCCGCGAACTCGGCTTGCGTGCGCATCGTGGAATCGTCATCCACCGCAACGATGCGTGCGTCGTTCCGCCCGACATGCACCGACCCTGCGCCGCACGGTGCGCCGCCGCAAACGGGCGCCGCAGTAAAACTGCCGCACAGCCAAAAGAGTATGGATAGAAGAGTCGTGTACATGGTTGTTTCTGTTATTGCGGTATAAAGAGATAGGTTATGGTTCCGTTATGGCGTTCGGGCGCCGACATGTCGATGTTGAACAGCGACTTCCACGCCGCATCGAGCGCCGCCTCGCGCATGCTCTCATCGCCGCCCGAGACCACCTTCGCCGCCGTCACCTCGCCGCCGCGGTTCACCGTAATGGCCACGACCACCTCGCCGCCGCCCTCGCAGCGGTAGGCAGGAACCACAATATGGCGTTTCGTGCGCACGGGATCCTTCAGCACGAAGCTGACCGTAACGTTACCCTTGAATTTCGTATCCTGCCCCTCCGACACATTGTCGTCACTGCTCTCGGCACGTCCCTGATCGAGTATCGCCTCGGCCTCGGCCAGACCCGCCTCGTAGGCGGCGCGATTCGACTCCATGCCCTCCGCAATCTCGCGGGCCGAAGCGTTCAGCGCGTCGGTGCGGGTTCCGCGGTCGTCTTGCAGATTCTCGTTCAGCAACGCTTCGTTCGAGGTGAGGTTGCGCACCGACGACCAGTCGAGGTTGGAAAGCTGCTTCATCTCAATCTCGCGTTCAAGCCGCTCCTTCTCCTCGGCCAAAGTCTCAAGATCCTGCAGGTCGATGTATATTCCCTGCAGATGCGGCTTGTCGTTCAGAATGATCTTCGACCCCACGAACGCTATCGCCAGCAGCAGATAGCATATTATCATGACGCTCAATCCAGCACGGTGGTCGTAAGCCCACTCGCCCGCATCCTTGTGCCTGTTCTCGAAAGGCAGATGCATCCTCGCGCCGTGCGCCGGTCTGCGCCGCACGGGCTTGCCATCCACGCCATTCGTTTCTTGAGGTTCAGATGTCGTCATATTCGCTTTCAGGCTGCTAAATCTCAGGCAAAAATACTATTTTTTTTCGAAATATTCATATCTTTGCGCAATATTATCGAACGGCAACGCCGTCTCACAATAAACCATAACGAAATATGCAAACGAAACAACAGACCCTCTCATCACCCATATCTTTCTCGGGCAAAGGGCTACATACCGGAGTCAAGGTCAACATGACAGTCCTGCCGGCTCCGGAAAACAGCGGAATAGTATTTCGTCGAATCGATCTCGAAAATTCGCCTTCGGTGCCCGCCCTGTGCGAATATGTCACCGACACATCGCGCGGAACGACCATAGAGAAGGGCCCCGCCAAGATAAGCACCGTAGAGCACATCCTGTCGGCCCTCTGGACACTGGGCGTGGACAACGCTGTGATCGACGTCGACGCCCCCGAGGTCCCCATCATGGACGGCTCGGCCCGCGAATATGCCCAAAAGATCACCGAAGTCGGCCTCGTGGAGCAGAAAGCCGACCGCAAATATTACGAGGTGACGGAGAAACAGGTCTATACGATCCCCGACAAGGGCGTTGCCATAATAATATACCCCGACGACGAGTTCACAGTATCGGTACACGTCGACTACAACTCGAAGGTCATAGGCAACCAATACGCCACACTCGACCCCTTCAACGACTATGCGCAGCAGATAGCGCCATGCCGCACCTTCGTATTCCTGCACGAGCTGGAGCCGCTGCTCAAGATGAACCTCATCAAGGGCGGCGATCTTGACAACTCGATCGTCGTCGTCGAGAACCCCGTCTCGGACGAGCAGCTCGACCACCTCAAAAAGATATTCCACAAGGACGACATAAGGGTCACGGGCGGCTATCTGAACAACCTGCAGCTGCGTTCGAGCAACGAGCTGGCACGCCACAAGCTGCTTGACCTGCTGGGCGACTTCGCACTGCTGGGCATGCGCATCAAGGGCCGCGTATGGGCCTCGCGTCCCGGCCACTTCGCCAACACCGAGTTCATGAAGCAACTCATACACGCCATACGCCGCGACGGCGAAAAGCCGGCATTCCGCTACCGTCCCGACAAACCCGCCGTCCTCGACATAAACGAAGTGCGCAAGCTGTTGCCCCACCGCTATCCCTTCCTGCTGGTAGACAAGGTATTCTACCTGGGCAACGACTCTATCGGCGCCATCAAGAACGTCACGGCCAACGAACCGCAGTTCACGGGCCACTTCCCCACCGAGCCCGTCATGCCGGGCGTACTGCTGGTGGAGGCCATGGCACAGGCCAGCGGCATCATAGTGCTCAACGGCGTCGAGCACCCCGAAGAATACTCGACATATTTCCTGCGTATCGACAACGTACGTTTCAAGCACAAGGTGGTTCCGGGCGACACGATGCAAATCGAGGCCCACATCATCGAGCCCGTGCGCCGCGGCATAGCCTCGGTCGTAGGCAAGGTCTTCGTGGGCGGCGTCCTCGCCTGCGAGGCGACGCTTATGGCACAGATTGTGAGAAACAAGAAACCGGAATAGCAGACCAGCATGATCAGTAAATTGGCATACGTTCATCCCGACGCCAAGATCGGCATGAACGTCACGATAGAACCTTTCGCATACATCGCCGGCGACGTGGTCATAGGCGACGACTGCTGGATCGGCCCCTCGGCCGCGATCTACGACGGCGCACGCATAGGCAAGGGGTGTAAAATACATATGGCCGCCTCGATAGCCTGCACGCCGCAGGACATGAAATTCAAGGGCGAGGTATCCACGGCAGAGATAGGCGACTACAACGAGATCCGCGAATATGTCACCATCAGCCGCGGCACCGCCTCGCGCGGCAAGACCGTCGTCGGATCGTACAACCTCGTCATGGCATATGCCCACATAGCGCACGACTGCGTGGTGGGCGACCATAACGTCATCGTAAACCGCGTATCGCTCGGCGGCGAGGTCGAAATAGGCAATTGGGTCGTCATAGGCGGGCATACGGCCATACACCAATGGGTGCGCATCGGCGACCACGCCATGATACAGGGCATGTCGGGCGTCACGAAGGACATACCGCCATTCATCACCGCCTCGAACAAGGACCATTATGCCGGCATCAACAAGATAGGGCTGTCGCGCCGCGGTTTCACCCCGGAACAGATCGCCGCCGTACACGAGGCGTGCCGCATACTCTTCCAGAGCAACCTCAACTACATGGAGGGGTGCGACCGCGTCGAGGCCGAACTGCCGCAATCGTCCGAAAGGGATATGCTCCTGAACTTCATCCGTTCGTCGAAGCGCGGCTGCATCAAGCAGTATGTGTCGGATGCCGACTGACGGCGGGACAGTCAGAACAAAACCGGAAGGCGGGCGATGAGGGCATTGTCCGCCTTTGCCATACCCACGGGGCCCCAAACGGATACAAAACGATAAAAAAATATGTTTTTCACATCGCAATCGTTTGGCGTATCGGTTTTTTTCACTATTTTTGCGGTGTTAGTCAGCAATAAGGGGACGGGAAGTCCCCTTATTTCGTAGTTATAACCCCGCGAAGTATGATAGATTGCACCAAAATATTGGAGATTGCCGACCGCGAACTCGCCGGCACAGACATGTTTACCGTAAGCTGCACTTGCTCGCCCGCCAACGAGGTGGAGCTGCTCATCGACAGCGACACCTCGGTCACCATCGAGGCGTGCGCAGAGCTGAGCCGCGCCATCGAGGCCCACTTCGACCGCGACGAGGAGGATTTCTCGCTCACGGTAGCCTCGGCAGGCATAGGGTCTGAACTGCGGACGCTGCGGCAGTACCGCAAGATCGTGGGCTCCCCCGTGGAGGTGCTGCTCAAGAACGGCACCAAGATTCTGGCACGGCTCGACGAGGCCGACGAAGACGGCATCACCGTCTCGTACAAGGAGCGTCAGGCCGTCGAGGGCCGCAAGCGCAAGGTCGAGGTCGACGTGGTGCGCACATACCCCTTCGAGGAGATAAAATACACGAAAGAGTACCTCGACTTCAAATAACGACGAACAAAAATAGATAAATATACTCACACATGGAAAACTTAAATCTCATCAGCAACTTCGCAGAATTCAAGGAGTTGAAAAACATCGACAAGGCAACCATGATCGGCGTTCTGGAGGATGTATTCCGCCACGCCCTGCAAAAGCAGTTCGAGAGCGACGAGAACTTCGACGTCATCATCAACCCCGAGAAGGGCGACCTCGAGATCTGGCGTAACCGCGAGGTGGTCGAGGACGGCGCCGTCGAGAACCCCAACACGCAGATCGCCGTATCGGAGGTCAAGGCCATCGACCCCACATACGAGGTGGGCGACGAGTACACCGACCAGATCAAGATGAACCAGTTCGGCCGCCGCGCCGTGCTGTCGCTGCGCCAGAACCTCGCCTCGCGCCTGCTCGACCTCGAAAAGGCCAACCTCTACGAGAAATACTCGCAGAAGGTGGGCGAGATCATAACGGGCGAGGTATATCAGGTATGGAAGCGCGAGGTACTCATCCTCGACGATGACGACAACGAGCTCATACTGCCCAAGAGCGAGCAGATACCCAACGACTTCTACCGCAAGGGCGACACCATCAAGGCCATCGTCAAGAGTGTCGAGATGAACAACAACCAGCCGCGCATCATACTCTCGCGCACGGCCAACCAGTTCCTCGAACGCCTCTTCGAGCAGGAGGTGCCCGAGATCTTCGACGGCCTTATCACCATAAAGAAGATAGTGCGCATCCCCGGCGAGAGGGCTAAGGTCGCCGTCGAGTCGTACGACGACCGCATCGACCCCGTAGGCGCATGCGTCGGAATGAAAGGGTCGCGCATATATACCATCGTCAAGGAGCTGCGCAACGAGAACATCGACGTGGTGAACTACACCTCGAACCCGCAGCTCATGATACAGCGTTCGCTCAACCCCGCCAAAATATCAAGCATCACCATCGACGAGGAGCGCAAGACCGCCTCGGTATACCTCAAGCCCGATCAGGTGTCGCTGGCCATCGGCAAGGGCGGCCTCAACATACGTCTGTCGAAGATGCTCACAGGCTACGACATAGACGTCTACCGCGAGATCGAGGAGGAGGACGTCGCTCTGTCGGAGTTCGCCGACGAGATCGAACCGTGGGTAATCGACGCCCTTAAGAGCGCCGGCTGCGACACGGCCAAGAGCGTTCTGGAACTCCCCGTGGAGGAGATCGCCACACGCGCCGACCTTGAGATCGAACAGGCGGAAAAGGTCGTGGAGATACTCAAGGCCGAGTTCGAAGAGTAGTTTTAACGGATAAAAACGGAGGAAAACATATGATAAATAACAGAAAGGTAAGGCTCATACAGGTAGCGAAGGAGTTCAAGGTGGGGCTCAACACCATCATGGATTTCCTGCTCAAGAAGGGCATCAACGTCGAGGGCTCGCCCAATTCGCCGGTCAGCCCCGAGGTATATGCCGTTCTCGAGAAGGAGTTCGGCTCCAACCGTACCATCACGGGCAACGAACGCGACAACATACGCGAGCGCATAGCGCTCAAACAGACCACCGTCACGCTCGACGAGGAGAAGAAGAGCGACAAGGAGGACAAGGAGGTGATAATCAAGAGCAACGTCATCAGCGTCAAGGATGAGATCCCGCAGCCCAAGATCCTCGGCAAGATCGACCTCGAACCAAAGAAGAAGCCGGCGCCCGCGCCGCAGCCCGCGCCGAGCGCCGTACAGCACAATGCGCCCGAGGCGCCTGCGTCCGAGCCCGTGAAGCCCGCTCCCGCGGCAGGCCCCGCACCGGTATCCGCCGAGCAGCCTGCGCAGCCCGCCGGACAGCCGAAAGTCGCCGAAGCGCCCGAAGCCGAGCCCGCACCTGCAGCCGAGCCCGCGAAGGCATCAGCCCCCCAGCCTGCATCAGAGCCCGAGGAGGCGCCCAAACGCGAGGACAACATCTTCCGTCCGAACCACACGCAACTTGCAGGCCCGCAGATTCTCGGCACGATGGACGTATCGAACATCGTTCCGGGCGGCCGCCACAAGCGCAAGCGTCTGGACAAGGAGAAGGTGGACGTAAGCAAGGCAAACGGCAAGGGCAACGGCCAGCAGGGACGTTCCGCAGACCGCGGCGCACAGGGCAAGGGCCCGCAGCAGGGCGGCGGCAATGCCGGATCGCAACCCAAACCGGGTGAAGGCCGCCGCAGCAAGAACAAGCACCAGAAGCATCAGCCGAAACCGATCCTCCGCCCCGAAGTCAGCGACGAAGAGGTATCGAAGCAGATAAAGGATACGCTGGCACGCCTGACATCGAAGGGTGCCAAGAACAAGGGAGCCAAGTACCGCAAGGAAAAGCGCGAGGAGATACGCGAGAAGATGAGCGAGGAGATGGAGCGCGAACAGCAGGAACGCTCGATCCTCAAGGTTACGGAGTTCGTCACCGTGAGCGAGCTGGCCACGATGATGAACGTCTCTCCGATGGAGGTCATCTCGGCCTGCATGAACCTCGGGCTCATGGTATCGATCAACCAGCGGCTCGACGCGGAGGCACTGGTGGTTGTGGCCGAAGAGTTCGGCTTCAAGGTAGAGTTCGTCTCGGTGGACATACAGGAGGCCATAGAGACGGAGACCGACAAGGAGGAGGATCTCGTGCCGCGCCCGCCCATCGTCACGGTCATGGGACATGTCGACCACGGCAAGACCTCGCTGCTGGACAATATCCGCAAGACCAACGTCATCGAAGGCGAGGCCGGCGGCATCACGCAGCACATCGGCGCCTACTCGGTAAACCTCAACGGCCAGAAGATCACCTTCCTCGATACGCCGGGACACGAGGCCTTCACGGCGATGCGCGCCCGCGGCGCAAAGATCACCGACGTGGCCATCATCATCGTGGCTGCCGACGACAATGTCATGCCGCAGACCATCGAGGCCATCAACCACGCGCAAGCCGCAGGCGTGCCCATGGTCTTCGCCATAAACAAGATAGACAAGCCGAACGCCAACCCCGACCATATCAAGGAGCAGCTGGCACAGATGAACTACCTGGTCGAGGAGTGGGGCGGCAAATACCAGAGTCAGGACATATCCGCCAAAAAGGGGCTCAACCTCGACAAACTGCTCGAGAAGGTGCTTCTCGAGGCCGAGATGCTCGACCTGAAGGCCAACCCCAACAAGAAGGCTCAAGGCGCCGTCATCGAGTCGACGCTCGACAAGGGACGCGGTTACGTGGCCACGATCATGGTACAGAGCGGCACGCTGCATGTGGGCGACGTGATCCTCTCGGGCACCTATACGGGCCGCGTGAAGGCCATGTTCGACGAGAACGGCAAGAAGGTGACCGAGGCAGGTCCTTCGACGCCGGTGCAGGTTCTGGGCCTGAACGGCGCACCGCAGGCCGGAGACAACTTCAACGTCATGGACGACGACCGCTCGGCCCGCGAGATAGCCAACAAGCGCGAGCAGCTGCAGCGCATGCAGGGCATCATGACGCAGAAGCACATCACGCTCGACGAAATCGGCCGCCGCATAGCCATCGGCTCGTTCAAGGAGTTGAACATTATAGTCAAGGGCGATGTGGACGGTTCAGTGGAGGCCATGGCCGGCTCGCTCATCAAACTCTCGAAGGAGACCGTGCAGGTGAACGTCATCCACGCCGCCGTAGGCCAGATCTCCGAATCGGACGTACTGCTCGCCGCCGCCTCGAACGCCATAATCGTGGGCTTCCAGGTGCGCCCCTCGGCCGCGGCGCGCAAAACGGCGGAGAAGGAGGAGATCGAGATACGCCTCTACTCGATCATATACGACGCCATCAACGATATCAAGGACGCCATCGACGGCATGCTCGAACCGGTGATGAAGGAGGTTATAGTATGTACGATCGAGGTGATGGAGATATTCAAGATATCGAAAGTGGGCACCGTTGCCGGCTGTATCGTACGCGAAGGCAAGCTGACGCGCACCACACCCATACGCGTCATCCGCGACGGCATCGTCATCTACACAGGCAAACTCGGCTCGCTCAAGCGGTTCAAGGACGACGTGAAGGAGGTGACGATGGGTCAGGACTGCGGCCTGAACATCGAATCGTACAACGACATACATGTCGGCGACATCATCGAGGGATACGATCAGGTGGAGGTCAAGAACACCAAGTAGCCCGATAAAAAATACGATAACGACAGGTTAACACAAAAACTACAAACTAAACTCGAAATGAATACGCAGATCAAATTCGTTACGGCGGAAGAGGCCGTCAAGGTCATCAAATCGGGAGATCACGTACACCTCAGTTCTGTAGCGTCGGCCCCGCAATGTCTCATCAAGGCGATGTGCGCCCGTGGCGAGAACAACGAGTTGCACGATGTACACATCCACCACCTTCACACCGAGGGTCCGGCCCCCTATGCCGACCCCAAGTTCGAGGGCGTGTTCCAGCTCGACTCGTTCTTCGTCGGCAGCAATGTGCGAAAGGTCACGCAGAGCGGCTACGCCGACTACATCCCCATCTTCCTGAGCGAGACACAGCGCCTGTACCGCTGCGGCGCCGTGCCGTGCGACGTGGCCATGATCCAGGTATCTGAGCCCGACAAGCACGGTTACGTATCGCTCGGCACCTCGGTCGACGCCACCCTCGCCGCCGTAGAGACGGCGAAGACCGTCATCGCCGTGGTCAACAAATACGTGCCCCGCTCGTTCGGCGACGCCATCATCCCCATGTCGAAGATCGACATATTCGTACACGACGATACGCCGCTGATCGAGGCCCCATTCTCGGAACCCAACGAGACCGAACTCAAGATCGGCAAGTACTGCGCCGAACTGATCGAGGACGGCGCCACGCTGCAGATGGGTATCGGCGCCATTCCCAACGCCGTGCTCTCGCAGCTCAAGGACCACAAGAATCTGGGTATCCACACCGAGATGTTCGCCGACGGCGTGCTGCCTCTGGTGCGCTCGGGCGTAATCAACGGCGAGGCCAAGAATATAGACAAGGGTATGATGGTCTCTACGTTCCTGATGGGCTCGAAGGAGGTATATGACTTCATCGACGACAACCCTGGCGTACTGATGAAGGACGTGGGCTACACCAACGACCCCTACATCATCTCGAAGAACGACCGCGTGACGGCCATCAACTCGGCCCTGCAGGTCGACATCACGGGACAGGTCTCGGCCGACTCGCTCGGCACGAAGTTCTGGTCGGGTGTCGGCGGCCAGATAGACTTCGTCTACGGAGCCTCTCTCTCGAAGGGCGGCAAGGCCATCATCGCCATGCCCTCTATCACGAACAAGGGCGTCTCGAAGATCGTCGACAAGCTGCTGCCGGGTGCCGGCGTCGTCACCACGCGCAACCATATCCACTGGTTCGTCACCGAGAACGGCGCCGTCGACCTCTACGGCAAGAGTCTCCAAGAGCGTGCCCGCCTGCTAATCTCGGTAGCGCACCCCTCGGCACAGGAGGAGCTCGACCGCGCGGCTTTCGAGCGCTACGGCTCGCACCACCACTACATCAAGGGCTACATGGGCAAATAACTGTCCGGCATCTCATACCAAGGCACTGCGGCTGTGATCCGCGGTGCCTTTCCATTTATGTGCGGCGTCAGGTATGGGTCGGGACAGTTTCCGACGCACGCGCCATGCCACGAAATCTTTTGCCGCGGCATGCCGCAGCGTCCCTTTATTCACTATCTTTGCATTATGCTGCACCGTTTTCAGGAGGATATAGGCGGCATCGCCCTGCCTGTGCTCTTCACGTGGCCATTCCACTACGTGCCGCACCCGCTGTGCCGCATGGCGGCGGCCGAAGTGCAACGGTACATCGCCTCGCGCAGCGATTGGCGCGAGGAATTGCAGCAGGGCAAGATGTTCGGCGTACTGGTGGCAAGGGACAGGGAGGGCGAAATAGGTTTTCTGGCAGCCTTCTCCGGAAATCTCGGCGGCACGAACCGCCACGCGTACTTTGTACCGCCCGTCTACGACATGCTCCGCCCCGACGGGCCATTCCGACGCGGCGAGATCGAGATTTCGGCCCTGAACCGCCGTATAGCAGAGGCAGAGCACAGCGACGGGATCATGCGGGCGAAAGCCGAGATGGAAGAGGCGCGGCGGCAGGAACGGGAACAGATAGCGACCGCGAAGGCCGCGATACGCGAGGCGAAAGCGCGGCGCGACGCCCTGCGTGCCGCCGGAGCCGATCCCGGCCCTCTCATACTCGAAAGCCAGCGTGAACGTGCCGACCTGCAACGGCTCAAGCGCCGCATGCACGAGGCCGTGGAGCAGGCCGAAGCTCGGTACAACGTCCTGCAGGCGGAGATAGACGCCATTCGACACAAGCGCCACAGCCGCTCGGCAGCACTGCAGATGGAGCTTTTCTCCCGTTTCCGCGTGCTCAACGCCCGCGGCGAGGCGAAAGACCTGTGCGAGTTGTTTGCGACGACGCCGCAACTGGTGCCGCCTGCGGGTGCGGGCGAATGCGCGGCACCGAAACTGTTGCAATACGCCTACACCAACGGCCTGAAGCCCTTGGCCATGGCCGAGTTCTGGTGGGGCGGCTCCTCTGCGGGCGAGGTGCGCCGCCACGGCGAATTCTACCCCGCATGCACAGGCAAATGCAAGCCTATCCTCACACACATGCTGCAAGGGCTCGACGTGGAACCCAACCCACTGCTGGAGATACGGCCGCCAGATCCACGCGTAGTGTGGGAGGATGCGACACTGGCCGTCATCGACAAGCCGTGCGGAATGCTCTCCGTGAAGGGCAAGTCGGGCGTGCGGTCCGTGGCCGAGTGGGCAAGCGAAAAATGGCCCGACGCGACCGGACCCGTCATAGTACACCGCCTCGACCAGTCGACTTCGGGCCTCATGGTCATAGCCAAGGACAAAGAGACGCACGCAGCACTGCAGGCGCAGTTCATACATCGCACGGTGAAGAAACTCTACACGGCACTGCTCGATGGACGGCCCGAACAGACGGAGGGGCGCATCTCCCTGCCGTTGAAACTCGACTACGAGAACCGCCCGCGGCAGATGATCGCCGCGGACGGCCGCTCGGCCGTGACGCTGTACAAGGTCATAGAATACGTGGATGGCCGTACACGCATACTTTTTCAGCCCCTTACGGGGCGTACGCACCAGCTGCGCGTGCACGCCGCCGCGGCCGCAGGGCTCGGCTGCCCCATCGTCGGCGACGACATCTACGGCCGCGGCGGCCGAAGACTCTGCCTGCACGCCTCGCGCCTTGAGTTCGACCACCCCACGCTCGGCCGCCGCATGAAGTTCGAGAGCGAGCCTGACTTCTGAAAACCACCCAAACTACACAAAATATGAAACCGAGACTCTACCTTGCCGCAACCATCCTCGCCGCCGCGGTCGCAATCGCATCATGCGCTCCCTCGCAACGCGAAATCGACAATCCCCTGATCGAGGCAGCCAACTCCATGACAATGGACATCTCGCGCGTTGTCATGACCGATACGGCGACCATAATCAACGTCGACCTATACGGTTATCCGGGCGAGCATGTACGTATCGGCAAGGAAAGCGTCCTTAAGGTCGGAGATCAGACCTATGGCTTCAAATCAGCCGAAGGCTTTTCTATGGACAAGTGGGTCAGGATGCCCGAAAACGGCATCATATCATGCACTCTGACGTTTCAGCCCGTCCCGCTCGGAAGCAGGGCCATGGATTTCATAGAAAACGACAACGGATTCAAACTCTTCGGCATCGACCTCACGGGCAAGGCCAAATATCCAAAATTCCCGGCCGGTCTGCCCGACGAATTGCGCGGCGGCGACAGCGGCGGCGAAGTGCCCGGACAGGTGCTGAAGTGCGGGACCTCTACGGTCAGGGTACATCTGCTGGGTCTCCGCGAAGGTATGGGCCGCACTGTAAAGTTGCACATGCAACCGTTGCTCGGTGCCACCGAAAGCCTCTCTGCCGAGGCCGACCCCGAGACCAACACGGCCGAATTTACATTCATGCAGTACGGTACGATAAAGGTGTCGATAAGTGCCCTACAGGATGCCGGCGTATACTCGCACGTATGGATAGAGCCCGGGCAGACTACAGACGTATATATCGATCTTGGCAAAACGGGGCGACTTCTTGTCGAGCGGCGAGCCATAGAGAAAACCGACGAATACCGGTTCTTCAACTACATGTGCCCGGCCTACACTACGGGACGCTATGCCGCGATTAACCGAGCCTATACACATCTGCAGGAGCCCATAAGAATGACCGTCAAGCCCGAGGACGGCATGAATGCCGACGACTACGCCTCGATGGTCGAACAGGCCTACGCCACAGCCCTCGACAGCGTACAGCGCAGCTCGCATATGACCGAGCTGCAAAAGCTGCTTAACGTTATGGAGTTAGATATGGAACTGATGCAAAATGCATTCGCCGCCCCCATGATGATGGCAGCGAGTGCCTCAAACGGTGGTACGGCGGCACCAGTAGAGTTCTCAGCCGAACATATACGCCGCATGCTGCGCCCGATTGACTTCAACGACATGAAATATGCAATCAATGGTCTGGACTTCATCTTTTCGACACAGATCCGCGACCGCGACTGGGCCGACAAGGCACAGCTGCCCGAAGGCAACTTCTACCGCGAATACAGCGAAGCATGGCAGCTCTTTTCGACAGCCTCATCGGATATGCTCACCGACGAGGACCGCGCCCACCTCGACCATATGGCCCACCCCTTCTTCCGCGAGGCATGCCTTACGGCCGAGGCCGCGATACGCGCCGCAACGGCCGCTACTGAAGGCAAAATCCGTATCGAGCAAACTCCCGACGTCGGCAACGACAAGGTTTTTGATGCCATTGCCGAGCGCTATGCTGGCAATGTTGTCTTCGTCGATTTCTGGAATACATGGTGCACCTGGTGCCATGTAGGATTCGACAATTTTGCCCGATTGAAGAAGAGCGACATCGCCGACAAGGTCGTATGGCTATACATAGCCGACGAATCATCGCCCATTTCAGTCTACAAGAAAACGATAGCGGAGCTCAACGGCGGCGTACATTACCGTATAACCGAAGAACAGATGGCTGCCGTCTCGAAGAAACTGGGTATCGAAGGATTCCCATGCTACATGATAATCGGCCGCGACGGCACACGCGACATGCGCGGTGACCTCAGCGACCCGGCGACTGCCGAAAAACGGTTGAGGGCTGCATTGGAAAAATAACCTCGCAACGCACACGGCACGTTTCAGATCTGTACGGCGGATATTCCAATCCGCCGTACTTTTTTGCGTGTTTTACGCGGCCGGCGGAAAATATTTTGCCCCGTTTCGCAACGCAGTCCGCAAGAAATGCGTAACTTTGCATAGAGATAAATACAAAGGGGTGCCCGCACGGGCTGAGATCATACCCTCGAACCTGATGCAGTTAACACTGACGTAGGAATTGTGTGTATCGACTTTGGCCACAGGACCCGCAGCACTTCCCCCGTTGCATTTATCCCCTGCAATACAACAAACTTTACAAGCGATGACAATTTACGTCAACAACAAACCGTTGCAGACGGCAGCCGCCGATGTGGCCGCCCTCGCCGTCGAGATCGGGCTGCCCGCCATGGCCGCCGTCGCCGTAAACAACCGCGTGGTTCCGCGTGCCGGATGGGAAGCCCACAAGCTCCGCGAAGGCGACAAACTCACAATCATACGCGTAGCCTGCGGAGGATAGAGCCATGATACCCGTACAGTTCATAACACACGCCACAGCGAGGTACTCGCACCTCGATTCGGCCCGCATGGCACTTGAGGGAGGGTGCCGGTGGATCCAGTTGCGCATGAAGGAGGCCGCGGAGGAACAGATCATACCCGTCGCGGAGCAGGTGCTCGATATGTGCAACGCCTGCGGCGCCACGCTCATCATCGACGACCACGTCGCTGTCGCCGAGCGCATCAAGGCCCACGGCGTACACCTCGGCAAGAACGACATGCCCGTAGCGGAGGCGCGCAGGCGTCTCGGCGAGGCGTATATCATAGGCGGCACAGCCAATACCTTCGACGACGCCGCAGCCCTCGCCGCGGCGGGCGCCGACTACATAGGCTGCGGCCCCTACCGCTTCACCACTACCAAGAAGAATCTCAGCCCGATACTCGGGCTCGACGGCTACCGCGACATCATGGGCCGCATGCGCGAACAGGGCATCACGCTCCCCGTGGTAGCCATCGGCGGCATCGGTTTCGACGACATACCGCAGATAATGGCGACGGGCGTCACGGGCATCGCCCTCTCGGGATCGGTGCTCCGCGCCGACGACCCCGCGGCCGAGATGCGGAGAATAATCGCATTGTAACGGCACACGCGAAAAACGCGACAGGCGTATTGTTCAATAGAAAATCGTTAAAGGAACATAAAAAATGGAAAAACTCGTAATCGCCGGCCGTGAGTTCGGTTCGCGCCTCTTCCTCGGCACCGGCAAGTTCAGTTCGCACACGCTCATGCAACAGGCCATCGAGGCCTCGCGCACCGAGATGGTGACCGTGGCCATGAAACGTATTGAACTGGAGAACAGCAATGACGACATGCTGCAACACATCCTCCGCCCCGACATCACGCTGCTTCCCAACACCTCGGGCGTACGCAACGCCGAGGAGGCGGTCTTCGCCGCTCAGATGGCGCGCGAAGCCTTCGGCACGCCGTGGCTCAAGCTCGAGATACACCCCGACCCGCGCTACCTGCTGCCCGACTCGGTCGAGACGCTCAAGGCTACGGAACGGCTCGTAAAGATGGGCTTCGTCGTACTGCCCTACTGTCAGGCCGACCCGACGCTATGCAAACGCCTCGAGGAGGCGGGTGCCGCGGCAGTCATGCCTTTGGGCGCACCGATAGGCTCGAACAAGGGGTTGCGTACGCGCGACTTTCTGGGCATAATCATCGAGCAGGCCGGCGTGCCCGTCGTCGTCGATGCCGGCATCGGGGCCCCCAGCCATGCCGCCGAGGCTATGGAGATGGGAGCCTCGGCCTGTCTGGTCAATACGGCCATAGCCGTCGCAGGCGACCCCGTGGCGATGGCCGAAGCCTTCGCCAGCGCCGTCGAGGCCGGACGTATGGCATACGAGGCAGGCTTGGGCACCGTAGCGGAACATTTCGAGGCCGATGCCAGCTCGCCGCTGACGGCATTCCTTGACGAAGAGTAACAGCAAAACGGCACTTCCTATGGAACATATACAGAAAATACGCTATTCGCGCTCGGAAAAGGTTTACGTTCCGGGCCGCATACACCCCGAGATACGCGTGGCAATGCGCCGCGTCGAGCAGGTACCGAGCGTCTCGTTCGACGAGCGGGGCGAGAAACACTACACACCCAATCCCGACGTATACATCTACGACACAAGCGGCGCCTTCAGCGACCCGTCCATAGAGGTAGACCTCACAAAGGGGCTGCCGCGACTGCGCGAAAGCTGGATCGTGGGCCGCGGCGACGTGGAGCGCCTGCCCGAGATCACGTCGGAGTACGGCCGCATGCGCCGCGACGACCACACGCTCGACCATTTGCGCTTCGAACACATAGCACTGCCCTACCGTGCCAAACGCGGTGCCGCCATCACACAGATGGCATATGCCAAACGCGGCATCATCACGCCCGAGATGGAGTATGTGGCCATCCGCGAGAACATGAACTGCGAGCAGCTCGGCATCGAGACATACATCACGCCCGAGTTCGTACGCCGCGAGATCGCCGAGGGGCGTGCCGTGTTACCCGCCAACATCAACCACCCCGAGGCCGAGCCAATGATCATAGGCAGCAGTTTTCTGGTGAAGATAAATACGAACATCGGCAACTCGGCCACCACGTCGGGCATAGACGAGGAGGTCGAGAAGGCACTATGGAGCTGCAAATGGGGCGGCGACACGCTCATGGACCTCTCGACGGGGGCCAACATACACGAGACGCGCGAGTGGATCATCCGCAACTGCCCCGTACCCGTCGGAACAGTGCCCATATATCAGGCACTGGAAAAGGTCGGGGGCCGCGTCGAGGAGCTCACGTGGGAACTCTACCGCGACACGCTCATCGAGCAGTGCGAGCAGGGTGTCGACTACTTCACCATACACGCGGGCATACGCCGCCGGAACGTCCACCTCGCCGACAAACGCCTCTGCGGCATCGTCAGCCGCGGAGGCTCGATCATGAGCAAGTGGTGCCTGTCTCACGACAGCGAGAGCTTCCTCTACGAACACTTCGACGACATATGCGACATTCTGGCGCAATACGACGTGGCCGTATCGCTGGGCGACGGTCTGCGTCCGGGGTCGATACACGACGCCAACGACGAGGCGCAGTTCGCCGAGCTGGACACCATGGGCGAACTCATCACCCGCGCATGGTCAAAAAACGTACAGGCCTTCATCGAGGGCCCCGGGCACGTGCCCCTGCACAAGATCCGCGAGAATATGGAGCGGCAGAAGGAGAAATGCCACAACGCCCCCTTCTATACGCTCGGCCCAATCGTTACGGACATAGCCCCGGGCTATGACCATATAACCTCGGCCATAGGTGCCGCGCAGATCGGCTGGCTCGGCACGGCGATGCTGTGCTACGTCACACCCAAGGAGCACCTCGCACTGCCCGACAAGGAGGACGTGCGCACGGGCGTGGTGACATACAAGATCGCCGCCCACGCCGCCGACATAGCAAAGGGGCACCCGGGTGCGCAGGTACGTGACAACGCCTTGAGCAAAGCCCGCTACGAGTTCCGCTGGAAGGACCAGTTCGACCTGTCGCTCGACTCGGAGCGTGCCATGGGCTACTTCCATGCCGGACGCCATACCGATGGCGAATACTGCACCATGTGCGGGCCCAACTTCTGCGCCATGCGCCTGAGCCGCGACATCCGCCGCGAATATGGCGGGGAACCCAAGGATAACGTACACGACGGCACGGCGGCCGGCGCAACGGCACGATGACCGTAATCAAGGAGCTACTCGCACACACCTGCACGGCGAGGGCCGCCATAGACCGCATCGCGGCGCAGGCCGAGAATGACCCTGCGCTCTTCGCCGAGCTCGCCGCAATGACAGAGGCCGACGATTCGACCGCAGCGTGGCATGCAGCATGGGCTCTGGAACGTATTGCAAGACGCCGCCCCGACCTGTTCGAGCCGATGCGCTCCTCCGTCAACCGCAGGGCAATGGAGGAGCGGCGGCAGGACGTGCAGCGGCTGCTGCTGAGCATCCTCAACCGCATGGAGACGCCGCCGGAACCGGATGCCGGCCTGTTGGACTTCTGCCTCGGCGGCATACGCTCGCCACAGCTGAGCATTGCCGCACGATCGTTGTGCATAAAGCTGGCCTGCAAATTATGCCGCACACACGCCCCTTTGGCGCATGAGCTGAAACTCTACCTCGAATACGGCGACGGCGAGCGCCTGCCTGCGGCCGTGGCCACGGCCCGACGCAACGCCCTGCGCATGATAGAGCGCTATACCGCCGAAACGGAAACGGCAAGGAAAAGAACAAGGATAAAAAAGCACATATAAGAGAATATGTTTTCAGACTACTTGAAGGATATTTCGTGGGAGCGGACCACCGAGGCGATCTACTCCAAGACCGACGCCGACGTGCGGCGCGCCCTTGCGGCCGAGCACTGTACGGTGGACGACTTCATGGCGCTCATTTCGCCCGCCGCAGCCCCATACCTCGAGACCATGGCGCGCTTGAGCCGCCGCTACACCGAGGAGCGTTTCGGCCGCACCATATCGCTCTTCATACCGTTGTACCTCACCAACTCGTGCACCAACTCGTGCGTCTACTGCGGGTTCCACATATCGAACCCCATGAAGCGCACCATCCTCACGCCCGAGGAGATCGAGAACGAATATCGCGCCATCAAACGCCTCGGCCCCTTCGAAAACCTGCTGCTGGTGACGGGCGAGAACCCTGCACTGGCGGGCGTCGACTACATAGCCCGCGCGCTCGACTTGGCAAAGCCATACTTCAGCAACCTCAAGATCGAGATCATGCCACTCAAGGCCGAGGAGTACGAACGCCTGACGCACCACGGCCTCAACGGTGTGATATGTTTCCAAGAGACCTACAACCGCGCCCGCTACAATGTCTACCACCCTCGCGGCATGAAATCGCGCTTCGAGTGGCGTGTCGACGGCTTCGACCGCATGGGGCAGGCGGGGGTCCACTCCATAGGCCTCGGCGTGCTGATCGGACTTGAGGAGTGGCGCACCGACGTCACCATGATGGCCCGCCACCTGCGTTACCTGCAGAAGCACTATTGGCGTACGAAATACAGCGTCAACTTCCCGCGTATGCGCCCTGCCGAGAACGAGGGCTTCCAGCCCAACGTCATCATGAGCGACCGCGAGCTGGCGCAGGCGACGTTTGCCATGCGCATATTCGACCACGACGTCGACATATCCTACTCGACCCGCGAGCCCGCCGCGATACGCGACCACATGGCCACGCTCGGCGTCACGACCATGTCGGCCGAGAGCAAGACCGACCCGGGAGGCTACTACAGCCACCCGCAGGCGCTCGAGCAGTTCCACGTAAGCGACGAACGCACCGCCGTCGAGGTCGAGCGGGCCCTGAAGCGTCTCGGCCGCGAGCCCGTATGGAAGGATTGGGACGCCTCGTTCGACATGATGGCACCGCAACACCCCGCGCAGCCATGACGCGCTACGACCGCCAAAGCATCCTCTCCGAGGTAGGAGACGAAGGGATGCGGCGCCTGCGCGCGGCACGTGTGCTCATAGTCGGAGTCGGAGGCCTCGGCTCGCCCGCGGCACTCTACCTCGCAGCCGCAGGAGTGGGGACGATACTCCTCGCCGACGACGACCGTGTAAGCCTCGACAACCTGCAGCGGCAGATACTGTACACCGAAGAAGACATCGCCTCGCCCAAAGCCGAGTGCGCCGCGCGGCGTCTCCGAGCCCTGAACGGCGATATCACCGTCGAGGCGTACTCTCGGCGCATCGGCAGGGATAATATCCGACAGCTTGCCGAGGGGTGCGACGCGGTCGTCGACGGCTGCGACAATTTCGCCACGCGATACGCCGTGGGCGACGCCACGGCCGAAATGGGAATACCATACGTATACGGCGCCATATGCGAGTTCGAGGGTCAGGTGTCGGTCTTCAATTACGGCCCGCACCCGCGCTCGTATCGCGACCTGTGGCCCGACCAAGCCGCCGCCGAAGGCTACGCCGCCCCCAAGGGGGTCATGGGCCCGACGGCGGCATGTACGGCCGCCGTGCAGGCGTCGGAGACGCTCAAGATAATATGCGGCTACGGCGAGGTGCTCGCCGGACGGCTGTGGTCGATAGATATGAAGACAATGCAAACATTCATCTCGGAACTGCCATGAGACTGATACTATTCACACGCCCCGACATATTCGAGGGCGAAGCCGCCGTCATCACGGCCATTATGGAGCGGGGCCTTGAGACGCTGCACCTGCGCAAGCCCGATACCGCGGACGAGCGCATCGAGCGCCTGATATGCGCCATACCGACCCGATTCCACAGCCGCATAGTGCTTCACGGCGCCTTCCATTTGGCCGAGCGGTACGGCCTGCGCGGCATACACCTCAACAGCCGCAGCCCCCTGCCGCCGCAGGGATACAAGGGGCAGATCAGCCGTACATGCCATTCGCTGGACGAAGTGGCGCGGTTCAAGGACGAATGCGACTACGTCACGTTAAGCCCCATCTTCGACAGCATCTCGAAACGCGGTTACGCCGCAGCATTTACTCGCGAACAGATCGACGGGGCGCGCCGCGCGGGCCTCATAGACAAGAGCGTCATAGCGCTCGGAGGCATCGACGAGAGCAATATCGCCGCGGTACACGGTATGGGGTTCGGCGGCGCGGCCCTGCTCGGGGCCGTGTGGAATACGCCCGCACCCGTCGAGGCATTCATGCGCTGCCTCCGCGCGGCAAACGAGGCTGACGGCACCGCACGGCATCCCGCCGCCGTGCTCTCGATAGCGGGCTCCGACCCCTCGGGCGGCGCAGGCATACAGGCCGACATCAAGGCCATAACCGCGCTGGGGGCATATGCCGCTACGGCCATAACGGCCGTAACCGTACAGAACACGCTGGGGGTACGGAGCGTCTTCCCCCTGCCACCGCAGGTAGTGGCCGACCAGATCGATGCCGTAATGGAGGACATCGAACCGCAGGCCGTGAAGATAGGCATGGTCAATGACGCAGAGATCGTACGCGCCATCGCCGCCGCCATACGCCGTCACTCGCCGCGGTGGGTGGTATACGACCCCGTGATGGTATCCACAAGCGGACACCGCCTCATCGAGGCGGAGACGACCGAGATCATCGAACGCGAGTTGATGCCATCCGCCACCCTCGTCACGCCCAACATGAGCGAAGCGGAGGTTTTGTGGCACCGCAACATAACCTCCGTCGCCGATATGGAAGCATCCGCGCGCGACCTCGCGGCACGCTACGGCACGGCGGTACTCGTCAAGGGCGGCCATCTGGCCGAAGGCCCCATGTGCGACGTCCTCTGCAGCGACGGACGTATCGAAATGTTCTCCGGCGATAGGATCGCCACGCGCAACCTCCACGGAACCGGCTGCACTCTCTCGTCGGCAATCGCCACGCTCCTCGCACAAGGGATGCCGCTTGCCGCCGCCGTCGCCGAGGCCAAACGCTATGTCACCGCCGCCATACGTGCCGGCATCCGCATGCATATAGGTCACGGGAACGGCCCGCTGTGGCACATGGCCGGAAGGTAGCCGGCATGGCCCGCCACGCCCGTGTCCGCTCACGGCGGGTGCAGTATGGAGCGCAACACAATATTTTACGTCCTGTTTTTTGGAAAAATGAAAATAGCTCCATATATTTGCACCTGCAAATGGGGGATTAGCTCAGTTGGCTAGAGCGTTTGCATGGCATGCAAGAGGTCATCGGTTCGAGCCCGATATTCTCCACACGACGGGGCGCCGCTTTTGCGGCGCCCCGTATTTTGTATCCGCACCTTTCACGAACGGAGAGGAATGCCCTGCCTCCACCCCGCATACCGCAGCCGCGCCGTTCGCGCAACTGCCCCGATTAAGCCGTACTACCGCCCGAAAGCGCCGGCATACACCGGCCGCAAACACCCTTCCGGCAGAAGAGGCAAATGTCACATCCTCTCCGCAAGAAGCGGCATCACGCGCCGCATGAGTTCCTCGCGCCGGACCTTCGGCGTTACGGTATTGCGCAGCGTATAGAGATACGACGAGCGTATGAGCCCCCGCACCAGCGTATCGGGCAGGTCGCCCGCCGCGGCCACGGCACTCCAATACCGTTTGTTGAAGTGCCACGCAGGCGTAATCTCCGGATACCGCTCACGCAACGCCTCACCCTCGTCGGGATCGTGCTTAACGACAATATAAGTAAAGTTCTCCATATCGGCGCACGCGAACATGCGGCCGCCGATCTTGTATACGAGCGTCGTCTCGTCGAACGGCGTCGACTCCTCCGCCTCGGGCAGCGAGAGGGCGTATTCCCGAAAGTCCATAATATCCATAACGCGGCGTTTTATCTCAAAGGTACACATTTTGGCACATCGATTGCTCGACTGAAGGCAGAATATCTCAAAAAACGACAGTTTCTATGAAAAAGATTCTACTCTACCTTTCGCTTCTCGCCTTCGCGGCAACGGCGCTGGGCTGCTCGCCCCAAGCCAAATGGAATCGTGAACAGAAGAAGGCCATGCACGACGCCCTGCAGGCGTACCGTCAGATGGCGTACCTTCAGGATCTGACCGATCCCGAGTTCGTGGTATTCAGCGACGGTGTGGCCGGCACCATCGAGGAGGCATTCCCCGTCTATGCCACATTCATCGAGATGCCCGCCGTAGACGACACCGTCGACCTTTACGTCATAACCGCCATCGTCGACGAGCTCGACGCCGACGCACACAACATGCGCCACCTCTATCCTTACCAATATCTGGTAAGCCAAGGCATCCTGCCCGAAGGGCTGACGCACGAACAGCAGGTTGCGTTCTACAAATGTTTCGCTCAGAAGGTAAATGCGCAATACTCGACCATGGACCAGTTCTTCGCCGCCATCCTTGCCGACACGTCGGATGTCTCGCAGCTGGCACAGTTCCAGCAGCAGTGCGCCGACGACCTGTTCGACTGGGTCGTCGAGATAGACGAGGAGGTCGAAGTGACCGAAGATTGAACGGCAGCCAAATACAATCCCTCCCCCTTCAACGTCAGAGGCGGGCCTTTAAAGGCCCGCCTCTGACGTTGAAGGATTCTGAAGGGCCCGTCACCCTTCCAGAAAGTCCTTGTTCACGATCACCTTCACACAGCGGTGGCGTATTTTGAACTCCAGAGGCGAGCCGCCCAAAATCTCGCCGTCGACTTCGATAGGCATCTCGGGCGACGACTCGATACGTACATGACGCCCCTGAAAATGGGCCACATGCCCTATCGTGTAGATACTGCCGTTGAACAGGCGCTTCAGGCGGAACACCATATGCCACCAATGGATGGGGCGTATGAGCGTGATGTCCAGCAGCCCGTCGTCGGCAACCGCCTCCGGAAGCTGCTGAACGCCGCCGCCGTTGTATTTGCAGACGCCGATGGCGATGCTGAACAGCAGGTTGTTGTGCACAAGTTTGTCATCGACCCACACCTTCACGCCCGTCGATCGGTAACGGAAATAGCTGCGCAGGATCGACAGCGGATAGAGATGGCGGCCGCGGCGGCCCTTGTTCTTGTAGTGCTGGTAACAGCGTATCACGTCGGCATCGAACCCCGCGCCGGCCACGTTGGCCATATATCTCATCTGCGGGAAATGCGACTCCTCGTAATAGACCTCGCCCACATCCTGCAGAAATGTATACCCTTCACGGATGGCGCGTATAGACTCCGAATAGTGTGTCGGGATACCGAACATGCGCACCCAGTCGTTCCCCGTACCTACTGCCACAACCGACACCGTCACCTCGTCGGGCGAAACCGCCTGCTGTATGAACAGGCCGTTCACCACCTCGTGCAACGTGCCGTCGCCGCCGATGACGATAATGCGGCGGTAACCGGCATTCACGGCCCGCACCGTCAGTTCCGTCGGATGGTGCTTGTGCTGCGAGAAGACCAACTCGTACGGGATGTCGTTGTCGCGTATGAGTTTCGATATCTGCGGCAGGTCGATCAGCCCGCGGCCCGACCCGGCCACGGGATTCACTATGACGAACCACTTTTCCGATATGTCGGCAGTCATCTGGCGCAGGGTCATCTCTCGGGGGCGTTTTCGATCGTATGCGTCAGGAAATCGTAGAACCGCTCCACAGAAGCTATCTCGACATTCTCGTCGGGCGAATGCGGGTAGTTGATCGTGGGGCCGAACGAGATCATGTCGAGATTCGGGTACTTGCCGCCGATGATACCGCACTCCAGACCAGCGTGTATCGCCGTCACGGCGGGGCGTCGCCCGTAGAGCCGCTCGTACATGCCGATCATGGTCCTGAGTATCGGCGATTCCATGTCGGGGTTCCAGCCGTCATAACCGCCCGAGAACTCCACCTCGGCGCCGGCAAGCGTGAAGACTGCCTCGATCGAGTCGGCCAGCGCCTCCTTCTCAGAACGCACAGACGATCGCATCAGCATGTTGACTGTCACGGCCTTGCCGTCAGAGACCACGCGAGCCACGTTGTTCGACGTCTGCACCAGGCCCGCCATTGCCGTCGACATGCGCACCACGCCGTCGGGGCATGCCACCATGGCCGCCATCAGGCGCGCCGCCGTATCGTCAGGAATGATCCCGCGGCAGGGATCCGTCGCGGAAGCCTCCACGGCAATCGCATCCTCGATGCCGGCGAATTCGGCCGTAACCGCGGCGAGGAACTCCGCCGCCGCACTCTTCACCTTCGCGACATCGGTTTCGGGAACCATAATGATGGCCTCGGCCTCGCGCGGGATGGCATTGCGCAGACCGCCGCCGTCGACCGAGCACAGCTTCATGTCACACAGCCGCGAGACACGACGCAACAGACGGAAAAGCAGGCGGTTGGCATTCGCCCTCTGACATATGATCTGTATGCCCGAATGCCCGCCCTTGCAACCGCGCACCGAGATGCGCATGGCGGCATAACCCTCGGCGGGGGCCGCGGCAGCCTCATATCGCAGGCACACGTTGGCATCAAGGCCACCGGCGCAACCTACATAGAGCTCGCCCTCGGTCTCCGAATCGAGATTCAGCAGTATGTCCCCCTTCAGCAGCCCCGGTTTGAGGCCGAACGCACCGTCCATGCCCGTCTCCTCGGTAGCCGTGAAGAGAGCCTCGATCTCGCCATGCCGGAGCGTGTCGTCAGACATCACGGCCAAAGCCGCCGCCACGCCGATGCCGTTGTCGGCACCTAAAGTCGTACCGTCGGCCGTTACGCGGTCTCCGTCGATATAGGCGTCTATGGGATCGTTCTCGAAATCGAACACCTTGTCCTTGTTTTTCTGCGCCACCATATCCACATGCGCCTGAAGAATCAGGCCCTTGCGGTTCTCCATGCCGGCCGTGGCGCCCTTGTGCATGTATACGTTTCCTGCTTCGTCGACACAATGCTCTATACCATGCCTCTCGGCAAACTCCACCAGATAACGGCGTATCTTCGCCTCGCTGTGCGAGGGGCGCGGAATGCGTACTATCTCCGCGAAACGGGCCCATACGCTTTCGGGTTTCAATGATTTGAGATTTTTGTCCATATTATTCCTGTTTAAGTCCTTGTCTGCAAACTCTTCGCCTCCACATGCCGCGGCGCATTAGGTCCGGCGCCCGACACGCCGCTACTCCGCAGTGCGCGGCCGAATCCCGCCGCCGTTCTCCGCCGCCTCGCGGTCGCTGCGGTCGAACGCCTCGACTATATACTTCACCAGATGGTGCCGTACGATGTCGCGGCGGTCGAACTCGACCATCCCGATGCCGTCGATCCCGCGCAGCGTCTCCATGGCCCGCGTCAGGCCGCTGTCGCTCTTGCGGGGCAGGTCTATCTGCGTCACATCGCCCGTGACGATAAACTTCGCATTGCGGCCCATACGCGTGAGGAACATCTTTATCTGCGACGAGGTGGTGTTCTGCGCCTCGTCGAGGATGACGAAAGCGTTGTCCAGCGTACGGCCGCGCATGTAGGCCAGCGGCGCGATCTGCACCGTTCCGTCCTCGAGGTATTTTTGCAGTTTGGCAGCAGGGATCATGTCGTTCAACGCATCGTACAGCGGCTGCAGGTAGGGGTCAAGCTTCTCCTTCATGTCCCCGGGCAGGAACCCCAGCTTCTCGCCCGCCTCGACGGCCGGCCTCGTGAGGATCACGCGCCGCACCACCCGCTCCTTCAGGGCACGCACCGCCAGCGCTATGGCCGTATACGTCTTGCCCGAGCCCGCAGGCCCCACGGCAAAGAGCAGGTCGTTCGTCCCGTACAATTCCACAAGCCGCCGCTGATTCACCGTACGGGCCCGCACGGCCATGCCGTTGTTGCCGAAAACGATAGTGTCCTTATCGGAGGCCGCCTCCACCCGATCGCTCAAGCCCTCCGAAAAGGCCTGCGAGACAACCTCACGCGATATGTGCCGATATTTTATATAGTAGTCGATGAGCGCATTCATCTTACGCTCGAAAGCCTCGACGCCGCCCTTCGAGCCGAGCACGCGCAGCGACGATCCGCGCGCTACGATCTTCACCGTCGGCGACAGCGCCCGTATCTGCTCCAAATATACATCTTGCGCGCCGTAAAGTTCGCGCGTATCCACCCCCTCTATGGGAATCAGTTTGTTTATCTCTTCCGAGTCCATACTCCCTTTCAAAACATATATCTCAAGCCGAGCGTCGCCCAATATGCGTATGCGGATCCCTCGACCCCCTCGTAATAGTTGAGCGTACGGCCCATGTTCCCGATAAAACGCGCATCCGCGGCCAGATGCCGCGACAGCCTCACCCCGAGGCCCGCCGCACAGCCGACCGTCGTGCGCAGGCGCCCGAACTCGATCCGCTCCCCGCCGGCATCGTAACGCCCCGTCCCCGCCAGCGACAGCACGGGGCCTATATCCAGATGCACGGGTCCCAGACCGCGGAAAGAGAAGAGGAGCGGTATCTCCATCACGCCCGAGCGCACGTCGTGCCCCGCCTCCTCGGAGACTTCAGCGCGTATTTTGTTGAAGACATACCCCAGTTCCAGTTGCAGGGCATATCGCTCCTGCCAGCAAAGCGACATTACGAGCGCACCGCGGAATCCGAGGCGCGGCGCAAGCGAAAATCCCTCGGGGGCGGAGACTCCCATGTACGCCGCCGCCAGCGAGATGCCCATCTCCATACGCGCCGTCGGCCGTCGGCCGTAATCCGGCAGATAATAGGCGTCATCTCCCTGCGCCCGGCACGCACCGAGGCCGCAGATTATGGCGGCAGCCGCCAGAACAAGATTCCTGCAACCGAACAACCGATTCATATCCCAAATGCGGACAACTACGATTCAAATGTCCAAAGATAACCAAAACGCACCGCACAGACAAATGAAATTGCATATTTCGGATTCGGCACGTCCCGCCGCCCCCTTTTACCGCCACGGCAGGCACGAGATCCTGCAAGTGCCGACGGCCGCCCGCCGCGCAACGCCCGCCGCACGCCGTCACGGGACTTCCGCCCGCAGCGCGCGGAATCCCTCCCCGCGGTCGGGAGGGGGCGCCGCATGGGAACCAAAAACCGGCGGCCGCACCCGCAACCATAATGCAAAATCCACATCGCACATGGATTTTTTCCATAGTAAAAAAGCCAAGCGCCTCCGGCTTCAGACCGGAACATGGCACCGCGCCCCCGCATGGAAACCAAAAACCGGCCGGTCTATCCCCAAAGGCGCGAAAGAGCCCCGTCAGGATACGGCGCATACGGTTTTGACCGATTTATTATATTTAATGGGCAAAATTTTACATTTACGGGAGCGGGAGATTTCATAACTTTGTTAACGATAAAAACGACTGCTAACATGTAAACGAAAACGAACCGAAAAAAACAAAACAAAATGTTTTACCATCCGCTACAAAAAAACGGACCTAACTTAATCTTTATTGTATGAACGTAAAAAATTTACTACTCATCTGTGTGCTCGCGATGGGAATGCTCTTCACCGGTCAGGCCAATGCGGCCGAGACACGGGCGGAAGTTCCCGCCGCTGCGGCACAGGACGGCCACACCGTTTCTGGTAAGGTCGTCGACTCCTACAACGGCGAAGCCATAATAGGAGCCTACGTGACCGAACAAGGCAACGCCAACAACGTTGTTATGACCGACACGAACGGAGAGTTCAGAATCACCCTCTCAAGCAGGAAAGGTTCGATCGAAGTCTCGTACGTAGGTTACAAGACCTCTACGCTCGACGTTACCGGCGTGAGCGACCTCGAGGTCAAGCTCGAGAGCGACAACCAAGTCGAGGAGGTCGTTGTCGTCGGTGCCGGCGTTCAGCGCAAGGTCTCTATCACGGGCGCCATCACGTCTATCGAAGGCGACCAGCTGCGCACCTCGTCATCATCGCTGACCACGGCCCTTGCAGGTAAGCTGGCCGGTGTGATCCAGATGAACAACTCGGGAGCCCCGGGCTCGACATCCGAGTTCTACATCCGCGGTATCGGCACCTTCGGCGGACGCGCCACCCCCCTTATCCTGCTGGATGACGTGGAGATTTCGTCTGGCGACCTGAACCGCATACCTCCCGAGACCATCGAGAGCTTCACCATCCTGAAGGATGCGTCGGCTACGGCCATCTACGGTGTGCGCGGCGCCAACGGCGTGATGATCGTCACCACCAAGAAAGGTAAGACCAACACCCGTGCCAAGGTGGGCGTCACTATCGAAAACTCGTTCGTCCAGCCCATGAGGATGCCCGACTTCGTCGACGGCGCCACGTGGATGGAGCTCTACAACGAGGCACAGACGGCCCGCGGCGCATCAGTCGGCCGCTACTCGCAGGAGATGATCGACCTGACGCGCAGCCACCAGTACCCCCTCGTATACCCCGATGTCGACTGGCAGGACGTGATGTTCCGCAACATGAACGTCAACCAGCGCGCCAACATCAACATCACCGGCGGCGGTAACCGCGTATCGTACTACATGAGCCTCCAGTTCAACCACGATACCGGTATCGTGGACGCACCGAAGGACTACGTATATAATAATACGATCCAGAACTACGACTACATCTTCCAGAACAACATCTCGTACCAGCTCTCGCCCTCGACGACCATCGACCTGCACATGAACGCGCAGATCTACCAGCGCAACGGCGTTTCGGAGAGCGTCAACGACCTGTTCGACTATGTAATCCGCACCAACCCCGTGATGTTCCCGCCCACCTTCCCCGCACAGAGCGAGGACGACCGCCACGTGCGCTACGGTAACGCGATCCTCACGGATACACGTACCCGCACCAACCCCTACGCCGCCATGATGGACGACCACAAGTCGACGAAGGAGAACACGCTGAACACCACGCTGAAGATCAACCAGAAGTTCGACTTCATCACCAAGGGTCTCGAACTGACCGCCATGGTCAACTGGAAGAACTGGGCGACTAACTCGTTCACGCAGGCCCTGAAGCCCTACTACTACCGCATCCTCGAGGGTTCGTGGAACATCAACAACCCCGACGTCTACGAGCTGGAGAGAATCGGCGAGACCGGTAACGACTACGTGACCGAGTCATGGGCAACCCCCAATGGCGACAACACCTTCTACTTCGACGCGCGCCTCAACTACAACCGCACCTTCGGCAAGCACAGCGTAGGAGGCCTGCTGATGCTCATGATGCGCAGCTTCCAGCCCGCCAACAACTTACCGCAGCGTAACCAAGGTCTCTCGGGCCGTTTCACCTACGACTTCGACCAGCGCTACTGGTTTGAGTTCAACTTCGGTTACAACGGCACCGAGCGTCTGCCCAAGGGCGACCGCTTCGAGTTCTTCCCCGCCGTATCGCTGGGTTGGGTACCGAGCAACGAAAAGTTCTGGGAGCCCGTCAAGAACGTCATCGACTACATGAAGCTCCGCGGATCGTACGGTCTGGTAGGTAGCGACGGCTTCGGCGGCAACCACTTCCTCTATTTCGATACCGTAACGATTCAGGGAGGTAGTGTCTACACCACCGGTCCCGCAGTCGGACAGCAGTGGTCGTTCAACAGCCACGCAATCAGCGGTTACGCTGTCGACGGCGCAACGTGGGAGCGCGTGAAGAAGCTCAACCTCGGTATCGACCTGTCGCTCTTCCGCCAGCTGAACATCACGGCCGAGTACTACAAGGACAAGCGCGACCGCATCATGCTGCAGCGCGCATCGTGGCCCTTCATCCTCGGTTACTGGGATGCAGTGCCGTGGGGTCAGGTCGGCGAGGCCGAGAACCACGGTTTCGAGATGAGCGTAAGTTGGGACAAGCGCATCACAAAAGACTTGAACCTCAGCCTGCGCGGTAACTTCACTTATACGCAGAACAAGTATGTCTTCCTCGACGAGCCCGCATACGAGTCTGTATGGCAGATCAAGACCGGCAAGCCTCTGGACGGCTACCGCACCGAAGGCTACATCGCCGACGGCCTCTTCACCTCGCAGGAGGAGATCGACAACAGCCCCGAGCAGCTGCTCGGTTCTACCGTACGTCCGGGTGACGTCAAGTACCGCGACGTGAACGGCGACGGCCTCGTCGACCAGAACGACCAGGCGGTCATATCGCCCTACGGCAACCGGCCGCGCATACAGTACGGTCTGGGATTCAACCTCCAGTGGAAGAACTGGGATCTGGGCGTCTTCTTCAACGGTTCGGCCAAGCGTACGATCATCGCAGGTAACATTGAGGTATTCGGTACCGACGATCGTAACGTACTGCAGTTCATCGCCGACGACGCATGGCGTCAGGACAACCCCGACCCGAACGCGAAGTACCCCCGTTTGGGTCTGACCTCGGCTGACACTGCCAACAACCGCGTAAACAGCACCTATTGGATGCGTAACGGTAACTTTATCCGCTTCAAAACCCTCGAGATCGGTTACTCGTTCAAGTTCGGCCGCGTGTACATCAACGGCGACAACCTCGCCGTATGGAGCCCCTTCAAGCTGTGGGACCCCGAGCTCGCATGGAACACATACCCCCTGTCGCGCACCTTCACGCTGGGTGTTCAGCTCAAGTTCTAACAAACATTTAAAACAAGTATATATATGAAATTCGGATATATAAAAACCATTGCATTAGCCGCATCGGTCGCAACGCTTGCATCGTGCGACTTTCTCGATGTAGCGCCGGCAAAGCGCGCCTCACTCGAAGATGCCATGCGAGATAAGGCCAGCACTGAAGCATGGCTGAGAGGCTGTTACTCTCAGGTTGCATCCAAACATCCTGTTACCACAACGCGCTACGAGGCATCTACCGACGAGTTCGTCTGCCCCGACAAGTGGACCGAACATGATCGTCGGGTGGTCGCATATTGCACCGTTAACGCAAGTAATATGCCCGATTCATATTTCCGTCACGTATACGGAGAGTTGGGTAACTTACACCTTTTCGAGCGCGAGCTCGAGCGTCAACACCCCGATTTCCTTACCGAGGATGACTACAACAAGTTTTACGCCCACATAGCATTCCTGGAGGCATACTACCACTTCAAGCTGCTCAACTGGTTCGGTCCCTGCCCCGTCATGGATCACCACTACGAGACGGACATAACACCCGACCAGTACCCGGGCCGTTCGCACTACGACTATGTGGTCGACTTCATCTGCCAGCGTCTCGACGACGCATACCCCTACCTTCAGGAAGGGTTTGCACAGGACGACACCTACGGTCTGGGCAACAAGGCCGCAGCATTGGCCCTTAAGTCGCGTGCACTGCTCTACGCGGCATCGCCCTTGTGGAACGGCGAGTTCCCGTGGCCCAACTGGCAGAACACCAACTACGAGACTCCGGGCTACGGAAAAGAGCTCGTAAGTTACACTTTCAGTCTCGACAAGTGGAAGCGCGCAAAGGATGCTGCAGAAGCTGCCATAAAGGAGGCTACCAATGCTGTAAACGGCCGCAAGCTCATGCAGATTGAGGATGCTCTGAAGATGGCACAGGATAGAAGTGTGCCCATCTATGAAGAGGATGGCGGTAACTACATCCCCGTAGATTTCCAGGGTGAAACAGACGAGGAGATTGCCGCAAAGAAAAAGGAATTCGCCGAGCGTGTGATGCTGATGCGTTACGTTGCCGCATCGGACGAGCCCATGGGTAACAAGGAGTATATCTTCACCTGCTTCGACAGCAACGAATCAGTCCGAGGCGGTAAGCCGCGTAATATTGTACAAAACAACAGTGGCGGTTGGGAAGGCGGCTGGAGCGGCGTAAGCCCCACGCTGCAGATGGTGGAGACCTTCTACACGATCAACGGCAAGCGCCCCGCAGACGACCCGAACTTTACCCCCGAGAGTCAGTGGCTCAAGTCGGCAGGCCGCGAGGGCCGTCCCGAGATCATCAACCTCAACTGCAACCGCGAGCCCCGCTTCTATGCATGGATCAGCTTCGACGGATGCGACCTCGGTCCCCTGCTCAGCGACGGCAAGCCTTTCCGCCTCAACCTGCGCGCCAGCAAGAACGAGGAGGGCAGCGGCTACAACACCTCAACGGCCCGCGACCTGAACCAGACCGGTTATCTGACCGACAAATTCTTTGCGCCTCATACTCGTTTTACTCGTGCTTCACAGCCTTGGAGCGGAACCAGCTACTCGTTCCCTGCACCGCTGATCCGTCTGACGGAGCTCTATCTGAACCTTGCGGAGTGCTGCGCCGAAATCTACATGAACACCGGCGACGAGAAAGAACTCGAGCAGGCCCTTACGAACCTCAACCTGATACGTACTCGTGCAGGTGTCCCCGAGGTTACGAAGGCTGATTGCACCGGCGACAGAACCATCCGCGACTGGGTCCGCAACGAGCGCGCAATCGAGCTCTTCATGGAGGGCCACCGCTACTACGACCTGCGCCGCTGGGTAGTATGCGACCAGTACCTCGGAGCAGGCGTCCGCACCGGTCTCGACGCATTCGTCAGCAAGCGCATAGATCCCACCATCGAGGAGTTCAATCAGGAGGTCGTAGTAGACGGCGCATACGTATGGATGGACCGTATGTATCTGCTCCCCATCCGCAACCAAGAGCTCTACTCTAACCCGCAGATGGTTCAGGCACCCGGTTATTAACAGTTAGCAAAGAATAGAATATGAAACATATACTGATAAAAACAGGTATCGTCGCAGCCGCAATGTTCTCATTCGCTGCGTGCGACAACTCGGAGTTGGAGCTCGACAACCTGATCCCCGACGAATACAAGCGCGTGGTCAGCATCAAGGATACCCCTTCGGCTGACATGGAGCTGTTCGACGTGGGTGTGGAGATGAAATCGTCGTTCACAATCATCCGATCAGGCGGCGACCCCGCACTCGAGGCCGCAACGTCGATACGGTCCATGACGCAGGAGGAACTCGCTGTATACGGCGCAGACTACGTTCTCGTAGACCCGTCATACTACACCATCCCCTCGGAAGTGGACTTCGCTCCCAACCAAGGCTATGAGATCATCGACATAACGTTCACGCCCGAAAGCATCGTTGAACTCCGCCAGAAGATCGCTAAGCTCGCAGAGGAAAGCCCCAACCAGGCTTACTATGTGGCCATCCAGCTCGAGCAGAAGGGTGAAACCACCGTCAACGACGAGAAATTCTACATTCTCCGCCGTCTGGTGATCTCTGATGCCCAGCTTCAGTTCAACGTTACCGGCGACGCCACGTTCAAGGGCAACACCATGGCAATGACCGTAAGCGTACCTTTCGAGAACAACTTTGACATCGGATGGGACATCGAGTTCGAGTCGGCATCGGTCGAGGCTGACAACGGTACGTCGTCAACCGCCATCGGCAGCGCGCTCGAAGCCAAGGTGCTTCGCAAGGCCCTCCCGCTGGAGGCCATCCAGAATGCCGACGTCAGGACGCTCGAACAGGGCTCAAGCTCGTTCAGCTACAACGTGACCATGCCTGAGGGCACTCCGTACGGAACCTACTACTTCAACGTCAAGTTCGGCAACGCGACCCTCAACGGAGTTCCCATCGAATCGAACGCTGACGGGCTGGACGCAATGATACGCTTCGACTACTGGCCGGCAGTGGACGTTGCCAGCACGGCCTCATCGGCCACGGCTCTGGCAGAATATGCCACCGTCGTACCGCAGGCGGACATGACCTTCGTACCCGAATCGCAGCAGAACAGCGATCCCGCCGCACAGGCCATCGACGGCAACGTAAGCAACAAGTGGGAGAACTGCTGGGGCAGCGGTTACGGAACCACCTCACTGCCGTTCAACGCTGCACTCGACCTCGGTTCGGAGCAGACCGTAACGATGGTTGAGATCTGGCGCCGCAACGACAGCATGGTAACCGACCTCGCCAACGTACAGTGCTACGCAGCCGAGTCGCTCGACTACAGCGACAGGGAGAACATCAAGTACACGAATCTCACCTACCTCGGCACACTCGACTTCGAGGGTTCGAGCGACCGCGTGAGGGTGTTCACCGTACCGACAATCAATACCCGCTACCTGCTGTTCTACTTCGGTGCATCGGGACGTGGCAGCGCGGTATCTATCGCAGACATGTGCGTATGGACTCCCAAGGTGGCAGAGACGCCCGAGGATCCCGAAAACCCCGAGAATCCCGAAAACCCCGAAGAGACACCGGAGACTCCCGCCGAATAATATGGACACAAGGAGAATAAATCAGTGTTGACCAATCCGCGGCGACAGTACGGAGGCTACGATCCCTCCCACGCGCCGCAAACAAAAAAGCGAAGCCGCACCTGTCATGGTGCGGCTTCGCTTTTTGCATGACAGGCCGCAAAATCGCATGACGGGCCGCCAACGCCGCATGTAACAACATACCCGTGCCCCGACAACGGCAAAATACGTTTTCAAGCCTCATAAAACACTATATAAGACATACCTCACTGCACGCTCCGAAAAAGGGAAGATTACGCTAACGGCGGCAGCACAAATGGAGCGAAAGAATGCGGGAATGGTCAAAAAATGAAATTTTGCACCAAAAATTGCAAAATACCGCCGTTTTTATTACATTTGTGTTAACCTGACAGCCCTAAAATCGTGAAACACTTATCCGCCATTTATAGAATTGCCATTATATCGCTGCTATTGCACATCGCGGCCGCCACGGTATGTTATCCGGCTGACATCGCGCCGGACCCCGGCATGCCGTCCCTGCCCGAAAGGCACAACAAGATGCTGACGGCAAATGCCGCCGCTGCAGCCACCGACAGCAACGATAACGGCAAAACACTCATCATACGCATTCCGCTGCCGACGGAGGAGGTCATTGTCCTATGCGCCGTTCTGGGAGCCGCAATCCTCGGTATAACCACCGCGCGCCTAAGAAAACGAAAGGCCAACGGCGGGGGAGCCGCAAATGGCAGTGCGCTCGCGTCCGACGGGGGAACGTGCCACGACACGGGAAGCGCATACGGCGTACAGCCCCAAGATACGGTCGTTCCCGAAATGCCGCAGATACCCCATGACGTCAGGGCACGGAACGCAACGGCCGCAGACGGCAAGACACAGGCAGACGAGCCCCAAAACGAACCGACAATAAGGGGGGGGGCAGTGGAAAAGGCGCCGCGCACACGGCCGCAAGGCTCAATCGGGACGGCCGAGACGGCCGCAGCCGCGGAGACCCCGACGGCCGCCAAAGCCCCAAACGCTCCCGCCGACGGCATCGCGGAGGCAAACACGCCTCAAACACAGCCCGCATCCGCAAGCGACCGCGAACTGGCATCGCGGCTCGAAGAGTTTGTGGCACAGCACATGCACAACGTCGATCTCTCGGTCGACGATATCGCTGCAGCGATGTGCATGAGCCGCTCGACGCTTTTCCGCCGCATGAAGCAGATATACAGCATGAATCCCAACGAATACCTGCGCCAGCGCCGCCTGTCGTACGCCGCCGAACTGCTGCAACAGAACAAATACTCGATATCGGACGTATGCCTGCTCGTCGGATTCAACTCCCCGTCATACTTCTCGTCCTGCTTCAAGAAGCAATACAACGTCCTGCCCAAGGATTACAGGGTAAGGTAGCTGGCAAGGGATAAACCGCAATACCGCAGGGGCGGGCGACATGCCGGAACGCGCAGCCCAAGGATGCCCGACCGCAATACGCCGCAGACGGGCAGACGCATCGCAGAATGGGCAAGCCCGCGGACCCGTCTCCAGATACGCGCAGAAAACCGATGCGGAACGGCACGAGACGCGCGCGATCCGCGGAGGCACAGAAGAGACCATTCTACGGAAACAAGGCTTCACGACGGCCGCGGTGCCGCTGAGCACGATACGGAGAAGCGCATGAGGCAGCGCAACGGAGCCATGCAAAAAATTTGCTCCGCTGCACTGCTTTTAGTATCTTTGCACGCACAAAAAGTGATCGCACAATGAGTTTAGTAGCTATCGTAGGCCGCCCCAACGTGGGCAAATCGACCCTCTTCAACCGTCTTGTGGGGCAGCGACAAGCCATCGTGGACGCCACGGCAGGAACCACGCGCGACCGCCATTACGGCAAAACCGACTGGAACGGCAAGGAGTTCTCGGTGATAGACACGGGCGGTTATGCCGTCAACAGCGACGACATATTCGAGGAGGATATACGCCGTCAGGTGATGCTGGCCATCGACGAGGCCGACCTGATACTCTTCATGGTAGAGGTAAGCACGGGCATCACCGATCTCGACATGATGATGGCCGACGTGCTGCGCCGCTCAGGCAAGCGCGTGATAGTCGTATGCAACAAGGTCGACAACTACGACCTGATATACCTGTCGCACGAGTTTCACGCACTGGGCCTCGGCGAGCCCTACTGCATAAGTTCCATGTCGGGCAGCGGTACGGGCGACCTCATGGACGCCATCCTCGCCGCCCTGCCGGAGGATGCGCGCGCCGAGCAGGAGGAGGAACTGCCGCGCATAACCATAGTGGGACGCCCCAACGTGGGCAAGTCATCCATGACCAACGCGCTGCTGGGAGAGGAGCGCAATATCGTCACCGACATCGCCGGCACCACGCGCGACTCGATACATACGCGCTACAACAAATACGGCATGGACTTCTACCTCGTCGACACGGCCGGCATGCGCAAGAAGGGCCGCGAAATGGAGGACCTCGAGTTCTACTCGGTGATGCGGTCGATACGCGCAATCGAGAACTCGGACGTCTGCATCCTGATGCTCGATGCCCAGCAGGGACTCGAGTCGCAGGACCTGAACATACACAACCTCATCGTCCGCAACCGCAAAGGCTGCGTAATCGTGGTCAACAAATGGGACCTCGTGGAGAAGGAGAGCAACACCATGAAGGAGTGGCGCGCCTTCCTCCAGAAGAAACTCGCGCCGTTCAGCGACATACCCATCGTCTTCACCTCGGCGCTCAACAAACAGCGCATCCTCGAGGTGCTGCAGCAGGCCATCCGCGTCTACAACTCGCGCCGCCGCCGCATCCCGACCTCGGAGTTGAACGACTACATCCTGCCCATCATCGAGGACTACCCTCCCGCCTCGACAAAGGGCAAGTACATACGCATCAAATACGCCACGCAACTGCCGACGCCGACACCCCAATTCGCCTTTTTCGTCAATCTGCCGCAATACGTCAAGGAGCCTTACCGCCGCTACCTCGAAAACAAGATACGCGAACACTGGGACTTCTCGGGCGTGCCAATGCAGATATACTTCCGACAAAAATAACCGTCCGCGCAAGCGGCGCGTCAGAGTATCGCAGACTTCGGAATCAACCGCAACACCATATCCGGCACCGCCGTCCCCGCTTACGCGCGGGCAATGCACGGTCCGGCTGCAACATTTTGCTCCGAGGTCAACGGCCGCAACTCGGGCACGGACACGGGCCCGTCGTATACAACAGCGGCAGCGTACTAAGGCACAATTGAGGGGCAGCGCGCAGCATACACACCGTACAGGCGGGAAACAGGCCCTTTCCAAGGACTTTGTTTCCCGCCTGCGACCGAAGCCACACGCCCGTCGGGGCGCGGCAACGGCAGTTTAAGGCCGCTTATCGGCCATCGGCACGATGATGCGCTCCGACACCTCCATACGATACGCATTACGGCCGGCCGAACGGTCTCGGCGGAACTTCAACGGCGCGATAAGCGTCTGCCGCGGATGTATCTTCCCGCCGCTGTTGTGGGCATGGTAGACGATAAGGTATCTGCCGCCTGCTCGCAACAGCGCGTGGTGTCCCGTGCCGAGATATCCGCAGTGGCGGTGAAGTATTGGATTACCCTCGCAACGCCTGTATGGCCCCATAACATTCTCCGCAACAGCCACACCCACGGCATACTCCTTGCTCCGATAGTCGTTGCAGCTGTATGTGAGGTAATATCTGCCCTTGTACTTTACTACCATCGGACCTTCGGCCACACGCGCCTGTACACACTCCCACGTGCCGTCTTCGGCATCGATGAGGCGCCGCGCCGTCTCAAGCTTTATCTCGCGCAGGTCGGGCGTCATCTCGGCGACCCATATCACATTGCCCGCGGTGAAACGCACCCAGAACATGTATGGCGTACCGTCGTCATCGAAGAATATCGACGAGTCGATGCCTTTCTCGTCGAGATATGGACGCTTCTCCCGCTGCACGAAGGGGCCGCACGGCGAATCCGACTCGGCACAGCATATATGCTCCTCGGCACTGTATACCATAAGGTAGCGCTCCCCCACCCTGTAAACCTCGGGCGCCCAGAAGAAAAAATCGCCCCAAACGTCGTCCTTGTGCAGCGCAAGCCCGTTTCGGGCATTTCCGCAACGGTCACTCCAATGCTTCAGGTCGCGCGAACGGTACACCACAATGCCGTCGTCGGCATGCGTCCCGTAGATATAATACCAGCCGTCATCCTCCAGTACGAAAGGATCCGCCAGCAGAAGTTGCCCCTCGCGGGCCGCAACACCGTCCGCCCCATCCTGAGCGTGCGACTGCTGCGCTGCCGCCGCAAGCAAAAGGAGGGCCAACAACACTTTTTTCATATTCAAAGACATCATCCTCAATGGGTCTCAAACATTAAACACACGTCAGCGCCTGCGCGCAACCGACACCTTCATCACCATCCCCGGGCCGGACAGGTCGCCCTCCGAGGCACACATCAGCCCCACTCGGTCGATCACCGTCCCCGGCACCGTCATGCGGTTACCGTCGATACTCACCTCGGCTGTTATGTTCACGGGTGTATCTCCCGCAAGATCCTGCCCCCACACCTCGACCGCAGCCGCGGCGTCGAGAGCCTCGGGATAGACGATCGTCACCGATCTGAAACGGCCGAACAGGCCTATGGGGGCGCTCCAATCGCCGCCCTGCACCGTCACATCCACAGCGCGGGCTACATACTCGCGGCCTATGGCACGGCCTATGGCCGCAACGGCTACGGCATCGTTGGGATAGCGCGATGCAAGGACGAACGGCCGCGATGCCGCGGTATCCGCCACCTCGGGCAATGGCATACGGCGGCTTACACGTGCGGGAGCGCTCTCACGCAGTACCGAACCCACCTCGCGTCCCTTGTTCCACGTCTCGTTCTCACGCAGTATCCATGAATCGGCCAAACGCACGGTGTCGACGCTGCAATCGCCGTCCACGGCGAACGGCTCGGCTATACGGTGCCAGCGTACGCCGCGCACGACCTCGTCCAGACACCGCTTGTAGTTGTGCCCTACGGGCGGAAAGGCGTCATCCTGACGGCCGTCAGGCAGACTGCCCGCAAAAGGATGGCGCATGACACCTATGGCACAGCCCAATCCAACGGCTATGTACGGTTCGTCCTCACAGTTTACAATACCCTTCGCCCCAGCCTGCGCCCTGCGGGGAAGCAGATCCGCCACACGCTGTATGGTTACTGGCTGGGCTATGACGTTCTCCACGTCATACGTGCGGAACACGTCGCTGAACTCGACATACTCGTTCCGCATGGCATGTTCGATCCACAATTCGGGAGCATACTCCTTGCCCAGACGCGTCAGCATCTGCCGCCAGCCGTCATTTGTGGCGTCACGTCCCCAGTCGACCTTCCAATATGAAAACCCCGCCTCGGAGGCCGCTTTAAGCCTGTCAGTCCAGTATTCCTCCTCCGACATGGAGGCATAAGCCTCCGGCTTCTGGGCGCAGATCCAACCGCCGGCACCTTTCCACCCCAGCTTTTTCAGACGTCGGGTAAGTTTCTTCAGACGCTCGGCGGGCGTTCCGGAGAATGACGGGAAACGCTCCTCGTTAAGTTCCGTCGTACCCAGATACGGATTTCCGCCGACACTGTTCTCATCCTGCGGTATATCCCACGAGTCGTCCATTACGAAATACAGATCCCCGCGTATCGACGGATATAGTCCCGCCCAGTTGCAGAACTCACCGTCGCCGAATATGTTTTCCTCGTTCATGGCGTACCGCATCATCTCGTTGCTCGCATAACTCGTCACATAACCCTGAAGGTTCCATGTACACAAATAGTCGGGAGCTGCCGAGGGAGTGTCGGGGACAAGGCTCTCGGGGCCCTTGGTCCCGCAACCCGCCGCGGAAACCGCAAGAAGACAGATAAAAATAACACGCATCTTCATAAAATCAATTTATCGAATCGGCCGCAAGCCTCGGCCGGCCACACCGCCGTTAGCGGAACCGGTTATTCCGCAGGCATGGAGTTGCGGCCCCATGTTGCCGGAGGCACCGGCTGCACGGCCATACAGTCAATATGTATGTATGCTCACGCCCTGTGCCGCGGGCAGATAGTTGATGCCGTACCAACACATCTGCAACAGCAGGAACGAGAAGACGATGATCGCGAACGCCGCATTGCTGTCCTTGGGCCGCACGGCACGCAGATGCAGGTAGAGAAGATACCCGAGCCATGTGGCCGCGGCCCACGTCTCCTTGGGATCCCACGTCCAATAGTCGCCCCAAGCCTGCTTGGCCCACAACGCGCCCATAACCATGCCGAGCGACAGGAATGCCCAACCTATACGCACCAGATTGTCGCACAGACCCATCTCGTCGTCCGAGGGCTCGCGGCGCGACGACCGCAGCCACAGATAAAGCGCAAAGAGCGTGACGGCACCCAGAAGCGCATAGGAGAACATGTATACGATCACATGGGGCACGAACCACACGCTCTGCAACGCCGGCATGAGCGATTTGTTGTGTATCTCCGGTTTGAAGAGATTTATGCAGACGAATACTATCGACATGACGCTGCTGAACGACAGTATCCACTTGTAACGCCAGCGCGCGTATACCGCCACGCCGGCAACGGAAAGGAAGAACGAATACCACAGGCGCGTCTCGCCCATCGTACGCATGGGCGGCCGTTCGAGCGACACCCACATGCCTATGATGAAGGCAAGGAATACGGCCGACCCGCACAACGATACCGCCACAGCCCCCCACGGGCGCTTCGCGCGATAGGCCGCCACGGCCCCAGCAACCCAGCAAGCGGCCGCTACGGCCGCATACCACAAGAGTTGATCCCAGCTCATAGTTTCACCTCCTTTCTTCCGCCGCGGCGCCGTACAGCGGCACCACCGCGTACATGCTTCTCCTTCACGCCGTCCATATCAGTCCCGCACGCCGCGGCACCGCCGGCAGCATCAGGCATGCCGTCATCCGTTTTCCTGACGCCTATTCGCCGCCCGCCAGCCGTGACGAACATCACGACGCCCGCCGCCAACAGCATCCACAGGGCCAAATGCGCCGCTCCGTACCACGGGTCGCATATGCACTCCAGCACGCTGGTATCGCTCCAACGCCCCTTAGAGGTGTCGTAACCTACCTGATATACACGCCACGACCCGACACGCGCAGGATGGTTAACCTCGATCTCCACATCTCGGCGGATACCACCTTCCTCCATGATATTCACACGCGAAAGGTAACGTTTTGCCTCACGCCGCGGCATCGCCACGGCCATACCGTCATCGAGCATCAGATACGAAGGTTCGAATATGTGGCTGCCGCAGCTGACCCACCCACTGAATTTCTCCCCCGTAACGGTATTCTCCGCCGAAGCATAGACCGCAGGGGCGGCTCCGACGTGTTTCATCGCCCTCCAATCGCTCTCCTCGGGCAGACGGCCAGCCATATCGAGGCTGTGTTCGGCACGTATGCGCCAGTCGCCGATAACGGCCTCCGCCCCGTCTGCCTCGACAGAAAGGAACTCTCGTGACGAACTCTCGCGGCGCGTATCCAGAAGGTACAGTTTCGGGGGATACTCCTCGATCGAGAAGTCGTCGAGCGTAAGCGCAAACGGCAGCCGCACCTCGTGCCCCGCATCGTCACGGCCGATGCTTACGGGAGTACCGACACGTGTCGTAACCATGCAACGCACGGTGTCGCCGCTGCCAAAGGTCCCTGCCACAAGCAGCACGAACACTCCCAAATGGGTCAATACGGCCGCCATCCGGCGGTCGCGCAGATGATGTATATCCGATACAGTACGTATACCCAGCGTGGTCATGAAATAGAACAACAGCAGGTTGAAAGGCCACGAGGATGTCATGCGCGAGAACCCCAGCGCACCGACCAGTCCCTCGCGTGCAGGATCCTGCCGCGTCAGACCGAAGACTATCACTATCGCACCGAAAGCCGCCAGCGACGACAGGCACGCCTTGTCGTCGCCCAACTGCCGCAGCCAGCGCCACCTGTTACGCATGGCGTACGCCACGACCAGAAGGTAGAGATAGTTCACCGCAAGGATCAATCCCCACGGGTAGTGCAGCAGCGAACTGTCAATATCGCCTACGGCCAATTGCAACGTTGTGCCCACTACGAATAGTAAGGCACAACGCAGGAAAGCTCTTTTATAACCCCATTCAAAGGTCATACGCAGTCATATTTCAGGCTTTCTTCCACTGCTCGCGCAGCAGAGCCACTGCTGCGGGCACGGTCTGCTCGCGGGGACCCTGCGAGCCGCACTCGAAGCTGACATAGTGCTGGTAGCCGATCTCCTTCAAGGCGCGCATTCCGTCGATATAATTATCCTTCTCGCCATCCTCGCCCGGCATGCTGCGGCGGCCGCGGCTGGCTACGTGTACGTGCTGCAGATACTCCGTACCGGCAGACATGAAGGCTGCGTAGTCCGACGTCTCCTCCATCATGTGCCAGAAGTCGCCCATGCACTTCACACCCGCACTCTTCGAGTCGCGGCAGATGGCTGCGGCATCCTCCACAAGGCGCAGATAGAACGCCTCGCCGCGGTTCAGCGGCTCGAGTATCACCGTCGTTCCGCACTTGAGCGCATACTCGCCCAACTCGTGGAGCTGCTCGGTGAGGAAATTGCGGGTCTCCATCGTATGGGGCTTGCAAGGCTTTTGGCCGTTGAAGGCGGGCACCATGATAACGCCCGTCGAGCCCAGTTCGCCGGCAGCGGCTATGATGTCGCGCATCGTCGAGTCGAACTGCGCTTTCACTGCGGGCTCCTCCGCCAAAATAAAGCCGCTGAAGCCTGCGCATATAGCCGACACCTTGATATTGCGGCCCTTAAGCGCCTGCTGTATCTCGTTGACACGGGCCGCGAGGTTACCGCCCCCGGGCTCGAATCCTACCACGCCCAGATTCTCCATATAATCGAACTTCTCGTTCAGGCTGTTGCCCGGGGCTATCCCCTCTTGAAACGACAGCTTGAGCTCCGCCTTGCCGCCCTTCTTGGCCGTACATGCCGCCATAAGCTGCGCAGGAGCGCCAGCCACGGCTATGGTAGCGGCACCTGCCAAAGAACACTGTAAAAACTCTTTTCTATTCATAATGCATTTTATTAAATTCTGTTTCCAACTCCTTTATAAACTCCGCAACGGCCCCTGCATCCTCAGCAGGAGGACTCCACGGTGCGATATTATCCGGCGCAATCGGGACATACGGTCCCTGCTTCACCTCGAAAAGCACCGTATCGTCGGAAAGCACCACCAGACCGTGCCACACACCGGCTTCTATGTCGAAACCGCAGCACGGCCCCGTCGCGCTCACAACACGGCGCTCCGCGACACTGCCGTCGTCACCATATACAGTGACCCCGACGCTCCCGCGCAAAACCACACAACTCTCGCTGCGGGGCGGCGACAGGTGGCGGTGTACGGGAAGATAGCTGCCGCAGTGCATCACGTTGAGCAGACGGTTCACCGGATCGTCCGGCGAGCGGTGGAAGTTGTAGTTCATACGCCGCCGCGGCGAGCGATGCGCCTCTGCTGCCACACGCCTGAAAAGCGCGTCGTCGAAAAATTCCGTTTTCACGTCCATCGGTGCATGCCGTCATCGGAGTATTCTACGAAAAAAGGGCAGAGATGGAGTCATCGGCTCCCGCTCCACCCTTTACTCGCTATTGGCCCGTTATTAGGCTTATTTGCCGCTGCCCGGAACGGGTACGACATACTTCGACATGTCCATGGGACCCATCTCCAGCTTCTCGGGCATGTAGTCCAAAGCCGACGCGCTGATCTCGTCCCACGTTACCGTAGCACCGGTATATGCAGCCTCGCGGCCCATCACGCCGGCCAGACACGAAATGGCGCAACCTTCGGCCTCGTCGTAAGCCTCACCCTTGCGGATGTGGTTAACCCAATCCACGTGCTCGAGCACATAGGGATTGTGCTGCTGGTATGCGGCCTGAGCGGCCTCGTCGTCGAACTTCCAGATTACATTGCCTGCCAAGTCCTTGATCTCGTTGTTATAGCTGTTCCATGAACCCATGGTGCCCTGAATGAACTCGCCTACGTTGTTGCTGCAACCGTCGATCTGGCGGCACATGCTGTGCAGGTGGATACCGTTCTCGAACTCGAAATCTACGCTGAACTGGTCGTACTGGTCACCGGTAATACGGCGATGACGCGCACCGAATGCCGTAGCCTTGACGGGCTTCAGGCCCGACATCCACAGGAAGACGTCGATATTGTGGACGTGCTGCTCGACGATATGGTCGCCCGAGAGCCACTTCCAGTTAACCCAGTCGCGGATCATCCACTCCATATCGCTCCAGCCCTGCTGACGCTCGCGGTACCACAGCATACTCTGGTTCCAATATACGTTACCGCCGGTGATCTGTCCGATATAACCCTCCTGAATCTTCTGGAAAGCCTCGACATAAGGACGCTGGTGGTGACGCTGCGTACCCGTAACAACGCTCAAGCCCTTGGCCTTCGCCTGCTTGGCGGTAGCCATGATCATACGGTAGCCCTTGGGGTCTACTGCGATGGGCTTCTCGAGGAACGAGTGAACGCCCTTCTCCGTAGCGTACTGGAAATGTACGGGACGGAATACGGGAGGCGTAGCGATGACTACGAGATCCACACCCGAATCGATAACCTTCTTGTATGCGTCGAAGCCGACAAAGCAGTTCTCGGCGGGGACATCCTGGTTGTGGTGCTCCTTAAGGTTCTTACGAAGGCCTTCGAGACGATCCGAGAAGGTATCGCCCAAAGCAATAACCTTGATGCCGTTGGCTGCAGTCAGAAGGTCTACAATAGCGCCCGAACCACGACCGCCGCAACCGATGACTCCGGCCTTGAGCTCCTTGCCGTCGATAGCCTTGTCGGGGAGCTCCGGAACATAATACTCACCGGCCTGCCTCAGGGGAGTGTAGACAGGACCCTTGTTTCCGCTGCAAGAAGAGAGTATAGCCGACGATCCGACCATGCTCGATACGCCCAGAAGTGCAGAATACGACAGGAAGTCCTTTCTGCTGATCTTGTTTTTGCTCATAATCGTAGTAGTTTTATAGAGTTAAAGTGTTATAAGTCTCTTCATTCTCCGTTTCGCGCGCTATTGGGCCGACACCCCTTCGGGCACCTCGCACACAACGCGGAAACCTATACCCTTAATATCCGAGTACCACCATATGCTCTTGGGGTTCTGCGGGTCAGTCTTGAGCCATGCGTCATGCTCGGTATGGGCACGTGCCGCGCATCGCATCTCCGACGCATCCTCGTTGTAGAGGCCGCCGCGGACGACGTGCTCCTCGCCCGATGCGGGACCCTGCGGGTCGGTTGCGCCGTCCTGAAGCTGCGAATATGCATCCTCGGCATACCAGTCCGAGCAATACTCCATCACGTTACCCAGCATATTCTTCAATCCGAACGGGTTGGCCATCATCTTTGCCGGCTCCTGCGTACGGTTCTTGCTGTTGTTAACATATACCACATAGCTGTTGATCACGGCAGTATCGGCACCGAAGAGCCCGTTCCAGAATCCCTCGTTCGAGAATTTCTTGGGGCTGCCCTCGAAGAAGTAGGGGGTCGAGGTGCCGCCGCGCGCCGCATATTCCCACTCCGCCTCCGTCGGCAGACGGTACTTCTTGCCCGTCTTCTTCGACAGCCACTGGCAGAAGGTCTCGGCTGCATAGTGGGTCATAGTTATGGCGGGACGTTCGCCCATGCCCCAGCCCTGATCGGGGAATCCGAACGGCGGTGTAGGGCCGCTTATGGCGTCGACATCCTCGCGCGAGTTGTTCGCATACACCTCTTCAGGCGATATGCGGCCCTCGGACATGGTTTCACCGTAGAACGCCCAATACTGGTCCCACGTGACCTCCATCTCGCCCATGAAGAAAGGCGACACGGTCACACTGCGCTGCGGCGACTCGTCGCTGCGGCGGAAAGGCTCGTTCTCGGGGCTGCCCATAGTAAAGGTGCCGCCCGGAATGGCCACCATCTTGAGCGATGCCGACGTACCGGGAATAGTCTCCGTGTAGTTCTTGAATTCGGTGACGGGGGTAGCCTCGGCATATATCTCGGCATCCTCGGCAGCAGCCGTAGGCAGACCGGCCATCTGGCCATGCTGATAGTTGGGATTGTAGTGTCCGGCATCGAGGTGGCAACTGATGCACTGCAGGTCGAGTTTCTCCTCGTTCTCTTCGTAATACAGGTGCGCCGTCACGCCGTCGTCGGTGATACCCTCGGGGAAAAGATTGATATGGCACTCCTTGCACGACTCGTTATACACGATCTTGGTGGCATACTCCAGCTCACCCTTGCTGTCCCAGTCGATATCCTCCTGCTTTTTGGTAATGTATGACCAGATGTCCTTCATACCGGTAGTGGCCTTGGCCTTGAAGTAGGCGAACGATCCCTTGGGCGGGAGGTGGCACTCCACGCAGTCGGTCTTCACGCCGCTGCCGTTATTGTAGTGCATGGACTGCTTCCAGCTCGCATCCGACTCGGGATGATAGTGGCACATCATGCAGGCCTCGTTCGACGAGCTCTTGACATAAAACGAATTGAGAAGTATCATCAGCGAAAAGCCGACGACAAGGCCGGCCAAGCCGACAAGCAGAAATTTCTTTTTACCTGATTTAGACATAATAAATCACTAAACCGCTCAAAAAATCAACAAAAAGACAATACGGAATATTCCCGCGCCGAAACCCGAACGCCCCGACACAAAAGGACCGGACGTCCGCTCGATATCATAATTTACGTCAAAAGTAGTAAATTTTTCACCAGCTACAAACAATTCCGCACATTTTATTAAATATTTTTCATATACGGAAGCTGCCGGCGGCGTCCGAAAATGCCGGCCGGCAGTCCGTATCCAATATCGCATCGGTCGCCAACGGACACGACGAGCGTCCGTTACGTCACGACGCTACTCTTCCACCCACTTATACCATTTCTGATCGCGATCGTAACCTGCGGCCACCATCGTCTCGATGAACTGCATGCCGCGCACACCGTCCTCCACAGTGGGGAAATCGAGCCACTCCTCGCTCGGCGTCTCACCGGCCGAACGGGCGCGCACCGTATATGCGAAGTTGCGGTAGATGTTGGCGAACGACTCGATGAAACCTTCGGGATGGCCGCCCGGAACACGGGTGTTGTGCTTCGTAAAATCGGTAAGGAAGCCATAGCCGTTACCCATGCGCACCTCCTCGGCAGGACGGTCGATCCATTTCATGTAAAGGGTATTGGGCTCCATCTGGCGCCACTCGAGGCCGCCCTTCTCGCCGTATACGCGCAGGCGGATGTTGTTCTCCTCGCCGGTAGCTACCTGCGTGGCCTGCAACAGCCCCGTGAAACCCTTGTCGAAGTGCAGGAAAGCGCAGGCGTCGTCATCGACGGGGCGTCCCTCGGCCACATGCTGCAACTCGGCGCACAGTTCCGTAACACGGCCGCCGGTCACATACTCGGCGAGATGCCATGCATGGGTACCAATATCGCCCACACAACCGCCCTTGCCGGCCTGCTTCGGGTCGTTGCGCCATACGGCGTTGTTACCTCCCTTGAGCTCGATACGCTGCGTCAGCCAGCCCTGCGAATACTCGACGAATACACGGCGCACACGCCCTATATCCCCGCGCGCGATACGTTTTTTCGCCTCCTTGACGGCGGGATAACCGCTGTATACATGCGTCAGGGCCAGCGTAAGACCCGTCTCGCGCACCTTGTCGCGCAACTTGAGGGCTTCCTCCAGCGACAGGGTCATGGGCTTGTCGATGACAACGTTGAAACCCAATTCGAGCGCCCGCATGGCAGGTCCGAAATGGAAACGGTTGGGTGTCACAATGGTAACGAAATCCATACGCTCCTCTGCCGGCAGCGCAGCCTCCTTCTCGAACATCTCCTCCCACGTAGTATAAATACGGTTATCGGGGACATAATAAGAACGACCCGAACTGATCGATATTTCGGGATTGACGCTGAAACATCCGCAGACGAGTTCGATCTCGTTCTCCATGAGGGCAGCGCGACGGTGAACGGCGCCGATGAAGGCGTCGCTTCCGCCGCCTACCATACCCATCCTTAATTTTCTGTTTTTCATTTTTACAGTTTTAGGTGTTAGTTAGTAAATTTGTTTCAAATATATAAATTTTCACGTATACGTGCAAGCGTACGAAAGACGGCACAGCATTCCACGGTACCGCCACAACACCCCGATCTTTCCGCAACCGACTTCGGCCGGCAACGTATAATACTATTCAACAGGCACATATACGAAACATCATCCTAATCCGTAAAAACAGAAAAAAAGACAAAGGGAGAATGTTCCCCATCAATCGGAACACTCTCCCCGTCCTCCTTACGCCGCCCCCGAATCCCGTCCGCCACACGCGGAACGGGGAATCATGGCGGCGGCAGGCCGCATGCGGCTGGTCATATCATCGCCGCAACGTCCCAGACGAAAGCCCGAAGGCCCTGTATCTCATTGGCCTCGTCAAGCTCCTTCAGGCTCTTGAGAAACTCATCGACCTTACCGTCGTCGGTAACCGTCAGCAGCGCCGAGTTCATCGTGGGCCATGCGTGGTTGCCCAGATGGGGCTCGCCATTCCTGCTGCCGCACCCCATGAGCTCCTCCCAACCCGTGTAACCGCGCATCTGCATGCGGTTCATTATATCGAGCACCTCGTCGTATATCGACTGGTTGCAAGCTACAAAGATCGCTTTCATAACTATTGCTGCAATTTAAGTTCTTTCCTTTTTCTGCGGTTCTCGCCAAACACGGCGAACGTCGTGTAGAGTGTCGGGATAAGGATCAGCGTGATGAGCGTCGAGAACGACAGGCCCCATGCCACCGACATACCCAGCGAATTCCACATCTCCGAACCGATACCCGTACCCACGGCCATGGGCACCATACCCAGCACCGTCGTGAGCGTCGTCATCAGAATCGGGCGCAGACGACTGCGGCCGGCCGTCACCACGGCTTCGTATATGCCCATACCGCGTTCGCGGCAGAGATTCGTATAGTCCACCAGCACGATACCGTTGTTCACCACGATACCCACGAGCATCAGCACTCCCAACAGGGCCATGACACCCATCGCCGTATCGGTCAGGAACAGTCCTATGATAACACCCACAAGGGCGAACGGTATCGAGAACATGATCACCGTAGGATATGTGAGCGACTCGAACTGCGACGCCATGATGAGGTAGACCAGAATCACCATCAATACCATCAGCGTGATCAGGTCGGCAAACGTATCCTGCTGGTCCTCGTAGGTTCCGCCGAGGTCCCATACGTAGCCCGCCGGCATCTCTATGTTGCTCATACCTTTCTCGACCTCCTCGATGAGCTGGCCCATGGCATATCCGTGGGCCACGACACCCGAGACGGTCACGTAACGCTCACGGTCCTTACGGTCGATCGTAGGCGGCGTATATGCCTCCTTCACGACACCCAGATCGCGCACCTTGATGCCCTTGCCCTGCGCGTTGTAGATGGTGATGTTCTCGATGTCCTCAACCGACTCGCGGAACTGACGGTCGTAACGCACGCGGATGTCGTACTCGTCGCCGTCCTCGCGGTAATACGAGTTGACCGAGCCGTTTATGCGGTTGCGCAGATACATGGCGGCCGTAGTAACGTCGAGGCCGTTGAGCGAGAGTTTCTCGCGGTCGAAATCGACATGGTACTCGGGCGTGTATTCGTCACGCGAGATAGTAACCTCGGAGCACATGGGCAGCGCCTGCATCATATCCGACACCTGCTGCGCCAACTCGTCGGTCGTATCGAAGTCGTAACCGTAAATCTCCACATCGACAGCACTCTGGCCCGAAACGCCGCCTTGCGATCCCGACACGTTGACGTTGTAGGTGCGTATCTCGGGATACTCGTTCAGGATGGCACGCATGCCGTCGCCGATCTCGGTAAGGGAGCGTTCGCGCTCGGTCTTCTCCACCAGCGAAATGTTCATCGAGATATAGTGCGTACCGTTGTCCTGCATAGAGGCGAAAGTATTGTCGGTATCGGCCTGACCCTCGGTAAGGTTCACCGTAATGATCTCGGGATACGCCTCGCGGAAACGGTCGCTTATCTCCAGCGCCAGCTCGCGCGTGATCTCCTGCGCCGTACCTGCGGGCAACTGGATAGTAACGCCTATACGGGCATTGTCCTGCACGGGGAAGAACTCGGTCGGGACCTTCGGGCCGAGGCCGGCCATGATGGCGAAGAACATAACAACCGCACCTGTTATGACGGTCTTGCGGTGGTGCACGCACCAGTCAAGGATGCCGCCGTAGAAATTGTTGAACCGCGACATTCCGGCATCGATGCTCTTCTGGAACCACGTCTTGGTGGGCTTCTCCTTCATCATGAGCGAGCAGAGCACCGGCGTGAAGGTGATGGCGGCAACCGTCGATACGGAGAGCATGATGGTTACCATCCAGCCGAGCGAGTTGAAGAGCACGCCGGCCATACCGCTTACCATCGTAAGGGGCAGGAACACGGCTATGGTGGTAAGCGTACCGCCCATGACGGAGATACCCACCTCCTTGGTGGCGAACATGGCGGCCTGCTTCACGCGCGAGCCGCGGTCGATATGCGTGGTGATGTTCTCCAACACCACGATGGCGTTATCGACCACCATACCGATGGCTATCGAGAGTGAACTCAGCGAGATGATGTTCAATGTCTCGCCCGTAGCCAGCAGATAGGCCAGACCCGAAAGCAGCGATATGGGGATCGTCAGCACGATGATGATGGTGGCCCTCCAACGTCCGAGGAAGAGGAATGTCACGAGCATCACCAGCAGGAAGGTCGTGGCGATGGTGTCACGCAACGAGTTGACGGTCGATATGATGTTGTCCGACGTGTCGACGATCTTGAATATCTCCACATCCGACGGCAGCGACGGCATAATGGTCTTCAGCTGCTCCTGCACGCCTTGGGCCACGGCCACCGAGTTGGCGCCCGACCGCTTCTGCACCACGATCATACCGCCCTTTTCGCTGTTGTTGTAGGTCTCCTGCGTACGCTCCTCGACAGTATCCTGCACGCGGGCCACGTCGCGCAGATATACTGGAGCCGTACCGTTGTGGCCCACCACGATGTCAAGCATCTCGATCGGATCGTCGAACTCCTGATCCACGCGCAGCGAATAGGTGTTCGATCCCACATCGAACGTACCGCCCGGGGTACTGCGGTTGGCGGCGGCGATGGCCTCCGATATGGTCTCGATCGAGAGGCCGTATGCCTCGAGCTTGTTGGGATCGCAGTACACCTGTATTTCGCGCTGGGCAATACCCGACACCGAGACGGTTCCCACACCGCTCACTCGCGCCAGAGGCGTCGCTACTTGGTCGTCGAGTATCTTGTAAAGGCCCGGCATGCTCTCCTCGGCCGTCACTCCCATGATGAGGATGGGAATCATGTCGGTCGAGAACTTGAATATGATGGGGGTGTTCACGCCGTCGGGCAGCGTGGTCACCATATCAAGCTTGTCTCGCACGTCGTTCGTCGCCACATCGATGTCGGTACCGTACTCGAACTCGAGGGTTATGACCGAGATGTTCTCCTTCGAAGCTGACGTGATATGCTTCAGGTGGTCCACACCGTTGAGCGAGTTCTCCAACGGCTTGGTGACGTTGTTCTCTATATCCTCGGCGCTGGCGCCACCGTAGGCCGTCATCACCATGATGGCGTTGGTCTCGATGTCGGGCATGAGATCGACACCCAGCCTCGTAAGCGAGAAGAGGCCCATCACCGCTATCGCCACGAAGACGATTATGGTCGATATAGGGTTGTTGACCGCTGATTTGTATATATTCATCGTTTATTCGTTTACACGTTCTACACTAACTCCGTTGTTGAGGGCGTTCTGTCCCTTCACCACGATCTCGTCGCCATCGGCCAGCCCCGCCGTAATCTCATAGCGGTCGCTCATGCGGCGCCCGAGCTCCACCTTCTGGAACTTGACCGTACCGTCCTGCTGGTATACATATATATATCTGTCGCCCGAGCCCATCTGCTTGACAACGGCGCGGTCGGGCACCACCACATTATCGCGCGAGCCGTAGTTCATCGTCACGCGGGCATACATTCCGGGCTTGACCACCTCATCGCTGTTCGTCACGACGATCTCCACGGGGAAGGTATGCGTCGAGGGGTCTATCGCAGGCGTTATGCGCGACACCTTCCCCTCGAAGGTGCGGTCGGGCAGCGCATCGAGCGCCACGTCCACGCCCATACCCTTCTTTACATACGAATAGAGCGACTCCGAGACGTTCACAATGATCTTCACGGGACGTATCTGCTGTATGACGAAGATAGGCTCCGCACCGACCATGTCGCCGTTGTCGTAGTTGCGCGCCGTCACCACGCCCGCAATGGGCGAGCAGAGAGTCGTGTTCTCCAGAAGGTTGTCGTAGTTCGACTGCGACAGCTCGTATTCGTTCTTGGCCTCCTCCCATGCGGCCTTCGACTCGCCGCCGAACTTGTAGAGTTCGTCCGCGCGCTCGAATGCCGCCTTGTCGGTCGCCAGCTGCGACTTGGCCTGCGCCAGGCTCGACTCGTCCATTTCGGCCACGACCTGTCCCGCCGTGACATGGTCTCCCACATCGACCAAAAGGCGCGAGATGCGTCGCGACGACTGGGGGGTTATGTTATTGACTGCATATCCCTCGACATTGCCGGTGAATACGCTGATCTGGTCCACTTTCTCGACGTGCACCACCTCGGTGGTCACTTTCGGCTTCTCCTCAACGGCCGTCTGCTCGACATTGCCGCTCTTCGATCCGCAGGCTACGCTCGCCATGCAAGCACCGCCAGCAAGCAGTGCCACGATAACATTACTCTTCATATCCAACTATTATCTTTCGTGTTTGTCCTTTTTCCGATTATTCATTCACATCGCCTTCCTCGGGCATCTCATAGGTCCCCCGAATCTTCTCGAGCGAGACCTGATTGACCAGATAGTCATATATGGCCGTACTGCGCGTCAGCTCGGCCTGCGTATATGCCAGCTGCGCGTCGTCGATCTCGACCAGCGTGCCGCCGCCCACTTCGTAGCGCTTGACCGAGATATCGTAGCCGCGCTTGGCCTCCGCAATGCTCGACAGCGACGAATGGTACTGCTTCAGGTTGGTCTGCATGTTGCTGGCATACTGCATCATCGAGGTACGGAGCGTACGCTCGGTATTCTCGCGCTGCAACTGCAGGTTGCTCAAGTTCAGTTTCGCCTGCTTGATGTCGGCGCGGCGCTTGCCTCCCGCGAAGATGGGGATGTTGAGGCTCAACGTAGCGTACGAATAGGGGTTCCATGTGTACTCGTTGAACTTGAAGCTGTCCTCCATGGCCGTAAAGTTATAGCTGGCCGAAAGGCTCAGCGTAGGCAGATTGGCCGCACGCTGCATCTCGAGGGTCTTCTGCAACTGTCGCTCCTGAATCTCCAGCTGCTTCATATCGCTGTTACGGTCGGGGTTGAACTCCATGTCGAAATGCGAGGTCATCATGGCCTCATAGTCGGCCAGAGATCCGGCGCAGTCGATATCTATGTTAAGGTCCATGCCCAACAGCGCCTTCAGCTGCCACAGGCCGACCACGATCGCGTTCTCGGCATTGAGCACGTCGGGCTCGGCATTCGCCACGGTCACCTTCGAGCGGATAAATTCGTATTCCGACACCCACTCGACTTCATATTTTTTGGTTACAATCTTATGGTTTTCGACGGCATTGTCATACACGCGCTTGTATACGGCATAGGAATCCTTCGCCAGCAGAACCTGATAAAACGCCTTCGACACCTGTTCGATCATGTCTATGCGCGAGCCGCGCGCCTGCTCGACGGCCAGTTCGACATCCATGGCCGAAATCTTCAGCGACTTCCACAGCTGGGCGTTGACCAGCGGCATGGTCGCCGAGAATCCGCCTTGGTAGATATTGCTCGTACCGACGGTCATCGTCTGGTCCATGATGTGCATCGTCTGCTTCTTTATGTAACGGTTATAGGTGGCCGAAGCGCTGATTTCGGGCCACAGCCCCGCATATGTGCCGCGTTTGGCATACTTCTTCACCTCCACCGTCTGGTCGGCTATCTTCACCGTCGGACTTTCGCTCAGAGCTATCTCCAAGGCCTGCTCGAGCGTCAATGTCAACGGACCGGCGCTCACCGAGTCCGCGATCTCCTGCGCCCCGGCGGGCGCCGCGGCAACGAATATCGACGCTGCCAACGCAAAAAAGAGATTCCTCAATTTCATAAACTTCTCTTGCTTAATATGATTAATTGTCTTCACTGTTGTCATTGTCCGCCTCTCCCCTCATTATGGCCATCAGGCGCTCGCTGCGGATATTCCGGTACTGATCACGTGCAAGGATCGCATCGATCGTCTCGATGCCCTTGACAGACGACACCCCGCGCAGGAAGTTCACCGCCATGCATCCGTACGCATCCTCCCGTGTAACGCCTTCGGGCAACATTATATTGTACTCGCGCATGAACATGGCCGAAGTCTGGAAAAACACCATCGTCACCAATTCTATGTCGACGTTGCCGGCGAGATAACCCTCCTTGCGGCTCTCGATGAGGATACTCTTCAGCCCTGCCAGACCCTGCTCGGTGAAGGTTTTGGTCACGCGCTCATAGATCTTGGGGTAAAACTTCTTCATATTGTTCATCAGGCGCCACTCCGACATGTCCCATCGGCTGAATATCTCGAGAAAACATGTCAACACCATCTCCAGAACATTGTCGCAGACATCGGCACGCTCCTTGAGCACCCGGTGCATCTTCTCGCGATGATGCACTATGCTCTCATAGAGCAGTTCCTCCTTGTCGCCGAACATCTCGTAGAGCGTACGCTTCGACATGCCCATCATATTGGCTACATCATCCATTCTCACCGACTTGATGCCCAAAGTGATGATCACCCGCCAGACATGGTCTAATATATTCTCACGTTGTGTCGTCATGTTGTATACTGTTTCCGGCTGCAAATGTATACAAGAAAACTTAAAAAACAAAAAAGTTTTATTGTTTTTAAGTTTTATGCAGCTTTGCGGTCTCGTCCCGCCGTCCGCCGAAAACGGCAGGCGTTCCGATCCGGCGCCGATGTCGTGCGCAATACACTGTATACGCACGACTTACACCTATTGGACAGTCGTTGGGACTGCCGGCAGCACACCCCGACAGCCTTCGGCAGGGCGGGAAAAACCTTCCGCAAAAGGACAACAATACTCCTTTTAGTCGCCTCGTTCGCGTACGCGGCGCCGGTAAAACGCCCAAAAACGCCGCCGAAAAGACCACTTTCGCGGAAAGAAAAATGACTATTCCGCAACGTGCGGACACTGCACGACGGGAATTCCCTCCCTTCCTCGACGTACAGACTGTGAGCCGCATGCCGGCTGCCGCCGGAAATGAGTTTTAGTATTTGGCGAAATTTCACTATATTCGTAACGGTGAATCGTCCCGCAGCAAACGGGAAAGACAAAACATATCTGCCTACCACACAAACGCAACATGTCACGTCCATGAAGAAAGATTCAATGCTCCGGCTCTCGGGATGCCTCGTCGGCACGGCCGCCGCTACGGCTCTCGTTTCGTGCGGCGCCGCCCACGGCGGCCCGTCACACCCCAATGTCATATATATATTGGCCGACGACCTCGGCTATGCCGACATCACGCCCTACGGCCAGCAGCTCATCGAGACGCCCAATCTTGAGCGGCTCGCGGCGCAGGGGATGCTGTTGACGCAATGCTACTCCGGCTGCACCGTCTCCGCGCCGTCGCGTGCCTCGCTCATGACGGGGCTACACACGGGCCACACCTACGTGCGCGGCAACTACGAAATCGACCCCGAGGGGCAGTGCCCAATGCCAGCGGGTACATATACGCTCGGCACACTCTTCAAGAACGCCGGCTACGCTACAGGCGCCTTCGGCAAATGGGGCCTCGGATACCCGGGATCGGAGTCGGCGCCCTCGCAGGTGGGATTCGACCGCTTCTTCGGTTACAACTGCCAGCGCATGGCACACTCATACTACCCCGACCACCTGTGGGATGACGACCTCCGCATAGACTACCCCGAGAACGTCGACCCCGGGCGCCAGACATATTCGCAGGACATAATACACGGAGAGGCCCTCGACTTCATCCGTGAGAATGCCGACAGGCCCTTCTTTGCATATCTGGCCTACACGCTGCCGCATGCCGAACTGTGCCTGCCGCATGACGAGGTGTATGAACACTATGTGGAGAAATTCAAGGACGCGCCCGCCGACGCCAAACCGTGGAAGACAAACGGCGACTACGGCACATCCGAGCACCCGATGGCATCGTTCGCCGCTATGGTGACGCGCCTCGACCGCTACGTGGGCGAGGTGATGGATCTGCTCGAAAAGGAGGGCATCGCCGACAATACCCTGATAATATTCACCTCGGACAACGGCCCGCACCGCGAGGGCGGCGCCAACCCCGACTTTTTCCGCAGCTACGGGCCCCTGCGCGGCTGCAAGCGCGACATGTACGAGGGAGGAATCCGTGTACCCTTCATCGTCAGCTACCCGGGACATATCGCCGAGGGTGTAAAGAGCGACCAAGTGATGGCCTTCTGGGACATTATGCCCACCCTTGCCGAGCTGATCGGCAGCAGCGACGACATCAGCACCGACGGCATCTCGATGCTGCCGGCGTGGACCGGCCGCGGCACACAGGAACAGCACCAATATCTATATTGGGAGTTCCACGAACTGGGCGGACGTCAGGCCGTGCGCATGGGCAACTGGAAGGGCATACGCCTCAACGTGGGCAACGACCGCACCTCGTTCGAGTTGTACAACCTCGCCGACGACATACACGAGGAGCGCAATGTCGCAGCCGAGAATCCCGACGTCGCAGCCCGTATAAACGGGATCATGGATACGGCACGCACCCCGTCCGATCTGTTCAACTTCGGGCGACGCAAAAAATAACCTTCAGCCGATGGCCAAGAACCGCGAATACATCACCTTCGGCGAGGCCGCGCGCCATGCCTGCCGTATCTTCGGCACGATGGCCAAGCCAGTAGGCTCGGCCTGCAACCTCGACTGCGCCTACTGCTACTATCTCGACAAGGCCGCAATATACGGCGGGCGCGAGCCACGCATGGACTACGGCCTGTTGGAACGATACACGCAACAATACATCGAGGGCACCGACGCCGACACCGTCACCTTCGTCTGGCACGGGGGAGAGCCACTGCTGGCGGGGCTCGACTGGTTTACACGCGCCATGGAGCTGCAGCGCCGCTACGCCGCAGGCAAACGCATCGTCAACACGCTTCAGACGAACGGAACGCTTGTCGACGAACGGTGGTGCGACCTCTTCCGCACAAACAGTTTCCTGATAGGCATATCGCTCGACGGCCCGCGTGACATACACGACGCCTTCCGCCGCGACCGCCGCGGCGAGGGAACCTTCGACCGTGTCATGGAGGCCGTAGAAATGATGCGCCGCAGCGGCGTCGAGTACAATATCCTCGCTACGGTCAACGCCCGCTCGGCCGCACGCGGCGCCGAAGTATACCGTTTCCTGCGGTCACAGGCCGGCTTCATACAGTTCCTCCCCGTATCGGAGCATGTAATGATGCAGGAGGGCGCGGCTCGGCCCCACATAGTGCCGCCCGAGACGGAGGGGGCAGAACCTGCACCGTGGTCGGTTACGGCCGCCGGATTCGGAGAGTTCATGTGCGACGTCTTCGACGTATGGGTGCGCGAGGATGTGGGGCGGTGTTTCGTGCAACTGTTCGACGCCACGCTGGCAAACTACATGAACGTGCAGCCGGGCGTATGCTCGATGTGCGAGACCTGCGGCGAGACGCTCGTCGTAGAGCACAACGGCGACGTCTACCCGTGCGACCATTTCGTCTACCCCGAATACCTGCTCGGCAACATCGGCCGCAATACCCTGCGCGATATTTTCGGATCAGAGAAGCAATTGCAGTTCGGACTTGCCAAACGCAACGCACTGCCGCGCGAGTGCCTCCGCTGCCAATACCGCATGCTCTGCCACGGCGAGTGCCCGAAGCACCGCTTTGCCGCCTCCAAGTCGGGCGACGCAGGGCTGAACGCCCTCTGCGCGGGATACAGGCTCTTCTTCCGACATACGCAGCCCTATATGGAGCGCATGCGCCACCTTCTGATGAAGCAGCAGCCGCCCGCCGGCATCATGCCGTGGGCACGGCGGCAGCCCATGCGCAAGGGAAAATAAACCGTCAGCCGCGGGCCCTTATGGCCCGCGGCTGACGCATACATATCAGATCTTCTCCCGCAGTTCCGGAAGACGTTCCGTCGTCAACAGCGTATAAACATAGCGCATGATGTAGTTCACAGCCCGCTCCATCCCCGCCATATCGAGACTCTCGGGCGTGTCGTCCACCGTATGCAGTGTCGTAATGTCCGACGTGACGAAGAACGACACGGGAATCATCTTCGAGGCGAAGGATACATGGTCCGAACCCACCGAAAAATCTGTCGACAGATCTATACGGAGCGAATCGGCCGCACCCGTCTCCGCCGCAACGAGACTCACGGGCGAGAGTATCTCGCCCTGCAGGAGGAGCGTATCGCCCCGCATACGGCCCAGCATTTCGAGGTTGACCATATGCCCTACAACCACCGCGCTGTCGCGCAACATTCGCTCCAGATGCCGCGACCCCACAATACCCATCTCCTCGGCGCCGAACAGCGCCACCACAAGATCGCGCCTGAAACTGTCAGCATAGGGTTGTAGGCAGCGCGCAATCTCCACCACGGCCGCCGTGCCCGAAGCGTTGTCGTTGGCACCGCGCAACATGTCGGCCGCCTTGTGCCTCTTGCCCTTGTCGGCCTTGAAGAGCCCCAGATGGTCGTAATGCGCCCCGAGCAGCACCTTCTCCGCTTCAGGGTGGCGGCTCCGTATCGTCATCACCACATTGTACGATGAGTCGCGCCACTCGCCGGCCAGCACCTTGTCCATACCGCGGCGCCCCGCCGGTATGCAGAACGGCACAAGGGCCTCCCGCCACAACGGCTCACACCCTGCCGCGTGCAATTCGTCTGCAAGCAGACGCGCCGCACGCAGGTCGTTGCCGCTGCCGGCACGGCGGCCTCCCAAGGAGTCGGCGCAGAGCGTCCTTATAGTCGCATACATCGCCGTCGGGTCGCATTCCATCGATGGCCGCGCCTCACGGCCGCACCCCGCCGGGAGGGCCATACATAATGCGGCCAATACCGCCGGGACAACAAGGCCCCGACACAAAATTCGCAAAGTATTAAACATGTCCGAAATTTTTACACATTCTCATTCTCTATCGCATCCTGTACGGGCTGAAGCGGGAACTGCATGCGGCAAACCGCGGCGCGACGGGAAGATGGTTTGTAAAAAATTTCAGGTTTGGCGGGCATCAATGCTCCCGCAGCATGGTAGTCTCTCCGTTACGTATAACACACTTGAGGTTGGCCAGTATGATGCGGCCCTGATATACGTCGCTCTCGTCATCGAGCACCACGCGCAGCGTGTCGCCCGCGATCGTCATCTCACGGGGCATGACGTTCAATTCAATCAAATTGAGCGTGCGCCACGCATTCTGTACATAGAGCATCCCCGCCGACGCCTTGCGTCCCGAGAGCTCCACCACATGTATGTCATTGTCCGATATGCGCCGCATGAGGGGCATCAGCTCCTCGACGCACCTGTCCGCACGCACGCTGTTCACCGTCAGCGACAGCACCGGCAGCAACACGAAGACGGCCGCGGCCGCCAACGCGAATCTATTGCTTGTTCTTCGTATCATCGTTGCTTTCGTTTTTCGTTTTTTCGTCATAGGCCCGCGCCACCTCCTGCATGTCGACACCCAAAAGCTTCATCTGTTCGACGAACGCTGGCAGCGTCTCCGAGTAGAACTCCTCGCGGCGACGCGCCACGACAGTGTCGCGGGCACCGTCGGCGACGAAGAAACCCACGCCGCGCACGCTCCGCACCGAGCCGTCGAAAAGCAGACGCTCATACGTCCGCACCACCGTGTTGGCATTCACGCCGAAACGTACGCTCAACTCGCGCACCGACGGTAGTTGCGTAGCGGCGCCCCACTCTCCGCGCAGGATATGGTCCTCGATCCATACCTTGATCTGCAGAAATACGGGTCTGTTGTCAGAAAATTTCACTTTATATCTCCCTCTCCTTGAATTTAAGGTACGACAGCACATATGCCGCCACCGGCAGCGCCGCATACCACACATAACTTATCGCATAGCCGGCCATGCGCGAACACCACGACACCGGCATCGACCACGTCACGGCATAGCCGCGTTCCATCTCCACCCACACGAACGGGTAGAGTGCCGTACGCTCCGTGGACCACGGGAACGTAAGCGCCACCGCCAGCGCAGCCACCGCCGTCACCACCGCCACCGCAGGGCGTAAGCCCGAACGCACGAGCATGGCCGCAGAATTGAACCAAACGGCAAGGTATATGTTGTAAGGTATATAATTCAACGGCTCGCCCGTTGCCGTAAGGGCATCCCACAGCGAGAAGGCGTCGCCCAATACATCAGCCAGTATGGGCCGCGCATGCGCCATGTACCTGACCGTCACGGCATCGACACCCCATATCAGAGCCAGCGCCGCCAGCGGGAATATAACCATTGTGCGCAGCCATTCCCACGCATATTTCGCTTCGCTGCACGCCGGCAGCAACAGTGTCGCATAGCAGCGGCGCGTGTCGCCATAGCCGTGGAATGCCGTCAGAAGGGTATAGGCAGCCGTCACGGCAATCCACCACAGGACAATGCTGTATCGTATATTGCCCAACTGTCTGGCCACGAACGCCGCCGATACCGAACCCGAAGCAGACAGGTTGCCCGCATAGAGCAACGCCGTCACAGCCGCAACGGCCAGCAGGCAGAGTACCTCGCGCAGCCAATGCTCGCGCCAGTGGCACGCCGCCAAATATATTATGCTCCTCAACATACGCCCTCCTTTCCCGCGCAATCTTCCGCGATTTTTACGGAGTTGTTCTCCGAAGAATTACCCGAAAAATTTTCGGCGATAAACGCACGCACGCGCTCGCTCTCGTGTATGGCATGGTAGAGCGACTCGACATCCACGTCGGTATATTCGCCGTCGCTGTTGACGCTTATCGACTTCAGGCCGTCGGCATAGAGGGCATCCGACTCCGACGCGCCGCCGAAGGCCAGCTTGTCGGCTATGGCGTCGAAGGTGGCGTTGAGTACCATGCGCCCCTCCCGCAGCACCACCACCGCCGAGAGCAGGTTGTTCAGATCGGCCACCTGATGCGTCGAGACGACAACCACGCGCCCCGTCGTGTCGAACGAGGCGAGGATGCGGCGGAATGCCTTTTTCGACTCTATGTCGAGACCGTTGGTCGGCTCGTCCATCAACAACAGCGCGGGGTTGCACGCCAAAGCGAAAGCGATAAAGAATTTCTTGCGATTACCCGTCGAGAGACGGTCGAGCCGCACACCGAAACTGAAATCGAGCGCGTGAAGATAGCCATTGAACTCCTCGTGCGAGAAGTGCGGACGGAAACGCCCGTATATCCTCTCGAACGCCGCCACCGCGAGCGGCGGGAACGACATCTCGTCGGGCATGTAGACCGTCGAGGCCAGAAATTCGGCCTTGCGGTCCGCAGGAATGCTCCCGAAGACATCGACACGGCCCGATACGGGATACAGCGCCCCCGCCCATGTCTTCATGAGAGTGGTCTTGCCGCTGCCGTTGGCACCAAGCAGACCGTAGATGTGGCCTTCGGCGATCGCGCCGCCGAGACCCCGCAGGACGGCACGCTTACGGCCGTACCCCGCATGCAAATCATACATTTCAATCATAGCTTGCTCTATTGCCTTCCTGTCGGCCGCAACGGCCGCCGCGCGCAGTTCCCGCTGTCACGCTCCGTAGGACGGCGGCGGAAGTCCGCCGCACCGTACCACATCAATAGTACAGTGCAAATGTATACAAAAAATCGTTGTCTCCAAACATTCCGCCCGAAAAAAAATCTGCCGACGATATAAATTCCGCCCCGCAACGGCAACGGCAGCGGGCGCAGACCATACGGCCCGCGCCCGCACCACGATTATGCCTTTCAGCTATTCCGATTCAGGAATTCCATTCGGCAACGGCAGTCGCTCGGCCGTCAGCAATGCATAGACATTACGGGTGATATAGTTCACCACACGCTCCATGCCCTCCATATTTAGGCTCTCGGGCGTATCGGTATCACGATGCAGCGTCGCGTAGTCATCCGTAACAAACATCGTCGCGGGGACTCCCATTGCCGTAAAGGAGAGATGGTCCGACGCTCCCGAGTTATTCATCACCACACCCACCGACAGCGAATCGACATTCGGCACCGAAATCCGCTCCATCGCATCCATGTCATCGACAAAGAGGTGCATGCGGAAATTATCCTCCTTCAGGCGGCCCAGCATCTCGAGGTTGACCATATACCCCACCTTCACCGCGCTGTCACGCAGCATCGCCGCCAGATGGCGCGAACCGGCCATTCCCATCTCCTCGGCGCCGAACAGGGCCACCACAAGGTCGCGCTTGAAATCGCATGCATAAGGACGCAGGCGGCGAGCTATCTCCGTCACGGCCACAGCTCCCGAGGCGTTGTCGTTGGCACCGCGCAGCATAAGCGTATCCTTCATGCCGGCGCTGGCTATGAACAGTCTTCCTATATGGTCATAGTGTGCGCCCAACAGCACCTTCGGGGCATCGGGGCATCCGCTGCGGATGACCATCGCCACATTGTATGTCGAGTCGCGCCACGGGCCCGGAAGATTGGTTCTCATGGCATCGGCCCAATTATCCCCCTCCACATTCAAGGCCTTGCCCAAGTGGAACGGCACGACAGCCCCCTCCCACAAGGGTTCGCATCGCGCCTCCTCCATCATGTCCGCCAGCATGCGTGCGGCACGCAGGTCGCCGCCGCTTGCGGCACGTCGTCCCGCCATCGAATCGGCGCAAAGCGCTGCAATCGCAGCATACATCGCCTCGCGGTCGCACTCCATCGGCGGCCGCACGGAACAACCGGCCGACAGAGAACCGAAAAAGAGTGCTGCAACGGCCATCCTAATAACGACAGCCGCGGCGGGGACGGCCCCCAATCGCAAAACATACATATCCTCTATACCTATTAATATACTTGCCTCCCGATCCCGACGCCACATCAGCACAGGTACAGGCATAACAATACAAATATAGCGGTAATATCGGCAGAATCGAACCTGACAAACAGCCTATGCGCTTGCCATTGCGCCCGCATTTTCGTATATTTGTAAAAAACACAGTCACAATGGATACATACACTGCCTCGGCATCACGCTACGACACGATGCAATATGCCCGCTGCGGCCGCAGCGGGCTGCTCCTGCCCCGCATATCGCTCGGCCTGTGGCATAACTTCGGCAGCGTAGACGACTATGCCGTCTACAGCCGCACCGCCTTCACGGCCTTCGACCGCGGCGTCACGCATTTCGACCTCGCCAACAACTACGGCCCCGTCTACGGCTCGGCCGAGGAGAATTTCGGCCGCATCATGCGCGACGGCCTCGGCCGCTACCGCGACGAGATCATAATCTCCACAAAGGCAGGCTACGACATGTGGCCCGGCCCATACGGCAACTGGGGCAGCCGCAAATACCTGCTCGCCTCACTCGACCAGAGCCTCCGCCGCATGGGCATCGAATACGTCGACATATTCTACTCACACCGTCCCGACCCCGAAACGCCTCTCGAAGAGACCATGGAGGCGCTGTCCGACGCCGTACGCCGCGGCAAGGCCCTCTATGCCGGCATCTCGAACTACGACGACGAACGCACCCGCCGCGCAGCCGACATACTGCGCCGCAACGGCACTCCCTGTCTGATACATCAGGCGCGCTACTCGATGTTCGACCGCTGGACCGAACCCCGACTGCTGCCTGAACTCGACCGTCAAGGTATCGGCATGATAGCCTTCTCGCCGCTGGCGCAAGGGCTGCTGACGAACAGGTACCTGCACGGCATACCCCTCTCTTCGCGCGCCGCCCGCCCCACGGGACGCCTTCGCCCCGAGGACATAACGCCCGACAAGCTACGGCGCACCGAAGCCCTCGACGCCATCGCCGCCGAGCGCGGGCAATCGCTCGCACAAATGGCGCTGCGGTGGATACTGCGCGACCGCCGTGTCACGAGCGTACTCGTCGGCGCCAGCTCGGCCGAACAGCTCGTCGACAGCCTCGGCGCCCTCGACGGGCCGGATCTCACGGCTGAAGAGCTTGAGCGCATCGAGCGGATACTCGCATAGATACCGACAACACTTACTATTATAATGCAGAACGCGTGCCGGATCCGGCCCAAAGGCCATCCGGCGCGCATCCGTCCACAGGCTTCCGCTACCGCATCGACTACGGCTCACGGAACGACCGCGCATCTCGATTCTCCTAATTACCTGCGTCCCTTCTGCTGCTGGCGCATCTGCTCCTGCTGCTGACGCATCAGCTCCTCATAACGGAGCTGGAACTTCGACTTCTTCTTGTTCTTCTGCTTCTCGGCATTGCGGCGGATCATGGCATGTATCTTCTCGTCGTCGACAAAACGGCGTATCCCGGTCATGATACCGATGGTTATCAACTGCGACAGCAGATAGTAGTAACACAGGCCCGAAGCGTAACTGTTGAAGAAGAACAACATCATGATGGGCATAAGGTAAACCATCATGAAACGCATGCCCGCCATCTGGGGCTGGCTCGATGCGGTCTGCTGGTAACTGAAATATGAGAATCCCACCATCGCCGCGCACATCAACAGCGCGAAGAGGCTCACATGGTCACCGTACCACGGAATCGAGAAGGGAAGGTCGATTATGCTGTCGTATGCCGAAAGGTCATCTGACCAGAGGAACGACTCGCCGCGCAGCTCGATGCTCGCAGGGAAGAAACGGAACATGGCCCACAGTATCGGCAGCTGGATAAGCAGCGGAATACATCCTCCGAGAGGGTTGATACCAGCCTTCTTGTAGAGTTCCATCATAGCCTGCTGCTTCTTCATTGCATCCTCCTGCCGCGGGTACTTCTCATTCAGGGCGTCGACCTCGGGCTTGATGACACGCATCTTGGCCGTAGAAAGGTAACTGCGGTACGTGAGCGGGAAGATGAGCAGCTTGACAAGGACGGTAAGGATCAGGATGATTAATCCGAAACTGCCGATATACTTGCTCAGGAAATCGAACACGGGGATCACGATCCACCGGTTGATCCACCCCACGAGCCAGCCGCCCAGCGGGATCAGACGCTCAAGGGCGATCTTGCTGCCCTCTTCGTCGACCACATTAGACAGCACGGCATACTTGTTCGGACCGCAGTATACCGACATGTCGTACTGCGTTGTCTGGGCATCGTACGGCAGACCGAGACGTGCCGTGAAAGTCTTGACATACCCCGAATCCTCGGGCTCGGTGACATACATCACGTCGGCATAGCTGAAGTTGTCGCGGGCGATGAGCGCCTCCGAGAAGTAGTGCTGCTTGAACGCCACCCAGTTGACGGCATTCTGCACCGTCTCCTGCTTCTGGCCGTCGCCCGTGCCGAGGCTCTCGATAGACTCCTCGTCGGGAAAACGGTACGATACCGTCGTATACATATTCTCGTTCTGGTAGCCGCGCTCGTTCTGGTAGGTGCGGGCCGTCCACAACAGGTCCAGCGTCGACTGGTTGGTCATCAGCTGCGACATGTTCACCAGCTTGATGTCGAAATCCAGCAGGTAATCGCGCGCAGGAGCCTTCTCGTCATACAGCACGTATTCGTACAAGAGGTACGCCTCGGGCGCCACATCCAGGCGCATCGTCAGTTTCTGGAAACCGTCGCCCTGCGTCACGCCCAGATTCTCGAACACGTATTCCGACGTATTGACGGGGACGTTGTTCAAGCCGTTGCGCATGTAGAACTCCAATCCCATATGCGACGCCGCAGGCTCATACAGCACCACATTCTCGTTGCGCTCCTTGCGCGGCGCATACTTGGTGTACTCGGTCAGGGTCACCTTGTGCATCGAGGCTCCCAGCGTCGAGAACTCCACCGCAATGTAGTCGTTCGACATGGTCACCGTCTGCGCGGCACGGTCGCGCGCCGCGGCCAACGACGCCCCGAAGATCTCCACGTCACGATCCACCGCCGCCATCGTATCGGCCTGCTCCAAAACCGGCTCCCGCGCTGCTGCAGGTTCGGCGGCTGCGGCTGCGGCCTCCTCCTCGGCTACCTGAGCCAGATATTCCTGATATTTTGCCTGTTGTCTGGAGCTGTATACCACATATCCCACGAAAATCAGGGACATGAGCAACACTCCCACGATAGTTTTCTTATCCATCTGTCGTTTTTATTCGATTTTAGACCGGCGGCACGGCCGCCGTCAAGTTACATTCGGGACCCGCGTCGCACACGATCTTCCGCAAAGGCCGATTCCGCCGGCATAAGCCCGTGCGTCCTGTACAGCCCGCACGCATGACCGCCGCGGGTACGCTGCTAATTCTCGGTTACGGTCTCCTCCAATCCGTTGGCCTCTGCGTAATCCATCGCCGCACGCACGAAAGAGACGAACAGCGGTGCCGGCGTAGCCACCGTGCTCTTGTATTCCGGGTGGAACTGAGTGCCTACGAACCACGGGTGATCCTTGAGTTCGATCACCTCCACCAGACCGGTCTCGGGATTTGTGCCTGCGGCGATCATGCCAGCCGCCTCGAACTGCGGCAGGTAGGCGCCGTTGAACTCGTAACGGTGGCGGTGACGCTCCACGATAAGGTCCTTGCCGTATGCCTCACGGACGCGCGTGCCGGCCTTCAGCAGGCAAGGATAACCGCCCAGACGCATCGTGCCTCCCTTGGCCGTAATGCCCTTCTGCTCCTCCATGAGATCGATGACGGGGTTTTTCGTCTGCTCCATCTCGCTCGAATGGGCGTCATGCAGCCCCAACACATTGCGCGCGAACTCGATAACGGCACTCTGCATGCCGAGGCATATGCCAAAGAAGGGAACCTTGTTCTCGCGGGCATAACGCACGGCCTCGATCTTGCCCTCGATGCCGCGGTTGCCGAATCCCGGGGCCACAACAACGCCCGCCATGCGGCCCAGCGTATCCGCCACATTCTCGCGTGTGATCTTCTCCGAGTTGACATATGTGAGCTTCACCTTGCAGTCGTTAGCCGCACCGGCATGTATGAACGACTCGCATATCGACTTGTAGGCGTCGGGCAGTTCGGTATATTTGCCCACCAGCGCAACCTCGACCTTGTATTTCGGGTGCTTGACCCTGTCCACGAAGTCACGCCACGAATCCAAGTTGGGTTCCTCGTGGCTCTCGACGCCGAGTTTCGAGAGCAGCACCTCGTCCAGATGCTGTGCATGCATCCGCAGCGGCACCTCGTATATAGTCGGCACATCGATCGACTCCACGACGGCATCCGGCGTAACATTGCAGAACAACGCCACCTTGCGGCGCACCTCGTCCGAAAGCGGGTGTTCCGTACGCAGCACCAGCACGTCGGGTTGCAGGCCCGACGACTGCAGCTCCTTGACCGAATGCTGCGTCGGCTTGGTCTTAAGCTCGCCCGAGGCGGCCATATATGGGATGAGCGTAAGGTGTATGAGCACCGAATTGCGGTACCCGAGCTGGTTGCGCAACTGACGCACCGACTCGATGAAAGGCAGCGACTCGATGTCCCCGACCGTACCACCGATCTCGGTGATTATGACGTCGTACTTCTTCGTAGTGCCGAGAAGCTGTATGCGGCGCTTGATCTCGTCGGTGATATGCGGTATCACCTGAACCGTCTTGCCGAGAAACTCGCCGCGGCGTTCCTTCTCGATGACGCTCTTATAGATCTTGCCCGTAGTGACGTTGTTGTTGCGGGTTGTGGTTATCGAGGTGAAACGCTCGTAGTGTCCCAGATCGAGGTCGGTCTCCGTACCGTCCTCGGTAACATAGCACTCGCCGTGCTCATATGGATTCAGCGTACCCGGGTCGACATTGATGTAGGGGTCGAGTTTCTGGATCGTGACCGAATAACCGCGGGCCTGAAGCAACCGCGCCACCGACGCCGAGATGATACCCTTGCCCAGCGAAGATGCGACACCTCCCGTAACGAAGATGTACTTTGGCTTGTCTAATTTCATCAGAGTTCCTAATTTTTATCTTACATTCTACAATTCAAATCCATATTCACCGCGCGGTCGGGCCCGCCACGGCGGACCCGACCATACGCTGTGCGTTTTCGTCACGGCTACTCCTTCGTCTCCCCCTTCGCCTCCTCCTCGGCGCTGCGGCTGTCGATCATGCGGACCCTCTCGATCATGTCCTGCAACTGCCGCTTCGAGGCGGCGATCTTTTCTCGGATATCGGCCACCACGGCCTCGGCGTTCTTCGACTTCGAGAAGAAGCCGATATTGTTCTCCAGAAGGGCTATGTCCTGCTCCAGCTGCCGCACCTTGTTGTAAAGGCGCTCGCGTTCACTGCGCAGGCGTTTGTCCGCGGGCGACTTGATCGACTGCAGGCGGTCGCGGAACCGCAGCATCGAACGGTCGCGCTCCGAACCGCGCAGGTCGTCGAACATGGCGTCCACAACCTCCTTGTAGCTCTTCTGCACGGCATCCTTCTGTTTGATGGGGACAAAGCCAATCTCGCTCCAGCGGCGCTGGAATTCCTTTATCACATCGTAACCGCCCGCCTTGACGTCGGCAGCACGCATCTCCTCGATAAGAGCCAGTTTGCGTTTGAGGTTCTCCTCATGCTCCCCCTCCACCTGCGAGAAGTGCTGCGACTTGCGTTCGAAGAAACGGTCGCACGCCGCGCGGAAACGCCTCCATATCTGGTCCGAATAACGGCGCGGAACGGGACCGATCTTATTCCACTTGCCCTGCAGTGCTATAAGCTCCTCGGTAGCCTGCTTCCACTCACCGCTCTCCTGGAGCGCCTCGGCCGCTTCGCATATCTCGGTCTTGAGCTGCAGGTTGTGTTCCATATCGGTCTTCACGCCGGCATAGAATTCGCGCTTGGCCTCGAAGAACTTGTCGCACGCGGCGCGGAAACGCTCGTATATGCGCGTGTTGTCCTTCTTGGGCGCGAAGCCTATCGTCCTCCATATCTTCTGTATCTCAAGCAGACGCTCGCTTGCCTTGTTCCACTCCTTTCGTGTCGAATAGGGCTGCTCGGCCAGCGCCTCGGTCTTCTCGCACAACTCGCTCTTGAGTTCCAGATTCTTTATCTGCTCCTGCTTGATGCGCTCGAAGTACTCCTGATGCTGCTTGTTTATGCGCGTGGACGCCGCCTTGAACCGCTCCCACAGCGCCTCCTTGTATTCGTTGGCCACGGGTCCCGTCTCGCGCCACTCGTCGTGCAGTTTCTGCAGTTTGTGGAATGCCTCCACGACCGACGGCTCGGTAATCAACGCCTCGGCCTGCTCGCAAAGCTGCACCTTCTGCTCGTAGTTCTTCTTCAGGTCCAGATCGCGCAGCTCCTTGTTTATCTTGATGAAGTTGTAGAAGTTCTCGACATGCAGGTTATACGTCTCCCACAGGTCTTTCACGTTCTGCTGCGGCACGACCCCTATCTCTTTCCAGCGCTGCTGCAGCTCGCGGAACTTGGCGAAGGTGTGGTTGAGCGTCTCGTCCGAATTGACCAGCTCCTTCAACTCCTCGATTATGGCCAGCTTGGCCTTGAGATTCTCCTCCTTTATGCTGTCGATGTTGGCCATATACTCGTCGCGGCGTCGGCGGTACTCCTTGAAGAGATCCTTCAACCGCACCTCCAGCGCATCCACCGCAGGCACGAACTCCTCGCCCTCGGCCGCCTGCGCCTCGAACGCCTTGCGCGCGGCCTCGACCTCGGCGCGGTGCAGCTTGTAGAATGCCACCTTCACGGCCTCCACGCTCTTGCGGAGCGTCTGCACGGATTCGGTCTCCAGCATATGGGCGAACATCTCGACAAGTTCCTCCTTGCTCTTGCCGCCGAAATCGTCCTCGGGCGCCTCCCCCTCGGCGGTCTCCGTGACCTCCTCCTCGGATGTCTCCGGCTCCTCAGCGGGATCCGCAGATTCCCGTTCCGCATCCTGCGCCTGCTCGGTTGCGGGCTCACCTCCCTCGGCGACGGCATCGGCCCCGGGCGCAGGTTCCGGCTCCGAAGCGGGCACTTCGGCGGCGCACTCCGTCTCCACACTTCCCACGGCCTGCTCCGTAGCAGCGTCGGGCACAATCTCCGCGGCAGGCGCCTCGCTCGACGCGGCCGTTTCCGGCGTCACTTTCTCCTCGACATCATTCTGCGTACCGCCGATCTCCTCGGCTGCAGTGTTTCGCGTATCTTCAGCCTCGCTGAGCGATTCCATGCGAATCTCACGGTTGGAATTTTCAATAGCCATCGCTTCTCAATTTAAGGATTACCGCGCACATGCACTCCGCGCGCAGTACAGAATCGCGCAAATATACACAAATTATCCGATCGTCCGCCGCTTTTTCGGACGGAAATTCATATATTTGTAGAAAATTCGATCCGCTATGGGATACCGCATACTGCTCATCGACGACGAAACCGACATCCTCGAATTCGTGAAATACAACCTCGAACGCGACGGATACGAAGTCTACACGGCGCAGAACGGGGCCGAAGGGCTCGATACCGCCCTCAAGATCAAGCCGCATCTGATCCTGCTCGATATGCTCATGCCCGTACTCGACGGCATAGACACCTGCCGCGCCATACGCAGCGCCCCGTCGCTCAAGAACGTGATGGTGGTATTCCTCTCGGCCGTCGGCAGCGAGGAGACACAACTGCAGAGCTACGGCGTCGGCGCCGACGACTTCATCAACAAACCCATCAAGATGAACATACTGCGCAGCCGTGTACAGGCCATCCTAAAGCGCATCCCGCCTACCGAGTCGTCGGCGCCGATCGTCATCGACAAGGAACACTATATCGTACGCAAGGGCGACCAGACACTCGTACTGCCGCGCAAGGAGTTCGCACTGCTCGAACTGCTGCACTCGCAACCCGGCAAACTATTCACCCGCGAGGAGATATACTCGAAAGTGTGGGGCGACAAAGTGGTCGTGGGCGACCGCACTATCGACGTACACATACGCAAACTGCGCCAGAAGATCGGCGAGCAGCACATAGTCACGGTCAAGGGCGTGGGATACAAATTCGAACCCGCCGAATGACATCTTCCGGCGCGATGTCCCGAATGGCGGCCGCGCCGACCTCCATCACACGACACACCATGCAGAAAAGACCGCGTTACAGACGCATCGTAGTAAAGATCGGCAGCAACGTGCTCACGCGCGCCAACGGCACGCCCGATATCACGCGCATATCATCCCTTGTCGACCAGATAGCCTCGCTCCACGCCGCAGGCGCCGAAGTGATAATGGTTTCGTCGGGGGCAGTGGCATCGGGCCGCGGCCTGCTGCGCGGCATAGGCCGCAAGCTGGACGAGGTATCCGCCCGTCAGATATATTCGGCCGTAGGGCAGGTACGGCTCATAGACCGCTACTACGACCTTTTCGGCGAGTACGGCATCGTCTGCGGCCAGATCCTAACCACCAAGGAGAGCCTCTCCACACGCCGCGACTACCTCAACCAGCGCAACTGCATGGAGACGATGCTCTCGTGCGGCGTCATCCCCATCGTCAACGAGAACGACGCTATCTCGGTCACCGAGCTCATGTTCACCGACAACGACGAACTGTCGGGTCTCGTTGCCGCCATGATGGACGCCGACCTGCTCATCATCCTGAGCAACATCGACGGCATCTACGACGGTCCGCCATCCGACCCCGCCTCACGCATCATACGTCGCGTGGAGCCCCGCACCGACCTCACGCGCTACATCGACGCGACCCGCTCGTCGGCAGGGCGCGGCGGCATGGTGACCAAGCACCGCGTAGCGTCACGCACCGCAGCAGAAGGCATCGAGACAGTCATTGCCAACGGCCGCCGCGACGGCATCATCACCGCCATAGCAGCATCGCCGGAGACGGCCGTATGTACGCGTTTCGTTCCTGCGGCCGACCCGTCATCGACCATAAAACGGTGGATCGCCAGCAGCGAAGGCTTCGCCAAGGGCGCCATCGTCATCAATGCGGGCGCTGCCGAGGCCATAGGCCGCAGCAAGGGCGTCAGCATACTTCCCGTGGGTGTCGTGGGCGTCGAAGGGAGATTCGAAAAGGACGACATCGTGCGCATCGTCACCGCAGACGGCACTCGCATAGGCGTCGGCCGCGCCGCCTGCGACAGCGCCGCCGTCGAACGCAACAAGGGTCGGCGCGGACTCAAACCTGTAATACATTACGATTATCTCTACATAGAATGAATAACATATCGGCCACACAGTACGAAATCCTCTTCCGTGCCGCGCGCCGCGCCGCCGCCTCTTTGGCCGGCATCGGAGCCGACACCCTCGACCGCACCCTGCGCCGTACCGCAGCGGCCCTGCGCGACAACGCCGCACGGCTGCTTGAGGCCAACGCCGGAGATCTTGCCGCCATATCGCCCGACGCACCGATGTATGACCGCCTGAAACTCACGCCGCGCCGCATCGACGACATAGCGTGCGGCATGGAGCAGGTTGCCGCACTCGGCGCCCCCCAAGGAGAAGTCATGGAACGGTGGATCCGGCCCAACGGCATGGTCATAAGCAAGGTGCGCGTACCGTTCGGCGTCGTGGGCGTAATCTGCGAGGCCCGGCCCAACGTCACGCTCGACGTCTTCGCCCTCTGCCTCAAGACAGCCAACGCCTCAGTCGTCAAGGGCGGCGGCAACGCCCGCCGCACCAACGAGGCGGCCGCCGAGATCATACGCGATACGCTGCGCACCGAGGGCCTCGACGAGGCTGCCTTCACGTTGCTGCCGTCGGAGCACGAGGCGGCCGACGCCCTGCTGCACGCCGAAGGGTTCGTCGACGTGGTCATCCCCCGCGGAGGCCGCGGACTGATAAGGTTCGTGCGCGAAAACGCCCGCGTGCCAGTGATCGAGACGGGCGCAGGCGTCGTGCACATATACTTCGACCGCGCAGGCGACACGGCCAAGGGACGAAATATCATACGCAACGCCAAGACGCGCCGCGTGAGCGTCTGCAACGCCCTCGACTGTCTCATCGTACACCGCGACCGCCTGCCCGACCTGCCCGCGCTGTGCGCGCCGCTGGCCGACGAGAAGGTCGAGATCCTCGCCGACAGCGAGGCTTTCGCCGCCCTCGGCGGCGCCTACCCCGCCCCGCTGCTCAAACACGCCACGGCGGAAGCCTACGGCACCGAATTCCTAGACTACCGCATGGCGTTGCGCACGGTCGGCACGATAGAGGAGGCCATGGAGCATATCGAACGCTACACCTCACGCCACAGCGAGGCCATCATCACCGAGGACAGCGAGGCCGCCCGCCGCTTCACCCGCGGCGTGGATGCCGCCTGTGTCTATGTCAACCTGCCCACGTCGTTCACCGACGGCGGTGAGTTCGGATTCGGGGCCGAGATAGGCATCTCGACGCAGAAACTCCATGCTCGCGGTCCCATGGGACTGCCCGAGCTCACCACATACAAATACGTAATCGAAGGCGACGGCCAGACCCGCCCCCGATAGCCGTACAAGGCAAAAAATACGGCGGACGAGATTCCTTCCCGTCCGCCGCCACAATGCACGGCCACAGTCAATCGCCGACACCCCACGACTTGTTAGGCTCGGGCCCCATATACAGCTCCAGCGTACCGCCCGCGACAATATCCGCGAAGTCGATATGCGACGCCGACAGTTCTCGGCCGTTCAGCACGGCGCGCTGAATGTATATGTTCCCGGCCGAATTGTCGTGCGCGACAACCGTAAAGCGCGCGCCGCCATAGTATCGCCGGTCGAGCGCGAACTCCACACGGTCGAAGACGGGGCTCGTGATCTCCATGCGCGTATCTCCCGGGCATGCGGGATGTATCCCCGACGCCGCAAGGACATACCACGCCGACATCTGGCCCGCATCCTCATTGCCCACGATGCCTTCGACCCTGTTGGAATAGGCGTTGCGGCATATCGTCCGCGTCCACTTCTGCGTCATCCACGGTTCACCCAGACGGTTGAAGAGGAACGGCACGAGGTGCACCGGCTCGTTGGCATGGTTGTAGTATTGGTTCCAAAGCATATTCTCGGGCGTCCTGTCGAAAAACTCCTTGAGATCGGCCAGCACCGCCTCGCGTCCGCCCATGAGTTCAACCATACCGTCGACATCGTGCGGCACGAACCACCCCTGCTGGTAGGGGTTGCACTCGACACAGCCGTACCACTCCGTCGTGCGGGCATTCTCGGGCCAAGGCGCCCAGCTGCCGTCGGCGCGGCGCGGACGGAACCAACCTTTCTCCGTATCGAATATATTGCGGTAGGCCTGCCCCTTGACGGCGAATGCACGTTCGTCGGCCTCTCGGCCCAGCGCCGCCGCCAGCCGCGACACGCACCAATCGCCATAGGCATACTCCAGCGTATGCGAGATACCCTGATCCGAAGCGGTATATCCGAGTTCGCCGTTACCGAACCGTTCCGACGTATTGACGGCGATGCGGTACGCCTTCTCCACATCGTAGCTGCGGATGCCCTTCACATAGGCATCGGCCAGCACCGACAGCGCAGGATTGCCGAACATGCATCCCGAATAGGCGTTCATGATCTCCCACCGTTCGAAATATCCGCGGCCGCTCTCGTCGGCAAGCGTTATGAGCGACCCGAGCATATCATCCACGACACGCGGATTGATAATCGTCTGCAGCGGCATCTGGCTGCGGAAGACATCCCACCCGCTGAATATCGTACGTTTCGTAAACCGCCCCCCGACATCGTGCACCGCGCCGTCGCCGCCCACATAGCGGCCGTCGACATCGGTAAAGAGCCGCGGATCGATCATCGAGTGGTACAAGGCCGTATAGAATACCCGTTTGTCATCGTCGCTGCCGCCCTCGACACGGATGCGCCCCAGCTCCCCGTTCCACGAGGCATAAGCCTCACTCGCCACCTCGTCGAACGACTTGTCGGCGATCTCGGCCTCGAAGTTGCGCCGTGCGCCCTCGGCATCGACGAACGATACGCCCACCTTGAGCGTCACCACCTCGCCGGCGGCGGAGGCGAACTCGGTATAGAATCCCAGATGCCGTCCCTCCATGCTGCGGCACCCTTCATATACCGGGGCCTCGGACACGCGTTCGAGATACGGAGCGCTCACAACCTCCTCGCGCTTGCGCACCCAATCGTCGGGGATGTCGGCACTCCAGACACCGAACCGCTCCAGCGGACGGCTGAACCGCGCATGGAAGTAGAGCGTATAATCGACATTGCCGTCGCCGTTGCCCCAGCCGCCCGTCTGCGGCGTGCAGCGGATCCATCCTTCGATGGTGTTATCGTCGACCACCTCCACGTACTGCCGCTCGGACGTACCGCCCACACGCCGCGCCAGATCGATCTGTATACGCGCCGTATCGCTCTCGGGGAAGGTGAAGCGCAGGATGCCGCAACGGGGTGTGGCCGAACTCTCTGCCTCGATACCGTAATCGGTAAGGTACACGCCATAATAACCTGCACGGGCCCGCTCCGACGCCTTGTCATAATGCGAACGGTATCCCCCAACCGATCCGTCCTCACGACCCGCAATCTTGCGCAGCGGGCCCGTCGTCGGCATGACAAGGAAATTGCCCAGATCGCCGTACCACCCCACGCCGCTCATCTGCGTGAAGGCGAAACCCTCGATCGTGGCATGTTCGTAGCTGTAGCCCGAACCGTTATCGCCGCCAGTGACGGTATTGGGACTCACCTGCACCATGCCGAACGGCGTGGCCGCCCCCGGAAAGGTCTTGCCCAGACCGTGGTATGCTCCTGCCGCATCGATATTCGTACTCGCTCCGATAAACGGATTCACATACTGCGCGACATCGGGCTCGGCGCCGCCGCATGCGGCGAATGCCGCAGCCGACGCCCCCGCCGCAAAGAGCGCCGCAACCCTGATGACTGAACTTTTCATATCTTCCAAGACTATTTATGGCCCGTACCATACTACCTCTACGGGCATGCGCGCGGACAGGCCCGCGCGCCGCCGCACTACAAATATAGGCAAAGCCGGCCTAAAATAAAAGGGATCCGTTTCTGATGTCTTTCATCGCGCATCGCCGCCGTTCCCGCCACTCGGACGGCCAAATGCGTTGTCGGGAACTTTATTCGGACGACTATAGATTTTTACCGATTTCTTTACTATCTTTGTTAAACCGTTTGTGCAAACATGATACGGCCTGCAAATGATTAAGGAACCGGCCGCCGTGACAGTCCGGCTGGGCATCGGGCCCGCCGGCGCGGTATTTGATCTCATACGCATGGCCATGCGGGCCTCAACTCGCAGGAGCCCGCAGCCGCTACGGCCCTTTGAGCGGACTGGCGCCATAGCGGATGACAAGATCGCCGCGGCAGCGGTCAAGTGACGGAGAGAGGGCGCCACACGACGCCTCGGCAGACGGCAGCATTAAGGAAATTACCAAAAAACGAAAAATACGATGATTGTACTTGTACTCAATTGCGGAAGTTCGTCGATCAAGTATCAGCTGATCGACATCGACAGCAACAGCAACTCGCTTCTGGCCAAAGGTCTGGTCGAGCGCATCGGTCTGCCCGAAGGCGACCTGACACACAAGCCCACGGGCAAGGATAAGTATGAGCTCCACATGCCCATACCCGACCACACCACTGGTATAAGCCTCGTGCTGAAAGCCCTGACCGACCCGCAGCACGGCGTCATAAAGGAACTCTCGCAGATCAAGGCCGTAGGGCACCGCGTAGCCCACGGCGGCGAGTACTTCAAGGGCAGCTGCATCGTCGACGAGCAAGCCAAGGAACATATCCGCTCGCTTTTCGACATAGCGCCGCTGCACAACCCCGCCAACCTCGAAGGTGTGCTCTCGATCGAAAAGGTACTGCCGGGCGTGCCGCAGGTGACCGTCTTCGACACCTCGTTCCATCAGACCATCCCCGCAACCAACTACCTCTATGCCCTGCCGCTGGAGTACTACGAGAAGTACCGCGTGCGCAAGTACGGCTTCCACGGCACCAGCCACAAGTATGTGGCCAAGGTAGGTGCCGAGCTGGCCGGCATAGACTTCCACAATTCGAAGATCATCACCTGCCACATAGGCAACGGCGGCTCGGTGACGGCAATCCTCAACGGCAAGTCGTACGACACGTCGATGGGATTCTCGCCCCTCGACGGTCTCGTCATGGGTACGCGCTGCGGCAATGTCGACGCCAGCGCCATCACCTTCATCGGCGAAAAGGAGGGCATGAGCTTCTCGGAACTCAACGGCATGATGAACAAACGTTCGGGCGTGCTGGGGCTCACCGGCATATCGAGCGACATGCGCGACATAGACGCGGCCTATGAGGCCGGCAACGAGCAGGCCATCGTCGCTCGCGATATGTACTACACGCGCGTCAAGAAGTTCGTGGGCGAGTATGCGGCGGAAATGGGCGGTGTCGACCTGCTCATATTCACGGGCGGCGTAGGCGAGAACTCGTATGAACTGCGCAGCTGGGTATGCTCGAATATGGAGTTCATGGGAATACGTATCGACGAGGCCGTAAACCGCGCCTCGCGCGGCGTCGACGCCATACTATCGACGGCCGACTCACGCGTAAAGGTGGCCACGATAGCCACCAACGAGGAGCTGGTCATCGCCACAGACACCTACGAACTCACTAAAAACCTGAAATAACAGCCACACGACACCAAAAACACACAAACGATATGATAAAGCATCTTGATGAACTGGTAACGGCCGCAACGGCACGGGGGCGCAAACGCCTCGCCGTAGCCTACGGTCAGGATACGCACACGATCGAGGCCGTCTACAACGCATGGAAAGAAGGCCTTGTCGAGGCGACGCTCTTCGGAGACAAGGCCACTATCGAGCAGGCATGCCGCGAACTGCAGATCGACCCCAACATATTCAAGATCGTCGACGAATCGAACGATGTGACATGCGTGACCCTCGCCGTACAGGCCGTCGTGAACGGCCGTGCCGACGTGCTGATGAAGGGTCTCGTGTCGACCGACAAGTATATGCGCGGCATCCTCAACAAGGATGCGGGCCTCTTCCCGCCCAAGGGAGTGCTGAGCCACGTGGCGGTGATCGAGATGCCGGGCCGCGACCGCCTGCTCTCGGTATCTGACGTCGCGGTCATTCCGCTGCCCGACTTCAAGCAGAAGACCATTCTGATAGGCTATTTGGCCAAGACGGCCAAACTGCTGGGTATCGACTGCCCGAAGATCGCATGCATCGCCCCGTCCGAGCAGCTGCTGCCGTCGGTGGTATCCTCTACCGACGGGGCCATTCTGGCAAAGATGGGCGACCGCGGACAGTTGGGCAACGTCATCGTAGACGGTCCCCTGTCGCTCGACGTGGCACTCTACAAGGAGGTGGCCGAACACAAGAAGGTCAAGGGTTCAAGCGTGGCAGGCGACCCCGACTGCCTGCTCTTCCCCAACATCGAGTCGGCCAACGTCTTCTTCAAGGCGGCATCGCATTTCGCCGGCGCCGAGTTGGCGGCAATGGTCATGGGAACGAAGGTGCCTTGCGTACTCACGTCGCGCGGCGACACGGCCCTCACCAAGAAATATTCGATAGCGCTCGCCTGTCTGGCCGCACGATAACCACCGGCAGCGTATGGCGATAAACTTCACGCGAGTAACGAAGGACCCGAGACACGAGAAAGATGCCCTCATCTTCTCTACAGAGTTGTTGCAGACGTATACCATTCTGGCAATAAATACGGGTTCGACCTCCACCAAGATGGCCGTCTACAGCAATCGTACGCCCGTGGTGGAGTTGTGCATCACACACCGTACCGACGAAATCGAACGTTTCGAGACCCTCACCGATCAGGTCGACTGGCGGAAGGACATCATACTCTCTGCGCTTGCCGACAACGGCATCGACATTCAGACCTTCTCGGTCGTAATCGGCCGCGGGGGGCTGTTGCGCCCCATCGAGAGCGGCGTCTACGAAGTCAATGATCTGATGATCGACGAACTGCGGCGCTGTACGCCGCAGCACGCCTCCAACCTGAGCGCCATCATCGCCGCCCAAATCGCCGAGATATGCGGCGTGAAGGCCTACATAGCCGACCCGGTTGTCGTTGACGAACGTATCGAGATAGCCAAGATGTGCGGCATAAAAGAGATCCGCCGCCGTTCGGTCTTCCACGCCCTGAACCAGAAGGCCACGGCACGAATCTATGCCGAGCGCGCAGGGCGCCCATACGAGGAGTTGAACCTCGTGGTGGCACACATGGGCGGCGGCATATCGGTGGCGGCACACCGCAAGGGCCTCGTCATCGACGTGAACAACGCTCTCGACGGCGAAGGCCCCGTAGCGCCGGAGCGTGCCGGCACCGTGCCCGCAGGCGACCTCGTCGACCTCTGCTACTCGGGGCGCTATACACACGAGCAGGCCCGGCATCTCATCGTGGGGCACGCGGGTCTGGTGGCGCTTGCGGGCACCAACTCCGTCAGCGAACTCGACAAGCGCGCCGCCGCGGGCGACAGCGATGCCGCAAAGGCTATCGAACTGATGAGTTTCACCATAGTGAAGAACATCGGGCAGATGGCGGCCGTACTGTGCGGCGATGTCGATGCAGTGATACTCACGGGCGGCATAGCGAACTGCCGCCGTGTCACGGATTACATCACGCGCCACTGCCGCTTCATCGCCCCGATAGAGATATTCCCGGGCGAGAACGAACTGCAGGCGTTGGCGCACAATGCGCTGCGGGTGCTGCAGCGCCAGACCGAAGCCAAAATATACGAATGACAATGCAGAAAAAGATACTCATACTCAACGGCCCGAACCTCAACCTGCAAGGTACGCGCGACGTGGCAACATACGGCACCACCACCTTCGACGAATACATCGCGCAGTTGCGCCGCCGTTTCGAAAGCCGCGCCGAGTTCGACTGCTACCAGTCGAATATCGAGGGCGAACTCATCAACGCAATCCACGGCAGCGTCGGCCGCTACGACGGCATTGTCCTTAACGCCGGAGGATATACGCACACCTCCGTAGCGCTGCGCGACGCCATCTCGGCCGTTGCGACCCCCGTCGTGGAGGTCCACATCTCGTCGATACTCGCACGCGAGGAGTTCCGCCATATCTCGATGATAGCACCCGTCGCCAAAGGCTCGATCATGGGATTCGGGCTCGACTCGTACCGGCTGGGCGTAGAGGCTCTGTTGGGATAACCCCGAATAGGACATGGGCCCCAACCGACAGTTGAGCGAGCGCGTCGCCTCGGGCGTGGCGTGGAGTTTCGCCGAAAAGACAGGCTCCATGCTGCTGCAGATGGTGGTCAGCATCGTCGTGGCCAACCAGCTCGCACCGATGGATTTCGCCGTGATGGCAGTGCTCACGGTCTTCACCGCACTGGCGCAGGTCGTCGTCGACAGCGGCTTCTCACAGACGCTCATACGCAAGGCCTCGCCCACACAGGGCGAATACAAGGCCGTCTTCCGCTTCAACATCCTCACGGCGCTGGGACTTTACGTCCTGCTCACGGCCGCGGCTCCGACCATGGCCCGCTACTACGGCTGGCCGGAGATTGCGGACGTCGCACCCGTACTCTACCTGCTGCTGCCGTTGAATGCCCTCTGCGTCATACAGAACACCATCATGGTACGCGAGTTCCGCTTCGCGCAGCTCTCGACCATAACCTTCCTGTCGTCGCTCATAAGCGGCATCACGGCCATAGCCATGGCCGTGACTGGATGCGGTGTATGGAGCCTTGCGGCACAGCGCGTGGTGATGATGGCGGCCAAAGCGGCCATGCTGTGGCTGCGGAGCCCGTGGCGTCCGCGCGGCGTGCACGCCTCGTCGCTGCGCGAGATGGCGCCATACAGCCTGCGGCTGATGTCCACGGATCTGGTCACGTCGCTATACAACAACGTGGCCCAACTCTTCATCGGCAAGATATACTCGGGCAACTCACTGGGATACTACAATCAGGCGCAGAAACTCAAGGATATGCCCGTAACGTCGGCCATGCAGTCGATACAGAGCGTCACTTTCCCCGCGCTGGCAAAGATCGCCGGCGACAGGGAGAAGTTCGCCGAAGGTTACCGCCGCGTGGCCATGGTGACGGCATTCGTCATATTCCCCGTCATGGCAGGCCTCATCGCCACGGCCGACGACATATACACCCTGCTGCTCAAACCCGAATGGCGTCCCGCCGTACCCTACTTCCGCATACTGTGCGTGGCAGGGCTGTTCTATCCCGTTGCCGTCGTGGCATACAACGTCCTCAAGGTGGGAAGCGACGGGACCATAATCCTGCGTCTGGAGATCATAAAGAAGGCGGTTATGACCGCCATCCTCGCCGCCACCATACCCGTGAGCGTACGGGCCGTGGCATGGGGCATGGCCGCAGCCGCGGCATGCGACTTTGCCGCCAACGCTCTGGCGGCACGCCGCTACACCTCCCTGACGCTGCTGCGGTTGCTGCGGGCCCTGCTCCCTGCCGCCGCAACGACTGCAGTGATGTACGGAGCGGTAATGCTGCTCGGGGAGTGGACGGCCGGATGGCACGTTGCGGCGCGCCTCGCGGCCAAGATCGCAGCCGGCGTGGCGGTATACGCCGCCGTCGCCGCCGCCGCACGTCTCGAAGCCATGCGCGAGGTAATGCATATCGCACGCGACCTCGTACGGCAAGGAGGGAGGTGATCCGCGCCGGACGCCTGTCCTCCCGCACGCCGCAGACGCAAAGGAGAGGGACGAAGCCCTCTCCTTTATCATCGACACCGCACTTTAGAAGTGCATGAACCCGTGCCAATCGGGATGTATCTCCGCACCGCGTTCAATCCACCTTATACGGGGATTCCCGGCGATGATACGTCCCACGCGGTACAGTTCCCGCCCGAACCGCGCCCTAAAATCACGCGACAAGGCCACCGCCGCCTCCGGCGCGGCCGTAAGCAGCAGTTTGTAATCCTCGCCCCCGCACACGGCGGCCCGCACGTCGCCTCCGACAGCGGGGATGGTCCCGACGTCGATCTCCGCACCGCACGACGAGGCACGCAACATATGCAGCAGGTCGGAGGCCAAGCCGTCCGACAGATCCATCATGGCATGCACCTCGCCGCGGCCGCCGAACCACACGCCCTCCGCCGTCTGCGCCTCGGGATTACGGTGCACGGCGGCATACGGCGTATCGGTACGCCCCGCAAGAATATCCGCAAGGCCCAAGGCGGAGGCGCCCAATTCCCCCGCAACGAATATCATGTCCCCCGTGTGCGCCGCCGAACGGCGCTTCACGTGCCCGGCGGCACCGCGGCCTATGGCCACGACATTTATGGCTATACCATGTTCCGACGATGTGGTATCGCCTCCGACAAGAGCCACGCCCTCGCGGTGCGACAACTCCGAATAGCCCTCGATGAAACCGCGTGCCCATCCATCCTCCGCACCGCGCGGCAGCGCCACAGACAGGAGCGTCGCCACGGGCTGCAAGCCCATGGCCGCCACGTCGCTCAGGTTCACCGCGAGGGCCTTGCGGCCCAACTGCTGCGGCGCAGTCGCGTCTCGGAGGAAGTGCACCCCCTCGACCAGCATGTCGGTAGTGAGGGCTATGACCTCACCCCCGCCGACGGGCAGCACGGTGCAGTCGTCGCCTATGGCCTCCCAGCCGTGACGGTCGGCATCGGCAAAGAGGCGCGCCGCAAACTCTATGAGCCCGAACTCTGTCATCGCCGCACCCGTCACTCCTCCATAAGGCGCCGCTCGGCCTCATCGGCCGGCGCCGTATCGAACATATTGCGGGCAAACTTGCGCCTGATGGCATCGAGGCAAAGATTGCCGATACTCCCCTCATGCGTATGGTGCAGCTCGCGGCCGTCGTGCTCGTATGTTCCCTGCTGCACGCGCATGCCCACTTCGCGGTAGGCGTCGCGGAAAGGTACGCCCCGCGCCACGGCGTCGTTCACATCCTCCACCGTGAAGAGGTACTTGTACTTCCCGTCACTCAATATGTCGCGGTTTATCTGCATCTGCTCGATACCCATGCGCGCCATCTTCAGGCAGTCGGCAATCTCGCCGAATGCTGGAACATATATCTCCTTCGTAAGTTGCATGTCGCGGAAATATCCCGACGGCAGGTTGGTCGATATGAGCGTCACCTCCAACGGCTGCGCCTGCATGCGGTTGCAGCGGGCGCGGATCAGTTCGAAGATGTCGGGGTTCTTCTTATGAGGCATGATGCTCGAACCCGTAGTGAAGGCGTCGGGCAGGCGCACGAAACCGAAATTGGCGCACGAATATAGGCACACGTCCTGCGCCAGCCGCCCGACAGTCGCCGCGACGGCCGCGATGGCCGCAAGGACCGTACGCTCGGTCTTGCCGCGCTGCATCTGCGCATATATCGAGTTGTAGGCCAAATCGTCGAAACCCAGCAGGCGCGTCGTCATCGTACGGTCCAGCGGCACCGACGACCCGTATCCCGCACCCGAACCCAGAGGATTGGTATTCACGAGCGCATAGGCCGCCTTGAGCTGCAGCATGTCGTCCGCCAGAGCCTCGGCATAGGCGCTGAGCCACAGGCCGAACGACGATGGCATGGCTATCTGCATATGCGTATACCCGGGCATCAGCACATCCCCATACTCCTCCGCCTTGGCGACCAGTGTCCTGAACAACGCCTCCACGTCACGCTGCAGTGCCGCCAGCGCCGCCCGCGAAAAGAGCTTGATGTCGACCATCACCTGATCGTTGCGCGAGCGTCCCGTGTGGATCCTCTTGCCCGCATCTCCGCACATCTCCGTAAGCATGAACTCCACTTGCGAATGGACATCCTCGACACCCTCCTCGATGCGGAACTCGCCGCGGCGGACCTTGCCGTAGATCTCCCGCAGGCCTTTTTCCAGCGCTGCACGGTCGTCGTCAGAGATGAGCCCTATCGAATGGAGCATCTTCATATGGGCCATGTTGCCCAGCACGTCTGCCTCGGCCAGATATATGTCCAGCTCGCGGTCACGCCCTACGGTGAACCGCTCGACGAAAGAGTCGATGTCGTATCCCTTATCCCAAAGTTTCATAGCTCTATATCGTTTCGTTAATACTTCCGTCCCTTGGCGGCACGGCCCGCCGGCCGTTACTCACCCGCAGCGCCGCACATCAGGCCCTCGCAGCGGCCCGCCACAACAACGCCGCAGGTCGGGCCTGCGGCGTTAAAATTAATCAAATTATTCCGACAGCACAAGTCCGTCCATCATCGTGACATATACTCCGACCGCCTCGTCTATCTCTGCGAGGCATATGTATTCGTCGGCCGTATGCGAGCGGGCGCTGTCGCCGGGCCCCAGCTTCACCGTCGCAAAGGGCATCACAGCCTGATTTGACAGCGTGGGCGACCCGAACGGCTTGCGTCCCAGCGCCGCAAGCCGCCGCACCGCAGGGTGCGACACGTCGATCGACGACGAAGAGAGGTGCGTCGAGCGCGGCACCACGTCGCATGAGACACTGCGGCGTATCTCCTCCAGCAGCTCCTCGTTTCGGTAACACTCGTTCGGCCGCACATCGACCATGAAACTGCACTCGGCCGGCACCACATTGTGCTGCGTACCCGCCTGCACACCCGTCACCGTCATCTTCACCGCCCCGAGCAGAGGCGATATCCGTTCGAAACGGTGCGTACGGAACCACTCCATGTCGGGCAGGGCCTTGTATATCGCATTGTCGCCCTCGTCGCGCGCCGCATGCCCCGCGCGGCCATGCGACGTGCAGTCCAGAACCATAAGACCCTTCTCCGCCACGGCGGGATTCATCCCCGTAGGTTCGCCCACGACACCGAAGTCGATACGCCCCAACTCCCCTATTACGGCCCGCACTCCTCCGGCGCCCGTAATCTCCTCCTCGGCTGAGGCCAGATATATCAGGTTATACGGCTGCGGCCGCTGCGCCAAAGCATCGAACGCTGCCAGCAGCGACACCACGCTGCCGCCCGTATCGTTACTCCCCAGACCGTAGAGGCGGCCATCCACGATGCATGCATCGTAGGGATCACGTCTCCATGCCGAAGACGGACGTACCGTGTCTATATGCGCATCGAACAACACCGTCGGCTTCGTCCCGTCGTGCGGCGCCGCCTCGGCCCACACGTTGTTTCCCTTGCGCTTCGGCGCATACCCCAGACGTGCGAGTTCCGCCTCCATTATGTCGGCGGCGGCCGCCTCCCCGCGGCTCGGCGAGGGGGTCGCTATAAGGCGCCGCAAAAGCGCCACCGCAGAGTCGAAATCCATACGCGCCATATCAAGCCGCTTATGCCGTTACCACGGTTCCGCCCGCAAGGTCGTGCGGCGAGGTTATGCGCACCGTACGCACCCCCGCCGAAATGGTCCTGTAGGCATTGTCTATCTTCGGTATCATGCCCGAATGTATCTTTCCCTCGGCACGCAGCGCGGCATAGGTACCGGGTGTGATACGCGCTATGAGCGACGCCTCGTCGTCGACATCGAGCAGTACGCCCGCCTTGTCGAGCGTGAAGACCAGTTCCACGTCATACCGCGCCGCCAAAGCCGAAGCCACGGCCGAAGCCACACTGTCGGCGTTGGTATTGAGCAGTTCGCCCGCCGCCGAACAGGTTATGGGCGAAATGACGGGCGTAACGCCCGCGTCGAGCAGCATGCCCAGCACATCGGCCCGCACGCTGTCCACATCCCCTACATATCCCCAATCTATCTCGCCCGCGGCACGGCGGTGCGACACTACCACACCCATGTCGCAGCCCGAGAGGCCGCAGGCATCGACGCCGCGTGCCTGCAACGCCGCCACGACGCGTTTGTTCGCCAGACCGGCGTACGCCATGACCGCTATGTCGAGAGTCGCGGCATCAGTTATGCGGCGCCCTTCATGCATCTTCACCTCCACGCCCAGCTTCTCGGCCAAGCGCGAACCCATGACGCCGCCGCCATGCACCAGCACGAACGCCTCGCCGAGCGACACCAGTCCGTCGCACAGCGAAGCGAGCACCTCCCCGTTCTCGATCAGCCTGCCGCCGATCTTTATCACCTTTATACTCTTCATCCGAATAATTGTTTAACGGCGGAATATGGCAGTGCCCCCACGGCATCCTGCGGGCCACCTCCCCGACACGCCGCCATCCGACGCACGGCATCCCCGCCAACCGCTCTTCGCCCTACATACCCATCTCCGCAGCCGTAGCACGGAACGCCTCGGCGAAACGCTCCACCTCGCGCTCTCCTATCATAAGCGGCGGCAGCAGCCGCAACGTATTCTTGCCGGCGTATCCCGTCATGATATGATGATGCGACATGAGCACCTTACGGAAATCGGCCTGCGGAACAGGCAGATCAACCCCGATCATAAGGCCGCGGCCGCGGATGTCCAGCACACCGCCGACACCCTTTATGGCCTCGACTATCTTGCCGCCCATCACGAGGGCATTCTCGACCAGATTTTCGTCCCTGACCACATCGGCCACGGCAATAGCCGCGGCACAGGCCAGATGACTGCCGCCGAAAGTGGTGCCGAGCATCCCCGTACGTGCAGGCACCGCGGGCGAGATCATGATAGCACCGATCGGGAAGCCGTTGCCTATGCCCTTGGCCAGCGATATGATGTCGGGGCGCACGCCGGCCCACTGGTGGGCGAAGAAACGGCCGCTGCGACCGTACCCCGACTGTATCTCGTCGAGAACCATCATCGTACCCGTCGCGTCGCACTCCTCCCGCACTGCGCGCAGGAAGTCGTCCGACGCGGCATGGATACCGCCCACACCTTGGATACCCTCGACGATAACCGCCGCATAGGCCCTGCTGCGCAACTCGGTGCGCATGGCCTCGATGTCGTTCAGAGGCGTAAATGTCACCTTATCCGTACGGTTCACGGGGGCCTGTATCGCAGGGTTGTCCGTCACGGCCACAGCCATGCTCGTACGGCCGTGGAATGCGCCGCACATGGCCAGCACTCGCTCGCGTCCCGTCGTGAACGACGCCAGCTTCAAGGCGTTCTCGTTGGCCTCGGCACCGCTGTTGCAAAGGAAGAGCGAGTAGTCGTCATAACCCGAGAGTTCGCCCAGCTTATGCGCCAGTTCGCGCTGCAGCGTGTTGATGACGGCATTCGAGTAGAAGCCGATCTTCGACAGTTGCGATGAGATCATCTCGACATAGTGCGGATGCGTATGCCCGATCAAGATGACGGCATGGCCGCCGTAGAAATCGAGGTACTCCACACCGTTGCGGTCCCACAGATATGCTCCTTGGGCCTTTACCGGCTCCATGTCGAGCAGCGAATATACATTGAACAGTTCCATAGTTTTCACGTATTTGTTTGATCGGGAAATAGATATATATTGCATCCCCGCGCCCCTCATACATAGCGGCCGCACCCCACGCTCCGCCTCCCGTCAGAAGAAGCTGGCCTTCAGACGCAGGCCCGCGGTCTCGTCGAGGCCGAACATGAGGTTCATGTTCTGCACCGCCTGCCCCGACGCCCCTTTCAGCAGGTTGTCCACCACCGAGGTCACCAGTAGTTTGCTGCCCGTCATCTGCAACGACAGGAAACAGTAGTTCGTGTTGACAACCTGCTTCATGTATACGGGCTTGCCGCTCACACAGACGAAGGGGTGCGGCTCATAGTAGTCCCTGAATATCGAGGCGACATGCTCCGCATCGGCCTCCAGACGCACCACCACGTCACTCATGATGCCGCGCGTGTGGCATCCGCGCACCGGTACGAAAGCTATGTCGGTCGCAGGCGACCCGCCTGCTGCCGCCACCGTCTCGCCGATCTCGCCCAGATGCTGGTGCGTGAAGACCTTGTAGTTAGAGAGGTTTGCTGCGCGGTTGCTGAAATGCGTGTCGGGCGTAGGTTTCTGTCCCGCTCCCGTCGAGCCGGTAATGCCGACGACGGTCACCTCCTCGGGCAGCAGGCCCGCAGCCGCCAGCGGCAGCAGGGCCAGATTGATCGAGGTGGCGAAACATCCCGGGTTGGCGACGCAGCGACTCGCGCGTATACGGTCGCGGTTGAGTTCCGGCGCGCCGTAAACGAACTCGCCCGCATCGGCCTTCAGCCGGAAATCGTTGCTCAGGTCAATGATCTTGACACTCTGCGGCACGGGATTCTCGGCCAGAAACTTGGCCGAATTGCCGTGACCCATGCATATGAACAGCACGTCGATGTCATCGAAGTCTATGTCCGAGAAACACAACGGCGAATAGATCAGGTCGCTGTGCACCGACCCTACAGGCTCGCCCTTGTGCGATTCGCTCTGTATGTATTTCAGTTCGGCGTACGGATGGTTCACCAGTATGCGGATCAGTTCGCCCGCCGTATATCCCGCACCGCCTGCTATGCCCACTCTTATCATCGCTGAAAAATCCTTTAGGTTGGTTGACTTATGCCTTCCCGCCCGCCGACGCCTCCATATGCGGCACGAAACCCCGGCGGAACGACCGGCACGACGTCTTTCTTGCGAACGACGCCGTGCCGGATCAGTATGCCATTATGACGCAGCCGACTACTCCTCGTCGTTCACGGCGTGATAGATCTTCAACGGCATCGACAGTATCTTCGTGAAACCCTTGACGTCGTCTGCCGTCCACGCATTGTTAATCTCACCGTACTCGGCAAACTTGGCGTTCATCAGGTCGTGCTTCGACTCGATACCCACCAGAGAGAAGGTGTAGGGACGCAGCGTAAGGAACACCTTGCCCGTAACATGGCGCTGGCTGTTGTCCAAGAACTTCTCGATGTCGCGCATGACGGGCTCCGAATACATGGCCTCGTGCATGAACATGCCGTACCACGTGCCGAGCTGGTCCTTCCAATACTGCTGCCACTTGGTGAGAGTATGCTTCTCCAGAAGCTCATGGGCCTTGATTATGAGCATCGGCGCCGCAGCCTCGAAGCCTACGCGGCCCTTGATACCCACCAACGTGTCGCCCACATGCGTGTCACGGCCTATGGCCCACGCCGAACCTATGGCCTCGAGCCTGTTGATCGCCTCAACCCCTTTCATCGCAACACCGTTCACAGCGACGACCTCGCCGCACTCGAACTCTATCTCGAGCTGCTCCGAGCCCTGCTTCCGCAACTGCGAGGGGTACGCCTCGTCGGGCAGGTTCGTAGCCGAGCACAATGTCTCCTTGCCTCCGACCGACGTGCCCCACACACCCTTGTTGATCGAGTACTGCATCTTGGTGAAGTCGGCCTCGAAACCGTTCTCCTTCAGATACGAGATCTCGTATTCGCGCGTGAGTTTCATGTCGCGCGTGGGTGTTATGATCTCCATATGTGGTGCGAAGACCTCAAACGTCAGATCGAAACGAACCTGATCATTGCCCGCCCCCGTCGAACCGTGAGCCACGGCGTCGGCGCCGATGCTCTTGGCATAGTTGACGATGGCCAGCGCCTGAAACGTACGCTCCGAACTTACCGATATAGGGTAGGTCTTGTTGCGCAATACATTGCCGAAGACCATATACTTGATACACTTCGAATAGTAGTCCCCCGTCACGTCGATGTTGACGTGCTGCTTGGCGCCGAGCGCATACGCGCGCTTCTCGACTGCGGCCAGCTCCTCGGCCGAGAAACCGCCCGTGTTGGCCAGCGCCGTATAGACCTCGTACCCCAACTCCTTGGTCAGGTACTTCACGCAGAACGAGGTATCCAGACCGCCGCTGTATGCCAATACAACCTTTTTCATATCTCTCTCCTTTCTTTATTTATTTGCTTCTCTTGAATATACGGCCCAGCCACGATCCATTGTGCTCTCGGGTCTTTGCCTCTTCAGCCTTGCGCGCCTCCTCTTCGGCCCTGCGCTTGGCCACCTTTGCCGGATCGTAGATCATACCCGTACAGAGGCACTTGGTCATGTTAGTACGTTGCAGCACGTCGTAGTTGACACACGAGCGGCACCCTGCCCAGAACTCCTCGTCGTCGGTCAGTTTGGCGAACGTGACGGGTTCGTAGCCCAGCTCGGTGTTTATGCGCATCACCGCCTCACCCGTCGTCAGCCCGAATATCTTGGCATTGGGGAAACGCTTGCGCGAGAGTTCGAACGCCGCCTTCTTGATGCGTTTGGCCACACCCATATTTCGGTATTGGGGGCGCACGATAAGGCCCGAGTTGGCCACGAACTCGTCATGTCCCCACGACTCTATGTAACAAAATCCCACGAACTCCTCGCGGTTGACGGCGATAATCGCCTTACCCGAGTTGATCTTGTCGGCGATATATTCGTCCGTGCGGCGGGCGATACCGGTTCCACGGCTCTTCGCAGCCTCGTCAATAGCATCGTTTATCTGCGTGACATAACGCAGATGCTCTTTCGAGGCAACCATTACATCGATTTTCATTGCAATAAATTTTATTACACTTGTTGTATTATAAGTTTCGCGGATGCAAATATTGCATATAAATACGCAAAAAGCAAATATTTATTCCTCAATATTTGCTCCCCGCAGAAATTTCCCGCATAACCGCATAATAATCGTATAAAAATGCATACATCGGCCTTCCCGCGTCTCTTCCAATAGCCGTATCGGATACGGCAACGGGAATGAACCGACAGCTATCGCTGCATATTCATTCCCGCAATACGGTTATTTATTCGGCCGCAGGGGAGGGGCATGCCGCCCCGTCCCGCAATCAGTACGACCCCCAGCTCCGGATGGCAAGACCCTTGTCGCCTACAAGGCACACGGCCATTATGAACGACGAGGCCAGCCGTGCATTCGTCAACAGCGGTATGTTGAAGTCGATGGCCGCACGGCGGATCTTGTACCCGTTGTCCAGCTCGCGGCGGGTCTGGTTCTTGGGGATGTTGATCACCAGATCGACCTTCTTCTGCCTGATGTAGTCGATAACCGTAGGCGCCCCCTTCTCGTCGGGCCAACCCACGACCTCAATATCCTTCACGCCATGCTGGAAGAGGAACTCGGCACTGCCGGCCGTGGCATAGACCTTGAACCCGTACTTGAGCAGCATCTTCGTCGCCGACAGCAGTTCGACCTTCGAGCGCGCCGGTCCCGACGATATGAGCACGTTATGCTTGGGTATGGCCTGTCCCACCGACAGAAGGCTCTTGAGCAGCGCCTCGTAATAGCTGTCGCCGATACATGCCACCTCACCCGTCGAGGTCATGTCGACGCTCAGCACCGGATCGGCATTCTGCAGCCGCGCGAACGAGAACTGCGACGACTTGACCCCGACATAGTCGATATCGAACATCGACTTGGGGTGCGTCTCGACGGCGCGGCCCAGCATCACGCGCGTGGCCATCGTGATGAAGTTGAACTTCATGATCTTCGACACGAAGGGGAAACTGCGCGACGCACGCAGGTTGCACTCTATGACCTTCACATGATTGTCCTTGGCGAGGAACTGTATGTTGAAGGGCCCCGATATGTTCAGCTCGCGCGCGATCTTCTCGGCGATATGGCGTATCTGGCGTATCGTCTCGAGATATATGCGCTGCGCCGGGAAGACTATCGTGGCGTCGCCCGAGTGCACGCCAGCATACTCGACATGCTCGCTTATGGCCGACACCTTGATTACGCCGCGCTGCGCCACGGCATCCATCTCGATCTCCTTGGCGTGCTCGATGAACTCGCTCACCACGACCGGATGGTCGGAGCTGACCTCGGCCGCCTGACTCAGGTAGTGGTCCAGTTCTTCCCGCGCATAGACCACATGCATGGCGGCGCCCGACAATACATACGACGGACGTATCAGCACCGGCAGGCCCACCTCGTCGACGAAATCGTAAATCGACTGCATGGTCGTAAGCTCGCGCCAGCGCGGCTGGTCAATGCCCAGCGCATCGCACATCGACGAGAACTTGCCGCGGTCCTCGGCCCTGTCGATCGACTCGGCCGACGTACCGAGGATGTTCACCCCCTGACGGTAGAGCGGCATTGCCAGATTGTTCGGTATCTGGCCGCCCGTCGATACGACGACGCCGTAGGGCGACTCCATCTCGATGATATCCATCACGCGCTCGAACGTAAGTTCGTCGAAATAGAGGCGGTCGCATATGTCATAGTCGGTCGAGACGGTCTCGGGGTTGTAGTTTATCATCACCGACCGCAACCCCACCTGCGAGAGGGTCTTGAGCGTATTCACGCCACACCAGTCGAACTCGACGCTGCTGCCTATACGGTAAGCGCCCGAACCGAGCACGATAACCGAACGGTGGTCGTGCTCGTACTCGATATCGTCCTTGGTGCCGTTGTATGTCAGGTAGAGGTAATTTGTCTGGGCCGGATACTCGCCCGCCAGCGTATCTATCTGCTTCACGCACGGGCGTATGCCCATTTCCAGACGGCGGCGGCGTATACACATCATACGCTCGAACATGGGCAGCGCCGAACGCGACATCGTCAGCTCGGCGATCTGGAAATCAGAGAATCCCATCCGCTTGGCCTCGTACAGCACGTCCGCCGGCAACGGCCCCGTACCGTCACCGTCATACCCGCGCAGCACGTTCTTGTACTCGTATATGCGGTACAGCCGCTGCAGGAACCAGCGGTCGATCTTCGTACGCTCGTATATCTGGTCGATGGTATACCCCTGTTCGAAAGCCTCGGCTATGGCGTATACGCGCTTGTCGGTCGGGTGCTCCAGCTCGTCGTCTATATCCACCTCGACGGGTTTGTTGCCCACGAAACCGTGCTTGCCCTGCCCCACCATGCGCAGGCCCTTCTGTATGGCCTCCTCGAAGGTGCGGCCTATCGACATCACCTCGCCCACGCTCTTCATCGACGATCCGAGCAGCTTCGACACGCCGTCGAACTTGTTGAGGTCCCAGCGCGGGATCTTGCAGACGACATAATCCAGCGCCGGCTCGAAACATGCCGACGTGACCTTCGTCACCGAATTCTTTATCTCGTGCAGCCCGTAGCCCAGACCGAGTTTGGCCGCAACGAACGCCAGCGGGTAACCCGTAGCCTTCGACGCGAGGGCGCTCGAACGCGACAGGCGCGCGTTCACCTCGATAACGCAGTAGTCCTCCGACTCGGGGTCCAGCGCATACTGCACGTTGCACTCTCCCACAATGCCGATGTGGCGGATGATACGGATGGCGATGGCGCGCAGCTTGTGGTACTCGCTGTTGGTAAGCGTCTGCGACGGTGCCACCACGAGGCTTTCGCCCGTATGTATGCCGAGCGGGTCGAAGTTCTCCATGTTGCAGACCGTTATGCAGTTGTCGTAGCAGTCGCGCACGACCTCATACTCCACCTCTTTCCACCCCTTGAGCGACTTCTCTATGAGCACCTGCGGCGAATATGAGAACGCACTGGCGACGATCTTCTCCAGCTCCTCCTCGTTCTTGCAGAAGCCCGAGCCCAGACCGCCCAGCGTGTAGGCGGCGCGTATGATAAGGGGGAATCCCAACTCGCCGGCCGCGGCCTTGGCCTCCTCCATGGTCGAGCATGCTACGCTGCGCGGAGTCTTGACACCGATCTCGGCCAGTTTCTCGGAGAAGAGCTTGCGGTCCTCCGTGTCGATGATGGCTTGCACGGGCGTGCCGAGCACCTCGACGCCGTAGCGCTCCAACACCCCTTTCTTGTAGAGCTCCACGCCGCAGTTCAACGCCGTCTGCCCGCCGAACGAGAGCAGTATGCCGTCGGGGCGCTCCTGCTCGATCACCTTCTCGACGAACTCTTCCGTAACAGGCAGGTAATATATCTTGTCTGCCACATCCTCCGACGTCTGCACCGTGGCGATGTTTGGGTTTATGAGCACGGTGTACTTGCCCTCCTCGTGCATCGCCTTGAGCGCCTGCGATCCCGAATAATCGAACTCGCCGGCCTCGCCTATCTTCAACGCTCCCGATCCGAGGAGCAGAACTTTGTTTATCTCTTTTTTCATATCGTCTCGCACTCAATGTTTCGCGGCTTTCCACGCCTTGATGTTTTCGATGAATTCGTCGAACAGGTACTCTGTGTCGACCGGACCGCTCGACGCCTCGGGATGGTACTGCGTCGAGAAGAAAGGTTTGCTGCGGTGGCGTATTCCCTCGTTGGTGCCGTCGTTTACATTGACGAACAGGGTCTCCCACTCCTCGGGCAGCGTGCGGTCGTCTATGGCGAAACCGTGGTTCTGCGACGTAATGAAGCAGCGGTTGGTACCGGGTACCGTCACCGGCTGGTTGTGGCCGCGGTGGCCGTATTTGAGCTTGTATGTCGCCGCCCCCGCCGCACGGGCCAGAAGCTGGTTGCCGAGGCATATCCCCATAATAGGCCTATCTTCGCGCAACGCCGCAGCGATGTGGGCGATCGTCTCGCCGCACTGCGACGGGTCGCCCGGGCCGTTCGAAAGGAATAGCCCGTCGTAATCCTCCTGCGAGAAGTCGTAATCCCACGGCACGCGTATAACCGTAGCGCCGCGGCGCAGCAGGCACCGCAGGATATTGTACTTCACGCCGCAGTCGACCACCACCACGCGGTATGGCCCGTCGCCGTAGACCCTGCGCTCGCGCGAGGATACCTGCGCCACCACATTGTCCACGTTCGGGTCGTAGAAGTCGGGCACGGCCTCGCCCTCGATCTCAATACGCCCCAGCATCGAACCGCTATCGCGCAGGCGCTGGGTGACGGCACGCGTATCGACACCGCATATGGCGGGCACATGCTGCTCGCGCAACCACTCGCCGAGGCTCTTGTCGGCGTTCCAATGGCTGTACTCGTACGAGTAGCACGACACCACCAGCGCCGAACAGTGTATGCGGTCCGACTCGTAGAATTTCTCGATGCCCCACTCGTCGCGCTCGTCCGACGGCACGCCGTAGTTTCCGATCAGCGGATATGTGGGCACAAGTATCTGCCCCTTGTAGGAGGGGTCGGTAAGGCTCTCCACATAACCCGTCATGGCGGTATAGAAAACCACTTCGCCGGCTACCGGAGCCTCATATCCGAACGACCATCCTTCATATCGGGTTCCGTCCTGCAATACCAGAACCGCTCTTCTTTTAGTCTGCATAGATATGTTGCCTTTGCAAATATTTTCAAACATTGGACACACAAAAATAACAACTAATTTTGGAAATATAAAAAATATGCGTTACTTTCGCATAAATATGTTGACATTTGGGTTATGAATCAGAAAACACAACGCTTCGCAACAATCCGCAAGATCATCCGCAGCGAGTTGATCGGGTCGCAGGACGAACTCATCACTCGCCTGCGCGAATGCGGCGTGGAGATAACACAGAGCACGCTGTCGCGCGACCTGAAGTTCATGAACGTCGCCAAAGTCCCTCACAAGAGCAAGGGATACATCTACGTACTGCCCAACACGGCAAGTCACGAGATCAACATATCGTCGAACATATCGGACAACATCACCGGCCTCACCTTCTCGGGCAATCTCGGCGTGCTGAAGACCAAATCGGGGTATGCCAGCGCCATATCCGTCCCCATCGACAACCTCGACTGCCCCGACATCCTCGGCACCATAGCCGGCGACAACACCGTGCTCCTCATACTGCGCGAGAATGCCAACCGCAACCATGTAATCGAGGCGCTGCTTCGCATATTCCCCATGCTGAGCAACGTGCTGTAAACACCCCGACCCCGCAATGAAAAGGGGGACGACGCGGTCGTCCCCCTTTCGAAATCTGGAGCGATTCCTCACGGACATTGTCCGCAGTCGAGATAAAGCCGCCCGATTTGCCTGCGCAGCCGTCGGCTTCGTCAAGCGTCATTGGTACCATATAGGTTGTTTTTACCATGCGGAGACCCGTCCGAAAAGTGTCGGGAACTCTTTGCCGGGGCAGAAGCCGCGGCAATGCAATCCGAATGATCCCAAGCATGACGCCGAACACTCCGATACAGCCGGCTTGTTTACCCGCGCCCATACACGCCGCTAATCCTCCATGATATAGACATGCTCGTCGCTGCGCTGCATATGGAACTTCTCGCGGGCGTACTGCTCGAGGTACTCGTCGTAGTTGAGCCTCTCGAGCATCGTGCTGTCCTGCTCTATCCGCTGCCTGAAAAACTCCTGCTGGTCCTTCAGACGGCCGATACGGTGCTCGACCTTGATCACCGTAATGAGGTTGCGCACCGTCAGCGCCGCCGTATATACGAATATTACGGCGGTAATGCATAACCATATCTTACGGCTCATATTCCGGTTCACCTCACTCGATGTTTACGCCCGCGGCCGGCGCCGTCAGGGTATATGCATGAATTTATGCGTCTGCACCGATATGCTCCAGCGCGGATGTGCCTTCGCATAATCGACGATCGACGGCAGTATCTTCTCGTAGCGGCTCCACTCGGGCTGCAGGAAAAGCCTGCAGTAACGCCCCACGCGGCGGGCGTTCTCCTCGGCCCACGCGAAGTCATCCTCCGTCTCGACGATGACCTTCAGTTCGTGCGCCCGACCGAACGCCTCCGCCAGAGGCGGATGCTGGCGCTTGGGCGAAAGGCACACCCAATCGAACTCGCCGCTGAAGGGGTGCGTACCCGAAGTCTCGAGGAATATCTCCAGCCCCTCGGCCCTCAGGCGCGACGTAAGCATCCCCAGCGGGTATAGCAGCGGCTCGCCGCCAGTGATGACTATAGACCGTGCGGCGCAAGCCTTGGCCCGCGCCACCACCGTCTCGACATCGACGGGAGGATATATCCGCGGATTCCACGTATACTTGGCGTCGCACCACTTGCATCCCACGTCGCACCCGCCCAGACGGATGAAGTATGCAGGTTTGCCCGTGTGATAGCCCTCGCCCTGTATCGTATAGAAATCCTCCACGAGAGGCAGCCGGCGGCCGCCGTCCAGTATATCGCTATTCGTTGTCGATGACATATATATCCTTCAGATTGCGCCCCAGCTGGTCATAATCCAGACCATAGCCCACGATAAACTCATTGCCTATCGGGAAGGCAGCATAGTCTATAGGGTACTCATAGAGGAACTTGTCGGGCTTGAAGAAGAGCGTGCAGATGGCGATGCTTGCAGGGTTCTTCGCCCGCAGGTGATCGAGCAGGTAGTTCATGCTGTGGCCCGTCTCGACAATATCCTCAACTATGATTATATCGCGGCCTGCGATATCGAAATCGACACCCAGCTGCTGCTGCACCCTGCCCGTGGACTGCGTGCCCTCGTACGACGAGATCTTGACGAAGGCAAGCTGGCAGTCGAACTCCGTCTTGCGCACCAGATCGCTCAGGAAGAGGAAGGCGCCGCTCAACACCCCCAGAAAGACGGGGGTGCGCCCCGCATAGTCATGGTTCAGCCTCTCGGCCACACGCCCTACCGCCGCGTCGATCTCCTCGGCCGGTATCATCACGCGAAAGGTCCTGTCGTGCAATTTTATTCGTTTCTCCATCTGTGACTTCTGTAGCCTGTTTTCCATCGGGTCCCAAATCGGCCGAACGCCATACGCTACCCTTTGACAAGGGCCTTCACCTCCTCGTACACCGTAACGCCATTGTACCCGAACTTCTCGTCAAGCACCTTGTACGGGGCCGAGTATCCGAAGTGGTCGCAGCCGTGGATGCGGCCGTTCTCGCCCACAAGGCCGAGCAAGTTGACCGACAGGCCCGACGTGAGGCCGTAACGCACCACGTCGCGCGGCAGGACACTGTCCTGGTACGACTTGGGCTGGTCACGGAAGAGCCCTTCGCTCGGGACACTGACCACGCGCACGGGAATGCCCTCCTTCATCAGCAGTTCGGCGCCCTCGACGAGCGTCGCCACCTCCGATCCCGAGGCCAGCATCACCACCTGCGCCTTGGCGGCATCCACCACCGTATAGGCGCCCTTAACAGCCTGCTTGGCCTCCTCGCGGCGGCTCAACCGCAACGCGGGCAGGTTCTTTATATTTTGACGAGAGAGAATCAATGCCACCGGACGCTGCTCCGAGAGGGCGTACTGCCATGCCGACATCGTCTCCTCGGCATCGGCCGGACGCAACACCACCATCGACCGTTCGCCGCGGTGGTTGCGTACATGTTCCATAAGACGTATCTGCGCCTCCTGCTCTATGGGCTGGTGCGTGGGACCGTCCTCACCTACGCGGAACGAGTCGTGCGTCCAGATATATATCACATGCAGACGCATGAGCGCCGCCAGGCGCACCGCAGGCTTCATGTAGTCCGAGAATACGAAGAACGTGCCGCAGGCGGGTATCACACCGCCGTGCAGCGCCATGCCGTTCATCACGCATGCCATAGTCAACTCCGACACTCCAGCCTGGAAGAACTGTCCCGTAAAGTCGCCCTTGGCAAAGGCCTTGGTTTTCTTCAGGAACCCGTCCGTCTTGTCCGAGTTGCTCAAGTCGGCCGACGCCACAATCATGTTCTCGATCTTTCCTGCATATACGCCGAGCATCGTCGCCGACGCGGCGCGCGTGGCGGTATCGGGCTTGAGCTCTATCTTGTTGCAGTCGATTTCGGGAACCTCGTTCGAAAGGAAGCGCGTCAGTTTGCGCGACAGGTCACGGTTTTCGGCGCGCCATGCCGCCTCCGCCTGACGGCGCTGCACAGCCCACATCTTCAGTTCGCAGCGGCGCGTTTCGTATATCTCGCGGCTCTCGGCGAAGATCTTGAACGGGTCCTCCTCGTCACCGCCCAAATTGCGTATCGTGGCGGCCAGATCGGCTCCGGCGCCCGACAGAGGTTGCCCGTGCGTCGAGACGCAACCCTCGAAACTGCGGCCGTCGGCGCCTACAGCGCCCTTGGCCATGGTCGTGCGGCCTATGATGAGCGTCGGGCGGTCGGTTTGGGCATTGGCCTCGGCAAGGGCCCCGCGGAGGGCCTCCACGTCATTACCGTCGACATCGATCACATGCCAGTTCCATGCGCGGTATTTGGCCGCCACGTCCTCCGTATCGACCTCGTCAACCTTGGTCGAAAGCTGCACGTTGTTGGCGTCGTAATACATGATCAGGTTGCTCAACCCCAAATGGCCCGCTATGCGGCCCACGCCCTGCGAGATCTCCTCCTGCACCGCACCGTCCGAGATGAATGCATAGGTCTTGTGCGCCATCCACTCACCGAAACGCGCCGCCATGAACCTCTCGGCGATGGCTGCGCCCAAAGCCATGGCATGGCCCTGCCCCAGCGGGCCGGACGTATTCTCCACGCCGTGCATCACATCCACTTCAGGATGCCCGGGCGTTATGCTGCCCCACTGTCTGAACATCTTCAGGTCGTCCGTCGTATAATACCCCGCCAAGGTGAGCACCGAATACAACATAGCCGACATATGGCCCGGATCGAGGAAGAAGCGGTCGCGGAAAGGATATGACGGATCCTCGGGGTCGTAACGCATGAATTCGGCATAAAGCAGATTGATGAAATCAGCCCCGCCCATGGCGCCGCCCGGGTGGCCCGACTTGGCCTTTTCAACCGTAGCCGCCGCAAGTATGCGGATGTTGTCGGCAGCCCTGTTCAGTTTCGAGTTAGCAAACATATTATGTTCCGTATTTAATTAAGTTCCCGTTATAGGAGGTCGCGCAGGGAAAACCTCCCATGCGACGTGGGTACAGGTCCAGTCGTCCGGCGCACGAAACGCCGCGCCCGCCCATACTTATGCGCATACGGGAAGATCGCTCCTCCCGCATCGCAAACCGCGGCCAAGATACACCGCGTTCATATTTACAAATATAGCATAAAAATCTTATCCGACCCGCTTCATCTCCAAAAAATTCGCGCCCTCGATCTTATTTTTAGCATAGGGCAGCGTCACGTCGAAGCGCGCCTCGCCCGACGAGGGGACGTCATACATGGCGTCGATCATCACGGCCTCGCATATCGAACGCAGGCCCCGCGCCCCGAGCTTGTACTCGTCGGCCTTGTCGACGATATAGTCCAGCACCTCGTCATCGAAGTGGAGTTCCACGCCGTCCATGGCGAACAGCCGCTCGTACTGCTTGACGATGGCGTTGCGCGGCTCGGTGAGGATCGACCGCAGCGCCTGCTTCGTCAGAGGCTGCATGTGGGTCAGCACCGGAAGGCGCCCCACCAGCTCGGGAATGAGGCCGTACGACTTGAGGTCCTGCGGCATGATATACTTCATCAGGTTGCTGCGGTCGATGGACGAGGTGCCCTGCACGCCGTAGCCTATGGCCCGGGTGTTGAGACGCTGCGCGATCTTCTTCTCGATGCCGTCGAAGGCGCCGCCGCAGATGAAGAGTATATCCTTCGTGTTTACCTGAATGAATTTCTGGTCGGGGTGCTTGCGCCCGCCCTGCGGCGGCACATTCACCACAGTACCCTCCAGAATCTTCAGCAGGGCCTGCTGCACGCCCTCGCCCGAGACGTCGCGCGTGATGCTCGGGTTGTCGCTCTTGCGGGCAATCTTGTCGATCTCGTCAATGAAGACTATGCCGCGCTCGGCCGCAGCGACATCATAGTCGGCGACCTGGAGCAGCCGTGTGAGTATGCTCTCCACATCCTCGCCCACATATCCCGCCTCGGTGAGCACCGTGGCGTCGACGATGGTGAACGGCACCTTCAACAGCCGAGCTATCGTACGGGCCATGAGCGTCTTGCCGGTACCGGTCGGCCCGACCAGCACGATATTCGACTTGTCGATCTCCACATCATCGGCCCTGCCGTCCCCTCCGTCCTTGCCGGCACTGCGAGCGGAATCCTTGCTTAAGAGACGTTTGTAGTGATTATACACCGCCACCGACATGTAACGCTTGGCATCATCCTGCCCTATGACGTACTGGTCCAGAAACTCCTTTATCTGCTGCGGCTTGAGCAGCTCCGCCATCTTCAGTTCGGGATGCTTGCCGCGGCGCCCCGCCGCAGCCTTGCTCTCGGCGAGCATACCGTACGCCCGCTCGACGCAGTTGCTGCATATGTTGGCGCCGTCCATCCCCTGAAACAATATGGGCACGTCACTGCGCTTGGCGCCGCAGAACGAGCAGCAGTCCTCGCCGCCGCGGCCCGTGGGTTTATCCTTGTATCCTCGTGTATTAGACATAGTCGCTCTATTTGTTGTTGCGTTTCGAGAGCACCTCGTCGATCAATCCGTAATCCTTCGCCTCCGCAGCCGTCATCCAGTAGTCGCGGTCGGCATCGCGCTCGATGCGGGCCATATCGGCTCCCGAATGGCACGAAAGTATCTCGTAAAGCTCGCGCTTGGTCTTGGCGATCTCGCGCGCCGTAATCTCTATGTCCGAGGCCTGTCCCTGCGCGCCGCCCAGCGGCTGATGTATCATCACTCGCGAATGGGGCAGCGCCGACCGCTTGCCCGCCGCGCCCGCCGTAAGCAGCACGGCGCCCATCGAGGCCGCAAGACCCGTACAGATGGTAGCGACGTCGCACGAGACAAGCTGCATCGTGTCGTATATGCCGAGACCGGCCGTCACCGACCCGCCGGGCGAGTTGATGTATATCTGCACATCCTTCGAGGGATCGACCGACTCGAGAAACAGCAGTTGCGCCTGTATGATGTTGGCGGCATCGTCATAGATGGGCGCCCCCAAAAATATGATACGGTCCATCATCAGCCGCGAGAAGACGTCCATGGTAGCTACGTTCAACTGGCGCTCCTCGATGATCGTCGGCGAGATGTAGGCCGACTGCACCGACTGGAAATCGTGCAGCACGAGGCTGCTTATGCCGCGGTGCCCGCGGGCGTATTTCTCAAATTCGCTCATATTCTATCATGTCTTTTTCGGGGCAGGCCATGGACACGCGCCACGCACCGGCCTCCGCAATCAAAAATGGACTCTGCAAACATTACGCCCAGAGTCCATGCAAATAATATTCTGTCAAATATTACTCCTCTTGCGCCAATTTGGCAAACTCCTCCGACGTAACCGTCTTGTTCGACACCTTGATTTTCGACTTCACGTAGTCGACAACCTTCAGTTCGTAGAGCTTCTCGTAAATCTTCTGCGCCTGCTCCTTGTTCGCCAACACCTGCTTTGCGAAGTTGCCGACCATCTCGTCGGGCGCCGACGGCATGCCGTACTGCATGAACTGCGCACGGGCGAACTCCTTGGCTTCGGCCTCGGCCTCCTCCGCGCTGACGCTAAGGTTGCCCTCCTTGATAAAGTGTTTCTGCAGGTAGTTCCACGTGAACATCTTAACGAAGCCGGCGAAGTCCTTCTCTATCTCCTCCTTCGAGAACTTGCCCTCGTTGATTACATAGAGCCAGCGCTTGAGAAACTCCTCGGGCATCTTGAGGCCCGCCTTCTCCATGAGGAAATTGCGCACGCGGATGGTAAACATGTAGTCCGACTCGCGCTTGAGCTCCGTCTCAATCTCGCCGTCGATGAATGCGTCGAGTTCGGCCTCGCTCTTGACGTTGCCCGCGGGGAATGCCATCTTGAAGAACTCCTCGTTCAGCTCGGGGTTCGAGAAACGGCGGATCTGCTTGATCTCCATCTCGAACTTGGGATTGATGCCTGCCAGTTCCCCCTCCTTGACCTGAAGCACGGCGGCGCGCTGCGACGGCGTCTTGTAGAGTTCGTTCACATCGACCTCCATCTTGTCGCCTACCTTCTTGCCGATGAAGGGCTTGCGCTCCTCGTCGCTCATCGAGATAAGGCCTACATAGGCATCCTCGATACGCATGTCGCCGTTGTCGAGCACAACCGTCAGCGCCTCGTCCTTCTCCACGGCCTCGACATCCACCAGACGGCCGTAGCGGCGCAGGTAGTTGTCCTTGTATGCCTCGTGCATCTTCTCGTCGATCTTGATCTTGTAGTAGGTGAGCTTGTCCTTCTCCGAAAGCTCGACCTTCACCTCGGGCGCCTCGCCTATCTCGAACATGAATTCATGCTCGGTATTGTTCTCGAAATCGAAATCGCCCTGTTCGTCCGACGGGATGACATCGCCAACATAGTCGATACCCTCCTTCTGCAGATACTCGAAGACGGCGTTCGAGGCGGTGCGGTACGACTGCTCGGCCACGGCGCTCTTGCCGTACATCTTACGTATCACGCCCATGGGGACCATGCCCGGACGGAATCCCGGGATGTTGGCCTTGCGCTTGTAGTCGCGAAGCATCTTGTCGACTGCCTCGCCATAATCCTTCTCGTCGACCAGAACCTTCAGTAACGAGACGTTCTGCCCACGCTGTTCTCTTGTAATCTTCATAATCGGTATTTGTTGTTTATATTTGCCGCAATATGCCGCACCGCGCCCGCTCGGGCCGGGTTCGGAGTGCAAAGGTAAATAATTTTAATGAATTAATGCACGTTCCCTGCTTTTTATTCCGAGCGGACGCGATAGTCGCGCAATTCGTACAGCTGGTTGCGCAGGCGCGGCGTAAAGCCGGCCTCGCGTATGGCCCGCTGCATGCCCTCGGCGTCGAATTCGTTGCGTGCGCCGGCGCTCGATACGACGTTCTCCTCGATCATGATCGAGCCCATGTCGTTGGCTCCGCTGTGCAGGGACAGTTGCGCCGTAGCCTTGCCCACCGTAAGCCACGAAGCCTGTATGTTCCGGATATTGCACAATATCAAACGGCTTGCTGCGATCACGCGCACATATTCCAGCGGCGAGAAGTGCGTCCGCACCCCCTCCTGTTCGAGCCGCGTCCCCGTCGAGCGGAATATCCACGGGATAAAGGCCAGAAAGCCGCAGTTGCCCTCGGGACACCGGGCCTGCAGGTCGCGTATGGCCAGCAGGTGGTCGATGCGCTGCCGCGGCGTCTCCACATGTCCGTACATCATCGTCGCCGACGTAGGCAGGTTCATCATGTGCGCCTCGTGCATAACCTCGATCCACTCCGCCGCACTCGGTTTGGCGGGCGATATGCGCCGCCGCACATCCTCCACGAGTATCTCCGCACCCGCACCCGGCAGCGAGTCGAGGCCCGCCGCCACGAGCCGCTCCAGCGTGCGCCGCACCGTAAGGCCGCTGATGCGGGCTATGTGCGCCACTTCGGGAGGCCCGAGGGCATGCAGCCGCACGTTGGGATAGAGGTGTTTCAATGCAGAGAACAGCCCCTCATAGAACGTTATGTCCAGCTTCGGGTGCAGGCCGCCCTGCAGCAGCAGCTGGTCGCCTCCGAGTTCCAGCATGCGGTCGATCTTGGCGCGATACTCGTCTATGGTGGTTATGAACGCCTTGTCGGCACGGTGCGGCGGGCAGTGGAAGTTGCAGAACTTGCAGCCCGAGATGCATACGTTCGTTATGTTGACGTTGCGGTCGATCTGCCACGTCACCACCCCGGGATCGGGCACAACCGATCGCCGCACCTCGTCGGCCGCGGCCGCCAGCTCGTCGATCGGAGCCTCCTCCCACAGGCTGTATGCCTCCTCGCGCGAGAGCATCTCGCGCGCGAGGGCCTTTTCGTATATCTGCGACAGGTTTACCATCGGCTACCTGTTCGTTTGCCGACAATGAGTTCGAAGTCGAGCGTGCGGCGGCGCAGATCGGCCCCTTTGACGCGGATCCACACCTCGTCGCCCAGCGTCAGCCGGCGTCCGGTATTGCGGCCCACGACCTCGAAACGCACCTCGTCGAAATAGTAGTAGTCGCCCTCGATGTCGCGCAGGAAGGCCATGCCCTCGATGTGCGTCTCTTCCAGCTCGACATATACGCCCCACTCGCTCATGCCCGAGACATGGCCCTTGAACATCTGGCCTATCTTGTCTTTCATGAACTCGACCATCTTGTACTTGATCGAGGCGCGTTCGGCCTCCGACGCCACCACCTCTCGGTCCGACGCATAGGCGCACTGCGCCTCAAGCGTCTTCTTGTCGGCCGAGCGGCCGCCCGCAAGGTAACGCGCCAGCAGACGGTGCACCATCATGTCGGGATAGCGTCGTATGGGCGAAGTGAAGTGCGTGTAGTATTTGAAGGCAAGGCCGTAGTGCCCTATGTTGTCCGTCGTATAGAATGCCTTGGCCATACTGCGCACCGCCAGCATCGAGATGGCATTGGCTTCGGGACGGCCCTTAACCTCCGACACAAGGCGGTTTATCGCCTTGGCCACGGCACGCCCCTTCGAGGCGCGGAACTGGTGCCCGAAACGCAGTACGAATTCGCGGAAACGCGTCAGCTTCTCCTCGTTCGGCTCGTCGTGCACACGGTATACCATCGTACGGGCCGTGCGCCGCGCGCCCTCCACACGGTAGGCGCAATATTCCGCCACGCGGCGGTTGGCAAGCAGCATGAACTCCTCGATCATCTGGTTCGACTCCTTCTGCTCCTTGGTGTAGACGCCCAGCGGCCGTCCCTTCTCGTCGAGTATGAACTTGAACTCCTCGCGCTCGAAGCTGATGGCCCCGTTCTTGAAACGGCGCTGACGCATCGTCTGCGCCAGACGGTTCAACGTGCCAATCTCCTCGGCATAATCCCCGACACCTGTTTCGATACGCGCCTGAGCCTCGGCATAGGTGAAGCGGCGGTCGGAATATATCACCGTGCGGCCGAACCACTCGTCCTGCACCTCGGCATCGTCATTCAGGGTGAAGACTGCCGAGAAACAGAGGCTCTCCTCGTTCGGGCGCAGCGAACACAGCTCGTTGGAGAGACGCTCGGGAAGCATCGGCACCGTACGGTCCACAAGATAGACCGACGTGCCGCGCTCGCGCGCCTCGCAGTCCAGCACCGAGTCGGGCCGCACATAATGCGTCACGTCGGCAATATGCACGCCCACCTCCCAAAGGCCGTTCTCCAGCTTGCGGATCGAGAGCGCATCGTCGAAATCCTTTGCATCGGCCGGATCGACCGTAAAGGTGGTGATGCCGCGGAAATCGCGCCGTTCGGCATAGTCCTTCTCCGTAATCTGCCCCGGGATGGCTTCGGCTGCAGCCTCGACATCAGCCTCGAACTTGTACGGCAGGTCGAACTCCGCGAGGATGGCATGCATCTCGGTATCGTTGTCGCCCTCACGGCCCAGACGCTCTATCAGCACGCCGCGCGGACTGTGGTCACCTTCACGCCACTCCGAGATGCGGAACACGACCTTGTCGCCATCATTCACGCCCGGGCAGTCCTTGCGCGAAAAATATATGTCCATCGGCAGCTTGCGCGAATCGGGATGCACGAACACCGCCTGACGGCTCACCTCCGCAACACCCACATAACGCTTGCCGCTGCGCTCCAGCACCGCCGTGATCGTGCCCTCGGGATGCCCGCCGTCGCGCGCCTGCCGCTGCAACGCCACCTCGACGCGGTCGCCGTCCAGCGCATAGCCCGTGTTGTGATGGTTTACGTATATGTCATTCTCCAACTCCTCGACCTTGACATACGCGGCTCCCGACGCCAGCATGTCGACCACGCCCTCGTATCGGGGCAGCTGCGACGTCGAAAGCTGGTACTTGTCGCGGCCGCGGCGTTCGATGACGCCGTCGCGTTCCAACGCCTCGACAATATCGCGCACGACGTAACGGCTCTCGCGCGAGGCATCGCCCGAAGACGTCGTGAGCTGCTTGAGCGTAAAACTCCTATCGGGATACTCCCGAAACATATCGGCTATGAATCCCGCCCTGTCCTGTGTCGAAACACTCCGGCGCGGCTCCGAACGGTCACCGCGGCGCGATTCTCTCTTCCTTGACTGTCTCATCTGTTCAGAATATTAAGTGCCAACTGATACATGAACTCCTCGCCCACGGCCAAAGCCCGCTCGTCGGGGAGGAAAGTGGCCGTATGCGCGCGGCCCGAAGCGCGGCCCACGCCCAAACGGTAAAAGAGCGAAGGATACACGTGCGTATAGAACCCGAAATCCTCGGCAGTAGTGCGCATCCCGAGATCCCTCACCACGAAGCCCTTGCTGTCGGCCAACACCATCGCCTCGTACGTAAGGCGGCGATCGTTCTCGACACACGGATAGCCGTGGCGTATATCGTTCTCCACCTCAACATCGTACTTGTACTCGATCTCCTCGGCGATATGCGCTATCATCTCCTTGACTCGCGCCCGCAGGTTCTCGTCGAACGTACGCATAGTGCCGTCGCATGCGACCGTCTCGGGAATGACATTGGTGGCGCCGTCCGCCGCCACATGGCCTATGGATACCACGCACACGTCGCTGTTGAGCCGGTTCAGGCGCAGTATAAGGTCGGACGCGGCGACAACCGCATCCTTTATGCGGTCGCGCATGGCGGCATGGCCCCCGACACCCTTCACCTTGAAATGCAATTCGTCTGCCGAAGCCATGAACTTGCCCGGGCAGAAACCTATCTCGCCGACCTCGAGGTCGGCATCGACATGCTCGCCTATGACGGCAGCCACATCATACCCATCGAACGGTTTTTCCGCCAGCACCAGCGACGCGCCGCCCGGGTCCTTCTCCTCGGCAGGTTGGAAAAGCCCGAAAAGCGTACCCTCGAAGTCGGGGTCGGCATGCAGGCGCTTCAACACTCCGTACAACACCGCCGCATGGCAGTCGTGGCCGCAGGCGTGCATGACACCCTTGTTCTGCGAAGCCCACTCCACGCCCGTCATCTCGCAGACTGGCAGCGCATCTATGTCGGCGCGCAGCACGACACAACGCTTCGGATTGCCGCGCCGTCCCTCGATACGAGCCAGCACGCCCGTCCCTGCGACAGGGCGGTTCTCTATACCCTCCTTCGACAGTTCGGCCGCAATGAACGCCGCCGTAGCGTGCTCCTCGAACGAAAGTTCGGGACGGCGGTGCAACATGCGGCGAAAATCCTTGGTATCCATAACTTCACGATTAGTAAATCCGGTCATCAACCCTCTGCGGCCCGAAGCCGCCGTCGGCGCGCTCGCGTCGGATCCGCATTGTACGTTCGGCGAACGCCGGGTTCCTGCCGACGACACCTGCGGCCGCGCCGTGCGTCACCGCTCCGGCGCGAATACGCGCGGAGCATGTTTCGCCGCCATACGCGACAACAGGGATATGTATTCGGGCGTAGTACCGCAGCATCCGCCCACAATATTCACAAGGCCCTTGCGGCAATACTCCTCCATGCCGCGGACGAACTTCTCGGCTCCGACCGAAGGCTCCCCAGCGGCGGGATATGCCGCAACGGGTTTCCCGCACAACGCGGCCAGCATCTCCAGCGAGGCGCCCATCGCCCGCGGAGAGTCCGAGCAGTTGAACCCCGCCACAGCGATATCCTCCATCGGCAGTTCCTTGAGGAAGGTGGCGATCGGAGCGCCGTTGGCAACACGCCCCTCCAAACGCGACAACACCGCCGATACCGCTACGGGCACTCCGGCGTCGAGTTTGCGGCAGCGCTCGGCCGCGATCGCGGCATTGCGCGAGTCCATCACCGTCTCCACAAGGATAATGTCGGCGCCGCCGTCCAGCAGGCCCCGTATGACCGTCTCGTAGACCTCGCCCAGACGCTCCTCGGTCACATCGTTCGCAAGCGATATGTTGCGTGTCGAGGGGCCAACCGATCCCGCGACGAAACGCCGCCGCTGCGGCGTGGAATAACGATCGGCGCAGGCGCGCGCAATCTCGGCGCCGCGGCGCGCGATCTCGTACGACCGTTCCGACAGCCCGAAATGCTCCAGACACAAGGCATCGGCGCAAAGCGTGTCCGTCGTTATTATATCGGCCCCCGCATCGAGATAGTCCTCGTGCACGGCCGCTACGGCCGCCTCGTTATCGAGCGTCATCGCCTCAAGGCATCCCTTGCCGCCACGCCGCATCAACTCGGTGCCCACAGCGCCGTCAAGCACCAGAATACGCTCCGAAAGAGCCTTCATAAAATCGTTCATCGCGTCAACGTTCTACTATCTCGACCTCGAAAAGTTTGCACCACCGCTTGCCCGTGACAAAGATACGCCCGGCAGCCGCGTCGTACGCTATGCCGTTGAAAACATCCGTATCATCGAAGGTGTCCCCTGCATCCAACAGCCCCGAGAAATCAACGACGCCCTCCACGACGCCCGTCGAGGGCTCGATGATCATCACGTAGTCGGTCGTATAGACGTTGGCCCATATCTTGCCGTCGATCCACTCCAGTTCGTTCAGATAGTTTACCGGTTCGCCGCGCAGCGTAACCGTCACACTCCCCTCGCGGCGAAAACCGTCGGGGTCGATACGGTATATCTGCGGCGAGCCGTTCGACATGTACAGTTTCTCGCCGTCGGAGGTAAGGCCCCACCCCTCACCCGGGTAGTGTACGTCGTCGATAAGTTTTCCCTGGAGGTCGTATATGTGCACCGTATTGTTGGTCCACGTAAGCTGGTATATCCTGTCCCCCAGCACCGTGATGCCCTCGCCGAACTCGCGGCGCGGCAGCCGCACCACCACATCGGCCTTGCCGGTCTCGAGATCCACCTTCTGCAGGACAGACTCGCCCCATTCGCCGGTGCCTTCCCACAGCACGCCGTCGACATATTGCAGGCCCTGCGTGTAGCTCGTCCGCAGATGGGGGTATACAGCCTTCACATTATAACCGTACATTACGGGCTCCACAGGCTTCACCGCCGCCGCGCTCCGGCTCGCCGGCCGCGAGCCGCACGAGGCTATGCCCACGCACATAATAAGAGCCGCCACGAAGATTTTCATCGTCATCTTGCTTTTGGGCGAAAACGCCATTCTCTCTTTGCGGCAAATATACAAAAAAAACGCAAACCGCGCCACCGTCCAAACGCATAGCGGCCCCCCGAAAGGAAGGGCCGCCATACGATCGCCACACAGGCCGTCTATGCTACGGCGCTGGCGATAAGGAACGTTGCCGCAACGGTAAGGATGGCGTACAACTCGGGATATGCCGCCATAATGAGCGTCTTACCCATCACGTCGTGACCGTTGCCGATGGCGGTGATACCGTTGGCGCACACCTTGCCCTGATAGATGGCGGCGGCCAGATTCACGATACCGACCAGAATACCTATGCTAAGAACGGCCGCACCCTGAAGCATCGTGATCTCGGGAGTGATGATGTTGTAGATGTTCGTCACCATGAAGAAACATACGAAGCCGTAGAGGCCCTGCGAACCCGGCAGCGCCGAGAGGGCCATATAGCTACCGAATGCTCCGCTGTTCTTCTTCATGGCGCCTACTGCCGCCTGACCGCAGATCGAAGTACCGACTGCCGAAGCGATACCTGCAAGGCCCACCATGAGAGCTACGCCCACGTAGGCCATTACCAATGCTGTTGAATTTTCCATAATAGTGTTTGTGTGTTATTGAATTTTACGTTTTGTTTTCTTACTTGTCCTCGTTCCGCAGCGGCTCGAACGAACGGGTCGCCATCTCGAAGCCGGCGTTCTTGTAGAACTCCACGAAGGTGAGTCGCATGGGGTGCACCAGCGACGATATGGTCGACATGAAGAGGTTGATGCCGTGACCGATCAACAGTATGATCGAGGTACCCGCCACCTGCAGCGCCACAGCCCACCACGGCGAAGCCGACAGGTCGCCGTCGAGCCCCGTTATGCCAATTGCCAGAGAGTTGAACACCAGCGCCAGCACGCCGCCCGAGAGTCCGATTGCAAAGAGACGTATGTAGCTCAACACGTCGCTCAACAGTCCCGTAACGTTGTTGTAGGTGTTCCACAAGCCCGAACCGAAGTTCACGAATATGTTCTTGCCCGGCGAGTTGAAGAACAGCATCAGCACCATGCCCAGACCCGCCACGGCAAGGAATGCCGGCGAGCCCATCGTGAAGCCCGGAATAACCCATGCCTCGTTGAGCATCGCAAGGCCCGACGCCATACAGCACGAGAGGATCAGCAGGAACCACCCGAGCGTACTCAACGCATGCCGCAGGCCGAACAGCCGCGTCGTCATGCATATGTTTATCAGCAGGCCCAGCAATATCTGCACCACGCCCAACGCCAGCGCTATGGAGAAGAAGTCCTGCTGGAAGTTGAGGAAGTGGAAGCCCTCGAACATCGGCGCCTCCGATATAGAAAGGCCGAAGAAGGAGTTGGAGTAGAACCCGAACAGCACCGTAGCGCTGCCGCAGATTATCGTAAGCCATGCCGCGCGGTGGAGGCTTGCGCCGCCCTTTTTCAGGAGCAGCAGCCCCGCCAGCAGCAGGATAAGTCCATAGCCCGCGTCGTTGAGGCAGATTGCGAAGAAGAGCATGTAGAACGGGGCGAAGAATGGCGTAAGGTCCAGCGTGCCGTACTTGGGCAGCGCATAGAGCGACCCGATCAGCTCGAACACGCGCGCGAAGCGGTTGTTCTTCAACTTCACTGGGGTATTGTCATCGGGCGTGGGGTCCTCCTTGATATACACCACATTGGGATACTCCTCCAGCAGGGCGTCCACCTTGCCCGAGGTCTCCTTCTCGGCCCACCCCTCCATGACGATGAGCGAGCCGTCGGCGGCCTCCGCGGCCGTACCCCGTATCTTCACGTTCTGCATGCGCACGGTGAGGTCATGCAATTTGGCGCGCATGGCATCCAGACTCGCGGCACAGCGCGAAAATACCCCGTCCATCTCCGCGATCGAGGCCTGCGCCTTCGCAGCCTCGGCGCGTGCGGCACGGTAATCCATCGCCGGAGCCTTTATCTCCTGCGCGTCGATCGAGACCTCCTCGTCGGGCGCCGCCGCCACGACGAAGTATACGGTCGAAGCCGTACGGTTGATCTCCGCCACGGTATAGCGCTCACCCCACTCAGCCTCCGAGGCGTCGAAGGTCGAAGGCTGCGCCGTAAAGTACCGCAGCACGATGCCCGCACGCAAGAGCGACGCTCCGCTCTCGGTGGAGAACTCGCCCCACGGCTCGATCTCGTCGGCCATCTTCGCAAAACGCGCCGCATCGCCCGCAAGCGCGGCCTTGCGCTGCTGCGCCTCCGTATAGGCGGCAAAGGCCTCGTCCCCGTCGGCGTAAGGAGCAGCATCCTTGCGCATGGACTTCGAACGTCCGAAGGCTTCGAGCCACGCCACAGCCTTGCGGCAGCTCTCGATGTCTGTCAGCAGCTGCCGGTCCTGTTCTGTCGGCTCCCAGCCCGTGGCCGTGATGTCCACGAGCCCCGTCTCACGCAGACGGGCCAAAAAATCGTCGCTCTGCTCGGCGAACAGCACGAAATCGTATCGCGACATCTCAACTATCATAGCATAGACCCCTCCGCAGCCTGTTGTTGACGGTTTTTCACAATTTTCTGAGCCGATTTCGAGAGGTTCTCCTCGTCCTCCATGAATCGCTTGATCTTACGTATGGCATCCTCGTAACCCGGGATCTGCACCTTTTCGTAGAGATTCACCTTCTGCGTGGTCTTGCGGCGCGAATAGTCCAGCAGTTCCATCTTGCGGTTGTATACCTCGCACTCGATGCCCAGACGCGCCGCCCGCTTCAGCAGGTCGATGCCGTCGGCATACCACGCCGGCGAAGAGAAGAGGTCGTAGGCCTTCTCCTCGAAGGCCACATCCTCCAATACGGGAGTGCGCACGCCGGCAATCTTCTGCGTCGCCAGCCTTACATCGGCCACGCGCAGCAGGCTACAATCAAATTCGCCCCACAGCGCAGCCATGTAGTCGTACTCCGCCGTCAGCGCATCGAGGCGGCGGCGGAAATCCCGCGCCGTGTCACGCGCTTTCTTCACCTCGGAGCGCAGCGCCGACTCCTTGCTCTTGATGGTAGGGAGCGCCGTCTGCCGCATCTTGAGCTGTTTGCCCAGCTCGCCCAGCGAAGTCTTGTTATACTGAAATTTGATTGCCATAATACGTTACGCTTTCCAATACTTTGCGATAAGGTCGGCCTTGATGGCCACCTCCTCCTTCGAGAAGTACTCGGCAAAGAGGCGCCATGCCGTGTCGAGCATACTCTCGATCTCGATGTTCACGTCGATCGAAAGCAGTTTCTCCGAGTAGTCGTGCGCGAATTTCAACGCACGCTCGTCGTAGTCCGACAGGTCAAAACCGTTCTCGAGTTTGGTCTTGGCATTGGCCGCATCGGCGTAGAGGCGCACACAGGCGTTCATCACCTGCGCATGGTCCTCGCGCGTCTTCTTGCCTATTACCAGCTGCTTGAGTCGCGACAGCGAGCGGAACGGGTCGACGATGACCTTTCCCGTATCCGAGTCGTTGCGCAGGAAGAGCTGGCCTTCCGTAATGTAACCCGTGTTGTCGGGCACGGCGTGCGTGATGTCGCCGCCCGAGAGCGTCGTAACGGCGATGATGGTGATTGAGCCGCCATTGGGCAGCTGCACGGCCTTCTCGTATATCTTCGCGAGGTCCGAATAGAGCGAACCGGGCATCGAATCCTTCGACGGGATCTGGTCCATACGGTTCGACACAATGGCCAGCGCATCGGCGTAGAGCGTCATGTCGGTGAGCAGCACCAGAACCTTCTCGCCCTTGTCCACGGCGAAATATTCGGCCGCCGTCAGCGCCATGTCGGGAACGAGCAGTCGCTCCACCGGCGGGTTGTCCGTAGTGTTGACGAACGAGACGATGCGGTCCAACGCACCGGCGTTCTCGAAAACCTGCTTGAAGTAGAGGAAATCGTCGTTCGTCAGTCCCATGCCGCCCAGAATGATCTTGTCGGCCTTGGCGCGCAGCGCCACGTTTGCCATGACGGCGTTATACGGCTGGTCGGGGTCGGCGAAGAAGGGTATCTTCTGTCCCGACACGATGGTGTTGTTGAGGTCGATGCCGGCAATACCCGTAGCGATCAGCTCCGAGGGCTGCTTGCGCTTGAAAGGGTTGACCGTGGGGCCGCCGATCTCGCGCTCCTCGCCCTCGATGGGCTCGCCTCCCTCCAGAGGCTCGCCGTAGGCATTGAAGAAGCGCCCCGCCAGAGCGTCCGATACGCGCAGTTTGGGCGAACTGCCATGGAAGACTACCTCCGAATCGGTAGCCAGCCCCTCCGTACCGGCGAACACCTGCAACGTGACATTGTCGCCCATGATCTTCACCACCTGCGCCAGCTTGCCGCCGACGGTGGCCAGTTCGTCGTTGCCCACGCCCGTGGCGCGCAGCGTGATGGTGGCCTTGGTGATATTGTCTATCTTGGTATATACTTTCTGAAATGCTCGTGTTGTCATAGCTGCCCTTATTTTGAGAGTTTTCCGTTAACGTACTCCTCGACCTGACGTTTGTAGTCGAGGAACTTTTCGCTCTGCCACTCCGAATAGTTCATCTGGCGGAAGAGGTTTATAAGGCCCTTGAAATACTGCGAGCAGGACTCGAAATCCTGAAAATCGAAGTCCTTGCGGCAGATGTCGAGCACCATCTCGTACATCATCTTCTGGCGCTCGATCGGGCAGTTGGCATCTATGTCGTCGAAGGCGTCCTGCTGCAGGATCACGAAGTCGAGCAGTTCGCTCTTCCAGAAACGCTCGTGATACGATACGGGCACGCCGTCGTCGCCGAGGATGTTGATCTGGTCGTTCGCCTCCTTGCCTCGCTGCACGATGGTCTTGCCTTCGTACACCATGTCCACCCAACTCTTGCCGATGTGGCTGTCGAGGTACTCGCGCACCTCGGGATACTCGAGGTACTTCGAGTACGACTCCAACGGGTCGATGGCGGGATAGCGCTTCGAGTCGGCACGGCCCTGCGACAGGGCATAGAAGCAACGGGCAGCCTTCTTCGTCGACTCGGTCACGGGCTCTTTGAGGTTACCGCCCGCAGGCGATACCGTACCGAGGAAGGTCACCGATCCCGTCTGACCGTTGTTGAGCTTCACGAGGCCCGCACGGGCGTAGAAGTTGGAGATGATGGCCGAGAGATCCATCGGGAAAGCGTCCTGACCGGGCAACTCCTCCAGACGGTTCGAGATCTCGCGCAAGGCCTGCGCCCAGCGCGACGTCGAGTCGGCCATCACCAGTACCTTGAGCCCCATCGAACGGTAATACTCGCCGATGGTCATACCCGTATATACCGACGCCTCACGCGCCGCAACCGGCATGTTCGACGTGTTGCAAATGATGATCGTACGCTCCATGAGCTTGTGTCCGGTGCGGGGGTCGACCAGCTCGGGAAACTCGGCGAAGATCTCCACCACCTCGTTGGCGCGCTCGCCGCACGCCACCATGATGATGACGTCGGCATCGGCCTGCTTCGATATGGCGTGCTGCAACACCGTCTTGCCGGCACCGAACGGACCCGGGATGAAGCCCGTGCCACCCTCGGCCATGGGGTTGAAGGTGTCGATGGCGCGCACGCCCGTCTCCATCACGCGCGACGGACGCGGTTTCTCGGCATAGCAGCGTATGGCCTGCTTCACGGGCCACTTCTGCACCATCGTTATGTTGTAGTCGTTGCCGTCGGCATCCGTAACCACCGCCACCGTATCGGTGACCTTGTACTCTCCGGCCGCGGCGACACTCTTTACCGTATAGTTGCCCTGCATGACGAAAGGCACCATGATCTTATGGTCGACCCACTGCTCCTTGACGCGGCCCAGCCACGCTCCGGCCGTCACCTTGTCACCGGCCTCGGCTATGGGTGAAAATTCCCACTTGCGCTCGAAATCGACGGGGTCGGTGATCGAGCCTCGCGAGATGAAGAGCCCGTCCATCTTCTCCAGATCGTTCTGAAGGCCGTCGTAATTGCGCGACAGCAGGCCCGGCGCCAGCGTCGCCTCAAGCATGTGGCCCATGAACTCAACCTTGTCGCCGATCTTCAGGCCGCGGGTGCTGTCGTACACCTGTACGTAGGCGTCGTCGCCTATGACCTTGATGACCTCGGCCATCATACGGGTCTCGCCGCAGTAGACGTAGCATATCTCGTTCTGCCCCACCGCGCCGTCGGCCTTAACGATCACGATGTTGGAGATGATCCCGTTTACATGTCCCAATGTTTTCATCTATATCTTTTTTATTGTTTATTTATCAAATCCTTGCCGTCGAGTTCGGCCATCAGGCGCTCGAATATCTCGCGGCCCCGTTTGGGATCGAGCACGCTCCAGCGCGCCACGATGTTGATCTTCACCAGATACGACAGCACGGCGCCTATGTTGAAGTAGTCGAAGGCGGCCAGTTCGCCCGCCATATCCCAGCGCACCATATCGATCTTGCGCTCCTTCTCCAGCATGTTGGCCTCGTCGTTGACGGCGGCGATCACGGCGTCGATATACTGCAGCTCGCCGCGCAGCCCGAAGTCGGCCGACGACGAACGCTGCAACTGCTCGACCACGTCGCCCCCGCCCACAGTGACGCTGTCGACGGGACGCTGCGCGGCACGCGCCGCCAACGCCGCAGTGACGTTGCGCAGCGTACGGTCGAACTCCGACCACTCGCGCAGGAAACGGCACGACGACCGCTCGCACGTACGGTAGTATGCGGCAAAGAGAGCGTTCTCGAAACCGTGTGTGAGGTCCACCTCCTCGGCATCCTCTCCCTCGGGGTCGGCAAAGGCGCGGATCACCTGCGCCACGGCATCGGGCAGGCCCTCGGGCGACTTCAACGCTCCGGCGACCTCCTCCTGCGTAAGGTTGCCCAGAGGGTTGTACGCCGCGCGGCCGCTGCGCGCAGCGGCGATGTTCTCGCAGTCGTAGTATCCGTAGAGCAGGCGCACGGCCGCCGCATCGCGCGGCGAAAGCTCCTCAAGGATCTCGCCGACGATCTGCGCGGCGTCGAATCCCTTGGTGTCGGAGTCCGGAGTATACTCTTTCAGGCCGGATACAAGACAATAATAATTCTTTTCGAACATGGGTGTCAGGCCTTAAACAGCAAATCCGAAACTTTCTCGCGCAGGTAGCCGCCCAGCAGGGCCTCGAAACTCTCGTCCGAGAACGATATGTAGTATCCGCCGTTCTTCTCCCCGACCTTGAAACCGCTCTTCACCTCGGGCGAGTAACCGACCTCTATGCCTTCGGCCAGCAGGGCCTTGGCGCTTGCGGCGACAGCCTTGTCGAGTTCCTTCTTCTGCGCCTCGGGCAGCAGGGCGGCGAGTTCCGCCTTCGCGCCGTTGTTCCAGTTCCTCGCTACGGCCAGCAGCATCTCCTTGATGAAGGCGGCGTCGAGATTGGCGGCCTTGACACCCGCCTCGGTGCTCTTGGCCACGATCATGGTCTCGATCTCCGACTTGATCTTGGCTTTGGCCTGGCGTCCCGCCAGCGCGATTTCGGTCATGGCGTTCTTCTCGGTATCTTCGGCCTTATGACGCGCCTGCTCCAAAATCTTCTCGGCCTCGGCGCGGGCGTCGGCCACGATCTTCTCCGCTTGGCTCTTGGCCTCGGCTACAAGGCTGTCGGCCTCGGCGCGGCCCTTCTCCAGACCCTCCTGATAGAGTTTGTCGGTCAACTCCTGAAGTTTCGTATTTCCCATGGCTTTTATGTTTTAATTTACACTATATTCTAATCGGAATATATACGCAAAAATACAATAAATCTAATCTCCGTCAAAATTTAATTATATTTTTTAAGATCGTCTTCCGACCTTTTTACAACCCGCAAACGTACGCTCCTGCCCTTTTCGCACCCCTCGGCGACAATAGGGATAATATCGCCTACCCCTCGGCGAACGCCTCTGCCGCAATATCATAGTTGCCGTCATTTTGTTTTTTGCGTTCCAACACCTATCTTTGTTACCCAACATTTCACGCCAACCTGCGTTATAATTTATCGTACCATGAGAAGAATCGCCGCACTGTTCCCCATTCTGCTGCTGGCACTCGCCGCAGCCCCGGCGCAGGCACAGGAGCCGTCACCCGCGCCGCAAAACGAAGAACGCACCGCCAACCCGCGCCGCGCACACAAAGGCTGGCGTCTGGTTTGGGCCGACGAGTTCGAAGGCGAACGCCTCGACACCGCCTCGTGGAGCCGCTGCGCCGCAGGCGATGCCGACTGGATGCGCCACATGTCGCCCATAGACTCACTCTGCCGCGTCGAAAACGGCACGCTCCGGCTCTATGGCATCCGTGCCCCCGAAGGCACGGACGACGGCCGCCCGTGCCTCACTGGCGGCGTCGACAGCAAGGGCAAGAGATCGATACCGGCACCCGCACGCATAGACGTACGGGCCCGATTCGACTGCGCACAGGGATTCTGGCCCGCAATCTGGCTCATGCCCGACAGCGAGATAGGATGGCCCCGAGGCGGCGAAATAGACATAATGGAACACCTCAACTTCGACCGCATAGCATACCAGACGGTCCACACGCCCGCCACGCTGCGCGGCGACAACCGTTTCCCACCCAACAGCGGCACGTCGCCCATCGACCCCGAGGCATTCAACACCTACTCGGTGATATTCACCGAACACAGCATACAGTTCCTCATCAACGACCGCCCGACGCACTCATATCCGCGCCTGCGGCCCGACCGCGAAGAGCAGTTCCCGTTCAAGGACCATCCCTTCTACGTCATACTGTCGGCGCAGCTCGGAGGCTCGTGGGTCGGAGAGATCGACCTCGGCCAGCTGCCCGTCATGATGGAGATCGACTACGTACGTCTCTACGAGAAGCGGCATTAGACAGCGTACGCAATCGCGGACAACACATGGGCGGGGTGCGATCTATACGGATCGCACCCCGCCCATATTCCTGCGCCGCCCGCGGCTATTCCGTCTGGTGTTCGGGACGCAGCAGATCGGTAACCACCTTCACCGGAGAGAATGTCGTCACGGGGACCTCCACGAAGACCGTATTCCAGTCCGACATGGCACCGTTCCACAGCCCCGGCAGCTCCTGTGCCCGAAGCTCCCGCCCGAAACTCGACTTCGACGAGATGAATCCCGTAGCGGGGTCGGTGTACTGCGTGAGGTCGAACTTCTCGCCGCGCGAGTTGCGCACACCGCACACTATGTCCACGGGATTGAAATATGTGGCCGTTCGCATCACGTCGCGCTCTTCGGGTGCGATCTGGCTCGGCTCGGCTATCTGCAGCGACTCTATGCCGTCGCGTCCCGCAACCCAGAACGGGCCTCCCCCCGGCTCGCCCTCGTTGCGCACCATGCCGCACACGCGCATGGGACGGTCGAGGATACGCTTGAGCATCGCCGAACTGTAATTCTCGGGCAGCTTCACACACAGGCGCCGCTCGATGAAGTCGGCGATGGGCGACAGGTCGACGCCCCCGACCTCCAGAGCCTGAAGGTAGTCGAACGCCTGCGCCTGAAGCATGAGCAGCACGCCCGCCAGCGCCTTCTTGTATGTCACCGTATCGCCGCGGCGGGCATCGGTGGTAACGTTGTCGATATTCTTTACAAAAATTATGTCGGCCTCTATGTCGTTCAGGTTCTCTATCAGAGCGCCGTGCCCTGCGGGACGGAAGAGCAGCCCGCCGCTGTCGGTGCGGAAGGGTGTGTTGTCGGGGTTCACGGCTATGGTGTCTGTCGAAGGCTTCTGCACCGAGAACGAGACATCGTACTTGACGCCGAAGCGCTCCTCGTAATATGGCTGCGTCGCCCCCAGCACATCCCAGAAACCGCCCATGTGCTCGGCCGAAACCGTAAAGTGTATATGCACCTCGTCCCCCGTACGGGCATACATGGCGCCCTCGACCAGATGCTCCTCGACAGCCTTTCGACAGCCGTCGGTGTAGGCATGGAACGTTACAAGCCCCTTTGGCTTGTGCCCGTATGCCAGCCCCGTCTCTATGATCGAGGCGATGATCTCCCGTTCGGACGCATCCTTGGGAAGCACATCCTGCAACTCCCCGTAAAAGGCGAAGCGCGGCAGGTTCTCCAGAACCGTATCCACACCCTTGCCGCGGCGCCCGTCGTTCACGAACTCGAACAGTTCCTTGAACATACGCGTCGCCGCGCCCGATGCGGGGACGAACTTCACCACCCGCAGGGCGTCGGCCGCAGTCTCGTAACGCGCCACCGCACGACGTAACCCATCCTCGTCGAGCACACGCACTCCGTCGCCCTCCGACGCCGCCCGCACGATCTTCAGGTAAGGAAACCCGTTGCGGAAATTCTCTATCTGGCGCTCCACCGCCTGCAACGTAAGGCCGTGTCGCTCAATCTGCGACAAATCCTCTCTGCTGAACATATCCATATCTCTCTCTTTAATCTGTCAAATCAAAAACCGTTCAAATTTACGAAATTATTTCTAACTTTGTCGGAAATGCGGATATTAATACACCGCCTCCGGAAAATCAGCAGATTCGCACGACACATGAAAAAACTACTCCTCGCAATTCCTGCCGTCATGTTCGCCGCACTGTGCGGCGCTTCGCCGCTGTGGATGCGCTACCCCGCCATCTCGCCCGACGGACGGCAGATAGCCTTCACGTACAAAGGCGACATATACGTGGTCGACGCCGCTGGCGGCACCGCACGGCGCCTCACGGCCGAGAGCGGCTACAACTACGCACCAGTCTGGTCGCCGGATTCGGAACATATAGCCTATGCCGGCGACCGTTACGGCAACTTCGACATATTCCTCATCGCCGCAGCGGGAGGACAGCCCGTGCGCCTGACCACCCATTCTGCCGCCGAGAAACCCTACGCCTTCACCCCCGACGGGAAACAGATATACTACGGGGCGCACATATGGGACCCCGCCCCGAGCGCACTCTTCCCCACGGGGTCGATGACCGAACTATACGCCGTCGCCGTGACGGGCGGACGCCCCGTGCAGGTGCTTGCCACGCCCGCCGAGGCCATATCGTTCGCCCCCGACGGCAAATCCTTCCTCTATCAGGACCGCAAGGGCGGCGAGAACATCTGGCGCAAGCACCACACATCGTCCATAACGCGCGACATTTGGTATTATGACGCCTCGACCGGACGCCACGCCAACCTCACGGCCCGCGCCGGAGAAGACCGCAACCCACGATACTCGAAGGACGGCAAGACGGTGTACATGCTGAGCGAGCGCGGCGGCACGTTCAACGTATGGTCGTTCCCGACCGACGATCCCTCGGCGGCGCGTCAGGTTACCGACTTCAAGACCCACCCCGTGCGATTCCTCACGGTGGCCGACAACGGCACCCTCTGCTACGGCTACAATGGACAGATATACACGCAGGCGGCCGGAGGGCGCCCGCAGCAGCTCAAGGTCGAGGTCGTATCGACAGACCCTGCCGACAAGGTCACGCGCATAGGTGTCGGCGGCGGATACAACGCCACCGTCTCGCCCGATGGCAAGCAGGTGGCATTCGTCGCCCGCGGCGACATCTTCGTCACCTCTGTCGACTACACCACCACAAAGCAGATCACCTCGACGCCGCAGTCGGAGGCAGCCCCCGACTTCGCCCCCGACAACCGTTCGATGGTATATGCCTCGGAGCGTGACGGCTACTGGCGCATCTACACGGCAAAGATAGCCCGCGACGAGGATCCCAACTTCCCCAACGCCACGCTCATCGACGAAGAGCCCCTCTTCAAGGACGACGGCATCGAGCGCACATGCCCGAAATACTCGCCCGACGGAAAACGCGTGGCCTACTTCGAGGGCCGCAGCCGGCTTATGGTCAAGGATCTGAACACGGGCAAAGTGCATCAGGTCACCGACGGCAGCTGCCAATACTCCACCGACGGCAATATCGACTACGCATGGTCGCCCGACGGACGGTGGTTCGCCATAAACTACATAGGCAACCGCCACGATCCCTATTCGGACATAGGCCTCGTAAGCGCCGAGGGAGGAGAGATCACGAACCTCACCAATACGGGATATTTCGACTTGTCGCCGCAGTGGGTGATGGACGGCAACGCAATCCTCTTCGAGTCGGACCGATACGGCATGCGCAGCCACGCGTCGTGGGGATCGCTTTCGGACGTGATGATCATATTCCTCAACCGCAAGGCCTACGAGATATACCGTATGAACAAGGAGGAGTACGAAATATATCAGGATGCCGAGAAGCGTGCCGAGGAGGAGAAGAAGAAGAAAGCCGAGACCGAAGACAAAGATGGCAAAGACAAAGACAAGGATAAGAATAAGGACAATAAGGCCGAAAAGGCCGATTCCGACAAAGGTCCGGAACCGATCGTAGTCGAGCTGGACGGTATTGAGGACCGCACGGTGCGCCTGACACCCGCCTCGTCGTCGCTCAGCGGCTTCACCGTCGACAAGGAGGGCGGGACGCTCTACTACCTCTGCGCCTACGAGGGCGGCTACGACCTTTGGAAAATGGAGCTGCGCGACCGCGGCAGCAACTCGATCATGCGCAAGGGCAGCGGCAGCGGCGCCCTCGTATGGGACGCAAAGAAGGAGAACATGTTCCTGCTCGGCGGACGCATGCTGCGTTTCAAGGGCGGCAGCGGCTCGGGCGACAACATCTCGGCATCGGGCGAGATGCTGCTCGACACCGACGCCGAACGCGAATACATGTTCGACCGTATCTACCGTCAGGAGAAGAGCCGCTTCTATACCGAGGATATGCACGGGGTGGATTGGGAGGCGCTGCGCGACAACTACCGCCAGTTCCTGCCCGACATTGACAACAACTACGATTTCGCCGAGATGGCCAGCGAATGGCTCGGCGAATTGAATGTATCGCATACGGGATGCAGCTACTCGCGTCCGTCGGACGCCAGCGGCGACGCAACGGCCGACCTCGGGCTGATCTTCGACACGGCGCACGAGGGCGACGGCCTGCTCATAGCCGAGGTTGTGGCGCAGGGGCCCTTCGACAAGTCCTCATCGCAAGTGCGTGCGGGCGACATCATAGAGAAGATCGACGGGCGGCCTATCGCCGCGGGCGAGGATTACTTCCCGCTTCTGAACCGCAGGGCCGGCCGCCGCACCCTTGTCTCGATTTACCGCCCCGCGGACGGCAGCCGCTGGGACGAGACTGCCGTACCCATATCGCAGTCGCGCCTCTCGCAACTGCTCTACAAACGCTGGGTAAAGCAGCGCGCCGCCGACGTGGAGCGCCTCTCGGGAGGACGCCTCGGGTATGTACACATAAAGTCTATGGGAGATGAGAGTTTCCGCACCGTATATGCCGAAATACTCGGCCGCTACAACCAGTGCGACGGCATCGTCATCGACACCCGCTTCAACGGCGGCGGACGCCTGCACGAGGATGTGGAGGTGCTATTCAGCGGCGAGAAATACCTCACGCAGGTAATCCGCGGCAAGGAGGCGTGCGACATGCCCAGCCGCCGCTGGAACAAACCCTCGATAATGATAACGTGCGAGGCCAACTACTCGAACGCACACGGCACGCCGTGGGTATACCAGCATCAGGGTCTCGGCAAGGTCGTCGGCATGCCCGTGCCGGGCACCATGACCAGCGTCTCGTGGGAGAGGCTGCAGGACCCGACGCTCGTATTCGGCATACCGATCATAGGTTATCGCCTCGATGACGGCTCATACCTCGAGAACAAGCAGCTCGAGCCCGACATCGAGGTGGCCAACCCGCCCGAAACCATTGTCGAGGGACGCGACGAACAACTGGAGACCGCCGTCACGGAACTGCTGCGGCAGATAGACGAACAGAAAGGCAAAAGGTAAACGACGAATGATACGCGAAACAACGGACGCCCCGCTTTTGAGGCGCAACAGTTTCCATGTCGACGAGACGGCGGCGCGCCTCATCGAGTTCGACAGCACGGATGATCTCGACGCCGTCTTCGGCCGCGGCAGGCCCGAGGTGTGGTATGCGTTGGGCGGGGGCAACAACATACTATTCACGCGGCGTTTCGAAGGGACGCTGATAAAGCCCGCCGCCGCAGGCATCGAGGCAATCGGCGAGGATGCGGATTCGGTGACGATACGCGCCGCCGCCGCAACCGAATGGGACGACATGGTGGCATGGTGCGTAGATCACGGATTGTGGGGGGCGGAGAACCTTTCGCTCATTCCGGGCACCGTGGGCGCAGCGCCTGTGCAGAACATCGGGGCATACGGCGCCGAAGCAGCAGACATAATCCACCGCGTGGAGGTTTATGACACGCACCGCCGCGAACACATAACGCTGGGAAAGGCCGACTGCCGCTTCGCATACCGTGACAGCATTTTCAAGCACGAGTTTCGCAGCCGCACGGTAATAACGTCCGTGGAGATGCGACTCGGCAAACGGCCCGCGCCGAATCTGGCCTATGGCGACCTGCTCTCGCATGTGGAGGCGCGCGGCGGGGCGTCGCTTAGGAACATACGCGACGCCGTGTGCGCCATACGCCGCGGCAAGCTGCCCGACACCGACGAACTGGGCAATGCCGGCAGTTTCTTCAAGAACCCAATAGTCGACCGCGCCACAGGCGAACGCCTGCGCAGTGAGGACCCGTCATGCCCCCTCTACCCCGCGGCCGACCCCGCCAAATGCAAGCTGGCGGCAGGATGGCTCATCGACCGCGCCGGATTGAAGGGATACCGCTCGGGACGCGTAGGCGTACACGAGCGCCAGGCCCTTGTGCTGGTCAATTTCGGCGGCGCTACGGGCGGCGAGGTGATGGCATTGGCACGTCACGTGCAGAGCGTCGTCCTCGACCGTTTCGGCGTGGAGATAGAACCGGAAGTGAATATTTTATAGACAACATACACGTCGCCGCAACCCGCTGCTCGGTACAAACGAAGGCGCTGCCGCGGCAGATACCGCTACAGGAGATATGCTCACCGAAAGATTCCAAGCGTACGTACGCGACAACGAGCTCTTCACCCGCGAGGACAAGATCCTGCTCACCGTATCGGGCGGGGTCGACTCGATGGTGCTCATGACAATGTGCTTCAACTGCGGCTACAACGTGGCCGTGGCCCACTGCAACTTCCAACTGCGTGGCGAGGAGAGCGACGAGGACGAGACAATGGTACTTGAGACGGCACGCAAATACGGTATCGTCTGCTACAGCAAACGGTTCGACACCGTGAGCGAGATGGAGCGCACGGGCGAGTCGATGGAGATGGCGGCACGACGCCTGCGCTACGCATGGTTCCACGAACTGTGCGAAAAGTACGGCTACACTGTCATCGCCATAGCGCACCATATCGACGACTCGATCGAGACCTTCTTCATCAACCTGCTGCGCGGCACGGGCCTGCGCGGCCTCACGGGCATCAACAATCAGGTCGGCCGCATAGTGCGGCCGCTGATGTTCGCCACGCGCCACGAAATCACCGAGTTCGCCCTGCAGAAACACATCCCCTTCCGTGAGGATTCGTCTAACCGCTCGACCAAATACCTGCGCAACAAGATACGGCTGGGCCTTATACCCCGCATACGTGAGATCAACCCGCGCTTCACCTTCATCATGCGCCGCAACATCGACCGCCTGACGGACGCCCAGCGTTTCATCGACGCCGCCATAGACAACATTTTCCGCGAGGCGGTAACCGAATCGTCGGGGGTCTTCACACTGCATGTCGACCGTATCGAAGAACACCGCACACGCGAATTCGTCATATACGAGATACTCAACTCGCGCTACGGCTTCCGCGGAGATACCGTCGACGCCCTGTGCCGCGCCCTTGCCGAGGGCAGCCCGGGCAAAAGGTTCTACTCGCGCAGCCATACGGCCGTAGTCGACCGCGGCACCATCGTCGTGGCCCCTATCGCCGAGGGCGACCCGTGCGAGGTGACGGTAGAACGGGGGCAGCAGCGCGCATACTGCGGCAACTCGGCCCTCTATTTCGAGGTGTGCGACGTGGACAGCCTCCTGACATACGCCGTACCCGAAAACATAGCCCTTATCGACGCCGACAAGGTGGAATACCCCCTCACGCTGCGCCGCTGGCATGAGGGCGACGCCTTCACCCCTTTCGGGATGGAGGGGCGCAAGAAGGTGAGCGACTACCTCATCGACCGCAAGGTGCCTCTGCCCGAAAAACAGCGGCAGTTCGTGCTGCTGTCGGCAGGCCGCATCGTGTGGCTCGTCGGTCGGCGCATCGACGACGCCTTCCGCATCACCAACTCCACGGAGCGCGTCCTGCGCATAACGCGCGAAATAATATAGCCATGGCAAAGACCGCCGTAAGATTCAAGGATAGCGTGGCCGAATTCGAGCGCCTGCGCAAGGATATCGCCGCACGCCGCTTCGCACCCGTATACCTGCTCATGGGAGAGGAGAGTTACTTCATCGACACCTTGTGCGACGCCCTCGCCTCGACCATCCTCACGCCCGCCGAGCAGTCGTTCAATCAGATCACCGTCTACGGCAAGGATACCGACGCGGCGCAGGTGGTCAACCTCTGCCGACAGATGCCCATGATGGGTGCGCACGAAGTGATCATAGTCAAGGAGGCGCAACAGCTGCGCAACATCGACAAACTCGCGCTCTACACCTCCAAGCCGCAGCCGTCGACCATACTCGTCGTATGCCACAAGGAGCGCGGCGTCGACCGCCGATCGGCTTTCTACAAGCAGTGTGCCGCCGCAGGCGAAGTATTCGAATCGGTGCGGCCGCGCGACTACGAGATAGGGCCGTGGCTGGGAGAGTTCGTCTCGGCCCGCGGCCTGAAGATCGACGCCAAGGCCGTACAGATGCTCACCGACCAGATCGGGTGCGACATATCGAAGATCTCGAACGAAGTCGACAAGCTCCTGCTCGCACTGCCCGCCGGCACGAAATCCATAACCGACGCCCACATCGAGCAGTATGTCGGCATATCGAAGGAGTACAACAACTTCGAACTGTGCAACGCCGTGGCCGCGCAGCAGGTTGAACGCGCCATGCGCATAGCCGACCACTTCGCCCGCAACCCGAAGGACAACCCGCTGCTGGTGACGATCATGGCGCTGTTCAACCAGTTCCGCGACATATTCGTGGTAAACTATCTCGGATGGCTCTCACGGCGCAAGGGGCAGCCATTCCCTGACGACATGTCGCTCATGCGCACACTCAAGAAGAGCAATGTCTACGCCGTCAGGGAAATCAAGCAGGCCGCCGTACGCTGGCCCAACCGCCGCGTGTTCAACATCCTCGGCCTGCTGCGCGAGTACGACGCCAAGAGCAAGGGCATCGGCACCGGCGGCGCCGACGACGGCGAACTGCTCCGCGAGCTGCTGCTCAAGATATTCATGGCATAAACATAATGCGGGCCGCGGCCGCGCAGCCTGCCCCGCAGCAAACGCAACTGCATGACAACACAAAGCCGATACATCTCCCGCGACGGAGAAGTGATATGCGACCGTTTCTCGGAAGGGGCGTACATCTTTCAGAATGTACACACCTTCGGCGGCGAAGCACGCCATGCAGCGGCCCACATCGCCCTGCTGTGCACGGCGGCGCGAAGGCTCTTCGGCATAGAGGTGCATATCTCGGCCGACGAGTTGCGGAGGCGTATCGCACGCCTTGCCGAGGCGTGCCGCATGCCCTCGCGCGTATCGGTGCGTGCCATCGTGAGGCTTTACCCCTCTGGCGTCATGGAGATCGCGTGCGACGAGCCCTCCATATATGCCGGATACGTCCTGCGCAGCCTGCATCCCGACGCCCTTTTCGTGCACATGGCGCCGCCGCTGCCGTCGCTGCCTACATCCGCCGCCGAACACACTCGTCTCATGGCCGACGCCTTGGCCCGCACCCGCGGCGCCCATACGGCCATCATGACAGACGGGGAGGGATATGCCGTATCGGAATCGGCGCAACCGCTGTTCACAGTCAGCGGATACACCGTCACTACGCCTCCCGCCGCCGCGGCCGAAGAGTCGGTCGAACGGCGGCTCGTACGCGAGGCGGCGCTCGGCACGGACCTCGTCTTCACCGAACGCCGCATCACCATCGGCGACCTCGCCGCCGCCGACGAGATCTTCACGGCCGACCACCGCGGCATCACCTCCGTCGCCCGTATCGGCGGCAAACACTACATGTCGATCATTGCCGAACGCATAGCGGCGCGGCTCGAAAAGGCCACCTTCTGAACCGTCGCAAGACAACTATTTCAAAGACACGGCGCCCCGCATCGAAGAATTTTATACCTTTGCCCCGAACGGCGCGCACAGCGCGGCATACACACCAAATAGCACGACAATGAAGACTGCCATCTTTCCCGGGACGTTCGATCCCTTCACCCGCGGGCATCAGGCCGTGGTCGAGGAGGCTCTCGGACTCTTCGACCATCTGGTTATCGCCATCGGAGACAACTGCAGCAAGCATACGCTCCTCACGGCCGAGAACCGGCTGCGCCTCATCGAGGACCTCTATGCCGCCGATCCGCGCATAGAGTGCGTCACCTACGACACCCTGACCGGAGAATTGGCCCGCCAATGGAATGCCGCAGCGATTGTGCGAGGCGTGCGCAACACGGTCGACTTCGAATACGAGCGCACAATGGCGCAGATAAACCGCCGAATATTCCCCGAGATCACTACCGTCGTATTGTTCACGCCGCCCGACCTTACGGACATTGCCTCGTCGACGGTGCGCGAGCTGCTCGCCTTCGGCCACGACGTCGGCGACATGGTGCCCAAAGGCATTGACATCGGGAAATACCTGTAACGACCGGCCCCGCCATTCTACGGCCTTCCGTAACACGGCAGGCCGCGGATACCGCACACACGGCTTTTTGTATTGCACGATAGAACTATAATGGCTATCTTTGCCGAATGCGGCCGCAGTACCGCGGCCACCGGCAAAGCGCCGCACGGGCCACGGCTGCAGCGGACAGCCAAAAATAAACAAACGAACATAATCCGACCATCATGGAATTTACCGCAGAGATGATAGCGGGCCTCATCGGAGGCCGCATCGAAGGCGACGCCAAAGCCACCGTAAACACCGTATCTTCGCTCGAGGGGGGACACAAAGGCTCGCTCACCTACCTCACCAACGTCAAATACGAGCCTTTCGTATACACTACGGGAGCCTCCATCGTTCTTGTCAGCGACACGTTCGAGCCCAAGTCGCCAGTAGCGGCGACACTCATCAGGGTCGCCGACGTAGGCGTTGCCATACTGCGCCTGCTCGAAATGTACAACGCCGCCAAACCCCGCAAGACGGGCATCTCGTCCCGCGCCTCGGTATCGCCCGATGCCAAAGTGGGCAAGGAGTGCTATGTGGGCGACTTCGCCGTCATCGAGGCGGGTGCCGTCATCGGCGACGGCTGCGCCATATATCCGCAGACATATGTGGGCGACGGGGTAAAGATAGGCGACGCGACCACGCTCTACCCCGGGGTGAAGATATATGAGGGTTGCCGCATAGGCAGCCGATGCATCATACATGCCGGCGCCGTGATCGGAGCCGATGGGTTCGGATTCCTGCCCAACGCCGAAGGCGGTTTCGACAAGGTCCCGCAGGTGGGCAACGTAGTCATCGAGGACGATGTCGAGATCGGAGCCAACACCTGTATCGACCGTGCCAAGACCGACTCTACGATTATCCGCCGCGGCGTGAAACTCGACAACCTCATACAGGTGGGCCACAATGTCGAGATCGGCGAAAACACCGTCTCGTCGGCACAGATGGGAATAGCCGGCACCTCGAAGATCGGACGCAACTGTTTCCTCGCGGGACAGGTGGGCATTGCCGACCACGTCACCATAGGCGACAGGGTCAAGATAGGGTCAAAGACAGGTCTCGACAAGGATGTACCCGACGGCGAGATACGCTTCGGCTACCCCGCCCTGCCGGGCATGCAGTACCACCGTTCGTTTGCCGTCTTCAAGAACCTGCCCGATCTGGCCAAGCGCGTCGCGGAGCTGGAGAAAGCGGTAAAGGAGGGCAAGGAGGGCTAATAGCGCAGGACTGACAAGCTGCAAAGCAGCAAATATACCCCGAAAAGCATGAAAAAAATCTTCATTATCCTAATCGCGTGCATGGCAGTAACGGCAGGTTTCGGAAAAGGAGACAAATATGTCCTGATTGCCGAGGATCCGGAGTTCGTAAACGGCCGATATGCGTATCTGGGTGTGGAGGATATGTGCACGGGGAAGCCCGAGACAGTCGATTCGGTGCTCATAGCGGATAACACGGTGCGGTTCGAGGGCAGAATCGGGACGCCGGCCGTGGCATATGTAATGACCTCCACCGCAGCAGGCACGGACCTGCCCGATGGACGCAAATTGGTCCAAGGCACCGCCATTCTCGAGGCCGGAACGATTGTATTGTGCCGTATGGCTGGATCGCTCTACCCCGAAGCGGGCAGCACACCGCTCAACGACCTGCTCGTATCGTTCCTTACGGCAACCGCACAAACACGCGAGAAACTGGAGGAGGCGGAAACGGACGACGATTTCACAAAATTGATGAACGAATATTTCATCTACGCCGAAAACATCATACACAAAAACCGCGGCAACGCGCTCGGGGCCTATCTCCTCGACCTCATGTCGGCGGAGATGCCTCCGGCAGCAGTGCTGAGACTCATATCGGAGTTCCCCGGGTGCGAGGAGCGGTTCTCCGAGACCAAAGCCATAGCCCAAACGGCCGTGACAGTCACCGCGGGGAACGAATACATCGACATAATCGGGGCCGGCCCCGAAGGTACGGAGATCGCATTGAGTGATGTCGTGGAAAACAGGGACTGCCGTTATGTCCTTGTAGACTTCTGGGCATCATGGTGCGGCCCCTGCATGCAGCAGCTGAAGGCATTGAGGAAATTGTACGGCAACTATCACGGCCGCGGGTTCGAGATATACGCCGTATCGAGCGATTTCTCGCGTGAAGCATGGCTCGAAGCCATCGGCACAAACCGCATGGGCTGGGTCAACATCTTGGCCGACGGCGGGATGGAATCCCCCGCATATGAAAAATACGCCGTCTGTGCCATACCTTCCAATTTCCTCATCGACTGCGCCACGGGTAAAATCGTCGCCGCCAACTTACCCGTCACGGCGCTCGAACGGAAAATGCAAGAACTCATAAAGAATCGTAGATAAAAAGGCAAAACCAAATCAATAATCAGTTTATCATGAAAAGAATTTTCACACTCCTGCTTGCGGCAGCCGCAGTTGCAGGATGCACATCGAACAAGTACACCATCAAGGGCAGCGACGAGGCACTTGCCGAAATGAACTACGTATTGCTGCAGACCATTGAGAACGGCGAGCGCAACACGCTCGACTCGGTGGCTGTTGTCGACAAATCGTTCGAAATCAAAGGTGAAGCGCCCGAGGCTCCCGCAATGGCATACCTCTTCTTCGGCGCCGTGGCTCCCGAGGACCCCACCAAGGCCATGCCCATGATGTTCCAGATCCCCGTCTTCCTCGAGGCCGGCAACATCACCGTCGGCAAGACTGAGAACACCTCTTTTGTGGCCAAGGGTACGCCCATGAACGACAAGCAGGCCGAGTTCAGTACCAAGATGACCGATCTGTCGAATGAGTTCCAGAAGGCTGCCGAAAGCGGTGACGAGCAGAAGATGAACGAAATTCAGGACCAATTCCTCGTAGTCATCAAGGATGCCATCAGCGCCAATACGGACAACCTCTTCGGCGTATCGCTGTTCCAGCAGATGTACTACAACCTCAAACCGCAGGAGATCATCGACATCGTGGCCAAGTTCCCCGCCGAGAAGCAGGAGATGCTCGCTTCGATCAAGGCCGAGGCCGAGAACGCCCTCAAGACGCAGCCCGGACAGCCCTATATCGACATCGTGCAGAAGGATGCCGACGGCAAGGAGGTCTCGCTCAAGAGCGTCATCGAGACCGAAGGCAACAAATACGTGCTCATCGACTTCTGGGCATCGTGGTGCGGCCCCTGCATGGGCGAGGTACCATTCCTCGTCGACACATATGCCAAGTACCACGACAAGGGATTCGAAATCTACGGAGTGTCGTTCGACAGCGACCGCGACGCTTGGCTCAATGCCATAGAGAGCAAGAAGATGACTTGGGTTCATGTAAGCGACGTCAACGGCTGGGACAATCAGGCCCGCAACGACTACGCCGTGAACGGCATCCCCGCAAACTACCTCATCGATTGCGCCACGGGCAAGATCGTCGCCACAGCGCTGCGCGGCGAGGCCCTGCAGGCCAAGATCGCCGAGCTGCTCGACTAAACGGCAGACAGCATCGCAATTAATTGAGTAAAACAAGGCAAAATGAAAAACGTCACAGCAATCATATTTGCAATGACCGTTATAGCAGGATGTTCTACCGGAACAGGGTACACTATAACGGGAAGCGATCCTGCTTTCATCGATGGGCAATACGCATACCTCACAAAAGAGGACAACGGCCAAATCATAACGGTTGATTCGACGGCTATCGCTGACAATTGCTTTTCGTTCAAGGGGGAGGCAGAGTATCCCGTATCGGCATGTATCATAGTGGGGGCTTCTCAGGAACAAGCCAAAACATACATCGATCTATATCTTGAGCGCGGCAATATATGCGTAAAGAAAGTAAAGCCCGAACACCGCGCATTCAATGCCGTAGGAACTCCTCTGAACGATATCCGGACCGCCCACAACTGCAAGATGTGGGATTGCCTTATGGATATGCAGGCGAACGGAGAATCGCAGGATAAGATAATGGGCAAAATCATGGATATCGTCAGGGAAAACATCAAGGAGAACAAGGACAATCTGGTAGGTGTCGATCTGTTGTGCCAAACTGCGCAAGGACTGGAGCCGCAGGAAATCATCGACCTGATTGCCTCAATACCGATGCAAAATTTTCCGGAGAGTGTACAGGCAAAGATCGAAAGCACGAAGAGGAATGCCGAAATGGCCCTGAGAACGGTCTTGGGCAATAACTACATCGACATCGTGCAGAAGGATGCCGACGGCAAGGAGGTCTCGCTCAAGAGCGTCATCGAGACCGAAGGCAACAAATACGTGCTCATCGACTTCTGGGCATCGTGGTGCGGCCCCTGCATGGGCGAGGTACCATTCCTCGTCGACACATATGCCAAGTACCACGACAAGGGATTCGAAATCTACGGAGTGTCGTTCGACAGCGACCGCGACGCTTGGCTCAATGCCATAGAGAGCAAGAAGATGACTTGGGTTCATGTAAGCGACGTCAACGGCTGGGACAATCAGGCCCGCAACGACTACGCCGTGAACGGCATCCCCGCAAACTACCTCATCGATTGCGCCACGGGCAAGATCGTCGCCACAGCGCTGCGCGGCGAGGCCCTGCAGGCCAAGATCGCCGAGCTGCTCGACTAAACGGCAGACAACCGGCAATATAGACCATCGACAACACGCCGTACGGCGTGTTGTCGTTTTTTTTGCGGGAAATGGTTATTTTTGCACTTGACAATCCCGTACCGCAATGGACAACAGTGAAAAATATCGCATCATGGGTATAGACCCCGGCACCAACTACATGGGTTACGGTGTGATCGAGGTCGACGAACGCACATTGCGCTCCGTGGTGATGGGCGACATCGACATGCACCGCATGGAGGATCCCTACGACAAGTTGCGGTACATATTCGAACGTGTCGGTGCGCTCATCGAGCAGTATGCGCCCCGCGAGGTGGCGCTCGAATCGCCATTCTTCGGTTCCAACGTGCAGAGCATGCTCAAACTGGGACGTGCACAGGGCGTGGCCATGGCCGCAGCGCTGAGCAGGGGCAGGCAGGTGTTCGAATATGCCCCCACGCGCATCAAGCAAGCCATTACGGGACGCGGCGCCGCCTCGAAGGAGCAGGTGGCGGCAATCGTGCGCCACACGCTGCGCATAGACTACATGCCGCGACGGCTGGATGCTACGGACGGCATGGCCGTTGCGCTGTGCCACTTCTTCGCCACCTCCTCGCCCATCGCCCGCGCCATGGGCGAAGAGAGGGTCAAGGGCCTCGGCGGCCGCAAGAAGGCCGTGAAGGGTTCCTTGTCGTGGGAGGCCTTCATACGCAACAATCCCGACCGCGAAGTAAAATAAGCCGCCAGACAATCGGGACGGAGCTTCATATTCTTGCCCCGTCCCGATGTCCGCTGCCGCCTCCTCTGCCGACGGTCGGATGCCGACATAGAAAACACCCCTCGGCCGACACGGCAAACATCCGCCGACGGAGAAAAAAAGCGATGACAAGAAAACTGTTTAACCAAAAATTAGTATTTTTGAAAGATTAAAAAACAGAATACAAAAATATCACAATATGAGCGATACGAAGTACTCTCTGCGCGAGGTCACCGACAGGCAACTCGAGCGTGAATTCATCGACCTGCCCAAGCGGCTCTACAAAGGCAACCCATATTGGGTATGCCCCCTCGACGACGACATCATCGGCGTCTTCGACAAGTCGAAGAACAAACTCTACGCCGACGGCGAGGCAATACGTTGGATAGCCTACGACCGCAACGGCGAGGTGGTGGGACGTATAGCCGCCTTCTACGACAACGAGCACGCCTATTCGTACGAGCAGCCCACGGGCGGCTGCGGATTCTTCGAAGCCATAAACGATCAGGAACTGGCCAACCAGCTTTTCGATGCGGCGCGCCTGTGGCTCGTGAGCCGCGGAATGGAGGCCATGGACGGCCCCGTGAACTTCGGCCCGCGCGACTCGTGGTGGGGGCTGCTGGTCGAGGGATACGAGTTCCAGCCCCTATATGCCAACCCCTACAACCCTCCATACTACAAAGAACTGTTCGAGAACTACGGGTTCCAGAACTACTTCAACCAGAACACCTACGTGTGGCGCATATATGACGACGACATCAACCAGCTTGTGCACGAACGCGCCAAGCGCGTGATGTCGACACCCGGCTACAGCTTCGCACACATCAACATCAAGGATCTGGAGAGCGTAGCCGAGAACTTCCGCATCATATACAACAAGGCGTGGTCGCTCTTCACGGGCGTGCAGCCCATGCCCAAGGAGGAGGCGCAGAACATAATGAAGATGCTGCGGCCGATCGTCGACCCGAACATCATCTTCTTCGCATACTTCAACAACGAGCCTATAGGCTTCTTCATCATGGTGCCAGACCTGAACCGCCTCATCGGCAAGTTCAACGGCAAACTCAACCTGTGGAACAAGATACGCCTGATGTGGGACCTCAAGGTGCGCAGGAAGTGCGACCGCATCTTCGGCATCATCTTCGCCGTGACACCCGAGTTCCAAGGCAAGGGCGTCGAGTCGGGCATGATACAGTACATCTACGAGTCGTACATACGCACCGACCGCAACCGCTACAAGACGGTCGAGTTCGCATGGATCGGCGACTTCAACCCCGTGATGAACCGCATGATCCAGACATACGTCTGCGCCACGCGCCACAAGATGCACACCACATACCGCTACCTGTTCGACCGCACCAAGGAGTTCACCCGCTGCCCGCGCCTCGGCATCAAGCGCAACGAGAAGTAACGGCCGCGCACCACTGCGACATTAGACCACCGAAACAAAAAACGACCATAGAGATGAAAACCACAGCTTTCACCAAGTACCACATCGCGAACGGCGCCAAGATGGCCGAGTTTGCGGGATACAATATGCCAATCGAGTTCTCGGGCATAAACGACGAGCACATGACAGTGCGCGAGAAGGCCGGCGTCTTCGACGTCAGCCACATGGGCGAGATATGGGTCAAGGGAGCCAAGGCACTGGCCCTGCTGCAGCGCATCACGTCGAACGACGTGTCGAAGCTCTACGACGGCAAAGTGCAATACTCGACCATGCCCAACGGCCGCGGCGGTATCGTCGACGACGTGCTGGTATACCGTTTCGGCCCCGAGAAATACATGTTGTGCGTCAACGCCGCCAATGTCGAGAAGGATTGGCAGCACATATGCGCCGAAGCCAAGGCCTTCGGCATGGAGGTCGGCCGCGAGCTGGAGAACGCCTCGGACAACATCGCCCAGCTGGCGGTACAGGGACCCCTCGCCATGAAAATCGTACAGGAACTCTGCGACGAACCTGTCGAGGATATGGCCTACTACACATTCAAGCAGACACGCGTGGCAGGTTGCGATGCCATAGTCTCGGCCACAGGCTACACCGGCTCGGGCGGCTGCGAGATATACATGTACAACAGCGACGCCGACACCGTATGGGAGGCCTTGTGGAAGGCCGGCGGGAAGTACGGCCTCAAGAACATAGGCCTCGGCGCACGCGACACACTCCGCCTCGAAAAGGGATTTGCCCTCTACGGCAACGATATAGACGACACCACCTCGCCCATAGAGGCGGGTTTGGGCTGGGTCACCAAGTTCGCCGAAGGCAAGGATTTCATCGACCGCGAACTGCTCGCACGCCAGAAAGCCGAGGGCGTCAGCCGCAAACTCGTGGGCTTCAAGATGATCGACCGCGGCGTACCCCGCCACGGCTACAGGCTGGCCGCACCCGACGGCTCCGATATAGGCTGCGTTACGTCGGGAACGATGTCGCCCATGCTCCGTACCGGCATAGGGCTGGGGTATGTCAAGAGCGAATATGCCGCCGTAGGCACCGCAATCGCCGTCGTCATACGCGACCGCCTCATAAAGGCTGAGGTGGTCAAGTACCCCTTCGTATAGCTTCGGCCGCGAACACTCCGATCATATTCGCCGCACCTCCAATATATAAGGTGCGGCTATTTTTATCCTGCCGCATCTCTCCATACTCGGCTCGCCGCGCTCCGCCCCGCCGGATACCACAACGTAAAGGCTCCCCGCCGTTGGCGGGGAGCCTTTACATATGATCTGACCGTCGCGGCGTAACAACCGCCGTCGTGCCGGATTACTTCTCGGGACGCATCACGACCTTGATATGGTTGCCGTCGTCAAGGATCTTCTGCATAAGGGCCTTCACGTCGTCGCCCGTAATCGAGCTGACGACAGCCTCATACTCCTTCTGATAGTCGAGACCGTAGTCGTAATACTCGTCTATCATCTGGCGCCACCATGAGTTCTGCTCCATGAGTTTCGAATAGTTCTTGAGCATATACTCGCGCGTCTTCTCCATATCATCCGCAAGCGGGCCCTCGGCCGCGATCTTCTCCATCTCGGCGATGATGATGTCGCACAGCTCGTCGGCCATCTCCTCGTTGGTGTCGAAACCGATCCGCACTATATAGCTGCGCTCGGGCTCGGTCAGCAGATCGCCGCTGACCGACACGCCGTATGTGCCGCCCTTATCCTCGCGGATAGACTTCAGGTAACGGTTATCGAGCGCCTGCGTGAGGAAGCTCATCGTCATGATATTCTTGATCGTATAGTCGGCATCGCCCGTATAGTAGTACCCTACCGACACCTTAGGCTGCTCCATCTTGACAGTGATCTGCTCGTCGATGTTGCCCTCGGCCGTGCGCACACCGTCGTCGGTGAACCTGTTGGTCGGCTTCTTGACAGCAGGCAGCGAACCGATATACTTCTCCACCAGCGGCTTCAGCGTCGCGGCATCGATGTTGCCGATAATGCGGAACGAGAAGTCCGCAGCATTCGAGAAGAGGCGGCGGTGTATCTCGGGCATCTGTTCCAGCCTTACCTTCTCGAGCAGTTCGGGCGTGATCTGCTGACGGCGGAAGTTGTCGCCGAAAAGCGTCTTGACCAGTTTTTGCGAGAAGAGGAAGTCGGGATTCGTCAGCTGGTTGGCCAGTATCGTATTGTAGCGCTTCATCAGTGTGGCGAAGTCATCCTCGTTGAAGCGCGGCGCCGTGAACTGCAGGTATACGAGCTGCAGCATGGTCTCCACGTCCTTTACCGACGACGAACCCGACACACCGTGCTTGTAACTGCCCACCGACGTTCCCGCCGAAGCTACCTTGCCCGAGAGCTGCTTGTTCAGGTCCGAAGCCGAGAACTTCGAAATACCCGACATACTCATCACCGACGGCAACAATGATGCCGAATAGTAGGTATCGTTGTCGAAGATGGCGTTACCGCCGTACGACTCGGCCGAGAGCGACACGCGGTCGGCCTCGTACGGGGTCTGCTTGAATATCACCTTGATACCGTTTTTCAGAGTCCACTCCGTCGTGCCCAGCACCTCGTTCACCTTCTCCTTCTTCACGGGCGAACCCTTCAGCTCGACATCCTCGCCGATGAGGGGCTCCTTGACCACATTGTCCTCGAAAGGCTCTACCTCGGCCTCGACGGCTGCCTTCAGCGCACCGACGATCTCCTCCTCGGAGGGAACCGCAAGTCCCTCCTTCTCGGGCTGGCGCACCAGCACTACGAGGTTCTCCAACGGCTTGTACAGGTTCTGCACCGTCTGGTTGATGGTATTGAGGTCGATCATCTCGATCAGCTGCTTGTCGAGCTCATACTCCGTCTCCGCGTCGGGTATCGGGTCGCCGAGACGGAAGTTGTCGATGCAGGCCTGTGCAAACGACGAGTGCTTACGGTCCTCGCGGCTGTTGTACTGACGCTCTACCATCGAGAGCAGCTCGCTCTTGGCACGCTCATACTCGCCCGCCGTGAAACCGTAACGACGCATGCGCTCCATCTCGGTGAGCAGCGCCTTGTAACCCTCCATAAGCTTGCCGTCGGCCGTACGGACATAACCGCCCGTTACGTCCAGCGTCGGGCAGATGCCGAAGCTGCCGAGCGGATCGAAAGACGCCCCGACAAAGGGCGCGTCGGGCTTGCGGGCGATGTCGCTCAGGCGCTCGTTCATCATCAGCGATATGTAGCTCGATATGTCGGCCACAAGGTTTGCCATCACAGTACCGCGGTACTGTTTGGGCATAGCCTCCTGCTTGTATATGAGCTGCATGTATGTACCCTGCATCTCGGGGTCGGTGAAGACACTCACGATAGGCTCGGCGTTGTCGGGGATACGTATCACCTCCTTCTGCGCCGCATCGGCCGCAGGAGCGGGGATGTCGGCCATCATGCTCTTGATCTTCTGCTCGACGGCATCCACGTCGATGTCGCCCACCACGACCACCGCCTGATAGTCGGGACGGTACCACTTGTCATAGAAAGCCTGCAGGTCGTCGTGCGAGAAGTTCTTCAGACCGTCCAGATAACCGATCAGGTTACGGTTCTCGTACTGCGTTCCGCGGCCCACGGCCTTTACCATGTCGATGGTCGAACGCCACGAGGCACCGTCGCGCGTACGCAGCTCCTCCATGATGACACCGCGCTCGGCGTCGATCTCCTCGGGCTCCAACGCAATGAAGTGCGACCAGTCGTGCAGCACCAGCAGCGCCGAGTCTATCACGCCCTCGCGCTGAACGGGCACATCGGTCATGTAATACTGCGTAAGGTCCCACGAGGTGAAGGCGTTGAGATTGGCGCCGAACTTGACGCCGATCTTTTCGAGATACTCCGTCAGAGACTTGTCGGGGAAATTCTTAGTGCCGTTGAAGGCCATGTGTTCGAGGAAGTGCGCCAGCCCCTGCTGCGAATCGTCCTCCTGTATGGCACCCACGTCATGGACGATATAGAACTCGGCCATGCCCTTAGGTTTCTCGTTGTGGCGGATGTAATAGGTCAGTCCGTTCGGCAGCTTGCCCGTACGGATCTGCTCGTCAGCCTTGATCTGCTGCATGGGGTCCACCTGCGCTACTGCCTGCTGCGCGCCCCAGCCCATGAATATCAAGGCTGCCAACAATAATAATCTTTTCATAAATTATGCATAAATTTATATCGATGTCACAAATGTAACAATAATTTGCCTTACGGCAATACTTTTGCCGTAAGGCGCAGCATTGTTTACCCGCGTATCGACATCTCGCGCATCAGGTGATCGGCGCGGCGGCGCAGGCGGCGCATCACGGGCGTAAACACCAATGCCAACGCAACCATCGCCGACACGGCCACCGACACGCCGAAGCCTTGGAGGAACTCCGCCACGGGGCTGTCCGCCGCCAGCAGCGACGCCACAATGAGAGAAACGACGCTCAAAGCGGCGAATACGCATAACAAACGGCACAATACGTCGGCAGTATATCCGCTCGCGCGATTTATCAACGACAACTGCGCACGCGTATTGTCTGACGTCTCGATCGGGCCCTCCGACGCGGGACGCCGCAGGTACACCCAATCCTTGAAGTGCGCAACCACCTCCACGCCGCATTCGGCGAGGAAACGCTCGTAATCGGCCACGTGCGCCGCATCGCCCTCGTCGGGAAGATCGATCTTGTAGACGTACTCACCCGGCCGCCCCTGTTCGAAACGGTAGACAAGGCCGTTGGTCGAGACGAAATGCCACCCGCGGCGGCTCATTCCGTTAAGCCACCGCTCCTCGCGCTCGAAGTCGGCGATGGTGAAATAGTTGAAACATCTTTTTGTTTTCATATCCGTTATGTTTTACATGATTTCCTATTCATATATCTCCCCGCCGCCGAGAAGCCTGTCGCCGTTGGCCACCAGCTCGCGCAGGCGCTCCAGCTCGGCGCCGAGGGCCTCGCGGCCCGCGACCGTTATGCGGTACTCCTTCTTGCGCCCCCCGTCGGAATCCAGAGGCTCGATCCACCCCTTCCCTATCAGCCCCGACAGCGCCCCGTACATCGTGCCCGCCGATATGCGCAGGCGGCCGCGGCTCATCGCCTCCACGTGCTGCATGATGGCATAACCGTGGCGCGGCTCGACAAGCGAGAGAAGAATGTAATATACGGCTTCTGTAAGCGCAGTTGCTGTGTTTCCCATACATCGTAAGTTTTATCGCATCAATACATCGTGCTCCGTTATATCGGATGCCGATACAAAGATAGACGATATATTTCTATCTGCAAACTTTATTGAAGTTTTTTTTTATTTTTTCTTCGCAGCCCCGTGCTCTACACGGAACACGCAACCGCGCGAAGAGAGAAATGTCCGTCAAGACCATCTTTTCGCCGTATTTATCCCCGAGAAAAAATTTATTTGCCGCCTTAATTAATAATTATAAGGAAAAAACGTTATATTTGTAAAAAGACAGTTACCCTAAAACTTCACCGATTATGAATGTTAACAATGTAATGGCAGATCTCGAGCGCAAGCACCCGGGTGAGAACGAGTATCTGCAGGCAGTACGCGAGGTCCTCGAATCGATCGAGGAGGTCTACAACGAACATCCCGAATTCGAAAAGGCCAAGATCGTCGAGCGCATGGTCGAACCCGACCGCATCATCACCTTCCGCGTCACGTGGGTCGACGACAAGGGTGAGATCCAGACCAACATCGGCTACCGTGTTCAGTTCAACAGCGCGATAGGCCCCTACAAAGGCGGCCTGCGCTTCCACAGCGCCGTCAACCTCTCGATGCTCAAGTTCCTCGGCTTCGAGCAGACTTTCAAGAACGCTCTCACCACACTGCCCATGGGCGGTGCAAAAGGCGGTTCGGATTTCAGCCCCAAAGGCAGATCCGACGCCGAGATAATGCGTTTCTGCCAAGCCTTCATGCTCGAACTGTGGAAGAACATAGGCCCCGACACCGACGTTCCGGCCGGCGATGTCGGTGTCGGCGGACGCGAGATAGGGTATCTCTACGGCATGTACAAGAAGCTGGCACGCGAATACAACACCGGCGTGCTCACGGGCAAGGGCATGACATGGGGCGGCTCGCTAGTACGTCCCGAGGCCACGGGCTTCGGCGCCCTCTACTTCGTGCAGCACATGCTCCACAAGGCAGGCAAGTCGATCGAAGGCAAGACCGTAGCCATCTCGGGCTTCGGCAACGTTGCATGGGGCGCCGCAACAAAAGCCACGGAACTGGGAGCCAACGTGATCGCCATCTCGGGTCCCGACGGCGTGATCCACAACCCCAACGGAATGACGCCCGAAAAGATAGACTACATGCTCGAACTGCGCGCCTCGAACCGCGACATCGTGGCACCATTCGCCGAGCGCTTCCCCGACGCGACGTTCGTTCCGGGCAAGAAGGCATGGAGCGTAAAGTGCGACATAGCCCTGCCTTGCGCCTTCCAGAACGAACTGACTGGAGAGGACGCCCGCGAGCTGCTCGCAAACGGCACATGGTGCGCCGCCGAGGTCTCTAACATGGGCTGCACGCCAGAGGCCATCGCCGAGTTCCAGAAGGCGGGCATACTCTTCGCCCCTGGCAAGGCGGTCAATGCCGGCGGGGTTGCCACCTCGGGCCTCGAAATGACGCAGAACGCACAACACCTGTCATGGTCGGCCGAGGAAGTGGACAAAAAGCTCCACTACATCATGTCGCAGATACACGAGGCATGCGTAACCTACGGCACACAGCCCGACGGATACATCAACTACGTCAAGGGTGCCAACGTGGCAGGCTTCATGAAGGTGGCGCACGCCATGCTCGAACAGGGCATAATCTAACCGCCGCGCGCCACGGCACGGCAACACGGCAACAAGAATGCGGCTCGGGCCCCACACAGGGATCCGAGCCGTTTTTTTCGGTCCGTCCGGGCCTTTCCGTCCGCACGCCCTATTTTCCCCACTCGCAATAGGGGTGCCGCAGCAACTGCGAGTTATAATACCGGCGGTCACCGGTGACCTCCTCACCCAGCCACCCGGGACGTTCGAACGCCTCGCCGGCATCCGCCAGTTCCACCTCCGCGACCACAAGGCCCTCATTCGCACCCGCAAAGCGGTCCACCTCGAACACATGGCGCCCCGCGGGCACCAGATACCTCACCTTGTCGATGACTCCGCGGCTGTATGCCAACAGTTCGCGCGCCTCGGCAACGGGAATTTCATACTCCCACTCCGCGCGCGTGGTGCCGCCGGCATCGGTAGCGCCCTTTATGGTCAGGTAACCGCGCCCGTCACGCGTGCGTACACGCAGCGTGAGCGACTCCGACCGCGCGATGTAACCCTGTACTATGTGCGACGACGACACCGCATACGGCATGAAATCGCCCCGTACGAGAAATTTACGTTCCGTCTCCTTGCCCATGGCTGCAATCTTTTCCGCAAAATTAGTATATTTGCGCAGAGGAATCCAAACATTTCACCAATGAAAAACCACTTTACGACAGCGCTCCTGCTGTTATTTCTGGCGTCGGGGCCGTTGCTGTGTGCATGCACCGGAGGAGAAAACGTCGACCTGCACCGCGCCCGCACCATGAAGAAGACCATATACTCGCTCTACCGCGTCGACGACACCCCGCTGCTGGCAGAGAACTACCCGCAGCAGAGCGGCGACCGCGCCACATATCTGGCCGAAGGCGCCGACCAGAGCGTCAACGAATACTCATTCCTCTGGCCGTACTCCGGCACGCTGTCGATGATGGCGGCACTCTACGATGCCACGGGAAACGAAAAATACCTCGACTTCATCGACCACATCACCCTCGAGGGGCTCGACCGCTACTACGACACCTCGCGCGAGCCGCACGCATACGCCTCGTATGTAACCACCGAAACGGCTGACCGCTTCTACGACGACAACATATGGTTAGCCATCGACTTCACGGACCTCTACCTCACTACGGGCGAAGAGGAGTACCTGTCGGGAGCGCGCGGCATCTGGAATTTCGTCATGAGCGGCCGCGATACCCTTCTCGGCGACGGAATCTACTGGTGCGAGCAGAAAAAGCACTCGAAAAACACATGTTCGAACGCCCCCGCCGCCGTATGCGCCCTGAAACTCTACAAGGCCACGGGCGAGGAGGAGTTCCTGGCCACGGGCCGCGCCCTCTACGAATGGGTCTTCACGACGCTGCGCGACACGCAGGACAACCTCTATTTCGACAACATGTCGCTCGAGGGCAACATCTCGCGCGCCAAATACTCCTACAACAGCGGCCAGATGATCGAGGCCGGAGCCCTGCTCTACTCCATAACGGGCGAGGACCGCTTCCTCCGCGAGGCACAGGCCACGGCAGACGCATGTTTCGACCGCTGGTTCAAGACCGTACAGGACGGCGAAGAGCAGATCCGCATCATGGAATCGGGCGACGTATGGTTCGATGCAGTGATGCTGCGCGGTCTCATAGCGCTCTACCGCATCGACGGCGAGGCGGAATACCTTAAGGCCGTAAGCCGCACGCTCGACTACGCATGGCGCAACGGCCGCGACAAGGACGGCCTTTTCGGCAAATACCTCTCAAAGCAGGACGAGAACCCGCGCCGCTGGCTCCTTACGCAGGCCGCCTATGCCGAGATGTCGGCACGCATGGCGAAGGTCGACCTCGAATAGCGAAACCGCCGTATCCGGCAAAACAAGAGCCGTTCCATATTCCGGAACGGCTCTTTCCTTTCATGCATACCATTAATGCATACCATCATGCCGCACACCGCGGCACCCCATGCCGGTCACTCGGCCGGAGCGCGATAGTCGCGGCGCAGGGATACCGACGTCGTGGTCGGGAAATCCTTGGGTACGGGCTGCTTGACCTTGCCCGTCGCGGCCCACTCCGCCCCGCGCAGCAACAGCGTCTGGAAACCGACGCACTGCATGGCGGGGTTGTTCTCGGCCGTGGGGCCGCAGTGTCCCAGCATGATGTGGAAGATACGCGCGCGGCCGTAGTCGACGGTGAAGACCAGCGGCTCCTCGCGGCCCGACCCGCCCGTGGCGGGATCGGTCATACCCGAATAGAGCAGATCGCCGATATTGGCGGGGCCGCGCATACGGTCGTACATCTCGTCCTGCGCATGCATCCAGTTGTCGGGCAGGCCTTTCGTTATGGGGTGCTTGGCATTGCGGCAGTGCATCGCATACTCGCGCTGCGCACCGTGCGAGCCGCCCGGGCCGGCCGAATGGTCGAGGACAAGCTCCCCGTCCTTGAGATAACAGTACGGTCCCGACTTCTCGTTGCGCCCCTCCCAGCCGCCGAGTGCGATGATACGGTTGAACTCTTCCCAATCGGCAAATGCGTTGTCGGCGGCATGGTATACGACTACACCGCCGCCGCCCTGCACGTAGTCGAGGAATGCGGCATCGGTCTCGGCAGGCCAGCGGTCGCCGTTATAGTCGAGCACCACCACGTCATAGGCTGCAAAATCGGGCTTGAAGCCGCTCATGTCACCGCCCGCCGGCGCAGTCAGGGCTATGTCGACCTCGAAAAGCCCCGACTGCTCGAGTATGCGTTCCAAGACCTTATGGCTCACGGGCCAATTGTGGTTGTTCTGCCCCGACACCACGAGTGCCTTCAGGCGGCGCGGCTTGGCATCGGCATGCTCCGTAAACGCCGTAACGGCCGACACGAGAGCCAGTACGGCGAAAAATTTTGCGATAAACGATTTCATAGCGAAAAAAGGTTCTTGATAGGTTTTTACAAAAATAGCAAAAAAAGGGTTTGTTGGGATATTTTTCCGCAACATAAGCATACCCGCATGTCACTTTAAACCTTGGATGCAGCATTTCAGGGTATTTTACGCCCCGCAGCAGACGCCCGCAAGCGGAATCTACCGCGAAACCATCATAAAAAAGCGGTGCGCCGCCTGCAGGCGACGCACCGTCTCTCACTATTGAACTCTATAAATCCGGCCTTCGGACTACATCATGCCGCCCATGCCGCCCTGAGGCATTGCGGGGGCAGGATTCTCCGACTTCTTCTCGGCCAGCACACACTCGGTCGTAAGGAACATCGAAGCGATAGACGCGGCGTTCTCCAGAGCCACGCGGGCTACCTTCGTCGGGTCGATGATACCGGCCTCGAGCATATCCTCGAACTTGTCGTCGCGGGCGTTGTAACCCACATTGCCCTTGCTCTCCTTGACCTTGTTGACGATGACAGAGCCCTCGCCGCCGGCATTGTTGACGATCTGGCGGAGCGGCTCCTCGATGGCGCGCTTCACGATCTGGATACCGGTAGTCTGGTCGTCGTTATCGCCCTTCATGTTCTCCAAAGCGGCCACGGCGCGGATGTAGGCTACACCGCCTCCGGGGATGATGCCCTCCTCGACTGCGGCGCGTGTCGCTGCCAGAGCATCGTCCACGCGGTCCTTCTTCTCCTTCATCTCAACCTCGGTAGCGGCACCCACGTAGAGCACTGCCACACCGCCCGAGAGCTTGGCCAGACGCTCCTGAAGCTTCTCGCGGTCGTAATCCGACTTGGCGGCCTCGATACCGGCGCGGATCTGTGCGATACGAGCGGCGATAGCCTCCTTCTTGCCGGCACCGTCGACGATGGTGGTGGTCTCCTTGTTCATGGTCACCTTCTCGGCCGTACCGAGCATATCCATCGTAGCGTCCTCGATCTTCATGCCCTTGTCGGTAGAGATAACGGTACCGCCGGTCAGGATGGCGATATCCTCGAGCATCTCCTTACGACGGTCGCCGAATCCGGGAGCCTTGCATGCCGCGATCTTCAACGTACCGCGCAACTTGTTAACTACGAGTGCCGACAGAGCCTCGCCGTCGACATCCTCCGCAATGATAAGCAGCGACCGGCCGTTCTGTGCCACGGGCTCCAATATGCCCATGATCTCCTTCATCGTAGAGATCTTCTTGTCGGTGATAAGCAACAGAGGCTTCTCCAACTCGGCCTCCATCTTCTCGGTATCGGTCATGAAGTAAGCCGAGATGTAACCGCGGTCGAACTGCATACCCTCGACGACCTCCACGTGGGTCTCGGTACCCTTGGCCTCCTCGACGGTGATGACACCCTCCTTGTTGACCTTGCTCATGGCCTCGGCGATGAGCTTGCCTATGTTGTGGTCGTTGTTGGCAGAGATCGAAGCCACCTGCTCGATCTTGGCGATGTCGTTGCCGACCTCCTGGCTCTGGCTGCGCAACTCGCTCACGACCGTAGCCACGGCCTTGTCGATACCGCGTTTCAGATCCATCGGATTGGCTCCCGCCGTGACGTTCTTCAGGCCCACGCCGATGATGGCCTGTGCCAATACGGTTGCGGTGGTAGTACCGTCGCCGGCATCGTCATTGGTCTTCGAGGCGACCTCCTTGACCATCTGCGCTCCCATGTTTGCGAACGGATCCTCGAGCTCTACCTCCTTGGCTACCGTCACACCGTCCTTGGTGATCTGCGGAGCGCCGAATTTCTTGTCAATAATGACGTTGCGTCCCTTGGGGCCAAGAGTTACCTTCACGGCATTGCTCAACGCGTCGACACCCTCCTTGAGGAGTTCGCGAGCCTCTACGTTATATCTGATATCTTTTGCCATAGTGCTTTTGCTGTTTTAAAATGTTAAACGTTCAATTTTTCAGTTTCGAGCTCCGGCCTGCATTAACAGATGGCCAGGATGTCGCTCTGTTTCATAATAAGGTAGTCGACGCCGTCGACGTTGATCTCGGTACCGGCATACTTGCCGTAAAGGACGCTGTCGCCCTCCTTCACCTCCATCTTAACATCTGCCGTGCCGGGGCCTACGGCCACTACCTTACCCATCAAAGGTTTCTCTTTGGCTGTGTCGGGAATGAACAGACCTCCTGCGGTCTTCTCCTCTGCCGGATTGGGCAATACCAATACGCGGTCTGAAAGCGGTTTGATTGTCATGGTTAAATATTTTTATAAAGTTAATTGTTTACACGCTCGGACCCTTTCGCGAGTCCGACCTTGTATCGAACAACTCATGTGCCAAAAGGTTTTTGTCATACAAATTCTGACACGGCACGCCACGCCAATGCCAAAATGTCACCCGCGGCACAAATTGTCTGCCGCCGGCAGCGGATGCCGCCATTCCCCGCGCATGCCATGCCGCACTGCGCAGAGGGAGAACACTGCGCAGAGGGAGAACACCGCGCAGAGGGAGAACGCCGCACGATTTGCCGGATTCCGGAAAAAATACTATTTTTATCGGGAAAATACCATTTCCCCTCATGAAAAGACTGCTACTCCTCGTAATGTTTTTGGCTGCGGCCGCAACCGGCCCCGCCTCGGCCCAGCACCTTGACTTCGACCGCCTCGCACCCCACCCGCGCCTGCTGCTCAACGACGGCGACGCCGCCGCAATGCGCGAGCTGCCGTCTCGGTCGAAAAACGCCGCGGCGGTACACGCACGCATCATCGCCGAATGCGACAAGATCCTCGATGCGGCCCCCGTCGAGCGCATAATGACAGGGCGACGCCTGCTGTCCGTCTCGCGCGACGCCCTGCAGCGGATATTCTATCTCTCATATGCCTATCTCACCACGCAGGACGACCGCTACGCCGCCCGTGCCGAGCAGGAGATGCTCGCCGTAAGCGCCTTCAGCGACTGGAACCCGTCGCACTTCCTCGACGTGGGCGAGATGACCATGGCGCTGGCCATAGGCTACGACTGGCTCTACGACCGGCTTTCACGCCACTCGCGCAGTATAATAGGTACGGCAATATACGAAAAGGGTCTGCGGGCCTCGGAGAACTCGGGCCACGCATGGTTCTTCCGTGCCGACAACAACTGGAACCAAGTGTGCAACGCCGGCATGATATACGGCGCGCTGGCCACATACGAGCGCGCGCCCGAATACTGCAAGGCGCTCATCGAGAAATGCCTCGCCTCGAACCCCACGGCACAGAAATGCTACGACCCCGACGGCGGCTACCCCGAAGGGTTCGGCTATTGGGACTACGGCACGGGCTTCGAGGTGATGCTCGTGGCGGCGCTGCAGTCTGCCCTCGGCACCGACGCCGGCATCGCGGCGCAGGAGAGTTTCATGCGCTCGGCCACATTCATGACATACATGGTGGCACCCTCGGGCAAATGCTACAACTTCTACGACTCGGGCTCCGGCGCCTCGTGCATACCCGCCAAATACTGGTTCGCACGCCAGTTGAACGACCCTTCGGTCGTTGCTGTCGACGAGCAGTTCATACGGCAGGGGCGCGTACCTTCCGACCGCCTGCTGCCCATATACATGCTCTTCGCCTCGGGGCTCGACCTCTCGCACAGCCGCCTGCCGACGGCCAGCACATGGGTCAACCACGGTTTAACCCCCGTCTTCATCTACCGCGGCGGCTGGAGCGACCCCGACGACACGTATTTCGCCATCAAGGGCGGCCGCGCTTCGAGCAACCATGCCCACATGGATGCCGGTTCGTTCATCTACGAGAGCGACGGCGTACGCTGGGCCGTAGACCTTGGCTCGCACGACTACAACCGCCTCGAACAGGCTGGCGTCGATCTTTGGAACATGAGACAGGACAGCCCCCGCTGGGAAATCTTCCGCCTCGGCGTCGAGTCGCACAATACACTCACCTTCAACGGGCACCGCCATGCCGTTAACGGCATGGCAGAGATCGTCGAACACCATGACAACCAGCGCAGCAAAGGTGTGAGCATCGACCTTACGGCCGTATTCGCGGCCGACGCCAAGAACGTCGTGCGCACGGCCGAACTGGACAAGAACGACCGCCTCACCATCACCGACCGCATCGCGAACGGCGCGCAGGCCGCCACCGTATCGTGGAACATGGCCACCGAAGCCGATGCCGAGATCGTCGACACCAATACCATACTCCTGCGTCAGGACGGCAAGCAGCTTTACCTTAAATTGCGCACCAAAGCCGATGCCGAAGCCGTCATAAGGCCCGACCACCAATACAAGCCTTTCGAAATAGTCGACAAGGGCGTCCGCACGGTAGGCTTCGACATACGTCTGGCAGCAGGCGAAGAGGCCGAGGTCGAGGTATCGTTCTCCCCGCAGCAGAAGTAAATACGGCATGGGCGGAAGAAATGGTTTCTTCCGCCCTGTTTCATTCAACGGCGCCGCCGTCCGATTTTTATCATATTTTTCACGCTTTTGTTTGGATAAAACCGCAAAACCATTTATATTTGCACACCGATTCGCGAAAAACGGATCATACGGTGGATGTAGCTCAGCTGGTTAGAGTGACGGATTGTGGTTCCGAAGGTCGTGGGTTCGAATCCCATCTTCCACCCTGCAGGTCTCCGAAAGGAGACCTTTTTTTGTCGTATGCCGCTCCGTCGCGGCATTATCGGGGTGGGGAGCAACCGCATAGCCTCTTCATTACGGTACCCATACACTGCAAGAACCCGAGCGCAGGCATAAAAAGCGATCCGGCCTCATATCAGAGACCGGATCGCTTCGTTTACAGTGATTCCGGTGGGATTCGAACCCGCGACCCACAGCTTAGAAGGCTGTTGCTCTATCCAACTGAGCTACGGAACCATCACCCGCGGCCTGCAGCCGCTCAAGTCGGTGCAAAAATAAACCTTTTATTTCTTTTATCCAAAACAAACCGACACTTTACCCGGCACCGTCCGCTCCGCCGCCACACGTTACCCAAACCGCCCCTCCCGCACATGAAAAGCGGCGCATTACAAATCATATTAATAACATTTCAATATTAAGCCCAAATATTCCCGCCGCGGCATCTTCCCGCCCCATGCGGCCCGCCAAAGCGGCATAAATAGAGCTGTTATAATAGAACTGAATTATATTGCGGCCAAATATGGCATTTTTACCCTGCGGCATTGGCCAGCAGGATAAAAATCCATATATTAATAAAGAAACAGAACATTCGGCCATACATAACGCCCCGCTACGTGACACAAAGGAATCTCAAAAATTATTGTATGCATGCCTTACAGGTCCAAGGGCCGGCATACGAGAACCCCTTAACCTAAAATCAAATCGCTATGAAAAAGAGAAACTACATGCCGCCGACTGTCGCGGCGCTCAAACTGAACGCAGAAAAAGGATTCGCCGTTTCCATGCAGCACGGAATCGAAGGCTGGGACAATGAAACATTTTAAACACCTTTAAACCGAAAAGAGATGAACTACACTCGAATTTTCGTTACAATCGCATCGGCGGCAATCGTGGCTGCAGGGTGCGACACATACGACGGCAATCAAGACACCATCGGCGCCACCGGCAGGCAAGGCGCAACCCTCCGTGCCGTACACGACACGGGCACCCGTACCGACTTTGACGGCAAGGCCTCCGCATGGACCGACGGCGACGCCATGAGCGTGATATGCACCAGTCCGGAAAAGGAGGCTCAGGTGATCAAGTTCACCGTCACAGATCCCGCAAAAGGCATCTTCAAAAGCGACCGCGCCGTTCTCGACCCCGATACGGAATACGACGTCTATGCCGTATATCCATACAACGCCGACAAGGTTGCCATCGGGGCCGGCTCCGACAAGGCCCGTTTCGGGATAGGGGCTGCGGAACAGACACAACACGGCTCCTCCGCCTCGCACATAGCGGCGCTCGACCCGCTCACAGGCTGCGTCAAGGCCGTCACGCCCGATAACATATCACTGCTGATGCGCCACACGGCGACAGTCATATCCACGCGTCTCGCCAATGGCACGGGAGAATCCATATCGGGCATATCCTCCGTCACGATAACGGCTCCCGAAGGGATCATCCTCGCCGCCAGCCACTCCATCGACCTCGCGGACGGTACGGTCGTCGCAGATGAAGCCACCATATCGAACTCGGTCGAGATAGCGGTCGAATCCTCGGGTGAGATCCCCGCCGGCGGAGAATTCCCGATATGGGCAGCTGCCGCGCCCTTCTCCATGCGGTCGGGAGAGGCCCTGCGGTTCGAGATAACGGCAGCGGACGGCACGATGTACACCGCGGTCAAGACTTTCGGCAGTAAAAGACGTTTTGACGCAGGTACCGTCATGTCCACAACCGTCGAACTGTCGGCAGCCACGGAGGTCGCCGAAACCATTACCGTTTCCGTCAATCTGACCGACGCCGCATCATACCCCGACAATTTTCCCAAAGCGGAATATTATGAGGACAATGCCACACCGGTTGACAACGTCTACATGTTTGGCGGTTATCCGTTCAGGTTCTACTGTACGACACCCTACTACCACCATGAATCAGGTGGAAAGACGTTATATCTGAATATAACGGATATCTCCGACAGTACATCGGCCGACATAGCGCTCCCCATAATCGAGGGATACGCTCCGACCCGCATAGCGGTAAGCACCCACGAGAGCTGCCAAAAACGCAACCTGTATATTTCTACGGTCGATCCCGCCGGCAAAATACTGCAGGGCACCAAGAGGAAAAACACGTTCAACAGGACCAATATCTACGAACCTGTCGGCACCGACGACAAGACCGAATACCGTATCCGCATTACGGGATCGGCCACGCCCAACCCGTGCCCCGTCACTAAAATGGAAATAACGTACAAACACCTCTGACGGCGGCCGCCTACGGCCATACGGCAAACGGGGAGCACGGAATGGACCATCGCGCTCCCCTTCTCTTTTCCGTCTGAAACCGGCCATTGCTACTCACGTTTGCGGCGTTGCGGCCGTATAACGGTCGATGCCGACGCCGCGCCCGTCCTCCATACGGTACACCGCGGCATAGCCGTTACGGTCTGAAGCGACAGCACAATGCGCGAAGCGCAGCCTAAAGCCCTGTAAATGCGGGCATAAGAGCCATAGCCGCAATGCGCGGCACACTTTTTACCGCAATTCCCACAAATATCGAATGTTTTTAGTACCTTTGCATTCCATTACCCGAACGGGGCAAACGAAGAGATCATGGCACGAGTCGTAGTCGGATTGTCGGGAGGCGTGGACTCCTCGGTGGCGGCGTACCTGCTCAAGCAGCAGGGGCACGACGTCGTGGGGCTCTTCATGATAAACTGGCACGATACGGTCGGCACGCTCGAAGGCGAATGCCCGTGGCACGACGACCGCCTCTTTGCCGAGATGGTAGCCAAACGCCTTGACATACCGCTCCATACTGTCGACCTGTCGGAAGAATACCGCCGGCGCGTCGTGGACTACATGTTCTCCGAGTACGAACACGGGCGCACGCCCAATCCCGACGTGCTGTGCAACCGCGAGATCAAGTTCGACGTCTTCCTCAAGGAGGCCTTCAAGCTGGGGGCCGATTTCGTGGCCACGGGGCACTACTGCCGCAAGGCGGAGCACACGCGCGGCGGGCAGACCGTATATTCGCTGCTGGCCGGCACCGACCCCGACAAAGACCAAAGCTACTTCCTCTGCCAGCTATCGCAGGAGCAGTTGCGCCATGCGCTTTTCCCCGTGGGCGGCATGCTCAAGAGCGAAGTGCGGCGCATCGCCGCCGAACAGCGCCTCGCCACCGCAAAACGCAAGGATTCGCAGGGCATCTGTTTCGTGGGCAAGGTCGACCTGCCAGTATTCCTGCAGCAGAAACTCGCGGCGCGCGAAGGCAACATACACGAGATACTCCCCTCATGGCGCGGATACGCCGCCGACCGCGGCAACGACGTGGCCGCCTTGGCCGAGCCGTACCGCTATACGGTGCGCGACGGCAAAAAGATAGGCACACACCGCGGCGCGCACTTCTATACCATAGGACAGCGCAAGGGGCTCGGTATCGGGGGCCGCAAGAAATCGCTCTTCATTATCGCCACCGACGTCGCGCAGAACGTCATATACGTCGGCGAGGGCGACGCGCACCCGGGGCTCTACCGCCGCGCCCTGCGGCTGGAGCACGGCACCGTACGCTGGATCGACCCCGCCGAGACTATGGCCGCAGGGGAGCGCCGATACTCTGTACGGATACGTTACCGCCAGCCGCTGCAACAGGCAGAACTTATCGCCCGCGCAGACGGCATGTACATCCTCTTCGCCGAGCCGCAACGCGGCATTGCGGCGGGACAGTTCGCCGCATGGTACGACGGCGACCGTCTAGCCGGATCGGGCGTAATCGAAAAATAGCCCTCCGGATGAAAACCCTCATTACGACCATACTGATGCTGCTGCCCGTGCTCCATTGCCCCGCACAACATACACAAGGATTCAGCGCCGCGTACTATGACACGGACTGCCTATACGACACTATCCCCTCGCGTTTCTACGACGACAGCGACTACACGCCGCAGGGGCACCTGCGCTGGGACAGCGGCCGCTATCGCCGCAAGGTGGAGTGCACGGCACGCGTCATAGACTCCCTGTGCACGGACGTGGTCGCGCTCTACGGCGTGGAGAACGAACAGGTCGTGCGCGACATCGCCGCCGCATGCAGCAGCGACTACGCCTATGTGCACGCCACCGCCGACGCCGACAATGGATTGGATTTTGCACTGCTCTACTTCGGCGACCGATTCGTCCCCGAGCGGACCGTGCGGTGGAACAACGCCCTCTGCATACACGGCACTGCCGCGGGCGTTCCTCTCGCGATCATCATCACCCACCGCTGCACGTCGCTCGGCGTGCTCGCGGCAAGGCTACGGCGAATGTACGGCGAAGATATTAATATTATGATCATGGGCACGCCCAATAAATTAAATTTTCCCGAATACGGACTGCGCGACGCCACAGCCCCCGCCGAACGCGCCGGACGGGGCAACAGCTGTACGGCAGGGCGCTGGCGCATGCGCGACCGTATAGCGACAAACATGTCGGGTATAGCCGTTTGCGACGTATACGCCGCACGGTGGATGCTTACCCGCACGGGCGAGCCGGCGCCCACATACGACCGCACGAGATACCGCGGAGGATGCGGCCGCTACCTGCCGCTATTCATATATTTCGACGAAACATTTGCACATTAATGAAAAAGTTATAATTTTGTATAAGTTTACTCGGAAACAACATCAAAGATCGATCACTTAAAGTCATCACAATAATAAAAACCGAATTTTATGGCAGACGTAAAACGTGTCTACACCTTCGGCAACAAGGAGGCCGAGGGCAACGGAAAAATGAGAGAACTACTCGGTGGCAAGGGCGCCAACCTTGCCGAAATGAATCTGATCGGGATCCCCGTACCCCCGGGCTTCACCATAACTACCGACGTGTGCGCCGAATACTACAAACACGGCAAGGAGGCCGTAATCAACATGCTGCGCCCCGAGGTGGAGAAGGCGATGAAGAACATCGAGCGCCTTACGGGCATGAAATTCGGCGACAAGGAGATGCCGCTGCTTGTATCGGTACGCTCGGGGGCGCGCGCCTCGATGCCTGGCATGATGGATACGATCCTCAACCTCGGCATGAACGACGAGGCCGTCGAGGCCGTTGCCAAGCGCACTGGCAACCCGCGCTTCGCATGGGACTCGTACCGCCGTTTCGTACAGATGTACGGCGACGTGGTCATGGGCATGAAACCCGCCTCGAAAGAGGACCACGACCCGTTCGAGGTGCTCATCGACGAGCAGAAGAAGCGCCGCGGAGTGAAGATGGACACCGACCTCACGACCGAGGACCTCAAGGAGCTTGTCGCAGCATTCCGCAAGGCCGTAAAGGAGCGCACGGGCTCGGAGTTCCCCGTCAACCCGTGGGACCAGCTCTGGGGCGCCGTATGCGCAGTATTCGGTTCGTGGATGAACGAGCGCGCCATCCTCTACCGCAGGCTCAACAATATACCCGCCGAGTGGGGCACCGCCGTATCGGTGCAGGCGATGGTATTCGGCAACATGGGCGAGAACTCGGCCACGGGCGTAGCCTTCTCGCGCGACGCCGCCACGGGCGAAAACATTTTCAACGGCGAGTACCTCGTCAACGCACAGGGTGAGGATGTCGTTGCGGGCATCCGCACGCCGCAGCAGATTACCATCGAGGGCTCGCGCCGCTGGGCCAAGGCACAGAACATTCCGGAGGAGGTGCGCGCCTCGAAGTACCCCTCGCTCGAAGAGGTGATGCCGTCGGTTTTCGCCGAACTCAACGAGATACAGCACCACCTTGAGCAGTACTTCAAGGATATGCAGGACATCGAGTTCACCATACAGGACGGCAAGTTGTGGATGCTGCAGTGCCGCAACGGCAAGCGTACCGGCGCCGCCATGGTGAAGATCGCAATGGACATGCTGCGCGAGGGCCTGATCGACGAGAAGACCGCCGTCCTGCGCTGCGAGCCGGCGAAGCTCGACGAGCTGCTGCACCCCGTCTTCGACAAGACGGCCATCAAGAACGCCAAGGTCATCGTCAAGGGTCTTCCCGCCTCGCCGGGTGCCGCCACGGGCCCCGTGGTATTCTTCGCCGAAGATGCCGAGAAGATGTTTGCCAAGACGGGCCAGAAGGCCGTGCTGGTGCGTATCGAGACCTCGCCCGAGGACCTGAAGGGCATGCTCGACGCCGCCGGTATCCTCACCGCGCGCGGAGGTATGACCTCGCACGCCGCCGTCGTGGCCCGCGGCATGGGCAAGTGCTGCGTGTCGGGTGCCGGTGAGCTGGAGATCGACTACAAGGCCCGCACCATCTCGGTCAACGGATACAATATCAAGGAGGGTGACTGGATCTCTCTCAACGGCTCGACAGGCGAGGTTTATCTCGGACAGGTGGCTACGAAGGATGCCGATTTGAGCGGCGACTTCGCCAAACTGATGGATCTGGCAGGCAAGTACGCCACCATGAAGGTACGCGCCAATGCCGACACGCCGCGCGACGCCGCACAGGCCTTCGCCTTCGGCGCCGAGGGTATCGGCCTCTGCCGTACGGAGCACATGTTCTTCGAGGGCGACCGCATCAAGGCCGTGCGCGAGATGATCCTCGCCGACGACGAGGCAGGGCGCCGCGTGGCTCTTGCCAAACTGCTGCCCATGCAGCGCGGCGACTTCGAGGGCCTGTTCAAGGCGATGAAGGGCTACCCCGTCATCATCCGCCTGCTCGACCCGCCTCTGCACGAGTTCGTCCCCCACACGGAGAAGGAGCAGCGCGAGCTGGCCGAGGAACTCAACGTACCGTATGAGAAGATAGCCGCCAAGGTGGAGTACCTGAACGAGGTCAACCCCATGCTGGGACACCGCGGCTGCCGTCTGGGCAACACCTATCCCGAGATTACCGAGATGCAGACCCGCGCCATCATCGAGGCCGCAATGAACGTCCACGCCACGGGCATGGAGGTTAAGGTCGAGATAATGGTTCCGCTGGTGGGCAACCACAAGGAGCTGCGCTACCAGAAGAATGTCATCGACCGTACGGCCAATGCAGTCTTCGCCGAGCGCAACGACAAGATCGACTATCTCGTGGGGACCATGATCGAGGTTCCGCGCGCCGCCGTCACGGCCAACCAGATCGCCGAAGTCGCCGAGTTCTTCTCGTTCGGCACCAACGACCTGACGCAGATGACGCTCGGGTTCTCGCGTGACGACATAGCCAAGTTCCTGCCCACTTACCTCGACAAGGGCATCCTCAAGAACGACCCGTTCCAGATACTCGACCGCAACGGTGTGGGACAGCTCATCCGCGAGGCCGTCTTCAAGGGCCGCGGCACGCGCCCCGACCTCAAGTGCGGCATCTGCGGCGAACACGGCGGCGAACCCTCGTCGGTCGAGTTCTGCCACTATGCCGGTCTGAACTACGTGAGCTGCTCGCCCTTCCGCGTGCCCATCGCACGTCTGGCCGCCGCCCACGCAGCCCTCAACCAGCGATAGTGCCGCCACATAAGGCGTAATACGGAAAACTCTCCGCCTCCCTGTCGGGAAGCGGAGAGTTTTTTAATCGGCACCGGCATAATAAATATAAACATAATTTGCCTACATTTGTATTTGTAATCTGACTTGCACACCCTTAGACCGACATCGACATTCATGAAGAATCGAAACCTTCTGCCCGCAATCCTGCTCATGCTCTCTGCGGCGGCATGCTCTCCGAGGCCCGAGATACGGCTCGACTTCGGCAGTCTCGGCAACGACACCCTGCGGATAGAATGCATGCCGTTCAGCCGTGCCGACGACCCTACGGCACACATGTCGGACACCTTGTTGCTCGGCCCCGACGGCCGTCTCGACTACACCCTGCCGCTGCGCGAGCCGTGTATCGTCATCGTCAAACCCTTTGCCACCTCGCAGACGATACCCGGAGGCAGGCTGTGGCGCGGGAAGATGATGCTGCAACTCTACGCCGCCCCCGGCGACAGGATCTCCGTAACCGCCGAGACGGCAGAGGATCGGGATACGGAATTCGTAATAAGCGGAAACAGTCTCAACAGGAAGATACAGGTGTTTAATCAACGGATGTCCGTCTTTGCCGACAGTACCGAAGAGACCGCCAAGCAAATGAACAGGGCCTATGCGGAGGGCGACGATGCGGCGCTGGACTCTCTGCGGTCGGTCCTCGACGGGATACGCAACGGCAGCATCGAATTCATCTCCGACAGCTTCCGGCAAAGTGTCGACAGCGAGGTGGCCCCGTACATCATCCTGCTCGCACCCGCCGACAGCGTCGAGGCATATATGGCGCAGTTACCTGCAAGGACACTTGACGGAATGTTCCGCCCGTTACTGGAGCTGACACGGAAAAAGGCCGCGGAGGCCCTGCTCAAGAAGATGGCGCAGACCAGACTCACCGCAGGAGCGTCGGCACCCGATTTCTCGCTTTCGGACATCGACGGCAACAATGTAACCCTGTCGGGGCTGAAGGGAAAAACCGTCCTGCTCGACTTCTGGGGGACATGGTGCCATGCGTGCATATCGGGCATCCCGAAATTGAAGCAGGCCGCCGCAAAGTATGCCGACCGCCTTGTCGTCGTCAGCATCGGATGCAAGGACGACAAAGAGGCATGGCTGGCCGGGGTGGAGAAATACGGGCTCGACTGGATAAACCTCCGCGAGGAGGGCTCCATGCCGTCATCGGAGAAACCGACAGTCCTCTATAATGTCACGGTCTTCCCGACCAAGGTCGTAATAGGCGCAGACGGCAGGATACGGGAGATCGCCGTCGGGGAATATCCGGAATTTTATGACCGGTTGGACCGTATAATGGAGGACGAACAGCCATCCGCCGCAGAGAAGTAGGCCCCTCAAAAGGTCAAAAGGGAAGGAGATGTACGCCGACCCGTACATCTCCCTTTTCCGTCCAAACGACAATCGTTCCGCCCGAAATTAACGTCACACGGCTGAGCGGCCAACAACGCACCGTCAAAAGATCTCCTCGCCGTAGAGCGTCGCCGACGAGCAGCCGGTGACGCGCACGCGCACATAGTCCCCCGCCGCATGCCCGCCGCGGTCGAATACCACGACCTTGTTCTGCGACGTGCGGCCGAAGAGCTGGTCGTCGCGGCGTTTCGAGACACCCTCGACCAGAATCTCGAACTCCTTGCCCACGTCGCGGCGGTTGCTGCGCTCCGAAAGTTCGTTCTGCAGGCCTATTATCTCCGTAAGGCGCGCCGTCTTCACCTCGTCGGGGACATCGTCCTCAAGATGGCGCTGGGCGAAAGTGCCCGGACGCTCCGAATACTTGAACATGTAGGCGAAGTCGTACCCCACCCGCTCCATGAGCGAGAGCGTGGCGCGATGGTCCTCCTCGGTCTCGCCGCAGAAACCCGCAATAAGGTCGGTCGTGATGGCGCAGTCGGGCATAAGGCGGCGGATCGCCTCCACGCGCCCGAGATACCACTCGCGCGTATATTTGCGGTTCATGCGCTCCAGCACGGCTGTCGAGCCCGACTGCGCCGGCAGGTGTATCGCACGGCATATGTTGGGCATCGAGGCCATGGTCTCGATCAGCCGGTCGCTCATATCCTTCGGGTGAGACGTGGCGAAACGTACACGCAGCAACGGCGATATCTCGGCGACGGCACGCAACAACGCGGGGAAGTCGACCTCGCCCGCACGGTAGGAGTTGACGTTCTGCCCGAGCAGCGTCACCTCACGGTAGCCGTTCTCGAAGAGAGTACGTGCCTCGGCCACAATAGTGGCGGCGTCGCGGCTGCGCTCGCGGCCGCGGGTATATGGCACCACACAATAGGAACAGAAGTTGTCACAACCGCGCATTATGGCCACAAAGGCGCTCACGCCGTTGCGGTCCAGACGCACAGGGGCGATTTCGGCATAGGTCTCCTCGCTCGAGAGCAGTACGTTCACCCCCTTTCCGCCCGCCTCGGCCTCGCGCACAAGACGGGGCAGGTCGCGGTAGGCATCGGGGCCGGCAACGATATCGACGGCGTCGTCGCCCTCGACCAGACGCTCCTTCAGCCGCTCGGCCATACAGCCGATTATGCCGATAAGCAGCGAAGGCCGGCGGCGGCGCAGCCCGCGCAGTTCGCGCAGGCGCCCCCATATGCGCTGTTCGGCATTGTCGCGTATCGAACACGTATTTATAAGCACCACGTCGGCTTCGTCGATACGGTCCGTATAGACATATCCATCATTCTGCATTATGGATACGACGATCTCCGTGTCGCCGACATTCATCTGGCAGCCGTACGTCTCAACAAAGAGGCGGCGGCCGTCACCCGTGACGGGCCTCAACGTATTTTTGTCAATCATATCGGGCATTCGGTCTTAACTGTTGAGAATCGAGTCCTTGTCGGGGAACGGCTTGAATCCTTCGCCGTAGGTGTCGTATGCGTTCGTCACCACCACAAACGCCCTCGGGTCGATCTCCTTGATCTTTCGTTCGACCTGCGCCACCTCGCGACGGCTCACCACGAGGAATATCATCTCCTTGTCGTCACGGCTGTACATGCCCGACGCCTTAAGGTATGTTGCGCTGCGGTCCATGCTGTTGATTATGTAGTCTCGCAACTGTTCCGAGCGGTTGTTGCTGATGATGAAGAGCAACTTGTCATACGACGAGCCGTCGATGGCATAGTCCACCACACGCGAGGCGATGAATATCGTAATGAGCGAGTATAGCGACAGCAGCCAGCCGCGGTCGCCCGAGTCGGCGTCGGTGCCTATGCCGAAACCTATCACCACCAGACCCGAGAGCACCACGCACGCATCGGCCAGCAGCACGCCATGCGAGAATTTGACATGCATGTAACGGTTGAGGATCATGGCCACGATATCAGTTCCTCCCGTCGTCGCGTTGCTGCGCACCACGAGTCCAAGGCCCAGGCCTATCATCGAGCCGCCCAGCACGCATGTCAGCATAAGGTGGTCCGACAGGTCGAGCACGCCGCCCAAGAGCTGCGAGGGGTCAAGCGCCTGAAGAGCCTCACGGCTGGGATACGCCAGCGACGAGAGGATATTCATCAGACCCGGGGTCATACACGCCGCAAAGAGTGTGCGGCCCCCGAACTGACGCCCGAAGATGAATATCGCGGTTATGAGCAGCGGCACGTCGAACATGTAGCCGAATGTACCCACCTGCACCGACGGGAAGATGTTGTGCATGACGATGCCAAGGCCGTACACGCCGCCCGGGACGATATTATAGGGGTTGATGAAAAATACGAATCCCACGGATACTATAACGCAGCCGACCACGATCGTCAGCATCTCCTTCCACCACGACCACTTGCGTACGGTTTCATTTATCAAGGTTCCTGCCTTCATTTCTATTCGCGTCGTTTTTTCATAAGGCAACAAAGTTAATAATTTTTCGCGAAAAGAGAAAGAGCCGCGACCTCCCGCGCCATCCGCCGCGGCGGCAGGATGCGGCGGCGAAGAACCGCACGCGGTGTCGAATTTTGCCGCAAACGATGGATAAGTAAAAATCTTTGTATATCTTTGTACTAAATAAGACATCGCCCGCTCGGTCCCGCAGGCCGCAGCCGGTGTGTTTTTTGCAATATAACACGCTCTGAAGAAAATGGAAACTTGGAGTCTTATCACATACTACTGCGCCGTAACGATGCTCATCATAGCCTACCTTCTGGGATCGATTCCCAGCGCCGTGTGGATAGGCAAGAAATATTACGGCATCGACATACGCGAATACGGCAGCAAGAACGCCGGCACCACAAACATGCTGCGAGTACTGGGCCGCCGCGCCGCACTGCCGGTCTTCGTGCTCGACTTCTTCAAGGGTTTCATCGCCGTGTCGCTCATAGGTATCATGCGCTACGACATAGACATAACCTCGGCGTGGCTCATCAACCTCAAGATCATGGGTGTCTTCGCGGCGGTACTCGGCCACATATTCCCCATCTTCGCCGGCTTCAAGGGCGGCAAGGGTGTCGCCACGCTTGTGGGGGCCATCACTGGCATCTATCCCATCGTGGTGCTGCTCTGTTTCGCCGTATGGGTACTGGTCTTCCTCATCACGCACTACGTGTCTCTGGCCTCGATAACGGCGGGATGCAGTTTTCCCGTCTTCGCGATAATATCCTCGACGATGGAGTGGTCGCGCTTCAAGGACGTATCGTTCTCGTTCGTGGTATTCTCGTTCATCGTAGCCGGATTGCTGATATGGTCCCACCGCAAGAACATCGAACGGATGAAGGCCGGCACCGAATCGAAGATATACGTCTGGCGGCCCCATGACCCCGCCGCCGCAAAAGAGGCGGCACGGCACGGCGCGGCCGCCGGCGGCACCACCGACCAACCGCACGATACACCCGACAACAAGTAACCCCGCGGAGACGCATCCCGCGCGCCTTATGGCTCGCGGGCCATGTCTGCCGAGTAAACATACACACCCCATGCTGCAGGAGAATCTGATTAAAATATACGAGACGAGCTTCCGCGAGAACAGCTCCCTTCCGGCCTTGACCGACTACTTCGGCGGCGACACGTTCACCTATCTCGACACGGCCCGCGAGATCGTAAAACTGCACCTGCTCTTCAGCGAAGCCGGTATATGCGAGGGCGACAAGATCGCGCTAATCGGACGCAACAACATACGCTGGTGCGTCACGTATATCGCCACGATCACCTACGGTGCCGTCATCGTGCCCATACTCCAGGATTTCAATCCTGCCGACATGATGAACATCATCAACCACTCGGAGAGCCGCATGCTCTTCATCGGGGACAACTTCATGGCCAACCTCGACCCCGCGCGCATGCCGGCACTGGAAGCCATATTCTCGCTTACGGATTTCAGCCTCACATACGACCGCGACAAACCGCGCATCAAGCACGCCGCAAAAAGCGCATACAAGACATTCCACCGTACGTACGGCAAGCACTTCGGCGTAGATGACATAAAGTACCGCGACGTTCCCAACGACCGCATAATCCTGCTCAACTACACATCGGGAACCACGGGATCGTCGAAGGGCGTCATGCTCACGGTGAACAACCTCACGGGCAATGTAGTCTTCGCCAGAAGCGTCATCGAGCCCGCGTCCGGCAAACCGTTCTTCTGCCGCGGCGGCCGTACGCTCTCGTTCCTGCCTCTGGCCCACGCCTACGGCTGCGCCTTCGATTTCCTTGCGCAACTGGCCGTCGGCGCCCACATCACGCTGCTCGGCCGCATACCCTCGCCCAAGATTCTGGTCGAGGCGATGCAGAGCGTAAAGCCCACCGTTATCTGCAGCGTACCGCTCATACTCGAAAAGGTCTACCGCAAGCAGATCATGCCCATGCTCGAGAAGGGCCCCATGAGCATCGCCATGAAGATACCGTTGCTCAACACGGCGCTCTATTCGATCATACGGTCGAAGATGATGGCCTCATTCGGCGGCGAGCTCAAGATTTTCATCGTCGGCGGCGCCCCGATGAATCAGGAGACCGAGGCGTTCCTGCGCAAGATAGATTTCCCGCTGACGATAGGTTACGGCATGACCGAATGCGGCCCCCTGATCAGTTTCTCGATACCCACGGAGTTCAAGAACGGTTCGTGCGGCCGTTACCTCAAGGGACTGCTCGAAGCCAAGATAGACTCTTCCGATCCGGAGCATACGGCCGGTGAGATAATGATACGCGGCGAGCATGTCATGGCGGGATACTACAAGAACGAGGAGGCCACACGCGCCGTCATAGACGATCAGGGCTGGCTCCATACTGGCGACATGGGCACGATGGACCCCGACGGCACGCTCTACATACGCGGCCGTTGCAAGACCATGATCCTCACGGGTTCGGGGCAGAATATATACCCCGAGGAGATAGAGGACAAGCTCAACAACCTGCCGCTGGTGCTCGAATCGCTCATCGTCGAGAAGAACGGCCGCCTCACGGCCCTCATCGTCCCCGACTTCGATCAGGCGGCACAGGAGGGAATCGACAAAAAGGGAATCGACGAGATCATGAAACAGAACATCTCGATGCTCAACTCGGCAGTGGCCGTTTACGAGAAGGTCGCCGGCTACGTGATCATGGATTCGGAGTTCGAGAAGACTCCCAAGCGCAGCATCCGCCGCTTCCTTTACCAAGATCTGGCCCGATAGCCACATGCCGTAGGCCGCATGCGGAGATGCGTCGGGCTGCATGGCGTCAATGATATGGAAGCGGGCTTCGAACCGCCTAAAAGGAGTATGTTTGACCAACCGTGACTACATATCCCGATATGAAGAGACCTAAAACCATTAACCGCGGAGAGTTCCTGCGCCTGATAGGAACAGCCGCAGCAGTTGCAGTACTGCCCGCAGCCGCATCCGCCGCCGACGCAGGGAAGCCCGGCATGCAGGCCGCGGCCGCCAAGCCGAAAGTCCTATTCAAAGGGTTCAACCTTCTCAACAAATTCAACCCCGACAACCAGACGACATTCGGCGAAGAGGATTTCGAGATCATGGCCGAATGGGGCTTCAACTTCGCACGCATACCCCTGTCGTACTGGTGCTGGACCTCACGCGACAACTGGTATGAGATCGACGAGAAACGCATCGCCGAGATCGATCGCGCCGTGGAGTTAGGGCGGCAATACGGAATACACATAAACCTCAACTTCCACCGCGCCCCGGGCTACTGTATAAACCCGCCCCACGAGGATGCAAACCTTTTCGAGAGCGACGAGGCGCTCAAGGCGTGCGAACATCATTGGGAACTGTTCGCCGAGCGGTACAGGTCCTATTCGTCGAAGGTCCTCAGCTTCAACCTTATCAACGAGGCGCCGTCGATCGAGGATGCCAAATACGAGAATGTCATACGGCACCTTATCGAGACAATACGCCGCATAAGCCCCACGCGCACGATCATCGTCGACGGGCTCGACGTGGGCAACCGCCCGCTGATGGAGATCGCCGACCTGCGCAACATCATACAGAGCGGCCGCGGCTACCAACCCATGCTCATCTCGCACTACGAGGCAGACTGGGTCTACGGCAACGGCCCTATGCCCTACCCGCGCGAGGAGTTGAGCTGGCCCCTGCACGACAACGGCAAGACTTACGACCGCGAATGGCTGCGCGAAACGCTCAACCACAACTGGCTGCCGTGGATGAAACTGGGACGCACGGTACATATCGGCGAGTTCGGATGCCACAACCGCACCCCGCACGAGGTTGCGCTCGCATGGCTCGAAGACAATCTCTCGATCTTCGCCGAGAACGGCTGGGGCTGGTCGCTGTGGAACCTTTACGGGTCGTTCGGCGTGATGGACAGCGGCCGCAGCGACGTCAAGTACGAGGATTACAGAGGCCATAAGCTCGACCGCCGCATGCTCGAACTGCTGCTGCGGTACAAATAACGGCCGCCGCAACTCCCGAGGGGCGGATCGGCAACAACACGCCAAGGAACAGCATACGGCTCTCCCGCCTTACGGCGGGAGATTTATTTTGCCGCCGGCGCAAAAATTCATACCTTTGTTACCATGCGGCTGCGTAGCAACAAAATGGCCATAGGCGAGAACCTCCTCTACTTTCTGGTGTGGACGGTCGCCATCCTCGTGCCCATACTCAACGCCAAAATGATGTCCGAGGAGCATGTCTATTTCGTCAATATCCTCACGGCATGGCTGAAAATCCTGCCATACGGCATCATCTTCCTGCTCAACAACCTGATCTTCGCCCCCAAGCTGCTGCTGCGCAAGCACTACGCCGCATATTTTCTGGTTTCGATACTCTACCTTGTCGCACTATTCTATTCGATCGAGTACTACGAGACCACCATGCGCCGCTCGCCCTTCTCGGACAACGACCTGTATATAGTCCACGGCCGCGCCTCGTTCACCGATCTGGCGTGGTATTGGAACGTGCTGCTGGGGCTCTTCCTGCAAAACACCAACAACGGCATCAAGATCATGTTCAAGTCGATGAGCGACGAACAGAAGATGGTCTCGCTCGAGAGGCAGAGCCTGCAGGCCGAAATGGACTACCTGAAATACCAGATCAACCCGCACTTCTTCATGAACACGCTCAACAATATCCACGCGCTGATCGACATCGACACAGAGGCGGCCAAGGAGACGGTCATCGAGCTATCGAAGATGATGCGCTACGTGCTCTACGACTCCGAACATGCCCAGACAAGCATCATCAACGACATACGCTTCGTCGAAAACTACATCGGGCTGATGCGCATACGATACACCGACGACGTGGACATACGCCTCGACGTGGCGGGGACGATCCCTCCCGAAGCCAAGATCCCGCCGCTGCTGCTGATCGTATTCGTCGAAAACGCCTTCAAGCACGGCGTAAGCTACAGCAGCCCCTCGTTCGTCCACATAGAGATCGCATGCGACGGCAGTACGGCCACATGCGTGGTCCGCAACTCGCGCCACATCCCCTCCGAAACGCATGGTGCAGGAGACATGGAAGATGTGTCAAAAACCGGGCGTGCGGAATGCGCACTCCCGCAGGAGAAAAAATCACGTACTCGCCGCAGAGGCCGCAAGGAAGGCAGCCGCGCCAAAGCCGCCGTGCAGATGGATGCGGGCGGCGCGAAGACATGGGCCTCAGGCGAAGGCAAGACGAGCGGAATGGGGCTCTACAACGTGCGCAAGCGCCTCGACCTGCTTTTCGGCAGCAACTACCGCCTGAAGATAGACGATACGCACGACGACACGTACGAAGTGAAACTAACGATCCCCATCACGTATGATTAAATGTATGGCCATAGACGACGAGCCGCTCGCGCTGCGTCAGGTGAAAAGCTACATCGATCGAATCCCGCAAATGGAACTTGCGGCGGCGTGCCGCAACGCCGTCGAGGCACAGGCCATGCTGCGCGACATGACAGTCGACCTGCTCCTCGTGGATATAAACATGCCCGACCTCAACGGAATGGATTTCGTACGGCAACTGCACAATCCGCCGCTGGTGATCTTCACCACGGCATACTCCGAGTACGCCATCGAGGGATTCCGCCTCGACGCCGTCGACTACCTGCTCAAGCCGTTCAGTTTCGCCGACTTCAACCGCGCCGTAGGCAAGGCCCGGTCACTGCTCGAGCTGATGCGCCTGCGCGACGACAAGGCACCAGCCGCAGCCGCCAACGAGGCCGAGGGCGGTGACTGCATCTCGATCAAGGCCGACTACAAGGTCTCGCTCGTGAAGCATGCCGACATAATATACCTTGAGAGCGAAGGCGAATACGTACGCCTGCATCTGGCCGCGGGTTCGACCATAACGACCCTGTTCCGCCTAAAGAACATGGAATCATCGCTTCCCGCGGGGCGTTTCATGCGCGTACACCGCTCCTATATAGTCAACCTGTCGCACGTATCGGGTTACGCCCGCGGCCGCGTATACCTCGACAACGGAGAATATGTCCCCCTTGGCGAGAACTACCGCGACACCTTCCGCGAATATATCGAACGCATGCACCCTGCCGCGCAACAATTATAGGGACACCGGCCGCGGCGGATCAGCGCGCCAACCGGTCCCCGTAACAGTACAATCATAAGATCGCACCCGCCACATCAGGGCCCGGCGGGATCGGGCGTACGGGGCGTGAGGTCGGGAAAGGCCCCCATCGTAGCATAACCCTCGGCCGTACGCTCGAAACAGAAGTGAGTCAAGCCATTGGTCAGTATCACGTAACGCGCGCCGAGCACGGCATTGTAGCGCGTAGCCTGCTCGAAGACATCTGACGAGATGCGCACGTCGGGCGCCTTGCACTCCACGAGCGCCACCGGCCGCGCCATACGGTCCAGCACCACCACATCTGCCCTCTGCGCCGCCGTATTTATATTCACGGGATACTCCTCCACGATCGAACGCAGCGGCGCACCGCAATGCCCGACGAGAAACTCCACCACATGCCGCCGCACCCACTCCTCGGGCGTAAGCACCACATAAATAGAGCGTACGCGGTCAAAAACCGCCGTACGGCCGTGCATATCCCGCGCCCGCAATTTTATGGACGGGAAATTGAGTTTTGGAAAGGAATTCATCGTATCACCGATTTTTTTTATAACTTTGGCACTACAAAGCGCCGGCGGCCCGTTTCTTTTCGGGGCGCGGCCCCGACCGGAAGTTACGCACTACAAATATACTAAAATATGAAACGTTTTCTGTCGATCATAGCACTCGTTTTCGCGGCATGCGCGACGCTCTCCGCACAGGAGTACGCATCGCCCGAGTATGTCTCGCTGGGGCGCGAGCTGCCCCGCAGCAAGACCGTACCCTACCCTACGGCAGAGGAGGCGCAGGCCCTCGGTTCCGGCGCCGTGGCCTCGACATACCTGCGCCCCGTTACTGGATGGACCCGCACCGAGGAGGAGGATGCCACGGTCTTCACCTCGAAGTACGTCATACCCTTCGTCTGGTTGAGCCGTCAGGCGATCCTCTACGTCGACGAAGCATCGGGCGCATACGAGGTAATCATCAACGGGCAGAAGGTCGGATATACGGCCAACGCCTATACTCCCGCCGAGTTCAACATAACAAAGGCCTCGAAAGAGGATGTAAATACAATCTCGATACGCATCCTCAAGGATCATTGGAGCCGCAGGATGGAGGACTTCGTAAAGGACCGCGAACCGCGTGTAGGCGAGACATACGTCGTGTCGCAACCCACGATCCGCGTACGCGACGTCGTGCACAACACCGACGTGGACCTCAAGAGCGAATATGCCAACGTCGAGGTCGGCCTTATCGTCAAGACCGAGTCGCTCAACCCCAAAACCGCCCGCATACACTACGAGCTCATCGCCCCCGACACCACCGTCGTAACACAGGGCTACAAGGATGTCACGCTCGGCATGCGCGGCGAGGATACTGTCAAGTTCATGGCCCGAATACCCTACGTGCTGACATGGTGTGCCGACATGCCCGTGCGTTACCGTCTCAACATCAAGACCCAGATCGAGGGGCGCTACGCCGAATACCAGTCGCGCATGATAGGCTTCCGCGACATTGCAGTAAATGAAGCCGGCGACTTCATGATAAACGGCATCAAGACAGAACTGTTCTATCGCGACTTCGATCCGCTGAAGGTGACCGAGAAGGACATCATCGCGGCGCGCGTACTAAAATACAACGCCCTCCGCTTCGACATGGGGGCCGTACCGCAAAACGTCTACCGCATGTGCGACTCGCTGGGCATGTACGTCATAGCGCAGATTCCCATCAACACCAGCGGCAGCGGGCTCTCACGCCGCGTGGGGGGCAACCCGAGCAACGACCCCGCATGGAAGGCAGCCTACCTCGACCGCGCCGAAACAGCATACCGCACCACATGCGGCCAGGCATGCGTCATAGGTTACGTCATGGCCGAGGAGTCGTCGAACGGAATCAACCTCTACGAGACCTTCCTGCGGCTCAAGGCTCTCGAACGCAAACGCCCCATACTCTACATCGAATCGGCTGGAGAGTGGAACAGCGATTGACCGCATATTCCAGATGCGGCCTCCCCTTTTCCATATACATGGGAGACAGTCTGCGACAGGTGCATTTGGGCCCCTTGCGTTACACGGTCACATTGCGCAATCAAAACGACAGGGGTGGGGCGAATAAAAACAAAAAAAATTGCCCGAAAATTTGCACAAATGAAATAAGTGCCTTAAATTTGCACTCGCAATCAGGAACAAGGATGCCTCTTTAGCTCAGTTGGTAGAGCACGACACTCTTAATGTTGGGGTCCAGGGTTCGAGCCCCTGAGGAGGTACTTCGGAGAATATCGGGAACTGAACGGTTCCCGATATTTTTGTTCATGCATATATATCCGGCGAAGTGACGCCGGACACGCCCGGCCTCGGGTCCGGCGTAAAATGCGGACAGCCGCAATGCCCGTCGCGGGCCCCGCGCGCTCCGAGAATCCACTCCGCGCCGAATCCGCGACGCCGCTGCCTGCCACGACATTTACGCATGGCATGAGATCCCCTCGGCCTATCTGACGGCACGGGCGGGCCGCCCTGAACACGTACATAAAGACATCGCCGGCACGAACCTTTAAACAAGAACGTGCCGGCAGTATATGGCGCAGGGCCGCACCGCTCAATTATCGAAAGCGATCTTCATTATGAGCGACGTGGCGCCGATGTTCTTCAACGTGTAATCCTTGGCCGTGGAACTCACCTTGGCGCGCAACTCCTTGTTGTCGCGCATGGGGGCGAACCATGCCTCAAGGTCGGTGACAGTCTCCACCTTCGTTGCGGCACCCAGCGCCACCATATCACGCGCCTCCTTGAATTTCGAATAGTTTGGGCCGAAAGCTATGGGCAGGGCGAATATGGCCGCTTCGAGCGTATTGTGTATGCCCGTGCCGAACCCGCCGCCGATATATGCCCACGAGGCATAGCGGTATACCGACGAAAGCAATCCTACCGTATCGAGCACCAGCACCTGATACCGCTCCACAGGGGTGGAACCGTCGCATCGCGTATAGCGCACGGCACCGCCCCGCGTCTCCGTCAGGATACGGTTTATGCGACACTCGTCCATCTCGTGCGGCACGATCACGAACTTTATCTCGGGATTGTTGTTTATCAGAGGCATGAGTATATCCTCGTCGGGCCCCCATGTAGACCCCGCAACGAAAAGGGCCTTGTCGCCCTTGAACCGCTCTACTATATCTATGCGCTTCACCCCTTCGGCTATGGCCGCCACGCGGTCGAAGCGGGTATCGCCCGCAACCACCACATTGTCGAACCCTATGCCGTGGAGCAATTGGCGCGACTCCTCGTTCTGCACGAATATCTGCTCAAACGAATCGAGCGCCTGACGCCACAGGAAGCCGTAGCTGCGGAAGAATATGGAATTACGGCGGAAAATTGCCGAAATCACGAAGGTGCGGGTTCCCCTGCGCTTGAGCTGCGTGAGGTAGTTTATCCAGAACTCGTACTTGACGAATATCGCGATCTCGGGATGCGCCAGATCGAGGAAGCGGCGGACGTTGCGCGGCGTGTCGATAGGCATGTAGAATATGTAGTCGGCCCCCTTGTAATCCTTGCGCACCTCGTAGCCGGAGGGCGAAAAGAATGTCAGAAGTATCTTGTAGCTAGGGTAATTGGCCTTGATCCGCTCGATTACGGGACGACCCTGCTCGAATTCGCCGAGCGAGGCGACATGTATCCATACTATCCTGTCCGAGGGCGATATGGCACGGGCCATACGGTCGAATATACCATTGCGGCCGGCGGTCCACAATCTCGCCTTGTTGTTCCACAACGAGGCCAGCGCGATCAAACGTGCATATACGGCTACACAGAAATTATATAGAAACATAAATGTCACTATCGCGATTTTGCGCGACAAAGGTATGTTTTTTTATCCGTTATACCAAATTACCACCCCACTTCGACCGCATTTGCCACATATCGGACCTCATACGAGCCGTCGGGACAGATCTCCACGGCCACGAGATCGAACTCGGCCTCCCCTGCGGTACGGGTCATGGCGAGGTACGCCTCCGCAGCACGGAGCATGGCTCCGGCCTTGGCCGGCGTTATAGTCATCTCCGGCGGCACCACGGAATCGGCCGCGCGTGTCCGCACCTCCACGAAGTGCGTGACACCCGATTTCACCGCTACGATGTCTATCTCGTAACGGCCGCAGCGCCAATTGCGGGCACAGATCAAAAAGCCGTGGCGGCGCAGATACTCCACCGCTATGGCCTCGCCGCGATCCCCCGTCATTTTCGCCCGTGTAGCCATGACTTCAGCCTCTTGCCGAGACTCGTTTGCGCCGTGCCGCCATCACGGCCACGCCGGTTAATATAAAAGGTATGCTCAACAGCTGTCCCATATCCAGCGAGATGCTGTCGCGCAGGTATGCCTCGAACGGCTCCTGCACCTCCTTGACGAACTCCACAGCGAAACGCAAGCCGAATATCAACAGCACCGACAGCCCGAAAAAGTATCCGGTTCCGACCTTCCCGCGGCACCGGCCGTAGGCGACGTATGTCACGGCAAAGGCGGCGAAATATCCGAGCGCCTCGTAGAGCTGCGCCGGATGGCGCGGCAGCGGATCCACACGGCTGAATACCACGCCCCACGGTACATCGGTCGGGGCGCCTATGATCTCCGAATTGAAGAAGTTGCCCAAACGTATGAAAGCACCCCCGAGCGGTGCCACCACCCCCAGTTTGTCAAGCAGCTCCCACACAGGGAACCTGTAGCGTCGGGCATACAATATCAGTGACACCACGATACCGATGGCAGCGCCGTGGCTCGCAAGGCCCATAAACCCGAACCCCAAGCTGCCGTCGGCACGCTCGTACAGCGGAATTACGATACGCCACGGGTGCGCAAGATAGTAGTGCGTCTCGTAGAAGAGGCAATGCCCCAGCCGCGCACCTATAAATGTTCCCAGAAAGACATAAGCCAGCAGTGCGTCGAGGTGTTCTGCCGAGAGCGCCTCGCGACGGAATATAGACCTCATGACATAGTAGCACGCGGCGAAGGCCGCAAGCCAGCACAGGGAATAGTATCTGACCGCAAACCCGCCTATCGAAAACAATACGGGGTCGATGTCCCACACCAGATGTCCGTCCATATGAAAGTCGATGGCTCCTACAACAGGAAGGCAAGGTCGTCACCCGCCTTCACCTCAAATGCCTCCACTCCCTTGCGGAAGATGCGTGCCGTGCGCGGCCCCACGAGGTCCAGACGCCCGTCGTGCATGTGTAGCATGCACCCCTCGCGCAGGCCCACGACCCAGCGGCGCGGGTTAGCCTCGATATACTCCAGAATACGCTGCTCGCGCGTCTCGCCGGCGTGACCTTCAGGGTTTGCGTCGAGGTAGTGCGGGTTTATCTGGAACCTTACAGCCCCGATGGCGCGGAACGACTCGGGCTGCACTATCGGCATGTCGTTTGTGGTGCATATCGTCGGGCAGGCGACATTGCTGCCTGCCGACCACCCCACATACGGGGCTCCCGAAGCGATCTTCGAACGTATGGCCCCCATGAGCCCCTGCTTCTGCATCCTGTGCGCCAGTGCAAAGGTATTGCCGCCGCCCACGCATACGGCCTCCGCCTCGCGTATCATGCGGCGAGGGTCTTTCGCCCGGTGCACCGATCGGACCTTGATCCCCAGCTCGTCGAAACGGGCCTGTACCTTCGCCTCGTATGCGGCATACGAGAAGGTTACGGCGGCATAAGGCACGAATGCCACCTCCTTCACACCGCCGAGGAAACCGCCTATGGCATTCAGCGGATAACGCAGGTATTCCTCACCGGCATTGGTGGAATTGGATATAAGGAGTAGATTCATAATACAGTGATTTTCAAATACTTATCAAACAACCGAAATATAGAGGGGATAAAATATTTCCAACATGATGCCAAAATTAATAAAAAAAGTGTTACTTTTGTGCAGAAAAGCGCAGAAAAGATTGCGACCAATCAATATTACATTTGTTAAACTTAAAAATTAAAGTTATGTCAGAAGTTCAGTCAAAAGTTGTCGAGATCATCGTTGACAAGTTGGGCGTTAAGGAGTCTGAGGTAGTTCCCGAAGCAAGTTTCACCGCTCACCTGGGCGCAGATTCGCTGGACACCGTTGAGTTGATCATGGAGTTCGAGAAGGCATTCGACATCCAGATCCCCGACGAGGACGCCGAGAAGATCACTACCGTTGGCGATGCTATCGCATACGTAGAGTCTCACAAGAAGTAATTTCAAGACCATATACCTCGCATAAAACGTGTCCGCCGATGTTTCGCATGAAATGTCGGACGTGCGTCTGCAGACGTCGCGGGCCCGGGTGCGGGACAGGGACACACCGAACTTACAAGGTTCTACGCAGAGAGCAGGGCTATATCGGGGCGTATTTTCTCCTCGGTTGGCCCTTTTTCCGTTTCTCGAATCTCTTGTGCGGCGCATGCATCGCAGCATGCGACAGCGGCACTTGCCGACAAACGCCGCACCACGCCAATACAGTACCCAGCACGAAGCGCGCGCATTAAGGCATGATGGATCCCGCCGCCGCATATCGCACTGTGTGAGCCATGATGCCCTGCCGCCGACGCCGCAACCGACGGCAGGATGCCGATGAGGCAGCAACCGGCGTTTTGACACAACCTTCAACATCGAATAAAACAAGTGATAGATTTCATCTTACGGCCCATACGCCGCCGATTCGGCAAAGACCGCCGATTCTACGCCGCCATCGATGACATGTTCGGATTCATTCCGCACAATATCGAACTCTACAAACTCGCCCTTATACACAAGTCGGCCTCGGTGACACTCGACGACGGCCGCCAGATCAACAACGAACGTCTCGAATTCCTTGGCGACGCCGTCATCGAAAGCGTCACCTCGGACTACCTATTCATCGAGTTCCCCGACCAGAACGAAGGGTTCCTCACACAACTGCGCTCGAAGATGGTATCGCGCCAGTCGCTCAACGAGGTTGCCAAGCGTCTGAAACTCGATACCCACGTCATAACCCACTCGTCCGCCAGTTTCTCGCAGAAACATATCTACGGCGACGCCTTCGAGGCCATGATGGGGGCCATATACCTCGATCAGGGCTATGATTTCGTCAACCGCCTTCTCATCAACCGCATCTTCGGCGACTACCTCCGGACAGGGGCGCTGCTCGAAGAGGAGACGGATTTCAAAAGCCGCCTTATCGAATGGTGCCAGAAAAACCACCACACCATACGCTTCATCACTTCGCACGACAAGAGTTACTCGTCGGCGCACCCCCTATTCAACTGCAAGGTGCTCATCGACGACATCGAAGCCGGTTACGGATCGGGCGAATCGAAGAAGGAGGCGGAACAACACGCCGCCTACTCCGTTTCGCAAGGGTTCCGCGAAGAGGACTGCGCCAAACTGTTCGACAGGCTCGACGCCATAGAGCGCGGGATTGCCCCCGCACAGAGCCAGCGGCACGGCACGGACGACAGCGCGGATGATACCGACGCCGTGCCCCGGAACGGGGAGGCCAAAGCCGACAGAAAAAATGACGGCGACGCCACCTCAACGAAAGGGCATGGACGGAGCCGGTCGGCGCGCCGCGCACGCAAACGTGCCGCACAGGCCGACCTCCAGACGGAGATTCAGGCGGACGTTCAGGCCGACATTCAGATGCCGACAGACGGCAATACGGAAACAGACGGCGAACGTGCCGGCACTGACACCATGGGCGGCAACGCCGCAGCGGAGGTACAGTCGGCAGAAGGAGGCTACGCTGCGGCCGAAAACGCAATCCCGACTGAATTAAACGATACTGCAGAGGCCGTAGAGGCGGCACCCTGCACACCGGATGCGCAGGACGCGGAGAGCGAGGAGAAGAGAGCCGTAACGACAGCCGAAGCGGAAGAGGTTTCGGCAACGGATGCAGTTCCGGCCGAGCCCGCGGCACCCAAACGCCGCACGCGTCGCCGCACGCCTAAAGCCGCACCTGCAAGCAGCGCTGCCGACGCCGCAGAATCGGATAACATACCCGACGTCGGTGCCGTCACGACAGAAGAGCAGGCCGGAAACGGACAAGTCAAGGAGGCAACCGTCGCACAGGCCGATACGGATATTACCGCTGCAGATACTGGCACAGCCCCCAAACGGCGCACGCGTCGCCGCACGCCGAAAGCCGCCGCCGCAAAGGCTGAAGAGGTTACGTCGCAAGCCGCCGGGACGCTGCCCACGGAGACGGTCCCCGAGGAGAGTATGGCTGGAACGCAACATGCCGACATGCAAACGGAGAGCGACACCCCCGCCGCGGAGAGTGGCGCCGCACCCAAACGGCGGCCACGGCGGCGCGCATCGAAAACGGCGGCCGAAGAAGGCTCGAATGCAGAGGCCGGCAAGCCCGAAGAGGCCGCGACAGCAGGAGCGTCCGAAAAGGCCGCCACAACCATGACAACGGATAATACCGAAACCGCCGTCAACACGGCAGAATAAACCGCCTGCCGCGACCGCGGCTGCCGCAGTACATGAAAAACCTGCACGATAAACTCCTCTCGCGTGGGGCCGCATCCCTCACCGATGCCGAGTTGCTGGCCCTGCTCGTGGAGTCGGCAGACGACAGGCGCGACCCGCGTCTCACGGCCGAGGCTCTCATTGCGGTCTACGGTTCGCTTACGGCTGTCGCCCATGCCGAAATAGGGCGTCTGCGCATGAGCGAGGGGCTGGGGTTGCGCCGTGCCGAGCGCATACGCCTCGCCGCAGAGCTCGGCCGGCGCGCAGCCGCCGCTACGGCCGCCGCTACGGCTTCCGTCACCACCGACGCCGATGTCGTGCGCCTCATGCGCCCGCATTTCGACGCCATACGCCACGAGGAGTGCTGGGCAATATACCTCACCTCATCGAACCGCATCATCGAACACAGCCGCGTCAGTCAAGGCGGCGTGCAGGCCACCGTCGTAGACCACAGGCTCATAGTCAAGCGCGCCCTCGAACTGCTCGCCACACAGACAATCCTCGTGCACAACCACCCGTCGGGCACGGCCGCGCCGAGCGACGCCGACCGTACGCTCACAATGCGCATACGCGATGCCGCAGCACTGTTCGACATACGCCTGACGGATCACATCATAATAGCGCGCGAAGGGGATTTCTCTTTTCGAAGGGCAGGATTGCTATAAGTTTTTACGACATGAAACGGCGCATGGGAGCGGGTAACCCTTCCCCATGCGCCGCACCCGCGGATCACGCCACAGTGTCACCAACGTATCTGTAGAAACGCACGGAAGCCCGATGTCCGGAGTTTCGACGCCATAAGGTCCTCACCTCCCGTAAAGTCCCTGTACCTGCAACCGACGCCCATACGGGACTCGATACCTACGCCGATATTCTTCCAAGCGACCGATGCCCCCAGATTGAACATCGAGGCATAATTGCCGTAAAAGTTGTATTCTATGTATATGCCGGTAAACGTAGGCGCATAACGCGCATATGCCGAAAATGTGAAATTCTTTCCGGGGGTGACAGTAATCGAAGGGCCTACCTGAAGCGAATACTCGACCTTGTGCATGGGGACGTCGATACGTTTCGAGGGGTCATGCGTCGCATCGAAATCGTCGGGGTCCACCATACCCCACTCATCCATGTTGTCTATGGTATAGTTCGAATACGTCGCATCAAAAAAACCTACGTCGAGGCCGACACCCATCATGCGGGCAATGGGCCTCTTGTGCAACATATAGGTATGGACATATGTAAGCGACACGGCCCAATTGCTTTCTGCGCTCTTGCCGGTACCATCCATACCCGCATCCTTATCCGACAACTTTATCTCATCAGACACATAGCTGATATTAATGTAGTTTTTACGCGCCTTCTTGTCAGGACGGAACTGAAAGAAATCATTATAATCCTGCGCTACAGCCGATGCAGATACGCACAGCACCGTCATGGCCAAAAACAAAAATCTCTTCATAAAACAGAAATTATAATCAAACATTCCGAATATCATACCGAAGCGGCCGGGCTACATTACGCCCCCTGTCCTAACCCAATACGCCAGATTCCGTATGCCTGCGCCTCCACGCAAAATTAAAATACCGCAAACAATGTGCAGTTCGAAAATCATACTATAACATGTATAATTTTCATTACAAATATAAGGATAATTATCCATTATCCAAACACATCCGCCATCTCTTTCGCAAACCTGCCTCCGCCGAAATCTTAAAACGCGATTATCCGCCATACGGACATCCATTTATTTACAAAAGGTGCCAACAGGCCGGATTACGGCATCGTAAAACGGGAATATTCGAGATGCCTCCAATACGGAATTTGGAGCGGCGCAATGCCCCTGTGACTGAAAAACAAGTCGGGCGCGATTGATTCGCGCCCGACTTGTCGGCCCGTCACCGCGCAATGCGGGACTTTATGTTTATCTGCCTGCTACCAGCGGAACTGCAAGAATGCCCTGAAGCCCGAAGTCTTGAGTTTCGACGCCATGAAATCATCGCCTCCCGCGAAATTCTTGTACTTGCAGCTCCCCATGCGGGCCTCGATACCGACACCGATCTTCTTCCACGTGAGCGACGCTCCCACATTGAAAAAGGTCGCATAGTTGCCGTAGAACGAATCGTCCACATATATGCACGAGAACGAAGGAGCATAACGCGCATACGCCGCAACGGTCAGGCTCTTGCCCGGGGTAATGGTAATCGACGGCCCCACAAGAAAAGCATACTCGGCCTTATGCATATCGACACTTTCCGACGAACCGTATGTTTCGTCATACCCTTCCGATCCGTCATCCCCGCCGAACCCGTCCATCGTATAGTTCGAATAGGTAAGATCCAAGAAACTAAGGTCGAGGCCGATACTCAACAGGCGTGCAATCGGTTTCTTGTGGAGCATATATGTGCGGCCGCGCGTAATCGATACTCCCCAATTGTTTTTGAGGCCCTCGTTCTTCCCATCGACGATACCCGATGTCTCATCCATGATGTCGCCGAACCCCAGACTGCTGTCGGTAGGCTTGATCTTGTCGGAAACGTAGCTGATGTTGAAGAATTTTTTACGTACCATTTTATCGGGACGGTCCACGCCCGAATCATCCTGTGCCGCAGCCGAGAAGCACACACACAACATCGCCGAAACCAAAAGCAAAGTTTTCTTCATAAAATTTTAAAATTAAAAGTAATGAATTCCGAATACTTATACCGAAACGCACCGAACGGCAAATCACCCTGCCGAATAGTTGCCGGCTGCAGCAATTCGCACGAAAAATACATCCACAGCCCCTCAGACGCGGAATTCTATCGCCGAGAGTTGAATTTCCAAATCACAGATTATCTTGAGTCTCCTTCTTTCAAGACAAAAATACTAAAAATTATCTGTTCTGCAAATCAATACGCCTCTTTTACGCGGGTCGGCGCTTTTTTGCCACTCCGGCCAAAAAAACGGATGCTATTTGCGATACGGGGGCTCATTTTCCCATTTATTTTGTACTTTTGCAGTCTGAACACAGATACAAAAACGAAATATCATGACACAGGAGGAGTTGTTTAAGAAACTGGTGGCTCACTGCAAGGAGTACGGATTCATATTCCCGTCGAGCGAGATATACGACGGCCTTGGCGCCGTGTACGATTACGGACAGAACGGCGTAGAGCTGAAAAACAATATCAAACGCTACTGGTGGGATTCGATGGTGAAGCTCCACGAGAATATCGTGGGCATCGACGCCGCCATCTTCATGCACCCCAAGACGTGGGAGGCTTCGGGTCACGTGGCAGCCTTCAACGACCCCCTTATCGACAACAAGGACTCCAAGAAACGTTACCGCGCCGACGTCCTGATCGAGGACTGGATCGCCAAGCAGGATGAGAAGATCGCCAAGGAGGTGGAGAAGGCCCGCAAGCGTTTCGGCGAGAGCTTCAACGAGGCGCAGTACCGCTCGACCTCTCCCCGCGTGCTGGAAACGGCCGCAAAGCGCGATGAGGTACACAAGCGCTATGCCGACGCCATGAACGCCAACGACCTTACGGAATTGCGCCAGATCATCCTCGACTGCGAAATCGCATGCCCCATATCGGGCACGCGCAACTGGACCGACGTGCGGCAGTTCAACCTCATGTTCTCGACGCAAATGGGATCGACGGCCGAAGGCGCCAGCACGATATACCTGCGCCCCGAGACGGCACAGGGCATCTTCGTCAACTACCTCAACGTTCAGAAAACCGCCCGCATGAAGATACCCTTCGGTATCGCCCAGATAGGAAAGGCGTTCCGCAACGAGATCGTGGCGCGCCAGTTCATCTTCCGCATGCGCGAGTTCGAGCAGATGGAGATGCAGTTCTTCGTACAGCCGGGCACCGAGATGGAGTGGTGGCGCCGCTGGAAGGATATACGTATGGCATGGCACCGCGCCCTCGGCTTCGGCGACGACAACTACCGGTTCCACGACCACGAGAAACTGGCCCACTACGCCAACGCAGCAACCGACATCGAATACAACTTCCCGTTCGGATTCAAGGAAGTGGAGGGTATCCACTCGCGTACGGACTTCGACCTCGGACGCCATCAGCAGTACTCGGGCAAGAAGATACAGTACTTCGACCCCGAACGCGGCGAGAGCTACGTGCCCTACGTTGTGGAGACCTCGATCGGTGTCGACCGCATGTTCCTGCAGATCATGTCGGCCGCCTACACCGAGGAGAAGCTCGAGGGCGGCGAGGAACGCGTTGTACTGCGCATACCGCCGCAACTGGCCCCAACGAAGGTCGCCGTCATGCCGCTGGTCAAGAAGGACGGGCTGCCCGAAGTGGCGCAAAAGATAATCGACACTCTCAAGTACGACCACAACGTGGCATACGACGAGAAGGACTCTATCGGCAAGCGCTACCGCCGTCAGGATGCCATCGGCACGCCGTTCTGCGTTACGGTGGACCACCAGACCCTCGAGGACAATACCGTCACGGTACGCCACCGCGACACCATGGCGCAGGAGCGCATCCCGATCGATGCACTGCCCGCAATGGTCGACGGCGAGGTGTCGTTCCGCAAACTCTTCAAGAAGCTCGGGCTGTAGAGACAGACGGAGCCCGTTAAATGCGGGGCCGCGAAGATATTTACTTCACAGCTATCGTCGCCGCATGTTCCGCGGCGGGATATGCCGCAGGCCCGGCAATAAAACACCTGTAACCGGCCGCCCATGGGACGCATTATGGCAATAGACTACGGTACGCGACGCACGGGGATCGCCGTAAGCGATCCCCTGCGCATCATAGCGGGGGCACTTACGACGGTCGAGACCAAACAGTTGGAGAAATTCCTCGCCGACTATTTCTCTAAAAACGAAGTCGACACCGTCGTGCTCGGAAAACCCGTACGGATGAACGGCTCGCCGTCGGATACGATGCGTTACATCGAACCCCTCGCGGCACGACTGCGGCGCAGCTATCCCGACAAGGAGGTGGTACTCTACGACGAGCGTTTCACCTCGGTACTCGCCCACCGCGCCATGATCGATAGCGGAATGGGGCGCATGGCGCGCCGCGACAAGGCCGTTGTGGACCGCATCTCGGCAGCCATAATACTTCAATCCTACATGGAGTCGATCTCCATGAGGCGATAACCGAAAAAAACGGAACTGACATGATATATCCCATAGTAATATACGGATCACCCGTACTGCGCAACAAATCGACCGACATAACGCCGGATTATCCCGGCCTGAAGCAGCTTGTCGACGACATGTTCCTCACACTGACCGAAGCGGACGGCGTGGGTCTGGCCGCACCGCAAATAGGCAAGAACATACGCCTGTTCATCGTCGACTGCACGCCGTGGGGCGAGGATGACCCGTCGCTCAAGGACTACAAGCGGGTGTTCATCAATGCGCAGATATACGAGCACTCGGAGCAGACCGATCTGTTCAACGAGGGTTGTCTCTCACTGCCGGGACTGCACGAGGACGTACGGCGTCCCGTCTCGATACGCATGCGCTATGCAGATGAGAACTTCGTCGAGCACGACGAGGAGTTCACGGGGCTTCCGGCCCGCGTCATACAGCACGAATACGACCATATCGACGGCTACGTCTTCACGGACCGTCTCTCGCCGCTGCGCCGCAACCTGCTCAAGAGCAAACTCTCGAAGCTGGCCGGAGGCAAGTACAGGTGTTTCTACAAGACCAAGTAACCGCGCGGTCGGACGGTCGTCGATGCGACACGCCGGCTGCCGTAAAACGATACCACATGAGACTACGACACCTTATCCCGACACTGCTGTGCGTGCTGTGGGCAGCAGGCGGCATGGCACAGCCGTTGCGCACGCAGACCACCCTCAAGCAGGGATGGCGCTTCATGAAGGAGGGCCAGACCGAGTGGCAGAACGTCACCGTCCCCCACGATTGGGCCATCTACGGCCCCTTCGACCGAGAGAACGACATCCAGCGCGTCGCCGTGGTACAGAACGGCGAGCGCGACCCCAGCGACAAGACAGGCCGCACGGGAGGCCTCCCATACATGGGCAAGGGGTACTACGAGCTTACCCTGCACATGGATTCCCTTACGGATGATAGGTCGCTGACACTGCTCTTCGACGGCGCCATGAGTCAGGCGCGCGTACTGCTCAACGGTAAGGAGGTCGGATATTGGCCATACGGCTACAACTCGTTCACATGCGACATAACCGAGGCGGCGCAGGAGGGGGACAATACGCTACGCGTCGAACTGGAGAACATGCCGCAATCGTCACGCTGGTACCCGGGAGCCGGTCTATACCGCAACGTGCACCTCATATCGACTAACAAGGTGCACATTCCCGTATGGGGCACATACATCACCACACCATACGTCTCCAACGACTACGCCTCGGTACGCCTGCGCACCGAAGTGGAGGGCATCCCCGACGGTGCGCAGGTACGTCTCGTGACCCGCATACGCGACGCGGCGGGACGCGAGGTCGCAATGAAGGACAACACGCAGAAACTCAGCCACGGCATGCCCGCAGAACAGCACTTCACGGTGGAGCGCCCAAGCCTGTGGACCCCCGAGACCCCAGCCCTGTACACCGCCGAGACGGAACTCCATTACGACGGACAGCTTGTCGACCGCTACACCACGCGCTTCGGCATACGCACCGTCGAACTGCGTGCCGACAAGGGGTTCTTCCTCAACGGGCAGATGCGCAAATTCCGCGGCGTATGCCTGCACCACGACCTCGGGCCGCTGGGGGCTGCGGTAAACAAGGCCGCACTGCGCCGGCAGCTCACGTTGCTCAAGGATATGGGCTGCGACGCCATACGCACCTCGCACAACATGCCCGACCCGCAACTGGCAGCCTTGTGCGACGAGATGGGCTTCATGATGATGGTCGAGTCGTTCGACGAGTGGAACGAGGCCAAGTGCGAAAACGGTTACCACCGTTTCTTCGACGAGTGGGCCGAACGCGACATGGTCAACATGCTGCACAACTTCCGCAACAACCCATCGGTCGTGATGTGGAGCATCGGCAACGAGGTACCCTCGCAGTGGTCGGCCGAGGGATACAACGTGGCGGCATGGCTGCGCGACATCTGTTACCGCGAGGATCCGACACGCCCCGTCACCTGCGGCATGAACGACTACAATTCGGTCGTGAATAACGGGTTTGCCGCACTCTTCGACGTCGCAGGCTTCAACTACAAGGTACCGCAGTATCCCGAGGCCTATGCCAAACTGCCGCAGTGCCTCGTGCTGGGCAGCGAGACCGCCTCGACGGTAAGTTCGCGCGGCGTATACCATCTTCCAGTCAAGCGCGGTGCACACATCATGCACGACGACCGGCAAAGCTCGTCGTACGACGTTGAGTACTGCTGGTGGTCGAACATCCCCGACGACGACTTCGCCGCTGACGAGGACCTCGACTATATGATCGGCCAGTTCGTATGGACCGGCTTCGACTATCTGGGCGAACCCACGCCATACGACACCGACGCATGGCCCAACCACAGCTCCATGTTCGGCATCATCGACCTCGCGTCGATCCCCAAGGACCGCTATTGGCTCTACCGCAGTGTCTGGAACAGGGCCTCTCCCACGCTCCATGTACTGCCACATTGGAATTGGGAGGGCCGCGAAGGTGAGACGGTCCCCGTATACGTATACACCTCCTACCCCTCGGCCGAGCTCTTCGTCAACGGCAAGAGTCAGGGTGTGCGCCACAAGAACGACTCTGCCACTCTCACGCGCTACCGCCTCATGTGGGACGACGTGCGATACGAAAAGGGCGAACTGCGCGTAGTGGCATATGACGCACAGGGCGAGGCCGTGGCCGAGAAGAGCGTCCGCACGGCCGGCAAGGCTTACGCCATAGAGCTCACGCCCGACCGCCGCTGGATCGCGGCCGACGGCGAGGACCTCAGCTACATAAACGTACGTATCGTAGACAAGGACGGCAACCCGCTGCCGACGGACTCGCGCGAGATACACTTCAAGGTGAGCGGCGCAGGCACGTTCCGCGCCATCGCCAACGGTGACCCGACATCGCTCGAGTCGTTCCAAGAGCCGCACATGCACCTCTTCAGCGGACAGCTTACATGCATCGTGCAGAGCGCGCAGCATGAGGGCACTATCAAAGTCGAGGCCATGGCCGACGGCGTCAGGAGCGCCGAAACATATATCCGCGTGGAGTAGCCCGAAGCGGCAAGCCGGAAACATACTGACGATGGTCTTCCCCGACCATCGTCAGTATGTTTTATACTTCCATATACCTTTAGTACTCACTTATTCCGCAAATTATACCTATTATGCTTGCATATTCAGAAATTATTCCATATATTGAGATGCACGTTAACCGCCCGCTGCCATGAAAGCCCTTTTTATCGCGGCACTGATCCTTGTCTCAGCCGTTCCCCGCACCAATGCGCAACATGCCTCCAAAAGTTGGCAGAACGCTCTCGAACGGGCCAAGAGAAACGAAACGTTCGGGATACGGCTTGAATCGTACAAGGTCAAAGACACACTGCGCACCGACGACGATGTACGCCGCATAATCGACGGGTGGTTCGACGACGAGGCGATAGTCGTGACACAACTGGACTGCGACACTCTGGATATACCGGACTTGTCGACCATGCTCGAATGTCTGGCATTAGTAACGCTCAGCGGGGGTAACAGCGATAAGATTTTTCCGGAGGTCAAAGAGAATGTAAGCAAAAAGATAGAAACAGGCATGATAGAAGTCGCCCTGACGTGGGATTATCAGGGCGAGCGCTACTTCTCCACGGCCGTCGTCTCCGACACACAAGGATTCGTATTCGACAATATCGGCACATACATAATAGTCGACCGCAACGCAACCAAAACCGACTGCAGGAGCCCCACGGACAGGGACGGAGGATTCTACCGGTTTTTACACAGAAGAGGTTACGGCATAAACATCTACGGCCTGCCGGCATACAGATACGAAATCTCTCACAGTGTATATTTCGACAAGGATAACATCATACAGTCGATCAATTCGAAGACGAATAACGATATGGCTGTCGGATGGAAAAGCGAGGCAGAATTTGAGCTTTTAGCCGACGGAGAGATCGGGATTTCGGATAACGTCACTTTCATGATACACTATCGGATTTTACGCGGCGGGTTATATGCCGGAGGGACTGCAGAGTTCCATCAAACCGAATGGAGAGGAGAAGATTGCCGGAATATAGAGACATATGCCCCCTACGTATCTCCGTTCGACATGGAGTGACCCCGTATCGGAACATACATTATGCGTAGAACCGTAGAAGTCGGAATACGGTTACGGCCGGCAGCCTCGGATGGCTGCCGGCCGTATATTCACGTCTCGGCTTATCGGGCATCGGACGGGAACAAAACACCCGACCGACCGCCGCGCACTACTTTCGGAAGAGCATCGGCGCGAACTCCGAGAGGTAGATGCGCCAGTTGCGCCAGATGTGGCCGCCGTCGCTCTCGCGGAAGGTGTAGGGGAACGAGATCGAATCGAGGTACTTCATGTAGTCCTTGTTGGCCTGATAGAGGAAGTCGGTATTGCCGCATGCAATCCAATAAAGCTTCAGTCCGTTGTCGCGCTGACGCACGAGACTCTCGGCCACCTCCGGATCCTCGACGCCGCGCACGGCTGCCGAGAAGAGGCCAACATAGTCGAACGTGTCGGGATACATGCGCGAGATGTTGAACGAGTGGCCGCCTCCCATCGACAGGCCGGCTACAGCGCGCGCCTCCTTCTTGCGGATGACACGGTAATTGTCCTCGACATACGCAATCACATCGCCGAACGACTCCTCGAACGACGTCTGCGAGGGATCGAACTTCATCCCGGGCTGCTTCATGCCATCGGCCGCCTCACCCGGCGCCGCCTGCTGCCACGGGTTGCCGTTGGTCATGACGACAATCATCGGACGGCACTTGCCCTGTGCGATAAGGTTGTCAAGAATCTGCGACGTACGGCCCAATGTCATCCACGCCTCCTCGTCGCCGCCCGCTCCGTGCAGCAGGTAGAGTACGGGGTACTTCTCCCTGCCCTGTTCATAGCCTGCAGGCGTATATACCGTCATGCGACGGCTCTTGCCCAGCGTAGGACTGTCGTACCAGCAACGCTTCACGCTGCCGTGAGGCACGTCGTTCACACGGTACAGGTCGCCGCGGTCGCCGCCGATAATAAAGATATTCGCCACCGACGCCACGTCGCGGTTGATGTACACATTGGCCGGATCGCATACCTTAACGCCGTCGACAACGAAATTGTAGCTGTAAAGCTCCGACATCAACGGCGGTGTCGTGAACTCCCACACGCCGTCACCGCCGCGCACCATCTTGCCCGGAGCGAGAGCAGTGCCGTCGGCAGCGGTATAGTCGCAAACGACCACGGCCGACTTCGCTTCGGGCGCCATGAGACGGAAGGTAACGCTGTTGTCGCCGTTTATCTGCGGCGATACGATCTTCGAGGCGCTCCACAGAGCCTGCTGCGCCGAGGCGCCGGCTACGCACAGCACGGCCGCCAAAAGTAATGGTAATCTTTTCATAGACTGCATTATTTTTAATTTGCACACTGTTTACGCGAAACCGCACCGGCATACCGGCAGCAGACCGTCGTTACAACATCTTAAAGATAAGGTATATTTTCCAAATATGCAAGCCTGTGCCGCCGCAGCTGCCACACCCCATGAGAAAAGCCCCGCCCGTACGGTTGCAAAATTGCGATATAGGTTATACCTTTGCGCAGAAATTTAAACCCTTCCGTACAAGGGACACCAATCGCACAGGTTACATCAAAAACAAAATATCATGAAACACGCTTATGTCTTCCCGGGTCAGGGAGCCCAGTTTTCGGGTATGGGCAAGGACCTCTACGACAACAGTTCATCGGCCAAGGAGCTCTTCGAGAAGGCCAACGAGATTCTCGGATTCCGCATCACCGACATCATGTTCAACGGCACGGCCGACGAACTCAAGCAGACAAAGGTGACGCAGCCCGCCGTATTCCTCCACTCGGTTGTTCTGGCCAAGGTGCTGGGTGTAAATCCCGACGCCGTTGCCGGCCACTCGCTGGGCGAGTTCTCGGCGCTGACAGTGGCGGGTGCCCTCTCGTTCGAGGACGGCCTGCGTCTGGTGTCGAAGCGCGCCATGGCCATGCAGAAGTGCTGCGAGAGCCAACCGGGCGCCATGGCCGCAATCCTCGGGCTCGACGACGCCGTCGTGGAGCAGGCCTGCGAGCAGATCGAAGGCGTAGTCGTAGCCGCCAACTACAACTGCCCGGGCCAGCTCGTCATATCGGGTGCCGAGGCCCCCGTCGACGAGGCGTGCGCACGTCTCAAGGAAGCCGGGGCGCGCCGCGCACTGCGCCTGCCCGTAGGCGGGGCGTTCCACTCGCCCCTGATGGAGGCTGCCCGCGCCGAGCTTGAGCAGGCCATCGCGGAGGTCAAATTCAACACCCCCGCATGCCCCGTATACCAGAATGTGGACGCACAGCCCCAGACCGATCCCGAGAAGATCAAGGCCAACCTCATAGCCCAGCTCACCGCTCCCGTACGTTGGACACAGATCGTGAAGAACATGCTGGCCGACGGCGTTACGGATTTCACCGAGCTCGGGCCGGGTAACGTGCTGCAGGGCCTTATCAAGAAGGTAAATCCCGACGCAGCCGTCGAGTCGAAAGCAGCAATGTAAACATTCCGCATAAAGAGCCAAAAGGAGAGCCGTTTCGATTTGAAACGGCTCTTTTGCACATTATTTGTTAAAATAATTAAGAAAGAGTTGGTATTTCAGACAAAAGTATCTATATTTGCACAAAATAACCGATCATTATTTCCCCAATGGCATCTTTAACCGAATTCTTTAACATTACCGCAAACGAGAACCTAAAAGGTATCACTCACAAAAACAACATTATAAAGCGAAACATAATCGCTTACATGGCCGTCAACGGCGAGTGCACGCTCTCGGAACTCACCAAGGAGCTGCACATAAGCGTCCCGACCATAACCAAACTCGTGCAGGAGCTTATCGAAGAGAATATCGTAACCGATCTCGGCAAGGTTGAGACCCCGGGCGGACGCCGTCCCAACGTCTTCGGTCTGGCCAACTCGGCCATATATTTCGCCGGCGTGAACGTTGCGCGCGACAACATGACCTTTGTCATCACCGACTTGCAGAACAACCTCATCAAGGAGGTTACGGACAACTCGTTCGAGTTGCAGAACCGCCCGCAATGCCTTGAGAAGATATGTTCGAACATCGAGCAATTCATCGACACGTGCGGCATCGAGCGCTCGAAGATCCTCGGTCTCGGCGTCTCTATCGTGGGCCGCGTAAACCCCGAAACGGGGCGCAGCTACATGTACTTCACCTCGAACGAAGAGTCGTTGCGCGACATCATACAGAAACGGATCAACATGCGGGTGCTGCTCGAGAACGACACCCGCGCCCGCTGCTACGCCGAGTACAACTGCAGCCGCTCAAAGGAGGAGAGCGACGTGATATACCTCCATCTGGGACGCGGCGTAGCCATCGGCATCGTCATCGACGGCAAGCTCTACTACGGCAAGAACGGCTTTGCGGGAGAGTTCGGACACATCCCCTTCTTCGACAACGAGAAGATCTGCGCCTGCGGCAAGAAGGGGTGCCTCGAAACCGAAGTATCGGGCATCGCCATCGAGGAGAAGATCATACAACTCATAAATAGCGGCGTGAACACCATCCTGCGCGAGAAGTACGACCGCGGCGAGCAGATACACATAAACGACATCATCGCGGCGGCCAAGAACGACGACAACCTCTCGATAGAGCTCATCGAGGAGGTGGGTGAGAAGCTGGGCAAGGCCGTGGCGTTCCTTATCAACACCTTCAACCCCGAGACGGTGATCGTGGGCGGCAACCTCGCGGCGGCAGGCGACTTCATCATGCTACCGCTCAAGTCGTCGACGAACAAATATTCGCTCAACCTCGTCTATCGCGACACGAAGTTCCGGCAGTCGAAAATGTCGGAGAACGCCAACGCATGGGGTGTGGCGATGCTCATACACAACAAGATCATAGGGCTGTAATCACGGCGGGATGAACATCGAGGGGAGGATATGCCGTCTGCGGGCTCTCGAGCCAGACGACCTCGACGAGATGTACCGTTGGGAGAACGACACACAGATATGGCGGGTAAGCGGGACTACGGCCCCGTTTTCCCGCCATATGCTCTTGCGGCTGATCGACGAACAGCGCTTCGACATCTATGCCACACGGCAGCAGCGGCTCGTCGTCGAGGCCGCAGACGGCGCGGACGGCACCCGACCGCAGACGGCCGGCGCGGTGGACCTCTTCGAGTTCGACCCGCAGAACCTGCGTGCCGGCGTGGGCATAGTCATAGCGCCCGGGCTGCGGCGCCGCGGCTACGGACTCGACGCTTTGGAGGCTCTTGAACGCTACTGCCGCGCGACGCTGCACATGCACCAGCTGTGGTGCGGCGTCACGGCCGACAATGAGGCCAGCCTACGGCTCTTCGCCGCGGCAGGATATGCGGAGTGCGGACGGCGCCGCGACTGGCTCCTGACACCCGACGGCTGGCGCGACGAGATACTCTTCCAGAAACTCTTATAGGTGCATGGCGGCACGGCGGCATGACGACAGCCCGCGAAATATCCCAAAACAGACGGCGGCAGGTGTTCCTGCCGCCGATCGTTTTGCCGCACCTGCCGTCACATCTTGCGGAAACGCATCTTGACTATATACGAATGGCCGGCCGCATCGGGCTCCTGCACCGACAGGGCCTTCTGCACGTAACTGAACAAAGGCCCGTGCGCTTCACCGTCCGCACCGCCCGTCCCGGGCATCACGGCGTAGAACCACTCGCCGTCCGAGGCGAGTATCTGCATCTGCATGTCGCTCGGGGCATTTTCCCACATGATACCGGCCGAACCCTCTCTGTCGTACACGACCGACACCTCGCGCGCCTCGGGCCCCGCGACGCGGAAAAAGAGGTGCGAGGCCGTCTCGTGCAGTTCCATCGGCATCTTGTAATACGGAGACATGATGTAGGCCATGAGGTCCTCGCCCGCCGCGTCGAAATAATAGCGGAACGGGATGTTCTCATCACCGAAGTCGACACGGTACGCGGGGACGATACCGTCGGCCGTGAGGCGGTAGAACACATGGTTGCCGTCCTGCGGACGCAGTACATATTCGCCGCATGAAGACTGCGAGATATTGTTCAGCGACAGCGTGCAGTCGGTGCGGGGGATGTACCGCCCCGCCACCACACCGTCGGCCGAGATACGGTAGAGCATGAATTCGTCGCCTGCCAGCTCCTTCGTCACATTACTGCCCTGCGGTAGTTCAGGCAGGGTCTTCGGGAAGGCCGAGAAGAGATAGATGCCGCCCTTGCCGTCGGGGGCCAGAGCATCGCACGGCAAATCTATCGGGACATTGTCGCGGCGCACGTGCGAAAAATCCGACCCGTCGAAACGGATGATTTCGGAACCTGCAAGAACCGCCAATACATTATCCGACAACGCAATGTCACTAATAAAGCGGCACCCCTCGCTGTTGCACACCTCCTGCGTTATCTCCGTCAGGCAGCTGCCATCCGCCGACAGCGCCACGACACGGCCCTGATCATCCAGCAGAAAGGTGTTCCCGCCGTCATCGAGCAGCATCTTTATCACGGCCGTGAAATGCGCCCGCTCGTCGTCAGCTATACGCACAAACTCCACCGCGTCGACCCACGGCGAGAGGTCATCCACCCTTTGTGTCTGCTCCAGAGGTTTCAATACGGTCTCGGCCTCGGCGCTGTTCGGAGCAATACGGCGGCCGCATCCCACGGCGGCGGCAACCGCCAGCACACACAGTGCAACTACGATACGTTTCATAGCTAATAAATTCATTATTTAAGCAATAGAAGTCTGTTACTCGCATCCGCCGCAGTCTCGACGCCGCACAACAATCGCCCCCATGTCGGGCCACCCGTTGTAGAAACGTTCGATATAGGCCTTTTCCGCCTCGGTACAGCCCACCATGAGTTTCATCTCGGCATCGCGCTTGTCCATGTCGACGGTGCATATGACGGCATCGAGCATCCGCGCGGGGTCACTGCCGATCCATACGTCGACTCCCTCGCCGTCGGCCGAGGTCGTGCCGTCGAGATAGCCATAGTCGATCTCGTAGACGATCTGCGGGAAGCGCGGGTGGTGAGACCCGCGCGGGCGGTCTATGACGATCCGCGACTGCGCCAGAAGCGCGTCGAGCCTCTCCCAGAACACCCTATTCATTCTCCGCCTCCTCCGTATCGTTTTCTGGCAGCATGTCGGGCCCGTCGTCCAGCCCCTCCGTCTCGTCCAGAATACGCTGCGGCTGGCGCTTGGACGTAGGCAGCCCCAGCCGGCGCAGGCGCTCGCCGTTGCGCACGATGTTGTTGTTGCCCGTATGCAGCCGCTTGAAAGCCTCGTCGTACCTCGCCTTGGCTTGGTCCAGTTCCAACCCTACGCCCTCGAGGGCCGAGGTGAAGGCCACGAGCTGCTCGTACAGCGCCACACCGTACTTGATTATCTTCTCCTGATTGCGTGACTGCTCGTCGCGGCGCCACAGGTCGTCCACCAGCTTCAACAGGGCAAAGAGGTTCGTCGGCGACGAGACGATCACCTTCTTGTCGTAGGCGTCGCCCCAAATGGCCCCGTCGGCCTGCATCGCCGCCAGAAAGGCCGGTTCGTTCGGTACGAACATGATGACGAAGTCGGGCGACTGCATGAGCCGCTGGTACTCCTTGCGCCCGAGTTCGTTCACGTGCTGCCGCACCGACGCCACATGCGCCGCCAGCGCCGCACGCCGCTCCGCCTCGGTCTCTGCTGCGGCATAATTGACATAGGCCGTAAGCGACACCTTCGAGTCGATGACGATCTGCTTGCCCGCAGGCAGGAACAGCACCACATCGGGACGCAGGTTGTTGCCCTCGGCATCCTTCACGTTATATTGCGTCTGATAGTGTACGCCACGCACGAGGTTCGAGTTGTCGAGAATCGTCTCGAGGAGCATCTCGCCCCAGTCTCCCTGCACCTTCGAGTTGCCCTTCAGCGCATTTGTCAGATTCGTGGTCTCGGCCGTCACCTGACGGTTAAGCTCCATCAGCCGTTGGAGTTCGTTCTTCAGTGCGCCGCTCTGCTCGGCCTGCTGCGAATGTATCTTCTCGACCCGCTCGCGGAACTCGCGTATGTTGTCCTTGAAAGGCTTGAGGATTATATCCATCGACTCGCGGTTCTCCTCCTTGAAACGGCGGCTCTGTTCCCCGAGCACATCCCCCGCCAAGGCGCGGAACTGCTCCCGCAGCGCCTGCTCCATCTGCTGTTGCGAGCGCACCTTGTCGGCTACGGCACGGCGCTCCGCCTCAAGGTCGGCCTCGGCCCTCACCCGCGCCATACGCTCGTCTTCGTGTCCGGCGCGCTCCGCCTCGCGGGCCGCCTCGGCAGCACGCAGGGCCTCGGCCGCCGCCGCATTCTCCCGCTCGAGTTGTTCCGCACGCCGCCGTTGCGACATGAGCAGAGTGACCGCAACGGCGCACGCTACGGCCAGCAGCACGGACAATATGGTCAAAAACAAGTCCATAGAATCTTCTCTTTTACATTAAAGACAAAGATAGTGAAAGGCACGTGCAAAGACAAATGGAAATGCGTTTTTCGAGGCAGGCATCCGCCGCCCCGCGTCATAAAAGACCCGATTCCGCCGCGCCTCGTATCGGGTATCTCCTTCATACGCGGCCCGCGCATCCGTTGCGCGCAGACCGCATCAGGCGTTCTCCGTTATCTCCAGCTCGTACGACGCCTTCTCCCATTCATGCATCAGGTGGTCGTAGCGGCGTTTGAGCTCCTCGTAGGCCGCATAGTCGGCCTCGTTATATTCGGTAGCGCAGGAGAACCTGCTGTCGTAATCGGCGATCTGTCTCTCCACATCGGCCAATTCGGCCTCCACACTCTCGACAGCTTTGCGCAGGCGCCGCAGCAGTTTCTCCTGCTCCTTGCGCTGCTCGTAGGAGAGCTTCCCCGTCGAGACCTCGCGCGGCACCGCCACGACAGGGGTATCTCGCCGCTCGATCTCCTGCAGCGACTCGACCTTGCGTTTCCCGAGGAAGTAATATATGCCGCCGAGGTACTCCCTCACGCCGCCGTCGCGGAACTCGTATACACGGTCGACGATGCCGTCCAGAAAATCGCGGTCGTGCGACACCACGATAACCGTGCCGTCATACTTCTGCAAAGCGCGCTTCAATATATCCTTCGAGCGCATGTCCATGTGGTTCGTCGGCTCGTCAAGTACCAGCAGGTTGCGCGGCTCGAGCATCATGCGCGCCATGGCCAGCCGCGACCGCTCGCCGCCCGACAACACCCGCACCTTCTTCTCTATATCCTCGCCGCGGAAGAGGAACGCCCCGAGGATGTCGCGCAGGCGCGTGCGTATGTCGCCCACAGCCACGCGGTCCAGCGTGTCGTATACCGTGAAGTCGCCATCCATCAGGTCGTCCTGATTCTGTGCATAATAGCCTATGTTGACATTGGCGCCGATGCGTACGGTACCCTCCGTTGCCTGAAGTTCGCCCACGATCATGCGCGCCATCGTCGTCTTGCCTTCGCCGTTGCGTCCCACGAAGGCCACCTTCTGCCCCCGCTCGATGGTAAAGGTCGCACCCGAGAAGATTCGCTTTTCACCGAAGGCCTTGCCAGCATCCTTCACCTCGACCACGATCTGGCCCGAACGCGGCGCCGGCGGAAACTTGATGTTCAGCGCAGCGTTGTCCTCCTCCTCGACCTCGATGCGCTCGATACGCTCAAGCTGCTTGATGCGCGACTGCACCTGATTGCTCTTGGTGGGCTTGTAACGGAACTTCTCGATGAACTCCTCGGTCTTCTCGATCATACGCTGCTGGTTCTCGTATGCGGCCATCTGCTGCGCACGCCGCTCGGCCCGCAGCTCTACGAATTTCGAGTACGGCACCTTGTAGTCGTAGACCTTGCCCAGCGACAGTTCGACGGTGCGTGTGGTGACATTGTCAAGGAAAGCCCTGTCGTGAGATATGACCAGCACGGCGCCGTTGTAGGACCTGAGATAATCCTCAAGCCACTGTATGCTCTCGATGTCGAGGTGGTTGGTGGGCTCGTCGAGAAGGAATATCGACGGACGGCTCAAAAGCAGTTTCGCCAGCTCGATACGCATACGCCAGCCGCCCGAGAACTCGCTCGTGGCGCGGTCGAAATCCGTGCGTCGGAACCCGAGACCCAGAAGCGTCTTCTCGATGTCGGCCTCGCGCGTCTCGCCGCCGAGGATATGGTATCGGTCCTGCGCCTCGTTGAGGCGGTGCAGCAGCGACTCGTATTCCGGCGACTCGTAGTCGGCACGCTCGGCGATCTCGGCCGTGAGCGACGCGATCTCGCCCTCGAGGCACAGCACCTCGCCGAAAGCCTTTTCGGTCTCGGCCTTGAGCGTGGTGGTGTCGGCCACCTTCATCTGCTGCGGCAGGTACCCTATAGTACATTCGCCGTTCATGGTCACGGCTCCCGACGTAGGCTGCTGTTCGCCCGTGATTATACGCAGCAGCGTGGTCTTGCCGGCGCCGTTACGGCCGACCAGACCTATGCGGTCCTTTTCATTGATGAGGAACGACACGCCGTCGAAGAGCGTCCATCCCCCGTAGCTTACGGTAAGGTTGTCAAGAGAAATCATGCCAAAAATACAATATTCGAGACACGGCGCGCGCCTGAGGCTATGCGTTCAATATACGTTCGATTTCGGCCGCAGGGTCATCGGCGCGGAATACCGCGCTGCCCGCCACGAGCGCCTCGGCGCCGGCATCGAACAGCACGCGGGCGTTTGCCGACGATATGCCGCCGTCGACCTCGATCAGCGTATCGAGCCCCATGCGGCGTTTCATCTCCGACAGGCGGCGGATCTTGTCGATCGACGACGGGATGAACGCCTGCCCGCCGAAGCCCGGCTCGACGCTCATCACCAACACCATATCCAACGACGGCAGCAGCGGTTCGAGCACCTCGGCCGCTGTGGCGGGCTTGATCGAGATGCCGGCCCTCGCCCCTGCGGCATGTATGGCTCCGATACATGCCGCACAGTCGTCCGTCGCCTCATAGTGGAAGGTTACATAGTCGGCTCCCGCCTCGACGAAGCGCGCCACGTAACGCGCCGGATCGGTTATCATAAGGTGTACGTCGAGGACCTTGCCCGTCGCCTGCCGGATGGGCTTCATCACCGGAAATCCGAATGATATGTTGGGGACGAACACGCCATCCATAACATCGATATGCACCCACTGCGCCGCACTGCGGTCCACCATGCGGGTGTCGCGTCCGAGGTTGCCGAAGTCTGCCGAGAGCATCGAAATGGCTACTATGCGTCTCATGTCTGTTGTGTTTTATTCTTCCGCAAAGGTAGCAATTAACTCCCAATATTAGAAATTATGCGGCCGCGGCCTCGCTCCGGTTTTGAAGATACGGGGAAAATTGTTATTTTTGTAAAAGTTTTACTCTAAAAGCAACACACCTTATGAAGCGATTTCTCATCACTGCCGTCATTCTCTTAGCCGCCGCCGGTCTCCGCGCACAGGAGATCCGCGTGGGTGTCGTTGGCGACTTCAACATGTCGTGGCTTCACAACTCGGTAAGTTCGTCCGACTGCTACGTCGGATTCGGCGCAGGCGTCAAGGGCGAATACCTCTTTTCGGATGCCGAAGCAGATAATTTCTATCTCGAAGCCCGATTGCTCTATTCTCTCAAGGGCGGTTCTTGGTCGGGCGTGCACCAGAATCTCGGCTATCTCCAGCTACCCGTATTCGCAGGCTACCGATACCATATAAACGACAACCTGACGCTGCTCGGCGGCCTCGGCCCCTACTTCGGCGTCGGCGTTCTGGGCAAGCATGTCGTCAAGGTCGACGACTCGAAGTCCAAGACCGACATCTTCGGCGAATATTACAAGCGGTTCGATTTCGGCCTCAACTACACGGTGGGTGTCGAGATTTCATCGCGCTGGCAGGTCTTCCTCGCCTTCGAGCACAGCCTGCTCGACATCACAAAGAGCAAATTCGACGGACTCGACTATACGAAAACACGCCCGCTCAACTTCTACATAGGCGGAGCGTACATGTTCTGACATCGGTGACGGACACCGCTGCGGCGCTCCAGCCGTAACGAGACACGAAAGACGTAAAAAGATGCGAGACCCCGACGGGTCTCGCACTCTTTTTGCAGAAGCCGATACGAATATCGTTTAAAACCAAATGCTATGAAAAGAATTCTACCATTACTGGCTTTCGTGCTTCTCGCATCCGCGGCCGCCTCGGCACAAGGAATACGCTACGGCGTAACGGGCGCGCTCAATGTCTCCTCGTTCTCGATGAGCAGCGGCGGTCTCTCGATCGACACCGACTCGCGTCTGGCCTTCAACGCAGGGTTCAAGATGGAACTCGGTTTTTCCGCCTTGGAGGGACTCTACATGGACACCGGAGCGCTGCTCAGCGCCAAGGGCAGCAAGTACACCTCGATGGCCGACGGCGAATCGGCCGACAATACCGTGCGTCCCCACTACCTCGAAATCCCCATCCACATAGGGTACCGATACGCCTTGGGCGGCAATCTGAAGGTTTTCGGCTCGTTCGGGCCCTACTTCGCCATAGGCCTCTTCGGCAAGGCCGAGTACGACAACGGCATGGAGACGCTCAAGAGCGACGTCTTCGGCTCCGACGGCATGAAACGCTTCGATTTCGGACTCGGGCTCCGCGGCGGCATGGGGCTCTTCGACCACTACCAGATATTCCTCGGCTACGATTGGGGGCTGGTGGACGCTTCGAACGTCGCAGGCACGAAAATCCACAACCGCAACTTCTACATAGGAGCCGCCTATCTCTTCTGACGGCGCACCCGCCCCTGCGGCAAACGCATAACGACACAACGTATACGGGAGACCTTCGCGAAGGTCTCCCGTATTTCCATTTCCGGCGCGCGTCATTCGATACGTCCCGCCGCCGCATCGGGATTCTCACGCAGCCAACGGCGGTAGAGTTCGAAGAATGTCGGAGCGTCGAGCAGTTCTATCGCAGGGTCGAGCCGCCGCACCTCCTCCATCATCTCCACGTGCCACGAGGGCGACTTCAATATGTCGCGGTACCACCCGAACGGCACAGGGCTGCGCCGCATATCCTCCACAATGAAGGCGGCATTCTCCTCGGGCGAGCGCACCAGATCGGCTCCGGCACGCAGGACGGGCATGTTGCCGAAGAGGCGCGTGCGGGGCGTCTTCTGCGGCACGATACCGTTGGGGCTGAACGAGGCGTAGCATGCCAAGCCGTCGTCGGTCAGGGCCGGGGCTTCGCCGTCGATAACGAAACCCGTAACTGTCAGGCCCCACTTCTCATACAGCGGGCGGCAGTGTTCCGCCCACGCATCAAGGCCGTCAGGCAGACCCGACAGGTGGCGCGGCGCCTGCAGCATGCCCGGCATGAGATAGCCGGCGCCGTTGTCCGCCGCGGCAAAGTAATCGTTCGCCGAAGCCGTGCGGCGGATATAGTCGAGCACCATCGGGGCACGCCGCTCCAGCACGGGGCTAATGCACCACATCAGAGGCAATCTGCCGCGCGCAGGGTCCCGCCACAGGTGAGGCAGTACGGATGTTACCCACGCCGAGGCGTCGTAGTCGCCCACATAGAATATGATGAAACGCCGGCCGTCGGTCTTCACCCTGCCATCATCGTCGAGGAAGCCACGCCTGCGGAGCTCCTCGTCGCCCACCCACCTCTGGGGATAGCTCTCCGCCGTCGGATAGTGCTGCCAGAAGGAGGCGTTGGCCATGGCGCCGTAACCTATCGCATCGGCATCCTTGAAAGCATTATAGGCACTGATTATGCGACTGAACTCCCATTCGGTGGCCACATCCTCGTGGCTGCCGCCCGCATGGCGCGTATACTTGTACGCCCATGCAGGGAATCCCCCTATATGGCACATGCGTTTGCCGCCGTTGAGGCGGTACGCCTCGGCCAACATCTCTTCGAGCACCGCCCGATCCGTCCCCACGGCCTGCGCAGGGTCGTCGGTGGCCGCCTCGTCGCCCCACGGCGAGAGATCGAAGAAAAAGGCGCGGCGACTTACGAAAAAGTCGTGGTTAGTAAGGCAGTGGGCATTCATCGGGGCGGCCTCGGGACGCCGCAGCCAGTACTGGTCGAGGTAATATGCGCCGTACTCGCCGCTGCAGCGTCCGCGCTTCATGTAACGCTCGACAAACCATACATAGGGATCGGCTTTTGCCGACCTGGTCGAGGCGCGGCCGGTCTGCGGCACCGTGCCACGGCCCGTGAACATGGACGTACCGTCCTCGTTAACGAGCCATACGCGCACCTTGAGCCGCGGGCCGTGCAGCACGAGGCGGTCGTAGAGACTTCCTTCAGAGGTGTCGTAACGTATCGCCACCAAGTCCTCGACCCCCGCCACGGCCGAGGCCACGCACGACGTAGAGGGCACGGCCGGATCGTATACCACAGCCCCGCGCAGGCGGCCGGCATAACGTTCCACGGCTTCCGCCACGTCGCGGCATGCCACAGTATCGCGCCCGTGAAGCCAGCCGCCTTCGGCACGGTACATGTTCCACCAGAAGCGGTCGACCTCCATGAACTCGTTGGCCACGTAATCGATATACAGGAGCGGCCCGCCGCGGTTCACCACCCCCTGAAGCGTGGCTGCGCAATGGAGCGCGTCCCACATGCGGAGGCAGCCCGCCTTGTCGTCGGGCCCTACATCGCGGTAAGCCGAAAGGTCGAGAAAGAGTATGGGTTCCGCCGCCGTATCGGTTGTGCAGGAGCCCGACATGCCCGCGGCGGACAAAAACAACAGCCATGCCGCCACGGCGGTTCCGATTCTGCGTTTCATGGTGACTATTCCGTTTGGGTAATGGTTGCGCCAAGGACAAATTTACACTATTTTCCCCGTTTCCGGAAATGCGGCGGCAAAACTTTCTCTGCGCACGCGCGTTTCCCCAGCCTCGCTGAGATACCGTACAAATCGCCCCGCGCCGCGCCGTGTGTTTCATATCACCGAAAAAAGCCGTACATTTGTCTCGGCATGACGCATAAAGCAGATTGTACCTTACAGTATGCAAAAGAACTTCAAACTTACGTTTCTGTTGATTGCCGCGACCCTCGTCACGGCATGTGCACAACAACCCGCCGCAACAATGAAGGACGCCGCCAAGGGCCGCTTCCTCATAGGCACGGCACTCAACGAGGCTCAGATACGCGGACTCGACACGGCAGGCGTACGTGTCGTCCGCGAACATTTCAACGCCATCGTCGCCGAAAACTGCATGAAGAGCCAGCCCATACACCCGCAGCGCGACCGCTACAACTTCGACGCACCCGACCGTCTGGTAGCCTTCGGCGAACAGAACGGCATAACCGTCACGGGGCACACGCTCATCTGGCACTCGCAGCTGCCCCGCTGGTTCGTCTACAACGACGACGGCACGCTCCGCTCGGCCGAAGAACTCAAGGCCATAATGAAGGAGCACATCTCGACCGTAGTCGGCCGCTACAAGGGCCGCATCAAGGGCTGGGACGTGGTCAACGAGGCCATCATGGAGGACGGCAGCTACCGCCGATCGCCTTTCTACGAGATTCTGGGCGAGGAGTTCATACCCCTCGCATTCCAATACGCCCACGAGGCCGACCCCGATGCCGAACTATACTACAACGACTACAACATGTGGGCCGAGGGCAAGCGCAACACCGTCGTCAGGCTCATCGGCGAGCTGCGCGAGCGCGGCCTGCGCATCGACGCCGTGGGCATGCAGAGCCATATGGGCATGAACCACCCCGACTTCGCCGAGTACGAGAAGAGCATCGAGGCCTTCGCCGCGGCGGGCGTCAAGGTTATGGTCACCGAATTCGACATGAGCGCCCTGCCTACGTCATACGTTGGGGCCGACCTTGCCGGCGGCGGCATCGACCCCGCACGGGCCATGAACCCATATCCCGACTCGCTTCCGGCCGAAGCCTACGAGGCATGGCACAAACGCATGGAGCAGGCGCTGGAGATCATGCTGCGCCACAGCGACGATATCACGCGCGTGACGTTCTGGGGTGTGAGCGACAGCGACTCATGGCTCAACAACTTCCCCGTGCGCGGCCGCACCGACTACGCCCTGACTTTCGACCGCGGACACCGCGCCAAGCCCATCGTGGCGCGCTTCATAGAGATGTGCCGCGAGATACCCGCAGACAAAAAATGACAGAGAACCGCAATACCCCGAAACATATGGGAACCATGATATTCGGCATACGTCCCGTGGCCGAGGCGATAGAGTCGGGACAACAGATCGAGCGCCTCTATATCCGCAAGGGGGGCGAAGGACAACTTCTCGCCGACCTGCGCGATCTGGCGCTGCGGCACCGCGTGCGCATGCAGGAGGTCCCCGTCGAAAAACTCAACCGCCTCGTGAAGGGCAACCATCAGGGAGCGGTGGCGCAGATCTCCCCCATCGAGTATGTCGGCATGGAAGATATTATGGAGCGCGTCCCCGAGGATGAGACCCCTCTGCTCGTCATCTTTGACGGCGTCACCGACGTGCGCAACTTCGGCGCCATAGCCCGCTCGGCCGAGTGCGCCGGCGCGCACGGCCTCATAGCCCCGCTCAAGAACGCCGCCCCCGTCAATGCCGAAGCGATGAAGGCCTCGGCCGGAGCGCTGGCCCGCATACCCGTATGCCGCGTAGGATCGATACGCAACACCGTAAAGGCCCTGCAGGCCGAAGGCATACAGGTCGTGGCGGCAACGGAGAAGAGCCGCAAGCTCATATACGACGCCGACATGACGCGTCCTACGGCCATCGTCATGGGGTCGGAGGAGAAAGGCATCTCGAAGGAGGTGCTCAAGCTATGCGACGAGCAGCTGGCCATACCCCTTATCGGCGCCGTCGAGTCGCTCAACGTCTCTGCCGCAGCCGCCGTCATGCTCTTCGAGGCTGTCCGCCAACGTATAGGCGACTGACGAAGACGCGTGACGGGCCCGCAGGCGATCCCGGGAAACGGCTGTACCGGTGGCCGTACCGCAGAAAAACAACCGAAAAATTCAAACCTTATGAAAACAACGAACGCGACAGTCGTGGTGCGCCTGCGCCGCACCGCCGTCGAAGCCCTGATGCGACTGCTGGCTACGGTCTGCGCCCACCCTGTGGAGATGCTCATCGCGCTGCACGCCTACGCCGCAGTTCTCGTCGAGATATACCGTGACTTCGCGGGCCCGATGCCCGCATTCTTCACCCCCTGCATCACGGCCCCGATATTCATCGTCACGGCATACTGCCTCAACACGCTGGGACAAGGGCGCCTGCTGCGGGCCATATACGGCCTGTGGTGGATACCCTACATGGCCACGGCCATGATCCCCGATCTCGGGGAGTGGACCAACCACACATCGTACGGCGTCACCGTCACGGCCCTGCTGCCGCTGTTGCTGCTCTCGTTCCGCATGCGGCGCGACAACGGCCGTTATGTGTCAGAGGCGGTGCAAATGGCCCTTTCGGCTGTCATAGCGCTGATATTCTCGTCGGTGGCGCTACTGCTCTTCTATCTGATATACCTGTCGGTGACGGGTATATTCGACATTACGCCCGACTCGAACAACTTCATATCGTCCATCGCGGCATTTGCCTACATCCTGCTCGCGCCGATGTTATTCTTCGCCCTGCAGGACCGCCGCGACGAGGTGCAGAACCTTTCGGCTACGGAGACGACACTCCTTAACGCCATCGTCACCCCCGCCCTTATCGTCTACACCGCCATACTATACCTCTATGCAGCCAAGATCCTTGTCACGTGGACGCTGCCCAAGGGCATGGTCGCCGGCATGGTCTTCACGTTCTCGATCCTTGCCGTCGTTGTCAAGGCCCTGCAGCCGTATCTCACGCGCCGCCGCTACGACTGGTTCTTCGGCCGCTTCAGCCTCATCGCGCTGCCGCTGCTCGCACTCTTCTGGATCGGCACCGCACGCCGAATATACGAGTATGGAGTAACCGAGTCGCGGTTCTATCTGGTGCTCTGCGGCGCCGTGATGACACTTTGCCTCGCGCTCTTCCTATCACGCCGTACGGGACGCTACCTGACGGTATCGGTCACTGCCTTCGTGCTCTTCGCCGCCACGGCATATATTCCACCTGTCTCGGCCGAACGCATGTCGCTGCGCTCGCAGATGCGCCGCGCCGACGACGCCGCCCGAACTTTGGGCATAGCCGACGAGAACGGCCGCCTGCGCCTCGGGCCCCCTACAAATGCCGATACCGTAAGCCGCAAGCTGCACCGCAAGCTATACCAGTCGCTCGACTATATCGACCGCCATGACCGGCAGCTGCTGCTGCAGCGGTACGGGCTGGAGTCGAGCCACGACTATCTCACAACGCTCTCCGACCGCACCTCGCTCTACGCCTCGTCATACAGCGAGCCCGACGAAGAGCTCCATTCCGCCGACATATCCGGATACACATTGTACCTCGACGCCTGCAACGGGCGCGTCGACCTCGACATAACGCCCTACGGCAGGCTCTCGCTCGGGGGACAAACCACAATAACTGCCGACAACCTCGGCCGCCGTACCATCGAGTATGACAGCATACGCATCCCGGCCGACGGGTTGCTCGACACGCAGCTGGCCAAGATAGGGCACACGCGCTCCGACATGCCGTCGCATGAGGAGATGGACCTCCACGCCGCCGAGATGCTCGTTTTCAGCACGGATTCCATGACGGCGGTCTTCGACTACATCTTCATCGGAATCGACGAACAGGGCAATGCCGAACTCGAAAACGCCGACATAAAGTTCATAATCTTGAAGTAACGGATGAAAACGACAATGCGCCACCCCGTGCTGGGCGACATAATCCTATCGCGGTCCGTCCGCGCGCGGCGCATATCGCTCACGGTGCGCCCCTCGGGTGAGGTGAGGCTCTCGTTCCCGACATACGTATCGGAGCGGCGCGCCATAGCGTTCCTCGAAGCGAAGGCCGAATGGGTCGCATCGGCGCGCAGCCGTTTTGCAGCACGCCCCAAGCCTCCCGCGCCGACAAAAGAGGAGGTGGAGCGCCTGCGCGCCGAAGCCAAGGCCACACTGCCGCCGCGGCTCGAAATGTTAGCCCGCCGCTTCGGCCTGCGCTATGGCAAGGTGACCGTACGCGCCGCCCGCTCGAAGTGGGGTTCGTGTTCGTGGCGCAACGACATATCGCTGAGCCTTTACCTCATGACCCTGCCCGAACACCTGCGCGACTACGTCATGATACACGAGCTGTGCCATACCGTCCATCACGACCACTCGCCCCGTTTCCACGCCCTCGTCGACCGCCTCACCGGAGGAAAAGAAAAACTCCTCGCCCGCGAGCTGAGGAGTTATTCGATACGCTGACGCCTTTGTGCCGTACAGATACCTGAAACGGGCATCTTCCTATACCCTTTTCGCCTTTCCCGAACACCGTTCGGCATCTATGGCGATGACGGCGGTGCGGTGGAACGACTTTTCGATATACGCGGCGCCGACAGAGGCATAATCCGGCGAATATTTCTCCACCAGAAGTTCCAGCGCCCGACGCCGCTCGTCGTCCGACGAGACAATGCGCGCACGCCCTTCGATAACGACCGACTCGTATGCCGTGGTGAACTTCTCGGGCACAGGGCGCGTCGCACCGACCACACAGAAACTCACGCGGCAATCCGACGCCATTGCCCGCAGCTTGCGGCCTTCGGGAGCGCAATGTATGTATACCGTACCACCCTCGACGACATAGTTCACGGGAATACCGTAACCGCCCTCGGGCGAGGCCATTGCCAGAAAGCCGTACTCGCCGCCGAGCAGAATCTCCCGCGCGCGCCCCTCGTCGAGCAGACGGTCCTGCCGCCGTACGCCGTCGTTGCGATACTCCATCTGCCTAAAGCAATTTTTTCTTCGACGGTATAACGATAAAATCCTTCAGATAGAAAGGCTCGAAGTAGGCTATGTCCTCGGTCTTGCCCTCCGTCAGCCGTTGCTGCGCCAGCCGCGCCAAGCCGCGCGCCGACGGCACCACGTTGATATAGACGGCGTCGGGAAGCACCTCGCGGCACTTGGCGGCGCCGTTGCCGAAGATCACCAGCGGCGCCCTATGGCGCCACTCGGCAAAACTGTCCGCCGTAACCACCTCCGCGGCGACATCGGTCAGAGGCCGCCCCGCACTGTCGTAAAGGCGCGTATATACCTCCATGCGGCGGGCATCAACCATGGGGCACAACATCGCATGCTCCCAGTTCTCCACGTCGACGATACCCGCCTCGTGGTCCTCCACGGCCACCTCGGCCAGCGCATCGAGCGACCCTACCGCCACCAGAGGAATGCCCAGCGCATAACACATGCCCTTGGCGAACGACACCCCTATGCGCAGTCCCGTATACGACCCGGGGCCCATGCCCACGGCCACGGCATCCAGCTCGTCGGGCTCCACACCGGTCTCGCGCAACATTTCATCGACGAAGACCGCCACCTTCTTGGCGTGGTCGCGTCCCTCGTCGCTCTCGCGCAGCGACACCAGCTCGCCGTTGCGCGCCAACCCGACAGAACATATGTCGGTACCCGTCTCAATACACAATATCAATGACATATCGTATCACGTTTTGTTCTCTTACCCTGTCATATCAGCCCGAAGCGCTGCAGCGCGCGGCTTACGCCATCCTCGTCGACCGATGTCGAGACATAGTCGGCCACAGCCTTCAACTCATCGCAGGCATTGCCCATCGCCACACCCACGGCAGCATCGCGCACAATGGGGATATCATTGCCGCCGTCGCCGAAAGCCATCGCCTCCGACATCGACAGCCCGTAATATTCCATCACCTTCCGCGCCCCGACCGACTTGTCCGTCCCGCGCATATTGACATCCATGAACGTAGGGACCCACCGCGTGCCGACACACTCCGGAAGCCGCGGCATGATAATACGCTCTATATCCTCACCCACGTAAGGACACACCTGCAACACGGGGTTCTCCGAAGCTACGCGCCGCAGGTCGGCCACCTCCGGCATGATGTGTATCATCTCGGCAATGGACAGCACACGTTCCGACAGGCGGTCGACATATATGTTCTCATGCGTCATCACGGCCGCCTGAAACCCGATCTCGCCGCAAAGGCGGAAAACCCGCTCCACAGTCTCGTGCGGGAACGAACGCTCGAATATGATCTCACCTCCGCGCGTGACGCAATAGCTGCCGTTGACGGTGACATATCCGTCGACCTCGATGTCGCGCACGACCTCGGTATGGCGCAGCAGGCGCCCCGTCGATATGAACACCTTGATCCCGCGCTCGCGCAACTGTCCGATGGCGCGCCGTGCCGAGTCGGGCACGGTATGGGTGGCGAAACTCACCAGCGTGCCGTCGATGTCGAAGAATACAGCTTTTATGTCTTTCGCCGCACCTTTACTTCCGTCTATAACTTTTCCCATAAATCTCTCCTTTTCACCACACGACATGGACCGGCGTCATTTGTAGCGCTTCATCGCCTTGTCCATCTCGCGTTTGGCGTCGTTCTCCTTCAGATACTCGCGCTTGTCGTACGACTTGCGGCCGCGCGCAAGGCCCACGACCACCTTTGCAAGCCCCTTTTCCGTGAGGAACAGACGCAGCCCCACCACAGTGAGGCCGCGGTCCTGCAGCGACCGCTGCAGTTTGTTGAGCTCCTTGCGCTGCAACAGCAGCTTGCGGTCGCGCTTGGGCGCATGGTTGTTGCACGTACCCCAACCGTATTCGGCCACGTTCATGCCTCGAAGCCACAGTTCCCCCTTGTCGAAATAGCAGTAACTGTCCGTCAGCGACGCCTTGCCCAGACGTATCGACTTGATCTCGGTACCCGCCAGAACCACTCCGGCCACATACTCCTCGAGTATCTCGTAGTCGAACGTCGCGCGCTTGTTGCGTATGTTTATATTCTTGAAATCCGTCATATTGCAACTCCGTATACTCCTTTATCACTCTTCGTCCGCACACGGCCGCTCATGGCATCGTTTTTGCCCGTTCATGCGACGGGCAGGACCGGATAAAGGTAACTAATTCTTTTATCTTTGATATGTTTTACACATCTTTCTGTTTATTTTCTGTTTGCACACGGTATGCGCAGCGATGCGTGTACGATCCGGCACCTGCCCCTTTTTGATTCCGCACGACATCCCCCGCACGCCTCACAATTCACAGTATCAACCGCTGGCTCTGCTTCGACAGGGCGAGTTTCACCTGATTCAGTTTCGAGAGCTGCATCATGCACTCAGCGAGCTCCTCGTCACCGAGGGCCTCGTCCTTGAGCCGCTCGCGCACCGAATTGATCATGCGTTCGACGACCTTCGAACGGTAGAGCATGATAGCCTTGGGCACGCCTACGGCGAGTATCTCGCCCTCGCTCTCGACATGCACATCCTTGCGGCGCCAGATCTCGCTCGGCACGTAATTGTCGTCCGAGGTGAGGATGTCGACCGCGGCGTTGCACACCTCGGGGTCGGGATGGTTCACGAAGACCTGCGCCGGCACCTCGACCCCCGTTCCCAGCTCGCGCCACTTTTCGCGGTATGCCTCAAGGATGCTCTCGTAAACGGGATTCGAGAAGACTATATTGTCGGCGTCGAGACTCTGCAGGATCTCCTCGGCGATATTTATCTGCACGACGTTGCGGCCCTCGACGACCTCGAAGCACTTGTGGCCCGACTTGAGCAGATATTTCACCAGCTCGCGCTCCAAAGCCTCCTCGCTGCTGCCAGCCGCGCCGCCCTTCGTAAGGTCGGGTTCCGGCGGCAGCGCCGCCTTCTGCTCCTCGCGCGTCAACCGCTGCTGCCGCCGCACAAACTCGGCAACCTCGCCGTCACCCGACTGCATGGCCCGCTTGCGCGCAACCTCCGCTATGAGGACACTCTCGTCGACATCCATCGTGCGCGCACACTCCTTGATATATACCGACCGCTGTATCGAATCGGGTATCTGCACGATCGACCGCACCATGTCACCGATCACCTCCGACCGCTTGATCGGGTCCGTCCCCGCCTCACGCAGCATCAGGCGCGCCTTGAACGAGAGGAAGTCCTCCTCGTTTTCGCGTATGTATGCGTGCACCTCCTCGGCCGTATGCGCCCGGGCGAACGAATCGGGGTCGTGCTCCGGCGGCAGCAGTACAACACGCACGTTCATGCCCTCCTTGAGGATCATGTCTATGCCGCGCAGCGAGGCGTGTATGCCGGCCGAATCTCCGTCGTATATCACCGTTATGTTGCGCGTGAAGCGGTGCAGCAACTGTATCTGTTCGGTCGTAAGGGAGGTGCCCGACGAGGCGACCACATTCTCCACACCGGCCTGATGCATCGAGATGACGTCGGTATATCCCTCGACCATGATGGCGTAGTCCTGCTGCTGTATGGCCTTCTTGGCAAAATATAGGCCGTAGAGCTCGCGTTTCTTGCTGTATATCTCGCTTTCGGGCGAATTCTGATACTTGGCCACCGACTTGTCCGTGCGCAGCGTGCGGCCGCCGAAGGCCACCACGCGGCCCGAAATGTTGTGCACGGGGAATATCACGCGGTCGCGGAAACGGTCGTAGAGGCGGCCGTCGCTCTCGCGTTTTAGCGCGAGTCCCGTCGAGAGCAGGAACTCCTCCTTGTATCCCGCCGCCTTAGCCGCCAGCGACATATCGTCGCCCTTGGCCGAGCAGAAGCCGAGGCCGAACTTGCGGACCGTAGCATCGGTAAAGCCGCGCTTCTGCGAAAAATAGGCCATCCCGACACTGCGGCCCTCGGTCGTACCCGTGAGGTACTTGGCGAAATAGTCGGCGGCCCAGCCGTTGAGGGCGAACATACTCTCGCGGTCGTTGTTGCGGCGCACATCCTCCTCGGTCATGGCGCGCTCCTCGACCTCGATGCCATAGCGTTTGGCCACCATGCGCAACGCCTCGGGATAGCTCACGCCCTCGTGCTCCATGATGAAGGTGACGGCATTGCCGCCCTTGCCGCAGCCGAAGCACTTGAACACGCCCTTCGACGGCGACACTACGAACGACGGCGTCTTCTCCTGATGGAACGGACAGCACGCCTGATAGTTCACGCCCTTCTTCTTGAGCGTGACATAGTCGCCGATAATATCCACAATATCGGCGGCGGCATATATGCGGTCCACGGTGGCGCGGTCGATCATTTTCCGAGCATACTTTTTAGCAGGCAAAGTTAACAATAATCGGCGAGATTGCATCGCGCCGCGATACCGCATTTAACTTTATTCTTGCGCGGCGGCACCATCGCCGCGCCTCACGCCCGCCAGCCCCGCAGACATAATGCCGCACCGGACCTTACGGCAAAAAATGAACGGGCTGCAAAAAACGGCACGACAAGGCGTCGGTTTGCGGATATTTTTCTATCTTTACATGATATAAACACATTTAAACGCTTTTCCGATGAAAAAACTCATCTTATCATGTGCTATCTGCACTGCGGCGCTCCTCGCAGCATCGTGCTCGAAGCCCGGCATAACAGTCAAGATCAGCGGCCTCGACGAGACCGAGCTTACCGTAGCGCACATGAATCTGAAGGACTACCCCGTCCCCAACGACAGCGATCCGAGAGTAAAGAAGGAACTCATAAAACTCAAAAACGGCAGGGCAGTCATCACACCCGATTCGCTGCCGTCGCTGTATGTAATATCTCCCGCCTCAATGTCGCAGGCATTCATCCGCATGATCGTCGAACCGCACGACCGCATCACCATAAAGCTCAAGGCCGACGGGAACGGGTACATATACACCGCCTCGGGCTCTGCCGCGGCCGACGGCATGACCGACTATCTCGAAACGGTGCACAGCACGGATGTATCCATCGACAGCATGGTGAACCTCCTGAACGGCGACCCGGACAACAAGGGGTATTTCGACATATACGACTCGCTCTTTACCGTCCGCCGCACGCTCACCGCCGCATGGATACGCCGCAACGCCGACAACCCCTCGGCGGCACTGCTCCTGCGCAACGCGCCGCTGGACTCGGTGCCGGCGCTCTATGACGCCATCGACGAGGGACTTCGCACATCACACCTCGCTCCCCTGATCGACGAAACCAAGCACAACTCCGACAGGCGCATAGCCACCCGGAAGGCTGCCGAGGCAACGGTACCCGGAGCGGAGGCTCCCGATTTCACGCTCAACGACCCCGACGGCAAGCCCGTCACCTTGAGTTCGCTGCGCGGCAAGTGGGTGGTGCTCGACTTCTGGGGCACGTGGTGCGGATGGTGCATCAAGGGCATCCCCGACATGAAGAAGTACGAGGAGAAATACCGCAAGCGCTGCACCTTCGTCAGCATCGACTGCTTCGACACGCCCGAGAGGTGGAAAGAGGGGCTCGAGAAACACCAGATGCCGTGGATACAGGTGTACAACCCCGACGACGCCCCGCTCGACAAGAACGCAATCGTACTCTACGGCGTGCAGGGCTACCCCACCAAGATCATCATCGACCCCGACGGCCGCATACACAAGGTCTTCGCAGGCGAGGGGCCCGACTTCTACAAGGAACTTGACGCCGTGCTTTAGCCATCGGCGCCACACGATACACACAGATAAGAGGCAGGGCATACCGGGCCCTGCCTTTTTCATTCCTTAAAGAATTTTTCGCTACCTTTGCGGCATGGATTTCAAACTCGTGTCGGATTATGCGCCCACGGGTGACCAGCCCGAAGCCATCGCCCAGCTCATCGGCTCGATCGAGAGCGGGGTGCGCCACAACACGCTGCTCGGCGTGACGGGTTCGGGCAAGACCTTCACCATAGCCAACGTGGTGGCGCACTTCAACCGCCCGACCCTTGTCTTGAGCCACAACAAGACCCTCGCTGCACAGTTATACGGCGAATTCAAGAACTTCTTCCCCGAGAATGCCGTCGAATACTTCGTATCCTACTACGACTACTACCAGCCCGAGGCATACCTCCCCTCGACAGACACATACATCGAAAAGGACCTCGCCATAAACGACGAGCTGGACAAGCTGCGCCTGCACGCCACGGCGACGCTCCTGTCGGGACGGCGCGACGTGGTGGTGGTGTCGAGCGTCTCGTGCCTCTACGGCATAGGCAACCCCAACGACTTCCACGCCACCTCGATAACCATACGCACAGGCGACGTAGTCAACTACAAGCACTTCATGTACCGCCTCGTGGAGGCGCTGTACACCCGCACCGAAACCGAGATGTCCCCCGCGACATTCCGCGTCAAGGGCGACACCTTCGACATCATGCCCGCCTTCGGCGACAACTGCTACCGCGTCACCTTCTTCGACAATGAGATCGAGTCGATACAGACCATAGACCCCGTGAGCGGCCAGCGGTTCGAGACGCTGGACAAGGTGACCATCTTCCCCGCAAACCTATTCGTCACAACGAAGGAGCATATCAATTCGGCGGTGCAGCAGATATACCTCGACTTGGGCAAGCAGATAGAGTTCTTCGAGCGGCAGGGCCGTATGGTCGAGGCGCAGCGCATAAAACAGCGCGTGGAGTACGACCTCGAGATGATCAAGGAGCTGGGCTACTGCCCGGGCATAGAGAACTACTCGCGCTATTTCGACGGGCGGCCCGAGGGGACGCGCCCTTTCTGCCTTCTGGACTACTTCCCGAAGGACTTCCTCATGGTCATAGACGAGAGCCACGTCACCCTGCCGCAGGTGCACGCCATGTTCGGCGGCGACCGCGCCCGCAAGGAGAACCTCGTCGAGTACGGCTTCCGCCTCCCCGCAGCCAAGGACAACCGCCCGCTGCGCTTCGAGGAGTTCGAGCAGCTGATGGGCACGGCGATATATGTCAGCGCCACACCCGCCGACTACGAGCTGGTGAAGAGCGAGGGCGTGGTCGTCGAACAGCTGATACGCCCCACGGGACTGGTCGACCCGCCGCTCGAGGTGCGCGTAACCCTCAACCAGATAGACGACCTTATCGAGGAGATAGACAAGCGCGTGAAAGTCGAGGACAAGATCCTCATCACCACCATCACCAAGCGCATGGCCGAGGAGCTATCAAAATATTTCGACCGCGTGGGCATCCGCAACCGTTACATACACTCCGACGTCGACACCCTCGAACGCGTGCAGATACTCGAGGACCTGCGCGCCGGCATGTTCGACGTGCTGGTTGGTGTCAACCTGCTGCGCGAGGGCCTCGACCTGCCGGAGGTGGGGCTTGTGGCCATCCTCGATGCCGACAAGGAGGGCTTCCTGCGAAACGTCCGCTCGATAACGCAGATCGCGGGGCGCGCCGCACGCCACTCGAACGGCCATGTCATACTATACGCCGACCGCTGCACCGACTCGATGGTGGCGGCCATAGAGCAGAGCAACCGCCGGCGCGAGAAACAGGTGCAGTACAACATCGAACACGCCATGCTGCCGCGGCAGGCACAGAAGAGCGGCTCGGGGCAGAACCTGCTCATAAGCCAGCAACCGCAGCAACAGACCGCAGCGGCGGCACCCCTCTACCCAACTGTAGAGCAGGGAGGTATGATCGCTGCCGACGTACAGACGACATACAACGCCGCCGATCTCGACGCACTCATCGCCAAGGCGCGCGAGGATATGGAACGCGCGGCCAAGTCGCTCGACTTCCTCGCCGCGGCCCGCTACCGCGACCGCATGTACGAATTACAGAAACTCAAGGAGGAGGCTCGCTGATCCTCCTTGTCGCATAACCAAAACCAATCAAACACAAATGAAGAAAAAGACAGCACGACAGGGTACTCCTTGTTTCCGACGCTGGAGCCGCAAAGCATACGGCGTATTCGCCTCGCTGGGCCGCTGCGTCAAGATCGGGGTCCTCTCGGTCAGCATGTCGATCATCTCTTCTGCGACGGCCGGAGCCCAAGACATGGGTGCCGACACCACTTCCGTCTACCGCTCCGTGGAGATGGAACGGGTGAATGTCGCGGGGCGGCAAGCCTCCACCTCGCGAAGCATCGCGTCGCAGACGCCAGTCTTCAACCGCTCGACGGAGAGCGTCGCGCCCCTGCAGACCATAGAGTCCGCACTGCGCCTCTCGCCTGCCGTCGACACGCGTGAACGCGGCGGCAAGGGGATACAGACCGACATCTCGATCCGAGGAGGTTCTTTCGATCAGACCATGATCACTCTCAACGGCATCAACTTCACCGATGCCAGAACCGGACACCAATCCCATTCGCTTCCCATCGACATCAATGCGGTCTCCGCCATAAACGTAATCGACGGCGTTTCGGGCGTGGGTGCCTACGCCGGAGCCGTGGACATACGCACCGCCCCGCTCTACCCCCGCTACATAAGCGTCGAGGCTTCGGGCGGCGCCTACGGCTACTGCTACGGATCGCTGGCCGGAGGCTACACCACCGACCGTCTCTCGCTCTTGGTGACGGGATCGGCGCGCCGCAGCGGAGGGTACACACACAACACCGATTTCATGAATTACAACGGCTACGCTCGGCTCTCATACTCGTCACCCAAGGCTGGACTGTTCGATATTCAGGCCGGATACCAGAACCGGGCTTTCGGCGCCAACGGCTTCTATTCGCTCTCCTACCCCGACCAGTTCGAGCGGACCTCGACGGCACTGGCGTCACTGCGCTGGCTGCGGCAGGGCGAACGGCTGCGCCTGACGGCAAACGTCAGCTACCGCATGAACACCGACCGATTCGAGCTCATGCGCGGCGACGAGTCGAAGGTACCCTTCAACCACCACATAACCGACAACATAGGTGCCGAGGCGGGGATGGGATACCGTTGGGCCGCAGGTGAGACGTCGGTGGGGATCGACGTGACATACAACCACATATACAGCACCGTCCTCGGAGACGAGTGCACCCCGAAACGAATACGCGGCATCGACTACGACCACCGCAAGGGTCGCACCACGGTAAACACCACACTGCGCCACGAGAAGCGGTGGCGCCGCCTTTCGTTGAACGGGGCCGTCGGCGTCAGCCGTTCGGACTACGGGACCGACGCCCTGTGGAACATCGGCGCAGGATACAACGCGGGCCGTTGCTGGTCGTTCGGCGCGGGTGTGGTTGAGTCCATGCGACTGCCTACATATACCGACCTCTACTACACCGCCGCAGGGTACAGGAGCGACCGCAATCTCTCCCCCGAGCACGCCCTTACGTATCACGTGTCGGCACAATACCGCCGCAGCGGCTGGGATGCAGGTCTCTACACCTACTACCGCCGCGGCCGCAACGTCATAGACTGGGTGAAGCAGGCAGCCGACGACGATTGGCAGTCGATGCAGATAACCGAAATGAACACCCTCGGCGCCGAGCTGTCGCTCGCATATGTCACCGAAGGGTGGATGCGGCACGCATCGATAGGGTACGGATATATCCATCAGAACTCCGACAGCAAGGGTTATATATCAATATGCGCTCGACCACATGCGCAACAAACTGTCGGCACGTCTCGACACAGCGCCCGCACGCCGTCTGACAATATCGGTGACGGGTACACTATATGACCGGATAGGCTCCTATGCGGGCCGCGACGGCGCCGTACACTCCTATTCGCCCTACTTCCTGCTCGACGCCCGCGCGGCATACGACATATGGAAGATGCGAGTTTTTGTCGACGCCACGAACATCACCTCCGCCGTATACTACGACTACGGCGGACTGCGCATGCCCGACTGCTGGGTCTCGGCAGGCGTAATATTCACTATCAGGTAAAGTTAACGGGATTCAGCGAGAAGGACAAGCGCCGGCCACAAGGCCGGCGCCGCTTTTTTCATGGCGGCGACTGCGAACCCCGCCCGTTTCGACAGTCAATCCTTACGCTCGGCAAAGGTGAAATAACGGCCCGCAAGATAGCTGTATGTGACGCACACGGCCGTCGTCAGGGCCTTGGCCGGTGTAGGCCACACGCCGCACGCTTCGACGAATAACTTTATGCACACGTAATTCAGCAACAGCGACCCTGCCACCGTGAGCGCATAGCGCGCAACCTGACGCGACGCGCGTGTTCCCGTAACGCAGAAAGCCACGTTGCGGTTCAGCCAGAAACCCGTGAAGAACGTTATCGGGAAGACCACGGCCAAAGCCGCGACATGGGGCGAAACCACAACGACACCGAGGTCGATATACCGCCCGCCCACTATAAAATGGTAGATCAGGAAATACCACACGAGGTCAAGCGCCATGTTGGCACCGCCGCATACGGCGTAACGAAACATGCGGCGCGATACGAGGTGCGCCAGCGGCCTGACATAAAAGAAGTCTATCGCGCGTATGATCGCGTCGGCAAGTCTCATCGTTTCACCTCGTATATCCACAGGTCGGGATATATGTCCTTGTACGACCGGGCGAAGGCGTTGCAGTCGGCACGGTTGTCACTGCCGAAGAGCGCCGCGATGAATTTATCCTTGAACGGGATTATGCGGCCATCCATATCCTTGATGTTCTTCTCCGCCATCTCCAGCGCCCGCGCGGCATTCTGCTCCGTCGAGAATACACCCGACACGACCCAGAACGTGTAATCCCCACCCGCCGCAGATGCCGCAACCCCCTGCGCCGTCTGTTGCGCTTGGGGCGCAGGCTGCGCTTCCTGCGGCACTTGCGGCTGCTGCGTCTCTGACGCAGGTTGCGGCACCGGCTCCGCCGCTGCCGGCAGCAGGGAATCCGCCGTCGAGGTCCCCGCGGAATCCGTATCCTCCGCAACTGCGGTAACCGCAGCCGCGCCGTCGCCACCAACGACGCTCACGCCGCCGAACAGCGCGTCGCCCCACATCATGTATACGCCCACGCAGACAGCCACGGCAACACATACGCCGCTCACGGCATAAAGCCATGCATTCGAACGGCGCCGCACCACCAGCGTCTTCACGCCGCCGGGGTTGATCGCGGCATTGAACTCCGGCTCGGGCGAGAAACTCTTGTCGCTCAGCACACCCACGCCACCGATGGTTATACGTTTGCCTTCGCGCGTCTTCGCCAGCCAGCGGTCGTATATGTCGCGCGCCTGCTCCTCGCCGCATCCGGCGATGGCGACGATCTCGTCCACGATCGAACGCCCCTCGGCCTGCGAAGAGAAGGTCACCGCGTTGCGCGGACTCAAAAGACGATCCTTCGATATGCGCTTGGCACCCTGCCGCTCGATGAAGAGCGTGCCCACCTCGGGCAGGACGACGCCCTTGCCGCCGATGAGCATGTTATAGATGATCTTGTTAACCTCTTCTACCATTTTTTCTTGCTTTTTTTCTTTTTCGACACACCGCCGCCTTCACCCGCCGCGGTCGCACCGCGGTGCACCATACCGGCCCTTTCAGACGGAGGCGCCGCCACGGCGAAGCGCCCCTGACGTCCGCGCCATATCATCCACGCGCCCAACAGGATGAAAGGTATGCTGAGCAGTTGTCCCATATTGAGTGCCATCCCCTGCTCGAAAGCCTCCTGATCGGCCTTTATGAACTCGATAAAGAACCGCGTGAGGAAGATGCCGATCAATCCCACCCCGAACATCAGGCCGGCGTGGCGCCGTCCCTCGTCGCGGCGGCGGTAAAGCCACAACAGCACCGCGAAGGTCACAACATAACATATGGCCTCGTACAACTGTGCAGGATGCAGTACGGGAATCCGCTCCACGGGCAGCGAGGGATAGAGCCGCACGAACTTGAACCCCCACGGCAGGTCGGTCGCCGAGCCCACGATCTCCGAATTGCACAGGTTGCCCATACGCACCAGAGCCCCGCCTATCGAGACGGGAACCATGATGCGGTCGAGCCACCACACATACGGCATGCGGCACTTGCGGGCGGTGATCCACATGCCTATCAACATGCCTATGGCGGCCCCGTGGCTCGCCATTCCGCCGTTGCGGATCTCCGTGAGGATAGCCCACGGCTTGGCGATATAATAGCTGAACTCGTAAAAGAGACAATGCCCTATGCGGGCACCGAGGATGGCGCCGAGGGTGATCCATACGAATCCCGTCTCTACGATCTGGGGGCCGAAGCCCTCGCGTCTTGCAAAGTACGAGAAAAACCTCTCGCCGAGAAGTATTGTCAGGGCCCACGTGAGGCCGTAATAGCGTATGTCGAGCGATCCGATGGAGAACATCACCGGATCAAAGTCCCACACGATATAGAACAGGTCGTTGAGCATTTATCGCTTATAAGGGTTAGCTGTAGCAGGATATATCTGATCATACGCCGCCGCATCACTTCTCGGCAGGCGACTGCGCCTTCTTGAGCGTAAAGGCGAATGTCGTGCCCACGCCCGGCTCGCTGCGCACGTTGATGCGTTCGCCGTGCGCCTCGATTATATGCTTTACGATGGCAAGGCCCAGCCCAGTGCCTCCCTGCTCGCGCGAGCGGCCCTTGTCGACACGGTAGAAACGCTCGAAGATGCGCGGTATGTCATCCTTGCCGATGCCCACGCCCGTATCCTCCACCTCGACCAGGATCTTGTCCATCATGTCGCGGAACTTTATGCGCGTCGATCCGCCCTCCTTGCCGTAATGTATCGAGTTGATGATGAGGTTCACCAGCACTTGTCCCACATAGTGCTTGTCGGCCGTCACCCAGAAGGGCGAAGGCAGGTAGTCCGCCCCCTTGACCGATATGCGGATCTTGCGCTTGGCCGCCTCGATCTCCAGCTGGTCGGCGATCTCCTTGGCAAGGGCCACGATGTCGAACTTGTCGTTCTTCAGGCGGTTCATGTCGCTCTCGAGTTTCGAGATTGTGTCCAGATCGTTCACTATGTTGATCAGGCGGTCGATGCTCTTCTCGGCGCGCTCAAGGTACTTGCGGTTGATGAGCTCGTCCTCCAGACCTCCGTCGAGCAGCGTCGAGATATAGCCTTGGATGTTGAAGATCGGGGTTTTCAGTTCGTGCGCCACATTGCCCAGATACTGCTTGCGGAACTTCTCCGTCTGCTTCAGTCGGGCGATCTCCTTGTCGTTGTCGTCGGCCCATGCCGTGAGTTCCTCTGAGATCTTCTCCACATGCTTGTCCTTGAGTTCGTCGGCTATCTCGGTGGTGTGCACGTCACGCGAGAAGACGATCGAATATATCGGCTTGAGCTTGTAGGCCACATACGACCGTATCGTATAGAGCGAGAAGAGGGCCAGCAGCGCGAACACCACGACCGATATGCACACGGCCTTCCACCATACAATACCGCACCATGCCATCACAGCCGCCACGATAACCGTAGCCGCCAGCGCCAGCAACAACGATGCGCTCTCCTTTGTTTTTATAGTCATCATAACTGCAAGTTTTATGTTTTCAAACTTTTTCTTCTTCCTTCCGTCCGTTTCCTCTCGGGCCGTCATCCGCACGCCGCAGTCCTCCATTTCCGGGCCACGCCTGCAGCGCGCCCCTCCGGCACGCGCATACGGCGTCAGCAGATGCGCAGCTGCCCCACCACACGGTATACGCACTCCACATCCTCGACGGCGACGCGCACGTTGTCGAAACCGTCGTTCGCCGCCTCGAGCATCAACACCTGCCGTCCAGCGTCGTCGGCGATATGCACTTTACGCAAAAGTATATAATTTTGACTACCGATGACATATGTTCCCCCTGGAATAATCGCCCCGACAGCCGTTTTTTTCAGGAATACGATCGTTCCCGGCATAATCTCGGCGCTCATGGCCATATCGTAGCTGCGCATGGCACAGTCGCAATCCTCCATCATGGGGATCACCATGCCGCACTCGGGCGTCATCTCCGACAGGCGCCTTATCGACCGTCCCTGCACGTCGACATCGAAGAAAGGGATCTGACCCGCCCTGACGTCACTCACCATCATCTCGCCTTCACCCGTAAGCAGCCACGCGAGGCTGATCTCGGGGAACTTGCCCGTGATACGGCGCGCCAGATTCTGCGATATGCCGTTCTTGCCCGCCTTTATCTGGTAGAGGTTCTCCGAACGCGACAGGCCGATGTAACGGCCGAAATAGTTTATGGTCATGTTCGCCCATCGTATCACGCACTCCAAACGCTCCCAATTTTCATTTTTATTTGTCATATAAATTTTTTTTTCGCATCTTTGCACCTGCGGCCTCGTAGTTCAATGGATAGAATTTAAGATTCCGGTTCTTACGATGAAGGTTCGAATCCTTTCGAGGCTACACGGCAGAGGGCTTTACGCCCTCTTTTTCGTTATTAGGGCCGGCGGACCCACACATACGCATCCAAAGATGCCGACAGCGGAACCGCCGCGCCGCCATCATGCCGCAACGCGGACGGATGCCGTGCAAAGGCGCCCCCGACACCCCTCCGAGCATACAGCGGCCCGCTCCTTTAATTTTCCAAAGATAACAATTTTATCATTACCAATGACACAAACGGCATGAAAAATATTTCTTTTGGACACCATCGACGGCCGCCGGCACACCCCTGCATACATGCCCGCGCCATGCATAGAGGCCTGCGCCGCACGCCGAAACAAGCCGTCCCGAAACAGCGTTTTCCCCCGCATCCGCGTTCGGATCTCCCCGTATCCGCACAATACGGCATGATCAAATCCTGAAACCTGCGTTTTCGATTTGTCTCTGCGCCCGACTTTGCGTATATTTGTACCCGGTTAACCCGCCCTGCACGGCACAACGGCAGCGGCAGGAGCCTCTTCCACCGTTACACAACATGGGCACAGACAGAAACATGCGAAACATAGAGAGCGATCTGGAGTTCGAAAACCGTATCCGGCCGCAGGATCTGGCGGCATTCTCGGGGCAGGACAAGATCGTCGACAACCTCAAGGTCTTCATCAAGGCGGCGCTCATGCGCGGCGACTCGCTCGACCACGTACTGCTGCACGGCCCCCCGGGTCTGGGCAAGACCACCCTCGCCAACATCATCGCACACGAGATGGGGGCGCAGCTCAAGGTCACCTCGGGTCCCGTGCTCGACAAACCGGGCGATCTGGCAGGACTGCTCACCAACCTCAACGCCGGCGACGTGCTCTTCATCGACGAGATACACCGTCTGAGCCCAATCGTCGAGGAGTACCTATACTCGGCCATGGAGGACTACAAGATAGACATCGTACTCGACAAGGGCCCCTCCGCCCGCTCGATACAGATCGAGCTGGCACCTTTCACCCTTGTGGGCGCCACCACCCGCAGCGGCCTGCTCACATCGCCCCTGCGCGCACGCTTCGGCATTCAATGCCATCTCGAATATTACGACGCCGCGGTGCTCGCACGCATAGTAAAACGCTCGGCACGAATACTCGACATATCTATCGACGACGCCGCCGCCAAGGAGGTGGCGTTGCGCTCACGCGGCACACCTCGCATAGCCAACGCCCTGCTGCGACGCGTGCGCGACTTCGCAATGGTCAAGGGCGAAGGCCATATTGACCTCGGAATCACGCGTATAGCCCTCACGGCGCTGAATATCGACTCGCGCGGCCTCGACCGCATGGACAACCGTATCCTGAGCACCATAATCGAGAAGTTCAAGGGCGGCCCCGTAGGTCTGAACACCATAGCCACGGCCGTAGGCGAGGAGGCCGGCACCATAGAGGATGTCTACGAACCGTTCCTTATCAAGGAGGGTTTCATCAAGCGTACGCCCCGCGGCCGCGAAGCCACCGAACTCGCATACCGCCACATGGGGCTCATGCCCGACAGCAGCGAGAACACACTCTTTTAAGCCCGGGCGGCGATGCCGCCGGAACGACGGAACGATTACAGACAAAACCGAAACCTCAAAAATACTCGAACCGATGAAACACATTGCAACCACCATCCTGCTGCTGGCGGCGGTCGCGACGGCCGCGGCTCAGCCCCCCACGGGTGCGCCCCAGATTCCCGTCTATCCTGCGCTGCAGGACGAGAGCTCATTCTCGATGATCATGGTACCCGACCCGCAGAGCTATGTGAAGTTCGCGGCCAACCAACCTCTCTTCGAGCTGCAGACGGCATGGATCGCACAGAACATCGACCGCCTGAACATCCGCGCCGCCCTCTTCACGGGAGACATGGTCGAACAGAACAACAAGCTCATCGCCGCAGGCATACCCAACCCCAACAACGGCGACCGCACCTCGCGCCAGCAGTGGCAGGCCGTGTCGGACGCCCTTGCGCGCCTCGACGGCAAAATCCCCTACATCGTATGCCAAGGCAACCACGACACAGGGTATATCGCCGCCGAGCACCGGCTTTCGAACATGCCCGACTACATATACCCCGAACGCAACCCCGCCTTCGCCGCGTCCCTCGTTTCGACGGGCGCCAACCACCAAGGGCTCCACACGATGGAGAACGCCGCCTACGAGTTCCACGACGAGGCGTGGGGCGACCTGCTCGTCATAGCCTTCGAATTCGCGCCGCGCGACGAAGCCCTCGAATGGGCACGCCAGCTCATCGAATCGGAAGCCTATCGCAACCACCGCGTAATAATCCTCACCCACTCGTTCCTCGCGACCGACAGCAGCCGCATCGAGAAGGAGGACTACAAGCTCACGCCGCGCAACTGGGCGCAGGCCGTATGGGACAAACTCATATACCCCTCGAAGAACATATGCCTCGTGCTGTGCGGACACACAGGCTCACCTCCTGCCATCGGCAAGGACGGCGAAGTCGACTACAGTTCGACCTCGGCGCTGCGCGTGGACAAGGCGGCCGACGGACGCGACATTCCGCAGATGATGTTCAACTCGCAGAACGGCGACGGCGACTGGAACGGCAACGGCGGCGACTGCTGGCTCCGCATACTGGAGTTCATGCCCGACGGCAAGACCATCTCGGTGCGCACCTTTTCCCCGCTTTTCGCCATATCGAAGCGCACGGCCGGCATGGCTTGGCGTACCGGCAGCTGCGATCAGTTCGACATCACGATTGGCTCGATAAATAGATAATGCGGCGGCAGTACAGCACACGGACAGGGGCGATCCGGACTATCCGGATCGCCCCTGTCATTTCCGTGCGTTTCGTTATGCCGCCCGCGTCACACGAACATCGCGCTAAACTCGTCGAGCGGCATGCGCTCAACCCTGCACGAACCCACCGCTTCGGGGAATACCACGTGCAGCATGTCACCCTCGCTCTTCTTGTCCTTGGCTACGGCCTTCAACAGCACGCGCATAGCCACGGGCGGCGTGAGGTCGAAGCCCGTACGCCGCAGCAGGCCGCAGATACGCTCCCTGTCGGCAGCCGAAAGTATCCCGCGATGCATGGCGGCCTCGGAGATCAACGCCAGTCCCACGGCCACCGCCTCGCCATGGTTCATCTTCGACGAACTCTTCTCTATGGCGTGCGCCAGCGTATGGCCCAGATTGAGCTTTCGGCGGTCGCCCGTCTCGCGTTCGTCGCGCTCGACGATGTCGGCCTTAACCTTGACGGCGCGATAGACCACCTCGCCCAACATTTCCGGATTTTTCGCCAGCTCCGCCAGCGGCGTGCGTTCCAATATCGAGAAGAGCTCCCCGTCGGCGATTATGCCCGCCTTGATTATCTCGGCCATGCCCGTACGCAGTTCACGCTCGGGCAGGGTGCGCAGCATGCCCGCATCGCATATCACGAAGCGCGGCTGGGTGAAGGTCCCGACCATGTTCTTGTATCCGTCGACATTGACGCCGTTCTTGCCGCCGACGCTGGCGTCGACCTGCCCGAGCAGCGACGTCGAGATGAACCCGAATTCCAAGCCCCGCATGTATGTCGAGGCGACGAAACCCGCCACGTCGGTGACGATGCCGCCGCCTATGGCCAGCACGAAAGTCGAACGGTCGACCCCCATCGATATAAACTTCTTGTATATGGCGTCCGCCGTAACCAGCGTCTTGCTCGCCTCGCCAAGGCCGATGAGCACATGGTCGTAACGGTTCACGAGCGAATGGTAATGGCGGTCGATGTTCGTGTCGGATACCACCACGACCCTCTTGTCTGGCAGCAGACGCGGTAGATGATCGCCCGCGCTGCCTACGACGACCTCGCTGCGGCCCTTGATTTCTATGCTGTAATCCATATTGGTCACCAGTTGAATAGGAGAACAAAAATAACGCATTTTTATGATTAATTATTAACTTTGCGGCGTTAATTTCAATTACTATGCAAAAACTTCGCAACATAGCTATCATAGCGCACGTTGACCACGGAAAGACCACGCTCGTGGACAAAATGATCGTGGCGGGACACCTGTTGCGTACGGACAACAACACCGGCGACCTGATCATGGACAACAACGATCTGGAGCGTGAGCGCGGCATCACGATCCTGTCGAAGAACGTGTCGGTGAAATACAAGGATTACAAGATCAACATCATAGACACCCCGGGTCACGCCGACTTCGGCGGCGAGGTGGAGCGCGTGCTCAACATGTGCGACGGCGTGCTGCTGCTGGTCGATGCCTTCGAGGGCACAATGCCGCAGACACGCTTCGTACTGCAGAAGGCCCTCTCGCTGGGCAAGAAACCCGTCGTGGTGATAAACAAGGTCGACAAGCCCAACTGCCGGCCCGAAGCGGTGAACGAACAGGTCTTCGACCTGATGTTCTCGCTCGGCGCCACGGAGGAGCAGCTGGACTACAAAACCATTTACGGCTCTGCCAAACAGGGCTGGATGTCGCACGTGTGGAACCAGCCGACCGATTCGATCACACCGCTGCTCGACACCATCATCGACGAGATCCCCGCGCCGGCCGAGGTCGAGGGTACGCCGCAGATGCTCATCACGTCGCTCGAATATTCGCCCTACGTAGGGCGCATCGCCGTGGGCAAGATCACGCGAGGCGAACTGCATGCAGGCGGGAACATAACCCTTGCCAAACGCGACGGCACCACCATGCTCAAGCAGCGCATCAAGGAACTGATGGTATTCGAGGGTCTGGGCAAAACTAAGGTCGACAAGGTGGAGTGCGGTGAAATATGCGCCATCGTGGGGCTCGAGGGCTTCGAGATCGGCGACACCGTCTGCGACTACGAGAATCCCGAGCCGCTGCCGCCCATCGCCATCGACGAGCCGACCATGTCGATGCTCTTCACCATAAACAACTCGCCTTTCTTCGGCCGCGACGGCAAGTACGTCACCTCGCGCCACATAAAGGAGCGCCTCGACCGCGAGCTGGAGAAGAACCTCGCCCTGCGCGTGGAACCGGGACAGAACGCAGACTCGTTCATCGTATACGGCCGCGGCGTGCTGCACCTCTCGGTCCTCATCGAGACCATGCGCCGCGAAGGCTACGAGCTTCAGGTAGGACAGCCCAAGGTCATAATCAAGGAGATCGACGGCGTGAAATGCGAACCCGTCGAGGAGATGACGGTCGACTGCCCCGACCAGTACGCCGGCACGGTAATAGAGATGGTAACCAAACGCAAGGGGAACATGACCGACATGCAGTCCGACGGCGAACGCACCCGTATGGAGTTCCTCATACCCTCGCGCGGCATCATCGGCCTGCGCTCGATAATGCTCACCGCAACGGCTGGCGAGGCCATCATGACGCACCGCCTCAAGGATTTCGAACCGTGGATGGGCGAAATAGAGATGCGCACCAACGGCTCGCTCATAGCATCGGAGACGGGTACCGCATATGCCTACGCCATCGACAAGCTGCAGGACCGCGGCCGCTTCTTCATCTCGCCCATGGACGAGGTATACTGCGGACAGGTCGTGGGCGAGAGCACCCGCGCCGGCGACATCACCGTCAACGTCACCAAGGCCAAACAGCTGACCAACATGCGCGCCTCGGGCTCGGACGACAAGACCGTGATAGTACCGCCCAAGGTCTTCTCGCTCGAGGAGGCGCTCGAATACATCAAGGCCGACGAGTATGTCGAGGTAACGCCCAAAGCGATGCGCCTGCGCAAGATCCTCCTGAACGAGGTGGACCGCAAACGCGCGGCGAAGTAGCGGCAAAAAAACGCCACAACGATGAACTACATCACGCTCACGCTGGTTACGGGTCTCGTGGCAGGGCTTCTGGACATGATCCCCATGTTCACCAAGGGGGTATCGTTCCGCTGGTGCCTTGCGGCGCTGTGCACGTACCTCTTTGCCGCCATCCTCGTCTTCTACGGCGACGTCCCCTACCTGCCGTGGTGGGCCGACGGCCCGGCCGTGGCGCTGATGATAACCATCCCCGCCATGCTCTGCTCCGCAGGCAAGGGCAACCGCCACGCGCCCGTGATGTTCATGAACGCCGTGATCCTGGGGTTCCTCATCTCGGTATCGAAACAATTTCTGGGATAAAGGCCGAGTAAAGGAGTACAAAATGGTATCGGAATACGGCGGGGCGGGCATATCCGTTCCCGCCTATTTTTTCAACGTCGCATAGGAAAGTATGTGCCACGTTATCGCCGCGGCCGTCAATGCCAGCGCCGCCTGCGCCCACCACCACTCCCCGACCACGGCCACAATACAGAAACCTATCGTCAGCCACACCATCGCCACGGAGACTATCTTCACACGCATCGGAATGGCGCGGTTTTCACGGAAGTTGCGGATATATTCGCCCAACCGCGGGTGGTTCATAAGCCATGCGTAGAGGCGCGGCGACGAGCGCACGAAGAGCCATGCCGCAAGCAGCAGGAAAGGCGTCGTGGGCAGCAGGGGCAGGAATATGCCCGCCACGCCAAGCGCCAGAGACACCACTCCGAAAAAGGCCAACATAGACTTCATGCCCGCAAAAATAGCCATTCGCGGCCAAATAGCCGCACACCGGAGGTCAAAACCGCGAAATTTTGCTACCTTTGCGACCGTTAGCCCCGCCTAAACGGCCGGAGCACGCTACCAATACCGATAGAGATGAAAAGCATAGGCATCGCCTGCGACCATGCGGGCTACGATCTGAAAGAGTTTCTGGTCGGGTACCTCTCGTCGAAGGGTTACGAGGTGACCGACTTCGGAACCTATTCCGACGAAAGCGTCGACTACCCCGATTTCGCCCACCCGCTGGCGGAGGCCGTGCAGAACGGCGAACTGCCGCAGGGCATAGGCATCTGCGGATCGGGCGAGGGCATGTCGATGACTCTCAACAAGCACCGCGGCATCCGCGCTGGCCTTTGCTGGAGGCCCGAAATAGCCGAACTCATACGCATGCACAACGATGCCAACATACTCGTGTTGCCGGCACGTTTCATTTCGAATGACGAGGCCATGGCAATCGTCGACAAATACCTGTCGACACCTTTCGAGGGCGGCCGCCACGAACGCCGCATCGCCAAGATAGACCTGCCGGCGCAGGGATAATACGCATGGGATATGGAATGCGGGGACGGCCTTCTCGGAGGGCCGTCCCCGCACGTTTCGCCCCATCGAGGCACGCACGCTACAGGCGGTATACATACCGTGTCGCGCCGCGCATAGCCTCCGCCTTATCGCCGTCGTCGAAAAGACCGAATACGGCCGAACCGCTCCCCGACATGGAGGCATATACCGCCCCCGCCTCCAGAAGCGACCGCTTGACACGCCCGATGGCGGGGTGCGCCGCGAAGACCGACCGCTCGAAATCGTTGGTCACGCTCCCCTGCCACCGCTCGACAGGCTCCGCAATACGCTCCGCCAGCGGCTGCGGCGGCACGTGCGGCGTCACACCGGCATACGCCTCGCGCGTCGACACCCCCTCGTCGGGCTTCACAACGGCAATCCACCATCCAGCAAGGTCGACATCCACTGGGGTCATCCGCTCGCCCCGCCCCGCGCACAATTGCGGCGTATTGCGCACGAAGAAGGGCGTGTCGCTGCCCAGTTCCGCCGCGGCGGCTATCAACGCAGCCTCGTCCATGCGGAGCGAAAACATCTCGTTCAACGCCACAAGCACCGCCGTGCCGTCCGACGACCCGCCGCCGAGTCCCGCACCGAAGGGGACACGTTTGTCGAGCGTGATGCGCACGCCCCCGATGCCGTAACGCCGGCGCAGCATCTCGTACGCCTTCATGCATATGTTCTTCTCGGGCGGGCAATCGATCCCGATGCCGAGCATCACAAGCTCCGCCCCCGACGTCTCCGAGGGTTCGATCTCCAGCACGTCATACAGCCCGCGCAGGGGATACATCACGGTCTCGATGTCGTGGTAACCGTCATCGCGGCGCCGCAGCACGTCCAGCCCCAGATTTATCTTGCAATTGGCTTCTACCCTCATATCAGCTGTATCTTTAGATTCGACAAACGCATCAGAACGGAGCCGACACACCGTCATACTCCGCCCCCTCTATCACATGCCGCTGCACGAAGCGGTTGCCGAAGCGGTCGGTAGCCACAACCTCGATGCGTTCGGCGTCGGGATTACGCAGTTCGTATCGGTACATGTGGTGGCATGTGGTCATGCTGCTCTTGCGGCTGCCGCCCTCCAGCGGACTCGACCCGCCCTTGTGTCCGCGGCCCACCACACCGATGTGATAGCCCACGCACCACCAGTCCTTGCTCGACCGCGTCGAGGGCTTCTCCACACCCGTGGTGACCTTCACCGGCTCCATGCGTCCCGTCAGACGGCCGTCCTCATAGACCTCCACCGTCCAGTCGCGGTCGGCATTCCACACGTTGGCCAGTATCACGCCACGGCCGTATGGCATCTCGAAGCGCTCATACTCGCCGCCATATACAGCGTCGCCGCGATAGACGCGCAGCTGGAAATCGGGGTCAAGCCCCGTGCCGCGGTAACGCCAGTCGCGGATCGTGGCCCCATCGATCTCGTAAACGCCGTAGCCGTAAGGCGTGCCGTCGCCGTTCAGGCGCGATATCCACCATGTGCCGCAGACGGCGCCGTGGACATGCTCGTAGACGCCGTTCGGGTGTATGTAATTGCGGTTGTAGTGCGTGTGCCCCGCCATGATGTGCGCCTCAGCAAATTCGCCCAGCATCTCCACCACCTTGCGGCTGTTGGCATCCTTGCTGCCGCAGATGGGTATGTGGACGCAAAGTATCACCATGCGGTCGCGCGGCACGAAACTCAGATCCTGACGCAGCCACTCCACCTGCTCGTCAGTGAAGCCGAGCTTGTAGGCGCTCGACTTGCGGCCGTCGGTATAGTTCACGTCCTTCATCGTGACGATATGCACGTCGCCGCGGTTCCACGAGTAGTCCACGGGACCGAACGCCCCCTCGAATGCACGGCGGAAACAGAAGTTGATCGTGCTGCTGCGCCCGTCGGGCTCAACCGGCACGAAGGTGTTGTCGTGGTTGCCCATGGTCTGGAAGACGGGCATGCCAGTCAGCCTGTAATCCGTAGCACGCAGCATGTGCTCCATCAGCCACATGGCATTGACGCCGTCCGACGAGAAGACCACATCGCCCAGCGTCACGCCGTAGCACGGCGAATCCTCCTCGGCGGCGGCACGCCGTACGTCGGGCACCGTCTCGCTGCGGAAGCGGCTCAGCTGGCGTTCGTCCTGACACTGCGGATCGGCCATGCAGAACAGGCGGAATTCCTTCTCGGCGCCGCCATCGAGCGGCGTCAGCGTAAAGTCATAGCGCGCGCGGTCGTCGTCCAGACGCGTGTAGAACGACGGATTCCCCGTCGTAACGTCGACGGCATACTCCGACGGCAGCGAATAGAATACCAGCTCGGCATCGTCGTTTCGCTCCAGACGGTAACGGCCACGGCTGTCCGTCGCGCAGCAGGTGAAGCCGTCGCTCACGACAACGCCCTCTACGGGGCTTCCCTCACGGTCCGTGACCACGCCGCGGATCTCATCCTCCGCACCGGCGGCACGGACAACAGTGCCGCCCGACACCAGCATCAGCGCCAGCAGCGGCAAAAACAGAAAACGTTTCATTCTCCTAAAATGTTTCAAAAAAATGCGATTGTGACACGTTGCGTCGGAAAGATAGCGAAAACGGGGTTGATTTCCAAGTTACGGACGCCCCTGCCGGACAAATGACACGCAAATGTCACATCCGTCACGCGGCTTCGCATGCCAGACTATACGCCCAGCTCCGTCAGCACGCCGTCCGTGGCGGCGATCAGCGCAGGGCGCACCCGACCGAGTTTGACGAACCAATCATCGAGCGAGCCGTCCACATTGTCGCTCACGCCCTTCACCATCATCGCGCGCGGCGCCATGCCGCCATGCGACGCTGCATGGAAGCGCAGTGCGCGCAGGATGGCGTAACCCTCCATCTCGAAGCAGTCGTAACGCGCCAGCACGTCAAGCTCCGCACGAGGCGTCTCGGGCGAGATGAAGCTATCTACCGTGACTAGCGATACACCTTCAGTCCCCGACGCCACGCGCTCGGGCTCCGTAGCAAACACCGAGTCGATGTATAGGCCACCCTGCCACACCTCCGAGGGGCGCAGCACCGTACCCGCGCGGTGTACCAGCGAACCGCACGTACCCACGTTCACCACGGCGGCATAGTCGTGCCGCGACAGGGCAGCAAGCGCCGCCTCGAAAGCGCGCAGCTTGCCCACGCCCGTGAATACCACATCGCAGCGGCGCGCCAGACCGGCGGCCGCATCGCCCAATTCATCCTCGACGGCGGCCAGAAGCAGGACGCGGCCGCCGCAAACAGAGCCGTCTCTCATAGTAAAACATTATTTGTCACAAAGATAGAATATTCGTCAACAAAAAACAACCTTTGATTGTTATTGCGGGAATTTATAACTAAATTTGCAACGGCTTTTTACAGGAATCATAACAGGTGGCAAACAGACTGTTATACGAACAAATAAACTCTTCTAAACTATGATTTATTCACATGAAGTGCAGCAGATGTGCTGCGTAAAAAAGGGTGCCAACCACGCATCGGCTCCCATTCCGCAGGAGGGCAAATGGGTTGTCGCTAAAGAGATCAAGGACATTTCCGGCCTCACGCACGGTGTGGGCTGGTGCGCTCCGGAGCAGGGTGCGTGCAAACTCACGCTCAATGTAAAAGACGGTATCATCCAGGAGGCGCTGGTGGAGACCATCGGCTGCTCGGGCATGACCCACTCGGCCGCCATGGCATCGGAGATCCTCCCGGGCAAGACCATCCTCGAGGCACTGAACACCGACCTCGTCTGCGATGCCATCAACACCGCCATGCGCGAGCTCTTCAAGCAGATCGTCTACGGACGTACGCAATCGGCCTTCTCGGAGGGCGGCCTTACCATAGGAGCCTCGCTCGAGGATCTGGGCAAAGGCCTGCGCTCGCAGGTGGGAACCATGTTCGGCACGCTGGCCAAGGGTCCCCGCTACCTCGAAATGGCTGAAGGCTACTGCACCCGCATGGCCCTCGACGAGAACGACGAGGTGATAGGTTACGAGTTCGTTCATCTGGGCAAGATGATGGACTTCATCAAGAAGGGCATCGCTCCCGCCGAGGCTCTCGAGAAGGCCAAGGGCTCTTACGGCCGCTTCAAGGATGCAGTGAAGTACATCGATCCGCGTCAAGAGTAAACCCATTGTGTAACCGAAAAAAGAGAAAAAATCAATATGGCAACTTTATTTGAGAGCTACGAGCGCCGAATCGACCACATCAACGAGGTGCTCGCACAATACGGAATCAACGGCATCGAGGAGGCCAAGGCCATCTGCGACGCCAAGGGCATCGACCCCTACAAGATGTGTGAGGAGACGCAGCCCATCTGCTTCGAGAACGCCAAGTGGGCTTACGTCGTGGGCGCCGCCATCGCCATCAAGAAGGGCTGCACCAACGCTGCCGACGCCGCCGAGGCTATCGGCGAGGGCCTGCAGGCCTTCTGCATCGCCGGCTCGGTAGCCGACGACCGCAAGGTGGGTCTCGGCCACGGCAATCTGGCCGCACGCCTGCTCCGCGAGGAGACGCAGTGCTTCGCCTTCCTCGCCGGCCACGAGTCGTTCGCCGCAGCCGAGGGCGCCATCAAAATCGCCGAGATGGCAAACCGCGTGCGCAAGAACCCCCTGCGCGTGATCCTCAACGGTCTGGGCAAGGATGCTGCCAAGATCATCTCGCGCATCAACGGCTTCACATATGTACAGACGCAGTTCGACTACTACACCGGCGAGGTGAAGGTTGTCGACACCATAGCATACTCTGACGGCCTGCGCTCGAAGGTGCGCTGCTACGGCGCCGACGACGTGCGCGAGGGCGTAGCTATCATGTGGAAGGAGGATGTCGACGTCTCGATCACGGGTAACTCGACCAACCCCACCCGCTTCCAGCACCCCGTGGCCGGCACATACAAGAAGGAGCGTATCCTTGCCGGCAAAAACTACTTCTCGGTAGCCTCGGGCGGCGGCACGGGCCGTACCCTCCACCCCGACAACATGGCCGCAGGCCCCGCCTCGTACGGTATGACCGACACGATGGGCCGCATGCACTCGGACGCACAGTTCGCAGGTTCGTCATCGGTACCCGCACACGTTGAGATGATGGGCTTCCTCGGCATGGGCAACAACCCGATGGTCGGCGCTACCGTGGCCGTGGCCGTGGCCGTACAGCAGGCTATGAACAAGTAAGCAATCCGACTATCAGAATACGACAATCCCCGCAGCCATAAGGTTGCGGGGATTTTTTATCCCATATATGCGCACCGCCGGTACCCCGTTAGGCCTGCATGCATAACGGTTGTCACCCTCAAGACTTCCTGCAAGCGCACAAAATAGCCGTTCCTCCCTGCGGAACGGCTATTTCCACCAGCCTACTTTGCCTCGCCGCCGGCTACCTATACGCAGCGCGATAAATATCGAGAAGATTCATTCCATTGTATGACCAATATTGAAGCGGACGGACGATGTATCCGAGCAGTTCACACGTCAATGCCGACAACGATTGTTCCTTGCCGTTACACATAACCTTGTTGTTTGCTGTTACATCGGCGACGATACTGTCGTTTTGAACGAATGTGAGTTGCGCCCCTACGGGAATATTCATCACATCGAAGTTAAACCTCGGATTCCTTTTCGATGCCGTTTCATCCGCCGTAGCCTCTTTCGTCGTATTCCTGCATTCCACAAGCTGCGCATTTTTTTAATTCTTCTGACATATTTATAATCGTTATATTGTTTATAATGTTAGCATTAGGTATGCGTTCAGTAAATAGCCGCTCCTCTTTACGGAGATTTGTTTTGATAGATCGTTTTCATGGCGTTGCTGTATTTGGGGTAGTACAATAAAAAACGCGGGCTCGTATTCTCTTACTTGCCTTTTGAGGTCTTGGTCTACCCGTAGCACAAATAATTGAATGAAGCCCACGTGTACTGCAGAAAGCAGCAACGCAGGCGTCAACTTCATTCATGTGCTACATAAAACGACCAAGTTTCAAAAGGCACGAAAAAAGCTAACGCTTATATAATTATGTCCTTATTCTCCTTCTTTACATACCTTGCTTTTATGCTGTTTGTTACAAATATAGTAATAAATTGAATCCGTACTATTTTAAAATGTTAAAATTTAGCACACGGCACATCGTTTCATAATCATTCGGCCTCAGCTATTTATCCAACGCCATGCAAGTTCTATAATCTATAATCTATCGAACATTGCAGAAATAAATCAACAAAAAAAGGAGCCGCACCCATTCTGGGAACGGCCCTTTTGTCAGTCTTGCTTGCCCAGCGGTCAGGATCTGCCGGCTACCATCTTACGATAGGTGTCATAGCGCTGCATGACCTCCCTGACGTAGCTCTTCGTCTGACGGCTTCCGGTAAATTTGCCGTAGCGAACCAACTCGCTCTCGTAAACGGCGGGGTCGGCCTTCATGTCGAGATAACGCGCCACCACCTCCCACGAGTTGGGATCCTCACCGTTGCTCCGTGCCAAACGGCGCGCGTCCGACACATGGCCGATACCGCCGTTGTAGCAGGCAAGAATAATGCTTAAACGATCGTTCGCGGGGGTCGAGGGCGAGAGATTCAACATGTCGTCTATCTCGTTCAGGAGCTTGCCTGCAAGACGTATGTTGGTCTCGGGGTCCATGATACGCTCCTTGGCGACATTGAACTGCTTGCCGACGATGGGCATCACCTGCATGAGCCCTATCGCCCCCTGTTTGGAGACCAGATCCGACTCGAAGCGCGACTCGCTGTACGCTATGGCGCTCATCAGGAGCCAGTCCTGCCCCTCCTCCTCGCCGACACGGCGCATCACATCGTCATAGGCCGAGATGAGATACTCCGGTGCCGCCGGACTGTCGGCCGCCTTTGCAGCCGTAACGGCCCGATTCGCTGCGACGGCGCTCAGCGCCATGTCATGCTTGCAGACGTCGGACCCGATCAATGTGATCAATACGAAAAGAACGATCGAAAAAACTACTGCCTTTTTTGACATAAATAACTGTTTTGCGGGCAGCTCATACCGCGCAATACAGCACGCTAATCATAGAATCCCCACGAGATACCCATCTTGAACATACCCGGGTTGAGCGGGTAGCCGGCAACGGTGAAATACTGCTTGTTTCCGAACAAGCCGGCATTCGCGTGCTGGTACTTCAAGAATATGCGCATTCTCTTCCATTTTGCCGCCACGAATGCGTCGAGGTAGGGATAGTTTCCCAACCGCACATCGCGTTGGTTGTAGAACGCCGCCAGCGCGGGGTTGTACGACGGGGCGTAATACTTGGTGTTGTAACGTCCGTCGAAGCCCAACTGAAGGCGCAATACATCGCGCACCACCCACATCTCGTAGAAATACGATAAGTAGGCGCTGCACAACGGAACGGGGATGACTTCCTGATCCGTGCTCCACTGCAACAATACCCTGTGGTCGAAATGGAATCCGCCGAGGCGGAAATCCTTGCGGGCATACAAACTCGTCAGACTTATCGTCGCCCCCGACTGTGCCACGCGGCTGTCGGCGCCGTAGTATATCTTGTTCGACACCACGCCCTGCCATGCGCTCAGTTCGAGCGCCCAATCGGGAATCTTCAACGACACTTCGAAACGGGTTTCATTCTCCTTATTGAAGGAGTTGGACCACACATAGTGGTTCGAGAATAGGTTTTCCTCCCAATACCCGGGCGACAGCCTCGTCTGCGAGAACCGCCCCGAGAGGACAACCGGATGGCCCCGGAACTTCGCCGTAAGCGCCACATGGGCGTTCAGGGCGAGGTCTCCGCTCCTGTAACCCGACGGGTAGAACTTAATGTCCGCGCCCCAGTCGGCGAATTTCTTTATCTTGCCGCTCACGGCACCGTAGGCATACCACGCCGTGCGCTTGTCGACGTCGTACTTGCCCGCCACATAGTCCTTCAGGCCGAACTGCGAGTAGGCGTACATGTCGATGCCTATGCCGCCGTCGAGCACACCCACCACGCCGTTGCGGTCCCACGGCTGCGCCTCGACGAAGAAGCGGTTGGAGAGCACCCGCTCGCGGATCGAGTCGCGCGACTCGGTCGGCGAGATGTACCAATCCTTGTAGTATGTCTCCGTCGTGGGGATAAACTCCCCGTTGTCGTCGCGGTCACCGCGTTCATTGGTGTATGTGGCGTAATTGTCGGTGTAGAGTTTGCTCCACGTATTATACTCGAACACGTGGCCTATGTATACCGCCGAGAGCCCCGCTATCGAGAAGTCGTAGTCGGTCACACGCTGCAACGGTATGGCATACGACTGCTTCAGGAAGAAGGAGTTGTTGCGGTACGAGTTCTCGGCCTCGGCCTCGGCCAGCTTCATCGGCACACCCGACGGGTGCTCGAAGACCGTGTCGACGATCGCCCATGTCCCCACGACGCCGCCGTTCTCGCGCTGGCGTATGCGGTTGTTTATATAGGCCGCATGCACCGAGTAACGCTTGCCCGTGTGCGAGAAGGCCACCGAGAGGTTGTGGTCAATCGTACGCTGCCACTCGTACAGGCCCTTCGTGCCTCGCGCCTTGTAACTCACGTTGAATCCCGTCGTAGGCGATATGTTGTGTGCCGTCGTTATCTCGAAATGTTCCTCGCGGTAGCGCTTCTGTCCCGACTCGAGATATGTGAGGTTAAGGTAGGGCGTCTTCGTGTTGTAGAATGGGACGTTGTCCATACGGTATGTATAGGCGTCGTACGAGCGCGCGAACTTGAAGTCGGGGTCCTGCCTGCGGTCGAAATAATTGAACGGCATCGTCGACTGCCCCAACCCGCCGAGCGTCATATCGCCCACGCCGTTCAAATAGTATGGGTAGTCGATGCGCCAGTTGTCTATAAGCGTGTCGACAGGCATGATCTCCACACCGTTCAGGTCGCGGTCGACCGTCCACATGAAGTTGGGCAACGCACGTATCGAGTCATTGAACAGATACGACTCGAGCGGCCGCTTTATACGGCGCGTACGTGTCGAGTCCTCCTTCTCCTGCGACTGGTCGTCAGTAGCGGTATCGTATGGGTTGACACCGCCCAGGGATACATTCTCTCCGTTGCGTTGCGCGCGCGCCAGCGCCGCGGCGTCCAACTGGGCGGACGCCGAATCCGGCAGCAGCGACAACGCCGCTGCCGCAACGGCCGATATGATCCATATGTACGCGCTACGCATCTCTGTCTGACACTCCTGCCCCGCACGCCGGCGCCGGACACAGCCCGATGCCGCAAAGGCCACTCCTAAAACTAATTTTCGCGGCGTTTTATTGCCCAACGCAGCGTCGATACCGCTATATACAGGGATATTATCGCCGGAACGGCCGCAAAGCCGAACACGGCGGCCAACACTGCGCCAACGACGATGAACGAATAGCGCAGTTCGTTGCCGCGCCACCCGAAACTCTTGAACTTGAGGGCGAACATCCTTATGGGGCTTATGAGCAGCAGCGCCGTGACCACGGCCAGCAGCAGGATCACCTCCTTGTGAAGTACCAGCGTACCGTTCTGCGCGAGCACCCCGAGCGAGAGGCAGAGCAGCGCATTGGCAGGGGTCGGCAGGCCGCAGAACTCCGTATGCTGCGTGTCGTCTATATTGAACTTGGCGAGGCGCAGGGCCGAGAAGGCCGCCACTACAAGGGTCAGCAACTGCGCTGCGGAGATCACGCCGTCGCTCCATGCGAACAGGGCGGGCGCCGCATCGTAAAGCGTGTATAACGCCAGCGAGGGCACGAGGCCGAACGACACCATGTCGGCCAACGAGTCGAGTTCCACGCCTATCGGCGAGGCGCAGCGGAGAAGACGTGCGGCGAAGCCGTCGCAGAAGTCGAACAGGGCCGACGCCACGATGAGCAGCATCGCCGTTTTGAGGTCGTGGCCGGCGATGAGCACAACCGCCGCATACGATCCGCAGAGCAGGTTGCCCAGCGTCAGCAGATTCGGCACAGTAAAGAACCTTACCTTCATCCTTCTATCTCAATTAAGCACCGTAATGATCGGCAAAGGTACGAATTATTTTTCATTTTGACGCATTCCGCCGATATTCGTTTGATTGAGAAGATATTGCAACCGGGCGGCAGGCCCTTTCCCGCATTGCCGGCCCAGTTGCTCCGCTCGGAGGCCGGCACCCTGCGGCACACCTGCCCGACGGCCCGTCCGGAGGATAGTCCGAACATGCCGATATGTCGCCGCGGCGGCCTTTTTCACCGCACGGAGGCCGCCGTAAGTTTGGATATTCGGTTTTTATTTGCCATCTTTGTAAAGATGTTGGCACGCCATGCGCCGGCACCGAAAAACGACCTGAAACGACAAGACGAAAGTTTACAACCATTAAAGACATGAGCAGCAACACATACTGCGTAATCATGGCCGGAGGCATCGGGACGCGCTTCTGGCCCATGAGCCGACAGGCCAAGCCGAAACAGTTCCTCGACATCCTCGGCACGGGAAAATCGTTCATCCGCTCGACCTTCGAGCGTTTCGCCGCGATCGTTCCTGCCGAGAACTTCCTCGTGGTCACCAACCGCCGGTACCGCGACCTCGTGCTGGAGCATATCCCCGAGCTGGGGCCGCAGCAGGTGCTGTGCGAACCCATCGGGCGCAACACCGCCCCCTGCATCGCCTACGCCGCATATACGCTGCGCAAGGCCAACCCCGATGCCGAGATGATCGTCACGCCGGCCGACCACCTGATCCTCAACGAAACGGACTTCCACGCCATCATCCGCGAGTGCCTCGAGTTCGCCGACCGCCACGACGCACTGATGACCGTAGGCATCAAGCCGAGCCGCCCCGACACGGGATACGGCTACATACAGAAGTCGAACAACGACGTCATCAGCCGCGTGAAGTGCTTTACCGAGAAGCCCGACCTCGAGCTGGCGCAGACTTTCGTACAATGCGGCGAGTTCTTCTGGAACGCCGGTATCTTCATCTGGAAGGTGAGCAGCATAATCGAGGCTTTCTGCCGCCACCTGCCCGAACACCACGCCCTCTTCTCGGCCATCATGGAGGATCTCGGCACCGAACGCGAGGAAGCCGCCATCGAGCAGGTTTTTTCGGAGTGCCGCGCCATCTCGATCGACTACGGGATCATGGAGAAGGCCGACAACGTCTACGTCCGCTGCGGCGACTTCGGCTGGAGCGACGTGGGGACTTGGGGATCGGTCTACCAGCTCTCGCGCAAGGACGCCTACGCCAACGCCAAGTCGCACGACGGCTGCTACACATACGACACACGCAATTCGATCGTCTCGCTGCCCGCCGGCAAGGTCGCCGTCATCAAGGGGCTGAAGGATTATATCGTGGTAGACACCGACGACGTACTGATGATATGCCCGCGCAACGACGAACAGAACATCAAGAAATATATCGACGACGTGAAGTTCAACAAGGGCGACAAATATATCTGACACCCGCGGGCTGTACACCCACAGTGATGCAGCTGCATATGCCCCGACCTGTTTGGCCGGGGCTTTTTTACGCCCGCCGCGCCCCTTGTTTCAAGAAAAATCCGTATCTTTGTAAGATGAGCGGCCGCATTGGCATGCCCCGCGCGGGCAATGCGGCGGCGCCGCAACCACGAAACCCCAAAAACCGCACTTCATATGGAAGAAAACAGACACGACGTATCACTCCCCGAAAACGCCTACCGCGAACTCAAGGCCGGTGAAGAGTACCGGCCGCTGATGCCGGCCTCGGCGACACCGGCCGAGGTTACGCCCTATTCGGTCACGATGGGCATAATCATGGCCGTGATATTCTCGGCCGCAGCGGCATTTCTCGGTCTCAAGGTGGGACAGGTCTTCGAGGCGGCAATACCCATCGCCATCATAGCCGTAGGCGCCGGTACGGCCCTCGGCAAGAAGAACATGCTGGGGCAGAACGTCATAATACAATCCATAGGCGCCAGCTCCGGCGTCATCGTCGCGGGAGCCATATTCACCCTGCCGGCATTGTACATTCTGGGGCTTGAGGCGCACTTCTACCAGATATTCCTCTCGTCGCTTCTGGGCGGCGTACTGGGCATAGTGCTGCTTATACCATTCCGCAAATACTTCGTCAAGGAGATGCACGGCAAGTACCCCTTCCCCGAGGCTACGGCAACCACCGAGGTGCTCGTCTCGGGCGAGAAGGGCGGCGCCCAAGCCAAGCTGCTGGCCGTGGCGGGCCTCGTCGGCGGCGTCTATGACTTCGCGGTCAGCACCTTCGGGGCTTGGACCGAAGTGGTCTCGACCCGCATCTGCGAATTCGGTTCGATGTGCGCCGACAAGTTCAAGGTGGTATTCTCACTCAACACGGGCGCCGCAGTACTCGGACTCGGATACATCATCGGCCTCAAGTATGCCGTTATCATCACGGCGGGCTCGTGCCTCGTGTGGTTCCTGATAGTGCCTCTTATAGGGTCGGTCGACCCCGCCTCGGCAGCACTCTCGCCCGAGGATATATTCACGGCCTACGGGCGCCCCATAGGCATCGGCGGCATAGCCATGGCCGGACTCATAGGCATAGTGCGGCAGGCGGGCATCATACGCCAAGCCGTGGGCCTCGCCTTTGGCGAGCTCACCTCGAAAAAGGGGGCGGCGGCCCCCGCCGCCGAGCGTACGCAGCGCGACCTGCCCATGCGCCTTATACTGTCGGTACTCATTGCCGCCCTCGCGGCAGCCTTCGTATTCTTCCGCTTCGGCCTGCTCGGGGACGGTATGCAGAGCATCGTGGCGCTGCTCATAGTCTTCGTCATAGCCTTTCTCTTCACCACCGTGGCAGCCAACGCCATCGCCATCGTGGGCACGAACCCAGTCTCGGGCATGACGCTCATGACGCTTATCCTCAGTTCGCTCGTGCTGGCAAGCATCGGGTTGAGCGGCACGGCCGGCATGACCGCCGCCCTGATCATCGGCGGCGTTGTCTGCACAGCCCTCTCGATGGCTGGAGGATTTATCACCGACCTCAAGATAGGCTACTGGATCGGCACCACGCCCCGCAAGCAGGAGGCATGGAAGTTCCTCGGCACGGCCGTCTCGGCCGCGACCGTGGCGGGCGTGATGATCGTACTGAACGACTCGTTCGGCTTCGTGGGTGAGGACGCCCTCGTGGCACCGCAGGCAAACGCCATGGCCGCCGTGATACAACCCCTCATGACGGGTGGCTCGACACCGTGGATCCTGTACTTCATGGGGGCCGTGCTTGCGCTGGTGCTTACAGCCATAGGCATTCCCGCGCTCGCCTTCTCGCTCGGGATGTTCATCCCGATGTATCTGAATGCCCCGCTTGTTGTCGGCGGCCTCATCGCATGGTTCGTCGCCAACCGCTCGAAGGACGAGGTCCTCAACAAGGCCCGCTTCGACCGCGGCACGCTCATCGCCTCGGGCTTCATCGCCGGCGGTGCGCTGATGGGCGTGGTGAGCGCCGTGCTCAAATACTTCGACTGCGACTGGTACATGACCTCATGGGCCGAGTCGAAGGGAGCCGAATGGCTCGGACTGGCGATGTACATCGTATTGATGGTATACTTCGTGCTGCATACGCTCCGCGCCAAAAAAGAGGAGTAGAGGCCAGCCGCAATCGGCCGACGCAATAACGGTAAACGACAAAAATTCGGAATATATGGAACTGAAGGACAGATTTCTGAAATACGTATCGTTCGACACGCAGTCGGACGAGAACAGCGAGACATTCCCGTCGACGGCCAAACAGCTCGTGCTGCTCAACCTGCTTGCCGATGAGATGCGCAGCCTCGGCATGACGGATGTCACCGTCGACGAGCACGGCTACGCCATGGGTACAATCCCCGCCACGGCAGGGCTGGAGAACGCCCCCGTCATAGGTTTCATCTCACACGTCGACACCTCGCCCGACATGAGCGGCAAGAATGTGCGCCCGCACGTCATAGAGGACTACGACGGCGGCGACATACGCCTCAACGCCGCGCTGACGATGCGCGTGGAGGATTTTCCGGAGCTCGCATCGTTCAAGGGACACACCATCATCCACACCGACGGCACCACGCTCCTCGGCGCCGACGACAAGGCCGGCTGCGCCGAGATCATGACTGCGGCGGAGTACCTGATGTCGCACCCCGAGGTACGGCACGGCAAGATACGCATAGGCTTCACCCCCGATGAGGAGATCGGCCGCGGCGTCGACCACTTCGACGTACAGGCCTTCGGTGCCGACTTCGCCTACACGATGGACGGCGGATACGAGGGCGAACTGGAATACGAGAACTTCAACGCCGCATCGGCCGTAATCGAGATACAGGGCCGCAACGTACACCCGGGCTACGCCAAGGACAAGATGATAAACGCCATACAGGTCGCGTGCGAACTCAACGCATTGATACCCGCCGTACAGCGTCCCGAGCACACCGAAGGATACGAGGGTTTCTTCCACTGTGTGGCCCTTAACGGCACGGTGGAGAATGCCCGCATAAGCTACATCATCCGCGACCACGACAGCGACCGCTTCGAACAGAAGAAGGTGTGGATGTGGAGCTGCGTCGACCTGCTGCAGAAGCGTTACGGCAAGGAGGCGCTTACGCTCACGCTCAAGGACCAGTACTTCAACATGCGCAAGATGGTGGAGCCGCACCCTCAGGTGATCGACAAGGCGATGGAGGCGATGCGTCTGGCCGGCGTGACGCCCGTCGTGCGGCCCATCCGCGGCGGTACCGACGGCGCACGCCTCTCGTTCATGGGACTTCCGTGCCCCAACCTCTTCACCGGCGGCATGAACTTCCACGGCAAATTCGAATATTGCTCACTCGACACCATGCGCCGCGCTACGGACGTCATCATCAACCTCGCCCGCCTTTGGGCCGAGTAGGGATACGGCCGCCAGCCGGAAGGAGAAGGCGGCTCATAACATTTGTCACATAAAACCGACTGCGATGAAAGGATTTCACGAGGTCGACCCAGCACGGATCGACGACAACTTCATAAAGGCCATAGGCACCGACTGGATGCTCATCACGGCAGGCGATCATGTACGCCACAACGCCATGACCGCCTCGTGGGGCGGTGTGGGTGTCATGTGGGGCTTCCCCGTCGCCGTTGCCGTCATACGGCCGCAAAGGTACACTTTCGGTCTTGTCGAGCAGGGCGACGCGCTCACCCTCTCATTCCTGCCCGAAGAGTACCGCAAGGCATTGAACTACTGCGGTTCGCACTCGGGCCGCGACGAGGACAAGATACGCAATGCAGGGCTTGCGGTGGAGTTCACCGACGGCGACGTGCCCGCCATAGCGCAAGCGCGCATGGTGCTGGAATGCCGCAAGCTATATGCCGACATGATCAAGGCCGAAAACTTCGTCGACCGCAGCATCGTAGGACGCTGGTACCCGTCGGGCGACTTCCACAAGGCATACGTGCTGCGCATAGCCAAGGCATACGTGAAGGACTGATCAGAACGACCGATATGGACAGATACGGATATCTCAAGGTAGCGGCGGCGGTGCCCGCCGTCAAGGTGGCGGACTGCCGTTCCAACGCCGAACACATCATCGCCATGATGCGGCTCGCAGCCGGACGCGGCGTGCGGGCCGTGGTCTTCCCCGAACTGTGCGTCACGGCATACACCTGCGGCGACCTCTTCCTGCAATCCAAACTGCTCGGCGCCGCACGGCAGGCCCTCGCCGACATAACCGCCGCATCGCGCGAAATACCCGTCGCCGCCATCGTCGGCGTTCCTATACGCCACGGGAACGCCCTCTACAACTGCGCCGCAGCCATAGCATGCGGCGATTGCCTCGGCATCGTACCAAAAAGCTACGTTCCGAACTATGCGGAGTTCTACGAAGGGCGCTGGTTCGCCTCGGGCGCCGCGGTCAGGGACGCGAGCATCACCCTCGGCGGCCGCGACGTGCCCTTCGGCACCGACATCACGTTCGACATCGACGGTGCACGTTGCGGCGTGGAGATATGCGAGGACCTGTGGGTGCCCGTACCGCCGTCATCGCACACGGCCACGGCCGGTGCCGAAGTGATATTCAACATGTCGGCCTCGCCCGAAACCATCGGCAAGCACGAATACCTCGTCTCGCTCGTACGCCAACAGTCGGCACGCGCCGTCGCAGGGTACGTATACGCATCGTCGGGCTTCGGCGAATCATCGACAGACCTCGTCTTCACGGGCAACGGCCTCATCGCCGAGAACGGCGCCATGCTCGCCGAAGGCGAACGCTTCTCCACCGGAGAGCAGCTCGTAACGGCCGACATTGACATCGAATTCCTGCGGAGCGAGCGTCTGCGCCGCAACACCTACACCGACTACACCTCCGCAATGCCGCTGCGTACCGCGGCCGCCGCCCTGCCCGCTCCTACCGGAGGCAGGTTCGAACGCCGCATCGACCCCATGCCGTTCGTACCGCACGAGCGCAGCGACCGCCACAACCGCTGCGAGGAGATATTCTCGATACAGAGTACCGGTCTGGCAAGGCGGCTCGCACACACGGGCTGCCGCTGTGCCGTGGTGGGCGTATCGGGAGGACTCGACTCGGCACTGGCGCTGCTCGTGACGCTGCGTGCCTTCGACAGACTCGGCCTCGACCGCAAGGGCATCATTGGCGTCACCATGCCGGGATTCGGCACTACGGGCCGCACATACCGCAATGCCGTCACGCTGGTCGAGGAGTCGGGCGCCACGCTGCGCGAAATATCCATCGCCGAAGCGTGCCGCCGCCACTTCGCCGACATCGGGCTCGCGGAGGATGACCGCTCGGTGACATACGAGAACGCGCAGGCGCGCGAACGAACCCAGATATTGATGGATGTAGCCAACATGCACGGCGGCATCGTCATCGGCACGGGTGACTTGAGCGAGCTGGCCCTCGGCTGGGCCACATACAACGGCGACCACATGTCGATGTACGGCGTCAACTGCTCTGTACCCAAGACGTTGGTGCGCCATATGGTCGAGTGGGCCGCCTCTGTCGAACAGAACGGCGCCATGCGCCGCGCGCTCGAAGACGTGGCCGCGACCCCCGTGAGCCCCGAACTGCTCCCCGCGGACGAGAACGGCGGCATAGCGCAGAGGACCGAGGATATAGTGGGCCCGTACGAGTTGCACGACTTCTTCCTCTACAGCTTCGTACGCCAAGGTTTCGCCCCCGCAAAGATACTCTTCCTCGCCATGCATGCATTCGGCGAGAGATATGACCGCCCCACCGTGATAAAATGGCTGCGCATATTCTTCCGCCGCTTCTTCGCCCAGCAGTTCAAGCGCTCGGCCCTGCCCGACGGCCCCAAGGTGGGAAGCGTCTCGCTCTCGCCCCGAGGCGACTGGCGCATGCCCTCCGACGCCTCGGCCGCAGAGTGGCTGCGCGAGTGCGACGCCCTGCAATAACCCTGTGCCGCACAGTCCAAAGGATACGAGGCGGATACGGGATGACCAAACAATTGTGTAAGAAACGAGAGAACAGCATTGCCATGAAACGAATTATCATTCTACTTCTGTTCATGCTCCCGACCGTCGCGGCCGAGGCGCAGAACAACTTGCTCGACATACTAAAGGGCGCAGCCTCAACCGCCGTAGACAAAGCCACAGGCGGCGCCTTCACCGCACAACGCATTGTCGGTACATGGAGCTACGCCAAACCCGGGCTGCGGCTCACCTCCGACAACGCCCTCTCGGAGATAGCCGCGGCTGCCGCCGTCACCACGGTCGAGGAGAAGATTTCAAAATATTACGAGATGGCAGGTATCCGCGAGGGTGCCTGCACGTTCGCGTTCAACGATGACGGCACCTTCACCTCGACCGTGGGAGGCAAGACCCTGCACGGCCGCTACACCATGGACGGCGCCTCAAACACGATCAACTTCACATTCGGCTCCGACGAGAGCCTCACGGCAAAGATCCCCGGCCTCGGCGGTGTGAAAGCTTCGGCATATATGAACGGCGACAATCTGCAGATACTCTTCGCAGCCGACAAACTGCTCGACGTAATAAAGTTTCTGGGCAGTATGACGGAATCCCTGCAGGCAGCGACATCGCTGCTGGATGGTTTCGACGGCATAATGGTAGGCTTCGAATTCTCACCGCAACAATAACGGTAAAACCATGAAACGAATATTCATATCGCTCCTGCTCGTATTTGCCGCAGCTGCGGCGGCGGAGAGCGCCCGAGCACAAGGATTGCAGGGCCTGCTCAACCTATTCGCCAATGCCAAGGCCGCCAAGGCCGACGCCCACACAGCGGGCGAACTGCTCACGGCCGAGCAGCTGACAGCAACGACATGGGTATACTCGGCACCGCAGATCGTATACTCGGGCAACAGTTCGATGGCGACGGTAGCGATCGCCGCCCTCCGCACGCAGATGCCCGACATAGCGAAGACGCTGGGCCTGAATGCCGGCAGCGACTCGGTCGCATTTCTCGGCGACGGCACCGCCGCCATGACCAACGGCGAGAACAAAGCCTCGGTGCCATACATGTACGATCCCGCAACGGGATATGTCTCGTTTACCTTAACCCGAAACGGCACTACGGAGGCTTTTCCCGCCACGGCCACGGCCAAAGACGGCGTGCTCACCGTGCTCTTCGACGCCGAAACGACGATAGCCACGCTGCTGCGCATGGCCCCCGAACTCAAGGACAACTCCTCGCTGCTCATAATAAAGGCCGTGGTGGATAAATACCCGGGAATAAAGATCGGCGCCACGTTCGACGCCCGATGATGCGCCTCAGGGGGATACCGCATACCCAAAAATAAAAATGGGAGAGCGCCATGATGGAGCTTCTCCCATTTTTTATACCGCAAAGGCGCAGGCCTTTTTCATCCCTCCCGTCACCGCACCTTGCCGGACGCATCGGAATCCAGTGCGGTCTCGTCCGAAACAGGTTTCGGCACCGCGCCCCCGTCCCGTTCTCCTGTTTGCGCATCCGACGACGCCGGCCATTCCGCAGCCGCGTCACTCTCTTTGGCCGCATTGCCATTATATTTGAAGCGGCGTATCTTTTGTGTTGGGGTCTTCTCGAATTCCGCATCCTCCTCCACCACCTCGGTGATGCGCGAAAACTTGTTGACCTTCGAGTTGACGTAACGCATGATCTCCTGCTTGATCTCCTCCTTCTTGGCGTTCCACTCGCCCACCTTGCGGTGCCAGTCGTCACGCGTGATCTCCCATTTCTCCATCAGCTCCCCCTTGAGCTTTTCGATGGCGTCCTTGTCGAAATGGATCAATGCCACCAGATGGCCGTCCTGCTGCGTCACTATCGACTCCGAAACATATGTGTTTGTGTTGAGCACAGACTCGATCTCCTCGGGATATATGTTCTCGCCGCTCGGACCTACGATCATGTTCTTCAGACGGCCCTTGATGTAGATGACCCCATCCTCGTCAATACATCCCAGATCGCCCGTACGGAACCATCCGTCGGAGGTGAACGCCTCAGCCGTTGCAGCCTCGTTCTTATAGTAGCCTTTCATCATCGACGGCGAGTTTATGACGATCTCGCCCTGACGCGTCTCGGGATTGACATTGTCCAGCCGTACCTGAAGTCCCTCCATCGCACGCCCCGTAGAGCCCACCTTGCGCGGCATCGCCGGCACGGCACCGGCCACCATGGGGGCCGTCTCCGTAAGGCCGTAGCCTATGGCATACGGTATACGCGACTCGACAAGGAACTGTTCAACCTGCGTATTGAGCTTCGCGCCCCCGATGCCGAGGAAGCGCAGACGCCCGCCGAAGACCTTCATCAGGCGCCGGCCCGCAAGCCGGTGTATCTGGCGGCGCAGGAAGTCATTTCCGTATACCTTGCGCCAGAAGGCGTTGGAGGTGAACTTGGCATATATCTGGCTGCGGTATATCTTCTCTATTATCAGAGGCACGATCAAAAAGCATGTGGGACGCACCGCGCGCAGCGCAGGCAGCAGTATCGACGCCGTGGGAGGTTTCTCGAGATACGTGACCCTTCCTCCCGCCGCAAAAGGATAGAGCATGCCCACCGTACACTCGTACGTATGTGAGAGCGGCAGCACCGAGAGCATCGAATCGTGCTCGTCTATGGGGAACAGGCCGTACATCATATTGACGTTCGACGCCAGATTGTAGTGCGTGAGCATCACGCCCTTCGGGCGCGACATGGTACCCGAGGTGTATATTATGACAGCAAGATCGTCGGGCTGCGGGACACGGCGGACGCCCTTGCCCGTCGTACGCTGCGATATGATGCCGAGATTCTTCGTACGTATGACAATGTCGAGCATGGCCACCGTCTCCTTCGACAGTTTGGTGAAGAGTTTGTCCGACACGAATAGCGCCTTGGCTCCGGAATGCCGTATGAGCATGTCGAGCTCCTTCTCCGTAAAATCGGGCAGTATAGGCACCGCAACCATGCCGGCCGAGACCACGGCGAAATAACAAACGCCCCAATTAGGCATGTTGCTGCTGAGTATTGCGACCTTGTCGCCGGCGCCGAGGCCCGCATCGAGCAGCATCTGTTGCACTATCGCCACCCGACGTCCGACCTCCGCATATGTGACATCCTCGCCCCCGAACATCGAATAGGCGATGTTGTCCTTATACTCTTTTATGCTGTTTTCAAGAAGTTCATAAAGTGTATTGGAAGCCCTCATTAAGCAATAGTCTTTGTGAAATCCGCTCCTAAGGTATAAAAAAAATATGAAAATATGGGTATATTTGAGACGAAATAGCCTATGCTGGAGTCTCAACGCATAAAAAGCCTTGCCCGCGAGACGGGTTTCGACCTCTGCGGCATAGCCCGCGCACGCCGCTTCGACCTAAATGAAGAGGCCTTCCGCCGCTGGCTGGAACGCGGATACGACGCCTCTCTCACATACATGCGCAACCATCTCGACATGCGCTTCGACGCGCGGCAGCTGGTCGAAGGGGCCCGTACGGTGGTCGTATGTGCCGTAAGCTACCGCTCCAGCGTCAGCGAGGGATACGGCGCGGAATGCCGTACCCGTATCGCCTCGTACGCCTGCTGCCGCGACTACCACAAAACCATACGCAAGATGTTGCTGAAGATGCTCCACACGCTTCAGACCGCAAACCCCGCCCTTGCGGGACGCGTATTTGTCGACTCGGCGCCGCTGCTCGAAAAGCAGGCTGCCGTCGAGGCGGGACTCGGATGGATAGGAAAGCAATCGCTGCTCATAACGCCGGGCTTGGGGTCGTTTGTCCTGTTGGGCGAACTGGTCCTCTGCGACGAGGCCGACCGCTACGACACGCCCTACACCCGCAACGGATGCGGCGACTGCCGCCGATGCATCGATGCCTGCCCCACGGGCGCCCTGACGGCACCGATGACAGTGGATGCCACACGTTGCATCTCGTGCCACACCGTCGAAGCCCCGCCCGAGAACGAGGTCGACCTGCACGGCTGGATCTTCGGCTGCGATGAATGCCAGAGCTGCTGTCCCCACAACCGCCATGTGCCCCGACATGCCAACCCCGCATTCGACCCGCTGTTCGACCCTGCGGACATCGGCACCGAACAATGGATCGGGATGAGCGACGAGGAGTTCGCCGAACGCTTCGGCCCCACACCCCTCAAACGCAGCGGCCTCGAACGCCTCCGCCGCAATGCCGCACGCAATGCGGCGACGGGAATGGAGGCGACGGGAATGGAGGCGAAGCCATGACAACCGCCATCCCCCCCCCCGACAACAGACGGACGGGCCCCGCAATTAGGGCCCGTCCGCATTATCTGCCGCAGCCGGCTGCGCATCATTTCATATCCACCACGGGGGCGTCCATCAACTCGCCCGAATCGGTGCCGGGCTGGATGAGTTCGTCCTCGGTATAGCCGAACGTGCGGAAATATTCATTGAAATAACGCACCAGATCATCGCGTTGCGCGTAGGCCGCAAGATAGTATAGCTCGTAGAGGCTGTCGAGTTTCTCCGTGATAAGGTCCGACACTATGGCCGCCTGCGCGCCGTCGAACTGCAGGTAATACTCGATATACTCCTTCAGCGTCTCGGCGTAATCCTTCAGCAGGGCATCGCCCTTCTCGTACTCCTCCAGCAGGTAGTAGCACTCGATGAAAGGATAGGTATTGGCATCGGTGTAGTGTATCTTGGGCGACGGCAGCACCTCAAGGCCGCGGTCCAGCATCTCGCGCGCCTTCTCGGGCTGGTTCTCCTGCAACAGCTTGCGGGCCACGCGGGCAAAGGCTTCGCGGGCACGCGACGCGCTCAAGTTATACTGCACGAAGTAGTCGGCATGTACGTCGGGATCCGCAAGGTTGCCGTAGCGCATCGTATCCTTCAGCAGCGGGTACGCCACCTCGGTATCGATACGGCCTATATCCCAAGCCGAACGGTAGGGCGTAAGGATCGGCACCAGACGGTACGAGTAGCCGTCGAACTGCAGGTAGTCGAGCAGGCCGAAGTCCTGCAGGATGTAGACCTGCGTGAAGCATATCGGACGGCTCCAGTCGAACGTGGCGAGAAGGTCCAGAAGCATCATCTCACTCTTGTCGATCGAGCGCTTGCGCTCCGATATGTTCAGGTATACCGTATCGACCATCAGGTCGCGGTCCTCCTCCTTGACGATGCCTGCGGCGATGGCGTTGTCCTTGTTCACGGGGATGGCTATGCGCCTTGCCGGCACGTAGTCGATAAGCGACCCGTCCACGAGCTGGAGCTTCGTCCCCTCCTCCTCGCTGGCGATGAAGTCCATCAGTTCACGGATATCCACCACGCGGTCCACCTTCTCCCGCACGGGCAGCATGTCGTTCACACGTGTATATTTGCTGCTCGGCAGCGAGAACGGCACGGGATCCGACTCGTTCGAGCGGACGCGCATCTCGTCGATATACCAGTCGCCGCCAAGATAACTCGAGTTCATCACCCTCACGTCAGTACGTACGCCGTCCACCTCCTGATTGAACCACAGGGGGAAGGTATCGTTGTCGCCGTAGTTGATCACTATGGCATTCTCGGGCACCGACTGCAGGTAGTTCCAGCCGATGTCGCGGGCAAAGGTACGGCCCGAACGGTCATGGTCGTCCCAGTTCTGCGCCGCGAGCAGCGCCGGCACGCCGAGACATGCCACCGTAGCGACGACTGCCGCGGCACGCGAATCGCGCCGCATGACGTAGGACAGGAAGTCCCGCAGCGCCAGCACGCCCAGCCCGATCCACATCGAGAAGGCGTAGAACGAACCGGCATACACATAGTCGCGTTCGCGCGGCTCCGAAGGACAGGTATTGAAATATACCACCAGCGCCACACCCATCATCACGAAGAGCCACATCACCACCGTGAAGTTGCGCTGGTCGCGGTTCAGCTGGTAGATTAGGCCGAGTATCCCCAGCAGGAACGGCAGGAAGAAATACGTGTTGCGCGCGGGGTTGTCGGCCATCTCACGCGGCAGCATTGTCTGCGGCCCGAGGTATATCCTGTCCACTGCGTCTATGCCCGAAAGCCAGTTGCCGTGGGCGATGGTCTCCTTGCCGGCCTGTATGTCGTCCTGACGTCCCACGAAGTTCCACAGGAAGTAGCGCCAGTACATGTAGTTGAGCTGGTAGGTGAAGAAGAAGTAGAGGTTCTCGCCGAAGGTAGGCTCGACAAAACTCTCCCCCGTCAAAGGGTCGTATACCGTGCGGCCGAAGTCGACCACCTCGCCCGTCACCACACGCCCCTGCTCGTCGCGTATCGGCTCGCCGTTCTCGTCGCGCATGACGTCGGTCTTGGTACGGTACGCCGCCCACGGCTTGTATTCAGCCTCACCCTTCAGGGAGTTCCACACGCGGGGGAAAACATGCTTGAACTGCGACGGATATGTGTACCCCGTCAACTCGGTGGCACGCTGGTAGCGGCCGCTCTCCTTATCGAAATAGTACGTGGTCTCCTGCACATAGTCGTCTACGGGCGACGAATAGTAGGGACCGTACAGCAGCGGACGGTTGCCGTACTGGTCGCGGTTGAGCACCGAGAGCAGCGCATGGGGGTTGTTGGGGTTGTTGCTGTTCATGGGCGGGTTGGCCACGGCGCGGATCGTCATGGTGGCGTACGACGAGAAGCCTATGAGGATCATCGTCGTCGAGAGCAGCAGCAGGTTCCACAACCTGCGGCCCGCGCGGTGGGTGCGGTAGACGCCGTAGAAGAGCGCAGCGAAGAGCGCCAGCGCGAAGACCGCGATACCCGAGTTTACGGGCAGGTGCAACGTGTTGACGAAGAAGACGTCGACCATCGCCCCGACATATACCGTGTAGGGTATGATTATGCCGTTTATGAATCCGAGTATGGCGAGCGACACGAGTGTGGCGATGACCACGCCGCGGAACGTTACATGGTCGTACTTGCGGAAGTAGTAGATGAACACCAGCGCCGGTATGGTCAGCAGGTTAAGTATGTGCACGCCTATCGACAGCCCCATCAGGTAGGCTATGAGGACTATCCAGCGGGCCGAATGGGGTTCGTCGGCCTGTTCCTCCCACTTGAGCATGAGCCACAGCACCAATGCCGTGAACATCGACGAGAGCGAATATACCTCGCCTTCGACGGCCGAGAACCAGAAGGTGTCGGTGAAGGTGTATGCCAGCGCGCCCACGGCGCCCGCGCCGAGGATGGCGATCTTGTCGTTGTCGGTTATAGTCCGTCCGCCGGCACCGTAGATGCGGCGTGCGATATGGGTGATCGACCAAAAGAGGAAGAGTATGCAGAACGCGCTGGCCAGACAGTTCATGGCGTTGACCATGTGAGGCACGTAGTGCGTCGAGGGTGCGAACAGGGTGGCAATGCGCGCCATGAGCATGAAGAGCGGGGCTCCGGGCGGATGTCCCACCTCGAGTTTGTATGATGTGGCGATGAACTCGGCGCAGTCCCACAGACTCGACGAAGGCTCCATCGTAAGCAGATATGTCACGGCAGCCACGGCGAAGACCGCCCAGCCCACGGCTCTGTTCCAACGTTTGAAATCCATATCTTTTCCGGTAAAAATCCAATTCCAGTCCCGATCCGGCCATACGGCGGCAGCCGCGAAGCGCCCGTGTCGGCATATTTCGGGCAAAGGTAATAAATTAACGCCAAATTCCCGCCATTATTTCCGACATAGGACCTTTTTACAAATATATATCGTACATTTGCGTACGCAACGGCATACGGTCAGCACAGCCGCATCCCACGGCAAACGCTTCGGCCGCCGAATCAAACAAAACAACATGATGAAACCGGCAACCATACTGCAACTCGTCCTCACAGCAGCCGCCCTGCTCTGCGCGGCGACGCTCCACGCCCGCAACGTCCGCCCCGCCCGCTATTACGTCGCCGAGAATGGCGACGACGCGGCCAAAGGCTCGATGCGCCGCCCCTTCCGCACCATAAACCGTGCCCTGCAGGAGGCTGGTGCAGGGGATACGGTCTTCGTCCGCGGCGGCACCTACCGCGAACAGGTGGAATTCCCCGCTTCGGGCCGTGCCGACGCCCGCATCGTGCTCAAGGCATACCCGGGCGAACGCGCCGTCATCAGCGGCGAGGGTCTCGGTGTCGAGGTGCGCACCGACATGCTACTCATCCGCGGCCGCAGCCACATCACCGTAGAGGGGCTCGAGATCGCGGGCCTCGAGACCTCGGAGGCGGGACGCGAGGCCAACGGCATCGTCATCGAGGCCGGCTCTACCGATATCACCCTGCGCGGCAACCATATACACTCGATACGCAACACAGCGCGGCGCGAGACCTACCCCAGCGCCCACGCCATACTCGTCATAGGCAACACGGAGCAGGCCGTAACGCGCATCGCCGTCGAGGGCAACCGCATCCACGACTGCGTCACGGGTACATCCGAGGCCGTCACCATAAACGGCTATGTCGACGGTTTCCGCATCGAGGGCAACGAGATATTCCGCTGCTCGAACATAGCCATCGACGCGGCGGGAGGCTACGCCGCCAACGGTAATCCCGGGCTCAACTACGCCCGCAACGGCACCATCAGCCGCAACACCATCTACGACATCGACAACGAGCTGGGGCAACTTAAGGAAAACTGCGGCGCCATAGCGATCTATGCCGACGGCGCGCGTCATATCGTCATCGAGCGCAACCGCATCCACCGCTGCGACCGAGGCATCGGCATCGTGAGCGAGACCGACGCCTACCCCACCGTCGGCTGCATCGTGCGCAACAACATCGTCACCGGCTGCCGCCGCACGGGCATCTACATGGGCGGTTACCTCGACTACTCGGGCGGCGGCACCGAGCGCTGCGCCATCGTGAACAACACGCTCGTCGGCAACAACCGCGTACGCGGCGCTTTCGGCGAGACGGAGGGAGAACTGCGCCTTACGGAGAACTGCCGCGACAACATCGTGGCAAACAACCTCGTCTGCGCCACCTCCGCCGACGACATCTTCGTGCACAAATACACCGCCACGGGCCGCGGCAACCGCTTCGTGCGCAACCTCTACAGCGGCCCTGCAGGGTGGCTGTGGCAGCAGCGCGACGGCAAGCCCCTGCGCTCGATCGAAGCATGGCGCGAGGCTTCGGGAGACGACGCGGAGGCCATATATATCCCCGACCCGATCTTCGGCTTCGAGCCGGAGCTCGGCTCCGACTTCACCCCTGCAGGCGAAGCCGTGGCAGCGGAGGGAGTCCTGCTCGACGGGGGCACCAACGGAGAGCGCGATTTCGCCGGCAACCTCCGTACCGGCGGCGGCTACATCGCCATCGGGGCCCTGCAACCGAAAGAAGATGTTTTACGATAAGACTACTTCGACACAACCATTAATTACAGCACCATGACAACTAAACACTGTCTGCCGGGGGCCATCCTCGGGATACGTATCACCACCCTTATCCCCAACATTGCAGCCGCGCTGGTTCTTTTTACAGCGGTGTCATGCAGCCGCAGTCGAATAGTCGAAAACCCGCCCTGCGAGCAGGCGGAAATGCTGCGCGTCCTGCGTGTCGAGACCCTCGACACGGCCACCGTCGTCGACGTCGCCGTGATAGGCTATCCCGACAACTGGTTCATGATAGAGGGAGACAGGCAGAGCGGCGAGCTGTACCTTACAGGTCGTCAGAGCGGCCGCCGCTACCGCTATCTCGGCTCTGACGACCTGACCGTCCGCCACCGCTATACACACGACAGCACGGGAATAAAGCGTTTCACCATGCGTTTCGAGCCGCTCGACCCCGCCGACCGGCAGATCGACCTCACTGCCGACGTGAGCGCCTCGCTCAACGCAGGAGGCATAGTCCTCGTCCGACCCGACTCGCTCCGCAAAGGTCCCGTCTGCAGGGTCGAGGGGATGCTGCACGACAGGCCCGCAACAACCCTGTTGCTGCTCTGCCGCTGGACGGACTACGACGGCAACATACGGGGCATAGTGCAAAAATCGCGTACTATACCCGTCAACGACGGCCGCTTCGAGTTCGAAATGCCCGCCGACGGCGACCTGTATGTCCTCATCCCGTGGAACGAATATGCCATGTCGGCGTGGTTCGACTGCGAGTTCTTCGCCGAGAAGGGCAAAGTGCGCATAGAGTGGGGAGCGGAGGCGCCCACCGCCATCATCGGCGGGCGAATGAATGCCGAGAAATATGAACTCGCCAAACCGTCACGGGAGGTGAGCGACACCTACCGACCCCGGCTCGACGCCTTCTACGATATGCCCGACTTGGGGTACCTGAGCGCCCGCGCCCGCGAGACAACAGCACGGCTCGAAGCCGAGACAGACCCCGACAGGAGGGATTCGCTCATCAAGGCGCTCAACAGCCTTACCGACGAGGAGCGTTACTCGCCCGAATTCCACACCCTGATGAGCGAATTCAAGGCAAAGGCGCAGCAGGCCGCAGAAGCCACCCTGCACCGCGCCGAAAGCGAGGTGCGGCCGGGACATCTGCCGTGGGTCATATCGCTCATACAGACCATCGACAGGCGGGAAAACCGCGACGACATAATGCGCGTTGCCGGCATCTATGCCGAGCGCTTCGCAGACCGCCCGCTCGGGCGGCGCCTCGCCGAATACATCCGCGCCCTGAGCACCGAGGTGGGGAACCGCTATGTCGACTTCGAGGCTCCGGACCGCACGGGGGCGATGCACCGCTTCTCGGAGATGATCGAGGGCAGCCGCATCGTGCTGCTCGACATGTGGGCCTCGTGGTGCGGCTCATGCCGCCGCGCGGCTATCCGCAACAAGCCGGTATATGAGCGATACCGCGACCGTGGCTTTACCGTGGTGAGCGTGGCGCGCGAGTTCGGCGACACCGCCGGCCTCGATGCCGCCGTCGCCAAGGACGGATACGAGTGGCCCGTGCTGGTGGAACTCGACGACCGCATATCGCTTTGGCAGACCTACAACGCGGGCGACAGCGGCGGCCTGATGGTTCTCATCGACCCCGCCACGGGCGAGATCCTCGCACGCAACCCCTCCACCGAAGATATAGAGCAGACTGTCGCACGCTACTGCGGCGACGCGGAATAGCCGGCGGCCCGTCTGCGGCTGGCATCACCCGCAGTGCGGCCCGTCACTCCCTGCACATCTCTACAGTGAAGGGCACGCGGTTGTCCGCCATGTCGAGGTCACTGCGGCGCATATGGTGCAATTCGATAGTGCGGGCCGGAAAATCCTCCGCCATGCGATTGCCGCGAACCGTAACACGGCGGCAGCCGTCCAGCCGCAATGTCGACCGCTGCCACAGAAACGGAGCGTAGTCGGAGGTCGGAACGAGGCGGTTGCGCTCGAAACGAAGGCCCTCGACCGAGCGGGCGAAGAGCACGGGTGCGTCGAAACACTCGAACGTATTGTCGCAGATGGTGATATTGCGGTGATACGCGGGACTGTCGGGAGAGTCGGGGCGGAATGAGGGAGATATGGTTATCGGCGCCTCGCCCCACTCCCAGCGGTCGCCAGTCTCGCAGCCCGAGGTGCAGCAGTTCACGAATCGGTTGTTGCGGATAGTAAGGTCGGTATGCGCCCCCGACTCGAACCAGTGGTCGAGATCGCCCTCGATGAGTATGGCGGCACCCGCCGTATTGAAAAAATTGTTCTCGATGACGACCCTGCGGGGCGTTGTCACCAGCATGCCGCGGGCGCGGTTCTTCTTCTCGAAGCGGCAGTTGCGCACGGTGAGTTCGGGCGTCCACGTCTTGTTTTCGAGGAACATGCCCGCCTCCACCCCTTCGGGCAGGGGGTCGACGAACTCCACCTCGTAGCCGCCGCCCTGCCGTTCGATACGCCGCACGACGAGTTCTGCGCCGCGCCGCATCGTCCCCCTGTCGACCACCCACAAGGTATCTGCCGCACCTATCGTCCAGCCGCGGCCGTCGATACGGACCGTACGGCCGTCATCAAGGGACTCTATGCGCGAGTATGTACCGCGCACGTTCATGAAGTCGTCACCCTGACCCGCGTGGGCGCAGCCGTCGATGAGGATGCGGCCGCGGCAGCAGGTGAAATGCGAGGCGTCGGCCACGGTACTGAAGACGCGCCCCTTCTCGATACGGGGTCTGGTACTGACGCGGTGCAGCGTGATGTTCTCGCAGCGATAGCCGTATACGCCGTTGCTCAGCGTATGGTAGAGCGTCACATCCTCGAGCGTTATGTCTCTGCTGTAGCACAGTTCTATCCCCGTCAGTATATATGTACCGTGGTAGAGGGTTATGATCTGCCCTTCGCACACGGGTACCTCACGTTCGGTCACGGCGCCGTAGAAGCGCACCACGTCGGGCCCCACCTGCTCGGCACGCCCCTTGAACACGTTGCCCGTATGGCTGTCGCGCGTACGGTAGGCAATGGTGCCCGTCGCCTTGTCGTATATGTTCATGTAGCTGTCGACCACGCCGGCACTCCACCCCTCGCCCGTAAAGCGGACGGTACCTCCCTCGATGACATATGGATACTGCCCGCGGTCGATCCTCAGGTCGACATAGTGCGGCGTGACGGCGGCAAACTCCCCTTGGCTTATGTACGGACGGTCCCAATCCGTAGAGAAGTTACGCAGCGTCACATTCTCACACCCCTCGACATGAAAGACCTTCATGCAGCCGTGGAAAACAAACTCCGAGCCGCCGCCGTCGACCACGATATTGCGCGCCCCGCGAAGGGTCATGGCCACGGTCTGCTCCCTCCCTAGATCGGGGCGGAAATCGTACCGCCCGCGCGGGAAGACTATGACGGCATCGCGGCCGCCGCACGCCTCGACGGCACGTGCGAAGGCCTCGTTCGCCGCCCCGCCGCTGTCGGGGACGGCGCCATAGTCGGTCACCGAAATACGGCGCACGCGGCTCTCCGCCGCTTCCGGAGCGTCACCGCGACGGTGACAGGTAAAATCACATGCCTGCCGATCCGAGGAGCGGCAAGGCATCGAAACGGGCGCGGCAAACAGCAGTATACACAAAACGGCTGACCGCAGCATAAAGGGAGGCATAATCTTCATAGGACGTAAAGATACGAATTTCGAACGACTTTTGCCACAGTGCATCAAAATCGCCGTTCGCGGGGCATTTTTTCATGGAAAATCGCTATTTTTGCATTGAATACGCCCCGCGCCCGCACGGCAGAAGAGAAGTGGCAGGCACGACGGCAAAGTTACGATAAATATGGAGAGCAAACTCATTCTGTACAATACGCTCACGCGCCGCAAGGAGCCGTTCGAGCCGATCAACCCCGAACATGTAGGCATGTACGTCTGCGGCCCCACCGTTTACGGCGACCCGCATCTGGGCCATGCACGCCCCGCCGTGACCTTCGACCTGCTGTTCCGCTACCTCAAAGCCTCGGGCTACAAGGTGCGTTACGTGCGCAACATAACCGACGTCGGCCACCTCGAACACGACGCCGACGAAGGCGAGGACAAGATCGCCAAGAAGGCGCGCCTCGAGCAGCTCGAACCGATGGAGGTGGCGCACTACTACACCGAGCGCTACCGCCACGCCATGGAGGCGCTGAACGTGCTCTCGCCTTCGATCGAGCCTTGCGCCTCGGGGCATATCATCGAACAGATCGAGTTCGTCAAGCGCATCCTCGACGCGGGCTATGCCTACATATCGAACGGCTCGGTATACTTCGATGTCGAAAAATACAACCGCGACCACCACTACGGCCGCCTCTCGGGCCGCAACCTCGACGACATCATAGAGAACACCCGCGCACTCGACGGGCAGGAGGACAAGCACCGCTCGGTCGACTTCGCCCTATGGAAGAAGGCGTCGCCCGAACATATCATGCGGTGGCCCTCGCCGTGGGGCGACGGTTTCCCGGGCTGGCACATGGAGTGTTCGGCCATGAGCACCAAGTATCTGGGCGAGACCTTCGACATACACGGCGGCGGCATGGACCTCATGTTCCCCCACCACGAGTGCGAGATCGCACAGTCGACCGCAGCCCTCGGCCACGACTCGGCACGGTACTGGATACACAACAACATGATAACCATCAACGGACAGAAGATGGGCAAGTCGCTCGGCAACTTCATCACCCTCGAGGAACTCTTCACGGGCACGCACCGCCTGCTGGAGCGCGCATACTCGCCCATGACCATACGCTTCTTCGTACTGCAGGCCCACTACCGCTCGACGCTCGACTTCTCGAACGAGGCGCTGCAGGCCGCCGAGAAAGGTCTCGACCGCCTGATGAAGGGTATCGAGACACTGGGCAAGCTGAAGGCCGCCGCGACTTCGACGGTCGACGTGGCGGAACTCGAGGAGCGCTGCCGCACCGCAATGGACGACGACCTCAACTCGCCGATGGTGATCTCGGCACTCTTCGACTGGGTGCGTACGATAAACCAGATCGCCGAAGGGCAGCAGAGCATCACGGAAGGAGATCTCGATCGCCTGCGCGCCACGGTCAGCCGCTACGCTTTCGACATCCTCGGCCTGCGCGACGAGAAGGCCGCCGGCGCCTCTGGCAGCGACATGGTGCCCCGACTCGTCGAAACGCTGCTCGACATACGGCAAAAGGCCAAGGCCGCAAAGGATTGGGCCGCGTCGGACGCCATACGCGACCGCCTCACCGAGATAGGCATCCGCGTCAAGGACCGCAAGGACGGCGTCGACTGGGAGATAGAATAACACGGCGGGCGGCGGACAAGCCAAGCCCCCCGACAATCGCATACGGAGATGGCGGAGACGAAGAAAAAGTTCCAGTGGATACGCTACCCGGGGCAGGGCCGCGGCGTGGCGTTGGGACTGCTCGTCTGCCTGACATTCGGCACGGCGCTCGAGAGCCCCGCGGCGGGAATACTCTTCGGGGTCATCCTCGGCGGCGGCATCGAGGCCTCGGCCCTGCGCAAGGAGCGCCGCAGACGCCGCCACGAACTTAAAAGGGAGCGGGCGGAAAGGAGAGCCGCAGAACAGGGGGCCGCGGAGACAGGAAGCAAGAAGAGTTGAAAACAGATCAATTCACTGCATATCATGATTAACGAAGAACAGATTAAAGAGGCTATAAGACGACAGGATTCGTTGGGGAGGTGTCTTTGACATCGCTCAGCGGAAAATAGACCTCCAGAACGAGGAGGAGAAGACACAGGACCCCGACTTTTGGAACGACGCCGAGGCAGCGCAGAAGCAGTTGCGCAAGGTGGCGTCGATAAAGAGTTGGGTGGATGATTATGATGCCGTTGCCAAGGCTGTGGAGGACCTGCAGCTGATGCCCGAATTCGTCGAGGCGGGTCTTACGACCGAGGCCGAGATGGACGACCACTACGCCCATACGATGGATATAATCGAAAAACTCGAACTGCGCAACATGCTGCGCAGCGAGGAGGACAAGATGGGGGCCATCATGGACATCAACGCCGGCGCGGGCGGCACCGAGGCACTCGACTGGGCATCGATGCTGCTGCGCATGTATACGCGCTGGTGCGACGCCCACGGCTACAAGTACCGCATGATGGACTATCAGGCTGGCGACGAGGTGGGCGTGAAGTCGTGCACGCTGGAGATAGAGGGCGACTATGCCTACGGCTATCTCAAGAGCGAGAACGGCGTGCACCGCATGGTGCGCCTGTCGCCTTTCAATGCCAACAACAAGCGTCAGACAACCTTCGCGTCGGTATTCGTCTCGCCTGCGGTCGACGACACCATCGAGATCAAGATCAACCCCGCCGACTGCGAGTGGGACACATACCGTTCGAGCGGCGCGGGCGGACAAAATGTCAACAAGGTGGAGACGGCGGTACGTCTGCGGTACCACGGCAAGGACCCCGACACCGGCGAGCCGGTGGAGTTCCTCATCGAGAACATGGAGACGCGCTCGCAGCTCATGAACCGTGAGAACGCCATGCGCATCCTGCGCTCGAAGCTGTACCAGCGCGAGATGGATAAGCGGCGCGCCACGCAACAGGCCCTCGAGGCGACGAAAAAGCGCATCGAGTGGGGATCGCAGATCCGCTCATATGTCTTCGACGACCGCCGCGTCAAGGACCACCGCACGGGATACCAGACTTCGAACGTCGAGGCCGTCATGGACGGTGACATCGACGCCTTTATAAAGGAGTACCTCATGCAGTTCGGTGGCGAATGACCCGTGCCGGAGACAGGCGGGCCGACGTCGCCCGAAAACGGGCGGACGGCCGTGCATAGCGGCTGGCGGACAACCGTACCTTAAGGAAGACGGAGGCGCACCGGCCGGACTGCCATAACCAAAGGCGAGAATAGGGGCGCCGCCACGCCGTACAAAGCCGTATAAATATGCATATTCGAAAAATGTGCCGCGCGGAGCGATTCCCGCGGCACATTTTTCGTATTCAAAGGCGCCGCCGGCAGAAAAAGACGTATATACCATGCAAAGTTCCGCATTGTCCATGCCGAAATTTTGAACGCCGCACACTCCGCACCGGTAAAATTGAGTACCTTTGCACGTCAAAAAAAGGAATTTTCATGAAACGCAATTCGTATATCTTTACACTCGCCTTCGTGGGTATGATCGCCGCCTTCGGCCCTTTCGTCACCGACTTCTACCTGCCGGCCCTGCCGGCTCTGAGCGACTACTTCGGCGCTCCCGCCTCGATGATACAGCTCTCGCTTACGGTAGGCATGATCGGTCTGGGCACGGGGCAGCTCATCGTAGGGCCGCTGTCGGACCGCTACGGACGGCGCATGCCGCTGCTGCTGTCGCTCGCGGCCTTCGCCGCCGCCACGGCAGGGTGTCTCGTGACCGACTCGATCGGCCGCTTCCTCCTCTACCGCTTCGTGCAGGGTCTGGCCGGCGCCGGCGGCGTGGTCATATCGCGCTCGATAGCCACCGACCTCTACGCAGGGCGCGAACTGGCACGCTTCTTCTCGGTTCTGGGCAGCGTGCAGGGCATAGTACCGGTCGCCGCACCCGTCATAGGGGGACTGCTGCTCGCCGTCACCGACTGGAAAGGCATCTTCGCCGTACTGCTCGGCATAGGCATTGCGCTGCTGGTAATGACGCTCGCCTTCCGCGAGTCGCTCGCACAGCGCAGCCGCAGTGTCGCCGCATCGTTCAAAGGTTACGCCCCCGTGCTGCGAAACCGCCGCAGCATGCGTTACATGGGCGTGCAGGCCATGGCCATGGGCGTCATGTTCAGCTACATATCGGCCTCACCCTTCATCTTCCAGCAGCAATACGGGCTCTCGCCCGTGGCATACAGCCTCTGTTTCGGGTTCAACGCCTTCGGCATCATGGCCGGCAGCCTTCTGGTCCTGCGCAGCCGCTCAAGTGAACGGGGACTGGCCATCGGCACGCGCGGGTTCTTAGTCATGGCCTTGGCTACGGCCATAGTGCTGACACAGGGCGGCTCGGTATGGCTCATCGAGGCGTCGTTCTTCCTGCTTATGGTCATGCTCGGCACCATAATGCCCACCTCGACGACCCTCGCCTTAGAACCCTTGCGCGAATACTCGGGCAGCGCCTCGGCCGCACTCGGGTTCCTCTCGTTCCTCGTAGGCGGCATATGCTCGCCACTGGTGGGGATGGGAGACATGGCCGTATCGACGGCCGCCGTGATCGCCCTCTGCGCCCTCTTCACCATGCTGCTCGCACGCGGCGCCGACCATCCGCACGCCGAGATACGCACAAACGAACACCTCTCGTAAAGATGCCGCGCAGGCAGGACGCCATCGGCAGACGGACAAAAAATCCGCCTGCCGGTTGTTTTTACGCCGAAGAAAGAGTATCTTCGCATGTAAACATCCCGCTGAAGATGAGACGAACGATACTTTTCATGATGCTTTGGCTGACAGCTGCGACATGCGCCGTACAGGCCGAAGAGACCGGTCGGAGAAAAGAGGCGACACCGGCACACGTCAGGGTGGGTGCCGAACGCACAGAGGTATACCTTCCAAAGATAGAGGGCCGTCGTGTGGCCGTACTGGCAAACCATACGGCTATGGCAGGCGGCCGCCATCTGGTCGACATGCTCTGCGACGAGGGAATCGACGTAGCGGGGATATTCTCTCCCGAACATGGGTTCCGCGGCAGCGCCGACGCCGGCGAGCATGTCTCCAACTCGGTCGACGAAAAGACAGGCATACCCATCTGGTCGCTCTACGACGGCGGCTCGCAACGCCCTTCGGAGCAGACGATGCAGGCCTTCGACGTGCTGCTCGTGGACATGCAGGACGTGGGGCTGCGCTTCTACACATACTACATCACGATGCTGCGCATGATGGATGCCTGCGCCGATGCCGGCCGCAAGGTGATCGTCCTCGACCGTCCCAACCCCAACGGCATGTATGTCGACGGCCCGATCCTCGACATGAAATACAAGTCGGGCGTGGGCGCGCTCCCGATACCCGTCGTACACGGCCTCACGATGGCCGAGATCGCCCTCATGGCTCGCGGCGAAGGGTGGTGCAGGCCGTGCGATCTGGAGGTGGTGCCATGCGAGGGATATACCCATCAGACGCGCTACACGCTGCCCATCGCACCGTCGCCCAACCTTCCGACACAGCACTCGATATATCTCTACCCTTCGATATGCCCCTTCGAGGGTACGGTCTGCTCGCTGGGGCGCGGCACAGAACACCCCTTCGAATGCTACGGCCACCCGGATTACCGCGACGGCGACTTCACCTTCACCCCCCGTTCGGCGGCCGGAGCGAAGAATCCGCCCCTCAAGGACAGGACCTGCCACGGCCGTGATCTGCGCGGCTTGGACGACGAGTCCGTCATCTCGGCAGGCTTCGACCTCGGGTATGTAATCGACGCATACGGGAATCTGGAACTGGGCGAAGAGTTCTTCACCCCCATGTTCGAAAAGCTCGTAGGTGTGGATTACGTGCGCCGCATGATAATCGAAGGGCACACGGCCGACGAGATACGTGCCGTATGGCAGGAGGACGTGGAGCGGTTCCGCCAGCAGCGCCGGAAATACCTGCTATACGACGAATAGCGTCGGGACGTAGTAGATTGCTATGCCGGCAACGGCCGAGAGCACGATAAGCAGGATCGGGTTGACCTTGCGCACCGAGCCTGCCATGGTGGCGGCAAAAAGCACCCAGCTCCATGCGTCTATAAAACTGTGACCGTCCTCCGACGATGGGAATATGAGCAGCAGCGCCGCTGCCCCGATCATACCGATCACGACGGGGCGCATGCCCGCGATTATACCTTTCACGTAACGGTTGCGCCGCAGCGAGAGAAAGAAACGCGTGATGAGGATCATAAGCGTCAGCGCCGGCAGACATACCGCCACCGTCGCCACCACGGCCCCCCAGAACCCCGCGACAGTATATCCGACATACGTGGCCGAATTGATGGCTATGGGGCCGGGCGTCATCTGCGACACGGCGACAATGTCGGCGAACTCGGCATTCGACATCCATGCGTTCTGTACCACCACCTCGTTCTGTATGAGCGAGAGCATGGCATAACCGCCGCCGAAACCGAAGAAGCCTATCTTCAGGTAGCTGTAAAACAGTTGCAGGTAGATCATCGGCCCACCTCCTTTCTGCGCAGGGCCACCCACAAGGCCCCCGCCGCCGCTCCGGCCACGAGCAGGTAGACGGGCGAAATACCGAAATGCCACACCACTACGGCCACGGCCGCGGCTACGCCAATCAGTGTCCAATGCATGCCTTTGACAAAGCCTGCAATAGGGGCTATTATCAGCGCCACCACAGCGGGCCGCATGCCCTTGAACGCCGCGTCGACGACGGCGTTATGGCGTATCGAGGCGAAGAACACCGCCAAAAGGAGTATCACCGTGAATGCCGGCACTACAACCCCTGCCAAAGCCGTAACGGCACCGCGGTAACCGTAGAGCTTGTATCCCACGAATACCGACGTGTTGAGCGATATCGGCCCGGGCGCCGACTGCGCCAATGTCAGCAGGTCGAGGAAGTCGCGCTCCTCGATCCAGCCGCGGTTGCGGATCACCTCGTTCTGTATGATTGGTATCATGGCATAGCCGCCCCCGAAAGTGAACAGTCCGATCTTGAAGAACGACCAGAAAAGTTCCAGATATCTGTTCATCGCTTGCGTGATTTAAAAGAACGTTACCGCTGCATGCGACAGAAGGTCCCGAGAGGCAGGCGCTTGCCAGCCCTGTCCGCGAAACACAACTCGCCGTACTCGTACTCACCCGCCCCGAAACACTGCCGAAGGGCCGTATGCGCCACCACGGGAGAGAGCCCCATCGAATAGAGGTTCAGCACCACGAACCCGCGGCTGTCGAGCAGTTCGGAGCAGCACTCCAGCATCTCGAGGATATTCTCCTCCAGTACCCATTTCTCGCCGGCCGCGCCGCGCCCGTATGCCGGCGGGTCAAGTATTATGCCGTCGTAACGGCGGCCGCGCCGCACTTCGCGGCGCACATATTTCAAGGCATCCTCCACGACCCAGCGTATATCCTTCAGGCCGCTCGCCTCCATATTCCCGCGCGCCCATGTCACCACCTGCCGCACCGAATCCACATGGGTCACGCGTGCCCCCGCGGCACATGCCGCCAGCGACGCACCCCCCGTATAGGCAAATAGGTTCAGCACCTCGGCCGCTCTGCCGCTCGCGCATATGCGCGAGACATGGTCGTATATGTAGTCCCAGTTGGCCGCCTGCTCGGGGAAGAGTCCCACATGCTTGAACGATGTAGGCACAAGGCGCATACACAGACACATCTCTCCGCGCCTGTACTCTATCGGCCATCCCTGAGCCATGCATCCGTCGCGGAAGGCCCAGCGGCCGCGTTCGTCGCCGCCTGCGCCAGTGAGACGCGTGAAGATGCCGTCGGCAAGGCGGTCCCACTCCGCCGCGTCGAGCGTCTTGCCCCATACGGCCTGCGGTTCGGGACGCCGCAGCACATATCGGCCGAAACGTTCGAGTTTCTCCGAGCCGCCCGAGTCGAGCAATTCGTATGCGGCAAAATCGGGTGTCAGAATATCCATATCCTACAATACTTTTCGAATCATCTCTTGTGCGCCGCGCCACAGTCCACAAGCGACATGACGCACCGATCGCAGTCGAACTGCAGGCGGTAACGCGACGTACCGTGGCACAGGTACAGATCGCCCCGCAGCGTCGGATGTCCGCGCAGGCATTCGCCTATCTCGCGGCGGATACAGTAGCTCGACGCCATGACGCGCTCCCCTGCCGTCGCCGCGGCGCACTCAAGCGCCGGCTCTATCTCTACGGCGCCATGCCGGCGGTAGAACTCCGCCGCCATACGGTTGGTGACGTTCTCCCAGCGGCTCACACGCCCGCGCGGATAGCGCGCCATACCGTCGTCCTCAATGACCGTATGCGGCCGCGGCCGCGACATGCGCGCCTGCAACAGAGCATCAAGCCCCCCGCGCCGCACCTCCGCCAGAAGCGACGCCGGCGCAAAGATACAGGCTCCATCGACAAGCACTTCGTCCATACGGAATACCGTACCACCGCACTTGCGCATAACTCGCCTTACAGTCTCCGCCATATCAACCGTGCCCGTCGCCGCCGACAGCACGGCCGGACGCCGCACGCGCGCCTCGACACCCTCCTCGTCCGTCAGGTGCAGTTCCACGCCACTGACAGATATAGCCACACGGGCCCGTACACCTATCGTACGGTGCGTACGGCTGCGGTCCACCGCCTGCGCAAAACGGTGGTCGTAATTGCGGTATATCTCCGCCCCGACCACGATGCCCGCCATGCGGTTCGGCTCGACCGTCGCGCCATCTACACGGTTCACGTTCGTACCGGCGGCACCCGCAGCCGAGACAGCGCAAATGCCGTCGCCCGCCGACAGCACGGCCGCGCCCTCCATACGGAAACCGCCCCGTACGAGACCCGTGACACGGCCCACGTACTCGCCCACGGCCTTCGGCGTATCGAACGACGCCACGCCGCGGCATTTGCCGTCGAACATATACTCCGTCGCCCCGCGCGTAAAACTCTTCGACGGGTCGGGCGCGAACTCCCGCTCCGTACGGCCGAAAGAGGAGCGGCGGAAATCCGCCCCGCGCCGCGACAGTATCCCGTCCAGCCGGTCACGGTAGTACGAGACCACGTTCTTTATGTACCGCAAATCCTTCAGCCTCCCCTCGATCTTGAATGAGGTGACGCCCGCATCCATCAGCTCCTCCAGCCGCTGCGAGAGATCCATGTCGCGCACCGACAGCAGATGCCTGCCGGCGATTACGGTACGTCCCGCCCCGTCGACAAGGTCATAGGGCAGGCGGCACGGCTGCGAGCACTCGCCGCGGTTGCCGCTGCGGGCGGACATCGACCGCGACAGGAAACAGCGCCCGCTGTATCCCACACATATCGCCCCGTGCACGAAACACTCCAGTTCGACGTTCCGTGCCGCACGCCGTATACCGCGTATGTCGTCGATCGAAAGGGCGCGCTCAAGGATGATACGGGCGAAACCGCACCCTTCCAGAAAAACGGCATCCTCGGCCGTCATGCACCCCGCCTGCGTCGAGGCATGCAGTTCGACATGCAGATCCATCGCCCGCAGGGCCATGTCCTGCACGATCAACGCATCAACGCCGGCAGCAACCAACTCCCGCGCCGCGGCCTCCGCCGCAGCAAGCTCATCGTCGAAAATAACCGTATTGAGCGCCGCATAGAGCCGCGCCCCGTAACGGTGGGCATACTCGGCGGCGCGCGCGACATCTTCGGCGCTGTTGGCGGCGGCACGGCGCGCCCCGAAGCGCGCGCCGCCCATATAGACGGCATCGGCGCCGTGGTCGATGGCAGCTATCGCGGCCTCGAGATCCTTCGCTGGGGCCAACAGTTCGATCTTTCGCATGACATGCGGTTTCTATCCCGCAAAGATACTCACATTTGTCCGGATTGGCATGCGCCCCGGCAAAAAAAGGCGGTGCGGCGTAGTCGCAATACGTCGCACCGCATCCCCACAACCCGAGGCCCCGGCCTCAACGGCGGCGGAAACGGTATGTTATATCCTCCATCGCGCCGCCGCGCCCGACACGGTACATGCGCTGGTTCGTATCGGGCGACGACAGAGGTCCGCGCGAGGCGACATACGGCCCCAGCTTGATATAGTCGAACGCCCCGGGATCAATGCCCTCCGGCAGTGCCTGACGGCCCGAATACCACCCTACACGCAACTGCGGCGCCAGCTGCCGCACCTCCGCCGCAAGGTGTGCAATCCCCTGCGGGTCGCCGTCGCCGCCCATGAAGCAGAGACATGTAACGCCCATGCCGTAACGCTCCAGAAGCGCCGCCAGAGCGTCGCGGTCGAGCCTCTCGCCCACATTCTCACGCAGGTGTGGGCTGTGGCACCCCTCGCAACGGTTCGGACACCCGGTGATGTTCACCGCCAGCGTCACCTCGTCGGGGATCTCGGCGAAAACGATGTCGAAGTTATAATATCTGATCATTTGCGGCGGCTATACCCTGCTCGCACGTCAGGTAGACGGCATTGCCCGCAGGCTTCATCTTCGCATAGTAACGGCGTGCGGCCTCCTTCTGGCGTGCGGCCGAGAAGTTGGAGATACGCTTCATGTAACCGATCACACGGGTCAGGTAGTCCACATTGCGCGAGTGGCACTCGGGGCACTCCTGAAGGTAACGCTTGTCGATATGGCCGCACTCGTTGCATACCGTATTCGGGATATTGAACGTAAAGTAGTTGCACCCCTCCTTCGCCGCCACGCGCAGCAGCTGGCGGTACTGTTCGTACGAAAGGTGGTCTTCGAGGTTCATATGCAGCGCCGAGCCGCCAGTCAGATGCTCGATATAGCGGTGGCCGTGCAGGCGGAACTTGTCCAGCACATTGAGCGATTCGTCCTCCACGACATAGAAATATGAGTTGTAGCAGTCGCGCGGCACGGCATAGCCGTCCTCACGGTCCCACTTGGCGTGCTTGACGCCCACATTTTCGGCGGGAATCATCTCGCAGTTGAACATCAGCTCCTTCGTGCGGTACCTGCGGTTGTACTTCTCGACGAGGCCCAGCACCTCCTGCACGAACGAGGCATACTCGTCGTTATCGTCGATGCGCATGCCGAGAAACTCCGCAGCCTCGACAAGGCCGTTCACCCCCACCGTGAGGTACTGGCGCGAGAGATTGATGTAGCCCGCATCGAACAGGGGCAGCATCCCTTTCGCCTGCAGGTTCTTAAGATTCTCATTATAGGCCGTCTGCACCTTGTGGACCAGATCCACCACATCGGCCAGATAGGTCATGTAGTGCATGTTGTTCTTCACGGCGTACTGTATGCAGCGGTTGAGATTTATCGTGAGCACGCTCTTCGAACCGGTCGAGACGCCGCCGGCGCCGAGCGTATAGCTGAAGCCGTTGTCCTGAATCTCGTTGCGCAGGCGGCAGCAGCTCGACAGCGAGTCGGCGTTGTCGCTTATGTAGGTGAAGAACGAATGGCCCTCGGCATACATTTCGGCCGTGAAGCCGCCCCATTCGGTATCCATCACATCTCCATCCTTGGTAAGCAGGGCCATAGTCTCGACGGGGAATGTGAGCACGGCGCGCGTGCGTTCGCTGTTGAACCACCTCATGAAACGCTTTTGCAGCCAGCTCAGGGACTCCCAATGCGGGCGCGACCCGTCGGGGAAGACGAACTCGCCGAAGAGGCTCTCGAAATAGTAGCGGTCGTAGTAGGCCACGTTCCAGAAGACGGCTTGGAAGTTGCGCGCGCCTGTGGGCTGGTTAATCGAGTAGACGATCTGCTCGAAGCAGTCGGTGATGACCTTGTCTATTGTGCGGCGTTTCTTCGACAGGTCGACTACCTCGTCGGCACGTCGGTAATAATCCTCGCCGTACTCCTTCTCGATAAAATAGTTCATGTACATCAGGAACTCGGGCGTGGCGCACGCGCCGCTCAACATGCTCGAAACGATGAAGACCATATTGACGAAACCGCCGCAGAACGACTTGAGGTTTGTCGGGCGCGTCGAGTTGCCGCCGATCGAGAGCGTGCCGTTCAACAGCCACGGATACATCGTGATCGAGGCGCAGTAGTTGGCCATCGAGGTCTCGTCGTTCTTGTATATGAAATGGTTGTTGAGCAGGTAGAGATATTTGTCCGCCAGCTCCTTGCCGTACATCTCCTTGATGCGGTCGGTAAGCAGGCGGCGGTTCAGGCGGATGAAGTTCTGCTTCGGCAACTCGCCTATGAGCGTAGCGATATTCTTGTTTTCGACATTGGCATTGGCGTCGTACTTGCTGCCCGTGGCGGGGTTCGAGGCGTCGCAGTAGTTTATGAGAAACTCGAGCTTCTCGCGGTCCTCGCGGTCCTCGGTATGCTTCTGACGGTAGAGCATGTAGCTCTTGGCCACGGCGAAATAATGCTCGGCCATGAGCGCCACCTCGACCTGATTCTGTATCTCCTCGACGTTCATGCCGTCCGAGACGTGCACGCGGCTCAGCACCGAGATGAGATCCTCGTCGGTAGCATAGCCCCCGACGGCGAGAAAGGCCTTGCGCACGGCCCGTTTGATCTTTTCGACGGAGAAGACCTCGCGCTTCCCGTCACGCTTGACGATGTAGAGTTCCGATGTTCCCATATCACTGTATTTTAATCTCCAATATCCGTAATTAGGGGGGGGGCAAACCGCCCCCGCTTCCTTGGCTCGATGCCCGAAAGCGACCGTTGCAATGCAAAAAAATCCGAAAAAAAATGTAGTTGCCGCATCCCTCATGTCCCGAAGGGCGATACGCGCCGCCGCAGAGGCAGGTCTTCTGACTCGTCCCCGACCGCACTCCTTCCCGCCCGACGGGCAGTGGCTCAGATTGTACGGCCGAAAAAAAGGGACTCACAGCTACGGGCATAGTCGCGGTCTTGCACCGCGTTCCCTTTTGATTCCGCGCCGGCTGCAGCCGGCAGGAAACCTCGTGCATGACAAATGTAGATATGATTTTCGCATGGGCACAAGACACCCGCGCCATTTAATGAACAAAATATGAACAAAAGCAAAATAACCGTCGCAGGCGCCGTTCTGCGGCGGTTTTCACCGGCCCCCAAAAAAAGCGTCCGGCCCGCCTCCTTCAAAAGGCGGGCCGGAGGTCATATCCGGAAGTCGCGGCTACACCTCGTCCTCCTCCGTCTGCCAGCCGCCGCCCAAAGCCTTATACAGCTCTACCAAAGCCACATACTCCGCCAGCACAGCCTCGTTCACCTCGATCTGCGCATCGAAGAAGCTACGCTCGGCATCCAAAAAATCGATATATCTGATCTCGCCCGAGATATACTGCAGCTGCGTCAGTTCGACATACTTGCGCGACGCTTCGCGCAGGTTGCGTTTCAACTCCGCCGAGCGGCTGGCGCTGCGGTATGCGACGATGGCGTCGTTCACCTCGCGGAATGCCGTCAGCACCTTCTGCTCGTAACCCAGACGCACGGCATCGTATGCCGCCATAGCCGCGCGGTATTTCGCACGCTTGGCCCCGAACGAGAAGATGGAGCCCGCCAACTGTCCCGACAGGTACGAGAATGGCGACTCGATAAGCCCCTTCAGATCGTTATTCTCAACACCTCCCGTAACCGTAAACCGCAGCCGCGGGAAACGGTCCGCATAGGCAATCCCGACATCGGCCATGGCGGCCCTAAGTTCCTCTTCGGCCTGACGTATATCGGGACGGCGCTGCAGCAACGTCGAAGGCAGTCCCACGCCTCTGTCTTCGGGCATGGGCGCATCAAGCGAGTCGGCACGCTCGACATTCGAGGGATATCCTCCCGCCAAAACCGATATCTCGTTCTCTTTCTGCGTTATCGCCATCTCCAGATCGGGGATCAGCGCCGCCGAGCGCGCAAGCTCCACCTTGGCCTGCTGGTACGGGGTCTCCGAGGTCACACCACCCTCGAAACGCAGCTCCGCCTGCTCAAGGCTCTCCTCGCGCGCCGCAACCGTACGGCGCACGATGTCGAGTTCCTGATCGAGGGCCACCAGTTCGAAATACGCCTTTGCCACCTGCGCGATAAGGGTCATACGCATAGAGCGCGCCCCCTCCACCGACGCGAGATACTCCGCCAGAGCCCTGCGTTTGGCCCAGCGCAGGTTGCCCCACAGGTCGGCCTCCCAGCTAACCGTGGCCTTTATGCTCAACGAGGGATCTACCGAACTCTCCTCGCCATGATAGTCGTTCGTCTCGCGGTCGGCTAACAGCAGGCCGCTCACCGACGGCAGGCGTGCCGCCTTGTCTATACGGTAGAGTTCCGCCATGCGGCGTACGTTGGCCTCCGCCGTAAGCATGTCCTTGTTGCGGTCGAGCGTGCGGCGTATAAGGTTGCAGAGTGTCGAGTCGGCATACACCTCCCACCACTCCAGATCGGCCATGGTGAGCGAGTCGACGGCGCCGGCCGCAATCGTCTCCGGCAGATTCAGATCGGGAGCCTGACACCGTTTCTGTATCGAGCAGCCGCCCAGCCATACTGCCGCGGCCACGGCCGCGGTCAACAGCGTTGCACGTTTCATCTCTTGATTTTTTTTGTTTTCAACTTATACACCCATACGAAGAAGAGCGGCACATAGACTATACCCACCGTAATGGCCACCAGCATGCCGAAGAAGACGCCAGTACCGATACTCTGGCGGCTTGCCGAACCCGGACCGCTGGCAAAGACGAGCGGCAGGATGCCGAGAATGAACGCCAGCGAGGTCATCACGATGGGACGGAAACGCAGCCGCGCCGCCATGATCACGGCCTCGACGGCCTCGCGGCCCTTCTCGACCTCCTCCTTTGCGAACTCGACGATAAGGATGGCATTCTTGGCCACCAGACCTACCAGCATCACCAGCCCTATCTGGAAATAGACGTTGTTCTCCAGACCACAGGCCCAGTTGCCGACATAAGCCCCTATACCCGCTATTGGCAGCGACAGCAGCACCGCAATGGGTATCGACCAGCTCTCGTACTGCGCCGCGAGGAAGAGGAAGACGAAGAGGAAAGCCAGCGCCAGCACCACTCCAGTCTGGCCGCCGACATGCTTCTCCTGATACGACAGGCCGCTCCACTCGATGCCGATGGACTGCGGCAATTTCGTGCGCGCGATATGCTCGAGGATGGCCATTGCCTGACCCGAACTGTATCCCTGCGCCGCCTCGCCCGAGATGGTAGCCGAGTTGAACATGTTGAAACGCCGCATGGTACCCGGCCCCGTCGTATAGGATGTGGTTCCGAGCGCCGTTATGGGGACCATCGCCCCGTCCTTGCTCCGCACGAAGAACAGGCCCAGATTCGACTGGTGAGCACGGTATGAGGCGTCGGCTTGGATATAGACGCGGTAGATACGGTTGAACATGTTGAAATCGTTGACATAGACCGAGCCGGTAAAGGTCTTGACCGTAGAGAATATGTCCGACATGGGCACGCCCATCATCTGCGCCTTGTCGCGGTCGACGTCGAAGTACAACTGCGGGATATCGTTCTGCAACGACGACGAGAGGCGTGTCAGTTCGGGTCGCAGCGAGGCATAGTGAATCAGCGTATCGGCCGCGCGCTGCAAGTCGCTGTATGTGGCGTCGCCGCGCGCCTCAAGCACCATCTCGAAACCGCCCGACGTTCCCAGGCCCGGGATCACGGGCGGCGTGCTGAGAAAGGCCTTGCACTCGGGATAGCTCTCCAGCTCCCGACGCACGGTCTCCATAACGTCGCGTATGTCATCCGTCTTGCGCTCCTCCCACGGCTTGAGCATCACCGTGAGCTGGCTGCGCGACTGGTTAGTGCCCACACGGGGGCTCGATCCCGTCACGTTGAGCACATACTCTATATCCTCGCACGACATGAGGTATTTCATGGCACGGTCCGTCACCTCTCGCGTACGTTCGAGCGTAGCGCCCTCGGGCAGCTCCAGTTCGACCGTGAAGTAACCCTGATCCTCCTGCGGCAGGAAACTCTGCGGCGCGACCTTATTGAGCAGCCACAGGGCTATGAGCGCCATGCCGAAGGCCGCCACCATACGGCGCCAGTGCGCCAGTCCGCGGCGGATCATGCGCTCATAGAAACGGGTTCCGTCGCCCAGCCACTTGTTTATGCGCGTAAAGAGACGGTTCTTGGGCTTGCCCGAGTCGGGGCGCAGGATTATGGCGCACAGCGCGGGGCTGAGCGTCAACGCCACGAACGTCGAGATAAGCACCGACACGGCGATAGTTATGGTAAACTGCCGGTACAGCTGCCCCGTAATGCCGGAAAGGAAGCTCACCGGAACGAACACGGCACACAGCACCAGCGACGTGGCGATGATGGCACTGCCCAGACCGCCCATCGCCTTCTTCGTGGCCTCATACGGCGACAGATGCTCCTCGTTCATGATACGTTCGACATTCTCGACCACAACGATGGCGTCGTCAACGACGATACCGATGGCCAGAATCAGTCCCAGCAGTGTCATCATGTTGAGCGAGAAACCGAAGGCGAGCATCACGCCGAAGGTTCCGATCAGCGAGATGGGCACCGCTATGACGGGGATGAGCGTGGCGCGCCAGTTCTGCAGCGAGAGGAACACCACGAGAATAACCAGCAGCAGCGCCTCGAAGAGCGTATGGTAAACCTCCTCGATCGACTGCGAGATATACGAGGTCATATCGAAGGGTATCTCGTAAGATATTCCCTCCGGAAAACTGCGGCTTATCTCCTGCATCGCCTCACGCACCGACTGCGCCACCTCGATGGCATTGGCTCCGGGGAGCATGTTGACGTTGAGTACGGCGGCATTGCCGCCGTTGATACCGCTCTCGGTGTTGTACGACTGCGCTTCGAGCGATATGTGGGCCACGTCGCGAAGGCGTATGAGCGATCCGTCGGGATTGGCTCTGACGACTATATCCTCGAACTCGGCAACCGATGACAGACGCCCCTGCGCGATGATCGGGATCGTCACGTCAAGATCGTTCATGGGCTGCTGCCCGAGCACGCCGGCCGCCGACTCGCGGTTCTGGTCCTTAAGGACATTCTGCAGGTCCTTCACCGTCAGTCCGAAGCTGGCCAGACGGTCTGGCTGGACCCATATCTGCATGGCGTAGTAGCGGCTGCCCACGTTCGAGACGCTGCCCACGCCCTTCACGCGGCGCAGCATGTCGACGACATTGAGCGTTGCGAAGTTGCTGAGGTATATCTCGTCGAACTTCGGGTCGTTCGACAGCAGCGTGATGGTCATCAGGCGGCTCGACGACTGTTTCTCCACCGAGATGCCGTTCTGCACCACTTCGGCCGGCAGTCGCGCCTCGGCCTGCTTCACGCGGTTCTGTATCTCTACGGCCGCCAGATCGGGGTCGGTCGATATGTCGAACGTCACCGTAAGGGAGAAGCCGCCCGAGTTGCTGCTCGTCGACTCCATGTACAACATGCCCGGCACGCCGTTCAACTCCTGCTCTATGGGGGTTGCCACGGCCTGCGTCACAGTCTGGGCGCTGGCGCCCGGATACGATGCCGATACCTTCACCACGGGAGGAATGATCTGCGGATACTGGTCCACCGGCAGCAACAGCAGGCCCAGCGTACCCACGATCACGATCACGATGGAGATAACCGTGGAGAATATCGGGCGATCTATAAAGAAATCGGATTTCATGCCTTCTCGGTTTTATTGCTTTGTGCTGTCGCTCTTCTGCACGGCGGGGGCATTTCCGGCGGCCGGCACCGCCTTCACGCTGTCGGCCTCGGGCGCCGCAGAGGCGGCACCTTCCGTCTGCGCGGAATCCGCAGCGCCGGAGCTGCCCGCAGATATGTCCTGCACGCTGTCAGCCCTGTTCAGCAGCGGCAGGGCACGGTCTCCATGCGAGAGTTTGTGGTAACCCTCCGTCACTATGTATTCACCCGGGACGAGGCCTCGCTCGACAATAGTCCTGTTGTTGACCTCGGGCCCGAGCTCTATCATACGCCTCTCGGCCGTACTGTCGGGACGTATGACGAAGACATACGCGCCGCCCTTCTCGATTATGATAGCTTTGGTAGGCACGACCGTGGCATTCTCACGTACGTCGAGCAGCACGCGCACCTTGGCGAACTGTCCGGGCAACAGCACATGGTCGGGGTTGGGCATCTCGGCCCGCACCGAGAACGTTCCCGTATTCGGATCCACCTGCGGATCGGCAAAATCCACCGATCCGCGCATCGGGTATTCGGTATTGTCGGCAAGGCGCACCGTCACATAGGGGTTCCACTTGCGTGTGGTGTCGCGCTGGCCGAAATTGACGTTTCGGGCCTTGCTGCGCAGGTAGTCGATCTCGGTCATGCTGAAGTCGATAAGCACCGTGTCGCTCTTGACCACAGTAGCCAGCAGCGACTGTCCGTTGGGGCTCACCAAAGTACCTATATCGACATTGCGCTCCGAAACATACCCCGATATCGGAGAACTGACCGTCGTATACCCCAACGCCGTCTCGGCCTGCGTAAGGTCGGCCTCGCTCATTGCCACATCGGCCGTAGCGCTCTCCGAGGCGGCGATGGCATTGTCCAGATCGAGCTGGCTGGCCGCCTTGTTCTCATAGAGCGGACGGATGCGGTTCAGGTCGCGTTCGGCCTTCAACGCCAGCGCTTTGTCCTTGTTTAGCTGCGCACGGGCCTTGTTTACGCGCGCACGATAGAGTTTGGGGTCGATGATGAACAACGGCTGGTTCTTCTTCACATAGGTACCCTCTTCGAAGAGCATCTTTTCGAGGAAGCCCTCGACACGGGCGCGGATCTCGACAAACTGCTGGGCACGGATACGGCCCACATAATCACCGTAGATCTCCATATCGGATGTATCCACCGGCTCCACCTCCACGATCGGGTATACGGGTTGCGGAGGCGCCGGTTTCAACAGCCAATAGAGGCCGCCCGCTATCACCGCGGCGGCGACGGCGATCGTTATCCACGTACGGCGAGAAAAACGACGGATCCTACGACCCGCCGCACCTCCTAAATGTATCGTGCGACGGCCTGCCTCGACCGCGCAGTGTTCGATTTTTTCTCGTGATATTCGCATATCTGATCAATTATGCACCATAGCGTTCCGAAATCTAACGCAATACGGCAGCCAATTATTGGGGGCAAAAGTACAATTTTTCCGGAAAAATGAATGTTAACGCCATATTATTTTACATCACCCGCAGGTCGAAAAGGCATGCCGGCCGCCGTGCGGTCCGTTGCAGACACGCGGAACGCTTCCGCAACGCTTCGGCGCACGCCTGCAGAGATGTTTACGCCCTCAATTTGTACCCTACACCCCGCAGACTCACGATCTCGACCGACGGATCCTCTGCCAGATGCCGCCGCAGACGCGAAATGAACACATTGAGGCTGCGGAGGTTGAAGAACGTATCATCGCCCCACACTTCGCGCAGAAGGGCCGTAGACGTGACCGTCTCGCCGCGGCGGCGGCACAGGTAAGCCAGCACATCGGCCTCGCGGCCCGACAGCACCGACTCGCGGCCGCCGATACGAAGCGTACGGTGCTCGGCATCGAACTCATAGCGCCCCAGCGCGAAGAGCGTCTCTGTCACACGCGGTTCGTGCAAACGCCCGGCAAGAGCCTTCACGCGCACGATCAGCTCTTCTATTGCGAAGGGTTTCCGCAGGAAATCGTTGCCCCCGATCTCGAATCCCAGCACCACATCCTCCGTGGCCGAACGCGCCGTAAGGAAGAGCACCGGCATCCCGAAACCCTCCTCGCGCAGGCGGCGCACCAATGTATAGCCGTCCATATGCGGCATCATGATATCGGTCACCAACACGTCGGGACACGCACGGCGCACCGCCTCGATAGCCTCGCACCCGTCGTATGCGACAGCCACCTCGAACCCTCGGTCGCCGAGCGTATCGGCCAGAATCTCGGCCAACATCCGCTCGTCCTCGACGAGCAGTATGCGTATTTCACCTCTGTTTTCCGTCATCGGGCAATACAACTGTTATGACAGTACCCTCCCCTGCGCGGCTGCGCGCCGTGATACGGCCGCCGTGACGCTCCACCACACAACGGGCGTAATAGAGCCCCAACCCGTAGCCGCGCACACGCTGCACGTCTCCCGTCGGGACACGGTAGAATTTCTCGAATATGTGTTCCAGCGCTTTCGCCTCGATACCGATGCCGTTGTCAGACACCTCGACCTCGACGGCGCTCTTCGCACCGTGCCGCACCCTGCGCGCCGCGACAGCTATACGCACATCGGCGCCAGAATACTTGACCGCATTGTCGAGGAGCGTCGATACGACGTTCGACAGATGGAAACGGTCGCCGTAAACATCCATGTCGTCCGCCACGTCGAACGAGAACTCGATCCGCTTATCCGCGACAGCATACTTCGCCGCCGCCTGCTCCACCACGGGACGCAGCGCAAAACGCTCCGCATGCAGCCGCATATGCTCCTGCTCGGCCACCGAGACGGCAAGGATATGTTCCACCATCGACGAAAGCTGCGAGAGCTGCGCCGCCACGATGTCCGCATAACGCGCCCGCCGCACGGGGTCCGCTCCCGCCGGAAAGTTGCGCAGGGCGTCATTGGCGGCGACCGCCACGGCAATGGGGGTCTTCAGTTCATGGGTTATGTTGCGTGTCAAGTCGCGCCGCATCTCCCCGAGGCTTTTCTGACGGAACATCGTCCGCAACAGCAACGCCAAGACACAGCACATAAGCACCACTATCGCCGCAGACGGCACCACCACGCCCCACATCTCGCCCCACATCTCTCCTACGGGGACAGACACCGTGACCCTCAACGCCAGACGCCCCCCGTCGTCGATGTCGATCTCCGAGACGGCGGGATGCGCTATTGCGGCCACGTCACCGCGGCGCATCACGATACGGTCGCCGTCGGCGCGGTCTACCACCTCGGCGCAGTATGGCTGCAACGTCCCTGTTTCAAGCATGTTGGCCGTGAAGTACAACCCGAAGTCATCGAGGTCGACATTCACGTCATCCGCCGTGACGCGACCAAAGGGATCGGTACGGAAGGCCTCATAGACGCTCTTGTATGCGGCTGACTCCACACGGCTGCGGAACGCCTCGACAGCATCGCGGTAGATACGCCACGCCCACACGCACTGCACCGCCGCCAGCAGCGTCAGCGACGCCACCGCAGCAAGCGATACGTTGCGGAACATCCGGCGTGTCATCTCCCTGCTCTTACTATCGGCCATTTCCATCTGCTGCAAAGGTAATCATTTCGACGGCAACCTTTTCAACCGTTAACAATTCTTAACATTTCAAGGCCACACCATCGGCTCCAAATCGCACGGCGTTTCATATATTTGCATCAGGATCAAAACCCTGTTGTCATGAAACATAGAACATACGCCATCGCAGCCGCGATAACGGCCATCGTAATTGCCTCAGCGACAGCGGCCACGGCACAGGAGCCGTCCGAAAGCCTTGCCGGCGCCACCGTCCATACCGGCGGCCATGCAACACCGACATACGCGAAACAGTCCCGCCAAGAGTTCGCCCTCAACAGCGGCATACGCGACAACGACATAATAATCATCGACGGCCGGATATCGGCTCTGGCCGACATGCAGGCGCTCAAGCCCGAGCAGATAAGGGAATTCACGGCTTTCAGGATGGGGAAAACACATTTGTGGAGGGTCGCGACATTAAAGGATACGCACGACGGCGGCCATGCAGCTCCCATCATTCTGGTCAACGGTCTTGAGGTCGACAGCCTGCAGCAGATACGTCAGAAATATGTCAGCTCGGCGAAAGCCCTGATGCCCGAGAAAGCTGTGGAGATATACGGCGAACAGGGCAGTAACGGTGCAATACTCTTCACCCTGCACGAGACCTGCGACGGCAAGCCCATAACCATGCAAGAGGTACTTTCGGGTTACGAATGGGGGGAAACCGCCCCCGCCGCCAAGCCTGCAGGGCCTGACACGGTCCAAATCCGGATAAGCGACATCTCCTCGACGGCCACGCCCGCAAAGGCCGCACAGCCTCTCACACTCGGCCGCGCGGAGGGCGACGAGACCATATACCTGATACCCGACCTGAACAAGATCAGGCCCGGAGACATAGCCTCGGTCACGGTATTCAAGGACAAGAGCGCCCACACGTTCGACATCTACGGCGACACCTCGGGCGGCGTGCTCCTTGTCACCTTCAAGAAAGGGCGCATACCCCTACCGGCGGTAGTCGAGACCGGAAAAAGGTAACCGGCCACGACGTTCATTATACCCCAATGGCCGGAATGCGCTGCATTCCGGCCATTTCATTGGAGAAGCGTATCTGCCTGGCGCAAAAAAGATGGCCGCGCACATCCCGAGGACGCGCGCGGCCGCTGACGAATACTTATAATACGGACTAAACGATTCCCTGTGCGAGCATGGCGTCGGCCACGGTCATGAAGCCCGCGATATTGGCGCCCTTCACGTAGTTGATATAGCCGTCGGGCTCGGTACCGTACTCGACACAGACGGCGTGTATCTTGCTCATTATGTCGTGCAGCTTGGCGTCCACCTCCTCGGCGCTCCACTTCAGACGCATAGAGTTCTGCGTCATCTCAAGGCCCGACGTGGCAACACCGCCGGCGTTCGACGCCTTGCCCGGCGAGTAAAGCAGCTTCGCCTTCTGGAAGACAGCGATAGCCTCAGGCGTAGAGGGCATGTTGGCACCCTCGACAACGCACTTGCAGCCGTTGGCAACCAGTTTGGCGGCATCCTCGCCGTCGAGTTCGTTCTGCGTGGCGCACGGCATGGCGATGTCACACTTCACGCCCCACGGACGCTCGCCCTCGAAATACCGGGCCGTAGGATACTTCACCGCATACTCGCGGATGCGGCCGCGAAGCATGTTCTTCAACTCGAACACATATTGCAGCTTCTCGCTGTCGATGCCGTCGGGATCGTAAACATAACCGTTCGAATCCGACATCGTTAGCACGCGGGCGCCCAGCGCGATGGCCTTCTCTGCGGCATACTGCGCCACGTTACCCGAGCCCGAGATAACCACATCCTTGCCCTTGTACGAATCGCCGCGCGTGGCCAGCATCGCCTCACCGAAGTAGCAGGCGCCGTAGCCCGTAGCCTCGGGACGGATCAGCGAGCCGCCGAACGTAAGGCCCTTGCCGGTGAGCGTGCCCGAGAACTCGTTGCGCAGGCGCTTGTATTGTCCGAACATGTAGCCGACCTCGCGGCCGCCGACACCGATATCACCCGCGGGCACATCGGTATCCTGACCTATGTGGCGCTGAAGTTCGGTCATGAAACTTTGGCAGAAACGCATGATCTCCATATCGGACTTGCCTTTGGGATTGAAGTCCGAGCCGCCCTTGCCGCCGCCCATGGGCAGCGTCGTCAACGCATTCTTGAATGTCTGCTCGAAGGCAAGGAACTTCAGGATGCTCAGGTTCACGCTCGCATGGAAACGGATACCGCCCTTGTAGGGGCCTATGGCGCTGTTCATCTGGACGCGGTAACCCTTGTTTATCATGATTTCGCCCGCATCGTTCACCCACGGCACACGGAACATGACCACGCGCTCGGGTTCCACGATACGCTCCAGAATCTTCATCTTTATCAACTGGGGATTTTCCAAAACGTAGGGAGCGACACTCTCTACAACCTCGCGGACAGCCTGATGGAACTCCACCTCGCCCGGGTTCTTTGCCATCACGTCGGCCATGAAGCGGTCGACGTACTCTTTCACTGACATGTTCATATTCGTAGACAATTAATAGTGAGAACTGCCACAAAGTTAATAAAAAATATTATTAACACACATCTTATACAGATAAAAATCGCATTTTCCCGCATATATATGCATAAATATCCCTTTTTCGCATAAAAATACGGCATAAATATCGCGCTAAATATACTTACAATCCGTAACCTAAGTATGGATGCCTATGCAAAATACGCATTCCGGCCGCCTCTGCCGCCGACGAATCGTCGTCATATGCCGCACATGCGGCGGCGTGTTCCACGCAACCATCCCGCATGAACGCACGACGCCAGAATCGCGAATGCAGGGCAATGTACCCCCGCAACCTCCGTGCGGCCGGCTCCGGCATATTACTGACTGATACCGAAGAGATATTTGCCCGACATGTATTATATTTGCATCAAGCCTGCAGCACTCTGCCGCAAGGTGCGCTGCGCACAACGGCGCAAGGCAAAGACATCACGGCGCACCGGCAATGCAATCCGCAGCCGGAACTGCCGCATGCGGGCGACATACAAACAAAAACGATAAGGGTATGGATTTTTCGGAATTGGTAAAGGTGCGCCAAAGCGACCGCCGCTACACTTCGCGGGAGGTCGAGGAGGAAAAGATCGGCCAATGCATCGAGGCGGCACGCCTCGCCCCTTCGGCCTGCAATTCACAGCCGTGGCGCTTCGTCGTTGTCGACGACGCTGCGCTGCGCTCGGAAATAGCCGACGCCGCAGCAAGTATGGGCATGAACGGCTTTACGGCGCAGGCACCGGTAATCGTTGCGGTCGTGCTCGAGAAGATGAGCCTCACGGCCGCCATCGGCAGCGTCATACGCGACAAGGAGTTCTCGCTGCTCGACGTGGGCATCGCCGTAAGTCACTTCACGCTTCAGGCCGCAGACTTGGGTTTGGGAACATGTATAATAGGATGGTTCAACGAACGGCGCGTACGCAAGGCCCTGGGTATACCGCGCGGCAAACGGATACCGCTGCTCATAACGCTCGGATACCCCGAAGGCCCCACGCGCCGCAAGTCGCGCAAGACGACAGCGGAAATGAGCAGCCACAACCGTTACTGACCGCAGCCGGAACGCCGCGCGCAACCGGGTAGAAGACATCCAACACATATGCGCCGGAATATTCCGGCACGCACCCTGCAACAGGCGGCAGACAGACGGCTACGCCTCCAGCTCATCACCCGCAGCCTCGTAGCCCGAATCGACATCGATGCGGGAACGGAAACGCACGGTGCGGCGCGGGGCGATCTTCACCGCAGCGCCCGTACGAGGATTGCGCCCGATGCGCGCGGCTGACAACGCCACGGAAAAGACGCCGAAACCCGATATTACCACTTTCTCGCCGCAGCGCAACTTATCCACCGATATTTTGAACAACGACTCTACGATTTTCTTGACTTCATTCTTCGGCATGGCCATCTCTTTCGCGACGGCTTCGATCAATTGAGATTTGTTCATACTATTGGGATGCTAAGGGTTATCTTTCTGATTTATATAGTAAAATTAATCTTTTTTTTCGTAACTGCAAACATTTGAACCATTTTTTGCGGTAGAACAGTCCGCATGCGCGATCACGCAAAAAACAACGTGAAAAATTTGGAGGAATCGAAAATCTGTCATACTTTTGCACCCGGAAAGGTGGCAGAGTGGTCGAATGCGCCGGTCTTGAAAACCGATGAGCTGAGAGGCTCCGGGGGTTCGAATCCCTCCCTTTCCGCAAGGAAAAATCCCGACAGAGACAGCCTGTCGGGATTTTTTCTGCCCGTACCGGAAACCGGATGCAACCGTCGGCCCGCCACGCCGCAGCACATTATGGCCTCCGGCGGCGAAAAAAACAGCCGCGAAATGTTTTTTTGCATATAAATCACTATTTTTGCCACCGAAAAAACAGACTTCGACTATGGCAATGAAAAACGAAATGGAGAAGCAGGGCATATGGCTTTTCCGGTTCAGAGGCACGCTGCCCCTGATTATTCTGGTCTTGGGCGTATGCGAGTACATATTCACCCGCATCAATAACCCCGAGTTCGTCGTAAACGGCGCCCTCGCGCCGCAGATCCTCCGCTACGAAATCCTCTGTTTCGTCGTCTCGTTCATAGGTCTGGCCGTGCGTGCCTTCACCGTGGGATACACCCCCGCCAACACCTCGGGCCGCAACGTCGCCGAACAGGTCGCCGACCAACTCAACACCACGGGCCTCTACTCGCTCGTACGCAACCCGCTCTACGTAGGCAATTTCCTCATGTGGCTCGGGATTGCGATGCTCACTATGAACCTGTGGTTCATCGTCTCGTTCGTACTCCTGTTCTGGGTATACTACGAACGCATCATATTCGCCGAAGAGCAGTTCCTAACAAAGAAATTCGGCTCGGTATATACCGACTGGGCCGACAAGACCCCATGTTTCATCCCGCGCCTCACTGGATATGTCGCACCCAAGCTCACATTCAGCTGGAAGAAGGTGATCAAGAAGGAGAAGAACGGACTGTTGGCGCTGATCCTCGTATTCTGGCTCATGGAGGTCATAGGCGACCTTGTCACTGGAGTCACACCCCGCATCGGCGTGCTCGCCATAGCTTCGGCCGCCATGCTGGTGATATACCTCATATTGAAATACATCAAGCACAACACCACCCTGCTCGACGAGGAGGGCCGATAGCCGTTAATGGCAAAAAAAGTATGCGGCATAAGAGAAATGCCCTCCATACTGCCGCAGCTCGGCAAAAAATCACTACCTTTGCAAAGCACCGCCCGAATGCAGCGGTGCTTTGTCTTTATTCCACACCGAACCGGCCAAAACAAAAACTGACACCATGACACGCAAAATCCTCGTCACGATAAGCCTCGCCATCCTTGCGGCCGCACTTGCCGTACCCGCCGAAGCACAGCATATAAATTACAGCGTACAAAAAATCTGGGACAACGGATCGCACTGCGCCTTCACTTCGCTCATCCGCTTCAAGGGGCGTTTCTACTGCTCCTTCCGCGAGGGCGTGACGCACATCTTCGACGAACAGGGCAACGCCGAAGGCAAGATACGCATACTCGTATCGGACGACGGCGAGCGGTGGGAGGCCCTCCCCCTCATCGGCAAGGAGGGATACGACCTGCGCGACCCAAAGCTCTCCGTCACGCCCGACGGGCGGCTGATGGTCATCGCCGGAGGCTCGATATACCGCGAACAACGTATCGTGGGACGCATACCGCAGGTGCTCTTCTCGGAGGACGGCCGCACCTTCACCGCACCGGAGGCCGTCATCCTCGACGCCGCGGCCTCGAGCGGCACCGACTGGCTGTGGCGCGTGATGTGGGACGGGGAGACCGGCTACGGTGTAAACTACGCCATGCGCCCCGACGGCGGCGCCGACCTGTACCTCGTCTCGACACGCGACGGCATACACTACGGCCATGTAGCCACACTCCCCCTCGACGGATTCCCCAACGAGACTACCGTACGCATGCTCCCTGACGGGCGCATGGCCATGATGGTCCGCCGCGACAAGGGAGACACAATGGGATATTGGGGCGTAAGCGAGCCCCCCTTTACCGACTGGAAGTTCACCAAGATGGAGTTCCGCGTGGGCGGCCCCGACTTCCTTGTCCTCGGCGACGGAACAATAATAGCGGGTTCGCGCAGCTACTACATACCATCGGCATGCAAGACCGCACTGTATAAAGGCACTGCCGACGGCCGGTTCCAAGAGGTCATGCTCCTGCCTTCGGGCGGCGACACCAGCTATCCGGGTCTGCTCGTAGACGGCGACACGCTATGGGTAAGCTATTACTCGTCGCACGAGACACCCAACGCCTCGATATATCTGGCGCGCATACCCATCGCGGCACTCGGGATCAGGTGACGCCTACCAAACCTCCTTACGGAGGACCGAGCACACCAAGAACGGCCCCATCCACAAAGGGACGGGGCCGTTCCTAACTTGTTACATATGGCATCACAGGCTCTCAAGCATACGCTTGAGCACCACCGTAGCCGAGATCTCGCGGTTGGCGGCCTCGGGGATCACGATCGAGCGCGGGCCCTCGATAACCTCGTCCGTAACGATCATGTTGCGGCGCACGGGCAGGCAGTGCATGAAACGGGCGTTGTTCGTCACGGCCATCTGGCGCGCCCCAACCGTCCAGTCCATGTCCATATTCAGGACCTTGCCGTAATCTTCGGGGCGTGTCACGCCCGGGCAGCTCCAGTTCTTGGCATAGACAAAATCGGCACCCTCAAAGGCTTTCATCTGGTCGTACTCAACGCGCGCACCGCCAACGAACCGCGGGTCGAGTTCATACCCTTCGGGGTGCGTCACCACGAAGTCGACATCCGCGGCGTTCATCCACTCGGCGAACGAGTTGGGCACGGCCTGCGGCAGCGCCTTCGGGTGCGGAGCCCATGACATCACCACCTTCGGACGCTTGCGCTCCTTGTACTCCTCGATGGTGATAAGATCGGCAAAACTCTGCAACGGGTGTACTGTAGCACTTTCCATGAAGAATACGGGGCGGCCCGAATACTGTATGAACTGGTTAAGAATCTTCTCGTTGTAATCATCCTCGCGGCTCTCGAAACGGGCGAACGAACGTACGCCTATGATGTCGCAGTAACATCCCATGACAGGGATCGCCTCCAGCAGGTGCTCGCTCTTGTCGCCGTCCATCACCACGCCGCGCTCGGTCTCGAGTTTCCACGCCCCTTGATTCACGTCGAGCACGATGACATTCATGCCGAGGTTCATCGCCGCCTTTTGCGTACTGAGACGCGTGCGCAGGCTGTTATTGAAGAATATGAGCAGCGCTGTCCTGTTGCGGCCCAGATGCTGGTACTTGAAACGGTCGGCCTTGATCTCGAAAGCCTCGCGCAATGCACCGCCGAGATCGCCCAGATCCTTTACTCCCCTGAAAACTCTCATAAGCAAATCTTTTATTTATCACGCGACCGCATGGCGACCGTCCCGTGAGTGAAACATTCGAAACAAACCCCGCAAGAAAAAACAAAAGCGTATACAGCCGTCACTACATACGCTTACCCCCTTGCGGGGAACCTTCTCACACTTCAAGGTCGTAGCTCCACCGCGACTCGAACGCGAATTTAGGGTTTAGGAAACCCTCGTTCTATCCCTTGAACTATAGAGCCATCCGTGTGCGGCACTGCCGACACGACTGCAAAGATACGAAAAACCGAGAGCAGAAAAACATGCATGCCTGATTTTTCATGCCGAGGCGCATCATATCAAAGCGCGTAGCGCAAAGATAATGATTTTTCACATAAATCACCCTTTGACCGCGGAATTCTTCGCGTGCGTGACGATGTATACGCCGCCGAAGACCATCGCCATCGATACGAGTTTCCCCAAACCGAAGGTGCCGACACCCATCGCCACCGACAGCACCGTAGCCACGATAGGCTGCACGTAGTTGTACATGCTCACCACCGTCGGCCGCAGCAGTTTCTGCCCGCCCGTGAAGAAGATATACGACACGAACGTGCCGCCGAAGACGATGAACAGAATCTCGCCCCACGCCCGCAGCGGCAGCGCGGCGTAGTCCACGGACGATACCACAGGCCACGTAACCATAGTCACGATAACCGCGGCAAAAAGGAAAAGCCATTTCATAAGCGTCACCACGCTGTAACGGTGTATCGTATTGCTGAAGATGACCATATATAGCGCGCAGCTCACCTGCGCCGTAAAGCAGAGCGCATCGCCCAACAGACCGCCGCCGGCCAACGCCCCGCCTCCGCCCAGCACGAGCGTCACTGCTCCCGCCGCACCGACAAGGATCCCCACGAGCTTGGCGCCCGTAACCGTCTCCCTGAGGATTATGGCCGAAAAGATCATCGTGACGATAGGGAGCATGGTGGCTATGACAGTGGCGTCGATAGGCGACGTGTAGGTTACGCCGACGGTAAAGAGCACTTGGTTGAGCACGATACATAGTATGCCCGCCACGCACAACCGCCCCAGCATCGACACCGGTACCCGTTCGCCGCCCCCGACGAAGAGCGACGTCACCCAGAAGGCCACGGCCGCACCCACGGCACGCATGTCGGCCACAGCCAGTGCCGACACGCCGAGGCTCTGAAGGTCCTTTATCATGGGGGCGTTGCAGCCCCACAATACCGCCGCGCCGAGAAGCATCAGATGCCCTCGCAGTGTTTTAAGGGTCTCTCCCGTATCCATCCCTCTCATCACTTTTCGAATCGGCCGCAAATATACGCAAAGGTAAGTGCATAATCAAATCGGAACCCTGTTTTTCGGATTCGATTACAGCGGACCGTATCCTAATTTTCCAGATACGGCGAACGCCGAATGCAGAGACGAACCGATAACACGGCATACGGATTTGTCCGCACCGGCAGGCATCATATATACTAAACAACGTCACGCAGCACATACGGGGCCGGAAGTTTCGACATACGCAACACAGACGTCGGGAAACCGCAACAACCCGCACAAAAAGGATAGGGTCGTCCGCATTGGCGGACGACCCTATCCTTTCATTGTACAGCCGCATTATTCGGCTGCGCCCACGCTTTCGCTCTGCATGCTGTCCAGATCCGCCTTCAGACCTACGACCAGATTGTCATATTCGCGCAGACCCGTTCCGCCCGGAATCAGGTGGCCGCAGATAACATTCTCCTTGAGGTTCTCCAACGGGTCGACCTTGCCTTGTATGGCAGCCTCATTGAGCACCTTCGTCGTCTCTTGGAACGAGGCGGCAGATATGAAGCTCGAGGTCTGCAGTGCGGCACGGGTTATGCCCTGAAGCACCTGGTTCGACGTAGCTGGCACAATATCGCGCACCTTCACCGGCTTCAGGTCACGACGCTTGAGCGACGAATTCTCGTCACGCAACTTGCGCATAGAGATTATCTGCCCGGGCTGCACATTCTGCGAGTCACCGGCATCCTCAACTACGACCTTGTCGTAGAGTTCGTCGTTCACATCCATGAACTCCCACTTGTCCACTATCTGATCCTCGAAGAAGCGAGAGTCACCCGGGTCCTCGATCTTTACCTTGCTCATCATCTGGCGCACGATCACCTCGAAGTGCTTGTCGTTGATCTTCACGCCCTGCATGCGGTATACCTCCTGCACCTCGTTGACGATATACTCCTGCACCTTCGTGGGACCGAGTATGCGCAGGATGTCGCTCGGAGTGATGGCACCGTCCGACAGAGCCATGCCCGCCTTCACGTAGTCGTTCTCCTGAACCACGATCTGACGCGACAGCGGCACCAGATACTTCATTACGTCACCCTGCTTCGAGGTTATGATGATCTCGCGGTTACCGCGCTTGATCTTGCCGAACGACACCTCGCCGTCGATCTCCGACACGATGGCGGGATTAGACGGGTTGCGCGCCTCGAAGAGTTCCGTAACACGCGGCAGACCTCCCGTGATATCGCCGCCGGTCTTGCCCACGGCACGCGGGATCTTGATAAGGATATCGCCGGCCTTGATCTTCGAGTTGTCCTTGACCATGATGTGGGCCGAGACGGGCAGGTTGTACGACCTGACATCCTCGCCCTCCTTGTTGACTATACGGATGACGGGGTTCTTCGTACGGTCCTTCGACTCGATGACAACCTTCTCCGAGAGGCCCGTCTGCTCGTCGCGCTCGTCACGGTAGGTGACACCCTCGATCACGCTGTCGTATACGACCTTACCCTCGCTCTCGGCGATGATGACGGCGTTGTAGGGATCCCACTCGCAGATCAGGTCGCCCTTCTTGACCTCGGCGCCGTCGGCCATGTAGAGCACAGACGCATAAGGCAGGCTGTGGGTATAGAGCACTATCTCGGTCTTGGGGTCGACGATGCGGAACTCCGACTGGCGCGAGATGACTATATCTACCGTACTGCCGTTCGAGTGCTTGCCCTTGATGGTACGGAGCTCGTCGATCTCCAGACGTCCTTCGTATTTCGACACGACGTTGGTCTCCACAGCCGTACCGCCGGCGACACCTCCCACGTGGAACGTACGGAGCGTAAGCTGCGTACCCGGCTCGCCGATGGACTGCGCCGCTATGACGCCGACCACTTCGCCCTTCTGCACCATGCGTGCCGTAGCGAGGTTGCGGCCGTAGCACTTCGCGCACACGCCGTGACGCGACTCGCACGTCAATACCGAACGTATCTCGACAGACTCCAGCGGCGACTTCTCGATTGCCTCGGCAATACTCTCGGTGATCTCCTCACCGGCCTTGCACATCACCTCGCCCGTGATCGGGTGGATCACGTCGTTGAGCGCCGTACGGCCCAGAATGCGGTCGTAGAGCGTCTGCACCACGTCGTCGTTGCGCTTGATGGCTGTAGCCGTCAGGCCGCGCAGCGTGCCGCAGTCCTCCTCGTTGATGATAACGTCCTGCGCCACATCCACCAGACGGCGTGTCAGATAACCCGCATCGGCCGTCTTCAACGCCGTATCGGCAAGGCCCTTGCGGGCACCGTGCGTAGAGACGAAGTACTCGAGCACCGAAAGGCCCTCCTTGAAGTTCGAGAGGATCGGGTTCTCGATAACCTGCTGACCTCCCTCGACACCCGACTTCTGCGGCTTGGCCATAAGGCCGCGCATACCCGAAAGCTGACGGATCTGCTCCTTCGAACCACGGGCGCCCGAGTCGAGCATCATGTAGACGGGGTTGAAACCATCCTGATCCTTGACCAGAGTGTCGATCACCTCCTTGGTGAGTTTGTTGTTTATGTTGGTCCAGACGTCGATTATCTGGTTGTAACGCTCGTTGTTGGTGATAAGGCCCATGTTGTAGTCATCCATGATGGCGTCGGCCTTGTCGTAACCCTCCTGCACGAGTTTCTGCTTCGAATCGGGGATGACCACGGCGTCGAGGTTGAACGACAGTCCGCCTCGGAAGGCCATACGGTAACCCATGTTCTTGATGTCGTCGAGGAAGTTGGCGACCTTGTCGGCGCCGGCCTTCTTCAGCACCACGGCAATGATGTCTCGCAGCGACTTCTTCGTGAGCACCGTATTGATATACCCTACCTCCTCGGGCACGACCTGATTGAAGAGGATACGGCCGATGGTGGTCTCCTTCAGCTCCTCGAACGGCTTGCCGTTCTCGTCCACGTCGCGAACGACGCACTTGACGATGGCGTGCAGGTCGGCACGCTTCTCGTTGTACGCGATGATCGCCTCCTCCGGCCCGTAGAATATAAGGCCCTCACCCTTGCTGCCCTTGCGCGGCTTGGTGATGTAGTAGAGTCCGAGCACCATATCCTGCGACGGCACGGTAATCGGGGCGCCGTTGGCGGGGTTGAGCACGTTGTGCGAACCGAGCATCAGCAGCTGCGCCTCCAGTATGGCGGCATTGCCCAGCGGCAGGTGGACGGCCATCTGGTCGCCGTCGAAGTCGGCGTTGAATGCCGTACATGCCAGCGGGTGGAGCTGCATGGCCTTGCCCTCGATAAGTTTGGGCTGGAAGGCCTGTATACCCAGACGGTGAAGCGTCGGGGCGCGGTTCATCAACACGGGGTGTCCCTTGATGACATTCTCCAGAATACCCCATATTACGGGATCCTTGCGGTCGATGATCTTCTTTGCCGACTTAACGGTCTTGACGATACCGCGCTCGATGAGCTTGCGGATAACGAACGGTTTGTACAGCTCGGCGGCCATATCCTTCGGGATACCCATCTCGTGCATCTTGAGCTCGGGGCCCACGACGATGACCGAACGGGCCGAGTAGTCGACACGCTTACCCAGAAGGTTCTGGCGGAAGCGGCCCTGCTTGCCCTTGAGCGAATCCGACAGCGACTTGAGCGGACGGTTGCTCTCGTTCTTCACGGCGTTGCTCTTGCGCGAGTTGTCGAAGAGCGAGTCGACGGCCTCCTGAAGCATACGCTTCTCATTGCGCAGGATCACCTCCGGAGCCTTGATCTCGATAAGGCGCTTCAGTCGGTTGTTGCGGATGATGACGCGGCGGTAGAGGTCATTCAGATCCGACGTGGCGAAACGGCCTCCGTCCAGCGGCACCAAGGGACGCAGTTCGGGCGGGATCACGGGGATCACGCTCAACACCATCCACTCGGGTTTGTTCAGCCCGTTCGAGGCGCGGAACGACTCTATCACGTTGAGCTGTTTGAGCGCCTCGCTCTTACGCTGCTGCGAAGTCTCCGTCGAGGCCTTGTGGCGCAGCGCATACGACATGGAATCCAGATCCACGGCCTTCAACAGGTCGTAGATGGCCTCGCCGCCCATCTTGGCGACAAACTTGTCGGGATCGCTGTCATCCAGAGCCTGATTACCCTTGGGCAAGGCGGCCAGCACGTCGAGATACTCCTTCTCGGCGAGTGTCTGCAGGCGCTCGATGCCCTGTTCGGCAGCGGCGCCGGCGTTGATGACCACGTAACGCTCATAATAGATGATAGCCTCCAGCTTCTTGGTCGGAATACCCAGCAGGTAGCCTATCTTCGAGGGCAGAGAACGGAAATACCATATATGCACCACCGGCACTACCAGCGAGATGTGGCCCATACGTTCGCGGCGCACCTTCTTCTCGGTCACCTCGACACCGCAGCGGTCGCACACGATACCTTTGTAACGGATCCGCTTGTACTTGCCGCAATGGCACTCGTAATCCTTCACGGGGCCGAAGATACGCTCGCAGAAGAGTCCGTCGCGCTCGGGCTTGTAGGTACGGTAGTTTATGGTCTCGGGTTTCAGCACCTCGCCGCTCGACTGCGCCAGTATCTCCTCGGGAGAGGCCAGACCGATCGAAATGCGGCTGTAACCGTTCGACTGCTTGTTATCTTTGATTGCCATAATTTCGAAATCTTTACTTTAATTGTACCACACCTTCATCTTATTCGAGTTTCACCGAAAGGGCCAGACCGCGCAACTCGTGCAACAGCACGTTCATTGCCTCGGGAACTCCCGGCCTGGGCAGGTTGTCGCCCTTGACGATAGCCTCGTAAGCCTTCGCACGGCCCATCACGTCATCCGACTTGATGGTAAGTATCTCCTGAAGGATGTTGGCGGCGCCGAAGCCCTCAAGAGCCCAGACCTCCATCTCTCCGAAACGCTGGCCTCCGAACTGCGCCTTACCGCCCAGAGGCTGCTGCGTGATGAGCGAGTAGGGGCCGATCGAACGCGCGTGCATCTTGTCGTCGATCATGTGGCCCAGCTTGAGCATGTAGATAACGCCCACCGTAGCCGGCTGGTCGAACTTCTCGCCCGTACCGCCGTCATAGAGGTAGGTGCGGCCGCTGCGCGGGATACCGGCCTTGGCCGTATACTCGTTGATCTGGTCGAGCGACGCGCCGTCGAAGATCGGGGTGGCGAACTTCAGGCCCAGCTCACGGCCGGCCCATCCGAGCACGGTCTCGTAGATCTGTCCGAGGTTCATACGCGACGGTACACCCAGCGGGTTCAGGCAGATGTCGACGATCGTACCGTCCTCGAGGAACGGCATGTCCTCGTCGCGCACGACTTTGGCTACGATGCCCTTGTTACCGTGGCGTCCCGCCATCTTGTCGCCCACCTTGAGCTTACGCTTCTTGGCGATATACACCTTAGCCATCTGGATAACGCCCGACGTGGGGAGCTCGTCGCCGTTCGTAAGGTTGTACTTCTCGCGCTTGATGCGGGCATCGGCCCGCTTCCACTCGATGATATAGTTGTTCACGGTAGTCTCGATAAGCGAATCGAGGTGTTCGTCGCCAGTCCACCTGCAGCTCCCGAGATTCAGGTAACCCGTAACGACGCCCGTCTTCTCGTCCTTGTCGCGCATGGCTATATCCTCAAGCATCTTCTGCGAGAACTTCGTGCCCGGGGCGTAAAGCTCCACGCCGAAGTAGTCCGACACGTTGGCCACGACCTTGTTCTCGACGAGCGTCCACAGTTTGCCTACCAGCACCTTCGTCAACTCGGCAATCTCCCCGGCGAACTTCTCGTCGAGCTGTTCGAGCTGCGCACGCTCCGCAGCCTTGCTCTTCTTCTCCTTCTGGGCATGGCTGTAGAGCTTGGTGTCGATGACCACGCCGTGCAGCGACGGCTGAGCCTTGAGCGAAGCATCCTTCACGTCGCCGGCCTTGTCGCCGAAGATCGCACGCAGCAGCTTCTCCTCCGGCGAAGGATCGCTCTCGCCCTTGGGCGTGATCTTGCCGATGAGGATGTCGCCCGGGTTAACCTCGGCGCCGATACGTATGATACCGTTGGCATCGAGGTCCTTCGTGGCGTCCTCGCTCACGTTGGGTATGTCCGAGGTGAGTTCCTCGACACCGCGCTTGGTGTCGCGCACCTCCATGATATACTCGTCCACGTGCACCGACGTGAATATATCCTCACGCTGTATACGCTCCGATATTACGATTGCATCCTCGAAGTTGTAGCCTTTCCACGGCATGAACGCCACCTTCAGGTTGCGGCCCAGAGCCAGCTCGCCGTTCTGCGTCGAATAACCCTCCGTAAGGATCTGGCCCTTCGTAACGTGATCGCCCGTCAATACGGTCGGCTTCAGCGTCACCGTGGTATTCTGGTTCGTACGGCGGAAACGCGGCAGCGTATAGGTCGTGACCTCGGGATCGAACGAGCAGATGCGCTCCTCCTCCGTACGCTCGTACTTGATCTGTATTTTCGTGGCGTCGGCGAAGACAACCTCGCCCTCGCCCTCGGCGACGATCTGTATGCGGCTGTCGATGATCATGTCCTTCTCGATGCCTGTACCCACAATGGGGGCCTCGCACGTGATAAGGGGCACGGCCTGACGCATCATGTTCGATCCCATCAGGGCACGGTTGGCATCGTCGTGCTCCAAGAAGGGGATCAGGCTGGCGGCGATCGAGGCGATCTGGTTCGGGGCCACGTCCATCAGCGTCACGTCCTTGGCCGTGACAACGGGGAAATCGGCACCTTCGCGCGCCTTGATGCGGTCGCCGTTGATGAAGTTGCCCTCGTCATCGATGGGCTCGTTCGACTGCGCCACGACATGGCCGTCCTCGGCCTCCGCAGAGTAGTACTTGATATGCGAGTTGTCCATGTCTACCTTTCCGTCGGAAACCGAACGGTACGGGGTCTCGATGAAGCCCATATCCGAAATCTTGGCATAGACGCACAGCGACGAGATAAGGCCGATGTTCGGACCTTCGGGAGACTCGATCGGGCAGAGACGTCCGTAGTGCGTGTAATGCACGTCGCGCACCTCGAATCCGGCACGGTCACGCGACAGGCCGCCCGGGCCCAGCGCCGAAAGACGGCGCTTGTGCGTGATCTCGGCCAGCGGGTTGATTTGGTCCATGAACTGCGAGAGCTGGCTCGTACCGAAGAACGAGTTGACCACGCTCGACAGCGTCTTGGCGTTGATCAGGTCCACAGGCGTGAAGACCTCGTTGTCGCGCACGTTCATCCTCTCGCGGATGGTGCGGGCCATGCGCACGAATCCTACCGAGAACTGGTTTGCCAGCTGCTCGCCCACGGTACGTACGCGGCGGTTCGACAAGTGGTCGATGTCATCCACCTCTGCCTTCGAGTTGATGAGCTGGATGAGGTATTTGATGATCTCGATAATATCCTCGCGCGTGAGTATGCGGATCGAGGGGTCAATGTCGAGATTCAGCTTCGTGTTTATGCGGTAACGGCCGACATTGCCCAGATCGTAGCGCTTGTCCGAGAAGAAGAGCTTGTCGATGACATCGCGGGCCGTAGCCTCATCGGGCGGCTCCGAGGCGCGCAACTGCCTGTAGATATAGACGACGGCCTCCTTTTCGGAGTTGCAGGGATCCTTCTGCAAGGTGTTGTATATGATCGAGAAGTCGATGCCCGACGCATTCTCCTTGTGCAGCAGGATGGTCTTGGCGCCGCTCTCTATGATGGCGTCGATATGCTCCTCCGTGAGCTCAACCTCACGGTCGACGATAACGTTGTTGCGCTCGATAGAGACAACCTCGCCGGTATCCTCGTCAACGAAGTCCTCGACCCAGCTCGAAAGCACGCGCGCGGCCAACTTGCGGCCTACGGCCTTCTTCAGGTTGCTCTTGGTGACTTTCACCTCGTCGGCCAGGTCGAATATCTCGAGGATCTGCTGGTCGGTCTCGAAGCCTATGGCGCGCAGAAGAGTCGTGACGGGCAACTTCTTCTTACGGTCGATATAGGCGTACATCACGTTGTTGATGTCCGTAGCGAACTCTATCCACGACCCCTTGAAAGGAATGATACGAGCCGAATAGAGTTTCGTGCCGTTTGTGTGCATGCTCTGGCCGAAGAATACGCCCGGCGATCGGTGCAACTGCGATACGATGACGCGCTCTGCCCCGTTGAAGACGAACGTACCGCGCTCGGTCATGTAGGGTATAGTGCCGAAATAGACGTCCTGAACCACGACGCCGAAATCCTCGTGCTCGTCGTCGGTGCAATACAGCTTCAGTTTCGCCTTCAGGGGCACGCTGTATGTGAGACCGCGCTCGAGACACTCCTCAATCGAGTAACGGGGCGGGTCGATATAGTAGTCGATGAACTCCAGAACGAAGTTGTTCCGGGTGTCGGTAATGGGAAAATTCTCCTGAAACACTTTGTAGAGGCCCTCGTTCTTGCGGTTCTCGGCCGTAGTGTCCATCTGGAAAAAATCGCGGAATGATTTAAGCTGTACCTCCAGCAGGTCGGGATAGGGAACCCTGTTCTTGACCGTAGAGAAGCTAATTCTTTGTTGTTGTTTTGATGTGGACATCTTAAATCAGTTTTGTTGAAGTGTGAGTACTCACGGGGTGCGCACCCCGAAAAACGGGATTCTCTTTATCCCGCTAATACCCTCAGTGCAAGTACCATACACATTGAGAGCATCATAAAATCCCAAAGCACGGGCACAGCTCCGACGGCACTCCCGAACTTTAGACCAGAAAAGGTATAGGGCTTACACCGTCGTGTAAGCTCTATACCCGAGTTGTCTGAAACTTTATAAGCAAAGTAACTACTTAACCTCAACTTCAGCACCAGCCTCCTCAAGAGTAGCCTTTACAGACTCGGCCTCCTCCTTTGAAACGCCCTCCTTGACGGCCTTGGGAGCACCGTCTACCAGAGCCTTGGCATCGCCCAGCGAAAGGCCTGCGATATCCTTAACGGCCTTGATAACCTGAAGCTTTGCCTGACCTGCGTTAACCAGAATCACATCGAACGTGCTCTTCTCGGCAACGGCGGCCTCACCTGCTGCGGCAGGTGCAGCGACTGCTACAGCGGCAGCAGCCGGCTCGATACCATACTCCTCCTTGAGGATAGTAGCCAATTCATTTACCTCCTTAACTGTCAAATTTACCAATTCTTCAGCTAATACCTTTACATCTGCCATAGTTGTATAACTTTTTTTAAATTTTGTTTTTGTTTTGATTAATTGTTTCTCTCTTCGAGTGCCTTCACTAAGCCGGCAATCTTCTGACCCGCATTAGCCTGCAATGCGGAAATAACATTCTTCGCCGGAGATTGCAGCAGCGATACGATGTCGCCGATGAGCTCCTCGCGGCTCTTGATGTTGCAAAGCGTCTCGATCTGATTGTCGCCCACATATACGCACCCCTCGACATACGCAGCCTTCAGTACGGGCTTGTCGCATGACTTGCGGAACTCCTTTATAACTACGGCGGGCGCCTTACCCGTTTCGGCGAACATCACCGAAGTAGAACCCTCGAGCACTCCGACCAGCTCGGCCTCGGCCTTCTCGGCACGCTCCAGAGCCTTGGTCAACAGCGTATTCTTTACAACGACCAACTTGATGCCGTTCTCGAAGCACTTGCGGCGCAGCGAGGCGGTCTGCTCGGCGTTCAAAGACTCGATGTTGGTAATGTAGAAGTGAGGGTACTGATTGAGCTGCTCCGTAAGACCGTTGATCACGGCCAGTTTCTCTTCTCTTGTCATATCGTTATCCTCCTTCCTTTACTTGGTTTCTACTGATTTGGGATCGATCTGCAAACCGGGGCTCATTGTCGTCGAGAGATATATGCTCAACACATACGCGCCCTTGGCTGCAGACGGCTTCAGCTTGATGATAGTGTTTATGACCTCCTTGGCATTGTCTACAATCTGCTCGGGAGTGAACGAGATCTTGCCGACAGAGGTGTGGATGATACCGTACTTGTCGACCTTGAAGTCGATCTTTCCGGCCTTGACCTCCGTAACGGCCTTGGCTATATCCATCGTAACGGTACCCGTCTTGGGGTTCGGCATAAGGCCACGAGGACCGAGGATGCGACCCAGAGCACCTACCTTGCCCATTACGTTCGGAGTACAAATGATTACGTCTACGTCGGTCCAACCGCTCTTGATCTTATCGACATACTCGTCCAGACCTACATAATCGGCACCGGCTGCGGTGGCCTCGGCCTCCTTCTCGGGAGTACAGAGAACCAGCACGCGAACCGTCTTGCCCGTACCGTGGGGCAGCGTAACAACGCCGCGCACCATCTGGTTGGCCTTACGAGGATCGACGCCCAGACGAACGTCGACGTCTACCGAAGCATCAAATTTCGTAAAGGTAATTTCCTTCAGAAGAGATGCCGCCTCGGAAAGTTTGTATGCCTTGTGGGGCTCGACCTTTGCGTAGGCTGCTTTTTGATTTTTTGTCAACTTGCTCATCTCGTAACTTTAATTACTTGTTAGGAAATTCCCCCACTACGCTGATACCCATACTGCGCGCAGTACCGGCAACCATACGCATTGCGGCTTCGATGGTGAAACAGTTAAGATCCGGCATCTTGTCTTCGGCGATAGCCTTGACCTGATCCCACGTGACCTCGGCCACCTTGTTACGGTTGGGCTGGGCAGATCCGCTCTTGATCTTGGCTGCTTCCTTGAGCTGGATGGCTACGGGCGGCTGTTTTACAACAAAGTCGAACGACTTATCGCTATAAACTGTAATGATGACTGGAAGAACCTTGCCCGCCTTGTCTTGGGTACGTGCGTTGAACTGCTTGCAGAAGTCCATAATGTTGACTCCCTTGGAACCCAACGCAGGGCCGACCGGAGGCGAAGGATTGGCAGCACCACCTTTGATCTGCAATTTGATAAATGCAGCAACCTCTTTTGCCATAATTTTCCTTGGTTAATTATTCTTTTTCAACTTGCATAAAGCTCAACTCCATAGGAGTCTTGCGGCCGAAAATCTTCACAGAGACCGTAAGTTTCTTGCGCTCGTTGTCGACTGCCTCAATAGTACCTTGGAAGCTTGAGAAAGGACCGTCCGTAACCTTGACGATCTCGCCGACAACGAAAGGAACCTCGTTCTCTTCGTCCTGCGCGCTGAGTTCATCGACACGGCCGAGGATGCGGCTCACCTCCTGTGGACGCAGAGGCGTAGCTATCATCTTGCGGCTGTCCTCCTTGGTATCGCCGAGGAATCCCAGCACATTGGGTGTATTGCGAATGATAATCGGTATCTGTCCTACAAAAGCTGCCTCTATCAACACGTAACCCGGGTAAGACACCCTCTCTTTCGAGATCTTCTTACCGTTGCGAATGGTATATACCTTCTCCGAAGGGATGAGTATCTGCGAGATGTACTCCTCTAAATGGTTGTGGCGAACCTCGGACTCGATATACTCCTTGACCTTCTGCTCCTTACCGCCTATTGTGCGGATGACATACCACTCTTTCTTAATTTCGCCCATCGTTCCTTGAAAAAACAATTAACGACCAAAATTTCCCAACGTGTCGTAGATTGCAGCCATGATGTTCTCGAATGAGATGTCCATGACCAAGACCACAAGCGCAAAAATGACCGAAGCCACCATGACTACGATCGTTGAATTCTGCAACTGTGCGAATGACGGCCATGACACCTTATGAACGAGCTCGTTATAGGATTCTTTTACGTAATTGAACATGACGTTATTCCTTTAATTTGCAGGAGCAGAGAGATTCGAACTCCCATCAACGGTTTTGGAGACCGCTATTCTACCCTTGAACTATGCTCCTAATAAGAGGCGGCCCGAGAGGCCGCCTCTCCTCTATTCGATTATTACTCGAGAATCTTCAGAACCTGACCGGCACCTACCGTACGGCCGCCCTCACGGATTGCGAAACGCAGACCCTCGTTCAGGGCTACGGGGTAGATCAGCGTCACGGTGATGGTTACGTGGTCACCCGGCATAACCATGTCTACGCCTTCGGGAAGCGTGATCTCGCCCGTTACGTCCATCGTACGCAGATAGAACTGGGGACGGTACTTGTTGTGGAACGGGGTGTGACGACCGCCCTCCTCCTTCTTCAGGATATATACCTCGGCGGTGAACTTCGTGTGGGGAGTGATCGAACCGGGCTTGGCTACAACCATACCGCGCTTAACCTCCTTCTTGTCGATACCGCGCATCAGCAGACCTACGTTGTCGCCGGCCTCACCCTCGTCGAGCAGCTTGCGGAACATCTCCACGCCCGTGCAGGTAGAGGTAAGGATCTTCTCCTCCAGACCGATGATCTCGACGGGATCGCCGACGCGGATAACACCGGTCTCGATACGGCCCGTAAGAACGGTACCGCGGCCCGTGATCGAGAATACGTCCTCGACAGGCATCAGGAAAGGCTTCTCGTTGTCACGAGGAGGAATGGGAATATACTCGTCGACGGCCTTCATCAGCTCGCGGACCTTCTCCTCCCACTGGGGCTCGCCGTTGAGGGCGCCGAGGGCAGAACCGCGGATGATGGGGCAGTTCTCGTCGAAGTCGTACTTAGCCAAGAGATCGCGGACCTCCATCTCAACGAGGTCGAGCATCTCGGGATCGTCCACCATGTCGCACTTGTTCAGGAAAACGACGATACGGGGAACGTTCACCTGCTTTGCAAGCAGGACGTGCTCGTTGGTCTGGGGCATGGGACCGTCGGTAGCGGCTACCACAAGGATAGCGCCATCCATCTGGGCGGCACCGGTTACCATGTTCTTCACATAGTCGGCGTGTCCCGGGCAGTCAACGTGAGCATAGTGGCGCGTAGCGGTCTGATACTCTACGTGGGCGGTGTTGATCGTGATACCACGCTCCTTCTCCTCGGGGGCGTTGTCGATAGAGTCGAACGAGCGGAGCTCCGACAGACCATCCTTTGCCAGAACGGTGGTGATTGCAGCGGTAAGAGTGGTCTTACCGTGGTCTACGTGTCCGATAGTACCAATGTTCACATGGGGTTTCGAACGGTCAAATTTCTCTTTTGCCATAGTATTAGTAAGTATTTAAGTTAAAAATTACTCTTTCATTTGCCGGCAAGGTCATCCTTTTTGCAGACAAACGGGTAACACGCTCCCGCAACCCCTTGCGTAGAGAAACGTGCTACCGTCTCTTGAGCGGAAGACGAGGCTCAAACTCGCGACCCTTAGCTTGGAAGGCTAATGCTCTATCAACTGAGCTACTTCCGCAAAAACAAACCGAATCAGAGCATGCATATTTCATTTGTCAATGACATTGCAACCCCGATCGGTCCAGTCAGTGGGAAGAGATGGATTCGAACCACCGAAGGCATACGCCAGCAGATTTACAGTCTGCCCCATTTGGCCACTCTGGTATCTTCCCATTATTTCGCAGTCAAAATGTCTTTCGGCACGCCGCCAGAGCCGATGGAGGGATTCGAACCCCCGACCAGCTGATTACAAATCAGCTGCTCTGGCCAACTGAGCTACATCGGCATTTCAACCGCTTCGGGATGCAAAGATAGGGAGAATTTTTCAATTTGCAAATTTGCCGTCCTTTTTTTGACCACGTCGGCAAACTTTTCTCACCATATGCTCCGCATTGCTCATTCAAAGAACCGTCCGACTTTCACGCGCCCGCATACGGGACGGGAAAATCGACTGCAAATATAAGCACTTTCCACAAATTAAAAAACAAAGAGGCGGTTTTTTTATATTTATAACAGGAAAAAACCGTCTCTTCGACTATACCTTATTATATAAAGGCTCGCGGCCGCACCTGCCATGCCTGCGCCCCAAACTCCTATCAGAATCGCAGGCCGACCTTTATACCGCCTTCCGACGACTCGAAATTGACCGCCACATATACGCCGAAAACCAAACGCCGATACACGCAGCCGATGCCTCCGCCCACCATCGGGCGTGCATAGAAACGGTTGCGGGCATCGCGGGGGCCGGGCCACTCCATCATGCCCTGCACGCCTCCCTGAAGGTTAAGGTAGGGGCAGAACCGTTTGTCAGGCGTAAGGTAGAGTTTCACATCCGCAAAGCCCGCCAGCCCCGCGGCATTCATCTTGCGCTGCACCTCCTCCGAGGTGATGCTCTGACCGTGATATGTGGCACGCACGCCGCCGCCGACGAAGAACGTCGGCGAGAAACGCCGGCCGTGCACCGTTTCGACCATTGCGAAAGAGTTGTCACGATAGACAAGACCGCCTATGCTCAACTCGCCCTCATAATCCTCCCGACCCTGAGCCTGTGCCGCCGTGACAAACATGACGGTCGCAAACAATAACAGAATCCTCCGCATAATCTACGAATTTTGTCGATATACCACTCTCGGCAACCGTAAACCGGCAGCCGCAACACAAAACAAATATAGTGAAAGTCGAGAACAGAGACAAATCGAAAACACGGTTTTCAGATTCGGCTTTGTCGGGACGCACCTCATATTATCCAAATATAGGGATAAAAATCCGAAATACGGCAAACAGGGGAAGATAATTGGGCAACGACAGGAACGGGGACGTTGCGGCCGCACTGCGGGCACGCAGCAGAAACGGCACGGCATACGCACGTCGCGCCCAAGCGTACTATTCCGAGAACACACCTACCGACATCGCCCCAAGCGCAACCAGCGCAACCATCACGCCGAAGACGACCATGAGATAGACGCCGTACATCACGAGCGACCTGAATGCCGTGCGCACCCATCCGTAACCGTATAGGCGGTGGAAGGCGGCTATCATATACAATTGGAACAATGCAGCAGGTATCAGCACGACATGCCAACCCTGCACACCGCACCATACGCCCATCACGATGGCCAGCGTTATCAGCAGCAGCAACACCGAGTGTACATGCAACGCCATAACGAAGTGGGCCATGTAGCGCAGGCGGCGGAACGACAATTGCAGCAGCAACGCGAAAAAAGGGATCAACAACAGCACTACAAGCGGCAGCCACTTCGACATCCACCCCATCATCCCCGAATAGATCATCTCGTTGCGCAGGCGTTCCGACTCGTGCGCATGTAGAGCCTCGGGCGGGCAGTCGGCATCACTGCGGCTCCAGTAGACCGAGTCTCCGGGCAGACACACCAGCAACTCCCTGTCTATGAGCAGCGACGGTACCTCCGCCAGAAGAGTATCACTCCCCGCCCCCTCGTCGTATATCGTAACCAGAGAGTCGAGCCCCTCGAATGTCTCGCGCGCCGAAGCGACCCACACCCTCTCGCGTTCGTCCAAGCCTATCTCGCGCGCCACCTCAGGCAGCAGTTTCTGCACCGTCGAGTCGCGCAAGTCGGCCAGCGTCGCCACCGGCGTCACGCCGGCCTCGTCCATCTTGCCGTATAGCGATCCGGCATCGGGCACGCAGAAGAACACGAAGGTGAAGAATAGCACAGAGAGGAACATGAAGAGGCGCAGCGGATGGACATAGGAGTTTATCTTGCCGGCGTTGAACTCCTGCGTCAGGAATCCCGGGCGGCGCACCAGAAGCCACAGCGTCTGCCACACCTTGCTGTCGAACTGGTATACGTTCTCGAAATACTGCTTCACATATTTCCAGAAAGGCTGTTCGATGTCGAGGGCATATTGGCCGCAGCGATGGCAGTACATACCCACAAGCCTCTCGCCGCAATTCTTGCAGTGCGTATACGCGGGCACGCTCTTGCGGCGTATGCGACGCACCCGTTCGTACTCCAGCCGCCGGCCCAGCTCCTGACGGCGCCGGCGGGCATTGCGCCGCACAGCAGCCCGCATACGGCTGAAGGCCCCGCCGCAAGCGGCACGGTCTCGGTCCGGCGCCGCAGGCTCCGCGGCCTCGGGTCTACCTGCGGCAGCGTCCATCGCCGCCGTTTCCTCCACGACAGTCCCGGTGCTCCCCTCCTCGTTATTGTCGATATTTTGCACTCGATACCTTTTACAATATGCGGCACGCAGGCCGCACCGGCAAAAAAAGCCGCCCGCCGTAAATGCGGCGGGCGAATCTCCTGCAACGGGGCGTTGCGCTGTTTCTCACGCGAAGGCGCCGCCTCCGTTACTTGTTCTTCTTATCGTAACGTTTTGCGTAACGGCTCATAAACTTATCCACACGGCCTGCGGTATCCACCAACTTCATCTTACCCGTATAGAAAGGGTGCGACGTGTTAGAGATTTCCATCTTATACACAGGATAGGTTTCGCCGTTCACTTCGATGGTCTCCTTTGTCGAAACGGCGGACCGACACAAAAACACGTGGTCGTTCGACATGTCCTTGAACGCCACCAAACGATAATTCTCCGGATGAATTCCCTTTTTCATTTCGTTTTTGTTTTTGATTGTTATTGCTTAAGCGGGACAAAGGTACGAATTTATTTTCAACAACCAACTCCGCCGCGCAAAAAATTGTCACACCGGCATGTTTCAGGGCGTTTCCTCCCTCTTTTCGGGGGTGTTCCGAATGTTACGCGGCACATGCCTCTCGATTTTCCGTACCGAAAATTTCTTTTTCCGATTTTTTGTTCTATCTTTGCAGTCGCAAATCGGTCGCCGCGCGCGTCCATTGTGCGGGCCCATAGCTCAGTTGGTCAGAGCAGCGGACTCATAATCCGAAGGTCGGGGGATCATGCCCCTCTGGGCCCACAAAATAAGGTCATCGTTTGTCGATGACCTTATTTTTTCCGTCCTTCCATTCGCCACGCCATCGCCGGCCCCATCGGGCCGCTGACAGACGGGCCGCAGGCCTAATCCTTAAGCAGGTAATCAACCGAAGTCACCACGCGCACAGTCTTGATGTAAGGCGTATTGGCGTCGCGGTCCGAAATCGAGAACTGCCCTTGGTTGGCACGCTTGATCTTGCCCAGACGGCTCTCCGAGTCACGGGCGAACTTCTCTGCCGCAATACGGGCGTTGCGCGTGGCCTCCTCGATCATGACGGGCTTGATCTCATTGAGCGACTGCGACGTATAAAGGAACTGCGTACGGTAGCGGTAGTCGTCGCCGCTGCCGACAGCGATGCCTTGGCGCAGCAGGTCTCCCTGACGCGACATGAGATCCACCACAAGATCCACCTTGTCGGTAGAGACCGTAAGCACCGAGGTGACGTTGAAGCGGTACTTCACCCCCTGCGACACATAGCGTTCGGCATCCATATCTACCACCTCGGCGGGCGATACGGTTATCTCATCCTCGGCAATGCCGTTTGAGACGAGGAACGACACGATCTTGGAGTTGTTGTTCTCGATGGTGTTATAGAGCGAGGCCACATCGTTGCCCGCCAACTTGTATACCAAGGGCCATATGACCCTGTCGGCCTTCACCTCCTTCTCCGAGAGGCCTTTCACGGATACCACGCGGTCACTGTCCTTGAAATGGACCACCCCGCGGTAGAGCAGCCAGCCTGCGATGACGATACCCGCCGCCAATATGGCCGCCGCGGCTACCGATTTTCCTGATTTTTCCATAATCGAGCGTATTTTGAATTAGGTTCTCCCTTCATCGGGCCAGCCGTCCGTACCGGACGACGTCCATTTCCGCTGCTCCCCGATCGCATATTTACCGCGGCATTGCGGTCTCACGCAAACTGCCGCGCACCGCTGCAAGGCCCATGCGCCACCTCGGCTAATCGGCCACGCGCGAGAGGGTCAAGCGGTATGTGGTCGAGGTGTTTTCGTCGATATACTCCAGCGACATAGCACCTTCGGTGATACCCACGATTCGGGCTAAAAGTATGGAGTACTGATCCTCGTCGTGTATGCCAGTCATACTGAGGTAATGCATCTTTTCATCGAAATCGAACGCAACGGTCCAATACGTAGATGTGAAGTATCCGCGCCAATTGTTATCGAGCTGCATTGTCATGTCGGCTTTGAGGACGAATTCGTCTCCGTCGACGAAATACTTTTTGTCGGGCAGTTCGGGGAAGACGCTGTCAACATGCCACCGGCCCAGCATCAGATCGACATAATTGTTATCCTGTTTTGTTTTACATGACGTGAGCGACATTACAGCCGCACAAGCCGCCAGAGAAAAAAACATCAAAAATCTTTTCATATACAATAGAACCTGTTATCGGGGCAAAAATATACATTTTTATCATAACGTCAAAATGCCGCATACGTATGCGGCAGCGGTCTCCACGCCATCATTATAACGCCGCGATATGGACGATTATTGCCCTTAGTGGGACATGACCGGCACATGAGCATGCGGCCGCAGATGACATCACAGACAGTCTCGCTCCACCCGTTCGAAAACGATCCTCTCATACGGAGACTTAGCGCCAGTTTCGTAAAGCACGCCTACACCGCCGCCGCGCAGCAGAGTCATGTCGGAATATGCCGCCGGGCCCTCTGTCAGCACCGTACAGGTGTTCCACGTACGTCCCGCATCGTCGCTGCGCCGCAACGTGAGCCGCTCGCGCCGCCGTGACGCCGGATTGCAGAAATATATCCTGCGGGCGGCTCCGCCGCGATACGAACGGGCCAGCAACACGCCTTGGCATACAGGTTCCACGAGCGCCGTATCGCGCCGCATCGGCGAGATGCTTGCGCCGCCGTCGGAACTAACGGCCGTATGACGCGCAAAACGGCCCTCGCCCTGCTGCCAGCGGGTGTTAACCACAATATCGCCGCCGCGCACCTCCGCCACTGTCGTCTCATTGCCGCCGTCGGCGACGGCCCCTATGTGCCATGTACGGCCGCCGTCGTCGGAATATATCAGATGGGCGTTGTATTTCGGGGCGCCCTCCACAGTCACCGCATGGTCGCACGGCACCACTATGCGGCCGCGGTACGGCCGCGACGACAGTTGTATCGCATGACACGGGCCTGTCGCATACCACGTCCATGACGGCAGTTTCACCTCGCTTGTTATCTCCCGCGGCACACTCCACGTCTTCCCGTCATCGTGCGATTCGCATACGAAAACACGGCGGGAATCAGCCGAACGCCCGTAAAGTATATCCGTTTCGCTATCATCGCCGCGGTTCCATGACATAACAAGCACGATACGTCCGTCGAGACGGTCCACCACGGGTACGGGGTTAGAACACGTATTGCCGCCGTCGTCCCATACGACCTCCATTTCGCCCCACGTACGGCCGTCGTCCGACGAACGCCGCACGACTATATCGATATCGCCGGCATCCGAGGCCCCGTACCGGCGCCCCTCGGCGAAGGCAAGGAGCGTTCCGTCCGCACAACGCGCCACGGCCGGAATACGGAACGTATCGTAGCCTTCCATGCCGCATTCGTACACGACAACACTGCAGCGACCATCCGATCCGCTACCGCCATCCGCCCCGATGTACGGAGAGGCAAGCCAAACATATGCCGCGAGCAGCGCCGGCACCATCATTCCCATATCCGAATTATATTTTTACCGTATGTAAAACGCGCGCCCGTCCGTAACGCCCCTCCGGCCCGCAGGACATGACAAGCGACATATCGATATGCTACAATGCGTTTATCTCATCATTGAGCCATGCAAGACGGTTGTTCAGACGCGATACCATGCGCGACACCGCCGCATCGTACGAGAGCGACTGGTCGCCGTTGGGGCCGACGTTGTTCTGCCACATCGTCCAGTCGAGGTCGGCCGACTTCTTCAGTTCCTTGCTCTTCTTGGAGATATAGCCGCCTGCAGCCGCAAAGACGGGATAAAGAACCTTCCAACGCTCCTTGAGCAGCGCGCGGAACTCCGGATCCTCGAACAGGCGCGGATACCACAGATAGTTGCGGCAATGCCATCCGGTATCCTGCGTGAAGGTGAGCCAGTCGTAATCCCACATGGGGCCTGCGCAGAGTTTGCCGCCGCGGTCCTTATAGATATATGTGCTCTTCGGGTGCAGCCATTCATAGTGGTATATCAGCTCCGATATAAGGTATATGTCAGCGAAGGAGAGTATGTCGATATAATTCTTGTAGCCCTTTTCGGGGTCGAGCCAGTCGTCGCTGTAAAGCACCCTTTCGGCCTCGTTGAAGTAGTTGCGTATATATATGAACTGCGGCGAACCTATGTCATCGGCGTCCGGTGTATTGATGTTCACCGGAAAACCCTTCATCTCCGAGCGGAATTTGTTCACCTCGTCGTAATATGTATCCAGCTCGAGGATGTATCCGCCCGAAATATCGTCATCCTCTGCCATCTCCGCATAAGGCGGCATCTCGTTTATGGCGAGACGGTTCTCGTCTATGCGGATCTGCTCGCACAGGTAATAGCAGCCCTTGTGCTCGCCATTCACGAACAGCTCGACAAAGACCCCGTGCGGCGTCCACGCCAGCGCACTGCGCTGACCCAGATAGAAGGCCACATCGTTGCGCAGCAGCGTGCGGTCGACATAGTTGGCCAACAGCACCCATCGTTTGTGTTCGGGCATGCCGAGCACCGCGGTGCGTTTCCCGAACTTGAACTTATACGGCTTCTTGGGATAACCCCATGTCGAGTTGCCGCGGCCCGCGATCTCTATGTCGGCAGTGGACAGGTCGTCGTATCCTGTCCCGCCGTCTATGGCTATCGTGGCCTTGCGCCAATCATCCTTGCTCGTTATTGGCAGGCCGCTCGACGTCCTGATCGAGACCACAGGCAGGCCCGTGAAGGGGAAATCGAGTTCGACCACATATTCGGCAGCCTCGCCGTTTACATTCTCCACCCTGTAAGTCACGGGTTTGCTGAAATCGACACGCGAGACACCGCTCCACTGCCTGACACCGTTCACATATGCAGTCTGATCATCGGGCAGGGTAAAAGTGGGCGTAAGGGTGCACGACCCGTCGACCAACGGGGTCGAGCCCTCGATAGAGCCGGTTATGAGATGTTTTACGGCATCTATACGGCATGTCATATTCGACGTCATGCGCGGGTTGTTGCGCGTATCGAACCAGAACCTCTCGATGGCAGGGGGCTCGGCATCGGGATCCACAATCCTGACCCCATCGTCCGTCCCCGCTTTGCCGCATCCCGCCAGCGACATGACCACAGCGAGGAGCGCCGATGCTACAAATATTCTTCGCATAGATATGATAACCTGTTGCTTTACCGCCGTCTCCGATACAACATATAGGCGGAGGCACGGATGTAACCGTTTTGCAATATACGAAAAAAAAAGAAAAAACACCCTCGCCGATGCAAGATTCCGCGCCTTGCGCGATTTAACAGGTAGAACAAACCCCAAAAACTCGGAAATTATGAAAAGCATAAGATTGTTTATCGGTGCCGTCGGGCTCGTCATATCGGCTCTGGCGCTCCATTCGTGCAACGACAACGAATACTACGACTACGGGTATCTGCGCCCCACGGCTCTGGTAACGGTACGTCCGCAGGCCGACGGCACATTCTTCATGCAGCTCGACGACTTCTCGGTCCTATACCCCGAGAACATGAGCGAGTCGCCCTTCGGCGACAAGGAGGTGCGCGCGCTGGTCAACTACACCGTCAACGCTTCGGATAAGGATACCCGCACGGTATACGCCAATGTCCACGTCAACTGGATCGACAGCATCCGCACCAAGATGCCCGTCGCGGATCTGGGCGAAGAGAATAATGTGGTCGAGTACGGCAACGACCCCATCGAGATCGTACGCGACTGGGTCACCGTAGCCGAAGACGGATATCTCACGCTGCGCATACGCACCCGCTGGGGACAGCGCTGCACGCCCCATGTCATCAACCTCGTCGGGGGCGTCAATCCCGAGAACCCCTACGAGTTCGACCTGCACCACGACGCCAACGGCGACGAGTACGGCGAGATGGGCGACGCCCTTATAGCCTTCAACCTCAACGACCTGCCGCGCAGCGAAGGCGACAGGGTCACCATCAAGCTCAATTGGCGCTCGTTCTCCGGATACAAGAACACGGAATTCACGCTGCGCCTGCGCCCCGCAGACGGCGATACGGGCGGCGTTGACGGTGACGGCGATACGGGCGACGACACGGGCAGCGGCGAACTCGACCCCGCGAGCGTTGCCTACAGCCGATATGTCGAATAGCAAGTAGAGTACCGGCCGCATACAACAACCGAGGCAGGAAATACGTTTATATGCCGGCGGCCGGCAGAGGCTGCAGTACGGATGCGGCGAGGTACCACAGGGGTATCTGCGCCGCATCATGCCGCGCAAGTGCGGCACAGCTACCACGCATAGATGACAAACAACGCGACACCTAACGAAGAGCAGATACTCCGACTCGCACAGAGCGGCGATACGACGGCCATGAAATCGTTGTACTGCCGCCATGTGAGGTACCTGACAGCCGTATGCTCGCGCTACATAGCGCTCGACGACGACGTGAAGGATGTCATGCAGGAGGCGTTCCTGCGTATCTTCTCCTCGCTCCGCCGCTTCGAATACAGGGGCGATGGGTCGTTCAGGGCTTGGATGTCACGCATCGTCGTAAACGAGTCGCTGAAACATATACGCCGCGGCCAACGCCTCGATACGGTCGAACTGAAACAGGAACAAATGAATACCGCCGACGAAGAACCTCAATCCGAGGATATTCCCGCCGAGATACTGCACGCGATGATACGCAGTCTGCCGTCGGGATACCGTACCGTATTCAACCTCTATGTCATGGAACAAAAGAGCCATAAGGAGATAGCCGAGCTGCTCGACATCAGCGAGAGCACCTCGGCCTCGCAGTTGCATCGCGCCAAGGCCTTGCTGGCCGATAAGATAAAAGTGTACAGAACCGCAAACGCCGCATCACGATGAAAGAGTTGAGGCATAACGAAGATGATTGGCTGCACGGCATACGCGACCGTCTTGCCGACTTCGAGACCGACGCCCCCGACGGGCTGTGGGATGATATAGTCCGGCGCCTCGGCATGCCGGATACCGCCGGTAGCGAAAATTCGGAAGACGACGGCGGCGACGTTCGTGACGCAGGCTCCATAACGCAGCGGCGCATCATACCGTTGTGGGCGCGCCGCGCTGTCGCCGCAGCGGCGGCAGTTGCCGTAATACTCACTTCGGGCATAATGCTGCTGCGCGACGGCGGCACGGCAGACCCCCTGCGCAAAGTCCTGCCCGCCACCAGTGCCACAGATGCCACCGCCACCCCCATCGCGGACGCAACCCCGCCCACGGAGGCCGCCGCACCGGAGAATGCCATCCGCGGCATCAGTACCTCCGCCGTGCCCGCGGTGAGCCAAGACAACCGGCCCGCCGTAACGAAACCCGGATCGGGTACACGGGCGGCCACCGACAAGGACAGCGACACCGCGGCGGATAACACCGCGGATACCCGTATTCCGGAAACGGCTGCATCCGACGCCACCGGCACCAAAGGACACAGTGAGACGGATACCCCGACGGCGCCAGCGGGAGAGGAGCGGCAGCGCGGCACCACCCTCCGCGAGCGTTACGCCGACACATATGCCGATGCCGCCGACCGCCGCAAGGGCAATGCGCCGCGGCACGCAGCACACGGCCTCAGGATCGGGGCATACGCTTCGGGCGGCGCCGCCGCATACGCCGTACACGGGCGCGCGAACGGGGTATCTTCCTCGATCATGGCCGCAAATGATACAAATTGGGAAGGCAGCCCGCTTCTCGGGATGCTGCTATACAACCGCGGCAAGGATACCGAGACGCGCACGCGCCACCACCAGCCGATACGTGCCGGCATCTCGTTCACCTATATGATAAACGACCGCTTCGGCCTCGAAAGCGGCCTGACATATGCCATGCTGGTGTCGGACATGCACGACGGCAGCGACAAACACTACTACGACGCCCGCCAGCGCCTGCACTACCTCGGCATACCCCTCAACATAAAGTACGACATCGCCCGCTGGCGGCGGTTCGGTGTATACGGCTCGGCAGGCCTCCTTGCCGAACAGTGCATAGCTGGAAACACCCACAAGGAGTACGTGCTCGACGGAAACACCTACCGCACCTCGTCCGAGGCGGTCCCGACCAAGCCGTTCCAACTCTCGGCCAACCTCTCGGCAGGCGTAAGATACGACTTTACACCTGCGGTGGGCATATACGCCGAGCCCGGCGTAAGCTACTACTTCGACGACGGCACCACGCTTGAGACCGTCTACAAGCAGCGGCCCCTGAATTTCAACCTCAACGTCGGCATCAGATTCACCGTCGGCAGGTAATCCCGACAGGGTGGAGGCGCCGCGGCATACTTCGGAATGCCCCGACTTCCGGTGGTCCTTTCCCACTATACGCTCAGGCATATACACGGCAATCGGGCGGCTGCGGATTTAGGTTCCGCGGCCGCCCGATTGCCGTAAACCGCCCGTTATCTCACAGGAAAATCGGGGATGGCGGGTTTCTCGCGCCCCTCCGCGGCAAGGCGTTCGCGCGCCACCTCTATGGCCTTGAGCAGCTGCGCATCCTCGCCCATGAAATCCTCGTAGGGGTCGTTGAATATCTCGATGTCGGGCTCCACGCCGCGGTTCTCGATGATGAACTCGCTGCCGTCGGCAGCATAGGGCGCATACGACGGCGTGACGATAGAGCCGCCGTCCACCGTCGGCACCATACCGCTGTACCCGACTACGCCGCCCCACGTACGGCGGCCGATGACCGTACCGAGCCTGTTGTACTTGAAGCGGTAAGGGAAGAGGTCGCCGTCCGAGGCCGAATACTCGTTCACCAGAAGCACCAGAGGCCCGACGAACGTACCCACGGGGTTGACCGACCCCTCGGTCTGGCCCGTGTGCATCGTATAGTATGTCGGCGTGCGCTGCAGGCGCTCGATGATCATGGGCGAGACATTGCCGCCGCCGTTGCCGCGGTCGTCGATTATGAGGGCGCGCTTGCCCAGCTGCGGATAGTAGTGCTTGACGAACTCGTTGAGGCCGTCGACACCCATGTCGGGGATATGGATATATCCCACCTCACCGCCGGTCGCCTCGTTCACGAGGCGCGTGTTGCGCTCGACCCATGCGTAGTAGTTGAGCTGCGCCTCGCTTTCGAGCGGCGTCACGAGAACCTTGCGCGCACCCTCCACGGAGGGCGACGAATTGACCTCCATCTCCACCAGACGGCCGGCCTTGCCCACAAGCGTCTCGTATATGTTGGCCACATCCTTCAGCGGACGGCCGTCCACCGCGACGATATAGTCGCCCGCCTTGACATCCACCTCGGGCAACGTCAGCGGCGAGCGCGTCGCGCCGTTCCAGTTGGCGCCGCGGGTGATGCTGTCGACACGGAAATACCCGCTGCGGTCCTTGCTGAACTTCGCGCCCAGCATACCCACCTTGATCCGCTCGGCGTGGGGGCGCATGTGCAGCGAGGCGTCGTTCGAGTAGGCGTGGCCCACATTCAGTTCGCCGATCATCTCACCCACGATATAGGTGAGGTCGGTGCGGTGGCCCACGTGCGGCACCAGAACGGCATACTTGTCATGCACCGCTTTCCAGTCTACGCCATGCATATCGGGATCGTAGAAGAAGTCGCGCATGCGGCGCCACAACTCGTCGTATACCTGCCGCCACTCCTCGCGGTAGTCGATGCGTTTCTTCAGGCCGCCGAAGTCGGCGCCCTTGTCGGGGGCCGAGACACGCCCCTGCGGGCGGTCCATCACGGCATAAGTGCCGCCGGCACGCACCAGCACCTTGTCGCCGCCGGCGATGAAGTCCACACCGACACCCAGATCGGTCTCCTCGCGTTTGTCGAGGTCGTACATCTGTGTATTGCCGCCGCGGTTGTAGTATACCTTGTTGCCGAACATGCGTATGTTGTAGTACCGGCCAGCCGTAGAGACGGGCAGCTCGACAATGCGCGCCTCGGTGCCGTCGAAGTCGTAAACCACGCTCTCGGCTTCGGGCGCAGCCTCCGTTTTCTCCGGCGTCTTTTTCGCATCGGTTTGTGCTGCGGCGTCCTCCGTCCCGACTGCCGCCACGGCATCGTTCACGGGTTCGAAAGGGCGAGCCGCACCCTCGGCCAAAGGCAGGATGTAGAGTTTGTCCATCGACCCGTATGCATGGTTCCACTCCGTACTGCTGTATATCGGGTTGAAGGTGCGCGACGACGAGAAGAGCAGGTATTTGCCGTCTTCGCTGAAGACGGGGTTGGAACAGTTGTACCAACCGTCGGTCACGACATGTTTCTCGCCCGAAGCGATGTCGTAGACCACGATATTGTTCATCTGCTGTTCGGGGCGCACATAGACCAGATAGCGCGAATCGGGCGAGAAGGCCCCGCAGCCGAACGTCGAGACACCCGAACGCTCCACCTCGGTGGTGCGACGGGCAGCCACATCGGTTATGTTGAGCGTATTGCGTTTGTCGGTCCACACTATGAGCTTCGAATCGGGCGACCAGCGGTAATCGAATATGTACGTGGCAATATCCTCCACAACGGGTTCGGCCCTGCCTCCCGCAACATCCTGCACGTAGATGAGGAACTCGCCGCTGCGGTCCGACACGAAGGCCATGCGGCGGCCGTCGGGCGAATACGTGGCGTTCATCTCGCGCGCACCGCTAGTATCGGTCATATTGTATGTCACGCCCTCCTTGACAGGCACGGAGAAGATGTCGCCGTGGGCGCACACCAGAAGCCGCTCGCCGCGGGGCGAGGCCGCAACGTCCGTCACGTCGTCGCGCACGTCGCGCAGCTCGGTGCGCGAGTAGCTGTTGTCGTTGTCGATCTCGACCTCCACCTTGCGCTCCTCGAGCGTCTGCGTATCGAACAGGTAGATGTATCCTCCCCGCTCGTAGGCTATGGTGTTCCGCCAGATGGTGGGAAACTTGATGTCGTAATCCGCACACGATGTGACCATGCGGTGCTCCTTGGCGGCGAGGTCGTACATGTAGAGGTTCATCACGTCGTTGTCGCGGTCAGACAGGTAGAATATCCTGCCGCCGTCGGCCGTCCACATGGGGAATGTCTCCTGACGTTTCGTCGAGGTTATCTGCTCGCTGCGTTTGGTGTCGAAATCGAAGATGCGTATGTCGTCGGCCATGCCGCCCTCGTAACGTTTCCATGTGCGGAACTCGCGGAAGACATAGTTGTATGCCAGCCGTTTGCCGTCGGGTGAGTAGGAGCAGAAACCGCCGTTGCGCAGCGGCAGCGGCTCAGGCATGCCTCCTTCCGCCGAAACGGTATACAGCTGCCCGCAGAAACTGTTGAACGACTCGCTGCGCGAACGGAACACTATACGGCTGCCGTCGGCCGTCCATCCCATCACTATGTTGTTCGGTCCCATACGGTGGCCCATCTCGTCGCCCGCGTCGCCAGTAAAGGTCAAGCGGCGCGGCTCGCCGCCCTCGGCCGGCATCACATATACCTCGGTATTGCCGTCGTACTGCCCCGTGAAGGCAATGGTCTTCCCGTCGGGCGAGACGTGCGCAAAGGATTCATACCCCACATGCGAGGTGAGGCGTCGCGCCGTGCCGCCCTCGGCGGGGACACTGTAGAGGTCGCCCGCATAGGAGAATATGACCTTGTCACCCCCGTATGCAGCGAAACGCATGAGACGCGCCTCGTCTGCCGCGGCCGTTGCGGCGCAAAGCACCGCGGCCAGTGCCGTAAACATCGTTTTCTTCATTATCGTACTTTTTTCGGGTTTCACTCACAGTGCTGCGCCTGCCCTTCAGCGGCGGCGCAGCGTCACTTTCAGCGGCGCGGCCGCACGGAGGCTCTCCTCGCGGACGATCCGCTCCCACTCCTGCGCGCCGCTCATGCCGCCCTGGCTCCATGCCGAGCCGTTCCGCATGCGTATACGCTCACCTGCCGCGACACGTCCCTTGACGAGGATGTGCCCGTCGGCCTCCGTGACCGCGCCGCCACCTTCGAGTACCACGCCCAGCATGATGTCGCCGTCACGCACGGGATCCGCCGAATCGGACGCGGCTTCCATCACGACGGCATAGCCGTCGCCCGAGGCTTTCGACCGCACGTCGTGCAGCACAATGCCCGCAGCGACCTCCATCTCACCGTCGAAACCGTCGAACATATACTCCTGCACCGAGAACCGCGTGTTGGCGTCGAGCCATATGCGGCGCGTCATGGTCACGTTGCGGTCGCCCACCTTGACAGGTGAATAGGTGAACTCGGCCATCGTCCGCACAGGGCCGTTGGCCGTACACCGCTGCGTGGCGTAGTTGCCCGAGAGCACCACACGCCCGTCAGCCATAGGCGCCAACGCCCCGCCGCCGAGCGTCGAGGCCACCTTGTAGCAATCCATGCCCTCGCCGTAGTTGTGGTGGTAGTCGTTCTTGCCGTACCACTCGTTTATCACCAGCCGCGGCGTGGACTTGACCCACACGTCGACACCCTGCGTCTTCGGGTCCTCCAGTGCAGGGCCGTAGATACGGTATGCCACCATGTTGTTCTCCCACGCATAGTCGTCGGCCCGCTCCGGAACGTAACGCCCGTACGCCTGCGTCTCGTACGCCTCGCGCCGGCCTGCCGCTATGCGGTACTCGGCGCTGCCGCCCGCCACCACGGTAGCTTGGAAGAGCAGCGTCTCGGGCTCGCCGGCTTCGTCGAAAATCACCTGTGAAGGCTCTTGCGCTCCGTTAGGCGCCGTCACCACCACATTGTCGGGCGTAACGCCCGCACGCCGCAGCTCATCCCATGCGATCTCCACGGTCTCCTTCTCTCGCGGCAGCCCCGAGGCGTTCTCCACCACGGCCACCATGCCCCCGCCCTTGCCGCAGGCGGCAAGCGCCAGCAGGGACAGAATATATATCGTCTTCCTCATCTCTATTCCTTTCTTTATGTCCGGATTATAAACTGCGCCGTCACGGCTGCCTGCCTATGTATGCGAGGATGCCGCCGTCGACATAGAGTATATGCCCGTTGACGAAGTCCGACGCCGCCGAAGCGAGGAACACCGCCGGCCCCATCAGATCCTCGGGCGTACCCCACCGTTCGGCGGGGGTCTTCGCCACGATAAACGAATCGAACGGGTGGCGCGACCCGTCGGCCTGACGCTCGCGCAGGGGTGCCGTCTGCGGCGTGGCTATATACCCGGGGCCCAGACCGTTGCACTGTATGTTGTAACGCCCGTACTCCGAGGCTATGTTGCGCGTAAGCATCTTCAACCCGCCCTTGGCCGCGGCATAGGCCGAGACCGTCTCGCGCCCCAGTTCCGACATCATCGAGCAGACGTTGATTATCTTGCCGCCGCCCTTGGCTATCATGCCGGGGATAACGGCCTTGGCCATGACAAATGGGGCCGTGAGGTCTATGTCGACGACCTCGCGGAACTCCGCCGCCGACATCTCGTGCATCGGGATGCGCCTGATGATGCCGGCATTGTTCACCAGAATATCCACCGTGCCCAGTTCCGCCGCTATCGAGGCGACCATCTCCGCCACCTGCCCCTCCTGCGTCACGTCACAAATATATCCGCGCACATCGATGCCCTTGGCCGCATACGCCGCCAAAGCCTCATCCATATGCCGCTGCGAACGGCAGTTGAACGCTATCTTGGCCCCCGCTCCCGCCAGAGCCTCAGCTATGGCGAAGCCTATGCCATAGGCCGCGCCCGTGACGAGCGCGACTTTGCCTTTCAATGAAAAATCAACCATATTCTCTCCGTTAGGGCGGGCCGAAGCCCGCATTAGACATCGTTTTACCGTACCGTTACCGCAGATCCGTTATGGCGAAAAAGTCCTGATCGCCGTAGTCGAGGTTCTCGCCGCCCATACCCCATATAAAGGTGTAGTTGTGCGTGGCGGCGGCACTGTGGATCGACCACTCCGGCGACAGCACGGCCTGCTCGCCCCGCATCCATATGTGGCGCGTCTCATGCGGCTCGCCCATCATGTGGCACACGGCCTGATCCTCGGGCACCTCGAAGTAGAAGTACGCCTCCATGCGGCGCGAATGTATATGCGCCGGCATGGTGTTCCACACGCTGCCCGGAGCCAGTTCCGTCATACCCATCTGCAGGCGGCAGGTAGGCAGCACCTGACTTACGATCATCTTGTTTATGTCGCGCTCGTTGGAGCCTTCGAGCGACCCCATGTGAGCCACCACGGCGTCCGCCTTGGTGATCTTGCGGTCGGGGTATGTACAGTGCGCCCCTACCGAGTTGAAATAGAACTTGGCCGGAGCCGAGGCGTCGTCGCTCTCGAACGTGACCTCGCGGTCACCCATGCCGAGGTAGAGCGCCTCCTTATACCCGAGACGGTACACCTCGCCGCCGGCACGCACCGTGCCCTCGCCCCCGACGTTGAAGATGCCCATCTCGCGGCGCGTGAGGAATAAGGGGGCCTTGAGCGGGTCTATGGCCTCAAGCGGCAGCGCCTCCGCCACAGGCATGGCGCCGCCCACGACCATGCGGTCGTACATAGAATATACCATGTTGACCTCATCGGCGGCAAAGAGCCGCTCGATCAGGAAGTCACGACGCAGACGACCCGTGTCGTATGCCTTGGCGTCGGCCGGATGTGCGGCATAGCGCACTTCATAATTGGTTTTCATGTCGCAATATTCGTTAATCGGTCATAACGCGCCGCTTCAGAAACCGAAGTAGCGCTTCGCGTTGTTGTATGATATATCCTCCACCATGCGCCCGAGGAACTCCATCTCGCCGGCAGGTAGCAGGCCCGCCTCGACATCGGCACCGATCAGGTTACAGAGCGTGCGGCGGAAATACTCGTGGCGCGGGTAGCTCAGGAAACTGCGCGAATCGGTGAGCATGCCCACAAAGCGGCTCAACAGCCCCAGAAGCGAGAGGGCGTTCATCTGGCGCTCCATGCCGTCTTTCTGATCGAGGAACCACCAGCCCGACCCGAACTGTATCTTGCCGGCTGTCTCGCCGTCTTGGAAGTTGCCGATCATGGTGGCAACCATCTCGTTGTCGCGCGGGTTGAGGTTGTAGAGTATGGTCTTGGCGAGTTTGCCCTGCGCGTCTAGGCGGTCGAGGAAACGGGCCATATTCTTGGCCAGCGTGAAGTCGCCGATCGAGTCGAAGCCCGTGTCGGGCCCTATCGAGGCCATCATGCGCGAGTTGTTGTTGCGGATGACGCCGAAGTGGTACTGCTGCGTCCATCCCGTCTCCCAGTCCATGACGGCCATCTCGACAAGCATGGCGCTCTTATAGATGCGGCGCTCCCCGTCCGTGAGTTCTGCCCCGCCGTAAACCTTGGCGAATGCGGCCTCTGCCTGCTGCGGCGTATAGTCATCGGCGTAGAACTCCTCGATACCGTGGTCGCTCAAGCGGCAGCCGGCGCTCTCGAAGAAACGGTGGCGCGCACGCAGGGCATCCAGCAGCGTGGCAAATGAGCGTATCTCCACCCCCGACACCTCGGCCAGACGGTCTACATAGGCGCGGAACGCGGCGGGATTCTCCACGGCCATGGCCTTGTCGGGACGCCATGCCGGCAACACGCGGCAGCCGAAGTCCGCCTCGCGGCAGATACGGTGGTACTCGAGCGAATCGACCGGATCATCCGTTGTGCATACCACCTCGACGTTATAACGGCGCATAAGGCCGCGCGCCGAATATTCGGGCCGTGCGAGCAGTTCGTTGCAATGGTCGTATATCTCGCGTGCCGTGGCAGGGCCCAACAGCTTCTCCACGCCGAAGGCTGTCTTCAACTCGAGGTGCGTCCAATGGTACAATGGGTTGCGCATGGTATAAGGCACCGTTTCGGCCCACTTCTCGAAACGCTCCCAATCCGAGGCGTCGCCCGTACAGTAACGCTCCGCCACGCCGTTCGTACGCATGGCGCGCCACTTGTAGTGGTCCCCGTCGAGCCACACCTCCGCAAGGCTGCGGAAACGGTGGTCCTCGGCGATATACCGCGGGTCGAGGTGGCAGTGGTAGTCTATGATCGGCATCTTGGCCGCATGGTCGTGGTAAAGGCGTCGAGCCGTTTCGCTCTGCAAGAGAAAATCTTCGTCATTAAACTTTTTCATAATATCTGGCACAAAAAGTTATAAAGAGGCATACCTGCTTTCAGGGACGATATACAAAGATAGCAAAAGGTGAGGGCAGAAAAAACAGGCTTGCCTGATTTTTTTATGCCGAACCGCATCCTGTCAAAGGCAAAGCCAAAGATACGAAAAGGTGAGGGCAGAAGCAAATGAAAAATCCCGTTTTCGAATGGCGGCACCACACCCTGCAGCGGGGTCGCCGCGTCCGAATCAGGTGAAGCCCCTCCGCCGCCGCGGGATTTCAACTTCACCTGCGGCATTTCTTTCGGAATAAGGTTTTGTTTTCATACATTTGCGCGTAGAATGAATGCAACGCGGCGTCCGCCATCGCCCAAGCCCTCATCCTGACAACAACCGCAACAGAACCGATTTATACAAACCATGATCAGAAAGCATCTATGTCTGGCCGCATGCGCCCTATGCCTGTACGCATGCGGCGGAAACAGCGGCCGCACTGCCCAAGAAGCCCGGGAAAACACCCCCGCAGCCAATGCGGCCGACGACGGCCACAATGCCGAAAATGCACTCGACTACACGGGAACATACGAAGGCACCATACCGGCCGCCGACTGTCCGGGCATCAACGTAAGCGTGGAACTGCACGCCGACAACACTTTCGAGTGCCGTTACGACTACATGGAACGGGATGCCTCCTTCGAGTTCAAAGGCAGCTACCGCATCGAGAAGAACCTGCTCACGGCCGTAAGCGAGAGGTCTGACACCACGTATTACAAGGTGGAAGAGAACAGGCTTCGCCAGCTCGACTCCGAAAAGCAGCCCATCCCCGGAAAGGCGGGAGAGATGTATGTACTGACGAAACAGGCCTCGCGATAGTTTCCCCGCCCTGACAGCCACGGCCATAAACAGCCAGACGGCCGGCGCTCATGGCAAACAGTCCCGAAAAGAGGATTTTCATTTGCCGTTGCGCACGATAATTATTACATTTGCATGTAAAACAAAAAAATCTCGCATTATGGAATTCGAAGGAGTAGTATACAAGATAATGCCCCCGACCAAAGGCGTATCGGCCCGCGGCGAGTGGCAGCGTCAGGAGGTGATATTCGAAATGCCGCAGGAGTTCTCACGCAAGGTGTGCGTGACATTCTTCAACAAGGAATCGGAGGTGGCCCGTCTGAAAGAGGGCGCGGCATACACCGTGTCGGTCAATATCGAGTCGCGCGAATACAACGGCCGCTGGTACACCGACGTGCGGGCATGGCGCATACAGCCCAAACAGGAGGCCGCACCGGCTCCGGCGCCCGAAATGCCCCCTTTGGGAGACGAACCTCCATACACGGCATCCGCCTCGGCCGAGGTGGACGACCTGCCGTTCTGACGCCTCCGCCGCAGACACGGCCGACGAGCCGCGGTCCGCATTGACCGCGGCTCGTTCCGTACCCGGCACCGGCCGGAAGGCGATTCCTGCCGTCAGCGTAAGATCTGCAGTTTCACCCCGAACGAAAAATAGAATATGTCAGAGAGGGCAAGCGAACGGTTGCCGCATTTGGCTATTATATCCAGATCGTTGGCCGCCAGCTCGTAATAGACGGTTATGCCGCGCAGGGCCGAATCGCCGCGCAACAGGCAGGTCACCCGCTGCCCCACACAGACGTATGCCCGCAGTCGGGAAGTGAACCCGTAATATATATCGCCCGGATAACGGTCGGGCTCACGTACCCAATAATCCTCGCCCGAGATCATGTTCACATATATGCCGCACGTAAGCGGCTCCAGAGCGATTCTTCCGGATATATTGATGCTCCACGGAATATAGCTCTGCCGAACGGTGAAGGTGGCATGGGTACGGTCGGAATAGGCCTTCGGCAGGAACCCCGTCATGAGATCGGTCTCCCAGCGGCAGCGGCGGCCGTAGTCCCAGCCCACTCCCGCCGACATGAGCCCCATGCCTCCGGCATACTGCACCTTCACATGCGTCGGTATCATCCTCTCCCACCCCTCATACCCGCGATGGACGCGGCGGTCGAGCCGCCGGCGTTCCCCACGGATACGGTCGCACGCTTCGGCACACGCACCCTCTACCGCCGTCGACACGACAGTATCGGCGTTGCAGAGCAGGCTTGACGCTTGCGCCGTTGCCGCCGCCATACAAAACACCGCCGCGAGCATGCATGCCCTAGAACCCAACCCTCTCGCATTCATAGCCGTCGTCGTTCAACGTGAAAAGCAGATAACTGCGTTTGGCGATATTCTCGCACCCGTAATAAAGCACGCCGTCGTCGAACGGCTCCGCCACATCGTAGGTATGACTGTGGCCGTTGACGCAGAACTGCAACTGCGGCAAGTTGCTTACCGCATATTCGAACACACGCGCCACATTATTGTCGAACTGCTCGGTGAACGGGCGCGCATGCATCACCACAACACTCTTATCGGCCTCGGGCGGGAACTCCAGAAACTGTTTCTCAAGAAACCCGAAGTCGGGGACAGGTTTGTCGCGGTCGAACTCCAGCGCATTGGTATTTATACACACGAACCTGACATTGCCGGCCGTAAAGGCGAAATCGAAATCCCCGAACATATCCTCGAATATATCCTCGCCCGTGGCAAGACAATCATGGTTGCCTATAACGACGGCATACGGCACGTCGAGACGGCCGAGGATGTCACGCATGCGCTCGAACTCGGACTTCATGCCGAAGTCGGCCATATCGCCGGCATGCAGCACGAAATCCAGATCGCCGCGGCCGTTCAGCGCGGCCACGGCATCGGATGTCTCGTCGTACCACCGCTGCGTGTCACTGATGACGGCGAAGCGTATCTCACGCCGCCCCGCCGTCGCCGCCTCGATACGGGCGATATTTCGGGCATTGATCCCCACCGCGCCGTGTATGCGCGTGTCATAGGGGTGATAGTCGACCTGACACGCAGCCAGCAGCGCGGACGTACATACCGCTACACAGTTTACTATACGCATATCCGCCTTTCCGGTTTCTCTGACAATGGGCCGCAGCACGGCTACGCCCCGCAGGGTTACGACCGCCGCACGCGTTCCAAGTGCAATATATGCAAAATATTCCCACGTACTGCAGCCGCAGGCCGCACATAGTACCAACGGGCCACTTTATGCGACCTTTATCCCGCCGGATACTTCACGGCGGCAAAAACAGTCTCGGGAAACCGCCCGCCGGACTGTTCCCCGAGACTGCGCCCTCCCGATCCTCCGTCAGCGGCGCTTGACAGCCACCTCGTGGCGGTGCACCGCCTTGCCTGTGGCATCGACCACGTCGATGGCGATACGCGACGGCGTAACCTCTATATCGAGCCTCTCATCGTTCGAATTTATCAGTACGGGGAAATCGTTGCCCCGCTCGCCGCGCTCCACGAAATCGTACAGGTGAAGGTGACCGCTCAGCATAATGTCCACACCCGCCTCGTTGAGCAGCGGCACGAACAGGCGCATGATCTCGCGGCTGCCATGCCAGCCGCCGGTTTCGGGCGGCACGTGAAGGAATACTATGCGCACCGCCGCCGAACGGAAGGCATCGTCCTGCAATGTCCGACGCAGCCATTCGGCCTCGCGCTCACGATAGGCATCGTAGGCCGCAAGGCCCCCGTACTCAATATCACTGTCGGGTTTGTCCTCGCCGCAGTCGAGGACCAGGAAGGCCGCGGGGCCGTGGCGGAACATGTAATACGGCTTGCCCGAGGTGTTGGGAAAGAGATTCATGAACTCGACCGACGCGGCGCCGCGCGTCTCATGGTTGCCGCGTACGGCGACTATCGGCGTATCCGCAGCGAAAAGCTCCGACGCCAGCGTCAGATAGGCCTCCTGCTGCTGTTCGATCGAGGCCATCAAGTTGGACATGTCGCCGTTGAAAGCCACGAAATCGACGCCGCGCTTCGTGACATCAGCCGTCAGGGCCCTGAATATGGAGTCGCGGCCATGTATATCGTTCACCACTGTGAAACGGCACACGTCAGCCGACGTGTCGAATGTCCGCACCCTATAGGGCTTGCGCGAGTATACGTTGCTGGCCGTAGGACGTCCCAGCACGGGAATGGCACCGCTGTCGTCCACACCCTGCTGATATATCCTGTAACGGTACGCCGTACCGGGCTCGAGGCCCTCCACGCGCACTCTGTGCAGACGCGATACGACGTGGCGGCCGAGCAGGTCCTCGTAATGACGCGGCCGCTCCTCGGCATAGAACGACGTGCCGTCGTCGGGAGCAGTCTCCACCCAGCCTACCGACCGTCCGGTCGATACCCACACCACGGTAAAGGCGTCGTCCGTCATGTCGACGACCCACGGGCCGCACGCTGTCGATGCCTCCGGCACCTGCGCCGCGGCCGTCACTGCCGCAAATACCATCGGCAGCAGCATAGCGAACAATCTCTTCATATATCGGGTTTTCTGTTATATCCGTTATGTTTTTATATTCCGTCCTCCGCCGGCTGCTCGGCCTTGGATGCCGCGGCGCGCTCCGCCGGCGCAGCCCCGTCCGCAGCGACAAGGCTGCTGTACGAACCGTGCCCCAATACGGTAAAGACGATCACAGCCAGCACACACAGCGCGAACACCGCGCCCACAACTCTCTTAATCATAGTTTGTCCACACGTTTTATACAAAGCCTGCCCGCATCCCGTATACCTGCGTCCGCAACCGTCCGCCCGACGAGATCCGCACGGCACGGCTGCTTCACTCCTGTCCCTGTGGCGCCGATCCGTCACGCGCCATACCCTCGCTGCGGTCCGGCACTACGGGGGCCTCGCCGCCGGCAGGGTGCTCCTCAAGCCATTCGATCGTGCGTCGCACGACGTTGTCGATGGGGAATATGTTGTAATAGAACCCGTCCGAATCGAGCGGCGTGTTGCGTCCGATATATGCGCGCAGCTGCGCCTCCATGATCTTGCGCGAACGGGCTATGTCACGCGCCACGGGACGCACGCCCTGCGCCGCGGCATAGCGCACGAAGTCGTCGAAGAGTGTCTTGTCGCTGTCGAGCAGCGCCGTCAGTTCCGGAAGCGTACGCACGGCGTTCAGTTCGTCGCGGTGCCGGTCGGCATAGTCGAGCGTAAAGCGGTAGAGTATGTTGCGGCCCGACACCTCCATGTAATACGGTGTCATGTCGGTGGTATCCATCGGGATGAATATGTCGGGCATGATACCTCCGCCGCCGTATACCACCTTGCCCTTGGGGGTCACGAAACGCAGCGAGTCGGCGAAATGTATGCTGTCGGCCGAGAAAAACTCGTTGTTCCGGTAGCGGCGCACGATATCCATCTCGTAGTCGTACTCGTCGCCGTTGACGTAAGGCTTCTGTATCGAGCGGCCCGTAGGGGTATAGTAACGTGCCACGGTAAGGCGCAGGGCAGATCCGTCGGCATACGGTATCTGGTGCTGCACGAGGCCTTTGCCGAACGAGCGGCGGCCGACGATGGTGCCGCGGTCGTTGTCCTGCACGGCCCCCGCAAGAATCTCGCTCGACGAGGCGCTGCTCTCATCTATGAGCACCGCAAGCGCGATATCCGTCGCCGTACCGCGCCCGTCGCTGAACTCCTTTACCTGATGTTTGTTGCGATCCTCCGTGTATACGATCAACTCGCCCTCGGGCAGGAACTCGTTGGCGATGAGTATCGCCTGATCCATATATCCGCCCGAATTGCCGCGCAGGTCGAATATGAGTTTGGTCATCCCTTCCCCGCGCAGGCGTTGCAACGCCTCCATGAGCTCGGTATGCGACGTGCGCGCGAATTGCGACAGGCGGATGAAGGCTATGTCTCCGGTCACCATGAAAGCCGACTCGATACTCTTTATGGGAATGGCGTCGCGCACGACCGTCACATCGACCAGATCGCCTATGCCGCGCCGCTCGAGCGACAGATTCACCTCCGTGCCGCGGGGCCCGCGCAGGCGTTTCACTATATCGTCCTGCGGCATCCCGACACCCGACACTATGGTATCGTTGACCTTGATTATGCGGTCGCCCGCCGCAAGGCCCGCCTTGGAACTCGGGCCGTTGGGGATGACGCTCAACACGATGACCGTATCGGTGGCGGCGTTGAAGGTCACGCCTATGCCGTCGAATTCGCCCTCGAGGGGTTCGTTCATCGCCTGCATCTGCCGTGCGGGGATATATACCGAGTGAGGGTCGAGCTCCTGCATCATGAGAGGTATGACCAACTCGGCCAATGAGTCCATCGAGATCGAGTCGACGAATCGGTGCTCGACAAGGGCGCACGTCTGCATTATCTTGTTTGTCGTTTCGAGGCCGCTGCGGCTCAGGAGCGTCCGCAGCTGCGATTCGGCACGGTTGCGGCCCACGAACTGGCCGAGCAGTATGCCGAGGACGATGCCTGCCGCCAAGAGCAGCGGGAAAAGGATCGTATGTTTCGAATTCTTATACATCTGTCAATCAAAAATATTAATCATACCGTTTGCCCGCCCCGCAAAATACGTGCGGCGGCAATACAATGCCGCCAGCCTTTCGCCTGCGCGATATGCGAAATATGCCCGACCGTTACCAGCGCAGGTAGCTGAACGACGGTTTGTTCTTGAACGTATAGCTCAAGCCGAACGACAAGGTCGAATACATCTGTATGGCGGTATTCTGCGCCTTGTCGTACTGAAGTTCATAGTATATCGTTGTAGCAAGAAACTTCGTCGCCGCGATGGTTATGGTGTTGCACCATCGCACGGTGGGATGCAGAGCCACGATGTTGGGCACGGCAGGCGGCTCCAACCCCTCGGGAGAGCCGGCGTTGACCCACTCCTCGTGTTCGATAAGATAATTTTTGTATGCCTTGATCTTGTCGGCACGGCCGAGGTTTGTCATCCAGCCGTAGTAGGACTCGACCGAAGTGTTATATCGCAGCCAGTTGTTCTTGCCCCAGAAACGGTCGAAAGTGATTTTGATAGACGAGCCTCCCGTAAAGAGTATGTGCTTGTCTATGTCGACGCCGAAATAGGAGGTGGCGTTCTGCGCCTCGTAATAGTTCTTCACCTTGTTGCTGAAAACCAGCGTTCCGTTGGTCGAGAGGGGGTTGAGCGATATTTTTATGGGGAACTTGCCGTTTGGCGAGGTGTAGGTCATACCGATGGAGACATCGAGATAGCCCGGCGCCATGAATCCCGTCACCACGTTGTCGCTCGTCTGCTTGGTTCGCGACCCGTAGCTGTTGAGAAACTGGCTGCGAAGTGAGATGTTGGCACTGTACGACCAACTGGAGCTGATGCGGCGCTCGGGCAGCGTCGAAATAGAGAAGTTGTCCAGATTCTTGAACCATATGCCTTTGCGGACACCCTCCTCGACATCGACCCTCATTCGGTTGTATCCCAAGTTGGCACTGGCGGTCGTGGTGAGACGGAAAGGGTCGTTGTTGTAGACATACTTCATGTTCATCGATCCGCTGATGGTGAAGTTGTTGTCGCCGCCGCGCGACTTGGTCCACGGGTCGTTATACGACGTCATCGATCCGTTCAGGTTAAGGCGTATCTCTATTTCGTTATGCTCCTTGCGTATACGCTGACGCTCGGCACGCTCGCGCGCAGCGTTGTAATACTCGGTATTGACATCGATACCCTTCACCTTATCCTCGAACTTAACCTCCTCGCGCGTGGTTTTCGTATCGTTCTCCACCGTGAACTGCGCCATGGCGTCCGTTGCCGACAGCACGGCCGCGACAGTCAACAAAATCGAAAATCTGCCCATATCCGTCTCATTTACCGTACCGCCCCTCGGGAACGGACGCATTATGGCAACAAAGTTACTATTTTTCATAATATTTGTTACATTTGCAAAGGTAAAATTAATTCCGGCATGAAATACATAGGCGCACACGTAAGCGCTGCGGGCGGTGTGGAAAACGCCCCGCGCAACGCACACGACATCGGAGCCACGGCTTTCGCTCTCTTCACCAAAAACCAGCGTCAGTGGGCCGCCCCGCCGCTTACGGCGGAGCAGGCCGAACGTTTCAGGGCAGCATGCGGCGAATACGGATACACGCCGCAGCAGATCCTGCCGCACGACAGCTACCTGATTAACCTCGGACACCCCGACGACGAGGGACTCGCCAAGTCGCGGGCCTCGTTCCTGCACGAGATGCAACGGTGCGAGGCTCTGGGGCTCGACCGCCTCAACTTCCACCCGGGCAGCCACCTAAAGGCCATCTCGGAAGATGAATGCCTGCGCCGCATCGCCGAATCCATAAACATCGCCCTCGACCGCACGCACGGAGTGACCGCCGTCATCGAGAACACCGCAGGCCAAGGCTCGAACCTCGGATATGACTTCGCGCATCTGGCGCGCATAATCGACCTCGTGGAAGACAAATCGCGGGTAGGCGTCTGCATCGATACCTGCCACGCCTTCGCCGCGGGATACGACCTGACGACCGATGCAGCGTGTGAACGGACATTCGCCGAGTTCGACCGTACGGTAGGCTTCAGCTACCTGCGGGGCATGCACCTCAACGACGCGATGAAGGACATGGGCAGCCATGTCGACCGCCACTCGCCCCTTGGCGAGGGCAAGCTGGGCATCACGGTATTCCGCTACATCGCCGCCGACGCCCGCTTCGACGGCATACCCCTCATCCTCGAAACCCCCGACGAGGCCCGCTGGCCCGTGGAGATCGCCCTCCTCAAGAGTTTTGCCGCAGGGGAGTAACGCGGAGCCTCATGCAAAAAACCGATTCGGCCGCGGATCCTCCTCGCAAGGATCTGCGGCCGAATCGGTTTTACTGCGGGACAATACTATTCAGCCTGCGGCACGTCGTAATTGCGCAGGGCGATGCGTTCGTTCATGACGCCGAAACGCCACCCGTAGAGGCGGGCAAAGATCACGACGGCCACGGCGCCATACACCACGACCGAGATGAAGTCGATCACGGGATTGATATCCTTGGCCATGAACAGCGCCGCCGTAGGCAGCACCGAACCCTTGAAGGTGATGAACACCGAGGCGAAGATGTTGTTTGCGGCGTGTATTCCCATCGCTATCTCGATACCGTCGTCGAGCAACGTCACAAGGCCTAAGATCACGCCCATCGAGATATACTGCGCCATCATTATGCCGTAGCCGTACTCGTCGACCTCGGGGTTTGCGCCGTGCATCAGGCCGAAGGCCACCGACGTGATTGCGAGCACCGCCCAGCGGTTGCGCGTCCACGCCCCTATGCCCTGCGCCAGATAACCTCGGACACAATACTCCTCGCACGTTGTCTGAAGCGGTATCATCACCAGAGATATTATCACGAGCCACACGAACTGCGAGGCGTCGAACCGGAATTCGTAATCCTCGGGGCTTAATATGAGGCTCGCCGCCAGAAGCAATACGTTAAGTCCGCCCCACACGGCGATACCCGCCAGCACGCGGCGCCAGCGCACGCGCGAGGTGCCGTTCACGACCTGCGGCCACGTACGGCCCTGTATCTTCCTGACGAGAAATATCATCGAGAAGAGGAATACCGCGAAGACGAACATCATGCTCGCAAGATAGAGGTTGCTGTCGACACCGGCCGCGGTGATGTCGCCCTTCGAGATGGCTACAGCCGCGTTTTCGCCGCTCTGAATACTAGTCGCAACGATGAGCACCACGAGCGGGATCGAGCCTACGACGTTGGCCATGATGAAACTGAGTCCGAGCACAAGCAGGTACCAGTACCAGCGGTTGCGTCTTGGGGTGATGTTTTCGAGATGGTTCATAAATTTCAGTGTGTGTTTTATATGTTTGTAATATGGATTTCAATTCTTTCGGTTCATGCATATGATGCCGCCGGCCGTTGGGCGACCATCCCGCGACGGATCGCGGCACATGGCGCGGCCGCACATGCGGCGACGGCATGCCCCGCAGCCCGATGGAGCGCTACCATGCGGGGGGGGGTGTCAAGCCGGAAGTGCAGCGAAATATTTTCCATGATGCGCAAAGTCATTGGTTGTCCAATCGGATGGCGGCGCCCTACAGCAGTCCGTCCATGCAGCGGCGGATGATGGCGGCGCTGTCGCGCACCTCATCCTCCGAGATCACCAACGGCGGCGATATGCGGAATGCCGTATCGCAATAGAGGAACCAGTCGCTCATGATACCCTCGCGCTTGAATATCTCCATGATGCGGTACAGACGCTCCGGACTGCCCAGTTCCACGGCCAGCAGCAGGCCGCTGCGGCGTATCTCCTTCACGGCGGGATGATCGCGCAGCAGCTCCTCGTACAGGGCGCCCATACGCCCGGCCGCCGACGCGAGACCATGCTCCTCGATGTAGCGCATCGCCGCCAGCCCCGCCGCACAGCATACGGGGTGGCCGCCGAAGGTGGTAATATGCCCCAGTGCGGGGTCGTGCGAGAGCGCCGACATCACCTCGCCGCACGCTGCAAAGGCCCCGAGGGGCATACCTCCGCCCAAAGCCTTAGCCAAACAGACTATGTCGGGCGTGACGCCGTACTTGGTCATGGCGAACATCTCGCCCGTACGTCCCATGCCGGTCTGTATCTCATCGAAAATGAGCATCGCCCCCACTTCGTCGCAGCGGCGGCGCAAAGCCTCGAGGTATCCCGCCTGCGGAGGCCGCACGCCCGCCTCGCCCTGCACAGGCTCGCACAGCACGCACGCCGTGCGGCGCGTGATCTGCGCAAGATCCTCCATGCAGTTGAAACGTATGGCCCGCGTGTCGGGCAACAGAGGCCTGAACGCCCCTTTCCACTCCTCGCCCTCGGGCGCCCCCATCATGCTCATGGCGCCGTGTGTCGAGCCGTGGTATGCCTGCCGCATGGAGATCATCTCGGTACGGCCGGTATATCTCTTTGCAAGCTTCAACGCCCCTTCGACCGCCTCGGCGCCCGAATTGACGAAGTATACGCAGTCGATCGGGTCGGGCATGGCCGCCGCGAGACGCGCGGCATACTCCACTTGAGGCCGCTCGACCAGCTCTCCGTAGACCATAACGTGCATGTAGTCGGCCGCCTGCCGCTGCACGGCCCGCACCACATCGGCGTTGCCGTGACCGACGTTACTCACCGACACCCCCGCCACAAGGTCGTAATAGCGCTTGCCCTCGGGCGTATAGAAAAAGACGCCTTCGGCACGCGCCACCTCGACCATCATGGGCGAAGGCGATGTCTGCGCCACATGGGCCATAAACTTCCGTCGCAATATATCGCTCATAGTCTCCAATTTTACAGTTCCCCGCTACAGTCCCGTCCGAAGCGGCGCTCCATAATATGGCGCGCATCGCGCACCGACGACATCACCCAGCGGAACATCACCTCGCTGCGTTCGGTATCCGTGAGCGCCCACGCCACATCCGACAGGCGCATGCGCCGCGAGAGCATGTAGATCAATATGGCGGCCGAGGCCGAGACGTTGAGGCTCTCGACCATGCCGCACATGGGTATGCGCAGGAACTCGTCCGCCGCGTCGAATATCTCGTCCGAGACACCAGCATGCTCCGTCCCGAAGACGAGGCAGAATGGGCCCCGCTCGACGTCGAAGGTCTCGGGCGTACAGCTCTCGCGGTGGGGCGTGGTGGCCACGATGCGGTAGCCATCCCCCTTGAGCGAGGCGACGGCCCCGGCGGTGGAATCGTGGCGCGTGATGTCGACCCACTTGTCGGTGCCGCGCACGATGTTGACACTCGGGTCGAAGCGGCACAGTGTCTCCACCGTATGCAGCTCCTGCAGGCCGAAGGCCTCGCAGTGGCGCACCAGCGCGCTGGCGTTCTGCGGGTGGAAGGTGTTCTCGGTGAGTATGGTCATGTAGCGCGTACGCATCTCCAGCGTACGGCGCAACACCCCGATACGCTCCTCGGTAAGGAACCCGCACATGTAGGCCGTGCGTTCGTCGTACCACTCGGGCGTATGCCCGCCGTAACGGCGGCGCAGGTTATTTCCGATATTTGTCATCCTCATCCAGAATTTTCAGATAGCTCTCGTAACGCGACAGGGCTATGTCGCCACGCTTCACCGCCTCTATCACGGCACAATGGGGCTCATGCGTATGCGAGCAGTTGTAGAAGCGGCACTCGGGCAGCCACCGCATCATCTCGGGGAAATAGCGGGCCAGCTCGGCGTCGCCTATGTCTATAAGCCCGAATCCCTTGATGCCGGGCGTGTCGATTATGTACCCCCCTTCCGACAGCGGGTACATCGTCGAGAAGGTGGTCGTATGGCGGCCCTTGCGGTGGCTGCGCGAGATCTCCCCCGTACGCACCTCGGCCGTACGCTCGACCGCCGCCACGAGGGTCGACTTGCCTACCCCCGAATTGCCCGAGAGGAGCGTCGTGCGGCCGCGCAGCAACTCCCTCACCTCATCGACACCCACGCCTTCTGTGGCCGAAACGTCGATTACACGGTAACCGGCATGTTCATACGTATCATGGAAAGCGGCCATCGCATCGGGCGTCGTGCGCGCCAGATCGGTCTTGGCCAGAAGTATCGTCACGGGAACCTTGTATGCCTCGCACGTAACCAGAAAGCGGTCGATGAACTCCGCCGCCGTTTCAGGCGCGAAGAGCGTCGCCACGAGCAGCGCCTGATCGACGTTGGCGGCGATGATGTGAGACTCTTTCGAGAGGTTCGAGGCGCGGCGTATGATGTAATTGCGGCGGGGCTCTATGTCGGCGATAACGATCGCGCCCGTCTCGTCACGCTCGCAGCGCACCATGTCTCCCACGACTACGGGGTTTGTCGACCGCACCCCTTTCAGACGAAGGCGCCCGCGGATACGGCACGAAACCGTGCTCCCGCCCAGCGACACCTCGTAGAGGCTGCCCGTCGCCCGCATAACCACCCCGCAAAGTTCATCTCCGGCCATATCCGTCATTCGGCAATTTTCTGTTTCAGATCCTCGAAATATGGAGTCATATGCTCCGCTATGCCCGCTACGGGACGGAACCAATGCGAATTTTCGGTCGTTTCGCGCCCAATCCACTCCAACTCGGCATTCAACGCCGCAAACCATGCGAAGAGCACGCTCAACACCAGCAGTACCTTGGCTGCCGAAAACACCACGCCCAGCAGCGAATCCAAAGCCCCGAGCCCTGCAAAACGGAACACCGAACGCAACAGTCGCCCCACCACCCCCACAGCCACCAACGCCGCGAGGAATATTATCATGAAACCCGCCACGCCGGCCACGGAGTCGCCCATGCCCAGCGACGCCCCCAGTTCGCGGCCGTAAGCCGCAGCCAGACAGAGCGCCGCTACCACGCCAGCCAGCGTGAGCAGCTGCACGGCCAAACCGCGGAACCAGCCGTTCACGACGGCCCACGCAAGCGCCGCGTAGACTATAAGGTCGAATATGTTCATCGTCGCATGAGGCAATTTGTCGCGCGAAGTTAGCATATTTTTTTCATTCTTCGTATATTTGTCTTCCAAAACCTATTGCTTATGAAGCGCTATATCATTGTCATAATGCTTCTCGCCATGTGCTCGGCCGCCGCGGCCCGCACGGTATACTCGCTAAACGACAACTGGCAGTTCTTCTACAAGCTCGAAACGAGCAGCGACTACGCCCGCCACATATCCCTGCCCCACACGTGGAACCTCGACGCCCTTGCCGGCTCGGGACACTACCTGCAGACCACGGCCAACTACTCGCGCGACATCTACATTCCCGCCGAATGGTCGGGCAAACGGCTCTTTCTGAAGTTCTACGGCGTGCAGAGCATAGCCGACGTCTTCGTCAACGGCCAGCATGCGGGCGAGCACCGCGGCGGATGGACAGCCTTCACCTTCGAGATAACCCGCTTCATACGGTACGGGGAGAACAACTCGCTGGTGGTGGTGGTGAGCAACGCATATCAGAACGACATCCTGCCCACATCGTCGGAGGTGAACTTCTACGGCGGCATTTACCGCGAAGTGGAACTAATCGTAACGGAACAGACCACCGTCTCGCCGCTCTACTACGGCTCGGACGGCGTGCTCATCAACCAGCTCAACTTCATCGACAACAAGGTCGACGCCACCGCTTCGGTATGGGTCACCTCCACATTAGACCGCGCCTGCGACCTCTATATCACCGTACGCGCCCCGACGGGCGATGTGGTATACTCACGCTACCTCAAGGGACGCATCGAGGAGGGACACCCCATCGAAATACCGTTCTCGATCGACGAACCGCTGCTGTGGAGTTGCGAGGAGCCGAACCTCTACTCCGTAACCATAGGCATAGGGCCACAACAGGAGGACGAGGTGACCGTAACCACGGGATTCCGGCAAATCGACTACTCGTCGCCCACAAGCATCAAGATAAACGGCCGCGACGTCCCCATACACGGCGTTGCGCTCTACCACGACCGCGCTGCCATAGCCTCGATGCTGCGTACGTTCCACTACGATGAGGACATCGAGCTCATACACGACATCGGCGCCAATGCCGTGCGTTCGGCCACAGGTCCCCACTCGCAATACTTCTACGACTGCTGCGACCGTGACGGCATGCTCGTATGGATCGACACGCCCTTCACGCGCGCACCCTTCCTCAGCGACGTATCATACTTCGCCACAAACCGCTTCCGCGACAACGGCCTGCAGCAGTTGCGCGAGATCATAATACAGAACTACAACCACCCGTCGGTGATCATGTGGGGCATATCGTCGCTGGTATGGGAACGCGGCGACAATGTCCTCGAGTTCCTGCGCCAGCTCAACTCGACGGCCAAGACGCTCGACCCGTCGCGCCCCACCGTGGCATGCAGCAATCAGGACGGCGACATAAACTTCGTCACCGACCTGATCGTATGGCAGCAGGATCTGGGATGGGCGCGCGGCACCATCGACGACATCAACGTTTGGCGCGAGAAACTCCACGCCGACTGGTCGAACCTGCACTCGGCCGTGGCATACGGCGCCCCGGGATCGATAGACCAGCAGAGCGAAGAGGCCGTCAAACCTGCCCGCATAGACCCCCGCTGGCTGCCAGAGCGCTGGCAGACGGAGTTCCACGAGGGATACGCCCGCAACATCATGCCCGACTCGCTCTTCTGGGGCGTATGGATAAACAACATGTTCGAATTCGGTTCGGTACGTTACACCGACGGCATCTCCCGTTCGGGCCTCGTCACCTTCGACCGCAAGGACCGCAAGGACGCCTACTACCTATACCGCGCCCTGTGGAACCACGAAAGCCCCACGCTGCACATAACCGAGAAACGGCGCAACGTGCGTCAGGATACCATCCAGCAGGTGAAGTTCTATTCGTCGGCGGCCGATGCTCCCGTGCTGACAATAAACAAGGACACCGTCGCCACACGGCAGTACGCCCCGTGCCAGTTCATATCCGACTCCGTTGTAATGAAAGGACGTAACGAGATCATCGTCCGCGCCGGAGATTTGAGCGACCGTCAGAGCGTGGTCATAGTCAACGCCTTGAAACAACATCAATAGCCGCAGGGCCCTCGCACATGACGAGGTCCAGCACCGAGAGATCGGGCACGAACGGCATACGGTCGGAAAAGACCTGAATATAAGGCTCGACGGGTCCCGTCGGGCCTTCACTGTGCCGCGGCCGCAGGTCGGTGTCCCCGTCCGCGGCCTCGACGTAGCTCTCCGACACCCGCAACGGCCCCGTGCCGCCCAGCATGCGGAGCAGGGCCGCGGTATACTCCATGTTATAGTCGAGCAGATAGCGCCACACGCGACGGTAGAAGGGCTCGATGACGGGGGCGTAATAGTCGAAATACGGAGCCGAGCGGTATGCCGAGACAATCGAGACCCAATGCCGGTGCTGCCACCTCTTCGAGTAGTCTATCCTGACGTCGCGCATGGGGCGCCGCGGCGTATTGGCATGCTCGACATTGACCGTCAGCGCCAGCGGCCCGTTGGCCGAGAGTATGACGGCACGGTTGCGCTGCGAGCGCTTGATGAAGTGCTCGCCCGTATCTATGACGTAGTCCCCGCGCAGCAGCTGCGCGAAATAACTCACCGACCCCATGTATGCCGAAGGCAATATCACCATACGCTACCGCCTCCTTTCCCCACGTGCCCTGCGGCATGCGACTACGGCCCAACCGTCGCACTCCTCCTCCATCTCGCGTTCCAGCCCCGCCCCTGCGGCCGCGGCTTCGACGGCCGCAGTATCCAAGGCCAGGAAACCGCTCACGACGCACCGCCCGCCCATCCCGAGCATATCGGCAAACGCGGGCATCATTTCGACGACAGCATTGCGGCCTATGTTGGCAAGGATGAAGTCGAAACGCCGCCCGACGACACTCTCCACCGAACCGCACAGCGTCTCGATACTCTCCCCGACGCCGTTCAACTCGGCGCTCTCGCGGCAGCTGCCGCATGCCCACTCGTCGATGTCGACGGCCGTCATGGCCGCAGCGCCGAACTTCACCGCGGCGACGGAGAGGATTCCCGTACCGCAGCCCATATCGAGCCCCCGCAGCCCCTCGACCCCCATCTCCGATATGCAGCGCACCATCATCGAGGTGGTCGCATGGTGCCCCGTCCCGAACGACATGCGGGGTGCGACGACAATGTCGACCACACCCGCGGCGGCAGGTTCGTGGTGTACGGCGCGTATGCGTACAGGGTGGCGGCCGTCGATATCGACGGGGGCGAAATCGCTCTCCCACTCGGCATTCCAGTTGCTGCGGGCGATGCGGCGGCTCTCAGCCCCCGTAATGCCCACGCTACCGAGCGCCGCGGCCGCGGCCGCGCGGCACGCCGTGTCATAAAGCCCCTCGGGAATATACGCCTTCAAACAACCTCCGCACTCTTCAAACGCCTCGAACGGCAGATCGGAGAGCATCGCCGCGGCGATCTCCGCCTGCATCGGGCCTGCGACAGGAACCGACAGCTCGATATAGTCCATATTATGTAAAATTTCATTATCTTCGCAGACAAAGTTAGCAAGAATATGGCAGAACCCAAGGATATATGGTCGGAAATCTCGCGCGGCTACCGCGCCTACCTGCGGCTGGAAAAACACCTCTCGGCCAACACAATCGACTCCTACATGCGTGATCTGGCGCAATTCGCCCACTTCGTGCTGCGCTTCTACGGCACAACGCCGCAGGAGGTGACACAACAGACGGTCGAGCGCTACATGTCGTGGCTTTACGAACGGGGGCGCGAGAAAAGTTCGCAGGCGCGCAGCCTTAGCGGCATAAAGAGCTTCTTCAATTTCATGCTCCTCAACGATATGATCGAGACATCCCCTGCTGAAATGGTCGAGGCCCCGAAGGCGGGGCGCCCCCTGCCCGACACGCTCACGGTCGAGGAGATCGACCGCCTCATCGGAAGCATCGACCCCGCCACCCAAAAGGGCCTGCGCGACCGGGCCATCCTCGAACTGCTCTATTCGTGCGGCCTGCGCGTATCGGAGCTGTGCGACCTCAAAATCGGAGACCTATTCTTCGGCGAAGGCTACATACGCGTGACGGGCAAGGGCGACAAGCAACGGCTCGTCCCCGTAAGCGACATAGCGCGCGACCGCGTGCAGCTCTATCTCGAGACTCGTCGCGCCGCTGCCAGCGGCGACACCCTCTTCCTGAACAACCGCGGCAGCCGCCTCACGCGCGTGATGATCTTCACCATCATACGTCAGGCGGCCATGCGCGCCGGCATCGGCAAACGCATCAGCCCCCACACCTTCCGCCACTCCTTCGCCACACACCTGCTCGAAGGCGGCGCCAACATACGGCAGGTGCAGGAACTGCTCGGGCACGAAAACATTCTCACCACCGAGATATACACACACCTCGACTCGACACACCTGCGGGACACGGTCGAAGAGCATATGCGCATACCCTGAAAAACCGCCGCCCCGCCGAATGCCGGCACACGGGCCGCGGGGAAAGCACATTTGCATGTCGGAAATTTTTTAGCTATATTCGTAAACTACAACCAAACAACCCGAAGCCATGAAACGACACCTGTCGCCGGCCGCGGCCCTGCTCCCCGCATTGGCCGCCACGGCATGCGCGCCGCAGAGCGCCGTCGAGCGCAAGCCGCTCAACATCATCCACATCATGACCGACGACCACTCCTACCAGACAATCAGCGCCTACGGCCATCCCATCTCGCAGCTGGCCCCCACGCCCAACATCGACCGTCTGGCCGCCGAAGGCGTCACCTTCACCCGCGCCTACGTCGAGAACTCGCTCTCGACGCCCAGCCGCGCCTGCCTCATAACGGGCCTGTACAGCCATCAGAACGGACAGCGACGTCTCGGTGCCGGCATCGACACCAGCAAGACCTTCATATCGGAGATCCTCCAGCAGAACGGGTACCAGACAGGCGTCGTGGGAAAGTGGCACATGCGCTGCGATCCCAAAGGCTTCGACTACTACCGCATCCTCGACAATCAGGGGGAATACTACAACCCGCGGTTCCGCTCGCCCGAATCCGACGGCGAATACCTGCGCGAGCAGGGCTACGCCACATCGCTCATAACCGACCATGCGATCGAGTTCCTCGAGACACGCGACAAGGACAAGCCCTTCTGCCTGCTGGTACACCACAAGTCGCCGCACCGCAACTGGATGCCCGAGCCGAAATATTACGACCTCTACGAGGATGTCGAGTTCCCCTTGCCCGACAACTTCTACGACGACTACTCGAACCGCGGCACGGCGGCCCGCAACCAGAAGATGAGCATCGACAAGGACATGGAACTGGTCTACGACCTCAAGGTTACGCAACTCAAGGACGATCCGTCTTACGTACCCGAGCCCAACAGCTATTGGAGCCCCGCCGCGGCAGGCCTTACTCCCGAGCAGCAGGAGGCGTGGAATGCCGCATACGACCCAAAGAACGAGGCCTTCATCGAGGCGGACCTTTCGGGCAAGGATCTGGCGGAGTGGAAATACCAGCGATACATGCGCGACTACCTGCGCTGCATACGGTCGGTGGACGACGAGGTGGGGCGCCTCATCGACTACCTCGAGGAACACGGTCTTATGGAGAACACGGTCATCGTCTATACGTCGGACCAAGGCTTTTACATGGGCGAACACGGATGGTTCGACAAACGCTTCATGTACGAGGAGTCGTTCCGCACGCCGCTGATCATACGTTATCCCCACGGCAAGAGGGGCGCCGTATGCGACCGCCTCGTGCAGAACATCGACTACGCCCCGACATATCTTGCGGCGGCGGGTCTCGAGCAGCCCGAGTACATGACGGGCCTTCCGCTGCAGCCCCTATGCAAGGGACGCGAGCCGCGGCAGTGGCGCAAGGATCTCTACTACCACTATTACGACTATCCGGCCGAGCACCGCGTGCTGCGCCACGACGGCGTGAGCGACGGCCGCTACAAGCTCATACACTTCTACGACAAGGACGAGGATGGCAACGTGGTGATGCGCGAGGACGAACTCTACGACCTTGAGGCCGACCCCGCGGAGATGCGGAACATCATCGGCCGCGAGGATATGGCCGAAGTGCGCGAGCGTCTGCAAAAGCGCCTCGACGAATACCGCACACAGCTGGCCGTGGACGAGTATTGACCCCTTGCGCCGCAGCGGACAAAGGGCCGTGCAAAGAATAAAGAACAGCAAACCGACAAACGACATACGACATGAGAAACACCGTTTTGCGCATTGCGGCCATCGCGCTGGCCCTTGCCGCCGCCGTCTCGTGCAAGACGCAGGAGGAGCATCCAAGCTACGAACGCACGGCACGCATAGCATCATACTACGGCGGCAAGTCGGGCGAGGGCGTATTCAAGGTCCTCAACGCCTGCGTCGGCGGGAAATGGGAGCAATGGCCGCAGATCAAGGGTCTCGATTACGAGGAGGGGTACGAATACGAGGTGCGCGTGCGCTTCGACTACAACCATGATCTGGAGGGAATGATGGACGTAATGTTTCCCTACTCGGCCACACTCGTAGAACTCGTCGGAAAGACGGAGCGCGCAACCGACGACTGCCCGCTGCCCACATACGAGGAGTTTCTGGAGGGCCTCATGACCCAATATTAGCGTCGTTACGATAAGGCAGCAGCTTCGGCCGCAGGGCGTCTCCGGAACATTAGGGTTCCGGAGACGCCCTTTTTGCCCCGCCGCAAAGTATCGCCGGGGGTTTTTGAAGATTTGTAAATATTAATACGTATAAACAGCGCCGAAAACTGCATAAACAGCCTGTTTTTCATATTTATGCAGATAATAACACCCTTACAGAGACACGAATCGGCGTACATATGCTTTATATGGTTAAATTTGCAACGCGGTATGCCACGACTTCCAACGGAAACGTGCCGCGTGCGGAACAGACGCATGCCGTAAAGAGGGAATACGCACTGCGGGGACTTACCATCGTAACATACTAAAAACAAACGACAAATGATTACATTCGTATCGGCGCTGGCAGCGCTGGTGTTGGGGTACGTGCTCTACGGAGCATTCGTCGAGCGCGTCTTCGGCGCCGACCCAAATCGTAAAACTCCTTGTTACACCCACGGCGACGGCGTGGACTACATACCCATGCCCACATGGAAGGTATACCTTATACAGTTCCTCAACATCGCCGGCACGGGCCCCATCTTCGGTTCGATTATGGGAATACTGTTCGGCCCTGCGGCCTATCTGTGGATAGTGTTCGGCTCGATTTTCGGCGGCGCCGTGCACGACTACCTCTCGGGCATGATCTCCATACGCAAGCAGGGCATGAGCCTGCCCGAGATCGTGGGCGACGAACTCGGAAGCGGCGTGCGTCAGGCCATGCGTCTCTTCTCGCTCGTGCTGATGGTACTCGTGGGCACGGTCTTCGTCACCACTCCCGCAGGCCTGCTCGCCACGATGACCGCAGACTGGGGCTTCTTCGGCAGCATCGCGTTCTGGTCGATCGTCATATTCACATACTACATTCTGGCGACACTGCTGCCCATCGACGCACTCATAGGACGCATCTATCCCGTCTTCGGCGTGGCGCTGCTGTTCATGGCCGTAGGCGTGCTGTTCGGCATCTTCACGCACGACGGCTGGATGCCCGAGATTACCGACGCATTCGCCAACCACCACCCGAGCGGCTCGCTCCCGATATTCCCCATGCTCTTCATCACCATAGCGTGCGGCGCCGTAAGCGGGTTCCATGCCACGCAGAGCCCCATGATGGCGCGCTGCATAAAGAACGAGCGCATGGGGCGCCGCGTATTCTACGGCGCCATGATCACCGAAGGCATCGTGGCCATGATATGGGCCGCCGCAGCCATAAAATACGCCGGCAGCTACGAAGGGCTGCAGGAGATGCTCGCCTCAAGCGGCAGCTCGAACCCCGCCGTCGTAGTCAACTTCATATGCAACGACTGGATGGGCCGCGTTGGCGCCATCCTCGCCATACTCGGAGTAGTGGCGGCACCCGTCACCTCGGGGGACACGGCATTCCGCTGTGCGCGTCTCATCGCATCCGACATTCTCAAACTGCGTCAGGATTCACTTTGGCGGCGTCTGGCTGTATCGCTGCCGATGTTCGCCATTGCCGTCGTGCTCATGAACGTCAACTTCGACATTCTGTGGCGCTACTTCGCATGGTTCAACCAGACTCTTTCGATATTCACCTTCTGGGCCCTGACCGTATGGCTGGCCCGCAACGGCAAGAACTTCTGCATCACGCTGTTGCCGGCAATGTTCATGACGGCTGTATGTACGGCCTACATCATGGTCGCCCCCGAAGGGTTCCGCCTGCCGCAGAGCGCCGGCGTCGCGGGCGGTATCGCCGCAGCCTTGGTCCTGTGCATGCTCTTCATCCGCTGGCTGCGCCTGTACAGGACGAACAGGCCCGTCGCCTGACCGTAAATGCCCGTTGTCTACATATATGCAGAAGGCCGCCGGATTTCCCGACAGCCTTCTACTGTAACGCCAAAATGTCCTTGCCCTGATCCTGCATTGCGGCCGCTGCGAAAAGACAGGCGGCACGGCAACCGGACTGTCAAGCGGTAGTTCCCGCGTAACAAAAGCGCGCCGCAGCCGGTTCCGCAGCGGGCGACGGAACGGCAAGTCGGGGCAACATCCCACAAACATGCGCCCCGATCCCTTCAGTAGGATCGGGGCGCACTGCACGGCCGCACACTGCGGAATTACAATACGATAGGCCTGTACTTGGGTACGAAAGCCTTCATGGCGAGCCAGCTGGCGATATACGCCACGGCGCAGAACGAGAAGGCTATCATATACCCTGCCTCGATACCCTGATATCCCATGAACGACATATCGGTATTGGCCGCATGGTCGAACAGGCGTCCCGCTCCGGTCTGAATGAGGAACGACCCCACTCCGCCTGCCATGCCTCCGATACCCGTGATGGTTGCTATCATCGACTTGGGGAACATGTCGCCGACGGTAGAGAATATATTTGCCGACCACGACTGGTGCGCCGCACAGGCTATGCCGACAAAGATTACGGGGAACCAGTACGAGTAGTCCGACAACGGCTGCGCCAGAAGCGCCAGAAGCGGGAAGAAGGCGAAGATCAGCATGGCACGCATACGGCCCGCATAGGGATTCATGCCGTAACGCTCGATGAATATCGTGGGCAGGTAGCCGCCGAAGAGCGAAACCATGACGATAAGGTAGAGTACGCCGAGCGCCACCTGGAACTCGAGGCTCGTCGACGACATGCCGCATGCATTCTTCAGGTACGACGGCATCCAGAATAGGTAGAACCACCACACGCCGTCGGCAATGGCCTTGCCCGAGATGAAGGCCCAAGTCTGGCGATAGCCGAAACATTTCCACAGCGACACCTTCGGGCCTTTGACCGCCTCCGCGGCGGGTTTCTCGGGCTCCGAGTCGGAATTTATATATTCCAGCTCGGCGGCATTGACTGCGGGGTTCTTATCCGGCTTCTTATACATGAACTGCCAGAAACCCATCCATACGAAGCCCAAAGCTCCGATTATGATGAACGAGGCCTCCCAGCCGTAGCGTGCCGCAAGCGTCGGGATGATGAACGGCGCCGCAAGAGCCCCGACAGTCGATCCTGCATTGAAGATGCTGGTGGCATAGGCGCGGTCCTTCTTGGGGAAATACTCGGCCGTGGCCTTGTTCGCAGCAGGGAAGTTGCCCGCCTCGCCTATGGCGAGGACACACCGCGCGAGGATGAACAGCGTCAGGGATATGAACGCTATGCGCGAGATGAGCTCGGCGTTGCCGACGACGGCACGCATGGCCGCGGCGTCGGGCAGGCCGACACACCACTCCGTCGCCACACCGCACACGGCATGGAGGCAGGCGCCCACCGACCATATGCCGATACTCCATAAATAACCTTTCTTGGTGTCGAGTTTGTCGACGAAGCGTCCGGCGAAAAGCATCGCTATGGCGTACACGAGCGAAAAGATACCCGTCACCCAGCCGTAATGGCTGTTGGTCCAATGGAACTCGGGGCGTATGAACTCCTCCCATGTAAGCGACAGTACCTGTCGGTCGAGATAGTTTATCGTGGTGGCAAAGAAGAGCAGCGAACAGATCAACCACCTGTAATTCGTCTTTTTCGAAGTGTTCCGTATAGTCATAAGATTGCGGTTAGTAAGTAGCAAAGTCCGTTATTTGCGGCCGCGCAAGGCTGCGGCGATAATGTCGAGTACCTCGCGGCAGCGGACCGCGATGGCATCCCAGCGGCCTTCGGCTATCTCCGCCGCGGGGAAAAGTTTCGAGCCCATGCCCACGACGTCGACACCGGCGGCGAACCACGCTTCGAGGTTCTGCCTCTCGGGCTCGACGGCGCCCGTAGCCATAAGCATCGCCCACGGCATCGGGGCCTTGACGTTCCTGACGAACGACGGGCCGCCCACGTTGCCCGCAGGGAATATCTTGATCAGGTCGCACCCCGCCTCCTGCGCCATGCCTATCTCGGTGACAGAGCCGCACCCTGGGGTGTAAGGCACGCAGCGGCGGTTGCACACCTTCGCCACATCGTGATTGAACAGAGGCCCCACGATGAACGAGGCGCCCGACTGCATGTACAGCGCGGCGGTGGGGGCGTCGACGACACTGCCCGCACCGAGTATCATATCGGGACACTCCTTCGCGGCCCAGCGCACCAGCGGCCCGAAAACCTCATGGGCGAAGTCGCCGCGGTTCGTGAACTCGAAGGCCCGCACACCGCCTTCGTAGCACGCCTTGACCACCCGCTTGGCGCAGTCGAGTTCTGCAGAATAAAATACGGGCACCATTCCCGTCGAGCACATCGTCGAGAGCACCTCTACCTTTGAAAATCTTGCCATTTCAACTTCGTGTTTTATCGTCACGGCGGCGGTATGGACATGCGCCGCCGATCCCGAATCGATTATTTAACCAAGTTACCTTCACCTCCCCCGCAGGGAGCGTACGCGCCTCATCTTGCGACACGGCCCGAGCCGTCGCCCCTCATCAGGCTCTCCACCTCCGCGACGCTCACCATGTTGAAATCGCCGTAAATGGTGTGCTTCAGGGCCGATGCCGCCGCCGCGAAGTTCAGGGCGCGCTGGTCGTCGCCATAGGCCAGCAGGCCGTATATAAGTCCGCCCATGAAGGAGTCTCCGCCGCCCACGCGGTCTACGATGTCGGTTATGTCGTAACGCGGCGAACTGTATAGCGTCGCGCCGTCGAATAGCACGCCTCCCCATGTGTTGTGATCGGCATTTATCGAGCCTCGCAGGGTTATGGCAACCTTCTTCGCACGCGGGAAACGCGCCATAAGCTGGCTGCATACGCTGCGGAAGGCCGCGGCGTCGACCTCACCCTGCGTGGCGGCGGCGTCGAAACCTTCGGGTTTGATGCCGAAGACCTTCTCGGCGTCCTCCTCGTTGCCGAGGATCACGTCACAGCTCTCCACCAGAGCGGGCATTACCTCCGAGGCCGTCTTGCCGTACTTCCACAGGTTCTTGCGGTAATTCAAGTCGCACGACACCGTCACGCCGAGGCGGTTCGCCGCACGGCAGGCATCGAGACACACCTCCGCAGCCGAAGCGCTCACGGCGGGGGTGATGCCGGTCCAATGGAACCAGCTGGCCCCCTCTAACACCTTGTCCCAATCGATCATGCCGCGCCCGACTGTCGCGGCCGACGAGTGCGCACGGTCGTACACGACCTTGCTCGGACGGGCCACAGCGCCCGTTTCAAGATAATATATGCCGAGGCGCTCGCCTCCATATACGATATGCGATGTCCCGACGCCGAAACTGCGCAACTCCGCCGCACACGCCTCACCAATGTCGTTGCGGGGCAGGCGTGTAACGAAATCCACCTCCATGCCGTAGTTGGCAAGCGACACAGCCACATTGGCCTCGCCGCCGCCGAAGGTGGCATTGAAGCTCCGCGCCTGACGGAACCTCAGATGATCGGGGGTGGCAAGCCGCAGCATGATCTCCCCGAAAGTGACAACTCTGCTCATAACTGAATTAGATTGGTCTGATTTTGCATCAATTAAGACAAAGTTATGCAAAATTTATTTACGGGAAAACAATTTTATTGCCGTCAGGCATAATAATCCGCATTTTTATCTGTTTTTTGTGCCGCGCAGCAGGAACTGCAAATCCTGCGCATGCACATGTTGACGGGACAATTCGCAGGCGTCATGCGCAACGGGGCCATTCCCAAGCGGCATAGCGAGCTGCCGCAGAGTACCATGGCCTCTTCCGATGCGAAGGGCCGACACGACGGCAAAGCATATCCCTACGGCAACGGCGCTTCTGAAAGCGCCGCCCGCGAATCGCTCGCAACGGAAGCAGGACGCCTTTGCACCGCAGGGCCGCTGCTGTGCCGACGACGGCCACAACCCTGCCATGAAAAGCATCCCTGCGGCGCTCCCGCAATATGTATGGAACCTCTGCCTTTAAATCAGAACACCTCCTGCAATATCCTCACCGACTGAACGGAGTGTATCGTATCGAGATGGTAGCCGTAATAGGCCAACAAGGCGGCCAGAAAGTCGACCCTCTGGCGGCGGTTCAATCCGATTTCGCCCAAATAGCGCACATCGCACTCCAGCATGTCACGGAAAATGAGGGCATTCTCCTGCGACATCGCATGTTCGCACGGCGGGGCGGCGGCGGTATATACCCCCTCGGCCGTATCGAACCACGCATCGGGCATATATTCGTTGCCTGGCGAAAACCCGAGGAAACGGCACAGGTTCGACAGAAACCACAGATGGAAGTTCGCCACCCCTTCGGCAGCGGTGTCCAGCGCCTCGACCGACCCCCACACGAAATCGAACAGCATGGCATTAGCCTCGCTCTCCTTGACAAGGCGGTACAGGACCTCTGCCATAAAGAGCGCGATGGAAGATTTTTTCACGTCGAACGGGATCGACTGCAACACTATGCCCGCATGCACCTCGCCGAGGCGGTGCATCTCCATCTTCGGGGACTCCAGCCCCTCGAACTCCAGCGCGAACATCGGCTGGAAGAGTGCCGGCCGCGCGCCGCGGCCGCGGCGCGACCCGAGTCCCTGCACCATATAGCTTTGGCGTCCGAGTGTAGAGGTGAGCATCTGCACCACCATACCCTTCTCGCCGTACTTGAGCGTACCTATCACCACGCCGCGCGCGGTGTAACGTCTCATCGCTGCACCCTTCATCCGCTACTCGGCCTCCACCCAATCGCCTCCGGCCTTGATCAGCGCCACCAGATGCTCGATGGCCTCCTCCTGCGGGATATTGCGCTCGACCACCTCGCGCCCCTTATACAGCGTAATGCGTCCGGGCGCCGCACCCACATATCCGTAATCGGCGTCGGCCATCTCGCCCGGGCCGTTGACGATACACCCCATCACGCCTATCTTCAGGTTTTTCAGATGCGACGTACGGTCCTTGATGTCGGAGAGCGTCTTCTCTATGTCGTAGAGCGTGCGCCCGCAACTCGGGCACGCGATATATTCGGTACGGGAGAAACGCACGCGCGACGCCTGAAGTATCATCAGCTCGATGTCGCGCACCTCCGCCGCCGAGAGCCGCGGCGCATCTACCCAGATGCCGTCGGCAAGGCCGTCGATGAAGAGCACGCCGAGGTCGGCCGCCGCCTTGACGGCCACCGCTACGGCATCCGCATCGTCGTAACGGCGACGCACCATCACGGGTACCGTATCATCCATGTCGAGTATTGCGGCACGCAACTCCGCCGTCGGATTGCCGCTCACAGCCTCCACCACGCGCATGCCGCCGTGCGGCTCGTCGTGTGTCAGCGGTACGGTCACGGCACTGCGGCGGACATACTCGGTGGGATGGTAGCGTTCGGGGTGACGCACCTCGAAGTGCCCCTCCCGACAGACGAAATGGTCGGCCAGCATCTGCGCCACGGGCACCTCGTTCTCGGGGGCCTCGGTGAGCGAGACGCGGATCGTGTCGCCGATGCCGTCGCACATGAGGGCGCCGATACCCACAGCGCTCTTGATACGCCCCTCGATGCCGTTGCCCGCCTCCGTGACGCCCAAATGTATCGGGTAGGTCATGCCCTCGGCATCCATCGCCTCCACCAGCAGGCGGTAGGCATGCACCATGACGCGCGTATTGCTCGACTTCATCGAAACGACAACCTCGTCGAATCCCTCGCGGCGGCATACGCGCAGGAACTCCATCGCAGAGACCACCATGCCCTGAGGCGTATCGCCCCACTCGTCGAAGACGCGGCGAGCGAGAGACCCGTGGTTGACCCCTATGCGGAGTGCCACGCCCCGCTCTCGGCACTGGGCAACAAGAGCCTCAAGTTCACCGTGCGAGGTACGGTAGTTACCCGGGTTTATGCGCACCTTGTCCACATAACGGGCGGCGATCGAGGCCACTTCGGGCACGAAGTGTATGTCGGCCACCACGGCCGTGGCGTAACCGTCCCCACGCAGGCGGCGCACTATGTTCCCGAGATTCTCGCCCTCGCGGCGGCCCTGCGCCGTAAGACGCACGATGCCGGCACCCGCATCGGCTATGCGCTCGCACTGCGCCACGCTCGCCTCGGTATCGGCCGTGGGGGTGTTGGTCATAGACTGCACCGCCACGGGGTGCGCCGAACCTATCGTCACGCCGCCAATGTGCACGTCGTGCGCCTTGCGGCGGGTAAATTCGCTGAGATTCATCGCAAGACAATTTAAGGCCGCCATCGCGGCCGCGTTGATACTGCAAAGATAGTGAAAGCCGAGGGCAGAGACAAATCGAAAACGGAGTTTTCGGAATTTGGCTATGCCGAGGCGCATCCTATCTAAGACGAAGTCAAAGATAACCATTGCGGCCGTATATCATCCGCCGCGGCAAAATTAATGGCGCGGCGGATGGCCGTGTCGCAAAATTACCTTAACTTTGGACGAAAATCAATATCAAAAACAAGACAAGCATGAAAAATATCGGTTCACTCACCGCAGCCGCGCTATTCGCGGCTGCGATTTCCCTCACCGCCTGCGATTCGGCACAGCAAAAGCAGACGCCGGCGGCTCAAGGCACCGCAACTGAACAGGCCGCCATAGAACTCAATGCCGCCCCCGCCCCGCGCGACGACAGCGGCGCATACGTATGCCAGCGCCCCGCCCAAAGCGAGAGGCTCTTCACCTCGCAGGCCATCGAACAGGAGATCGTACGCGTGCAGCAGATGCTCACCAACGCCCGTCTCGCATGGATGTTCGGCAACTGCTTCCCCAACACGCTCGACACCACGGTCCACTACGGCAAGGATGCCGACGGCAGCGACGACACCTTCGTCTACACGGGTGACATACACGCCATGTGGCTGCGCGACTCGGGCGCGCAGGTATGGCCCTACGTACAGTTCGCCAACGACGACCCCGCGCTGCAGGCGATGCTCGCCGGCGTCATAAACAGACAGTTCAAGTGCATCAACATCGACCCCTACGCCAACGCCTTCAACTACGGCCCGACCGGATCGGAATGGGAGAGCGACCGCACCGAGATGAAACCCGAACTGCACGAACGCAAATACGAAATCGACTCTTTATGCTATCCCATACGTCTGGCCTACTACTATTGGCTGGTTACGGGCGACAACTCCGTCTTCGGCGAGGAGTGGCTCTCGGCCGTGGGCAACATACTCAAGACCTTCCGCGAGCAGCAGCGCAAGGACGGCAACGGCCCTTACACGTTCCTGCGCAAGACCGACCGGCAGTTCGATACCCTCTCGAACAACGGCCTCGGCGCTCCGGTCAACCCCGTAGGCCTGATCGTTTCGAGCTTCCGCCCGTCGGATGACGCCACGGTGCTGCAGTTCCTCGTGCCGTCGAACTTCTTCGCCGTCTCGTCGCTGCGCAAGGCCGCCGAGATCCTCACCAAGGTGAACAGGAACGAGGAGCTGGCCGCCGAATGTACGGCACTCGCCGACGAGGTGGCCGCGGCACTCGACGAGTATGCCGTATACGACCATCCGAAGTTCGGCCCCATCTACGCCTTCGAGGTCGACGGCTTCGGCAACAGCCTGCTCATGGACGACGCCAACGTGCCGAGCCTGCTGGCGCTGAAGTACCTCACACCCGAGGTTATCGACGACGAGATCTATGCCAACACGCGCCGTTTCGTCTGGAGCGACAGCAACCCCTACTTCTTCCGCGGCAAGGCGGGCGAGGGCATCGGCGGCCCGCACATAGGCTACGACATGGCTTGGCCCATGAGCATCATGATGAAGGCCTTTACGAGCGATGACGACGCCGAGATCAAATACTGCATCGAGATGCTGATGTCGACAGATGCCGGCACGGGCTTCATGCACGAGTCGTTCAACGTGAACGACCCGTCGGACTTCACCCGCGCATGGTTCGCATGGCAGAACACCCTCTTCGGCGAACTGATCCTGAAACTCATCAAGGACGGCCGTCTCGACCTGCTCAACTCGATCACCATAGAGTAATTACACACGCTGCGGCGGCCGGCGGAAACCGGCCGCCGCAGCGTATTCACACCCCATGCGCGGCAAGGGCGGCACATACCGCATATCGATCGACAGTACGCCTCTACAGGGGTACTCTTGCACGGAGACATCGGGCTTCGCCCGCAGCCCTGATTCATACCGCAACACATGCGGACCACAATACGGCTCCCGTCCCGTATTTTTGCGGGGAGGGATATCTCTTGTCCCCGACCTTTCGTACATTCGGCTTCGCCTTTGACAGGATGCGGTTCGGCATAAAAAATCTGGCAAGCTTGTTTTTTCTGCCCTCACCTTTTCATATCTTTGTGCTATGGCAGATATACTCGAGAGCAGCGTCAAATATGTCCCGGGCGTAGGCGAGGCTCGGGCCCGACTCCTCGAAAAGGAGCTGGGCGTATTCACCGTAGGCGACCTGCTGCGCCAATACCCATTCCGCTATATCGACCGCACGAAGATATACCCCATCGACCGCATCGACGAGTCGATGGCCTCGTCGCTGGTGCAGTTCCGCGCCCGCGTAACAGGCGTAGCGTATGCGGGCGAAGGGCGCCGCCAGCGGTTCTCGGCCTTCGTGTCGGACACCACGGGCTCGGCCGAACTCACATGGTTCCACGGTATAAAGTGGATCGAGAAGAGCGTAGAGGTGGGGCGCGAGTACATCGTCTTCGGCCGTCCGTCGTTCTACCGCGGGCAGCTCTCCGTGATACACCCCGAGCTGGAGATGGTCGAGAAGGCCCTCAGCCGCACCGCCCCGAGCGGCATGCAGGGCATATACCCATCGACCGAGAAGATCGCCTCGGCACTCGGCACAAAAGGGTTTTACCGTATCATGTGCAACGCATGGACGCTGGCCAAGGAGCGCATCACCGACCCCATGCCCGCCGACGTGCTCAGCCGCTATGACCTCATGCCGCTGGCCGAGGCCGTCGGCAACGTCCACTTCCCGCAGTCGCCAGCGCTGCTGCAGCGGGCGCAGCGGCGCCTGAAGTTCGACGAGCTGCTCGGCGTACAGCTCTCGGTGCAGGCGCAGCGTTCGGAACGCATGAGCCGCCGCAACGGGTTCCTCTTCCCGCGCGTGGGAGGTCTGTTCAACGGCTTCTTCGAGCACCGCCTCCCCTTCTCACTCACCGACGCGCAGAAACGTGTCATACGCGAGATACGGCAGGATACTGTCTCGGGATTCCAGATGAACCGCCTGCTGCAGGGCGACGTCGGCAGCGGCAAGACGATGGTGGCCCTCATGTCGATGCTGCTGGCCGTCGACAACGGCTTCCAAGCCTGCATGATGGCCCCCACCGAAATCCTCGCGCGCCAGCACTTCGCCACCATAAGCCGCCTTACGGCAGGCATGCCACTGCATGTGGCCATACTCACGGGGGCGTCGAAGGCGGCAGAGCGTCGCCGCGCCATCGAGGGCATAGCCTCGGGCGAGGTAGACATACTCATCGGCACGCACGCCCTCATAGAGGACAACGTACGCTTCTCGAGTCTGGGGTATGTCGTAATAGACGAACAGCACCGCTTCGGCGTTGAGCAGCGCGCGCGCCTTTGGACCAAGAACCACCGCCCGCCGCATATCCTCGTCATGACGGCCACGCCGATCCCCCGCACGCTGGCCATGACCCTGTACGGCGACCTCGACGTCTCGGTCATCGACGAACTGCCGCCCGGGCGGCGTCCCATAAAGACATACCACTACACCGATGCGGCGCGGCTCAAGCTGTGGGGCTTTCTGCGGCAGCAGATAGCCCTCGGGCGGCAGGTGTATGTGGTCTACCCTCTGATCAAGGAGTCGGAGACGATGGACTACAAGGACCTCGAGGACGGCTTCGAATCCATAATACGCGACTTCCCGCTGCCACAATACCGCGTCACCGTCTGCCACGGCAAGATGAAACCGCAGGACAAGGAGGAGTCGATGCGGCAGTTCAAGGAGCATGAAGCCGACATACTGGTGGCCACGTCAGTCATAGAGGTGGGCGTCGACGTACCCAACGCCACGGTGATGGTAATCGAGTCGGCCGAGCGGTTCGGACTCTCGCAGCTGCACCAGCTGCGCGGCCGCGTAGGCCGCGGCGGCGAGCAGTCGTACTGCATACTGATGTCGGGTGACAAACTCTCGCGCGAGGCGCGGGCGCGGCTGCGCGCCATGTGCGAAACCAACGACGGTTTCCGCCTCGCGGAGCTCGACCTGCGCCTGCGCGGCGCCGGCGACATTAACGGCACGCAACAGAGCGGCGAGTCGTTCGACCTGAAGATAGCCAACCCGACGCTCGACGCCGAGCTGCTGCAAACGGCGCGCCGCGCCGCCGAGGAGGTCCTCGCCGCCGACCCGCAGCTCGAGAGCGCGGCATACCGGTCGCTGCGCGAACTGCGCGCGCGCCATGCCGCAGGCCGCAAATTCGATTTCTCGATGATATCATGAGCGGCAATAAAAGCCGTCATAACACCGTTTTATAACCAAGTCAAGCCGAAAACGATGAAAAAGACACTGCTCGCAACAGCCGCCCTGCTTCTCACGACCGCCGCCGCGGCGCAGCTCTACGTGCCGGGCGAGACGCTCCACTATCGCATGAGCTACCGCGCCAAACTATTCCCCAACACCGAGGTGGCGAAGGTCATAATGCAGACTACGGAGACAACCCTCGACGGCATCCCCGCATATAAAGTCTACGGATACGGACAGACCACGGCCGCCTTCCGCTGGATACTGCCCGTACGTGACGCCTACACCGTGTGGGTCGATCCGCAGACTCTCCGCACGCGCCGCTTCGACAGCAACCTGCACGAGGGCGACTACACCTTCCGCAGCACTTATATCTTCGACTGGCACAACCTCAACGTACACACCCGCTGGCAGCGGCGGCAGGACCCGGAGAAGTTCAAGACGATGTCCATATCGGACAAGAGCATGGATGCCATATCGCTATACTTCAACCTGCGTACCGAGGATGACGCCAAAATCAAGGATGGCTATGAACGCGAACTGGAGATGGTTCTCGAGGATACGGTGCGCTACCTGAAGTTCCGCTACGAGTGCCGCGAAGTGAAGAAAATCAAGAATCTCGGCCACTTCAACACCATCAAGTTCCGTTGCAAGATAGCCACCTCGGACGGTTACGCCTTCAAGGACGGCACCGAGTTCGAGGTGTGGATATCGGACGACCGGAACAAGATCCCGCTATATATAAAATCGCCCATAAAGGTTGGCAGCGTATGCGCATACCTCTCGTCTTATGAAGGTTTGCGCTATCCATTGGAGAGTTTTATCAAAAAATAGCTTATATTTGCACATCGAGCTCCCGAAATGGTATTTTTCCGGCAGGGGTCAGCACCGCCGCAACAATTAATGCCACCGGCAGCAATTTACACTACCGACAACCATTTACACTGAAATGTTATGAGAGAGGAATACAACGACTACGACGACGCTCGGTACGACGACGAGTACGACGACCAAATTACCGACAACAAGGCAGTAAGGGGTTACCGCATTGTCATCATCATCTTGGCGGTGATTCTCGTAGCGCTGTCGGCGCTCTATTTCCGCATCCACCGCCAGCAGCAGGCCGAGTACGTCTTGCTCGAAGAGGACCGCGACAAGATCCAGAACGACCTCGACAGCCTTATCGTGTCGTTCGACGACCTGAAGATACAGAACGACTCGATCGCGGCCAACCTCGACGAGGCCAACAAGCTCATGGAGCAGCTCAAGAACGAGCGGCGCCTCAACTACGCCAAGATCCGCGCATACGAGAAGGAGGTGGGGACGCTGCGTACCGTCATGCAGGGCTACATCCGCCAGATAGACTCGCTCAATACGCTCAACAAGAAACTCGCCAACGAGAACGTCAACTACAAGAAGCAGATTTCGACGGCGCAGCTGCGCGCCGAAATGGCCGAGGAACGTGCCGAGGAGCTCAACAACAAGGTACGTGTCGGTTCGGTCATCCGCGCCCGCGACATACGCCTCGTGCCGCTCAATGCCAAGGACAAGGCCGTCACCCGCGTCAAGGGCGCCTCGCGTCTGCGCACCGACCTCGTACTGGCGGCCAACGAGTTGGCCGAGCCCGGGCAGAAGACCATCTACGTATGCATAACCTCGCCCGACGGATACGTGCTCTCGACACCCGAGGCGGCATCGTTCACCTTCGAGGGCGAGCCAAAGATCTATTCTGCAGCGCGTGAAGTCGAGTATGACGGCAAGGACCTCGAGGTGAGCATCTTCTACAACGGCAGCGGCTTCACCGCAGGAACCTACCACATCGAACTCTACACCGACGGCCGCCTGATAGGCTCGACCGACGTGGCGCTGCGGTAGACACCATACGGGCGTCGTTCCGAACAACAGAAAAGGGGGCTCCTGCAGGGAGCCCCTTTTTTCGTGCCGTTCAGACGGTGTCCGACGGCCGCCATGCGGTTGGCGGCGGGACGTTACATGACCGGCGTCTCACACCTTACTGTCACGGGGCCCAGCAGGCCGCTCTCACGCAGCTGCGCGTTGGGGTCGGGCCAGCGCAGCACCCACGTCTTGCGTTCCGCTTCGGGACGGCCCGCATCATATACCAGACGGTTGAACCACGACCCCGTCACGTCCACCGTCAGCGTATTCCTGCCGTCGATGACGAAATCGGTTATATCGGCCTCATAAGGGTAGGTCCAGAACGTACCCACCCGACGGCCGTTGATACGCACCTCGGCGATGCGCTCCACGTCGCCGAGCGACAGGACCAGCCTCTGCCCGTCACTGCAACGCTCCGCATCGAAAGTCGTTTCATAACGCGCCGTACCCGAGAAAGCGCGCCCCTCGTCCGTCATGGGCATGTCGCGCCATGCAGCAAGCCGCTCCAGCGACAGGGAGTCGGGCGCACCCCACCCCTCGGGGAAGCGAACAGTCCAGCCGCCGACCGGCAGATTGCGCACTTCGGCATGCATAGCTGGTCCGGAGAGGCTCTCCCCGTCGGTGAACACCACAAAGCAGCACCCTGCCTGCGGCAGCGACAACCGCACCGAGGTAATGCCATCGGCAGCGGTGCCAGCCATATCCGTCACCGCACCGCTCACGGGATCCCACACCTGCACACGGCCGCGGTCGCAGCGGAAACGAATCTCGCCGTCGAAACTGCCCCCGACAGGCGCAGCGACAAAATATATGTCGGCACCCCCTGCCTTGCGGTGGAACCACATCACACTGCCGTCAGAGGATTGCGCCTCCACATCGGGACGCAGTCCGGCCACGGCGAGGGCTTCGCCGAGCGGCATGCCAGCGATTACACGCCCACGCCCCACACGGCGCACACCCGTCCCCGACTTTCGGCCCCACAGACGCGACGCCGCGCGCTTTACCCGTCTGTCGGCGCTGCCGCCTCCGAGCAGCGTCGCAGCACGGTGCGGCGCCTCACCCACCACCGTGGCGCCGGCACGCACCAGAGCCTCGAGACGCTCCACCGTCTCGGGCAGCATGCGTGTCGTCTCGGGCAGCCACAGCACCGCATACTCCACCCCCTCGGGAGTGACAAGACGCCCGTCTCGCACCTCAAGACGGGTCATGAGAACATCGGTATTGCAATAATCATATCGGAACCCCTCGGGAAAGGGAGCATGCTGCGGCGGCTTGTGATCCACTTCGTCGCCCAGATACCACAACACGTCGTTGGCAGGGCAGCCGCGTTCGAGCATGTAGCTGCAGCGTGCAAGGTATGTCGTAAATTCGGGCATGTAGCGCCACCACGTCTGTCCGCGCAGGAACGGCGTACCTATGCCGGCGCCGGCGAAAGAGGTGCCGGGCGGCAGGAATCCCACCTGCGGGTTGTGCGTATATGTGTGGAAGACCAGATGCGTCACACCCTCGGCCATATTGACGTTGGCTACCTGTTTCAGGTCGCGCCAGTCCTCGTCCCACGTGTGCGAGAACGAGGTGAAGGCTTCAGCCGCAAGACGCGGCTTACCGTAGAGGTGGGCCGCCGAGGCGGCAGGCTTCACCGGCTTGAAATCGAGCGAGCCGACATACCCCTCCGACAACGGATGCCAGAATTCGCACATCGGCACATCAGCATAACGGTAATACGCCATTATGTCGGCTGGGAATACGTCTCCCGCCGCTGTCTCATAGGCGATCGACATGCCCCTCGATGCGGCATGCCGCGCCATGTTGCCGAAAAAGTTCTCGGCCACCATGTCGCCAACCGTACGGCGCCAGTCGTTCAGGAAACGCGCAGTCGATTCGGTATCGGACACCACATACCCCATAAGGGCGGGCATCCACCGCCGCAGCGGGTAACCAGCACGGCGGCCAAACTCGGCCTCCATGTCGCGCGTCCATGTCTGCGTCCTGCATTCCCAACTGTCGAAGAGCACACCGTCGAGCATGCCCTCGATAGGGCCTCCGTCGTCCGTAAGACGCCCGAGGTAACCCGCAAACTGCGCATCCGACCCCGCCGCCGACAACTTGTCGCACTCCCATCCCGTGCCCTCGGCCGGAGCCGGGCCGTTCTTCATACCCGTATTGGCATGTCCTATGCGCAGTACAGTCCACCGCCCCTCGGGCACACGCCACGCCAGCGCCCCGTCCGGCGACATACGGTCCGTAAGGTCGACCACATCATCGGGACTGACATAGAAACGGTCGTCGTAGGCGACCTCCTGCCCGCGGCGCTCGATGCTGCGCAGCGTCCAGCCCGCCTCCGACTCCCAACTGTTCTTGCGCACACCGGAGTAGAACCGCAGATAGGGCAGCACCATATCGTGCCCGTTCACCACGCTCACGCGGTAGCGCACGGCACCCTCCGCCTCGCGGCACGAGAGCGTAAGCGGGCGGTCATCCTGCCAGTTCGACTGCGGCAGTTCGGTATCGAGCACCTCGACACCGCTGCCCGAGGCGTCGAACGCCTCTATACGCACACGCACAGCCGGCTCGTAGCACCACGCATGGTTCAACGCCTGCACACACGGGAATTCGAACGTGCGTACGCACGTCCCCTCGTCGAACCATACGTCGACCGTATATGGCTCCGCCTCCGTCGTCGGCGCCAGATGCAGGGGGGCCGCACCACCCGCACCGAGCAGCTGCACCCAGTCGGCGCCGACGCTGCCCTCGGCCCTTCGCGGCACCAACGGCGCACCCGTATCCTCGGCAGGGCAGGGGAACGCAAGTACCGCCACATCGCGGTAATCGCGCCACTCCTCGGCACACCCGTCGGGCACGGGCAGCACTATGCCGTCATCGCCGCTCTCCACATCGGTACGGCTCCACGCAAGATGGCGCATCGCATTCTCGGGCTCGATCCATGGCCCGCCGGCCATTGCCCAGCCCGGGCAGCCCTGCATGGTGAAACGCAGCCCCAGACGCCGGCACTCGGCCGCCGTATGGCGCACGGCGTCATCCCACCGTTCGCTCAGGCACGCGATGCGCGATTCGTTGCCCGGCCACATGCCGTCGTAACCCGCCTGCCCGTGAAACAGCTGCACGCCCGAAAAGCCGGCCGCTGCGATGGCTTCGAGGTCAGCCGTAATACCCTCCGTCGAGACGTTGCCGCCGACATAGTGGAACCATGTCTGCGGGCGGAACACCTTAGGAGGATCGACAAAAGCCGCCTCATCGCCGGGCCCGAACGGCCCGCGGAGGACCTTTTCCGAAGGCACAGCCTCCGGTGCCGCCGTCGGCTGCGCGGCCGCGGAAGCAAACTGCAATAGCGTTACTGCCAGACACGCCGGCAGCATGATAGATCGCTTCATATGATACACCTGTTATTTATTTATGTCTTTTACCGTTACACACCATATCGGCCCGCTACAGGGCGGCGATGGCCGTGACACCCACAATCATCAGGATGTTGAATATATTGCTCCCGACGACGTTGCCTATAGACAGTCCGGCGCTGCCCTCGATGGCCGAGAGCACGCTCACCGACAACTCGGGCGCAGAGGTGCCGAAGGCCACCACCGTGAGGCCTATGGCCATTGAAGAGATACGGAATCGCTTGGCCAGCGCCGACGCGCCGTCTGTCAGGAAATCGGCGCCGAAGATGACCAATGCCAGTCCGGCTATAATCCAAAAAGCGTTTATCATCGCTATACACAGTTTATCGTCGCCATACACGGTCCAACCCCGTTCAGGGACAGCAGCAACGCCCGTACGGGACGCGGCATCGGCATTACGGCCTTGTAAATATAGCAAAAAATTTACGACCTCCACAGCACGCCGCCCATTCGGGACAATATCCGCACCATATCAAACGATGCCGCCCATTCCCGCAGCCGCCGCGAAGGCCGCACAACGGCAGAGACGGATACGCAGCGGAGTATTTCGGCACCAAATCAGCGTTTTTTTCCGTGCGGTGCGAATCTTTGAGAAAAAAATTCTTACCTTTGCCCGACAAACCCGCCGTGTAGGGTTGCGTTTAACAATTAACCAACTAAATTTTATAGCAAATGGCTGTTAAAATTCGTCTGGCACGCCATGGCAAGAAAGGTGCTCCTTTCTACCATATCGTTGCCGCAGATAGCAGAGCGCCACGTGATGGTAAATTCATCGAGAAATTGGGAACCTACAATCCCAATACGAATCCTGCTACGATTGATCTGAAGTTCGACAGAGCTTTGGATTGGTTGCAAAAAGGCGCACAACCTACCGACACCTGCCGTGCCATCCTGTCGTACAAGGGTGTTCTCTACAAGAAGCACCTGCTGGGCGGCGTAGCCAAGGGCGCTTTCTCTGAGAGCGACGCCGAAGCCAAGTTCAACAAGTGGATGGCCGAGAAGGAGAACAAGATCGCAGCCAAGGTCAACCGTCTGGCTACCGAAGCCAACAACGCCCAGAAAGCTGCTTTGGCCGCCGAGACCAAGGTCAAGGAGGATCGTGCCGCTGCCATAGCCGAGAAGAAGGCCGCAGCAGAGGCTGCCGCCGCCGAGGCCGCAGCTCAGGCTGCCGCAGAGGAGGGGGCCGAGGCCGCCGAAACCCCCGCGGAATAACCGCAGGGGCGATATTGCAATCCTACCCTTGCGGCAACGCCGCAGGGGTATTTTTATATACAACACCCGCCACCCCCATGGAAAAGAATAACGACCGCGACATTGCGCCCCGCGAGGGGCAGGCGTTCGAGAGCGTCGCCCGCGTCACAAAACTCTTCGGCGGCAGCGACGGCAGAGGCGTCGTGCTGACGCTCTACGACGCCTTCCCCGAGGATTTCGACCCTGCGTCGGAACCCCTCTTCGCCGAGATCGACTCGCTCGACGTACCCCTGTGGTGCGGCAGTTTCGAACGGCGCGGCGCCGCCGGCGCCGTGGTGTGCTTCGACGATTTCGACACGCCGCGCCGCGCCGAAGAACTCGTGGGCCGCGAACTGCGCATCCCCGTCGAGACGGAACAGGACGATACGTTCTACATGGAGGATCTCATAGGCTTCACCGTCGAGGCCGCAGGGCGGAACGGCACCCTCACCGACTACTACGACAGCGAGGCCAACCCCCTCTTCGGCATCGACTTCGGCGAGGGCGAGCGGCTGATCCCTGCCGTCGAGGAGTTCATAGCCTCGATAGATTTCGAGAACCGGCATATAAGGATGGTGCTGCCAGAGGGGCTGCTCGACCTGTAACTGCGACGCGCCCCTGCCGCATAAATAGAGAATGGCGGCATCCCGTTGACGGGATGCCGCCATATCATCTCCGCATACCGGCAATCAATACACTGCTATACGCTCGATGGCGAGCGGACCGCGCGAGTCGGTGAAACGCACACGCAGCGCCGCGGCCTCGACGCCGCCAAGCGGCAGGATACGCTTGTATCCCACAGTGGTCCCTTCGGCCGCCTTGCGCCATGCGCCGTTCTCGAGGACCTCGACCTCGAACGTGCGCACGCGCTGCCCGAGTTCGATATGCTCCTGTATCGATACATAGTTCATCTTCTGCGGCTCGCTCCACGTCAGGGTGACGTCACCCGTAACCGTATCATCCGCCGTGGCCCAATAGCCGTTGTCCCCGCCTATAACCTTGTCGGCGCCGTATCCGCGGCCGCGCGACGACGATGCCTCGGCTTTCGCCCCGTCGGCCAGGTCACGGGCAAAGGTCTCGTCGACCATCTTGCGCCACGCCATCAGAGAGGCCACATCCTCCTCGGGCACACGGCCGCGAGTATCGGGCGCGAGGTTCAGCAGCAGCGTACCGCCGCGGCCCACCGACGTGAGGTATATGTCGAAGAGCTGCTCCGGCGTCTTGGGCTTCTGGTCGGCATGGTAGAACCACCCGGGACGTATCGACACGTCGGCCTCGGCCGGAGCCCAGCGGTTGCCGTCCTCCATGCCGTGCGTGAGCACCTCCACATCGTCGTGGCCGCCCGGATAGAGTTTCTCGGGCGTAGCCATGCACCAGTTGGTCTCGGCAATGACGCCGCGCTCGTTGCCGCACCAGCGGGCATCGGGCAGCGATGAACTCCACACGACGGTCTCGGGCGAAAGTTCGCGGATGATCTCCACAACCTTCGGCCAATCGTAATAGAGGTATCCCGACTCGAGTATGCGCGTCTCGTTGGCGCCGCCGTAGTAACCGTCGCCGCCATTGGCGCCGTCAAACCACATCTCGAAGACGGGGCCGTAGGCTGTAAGCAGCTCGCGCAGCTGGTTGCGGTAGTATTCAAGGTACTCGTCCGTACCGTACCCTGCATGGTTGCGGTCCCACGGCGAGAGGTATATTCCGAACTTGACGCCCTGACGGCGGCACGCCTCCGCGACTTCACCTACGATGTCGCCCTTTCCGTCCTTGTAGGGCGAGTTCTTCACCGAATGCTCGGTATAGGCGCTGGGCCAAAGGCAGAAACCGTCGTGGTGCTTGGCCGTGAGGATAAGCCCCTTGAGCCCTGCATCCTTGACGATCTTCACCAGAGCGTCGGCATCGAAGTCCGTGGGGTTGAATACCGACTCGGGCTCGTCGCCATAGCCCCACTCGCGGTTGGTGAATGTATTGACGGTAAAGTGTACGAAGGCATACTGCTCCATACGGTGCCACTCCAGTTGCCTCGGCGCAGGCACTACGCTCATCGGCGCAGGCGGCTCGGGCGCACAGCCCCCGAGCATCATGGTGGCAGCAAGGGCCGCTAAGGTAAGGTGTTTCATAGTCATTATTTTTTAGGTTTGGTTTTTACCGCTCTGGTCTTCGCCGCAGGCCGCTCTGCAACCGCTGCACGGCCGCTGCCATATGTGCCGCAGCGACGCGTACGGTCTTCTTCCCGACGGAAAAAGTAGGCCTTCTGGCGCCGTTTCTCCTCCTGTGTGCGGGCCACATAAACGGCCTTGCCAGTATAAGGGTCCTCGCCAGTATAGAACATCACCGACGAGAGTGTCATGGGCGTGGGGGTAAGGTCCTGCACCTGCTCCAGATCGAAGTGCAGGCGTCCGAGCACCTTCGCAGCCAGCGCCTGCATGTCACATTCGCGGCATCCCGGGTGCGACGAGATAAAGTAGGGAATAAGCTGGTAACGCAGTCCGTTAGCGTCGCATATTCGGTGGAAGTCGCAGTTGAGCCGCTCGAACATTCCGAACGGGGGCTTGCGCATGAGCGACAGGACATGCTCCTCGGTGTGTTCGGGCGCCACCTTCAGGCGGCCCGAGGTGTGGTGGAGGATTACGGTCTCGAGATAGGGCGAGTCGTCGAACAGGTCGTAACGTATGCCGCTCGAGACAAAGGCCTTCTTCACGCCCTTCACCGCGCGTATGCGTTCGTAGAGGGCCAGCAGGCGCGAATGGTCGTTGTCGAGGTTCGGACAGCGCCGCGGATGGAGGCACGACGGGCGTACACAGCGGCGGCACAGTTCCCTGTCGCGGCCGCCCATGCCGTACATGTTGGCAGACGGGGCCCCGATATCGGATATGTAACCGCGGAAATCGGGCATGCGCACCACCTTCTCGACTTCGGCCATGATAGACCTCTCGCTGCGCGAGTTGACGAACTTGCCCTGATGCGCCGATATGGTGCAGAACGAGCAGCCGCCGAAACAGCCGCGGTGGATATTTATCGAGTGCTTGATCATCTCCCACGCAGGTATGGTCCCGCGCCCTCCGTAACGCGGGTGCGGAGCCCGCTCGTAAGGCAGATCGAACGAGTGGTCCAGCTCCTCGGTCGTAAGCGTAGTATTGGGCGGCGTCACCACGACATACCTGCCGCCCACGGCCTCCACCAACGTCGTATCGGTCTCCATACGGTTGCTGAGGCGCTCCTCGACGACGAAGTTGCGGCCGAAGGCCCGCTTGTCGCGGCAGCACTCCTCGTACGATGCCAGATGCTCCGTCGTCGCGGGGTCGAGACGCGACACATAGCTCCCGTCGGCCATGAACGCCACCTGCCGCAGCCTGCGCAGCAGTTTGGCGTTGTAGCCGTTGCGCATGGCCTTGGCCACCTGCTGCACCACCCTCTCACCCATGCCGTAGATTACAAGGTCGGCGCCGCTGTCGACGAGGATCGACGGGTGGAGCGAATCGCTCCAATAGTCGTAATGCGTAAGCCGCCGCAGCGAGGCCTCGATGCCACCCGCAACAACCGGCACATGGGGGAACAGACGTTTCAAGATGCGGCAATATACCGTCACGGCACGGTCGGGACGGAATCCCGCCCTGCCGCCCGCCGTATAGGCGTCGTCGCTGCGCAGGCGCAGGTTGGCCGTATAGTGGTTCACCATGGAGTCCATGGCCCCCGCCGTCACCCCGAAGAAGAGGCGCGGCGCCCCCAGCTTGGTAAAGTCGCGCAGGTCGTCCCGCCAGTTGGGCTGCGGCACGATGGCCACACGGTATCCCTCGGCCTCGAGCAGGCGCCCTATGACCGCCGCCCCGAAAGCCGGATGGTCGATATAGGCATCCCCCGAGAAAAGGATCACGTCAAGGTAATCCCATCCCCGCTCGCGCACCTCCCTTATCGACGTCGGCAAAAACATTTTCGTGATTTTATCGGTTCCTAAACTTATACCTGAACATAAATATCGCGAGCAGCGGCCACCCGTCCCGCGCATATTGCGGCCCTACTCCTCGTACATGCCGCGGGCGGCCACATAACCGTCCCATTTGGTTATGACCGCGCGGAAATCCTCCGGAAGATCGCTCTCGAACAGCATCCCGCGTCCCGTCGTGGGATGCACGAACCCGAGCGAGCGGGCATGCAGCGCCTGCCGCGGCAGCAGCGCGAAGCAGTTGGAGATGAACTGCCGGTATTTCGAAAAGGTCGTACCCTTCAATATGCGGTCGCCGCCATAACGGGGGTCATTGAACAGCGGGTGCCCACGCCACGACATGTGGACGCGTATCTGGTGCGTGCGTCCCGTCTCAAGGCGGCACTCGAGCAGTGTCACATAACCGTAACGGTGCAGTACGCGGTAGTGCGTCACGGCATGCTTGCCCTGTGAGCCGTCTGCGAAGACATGCATAAGCATGCGGTCGCGAGGATCGCGGCCTATGTTGCCCGTAACCGTACCTTCGTCCTCATCGAAGTTGCCCCAAGCCAGCGCAACGTAGCGGCGGTGGATCGTGTGGTCGAAGAACTGCTTTGCAAGCCGCACGTGCGAGAACTCGTTCTTGGCCACCACCAGCAGACCCGACGTATCCTTGTCGATGCGATGCACCAGTCCGGCACGCATGTCTCCCCCACGGAACATCTCCAGATGGCGCAGGTGGTAGGCCAAGGCGTTCACAAGCGTGCCGCTGTAGTTGCCGCAACCCGGGTGTACCACCATGCCCGCAGGCTTGTTCACGATGAGCAGGTCGTCGTCCTCGTATACTATGTCGAGAGGTATCGCCTCGGGTACAATCTCCAACTCCCGCTTCGGGTATGGCATTACCAGCGTAATACGGTCCATAGGCTTGACCTTGTAGCTCGCCTTTGCCGCCACGCCGTTCACCAGAATGCTGCCGTTGTCGGCGGCCGTCTGTATGCGGTTGCGCGAACAATGCTCCATACGGTCGACAAGGAACTTGTCGAGACGTATCATCGACTGTCCGCGGTCGACCGTGATGGCGAAATGCTCGTACCTCTCCCCGCAGCCATCTCCGGCGGGACCGTCCCCGTCGAAGTCGTCATCCCCGTCGAAGTCGTCATCCCCGTCGAGGTCGTCGCACCCATCGCGGGCAGCCGCAGGCAGATCCCCGTAAGGCGCCATGCCGCCCGCGACGCGGTCCCCAACGGCACCGTCGTCCGATCCCCGGCGCAGACCGTCTCCGATCATATCATCCGCACGCTCCATACGCCTTCCGGTTAAAAGAATTCGTCCTCATCGGTCTCGGAGACCTCCTCGTGCAGGGCGCCGCTCTCGCGCAAGGCCCGCACCACATCGTCGCGCTCGGCCTGTTCGAGCGAGTCCTGCCGCTCCTGCTCCTCACGAAGGCGCTGCTCGGACAGCTCCTTGGCCACCTTGTCGGATAAGGCGCTGTTCTTCTCAACCGTCTCCTCGTCGAGCGTAAGCCACAGGTCGACCGCAGCGCCCAGCGACGCCGAAGCATTGTGCGGAACCGACTGGCGATAGACGCGCGCATTCTTCTCGTTCAACAGGTCGATACCCTTGTCGAAAGTCACCTTGCCGACGTTGAGCCCCTCCTCCCACAGGCGGCTTTTGGCCGACTGCAGGCTCTGGCCTATCGCCTTGGGGACTATGGCAATGCCCTTGTCGGCCTCCATGCCCACACGCAGGGTAACCCCCGAGCCTATCTCGATCTCCACCGACGAAGAACTCGTCACCTCCTTGTCCCCGACAAACTCCGCCAGCACATAGTTCGTCGCCATATCCTCTACGTAGACCAGCTTCTCGATGCCCAGACCGGCCACCTCAAGCATGTTCTTCGCCTGACGCAGGCTGCGGCCAGCAACGTAGGGCACCTTGACCGTCTTCTGGCGGAACGAGTTGATCGTCACATAGACCTTGCGGCCGGCCTTCACCTCGACGCCTGCGACGGGGAGCTGGTCGAGGACGATACCGCCGTCATACGCGGGTACATAAAGCGAATCGTTGATAATGATCTTCAACCCCCTGTCGTGTGCCGCACGTTCGGCGTCCGAAAGCGGTATGCCCGTGAAGTCGGGGACCGTACGGTGCGTGCCGTGGCGCGTGAGGATCATCATCAGCAGGCTGCACGCCGCAATTATGGCTACGAGTATGAGCACTATCGACACCAAGTTATACGCTATTGGCGACTCCTTGAGCCGTTCGATGGCACCTTCTATGCCCCCTTTATCCTGACGGCGCTTGCGTGTATCGGGTTTACGTTTCTCCATATATGTCGCTGTATCTTACTTTTCAATCTCGTTATAAAGCGTATCGCGTTCCACGGCGCGGAAGCCCGCGCGCCGCACCATCTCGCGCATCTCCTCGACCCCCATGCGCGGCCGGCTGTCGTCCGCCCCCGCCATGGAGTAGATCTTGGTCGAGTCGTCGATCGTGCCGTCGATGTCGTCGGCGCCGAATGCCAGCGCCGCCTCGGTCGTCTGCCTGCCGTACATCACCCAGTAGGCCTTGATGTGGGGCACGTTGTCCAGAATCAGGCGGCTCATGGCCAGCGTCCGCAGGTCATCGATAACCGACACCTCGCCTATCTCCGACATCGAGTTGCCGTAGTTGCGGTACTTCAGGGGGATAAAGGCGTTCAGCCCCCCCGTCTCGTCCTGCAGCGCCCGCAGCCGCAGCAGGTGGTCGATACGGTGCTCAATCCGCTCGACATGGCCGTAGAGCATCGTCGCATTGCTCTTGATACCGAGGCGATGTGCCGTGCGGTGCACGTCGAACCACTCTGCCGTGGAGCCCTTGTCGGGACATATCCGCGCACGGATCTCCTCGTCGAAGATCTCCGCACCGCCGCCCGGAATGGCCTCCATGCCGGCGTCGGCAAGCAGTCGCAGCCCCTGTTCCGTCGTGAGGCCCGCCTTGCGGATCATGTACGACAACTCAATGGCCGTGAATGCCTTGACCGCCGCCTGCGGCAGGATGGCCTTCACGCGGCGGATCATGTCACAATAGTAGTATATGTCGTGCACGGGGTGCACGCCCCCGACGATATGCACCTCCGTAACGCCGCTGCCCACGTAAGAGCGCACCTTCTCCTCGATCTGCTCCATCGTCATGTCCCACGCCTCGGGGCTCCCTTTCGGGCGGCGGTACGAGCAGAAGCGGCAGTTGAAGACGCACAGGTTCGTCGGCTCGATATGGAAGTTGCGGTTGAAATATACCTTGTCGCCGCTTACGGCGCGCTTGCGGGCAACGGCAATCTCGCCCAGCCGCCACAGGGGCGCCTCGCGCCACAACACCGCAGCCTCATCGGCGCTCAACCTTTCAGCTCGGGCGGCTCGCCGCGCCGCCATCTCCCATCTCTCCATAAGACTCATATCATTTTGGCGCCTTGCGGTAGAGGTATGCCGCAATGAAGGCGAATATTATATTGGGGGTCCACACCGCCAGCCCCACGGGCATGGAGCCGCTCTTGGCAAACTCCTCGAAAACGCGGTTGAACATGATGTACGAGAAACAGAGCGCGATGCCGATCCCGATATGCAGGCCCGTACCGCCGCGCACCTTTCGCGAGGAGAGCGACACGCCGATCAGGGTCAGGATGAAGGTCGCCATCGGATATGCAAAGCGCGTATGGCGCTCCACCTCGATAACGTTGATCGAACTGGAGCCCTTGGCCCGCTGCTGGCGGAGAAAGTCGTTCAACTCGCCGATCTTCATCGTCGAGATGATCTTGTCGACGCGCCCAAGTTCGCGCACGTCGAGGTTGATGAGCGTATCGAGGTCACGGCGCTGCTCGAAGGTCTCGGTGCCGTCGGGAGAGATATGGCGCAGGATGTAGCGCTGTGCGCTCCAATGCCCCGTCTCGGGGTCTACGGCCACGTCCGACGCCTCGAGCGACTCGGAGATCGAGGTCCCCTCGTAACGCTCCAATGCCATGTACGAGGCCCTGTTGCCGCGGTTGAAACCGCGCACGTAGACAAACTCCCCGGGCCGGATCTGGCGGTATATGTGGCGGTCGTACTGTACCGTCTGGTTGCTCTTGAAATACTTCTGCTCGAACTCTACGCAGCTGATCTGCGAAACGGGTATTATCCACAGGTTCAGCACCAGCGACAGCAGCGTGATGGCCAACGCCCCGAGGAAATAGGGCCACATGAGGCGCATGAAGCTCATGCCGCCCGACAGCATGGCGATGATCTCGGTCTGGTATGCCATCTTCGAGGTGAAGAAAATCACGGCAATGAAGGTGAACAGGCCGCTGTACTGGTTTATGAAGTCGGGGACGAAATTGAGGTAATAGTCGAATATGATGGCAGAGAACGGCGCCTTCAGCTCGGTAAAGTCGTCCACGCGCTCGGCATAGTCGAAGACCACCAGCACCACCGTGATCATGGCGATGGCGAAGGCATAGGTCTGCAGGAACCGCCGCAGGATATAGCGGTCGAGGATCTTGAATCCCGGGTAGCGTATGTCGGTTTTCAGCTTCATCTTATTAACTGCTCTTCGTCATTATGCTACAAACGCCGTCCCAGCTTCTGCACCATCATGGCCTTCCACTGCGCGAAGTCGCCCGCGACGATATGGCTCCGCGCCTCGCGCACCAGCCACAGGTAGAACGCCACATTGTGCAGCGATGCGATCTGCGCACCGAGCATCTCGCCGCACACCACGAGGTGGTGTACATAGGCCTTCGAGTAGAGCGTATCGACGAAACTCGCACCGGCCGGATCAAGCGGCGAGAAGTCGTCCTCCCACTTCTTGTTGCGCAGGTTGACCGTACCCTCCGAAGTGAATATCTGGCCGTTGCGGCCGTTGCGCGTAGGCATTACGCAGTCGAACATGTCGACGCCGCGGTCGATGCCCTCAAGTATGTTCACCGGCGTGCCCACACCCATCAGATAACGCGGCCGCGATTCGGGCAGCACGGCATTCACGACCTCGATCATGGCATACATCACCTCCGTCGGCTCGCCCACGGCCAGACCGCCTATGGCATATCCGTCGGCATCGTACTGCAGCACGTTGCGCGCGGCCCGCTCGCGCAGGTCGGCATAGGCGCACCCCTGCACTATCGGGAAGAGCGACTGCAAATGCCCGTACTTGGGCTGCGTCTGCGCGAAGCGGGTGAAGCAGCGGTCGAGCCACCTTTCGGTCAGAGCCAGCGACTTGGCCGCATAGTCGCGCGGGGCGTCGCCCGGCGGGCACTCATCGAAGGCCATCATGATGTCGGCGCCGATCGTGCGCTCGGTATCGATGACGCTCTCGGGGGTGAACAGGTGGCGCGAGCCGTCTATATGCGAGCGGAAATGGCATCCCTCCTCCTTGAGTTTGCGGCAGTCCGAGAGCGAGAAGACCTGAAAGCCGCCGCTGTCGGTGAGCATGGGCCCGTCCCATGTCGAGAAGCGGTGAACGCCCCCCGCCTGCTCCATGATGCGCATGCCGGGACGCAGGTAGAGATGGTAGGTGTTGGCCAGAATGATCCGCGCCCTCGCGTCATCGCGCAGGTCGCGGTGGAAGATGCCCTTCATGGCGGCCGCAGTGCCTACGGGCATGAATATGGGGGTCTCGACAGGGCCGTGGTCGGTCTCCATGAGGCCCGCACGGGCCTTCGATGCCGGAGCCGTATGTTGAAGCGTAAATTTCATTATTGTCGTCGTTGCTGCTCATGCGCACGCGCATCGGCGCATAATTCGGACAAAGTTACTACTTTTCGCCGAAAAAAAACGGCGCTTCGCCCCCGAAATACTCTTCCGCGAATATAATTGCCATTAAAAACGCGGGGCGTTATACCGCAGATATGTATTGCGGCCGCAATTTTTTCGGGGATAACAATAAATTCTCTCCACAAAACGCTGTGCGTTTTACCGAAGCCTCCGCATTGCGTTCGCAGCGGAAGAAGGCGGAGAGCCGCGGCGGCGAAAAGAATCGGAGACCTTTTCACGCAGTAAAAGCGCTCTGCGTCCGATTCCGCCGGCGCGGCGTGACGCCCCGCGAGAACGCCTTGCGGATGGTTTTGCGCAACTTTTGACACCAAAAGTTGCAATAAAATTGCAGCAACAACAAACCCGACACCATCCGAATACAATGAAAGACAAAAAAATCGGCTTCAGGTTTCGTTTTCACGATTTTATTATTACCTTTGCACCGCCGTAAGGCATACGAACATTTAATCAATTCAGTCATGAACAATTACGAAACCGTTTTCATTGTCACCCCCGTCCTCTCTGACATACAGGTGAAGGAGGTGGCTGACAAATTCCAAGGTATCATTACCGAGAACGGCGGTCAGATCGTGAATGCGGAGAACTGGGGCCTCAAGAAGCTCGCATATCCCATTCAGAAGAAGACCACCGGCTTCTACTTCCTCATCGAGTTCACGGGCGATGGCTCTATCATCGAGACGCTGGAGACCGGCTACCGCCGCGACGAGCGCATCATTCGTTTCTTAACTTTCAAGCAGGACAAGTACGCTGTCGAGTACTCCGAGAAGCGTCGCGCCAAGCTTGCCAACAAATCACAGGAGGAGTAAACCATGGCACAGGAGAATAACAAGCAGGGCGGCGAGATCCGTTATCTCAACCCCGTATCGGTAGACGTAAAGAAGAAGAAGTACTGCCGTTTCAAGAAGCTCGGCATCAAGTATGTGGACTACAAGGACGGCGAGTTCCTCAAGAAGTTCCTCAACGAGCAGGGCAAGATTCTGCCCCGCCGCCTGACCGGCACTTCGCAGAAGTTCCAGAAGAAGGTCGCACAGGCCGTAAAGCGTGCCCGTCACCTCGCCATTCTGCCTTTCGTAACGGATTGTATGAAATAATTAGAGGAGGAGAGCAATATGGAGGTTATACTTATCAAAGACGTCGAGAAGCTGGGATACGCCAACGACATCGTCAACGTAAAGCCCGGTTACGCTAACAATTACTTGATTCCTCAGGGATACGCCAAGGCAGCAACCGCTTCGGCAAGGAAGGTCCTCGCCGAGAACCTCAAGCAGCGCGCCCACAAGGACGCCAAGATTCTGGCCGACGCGCAGGCGCTGGCCGAGAAGCTGGCCAACCTGCCGCTGGTAATCACGGTAAAGGCCGAGGAGGGCAAGATCTTCGGTTCGGTAACGTCGGCAGACATCGCCGAGGCTTTGGCCGCAAAGGATGTTGCGGTAGACCGCAAGTCCATCACCGTCGACAGCATCAAGACCGTCGGCGAGTACGAGGCTACGGTGAAGCTCCACCGCGAGGTGAAGGCCACCGTCAAGTTGTCTGTCGTAGCCGAGGAGTAATGCCTGAAGGCAGGCCTTCCATGCCGACGCCGGCATCGCCGGTGCCGACTTACGGGAGAGCCGCCGCAACAATATCACAGAAGAGAGACCGCGCCCGAAAGGGGTTGGCGGTCTCTTTCGGTTCCGTACCCGCGCTTTGGCAATATTTTAGTACCTTTGTCTCAAACAACACATGACATGAGCGAAAAGAAAAGAACCGAAATATCCGAACTCGGACAGTTCGGGCTCATCGACCGCCTCACGGCAGGCATAACCCCCACCGCCGCCACGACCCTCACGGGCGTGGGCGACGACGCCGCCGTCATAGCCTCCACGGAGGACGAGGCCACTGTCGTCACCACCGACACGCTGTTCGAGGGGGTAGACTTCGACCTCACGTACTTCCCGCTGAAACATCTGGGGTACAAGGCCGTCACCGCAGCCGTAAGCGACGTGCTGGCCATGAACGCGCGGCCAGAGCAGCTGCTCGTATCGCTCGGCGTCTCGTCGAAGATGTCGGTCGAGGCGCTCGACGACCTCTACGAGGGCATACGCTTCGCCTGCAAAGAGTACGGCACAGACCTTGTCGGGGGCGATACGCGCGCCTCGCTCACGGGCCTCGTCATAGGGGTCACGGCCGTGGGCCGCGCACGCCGCGACACCCTCGCATACCGCAGCGGCGCACGGTTCAACGACCTTATATGCATCACGGGCAACCTCGGCGCGGCATACATGGGGCTGCAGCTGCTCGAACGCGAGAAACGGGTCTTGAGTGACGTGAAGAACCCCGAACCGCAGTTCGGCGGCTACGAATACCTGCTGCAACGCTATCTCAAGCCCCGCGCCCGCAAGGACATAATCGACCTGCTGGCAGCGGAGAAGATTGTCCCCACGTCGATGACAGACATAACTGACGGCCTCGCGAGCGAGGTGCTGCAGATATGCAAGGCGTCGAAGTGCGGCGCCCGCATATATCTCGACCGCATACCGCTGGCGAAGCAGACCTCGGCACTGGCCGAGGAGATGCATGCCGACCCTGTGGTTGCGGCGCTCAACGGCGGCGAGGACTACGAGCTGATGTTCACCGTACCGCTGGCTCTGCAGGAGCAGGTCATGCAGCTGGGCGTTGTGGATGTGGTGGGACACATCACGCGCGAGTCGACAGGGGCATACCTTGTCACACCCGACGGCAGCGACATAAAACTGCGTGCGCAGGGGTTCAAGGAGTGAATCATGACGCCGCACAAGACGGCGAAGGCCGCGCCTCCGAACGGAGGCGCGGCCTTCGCGCTGCATGATCTACTCGACACGGTGCAGACTCACAACCGTCCCCGAAGCCCCCTCCACGACAAGACGGTCGCTCTGCTTGTCCTCGTGCAGCTCCGCCCGAGCGGTAAAGGGATAACGCTCGACCGAATCCGCGGCGATGACCACCTCGCCCGTTATGAATATCCGTCCCCGAGCCGAGGCGTCGACATACCAGCCGTCGAAGCGCAGCAGCGCGGGCGGCGCTGTCTGCCGCAACACCCCGCGGGGCAGCAATTCCAGTTCCACGGGCAGCTCCGCCCGCGCATCCGTCGCCCAACTTCCCAACACCGCGGGATAGGTCTCGTCGGCCGTCACCTCCAGCGCCAGCAGTTCATCCCCGCGCCGCGATGTGCGGTAAAGCACCTCCACAGCATTGCCTTCGACCGCATCGCCGCCCTCGAACACGGTATTCTCGTCCACAACGAAACGCCGCACGCTGTCCCCCGCCATGTTCCTGACCGATAGGGCCGTCTCCGTCGTCTCTCCTACCAATCCCGCCATACTCTGCACGGGCATCCCGCTGCGGCATGACGGCATAGCCGCCACGGCCGCGCACGCAGCAAATATCCTTAAGCGTCCCATACGGCAAAGGTACGAAAAATACGCTGCGCACAAACCTCCGCGCGTAGCCGCCATCCCGAACCACGGCAATATTTCCATGCCGCAGCATGCAAAATAGGTATTTACGACACTTTTTTGTATTTTTGAAGCCGCATAAATGACCAAACTATTTAATCACAATATTACGTATGCTTAACATCATACTTTTCGGAGCGCCCGGATGCGGCAAGGGTACGCAAGCGGCGCGTATAAAGGAGAAATACAACATCAACCACATCTCCACGGGCGATGTCATCCGCGGCGAGATCGCCCGAGGCACCGAGCTCGGCAAGAGCATGAGGAAATACATCGAAGCGGGAGAACTCGCCCCCGACTCGATCGTCATCGGTATGATCCGCAACTACATCAACGAACACAAGGACGCCACGGGCAACATATTCGACGGATTCCCCCGCACCACGGCACAGGCCGAGGAGTTCGACCGCATCCTCGCCGAAGAGGGCGACGACGTCAACGTCATGGTATACATGGAAGTGCCCGAGGAAGAGCTCGTAAAGCGCATACTGCTCCGCGGCAAGGAGTCGGGCCGCGCCGACGACGCTTCGGAAGACATCATCCGCAACCGCATCTCCGTCTACCGCGACCAGACGGCGGTCGTAGCCGACCACTATGGCCGCAAGGGCAAATACGAGGCCGTGAACGGCGTGGGAACGATGGATGAGGTCTTCGACCGCATATGCGCCGTCATCGACCGCTACAACAAATAACCGTATGCGGGGGCATGCCCCCGCACCCGAAAGGTGGCCCGCGGGCAGCGATGCCCGCGTACTGAAGGAGAACACGCGCGGCGGACTTTCTCCGCCGCAGCATGCCGCATCGCAACTTTTTCGGCTGATTTTGTTGCATATTGCTTTTTTTTGGTTACCTTTGCGTCGCTAAAGCCGCTCTCCACCTGCGGAGGGGCGATAGCGGTAAGGCCCATTCGTCTATCGGTTAGGACGCAAGATTTTCATTCTTGAAAGAGCAGTTCGATTCTGCTATGGGCTACGACTTATACCCGGGGCGAGTGAAGATTGACTCTGAAGGCAGGTTAACTGAATGAGGTATTGGCTCGGAGGGCCTTGCTGAAGAAATGTCGGCTCGGATGACTTGGCTGAAGAGGTGTTGGCTCGGAAGTCCCTAAAGGGGGGGGTGAAGGGTGGATGTGCCGGAGAGCCAAAGTTGTCGGAATACGCATACGCGTCCCGAGTATTTGACAGGTGGAAAGTGACGAGAGAACGCTCCACGGAGCGTTGCGGGCAATCCCCGCAGGCGCGGGCGCCAAGAATGACCCCGCACGAACAAGGTAATTGAAGAATAAAAATAAAAAAGCAAACACAAATTATGGCAAATCACAAGTCATCAAAGAAGAGAATTCGCCAGACCGTTACCAAGCGTGCACACAACCGTCTCTATCACAAGACTGCGCGCAACGCCGTGAAGGCTCTGCGCAACACCACCGAGAAGAGCGCCGCAGAGATACTGCTGCCAAAGGTAAGTTCGATGCTCGACAAGCTCTCGAAGCATGGCATCATACACAAGAACAAGGCCGCAAACCTCAAGAGTTCGCTTGCTCTGCACGTAAACTCACTCTAACGAGGGCGATTTCAGATAAGGAAAAAGGTTCCGGCATCACCGGAGCCTTTTTTCGTTTCATGCGCACCCGCCGCCTTCGGGGCTACCGGAACGGTGAGCAGCACCTTGCGTCCGACACGCCGCAACCGCAAGAATAGTGGCCGCGCGCTTGCTCATACGCGGCGTATTTCGTACTTTTGTACACAACCAACCCTGTTTTACCATGAACCGTATCATCGCAATCCTCATGGCGGCGCTGTGTGCCGTCTCTTCCGTATCGTGCAGCCGTACCTCAGGGGGCGTACGCGGCGTGAAACACGTAATACTGATCGGCCTCGACGGCATGGCCGCGGACACCTACGCCAAGGCCGACATGCCCACGCTGCGCTCGATGATGGAGCAGGGCGCATGGACGCTCCATTCGCGCAGCATACTACCCTCGTCGAGCGCCTGCAACTGGGCCTCGATGTTCATGGGTGCAGGCCCCGAGATGCACGGCTACAACACGTGGGGCAGCAGCAAGCCCGACTTTCCGTCGATCGAGGTCGGCCCTTACGGCATATTCCCCGCCATCACCGGCGTGCTGCGCGCACATGACCCCGAGATGCACATGTGCGCACTCTACGAGTGGCCCACAATAGGATCGCTCATCGAGGGCGAGGCGGTCGACGTCTCTCGCAACGTACCCTTCGACGACACGCACGGCGGGGCCATAACCTCGGAGTTCATCAAATGCCTCGACTCGCTGCGGCCGGCATTCTCGATGGTGATATACGACTCGCCAGACCATGACGGCCACGGGTCGGGATGGGGGTCACCGCAATACATGTCGGCACTGCACACGCTCGACGGATACATAGGCCGCATCGTCGAGGCCACCAAACAGATGGGAATATACGACGACACGGTCTTCATCGTCACGGCCGACCACGGCGGCACGGGCACAAGACACGGAGGGACCTCGATGTCGGAGATGGAGACACCGCTGGTACTCTTCGGCAAGGGGGTCAAGTGCGGCCACGAGATAACATCGGCCGTCATGCGCTACGACACCGCCCCCACCATCGCCTATATCTTCGGCGCCGCTTGCCCCGACGTATGGCGCGGCAAGGCCATACGCGAGGCTTTCGAGTAACACTGACGGCGCCCGCAGCCGAACAGAGGCGGCGCGGGCCCGTACTCCGCTCCGACAGGCACACTCGGCACCACACCACGCCGCTCCCATTCAAACAAATGGCGCGCGGGCAGTTCCGGCAATCCGTTTTTTGCGTATCTTTACATTGACAAACCGTAAAGCATATGGATTCGCAGAAACCCTACACATACCGTCTTTCGGGGGGCCGTTACACGGTCAGCATATCCAACCGCGCCCGCGTCGAGGAGGCCATAGCCGCTTTCTGCCGCGATACAGGCATACGCTCAGCCTCCGTCTGCGGCATCGGGGCCGTGGACGAAGCGGTGCTACGCTTCTACGACCCCGCGACCAAACGCTACGTCGACCGGTGCTTCGAGGAGCAGATGGAGATCGCGGCACTCACGGGCAACGTATCGGAGATGGAGGGCAAGGCATACCTACACCTGCATGCCACACTCGGGCGCCGAGACTATACGGCCGTGGCAGGACACCTGCTTTCGGCCCGCATAAACGGCGCAGGCGAGATATTCATAACGCCATTCGGCGCCGCCACGCCGCGACGCTACGATCCCGAGACCGGGCTCAATATCTACGATTTCCGGTAGCCGCCGGCATCACCGCCATCGGCACAGACGCCAGCACCGGCATCTGCGCAACCGCAAAGGGAACAGACACAACCGGCTGTTCCCTTTTCATCTTCCCCTGCCGGCACACATCCTGGTACCGCACGCATAAAAATAAAGGAGCCGTCGCACGGACGGCTCCCACTTATACCCGCCTCGGGCGGGAACTATTTGCAAAGAGAAATTTTACTTCTTTTTGTTGGCATCCTCCATGGCGGCCTTAAGCTCGGCCAGACCGGCGATGTCGCCCAGCGTCGTCTTCTCGATCGAAGCGTTGATCTTCTTGACCGACGACTTGGTAGCCTCGGCGGCAGCACGCTTCTCGGCCTTCTCGGCAGCGACTTCGGCACGCTTCGACTCCTCGAAGATGCGGGTGTGCGAGAGGGTGATGCGCTTGGTGGCCTTCGAGAACTCGATAACCTTGAAATCGGCCGTATCGCCCAGCTTGAGCGTCGTGCCGTCCTCCTTGACAAGCTGGCGGGCCGGAGCGAAACCGTCGATGTTATCGCCCAACGACACCACGGCGCCCTTGGCGGTCATCTCGGTTATGGTACCAGTGTGGACAGTATCTACGGCATACTTGCTCTCGTACTCGTTCCACGGATTCTCCTCGAGCTGCTTGTGTCCGAGGCTCAAGCGGCGGTTGTCCTTGTCGATCTCCAGAACCACTACGTCGATCTCCGCACCGATCTGGGTGAACTCGCTCGGGTGCTTTACCTTCTTTGTCCAGCTCAGGTCAGAGATGTGGATCAGGCCGTCGATACCCTCCTCGATCTCGACGAATACGCCGAAGTTGGTGAAGTTACGCACCTTGGCCTTGCACTTCGTGCCTACGGGGTACTTGGTCTCGATACCCTCCCACGGATCGGGCGTGAGCTGCTTGATGCCCAGCGACATCTTGCGCTCCTCACGGTCGAGCGTAAGTATGACGGCCTCGACCTCGTCTCCTACCTTGAGGAACTCCTGCGCCGAACGCAGGTGCTGGCTCCACGACATCTCCGATACGTGGATAAGGCCCTCGACACCCTGTGCGATCTCGACGAAGGCACCGTAGTCGGCCATGACGACAACCTTGCCCTTGACCTTGTCGCCAACCTTGAGGTTGGGATCCAAAGCCTCCCACGGATGCGGCGTGAGCTGCTTCAGACCGAGTGCTATACGTTTCTTCTGCTCGTCGAAGTCGATGATCACGACCTTGAGCTTTTCGTCCATATGAACGATCTCCTCGGGGCGGTTTACACGACCCCATGACAGGTCGGTGATGTGGATCAGGCCGTCCACACCGCCCAAGTCGATGAATACGCCGTAGTTGGTGATGTTCTTGACTGTGCCTTCGAGAATCTGGCCCTTTTCGAGTTTCGACATGATGATCTGCTTCTGTGCCTCGAGTTCGGCCTCGATCAGAGCCTTGTGCGACACCACCACGTTGCGGTACTCCTGATTTATCTTCACGACCTTGAACTCCATGGTCTTGTCGACATAAATATCGTAGTCGCGGATGGGCTTCACGTCGATCTGCGAACCGGGCAGGAACGCCTCGATTCCGAAGACGTCGACGATCATGCCTCCCTTGGTGCGGCACTTTACGTAGCCCTTGATGATCTCGTCGTTGTTCAGAGCCTCGTTCACACGATCCCAGCTCTTGAGCTGACGGGCTTTCTTGTGCGAGAGAGCCAGCGCGCCGCTCTTGTCCTCGACCGACTCGACATAGACCTCAACCTTGTCGCCTACCTTCAGGTCGGGATTGTAGCGGAACTCCGATACGGGAATCAGGCCCTCGCTCTTGTAGCCGATGTTAACGGTAACTTCGCGCTTGTTGATCTCGGTTACGGTGCCCTCTACCACCTCGCCCACGGCGATGTTCGACAGGGTCTTGTCATAAGCCTCGGTGACCTCCTCCTTGTTCTGGCCGCCATAGAGATCCAGATCGTTCTCGAACGAGTTCCAGTCGAAGTTCTCGTTTGCTACATTCTTGTTTTCTTCCATAAGTGGAAATTTTTGCGATGCAATCGCTCGTTAAACGGTTAATATTTCAGTTCTTGCGTTGCGCACGCGCGCAACGGCCTGCAAATATAGGTCAATTTCCTCAAACCGCAATATTTCGGCACGCTTTTTTCTCCGGAAAATGCAAATACGCCCTCGGCGGAGGCTGCGGAACGGGCTTCGGCGACGCACGATTCGAAAACTGCATTTTCATTTGCCTATACCCATGCCTTTTCGTATATTTGTCATGCGTATAAATAAACAATCTATCCATACGATGAGAACCCATACCCTTCTGGCGCTGTGCGCCGCGGCCGCCCTCGGCGGATGCGGCTCGCAGCAACCCGCCGCGCAGCACTTCGACGGCAGCCGCGGCGAAGTAAAGCTCCTGACGCTCGACCCGGGCCATTTCCACGCGGCACTCGTACAGATGTACATGTACGATCAAGTCGACCCGACGGTATACGTCTACGCCCCCGAGGGCGAAGATGTCGCCATGCACCTCGACCGCATCAAAATCTACAACGAACGGGCCGACAACCCCACATCGTGGAACGAGCAGCTGTACACGGGCGACGACTTCCTGCAGAAAATGATCTCCGACAAACGGGGCAACGTAGTAGTGCTCGCCGGCAATAACGGCAAGAAGACGGGATATGTAAAGGCCGCCGTCGATGCCGGCATCAACGTACTGTCGGACAAGCCGATGGCTATCGACAGCAAGAATTTCCGCCTGCTGGAGAGCACCCTCGACGAAGCTGCCGCGAAAGGCGTGCTCGTATACGACATCATGACCGAGCGCTCGGAGATAAACAACGAGCTGCAGCGCGTCCTTGTGGCCATACCGTCGCTCTTCGGCGAGATGGAGAAGGGCACGCCCGACGACCCTGCCATCACCAAGGAGAGCGTGCACCACTTCTTCAAATATGTCTCGGGCCAGCCTCTCACGCGCCCCGAGTGGTACTTCGACGTCGAGCAGCAGGGCGAAGGCATCGTCGACGTGACGACCCATCTGGTAGATCTTGTACAGTGCACCGTGATGCCCGAGCAGCCCATCGACTACGCCTCGCAGGTGGAGATCACATCGGCGCGCCGCTGGGCCACCGACATACCGCTCGACAAGTACCGTCTGGTATCGGGCAAGGAGTCGTACCCCGACTTCCTCAAGAAGGATATAGTCGACGACACGCTCCGCGTATATTCCAACGGCGAGATAAACTACCGTCTCAACGGGGTCAACGTTCGCGTGAGCGTCATCTGGAACTTCATGGCCGAGGTCGGCAACGAAGGCACGGGCGACACGCACTACTCGGTAGTCAAAGGCTCGAAAGCCGACGTCATGATACGCCAAGGCGCCGAGCAGGGATACAAGCCCATGCTCTACGTGGCATGCAAGGGCGGCGATACGGCAGCCTTCGAGAAAGAGCTGCGCGCGGCTCTGGCATCGATAGCCGACCGCTATCCGGGCCTCGGCATCGAGCCCAGCGGCGACAAGGAGTGGCGCATCGTGGTGCCCGACGCTCTGGTCAAGACGCACGAGATGCGTTTCAGCTCGGTGATGAAGGTATACCTGAAGTACCTCGTCGACGGCAAGATCCCCGATTGGGAAGTATCGCAGATGAAGTCGAAGTACTACACCACCACCGCCGCTCTCGAGGCCGCACGCAAGGCCGCCAAATAACAAGGAGACAGACGGCCCGACAAGGGTTTCTCCGGCAACCGGCGGGGCCCTTTATCGGGACATGTTTCCGCCCTGCGGCAAACATGCGCCGATATTGCCAAAAACCTTTTGCCGAATATCGGTATCCGAACCACAACATAACACTTATATACCTACGATTATGAAATACATAATTCTACTTTTGTCCGTCGTGTTCTCATTGGAGCTCTGTGCCCAGAACAGTCCGGACAGGAAGATCGCCGTACTCGACTTCAAGGCAGGGCAGGAGGCATCCCAGAACGACGTGGACGGCATGTCGGCCATGTTCGGGGCCTATTTCGCGCCCCAAGGGTTCACCCTTGCCGACAGGAGCGATATTGACCGCGCGATGACCGAGCTGCAGATACCCAGAACGGGCATGACCGACGACCAGACGGTACGTATCGGACAGGCCCTCGGTTTGGACAACATAGTCACGGGCACCATAACCTTCGCAGGCGGCAAATACAACGCCGACATATGCGTCATGGATGTCCGGAGCGGCCGCGCGGCCCTCACCGTAACCGCCGACTGGAACAGGGAGCAGCCCTACAGGGACGTAATGCAGAATATCGCCCGACAGCTCGCGGCCAACATACCCGCGGCGCAGAGCGCAGCCGCAACGCCGGCAGCGGCTGCGGCACCGGCCGCACAGCAGACGCAGCCACAGCAGCCGCAGCAAAATACGGAACCTGCACCGACCGCGCCGCAACAGGGCGGGACGCAGGAACAGGCGGGCAAGGTATATGTCCTCTACGGCTATATCAAGGTCTTCCCGAAAGACCTCGGGCGCATATCCAACATACCCGCATCCACCATCGAAAACATAAATAAACAAGGTTCATACGGCTACAACTCGTGGCGCCTTCCGACCAAAGAGGAGATCGAGCTGATCACCTCGACGATAGATGGTATGGCCGCCCCCTCCGAGTACATGTACACGGGCAACAGTTCGGCCGACGACCACACCTCGGGATACGTACGGCTCGTGACCACCGAGCCCACCAACGCCGCAACGGCCAACGAGATAGCCGTAACGAAATCGCGCCGTCCCATCGTGCTGTTCGAATACCTGAAGATATTCCCGAACGATCTGGGCATGTTCTCGGCCGTGCCGCAAACGATCATAGACAACATAAACCGTCTGTGCGTATACGGATACGACTCATGGCGCCTGCCCACACCCGAGGAGGACCAGATCATACGCTCGAACCCCGACATCGTAAAGGACTATATCGACGCCTACATGACAAGCGAATATCAGCAGCAGTCAAAGATAAGGCTCGTCACCAACGGCCAACCCGTCGCCGCCGCGAATGCCACGGAGGCTGCTGACGTGGCCGCAGGGACGGCTGCAGCTGCAGTTGCGACTCCGGCCGAAACGGAAGCTGCGCAGGGTCAGGCAGGCAACATACACCTCGACCTCACCCAGACGCCGGCACAGGCCGGAGGCTCCGGCAGCGGCGCACAGCAGACGCAGACGGCGTCTTCGGACATATCGATAAAGATAAACACGGGAGCGGCGCAGCAGGACGGCGGTGCCGGCACCGCCGCGGCCGCGGGCAATGCGGGAGACGTACGCATCAACGTTACAGGAGCGCAGACAGAGGCCGCCGCTACGGCCGCAGGCCAACCGCAGGGGGCGGCAGCTACCGCCGCACCTGCCGCACCTGCCACGCCGGATGCCGCGGCGCTCAAACGCGGCGACTACTACAACGTGAACGGCGTGGAGGGCATAGTGATAGTGGAGAAAAAGCCCGAAACGAACAATCGCGGGCTGATTCTGGCCCTGAAGGAGGAGACGGCCCGCCACGGCGACCTGAAAAAGCACATGACCAACGGCTGGCGCCAGCCCACGTGGAACGAGGCCGTCGTGGCCGTAGACCTCTTCTACAACTCGCAGGCCAACACGCCGCCCGAAGTATCCTACATACCGATGAACCTGCAGAACGGCAGATACTGGATCTCGAACGACGGAGGCTACTCGTTCTTCATGATGACCATATCCATGGCGGATGGAAAGATACTCATGGAGTCCGACAACAACGCCGAAGGGGCCACGGCATCCTTCCGCGCCGTATACGAGTTCTGACCGTGCCGCCGCACGGAGGACAACGCCTCTGAAGCGCGCCGAGACATAACACCAACACGATATGACAGCAATGGGGAGATCATGAAAATCTCCCCATTGCGTTTTATCCCCCCCCCGCCTGCGCGCGGCATCCGTACGGCCGCGGCCGCGCGTCATATCTCGTCGGGCCACGGGCAGGGCCTGCCGTCCGAGCGGAACGCGGGGCGCTGGGCGCCGCTGCGGCGCAGGAACAACCCCAGCTCCTTCGACAAACGCTTGACCACATCGGGACGCTCGGCCGCAAGGTCGTGCTTCTCGCCTATGTCGTTCGGTATGTCGTATAGCTCCTTATGGCCGTCCTCATAGAAGTATATCAGTTTCCAATTGTCGCGCCGCACCGCCGCCGTCGGCGCCACACCCGGGCCGCTGCCGCCGTCCCATTCGTTGGGGAAGTTCCAGTATAGGCACCGGCCGCGCGAGGGATCCCCCTCGCCCGTGAGCAGGGGCACGAAGCTCACGCCGTCGACCGTCTGCGGCACCGACCAGCGCCCGACGCCCGCCATCTCAAGTATTGTCGGGAAGAAATCCTCTATCATCACATATTTGTCACAGCGGGTACCCGCTTCGGTGACCCCGGGCCACGACACGATCATCGGTTCACGTATGCCGCCCTCATAGGCCGACCCCTTGCCGCAGGTCAGAGGGTAGTTCTGCGTGTAGAGCGGTTCGTCACGCCACCCCGTGCTGGAACAGAAACCGCCGTTGTCGCTCATGAAGATGACGACAGTATTGTCAGCCTCGCCGCTCTGTTCGAGCCAGTCCAAGATGTCGCCCAGACTCTTGTCCATACCCTCTATCAGAGAGGCATACGCCGCCTCCTTGGCCGAGAGGCCCTTGCGCAGGTACTTCTCGTAATAGCGCATGTCGCGGTCGATGGGCACATGTATGGCGTAATGCGACATGTAGAGGTAGAACGGGCGGTCGTAGCGCACGGCCTTCTCCATGGCGGCGATGGCCTCGCGCGTAAGCGCCTCGGTAAGGAAAGTGCCCGACTGCCAATACTTCTCCAGCCCGGGTATGGCGAACAGCCCCAGCGGTCTGCCGTCGGCGCCGTAGCCGTAGTTGCGCTCGCTCAAGTAGGTGGCGGGGCCGCCCGCGGCATGTCCCGCGATGTTCACCTCGAAGCCGAAGTGGTGCGGGTTCTCCCCCGGGGTGTCGATTGCACCCCAGTGCGCCTTGCCGCAGTGTATGGTATGGTAGCCGCTCCGGCGCAGCAGGTCGACGAAACTCGTGGCAACATACGTCAGTTCGGAACCTTCCGACTGGGCGATGCCGTTGCAGTTCCATTCGGGAAACTCGAGCACGTCGCTCGGAGCGTCTGTGGTGACACCCTTGCGCAGCGTCCAGTTGGTCACACGGTGCCGCGCGGCGTTGCTGCCCGTCATGAGGCTGCACCGCGACGGCGAGCTCAGGCTGCACGCATAGGCCTCGGTGAACATCACGCCCTGCCGCGCCAGCCGCTCCATGTTGGGCGTCTCGTAACGGTCGTTATAGAACGTGCGCTCGCTCCAGAAGGGGAGCGAGGTATCCTGCCAACCCATGTCGTCGACCATAAACAGCACGATATTGGGCCTTTCGGCGGCGGCCGGATGCTGTGCCTGCGCCTGCTGCGCCGCGCCGCCCGCAAGCGGCAGGGCCAGCGGAAGAAGTAGTCTGTCGCAATTCATATACGGTATCGTTTTCCGCCGCATGCGGGCGGGGCCGCCGACCCTCGGCGCACCGCAATAAAAATACGGTTTTTTTCCGAAAGAAACAACTCCCGCGGCAGCCGCCGAGGCTCTTTTTTTGCATCAGGCATTATGACATTTCAAGCCAAAACAGTATCTTTGTGTAATTATACCGTCTCATTTAAGGCATGCACTACATCGACACCATAATCGAACACTACGGATGGCAGGGTACGGCTTTGGCAGCGTCGATACTGATACTGTTCCTCGTACAGCTCTATTACCATATCGTACTTTACGGGCGCATCGTACGTTTCCGCAACTCGCGGCGCAAGAAGGTTCTCGACGCCGAGCCGCCGGTCTCGGTCATAGTGCCCCTCTTCTCGGAAGACTACAACTATCTGGACGAGAACCTGCCGGCACTCTTCGCACAGGAGTATTCGACCTCGTACGAGGTGGTGGTGGTATACGTCGGAGCCGATGGCGACTTCTACGAGGAACTTTCGCGCCAGCGGCTCAACTACCCCAACCTCACCGTTACCAAGATCGAATACAACCCCCGCTTCCCCATATCGGTGAAGATGGCCATAAACGTCGGGATCAAGTCGGCCTCGTACAACCACCTTCTGCTGACAACGCCCTGCTCCGCGCCCGCCTCGACGCAATGGCTCGCCATGATGGGCAAGGCGTTCATGCGCGGAGAGATCGTGATCGGATACTCGGGCATAGAGCCGGCAAAAGGGCTGGCCAACTACCTGATGCGCATGTCGCGCCTGCAATTGTCGGTATACTGGCTCTCGCAGGCCGTCAGCCGCAACACCTACCGCGGCATACGCAACAACATAGGCTTCACCAAGGACCTCTACTTCGGCAGCAAGGGCTTCACCCACCTCAACATGAACATCGGCGAGGACGATCTCTTCATCCAGAAGGTCGCACGGCGCAACAATGTCAGCGTGGTGCTCATAGCCAAGGGCACTACCGTCGAGCACCCGTGGGGCGGCCTGCGGTGGTGGTTCGGGCGCCTGCGCTACTACGGCTCGGCCTATGCGCTCTATCCGCGCGACGTGCGCACCGCCATAGAATGGGACCTCGGAAGCCAGACGCTCTTCCTGCTGGCTGTCGCCGCAGCCCTCGTATTCATGCCCGTGGAGTTCAAAGCGGCCGCCGCAATATTGCTTCTGCTGCGGTACGCCGCAGCGGTGTACCGCATAAAGTCGATAGCCAAACGCGTCGGAGAGAGAGGCGTCGCGCTGCGCTTCTTCCTCTTCGATCTCTTCAACCCGCTGATGCTGGCGGCAGTTCGACTGTCGCTCGTGCGTAAAGTACAGGGAGTATGGAGATAGCCGACTACATCGTGGCCGATGACCGCAGGCTTGTGGAGCTCACGCTCGGTGGCGACCACACGGCCTTCGAATATCTCTTCAACCGCTACAGCGACGCAATTCGGCGCCTATTCCTGCAGCGCTCGACATCACCCGAGGATACGGACGACCTGCTTCAGGAGACTTTCATAAAGGTATACGCCAACCTGCACCGCTATTCGCCCGAATACACCTTCGGGCAGTGGGTCTACACCATAGCCAAGAACACCCACATAGACTTCGAACGCAAGCGGCAGGAGGACATCTCCATCGACGGCAAGTTCTCGGCCCCCGCCTCGAACGCCCCCTCGCCCGAGGAGAGCCTCATCAACACCCAGCAGCGGTCGCAGATCGAACGTTACATCGAGCGGCTGCCGCAACAGTACCGGCGGCTCTTCGTGATGCGTTTCATCGACGGCTTCTCATACGAGGAGATCGCCGAGAAACTGCACATGCCGATGGGCACGGTCAAGACCCGCATACACCGCGCCCGCGAACGCATGTGCCGCTTCATCGTCGAGGGAGAGAAACCGTAACCGACGGCTGCGTAGAGGCCCCGCCGCCGAAATATCCACAACATAGGAGATGCCGCCCCCGCAAGACGTTCCGTACGGGGCATATCCGTCCCGCCCAAGACATGACCGCCCGAACACCGACGCGAGATTCTCGCGGAAAACTCTTATCTTTGCTCCCAACAAACCAACCGTAACGACAGATGTTGCGCAAGATACTATTCATAGCGGCCCTGTTCATCGCCACGGTACTGCTGATGGCGCTGCAGAAACCGCTCTTCCTGCTGTGGTACGCGCCCCTTGCGGCCGACGCCACGGCGGCGGAGCTGCTCGCCGTCTCGTGGCACGGCCTGCTGCTCGACTCCACCACGGCTGGATACCTCTGCGTCGTACCGCTGCTCGTGATGATAGCCACGGTATGGATACCCATCTCGGAACATACCGTGCGCCGTATCCTCAACGCATATTTCGCCCTGATGTCGGCGGCCGTCGCCATAATCGTCGCCGTCGACCTCGGCCTCTACCGCTACTGGGGCTTCCGACTTGACGACACCGTCCTCTTCTACCTGCGCACGCCCGAAGAGGCAGCCGCCAGCGTCACATGGCACGACGTATGGCCGCAGATCATAGTGACAGCAGCATATACGGCGCTGATGATATTCGTATACCGCCGCATCGCAGCACTCTACACAGCCGACACGCTGCGGCTGTGGCGGCGTATCGGCGCAACCCTCGTACTGCTCTTCGGCGGCGGCCTGCTCTTCCTTGCCATACGGGGCGGCACGGGCACCTCGCCAGCCAACGTCAGCAAGGTCTACTTCAGCGACCGCATGATCCTCAACCACGCCGCCACCAACCCCGTCTTTTCGTTCCTATCGTCGGCCGTACAGTCCGACGACGGACTCTACGACTACGAATACTATGCGGAGGAGGAGCGCGCCGCGCTGTTCGAACCACTGCGGGGAGATACCGCACCCGGGGGTGAGATACCCGAGTTGCTGACGACGCGGCGGCCCAATGTGGTGCTCATACTGCTCGAGAGTTTCGGCCGCACCATCACCGACGAAACCGTTGGCGGCGAGCAGGTCACACCGAACCTCAACCGGCTCAAGGGCGAGGGCATATGGTTCGAGAACATCTACGCCAACTCGTTCCGCACGGACCGCGGGCAGGTTGCCGTCATGAGCGGCTATCCGGCACAGCCCGTGATGTCGGTCATGAAACTGCCTCACAAGGCGCAGACGCTGCCCGCCATCGCCCGCTCGCTGCAGCGCGAGGGCTACGCCACGTCGTTCACCTACGGCGGCGACGCCGACTTCACCAATACGGTATCGTATCTCTACGGCACGGGCGTCGAACGCATAACCGACCAGCGGGACATGCGCTTCGACGTGGCGCCCGCACAGTGGGGCTATGCCGATGACGTGGTCTGCCCGCTCTTCGCCCGCGAGGTGGAGCAGCTGGCCGCCGGCAACAGGCCCTTTTTCGCCACACTGCTCACGCTCAGCTCGCACGAGCCATTCGACGTACCCTACCACCGCCTCGAAAACAAGATCCTGAACGCCGCATCCTTCACCGACGAGTGTGTGGCGCGCATGATCGACACGTGGCGCGGCACGCCCATATGGGACAACCTGCTCGTGATACTCGTCGCCGACCACGGCATCGGGTACCCCGAGGGTCTGGATGCGGGATCGGTGGCACGACAACGCATACCTATGCTGTGGCTGGGCGGTGCCGTACGCCAGCCCTCCGTTGTCGAGACCTACGCCTCGCAGAGCGATCTGGTCGCTACGCTCCTCTCGCAGATGGGCATCGGCCGCGACGGCTTCACCTTCAGCCGCGACATATTCGACCCCGCGCGGCCCCACTTCGGTTTCTGGACCTTCAACAACGGCTTCGGCATGATCTCCGGATGCGGTCACGTCATATACGACTGTACGGGAGACCGGATCGTTGAGAGCGCGGGCGACAGCGCCTGCGTCGACGGATTCGTCCGCGACGGCAAAGCCTTGCTGCAGACCATACACAAAGACATACGAGAGAGATGAGACACGCGATATACCTGATTCTGGGACTCCTGCTCTCGGCCTGCGCACACGACGGCGGGAGGGGCCTCGAAGCCTTCACCGAGAGCGCCTACGCGCCCCGCTACGCCGACGGTTTCTCCATCATGCGCCTGCCGCAGGGCGATGCGACGTTGCTCGAGGTACGCTCGCCGTGGCAGGGTTCGGGCAACGCGCAGCGGCGGCTCGTGATCGACCGCGGCGGACATGCCGGAACGGACGGGCAGCCGGACGTACAGCGCATCGAAGGCCCTGCCCGACGCATCGTCTGCATGTCGTCGACACACGTGGCGATGCTCGGCGCCATAGGCTGCAGCGACCGCATAGTGGGGGTATCGGGCCTCGACTTCATATCGGACCCTTACGTCACGGCCAACCGCGACGCCATCGCCGACGTGGGCTACGAGCCCGACGTCGACTACGAGCGTATCGTAGCCCTCGACCCCGACATAGTATTGCTCTACGGCGTGACGGGCCCCAGCGGCATGGAGTCGAAACTGCGCGAGTTGGGCATACCCTACGCCTATATAGGCGAGTACGTCGAGGCGTCGCCCTTGGGCAAGGCCGAGTGGATGGTCGCCGTGGGCGAAATCGCGGGGTGCCGCGACAAGGCCGTGCGGGCGTTCGGGGAGCTGCCTCCGCGCTACGACTCCCTGTGCCGTGCCGCAGCGGCGATGCCCGACCGGCCGCGCGTGATGATAAACGCTCCCTACGGCGACAGTTGGTTCATGCCTTCTGCATCGAGCTACATGGCACGTCTGATAATGGATGCGGGCGGCGACTACATATACCACAACGATACGGGAGACAAGTCGGAGCCCGTCGATACCGAACAGGCATACCTCATGGCGTCGCAGGCCGACTGCTGGATAAACGTGGGGCAGATATCGACATTGGCGGAGCTGCGCAGCCGCCATCCCAAATTCGCCGACGTGGGGTGCGTGCGCCGCGGACGCATCTTCAACTGTAACCGCCGCATGACGCCGGCGGGCGGCAACGACTTCTGGGAGTCGAGCGTCGTGCGGCCCGACGTGGTGCTGCACGACCTGATAGGGGTGTTCCATCCCGACGCCGGCATTCAGGACGAGGACCTCTACTACTACAAACGCATAGAATAGGAACCGACACATGAAATCGCGCACGACGATACTCTTCATAGCCTTCACGGCCGCCGTTACGGCGCTTTTCGCAGCCGACGTGGCCGTAGGGTCGGTATCGATACCTCTCGGCGAAGTGTGGGCCGCCATCACGGGAGCAGAGTGCGACCCCGCCACGGCCAAAATCGTACGCGAGATACGCCTCATGAAGGCCGTCGCCGCCCTCATAGCCGGCTCGGCCCTCGCCGTGAGCGGACTGCAGATGCAGACACTCTTCCGCAATCCCCTCGCGGGGCCCTACGTACTGGGCGTAAGCTCGGGCGCAAGCCTCGGCGTGGCACTTTTCATCCTCGGCGCCCCTGTGCTCGGGTTCGCGGGGAACGCATGGCTCGCGTCGCTCGGCATAGCGGGCGCGGCATGGATCGGCGCCGCCGCGACCCTCGCTGCCGTCGCCGCCGTCAGTACCCGCATCAAGGACATAATGGTGATTCTCATTCTCGGCATGATGATCAGTTCGGGCGTGAGCGCCATAGTGCAGATACTGCAGTACCTCAGCGCCGAGGAGGCGCTCAAAAGCTTCGTCGTCTGGACGATGGGGTCGCTCGGCGACGTCACCTCCGCGCAGCTCGCGCTGCTGCTGCCCGCCGTCGCGGCAGGCGCCGCCCTCGGCATAGCCGCCATCAAGCCGCTCAACATGCTGCTTTTGGGCGAGAGCTACGCCCGATCGATGGGGCTCGACCTGCGCCGCGCACGAATGACGATACTGCTCTCGACGACACTGCTCGCAGGCTCCGTCACCGCCTTCTGCGGCCCGATAGGGTTTATCGGCCTTGCCATGCCCCACGTGGCGCGCACCATATTCCGCAATGCCGACCACCGCACGCTCATGCCCGCCACCGCCCTCACGGGGGCTGCGTCGCTGCTGCTGTGCGACATGACAGCCAAGCTGCTGGCCCTGCCCGTGAACTCGATAACCGCACTGCTCGGCATACCCATAGTGGTATGGGTAGTGGTGCGCAACCGCAACATAGCATAACGCCGCAATATGATACGCCTCGAGAACCTCACTATAGGCTACGGAAGCCGCATCCTCGTCGAGAAGGCCGACGCCGTCATACGGCGCGGCACCCTCACGGCGCTGCTGGGACGCAACGGCACCGGCAAGAGCACGCTGCTGCGCGCCATCGCCGGCATGGAACGCATCATGGCGGGAGATATCCTCATCGGGGAGACGCCCGTCGGGGAGTATACCCCGGCACGCATGGCCCTGACCGTAGCGACAGTCACGACGGAGCGCATACGTATTGCCGACCTGCGGTGCCGCGACGTGGTGGCGCTCGGCCGCGCACCATATACGAACTGGATAGGCCGCATGCAGGCCGCCGACGCCGACATCGTCACCGAAGCGCTCGCGACGGTAGGCATGGCCGGCTACGCCGACCGCACCATGGACCGAATGTCGGACGGCGAGTGCCAGCGCATCATGATAGCGCGCGCGCTGGCGCAACAGACCCCCGTAATCCTGCTCGACGAACCAACGGCGTTCCTCGACATGCCCAACCGCTACGAACTCTGCACGCTTCTGGCTCGGTTGGCACACGACGGGAACAAGTGTATACTCTTCTCGACGCATGAGCTCGACATAGCCCTCAACATGTGCGATGACATAGCCCTCATAGCACCGCCGCGGCTCTTCCTTCAGGATGCCGGCGCCATGGTGCGCAGCGGCCACATCGAAAAGCTCTTCGCTGCCGAAAGCGTCGCCTTCGACCCCGTCACACGCAGCGTAGTGGTAAAACGATAGGCGCCGCCCACAGCGCCTTATACGAAAAGACTTGCCTTCGGGGAGGGGAGGGGGGAGCCATGCGGCAGATACGCCCCGCAGTACAACCTCCGCACCGCCAAAACCATTTACGGAGGAATATTTGTGCCGTACGGTTTTGCCTTCAGGCATATTTTTTATATCTTGCCGTCAGCTGCCGGCCATACAGGCCACCTGCAACCCGTACAACTGCGAAAAGCACTACGCACGGACGACCGCATAAAATCATGGAACCAAACCCAACCTCATACGCATGAACCGCACGCTCAAACTTATCCTTATCTCGGGTCTGGCCGCCTTGGGCGCCGCCTGCACCCGCGGCACCAAGCCCCGTGTCGCCATCGTCGGCATAGGCATAGAATGCAGCACCTTCTCTCCGGCACGGACCACGCTCGACATGTTCCGCCCCATATACGGAGACGACATCCTGAAATCGTACCCCTTCTTCCGCGAGGACACCGCCCTGCTCAACCGCGCCGAATGGCGCCCCGCCATGCTGGCATGGGCCACGCCCGGGGGCATGGTCACCCGCGAATGCTATGACACGCTTGTCGATCGATCGCTGCGCGCCCTGAAGGAACAGCTGCCCGTCGACGGACTCTTTTTCGACATACACGGGGCGATGAGCGTCGAGGGGCTGGACGACCCCGAGGGGGACTATATAACCAAGGTACGCGAAATGGTCGGCGACAACGTCCTCATCTCCACGTCGATGGATCCACATGGCTGCGTGTCGCACCGTCTGGCCGAGAACACCGACCTGATCACGGCCTACCGTATGGCTCCGCATACCGACCGCTACGTCTCGCGCAAGCGCGCCATAGTAAACCTGCTCGACCGTCTGGAGAGCGGCAAGGGCAAGCCAGCCTACAAGGCATGGGTCAAGGTACCCATCCTGCTGCCCGGTGAGAAGACCTCGACCCGCGTCGAGCCCGGCAAGTCGCTGTATGCCGCAATCGAACCCATAGAGGCACAGGAGGGTGTCATCGATGCCGCCATATGGATGTCATATCCGTGGGCCGACGAGCCCCGCAACCATGGCGTCGTCATGGTTACGGGGGACGACAAGGCGCAGGTGGAGGCCGGTGCCAAATCGCTCGCCGAGCGCTTCTGGTCGGTGCGGAACGACTTCGAGTTCGTCGCCCCCACCGCCTCGCTCGACGAGGTGCTCGAACACGCCCTCAGGAGCAAGGTGAAGCCCTACTTCATATCAGACATGGGCGACAACCCTACCGCGGGCGGCGCGGGTGATGTCACATGGACCTTGAACGAACTGCTCAAACGCAAGGAGTTCCGCAAGGCGTCGGGCAAACGCCTCATATACGCATCTATCCCGGGCCCCGAGGTCGTGGCCGCGGCCAAAGAGGCCGGCGTCGGCGGCAACGTGGACGCCTTGGCCGGCGCCATGACCGACAACCGCTACTGCGGCCCCGTACGTATCCAAGGCCGTGTGGAGAAGATACTCGAGAACGGGAGCAACGACTGGGTGGTAATACGTGTAGGGTCGATGCAGGTCATAGTAACCGAATCGCGCCAGCCGTTCCATTACGAACGGGACTTCGATCGTCTGGATCTCAAGCCCCGCGAGGCGGACATAATAGTGGTCAAACTCGGCTATCTGACCGAGGAACTGTATGAGATGCAGGCGGACTGGATGATGGCACATACCCGCGGCGGCGTGGATCAGGAGCTGACGCAGTTGCCCTACAAACGCCTCGAACGGCCTATATTCCCCCTCGATCCCGATATGCCAGACCCCGCACTGGATGTCGTTTTCATAGAATAGTCACGCAGGAAAGAACTTCCCGCAATGCCGCCCGACGAATAGGCCGCAACCCACAATTGGGCGAAACGGCCCAACGGGGCGAACAATGCCCCGCCGGAATGTCACCCCAGTTTCTCGCCGAAAGCCAGATCGCCGGCATCGCCTATGCCCGGCACTATATAGGCGCGTGACGTGAGCTCGGCATCCACGGCGCCGACCCACAGAGTGGTCTCTTTCGACGGCAGGTGCTTCACGGCATAGTCGATACCCTGCTCGCTCGCTATGACCGAGGCTATGTGCGTATGCGCCGGCCGGCCGCCCTTCTCGCAGAGCGCCTCGTACGCCAGCACCAGCGACGTCCCCGTCGCCAGCATAGGGTCGACCAGCAGCATCGTCCTGCCTTCAAGGCTGCAGCACGATATGTACTCCACCTTCACCGTGAACTTGCCGTCCTTGCTGCTCTTGCGGTAGGCCGAAACAAAAGCATTCTGCGCGTCGTCGTAGTAGTTCAGGAATCCATGATGCAGGGGCAGACCCGCACGCAGGATCGTGGCCACAACAACCTGATCGCTTATCATCTCGACGGGAGCCTCGCCCAGCGGCGTCTCGACGATCTGCGTCCTGTAATCGAGCGTCTTCGATATCTCGTAGCCCATGATCTCGCCGATACGCTCTATATTGCGGCGAAACCGCATCGAGTCCTTCTGTATCGACTTGTCGCGTATCTGCGCGATGAATTTGTTGAGAATCGAGTTCTCCTTGTTCAGAATGTGAATCATACCCTGCTCATGTTAGGTTTTATGGAGCCGCAGCCCGCACACACTGTATCAATAGAGGAAATTGTTGAACGGATAACGCCCCGCATGTATCTCGCGCACCATGCCGTAGAGATCCGAACGCAGTTTGTCGATATTGGTGCGGCATGCCGCCGAGATGAATATGCACGGCGTATTGGCCTTGGCGATCCAGCTGCGCTTGAGATCCTCCAACGAGAGGTTCTCGCGTGTGGCGGGGGTGAGGTCATCCTCCTCTTTCTTTATATAGGTGTAGGCGTCGATCTTGTTGAATACCAGATATACTGGCTTGTCGCCCGCGCCGATGTCGCGCAGCGTCTGTTTCACCACGTCGATCTGCTCCTCGAAGTTGGGGTGCGAAATATCGACCACATGTACCAGCAGATCGGCTTCGCGCACCTCGTCGAGCGTCGACTTGAACGACTCGATCAACTCCGTGGGCAGCTTGCGGATGAATCCGACGGTATCCGACAGCAGGAACGGCAGGTTGTCGAAGACCACCTTGCGTACCGTGGTGTCGAGCGTGGCGAAGAGTTTGTTCTCGGCAAAGACGTCACTCTTCGATATGAGGTTCATGAGCGTCGACTTGCCGACATTGGTATACCCCACCAGCGCCACCCGCACCAGTGCCCCGCGATTCGAACGCTGCACCGCCATCTGGCGGTCGATCTTGGCCAGATCCTCTTTCAGCTTGGCGATGCGGTTGCGTACGATGCGGCGGTCAGTCTCGATCTCGCGTTCGCCGGCGCCGCCGCGGGTACCCGTGCCGCCCCTCTGACGTTCGAGGTGGGTCCACATGCCGGCCAGACGCGGCAGCATGTATTCGTTGCGTGCCAACTCGACCTGCGTCTTGGCATAGGCCGTACGCGCCCGCGACATGAAGATGTCAAGTATCAGGCGCGTGCGGTCGATAACGCGACAGGGCAGGGCCTTCTCTATGTTGCGTGTCTGCGAGGGGGAAAGTTCGTCGTCGAAGATGGCCACATCGATCTCCGCCTCGGCACAATATGCCGCAATCTCCTCGAGCTTGCCGGGGCCGACGTAGAGACGCGACGACGGCTGCGGCATGCGCTGCGTGAAACGGCGCACGGTATCGATGTCGGCCGTCTCGGCCAGAAACTCCAGTTCGGAGAGGAACTCCTCCGTCCGTTCGAGGCTTTGGCCGTCGCGTACTACCGCCACCACCACGGCACGCGCACGGCGGGCTTCTGCCGCAGCCGCTGCTGCCTCCGTCACCTTCCTATCCTTTTCTTCCGTCTCCCCCTTCTCCTTCGTTTTTGCCATCCGCAGGGATAAAAAAAAAGGCATCCCGTCGAAAAGCGGGATGCCTTGCGTATTACGATCAGTTGTGAATCTGGAAATCTACCGGCAGCGTATACTTTACGCGCACAGCCTTGTTGCTCTGCATTCCGGGCTCCCACTTGGGCGAAGTCTCCAGCACACGTACGGCCTCCTCCGACAACGAACGGTCGGGAGCCTGCAGCACCTCGATATTGGTGAGCGTACCGTCCCTCTCGATCACGAACGACAGAACCACGCGGCCCGAGATGCCGTTCTCCTGCGCGATCTGGGGATAGTGGAGTTTGCCCTGCACCCAGTTGCGGAAAGCATTCAGGTCACCACCCTGGAACGTAGGCATCTTCTCCACACGGATGAAGGGAGCCTCCTCCTCGATAACCTCCTCCTCGACCTCGACTACCTGAGGAGTGATCTCCATATCCTCGGTGAACTCGTCGAAGTTGATGTCGCTGGTGATCTTGGTGTCGTTGGTCACCACGTCGAGGATGTCGGTAACGACCTGCATCTCGACCTTTTTAGGCTGCTCGGGCGGTTTCTGCTCGTTACGGGTCACCTCGACGATCTGCTGGTCCTCTACTACCACGTTCGATACGACCTGCTCGATACGGTACTCTTTCGGAGTGTAGAGGAACGCTCCGAGCACCGCCGCAAGGGCAATGACTAAACCGATTTCAAAAAACAGACCTTTTCTGTTCTGAAGATCTGCCTCTGGCGATTTTTTGATTTCCATATGTAAGTTTTCTATTTAAAAATATCGGTAGTTAAGCAGTTTTCGCAAAACATAAGCCGGAACATACCTTTCTCCTTTCTCCCCCTCTCTCTCCTTGCTCTCCCTTCTCTCCTCGCTTTTTATCGCCCCCTCCGCTCGCAACGCCCTCTCGCGCTGCCGGAAGGCCGTACGCCCGCTTCTTTGGGCAAATATAATCATAATATTCCAATAAAGAGCGCATGCCGGATAAAAATATCCGATTTTTTTTTACTTTTGTTCCCGCCGCGCCTTTCGGAGGTGCGGCGCAATGCCGCCGCAAAGATGGAAAACCTATACGGAACGACCCTTGCCCGCCTGCGGGAGATATGCCGCAACGAGGCTCTGCCCGCATTCGCCGCAGGGCAGATCGCACGCTGGCTATATGTTCGCAGGGCAGAGGGTATCGACGCGATGACCGACCTCTCGCGTGCCGCGCGCCAGCATCTGTCCGAGCGCTACGAGGCCCGCATCATGCCGCCGCTGCGCACGAGCGTCTCGGCCGACGGCACGAAAAAATACCTCTTCGGATCGCCCGACGGCGGATATGTCGAAACGGCATATATACCCGATGGCGGACGGGCCACGCTCTGCGTCTCGTCGCAGGTAGGATGCCGCATGGGATGCCGCTTCTGCGCCACGGGACGGCAGGGGTTGCGCCGCTCCCTTTCGGCGGGCGAGATCCTCAACCAGATAATCGCCATACCCGAGAGCCCCAGCCTCACGAATATCGTATTCATGGGCATGGGCGAGCCTCTGGACAACTGCGACAACGTACTGGCGGCCATAGAGATACTCACGGCGCCATGGGGCATGGCTTGGTCGCCCACACGCATCACCCTCTCAACGGCGGGCGTCACGCCGCAGCTCGACCGGCTGCTTCGGGAGACGAAGGTGCATGTAGCCGTCAGCCTTCACAACCCCTTCCATGACCAGAGGGCCGAGATAATGCCCATCGAACGCGCATACCCCGTGCGCGAATTGTCCGAGATGCTGCGGCGCCACGACTTCTCGGGCCAGCGGCGCCTCTCGTTCGAATATATACTCATGGAGGGGCTCAACGACACTCCGGCGCACATACGCGAACTGCGCCGCCTGCTCAACGGCCTCAAGTGCCGCATCAACATCATACGGTTCCACCGCATACCCGGCTCGCCGTATTTCTCGCCTTCGCGGCAGAGGATGGAGGCTTTCCGCGACGCGCTCACAGCGGGCGGCATACACACCACCATACGCGCCTCGCGCGGCGAGGACATACAGGCGGCGTGCGGCCTGCTCTCGACGGCCGAGGCTATGGGAAAAGACGCCCGCGACGACAGCGCCGGAACCCGCACCGACGACATGGGCGGCACAGCGTGTACCCAACCATAACCCCGACGCCATGACAACGATAGCCCCCATACTGAAATATTTTCCAGACATAACCGACCGCCAGCGCGGACAGTTCGCCGCGCTGTACGACATATACTCGGAGTGGAACGCCCGCATCAACGTCATCTCGCGCAAGGATTTCGGCGAGCTGTACGTGCGGCACGTGCTGCATTCGCTCGCCATAGCCGCGCTGTGCCGCTTTGACGACGGCGCCCGCATCCTCGACGTAGGCTGCGGCGGCGGGTTCCCGAGCGTGCCGCTGGCCATAATGTTCCCCGAGGCACACTTCGTCGCGGCCGACTCCATAGGCAAGAAGATCACCGTAGTGAAAGGGGTCTGCGAAGCCGCCGGCATCATAAACGTCGACGCCCGCAACGTGCGCGTCGAACAGATCGGCGAGCGTTTCGACTATGTCGTGACGCGCGCCGTCGCCCAGATGCCGCAACTTGTCGAATGGGTATGGCGCAAGATCGAGCGGGGGCGGCGCGGCACCCTCCCCAACGGCATGCTCTGCCTCAAGGGCGGCGACCTGACGCAGGAGCTCGCCCCCACGCGAATCGCATGGCGCGAGTACCCCATATCGGAGTTCTTCGACGAGGCATTCTTCGAGACCAAGAAGGTGGTATACGCCGCCAGATAGCCGCCTTACGCGCATACGGCAGGTACGAGACGGGAAGAGCCGCCTCGCCTATATTCCGGCTGTTTCCACATATCATGCAAAACAAAACGGTCCTGAGCGCAAAGGCGATGAAAATGAAGAGACCGGTGGCGGCAGGCCTGCAAGGGGAGGGGGGGGGGTACCCGCCCGACGGCCGCTCTGTGCCAATGGCGGCGGCCCGCACCCGCACGAACGCAGAAACAGCGGCCGCAGCCTTTTGTCGAGGCTGCGGCCGCTGCAACGGGCGGTATGACACCCTATTCGGCACGCTCGATATGCTGTATCCCGTCGTTCGAATAGTCGATGGGCGAATTCTCGCGCAGATGGTTTATCAGCACGTCGGTCAGCAACACCCCCTCGGGCACCACGTCCGAAGCCTCAATATCACGGTAGTTCTTGTAAATGTAGTCGCCCATCACCACGCGGCAGGTATCCGCCTCGTCGAGTTCGGGGAAGACGACATCCACCGCCTCGCCGCGCCCGTCGACACGGATCGTGTAGGGCGTGGACGAGAAGAGGTCTATACGGTGCGACTCCTTGGGGTTGGCAGTATCGTTGTACTTCGATATGATCATGCGACGCATCTGCGCAGGGGTCATGCGCATGGTATAGAGCGTCGACGAAAAGGGTTCCATGCCATATATCATACCAGTGTTTATCGGAAGCCCGGGCAGCGAGTCGAACCGTATGCCGCCATAGTGGTAGAACGCCACGTCGGCATCGAAACGCCGCCGCATGGCATCGGTCTCCCATGCCGCCAGCCCCACGCGCGTGAGTATGCGGCTGCTCTCGCCCACGGGACGGCTCAACGCCTCGTTGTCGTATAGTTCGTCCACCAGCTGCGCCATGTGCGGGTCGGGTTCATACCCATCGAGCGGCACGATGCGATAGTCGAGCGAGACGATCTTCGTCCCCTTCATGCGTATGTGCGTCACACCTATGTTCTTGGCGCCGTACCCCGACTGCCCGAGCGCAGTACCGTTCACCACCGTATCTACCAGATTATGCGTATGGCCGCACAGTATCAGGTCGTAAGCCGAACATTTCGACGCCAGTTCGCGGTCCATGTCGTCGCCCATGTGCGAGAGCAGCACCAGCACGTCGCAGCGATCCTTCAGCCACGCGTACTCGGCGGCAGTACGCTGCGGATCGGGAAAGACAAGGCCCTCGAAACTCTCGTCCTTGCCTGCCGGATGGTTGTTGTGGTCATAGTTGGTCACCACGCCCACGAACCCCACCTTGACGCCGCGGCGGCAGAATATCCTGTACGGCGCGGGCTGGGGGAAGGTGATGGTGTCGCTCACCACGTTGGCGCAGATTATGTCGAACCGGCACAGCGAGTTGATGTGCCCGAGGAAAGCCTGCCCGTCGTCAAACTCGTGGTTACCGAGCGTGGCCACGTCGTACCCCATGGCATTCATCATGTCGATGACGGGGCGGCGCGGCTCGCGCGCCATGTCGACATATGCGTTGCCCGTCCAGCGGTCGCCGGCATCGGCCACGATAGCAGGGACGGTATCGCGGCAGCGGGCTATGGCCGTGGCCAGCCTCGGAAAGTTCTCGACCTTGGCGTGCATGTCGGTGGTGGAGATGATGACGATGCTGCGTTCCGAGACGTAACGCACCCATGCCATGTATGCCGCGGCCATGACCGCGGCCGCAATGATCAAACAGACCGCTTTTTTCATATTAAAGTTTTTTCCGCGGCCAAAGTTAAGAATAAAATACTTATCTTTACACACATTTTAATTTCGGATCGTTATGCAGAACTCCGTAGAAGTGATATGCCGTAATTCAGGCACCCGTTTGAAGGTCGAGACAGGCACCTCACTGCTCGACATGGCCCCGCAACTCGGGATCGAAGGCCCGTACCCCTTTCTTGCGGCCTTCGTCAACAACCGCATCAAGGAGCTCAACTACCGCGTGATGCGCCCCGTCACCGTCGAATTCATCGACATCACCTCGTTCGAGGGGCACAGGGTCTACCAACGCACCATATCGTTCATTCTGCAGAAAGCGGTGTGGGATCTCTTCCCGAGCCGCAAGTTCTACATACGCCACTCGCTCGGCAGCGGCTTCTACTGCGAATTCGGCGACGGCGACCAGCCCGATGCCGGGCAGATCGAGGCCCTGCGCCGGCACATGGGCGAAATCATCGCCCGCAGATACCCCATAACACGCCGTACGATGCTCACCGAGGAGGTGAACGGCATATACGAGCGTTTCGGCTTCGACGACAAGGTCGTGCTGCTCAACACCCGCCCGCGCCTCTACAGCGACCTTTACCAGCTGGACGACATGGTAGGGTTCTTCTACGGCTCCCTGACCCCCGACACGGGATATATCCACCTGTTCGACATACGCCCCTATTACAACGGTTTCTACATAGCCGTACCGTTGCGTACCGACCCCTCGAAACTCGACCTGCAGGTCCATCTGGACAAGATGTTCGACGTCTTCCACGAGTATCAGATGTGGGTGCGGATCATGGGCGTGCCAACCGTGGGAAGCCTCAACGCCAAAGTGCTCGGGGGCGACGCCGGCGAACTGATCAAGGTGGCCGAGGCCTTCCACGAAAAACAGATCGCCAACCTCGCCGACCGCATCGAGCAGGCCAACATATCGAGCGGCACGCGCATGGTGCTCATCTCGGGCCCCTCGTCGAGCGGAAAGACCACCTTCTCGAAACGTCTGGGCATACAGCTCCGCATCCTCGGGCTCGACCCCGTGCTCATCTCCCTTGACGACTACTTCGTCGACCGCGAGCGCACCCCCAAGGACGAAAACGGCGAATACGACTACGAGGCGCTCGAGGCCATAGACCTCGAACTGCTCAACAGCGACCTCAAACGCCTCTTCGCTGGCGAGAGCGTCGAGGTGCCGCGCTACGACTTCATAACCGGTACCCGCCAGTGGCATGAGACCCCGCTGCGGCTCGACGAGAGGTCGATCATAATCATGGAGGGCATACACGGGCTCAACCCGCGCCTGACCCCGAGCATCCCGCGCGACCGCAAGTTCTGCATCTACGTATCGTGCCTCACGTCGGTGTCGATGGACAACCTCTCGCGCATACCCACCACCGACAACCGCCTGCTGCGCCGCATCACGCGCGACTACTACACGCGCGGCAGCAACGCGCTGGCCACACTCCAGCGCTGGCCCAGCGTCCGCCGCGGCGAGGAGAAACACATCTTCCCCTATCAGGAGAACGCCGACGCGATATTCAACTCGTCGCTCTTCTACGAAATATCGGTCCTGCGGCCAAAGGTGGAGCCCATCCTGCGCGAAGTGCCCGACACGCACATCGAGTATGCCGAGACCAAACGCCTGCTCAAGTTCCTCGACAACTTCGTGCCCATCGCCCCCGACGAGATCCCGCCCACGTCGATCCTGCGCGAGTTCATCGGCGGCAGCAGTTTCCGATACTGAGTACAGCCCGCAGTACGGCCGGAGCATAAAGGCCCCGCCGCCGGAACGGGCAAGAAAGCACAAACCCCGATACTGACAAATAAAAAATAAAATACAGTACAAATATGTTCGACAAGTTCATGTACCGCCACATAGGCGTCACCGACAGCCGCGATCTGCAGGCCATGCTCCAGGTCATCGGTGTCAAGTCGGTCGAGGAGCTCATCTCGCAGGTGATTCCCGCATCCATCCGTCTCAAGAAACCGCTCGCCCTGCCTGCAGAGGGCATGAGCGAATACGAGTTCTCGGCACACATAGCCGAGCTGGCCGCAAAGAACCGCATCTTCCGCTCGTTCATAGGCATGGGCTACTACCCCGCCGCCGTGCCCGCCGTAGTGAGCCGCAACGTCTTCGAGAACCCTGCGTGGTACACCTCGTACACGCCCTATCAGGCCGAGATCTCGCAGGGGCGGCTCGAAGCGCTGCTCAACTTCCAGACGGCAATCATATCGCTCACGGGCATGGAGATAGCCAACTGCTCGCTGCTCGACGAGGCTACGGCAGCCGCCGAGGCCATGCTCATGATGTACGCCCTGCGTTCACGCGAGGCCGTCAAGCAGGGGCGTTGCCAGCTGTTCGTCGACAAGAAGATATTTCCGCAGACGTTGGACGTGCTGCTCACACGCAGCGAGCCCTTCGGCATAGAGCTCATCATCGACGACTACGACGAATACGAATTCTCGGGCAAGGAGTTCGGCGCCATCGTGCAATTCCCCGCCGCCGACGGCACCGTGCGCGACTACGCCGCCTTCACTGCCAAGGCCCACGAGGCCGGAGCGCTGGTTACCGCCGCCGCCGACATCCTCTCGCTGGCCGTCATGACACCCCCCGCGGAGTGGGGCGCCGACATCGCCGTGGGCTCGACACAGCGTCTGGGCTGCCCGATGGGCTTCGGCGGCCCCTCGGCAGGATACATGGCCACACGCGAGGCTTTCAAGCGCAACATGCCGGGCCGCATCATAGGCGTCTCGGTCGACCGTCTGGGCAACAAGGCCCTGCGTATGGCACTGCAGATGCGCGAACAGCACATCAAGCGCGAGCGCGCCACATCGAACATATGCACCGCCTCGGCCCTCATGGCCTCGATGGCGGGCTTCTACTGCGTCTACAACGGCCCCGAAGGCCTTCGCCGCGCCGCCATGACGGCACACGCCTCGGCTGTGGCCGCCGCCGAGGCGATCAAGGCGCTGGGCTATACGCTCACGTCGGAACAGGTGTTCGACACGCTCGACATAGAGGCCGAAGCCGCCGTTATTCAGGACATAGCGCTGGCCTCGGGCATCAATTTCCACTACCCGTCGGAGGGGAGCGTACGCCTCTCGTTCGACGAGGTGACCACCCCCGACGAGGTGGATGCCGTGGTGGCCGTCTTCGCCGAGGCCAAGGGACGCAAGGCCAAGCACGTGAAGGTGGACATGCAGTGCGCCGTGCCGATGCGCCGCACCACGCCCATCCTCACCGAACCCGTCTTCAACCGCTACCATTCGGAGAGCGACATGATGCGTTACATCAAGCGCCTCGAGCTGCGCGACATATCGCTCGCCAACTCGATGATCTCGCTCGGTTCGTGCACCATGAAGCTCAATGCCGCAGCGCTCATGCAGCCCCTCTCGCTGGCGGGATTCCAGAACATACACCCCTTCGCCCCCGCCGACCAGACGGAGGGCTACGCACAGCTTATCGCCGAACTGGAACACGACCTTGCCGTCATCACCGGTTTCGCGGGCTGCTCGCTCCAACCCAACTCTGGAGCCGCGGGCGAGTACTCGGGACTCATGGTGATCCGCGCCTACCACCAGAGCCGCGGACAGGGCTACCGCAACATAATCCTCATCCCCGCCTCGGCCCACGGCACCAACCCCGCCTCGGCCGCCATGGCCGGCATGAAGATCATGACCGTAGCGTGCGACCCCAACGGCAACATCGACGTGGAAGACCTGAAGAAGAAGGCATCGGAGTACAGTTCAGAGCTCTGCGGGCTTATGGTCACGTATCCCTCGACGCACGGCGTCTTCGAGAGCCGCATCCGCGAAATCGTCGACGCGGTCCACGACGCCGGCGGCCAGGTATACATGGACGGCGCCAACATGAACGCACAGGTAGGTCTGACCAACCCGGGATATATCGGGGCCGACGTCTGCCACCTCAACCTACACAAGACCTTCGCCATGCCTCACGGCGGCGGCGGCCCGGGCGTAGGCCCCATCTGCGTGGCCGAACACCTTAAGCCCTTCCTGCCGACGCATCCCGTCGTCGCCACGGGCGGCGATGACGGCATCACTGCCGTAGCGGCGGCACCGTGGGGATCCGCCATGCTGCTGCCGATAACCTACGGATATATCAAGATGCTGGGTGAGGAGGGCCTGCGCCATGCGACGGAGATGGCCATAGTCAACGCCAACTACATGTCGGCGGCCCTCGCAAGCGAGTTCCGCACATACTATACGGGCGAAACAGGCCGTGTGGGGCACGAGATGATCCTCGACCTCACCAACTTCAAGCACGACTACGGCATCGACTGCGGCGACATAGCCCACCGGCTCATGGACTACGGCTTCCACGCCCCGACGCTCTCGTTCCCCGTACACGAGACGCTGATGGTGGAGCCTACGGAGTCGGAGCCCAAGGCCGAGATGGACCGTTTCATCGAGGCTATGGTGGCCATCAAGCGCGAATGCGAGGCTGCGGCTGCCGCGGGCGAGAAGGACAACGTCGTGACGAACGCACCCCACACGGCCGCGGAGATCGCGGGCGAGTGGCCGCATCCCTATACACGCATGCAGGCTGCATTCCCGCTCGATTGGGTGTGTGAGGCCAAGTTCTTCCCCTATGTCACCAAGATAGACAACGGTTACGGCGACCGCAATCTGGTATGCTGCAACTGCGACTAAAGACTAAAGATACGGCAAAAGGGCATGCGCAGAGATGCGTCTGCCCGCAAACAACGGAAACAACACATTGAAACAGAACGTATGAAAGTAGAAAACAGCAAAATGGTGTCGGTGAACTACAAGCTCACCGTCGACGGCAAGGTAGCGGATCAGTCTCGCGAGGGCTCGCCCCTGCAGTTCGTATGCGGCGCGGGCATGCTCCTGCCCAAATTCGAGGGCGCCATCATGGGCCTCGAACCCGGCGAGAAGGTATCCTTCACGCTAAAGCCCAAGGACGGTTACGGCGAGATCATAGCCGAGGCCATCGTCGACCTGCCGAAGAACATATTCGTCATCGACGGCAAGCCCGCTGAAGAGATGCTCTTCGTCGGGAACCAGATACCCATGAGCGACGCACAGGGCAACCGCTTGACGGGCCGCGTGATGGAGGTAGGCAGCGACACCGTGAAGATGGACTTCAACCACCCCATGGCGGGCAAGGAGCTCAACTTCGACGTTGAGGTCGTCGAGGTGCGCGACGTGACTCCGGAGGATCTGGCGTCGCAGGGCGGCTGCCACTGCCACGACTGCGACGGCGGCTGCGGCGGCCATGACCACGACTGCTGCGGAGACCACGACCACAAGGACGGGTGCTGCGGCGGCTGCAACTAACCCCCGCAGGCAACGATTCCGACGGGGCGCCGCCGCAGCGGCGCCCCGTCTTACTCTACCGACGATGATAACAATAGCCGACATAATCGACACGCTCTGCAACAACCACATCGTGTGGCGCACGCTGCACGGCGTGGAAGTGCCGCTCTACGACGGACGCCCGCGCTACACCGCAGGCAATGCCGCCGTAAGCCTCCGCGTGCGGCACGGCGGGAGGGATGCCATGTTAAAATGCTACACCCGCCCGAACGGCAATCTTCAGGCGATATACGGTCAGGCGTTCCGGCCCCGCGAGCTCTGCGTCTTCGGCATGGGCGGGCGGCGGCAATGGGTCGACTGCCTGTTGAGCGGCTATATCGAGGGTGAGACGCTCGACAGCCTTCTCTGCCGTCCCGAGAGCGTACGGATGGCAGGGACGATTGCCCGCGCCTTCGACAGGGCGGCGCTGCAGCTGCTGCGGTCGGAACGCGCGCACGGCGACCTGAAACCCGAAAACATGATCTTCACGCCGCACGGCGCCGTCGAGTTCATAGACTGGGATGCGGCATACACGCCCCTGCTGGCGGGGCGCACCGCTCCCGAGACGGGCACGGCCGCATACCAGCATCCGGCACGTACGGCCGAGATGTACGACAAGCATATCGACGACTATCCGATAGCGCTCATATCGGTGACGCTCCACGCCGCAGCCACAGACCCCGCCGTGCTCGGACATTACCGCGAAACACACGAGTTCCCGCTCCACCCGCGGCGCATCGCCGCAGGCGGGAACGCCGAAACCGACCGCACGGCCGACCTCTTCGCCGCACGGGGCATGGCTCCGCAATACCGCATGGCGCGGATGCTCCTATCGCCGACACCCTACCTGTTCGATCTGGAACGTACGCTCGCCGCCGCATGCCGACTGCCGCATGCCGGTGACGAAAGCGGTGACGCGGCCGCCGGAGAGCCGGAACTCGACCAGCACGACGGACTGTGGGGATACCGTCTTCGCGGCGAATGGATCGTCCCGCCGCTCTACGACTGGGGATTCGACCCGACGGAGGGGACCATGCTCGTGGGGCTGGGCGGATACAGCCATTTCATCCTCCGCGACGGGTGTACCGTCGCCTCCTTCGGCCGCGGCTGTACGGTCAAGCCGCTGCGCAACGGCCGCACGATGGTGCGCGAGGCTGACGGCACGTGCCGCATGTTCGATTTGTCGTACATTTGGGGTCGCGGGGTTGATTAATTCGGCCAAAAGACATATCTTTGTTCGGATAAACCCATCGACCGCAGCAATGTATTCGCAGGAGATCACGCGCCGCCACCGCACGGCCTTCGCAATAGCCATCGACCAGTCGGGCTCGATGCAGGAGAGGGTGCGCTTCGGACGGCACGAGATGTCGAAAGCGGCGGCCGTGGCCCGCATAACCAACTCTCTGCTCACGGAACTCGTCGACCGCTCGACCCGCACCGACGGCGTGCGCAACTACTACGACGTGGCCGTGGTCGGATACTCGGGCGACGACGTACGGATGCTGCTCGACGAGGACGGGTTCGTCGCCGTCGACCGTCTGGCACGGCGGCGCCCGCAAACAGAAACCCTCTATTCCGAGGAGACTCTCCCCGACGGCAGCGCCATGCTCGCAGGCCACAGCGTGCGCCAGTGGCTCCTGCCCCAAGCCGCAGGCAAGACGCCGATGTACGAGGCCCTGCTGCGTGTGCGCGACCTTCTCGCGGCGTGGTGCGCCCGCAACGAAAACCGCGCCAGCTTCCCTCCCGTGGCGATAAACATCACCGACGGCGAAGCTTCCGACTGCACCGACGACGAACTGCGCCGCGTATGTTCGCAGATACGGCGCCTCTCGACCGACGACGGCGCCGCGCTCCTGTTCAACATACACATCTCGACCGACAGCAGTTCCCCCGCAATGGTCTTCCCTATGCCCGACGAAATCGCCCGCGCCAACCCATATGCCCGTCTGCTGGCCGAGTGTTCGAGCATCATGCCCGAGCCCTTCGACGAGGCGGTGCGCGAATTCAAGGGCGCCGGCGCCATGCCGCCCTTCTACGGCATGGGATACAACACATCGATAATAGAACTGCTGTCGATCATAAACATAGGGTCGCGCAGCATAACCAGCATAGAATAACAAGCATATCATGACGACCACAATCTCCGACCTGCGCCGAACCCTCGGCTCGCCCGCCGCACACTTCCGCCGTCTGGGCAAAGCCGTGTGCGAGGGCGGCATCTTGCGCACCACCTGCTTCGCCGAGGCTACGATACGTCTGGATGGCAGGGCCTTCACGCTCTTCATGCCACTCACGGGCGACGCCATGACGCGCGTGGAAAGGTTCGCGCCGCTGCGCCGGCACCTCGTCTCGCCCGCGGTGCCGCAGATAGAGATCATGTGCGACGAAATGATATACGAGGACCGGCTCGCGCGGCACGCCGCGTGCGACATCATCATCGAGGCATTGCCGCAGGGCAGACCCCTCGCCGACGCCATGGCCTCGATCGAGAACAGCGAGGACTGCGCCGCCCTCACCGCCGCCGTCGACGCCCTCGAGAGGGAACTGCGCCGCGCGGATGTCTCGCACAACAACCTGCGGGTGGAGAATATCCTGATCGACGACGACGGGGCCCTCTATCCCGTAAGGTGGATATACGCCACCGCCGGTGCCGGCGGCGACACACAGGCGCTTGAGGCCATACGCGCGAAGATCGCGGCCCTCGGCTATGCCGCCGCGGACATGGCGTCATCCGACCCCTACGGGCCGGCAGTTGCGGGCACATACGGCGTAGGGATGCTGTCGGAGGGGCTCGCACCCGTAGAGACGGAACAGGGATGGGGTTTCGTCGACGGCATGGGGCGCACGGTAATAGAGGCGCGCTTCTTGTGGGCAAACGGGTTCCGCGAGGGCCGTGCCGAGGTGCAGGCTCCCACGGGCATGGGACTTATCGACAAGCGCGGGCGCTATATCATAGAGCCGGTCTTCGATATCGTCGACTACGACCCCGTAACGGGCAACTCGCAGGTGCGCCGCGGCGGCCAATGGGCGCTTTTCGACTACTCGGGGCGGCAGATAGCATCCTTCGCCGAGACACAGCCCGCATTGTAGGGTAGCAGTTACATAAAAGACTTGTGCAGAGCCGCTCCGCGCGGCCGCAGAGAAAGCGATCAAGCAACGATTAAACGGAAAATAACAACGACATGCAAACCGAACACGTAAAGTGCCTTATCATAGGCAGCGGCCCCGCAGGATACACGGCCGCCATATACACCGCCCGCGCAAACATAGGCCCCGTCCTCTACGAGGGCATCGAGCCGGGCGGGCAACTCACCACGACCACCGAGATCGAAAACTTCCCGGGCTTCCCGAAGGGCATAACCGGACCGGACCTGATGAATGAGATGAAACTCCAAGCACAGCGTTTCGGCGCCGACGTGCGCACGGGCGTCATCACCGCCGTAGACCTCGGCAAACGCCCATACACGGCCACCGTGGACGGGGAGAAGCTGATCGAGGCCGAGAGCCTCATCATCGCCACGGGGGCCTCGGCACGATACCTCGGGCTTGAATCGGAAGCACGCTACCGCGGCCGCGGCGTCAGCGCCTGCGCCACGTGCGACGGTTTCTTCTACCGCAAGCAGGATGTCGCCGTCGTCGGCGGCGGCGACACGGCCTGCGAGGAGGCGGCATATCTGGCATCGCTCTGCCGTCAGGTATACATGATCGTGCGCAAGCCCTTCCTGCGCGCCTCGAAGGCGATGCAGCAGCGCGTATTCGAGACCCCGAACATAAAGGTCATGTTCGAATACAACACCGTCGAGGTACTCGGCGACGAGGATGGCGTCACGGGCGCACGCCTGCGCCACGTCTCGGGCGAGGAGACCGTGATCGACATCTCGGGCTTCTTCCTCGCCATAGGCCACCATCCCAACACGGAGCTCTTCGCCGGCAAACTCGCGCTCGACACCGAGGGGTATATCGTCACCGAGGCCGGCACCTCCAAGACAGCCCTCGATGGCGTCTTCGCCGCGGGCGACGTCAAGGACCCCCACTACCGTCAGGCAGTCACGGCCGCAGGCTCGGGTTGCGTAGCCGCCCTCGACTGCGAACGGTTCCTGCTGGCCTCAAAAACAGAAAGGAAATAGGCTTTGAGTATAGCGGTAACCATACTCGGCTCCTCGTCGGCCAAACCTACGGCCGACCGCCACCCCTCGGCACAGGCGGTGAACGTCAACGAGCAATACTACCTCATGGACGCCGGCGAAGGCGTGCAGCAGAGACTCGTGCGCGCGGGCATCAACCCGCTGAGACTGCGCGCAGTATTCATCTCGCACCTGCACGGCGACCATGTCTACGGGCTGCTGCCGCTGCTCTCGACGCTGGGCCTCTACGGCAGGCGGACACCGTTGCCGATATACGCTCCGCGCCCCTTCGGCGAGATCCTCGATGCCCACATGCGCTACTTCGACACGGCCCTGCCATACGAACCGCAGTGGCGCGAGGTCGACACCACGGCACACCGCATCGTCTTCGAGAACGACTCGATAGAGGTGTGGTCGCTGCCGCTGCGCCACCGCGTCCCCACGGCGGGATACCTCTTCCGCGAGAAGGAGCCGGCGCTCAATGTCAGCAAGTATGCCATCGAAAGGTACGGGCTCTCGGTAGCGCAGATCGTCGCGGCAAAGCGGGGCGAGGACCTTACGGCAGCGGACGGGGAGACGATACCCAACGCCCTCGTGACATACCGCCCCTACCGGCCCGTGTCGTACGCCTACTGCTCCGACACAAACTACTCGGCGCGGCTGGCCAAAATGGTCGAGGGTGTCGACCTGCTCTACCACGAGGCCACCTATGCCGCCGACCAGCGGCGCACGGCCCGCGAACGGGGCCACTCGACCACCGCCGACGCCGCCGCCGTGGCACTCAAGGCCGGCGCGGGGCGGCTCCTGATAGGCCACTTCTCTACGCGGTACAAGGATCTCGAACCCCTCGTCCAAGAGAGCCGCGCCATATTCCCCGCCACGGACATAGCCCGCGAAGGGGAGACCTTCACCGTTACCGAACAGCGACATGACAAGATCTGAAATACGCTTCATACGTTCGCTCGCCGACAAACACGCCCGCACCGAATCGGGCCTCTTCGTCGCCGAGGGCAGCAAGCTCATAGGCGAGATCCTCGCCTCGGGATGGGAGGTCGAGGCGCTCTACTCCACACGCGACACCTTCGGCGGCCGCGCCGAGATGATCTCTCCCGCGGAGATGGAGCGCATATCGATGCTCAAGACCCCGAACGACTCCCTCGCCACGGTGCGCATGCCGTCGCATGCGGCGCCCCGCACGGCCGACGCCGGCAGTCTGGCATTGGCCCTCGACGCCGTGCGCAACCCTGGCAACATGGGTACCATAATACGCCTCGCCGACTGGTTCGGCATAGAAGATGTATATTGTTCGGAGGATTCGGCCGACTGCTTCAACCCCAAGGTGGTACAGGCCACAATGGGGGCCGTGCTGCGCGTCAGGGTGCACTATCTCGACCTGACCGCGCTGCTCGCACGCAGCGCCGCGGCCGGCACCCCCGTCTACGGCACCACGCTCGACGGCGGGAACATATACTCCGAACCTCTCACAGCAGGCGGCATCATCGTTATGGGCAACGAGGGGCATGGCATATCGCCCGGGTGCGCGGCACACGTCACGCGCCGCCTGCTCATACCGCCCTATCCCGCCTCGCGCCGCGGCAGCGAGTCGCTCAACGTGGCCATGGCCGCCGCCGTCGTCTGCGCCGAGTTCCGCCGCCGCGCCGCCATGCCCCGCAGCCGTTAGCGGACACACCGCACTCCGCGCGCGCACCCCGTGCATACGCCCCGCCGCCTCGGCGGGAGACCCGCCCTCGGCAGCCCCAAATAATCGTTTGACAGACGATTCCGCCGGTTTTATGGAGCGATGTTCGGAAATTGTTTATATATTTGCTGGTTGAAAACACTGTTGAACAGAATGTCGGATTACAGACTCAAGATAGGAATCACCCAAGGCGACACCAACGGCATAGGTTGGGAGGTCATCCTCCGCACCTTTGCCGACACGCGCATCGCCGAATTGTTCACCCCCGTGATTTACGGATCGTCAAAAGCCGCGGCATACTACGCCGCCACGCTCGACGAGGAGGACCGTACGCAACTCACCCCCGTGGCTTCGGCCGAGGAGGCGCGCCGCGGCAAGGTCAACTTGGTGGAGTGCGGCGACGAGAATCTGCACATCGAGGCGGGAGTACCATCACCCGAGGCGGGCAAGGCTGCCGTCGACGCCCTCGACGCCGCCGTGGCCGACCTCAAGGCGGGCCATATCGACGCCATAGTCACCGCCCCCATAAACAAGGAGACGGCGCAAAGCGACGCATTCCGGTACACGGGACACACGGAATACTTCGCCGACCGCTTCGAGGGTCACCCGATGATGATAATGTGCAGCGACCGCCTGCGCGTAGGGCTCGTGACCATACATATCCCCATGATGGAGGTAGGCCGCAGCCTCTCGCAGGAGCGTATCGCCGAAGCGCTGGGCGTGTTGCGCGAGTCGCTCATACGCGACTTCGGCATCGTCGAGCCGCGTATCGCCGTACTGGCGCTCAACCCCCACGCCGGCGAGGGAGGCATGCTCGGAGACGAGGAGCGCAATATCATAAAGCCAGCCATCGAGCAAGCCTTCGGGCAGGGGATACTCGCCTTCGGGCCCTTCCCCGCCGACGGTTTCTTCGGCAGCGGCGCATACGCCCGCTACGACGCGGTGCTGGCCATGTACCACGATGAGGGGCTCACACCGTTCAAGACCCTCTCGCCAGACGGCGTCAACTTCACGGCCGGACTCTCGGCCGTGCGCACCTCGCCCGACCACGGCACCGCATACGACATCGCCGGCAAGGCGCATGCCAACCCGCAGTCGATGCGAAACGCGATATACACGGCCATAGACATAGTCCGCAACCGCCGCCGCTGGGCCGAGTGGACGCGCAACCCGTTGCAGCGTTTCGAACGCGACAAGGGGCGCGACGTCTCGGTCAAGGACCTCAAACTCCCCGAAACCGAGGAGGATTAGTCCCGTATAGGACATGCCCGATACCATGCAAACCGTCCGAAAAGACATATATAATTATATATGGAGAACAGGATAGAAAGAGCCCGCCGCTCGCTGCTCGTACTCGGATGCATCATAGTCGCGGTAGCTGCATTGGGATTGGGATATGCGCTTTACGGACATTTCACCGAGGGCCGCAGGTTGAGTATGGCGATGGTCCTAACCTTTGTCGCAATGGCCGTATCGGGAGTGTGCCTCGCGGCGTCGGTCATGCGCCGCCCCTCCAAATAGCCGCACCGGACGGAAGCGTAACTTCGGGCTGATGGCCGGAGCGGCAAGCGCGGAAAGGCTCCGGCGTAAGGCCAAAGGAGGCAAGGAAGGCAATGGCTTGCAGGAAAAGAAAGGGGCGAGAAAGAGCGAGGGGGTGAGAAAGAGCGAGGAGGCGAGAAAGAGCAAGGAGGTGAGGGAGAGCGAGGAGGCTGAAAAAAAGGCAATAAGAACATAAAACCGCAACCGGAGCGACGTATTCCGTCTCGTAATTGTGGAAGCGCCGCAGGTTGCAAAACATAATTAAAAGAAGTATTATGATCAAGATCACTTTTCCCGACGGTTCGCAGCGCGAATTCGAGAAGGGAACAACGGCTTACCAAGTAGCCGAGAGTATCAGCCCTCGTTTAGCTGCCGACTCTCTGGCCGCTTCGGTAAACGGGACGACGGTCGACATGACCCGTCCCATCGAGGAGGATGCCGCGGTGAAGTTCTACAAGTGGGACGACGCCGAAGGCAAGCATGCCTTCTGGCACACCTCGTCGCACCTGCTGGCCGAGGCTCTCGAAGCCCTCTACCCGGGTATCAAGTTCGGTATCGGCCCCGCAATCGAAAACGGATTCTACTACGACGTCGACTCTCCGGTACCCATCACCGAGGCCGACCTGCCGACGATCGAGAAGAAGATGCAGGAGCTCGCCCGCAACAAGGAGCAGCTCGTGCGTACCGAAGTGTCGAAGGCCGACGCCCTGAAGACCTTCACCGAGAAGAACGACCAATACAAGGTGGAGCTTATCCGCGATCTGGAGGACGGCACCATCTCATTCTATACCAACGGCGCCTTCACCGACCTGTGCCGCGGCCCGCATATCCCCAACACGGGCCTCATCAAGGCCGTGAAACTGACATCGGTGGCCGGAGCCTACTGGCGAGGCAACGAGAAGAACAAGATGCTCACCCGCGTATACGGCATATCATTCCCCAAGAAGTCGATGCTCGACGAGTACCTCGTGCTTCTCGAGGAGGCCAAGAAACGCGACCACCGCAAGCTGGGCAAGGACCTCGAGCTCTTCATGTTCTCGCAGCGCGTAGGTCAGGGCCTGCCCATGTGGCTGCCCAAGGGTGCCGAACTGCGCGACCGTCTGGAGCGTTTCCTGCGCCAGATACAGAAGCAGTACGGCTACCTGCAGGTCATAACGCCTCACATAGGCAACAAGGATCTTTATGTGACCTCGGGACACTACGCCAAGTACGGCAAGGATTCGTTCCAACCCATACATACCCCCTACGAGGGCGAGGAGTACCTGCTCAAGCCGATGAACTGCCCGCACCACTGCGAGATCTACCGCAGCAAGCCCCGCTCGTATAAGGATCTGCCCATACGCCTGGCCGAATTCGGCACGGTATACCGCTACGAGCAGTCGGGCGAGCTCCACGGCCTCACACGCGTACGCGGCTTCACGCAGGACGACGCCCATCTCTTCGTACGCCCCGACCAGCTGCTCGAGGAGTTCGAGAAGGTTATCGACATCGTGCTCTACATCTTCCGCACGCTCAAGTTCGACCAGTACACGGCACAGGTGTCGCTGCGCGACCCCAACAACAAGGAGAAATACATCGGCTCGGACGAGAATTGGGAGAAGGCCGAGTCGGCCATCATCAAGGCGGCCGAGGACAAGGGGCTCAAGACAACAGTCGTCACGGGCGAGGCGGCGTTCTACGGCCCGAAGCTCGACTTCATGGTGAAGGATGCGCTGGGCCGCAACTGGCAGCTCGGAACCATTCAGGTGGACTACAACCTGCCCGAGCGCTTCGACCTGACGTACAAGGGCGCCGACGACAAACTCCACCGCCCGATCATGATCCACCGAGCCCCCTTCGGGTCGATGGAGCGCTTCGTGGCCGTGCTGCTCGAACATACGGCGGGTAAGTTCCCCCTGTGGCTGGCTCCCGATCAGGCCGTCGTACTCCCCATATCGGAGAAGTACAACGACTACGCCGCCGAAGTGGTCGACTACCTCACCAAGCATGACGTGCGCGTGCAGATCGACGACCGCAACGAGAAGATCGGCCGCAAGATCCGCGACAACGAGCTCAAGCGCATACCCTTCCTGCTCATCGTGGGCGAGAAGGAGCAGAACGAACGTACCGTATCGCTGCGCGTGCAGGGCGAGGGCGACAAGGGCTCGATGACGCTCGATGGCTTCTGTAACCACATCAGGGAGCTGGTCGATGCCGAAACAGCATCGCAGAGCCGCGCATGACATACGCCGCAAAGCAGATATAACAATATTAAAAACCAACAGTTACAAATTTGGCAATCACACAAAAACCTTTCCCGCCAAGGCCCTATCAGGGCGGGGGAAACCAGAACAACGCAGGATTCCGAGGCAGACGTCCCGAAAAGGAGAATCCCAACCGTATCAACCACGAGATCACGGCACCCATGGTGCGTGTGGTGGGCGACAACGTAGAGCCCAACCTCGTCATACCGATACGGCAGGCCATAGCCATGGCCGAGCAGATGGAGCTCGACCTGATCGAGATATCGCCCAAGGCCGATCCTCCCGTATGCCGCATTGCCGACTACCAGAAGTTCCTCTACCAGCAGAAACGCAAGGCCAAGGAGATCAAGGCCAAGCAGGTGAAGGTCGTAGTCAAGGAGATACGTTTCGGCCCGCAGACCGACGACCACGACTACAACTTCAAGCTCAAGCACGCCGAGAACTTCCTCAACGAGGGGGCCAAGGTCAAGGCCTATGTGGTTTTCCGCGGCCGCTCGATCGTCTTCAAGGAGCAGGGCGAGATTCTGCTGCTGCGCTTCGCCACCGATCTGGAGAACATCGCCAAAGTGGAGATGATGCCCAAGCTCGACGGCAAGAAAATGAACATGATACTTGCCCCCAAGGGTAAGAAGTAACTGAAAACTCTCTACCGTAATCCGAGGGAGGTGTGTCAGACGTATCTTTGACGCACCTCCTTTCGGGTGTGCAGGAACCTGCGGGAAGGCGTACCCCGCAGGCAGACAGGGCACGAGTGCCCGCTACCGCTATCCAGACATGACAGGCATTGACGACATACTGCGGATAGACTCGGACGAGGCTTTCGGTCGTGCCGCCCTCGATGTGTTCCGCTTTCAGGCGGCCGCGTGCGAGCCCTACGCCCGCTATCTCTCGCTTATGGAGATCGACCCGCGCGACGTGCGGAGGGCGGAGGAGATACCCCACCTGCCCATCGAGCTCTTCAAGACGCAGCGCATATACTGCGGGGAGGGCGCGCCCCAAAAGGTCTTTACATCGAGCAACACGGGCGCCACGACACCGTCGCGCCACTACATGGCCGACCTGACGATATACGAGCGGGACTTCACCGCCTCGTTCGAGCGTTTCTACGGGCCGGCGTCGCAGTGGAGCATCTACGGGCTGCTGCCCAACTATCTGCAGCGCGAAGGGTCGTCGCTCGTATATATGGTCGACCGCCTCATCGCCCGCAGCGGCTCAGGCGGATTCTACCTCGACGACTACGACAAGATGCTGGACGACATGTCGCGCGATCCGCGCCGCAAGATACTGCTCGGCGTAAGCTACGCCCTGTGGGACCTTGCCGAGCGCTACGCCCCGAAGCTGCGCGACACCATAGTCATGGAGACGGGCGGAATGAAGGGACGGCGCCGCGAGCTGCCCAAGACGGAGTTCCATGCCATCCTCACCGAAGCCTTCGGCGTGGAGTCGATACACTCGGAGTACGGCATGGCGGAACTTACGTCGCAGGCCTATTCGTCGGGCGGCGGCATCTTCCGCGCACCGGAGTGGATGCGCGTCACGGTGCGCGACATCAACGACCCCCTGTCGACGCTGCCCGCGGGCTCGCGCGGCGCCATCGACATAACGGACCTCGGCAACATCTACTCGTGCGCCTTCATCTCGACGCAGGACGTGGGCCGCACCTTCGCCGACGGCGCCTTCACCGTCGAGGGACGCCTCACGGGGGCCGACATGCGTGGCTGCAACCTGCTCGTACAGTGACGGCAGGCGGACGAAGGACAGAGCGTACAAGCGACAACCCACCGAAACGATGATCCCATGAAAACCGTAGCATTCGTACCAATACGCCTCAACAGCAGCCGTGTTGCGGGCAAGAACCTGCGGCCGCTGGGCGGGCGCCCCCTCATGACATACATTCTGGAGACGCTGCGGCAGGTACGCAATATCGACGGAACGTACGTCTACTGCAGCGATGCGTCCATAGCGCCGCTGCTGCCGCAGGGCGTGACGCTGCTGCGGCGCGACGCCGCGCTCGACAGCGACACCACACTCGGCGAGCAGATATACGACGCCTTCACGCGCGAAGTGGAGGCAGACATATACGTGCTGGCGCACGCCACCTCGCCATTCATACGCCCGCAGACCATCGAGGAGGCCGTGGCGCAGGTGCAGGGCGGCACGTACGACTCGGCCTTCAGCGCCGAACGCATCCAGACCTTCGCATGGTACGGCGGACGGCCGCTCAACTACTCGCTCACGCACGTGCCCCGCACACAGGAACTCGAACCGGTCTATGCCGAAACATCGGCCTTCTTCGTCTTCGGGCGCAAGCTGTGGCGCGACAACCACAGGCGCATAGGAGACCGTCCCTATGTCGCCGTCACCGACCGCATCGAGAGCACCGACATAGACAACCCCGACGACTTCACACTCGCAGAGGCGATTGTGGCGGCAGGGCTCAACCGCAGATGACACACGGGCACAATGCGGCGGCCCCCGAACCATGCCGGTTCGGGGGCCGCCGCCCTATCGGCACCAACGCTAAAGACCCTTGCGCGCCACAATCCATGCCAAGCGGTTGTACGCCGCCATCACCGTCGGACGCATACGGCAGGGCAGGGCGTTCAACACCCGCACCTTCAAGGCTATGCGCCGCGACAAGCGGTTGTAGGAGAAGAAGCGCAGGGCTTCGGCCGCGGCGGCGGTATCGCCGCCGGCACTCTGCACGAGAGCCTTGCCCAAAGCCACGCGGGCGACATACTCGTTGCTCATATCCGTGGCCGCAGGATCATACAGTTCGTAAAACGAACGGCGCGTACGCTCGGGACGGAATATCGCGGCCGAGCGGTTCGACGCCGTACGCGAATATACTGCCAGCGGCCGCGGCGTGAAAGCGACCGCGGCACGGCGCGCCAGAACGGTCCAAAGCCATTGGTCCTCGCCCATGCGCATACCCTCGGGGAAGCCGCCGGCATCCACAACGAGATCACGCCGCAACGTCGCGGCCGACGGAATCAGCACATAACGCGACATCGACTCCCTGAAAAAGTCGACGACCCCCTCGGCACGGGGAGTATCGCCCACGGTGAGACGGCCGCCGGTGTCGACCATGAACCCCGTGCCGTAGGCGCCGCAGTCGGGACAGCGGGCTATCAGAGCCGTCACCCGCTCCAGATACTCCGGCAGCCAGCGGTCGTCGCCGTCGAGAAGCGCCACATGCCGTCCCGACGCCATCGCTATTCCGCGGTTGCGGGCGGCGCTCACGCCGCGGTTCTCCTGTCGAACAAGCCGCACCAGAGGCGATGCGAGGCTCCCGACCACATCCGCACCGCCATCCGTCGAACCATCGTCAACGACAATCACCTCGCGCGGCAGGAGCGTCTGCGCCAGCACCGACCGCACGGCACGTGCGATCTCTGCTGCCTTGTTATAGAGGGGTATCACCACCGATATGTCGCACTGCGGACGAAACTCCGCCGCACCCGAATTAGTACCGTCCATAAACCGTAGAGACAGCCCCCGCACACAGCCCCGCACACGGTCAGAAAATGACGCAGGCAGGGCCCCGCAGGGCGTCATGATTGCAAAATTAGGGATATTTTGTTAGTTTTGCAAAACAGCAATATACGCACCGATGCGACTCTCCCTACGAATAATCGAAGCCCTGCGCAACACCTTCGACACCGCCCTTTTCTTCGCCACGATGGCCGTGAAGGAGGACTTCCGCAACCATGTCGCCCGCACCGGCGCCATAGCGATGAACCCCGCGCGCCGCATCGCCATCCTCGGCAACGGCCCCTCGCTGCGGCGCGAGATGCCCGCAATACGCCGCGAGGCCGAGGCCTCGGCATGCGACATCATGGCCGTAAACTTCTTCGCCCTCGGCGGGGAGTTCGAGACGCTGCGCCCGAAATATTATGTCGTCTCGGACCCGCAGTTCTTCCGCCGCAGCGGCCGCAGCAGCCGCGTCGAAGCCCTGTACAGGGCGCTCGACAGCCGTACCACATGGCCCATGAACCTCTACGTGCAATATTACAACCCCGAGCGGTTCGACTACCGCGCCGCCGTGCCCAACCCCAACGTGCGCATAGTGCCATTCCATACTACGCCCTTCCGCGGCTTCCGCAGCGTGGAGTTCTGGTGTTACCGCCGCGGCCTCGGCTCGGGCAACTTCGGTACTGTGGTACAGAACGGCGAATTCATAGCCCTGCTGCTCGGATACCGCGACATAGAGCTCTACGGTGTCGACCACACGCTGCTCGAGGGCCTCTGCGTCGACGACGCGAACCGGCTTTGCCGCATCAAAAGCCACTACTACGACGACGGCACCCCCGCCGCAGAGCCGATATACGTCAACGCGACGGAGCCGCCGCGGCCCTACACCATGGCCTCGTATCTGGCAGAGACCGCCGAACTTTTCCGCGGCCACGAGGTGTTGCGCGACTACGCCGCCACAACAGGCGCAAAGATCGTCAACCGCACCCGCAACTCGATGATCGACGCCTACGAGCGCCGTCCCGTCGGGGAACAGGACAGGACGGACGATATACTGAAATAACGGCACGGCCGGCCCGCAGCGCCACCGCTTCAGGCCGCATGGCGCGGGAATATCGCCCCGCGAGAACAAGTTGGGTGCGATTTATGCCCCAATTCCGCAAAACTTAATATCTTTGCACAAATTTACCTTATAACAAGCATAACACGCAAAAGAAACCCTTGGCGAGAAATGAAAAAATGGCATATTGAGGATTCGGCCGAGATGTACAACATCAACGGCTGGGGCGTCTCGTACTTCGGCATCAACGAGAAGGGCCACGTAATGGTCACTCCGAAGAAGAACGGCATCGAGATCGACCTGCGAGAGGTGATGGACGAGCTGGCCCTGCGCGATATCGGCGCACCCGTACTGCTGCGCTTCCCCGACATCCTCGACAACCGTATCGAGAGCATGTCGTGCTGTTACAAGAAGGCCGCGGCCGAATACGGCTTCAAGGCCGAATGCTTCTCGGTCTACCCGATCAAGGTCAACCAGATGCACCCCGTGGTCGAGGAGGTCATAAGCCACGGGCAGAAGTTCAACCTCGGGCTCGAGGCGGGCTCGAAACCCGAACTGCACGCCGTCATCGCCGTCAACGCCGAGAACGACTCGCTCATCATCTGCAACGGGTACAAGGATGCAAGCTATATCGAACTGGCGCTGCTGGCGCAGAAGATGGGCAAGCGCGTATACCTCGTCATCGAGAAGATGAACGAGCTGGACCTCATAGCCGAGATCTCCAAACGCCTCAACATACGCCCCAAAATAGGCATCCGCATCAAGCTCGGCACCTCCGGCAGCGGCAAGTGGGAGGACAGCGGCGGCGACGCCAGCAAGTTCGGCCTCACGTCGAGCGAGCTGCTCGAGGCGCTCCACAAGCTCGAGGAGGTGGGGCTGGCCGACTGCCTCAAGCTCATACACTTCCACATAGGCAGCCAAGTCACGAACATACGCCACATAAAGACCGCCATACGCGAGGCGTCGCAGTTCTACGTGCAACTCTACAAGATGGGGTTTCCTGTCGACTTCATCGACGCGGGCGGCGGCCTCGGCGTCGATTACGACGGCACCCGCTCGGCCAGCAGCGAGAGCAGCGTCAACTACTCGATGCAGGAGTACGTCAACGACGTCATGTACCAGATAATGGACGCGGCCGACAAGAACGGCCTGCCACACCCCAACATCATCACCGAGAGCGGCCGCTCGCTCGCCGCACACCATTCGGTGCTGGTAATTCAGGTGCTCGAGACCGCCTCGCTGCCCGAGATGCCCGAGGAATGGGAGGTCGGACCCAACGACCACCAGCTCGTCAAGGACCTATACGAGATATGGGACAACCTGACACAACGCAGCGCCCTCGAGAACTGGCACGACGCGCAGCAGATACGCGACGAGACCCTCGAACTCTTCTCGCACGGCCTCATAGACCTGAAGACCCGCGCGCAGATTGAGAAACTCTACTGGTCGGTCACGCGCGAGATCAACAGCATAGCCTCGCAGATGAAACGCGTGCCCGAGGAACTGCACAAGATAAACAAACTGCTGGCGGACAAATATTTCTGCAATTTCTCGCTCTTCCAGTCGCTGCCCGACTCGTGGGGCGTGGGACAGGTCTTCCCCATCATGCCCCTGCAACGGCTCAACGAGCGTCCGGAGCGCCATGCCACGCTGCAGGACATAACGTGCGACAGCGACGGCAAGGTCGCCTCGTACATAGCCGAGAACACCATCACCAACAGCCTGCCGGTACACGCACTGCGGGCCGGCGAACCATACTACCTCGGTGTCTTCCTCGTTGGGGCGTACCAGGAGATTCTGGGCGACATGCACAACCTCTTCGGCGACACCAATGCCGTGCATATTTCTGTGACGAAGGATGGATACAAGATCGACCAGACCATCGACGGCGAAACCATCGACGATGTTTTGGACTATGTCGACTGGGACAGCAAGAAGATGGTGCGCACGCTCGAAACATGGGTCAAGCGCTCGATCAAGCAGGGCCGCATCACCCTCGAGGAGGGCAAGGAGTTCCTCAACACCTACCGTTCGGGGCTCTACGGCTACACCTACCTCGAGTAAGCCCGCACACGCCGGACGCAGCAACAGGCAAACGGACGAATAAACAGGCCGCAAAGGCGGTATAATTAGGAAAATAAATCGTAACTTAGCCGTGCGGCACGGCCTCCGCAGGGAAGGCCTCCGCCGCATCGGACAAACACCATACACAAGAGGCAAAAATGAGCAGAGTATTACAGATCGGCTGCGGCGGCGTCGGCACCGTCGTGGCGCACAAGCTGGCGCAGAACCCCGATGTCTTTACCGACATCATGATCGCCAGCCGCACAAGGAGCAAATGTGACGCCGTGGCTGCCGCCATCGGCAAGCCCAACATAGCCACCGCGGCCGTCGATGCCGACGACGTGGAGGCCCTCGTTGCGCTCATGCGCGACTTCAAGCCCGACATCGTGGTCAACGTGGCCCTGCCATATCAGGACCTCACCATCATGGAGGCGTGCCTCAAGGCCGGCGTCAGCTACCTCGACACGGCCAACTACGAGCCCCGCGACGAGGCGCACTTCGAATACAGCTGGCAGTGGGCCTACAAAAAGCGGTTCGAGGAGGCTGGCCTCACTGCCATCCTCGGGTGCGGCTTCGACCCGGGCGTGTCGGGCATATTCACCGCCTATGCCGCCAAGCACCACTTTGACGAGATACACACGCTCGACATCGTCGACTGCAACGCCGGCAACCACCACAAGGCCTTCGCCACCAACTTCAACCCCGAGATCAACATTCGCGAGATCACGCAGAAAGGGCGCTACTACAAGGACGGCAAGTGGGTCGAGACAGGCGCGCTCGAAATACACAAGCCACTGACATATCCCAACATCGGTGAGCGCGAGAGCTACCTCATGTACCACGAGGAGCTGGAGTCGCTTGTCAAGAACTTCCCCACGATACGTCAGGCGCGCTTCTGGATGACATTCGGCCAAGAGTACCTCACCCACCTGCGCGTTATCCAGAACATAGGCATGGCCCGCATCGACGAGGTCGAGTACCAAGGCATGAAGATCGTACCCCTGCAGTTCCTCAAGGCGGTGCTGCCCGACCCGCAGGACCTCGGCGAGAACTACGAGGGCGAGACCTCCATCGGCTGCCGCATACGCGGTGTGAAGGATGGCAAGGAGCGCACATACTACATCTACAACAACTGCTCGCACCACGAGGCCTACCTCGAGACGGGGATGCAGGCCGTAAGCTACACCACGGGCGTACCCGCCATGATCGGAGCGATGATGTACCTCAAGGGCCTGTGGCGCCGCCCGGGCGTATGGAACGTCGAGGAATTCGACCCCGACCCCTTCATGGAACAGCTCAACAAGCAGGGACTGCCGTGGCACGAGGTGTTCGACGGCGATCTGGAACTCTGATGCAGACAGGCAGGGCGGCCGTCATGGCCGCCCTGCCTGTTCATCCCGTACACAATCCCCGGAACCTAAAAACCGCACCGCCATGAAATACGCTTTGGTCACAGGGGCCTCGTCGGGAATAGGGGCGGAATATGCCCGTCTTTTGGCTGAGGACGGGCATAACGTCATCGTGGCGAGCAACCGCGACGGGGAGAACCGCCGCGTGGCCGAATCCCTGCGGCGCGACTGCGGCGTGAATGCCGAACCGCTCTATACGGATCTCACGGAGCCCGATGCCGCAGAAAAGATATATGCATGGTGCCGTGAACGGGAAATCGAGGTCGACATCCTCGTCAGCAACGCCGGCATCCTCCACTTCGGACTGCTCACACACACCGACACCGCCGCCGTCGACCGCATCGTGGCGCTGCACTGCACCACCCCCGCCAAACTGTGCCGTCTCTTCGCCGCCGACATGTGCCGCCGCAGGGAGGGCCGCATACTCCTCATGTCGTCGATAACGGCGTGGACGCCATACCCCACCATGTCGCTCTACGGTGCGACAAAGTCCTTTCTGCGCAACTTCGGCACCTCGCTGCGACTGGAGCTGCGCGGCAGCGGCGTAAGCGTCACGACCGTATTTCCGGGGGCTGTGGACACGCCGCTGTACAACCTGCCGGAACGGCACAGGCGCATACTGCGCAGTACGGGACTGATGCTTTCGGCCAGCGATACCGCCCGCCGCGGCCTGCATGCCATGATGCGCGGCCGCGCACGCTCTATCCCGGGCTGGGCCGCCAAGGCCGGGGTGCTCCTGTGCCGACTGCTGCCTACGTGCGCCGTCATTCCCGTCATGCGCATCCCCGCCGTACGGCGCCTGCTGGAGAGACTGTAGCCGGCATCACGGCCGAACCCATTATGAAAGAGGCGGGGAAACGGTGGAAAATTGTTAACTTTGCTATCGTCAGCAACACTCCCGTCTATGAAAATCCGCATTCTCGCAACCTTGCTCCTCATCTGCGCCGCGCACACCGCCACCGCACAAGACAGAGAGGTCATACCCTACGACGTGGCGCGCATGACCGACTCCCTGCGCAGCATCTACGCCCCCGACAGCCGTACGGCGATATTCGACACGGAATACGCCTTCGCCGGACACCACGTCACGGTGCGCGGCCGCACAACCTCGGCCGAGTGCCGACAGGCACTGTACGACGCCCTCGGGCGTGCAGGATACGAAACGGAGGGGTGCATGCGCCTGCTGCCCGACGCGAAACTCGGCACAAAGACCTACGCCGTGGTGCGGCTTTCGGTCTGCAACATGCGTTCGGCACCCGATTTCTCGGCCGAGATGGTATCGCAGGCACTCATGGGCATGCCGGTGCGGGTGCTCGACCGCGACGGCTGGTACCTGATACAGACCCCCGACAACTATATAGCGTGGGTACACCCCGCAGCCATAGAACTGATGGATGCCCAATGCATCCATGAATGGAACGCCGCCGAGAAGCTGGTCGTGACATCGCACTACGGCTTTGTGCGCACGGAGGCGAAAGACAATGCCGCGACGGTCTCGGACATCGTAGCAGGCGACCGCCTGCGTCTCACGGGACAGAAGGGACGGTTCTACGCGGTAGCCTATCCCGACGGCCGCACGGGGTACGTACCGAAGGCCGTGGCCCGACCCGAAACGGAGTGGCGCAAGACCCTGCGCCGCGACGCCGATGCCATAACCGCTACGGCGCAGACGCTCACGGGCGTGCCCTACATTTGGGCGGGCACCTCATCCAAGGGTGTGGACTGCAGCGGCTTCGTACGCACGGTGCTCTACATGCACGACATCGTCATCCCGCGCGACGCCTCGCAGCAGGCCCTCACGGGCGAGCGCATAGAGATCGCCGAGGACCTCTCGAACCTCGATGCGGGCGACCTGCTCTTCTTCGGGCGCAAGGCCACGGCCGCAAGCCGCGAGAGGGTCGTGCACGTGGGCATATACATCGGCGGAGGCCGCTTCATACACTCGCAGGGCGACGTACGCACCGGCAGCCTCGACGCGCGGGACGAACTGTTCGACAGCTACAACCTCTCGCGCCTGCTCTTCGCCGCACGCATACTCCCCTACATCGACATGCGGCCGCAACTGTGTACCACGCCCAACAACCCCTATTACAGATTCTGACACCGTACACGCCGGCACAGCCCCTGAAAAAACCACAATACCTTCCGAAAACACCGAAACATCCCCGAAAATGCCGTCACGAAAAGAGTTCCTCAAGACAATGGCCTGCCTCGCGGCAGGCGCCGGCCTCGGCCTCGACGTCATGGCCCGCAGCAACGCACGCCCCGCCCCGTTCCACATCAACCGCAGCGGCATGGGCGCACGCATGAAAATGCGTTTCTTCCCCTACGAGCTTAAACTGCGCCACGTCTTCACCGTGGCCTCATACTCGCGCTCGACAACACCCGACATACAGGTAGAGATCGAATACGACGGCGTCACGGGCTACGGCGAGGCCTCGATGCCGCCGTACCTCCAGCATGAGCTGGGCTCGCCGGAGAGCGTCACCGCCTTCCTGAAAAAGGTTCAGGGCATTATAGGCGGGTTCGACGACCCCTTCAAGCTCGAAGAGATACTCGCCCGCATCGACTCCCTGTCGGATGGAGACGCCGCTGGCAAGGCCGCCGTCGACATAGCCCTGCACGACCTTGCGGGCAAGCTGCTCGGGGCGCCGTGGTTCCGTATCTGGGGCCTCGACAAGGACAAGGCCCCCTCCACGACCTTCACCATAGGCATCGACAAACCCGAGGTGGTGCGCGAGAAGACACGCGAGTGCGCCGGCCGCTTCAACATACTCAAGGTCAAGCTGGGCGGCGAGGATGACAAACGCATGATCGAGACGATACGTTCGGTGACAGAGCTGCCCATCGCCGTCGATGCCAACCAAGGGTGGGCGGACCGCCGTCAGGCCCTCGACATGATCCTGTGGCTCAAGGATCAGGGGGTGATGATGGTCGAACAGCCCATGCCCAAGCAACGGTACGACGACATGGCGTGGGTGACGCAGCATAGCCCGCTTCCCGTCTTCGCCGACGAGGCCGTACAACGTCTGGCCGACGTGCCCTCCATGAAGGGCCTTTATTCGGGCATAAACATCAAGCTGATGAAGTGCACAGGCATGCGCGAGGCGTGGAAGATGCTCACGCTCGCGCGCGCCCTCGGCATGAAGGTGATGGTCGGATGCATGACCGAGACCTCGTGCGCCTGCTCGGCCGCGGCACAGCTCTCGCCCGCGGTCGACTTCGCCGACCTCGACGGCAACCTGCTTATCGCCAATGACCGTTTCCGCGGCATGGAGGTCGTCGGCGGCAAGATAACCCTCCCCGACCGCCCGGGCATAGGCGTGGAACTGCTCGAAGAACGTAAATGACACCGCCCGCCATGCGATACGCCACTCTATACGCTGCCATTCTCGCCACGGCTGCCCTGCTTACGGCCGCCTGCGGCACCGCACCGAATAACACCGCGACCGCCGCCGCATACAGTTGGGAGGAGGACCTGCGGCAACGCCTCGCCACGGACTTCCGAGCCTCGGAAGAGGAGGTTGAGGCGTACATTCGCCGATACATCCCCGACGTCACGGCTGCGCAGATGCGCTCGTGGGAGGCTTCGGGGGCACTTGAGTGCATGGTCGTCGACGGCAGGAAGCACTACTTCCATGCCGCGGCGCGCAACCTCTTCCGCATAGACCCGCAGTGCCGCGCCATAAAGGAGGCGGCCGACGGGCCCGACCGCAGCAGCGGCGAAGAGGCCAACCTGAAAAACCTGCCCGAGATACTCGGCTCGGCCACCGGCGCCGAACCCATCGCCGCCCCGAAACGGATGCGCGTCACATATACGCTAACGGTCGCTGCCGACGCCGTACCCGCGGGGGAGAAGGTACGGTGCTGGCTCCCCTACCCGCGGCGGGACGTGCCGCGGCAGAGCGACGTGCGCCTGCTGTCGGCAAGCGAGGCGGAATACACCATCGCCCCCGCCGAATGCCGCCACAGCACCCTATACATGGAGCGGCGCGCCGTGGCGGGGAAGCCCACCGTCTTCAGCGAGACGTTCGAATACACCTCGGCGGGCGAGCGGCACGACCTGCGCCGCATCACGCCGCAGCCATACGACACCACATCGCCCATATACCGCGAATACACCTCCGAACGCGAGCGCCACATACGTTTCACACCCCGCCTGCGCTCCCTTGCAGCACGTTTGACGGAGGGCGCCGCCACGCCCGCCGCCAAGGCCGAACGTATCTTCCGATACATCTGCAGGAACTACCCGTGGGCCTCTGCTCGCGAGTACTCTACCATAGACAACATCCCCGAATATGTAGTCGCCAACGGCCACGGCGACTGCGGGCAGGTGAGCCTGCTGTTCATCACCCTCTGCCGCATAAGCGGCATACCGGCCCGCTTCCAGAGCGGATTCATGATGCACCCGGGGGCATGGAACCTCCACGACTGGGCCGAGATATACCTCGAAGGCGAAGGATGGGTCCCCGTCGACCAGTCGTTCGGCATACCCGACTACGCGCGCAACGAAGCCGAGCGCATGTTCTTCCTCGGCGGCATAGACTCGTGGCGCATGACCGTCAACAACGACTACGGCATGCCCCTGTACCCAGCCAAACGGTACCCCCGCAGCGAGACGGTCGATTTCCAGCGCGGCGAGGCCGAATGGCGCGGCGGCAACCTGTATTTCACGCAGTGGAGCTACGACATGAAAATCGAGTATTTCGACAATTAATCGCCCGACGCTGCGACAGGTTCGACAAAAATTCGTATCTTCGTGCGCCGTTCGGGCCGTCAGCCCGTGCACAACGGGGGGGGGAAAGGCTCCGCGACAAGAGTCTGAATCAAAACCGTTAATCCGACGGCGTACCTGTCCAAGACACAGGTGACGTCGCGTAAAACATATTCGCTTATGTCAGGTTTTTTGGGCTGCGTATCACGTGACGAGTGCGTGAACGAAGTTTTCTACGGTACCGACTACCATTCGCATCTGGGTACGAAACGCGCAGGAATGGCTTTCATAGCCAAAGGCAAGTTCATGAGGTCGATACACTCCCTCGAGGACGGATACTTCAGAAACAAGTTCGAAAGCGAGTTGCCGAAATTCGCATCGGCGAACATGGGCATAGGCGTCATCTCCGACAGCGAGGCCCAACCCATCATCATCACCTCGCCGTTGGGACGATACGCCGTGGTGACAGTGGCCCGCATCGACAACATCGGGCAGCTTACGCGCGAACTGCTCGCCGAAGGCCACCACTTCGCCGAACTGTCAGACTCGACCATCAACGCCACCGAACTGGTGGCAATACTCATAGGTCAGGGCAAATCACTCAAGGAGGGGATAGAGCTCGTACAGAAGAAGGTGAAGGGCTCGTGTTCGATGCTCGTACTCACCGAGAACGCCATATACGCCGCCCGCGACCGTTTCGGCCGCACCCCCATATCCATAGGCAAGAACGACAAGGGATACATCTGCGCCAGCGAGAGCTCGAGTTTCGACAACCTCGGGTACGACTTCGTGCGCGACCTCGGCCCGGGCGAGATCGTACAGCTCACGGCCGACGGCGTGCGTCAGGTAACGCCCCCGGGCCGCCGCAAGCAGGTATGCTCGTTCCTGTGGGTATACTACGGCTACCCGTCGGCATGGTACGAGGGCATCAATGTCGAGGAGTGCCGCTACCGTTGCGGCGCCGCCATGGCTAAACGCGACACCGACACAGACCCCGACTTCGCCGCCGGAATCCCCGACTCGGGCGTGGGGCATGCCATAGGTTACTCGAACGAGAAACGCATACCCTACAAGCGCCCCTTCGTGAAATACACCCCCACTTGGCCGCGCAGCTTCATGCCGCAGGACCAGAAGCGGCGCGATCTGGTGGCCAAGATGAAACTGCTGCCAAACAGGGAGTTCACGCATGGCCAGCGCATAGTGTTCATGGACGACAGCATCGTACGCGGCACGCAGCTCAAGGACAACGTAGTCAAACTGCTCGACGCCGGCGTCAAGGAGATACACATGCGCATAGCCTGCCCGCCGCTGATCTTCCCCTGCCGGTTCCTCAACTTCTCGACCTCACGCAGCACATACGACCTCTATGCCCGCCGCGTCATACGCGACATGGAGGGCACGGACAATATCCCCGACTCGGTATTCGGGCAGTACGCCGATCCCGACAACCCCAAGCACAAGGAGATGGTGGAGATCATGTGCCGCCACCTGCAGCTCACGACGCTCAAGTTCCAGCGTCTGGACGACCTTGTCGAGGCCATAGGCCTCCCGAAAGAGGATCTCTGCACCCACTGCTGGGACAACAGCAGCTACGACGAGTAACCCGCCGGATGCCGCATAATATTACGGGCCGCCCCTCTCGAGAGAGGACGGCCCGTATGCATTCACACGGCCCGCAACTGCCACGGCGCGTCACTCCTGCACGCGGAAAACAACACCTGCGGCCTCATTATCCTCGGCCGCCGAGACTATCTTCCGCTGCGGCACGGACACACGCCCGCGCACGAATTCGGGGATATTGTAAGACTTCATGAAGGTGCGGTAGAAATCGGGGTCGCGCTGCGGCAGCAAAAACGGTTTCGACAGGGTTCCGTCCTCCGCGACGTGCGCCATATACACGTGGGTGTAGAGGCCGTCGATACGACGGCTGTTGAAGAGAACCCAGCGGCTGTTGCTGCTCCACGAATGGTAGCTTTCGGCCTCGGGGCTGTTTATGGCCGCGGTCTCCACCTCACGGCCGTTGCGCAGATCGACCATACGCAGGTCGGCATCGCGATGCCATATCGAGAAGCTGCCGTAGTCGGACAGGGCGTAGAGCATAAAGGCCCCGTCGGGCGATACGCGCGGGAAAGAGACGCTGCGGCCGGCAGTGCGGGCATTGTACAGGGTGTCGACCTCCGTGCCGATACGTCCCGACGCCGCGTCGAAGGCGACGGAGCAGAGGCTGTAATGCGCATCCTTGTAACGGGCGGGCATCTCGACCGAATCCGCCGAGCAGAAGTAGAGGCGGTCGCCCGCAGGCGAAAACGACGGAAAAGTCTCGAAACGGTCCCCCCGCGACAGATGCGGCGCCGTGAATATCTCGTGCCGCTCGGTGTCGTATACCACCACGTCGGAGGCGCTGTCGAAGACCTCCACGCGATTGTTCCCGTCGGGTAGCGTGATCAGTTTGGTGGTGTTGACCGAGAAGGCTATATACCGTCCCGACGGGTGCCACGACGGATATACCGCGGGCGACAGGGTCCCGGACGTGGCGGTATTGAGCCGCTCGATACGCCCGCCGCGCAGGAGCATCGTGCCCGGATGGGCCTGACGCATGTGGAAGAGCATCATGTCGGGGTCGTGCGCACAGAAGGTATGGCAGTTGACGCATCCGTATCCCGCCGACGAGGTCTCGATGACAGGATCCTCGCGGTAACTCTCCAGACAGCGTTGGTAGATTCCCATCTCGCCCCACGTCTCATACCCGGGCTCGATAAGGCGGTAGACCATATACGGGTCGACCGCATCCTCCGAAACCCGTATAACGAACGGGGCGTATCGTATCCCGTCCCGCCCGAGCGTCTCTACCGTGACCGTGATCTCTCCTCCCGCGGCCGCCGCGCACAGACGGCGCCAGCCGCGGCGCGGCAGGCGGAACGCCCCGTCGCGGGCCGAAACCACGATACGCTCGCCGTCAGCCTCCAACGTCGCGCGGGCACGCGCATGGATACCTTCGAGGCGGAAGTTGGGCGGTGCTATGTTCACGGGCAACGTGACACCTGCATAGTCGGGGAATATGCGCGGCGCCGTATCCGACACCGTAACAGCACCCTCCCCGCCGCAGGCACACAGCGCCGACAGGGCCAGCATCACGAAATATATGCGAATGCGTCTCATCATCTCTTTCCGGCAGGCTCCTCGCCCGCGAACATATAGTAGTACATGTATGTGCCGCCGTAAGTGCGCCGCATTATCGCCGCCAGATCGTTGCGGGAGTAATTCTCGGCGGCAAAGCTCTGGAAGGCAAGGAAACGGCGGCGCGTCTCCTCCGAGATGCCGTAACCGGCCATGTCGTGCCCCGTCATCGCTCCATATATGAGCAGCGCCTCACCGTAGCACTCAGCCGAAGGCATGACACCGCCGGCACGGCAGCCGTCCACGGCGGCACGGAAACCCTCAAGGTCGCGGTTCAGCAGACGTCCCACCAGCAGGTGGTCGACCGTACGGCCCGCGAGGGCGTTGGGGTGCAGGCCCGCCAGCAGTGCGGCATCTCGCTCGGCAGCATAGACGACGGCGATATTCGCCATGTTCGCTCGCTCGGCCCCAAGACGGGCATCGGCCTCGACGGCCCTGTCATTCCACAGAAAGCGCCGGTATGACGACGCCTCGCGGCGGTAAAACAACGTGCGCTCCAACATCGAGATATACTTCTCGGCCGTGGCATATCCACTGTGGCCGCCCGTGGCGACGGCCGTCTGCACCAACCTCAGCAACATGCGCGGGTTGCAGCTGCCGTTCACGGCCAGCGCCTCGCTGTTCTTCTTGAAAGCGGTCTCCTGCGCTATCGAAACGTTGCCGGCGGCGTAGTACATATCGCTCAACATCGGGAAGAGGAAAGGGTTGTTGTCGCTCCAGTCTATCGAGAGGCCCTCCAGCCCCGCCTGCGGGAAGGTAAAGGCACGTCCGGCAAGTTCATCGCGCTCCAGCAGTGCGGTGTTCAGTATAAAGCAGTGCAGGGTGTTGTGAGTACCCGCGGCGCACTCGTCTATGACCTCGTCCCACGCGCCGCGCCGCATAAGGTAATCCAGCCGCTCGAAGAGCCGCGTATCCTCCTGCATGTAATACCGTGCGCCGCGTGCCGCCGCCGCGGCTATCGCCGCCACGGCCGCCGCCTCTACTGCCACAACCGCCGCACGCCGCCTTGCAGCCGCCCCGCGGCACAGCATCGCCAACGGCCGCACGGCCGCCGCCGCAAGGGGCATGGCCGCCCATGCCGCCCACGCCCACGCCGCAGGCTCCGCCATCGGGTTATAGTATGCCGCAGGGGTAAACGCCCGCCGCAGGGTGCCGTACCAGCCGCAGCCGTATGCCGCTACAGTCATCGCCAACGCCGCCGCCACGGGCAGCAGATACCACAGCCGTCCCTTTTCCCCGCGCCGCAACTCATACACGAAGAGCGTCACTGCAAATGCTATGGCCGCAGGGCCGGCGAGCCAATAGAGGGCCGCTGCGGCCGCCGACGCCGACACGGCACGCACCGCGGCGCCGCCCCCGACACGGACAAAGAGCGAAAAGAGCCCCCACGCCGCCAACCATGCGACGATACCTTCATACCGGTAGTCGTAATCCACCAAAAGGAACATCTGCGCCGCCACGGGCGCCAGCCACAACAGCAGCGCCCCGTTGCCGGGTTCGACACGCTCCAGCGTCCGCTGCACCGCCACCGCCGTCAGCGTCAGCAACAGCGCCGCCAAGAGGGCGCCGCTCCACGGCTCGACAAAGAACTGCAGCAGAAAATCGCGTGCCACGGCCGCCGCACCGCCGCACTCGGCCGCACGCCGCAGAATCCAACCGCCGTCCCACATGAACATACGGTTCTGCTCAATGAAGGGGAAGGCATAGCCGTGCCGCAGGTACATGTAGAGGAACAGGGCGGTGAAACACCCCGCCCACAAAAGCGCCGACCGCGTTCTTTTCGACATATTGAACATACGAATCCCCCGTTTCGTCGCACGGCACACCGAAATACGGCGCCGCGCGTTTTTTGTAAAGTTAATACAAAATCGGCGAAAAATGCCACGCGCCGTCCCTTTTTTGACATCGCGCCGCAATGCGCAAGAAAGCAGCGCCGGCGCATGCAGGCACAAAAAAACGGGCCGGTTCACTGAACCGGCCCGTGCAAGGCGCACAAGGCGTGAGTTGAAACGCAAGTTATATAATTGGACCTGATGCCCCGTGCGCTTGTCCCTCACCGAGGGGACACTCCCGCCGAGGAACCGTCCCGCATCGGAAAGGATAGTGATTAGGCCTCAAATTTACTCCTCGGGACGAAGTTCTACCGTAACGGTCTCCGACACCTCACCCCACTTGTGGCTTACGGTCACGGGGATGAATATCTTGACGGTCTTCTCGACCTTCACACCGCTCACGTTGAAGAAGCGCAGCGTAGCGCCGTTGTCCTCAACACGGATGCAGTCCTTGCCGAAACGGTCGGCTGCAAGCGTGGTGGCATTCTCGGCCGTCATGCTGTCGTCAACGACATAGTTGCCCGAACCATCCTTCTTGAGGTTGACCTTGGCAGCGGTAAGATCCCACTTCACATCGGTAACATCATAGTACTCGTAGAGTTCTGCAGCATACTTCTCCTTCTCGGCCGTGCCGGTGGTAACCTTGGCCACGATGTAATCCTTGAAGTCGGTCATCGTGAAGGCCTTCGAGCAGTCGATAGGCGATCCGCTGACAATCTGATCTACGAAGTATGCGTTCTCGAGCGTATTGTTGATCTTCAACGGCTCAACGAAGTGTACGTCGAACTCGGTTACCTGATAGAGGTTGTAGGGGTTCACTGCCGACCAAACCTTCAGCGTGGCGTTGTTCTTCAGGATACCGATACCGACCTCGTTGTTCTCAACCCAGACACGGATATCCGATGCGGGAGCGACATTCACAGCACCCTCGTTGCCCGTTTCGGGAGCATACCAGTTGCCGCTTGCCATATCGTAGTAGTTGAGCTGGACGGCAGTCTCGAGACCCTTGTTGAGCAGATAACCGCTGTTGTCGCCATTGCCGGCAGGCTCTGCGGTCATTGCCGGAGCATAACCAGCGGCAGGCTGCTCAAGTGCGAACTGAACGTCCCACTTGCCGCAGGGCAGAAGGTTCTTCACGATCTTGCTGTCAGAGAAGAGACGGTCGAGTTCGTAGTCATAAACGCAGGTAGCCTGTGCCGTAGGAGTGTTGTACTGTACGGGATATACGTTTGCAAGCTCCTTGTCGGTATACCAGAACGAGAAGTCGTAACCGTGGATAGCGGGCAGTACGGGCAGCTTGATGTTAACTACGAACGAGAAGCTGATAGCGCCCTGATACGGGTTCTTGGCCGGAATCGTTACGTTGACGGTCTTCGTCTTAACGGTCTGCTCGCCCCTGATGTTCATCACGGCACCGATCTGCTCGGTAGTGAGGTTCCAGATGAATGCTGCGGCTGACTCGTCGACACCGTCGTCGAAGTTGTAAACCAGCTCTACACCGTCGGCCTCGGCAGTAGCTACGGTACCGACAGTATGGTCCTCCTTGTCGGCCTCGATCTCGGGAGCCGCATAGGTTGCAAGGAACTCGTTCTGCGACATACCGTTCTCGCCCAGCTTGCCCAGTACCAAGTCTACCATCTCGCTCCAGAGCACATCGCCAGAGAAGATCTCGCAGCTGAGGGTATAGTCGAAGGTCTTCAGCACACCGAGGTCAACGGCATCGAGAGCCTCGCGCACCCACTTAACCTTGAAATAACGCACGTCGACAACCGCATTGGCGTTGTTCACGTCAACCAACTCGACACGCACGATCGGGGTCTTGTCGATAGCGGCCTGATTGTCGGTAACACCGCCCGGAAGTTTCGACGAAAGCGTCCACGAACCGTCCTCGCCCTGTGCGACAGCGGCGAACTGCTGCTGGTCGGTATCGTTGTCACCGAGCTTGTAGCTCAAAGCAGGAATGCTGAAACGGAACTCGAGTCCCGAAGCCGACAGATCATCCTTCGTGATCTCTTGGGCTACACCCTTGGCGTCGACGTAACAACCGGTAACGAGCGACAGAAGATCAACCTTGCCGTTATATGCGAACTCCTTAACGGCAGCGGCACCCTGCGCAGCGCTGAAGGTTGCCGAGAAGTGATAGTGGTTGCCATCCTCGGCGCACTCCCACTCGCCGTCGTTGGGCTTGCCTGCGCCCTTGTCGACAAGAGCCGCGATAACCGGCTCGACGGTGGTCTCGGTAATACGTACATAGTCAGAGTATACGGCCGTAGCGCTCTCACCCTCGGTGAGGTGCTTGTCGGCGATGGGCACCTTGAGTGCGGCTGTGTAGATATGGTCGGCATCCAATGCGAGCGATGCACCTGCCGTCTTCTTCACATCGACGGTCAGCACGCCGTTGGCTACCTCATAGCCCTCAACGCTCATGAGCTCGGTCGATACGGCAGCACGCGTCTCGGCCTTCTCGAATACATAGCTCGGAGCCTTGATGTCATCCACGGTGATGACTGAAGGGCTTACCAGATAACGCACGGCGGTAGCCGACTGCGCAGTGGTAGAAACGGCAGTGCCCTGAGCCACGGTCTCCTCCTTGTCCGTCGAAGTCACCTTCCAAGCCTTGTAGGCCAGCGACTTGAGCTCGATGGTCTCGATACCGTCGACATAGAGTTCGGGGATGAGCTGTACGCTGGTCAGACGGCCCGAAATCTTGCTTCCGAGTTCTGCAACTGCCGAACTTATCTGTGATGCGATCTGCTGGTTGATCAAACCTCCGTTGGCGACGGCATCGGCGATATACTTCTTGATCTTCGCGTCGTAGGCGTCGATGGCATCCTGCATCTCGGTGGCGTCTACCAGTCCGGCTTTAGCCACGGCAGCGTCGAACGAAGTCTGGAACGCAGCCTTGCAGGCCTCGCCGGCAGCCTTGACCGCAGCATTCTTGGCAGTCTCGATCTCGCCGCGGATCTTCGTCAGCTGATCGGCAAGATCCTCAGATGAAGCCAGCTTGCCGATCTCGCTCTCGAGGTCCGAAACACGGCCGGCTATGTCGCCCACACTCTGCGTAGTGGCATACCCGAGCAACGTCGTGTTCAAAAGGTCCCCGGTAACATAAGTGTCTCCGAGCTGCTCCTTCAGCTCGGCAAGCGCATTGTCGATGGCCGTCTGCACATCGCCGTCGGTAGCAAGCCCGTCTATCTTGCCCGCGATCGAAGCGACCTGCTCCGACAATGACTCAAGGCTGGTCACGGTCGTCTGCAACGAGCCGAGCTGGGATTCGATCGAAGCGATCTTTCCCGTCGTCAACTCGTCGAGACGGTTGTTGATGTTGTCGATGTCATCGTCGTAATCCTTACAACCGCTGACACCGGCGAGCATTGCTCCGCTGACAAACAGCAGCAACACCCTGTGTAGAAGTTTCTTTTTCATAATGAATGAATTAAAAATGAGTTGTTTTTAATGGTTTGGATCAATTGTTTCAAGCGTTTAAATCTCTGTATTTATGGTACTTACACTTCCCGTAACACTCTATGGCATACGTTGTTTCATCCCTGCTTTGGTATCATATATGATACGCACAATGCAAAGATATATAAAAAACTTTGTGATACAAAAACTTTTCGAAAAAAATTAGATATGCAGATCGACTACACTGAAGAAATCAAACGTATTGCCTTAAAAATCAAAACACTACGCAAAGAACGCAAACTCACGGTACAGGAACTTGCCTACCGCTGCGACATTGAAAGATCGAATCTCAGCCGCCTTGAAACAGGACGCTCGAACCCCACCATAAAGACGCTTTGCATAATCTGCAACGCACTGGATGTCCCCCTGCGGGCGCTCTTCGAATAAAAGGGGGCAAAATCCCCGATATGCCCATGCGCACCACCGATTCCGGCGTCCGCCCGACGCCTGACAACACCATAATCATGCGCTCCGTCCCGTTATTATATAATAAAAAGGTATATAATTGGATAAATTTGCCATACCGGCGCCTGCGCTAAATAGACATCTTCCGCCAGCATTTCAACTTCTTTACAGAATTAAACCATAAATTTGCAGTATGAAGATTCTGATAATAGAGGACGAACCGTCGCTGCGCGAGGTGATGCAGCGCGCGCTGGAACAGGAGCGCTACGTGGTAGAGACCGCCGCCACATATGCCGAGGCCGACGCCAAGATAGCGGGATACTCATACGACTGCATCCTGCTTGACATCATGCTGCCCGACGGCAGCGGACTGCGGCTTCTCGAACACATCAAACGGCTGCGCCGCCGCGACAACATCATCATAATCTCGGCCCGCGACTCCATCGACGACAAGGTCGAGGGGCTCGAACTCGGCGCCGACGACTACCTGCCCAAGCCGTTCCATACGGCCGAACTCATGGCCCGCATACGCAGCGTGCTTCGCCGCGGCCGCAGCGGCGGCGAGCTGGTCCTCACGGCAGGCAACATGACGCTCGACGTAGACAAGGTGCGCGTCACGGTCGACGGGCGCGAGGTGCCGCTGCTCAAAAAGGAGTTCGACATACTGCTGTACTTCATGCAGCGGCCGAACCATCTGGTCGACAAGGCCGTGCTCGCCGAGGCCGTATGGGGCGACCATGCCGACGAGGCCGACAATTTCCAGTTCGTATACGCACAGATGAAGAACCTGCGCCGCAAGATGTCAGAGGCGGGAGCCACCGCCGAGATAAAGTCGGTATACGGCTTCGGCTACAAACTCGTGCCGCCCGAACGATAACACGCCAGACCCGCCGCCATGAAACTCATCTACCGCATAGCGCTCCGCCTGTCGCTCGCACTGCTGCCGCTGATGGCGCTGTGGGCCGCGCTCTTCTACTACGCCATGGTCGGGGAGATAAACGACGAGGCGGACGACGCGCTCGAGGACTACTCGACGCTCATCATCGCGCGCATGCTCGCAGGACGCGAGCTCCCCGCACTGAACAGCGGCTCGAACAACAGCTACTCCATTACGCCCGTCGACAAGGCATATGCCGACACGCACCCGCACATAGACTACTATGACGCCAACATATTCATCCCCGAGAAGGAGGAGACCGAACCGGCGCGCGTGCTGGTGACGATCTTCACCGACAGCGACGGCCTCTACTACGAACTGAAGGTCGCCACGCCAACCTTCGAGAAGGACGACCTGCTGGCGGCAATAGCATACTGGGTAGTCATACTATACGTGACGCTGCTCGTCATAACCATAGGCCTCACCATATGGGTTTTCCAGCGCAGTATGCGGCCCCTGTACGAACTGCTGCGGTGGCTCGACAACTACATCCCGGGCCGCAAGACCGAGCCCATACCCGACAACACCACCGTAAGCGAGTTCCGCCGACTGAACGAAGCGGCACAACGCGCCGCCGACCGCTCGGAAGAGCTCTTCGAGCGCCAGAAACAGTTCATAGGCAACGCCTCGCACGAACTGCAGACGCCGCTGGCGGTGATATCATCGCGTATCGAGTGGCTCGTCGACAACACGCCGACCGACGAGCGGCAGACGGTAGAGCTGCTGAAAATGCAGCGCACGCTCTCGCACATGGCGCGCCTGAACCGCACCCTGCTGCTGCTCACAAAGATCGACAACGGGCAGTTTCCGGAAAGCACCGAGGTCGACATAGCAGCCCTCGCACGCGAACAGGCCGAACTGTGCGGCGAGATATACGCCTCGCGGCACCTCGCCGTGACGGTCGCGGCATCGCAGCCGCTGGTGGTACGCATGAACGAGTCGCTCGCCGCGACGCTGGTGACCAACCTTATAAAGAACGCCTTTGCACACTCCGACAAGGGCTGCTCGGTCGGCATCGACGCCGATGCCGGCCGACGCCGCCTGCGCGTGACGAACGATGGCTCCGCGCCCCTCGACGGGGAACGTATCTTCGAACGCTTCTACCAAGGCGCCAAGCGCGAAGGGTCGACGGGGCTCGGACTCGCTCTGGCCGGAGCCGTGGCACGCTATTACGGACTCTCGCTCACCTACCGCTACGAACAGGGACGCCATACGTTCGAGGTCGTGTGGCCCCGATAAGCGCGCCACGCGGCGAGCCACTACACGGCCCGTGAGCCGAGCGCGCAGAAGCATCCGGCTTCTGAAACGCATTTCAACCGAAAAATTAGATTTTTTCGCCCTGCGGCCCGAAAATTCAAATCCGTTTCAGAATCGCGCCCGATCTTTGTATCACAAAACCAAAGGAAGTCAAACAATCAAAAAACTGAAAACCATGAAAAAGTACATCATTCTCGCCATCGCAGCCCTCTCGCTGGGCATCACCGCAGTTCACGCCGACGACGACCGCGCCATCTCGGTAAACCAGCTCCCCAAGCCGGCACAGGAGTTCATACAGAAGTTTTTCCCGAAGCAGAAGGTAGCCCTCGCCAAGGAGGAGACCGACTTTCTGGGCAAGAGCTACGAAGTGATGTTCGTCGACGGCAACAAGGTCGAGTTCACGCGCAGCGGCGAGTGGAAGGAGGTGAAATGCCGCTTCTCCGCCGTGCCCGACGGCATTGTCCCCGCACAGATCGTCAAGTACGTTGGCGACAACTATCCCGATGCCAAGATCCTCGAGATCGACCGCGACAAGCGCGACATCGAGCTCAAACTCGACAACCGCGTCGAACTCGCCTTCGACCTCCAGTACAACATTATCGACATAGACATGGACTGACACCCCGCGTCGACCGCAGTGCGGGCGGCCCCCTTCTCGGGAGCCGCCCGCATTCTCCTTCCGTACCGCCGGCCGCGATATTCACACAATCTTAACATCTGCAGCCCGCAGACCTGTTTGCAGTTTTCTGTTTTTAGTCGTACTTTTGTACTTTGTGCCTTATCGGCACAGGACAGAAAACAGTTTCCTACAACAATATGACCGACAACCAACCAATCAAAGGCCTCACCGACGCCGAAGTCGCCGAAAGCCGCAGACTGCACGGCGACAACGTACTCACCCCGCCCGAAAAGGAATCCTTGTGGCGGAAATTTCTGACAAAACTTACCGACCCGCTCATCATCATCCTGCTGGTTGCCGCTGCCCTGTCCGTCGGCATATCGTTCTATGAATATTTCGGGCTCGGACACGACGCCACGGTATTCCTCGAACCCGTCGGCATACTCATGGCCGTAATTCTGGCCACGGGACTGGCATTCCTCTTCGAGACCAAGGCCGACCGCGAGTTCGACATTCTCAACAAGGTCAACGACGACGAACCCGTGCGCGTAATCCGCAACGGGCTCTCGCAGCGCATACCCAAGCGCGACGTGGTCGTGGGCGACGTGGTCACGATAGGCACGGGCGACGAAATACCGGCCGACGGCACGCTCCTCGACGCCGTGGCCCTCATGGTTGACGAGTCGTCGCTCACGGGCGAACCCGCCTGCTCGAAGACAACCGACAGCCGCGACTTCGACCCCGAGGCGACATTCCCCTCAAACCGCGTCATGCGCGGCACAAAGGTGATGGAGGGTCACGGAATCTTCCGCGCCGACGCCGTGGGCGACGGCACCGAGAACGGCAAGGTGTTCAAGGCGGCACAGATCGACAACAGCGTCAAGACACCGCTCGACGAGCAACTCGGACGCCTCGGCGGCCTCATTACCAAGATAGGCTACGCCGTGGCGGCGCTGGTGGTGGTCGGACGCCTCGGCATATACTTTTCGAACGAGCCGTTCGAGTGGATCTCCTTCATCACCTATTTGTTGCAGACGGTGATGCTGGCAGTGACGTTGCTCGTGGTGTCGGTACCCGAGGGGCTGCCAATGGCCGTCACCCTCAGCCTCGCATACAGCATGCGCCGCATGCTCAAGACCAACAACCTCGTGCGCAAGCTCCACGCATGCGAGACCATGGGCGCCACGACCGTCATCTGTACCGACAAGACGGGCACGCTCACGCAAAACCGAATGCGAGTGGCCGCAACACGCTTCTGCCCCGTGGAGGGAATTACGCCGCAACAGTCCGAAGCCCTCGTCCGCGAGGGCATGGCCGTCAACTCGACCGCCTCGCTCGACCTCACGCACAAGAATGACCCGCAACCCATAGGCAACCCCACGGAAGGGGCGCTGCTGCTATGGCTCCACGACAACGGATACGACTACGGCGAGATAAAACGCCGCGCCGAGCGCATAGCCGAGCTGCCATTCTCGACCGAGCGCAAATATATGGCTACGGCCGTAATATCGGATGTGCTGAAAGGCCGCCGCATACTATATGTCAAGGGCGCTCCCGAGATAGTGACAGCCATGTGCAGCCTCACGGAGGCAGAGCGCGAAGAGATACGCGCCGAACTTGTCGGGTACCAGAATCAGGCGATGCGGACGCTCGCCTTCGCCTGCCGCATGCTCGGAGAGGACGAGGAGGCCGTAACGCCCGACGGCATACGCGGCGGCAAGCTCTCGCTGCTCGGCATAGCAGCCATATCGGACCCTGTGCGCGAGGAGGTGCCCGCGGCTGTGACCGAGTGCCGCAATGCCGGCATAGAGGTCAAGATCGTCACGGGCGACACCACCGCCACAGCCAAGGAGATAGGCCGCCGCATCGGACTCTGGGACGAGGCCGACACCGACCGCAACATAATCACGGGTCCCGAGTTCGAGGCGCTCGGCGACAAAGAGCTCTCGCAGCGGGTCAAGGAGCTGAAGATAATAGCCCGCGCACGCCCCATGGACAAGAAACGCCTCGTGGAGGCACTGCAGGCAAAAGGCGATGTGGTGGCAGTCACGGGCGACGGCACGAACGACGCCCCCGCCCTCAAGGCCGCCAACGTGGGTCTCTCGATGGGCGACGGCACCTCGGTGGCAAAGGAAGCCAGCGACATAACCATCGTCGACAATTCGTTCGGAAGCATCGCCCGCGCCGTGATGTGGGGCCGCTCGCTATACCTCAACATACAGAGATTCATCCTCTTCCAGCTCACTGTCAACGTCGCCGCATGCCTCACGGTACTCTTCGGCGCCTTCACCGGCACCGAGTCGCCCCTAACGGTAACGCAGATGCTTTGGGTGAACCTTATCCTCGACACCTTCGCCGCCATGGCCCTCGCCTCGCTGCCGCCGTCGCCGCAGGTGATGCAGGCCAAGCCCCGCGACCGCCGCGCCTTCATCATCACGGGCCGCATGAAACGGCGCATAACAGCTACCGGAGGCATATTCTTTGCCCTGATGATGGCACTGCTGTACCTCTTCCGCCATGCCGACGTCACAGGACTCCTCAAACCGTGGTCGTTAGACTTCTCGTCGGCAGGCCATATATCGCCCTACGAGTTGAGCCTCTTCTTCACCATCTTCGTGATGCTGCAGTTCTGGAACCTGTTCAATGCCCGCGCCTTCGGCACGGGGCGTTCGGCTCTCCACATGACACACTGCAACGGCTTCGTCTTCATCGCCCTGCTGATACTCGCCGGCCAATACCTGATCGTTACCTTCGGCGGCACCATGTTCAGCGTAATGCCCCTCGCAATCGAGGATTGGGCCGTAATCATAGCCGCCACTTCGGTCGTGCTGTGGGCGGGCGAACTGCGCAGGCTGCTCTTCCCGCGCCGCGAGGCCGCGGCTTGATGCCGGAATGAATGCACCGTAACGATATTTTCCGCACATTCGGACCATAGCCCGCAAGATACCGGACATAAAGAGATAAAACGGCAGGACAAAAAAACATGATACCATGAAAAAGATCATCGCATCGCCCCACGCCCCAAAGGCCGTCGGGCCCTACTCGCAGGCCGTCGAAGCAAACGGCACACTCTACATCTCGGGCCAGCTGCCCATAGACGCCGCCACGGGAAAGATGCCCGAGACGGTCGAGGAGCAGACCCGGCAGGCCATCACCAACCTCGCTCACATCGCCGCCGAGGCCGGATATACGCTCGACGACGCCGTCAAGGCCACCGTGCTGCTCGACGACATCGCCGACTTTGCCGCCATGAACGGCGTATATGCCCAATTCTTCCCCGAGCAGAAGCCCGCCCGCGTATGTTACGAGGTGGCCAAACTGCCCATGGGCGCCAAGGTGGAGATAGACCTCACGCTGGCACGATAGAATCCACGCGGCGACGCGGCCAAGGGCGGAAGGGGTTTCGAAACCCCTTCCGCCCTTTCTCCGTTTATCATACCGCATATGGCACGGTTTTGGCTTTCGACGAACAAAAACACAACGACCATGAACCACCACATACAACGCCGCCGCTATGTCGCGCCCGCCGTGACGGCATTCGACACCGCAGTAGAACGTGGCTTCGCCGTAACATCGTCATCCATCGAGGATGTCGGCGAGAGTGACTTCGGATCAGGTTCCGCCGACTTCTGGCAATAGCGCAAACGTCACAAACAGATAGCAGACATGTATCCACGATTGCAAATCGCCATATTGGCGGCCGCTCTCCTCGCCATATCGTGCGGCGACCGCGAACGCGGCGGCGGCCAAGCCCCCGCCACGCTCCACGCCGTAATAGAACAACCGGACGCCGAGTACGCCTCGGTACACACCTTCGGCCCCAACGCGCCGGAGACGACCCGCACCTCGATCATCGCCGACCAGACGCCGCATCCCATAGTATGGAGCGCCAACGACCTTATAAGCATACACTTCGACACCGACGTAAACGGCGGCAGGAGGATCTACTCCCTGAGCCAAGGCGCCGGCACGGCACAGGGCGACTTCACCTACGCGCAGATATACGACACGAGCGACACGGGCGTCACCATGTCGGCCGACCCGCCAACCTCATACACCTCCCTCTTTGCAGGATTCCCGGGCGCCTTCGTCACAATATCGGCACGGAACAGCGAACTGCTGCTCGAACCTCCCCGCGAGATATTCCTCGGGCTCGACAATATCAAGGACTTCCCCCTTGTCGGTACGGGCGGCGCCGACGGGTCGATATCCTTCGCATGCCCCTTCGGCATGATGCACCTGCCCGTAACAGGCACGGCGCAAATAGAATCGCTGTATATAGACACCACGGAACAGCAGGCCGAGATCTCGGGCCGCTTCTCCATAGATCCGCAAAGTTATGCCGCGACATTCGTCGAATCGGTGGTCGGCAGCCAGTTCTCCATCTCATGGAACAGCACCAGCCCCGTACAGCTCACCTCGTCGCCTACCTCGTTCTATGCCATACTGCCTCCCGGGACATACGAGGCCGGGACCACGTTCAGGTTCGTGCTCGCGTCGGGCAGCTCCGTCACAATGACCACAAAGCTGCCGTTCACCGTAACCCGCGCCAACATACTCAATCTGCCGGCCGTCGATATAAACCCGTGACCGCACGCGGCGGTTCCCCGCCCGCGAATACGGCATCATGGCAGAACAATATATCCGCACCTTGCGCAATAGCGTTTCATCGCGACCGACACTGTCGGCCGGCAGCCCCGCGCCGCCGGCCGTTTTTTTGAATTCTCCGCTCCGTCCACACGGCGCCAAAGGGTGTCCAGCGGCAAAAATCATTGCACGGCAATGCTTTTTCACGCCATACCCCCGATCAGGCCGGCACGGCGTCCCGACGCGGCCGCAGCAACACGGGCAAGCAATTGCAAATCAGCGCAATAACAAAGATGTAGATAAGTTGTGTATAAATTGTCGCCAAAATGGGCGGCAATCGCATCAAAAATTCGGATATTTGCATTAACGTCCGTGCCGCAAGACACGGCTCCCTTTCGAGAAGACTGACAATAAAATAATACCTAATAGAATGGCAAACAATAACGCTAAACTGCCCGACGAGGTGAGCTACAACGATGCCGTGGCCGCCTCGAAAGAGTACTTCAACGGCGACGACCTCGCCGCCACGGTATGGGTGAGCAAATATGCGTTGAAGGACTCCTTCGGACACATCTTCGAGAAGACCCCGACCGATATGCACAAGCGTATCGCCGCCGAGATCGAGCGCATCGAGAAGAGATACCCGAATCCCATGTCCAAGGAGGAGGTCTTCTCGCTGCTCGACCATTTCCGCTACATCATACCGCAGGGAGGTCCCATGACTGGCATCGGCAACAACCTGCAGATAGCCTCGCTGTCGAACTGCTTCGTAATAGGTAACCGCAAGCACGCCGACTCGTACGGCGGAATATTCCGCATGGACGAGGAACAGGTGCAACTCATGAAGCGCCGCGGCGGCGTGGGTCACGACCTCTCGGAACTGCGCCCCACGGGAACTCCGGTGCTCAACTCGGCCCTTACGTCGACAGGTATCGTGCCCTTCATGGAGCGTTATTCGAACTCCACGCGCGAAGTCGCACAGGACGGCCGCCGCGGCGCCCTGATGCTTTCGCTCTCGATAAAGCACCCCGACGCCGAGCGCTTCATCGACGCCAAGACAGAATCGGGCAAGGTGACCGGCGCGAACGTCTCGATAAAGATCGACGACGAGTTCATGCGCGCCGCCAAGGAGGGGCGCCCGTACCACCAGCAGTTCCCCATAGACTCGGACAACCCCTCCGTAGAGGTGGACATCGACGCCAAACGGCTGTGGGAGAAGATCATCCACAACGCATGGCAGTCGGCCGAACCCGGCGTTCTCTTCTGGGACACCATCATCCGCGAAAGCATACCCGACTGCTACGCCGACCTTGGCTTCACCACAGTCTCGACGAACCCATGCGGGGAGATACCACTCTGCCCCTACGACAGCTGCCGCCTGCTGGCAATAAATCTGCTCAGCTACGTCGAAAACCCATTCACACCGCAGGCGCGGTTCAATTTCGACCTCTTCAAACAGCATGCCGCCAAGGCCATGCGCATGATGGACGACATCATAGACCTCGAACTCGAAAAGGTAGAACTCATTATAAATAAGGTAGCGGCCGATCCCGAGGAGGCCGACATACGCCACGTCGAATACGAATTATGGAAGAAGATCCGCGAGATGGCGACCAAAGGACGCCGTACGGGTCTCGGAATCACGGCCGAGGGCGACATGCTCGCAGCGCTGGGGCTCCGCTACGGTTCGGACGAGGCCATAGAGTTCGCCGTGAAGATACAGAAGACGCTCGCGCTCGAGGCATACCGCGCATCGGTCGTCATGGCCGAGGAGCGCGGTCCCTTCCCCGTATACGACGCCGCACGCGAAAAGGACAACCCTATGATCGGCCGTATCCGCGAAGCCGATCCCGAACTATATGCCCGCATGGTGGAGCACGGACGCCGCAACATCGCCCTGCTCACCATCGCGCCGACGGGGACAACGTCGCTCATGGCGCAGACAACGTCGGGCATCGAACCCGTCTTCCGCCCCGTCTATAAGCGCCGCCGCAAGATCAACCCCTCGGACAAGGGCAAGAAGGCCGACTTCGTGGACAACATGGGCGAAAAGTTCGAGGAGTACTACGTCTATCACCACCAGTTCGTCAAGTGGCTCGAGATAAACGGCTACGACACTTCGAAGCTCCAGTCCATCTCGGACGAGGAGCTCGACCGCTGGCTCAAGGCGTCGCCCTACTACGGCGCTACGGCAAACGATATAGACTGGGTCGCCAAGGTACGCATGCAGGGCGCAATACAGAAATGGGTCGACCACTCGATATCGGTAACGGTCAACCTGCCGAACGACGTGACCGAAGAGCTCGTCGCCGACGTCTACCGCACGGCATGGGAGAGCGGCTGCAAGGGCGTCACAGTATACCGCGACGGTTGCCGCGACGGCGTGCTGCTCGATGCAAAGGAGAAAGAGCGCAAAAAAGGTCACGACCACGCCACGCACCTCAAGCGCCCGAAGTCGATACCCGCCGACATCGTACGCTTCAAGAACGGCAACGAGGACTGGATCGCATTCGTGGGGCTGCAGGACGAGCGCCCGTACGAGATCTTCACCGGAAAGATCGAGGAGGATGCCATGTATATACCGCGCAAAGTCTCGAAAGGCTGGATAATAAAGGTACACGAGCCCGACGGATCAAAGCGTTATGACTTCCAATATGTCGACCGCTACGGCTATACGAACACCATAGGCGGTATATCGCGCCTGTTCAACGAGGAGTTCTGGAACTACGCCAAACTTATCTCGGGGGTACTGCGCCACGGCATGCCGATAGACAAGGTAGTGCATCTGATCGACGGTCTGCACCTGAACAGCGAGAGCATAAACACATGGAAAAACGGCGTTCAACGCGCTCTCAAACAGTACATTGCCAACGGCACAAAGAGCAAGGGCAAGTGTCCGCAATGCGGTCAGGAGGAGATGGCCTACCAGAACGGATGCCTTACCTGCATGTCGTGCGGATACTCAAAATGCGGTTAGCAGAAGCCAACTGCCTCAAAAAAAGTAAAAAAAATAAACCGACTTATTGCTTTTTTCACTTTTTTATTTATACCTTTGCATATGTATCTGCGGTCGAGACGTGTGTTTTGCCCCATTTTTGCTGATGCGACAAGGGGGTGGGAGATTGAAAACGGACCGTATGATGCAGGGATGTGTAAACAGGTTTATTATTCACAGCACAATAAACTATAAAAAAACTATGAAAAAGATTTTACTTACAATCGCTATCGCAGTGATCTCTGCGAGCAGCGCCTTTGCTCAGGAAAACCCCGCACAGGGTCTTCGTTGGAAAGGACTTATGAACAACGGCTTCTGGTCGAACTGGGAGATCACCGTAGGCGCCGGTGCCAACTACACCGCATGGGACGGTCTGGGTCTCAAGGACCAGAAGGCTATCGGCGACGTCGGCTGGATGGTCGAGGGTGGTCTCACCAAGTGGTTCAACCCCATCGTCGGTACCCGTGTATTCTTGGTTGTCGGCAAGTTGGACTCTTCGGATAACAACGGCGTAACCGGCGGCTGGATCATGCCCCACGCAGACGCTTTGGTTAACCTGTCGAACTGGATCGGCGGCTATCGCGAGGATCGCGTATACTATGCGAAAGTATTCGCCGGCTTCGGCGCCAGCTTCGTTAACGTGAATAACAACGGCAGCGGCGGCTTCGCATTCAACGCCGGTTTGCTCAACTCGTTCCGCGTATGCGATGCTTTGGATATCAACCTCGAGTTCAAGGGTATCCTCTGCGCAGGCCGCGACATGCCCCGCGTAATATCGTCGCTGGCTGGCAAGTACGGTCAGATCTACACCGCAACCGTAGGCGTAACCTACCGCTTCAACAAGCGCAACTGGGACAAGGCTTACTCGCAGGAGGAGATCGACGGCTATCTGGCTGCTATCGACGCTCTGGAGGCAGGTTTGGCTGACGCTCACCGCAACGAGGGCAAGCTCTCTGAGCGTCTGGCTGCCCAGAAGGCTGCTACCGATCAGGCTTTGAAGGATAACGAGTCGCTGCGCAGCGAGCTCACCAAGAAGGAGGACCGCGTGATCTCTTCGACCGCCATCTTCTTCAACTTCGACAGCGCCAAGCTCCTCGACCGTGCAAAGGCTTCTCTGCAGATCCTTCAGGAGACCATCAATGCAGCTCCCAAGTCGCAGGTATTCACCCTCGTAGGTCACGCCGATGTTAAGACCGGTACTGCCGAGTACAACCAGAAGCTCTCTGAGCGTCGTGCAAAGGCCGTTTACGACTACCTCGTAGAGCAGGGTGTTAACCCCGACCAGCTCACTTGGAAGGGCGTAGGTTCTACCCAGAACATATTCCCGATCAACGGCACCAACCGCGTGGTTATCGTGAAATAATCAAAGCCACAACAATAAAGGAAAAGGCCCGCTTGTATAGCGGGCTTTTTTACTTTCTACTGCAAGAGGCGTCCACACGATGCGAGATGCCGATACAACCCGCATGGGAAGCATGCGTATGACCCGCTGCCGCACACATGCGGCCACGCGACGCACGACTCCCTTAACATAATCAACAAACTGAAAAACACATGCGGCCTACGCCGCGGGGACTTACCGGAAACGAACGTCATAGACAAGACGCAGGCCCGACAGACGATTGATCTCGGCAGTGAGGGCGTAACGGCGCAGGAAGAGCTCCGAACGCACGGTACTCGAGGTTACGTGCACGTACAATATATGGTTCTCGAGACGCAGACGCGAAGTAATCGCCGCCACCCTGTCGCCGACGATGGCACGCCACGTGTCGGGGAGCTTGCCCTCGGCGACCTTCGCCGCAATTCCGGGCCGTGAAAAGAACTCCTCGAGCAGATCACCCACAAGCATCGTCTTTGTACGTCTCATGACCTTATGTCGCCTCCCTCGACCGTAAAGAGCGCATACCGCTTCCCTGCCCTCGACAATATCGTTTCGAGCCTCGAACGGTTGCAATCGGTTATGAATATCTGGCCGAAGCCATCACCCGACACCAGCCCGAGAAGGTTCTCAACGCGTGAGGTGTCGAGCTTGTCGAACAGGTCGTCGAACAGCAGCAACGGCCTCTCCCCGCACGCCGCGGCGAGGATGTTGCACTGCGCCAGTTTGAGAGCCATGAGGAACGACTTCTGCTGCCCCTGCGACCCATACTTCCGCAGCGGGTAACCGCCTATGCGCAGCGACATATCATCGCGGTGCACGCCGGAGGTAGTAAAGCCGTTAACAATGTCGCGCTCCCGCGAGGCGAGCAAAAGGTCATTCATCGACGCCGACGCCAATTCTGAACGGTACTCTATCATCACCCGCTCACGGTCGCCCGACAACACGCGGTAATACTCCGCCACCAAAGGCTGCATGCGCTCCACGATATCGCGCCGCCGCTCATAAATCAGCGCCGCATGCTCCGCGAGCTGCATGTCGTAGATTGCGAGCATCTGCTCGTCGGACGAGCCTTTCAGGAACCTGTTGCGCTCCGCCAGAACGGCATTGTAACGCATCACCGCGGCGAGATAGCTGCGGTCGAGCTGCGACAGGAAGGCATTGAGGTAACGCCGCCGCTCCTCGGCCGCATCGGTTATGAGGACGCTGTCCTGCGGCGACACCATGACCACAGGGAAACGGCCCACGTGATCGGCCATACGGCCATACTCTTTACCGTTGAGTTTCAATACCTTGCCACTGCGCTTCAGGAACGAGCAGTTGACCGTGTCACATGCCCCGCCGTCACCGGCATAGGTGCCCTCGACGACAAAGAACTCCTCGCCGTGACGCACACTCTGGCCGTCGGTCATGTTGAACGCAGACTTCGACATCGAGAGATAATAGACGGCGTCCAGCACGTTGGTCTTGCCGGCGCCGTTGTCACCCACAAAACAGTTTATCCGCTCGGAAAGGGCGACTTCCGCCTGCGCTATATTCTTGAAGTTTATCAGTACGAGTTTCTTGAGGTACATGTTCCGCCGCTTTGACCCCCAAAGATACGACTTTTCGGCGAGAGATCCCATTTTATCCCGCCTGACGCCTATTTTTCGTCGACGCTTTCTACGTTTTTTGCATTTTTTATTATACTTTTGCATTTTGAAATAAATTACGTAACAAACTAAAAACTAAAATATCATGGCAAAAGAGGCAACAACACCGCAGGAGCAGGCTCTCGAAAATGCGAAGAACCGCACCGAGAGTTTCTTCGAGAACAACAGCAAAACCGTCATCGCGGGACTTATCGCGATCTTTGTTCTGGCGGTAGCCATATTCGGATACAGGAAATTCGTCGTCGAGCCGCGCATGGACAAGGCGCAGGAGATGCTCTACGGAGCACAATACCGTTTCGAGGAGCAGACCCCCGACTACGAGCTCGCCCTCAACGGCGACCAGAGTGCCCCGGGCTTCGCCGAGGTCGTGGAGACCTACGGCGGCACACCCGCCGGCAACCTCGCCCGCTACTATGCCGCAGCATGCTGCATGCATCTGGGCGACATGGCGCAGGCGGAACAGTATCTCGCCAAGTTCAAGCACGTGAAAGGCAAGACGGGTAAGCTGATCAACGCCATGGCCGAGGGGCTCAAGGGCGACATCGCCGTCGACAACGGCGACTATACCAAAGCCGCTGCGCACTTCGAAAGGGCGGTCAACGTAAGCGACAACGTCTTCACCGCCCCGATGTACCTGCGCAAGGCCGCAATGGCATACAAGGCCGCAGGCAATAAGGCCAAGGCCGACGCCTGCCTTGAGACGATACGTACGAAGTACCCATCGTCGATCGACGCCCGCGACGCCGAAAAATATTTAGCACAGTAAAGCAACCAGCCCCAATGAAGGGCACGACAGGCACAGCGATGAAGATAGGAATAGTGATAGTCGACGAACAGCTCTCATTCGCCCACCGCAACCTCGCGGCCGCGACCGAGAGCCTCAAGTCGCTGGGATGCGCCACCGAGGACATCCTCGTGCGGCATACGCCGCGCGTGCAGAACATCACCATCGCCGCACAGTTCTTTGCCGAGTACACGGATGTCGACGCCGTGGTAGTGCTCGTCGAGAACGACAACACGCCCGAATATGCCGCCATGCTCTACGGCGTGACCAAGCTGCAGATCTCGTGGAACATGCCCATCGTGCTGGGAGGCTGCATCGCCGCCTCGGAGGCCGTGGAGATAGTCACCACGCAGTGTGACATGGAGGCCGCCGCCCCCGAACCCGCCGCCGACCGCAAGGCGATAAACTGAATCCCGCGGCCCGCAGGAGCGGCCGGAACACGTGTATAAGCAAAGGCGTTCCCGAAGTTCGGGGACGCCTTTGCCGTCCCCGCCACCACGCCTGCACATATCAGTGGGTGCGACATCCCACGACAGAAAAGCCTTTTATTGCGCCGCAACCCGTCAACCAATTGAATAGCTGCGCGGGAGAGTTCCCGCACCGGCCGGATTCCCGTCCATTCCGTCGGGAGGCATGGCCGAAGGCCGCCAACAAAAAATCCGAGGCGCCGCATGGATGCGATGCCTCGGAAATGTATAAACTCCGCAGTCGGCCCCGTCAGATGGCCTTCGTATCGTAGAGGATCTGGTTTACCTTGCGCACAGCGGCAGCCGAGGCCTCGAACTTCTCGGCCTCGTCCTTGGTAAGGTCGATCTTGACGATCTTCTCGATACCCTTGCGGCCGATTACGGCAGGAACACCGATCATAATATCGCTCTGGCCGTACTCTCCCTCGAGATAGCAGCTGCACGGGATGATGCGCTTCTGGTCGCCGAGGATCGACTCCACGACAGACGCTGCGGCAGCACCCGGAGCATACCATGCCGACGTGCCCAGCAGGCCCGTCAGCGTGGCGCCTCCCACCATGGTGTCGGCAGCGACCTGCGCGAGCTTCTTCTTCGAAAGGAACTGCGACGCGGGCACACCCTTGATCGTAGCCTTCGACGTGAGGGGTATCATCGTGGTATCGCCGTGGCCGCCGATAACCATACCGTCAACGTCGTGGATGTTGGCACCCGACGCCTTGGCCAGATAGCAGCGGAAACGCGACGAATCCAAAGCACCGCCCATACCGATGACACGGCTCTTGGGCAGGCCCGTCGACTTGAGCGTGAGGTAAGCCATCGTATCCATGGGGTTCGACACGATGACGAAGATGGCGCGGGGCGACTGGGCCAGCGCCTGCGACACGACGCTCTTGACGATACCGGCGTTGGTACCGATAAGCTCCTCGCGCGTCATACCCGGCTTGCGGGGGATACCCGAGGTTACGACGATGACATCCGAACCGGCCGTCTTCTTATAATCGTTCGTGCAGCCGACCAGCTTGCATTTCGAGTCGGTCGTGGCGGCAGCCTGATACATGTCGAGCATCTTACCCTCCGAGAGGCCCTGCTTGATATCTATCAAGACCACCTCGTCAGCCACGTTGCGGGCTGCAAGAACATTGGCGCAGGTGGCTCCAACCATACCGGCACCGATAACAGTCACTTTAGACATAACAATACTTTTTTGAGGTTTCTTCGTAAAATATTATCCGATCAGTTCGGCATAGGCCTCGGGCGTGAGCAGCGCGTCGTAATCGGCCGCATCGCTCACCCTGACCTTAACCAGCCAGCCCTCGCCGTAGGGATCCGAATTGACCAGCGACGGGTCGCTGTCCACGGCCTCGTTGAACTCCAGCACCTCACCGCCCACGGGCAGGAAGGCGTCGCTCACGGTCTTGACCGCCTCGATCGAACCGAACACGTCGCCTGCGGCCAGCGTCTCGCCCACCGACGGCACGTCCACGAAAACGATATCGCCAAGCTGGCTCTGTGCGAAATCGGTGATGCCTACATAGGCCGTATCACCTTCGAGACGGCACCACTCGTGGTCGCTCGAATACTTCAGATTTGAAGGAACGTTCATATCTCTCTTTTTTATGAGTTTTCCTGTCCGGCTGCAAAAACCGCATCGGAAATGCGGCCCGTATTACATATCACACAAATATAGCCGTTATTTTCCTAACGGCAATAACTTGGTGTTATTTTTTCAACACGAATTCTATCTCGCGGAAGAGATAACCGCGCGACTCCCCCGAGGGCCCCTCCACGACCAGCGCTCCCGTAGGCTCCACCCCCCGTATCGTGCCTCGGAAACGGCTGCCGTCGGGCAGGGCGTACCAATGTTCCTCGCCACGGCGGTAAAGCCTTTCATTGTAATCGCGCTGCAACTCTTCCAACGCGGCACCGCCCTCACGCACGGACTCATAACGGGCCGTGACGCACGCCACGAGCCGATCGAGCAGCTTCCTGCGGTCGAAACACCGGCCTGCGGCCTGCGCCAAGGAAACAGGGTTCGGCAACGCTGGGTCGAACTCCGTCTGGTTGACGTTCACCCCTATGCCCACAAGCGTACGGCATATACGCCCCCCGTTCAAACGGTGCTCGATAAGCATTCCCGCGACCTTGCGGTCGCCGATATATATATCATTGGTCCACTTGACCTTCGCCACGATGCCATACTCTGCAAGGCAGTCCGCTATTCCCAGCGTCACGGCCTCCGACAGCAGGAACTGGCGTTCCGCCGCCAGAAACCGCGGTTCGAGCACCAGCGTGAAGGTGACGTTCTTGCCGCCTTCACTCTCCCAGCGGTGTCCCCGCTGCCCGCGCCCCGCCGTCTGTCGCTCGGCCCACACCACATCGCCCTCGGCGTAAACGGCAGCGGCCGCCTCGTCATTCGACGAGGTAAGCTCCTCGAAATAATGTATCATATGGTTGCGTCACTTGTCGGTTTGCCGCGAAGCGTCCCCGCCGCGGCCTCCGTGTTCGGCCATCCAGCGCCACAGCGGCGCCGCATGCAGGCACTGCATGATTTCGTCGCCCTCCAGCAACTCGCGCACCTCCGCCTCCGTCATAAGGTACACCGCAATGTCCTCGCCGGCCTCGGTATGCTGCGCAGCCACGCGCCCGACCCCCTCGGCAAGGAAGGTATAGACCCTGTTGGTATGGCTCGTAGGGTTGGGCGAGGTGACCATATACTGCCGCCACTCGCCGCCGCCGTATCCCGTCTCCTCCATAAGTTCGCGACGCGCGCTCTCCAGCGGGCTCTCGCCCGCTTCGCACGTCCCCGCCACCAGTTCGTAGCGCGTCTCGCCCAACGCATGACGGTATTGGCTTATCATCACGAATAGCCCCTCGCGCGTACGCGCTATGACATTCACCCAATCGGGAAATTCGAAGACATACCACTCGGGCACCACAGCCCCGGTAGGCAGTTCGACGCTCTCGCGCCTGACCGTAAACCACGGCCTGCGTGACAGATATTCGCTCTGCAGCACGCGCCACGGACGATGTTCCGGTTTTTTCATCCTTGTTCGGTGTTTTCGGGGGGGGGCGTATACGGCAGGATACTCCTCGCAGCGGAGAAGTCCCAGCACGCCCCGCCCTTCCCTGTGTCTATCGCTATACCGTCACGCCGAAGTCGCGCAGGGCGTCGTTGAGCGAGGTCTTCTTGTCGGTCGATTCCTTGCGGCGGCCTATGATGAGGGCGCACGCAACGCCGTACTCGCCAGCAGGGAACCGTTTAGGATAGGTACCCGACACGACCACCGAACGCGGCGGGACGTACCCGCGGTACTCGACAGGTTCGTCGCCCGTGACGTCGATTATGTGCGTAGACCCCGTAATCACGGTGTTCGATCCCAACACCGCCTCGCGGCAGACATGCGCACCCTCGACCACGATCGAGCGCGAACCGATGAAACAGTTGTCCTCGATGATGACGGGAGCCGCCTGCACCGGCTCCAGCACGCCGCCGATACCCACGCCGCCGCTCAGGTGCACGTGCCTGCCTATCTGCGCGCACGAGCCCACCGTGGCCCACGTGTCGACCATCGTTCCAGTATCGACATATGCGCCGATGTTGACATACGAGGGCATGAGTATGGCGCCCGGGGCGATGTACGCTCCGTAACGCGCCACGGCCTGCGGCACCACGCGCACGCCCAGCTTCTCGTAGTCGTGCTTGAGCTCCATCTTGTCGTACCACTCCAGCTCGCCGCCGCGCATGGTACGCATCTCCTGTATGGGGAAATACATGATTATGGCCTTCTTGACCCATTCGTTCACCTGCCATAGGCTCTTCTCGAGGTCGACAGGCTCGGCCGTGCGCAGCGCGCCCTTGTCGACGGCTTCGACAACCGCACGGATAGCCTCCTTCGTCTCCTTCTCGGCCAGCAGCGAGCGGTCGTCCCACGCCCGCTCGACTATCTCCTTGTACCCTGTATACATGATATTTTCGGATTATGGCCCAAAGATAGGGCAAATTTCGCAATTATTCATACCGCCGCGGCAACATTCGCCCCCGCCGCCGGCACGGCGGCTGTGCAATAATATGCACCTGAATGAATATATTTTCGGAATTATGTCGCATGAGAGGGCTGTACGTCACATCTTTTTGCTACCTTTGCCGACGATCATTCGCATAACAATAAATAAGTATCCTGTCATGAAGGTTTACAAGTTCGGAGGAGCCTCGGTCAAAAGCGCCGACGGCGTAAGGAATCTGCGGCACATCGTCGACGGAGAAGAGAATCTGTTTATTATCGTTTCGGCCATGGGCAAGACCACGAACGCGCTGGAGGCGGTCTTCACCCACATGCAGAACGGCCGAAAGCAGGAGGCCCTCGACGAGATAAAACGCATCGTAGAGTACCACGACTCGATAATCTCCGACCTGTGGGGCGCCCCCGTACGCATAGAGCAGGCGGAGCAGCTCTTCGCACAGCTGCGAAACATCGTCATCGACACCACCTACCGTGCCTCCGACGCCGAACTGTGGTACGACACCATCGTCGCTTTCGGCGAACTGGTCTCTACGACCATCGTTTCGGAGTACCTCAAGCTGTCGGGTGTCGACAACCGCTGGATCGACATGCGTACCACCTTCGTCACCAACCAGCGCCACAAGGACGCCTATGTCGACATCAAGGCCTCGGAACCGCGCCTCAAGGAGGCGCTCGCAAACACGGGCGTAGGCGTGTTCGTGGGACAGGGATTCATCGGCGCCGCCCCCGACGGGACCACCACGACACTCGGCCGCGAGGGTTCGGACTACTCGGCCGCCGTCGTGGCCAACATCCTCGACGCCGAGTCGATGTCGGTATGGAAGGACGTGGACGGCGTGCTGAACGCCGACCCCAAGATCTTCCGCGACGCCGTCAAGATCGACGCCCTGAACTACCTCGACACCATCGAGCTGGCATACAGCGGCGCGCAGATCATCCATCCCAAGACCATCAAGCCGCTTCAGAACAAGAATATCCCGCTCTACGTGCGCCCCTTCGGCGACAAAAACAAACCGGGCACCGTCATCAACGGCACGGCCCCGCACGTCGAGCTGCCCATACTCATCTACAAGCGCAACCAAGTGCTGCTCACGATCCGCTCGCGAGACTTCTCATTCGTAATGGAGGAGAAGTTCGCAGTGATCTTCTCGCTGCTCGACCGCTTCCGCATCAAGACCAACCTGATCAACAACTCGGCCGTGGACCTGAGCCTCTGTGTCGAGTATTCATGGCACATCGACGAGTTGATCAAGGCTCTCAACGAGGAGAACTTCAGCGTAGAGAAGATCGACAACGTCGAACTGCTCACCATACGGAACTATAACGACGAGCTCTACCGCAAGTACGCCTCGCAGCAGGACCTGCTGGTACGACAGTCGAATCCCGTATCGGTGCGTGTCGTGCTGCGCGAGGCACGGCTCTAAAGGCCGTACGCCATAACCCCTGCAAAATGCGCGGGCCCCGAGACAGTCTCGGGGCCCGCGGCCATATTCGGGATACGGCCCTACCGCTGGAATATATCCCTGTATGTATTTATGAAGTATACGGGCGTGCAGCTCCATGCGTGGCAGTAGCTGTTGACAGGGTGGAACCCATAGGGGGACTTGCAGTCGTCGGCAGGGTCGTATACCTCCCAGAAGGTGTCTGCACCGCGCTCGATCATGCCGCCCCAATAGCCGATGAGCCGCTCGCGGGCCTCATCCTCCATGCCGCAGGCGATCAGAGCCTCGATCAGGTAGTGGTAGGCATAGGGCGAACCCGGGCGACAGGCCGTCGGGTCGTCCAGCACTGCCGTCAACGCCCGTGCCCCCTCCTTAGGCGAGAGCGTCCCCGAAAGTACCATCCACACCTGCGACAGGTACGACACCTGCCGCTGCGGCCCCGAGACCACGACACCCGAGCGGCGGTCGTAGAAGGCCTCGCGCGACGCACGACGCATGGCCTTCGCCAGCGCGGGCCAGTCGGCCGCCTCGCTCTCGCGGCCCAGCATGCGCGCCAGCTCCCAGCCCCGCTCCACGGCAAAGGTCATGAGGCCCTGCACCGAGGCGTGACGGTCGAGGTCGTCCTTCCAGTCGAATACGAGCCACCACTGCGGCTGCTTCTGCATGTCATAGAGGCTGTCCTTAAGATACGTGCGGGCTATCTCTATCTGTCGCGCCACCACGGGCCACAACTCCTGCGCCGTGGCCGTATCGCCCGTCGCCTTCAGGTACTCGAGCAGTGCCACGCCGTATAGCAGGCTGTAATCCATCGTATGCTGGTTGTACTGCGGCTCCGGCTCCGGATATTCGTACACCGTTGCGTGGAGCCACCCATCCTCGTCCGCCAGCGCCGCAAGCAGATAGAGGCAGCGGCGTGTCAGAGAGTGGTTGCGGAACGAGCAGGCATTGGCCAGCGACTCGAGATAAAGGTCGCCGATCCACAGGCGCTGGTCACGCTTGGGGCCGTCCTCGTAGACGGTCTGCATACACTCCGACAGCGTTTCGAGCCCCGTCTCGTAGATACGTCTTATCATCGGGTCGGTCCCCGCAGCCAGTCGAGGCGCCTCACCCGAAGCCGACGTCACCGCCTCGAACGCGATGTCGCCTATGCGGAAGTCGAAATAGGAGGTCGCCAGCACCTCTATCTTGACATAGCGGCATGCCACACGCCGCTCGATACGCACCTCTGCCGGCAGCCGCATGACGGTAACCGTCTCGTCCTGAAGCCACGCGCGGCTCAACCCTCCCGGATAGGGGTCGAAGGGGGTGTTCAACTCGGCAGGCACCTCGGCGAAGGTCAGGCGCAGACGAATCGGGGCGTCGGCCGGCATACCCGTATGGTCTATGCGGAAAGAGAAGTACCCAGTCATGTGCCTGCCCATGTCCACGATCACCGACTGCCGCTCCTTGAGCGAAGAGCCGTACAGTGCTTCGACCGGTTCGGCATACTCCATGCGCCACCCCTGAAAAGCCGACGTATCGGCCACACTGCGGACAACGGCTGCGGGATGCCGCTCCGTACGCCGCAGCTCGGGCATAGCCTCGGCCGCCTTGCGGAGCCACCCGCCGCGCGCACCGCCCATCCATACCTCCTCCTGCGCCGCGGCCGGTACAATGGAAAGCAGGGCCGACAAGGCGTACAACACCCCGACGGCATATCGTTTTCCCCTATTCATAACCTGTAATGATATTATACTATAATTTATAGCCGGCCGGCGTAAACCGCGCGGCCGCCTAACGTGTTATTTCTGCCTGCGCGGCTCGTTCCGGCGGCGGACCGTACCGTCTGGCGCCCCGTCCTTGCGCTTCATGCGCGAGATGACACCGGCCAGGTATACCTCGATGTCGCGCCGCAGCTTCTCGTAGAGCGGGCACGACGTATAGTTCTCGTTGTCGAGCAGCACGTCGCGTATCGAACGCAGCGAGTTGATGTAGTTGCTCATCTCGTTCTTCAGCGGCAGCCCCTGCTTGCGCGAGGAGTTGATCTTCTCGATGGACATGGTACGCAGCCTGTCGCAGACGGTGTTCAGCAGCACCATCACCACGTTGTCCATGAGCGTATGGCCGTGCATGTACAGATACGTGGTCTCGGGCGTGACGCCCTTCTCGGCCAGTACGCGGCCAAAGGCCTCCAGAGAGCCGTTCATGGCGGGATACCGCTCCTCGAGCGTCCGCAGGCGGTGCGCCACGTTGCGTTCAAGCCACGCGAGCGTCTCGGCGCCGTTGTCCTCTATCTCGAGATAACCCAGACGCACCGTATTCTTGAAATCGACCAGCGTGAAGACCGACTCCGACCCCTGATGCGCCGAGTACGCGTACCACAGGAAGACTGGGTATATCACGCGCGAGTAGTCGGACATAAAACGCACGAAGTCGAATATGTGGCAGTCGTTCTTCGTGGCCTTGACGCAGACGTTGTGCAACGAGGGGGCGTAGCAGAGGTAGTTCTCGGTGGCATAGGTGTAGGTGTGGAACATGTATTGCGCCGCATGTATCTCGGCCGACTGCGGCGTGGTGTCGCCGAAGAGATAGTCGAAGTCGGAGTCGACGCACAACAGCAGCTCCTCGCTCGACGAGGGTATCATCGACATGAGCACCTTCTTGCCCTTGGGCAGGTCCTCGCGGTTGGGCACCGAGATCTCGAAACGCACATACCGGTTGTGGAAGTGGTCGAAAATGCCGCGCCAGAAGGCCACATCCTCATAGCCCTCGACGTAGACACGCACCAGACGCCGCCCGTCGTCGATCGATTCGGGCAGAGACGTGTCGGCGCTGCGGCGCCGCAGCAACGCCTCGTATCTCTTTTTTTCGGCCGATGCGCGTTTCATAATTTGTCCCAAAGATAATAAAATAGTAATTTTGCGCAAAGCGTCGGAACCCTTTTTGCTTCCGACTGCAGCAAAACGGATCAATACAAATGAACGATTGGAAAGCGCGGCTCGGCATGGTCTACTCCACCGACCCCGACTACAAATACGACACCGGCGCCGAGGAGGAGCCCGCGACGCTGCCTCCTCAGCAGCAGTCGCTGCGCGTATGGCTCGACCGCCGTCAGAGAGCCGGCAAATGCGTCACCATAGTGCGCGGCTTCGTCGGGCGCAGCGACGATCTCGCGGAGCTGGCCCGCATGCTCAAGAACCGCTGCGGCACGGGCGGCACGGCAAAGGAGGGCGAGATCATAATCCAAGGCGACCGCCGCGACCGCATCGTCGAGTTGCTGCAGCAGGCAGGCTACAGCTGCAAGAAGGCCGGCGGATAATGTCCGCACAAGGTCAACGGAAGAGTGATGCACACCCTGCGACGAATCTTCATATCCACGGCGGCGGCCGTCACGGCACTCCTCGCCGCACAAAGCGTCTCGGCTCAATACTACAGCTGGGGTGCCGATCCCGCACGCTTCCGCTGGATGCGCGAGGCCGACTCCGTCTCCGACGTCATCTACCCGCGCCACGCCGCCGCCATAGGCGCCGCGACAGGGTACTTCGTACGCCGCATGCACCCGTACATATCCTACGGTTACCGCCTTCCGGCACTCGACCTGCCCTTCATCGTGCATCCCGAGAACATGCAGTCGAACGGTTTGGTCATGTGGCTTCCCAAACGTGTGGAATTCCTCACGGCACCCGCCGTCGACGGCTACTCGATGCCGTGGATAAAACAGCTCGTGGCACACGAGTACCGCCATGCCGTACAGTACAACAATCTCAACGTCGGCGTGGTGAAGGCCGTGAGCTACCTGCTCGGCGAACAGAGTTCCACAATAGGACTGCTCTTCATGCCCCTGTGGATGATCGAGGGCGACGCCACCATGTCGGAGACGCAGGCCTCGTCATTCGGGCGGGCGCTGCAGCCGCGCTTCACGCTCGAGTTCCGCGCCATGGGCGACATCGAGACCAAATACCGCAACATCGACAAGTTCCTCTGCGGCTCCTACCGCGACTTCATCCCCGACCACTACCAGCTCGGGTACCAGATGGTGGCACACGGCAACGAACTGGCCGGCCGCGTCATATGCGACGAGATCGCCGCATACGGCCCGCGCCACCCGTGGATGGTGGTATCGACGGGCCTGACAATGAAAAAACTCTTCGGCTTCACCACGCGCGACCTCTTCCGCAGCACATTCCGCTCGCTGGCCGACTACTGGGACTCGCTGCCCGCCGTCGAGCCCACCGCCGAGGCCGTCGCGGCCCCCGCCGTCACCAGCTACACCACATATTCCGACCCGATATGGACGGGCGACGGCCGGCTGCTCCTGCTCAAGGAGGACCTCGGCCGCACATCGCACTTCGTGCTGCTCGACCCTGACACCGGACACGAGCGCACCCTATGCTACACGGGCAGCATATCGACACGCCCCGCCTACGACAGTTCATCGCAACGTCTCTGGTGGACCGAATACCGCCGCAGTGCAATGTTCGACGAGAAGGTCGACTCGCGGCTCTGCTATCTCGACCTTGACACCCTCGGGCGGCGCGGCAGGCTCCGCCCCCGCACCGTCGCGCGCAACGCCCCGCAGCAGGGCAACATACTCTACCCCACGCCCGACGGCGCCGGCGGCATCGCATGGGTGCAATATAACGCCGACGGCATATACGTCATACGCTACCGCACGGCCGACGGCACGGAGTTCTCGCGCCGCATGCCCTTCGGGGAGGAGATACACTCGCTGGCGTGGGACGACAAGACACGGCGGCTCTACTACATCGCAACGGGCAACGAGGGCATGTGGATAGGCACCCTCGACGGCACCTTCGCGCCGCAGCGCGTGACACGTCCCGCATACATAACCATCAGCAACCTGCGGGCAAGCGGCGGCCGCCTCTATTTCGGCTCCATAGCGTCGGGACGCGACGAAGCCCACTGTTACGACCTTGACGAAGGGCGCGAATACCAGCTCACGGAGTCGCGTTACGGCTCCTTCGACCCCGCCCCCGACGGCAAGGGGCTCATAGCCCTCACCGTATACGACTCGACGGGATACCATCCCGCCGTACAGCGTACCGACAGGTTGCGCCGCCCGACGGCGTACTCGCCCCTGCCCCGCAATCTGGTCAACCCGCCGCGCAAGAGTTGGGGCACGATAAACCTCGACACCGTGCGCCTCGACTCTGCGGTCGCGGCACACGCCGCCAAGAGGCAGAACCACAATACCCGCCGCTACCGCAAGGCCGCTACGCTCTTCAACTTCCACAGCTGGGCGCCGCTGTCGTACGACCCCTTCTCGCTGAGCGAGGACGGCGCCATAAACATGAACCTCGGCGCCACGGTCATGACACAGAACCTGCTCTCGTCGGCACAGGGGTTCTTCACCTACGGCTGGAACCGTGCGCAGGGCTCGGTATGGAAGGGCTCGATGCGTTACTACGGCCTCGGCCCGACGATCAGCATCGACGCCACATACGGCGGCCACCAGAACATATACCCCGTATACGTCTACAACTCGCAGACGCACACCATCGAGTTCCCCGTACCGCCCGAACAGGGCCGCTACTACTCCGTCGGGGCCGACATATCGCTCCCCTTCATGATCGACTGCGGCCACCACATACGCTACGTCGTGGCCTCGGCCTCGTGGAGCTACTCGAACGGGCTGGTGGCCGACACGGGACGCCTGCATATAGGCGAAGGGGGCATCAGCAACGTCGCGACAATAGGCTACAACAAAGGACTCCACCTGACGTCGCTATCGCTGGGGTATCAGGACATGACACGGCAGGCACACCGCGACTTCGCGCCGCCGTGGGGCCTCATCGCCTCGGCCACGTACGCCATGAACCCCGTAAACAAGGGGTTCAACGACCTCGTGTCGCTCTATGCCAAGGTATACACGCGGGGGCTGCTGCCGCATAACAGCCTCACCGTTGCCGCGGCATACCAGACATCCTTCGGCGGATTCTCCTCAAGGGATGCCCTCTCCGCACTTACGTTCAAGGCCACACGTCTCCTGCCACGCGGATTCTACTCGACACAGATCGAAAACAAGCACTACATCGCCGCCTCGTTCAACTACCAGTTCCCGATATGCTATCCCGACGGGGGCCTGCGCGGCATCATCTACTTCAAACGCATACGCGCCAATCTGGGCTTCGACTATGCGCAGTTCCGCCGCACAAGCATCTACGGCGACGGCCTGCGCGAACGGTGGCACAGGATCAACTCGTGGGGCGGCGACCTCACCTTCGACATAAACCTGCTCAGCCAGCCAGCCTCGGCCACCGTCGCCATAACCCTGTCGCTGTACCGTCCCAGCGAGGGCGGCACCTACTTCTCGGCCGGCATGGCGCTACCCTTCTGACATGCCTGCGCAGACAGTGCGGAGCCCCGTCACCGCACACGTGTACGCGCGCGACCGCATCAAGGTGTCCGAACGTCGTATTTTATCGAAATAAATTTATACCTTTGCACGTTGGTGCATGGAGATGCCCCACAACCCGATACGAAATGGACATAAAGAGTGCGATAAAGGACAAGAACAACATAATCAAGGCCATGTGGATCGTGGCCTTCGCCCCCGTGGCGCTCATATTCCTGATGCTGCTGCTCGCGGCAACAGGGCTTTTCGGCCGCATCCCCTCCTTCGAGGAGCTTGAGAACCCCAAGAGCAACCTCGCAACCGAAATCTACGGCGAGGACGGCCACGTCATCGGCACATTCTTCGTACAGAACCGCTCCTATGTGCAGTACGCCGAACTCTTCCCTCAGGACTCCTCGCGCATATTAACCCTCGACGGGTATCGCGTGCCGCCCGTGGTGGCGGCCCTCATCGCCACGGAAGACGTGCGCTTCCGCAGCCACTCGGGCATCGACATCCCGTCACTGTTCCGCGTCGGCATCAAGACCGTGATGCTCCAGCGCCACTCGCAGGGCGGCGGCAGCACCATCACCCAGCAACTGGCCAAGAACCTCTTTCCGCGCGACACGGCAAGCAACCGCAGCAAGGTGGGACGCACCTTCAAGCTCGTGCAGTCGAAGTTCAAGGAGTGGATCACGGCCCTCAAGCTCGAACACAACTACACCAAGGAGGAGATCGCCGCCATGTACCTAAACACCGTGGCATACGGATCCAACGCCTACGGCATAAAGTCCGCCGCCAGCACCTTCTTCGGCAAGACGCCCGACGAACTGAACATACAGGAGGCGGCCGTACTCGTGGGCGTGGTCAACGCACCCACGCGCTACTCACCCGTGCGCAACTACGACAATTCGCTCGCGCGCCGCAACCTCGTACTCGACCGCATGCGCGCCGCCGGCGCCATCACGCGCAAGGAGTGCGACTCGCTCTCGGCACTGCCCATAACGCTCAACTACCAGCCCATATCGCATAACGATGGCGAGGCCACATACTTCCGCGAGATGTTGCGGCAGGTGATGACCATGCAGAGACCCACGCGGCGGCAGTTCCTCACCGACTGGGACTACGAACAGGCCGTAAAGCAGTACGATGAGAACCCCATCTACGGCTGGTGCCTCAAGAACACCAAGGCCGACGGCACGCCATACAACATCTACCGCGACGGTCTGCGCATATACACCACGATCAACCCCACGATGCAGCGCTACGCCGAACGGGCCATGCAGAAACAGCTTGAGACCGTAATACAGCCCACCATAGACCGTCAGGTGGCCGCCACGGGCGTGCTCTTCCAAGGCACCACGGCCGAGGAACGCGAGCAGATCGTCATGCGCGCCATCAAGGGCTCGGACCGTTACCGCGCGATGCGAAAGGACGGTGTCGCCGAAAAGGATATTATGGCGGCGTTCGACCGCAAGTGCGAGATGCGCGTCTTCACCTTCAAGGGCGAGCGCGACACGGTGATGACGCCGCGCGACTCAATACTCCACCACAAACGCATCATGCGCGCCAGCTTCGTGGCGATGGACCCCCGCACGGGCCACGTCAAGGCATACATCGGAGGACCCAACTTCCGATACTTCAAGTACGACATGGCCAAGCAGGGCAAACGCCAGATAGGCTCTACCGTAAAGCCCTTCATCTATACCTTCGCCATCGACCACCTCGGCCTGAACCCCTGCACAATGGCTCCCAACCTCCCCGTCTCGATCGAGACCCCGGCGGGCATATGGTCCCCCAAAGAGGCCGGCAAGGTCGAATACGACGGAGTGCTGCATCCGCTGTACTGGGGCCTGGCCAACTCGCGCAACAACTACTCGGCGTGGATAATGAAGCAGGCCAAGCAGCCCGAAGCCGTGGCCGACTTCCTGCACAACATGGGCATACGGAGCTACATATACCCTGCCTACGCGCTCTGTCTCGGGTCGTTCGACTCCAACGTCTTCGAGCTTGTGAGCGCATACTCCACCTTCGTCAACGAGGGCGTCTACACCGAACCCATATTCGTAACCCGCATTGAAGACCGTCAGGGCAACCTCATCTCGACTTTCATACCCAAATCGCAGGACGCCATAAGCAAGACTACGGCATACACCATGCTCACCATGTTGCAACGCGTCATCTCGGCAGGTACGGGAGGACGTCTCGGATGGCAGTTCGGCATGCAGAACATGGACATAGGAGGCAAGACCGGCACCTCGAACGAGAACCGCGACGCATGGTTCATGTGCGTGACGCCGACGCTCGTGGCGGGCGCATGGGTCGGCGGCGAGGACCAGTCGGTGCACCGCACCGCGGGCGGCGAGGGCAGTGTCATGGCCCTGCCCATCGTGGGCGAGTTCCTCAAGTCGGCCTACGATGACCCCCGTCTGGGTATGAGCCGCAGCGCGAAATTCACCCGACCCGACGGCTGGCAGCCCTACGACTGCCCCAAGGCCGTCGAGCCACCGGCCGCCGCTACCCTGCAGACAGAGGATGAATTTTTCGACTGAACGGACGATAAGACCAAAGAGTATAACCAAACAGGCATTCGACAGATATGAAAATTGCAATCGTAGGCGCGAGCGGCGCCGTGGGACAGGAGTTCCTCTCCATACTGAACGAAAGAACCGATTTTTCCGTAGACGGGCTGCTGCTCTTCGGCTCGCAGCGCAGTGCGGGACGTAAATACGCCTTCCGCGGCCGCGAGGTCGAGGTGCAGCTCTTACAGCACAACGACGACTTCAAGGGTGTGGACATAGCCCTCACGTCAGCCGGCGCCGGCACCTCGAAGGAGTTTGCCGAGACCATCACCAAGCACGGAACACTCATGATCGACAACTCGAGCGCCTTCCGCATGGATGCCGACGTGCCTCTGGTAGTGCCCGAGGTAAACCCCGAGGATGCCCTCAACGCTCCGCGCCGCATCATAGCCAACCCCAACTGCACCACCATACAGATGGTTGTGGCACTCAACGCCATAGAGAAGCTCTCGCACATACGCCGCGTGCATGTGGCCACCTACCAGTCGGCCAGCGGCGGCGGCGCGCAGGCCATGGCCGAGTTGCGCACGCAGCATGCCCAGATCGCAGCAGGTGAGGAGCCCACGGTGGAGAAGTTTGCATACCAGCTGGCATACAACGTCATACCCCACATCGACGTCTTCACCGACAACGACTACACAAAGGAGGAGATGAAGATGTATAACGAGACGCGCAAGATCATGCACTCGGACATCGAAGTGTCGGCCACGTGCGTGCGCGTGCCCGTCATGCGGGCCCACTCGGAGAGCATCTGGGTGGAGACCGAACGTCCCGTCACCCTCGACGAGGCCCGCAAGGCTTTCGCCGAGGCCGAAGGTGTGGTGCTGATGGACAACCCCTCGGAGAAGGTATACCCGATGCCACTATTCATCGCCGGCAAGGACCCCGTATACGTCGGGCGCATACGCCGCGACCTGACCTCGGCTAACGGACTTGCCTTCTGGTGCGTCGCCGACCAGATCAAGAAGGGCGCCGCCCTCAACGCCGTGCAGATAGCCGAGTGGCTCATCCGCAACCGCAAGTAATACGGCACGCAATGACGACGGCGGGACGGAAATATCGATTTCCGTCCCGCCGTATCTTACACCCTGCGCTACCGCCGCGCGAATATCTCGTCCGGAACCTCCCCCGTCCAGCAGTCAGGACGGTCGATACCGAACAGCCTGAGTATCACGGCAGCCGTATTGACTGTATTGTTAGCCTGCTTCATCTCGACGCCGCGGGCGATGCCCGGGCCCGCTATGCCCCACGGTACAAGCATCTCATGCACAGTCACGCCACCGTGGCCATACTCTATGCCACCGTGGTCCGACAAGAACATGATATGGGTGTCGTCGTAGATACCCTCCCCGCGCATGCGGTCCAACAACCTGCCTATCTCGGTATCGGCCTCCTCTATCGAACGTATATATTCGGGCGACATCCACTTGTACTTGTGTCCCGCATGGTCGGTATGAACCGAGTAGAGGAAGACCAACGTCGGCTTGTCGCGGTTTTCGAGCATAAACTCCAGTGCCCTGTCATAATACGGGACATAGGCGTCGTTTTCGAGGTACCGCGACTCGTCGATATAACGCTCGTTGTAGGGATAGAAGAGGTTTATCCAGTTGTAGTAGAATGCCGTCTTGGCATCGGGACGCGCCTCCTTCAGCACCTTGAACACCGACGGGTAATAGCCGTCGGCGTCACGGGCCACGGCCGGCAGTACAAACTTCTCCTTCGTCCAGCCATTGTCCACCACACCGTGCTGCTCGGGGCCGCTGCCGGTCAGGTGGCTCGTCCAGTTGGGCAGCGTAACTGACGGCATAACCACACGTGTCGACATGGACACTACCCCCTCGGCCAGCAATGCGTCAAGACGCGGCGTGCGCGCCTTGACAAGGCCGTCGACACAAATACCGTCCAATCCTATAAGCAATACGCGCTTACCCTTGATACGGCCTTTTCCGCCACTGGCGGCAGCCACAGCCTCCGCGACGGGAGCCAAGCCCAAGGCCGCAGTTCCGGCGAGGCTCCGTTCCAGAAATTTCTTGCGAGAGATCTTCATTTCCGATGAATTTAGCAGTCTGGTTGCTATCGACAAATATACGAAAAGTCGGGCACAGAGCAAAATCGGAAACGCAGGTTTTCGATCTCGGCTTTGCCGATACGCATCCCATATTGCCCAAATATACGGGAATGTTAGGTGCACAGGCAAACGAAAACAGGGTTGTCAAATCCCGATATGCTACCGCAGCGACATAAGGCCCTTGCGGGGCGAGGCGTCGAGACGTATGGCGATGAATACGAGTATGGTGAATGCCACCAGAGACGAACCGCCGTAGCTGAGGAACGGCAGCGGGATACCCATCACGGGAAAGATGCCGACGGTCATGCCGACGTTTACCATGACATGGAAGAGCAGTATGGCGGAGACGCAGTAGCTGTATATGCGGCTGAATGGTTCCTCCTGCCGCTCGCCTATCTGCATCAGACGCAGGATCAAGGCGCAGAGCAGGCCCAACACCACCATCGCTCCGACGAAGCCCCACTCCTCGCCCACGGTACAGAAGATGAAGTCGGTGTGTTTCTCGGGCACGAAGTTGTACTTTATCTGCGTTCCCTGCATGAATCCCTTGCCGAAGAAGCCGCCCGAACCTATGGCGATCTTCGACTGGTTGACATTGTAGTCGGCGCCGTGGGGGTCGCTCACGATGCCGAGGAAACTGAGGATACGCTCGCGCTGATGGGGCTGGAGGATCGTCTCGAAGATCATGTCGGCCGTGGGCACGAAGATCATGGATCCCACGAAGAGGGCCAGTGTCACGAACATGGCCGAAATATTCTTGCGCAGGGCATATACCGCCACCACTGCCACAGCTGCCGCCATCACTATAACGGCCGAGACGTATGCACTCAGCGCCCCGTCCCAAAAGAGCACCGACGCGAGGTACAACAACGCCGCAGCCAGCGTCACCGCCGCCAAGAATACCGCATGGGCGCGCCACGAGCCGATCATCATGGCGTCAGAAACGGTGAATATTACCACCAGCAGCACGAGCAGGAACAGCGGCGTGAAGAGGAACGAGAAGATGAAGAGCGCCGCCACGAGGATGATGGGTATGCATATCCACTTGTTGAGCCCCTCGCGGTACAACACGAAGAGGAACGAACAGAGCACCACGCCCGAACCGGTATCGTTCTGCAGCACGATGATGGCCAGCGGCAGCAGTATGACGAAGGCCACGCGCAGCAGGTCGCCCGTACGGCGTATCGAGAAGGAGTAGTTGCTCATCATGCGGGCCACGGCCAGCGCCGTGGCTATCTTGACAAACTCTACGGGCTGCACGCGCACCGCCCCGAACTCGAACCACGCCTTGGCGCCGTTCACCTCGCGGCCGAACAACAGCACCGCAACCAGAAGCACCAGACCCGCCGCATAGGCGTAATAGGCATACATGTGGTAATAGCGGGCATCGAGCAACAGTATCACCAGCGCCGCACCGAGCGCCGCGGCGATCCACACCGCCTGCTTCATATAGAAGTGCTCGAGCGAGAAGAAGCCGCTGATCGTGTCGTCGTACGAAGCCGAGACGATGCTCACCATGCCCGCGGCGACAAGCAGCAGGTAGAGGATGACGGCCACACGGTCGACACCTTCGAACAGAGATATCTGTCGGTTATTTCCTGTCCTCGGCATATATCGGGTAATAGATGTTGTACGCCTTCACCTGCTCGACCAGCTGCGGGCGGGTGATGGTGTCGGTGAGATAATACTCCTCCAGCAGGCTGGCTATGGGCAGCGCTATCGTGGCGCCGAATCCGCCATTCTCGACATATACCGAGATGGCGATGCGCGGGTTGTCCTTCGGCGCGAAGGAGAGGAACGTCGAGTGGTCGCGGCCGTGGGGATTCTGCGCCGTGCCCGTTTTGCCGCAGACGTCGAGCCCGGGCAGGTATGCGCGCCACGAGGTACCGCCGCCCGGCATGTTCACGCCGCGCCACATACCCTCGACGATAGGCTCGAAATACCGCGGGTCGACCTTCGTGTATTGCTTCTCGTAGAAACGGCGGTCGATCGAGTCCCTGCCTTCGATCTGCTTGACGATATGGGGAATATAGTAGTATCCGCGGTTTGCGATCGTCGCCGCGAGATTGGCCATCTGCAACGGTGTGCAGCCCAGCTCGCCCTGGCCGATCGAGAGCGACAGCACCGTGAGCGAGTTCCACGAGCCGCGGTAGCGCTTGTCGTAGAACGCACGGTCGGGGACATATCCCGGGCCCTCGCCGAGAAAATCGGAGTCCAGTTTGCGGCCGTAACCGAAGCTGCGGACATAATCGCCCCACACCTCGATGCCCTCCTTGACACTGCCGTACTTGCGGTTGTCGATTATGTCGCGGAAGACGTAACAGAAATAGGCGTTGCACGACTGCGCCACGGCATCACGCAGGTCGAGCGGCGAAGCATGGGAGTGGCACCCCTGATGCACGCGGCCCACGCTGTAACCCATATGGCACGGGTACTGCGTCTCGGGCGTGAGGACCCCTTCCTGCAGCCCCGCAAGGCCCTGCACCAGCTTGAACGTCGAGCCCGGGGGATACTTCGCCTTCACGGCGCGGTTGTACAGCGGTTGCCTCTTGTTGTGCAGCATACGCATGTAGTTGTTGCCGCGTTCGCGCCCCACCAGCTCGTCGGGATCATACGTAGGCGACGACGCCATCACCAGAATCTCTCCCGTCGCGGGCTCTATGGCCACCACGGCGCCCACCTTGCCTGCCATGAGCTCCTCGGCAAAGGCCTGCAGGCGCGCGTCGATGGTACACGTCAGGCGCTTGCCCGGAATCGGGACCGAATCGAACGCCCCGTCCATATACGACCCCTTGATGGCCCCGTGGGTATCCACCTCGACAATCTTGACACCGTCCTTGCCGCGCAGCTCCTTCTCGTAAGCGGCCTCGACGCCCGTCATGCCGACATAGTCACCCGAGCTGTACTCGGGATTGCGCTTGATGAAGTCCTCGCTCACCTCACCCACATATCCCAGCAGGTTGCCGCCGATCTTGCGCGGATACTGGCGCACGGTACGGTAGACGGTATAGAACCCGGGAAAGCTGCACTCCTCGAACCGGAGTTTCACCTCCTTCGGCACATAGTTCAGCACCAGCGTGGGGGCGCGCGGCCGCATGCGGGCATTGCGCAGCACCGACTCGAGCTTCTTGCGCTCGATGCCGACGATATTGCAGAAACGGGTCGTATCGAAGCCCTCGCGCCCGATGTCGCGGTAGACCACCATCAGGTCGTAGCACTCCTTGCTCTGCACCAGATACTCGCCGTTGCGGTCGACCACCTCGCCGCGCGGCGCATACTGCACCTCGTAACGCAGCACGTTGCCCGCGGCCAGACGTTTGTACTTCGTATCCACCAACTGTATGTAGCCTATGCGCAACGCCAGCACGATGAAGATACCCAGCACGATGGCACGCAGGATCCTACGTCTAACGTATACGTCGTTGTCAGCCATAACAACCCTCCGATCATTTGTTTAGAATCTTCCCGACAAAAAGCCGCACGAAATACCACGACAGCGCAAAGGCCGCCGTGCCGCTCACCGCAAGCCGCAGCAGCATGTGCGGCAGGTGGCGTAACGATAACGTCTCCATGAAGAAGAATATTGCGCTGTGCAGAACCACCATCGACCCTATATACCACGCCAGATTCTTCGTCGTGAGGCGGTACAGCGCCGGAAGCGTGTCGTCGGGGCCCACCGTGCGGCCGCAGGTGGCGCCGATGACCATCGGGCGGAAGAACCCCGCCGCCGTGGCGGCGATGACGTTCAACCCGTCCGTTCCCGTCATGGCATCCATAACCACGCCCAGCAAAGCCGACGACAGCACAACCCACACCGGCTTGGTATCCAAAGGAAGCAGTATGATAAAGACGGAATAGACCAGCGGATGGAAATATACGCCCAGCGAGATGTTGTCCAACAGAAATATCTGCAACAACACCGCCGTCACGAAGACCCCTGCGTATGATAAGATGTTCTTGAACATAAATCTCTCTACTTTCTCCTCGCCGTTCACCGCCCGTTCCGCATTCTTATACCCTTCTGCGGCTCCCGCGCACATATCCCGCGCGCCGCAGCGGGGCTGCCGCTACGGCTGGAACTCCATGGTCTCGGTACGGCCCGCGGCGGCATCGGCCTCGAGCGCGGATACCTCGCCGAAATCCATGTTTTCGATAAGGATAACGTTTCCCAGACGTGTCATGTCCGTCGCCAGACGTATCTTCACGTCGTAAGCCGTCTGGCTGTCGTTCAACTCGTAACTCTCGACATAACCGATACGTATGCCGGCAGGGAAATAGTGCGAAAGTCCCGACGAGACGACCTCGGCCCCGACCTCTATATCGGCATATTTCGACAGTTCGGCCATATCCACCTCGTATGGGCTCGAGCCGCTCCACGAGATCGACCCGAAGTATTCGTCACCCGCAATCTTGCCGCTGGTACGGAAATCGGTGTTCAGCAGCGGAAGCACGACAGAATAGCGCTCCGAACAACCCACAACGTACCCCACCATAGCCCCGTCGGGCGTGATGACGGCCATGTCGGTCATGACACCGTGTGCCAATCCGCGGTTGAGCGTAATGAAGTTGCGGTCGCGGTTTATCGAGTTTGAGACCGTACGCGCCGTCATGTAGCGGTATTGCGACATGCCCTCCAACCCCACGCCCAGCGTATCGGCCGCCACCGCGGCCGCCAGAGAATCCGTCTGCGCCGCAGCCGCAGCCTCGCGGTAGGCCGACAAGCGGCCCTCGAGCTCCGCAACGCGCGCCGTGAGCATGTCGTTCTCGCGCCGCAGCGTGAAGAAATGCTTGACGCCGAAGATGGTGCCCTGCACCGACCCCGTCACGCGGTTGGCATACGACAATATCTTGGCTTGGGTGTAATACGACGAGTGCGCATAATAATTGAGTGCTACCGCCTCGATAACGAGGAACAATAGCACGACATATATTCTGCGTATGAACTCTATCAGCTTATACATGACAAATCTCCCATCATCCCACACTCTGCGGCCGCAGCCGCACGCCGTATCGCCGCCGCGCCTCGGGCGCGGGGCCGATACGTCACTTCATCAGGAACGAGAACTTGTCGATGTTCTTCAAGGCGATACCCGTACCGCGGGCGATGGCGCGCAACGGGTCTTCGGCTATGTGGAACGGCAGGCCAGACTTGTCCGAGAGACGCTTGTCAAGGCCCTTGATCAGGGCGCCGCCGCCGGCCAGATAGACACCGTTCTTGACGATGTCGGCATACAGCTCGGGAGGCATCGTCTCCAGTACCTTCATCAGCGCCGCGTCGAGTTTCACCAGCGACTTCTCCATCGCATAGGCTATCTCGTTATAGCTCAGCGTAACCGTCTGAGGCAGCGCCGTGAGCATGTTGGGGCCCGTGATGAGATAGTCCTCGGGCTCCTCCTCCAGTTCGGGCACCGCGGCGCCGATCGAGCACTTGATGGCCTCGGCCGTACGCTCGCCGATACGTATATTATGCTGCTGGCGCACGTAATTCTGTATGTCGGCCGTAAAGACGTCGCCCGCGACGTTTATCGACTCCGAGCATACGATGCCGCCCAGCGATATGCAGGCTATCTCCGAGGTGCCGCCGCCGATGTCGATCACCATGTTGCCTTCGGGGGCCTCCACATCGAGGCCGGCACCCAGAGCCGCAGCCATGGGCTCGAAGATCATGTAGACGTCGCGGCCTCCGGCGTGCTCGGCCGAGTCGCGCACGGCGCGGATCTCGACGTTGGTAGAACCCGAAGGTATGCATATCATCATGCGCAGCGACGGTGCGAACATGCTGCTCGACGTGCGCACTTTCTTGATCAGGCCGCGCAGCATGAGCTCCGTGGCGTTGAAGTCGGCAATCACACCGTCCTTGAGCGGACGGATCGTCTTTATGTTGGGATTGGTTTTTTCATGCATCTGACGGGCCTGCTGGCCTATGGCCACGACCTTGCCCGTATGTACGTCCAGAGCGACGATCGACGGCTCGTCGACCACCACCTTGCCGTTGTATATGATTAGGGTATTGGCCGTCCCGAGGTCGATGGCCAACTCCTGTGTCAAAGAAAAAAAGCCCATAGATATATCGTATTTAACCCGCTGATTGTCAATATTATCAATATGCAGAAAACAAGCCGCTCCCGCTTTAGACGGGCCGCAGCCGACATCGCTCCACAAAGGTAGGAAAAAGATAGATAAGTTTTGCAAGGGGTTTCCAACTTTTTTAGGAATTTTTTAGCTACTTTTGCACGGTTAAGAGCTACGCATCAGCCGCATGGAAAACAGCGAATCGAAATGTGCCGTCATCGGCTACGGCAGTTGGGCTACGGCCATAGTAAAGATCTTCGCCGAGAACGGCGTACGGGTCGGCTGGCACATCCGCAACCCCGAAGTGCTCGCCTCGGTGCGCGAGGAGGGCCGCAATTGCAAATACCTGCGCGACGTCGACCTCGACACCTCATGCATAGAGACATCCGACAACATAGACGAAACCGTCGCCGATGCCGACATCGTGGTCATGGCCATGCCGTCGGCCTTCACCAAGACCTTCCTTGAGCCTCTCACCGTACCCTTGGCCGGCAAGACGGTGGTATCGGCCGTCAAGGGCATCGTCCCGGGCGAACACCTCTCGGTGGCCGGCTACCTCATCAAGCGCTACTCGATACCCGAACGGCAGATGTGCCTCGTCACAGGCCCCTCGCACGCCGAAGAGGTCGGCATGGGACGGCTCTCGTACCTTACGGTCGTGGGCCTCGACGACAACACGCGCCGGCAGGTAGCACGCAAATTCGAACGCCCATACATCAGAATATCATACTCCGAGGATATCTTCGGCGTGGAATATGCCGCCATCATGAAGAACATCTACGCGCTGGCCGTGGGGCTGGCCGTAGGGCTGGGATACGGTGACAACTTTGTGGCTGTACTCATCTCCAACTGCGCCGCCGAGATGGAGTGCTTCCTCAACGCCTACGACAAGCGCGCGCGCAACATCTGCGCCTCGGCATATCTGGGCGACCTGCTCGTGACAAGCTACTCGACATACAGCCGCAACCGCCGCCTCGGGCTGCTCATAGGCCGCGGCTGCACCGTACGCAGCGCCATGAACGAGATGACGATGGTGGCCGAAGGCTACTACGCCGCCGAATGCATACGACACATAGCGTCTGGGCTGGAGGCCCGGCTGCCGATAGCCGAGACGGTATACGAGATACTCTACCACAACGCTTCGGCCCGCCGCAAGATGCGCGACCTGACGCACAAACTGATATGACAACAACTGTAATAAACCGTTAAAAATTATCCAACGATGAGTTCAATCAAACTTGACATCGCCAAGTCGGGAGTCGTCATCACGGACGAGATGAAGGCCCACGCACAACAGGCGAACGAACTGCTCCACTCGGGCAAGGGCGCGGGCAGCGATTTTCTGGGATGGGTGCACCTACCCTCGTCGATAGACGAGGCGCAGATCGCAGCCATAGAGGCACAGGCGGCAAAACTCCGCGCCAAGGCCGAAGTGGTGATCTGCATAGGCATCGGCGGCTCGTATCTGGGAGCCAAGGCCGTACTCGAAGCCATGAGCGACTCGTTCGAGCACCTGCACCGCAAGCATGACAACCCCACGGTGGTATTCGCCGGACAGAACATATCGGAAGACTACACCTACGAGCTCCTCGACGCTGTCAAGGACTACTCGATAGCCGCCATCGTGATCTCGAAGTCGGGCACCACGACCGAACCCGCCATCGCCTTCCGCATCATCAAGGCCGAGATCGAGAAACGTTACGGCAAGGAGGACGCCGCAACCCGCATCGTCGCCGTTACCGACAAGGCGCGCGGCGCACTGAAGACCCTCTCTACGAACGAGGGCTACCCCACCTTCGTCATCCCCGACGACGTAGGCGGCCGCTTCTCGGTGCTCACCCCCGTAGGCCTGCTGCCGCTGGCCGTTGCAGGTGTCGACATCAAGGCGCTCGTAGCAGGCGCCACCGAAATGGAGAAGGCTACCGATGCATCGGTCCCCGTCGACGAGAACCTCTCGGCACAGTACGCCATCGTACGCAATGAACTCTACCGTCAGGGCAAGAAGACCGAGATCCTCGGTTCTTACGAGCCCAAGCTCCAATACGTGGGCGAGTGGTGGAAGCAGCTCTACGGCGAGAGCGAGGGTAAGGATGGCAAGGGCATCTTCCCCGCCAGCGTGACCCTCACGGCCGACCTCCACTCTATGGGACAGTACATACAGGAGGGCGAGCGCACCCTCTTCGAGACCATCATCTCGGTGGCCGAGTCGAAGCACACGGTGAAGGTGGAGAGCGACGCCGAGAACCTCGACGGCCTGAACTTCCTCGCCGGCAAGCGCATCTCGCAGATCAACCGCATGGCCGAGCTGGGCGTGCAGCTGGCGCACATCGACGGCGGCGTGCCCAACATACGCATCGAGCTGCCCCGCATCGACGAGGCCGCTATCGGCGCCCTGATCTACTTCTTCGAGAAGGCGTGCGGCATCAGCGGCTACCTGCTGGGGGTCAACCCCTTCAACCAGCCGGGTGTGGAAGCATACAAGAAGAACATGTTTGCCCTGCTCGACAAGCCCGGGTACGAGGAGGAGTCGAAGCGCATCAAGGCCCGCCTCTAACGGCCGGATACGAACGGATAAAGACGACGGAGCGCCATCCCATGCGGGGACGGCGCTCCGTTTTTCACACCGCAGGCACAGCCGCCGAATATGCGGCCGCCGCCCTACTTCCTCACCTCGAAACGGTAGATGCCCGAGCCTATCCTGACGGCTATGCCGCCACCGTCGGCGGCAACATAGGAGTAGTTGCCCTCCAACTCCACGCCGCTCTCCGTCACACGGCCAGCGTCCGATGTCGGGAGATGCACGGTGGCAAAGCTGTTAGCGGGCACCTCGACCTTGATGGTATAGGTGTCGGGCGCATCCTTCCAGTCCGAGACCACCGTCCCGTATGGAGATTCGTACGACGTGCGGGCGAAGCGTACGTCACCCACAAGCGACGGCTTCACGACCACATGCCTGAACGCCACCGACTCCTCGCTCTGGCGTATGCCGCCCAACCCGCTGAAGAGCCACTCCATAAGGTGCCCCAGCATGAAATGGTTGTTCGAGACGAAACCGTAGGCCTGCCACGACTCGGTCAGGGCCGTCGCCCCGTGCGCAAGCTGCCAGCCGTATCCGGGAGTGTCGTACTTGCTGTTCATGTCGTAAATGATGTCCGAGGCGCCGTTCTCCTCCAATGCCCGCAGCACATAACGGTAACCCACGTCACCCGCCGTAAGGGCATTGCCGCGGCCGCGGATGTCGGCGACGAGGTTTTCGAAGACCTGATTGTGGTTTTCGGGCGTCGTAAGCCCCATGAACAGGGCTATGGCGTTTGCTGTCTGGCTGTTGCGGTCGTAGGTCTTGGTCTCGGGGTCCCAGAACGCCGCGTTGAACGACTCCTTGATCTGTGCGGCCAGTGCCGCATACCGCGCCTCATCGTCGTCACGGCCCAACAGGCCGGCCATCTTCTCCATAAGGCATACGTCGTAATAATATATCGCCGTCGCCGTCACGCCATTCGACGTGAGCTGCGAGAATCCCGGGCTGCCGGGGCCTATGTCGAACCAGTCGCCCAAACCGTAGGCCACGATGTTGTCCTTCGCCTGCGACTGCAGGTAGCGCAGATACTCCTGCATCGCGGGGTAGTACTTCTCTACAAGGCGGCTGTCGCCATACCATTGGTAGACATACCACGGGCTGATAATGAATGCACTGCCCCACTCGGGCGTGTCGCGGAACCCGCCTTCGAACTCCACATACTCGGGTGCGATGTCGGGGATCATGCCCTCGGCCGTCTGCGAGGCGCGCATATCGGCCATGATCTTCCCGTACATACGCGCCATATTGTAGCGGTACTGTACCGAGAACTGCATCAGGTGGGCCTGTTCGAGCCAGCCGAGCTTCTCACGGTGCGGGCAATCGGTCAGCACGCTGGCGAAGTTGCTGCGTATGGCCCAGTCAATGAGTTCGTAGGTACGGTTGAACAACTGGTTCGAACAGTGGAACGTGCCCGCCTCATCGGCCGAGTTGCATGTATGCAGACCCTTCAAGGCGACGATCTCGGGCTCTCCGGCGGCATTCTCCGCGCCGGCGGGGACCGCACCCTCCACCTCCACGTAGCGGAAGCCGTAATAGGTGAATTGCGGCTGCCACTCGGCATAACCGCGGCCGTCGGTCGTGTAACCGAACCAATAGGGGCCGCCCGAAGCGCTCTGGTTTATCGTACTGTCGGGATTAAGCAGCTCCGCAGGATACAACTTCACGTGACGTCTGTCACCGGACTTGATCGACAGACGTATCACACCCGAGAAGTTCTGCCCCAGATCATACACCCAGCGACCCTTGGCGTTCTTGAAAATACGCACCGCAGGTATGGTATCGCGCACCGTCAGCGGCGGCGCACTCTGTGCCACGAGTCCCGTTTTCCACTCCAAGACCAGAGGCTCCTGCCATGCGCTGTCGTCGAATCCCGCCGCCGTCCATCCCGGCTGCTCACTGTTGGCGTCGTAGTCCTCGCCGCCGTAAATGCTGCTGTAGGCGATGGGGCTCTCGGCGGCCTTCCACGACCCGTCGGTCACGATGTTGGCGACCTCGCCGTCGGAATACTCCACGCGTATGTTCATGATAAGGCGCGGGGCGCCGTACGAGGCCAACAGCTTGAAATACCGCTCGCGCGGGATATTGAAGAACCCGTTGCCCAGCATCACCCCCACGGCGTTCTCCCCCGCCCTAAGATACTCCGTCACATCCAGCGGGACATACAGGGCATGCTTGTCGTACTTCGTCCACCCCGGGTCAAGAAAGTGGTCGCCCACCTTCTCGCCGTTGAGGAACATGTCGAAATGCCCAAGCCCCGACACATAGGCCACAGCCCGCTTTACCGGCTTATCCACAACGAACTCCTTGCGGAACTGCGGCAGACGGTACATGCCTATCCGCAGGCTGCGGTCGTACCGTTTGTCGACCTCGCCGGAGCCGTGAAGCCCGGGGGTGACGATCTCATCCTTCCTGTCCCCGTCCAGCGAGATCCATGCGGCGCCGGCCCAATCCCTCTCCGAGAGCAGCCCCATCGTAAAACTCTTCACCGCACTCCACGCCGAGGGGTTCCCCTCCCCGTCGAAGATCCTGACCTTCCAATAATATGTCGTTCCGGACTTCAGCCCCTCTCCTCCGAAGGGTACGAGAACAGAGCGGTCGGAGCCGACCTTGCCGCTGTCCCAGATGCTGCCCTTGTTCCTCGACAGGAGACCGGGGTCGTCCGCAACGAGTATCTCATACGACGATTGGACAAAATTCCGCCGATCGGACCGTATCTGCCAGCTGAACCGCGGCACCAAGGTCTCAACCCCCAACGGGTTGTCAGCCTGCTCGCATTTCAAGTTAAAGACGGAAAAGTAATTTTCCCCGAACGCCGCCGCGGGGATGAGCAGCGACAGCAGCAATAGATTAAGAACGCTCTTCATCGGACATATTCTTAGGTTAGAGGTTTCTAACAAAGATAGAAAACAAAAAGCATATCTGAATATAAAAAATGACACAACAGATGCCTCGTTTGACACTCAGCGCATAACAGCGACGGAATGGGGATGCGGAAAAGCGGGGCCGCACGGGAACCCCGCATAACCGACCGCACGGGACGCGATTCCATACGTACCCGTGCACCGCGGCCGCACCCCTACGGTACGGGGTCGTAACCGCTGCCGCCCCACGGATGGCACCGCAGCAACCGCTTGAGCGTAAGCCAGCCGCCCTTCAGCGGGCCGTACTTCCGCAGCGCCTCTACGGCATACTGCGAGCATGTCGGCACATAGCGGCACGACGGCGGCGTAAAAGGCGAGATGCAGTACTGGTAGAACTTCACCAGAAGGATGAAAGGCAGCGAGCACAGACGCCTAAAGGCGCGTGCGAACCCGCTCCAAGATACGTTGCACGGCATGTTCTATGCTCCTGTAAGATTGACACTCCTTGACCGAATAGACTATCGCCACATCCACCGCGACGCCATTGCGGCGCACCGTCTCCCGCAGAGCCCCGCGATTCAGGCGGTAGGCCTCGCGCATGCGGCGCTTGAGCAGGTTGCGGCGGTTGGCCCGCTTATGGAATTTCTTGGGTACGGAGAAGAGCACCTCTATCGACCCCGACGGGCACTCCGACGACGGCTCCGCCCCTGCCGCCGCGCACGCGGTATCCGTCCCGTCCTCACGCTCCGCCTCGGCGGCCGGTCCCTCCACACGGTATACAAAGCGGAATGGATAGACGAAACCTCCCTTGCCCTCGGTGAAGAGACGGCGTACGGCACCCAGCGAACGCAGGCGCTCGCTCCGCGGAAGCCTGTAATCGGATATGGATTGTCGGTCATTCATTTGCACGATAGTTACCGCAGCCGCTGTACAGAAGATGCGCCGCCGGCCGTAGTCTGAGGCATGCACCGCCCCACCTGCACACAGCCTCGCGCCCCGTCTCCCGTCCGCTCTTCCGCGGCATCACGCGTCCCTGTTACGGACGGTGGCGTACACGGCTCTTCTTGGCCAGCTTGCTCTGCTGCGAACGGATGAACTCCTCCTTGGCCGAATCGCTCTTCATCTCCACTTCGGCCACCTCCTCGCCGCGGCTCAACTTGCCGATATACAGGTCCAGAGCCTTGACCATAGAGGGAGCTTCAGGCGACGGCGCCGATGTCCGCACATTCAGCCCCGCCTCAAGTGCTGCACGCAGCGTAGCCTCTCCGAAAGTGGCGATCACGGGCAGCGTCTCCACCCCGAAACTCTCGACAACGCTTTTGACATCCGATGGCGAATAGAGCGCCATCATGTCGTAATCGGCAGGGCGCACACCATCCATGTCGGCCGCGACGGTCATGGCCAGAATCACGGGGTCGAAGTCTATCTTGAGTTTGGCAAGCGCCTCGGGCAGTTCGGGTTTGTGGGGCTCGCTCAGCGCCAGCAGGAAACGCTCGGCCTTATGCTTTATGATCAGCTCCAGAAGCCCTGTAAACGAGCCGTCGGCGAAAGATATCTTGCGTTTGCGGTATATTATGTACTTCTGCAGGTAGAGGGCCACGGCCTCCGTATTGCAGATATACTTCATGGTCTCAGGAACCGTTATGCGCGCCTCCTCGCATACACGGAAGAAGCTGTCGACCGTAGTGCGCGAGGTGAAGATCACGGCCGTATGGTCGAGTATCTCGATCCTCTGTGCGCGGAACTCCTTGAGGGTGACGCCGACAACGCGTATCAGGGGTCTGTAGTCGACCTCCACGCCGTATTTCGTCGCCAGATCATAGAACGGCGACTTCTCCAACACCGCGGGGCGCGGCTGCGATATAAGAACTTTTTTTACCATTCCCAAAGCCTATGTTACTTTCCCATCCGTACGATAATCTGCCACAACAAAGTGAACGGCATGATTTCGACGATGCAAAGGTACAAAAACCAATGCAAAATTGAAATTTTTTTAGAAATAAAGAGCGTTATGCTCTCCCTCGCGTACAACACCGCGGCCACGGCGCCCGCAACAGCCGCCGCGCGCAGCCACACGCCGCCCGCAGAACCAGTATCGACCTGCGACACAAGCATCGGCGGCATCACCAGCACAGTCGACAGTACGAAATAGATCAGGCGGATACGCAGCAACGTGGCCATCGTCGGCCACGAACGCGTAATACCGCCCGCAACAGCCAGCACGGCATACTGCACCACCACAACGGAGAGGAACGCCGCCATCGCCCCAAAGGGCAGAACGGCACACGCATATGGCGGCATGCCGTCCCATACAGGCTGCCGACCCGCCCAAAGCGACACTATGGTCCCGAGCGCGCAAACACCTATGAGAAAGAGTTTTCCGAGGAATCCGTAGAATATTTCGCTGCGGCGGCGCTCGATTATACGCTCCGAAGGCGCCACGCTGCGGCGGAAAACCGACCCTAAGAGGGCCTTCACGTCATCGAAATAGCGATAAAGGCAAAAAATGTATAGAAACACGACAACCGCCACAAGCAGGTTCTGGACCGTATCGGCCACCCATGACGCCACGGCCGCCGTATCGACGCCGCCCGTGACCGCATCCGAAACCGACGCCGCGACACCGCCGACTCCATCGGCGGCCGGCACCGCTGCAGAGAGCGAATCGGCGCCCGCAACCGCGCCGTCGTGGAGAAGGAGGCTGTCACCGGCAACCGCGATGGAATCGGCCGCCGGCCGGAGCGAATCTGCGCCCGCAGCCGACAACACGCCGGACGCACCGTCAACGGAGCCGTTCCCCGCCGCAAGCATCATATCTTCCGCCACGGCTGCACTATCGCGCTGCGCACCGTAAGACAGCGAACTCTCGGGCCCGAACAGCGTAGCGGCATCGACATCGCGGAAAACATCGCGCGCACGCCGCCACCGCTCGACAATCATCCCCAGACCCTCCTCGGTAAAGGCCCCGACGCGGCCCGCGGCAGCACCCTGCACTCCGTCCGCCGCACGCGCGGCCGCATCGGCAAGGGAATCGGCGTACTGCCCCGACAACGTATCGCGCACGGCATCCCCTCCAGCACGGGACACCGCATCGCACCACGGCTCCGCCAGACGGCGCAGCTGCTCGGCAGACAAAGTGTCGAGACGCGCCCTGAGAAGCGAATCGGTCACCGCACCCATCACTCGAACACTCGTTTAAGCGTTATACGGAATGTAGTGCCGCGCCCCACCTCCGACTCCGCCACGGCGATCTTGCCCTGATGGTAGTCCTCGACTATGCGGTGCGACAGCGAGAGGCCGAGACCCCAGCCGCGGGTCTTGGTCGTAAAGCCCGGCTCGAAGATCCGTTTCCAGTTTCCCTTCGGTATTCCCTTGCCCGTATCCTTGACATCGATAGTGACGGTCTTATCGTTGGCGCGGATATCGACGTCGATGTCGCCGTGTCCCTGAATGGCATCGAGGGCGTTCTTCAACAGGTTCTCCACGACCCACTCGAACAGCGCCACATTGAGGTTGGCCTTCACGGGAGCCATTGCCAGACCGTTGTACGAGAGGGTGACGTTGCGCGGCACGCGCTTGCGGAAATACATTATGGTCTCGCCGACAACCTCGTTCACGTTAGTCGGCGTAAGCACCGTCTCCGATCCGATCTTCGAGAAACGGTCGACGATCTTGAGCAGGTGGGCAAGATCCTTGTTCATCTCCTCGACGACCATCTGGTCGATATTCTGCGTACGGAGATACTCGATCCACCCCAGCAGCGACGACGTAGGCGTACCGAGCTGGTGCGCCGTCTCCTTCGCGAGGCCTATCCAGACGCGGTTCTGTTCGTCCTGCTTGGTGGACTGCAGCGCTATGTAGGTGAAGACGATGAAAATGGCTATGATGACCCACTGCACATAGGGGAAGTAATACAGTGCCCGCAGCAGCGACGACTTGCCGTAGAAGATGATATGGCTGCGGTTGCTCATCCACATCATACGGACCGTACGGGGCGTATTCTCCTCCGTCAGTTCGTTAAGTTTGCGGCGGAACTTCTCGGGGTCCTTGATCACATCCTCGGGAATGCGGTTGTACGATACGAGATTGAGGTCCTGATCGGTTATGATGAATGGTATGTTGTTCTGCGTGCTGACGATATGCGATATGAGGGGGTCGGTCATGTAGTCGCCGAAATACTCGCGGCTGACGCGCTCCATGGCCGCCACCCACAACTCCACATCGTGCTGCTCCTTCTGTTTGAGCACGTTGGCCAGCTTGTTGGTGTATACGAGCGACACCACTGCCAGAATCATGCCTATCACGAGCACAGATATGCGGCTGCGAAACGAGAACTTTCTATTACCCAATATATTCATCGCACTTCCTCCATGACTTCCGTCTACGACAACAATCCGATCTCCGGCACCCGTATGCCGCGGAATAGCCTTCCCGCATCACATACCGGCGCGCGGCGCATCAGTTGCGCTCGGAATCCTGTTCGCTCAAGATTTCGGTGTAACGGTCCCCGTCGTTCAGCAGTTCCACGGCGCGCATGACAGTGCTGTCGGCCGCGAGGTTGTACTCCACGACCCCCTCATAGTAGTTGTGGCGCAGCACTATGTCGCTGTTCAGCAGGTCGGTGATCTCGGCGCGGTAGGTGCGCAGGTTATCGGCCTTCTGATCCTTGAGCTTGGCCTCTATCTGCTTGAGGTCCTCGGCGAAGTCGGCGTCGTAACGCTCCTCCTTGGCCGTACGCTTGAGCAGGTCGAGCGCCAAGCGCGTCTTCGACTCGTAGGGCACATCCTTGTCGGCCATGAAACGCACGAAATCCTCGTAATCCTCGTCCGTGATAGAGAATGTGCGGTTGTCGACCTTCATGTCGGGATGACGCCGCATGTATCCGTCGAGGAAATCCTCTATGTAACCCAGATTGTAGAGTATCATCGCGAAGTTGCTGATATACTCCGGCTCGATCTTCACGTCGGGCATCAGCCCCTTGCCGTCGTACACCTTGCGTCCGTTGCGCGTGCGGAACTCGCTGATGAGCGAGTCGGGGATGATCTCGGCGCTGCCGTCAGACTTGTGCGCCGAGTAGTTTATATGCTGCACGCACCGCCCCGACGGGATGTAATACTTCGCCGTGGTGAGTTTCAGGTAGGCGTTGTACCCCAGCGGCACGAGCGTCTGCACAAGCCCCTTGCCGAAAGAGCGCTGCCCCATCAACACGGCGCGGTCGAGGTCCTGCAGCGCGCCGCTCACGATCTCCGACGCCGAGGCCGTATTGTCGTTTATAAGCACCACGATAGGCGTATCGGGCAGCACGGGGCTCGACTCCGTAGCGTAGGTGCGCTTCGACTGCTCCGAGCGGCCCTTCATCGTGATCACCTCGGTGCCCTTGGGCAGGAACATCGAGAGTATCTTCACAGCCTCGGGCAGGCTGCCGCCGCCGTTGTCGCGGTAGTCGAGGATCAGGCCCTTCAGGCGGCCATCCTTGCGCAGGCGCTCCACCGCCGCGCGCATCTCGTCGTAACAGTTCTCGGTGAAGTCGTTGTGGCGGATATAGCCGATGCTGTCGGCCACGAAGCCCGCATAGGGCACGCCGGGGATCGAGATACGCGCGCGCGTGATCTCCATCTCCTCGACCTTTCCGGTCATGAGCCGCTCCACGGCGAGGCGCACCGTCGTACCGGGCGTGCCCTTCAGCCGCGACGATATGTCCTCAGTAGAGCTGTGCGTGACATCCACCCCGTCGATGCTGACGAAGCGGTCGCCTATCTTCAGGCCAGCCAGATCCGACGGCGACCCCTTATACGGCTGCGCTATGACCACGCCCGAACTGTCGCGTTTCATGCGTATCAGGGCGCCGATACCGCCGTACTTGCCCGTAGCCCAGACCTCGAAATTCGACATGTCCTCCTCCGACATGTACTGCGTATAGGGGTCGAGGTTGCGCACCATGCCTGCGGCGCCGTCCGCCATCAACTTGTCGGGCGACACATCGTCGACATACTGCAGCGACAACTCGCGCATCATGTTGACCATGATCTCCATATTCCGGCCGAGGCCGAAATCGTCCTTCGCCGCACGCAGGCCCGTCACGGCCGCCGCAGCCACCAGCAGGACAACCCCGCCCTGCATCACCGCTCTCCTTATCTCCCTTTTCATCTTCTCTTGTTGTCCATGTACATCTCCAGACGATACGCCACGCGCGCCACGGCACGGCGTATGCCCGTAATCTCGACCCACTGTCCATACTGGCGCACCTCGATCTCGTCCTCGCCAAGCAACGTGAGGCGGCGCACGATGTTGTCGGCGCGGAAGACCATCAGCTCGTCCGTCTGCGACACGGCACGGAATCCCGACGCCTCGAACGCCGAGACTATCCGCTCGCGGTCCTCATCCATAAGACACTCCACACGACGCGTGACAAACCCGAAACGGGGATATGCCGCCGAGAGCACCACTACGGCCGCGGCCAACAGGCGCCCGCGCGTGGTCTGCATCGTCACGGCCACCGAGTCCCACACCGAGACCTCCATGCCCGACATGCGCAGACTCAGCCACAATATGGCCACATATAAAACGCAGAAAGCGACAAAATATTTTATCGCACGAATCAAATATTTCATATTCAACATATTATACCATTTCATGCCATCGTCGCCGCACCTTGCGGCGCAATCGCCCCGAGATCATTTTTCATCCTTTTCCACACGCTCGGACTTCTCCTCGCTTTCCGGCGCCGCCGCATACGCATCGGCAAACCGCCCGCGTATGGCCTCCGCGACGCGCGTCATGAGCCATGCCGGCGTCGAGGTGGCGCCGCAAATACCCACGCTTGCGCAATTCTCGAACCACTCGCCCCGCAGCTCACCCTCCTCCTCGATATTGTAGGCGCGGTCGTTGGCGCGACGGCATACGTCGAAGAGCACCTTGCCGTTGCTCGATTTCTTGCCGCAGACAAAGATCACCACATCGAAACGCTCGGCAAAGCTGCGCAGGTTGCGTTCGCGGTTCGAGACGCGGCGGCAGATCGTATCGTCCACCGTGAGCATGCTCTCGTCGCCAAGCCGCTCGCGCATCATGCCGGCCAGACGCCAGAAGAGATCGACGCTCTGCGTCGTCTGCGACAGGAAGAAGACAGGGCGCGCGAAATCTATCGCACGCAGGTCATCCTCCCCCTCGATGACGACCGTAGGCTCGTCGATCTGTCCCGTGAGCCCCACCACCTCGGCATGGCCGCGCTTGCCGAGGATCACCACCTGACCGTTCACTTCGGCCATACGCTTGTGCGCCGCCACGACCTTCGACTGCAGCTGCGCCACGACGGGGCACGTCGCGTCGATGACATGTATGCCCAGCTCGGCCGCACGACGGAATGTCGAGGGCGGTTCGCCGTGGGCTCGGATAAAGAGATAGCGGCCACTCAACGACGGCATGTCGCCGTAGTTCACCGTACGCAACCCCAGCTGCCCGAGACGCAGCACCTCCATACGGTTGTGCACGATGTCGCCCAGCGAGAAGACCTCGCCGCCATACTCCGCAAGAGCCGATTCGGCCTTGGTGATAGCACGCACCACACCGAAGCAAAAGCCCGAATTCTGATCTATCTCGACATACATAACCTTCCGATCCTATAATCCGCATCCGCGGACGCGGACGCCGTCCTCACTTTCGGCACGCCTGCTCGTAACGCTCCATGAACCACGCCATCTGCTCGTCGACGCTCATATGGCTGTTGTCGAGCACCACGGCATCGTCAGCCTGCCGCAGCGGCGAGATGGCGCGGTGCATGTCTGCATCGTCGCGGGCGATGACGTTGGCCAGCACCTCCTCGCGCGTGACATCCATGCCCTTGCCTCGCAGTTCGGCATAGCGGCGGTCGGCCCGGACTCCGGCATCCGCCGTCATGAAAATCTTGAGTTCGGCATCGGGGAAGACCACCGTGCCGATGTCGCGGCCGTCCATCACGATGCCGCGGTCGCGCCCCATGCGCTGCTGCATCGCCACCAACTTCTCGCGCACCTCGCGGATCGAGCTCACGCCGCTAACGCAGTTGCTCACCTCGATGGTGCGGATACGCCCTTCGGCCAGATCGCCGTTGATGTATATGTCGCTCGCGCCTCGCCCGGGGTTGAAGCGGAAAGTGATCTCAATATCCTTCAGCAGGCCCTTCACCGCATCCTCGTCCACAATGCCCGAACGTATGGCCCCGTGATCCAGAGCATAGAGCGTCACGGCGCGGTACATGGCACCCGTGTCGATGAATATGTATCCCAGACGCGCGGCGATAGCCTTGGCGAAAGTGCTCTTGCCGCACGACGAGAGACCGTCGACGGCGATGATTATCTTTTTTCTGCTGTTTTCCATTTGTGTGTTACAATCCATGCGGCAATATGTTGAAAAAGGTCGAAAGAATGGTATAAATGCCCAGCAGGGCGATGATGATGCCCGCCACATGGTTTATGGTGAGCATGTGGCGCGGGCGGAAGCGGCGGCGGAAAAGGTCTATCGTGAGCGTGAGCAGCAGCCACCACACCACGGCCCCGCAGAAGAACCCCACGATGGTGGCGCCGCTGCGCAGGAGCGAAGCCACGTCCTCCGAGCCGTCCATGCCGACGTTGAACATGGCGAAGAAGGCGAGGATGTAGGGTATGACCACGACGAAGTTGGCCAGCGTGAAGAAGAACATCGACGTGAAATCCTGCCACAGGTTGTAGCGCCCCGCGCGGTTCTTGCGAATCTGCGGCACGGGGTTCTGGAAAAAGATGTACACGCCGACGATGACCACGAAGATGCCGCCGATGACCTGCAGTATGACACTGTACTCCTCGATCCGCGCCTGCAGCATCGAGTAGAAGAAGAATGCTATGATTGCCATGAGCGTGTCGCCGCAGGCGACGCCGATGCCCGACGCAAGGCCCGAACGACGGTTCTTGCTCAGCGTACGCTGTATGCACAACACGGCAACGGGCCCCACGGTGATCGACGATGCGACGCCCACGCACAAGCCCCTGAGCAATATCTCGATTATGTCTACGAACATTCTTCGACGGCTGTAACTTGACGGCAAAGTTAGGAATTTAATGTGGAATATTAAAGTCCGCCCCGCCTTTTGGGAGAATTGTTAATAATTTATGGAAAACTTTGTACCGCGCCGGCCACATCGGAGGCGAATGCAAATTATATTTGCATGACACAAAATATTTCCGCGCTATGGCAGAGATTCAGAAACAGGGCCTCGACATCGAACTGACCGAGGATATCGCTCAGGGAAACTACTCGAATCTGGCCATTATATCACACTCGACGTCAGAGTTCATAATCGACTTTGCAGCCATGTTGCCCGGATTGCAGAAAGCCAAGGTGAAGAGCCGCATAATCCTCACGCCCGAACATGCCAAAAGGCTGCTGCTCTCGCTGCAGGACAACATCACCCGCTACGAGAACGCCATAGGCAAGATCGAGATTCCCAAGCCCCAGCATGCCGACGACACCGTCGTGGGCCTCGGCCCAAAGGTCGGCAAGGCATAGAAGCGGGTACATAAAGGCGGCAGTATATGAAGGAGGGCCGGCTATGGAGAGGGGCCCCGATATGGAAAGGTCACGATGGAGAACCGGCCACGAAGAGGAACACGCTATGGGGGGGGGTATGGAGAAAGGCCCGCATAAAGCGGCACGGCATGACGCCGAGGCATGAACGCGAACGCGGAGACATCGCTCCGTAAAGATAAATCAATTAGTTTTGATGTTGTGAATAATAGATGTTGTGAATAATAGAAGAGGGCCGGTGCCGCAATTCGGGCACCGGCCCTCGTGTTTTGCGCATCACGCCACACCACGCCGCAGGCGGAGCAGACACCTCTCGATGGGCACATGTCCAGCAGCGCGCGGCACGTCGCGCATAAGGATGCGGGCGGCACAGACGCGCAGTGCCATCACCACGTCGACAGCCCTGCCGCTACAGCACTTCGGCCACGACGAAGGTGCTGCCGCCGACGAATATCATGTCCTCGGCCGAAGCCAGCTCCCGTGCCCGCGCCAGTGCCGCCGGCACCTCCGCCACGACCTCGCCCTCGAGTCCTGCGGCCGCGGCCTTCGCCGCCAGCTCTACGGCAGGCAGTGCCCGCGACACCGACGCCTGAGTGAATATATAATGGGCCTTTACGGGCAGTACGGGCAGGATGTCGGCCAGATTCTTATCCTTGGCGAAGCCCAGAACGCATATCTGGCGCGCATACCTTTCGGACAGGCGGTTCAGCTCCGCCCCCACATAACGCAGGCCGTGGGCGTTGTGGCCCGTGTCGCATATGACGAGAGGCTCGTGTCCCAAAACCTGCCAGCGGCCCGCAAGGTGGGTCAGCGCCGCGGCCGACGCGAGACCCTCGACATAGGCGCGGCGGCTTATGGTCAGCGGCGTCGACTCGTGCAGGTAATCGGCCGCGGCCGTGGCCGTAATCACGTTGTTGAACTGGTAGTCGCCCAGCAGGTCGATGCTTATGTCGTAGTCGAATTTGTCGCGCAAACGCTCGATGACCATACGCTGTATGTTCTCGTCGACACTGTGGGTAAGGCAGCGGAACCGCTCCTGCGCATATATCACACGCGACTTGAACGCTGCGGCATACTCCTCAAATACATCGTTATACTCCTCGTTCGCCTCGCCCAGCACTACCGGAACGCTCTTCTTGATGATACCGGCCTTCTCGGCCGCGATCTTGCGGAGCGTGTCGCCCAGATACTCCGTATGCTCGAGCCCGACGTTGGTCACCACGCTCACCAGCGGCGTGATGATGTTCGTGGCGTCGAGGCGGCCGCCCAGACCCGTCTCTATGACCGCAACCTCGACATCGCTCTGGTCGAAGTAGTCGAAGGCCATGGCTGTCGTCATCTCGAAAAACGACAGCTCCAGTTCGCCCATCTTCGCCTGATGCTTGTCGACGAAGTTCACGACCTTCTGCTTGGGGATCATCTCGCCGTCCACGCGGATACGCTCGCGGAAATCCTTCAGGTGGGGCGAGGTGTAGAGGCCTACGCGGTAACCCGCCTGCTGGAGTATCGAGGCCAGGATGTGCGACACCGACCCCTTGCCGTTCGTGCCGGCGACATGCACCGTATAGTAGTTGCGCTGCGGGTTGCCCAGATAACGGCAGAAGGCCGTGATACGGTCCAGCCCGGGCTTATAGGAGTCGCTGCCGACATGCTGGAACGACGGCATCGACGAGAAAAGATAATCTATGGTCTGAGAGTAGTTCATATGTTGACTTTAAAATCAGTTTACCAGATGATTTCTGCGTTTTACGCGGTAGGCCGAGTAGCAGAGCAGGCACATCGCCGTCACCGCCAGCGACAGGCGCCCTATCCAGTCGCCGAAGCGCACATATGCCGTAATGCGCTGCGACACCTCCACGTCGGAGGTCAGCACCCCGCGCTCGTCCCAGCCGAGGCTCTCGACCACGTCGCCCCGCGATGTTATGAAGCCCGACTTGCCCGTATTGGCGCTGCGGGCCACGGCGCGCCGCGTCTCTATGGCGCGCAGGCGACAGAAGTCGAACAGCCGGCGGTATCCGGGCGTATCGCCCCACCACCCGTCGTTCGATAGCACGAGCATCACCTCGGCACCCCCGCGCACGAACTCGGCGAACGAGTCGCCGTAGAGGCCCTCGTAGCATATCGCCGGTCCGGCCGCCACGCCGCCCTTATGGAATACCGTGGCGCCGTCGCTGCGGCCCAGCTGTCCCGTTATGCCGCCCAGATCTACCGACTGGAAACTCAGCCACCGCAGCAGCCGCGGGAAAGGCATCGCCTCGACACCTATCACCAGCCGCATCTTGTGGTGCACGTCCTCCGCGCCGTCGCCGTTGACGGCCACGGCCGCATTGTAATAGTCGTAATAGAACCCGCGGCCGGCACGCGCCGTCTCGCTGTGGGGCATACCTGCGGGATATACCTTCATCGTCGTCGCTCCCACTGCAGCCATAGCCTCGGGGCTCCGCTCCGCCAGACGTCCGCGGATCATCCGCACGGCAGCCGACGCCTGCGGATCCTCATCGGCAAGGCGCTCGGGCAAAGCCGTCTCGGGCATGACGACGAAACGCACGTCGCGCGGCACCTCGTCCACGAGCGAGAGGAGGTTCTCCATCTGGCCGCGGGTGTCGCCGTCGAACTTCTCGTCGTAGCAGTCGACATTGGGCTGTATGACGGATATGCGCACCTTCTCTTCCTCGGGCTCGTAGGTGAGGTACATCGCCGCCGACACAGCCACAGGCAGCAACATCACCGCGGCGGTACGCACCGACGCGCGTCGCGTACGGCTGCGCAGCGCCTCGAAAAGGGCTATGTTCGCCCCCAGCACCCACAGAGAGCCTCCCGCAACGCCCGTCCACTCGTACCACTGCACGGCCCACGGCACGCCGCTGAAGCCGTTGCCCAGCGTCAGCCACGGGAACGAGATCACCTCCGAATGGGTATAGAGGTACTCCGCTGCCAGCCACGCCGCAACAAGTACGGCGTAGGCCAGCCCCTTGGGGGCACGTTTCGAGACATAGTGGTAGAGCATGAATGCCGCCATGCACCAGAAAGTGGTGAAGAATGCCGCAGCCAGAGGACCTATCGGCGTAGCTATCCACACCCACCACACGGTGGCGGCGTTCCACAGGAGGAACGTAAGGGCAGCCCATCCGGCCATGCGCCGCCAATCGCGCGCCGACGCTCCGTACGACGAACTTATCGCCAGCAGCGGCACCAGCGCCACGAGCAACGCGAAGCCGCTTCCCCCAAGCCACCCCGCAGAGAGTAACACGACCGATAGCAGCACATATAGCAATTTACGCCGCATACAAACCTTTTCTTTAAAGACGCGACAAAGATAGTGAAAGGTGAGAGCAGAAAAAACAAGCTCGCTTGATTTTTTATGCCGAACCGCATCCTGTCAAAGGCGAAGCCAAAGATAGCAAAAGGTGAGAGCAGAAAAAACAAGCTTGCCTGATTTTTTATGCCGAACCGCATCCTGTCAAAGGAGAAGCCAAAGATAGCGAAAGGTGAGGGCAGAAAAAACAGGCTTGCCTGTTTTTTTATGCCGAACCGCACGTCTTCACGCCAACCGTCATACCGCCGAGCTCTCAGTCGCCTATGGCGGCATCGCGCATGACGTCCTCGCCGCCCCACACGCGCTGCGAGGTCCACGCCTCGGCGGGAGCGCTCCAGAACTCATCGTCGGCAGGCAGTCCCAGAGGCAGGAAGACAAACGTGCATAGATACGCACTGCCCGTCGATACGTAGTTCTCGGCTACCCGCGGCTGGTGGCCGCAGAACCCGAGCGTAAGCCACCCCTCGTCATCGAAGGTTTCGGGGACGGTCTGGCGGCGTATCACCGCCGTCAGCGCCGAGCGCACGGCCGCGGGGGAGAGGCCCTCGGGCAGCAGCCCCAGCCATGCCGCCTGCGACAGGGCGTGGAAAGCACCGTAACGGTAACCGCTCGAACGCCCCAGCATCGGATAACTGCCCTCGGGAGATATGAGCATCTCCTGCTGCGCGGCAAACCGCGACAGGCGCTGCGCCACCTTGTCGTACAACGCGCCGCACGAGGCATAAGCCTCCGACTCGCCGGCATGCGCCCGCATTACGGCCGTCACGTCGAGCAGCATGGGCTGTATCACGTAGCTGTTGTAGTAGTCGAGATGGAACGATGGCCCGTCGCCGTACCAGCCGTCGCCCTTGTACCACTCCATGTGACGTTTGACTGCATACTCCACGGGAGCCATCTCGCACTCCCCCGTAAGTTCGAGCAGCGCCGCCTCGACCATCGCCGAGAAGAGCAGCCAATTGCTCTCGTAGGGCTTTATGCGGCGCGAACGGCGCAACTCGTCAACTACACGCTGCCGCGTGGTCTCATCGAGCCTCGGCCATACGGCATCGCCCGAGCGCAGCAACCCTTCGGCAAAGAAGGCGGCGTCGACCAGCGGCTGCCCGCCCGGACGGTCGAAGGGCATGTAGTCGGGCGAGGCGGGATCTACGGCGTTGGTTATGGCGCGCACCGCCAGCTCCGTCATCTCCGCACGCAAACGTCCCTCGGACGTATCGTCGGGCCCCAAAGCCAGCCACGGGGCAATGCCGTTGAACGAACGGCCCAGCGCCTCGAGGTGAGTCACGTCGGCACGCTTGCCCTCGTTCGTGCCGTCGTTAACCTCGACGGGCATGTTCTTGCGCAGGGTCCCCTGCGCGAGGTTCTCGTATACGGGACGCACGATTCGCACCATCGTCTCGACCCAATAGTCCCGATCCGCTCCGCGCTGCCGCTGCGGGCGCCGCACGGCCCGTTCGCGACCCGCTTCACAAGTTGCCGCGCCTCCGGCGTCATCATACAACAGAGATGTTTCAACCGCGGCTCCGGCCGCCGACAGCATTGCGGCAGCCGCTGCCGCCGCCAGAATCAAACGAGGTTTCATACAAGACAGGTTTTCGGGTTTAAGGTCCTCTACAAAGATACGCATAAGATTCCGTAACGGCAACAACCCCATGTACCCGAAGCGGGCTATCGGGCCTTTGCACCGGGCGCATGTCCGTAAAATCCGATATGCGTCGGGGTTCATGCGGCCGCTACGGCCGAATATTGCGAAAAAATGTATAAATTTACTGCAAAAGACCAAATCACAAAAGACATGAGACCAGCAAGGCTTTTGTTTTCCGCCCTGACGGCCGCGGCCGTCGCATGCTCCGGAGGGGAGCGTCCCTCGGCCGTGGACGGGACGGGGTATCCGTGTTACAGCGGCATATATCCCCATCTGGCATACTACAACTCGCAGGGCGAGTGCGGGACTGGCGCCGTCGTGCCTTGGGCCGGCTCGCTGTGGGTAGTGACCTACTCCCCCCATGAGCCATTCGGGTCGGACGACAAACTCTACCAGATAACCCCCGAGCTGACACAGATAGTACGTCCCGAGAGCATCGGCGGCACCCCCGCCAACCGTATGATCCACACTCCCAGCCGGCAGCTCTTCATCGGCCCCTATGCCATCGACGCCGAGGGCGCGGTGCGGGTGATGCCCTACGACCGCATCCCGGGCCGCCCGACCGGCAATGCCGCCCACCTGACCGATCCCGAAAACCGCATACTGCTGGCCACGATGGAGGCCGGCTTCTACGACATAGACGTCCACACGCTCGACGCCGTCACCCTCTACAAGGACGGCAACCAGATGCGCAAGGAGGGCGCCAAGGGGCGTTTGAGCCCCCTGCTGCCCGGGTACCACGGCAAGGGTTTCTACTCGAGTCAGGGCGTGGCCGTATACTCGAACAACGGCGAGGAGGGCGAACTGGCGCAACGGCAGTTCGACATACCTTCGGGTTCGCTCTCGGAGTGGGACGGCAATAATTGGAAGCTCATCCGCCGCAACCAGTTCACCGAGGTGACGGGACCCGGCGGCATCGAGGGCAATGCCTCGGCCGACGACCCCATCTGGTCGATAGGCTGGGACTACAAGTCGTTGATTCTGGCCTGCCGCGACACGGCCGCAGGGTGGACCTTCTACCGCCTGCCGAAGGCGAGCTTCGCCTATGACGGCGCCCACGGCTGGAATACCGAGTGGCCCCGCATACGCAACGTCGGCACCAAGGACAACCCCGACCTGTTGATGACCATGCACGGCATGTTCTGGCGGTTCCCGCAAACCTTCACATCGCAGAACACCGCGGGCATAGCCCCGCGCGGCGCCTATCTGAAGGTCATCGGGGACTTCACCGAGTGGAACGGCCGCCTCGTCTTCGGCTGCGACGACTCGGCGCAGAGCGAGTTCCTCAACAAACGCCGCCAGAAAGGCGGTATCGGCGGCCCGGGACAGTCGAACTCGAACCTCTGGTTCTGCGACATGTCCACCCCCGACAATGTAGGCCCCACCACCGCGGCCGGCTCTATCTGGCTCCGCGAGGATGTCGCGGCCGGCGTACCCTCCGACCCGTTCCTCTTCACGGGCTGGGACAACCGCTGCGCATGGGTGGCAAACCGCTCCGACAAGGCGGCCGTCATAACCTTCGAGGTGGACAAGAAGGGCGACGGCACATGGAGCACGCTGCGCACCGAACCCTTGGCCGCAGGGGAGTCGAGATTCATACCTTTCGGGCCGCAGGACGCAGGCATCTGGGTCCGCGCCACGAGCGATACGCCCATACGCGCCGACCTGACCTTCGTGCTGGCCGAGGCCGAGAGCCGCACCACCGAGCCCGACGCCATCTTCAACGGCATAGCTTCGGTCAAGGGCAAGGCCGACTCCGAAGGCCTGATGTACGGCCTGCCCGACAACCGCCGCGCGCTGGGGCTGCTCGCCTCGACAGCGGACGGACAGAGCTACTACGAACTCGACGCCGCGATGAACCTCACCCCGTGCCAAGATCCCGAGATGAGCCAATACATAGCCGAGAAGTTCGCCATACCGCACGATGTCGTGGAGGTGGACGCCGGCTCGGTGCTGATCGTCGACACGAAGGGACGGCGCTGGCGCCTGCCGCTGGGGAACGACGCCTACAACGGCATGATCGCCGAGGCGCGCCTGCGACTGTGCCGCGAGGTGGCCACGGAACGCGACCTGCTCTCGTGCCACGGCACCTTCTACGAGCTGCCCGCCGAGAACGCCGACGGCTTCGCCAAGATCCGCCCCGTAGCGTCGCACTCGTTCGCCATCAACGACTACGCCTCGTACCGCGGCATGATGATGCTCACGGGCATCGACCACGCCAAGGCACAGCGCAACCCGCATGTGGTCTTCTCGGAGGACGGCAAGGCCGCAGTCTGGGCCGGCGCCATCGACGACCTGTGGAAGATGGGCAAGCCGACAGGCCGCGGCGGCCCGTGGGTGGAGAGCCCCGTCAAGGCCGGCGAGGCATCGGACCCCTTCCTCATAGGGTTCTACGACAAACGCACGATGGCCCTCTCGCACACCGATTCGGGCAACGTCGCCTTCACCGTCGAGGTCGACCCCACGGGAGACGGGGCATGGTTCCGCTACGGCACCTTCGAGGTACCTGCGGGCCAGACCTTCGAGCACAGCTTCCCGCAGTCGTTCCAAGGACGCTGGGTGCGCGTCACCGCCGACCGCGATACCAAGGCCACAGCATGGTTCGAATACAAATAACCGCACGTATGCGGCGATGCCCCGCACGGGTATCGCCGCAAGCGTGCCTTAGCCGCAAAACATACGCAACATGAAGAGATTATCCGTATTAACGCTTACGCTCATGTTCTTTGCCGCCTGCACCTCCGCACCGAAGAGTTCGGGCGTGCTCGTCGAGGCCGAGAACTTCGCCGCCAAGGGCGGCTGGAGCGTCGACCAGCAATTCACCTTCGAGATGGGGTCGCCATATCTGATCGCCCACGGCATGGGCAAACCCGTCGGCGACGCCTCGACCGAAGTGACGCTGCCCGCAGCGGGGCTCTACCACGTATATGTACGCACCTATAACTGGACCTCGCCGTGGTCCGACCGGAGCGGCCCGGGCGCCTTCCGCATAAGCGTCGGCGGCACCGCCCTCGACGCGACACTCGGCACCGAGGGCGACGGCTGGATGTGGCAGTACGCCGGTGCCGTAGAGACCGCAGGCAAGAGCGCCACCGTCACCCTCCACGACATGACGGGCTTCGACGGCCGCTGCGATGCCGTATGGCTCACCCCCGACAAGTCGGTCGTGCCTCCAGACAGCGGCGAGGCACTGGCCGAGTTCCGCACCCGCCACAACCCGTCGAAGATACGCAAGGTCAAGTACGACTTCGTCGTCATAGGCGGAGGCATTGCGGGCATGTGCGCCTCGGTGGCCGCGGCACGTCAGGGCGTGAAGGTCGCCCTCATCAACGACCGTCCCATATGGGGCGGCTGCAACAGCTCCGAGACGCGCGTCCATCTGGGCGGGCATATCGAGATGGAGCCCTACACCAATCTGGGCAACATGATCAAGGAGTTCGGCCCGCTGCGCGGCGGCAACGCCCAGCCCGCGGAGTTCTACGAGGACGACAAGAAACGCGCCTTCCTCGAAGCCGAGGCCGAGCACCTCGACCTCTACCCGTCGTACCGCGTGGACCGTGTCGACTGCCGCGACGGACGCATACGCGCCGTCTATGCCACACATATAGAGACGGGCGAGACGGTGGAGTTCCGCGCCCCGATATTCTCCGACTGCACGGGCGACGGCACCGTTGGATACCTCGCCGGCGCCGACTACTCGATGGGGCGCGAGAGCCGCGCCGAGTACAACGAGCCCTCGGCACCCGAGCAGGGCGACAGCCTCACCATGGGGGCCTCGGTGCAGTGGTATTCGGTCGAGGACGACGCGCCGAGCACGTTCCCCGTGTTCGAGTACGGCCTCAACTTCAACGACGAGAGCTGCGAGCGCGTCACAATGGGCGAATGGACTTGGGAGACGGGCATGAACCGCGACCAGTGCGACGAATTCGAGCGCATACGCGACTACGGCCTGATGGTGGTATACTCCAATTGGAGCTACCTGAAGAACCGCCTCGAGGATAACGGCTCCTACGACAACCGCTCGCTCGGATGGGTGGCATACATCGCCGGCAAGCGCGAATCGCGCCGCCTGCTGGGCGACCACGTCCTCACGGAGAACGACCTCGTGAACGAGGTGGCGTACCCCGACGCTTCCTTCACCACCACGTGGAGCATCGACCTGCACTATCCCGACCCCAAGAACTCGGAACACTTCCCGGGCGAGGAGTTCAAGTCGATCTGCACGCACGGGGCGGTGAACCCCTACGCGGTACCCTACCGCTGCCTCTACTCGCGCAACATCGACAACCTCTTCATGGCGGGGCGCAACATAAGCGTCACCCACATCGGGCTCGGCACCGTGCGCGTGATGCGCACCACGGGCATGATGGGCGAGGTGGTCGGCATGGCTGCGGGCATCTGCAGCAAGCACAGGGCGTTACCGCGCGATGTCTACACCGGCCATCTCGACGAGTTGAAAGCCTTGATGGAGAAGGGCATGGGCAAGAGCGGCCTCAAGAACAACCAGCTCTACAACCTCGGCGGCAACTGGCCCACATACCGCAAACCCAAGAAGTAAGGCTCCGGACACGCGGAGCGCATATACCCGATTGCCGGCCGAAGCGTCGGCAATCGGATTTTTTCGAACCACCGGCAAATACGATACGATATGTCCTACGCAAAGATATTCCGACGCACGGTGATTACATTCATGTTCGTCGTGCTGGCGGCCGCCGCGCGGGCGGACGGTCCGGCCCGTACCACGATCATGGCCGTGGGCGGCCCGAGCACGCCGGGCGCGGCAACGCGGGAAGGTAATTACATGGCTCTGAATGGCATCAGCGTATCGGCCTCCAACGGACTCTGCAAATTCATGAAGACACGAAAAACGGCTTCAGGAAACCCGAAGCCGTTTTTACCGTGGTGTGTACCCTTGTGCCCAGGACAAGACTCGAACTTGCACGAACCTAATTGTTCACTACCCCCTCAAAGTAGCGTGTCTACCAATTTCACCACCTGGGCAGGCGGTCTTTCGCACGTCGCGCGGAGCACATACGCCCGAAAAGGTGTGCAAATATAGCCACTATTTTATTAAATGCAAAATTTTACGCCAAAAAACTCCATCCGCGTATGCAACGGCGCCGCGTCAGATCTTGCATCGGCCGCAGCTCCCTCCCCGTAAATCATATGCCGCACCCATACAGTCTGCGGACCAGCATCGCAGCACGGCTGCAGCCGTCAGTCTTGTCAATATCTCCCTCATTCAGTACTCCGGGTACGAGCACCTCGCCCGCTATCTGCCAGCCCAGCAGTGCGGCCGACCGCTCCAGCGGCTTACGGATGCCGTCCATTACCGTCACGTCATCTTCTTCGCAGCAAGCTATCAGTCCGCACTTCTTTCCGGCGATGTCCTTGCCGCCTACCACGAATGAAAACAGGCGGTCAATCACACCCTTTATCTGTGCCGGGATGGAATACCAATAGGTCGGCATGGTGAATACAACAGCATCGGCTTCCATGATGGCAGGTGCGATAAGGTTGAAATCATCGTCGAATGAACAGGCCTTGCCCGTCTTGAAGCAGGTCTGGCAGGCACGGCAACCGCCTATCTTCATCAGTGCGGCATCAAAGCGTTGCACCGTGTGGCCGAGTTTCTCCGCTTCCCTGATAAATGCGTCCGTTAGGGCAAAGCTGTTGCCATGCTTGCGTGGACTGCCCGTAATGACTGTTATCTTCATGATGCTTCCTCCTTACTTTTGAATGGTATCGGAATTCTGATTATATGCCTTTGCCACGCACCGCCACTCGCCGTCCATTTTCATCAGCAGCAGGTAGTCGGTGAAGTCGATGCGGCCTCCCCATTTCTCCTCCAGCACGCGCACCACGGCGAGGGTTTCTTCCACGTCCACCACGTCGATGCGTGCCTTGAAGTCATCGCCTGCGCCTACGGTGTCCACATTGCGGTAGAACTGCTCGATGCTGCCATGCTCCAGCTTCCCGTCCAGATAGCCGAATAGGACGGCTTCGTCAATAAACAACTCGCGGGCATACTTGCTGTTGCCTTCTGCTACACTCTTCACAAACTTCATGGCAGCGGCTTCCACTGCCTTGTACTCTTCGATATTTGCTCTCATGATGCTAATGTTTAATTGATTATCTTGTTTTGATGTTGCAAAGGTAGGTGATTCCTCGTGCCTGCACAAGTACCGAGAAATTATTCATATACTGAAAAATTATTCGGTATATCACCGTTACGACATATTATCCTTACCTTTGCAGGTGTAACATTCAATAAAGATAAAACCATGTACGAAAGAAAGATACCCGTAGATTTGGACTGCCCCCTGCGGTTGACCATGAGCCTGATTGATTCCAAGTGGAAGTCCTGCATTCTGGACGAACTGCGCCACCGTGCCCTGCGTCCCAGCGAACTGCACAAGATATTTCCCGAAGCCACGCCCCGCGTGCTTGACCTGCAACTGAAAGAACTGGTGGAGGACGGGCTCGTATCGAAGACCATCTACCCTGAACTGCCTCCTCGTTCGGAGTATGCCATCACTCCGTTGGGGATGACGCTTATCCCCATCATCGATGCTATGATTGCATGGGGAGAGAAAAATACGGAATTATTTGAAAAGAAATACGGGAAACGGTAATAGAATTTGGTTGCTTTTTCACTATCTTTGTGGGCAAGACAAGAGTTGTTTGACAGAAATTTACCGCATATCGCAGAATTTGTGACTGTTGCCAATTCATTACCTCGCTCTTTGAGAAAAGCTCATAAGTAGCTTATTTCTAACTAATTCCTATTTTAATATCGTTTTTTTCGACAAAAAACTCCATCCGCGTATGCAACGGCGCCGCGGCCGTACGCTATCATTCACCATAACATCCTCCTCGCAGCAGGAAATCAACCCACAGCGTTTGTTGCCGACGGCCTTCTTGCCGCCCATCATCAGAGAGAAGAGGCAGTCGATCACGCCCTTGATCCGGGCGGGAATCGAGTATCAGTAAACCGGCGTAGAAAATATCACCGTCCGGAATCGAGTATCGCCTACGCCACGGAGCCGGACTCCTCGTTGAAAGAGCAGGCCATGCAGGCATGGCCGCACGCCATATCCATAGATGCCGCATCGGAACGCCGTACCGCGTTGCCGCCGCGCTCCGAATATGACTTAACACCGCTCGGCCGTTAGCTCATACCCATCATCGACGCCATGATCGAATGGGGCAGCCGCAACAGTGGCCTCTTCCATAAGAAGTACGATTCCATGCAGCCGTAATTGGACCATACGTATTTCCGGCCGCCGTATTAATTGCGGCGGCCGGAATGCGGTCTGCGGCCGCACGCGTCACAGGAGTATCATCAACACCAACTGCGCCACGATCACACGTACGAACATCGACAGCGGGTAGACCGTAGCATATGCCACCGAGGCATACTCCCCCGCAATGGTATCGTTGGCGTAGTTCAGGGCCATCGGGTTTGCCATACTGCCGCACAGCATGCCGCACGTCGAGCCGAAGTCGACATGCGCCCAACGCATCGCCGCCACGCCGACCACGAGCGTCGGCAACACCGTAATGAGGAAACCGAGCGCCACCCACAGGGCGCCGTCGGCACTTACGGCCGTCTCGAAGAACTCGCCTCCGGAGCCCAGCCCGAGGCACGCCAGATAGAGCGACAGCCCGAAGGCTCGCAGCATGAGGTTGGCGCTCTGCGTGGTGTAGGTCACCAGATGCAGGCGCGGGCCGTATGTGCCTATGAGCATGCCCACGATGATGGGGCCGCCGGCCAAGCCCAGCTTCACCGGCACCGTGATCCCCGGCAGCGACAACGGCACGGCCCCGAGCACAAGGCCCAGCACCAGACCGATATATATGGCCGTGAGGTTCGGTTCGTTGAGTTCGCGCTCGGCGTTTCCCAGCACCTTCTCGACCTTCTCGACAGCGGGCTTGCCGCCCACGACCACCACGCAGTCGCCCATCTGCAGCATCAAGTCGGGCGTGGCCAGCAGGGCCATGCCGCTGCGATAGATGCGGCTGATGTTGATGCCGTAGCTGTTGCGCAGGCGCAGCGACCCGAGGCGTTTGCCGTTGATCTCGGGGCGCGTAATGATGATGCGGCGCGAGACGAGCTGGCTGTCGATCGAGTTCCAGTCGACATTGTCGCGGTTCCAGTCGATGCTCTCGCGGCGGCCGATCATCGCCTCGACGGTATCTATATCCTTGCGCGAGGTGATCACCAGCACACGGTCGCCCTCGCGTATGACGGTATCGTTCGACGGCAGCATCACCTGACCGTCGCGCCACAGGCGCGAAATGACGAAGGGGACATTCGTGAGTTCGGCCACCGTGTGCAGATCGCGGTTGAATATACCCGGATTCTGTACGCGCAGCGTGGCGATGAAGGTGTTGTTGACATGCTGCTCGTTCGGGGCGGCCACATCTCCCGGGCGCACCCACAGGCGGTTCATCACCATAATGGCTATGATCACTCCCAGCACGCCCAGAGGGTATGTCACCGCGCAGCTCAACGCGGGCGCCGTCGTCGGCAGCCCCATCTGCGCAAGGGTCTGCTGCGAGGCGCCCAAGGCAGGGGTGTTGGTCGTGGCTCCGCACAGCACGCCCATCATTTCGGGCATGGGGATGCCGAAGGCATAGGCGAACCCTACGGCCATCGCCGTACCGAGCGCAATGACAGCGAGCCCCAGCATGTTCAGCCGCACGCCGCCCGCACGGAAGGCGCTCATGAAGCCCGGGCCCACCTGAAGGCCCAGAGAATAGACAAAGACGGCAAGACCGAAGGTCTCGGCGAAGAGCAGCATCTGCGGGTCTATCGTCACGCCGAAATGTCCGGCCACGATACCGGCGAAGAATACGAATGTCACGCCGAGAGACACGCCCCAAACGTGCACCTTGCCCAGCATAAGCCCCACGGCGCAGACTATCGATATGATGACTATGGCCTGCAGGGCAGAATGCGTTACGAACAGAGATTCGAACATGGTCGTACGGTTTTACCGGCACCTATCTTATATCCATCTCCTCCAGCAAGTACGACGCACCCCCGATGCGGTCGATGACGAACAGCACGTAACGTATGTCGACGGCGATGTTGCGGCATATCGCAGGGTCGAACTCCATGTCGCTCATCGTCGAGCGCCACGTACGGTCGAAGTTGATGCCCACCAGTTCGCCGCGGCCGTTCAGCACGGGAGAGCCCGAATTGCCGCCCGAAGTGTGGTTCGTTGCGATGAAACACACGGGCACGGTCCTGCGGCCGTCGACGTCGCAGCCCCAGCGGCCGTAATCCTGCGCCGCATGCATGTCGCGCAGGCACTGCGGCACGTCGTAGTCGTAGATGTCGGGATTATCCTTCTCGATCACGCCTTCAAGGGTCGAGACGGGGCGATGGTACTCGCCGTCGGCATACTCGTACCCCGCCACCGAACCGTATGCCACGCGCAGCGTGAGGTTGGCATCGGGGAAGAAGGCCCGGCCGGTATCCCACTCCATCAAAGCCCGCATGTAGGGTGTATACCAGCGGCGTACTTCGGGTATGTCGCTGAGGTTGCGCGCACGCACTGCCGCCATGCGGGTTCGCAACGGCGCGAGCATTGCGGCCATGCGCACCACGGGGTCGGCATCGAACTCCGCAGCCGTGAATGTCTCGCGCGTCAGCACGGTATTGTCGAATAGGTAACCGACATAGGCATCCACGCCGCCGCGCTCCGATACCGCCGCCGCGAACTCCGCAGGCACTTCCCCCGCGGGCATGCGCTGCATGAACTCGGCGATCATGCGGCTGGCTACGGCTCGGTCGATCCCCGCGTTGTAGTCCTTAAGGAAAGAGGGCTGCGTACCGAGGGCGGCGTCCGCAAACTGCGCATCGCCGGCCACCCGCGACCGAATGTCGGCAAGGGACTGCGCCCGCGAGAATACCTCGATCGCCCCCACCGACTCGGAGTACAGTTCCGCGATATAGTATTCGGGACGCACGGCCTCATAGGCGGCATGTATCGAATCGAGCAGGTGGGCATACTCGGGACGCGAGGCGGCCCATGCGGCGAACCGCCGCTCGTAGGCGCGTTTCTTCCCGACGGTGCCAAGGCGCCGCAAGCCCAGCACCTCGCCCTGCCACTTCTTCCAAGCGTTCGCTATCGATGCGTGCTTCGAGGCGTACTGTATGCGCACGGCGGCATCTTCAGCCTGCGCTGCGGCGATTATATCGAGGCGCTGCGTACGCAGCGCTATCTTCATCGGGTCCGACACCTCGGCCACATACTCCACGGCATCCGACGTCACGTACTCCTGCGTCGAACCCGGGAACCCGTATATCATGGTGAAGTCGCCCTCCTCCACACCGCGCGTAGACACAGTAAAATGGCGCTTCGGGCGGTAGGGACGGTTATCATTCGAGTAGCCGGCAGGACGGTTGTCAGCACCCGCATAGACACGGAATACCGAAAAATCGCCCGTATGGCGCGGCCATACCCAGTTGTCGGTGTCGCCGCCGAACTTGCCTATCGACGACGGCGGCGCCCCCACAAGGCGCACGTCGCGGAAGACGTCGTATACGAAGAGGAACTGCTGGTTGCCGTAATACATCTGCTGCACGTCGGCCTTATGCCCATCCTTCTCGGCCGCGGCGACAATATCCGCGGGTTTTTCGCCCGCAGCCACACGCTCCGTTACATCCTCCATACGCACCAGTATGCTCACCGACAGCCCCGGCACGGGCAGCTCGTCCTCGCGCGACGAGGCCCAGAAACCATCCGACAGGTAGTCGCGCTCGACTGACGAGAGCTGTTGTATCGACCCGTATCCGCAATGGTGGTTCGTGAGCAGCAACCCCTCGGCCGAGACGAACTCGCCCGTGCATCCTCCGCCGAACAATACCACGGCATCCTTCATCGAGGCCTTGTTTACCGAATATATGTCCTCGGCCGTGAGGCGGAATCCCTTGCTGCGCATATCCTTTATGCGCGAACCGATAAGGCTCGGCAGCCACATGCCCTCGTCGGCATGCGCCGAGACGGCCGCCAGCGCGAGCGACAGGGCCAACAGTACTTTTTTTATCATAGCGTTACGAATATATCGCTGTTTCGATACGCAAAAATAGACAAAAAGAAATAAATACGCCATATATGGACCGCCAAACGCCCGTTCCTGCAACATATCCGGCAACGGCACGGCCCTTCCGAGGCGGAAGCCCCGAAAACCGGCGGCGTTCGGGATGGGACATGCATCGCGCGCATATTTCCGCCGGCCGGCCGCATCTTGCGCATATGCGTCACAGCCTGTACCCGTACAGCCGCAACCCTGCACTGCAATATCGAAGGCATTTTTAATTTTAATTTGACTTTGCCCATGCGTTTGCGTATCTTTGTTCGGACAAAAACGAATTTATATCAAACGTCTCATATTATGACAAACAGGACACTCATTACAGCCGCCGTAGCGGCGCTTTTGGCCTCGTGCTCCGCACCCGAGGCCGTGAAGAACGACCTGCGGGCCCCTGCCTATCCGCTCGTCACGGTCGACCCCTACACCAGCGCGTGGTCTACGACCGACCGTCTCTACGACAGTCAGGTCAAACATTGGACGGGCCACGACTTCCCCCTTATGGGGACTCTGCGCGTCGACGGCAAGCTCTACCGCTTCATGGGCGCCGAGGATATACCCATGAACCCGCTGGCCCCGATCTCGTACGAGGAGCCGTGGCAGGGGCGCTACACCTTCGACGCGCCCCGAGCCGGTTGGGAGGGCCGCGACTTCGACGACAGCACGTGGAAGAGCGGCGCAGCCGCCTACGGTACGCCCGAAGAGACCAACGTGCAGACCTTGTGGCCCACGAAGGACATATGGGTGCGCCGCACAATAGAGATAGACCCCGCACAGTTGGCCGGCGGCACGCTCTTCGTGAAATACTCGCATGACGACACCTTCGAACTCTACTTCAACGGCCAGCAGATAGTCGCCACGCCCTACGAGTGGAAGAAAGACCGCTGGGTGGAGATCCCCGCCGAGCTGGCCGCAACAGCCGCCGACGGCCGGATCGTGCTGGCGGCACACTGCAACAACCGCACGGGCGGCGCGCTGGTCGACGTGGGCCTCTACCGCCGCGACAACAACTCGCAGGTGATGACAGCCACGGCCGAACAGATCTCGGCAGATGTGCAGGCCACCAGCACCACTTACGAGTTCGCCTGCGGCGGCGTCGACCTCACGCTCCGCTTCACGGCGCCGCTGCTGCTCGACGATCTCGAACTCGTATCGCGCCCCGTAAACTACATCACCTACGAGGTGGCGTCGAACGACGGCGCGCAGCACGACGTGCAGATATACTTCGAGGCCTCGCCCGACTGGGCCCGCAACAGTTCGGAGCAGGAGTGCGTCAGCGAGCGATATGACGACGCCCGCTTCAACTATGTCAAGAGCGGTACCGTCGACCAGAAGATCCTCGGCCGCAAGGGCGACGACGTACGTATAGACTGGGGATACTTCTACATGGCCGCCGACAAGGCCTCGTCGCGCAGCTCGGTGGGCAACGCCGTAGCCATGCGCCGCGAATTCGCCGACCGCGGCACCGTCGAGGGCCGCAGCGACGGCGGCTACATGGCCGTCACCTCGTCACTGGGCAGCGTCAACGCCAAAGGCGCCTCGGGATACGTGATGATCGGCTACGACGACATCTACTCGATACAGTATTTCGGCGAGAACATCCGCCCCTACTGGAACCGGAACGGCAACAGCTCGATCGAGGAGCAGTTCGCCGCCGCAGCCGAGGACTACAAATCGCTCATGAAGCGCTGCGCCGCATTTGACGCCCGCCTCATGAAAGAGGCCTACGCCGCCGGCGGAAAGCAATATGCCGAGCTGTGCGCGCTCGCATACCGTCAGGCCATCGCCGCGCACAAACTCATCGAGACGCCGCAGGGCGAGCTGGCATGGCTCTCGAAGGAGAACTTCAGCAACGGCTCGATCGGCACCGTCGACGTCACCTACCCCTCGGCCCCGCTCTTCCTCTACTACAACCCCGAACTGGCGAAAGCACTGCTTAACTTCATATTCTACTACGCCGAGAGCGGCAAGTGGACCAAACCCTTCCCTTCGCATGACATAGGCACCTACCCGCTGGCAAACGGCCAGACCTACGGCGGCGACATGCCCGTCGAGGAGAGCGGCAACATGCTCATCCTCACCGGCGCCATCTGCAAGACGGAGGGCAGGGCGGACTACGCGCTCAAGCACTGGGATACGCTGACGACATGGGCAGACTATCTGGTGGAGAACGGTCTCGACCCAGCCAACCAGCTCTGCACCGACGACTTCGCCGGACACTGGGCCCGCAACGCCAACCTCTCGATCAAGGCCATCGTGGGCGTTGCCGCCTACGGCGACATGGCCCGCATGGCAGGCAAGGCCGACGTGGCGGAGAAGTACACCAACGCCGCGCGTGACATGGCCGCCGCATGGAAGAAGATGGCCGCGGCTGGCGACCACTACCGCCTGACCTTCGACGAGGGCGACACGTGGAGCCAGAAATACAACCTCGTGTGGGACAAGATACTCGGCTACAATGTCTTCGACGACGACATCGCCCCCACCGAGATCGCCTACTACCTCACCAAACAGAACCGTTACGGCCTGCCTTTGGACTGCCGCCGCAACTACACCAAGGCGGACTGGATAATATGGACGGCCACCATGTCGCCCGACAAGGCCACCTTCGAGAAGTTCATCGCCCCCGTGTACGACTTCATGAACGAGACCACCGACCGTATCCCCATGAGCGACTGGTACAACACAGACCAGACGACGCACGTGGGCTTCCAGGCCCGCTCGGTCGTGGGAGGCTACTTCATCAAGATGCTCTCTGACCGCGGCATCAAATAACGGCAGGCTTCGTATCGAGGGCAGCGCCGCGAACCGGTCTGAACGACAACATCGGCGCACTTCACCTTTTCTGCAACACTGTTCGGATTGAATTCCGAACAGTGTTTTTCATAGCACGAACCCTCAGATAATGTCCAACATCCTTCTTCATCCAAGAAAATCCACATCCGGTTGCATTTCTCAACTAAATATTGTATATTTAACCTGTTATAATCAACCAAATAATATTTTACTATGAAAAAAAATCAAGTTTGATTTTTGGGGAATTATCGTATGCTTCGCTTTGACATTTTTCATCCTCTCCAAAAGAGAAGATTCCTCATCCAATTTATTGAGGGCAAATATAGAAGCATTAACACGCACCGAATATGATCCAATAGGGCTATGCCGGACATATTGCAGAGACAGAAACGGCTATATCTGCATATTGAATACAAATGCAGGATACGACATATACTGCGACAACATGGTACCGTGGATGTCGAACTTATAAGAATCCGGACATGAGAAGAATATTACTGTCGATCATTGTAGCATTGCATATTACGGCATGCGGCCGCAATACCGGGAATGCGGACACCACATTCTCCATGGACTCATTCGAGCGCATAACCGTGCCTGATGCGGCCGGCACCAAGTATCACAACGACAGCATCTTTCTGGGCAACCCGCACATAATACGGTTCCACCCCGACGGATACCTCGTTCTGGCCGATGTCCCCAACGCCGACCAGATCACGGTGATAGACCTCCAGTCCGACAAAGTGCAGTCCTTGGTCAAACACGGCAGAGGGCCGGCCGAAATAATGAGTGTGCGCGATCTGGCCATTCGGGACGGGGACATATGGGTGACCGGCATCGCCGACCAGAAAATAATCAGGCTTACACGCGGCGAAGGTAAAAGGGAGTTCGAGCCGGCATCGTATTACAGGGCAAAAGACCAGTTCCTTCGCGCCGTCCCCTTCACAAAAGGCCGGATACTCGCTCTCGCCTCGTCATCGTCCGGAAACAGGTTCCATATACTCGACAGCGAAGCAACGACACGCGACACCGTGGGATCGTTCCCTTCGACAGGGCGGATCGCTGAAGTCGAGCCCAACAACGCCATATTCCAGTCGGATATTACGGTCGCGCCAAACGGCGAACATACCGCTGCAGTGCGCCAGTCGCTGGAGTACATCGACATCTATGACGCAGAAATGGGCCTCACAAGCCGACTGCATGGCCCCCAAGGAGTAGAGCCTGCCATAAAAGCCGTCAGCACCGGATTGGGAACGGCGTTCCATCAGGACCCGTTGTGGCTGATATTCAACAATCCCGTCTCCGACAACGACCGCCTTATGATAGGATACATCGGCATACGCGTAGAGTCCGAAGAGGACTTCGCGAGGCAGACCAACACCGTACTGTCATTCGGCTGGGACGGCAGACCCCTCAAGGCTTACGAGTTCGAGTCGGACATAGTATCGTTCGACATGGATTGGAAGAACAACCGGATGTATTGTCTGGCAAATCGCCCCGAACCCGAAATCCTCGTTTACGATCTCGGCGATTTGGAATAGCCTGCCTTCAGAAACAGACCGGACATACGGCCGGATACGGCCTTGCCTACGGCCGCCTATTCCAATGGCATACAGCCACATGTCCCGCGAGGCACAGGCTCTCGCCGCCTCGCGTCATGCGGGCGGAACGCGCGAGGTGTGCGGTTTTATAAAACTTTTTCATATCTTTATAGGCCCCTAACGGCAAACCCGAAACAAAATGGAAAAACTGAAGAACCCTGCAATCCTTGTCGTTGACATGCTCAACGACTTCGTGACCGGCGCGCTCACATGCGACCGCGCCAAAGCCATCGTACCGGCTACGGCCGAACTGTTGGACGCCGCCCGCAAGGCGGGTGTCCCCGTAATCTTCTGCAACGATGCCCACATCGCCGGCATCGACCGCGAACTCAAACTCTGGGGCGACCACGCCATCGCCGGCACCGAGGGCGCCGAGGTGATCCCCGAATTAAAACTCTCGGACAAGGACTACGTAGTGCCCAAGCGCCGTTACAGCGGATTCTTCCAGACCGATCTCGACATCCTGCTGCGCGAGCTCGGGGTGCAGACCGTGGTCATGACGGGCCTGCACGCCCACATGTGCGTGCGCCACACCTCGGCCGACGCCTTCAGCCTCGGCTACGATGTCGTGGTGGCAAAGCAGGCGACCGACTCATTCACCGAGGAGGACTACCTGAACGGCCTCGCCTACCTGAAGACATGCTACGGCGCCGACGCCTACTCGAACGAGGAGCTCATAGCCATGTTCTGACGGTCATTATTTCAGCAAATGAACACACTAAGCTCGAGCCTAAAATTAGGTTCGGGCTATTTTTAATTATGTATCCGCATGAAAGATTTTGCAGCCATAGACTTCGAGACGGCGAACAACGCCCGCACCAGCGTATGCAGCGTAGGTGTGGTCATCGTGCGCGATGGGCAGATCGTCAGCCGCGAATATCGCCTTATCCGCCCCTATCCCAACTACTATCTGCACTGGAACACCGCCATACACGGCCTTACACGTGCCGACACCGACCCCGCGCCCCATTTCCCCGAGGTGTGGGCCGCGATCGCGCCGATGGTGGAGGGGCTGACGCTCGTGGCGCACAACAGTCCCTTCGACGAGGGGTGCATGCGCGCCGTATTCCAACACTACGGCATGGAGTACCCCGACTACCGTTTCCTCTGCACCTGCCGCGCCTCACGCCGCCGCTTCGGGCGCGAACTGCCCAACCACCAGCTTCACACCGTAGCGGCAGCATGCGGTTTCGACCTCCAGCATCACCACCACGCCTTGGCCGACGCCGAGGCGTGCGCCGCCATCGCCATGAAAATACTCTGAACCGCTGCGGCTCGGACGGCAAAAAAAACAAAAACGGCAATAACCGCCGCCGCATGTAATTTTATCCGGCTAACGGCGACTATATATACGAATCGTTCATGAAAGACACGCACACGATGTCCGAAAAACAGAAAGCAATGTACAACATACGACTCTACTGCCTCCTGCTTGCGATGACATGCACGGCGGCCCCGCTCGCGGCGCAGACGGGCGGCACGGCAGCGGCGGCCACGACCCCGCAAACCGAACCGTGGAGCATGGCCCGCTGCATCGAGTATGCCCGCACCAACAACCTTCAGGTACAGAGTGCGCAGATCACGGCCGAAGCCAGCGACATAGAACTCGATGCGGCCAAGGCGTCACGACTCCCCACCCTGTCGTTCAATACGGGGCAGAGCGTCTCGCACCAAAACGCCATAAAGCTCATAAACGACTACGGCGAAGTCGTATCCGACGGATCGTTCTCCTACGGCGGCAGCTACGGCATAGGCTCCACCACCGCCATATATCAGGGCGGGCGCCTGCGCAACAACGTACGCCAGCAGGAACGGCGCGCCGAGAGCAGCCGCCTCGGCGTCGAGAAAAGTCTCAACGACATCACCGTAAGCGTAGTACAGGCATACCTCCAGGTATTGTACGCCGCCGAGACAGTCGAGATAAACAGCCGCGCCGTCACCCTCGCCGAACAACAGGTGGACCGCGCGCAGCGCATGTTCGAGAAGGGAGCCGTAGCCCGCAGCGAGGTGGCGCAGATGCGCTCGCAGCTGGGCTCGGCCGAGTACGACCTCACCACGGCGCAGAACAACCTCGCACAGTACAAGCTGCAACTCAAGCAACTGCTCGAACTGGGGCCTGACACCCGTTTCGAGGTGGAGGTCCCCGAGATATCGGACGCCGAGGTGTTGCGCATAATCCCCACGGTCGAGGAGGTCTATGCCATAGCCGTACAGACGATGCCCGAGACACGGCAGGCCGAGATCCTGATCGAGGCCTCGGAGTATGCCGAGCGTGCGGCACGGTCGGCATTCTTCCCGCAGGTGTCACTTTCGGCCAACGTCTCGACAGGCCACCAGTCTGGCACAAGCGCATCGATGGGGTCGCAGCTGTCGCAGAAACTCAACGAGAGCATCGGCCTCTCGCTCAGCGTCCCGATATTCAACGGCAAGAACGCCAGAACGTCGGTGCGGCAGGCGCGTCTCAACACGCGGCAGGCCCAGATCGACAGCCGCAACGCCTGCAAGGAGCTGCTCTCGACCATCGAGTCGCTCCACCGCGACGCCGTGGCCGCGCAATCGAGCTACATGGCAGCAGAACAGAAACTCGCCTACGCCGAGGAGAGCTACCGTCTGGCCGCAGCCAGTTTCGAGCAGGGCAAAAACAACGCCGTGGAGCTCAACACCGAGAAGAACAACTACCTCGCGGCGCTCTCGGCACGTCTGCAGGCGAAGTATCAGGCCGTTCTGGCGGCCAAAATCCTCGCCTTCTACCGCGGCGAGCCCATAATGCTCTGACACCAAAGCATCGCATAAACGGATAACAAACACATAAGATGAAGAAAAGGATAATATGGATTGCGGCGGGTCTCGCCGTCGTGATAGCGGCGGCGACGCTCTTCGGCCGCGGAAGCAAGGGGCCCGAGGCAAATTACGAAACGCTGGTCATAGCTCCGGATACCATCACCCTCTCGGTGACGGCAACGGGTACGGTCAACCCCGTCAACAAGGTCGACGTGGGTACGCAGGTCTCGGGCATCATCTCCGACATATACGTCGACTTCAACTCGGAGGTGGAGCAGGGGCAGCTCATCGCGCAGCTCGACCGTTCGACCCTCGAGGCCGAGAAGGCCGTGGCCGAGGAGTCGCTCCGCTCGGCAGAACTCGACTACAGGCTCCAGAAAAAGAACTACGAGCGTCAGCGCAGCCTCTTCGAGCAGGATCTCATCTCCGATACCGAGTACGACGATGCCGAGACCTCATACCTCAAGGCCGAGAGCAGCTACCGTCAGGCGCAGCTCTCGCTCGAACGGGCGGAGATAAACCTCGGCTACACGCAGATATACTCGCCCATCAGCGGCGTGGTGCTGTCGCGCGCCGTGGACGAAGGGCAGACCGTGGCCTCGGGATACTCGACGCCCACGCTCTTCACCATCGCCAACGACCTGCGGCAGATGCAGGTCATAGCCAACGTCGACGAGGCCGACATCGGCGCCGTGGCCGAGGGCCAGAGGGTCGACTTCACCGTCGACAGCTATTCCGACTGCACATTCGGAGGCACAGTGCGGCAGGTACGCCTGCAGTCCACCACCACGTCGAACGTGGTGACATACGAGGTCGTGATCGACGCCCCCAACCCCGAGCTGAAACTCAAGCCCGGCATGACGGCCACCACCACGATATACACGAAAGAGAAGGGCGGCGTCTTCGCCGTACCGGCCAAGGCCCTGCGCTTCGTACCCGCAGACGTGACGGCGCAGCAGCGCAAGGAACTGCCCGCACAGCACGTCTACATACGTGACGCCGACGGCGCGCTCGCACCGCGCGAAGTCACCACGGGCATATCCAACGGCGTCGAGACCGAAATCACCTCGGGACTTGCCGCAGGCGACGAGATCGTGATCGGGCTGGCAGCCGCCGAAAATAGCGGAGGCGACGTGTCGGTCAGCATATCAATGTAACGGCATGACAACACCAAACCATAACATGGCACAGGACCAGAGGGCGGAGATAATACGCATGGAGCGGATACGCCGCGACTTCCGCGTCGGCAGCGAGACGGTGCACGCCCTGCGCGGGGTGTCATTCTCGATCCGCGAGGGGGAGTTCGTCACCATCATGGGTACCAGCGGCTCGGGCAAGTCGACACTGCTCAATCTGCTGGGGTGCCTCGACGTACCCACGGCTGGAGAGTACTACCTCGACGGCATCCCCGTGCGCCGCATGAGCGGCAACGAGCGCGCCACGTTGCGCAACCGCAAGATAGGCTTCGTATTCCAGTCGTACAACCTGCTGCCCAAGACCACGGCCGTGGAGAATGTCGAGCTGCCCCTGCTATACAACAGCACCGTGGGACGTGCCGAGCGCCGCGCCCGCGCCGAACGGGCCCTCCGCGACGTGGGGCTGCAGGACCGCATGAACCACCGCTCGAACCAGATGTCGGGAGGCCAGCAGCAGCGCGTGGCCATAGCCCGCGCGCTGGTCAACGACCCCGTGATCATTCTTGCCGACGAGGCGACGGGAAACCTCGACACGCGCACCTCGTTCGAGATACTGACCCTGTTCCAGCGGCTCAACGCCATGGGGCGCACCATAATCTTCGTGACGCACAACCCCGAGATCGCGCTCTACTCGTCGCGTACGATCACCCTGCGCGACGGCCGCATCATCGAGGACCGCATCAACACCGACGTGGCCTCGGCGGCCGAGACCCTCGCCGCCATGCCGCCCGAAGAGTAACCCATACAACACCGAGACAATGAACTTCGCAAACCTCATACACATAGCCCTGCGCGCCCTGTCGAGCAACAAGATGCGGTGCCTGCTCACGATGCTGGGCATCATAATAGGCGTCTCGTCGGTCATCACGATGATGTTCCTCGGCGAGAGCCAGAAGCAGAGCATCCGCAGCGAGATCAGCGGCATGGGCACAAACCTCATCATCATACAGCCGGCATGGGAACGGGGCGGCGTGCGCGCCTCGGCGGCCGACCTGCAGCGGCTGCGTGTAGCCGATTTCGAGGCGCTGCGCAACCAGTCGGCTTACCTGCGGTCGGTATCGCCCGTTGTGTCGGCTTCGGGGCAGGCGATCATGGGCGCGAACAACACTCCCGCCTCGATCACGGGATGCGTAGCCCAACAGCTCGACATCGAGAACTACACCATAGAGGACGGCTCCATGTGGGGCGACGCCGACGTGCGCTCCGCATCGAAGGTGTGCGTCATAGGGTCGGAGATATGCAGCAAACTCTTCCCCGACGGTTCGTCGCCCGTGGGGCAGACGATACGTTTCAACGCCATCCCCGTCAAAGTGGTCGGCACGCTCAAGGAGAAGGGAGGCGACAACGACGACCGCATATTCATGCCATACACCACAGTGCAGCGCCGTATGGCCGGCATACGCCATCTGAACGCCATCTACGCCTCGGCCGCCACCGAGGAGGCCTCGACGGCCGCCGTCGCCGAGATCAAGGAGATACTGCGCGAGCAGCACCGGATACACCAGGGCGACGAGGACGACTTCCAAGTGATGTCGATGACCGAAATGCTCGAATCGCTCAACTCGATCCTCGGCATCATGACCCTCATCCTCTCCTGCATCGCCGGCATATCACTCGTGGTGGGAGGCATCGGCATCATGAACATCATGTATGTCTCGGTCACGGAGCGCACGCGCGAGATCGGGCTGCGCATGTCGATCGGTGCCAAGAGCCGCCATATACTGCTGCAGTTCCTCATCGAGTCGGTCATAATATCCCTCGCCGGCGGCATCATAGGAGTAATGCTCGGAGTGGGGCTCTCGACGCTCATCATCAGGCTGCTCGACTATCCATTCATCTTCAACGGCTTCGCCATCTTCATATCGTTCGCCGTATGCACCGTGACGGGGGTATTCTTCGGGTGGTACCCCGCACGCAAGGCCAGCCGTCTGAACCCCATCGACGCCCTGCGATACGAATAGGCCGTATGTTCCAATACGGTAAAGGGGGTGCGGATCGGTTTCCGCCCCCCCCTTCTCCATTCCGCCCGCCGCAAGGGCCATAATACGACCGGCAAGAGAGGCTGCTACCGCTGCTCTTCCCGCCGCCCCTATACCAGACGGCGCGAACGGCTGTCGGGCGTAAGGTGCGCGCCGCGGCCGTCGTATGCGAGGTTTTCGATCAACACCAGCCCCGGACGTTTGCCCACCTCGACAGTTCCTATCTCGCCGTCGAGACCCAGCGCCCGCGCCCCGTTTATCGTAGCCATCGCCACGGCCTCCTCCAGAGGCACGCCGCCGAGCAGTCCCAACTCCTCGACCATCGACAGGCTGTCGTTCGAGGCCAGCGAGTCGGTACCGACGCATATATGCGCCCCGTGCCGCCTCAACAGCTCCACAGGCGGCTGCAGACCCGAAATGTAACGGTTCGACTGCGGGCATACCACCCACACCGCACGCTCCGCAAACCGGCCGGCGATGATGTCGTAATCCTCCTCTCCGACGCAGCAGCCGTGAACGAGCATCACCCTCCGCCGCGACGGCACGCTCTCCGCCACGCGGCGCGCGGGCGAGCCGTATCCGAGGAAGTCACATCGCCACCCCATACGCCCGTACCACGCCGCAAGCGAACCCGCGCCGCGGAAGAGTTCCGCCTCGTCGGGCGACTCCATGAAGTGTATCGACAAGGGGTTGTCCGACGCTTCGGAGGCGATCTCGCGGAAGACGGCGTCCTGTATCGAATATGCCGAGTGGGGCGTGAGCGTTGTGTCGGGATATTGCAGCAGAGGCCGCACCGATGACGTCGAGGCGTTCAGCCCGAAGACCTCGGCGAAACTGCGGTAGCGGATCGCACTGCGGGCCTTCACCGCGAAAGATGTCCCGCCATTGACGATGTCGGCGACGGCCTGTACCCCCTCATGCCACATACGGGCGTCGGCCGTCTCGACCGCACGCAGCCGTTCCTCCACGGTAAAGTTGCCGCGCACCGCGCCGATGGCGCGGGCGAAGCCTGCGAAGCCCGTACCGCGGGCAATGGCGCCCCGCAGGTATGACAATTCGAGATGGCAGTGAGCGTTTACGAAACCGGCGCACAATGCGCCGGCATAGAACTCCGTCGAGGCGTCGGAGTCGAGGTTTTCCCACTGCTCCACGGCAACGATCCGGCCGTCGGCGCCGACCGTAACCACGGGGCGCGGCACGGCCCGCCCGCCGTCGAGCAGCAGATGCGAGGCTATGCGGCGCATATCACCGCTCTGCGGCCGCTCCCTCCGGCCCTGCCGACGACGCGGCATCCCCGCTCCGGAGCCCGTTCGCGCCGGCCGAGCCCCTGCCACCCTCGATCATGCGTATCATGCTGTCGGAGAAAATCCGCACCTGCAGCTGGTCGCGGTAGAGCGCCTCGACGCACTCCTCTGCCGGCGGCGTATATGTAACCTCTATATACTCGACGGTCATGCGCGTAGCGGGCAGCGGCCCCTTGCGTACGCCGAAATGGTTGAGGTCGATAACAAGTTGCGCCTTCGGCTCCCCCTCCTTGACCTGAAGCGTATGGCGTATCGTGCGTTCGCCGCCCTTGATTACGGCGCCGCCGAACCCGATGCGCTCGGTCGAATCGTCGCATATCCAGTATACCCGGTAGCGGCGTCCCGACGCCTTGTCGAGCGAATCGAGCGAGTAGGTCGCCGAGACGACATATTCGCCCGTACGCACGCCGTCGACCACGAAGCGCAGAAGAGCCGTATCCGCCGCGCGCGACGCCCGCACCATCGTGTCATGCAGCACGGTGCGCCGCGCACGGCGCTGCGCCACGTTGTCGATTGTATCGAGCACGGCGACCTGACGATTCAACTCCGCCGCCTCACGGTCGAAGAGCAGTATCATATACTCGGCCACGTCGCTCAGGTGGGCGCTCTTGCGGCGCGAGAACTCTTCGAGCGTATATTGCACGTCGGCCGTGGTATAGCCGTAACGCGCGAATATCGGCTCGTAGATGTTCAGAGAGTCGATGCTCACCCCTTGGTTGTCCACATAGGCATTCGTCAGCATGGCGTCGTGGAATATCTGGCCCAGCGTACGGTCGGGAATAACCTTGTAACGGCGGCACCCCGTAGCCACGGCCATCAACGCCACGAGCACTATTGCAATCGTCTTTTTCATATCGTTCCGTTATCTTTCAGCATGGCCCCCACCGTAAGGCGCGTCACCACGTGCGCCACGGCCAGATAGGCTGCAGCCGTTAGCACCACGTCGGAGACATGCAGCTCGACGGGGTATACATCCACCATGAGTGTCTGCGTCTGCAGGCGCACCAGCCCCACCTTCTGTTGCAGCAGCGTGAGCCCGACACCCACGGTCAGCCCCAGCACAAGGCTCGCCGCCGCCAGCAGGTGGCCCTCGCCCACGAATATATCGCGCACGGTAGCGCGGCGCGCCCCCATCGTACGCAACGTAGCTGTATCGTCACGCTTGTCGATCATTATCATCACTATCGTCCCCACCACCGTGAGCGACGCCACCGTCAGCACCAGCAGCGCCACGCCGAAGACACCCCACTTCTCGAGTGCCATGAGACGGTAGATCGAGTTGCTGCGCTCGCGCGTGAGCACCTCCATGCCCTCGCCGGCAATACGTTGCAGCCGCTCTGCCACGGCATCGGCATCGGCCCCCGTCGCCACCTTCACCGCCACGGCCGAGGCGCGCCCCCCGTAGTTGAATATCCGCTGCGCCATATCCATCGATACGAAGGCCACGTCGCCGTTCTCATCGTCGATAGAGTAGAACCCCGCCACGGGCACCGCCCGCCGCGTATATCCGCCCACGGGCAACAGCGACGAGAAACGCGTGCGGTTTATGGCGTAGAATGTCACCGTATCTCCCGCCGCCTGCCGCGACATGCCCAGTTCCTGTGCCGTGCGATGTCCTACCACAGCGCTGCGCGCATCGTCCACGGCCACGGAGAACGTTCCCGCATATATGTGTTGCGCGATGGGGACCACGCGCATGTAATCGCGCTCCACACCCCGCAGCCGCACGATGGTACGCCGCCCCGCAGCCTCCGCCATCGCCCCCTGTTCCAACACCAGCGACAATGCCTCGACGCCCTCGGCCGCACGCATGGCCGCCGTATCGATGCGCGCCGTGTCGAAGACCGTGCCCTCGGCGGCCCGCACCGTAATGTCGGCATCGACGGCCGTGTACAGCGAGCGGACCATGCCCTCGAGCCCGTTGAAGACCGATAGCAGGATCACCATAGCCGCCACGGGCGTGGCCATGGCCGCCACGCTCACACCCGAAATGATGTTTATCACCGAATGCGACTTGCGCGAGCGCAGGTAACGGCCCGCAATGAAATATGGCAGCCTCCGCAGCATCGGCGCCGTACGCTACTTGTTCAACAGCGTGTCGATATTCTCGATATACTCCAACGAGTCGTCGAGGAAGAACTGCAGTTCGGGCACCACCTTGAGCTGGTTGCGTATGCGCCGCCCCAACTCGCGCCGCAGGAACCAGTTATTCTGCCCGATGGCCTCCATCGTCTCCTGCGCCCGCTCGAAAGGGAAGACGCTGACATATATCTTGGCATAGGCGAAGTCGGGCGACACGCGCACCGCCGTCACCGTGACCATACGCCCCGCGACGATCGCCGCACCCTCCTTCTGCAGTATCTCGGCCATGTCGCGCTGTATCTGACGCGCGATCTTCTGCTGCCGTGTGTTCTGATTGGATTCCATAGCTCCTTATCTTTTTATTCCTTTACGGATAATCCGCAATATTGTTTCGCCCGCACGCATCGTCACCGGCGCATGGCGTCGATGTTGACCATATCGCCCTTCTGCGAGAACTTGAACTCCTTTTTCCTCTTCTCGCGGCGGTGCGGCTTATAGGTCCACGAGGTAAAGCCCTCCTTGTTGAAACGGTACGCCAGCGTTACGCTGAAGGCCAGATTGTCGATGGGGGACTTGAGGGGGGTGCGCGCAAAGGGGTTCTCGGCGCCGTCGGTGGCGTTGTCGTAATAGCGGTTCATGTTGCGCAGGATGTCCGAATAGCCGAAATAGTAGCGCGCCCTGACACCCACCTCGTAGCGCCCGAAGAGCAGTGCGAAGCCGCCGCCCCCCGCAAGACCGTAGCCGAAACGGTTGTCGCGCTCGGACCGCATGCCGTAGCGCCCCTCGGCTCCCGTATCCTCGTAGGCATAGTCGCCGCTGAAATTGTAGGAGAAAGTGACGGCAGCCTCGAGGTAGAGCCTTATATGGTTGCGCGCCATGTATACATGCGGCTGCCACACAATAGGCACCATGATCGAGTTGAAGCGGCGCGTGTAGAACGAATACTCGCGCATCTCCTCCCCGTCTTCGTTCGTAGTGGTGGTGTAGGTGTAACCGTACGAGAAGCCGCGTTGCAGCAGTTCGACATCGACACCCACGGCACCCACGTAGCGCGGCAGTGAATAGTAGCGCCACGAAAGGCCGAAGTTGTAACGGCCGAAGACCATCTTGGTCTCCTGCACGGGGTAGAAGCGCGCCGAGGCGGTGCCGTAGCCGCCGAAGACGCCTATGGTATGCTGCGCCTGCGCCGTGAAGATGCCCGCAAACAGGGCCACGGCCGTCAGGAAGGGTAATATGTGCGAAATCCTGTTCATATCGTATCAACCATCGCCACGGATCAGAACATGTTTCCCGTGATGCCGCCCAGACCGCCCAGACCGCCCATATTGAGGCCGCTGCCCTGCTGCTGTTGCTGCTGGCTGTCGTCCTTGCGGGGGCCCTCCTTGGCGCGGCGCTCGGCCTCCTTGCGCAGACGCGTCTGCTCGCGCCGGTCGAGACGGCGTATAAGTTCGTCCATGGTCACAGGGGCGAAAATGTCGTTCATGTCGAGCGTAAGGTCGAACTCCCAGCCCGTCTTGGTGGTGAAGAGCTCCTCCTGCTCGTCATTCTTGTAGAACTCGGCGCGCTCGCTCTGGCGGCGCTCCACCAGATTGCCGCTGTCCCACTCGCCGTTGCCGTTCAGGTCCTCGATTATGCGCAGGCGCATGTCCCCCGCCGGCACGTAGTACATCGTATGCTCGCCCGCACCCACATTGCGGTCCTCGCGCAGGAGTACGCCGTCGGCGTTCACCAGCTGCAGGATGTATACGTCGCCCTCGCGGCGCGGCACCACATTGAGCCGCAGGGTTGCGTAATCCTCGATCTTGGATACGGTGAGCGATGCCGTGATCGAGTCGTTGCCCTCGCCCGTGATGTCGGCCAAGGCGTCGGGCGGGATGCGCAGGCGGTACTGCCGTTCGGGCAGCCACCGCGACCGCAGGCGCCATCGCCGCACGTTCGCCGTGTCGGGAATGAATACGGCCCGCTCGCGCAGCGTATCGCCCTCTTCGCCGAAGGACAGGAGCTCGACTGCCGTCGAATCGAAACGCGTGAGCGGCGTGGCGAACTCCAGCGGCAGGTCGCGCTCGGGGTTCACCTCGGCGGTCTTCTCGAAACCTATCATGGCGAAGGTCGAGGGCGTCGGCGGCTCGCGCCACTCCTTGCCCGCGGCCTTGGCCTTGGCGCGCTCGTTGCGCTCGCGTTCGCGCTCCTGCTCGCGCGACTCCACGCGCCGCCATGCGAGTTTCAGCTCCTCACGCTTCTCGCGCAGCACGTTGAGCGTATCGTGCGCCATGAAGACGATCTCGCCGCGCAGCGTGTCAGGCAGGCTCTCCGACGCAACGTCGAGCCATAACGCCAGTGTATCGCGTCCCTTGCTCAAAGGCTCGACGATGATATGCTCCCGCGGCACCGAGTCGAGTCGCAACGACAAGATGTCGGGGTTAGGCGCCCCGAAGCACAGCAGCACCTTGTGCTGCTCGGGCCGCGACGACTCCTGCAGCGCTTGGCGGCGGAAGCTCACGTCGGTGAAAAGGCGGAAATAGAGCTGCGGGTCCGCCGACGGGTAGCGCCGCACCGAATCGTACCATATCGAGAAGTCGGGCATCTCGGCGGGGTTGTATACCCCGTCGACGAAGCCGACCTTGTCGACCGAAGGCTCGTAGGTCTGGTTGTCGTTGGCGTCAAAGACGGCGTAGACCCTGTACGGAACGGGATCGAGATTCTGGGCAATGAAGATGCCGTTGTTCTGAGAACGGGCGATCTTCGACGGCTTGTACTTGAAGATGGTCGAGTCGTAGGCGTCGGGCGTCTCGACCGAATCGGCCTCGTAGAACCAGATGAAGGTCTTGCCCAGCGAATCGGCCGTATAGCTGTCCTCGGTATATCCCGAGCAGACGAGCGAGTCGATCGTCCCACCGGTCGAGAAAACATACCGCAGGCCGTGCAGCGGGTTACCCTCGTTGTTGTCGACCACGGCCGAGCCGAACTCTATGGCGTAGGTGGTCTCGGGGAGCAGCGAGTCGTCCTTGATCTGGATGTATATGCCGCGGCCGCGCAGCGAGAAGACAGGCTTCTTGCGCATGGCCGGCGAGACGAAGATCTCCTTCTGCTGGTCCTTCAGCTGGACATATTCGTCGAACTCGATATATACCGACTTGCTATTGAAACCGGTCGTCCCGTCCTCTGGCGCCGCCGTCACGACCACCGGCGGAAGCGTATCCTTCGGCCCGCCCGTAGGTGTGCCGATCGAGGCGCACCGGCTCAGGAATGCCCCTGCGAAGAAGAGCAGTACCAACGCCGCGGCGCCGCGCCTGTGTCTCATATTGCCTTGTGTGCCCATATTTCACGTTTCATCTATGCCGCGCCGCCTTCACCGCCATCTTCGGACGTCTCCTCCGGCGTCTCCGGCTCTACATAGAACTGGTTTACCACCACCCACCCCGACGAGGCGTATGTCCTGCGCCACGAACACATGTAGAGTTTCGTGGCCACGCTCTCGAGGTTCTCGGGCAGTTCGTAGCTGCGGTAGGCGTACAGTTTCAACTCGGGGTTCACCACCACGATCATCGACAGCGCCTGCTGCAGCACCATCGACATCGAATACTCCTTCGAGGAGTTGAACGCCCCCAGCACGTCGGGAACGCTCCGCCGCTCGCCTGTGGTCTTGTTGGTTATAATGCGGTCGACGGCATCCTCGTAGCTCGCGACACGCCACTCGGCCGTATCGACATAATAGGCGTAGGAATCGATCTGGCGGGCACGCGAGTAAGGCCCCGACTCCGTCGTCTGGTTATATATCGCCGCCGTGTAGCGCGTGTATGTGACCACGCTCTTGAAGCATCCCGCCGCAAGCAGCGCGGCCGTCACGGCCGTTACATTGACAAATCGTCTAAATCGTCGTCCCATAGTCTCAAAGGTTTTTCTTTGCCCCCGCCGCAGGCCTCCGCACGGCGGCGCTCCGCCTCCTCGGCCACGCACGCCTCGCGGTACAGGTCGCGCACCGTACGCCCCAGCACGGGGTGCACCATGCCGCCAGCCACCTCGCACACGGGCCGCAGGGCAAAGGGGCGCACATGCAGCAGCGGGTGCGGCACCGTCAGGCGAGGCGTCGAGATCACCGACCCGTCGTAGAACATAATGTCGATGTCGATAACCCGCGAGGCGTAACGTTCGCCCGTGAAGGCGCGCTCAAGGGCCTCCGCCATGCCGTTGCGGCCCATGTCGCGCTCGATCTGCTGCGTGACATCGAGCAATGCCTCGGCTTCGAGTTCCGTCTCAACCACGAAGGCGCGGTTCAGGAAACGCCCCTCGGCCTCGAAACCCCACGGCGCCGATTCATAGGCCGCAGAGGCCGCCACGACACGTCCCGCGCGCTCCGACAGCAGACGCTCGACACGCGCCATCGCCGCCGCCACATCGCCGCGGTTGCCTCCTGCGAGAAGTATCGTGCGGTGCATCGTCATCGCGGCAGGCGGTTTATGTGTTTGCTCACGGCCAGCGCAAAATGCGTAAAGACGATGCGGGGGTTGCCGTTCTGCATGATCTGCCGCATGGCCATCTCGATCTGCTCCACCAGCGGCTCGATGTTGCCGTTGCCGATATACGGCGCGAACTTGCCGCAGAAGGCCGCCTCCTCGCCCCACAGGTAGCTGATGCCGCCCAGACCCGCATGGAGCATGTAGCTCTCGCGCAAAAGGCGCGCCGCATTGACGAGCATCGACCGTTGCTGCTCGCGCGAGAGCTGCGCCGCCTCATCGGCCCACTCGATAAGTTCAAGATGGCGGTCGTTGTACGACAGGCGCATCAGACGGCAGAAGAGGTCGAACCCTTCGCGCTGCGCCTCGTCGTCCTCGCCGCTTACGAGGCGCCGCATCTGCAGCACGTCGCCCGCAGCCAGCCGCGCCATGTTGCGCCGCTTGCGCTCATCGGGCTCGGCGGCGGCCAACTCCGCCAGCGAGTCCATATCCACGCGCGGCACCGCCACCTCCTGCGTGCGCGACACTATCGTCGGCAGCAGCAGATCGGGCCGTTCCGACACCAGCAGGAAGACGGTCTTTTCCCACGGTTCCTCGAGTATCTTCAGAATCTTGTTGGCGGCATCCTCGGTCATCGTCTCGGGCTGCCACACGATCGTTATCTTGTACTCCGACTCGAAGCTTTTGAACGACAGGCGGCGGATTATCTCGTCGGCCTCGCGCGCCGAGATCACGCCCCGCAGCGTCCGCCCCAGATCGAGACGGTCGTACCACTGCTGCAGCGAGAAGTATCCGCCGGTCGCCGCCACCGTCTCGCGCCACAACGGCATGAAGTCGCTGCTGAGGACGGTCTCGCCGCTCTTCTTGCCCTGCTTGTTGACAGGGAAGACGAAGTGCACATCGGGATGCGCCAGCGCCGCCGTCTGCACGCAGCTCGGGCAGCGGCCGCACGAATCGCCGCCGCGGCGGTCGGTGCAGTTGAGATACTGCGCATAGGCTATGGCCAAAGGCAGCGTCCCCGTGCCCGCCGCCCCCGTGAAGAGCTGTGCATGGCTTACACGCCCACGGTCGGCACCCTCTGTCAGGTGCCGCACCAGATCGCGCTGTCCCGTTATGTCGGCGAATCTCATATCTTCTCGACTTTTTATGTTCTTTATCCGCTTCTTCTACAAATCCTCGAAACCGCCTGCAGCGCTGCCGCCGCTTCCGGCCGACAGCCGCCGTCCCTCCCCGTCGGCCCCCTCGATACGGGCGCGCAGGATACGCACATCCTGACGCGGACGGTCGAGCGAGTCGGTCGGCGTGCGCTGGATGGCATCCACGGTCTCAAAGCCCTCCACCACACGCCCGAAGACAGTATATGCACCGTCCAGATGGGGCGCGCCGCCTTCCGTACGATATACCTCCCGCACCGTGTCGGGATAGCGGAAGCCATCTCCCAACTGCCGCTGCACGCGCTCTTCGACGGCATCCAGCTGCGCATCATCGAAAGTGCGGCCCCAGACTATGTAGAACTGCGTGCGCGACGACCGCCGCCCGGGATTCACGCCGTCGCCCTCGCGCGCCGCCGCCAGCGCGCCGCGCCGGTGGTAGAGTTCGGGGAAGCGTATCTCGGCGGGAATGCTCTCCCAATATCTCCGGCCGCCAGTCTCGGGCCCCTCGGCGTCGAACTCCGCACCCGAGATCCCCCGCGTGCGGGGGTCGCCGCCCTGTATCATGAAATCCCCGATCACGCGGTGGAACAGCAGCGAATCGTAATACCCCTCGCGCACCAGCGCGGCGAAGTTGTCGCGGTGCTGCGGCGTGCGGTCGTCGAGTTCCACCACCATATCGCCCATCGTCGTCGTGAGGCGTACACGCACGGGCTTCGCCGGACGCATTGCCGCCCGCAGGGAGATGCCCTTCACCTCCAACGCGGCATCGAAGGTACCCGGCACCTCCCAACCGAAGTTCATCCCCGTAACCGTCATGTCGTCCGCCGTCGAACGGGTCAACTCGCCGCGTTCACGCATGGCCTCCAGCGCACGCTTCACCGCGGGAAGTATATCGCGGCACACGGCATGCACCTTACGGTCATGGAACGATATGTCGCCCCAGACACTGCGCGGCGGCACGGTATATATGTATGTAGCGGTACCCTTGTCCCAATGCACCGTCTCCGCGTCGGCAAGACGTTCGTAGCGGTAATCGAAGGTGGGGATGCCGACCCACAGGGCGCTGCCGTAATCCGCCGACGCGGGGTTGGCGTTGCGCAGATGGAGGTAGAATGGCGCCTGCGCCGTATGCAGCGCAGGGTCGTACGTGCCCTCCGCCATACGGTTCGCGCACCCGACAAGCCTCAACTCCATCGACAGCGTAAGGCTATCCATCGCACCGACACTCGGCGCAGGGTCGAAGTCCTGCTGTATAAGGAGGTGGGGCCACTGCCCGCCGTCACGGCGCGGGGCTTCGTACTCGGCCGAGGCGATTATGCCCAACGTCAGCGTACCGTCGTCGCGACGCTCGACCGTCTTGCCGGCATTGGCATAGCGCACAGCATCGCCCGAGCACTCGGGGCGCGTGCCCGCAAGGTCATGGCGGCTCCACCATTGGCACATCTGCCACGCCGGTGCCGCGGCGCCGCTCCCGAAGCGCAGCGTGTCGACATTCGTCGCGGCGAAACCTCCGCCCGCTGTGACCGTCTCGGTGCTTACGGGGGCAAGGGCGCATCCGTAAGCAAAGGCCGCATCGGCGATGAGTTCGCGCACCTCCGGCGCGCCCGACTCCGGCACATCACCCGCCGCAACGCCCTTCCCGCCGCATGCACAAAACCACACGCACGCCACGGCCGCCATGATGGCCGCCGCACGCCGCACATACGCCGATATGTGGGTCACCGTCCTCACCGCAATACCGTATCCGTCATTTTTACAGGCCCGTCGAACCGAAGCCGCCGGCGCCGCGCTCCGTCGTCCCGAGCTCTTCGACTGGTTCCCACTCCACCTGCTCGTGGCGCGCCACCACGAGTTGCGCTATGCGCTCGCCCGCCTCGACGGTGAAAGGTTCGCCGCTCAGGTTGACGAGGATGACCCGTATCTCGCCGCGGTAGTCGGCGTCGATCGTCCCGGGCGAGTTCAGCACCGTGATGCCGTGCTTGGCCGCAAGGCCGCTGCGGGGGCGCACCTGCATCTCGCAGCCCGCAGGCAGTTCGACATATAGCCCCGTGGGTATCATGGCGCGCTCAAGCGGCGCGAGCGTGACACTATGGTCAAGGTCGGCGCGCACGTCCATTCCCGCCGACAGTGGGGTCTGGTAGGCGGGCAGCGCATGGCGCGAACGGTTTACTATCCTTACCTTCATAATTCTATCTTTTTACGTTATCATTCCTATCGGCGGCGGTGCGCCATCGCCATGACCAGCGCCCGCACGTCGATCTTCTCGCACCGCACGGCATAGAGGCAATAGAGGCCGAACAGCACCGCGTCGGCACCATACTGCACGGCACGCGGCGCGCCGCCGTAACGCGCGAAGAGCTCGCTCGCGGCGAAGAGCGCCAGTCCCACGGCCACGTACCCTGCGATGCGGCCCGTCTGGTAAGGCGTGGGATAGTAGCGGCGGTTCAGCGCATAGCTCACGGCCACCATGGCCCCCTCGGCAATAAAACGGGCCCACGCCGCGCCGTAGTATCCCCAGCGCGGCACCAGCGCCACGTTGAAGATGACGGTGAACAGCAGCCCCGTGAAGGTTACGTATATGGCGAAGCGTGTCTTCTCCTCGCGCTTGTACCAGAACGAGAGGTTGAGCCACACGCCGCTCAGCACGTTCGCCCCCAGCACCACGGGCAGGATGAAGATGCCCTCGCGGAAGTCGCGCCCCACGATAAGCGCAAATGCATCGCGGAAGATCGCTATGCCGAGGAATATGGCCATCGACACCATGACGTAGTACTTCAGCGCCGCGGCGTTCGACTCGACGAACTCCTCCTTGCGGAAATTAGCAAGGAAGAAAGGCTCGGCCGCAAGGCGGTACATCTGCGTGAAGAGCGTCATCACCACCGCGATCTTGGTGATGGCGCCGTATATCCCGAGCTGCGCCATCGCCCCGTCGGGGACGAGGTACTTTATCATCTGGCGGTCGATGAACTCGTTTGCCGTACCGGCTATGCCGCCTACGAGCAGCGGCAGCGAATAGGCGAAAATGCGCGCCACCAGACGGCGGTCGATCGCCGGACGCACACACTCCGTCGTGCACAGCAGCACTGCCAGCGTCGTCACGCTCGCCACGAGGTTGGCCACGAAGGCCCACCCCACGCCTAAAGAGGTCTTGTACAGCCCAGCCGCGGCGAAACCGAACGCCAATGCCACATTCACGCATACGCTCAACGCCTTGAGCAGCACATACCGCCCCGCCTCGCCCCGCTCGCGCAGACGGGCGAAGGGTATCATGGCCGCCACGTCGAAGAGGATGATGGCCGCCGCCAGCACCACATACTGCGGATGCGCAACATAGGTCTCTCCCATCAGGCGGGCCACGCCGTTTCGCGACAGAGCCACGATCGCGAAGAACAGCGCGGCCGCCGCCAGCGTCGCCCCCCATGTCGTGGCGAAGAGGCGTCGTTTCGAGGCGGCCGTGTCGCCGCCCGCCTCATCGGCCTTGGCCGCGAAACGGAAGTAGCTCGACTCCATGCCCATCGTGAGCACCACCAGCGCAAAGGGTATAAGCGCATATATGTCGGTAATGACGCCGTACTCTTCCTGCCCCAGCCACCGCGTATAGAACGGGGTAAGCAGGTAGCTCAGAAAACGCACGACGATGGTGCTGATGCCGTATATGGCGGTCTGTCTGGCTAACTTCTCAAGCATCGGGCCTTGCCTCACGTCTTTGCGGCCGTCTTCAGGCCGTATAAAGGCATTGTAACTTGCAAAGTTATAAATATTATTCGAAACGCCCGCCTTTCGCCGTGCAAAAGCACGCAAAACGCCTCTGTGGCCGCATTCTGCCGAGAGCAGGACCGCTCCGGTACGGCATGCCCCGCGGCATCCCGCTCCTGAACACGGCGCCGGCGCCCCCATCCGACAGCGGTACGACACTCATGTCGCGAAAAAAAATATTGATATTCCACAGAAAAGATATACCTTTGCAACGATCGGGCCCCCGCTCCCGCGGGCGGGGTTAAAAGGGAATCCGGTGCGATACCGGAACAGTACTCGCTGCTGTGAGTTCCGCCTCGCAAGAGGTACCGCCGTGCACTACGCCACTGACCCGTCGGTCGGGAAGGCGCACGCCGAGGAACGAGTCAGAAGACCTGCCCGACCGTAAGATTGCGCCTGCGAGTCTCGGGCAGGATCGAAAGGAACCGGAGAGCCTGTGCCTCTCCGCCCGCGCCGCGGCGACGGCCGCGCAAGGGATCCGGATACCGCCGCGCCGTATGCAATGCGGTGGTGCGTCCCGTACCAGCCCCTTTCATATCCTCGCAACCGATACAGCCTCCGGCCGCAGTCGACGGCCGGAGGCTTCTATGTCATGCGCCTGCATACGGCAACGCCTGCCCCGCCCGTGGAACCGATACGGAAACAAACGACATACACGCCATGAAACGCCTTACGACTTTATTCCTGCTCGCGACCGCCGTCGGACTTGCCGCCTGCAACAAGGACGGTGTCATCACCGCACGGCCCGAACCAGTCATCACGCTCGATTCGCCCGACGGCATCTATACCGTCAAGGCCGGCCGCCGCATAACCATAACCCCCGCCGTCGAAAACGGCGAAGGCGCCTCGTTCGAGTGGCTGATAGACAACAAAACAGTCGGCACCGACGCCGTCTACACCTTTTCGGCCGAAGAGGCCGGCACCTACTACCTGCTGTTGCGCGTAACAAACGAGACTGGCAGCGACGAGGCGGAGATGCGTATCGAGGTGCTGGAACTGGCACCGCCCGTCATATCGTTCCCCGAGGCTGTAGACGGCGTCATCACCGCCGCCGCAGGCGGCCAGACCGTCATTACCCCCTCGGTGGCAAACGGCGAGGATGCCGCCTACGCATGGAGCCTCGACGGCGAGGCCGTCGGCAGCGGCACGACATACACCTTCCGCGGCGACGCGGCGGGAGACCACACCCTGACCCTCACGGTCGAAAACGAGGACGGCAGCGACGAAGCCTCGGTGACGGTGCGCGTCGTCGAGTACGCCCCCCTCTCGGTGGTGTTCCCCGCACCCTCGGCCCTGTACGGCGAAGCGGGCGTCAGAACCGTAGCCGCAGGCCGCACCCTATATCTGCGGCCCGTGACGAAGACCGCGGCCGATGCCGCCTATGAGTGGAGCCTCGACGGCGAGGCCGTACCAGCCGAGGCCCTCGCGGAAAACGGAGCCCTCTTCCCCTTCACGCCCGACGCCCAAGGCGAATACGAGGTCTCGGTGACGGTGACCGATGCCTCGGGAGCGTGCGGAACGGCCGCCGTCAGGGTCGTGTGCTGCGCCGAGGAGGGGACCTATCGCCGCACCGCCACGGCCTCGTCGCAGAGCCGTCCCGACCGCATCTACGAATACACGGCCGCACCCGGGCAGTTCATCAACGAGCCCCGTTCGGGCTTCGACGATGTCGCCACGCCCGAGGCGGCGGCGCAGTATGCCGCCGCACGCTTGGACGAGGGGCTCTACGTCTCGCTCGGAGCGTGGGGCGGCTATATCGTGGCAGGTTTCGACCACAGCATCGGCCGCGGCACAGGCGGCGAGTTCTCCGTTTCGGGCAACATGTTCGACGGTTCGTCGGAGCCCGGCATAGTGTGGGTGATGCAGGACACCAACGGCAACGGACTGCCTGACGACGAGTGGTACGAACTCAAGGGCTCGGAGTCCGGCAAGGAAGGGACGCTCACGGATTATGCCGTGACATACTACCGCCCGAGCGCCGCAGGCATGGCCGTGCGCTGGCGCGACAACCGCGGCGACGAGGGCGAGGTGCCGCGAAACGCATTCCACAGGCACGACTTCTACTATCCGCAGTGGATCGAGGCCGACAGCTACACCCTCTACGGGACGCGCCTCGCCCCCAACACCCATACCGACCCGCAGACGGGCAACATCGTCAACGCCGCCTACGGCTGGGGCTATGCCGACAACCGGGGATCGGACTGCGAGGCTGGCGACAACACCGACGCCGCCGCGGCAAAGTGCTTCTTCGACATATCGAACGCCGTCAATGCCGACGGCACGGCCGCCGAACTGCAGTACATCGACTTCATAAAGGTACAGACGGGCGTCAACCACCTCACCGCAGCACTCGGCGAGGTGTCGACCGAAGTGCTGGGCTTCGCCGACGAGACACTCTGAACACCACAACCCGCCGCCATGCCATGAAACACCTCGCACGCATACTCCTCACCGCAGCCGCCCTCACCGCGGCGGCATGCATGAAGTACGACTACGGCCTGCCGCCGGGTATGGGATACGGCGACCTGACAGAGGCCGCAGGCGACGGGCTCTTCATCGTCAACGAGGGCAACTTCATGTACGGCAACGCCACGCTCTCCTTCTACGATCCAGCCGCGCGCACCGTGCAGAACGAAGTCTTCTACCGCGCCAACGGCATGAAACTGGGCGACGTGGCGCAGTCGATGACCATACACGGCGATCTGGGCTGGATCGCCGTTAACAACTCGCACGTGGTCTTCGCCATAGATCTCCGCACCTTCCGCGAAGTCGGGCGCATCACGGGGTTCACATCGCCGCGGTATATACATTTCGTCTCCGACAGCAAGGCATACGTGACGCAGATATGGGACCCGCACATATATATAATAGACCCGCAGCGGTATGAGATCACTGGCAGCATCGAGTGTCCCGACATGACGGCCGAGACCGCCTCCACGGAACAGATGGTACAGATAGGGCATTATGTCTACGTCAACTGCTGGTCGTACCAGAACCGCCTGCTGAAGATCGACACCCGTACAGATACCGTCGTCGCCGAACTCGAGGTGGGCATACAGCCCACATCGCTCGCCGCAGACCGCAACGGCAAGTTGTGGACCGTCACCGACGGCGGCTACGAGGGCAGCCCGTACGGATATGAGGCGCCTGCGCTCTACCGCATCGACCCCGAGACGTTCACCGTCGAGCAGACGTTCCGCTTCCGTCTGGGCGACGCCCCCTCCGAGATACAGATCGACGGCACGGGCAGCACCCTGTACTGGATCAACGGCGACATATGGCGCATGGATGTCGAGGACGACCGCCTTCCCGTGCGTCCCTTCATCGAGAGCCGCGGCACCATATACTACGGGCTTACGGTCGATCCCGCCACCTCGGACGTATATGTGGCCGACGCCATCGACTACGTGCAGAACGGCATCATATACCGCTACGACGCCGCAGGCCAGCCCGTCGACTCCTTCTACGCAGGCATAACCCCCGGCGCCTTCTGCTGGAAATAACCCCCTCCGGCCATGAGACACCCGCTCCGAACCCTGCTCCTGACGACCGCCGCGCTGCTGTCTGCAGCCGCCGCGGCGCAAGAGACCGAACGCACGGCATATACCGTCGACATAGAGCATGTCGAGGTCTCGGCCGCGCGCCCCATGAAGCAGATAGGCGTGCAGCGCACGCACCTCGACTCGGCCGTGCTGCACGACAACATATCCATGTCGCTGGCCGACGCCCTGACCTTCAACTCCACGGCCTTCATCAAACAGTACGGCCGCGCCACCCTCTCGACGGCGTCGTTCCGCGGCACGTCACCCTCGCACACGCAGGTGACATGGAACGGCATGAAGATCAACTCCCCCATGCTGGGCATGACCGACTTCTCGATGATCCCGTCGTACTTCATCGACGACGCCACGCTGCTGCACGGCACATCGTCGGTCAACGTCACGGGCGGCGGCCTCGGCGGCGCCATAGTCCTCTCGACAGCGCCCGCACGGCAGCAGGGATTCGGCATGCAGTACATACAGGGGGCGGGGTCGTTCTCCACCTTCGACGAGTACCTGCGCCTCACCTACGGCAGCAGCCGCTGGCAGGTGTCGACGCGCGCCGTATACTCATCCTCGCCCAACGACTTCCGCTACGTCAACCGCGACAAGAAGGAGAACATCTACGACGACGACCACAACATCATCGGCCAATACTACCCTGTCGAGCGCAACCGCAACGGTGCCTTCCGCGACCTGCATCTGCTGCAGGAGGCATATTACAATACGGGGCGCGGCGACCGCCTCGGCCTCACGGCGTGGTATGTCAACTCGCGGCGCGGCATACCGCTGCTCAGTGTCAGCTACGCCGACGACGACTACGAGAACCTCCAGCGCGAGCACACCTTCCGCGGCGTGGTGTCGTGGGACCACGTGCGGACGAAATACAAGATCGAAGCCAAGGCGGGATATGTCAATTCATGGCTGGCATACGACTACAGCCGCGATCTGGGCAACGGCGTCATGGCACGGATGATACGCTCGCGCAGCCGCGTGAACACCATCTACGGGCACATCGGCGGTGAATACTACGCCGGCCGGAAATGGCTCCTGACGGCCGACCTGACGGCACACCAGCAGTTCGTCGTCAGCTCCGACAGGAACGTCATCACACAACAGGGCGGCAGCGCCGTCGTCGGCTACGACAAGGCCCGCATGGAGCTCTCGGCATACGTCTCGGCCAAATGGCGGCCGACGGAGCGCCTCGGCATCTCGGCGGCGCTGCGCGAAGAGATCTACGGTCACGACGCCTCGCCCGTAATCCCCGCCGCTTTCGTCGACTACCTCGTCTCGCGGCGCGGACAGGTAGTACTCAAGGCTTCCGTCTCGCGCAACTACCGTTTCCCGACGCTCAACGACCTCTACTTCCTGCCGGGCGGCAACCCCGACCTGCGCAAAGAGCACGGCATCTCCTACGATGGCGGCGTCGAAGCCGCCGCAGGCGACGGCGAGCGCTTCTCGATAAACGGCTCGGCCACGGCATTCGACTCCTACATCGACGACTGGATCATCTGGCTGCCCAATGCCAAGGGTTACTGGACCCCCAAGAACATAAAGCGCGTACACGCCTACGGCGTCGAACTCAAGGGGTCGCTGCGCTGGCGCATCAGCGGGCGCTGGAACCTCGGCCTCGACGGCAACTTCGCATGGACGCCCTCGATAAACCAAGGCGATAAGATCAGCGACGCCGACCGTTCGGTGGGCAAGCAACTCGTATATGTGCCCGAATACTCGTCGTCGGTCACGGGACGCCTCGCCTGCGGTCCGTGGCGGCTGGTCTACCGCTGGTGCTACTACTCGGAGCGCTACACCATGTCGAGCAATGACAACACCATCACGGGATACCTCACGCCCTACTTCATGAGCGACCTGTCGCTCGAACGTCTCATCCCGCTACGGTGGGCCGACACCTCGGTGAAGGTGCAGATAAACAACCTCTTCAACGAAGAGTACCGCTCGGTGCTATCGCACCCCATGCCCCGCATGAACTTCGAGGTATTCCTCGACATACGGCCCAAGTGGGGCAAAAACAAGGCCGCGGAATAACCGCCCCCTCGGCCCGCACAATATACACCCGCAGGCATACCGCAAGCGCCGTGCCCTGCCTCTTATCATGTGAAAAACGGGATAAATTGGAAAGGCGGGAGAAAAAGCCCGCCGCAACAGTCCGGCCGGCAGAGAGCGCCCGCGCGCATACACAGGCCACCGCACACCAAGAAGCCCGCCGCAAACGTCAGACCACATGGACAATGCCCGCCCCGCGGCAGCCCGACAGACAAAAAAACCTGCTGACTTACAGCAGGTTTCGTAGTGGATAGGGGATTCGAACCCCTATGTCATGCGTGAGAGGCATGTATCCTAACCCTTAGATGAATCCACCTTATTCGATTGTGGTGCAAAGATAGGGTAAAAAAAACCATTCTGCAAATTTTTGCCGAAAAAAACACCCGAAATATGCAAATCATGCTCTCCACCGCCCTCGAAGCCGCCCACGACGGCATTTTCGGGCCGCCTGCAGCGCAAAAGCCAGCACGCCGTAAATGCCGCAGCCCCACTCGACGGCGCACCAGCATCCATCACGCGCCAGCACGTCATGTCCCGCACGCCGCCGGCTCCGTCCATACAAACGGCGGGACCCCGAGAGGCCATGAACCGCCATCCGCACATACGACGGGCGGGCGCCCCCGAGGGTGCCCGCCCGCGCAGGTTCGGTTTGCGGAAGCCCGTCACAGCTCCTTGATGCGCACGTTGCGCAGCTTGAGGCCCTCGCCGTGGCCGAGGAAACCGATGTAGCCCGTCTTGTTGAAGAGGCCCGGGTGGTTCAGGTGATCCACCGTGTAGGGGTTATGGTCGCTGCCGTCGGGAGCCACGTTGTGGCCCTTGCAGGCGGTGCGGATATTGCCGTCGACGATAACCTCGCCGTTCACCGTAACCTTGATGCGGTCACCCTGCACGCGGATCTCCTCGGTGTTCCACTGCCCCAGCTCGGGCGACACGATACGCTTGGCGGGGATGATGCCGTAGACCGAACCGTGTACCTGATACTCGCGCAGGTTGGCGTAGATCGGGTCGTCGTGGTCGAGGATCTGGATCTCCATGCCGTAGTATGCGGCGTCCTTGCCCATCTCGGCGCGGATGCCCACGCCGTTGTTCACGCCGGCGCGGTCGAAGCAGAACTCGAAACGCAGCACGAAGTCCTTATACTCCTTCTTGCTGTAGAGGTTGCCCGTCGTGCCGTATGCGGCCGTCACGTACATGTATCCGTCAATGGGCTGGTAGGCGTCAAGGTTGCCCTGCCACTTGTCCATCGACACGCCGTCGAAGAGCATCTCGAAGCCCTCGGCCTCCTCTTCGGGCGTCAGCTTCGATACGATCGAGTGCGAAGCACGCTCCGTATTTTCAGATATGAACTTCTCGATGTCCTTGCGCTTGTAGACGGCATCCGAGTCGTTGAGCGTAGCGCCCACCTTCTCCAGCAGGGCCTTCACCTCGGCGCTGTAGAACTCGGGGTGCTTGGTGGCGATCTCGAGGATCGTGTTCGCCGCAGCCTGCGCCGTCTCGGCATCATCGAGGTACTCGGCCGCCAGCATCATGCCCTGATAGGTCTGCGTAGCCGACAGGGCGCGCAGGGCCATGTTCTTGTAGTGCGACTTGGGATTCATCTCCAAAACCTTGCGGTAGTTCATGTACTTCACCTGCGCATTGAGGTTCTTCGACGCCTGCGTCAGATCTATGTAACGCTGCAGGGCCGCCTCGCGGAAATCGGCGTTCTCCGTTGCGATCTCATACATATAAGGTAACATGGCATCGTCGGCAACCATCATCATGCCGAAAAAGACATTGCCGCTCTTCTTGTTTGCCTTGTAACCCTCGACCAGCATCGGGATCACATCCGAAGAACCGGTGGCGGCCAGCACGGGATAGTACATGTCGGCCTTGCCGCCGGCCTTCTTCATACGGGCCTCGATCATGGCAACCTGCTCGGGGGCAGGCTTGTCGATAATCGACTTGTTGACAGCGGCATAGTCGCACTTGTAGTTCTCATACATACCGCACAGAGCCTCGAAGTTCTTCTCCGTAACCACATTGGGGATCAGCTTGGCAACATCGTCGCCCGCCTCGGCCATGGCCAGCACGGCGTCGGCAGCCTCGGGGATGCGGCGCTCCTTGAGCACCTCCATAGCGACCGACTTGGCGGCGGCGCCCTTGCCCAGCATCCCGACAACGGCATCGTTCACACGGCCGTTGAACGACATGAAGGCATTGTAAACGGTCCTCCACTCGGCACTGTAAGCATCCCACTCGGCCTCGTCGGCATCGTTTGCGGGCACCTGCAGGCTCTCGGCCTTGGCCACGAGTGCGGCAAGAGCCTTCTCGCCGCCGATCTTGCTGGCGGCAGCCACGGCCGCAGCCGCAACCTCGGCGTCGGCGTCATTCATGGCGGCAGCCACAGCGTCGATCTGCGAGGCGGCATGAGCCGTACCGAGCCAGTTCAGCACGTCGGCCTTGGCCTCGCCCTCCAACGAGGGAAGCATGGCGGCGAAACGTGCATAGACGGCATCGTCGGCAAAGTCATCGGCCAGACGCAGCGCACCTACACGGTACTCGCGGTTGCCATCCTTCATGGCCTTCTCCAGCATGGGAAGCGCGGCGGCTCCCTCTACACGGGCCGCGATCTCCAGGCCTGCCGAACGTACGTTCACCTTGGGCGAGGCCTTCATCAGTTTCTTTGCGGCCTTCAGCGCGGCGGCGGGATCCGTCTGCGCCAGCTTGGTCAGCAGCGCGACATACGACGCATAGGCGTCAGTCGCCTCGAAGGCGTAGTCTACGGCCTTGGCTGCCGCGCCCAGCGGCTTCACAGACTTGGCCGTGCCGCAAGAGGCAAGCGCGCGGTTGATCTCCACCATCTCGGCTTCCTCGCCGCCCTCGGCGGCCCACATGAGAAGGATATCCTCGGCGCCCTCAATGTCCTTATACGCGGCGACATGCGCCAGACGCGCACGGCTCAGGCCGTTGGCGTTCTGCTCCTGCATCAGCGACAGCACCGTCTCCTCCGTCCCGGGCAGGGTGGCAAGCGCACGCGCGGCGAAGTCGCCTTGGTACTCGTCGCCCAGCAGGGCGGCGAAGTATCCGGCATCCTCGGCCGTGGCGCAGCGCTCCAGCACGGTCAGCAGGAAAGCCTTGTTGGCCTCGTCGCCGCACTTGTCGGCGGCATTGCGCAGACCCGTGCGCACGGCATCGCGCAGGGCCTCGTTACCCTCGGCGGTGACATACCAAGCCACACCGTTTAGGGCGTACTCCATGGGCGAGTTGTTCACACCCTCGGCCGCGGGCTTCAGCATGCCGGCGATCATCTCCACGCCTTCGCTGCCCGTGGCGGCAATCTCCCCCATGAGCTGGTTGTACAGGCCGGCATCGGCCGCCGGCAGTTGATTCAGCGCGTCGGCCACGATGGTAGAGGTGACCCGTCCGCGCGCATCCTGCGCCTCGACGACCGCAAAGGGCATCATCGCCAGCAGGAGTATCGATATGAATAGTCTTTTCATTGTTCTTTCGGTTTAGGTGTTAGGCATCAGATTTTCCACGGCGCGCGCATCGGCTGGTCGATCAGGGCGTTGGCTGCATCGTCATTGATGAACTTCAATGCCACGGGATCGAACTCCAGCGAGCGGTTCAGGCGCAGGGCGCACAGACCCATGTTGACGATCGTGGCCGAGCGGAACCCGTTCATCTCGTTCAGGGCGAACTTCTCGCGGTTGTGGATACACTTGATGAAGTCGGTGTTCTGCGGCTCGGGGTCGGGCAGTTCGGCCAGCTTGTTCATGATGTTGGGGATGGTGCAGTTGAAACCCTGATAGAGCTTGCCCTTCGGGCCCTCGATGTAGGGCGCCGTGGGGTCGCCGTGGTCCTCGCCCTGAAGGATGATCTGGCAGCCGTCGTCGTAGGTGTAGACGATCTTGCGCCACGTGCCTATGGCATCGGGGTGCTGCTGCGGGGCATCCACCTCGACCTTCACGGGCGACGTGTCATCCTTGCCCAGAATGTACTGCACGGGGTCGATATAGTGCTGTCCCATATCGCCCAGACCGCCGCCGTCATAGTCCCAGTATCCGCGGAAGGTCTGGTGCGTGCGGTGCTCGTTATAGGGCTTGTAGGGGGCGGGGCCCAGCCACAGGTCGTAGTCGAGGTTCTTCGGTACGGGCTGCGGCACGAGATTCTCCTTGCCTACCCAGAAGAACTTCCAGTTGAAGCCCGTGTAGCCCGATATGGTCACCTTCAGGGGCCATCCCAGCATGCCGCTGTCGACGAGTTTCTTCAGTGGCTTGACCGTGGTGCCCAGACCGTAAAAGGTGTCTTGGAAACGGAACCACGTGTTGAGACGGAAGATACGGTTGTTCTGACGCACGGCCTCCATCACGCGCTTGCCTTCGCCGATGGTGCGCGTCATGGGCTTCTCGCACCAGATGTCCTTGCCGGCCTTGGCGGCCTCGACAGCCATGATGCCGTGCCAGTGCGGCGGCGTGGCGATATGAACCACGTCCACGTCGGGGTCGTTGATCAGGTCGCGGTAGAAATGGTAGGTCTTGGGGGTCACGCCCAGCTGCGTCTTCGCCTGCTCGAGGGCCTGATCCAGATGGATGCTGTCGACATCGCACAGCGCCACCAGACGGCACTTCTCGTCACTGGTGAAGTGATAGCTCGTACGGCCGATACCGCCCGTTCCGATGATACCCTTGGTCAGCTGGTCGTTGGGAGCGACATGACCCGGGCCTCCGAGTACGCGGCGCGGCACGATGGTGAACAGCGCCAAACCTCCCAGAGTCTTTAGAAAGTCCTTTCTGTTAATAGCCATAGGTATAAGTTTTGATTAAGCAAATATGTCGAAATGTCGAGTTTTAGGCACAAATCCGCAATAAAGGTACTCTTTTATTTCGGAAACACAAAGCATTCGGATTACAATATTATGTCCCGCAACATCTTTTCCCTCAACCGCCGCGGCACGTTATTGCATTTTCGCGGCGAATAACGTATCTTTGTAAGGACCGCGCCTCCCAAACGGGGCCGGCAGATCGGAACAACCCAATTTAAAACTATACGGAAATGAAAAATCTATTCAGCGTCGACGGTAAGGTCGTCGTCATCACGGGCGCGGCCGGCATACTCGGAACTTCCATGGTGAAACACTTCGCCGAACAGGGTGCCAAGGTCGTAATCCTCGACCGCGCACGCGAACAGGGCGAAAGGCTCGCGGCCGAGGTCAAGGCCGATGGCGGCGAGGCGACATACCTCATGTGCGACGTGCTCGACAAGGCCGTCCTCGAAAGCAACTACAACGACATCATCGCCGCATACGGCCGCATCGACGTGCTCATCAACGGTGCAGGAGGCAATATGGCCGCCGCGACGGTACCCCCCGAGAAGACGATATTCGACCTGGATATCGACGCCGTGCGCAAGGTCGTCGAGCTCAACCTCTTCGGCACCATACTCCCCACTATGGTATTCGTCAGGGACATGGCCGAGCGCAAGCAGGGCTCGATCATAAACATCGCTTCGGAGTCGGCGCTGCGGCCCCTCACCCGCGTAGCGGGCTACGGCGTGGCGAAGGCCGCCGTCGTGAACTGGACCAAATACATGTGCGGCGAGCTGGCCATCAAGTTCGGCGAGGGACTCCGCGTGAACGCCATAGCCCCGGGCTTCCTGCTTACGAACCAGAACCGCGACCTGCTAACCAATCCCGACGGGTCGCTCACGCCACGCTCGCACACGATTCTGGCACACACCCCGTTCAAGCGCTTCGGCGAGCCCGAGGAGCTGCTCGGCACGCTGCAATGGCTGGCATCCGACGCCTCGAAGTTCGTGAGCGGCACGCTCACCGTCATCGACGGCGGGTTCGACGCCTTCTCGATCTGACGGCGCGCCATGCCGCAATAATGTATAACCGATAAAACGATACCCGAACATGTATCTTTGCAAACAGTCGTGGCGCTGGTACGGCCCCGACGACCCCGTAAAGCTCTCCGACATACGACAGGCCGGAGCCACCGACATAGTACACGCCCTGCACCACATCCCCAACGGCGAGGTGTGGACGGTGGATGAGATCCGCCGCAGGCAGAAAGTGATCGCCGACGCCGGCCTCGTGTGGAGCGTCGTGGAGAGCGTCCCAGTACACGAACACATCAAGACCCGTACGGGCGGCTTCCAGCGTTACATAGACAACTACAAGCAGTCGATACGCAACCTTGCCGAATGCGGCATACACTGCATAACGTACAACTTCATGCCCGTGCTCGACTGGACGCGCACCGACCTCGCATTCGAGGTGGAGGACGGCTCGCGCGCGCTGCGCTTCGAGCGTGCGGCGTTCATGGCCTTCGACCTATACATACTCCGCCGCCCCGCCGCCGAAAAGGAGTACTCCGACGAGGAGAAGACGCGCGCCCGCGCCCGCTACGACGCCATGAGCGAGGAGGAGCGCCACCGCCTCACGCGCAACATGATCGCCGGTCTGCCCGGCTCGGAGGAGAGTTTCACCGTGGAGCAGTTCCGCGAGGCGCTCGACCGGTACAAGGACATAGATGCCGAGCGGCTCCGCCAGAACCTGATATACTTCCTGCGCGAGGTATGCCCCGTAGCGGACGAGTGCGGCTCGGAGATGGTCATACACCCCGACGACCCGCCATACCCGATCCTCGGCCTGCCCCGCATAATGTCCACGGCCGAAGACTTCCGCCGCATCGTCGAGGCTGTCCCCAACCCCTCGAACGGCCTCTGCCTCTGCACGGGATCGTTCGGCGTGCGCGCCGACAACGACCTGCCGGCCATGATGCGCGAGTTCGGCGACCGCGTGGGATTCGTACACCTGCGTTCGACGCGCCGCGACGCCGACGGCAACTTCCAAGAGGACAACCACCTCGAGGGCGACGTGCCGATGTATGAGGTGATGAAGGCCTTTCTGGAGATACAGCAGCGCCGCAAGGTGCGCATACCGATGCGTCCCGACCACGGCCACCAGATGTGCGACGACCTGAACCGCCGCTCCAACCCGGGGTACTCGTGCTACGGCCGCATGCGCGGCTTGGCCGAGCTGCGCGGTCTGGAGATGGGTATCGCCCGCTCTCTATACAAAGAGTAGCCTACACGCCCTTGACCTATGCGATGCGGGGCGGCCTCACATGAGACCGCCCCGCACTCCTTTTCCCGTCGCAACCGTCACTTGCCGTAATAGATGAGCGACACGCCCGACGCCATGCCCGACACGGGCAGCTCGGAACGCTCCGTGTAGGTGTTCACCACGAAGTGCAGCTGCGGCATGCGCCACCCCTTGTCCGTCAGTGAATCCCGCTCCGTCTGCACGTCCGCCGTCCCCTCCTCCGCGGCGGGTGCGCGGCCCTCGCTCAGGGCGGTCATCATGCCCACGATGGCATTGACCCACGTGCCGGCCGTCTCGATACGTATGCTGTTCATGCCGTTGCGCACGGCGTCCGTGACATCGATCCTGTACGGCCGCGTCCACATGCCCCCGACATAACGGTCGTTTATCCACACCTTCGCCGACGTTCCCGCCTCGCGCATAACCAGCTCGACGCGGTCGCACCCGACAGGCTTGCGCACCTCGAAAAGGCTGCTGTAGGTCGTACGGCCCGAGAAGAAACGGATGCGCCGCTCATCATTTTCCGAGAGATTGCGCAGATCGTACATTGTCGTGGAGAAGGGTTCAGACACGGGCGACGAGAAACTCACATCCCAGCGGTACTCGAACGGGTAGCCACCTACGCGGCGTACGGCCGCAACAGCCGCATCGCCGCCGCCTACCACCACGAAAAGGCTCTCGCCCCCAGCCAGCGATATGTCGAATGACGTGCGGCCGCCCTCCGTCGAGAACTCCGCCACGGCACCGCGCGAGCCGTCCACAGGGTTCCACAACTCGGGATTCCCGCCTGCACAGCGCAGCGACAGCCGCCCGCTCAGAGGCTCCGACGAAGCGTTGAAGAGGAAATATACGTCACGCCCCTCCTCGCTCCGGTGCGTATACCTCAACGGCGAATAGTCAGCGACATCGTCCGACACCAGCGACACGTCGGGCGCCGCGACCGCCGCAAGCGCCTCCTTCATCGACCTGCGGTCACGCGACGACAGGCCCGTACGCACAATACGCGCGCCGCGGCCCGCCAGCGACGCAAGCACCCGCTCGGTATCGGCGTCCAGCCCGCGGCCGCACACCACGGCCGCATAGCTGTGTCCGCCCGCCACGACGGCACCGTCGCGCACCTCCGCCGCCGACAGCACCGCAAGGGGAAGATAATCGGCGTCGTAACCCGCTTCGGCGACGATGTCGGCCGCAGGGAAGGCATCCCCGCCGGAGAACGGCACCGCAACATCCGTCACACGCTCGCCCCGCGACAGCATCATATTGCACCGCCACAGGTAATCGACCAGCATGTCGGCATGCGTGAACCACGGGACATTGCGGTCAATATCGCTGAACAGCCATGTGTTCAGTCCGGGCATATCCGTCGCCGTAGCCTGCAGCACGGCTCCCGTCGGCACGACGGCGTTGACACCTTGGACATACGCCATGTCGGCCGCGCGTTTCAGCGACGAGGGCACCGCGGCATACGCCTTGGTCTCGGTGTCGCCCACTTCGGCCGCGACGCGACGCATGCCGCACAGGCGCGCCGCCGACGCCGCCGCACGGCTGTCGTCGACCTCACCGTCGGGCACCAGCCGCACCGAGGCCATCAGACCGTCGCCCGCGGCATCGGCCCCGCACAACAGGGCAGCCCGCACGTCGCGGCTCACCGCCGCCAGCCCCTCGGCTCGGCACAACTCCGTCATGCAGCGCATGTATTCGGCTCTCCATGCGGCCTCGTGCGCCGCATCGGCGCCCGCTCTCCCCGACGGCACGTCGCCCGCCACGACGAAGCGCAGCGCCCGCCGCTCCTCGGCAGGCACACGCCGCAGGATCTCCCCGACGTATGACGAGAAGTGCCGTTCCGCCGCCGCGGCAGCCGTCTCACCGGCCGCGGCCGCGGACCACGCCTCCGACCCCGCCATGAAAGGCCACTCCGACCCGAGGCCCGGGCAGGCCGTTATACCTATCTCGACATGTTCCTCGTCGGCCGCGGCCAACGCCGCCCGCAGCGCATCCCACCACCCGTCGCTCATCGCGGCATTGCGTACGGGGCCGTAGAGGTCGGGCAGCTCGATCTCGTTTATCACCACACGCCCGAACCCCTCGCGGGCAAAGGCGCGGATATCCTCCTCGGCGCCCTCCGCAGAGACGTAACCCGACACCCAATACCAGAACAGAGCCACGTCGTCGCCCACATCTGCGGGGCGCCGCGTCACCACCGCGGGCCTGTTGCCCGAATCGCCGTACTCGAAGAGGGCGCCGGCGGAGAAAGCCTCGCCCGTCACGTCGCGGCCGCCGCATCCCGCCGCCAGCAGAGCCAGCGCCAAAGCCGCCGCGGCGCAGACACTGCGTCCGGCACCCATAATACACCTATCAATAACCGATATTACCATACTGCCATACATTCGTCGATAATGGCTATACGCTCCTCAATGATATTCTTCATGCGTGCGATCGCCTGATCATACGAGAAATAGGCGTCGCCGTTGGCATTCACCGTCATGGGCCAGCGCGAGTAGTTCTCCTCGGCGGCATAGAGCAGCTGCGACGAGCATCTGTCAACGAAAGCGGGCAGTTGCATAAATGCGGGCCGCAGTTCCGCCCACCGCTGCTTGGCCAGCGTCCTCATCTCCTCCTCCTCGAACAGGTAGTGCAGCCATACGGCATCCTTGACGTAGAGCGAATACGACGCCGGCTTGGCCTCGTCGTAATCGAAGTTGAAGGTCCCGTAGTCGAAATCCCATATCGGGCCGGCCACGAGTTTGCCGCCGCGGTCCTTGTGCAGGTATACGCTCCCCGGGTTGAGGATCTCGTGGTTTACGCACACCTCGTACAGCAGCCAATAGTCGATGAACGACAGCGGGTCGATATATTTCCTGTAGCCGTGCTCGGGGTCGGACCGCAGCGCCGGATCCATCACCACGCGCTCGAACTCGCCGATATAGCCCTTGATGTAGTCGAACTGCGCGTCGGTCAGGTCGTCATCGTCGGGCGACTTGACTATGTACCATGAGGACGAAGGGCCGTACTTGCTCGGCACCGTCGGCGACCACTTGCGCGGAGAATCGTCCCAGTGGAAGTCCATCTCCACCAGATAGCCGCCCGTGATGTCCGTATCCCCGGGCTGCAGTTCGTGCACGTCGACACGGTTCTCGTCCACGCGCACCTGTTCGGTCAGCTGATAGGTCCCCGTATATTCGCCGTTGTAGAAGAGCTCCACGTAGCGGCTGCGCGGCGCCCACGCCAGCGACGTCAGCCCCGACGCATAGAAGGCCGTAGAGTTGCGCACCATCGTGCGGTCGCAATAGTTCGCCAGCATCACCCACCGCTTGTGCTCGGGCATCCCGAGCATCGAGGTGCGCTTCTCGAACTTCATGTTGAAGGGTTTCTTGTCCCAGCCCCACGTTATGTTGCCGCGGCCGCGCAGCGACACGGCCGTCTCGGGCAGGTCCTCGAAGACGCCGTTGCCATCGATGCGTATGGTGGCCTGTTTCCACTCCTCCTTCGACGTTATGTCGCTGCCTATCGGCCTGAGCCCCGTCGACGAATTGATATACACCACGGGCAGTCCCGTGAAGTTGACGACACGCACCGTATATTCGTACCGCCCTCCGTCGCCCTCGGCAACATACTTCACGTCGCCCGTAAAGTCGTTCGGCGTCACGCCGCTCTGCTGTTCGACGCCATTAACCGTGACCTTGCCCGAGGCGATGAAGGTGGCCACGAGACCGCTCACGTCAACCACCTCGGGGGTACGCACCTTGAATGTCGACGACGCCTCGTCGTAGGTGCAATATATGTCTTCGTAGAGCTGCGGGTTGTCGCTCTTGAGGAACCCTATCGACGAGATGCCCGTCTTGGCCTCGCTGTTCTGGATGCAGAAGACACCCGACATGTACGTACGGCCGTCGGCGGTGGTTATGAAGATGCGCACGTCGATGCGGAAAGGCGTCTCCGAGGTGTTGCGGCTGACGATGCGCGCCGTATAACGCCCCCCGCCCGCTGCCTTCACGCCGTCGATGTAAACCTCCCGGGTCGAGTTGCGATTGGCGGCATAACACAATTTGACGTTGTAACGCCCGCTGCCGCCGTATGAGAAATCGGTCTCGGCGGGCACCACCGTAAACGATATGTCGGAGCTGCTGCCGTCGGCGACGGTGACGATGCCGGAGCTCTCGACCGTGACCGCGACGGGCGTATTGACACCCGGGTCCGTACTCTTGCACCCTGCCAGAAACAGCACCGCCATGCACACCGCCGGTGCCACGGCCCTGCCAATGCGGAAAACCATATCGCCTGCCATAATCTTTCGTGTTTGGGGTCTATGCAAATATATGAAAAGTCGGGCGCAGAGACAAGAGAAAACACAGTTTTCGGCGGCACCCGCACCCGAATGCATCACTTGGCGGCACCCCCGTCAAAGACGCACATCAGGCGTAACAGACGTCCACGCCGGTCCGGGCGGGCGCGGCGCGGCGGCTCTCCGGCGCCCCCTATGCCGTGCTGTCAATCCTCCCCGTCGTCGTAATACATCCCATCCATCAGGGCGTCGATCTCGCGCCGCTCCTTCTTTGTGGGGCGTCCCGTGCCGCGGTCGCGGAAGACGAAGACCGTCTCGCGCGGCATAGAGAGCTTCGCCAGCTCCTCCGCCGGCGTGATGTTGACACAGTAGTCGGGGACGTTCTTCGCGGGCTGGCGGCTGCTCACGAGGCCCACCACACGGTAGCGGTAGACCACGGGCATGCGCTTGACCGAGATCTCGTCCCCCACCTTCACCTCGCGCGAAGGTTTGCAATAGCCGCCGTTCACCGTCACGCGGTTGTTGCGGATGGCTTCGGCCGCATCGCTGCGTGTCTTGAACACGCGCACGGCCCACAGGTATTTGTCGAGTCTGATGTCGTCCATATTCAACGTTGTTTCTATAGCACGGGATGTTACTGTCGGGCCCGCGGCGTCAGTTGTCGTCGCCGTGTGACCCCTCCTCGGTCTGGCGGCTCACGCTCAGGATCATACCGAGGCCTATGGAGGTGAACAACAGCGACGAGCCGCCGCGCGAGATCATGGGCAGCGTCTGCCCTGTCTCGGGGATGATGTTCACCGTCACCATGATATGCAGCAACGCCTGCCCCGTTATGAGCAGTGCTATGCCCAGCGACAGCATCGCGGGGAATTTCTTGGGGCAGCGTTCGAATATCTCGATGGCGCGGAAGAATATCCACACGTAGAGCGCCACGAGGACCATCGCGATGCCGATGCCGTACTCCTCGACGAAGAAGGCGAAGGCATAGTCGCTCTCGGGGTGCGTCATCTCGACGCGCACGGCGCTCTGGCCCGCGCCGCGGCCCAGAATGCCGCCGTTGTAGATGGCAATCATCGAGCGCTCGGTGTCGCTCAGCTCGTCGATCGGTTTTTCGGTCTGCGACGAGGTCCACAGGTCGATCCACGTCGATATCCGTCCGTGGGCCGTATGGCTGCGGCCCAGCCCCAGCACCGCCACGAAGGCCAGCCCCACGACCGCCCACGAGATGATACGGAAGATCTCCCGCCACCTGACGCGCCCGATGTAGAGCATCGCCAGCGACAGCACGAAGACCAGCACCGCAGACGACGTGTGCGCCGGCAGTATCACCACGCACGAGAGCACGATGGGCAGGAATATCGGGAACCCGCCCTCACGCCATATGCGCTTCTGCTTAGGCCGCATCCATGTCCAGAACTTGAGGCTCGGCACGATCTGCAGCGTGCGTATCGTCGACTGCCGCTTGGCCAGCTGGTTGGCCAGATACATGACGATGGTGAGCTTGAGCATCTCCGACGGCTGGAACTGGAATCCCAGCACCGAGATCCAGCGGGCGGCGCTGTTGGTGGTCTGGCCCGTAAAGTATACCACCAGCGTCAGCAGCAGCGACACCCCGAACAGCAGGTTCGTAAAACGGCGGTATGTCTGGCTGTTGATGCGGTGCACGACGAATATGGCTATCGTGCACAGCGCCAGCAGGAAAAGCTGCGAGCGCAGGAATTCCGCCGTCGTCGACGCCGAACGGGCGTTGTAGGCCATCTTCGCCGTGGACGAGTATACCACAAGCACCGAGATGATCATCAGCGAGATGATGATCACCCACAGCACACGGTCCCCGCCCAGAAGACGGCGCGCCGTGTCTATCACGCCCGAGCCCGCCGCGCCGGCGGCGCCCTGCGGCGCCCCTTCCGCAGCGTCGGGCTCATCCGGGACTGCCGCCCGCGTCTCGTGAAACTCCTTCTCCTCGTACATTCTTCCTTGCGTTTTATATGTTCACACACCGTTATGCCTCCCCCGCAGACGGAGCGGCTGCCCCTGCGGGCCGCATGCTACCGTTTGCCGAGCACGTTGTCGCGCACCCACTGCTTGAAGAGTTCGCCGCGCTGCTCGTAGTTCCTGAAGAGGTCGAAGCTGGCGCACGCCGGCGACAGCAACACCGCATCGCCGGCCACAGCCCGCGCCGCAGCCGCCCGCATGGCCTCGTCGAGAGACGAGGTAGAGATCACCTCGGGCACGACCCCCGTGAACGCCTCCACCAGCTTGGCATTGTCGACACCCATGCATACGAGGCATTTCACCTTCGCCCGCGCAAACTCCATCAGCGGACCGTAGTCGTTGCCCTTGTCCGTCCCGCCGGCAATCCACACCACGGGACGCGTCATGCTCTCGAGGGCGTACCACACCGAATCGACGTTCGTCGCCTTCGAGTCGTTTATCCACACCACGCCGTCGCGCTCGCCCGCAGGCTCCAGACGGTGCTCGACAGGGTCGAACGCATAGACGGACTGCGCCACAGTGTCGGGCTCCACACCCGCCGCCAGCGTCGCCAGAGCCGCCGCCATGGCGTTATAGGCGTTGTGAAGGCCCTTGATCTTCATCCGCGACGTATCGATGGTGACGCTCCTGCGGCCCACGCGCGCCGTGAACTCGCCCTCGCCGTCCAGCCATGCGTCGCCCGCACCGCTCGCAACGGCCGCATGCGCCGCAAAAGGCAGCTGCCGCATGCGCAAGTCGTACTTGCGCAGCTCGCCCGCGATGACAGGGTCGTCGGCCGAATAGACGAAGCAGCAGCGCGAATGCTGGTTGCGGATGATACGCATCTTCGAGTCGACGTAGTTCTGGAAACAATGGTCGTAACGGTCCAGATGGTCGGGCGTGATGTTCATCAGCACCGCCACATCGGCCCTAAAGTCGTACATGCCGTCGAGCTGGAACGAACTTATCTCCAGCACATGCCAGTCGTAGTCGCCTGTGGCTACAGAGTAGGCGAAGCTCTCGCCTATGTTGCCGCCGAGGGCCACGCGCACGCCCGCATCGCGCATGATGCGGTAGATGAGCGACGTGGTCGTGGTCTTGCCGTTCGAGCCGGTGATGCAGATGGTGCGGGCGCGCCCCTTGTAGCGCCCCGCGAACTCTATCTCCGAGACGATCGGTATGCCCCGTCCGCGCAGGGCCTGCACCACGGGGGCCTTCTCGGGTATGCCGGGCGACTTGACAACCTCGTCCGCCGCAAGGATGCGCTCCATCGTGTGGCCTCCCTGCTCATACTCCACGCCCCACTCCTCCAGCACGCGCCGGTAGCGCTCGGCTATCGTGCCCGCGTCAGAGAGAAACACGTCGAATCCCTTTTTCTTGGCCAGCACGGCAGAACCGTAACCGCTGATTCCGCCGCCCAATACTACTATACGTTTCATTGTGTCGTCATTATACTCTTCCGCGGCGGCACCCGCCGCAGACATCACATTCGGTTTCCGTTCCGCCGGCGCCGCACGCGCCGCCGCCCCCTCTCCTATCGTATCTTGAGCGTCACGAGGGTCATGGCGCAGAGCAGGATCGAGACGATGAAGAAGCGCATCACGATCTTGGTCTCGAACAGCCCCTTTTTCTGATAGTGGTGGTGCAGCGGCGACATGAGCAGCAGGCGCCGCCCCTCGCCGTAGCGCCGCCGCGTGTACTTGAACCAGCTCACCTGAACCATCACCGATACCGACTCGACGAGGAATATGCCGCACAGCAGCGGCAGCAGCAGTTCCTTGCGTATACAGAGGGCGAAGACGGCGATGATGCCGCCGATCGAGAGCGAGCCCGTGTCGCCCATGAATATCTGCGCGGGAAACGAGTTGTACCACAGGAATCCCAGCAGCGCCCCGACCATCGCCGCAGCGAAGACCACCAGCTCCGAGGAGTCGGGGATATACATTATGTTCAGGTAGTCGGCATAGATGATGTGGCCCGAGAGGTAGGCCAATGCCCCGAGCACGGTCACTATCGGCACCGACACCGACGTGAGCAGCCCGTCGAGACCGTCCGTGAGGTTCGCGCCGTTCGACACCGCCGTCACGATGAATATCGCCACGGCGATATAGAGTATCCACGTCAGCAGATCGTCGTCGCCGACGATCCAGCCGTAGTCGAACTCGTTGTCCTTGACGAAGGGGATGGTGGTGTTGGCCACCTTCTGCGCCTCGGAGTCGATGACCGAGCGCTGCACCTGCGTCACCACGGTCTGGCCCGCCTCGTCGGTGTATGTCACCTCGACGGGGCCGTCGACCTTCTCGCGCACCACCACATCCTGCGAGAAGCACATCACCGAACCGACTATGATGCCGAGACCCACCTGCCCCACGATCTTGAAGCGCCCCTTGAGCCCCTCCTTCTTGTGGCGGAAGGTCTTGATGTAGTCGTCAAGGAAACCTATGCAGCCCAGCCACACCGTCGAGACAATCATCAGCTGCACGTATATGTTGTCGAGGCGCCCCACCAGAAGTATCGGCACCAGCACGGCCAACAGGATCAGCACGCCCCCCATGGTCGGAGTGCCGCGCTTGGAGAGCTGCCCATCGAGTCCCAGATCGCGGATCTCCTCGCCTATCTGGCGGCGACGCAGCATGCGTATGATCGAGCGGCCGAAGATGATGGTTATCAACAGCGCGAGGATGACGGCCAGAGCCGAGCGGAACGATATGTATTGGAACATTCCCGAACCCGGGACGTCGTACATCTCATCGAGATAGCGGAAAAACGAATATAGCATCTTGTACGGAAATCTGTTTTACTCCTACTGCGCCCCGCCGCGCTCGACGCTGCGCAGGGCGGCGGCCGCCTCCTCGCGGTCGTCGAAATGGTGTTTCTCGCGGCCCACTATCTGGTATGTCTCGTGGCCCTTGCCCGCGATGAGGACGATGTCCCCCTCGCGCGAGAGCATCACCGCCGTGCGTATCGCCTGCGCGCGGTCCGCTATGCGCAGGCAGCGTGCGCCTTCCGCCACGCCCGCCATAATCTGGTCGAGGATCGCCTCGGGATCCTCCGTGCGGGGGTTGTCCGAGGTGAATACCGCCACCGACGCCTCCCGCGAGGCGATGGCCCCCATCTCGGGACGCTTCGTACGGTCGCGGTCGCCGCCGCAGCCGCACACCACGATCAGCTGCTGTCCGGGGCGGCGGATCTCGTTGATGGTCTCTATGACGTTCTGCAGGGCGTCGGGCGTGTGGGCGTAGTCCACGATGACCGTCCGGCCCGACTCCGAACGCACGGGTTCGAAACGGCCGCTCACCGAATGCAGGGCGCTCAAACAGCGCAGCGCATCCTCCTCCTCGACGCCGAGCAGCCGCGCGGCGCCGTAGACGGCAAGCAGGTTGGCGGCGTTGAAACGGCCGAGGAAGCCGACCCATACCTCGCGGCGGCCGACCGACAGCAGCATGCCGTCGAAGTGCATCTCCAGCACCTTGCAGCGGAAGTCGGCCATCGTCCGCAGCGAGTAGGTGCTCACCGCGGCGCGAGTGTTCTGTACCATCACCGCACCGTTGCGGTCGTCGGCGTTGACCAGCGCGAAAGCCCCCTTCGGCAGGGTGTCGAAGAGGCGTTTCTTCGCCTTCACGTACTCGGCGAAGGTCTTGTGGTAGTCGAGGTGGTCATGCGTGAGGTTCGTGAATATGGCCCCCGCGAAGCGCAGGCCCCGCACACGCTCCTGCACGATCGAGTGCGACGAAACCTCCATGAAGCAATATTCGCAGCCGTCGTCGGCCATCTCGCGCAGCATGGCGTTCAGCCGTACGGCATCGGGTGTGGTGTGCGTGGCCTCGACCTCGCGGTCGCCTACACGGTACACCACCGTCGATATGAGGCCGGCCTTATGTCCAAGCATGCGGAACATGTCACACAGCAGCGTGGCCACCGTAGTCTTGCCGTTGGTGCCCGTAACCCCGACGAGCTTCAGCTCGTGCGAGGGATTGCCGTAGAAGGCCGCCGCCATGTCGGCCAGCGCGCCGCGGCTGTCCTCCGTCACGACATAGCTCACGCCCTCTGACGTGCGTTGCGGCAGGCGCTCGCACACCACGGCCGCGGCACCCGCCGCAACGGCCGCCCCGATGAAGTCGTGGCCGTCGCTGTTCTCGCCGCGCACGGCGAAGAAACAGTCACCGCGCCCCACATGCCGCGAATCGCAGCAGAGCGCCCCGATCTCGGGATCGGACGCCGTCACGATCGTCCTGACGGGCGTCGCCACAAGAAGTTCGCTCAAATGTTTCATATCATGTCCACTTTACATTGTCCCTGTTTTTCAGGCCGCACCCGACGGCTGCGGCCGCACCTTTCCGCCCGCGCCCTATTTCAGGGTTATGGACACCGTCTGTCCCGCACGGACTGCCGTGCCGGCACGGATGCTCTGCGTGCGTACGCACCCCTTGCCCGAACTGCGCACCCGCAGGCCGCGGCTTTCGAGCAGATAGATCGCATCCTTCAGCCCCATGCCCACCACGTAGGGCATAGTCGCGCTGTCGGCCTCGATGGTGCGTATATCCACATTGCGCAGCGAATCGACATGCGTGACGCCCCAGCCGTTGCGGTCGGTGAAGGATACGCGCGGCGAGAACTTGTCGGCCACGCGCCGCACCTCGGCGATGTTGCCGCCCTTCACCCGCGCCGGATAGTGCTCCTCGTCCGACGGCGTCACCGTCTGGTGCCACTCCTCGTCGCGGTAGAATATGTAGTTGACGATGTCGCGCTGCACGGGGCCCGCCAGCCCTGCGCCATAGACCGTGGTGCCGCGGCCGCGGCGCGTGAACACCGCCGTCATGACCGTATATTTGGGGTCGTCGGCAGGGAAGTATGTGACCATCGAGCCCAGATAGTAGCCGTCGGAATACTTGATGCCGCTTTGGGCGACCTTCGCCGTACCGGTCTTTGCTGCCACGCGCAGCGACACCGTATCGCGGAAGTAGGCCTTGGCAGTACCCGTACGGGCCGTCTCCTCAAGGCACTCGCGCACGATGTCGAGCGACGAGTTGCTGCATATCTTGTCGACGAGCACCTGCGTGGGGAACTCCTCCACCACATGGTTGCCCCGCCGCACCTCGCGTATGATCCGCGGCGCCACCATGCAGCCGCCGTTGGCCACGGCATTGTACAGCGTCAGCATATGTATCGGAGGCAGCTCGACGGCATAGCCGTAACCCATGTTTGGGAGCGTATGCCCCGACCACTGTTTCGTACCGTACGCGGGGATCAGCGGCGCCGCCTCGCCCATCCCGTCGAGACCCACGGTGCGGTCCAGCCCCAAATGCTGCAGGAACTTCACGTAACGTTCCGGATCATCCTTGTAGTGGTCGTATACCGCTTCGGCGAAATATACGTTCGACGACTGCGCCACGGCCTCCTTGAGGTCGATCTCGCCGCCTATGTCGTGCGAGTCCTGTATCAGCGGGCCGCGCTTGCCCCCCACGCGCACGGCACGGCCGTGGTGCGTGTCGTACTTCGTCTCCACCGGCATGTCGCAATCCTCCACCAGCGCCAGCAGCGCCGCCAGCTTGAAGGTAGAGCCGGGCTCCATGCGGCGGCTCAGGGCATAGTTCTCCTTCTCGACGTATACGCCGCTGCGCTCGGCTGTCTCCCCCAGATTGGCTATGGCAAGGATGTCGCCCGTCGCCACCTCCATCACCATCGACGTTCCCCAAATGGCCTTCTGCGCCGTAAGCTGCCGCCGCAGCGCCTGATCGGCTATATGCTGGATGTCGGCGTCGAGCGTGGTGACTATGTCCATGCCGTCCTCGGCGTCGATGTTATCGCTGCTGTGCACCACGCTCGAGAACCCCGGGGCGATGCGCTGGCGTATCATGCGGCCGTTGCGCCCCTCCAGCTGTTCGCGGTAGATCGCCTCAATGCCGTAATTGCCCTTGTCGCCCACGAGCCCGAGCGTACGCCGCGCCAGTTCGCCGTAGGGATAGACCCGCTGGTCGAGCGTCACCAGATTGTAGGTCATGCCCATATTCCAGTTCAGGATGGGGTACTTGCGCAGCGTCTGCCACTCGTTGTAGTCGACCGCGCGCGGCAGGATCGCCACGGGGCGGTGGTCGCGCAGCGTATCGTAGAGCTTAACGGTCTTGAACTCGTCGCGGCGCAACATGTCCCATATGCGGGCGAAGAAACCTTCCGAACGCAGCACCGTGGTATCCTTGCGGTAGACCACGCGGTAGTGCTTGTCGTGCTCCTCGATCATGCGGCGGCGGTATTCCGACGCCGGCCTATCGCCGAAGAATCTCGACAGCAGTTTGGCCAGGGAATCGGCCTGCTCGCGGAAGAGCGACAGCGAATCGAAGCCGTCGCTGGCCATGTCGAAATCGACGCGGTAACGCAGTATCGACGTGGCCAAAGGCTCGCCGTCACGCGCCAGAATCGACCCGCGGCGCGAATAGACCGAGTCGGCGATGAAAATGCGCCGTTCGAGACGCCCCGCGTTGTATGCCGTCTCGGAACTCAGGGCCGAGACCCACACAAGACGCACCACCACGAGCAGCGCCACAAGGATGAAGACCCCGTAGACCTTCTTCACCCGAGTGTACATCTCGTCCTTGACATCTGTATCGCGTTTCAACTTTGCCATTTTCGGTAAATTTTCATACTGCGGAGGCATCTTCCTTCACGCGCCGTCCGCCGCACCATGCGCCGGCCCCGTACGGCCCTCCATCCCGATGCAGGCGCCGCATCCGCCCGCGGCGGCGCCCTACTCCTCGACCACGGCCTTCGGGCGCCGCGGATCCTGCAGGCTGATGCCCCGCCGCTGCAGCTCCTCCGATATGGCCGCATGCGTGGTGCGTCTATAGAGCTGCTCCTGAAGGCGTATCGACCTCTCGCGCAGAAGCTGAACCTCGCGCTCCATGCGCGAATACTTCATGTCGGCGGCCAGAGAGGCGAACATCACGACGATGCTCACGAAACACATTCCGGCGATGGCGACGAAATAGCGGTAGTTCTCCGCCACGCTGCGGTTGACCAGGATGTTGCCCGAGAATATCTGCCAGAACAGCCTCGAACGCTTGCGGGCAGCGCGCTGCTCACGCTCCTGCTCCTCACGCCGCTGCGCCTCCTCCTCTTCGCGGTCACGGGCTATGTCCTCGTCGGCCTCGCCGCTCTGCACGCGCAGGATCTCGCGCCGCACACGGCGGCGGAACTCCTCCGCCTCCTCGCGTTCGCGCATCTCCTCCTCGCTCAAGGGGTTGAACTCATCCCCTTCGGGTTGCGGGCCCTCTCTCCCCTCTATATCCATACGGTCTCTCTCCATACAATCTCTGCCGATATGTTTACGCCATATTACATCATCCACTCCCGCCGCATGCCACGCCGGCATGCCGTCACTCGCATCACCGCCGCGCGAGCTGCATCTCCCGGCAGGCCCCTCACAGTTTCTCCGCGGCGCGCATCCTCGCCGACCGCGAACGGGGGTTGGCCTCGATCTCGTGCGGCGACGGCAGCACCGCCTTGCGCGTCACAGCCTCGAAAGGAGTGAGCCGGCGGCCGTAGAAGTCGCTCTCGACGCGCCCTTCGAAGTTACCGCTGCGCATGAAGTTCTTGACCAGACGGTCCTCGAGCGAGTGGTACGATATGACCACCAGCCGCCCGCCCGGGCGCAACACCCGCAACGACTGTTCAAGCGCCATCTTCAGCGCCTCCATCTCGCCGTTGACCTCGATGCGCAACGCCTGAAACAGCTTGGAGAGGAACTTGGCCCCGTCGCGCTTGGGCGTGCAGGGCTCCACCGCCTCGACCAGCTGCCGCGTGGTGAGTATCGGCGCCGCCTCGCGCCGCCGCACGATGCATGCGGCGATCTTCCACGTGGTATCCAGCTCGCCCCACTCGCGCAGCAGGCGCGCCAGAGAGTCGGCGTCGTAGCCGTTCACCACATCGGCCGCGGTACGTCCTCCGCGGCGGTTCATGCGCATGTCGAGCGGACCGTCGCTGCGGAACGAGAAACCCCGCCCGGCCTCGTCGAAGTGGTGCGACGAGACACCCAGATCGGCCAGAATGCCGTCCACCTGCCGCACGCCGCGCAGGCGCAGCGCCCCGCGCAGGAAACGGAAGTTGCTCTCGACGTAGTGCAGGCGGGCGTCGTCGGGGAGGTTGGCCGCCGTATCACGGTCCTGATCGAAGGCGTAGAGCCGGCCTTCGGGTCCCAGTGCCGAGAGTATGCGGCGAGAATGCCCGCCGCCGCCGAAGGTGAGGTCGACATATGTGCCCGCCGCGTCGATGCCCAGCAGCGACACGGCCTCCTCGGCCAGCACGGGAATGTGGTATGGTACGGGACCCGAAGACATTGCCATTTTCAAGAGTGCATATTCGGCGGTAAAGGTACGGTTTTTAGCAGAAATCCCGACCACCCGACGCCATAATTTTTTCGCAGCTCCCCCTCGTGCCATGCGCCGCCGCGCCGCCTTGTACGCGGCACGGCGGCAGGGGGTAAAAAAATCGGCGTCCCGCGCCGTAAAATCGGGTGGTAATTTTGGCGGTCTCTATTTTTATGGCTAACTTTGTGCGCAACAAAAACCCCAAGTACTTATGTCGTTCATAGATGAAAGGGTACAGTCGACAGGGTTGACTTTCGACGACGTGCTGCTCGTACCCGCCTACTCAGAAGTGTTGCCGCGGACAGTCTCTACAGAGACCTACTTTTCGCGAAATATCAAGTTGAACATACCCATCGTGTCGGCCGCAATGGATACGGTCACCGAGGCTCCTCTGGCCATAGCGCTCGCTCGCGAAGGAGGCATAGGCGTGATTCACAAGAATATGGCTATCGCCGAGCAGGCCGCGCACGTGCGCCGCGTAAAGCGCGCCGAGAACGGCATGATCTACGACCCGATCACCATCACCAAGGATCAGACCGTGGGCGACGCCCTGCAGCTCATGCACGACAACAAGATCGGCGGCATCCCCGTCATCGACGCGCATAACATGCTCATAGGCATCGTCACCAACCGGGACCTGCGTTTCCAGCGCGACATGAGCCGCCGCATCGAGGAGGTGATGACAAAGGAGAACATCATCACCACCCACAGCACCGAACTCGAGAAGGCGTCGGAGATACTCCTGCGCAACAAGATCGAGAAACTGCCCGTGGTGGATGACAACGGCAGGCTCATAGGCCTGATCACATACAAGGACATCACCAAGATTCAGGACCACCCGAACGCCTGCAAGGACTCGAAGGGGCGCCTGCGCGTGGCTGCCGGCATAGGCGTCACGGGCGACGCCGTGGAGCGCGTGCGCGCCCTCATAAACGAAAGCGTCGACGCCGTGGTCATAGACTCGTCGCACGGCCACTCGAAGAACGTGGTCGACACCCTCAGGCGCGTCAAGAGCGAGTTTCCGGAGCTCGACGTCGTCGTGGGCAACATAGCCACCGCCGAGGCGGCGCGATACCTCGTCGAGGCGGGTGCCGACGGCATCAAGGTGGGCATAGGCCCGGGCTCGATATGCACCACGCGCATCATCGCAGGCTGCGGCGTGCCCCAGCTCTCGGCCATATACGACGCGGCCCACGCCATCAAGGGCAGCGGCATCCCCGTCATCGCCGACGGCGGACTCCGTTACTCGGGCGACTGCGTCAAGGCGCTGGCCGCAGGCGGCGACAGCGTCATGATAGGCTCGATGTTCGCCGGCACGGAGGAGTCGCCCGGCGAGACCATCATATACAACGGCCGCAAGTTCAAAACCTACCGCGGCATGGGCTCGATTGACGCCATGAAGGCCGGTTCGAAGGACCGCTACTTCCAGAGCGAGGTCAACAACGACAACAAGCTCGTACCCGAGGGCATCGTCGGCCGCGTACCTTTCAAGGGGTCGCTCAGCGAGACGGTATACCAACTTGTAGGAGGCATCCGCGCCGGCATGGGACTCTGCGGAGCCAAGGATCTCGCCACGCTCAAGAAGGCCAAGTTCGTGCGCATCACCTCGAACGGCGTGGCCGAAAGCCACCCGCACGACGTGACCATCACGCGCGAAACCCCCAACTACTCACGCGGCGAATAGCCCCGCGGCGGAGAATACGCATTCTGAGAAACCAGCGAGTTCTTATGACTGAAAAAATATTGATCATAGACTTCGGGTCGCAGTACACGCAGCTCATAGCGCGGCGTGTGCGCGAACTGAACGTATACTGCGAGATACATCCCTACAACCATCTGCCGGCGCTCGACACCTCGGTGCGCGGCGTGATCATGTCGGGAAGCCCCTTCTCGGTGCGCGACGCCGCGGCGCCCCGCATCGATCTCACCCCCGTCAAGGGGCGGCTGCCGCTGCTGGGCGTATGCTACGGCGCGCAGTATCTGGCACACTTCTTCGGCGGCGAGGTGAGCCCCGCCCCCAGCCGCGAATACGGCCGCGCCATGCTCGCGGTCAAGCGCGCCGACGACCCCCTCATGAATGGCATGCCCTCACCCACACAGGTGTGGATGTCGCACGGCGACACCATCACACGCGTGCCTGCAGGATACGAGGTCATAGCCAGCACCGACGATGTCGAGATGGCGGCTTACCGCATCGCGGGCGAGCAGACGTGGGGCATACAATTCCACCCCGAAGTATTCCACTCGACCGACGGCAAACAGTTGCTGCGCAACTTCGTGGTCGGCATCTGCGGATGTACGCAGTCGTGGACCTCGGAGAGTTTCGTCGAGTCGACCGTAGCCGAGTTGCGCGCCAAGCTGGGCGGCGACAAGGTGGTGCTCGGGCTCTCGGGCGGCGTCGATTCGTCGGTCGCGGCCGTGCTGCTGCACAAGGCCATAGGCGAACGTCTCTACTGCATCTTCGTCGACTCGGGCCTGCTGCGCCGCAACGAGTTCGAGGAAGTGCTCGAATCATACAAGGGCATGGGCCTCAATGTCAAGGGCGTACGCGCCGCCGCCCGCTTTCTGGGCGACCTGAAGGGCGTGACCGACCCCGAGCAGAAACGCAAGATCATCGGCCGCGACTTCGTCGAGGTATTCAACGAGGAGGCTCAGCGCATCGAGGACGTGAAGTGGCTGGCACAGGGCACGATCTACCCCGACGTGGTGGAATCGGCCTCGGTGAACGGCCCCGCCGCCAAGATCAAGTCGCACCACAACGTGGGCGGCCTGCCCGAACATATGAACCTCAAGATAGTCGAACCGCTGCGCCTGCTCTTCAAGGACGAGGTGCGCCGCGTGGGCCGGACTTTGGGCATCAGCGAATTGCTCATAGGCCGCCACCCATTCCCGGGACCGGGCCTCGGCATACGTATCCTCGGCGAGGTTACGGCCGAGAAGGTAGAGGTGCTGCAGAAGGCCGACAAGATATTCATCGACATGCTGCGCGAATCGGGTCTATACGACAAGGTATGGCAGGCGGGCGTGATGCTGCTGCCGGTGCAGAGCGTGGGCGTCATGGGCGACGAGCGCACATACGAGAGTTGCGTGGCACTGCGTGCCGTAACCTCGACGGACGGCATGACAGCCGACTGGGTGCATCTGCCCTACGACTTTTTGGCCAAGGTGTCGAACGAGATAATAAACAAGGTGAACGGCGTGAACCGCGTAGTCTACGATATCTCGTCAAAACCGCCCGCAACAATCGAATGGGAATAAAGGGGCCAAGCGAGGGGCCAAGCGAGGGGCCAAGCGAGAGGGTAACAAGCGAGGGACCAAGCGAGGGGGTAACAAGCAAGGAGACCAAGCAAGGAGACCAAGCGAAAGACCAAGCAAGAAGACCAAGCGAAGAGACCATACAACGGAGCAGGACAAGGCCATCAGCTCCAAACGGCCAACAACGGAAAAGACCTTCACCTCAAGGGGTGAAGGTCTTTTTGTATGGCTGTCTCCCGCGGCAAGGGCCCCTAAAGCCCTCCGGCACCTGTCAGGGCCGCCATGGCGGCATGCCCCTGCCTGCCGAGCGAGAGCGAGAAGCCGTTTACGAAAAGGGCTATGTGTTTGTCTATGACATCGTCATCCAGCTCCTGCGCATGTTCCTTGACAAAAGGCCGCGAGACGTCGGGATGGGCGAAAGCATACTCTATGCTGCGGCGCAACAGCCTGTCGAAACGTCCGATAGCATCCTCGCCCAGCGACCGGCGCATCACGATGCCGCCCAGAGGCAGGGGCAGCGAGGTGCGGCGCTCCCATTCGAGACCGAGGTCGGCCACGAGTTCGAGGTTGCGGCGCCCGTATACGAAGCGCCCCTCATGTATCAGCACGCCCGCATCGTACTCGCCCCGTTCTACCGCCGCGGCGATCTCCGAGAAGAGCAACGGCACGCGCGTCCCTATCTCGGGGAACAGCCGCGCCACCAAAGCGTTCGCCGTCGTATGGAGGCCCGGCACGGCGATGCGCCGCAGGGGCGCATGCTCACCCCGACGCCGAACCAGCAGCGGGCCGTTGCCGCGGCCGAGGGCCGCGCCGCTCTCCAACAGGCGGTAATCGGACGCAATGGCGGGCAGCAGAGCGCAGCTCATCTTGCTTATGTCGGGTGTGCCGCCCTCGAGCGCGCGGTTCAGTTCCTCGATGTCATGGTACTCAACGTCGAACGAGAAACCGTCGGGGTCGATACGGCCGTTGACGATGGCGTCGAACATGAATGTATCGTTCGGGCAGGGCGAAATTGACAGTTTCAGTTTTTGCATATTCATATCTTGGATTTCAAGGTATAGCGCCCCGACGAGAGTTCGTACAGCATACGCCCGTCGCGCTCACCGAGGCAGCGGATACCGTCGCCCTCCTTCACCTTGGGCTGTCCGCCCGCAAAGGGGAGCCATACCGTCGCCGTGGTACCGACGGGGACCTCGCACTCGAGCGTGAAGCGCCCGCCGCGGTTATGCCAGCGCACGGCGATCTCACCGTACGTGGTCATGTGGGTGTACTCGACCCACTCGAGCCCCTCGGGCACCGACGGCCGCACATCGAAACGGCGGAAGCCCGCCTCCGCGGCACGCAGTCCCGCAAGGTCGCGGTAGAACCAGCCCAGCCCGCCGCCGAACATCGGGTGGTTGCGCGAGTCGTTGCCGTTCCAGTTCTCCCACGTGACGGTCGCGCCCTGCTCGATCCACCAGCCGTAACTCGGGAAGGTGCGCTGGTTCATGATCTTGTATGCGAGATCGGCCATACCGTTGTCGCACAGCACCTCGAAGAGATAGCGCGTGCCGACGATACCCGTATCGAGATGGTCGTCGCACTCGGCTATGTTGTCGCGCAGGGCCTTCACCACCCGAGCGCGGCGGTCGTCCGGAACGCCCATGCGCAACGCCAGCACATTGCTGCCGTGTTTGCCGTAGGAGCCCGCCGCCTCGTCGTAGAAGGCACGGTGGAACGCCGCGGCCGTACGGTCGCGCAACGCCGCAAATTCGGCCTGCTCCTCCCCGCGTCCGAGCACTGCGGCAGCCTCCGACGCTATGCCGGCGCACTGCCACAGGAAAAAGGTGTGGACGAGGTCGGTGCGGGGCAGTTCGCGCGGCGGAAGCCAGTCGCCGAGGTTCTTCCACTGCTGTACGTCGTTCGAGAGCATGATGCCCGTATCGGAATCGACCCACGTCGTCATCCACCGCACGTGGCGGCACATGGCGTCGAAGTTCTCCTCCAGTTCGCGCACGTCGCCGTAATGGCGGTAGAACTCCCACGGCATGATCTCCATCGCCGCACCCCAGCCGACGCCGCCGCCGCTTCCGGGCTGCCACGGCGCCGAGTTGGGCACATAGCCGCCGTAGGTCTGGGCGCCGCGTATGTCGCGCAGCCACTTGTTGTAGAATGTCTGCGCGGCGAAGTTGTGCATGACGGTCACGCACGCCACCTGCCCGTCGCCCGTATAGGGCGAGCGCTCGCGGTGGGGACAGTCGCTCGCAACCGAGCCGTGCATGTTGTCGAGCTGGCTGCGCTGCCAGATGGCGTTGATGCGGTTAAGCAGGTCGTTCGAGGTGGCGAAGCGGCCCGCAGGTGCGACGTCCGAGTTGACGGCGTGCGCCTCGACCTGATCGGCCCGCAGTTCGTCGAGGCCCGATATCTCCACCTCCGAGAAGACGAACCATGTGAAACGCGCATGGTACGACTCGTCGCCCGTACCGCGCGCCGTGTAGGAGTTTGTCCCCATGAACGACTCGCAGACATACTTTATGTCTATGCGGTCACCCGCCTCGGCCGCGATGTTCTTCAGCGCGACCCATCCCGACACCTCTTCGGGGAAGCGCACGCGGAATGCGCCCCCGTCGGTGCGCTCGATGCTCACAGGCGCATAGCGGCGCGTGATGCGGTCGGCGGGGCCGTTCTGCGCTATCAGTTTGCCGCACGGCGCGCGCTTCACAACCGCCGCGGCCCACGACGAGTCGTCGTAACCCGCCTCCGCCCAGCCGTCATGCTCAAGGCGCGCGTCGTAGTGCTCGCCCAGATATACCTGATCGCTCACGATGGCACTGCGCTCCACGCGCCACGACGTGTCGCTGGCCACAACCTCGCGCGTGCCGTCCTCATACTCGATCTCGATCTGACCCATGAAGCGGGGTGTGCCGTAACCCATCGCAGGCCAATACTCCACCACGTCATAGAACCCGTTTCCGAGGATCGCGCCCACAGCATTCGCACCCTCGCGCACCATCGGCGTCAGGTCGTAGCTTACGTACATCACCGTATACTCGCGGAAGGGGTCCGTCACCACGATGCCGCGCGTATCGAGCTTCGGGCGGCGGTCGTAGTTGGTCTGGTTGGGAGACAGGTATTCGTCGCCCACACGGCTGCCGTTGACATACAGCTCGAAATACCCGAGCCCCGTACCGTAGAAACGGGCCGAACGCACAGGCTTCGACACCGTGAACTCGCGGCGCAGCAACGGTGCCGGCACCACGTCACGGCTTCCGGCAACGTCGTACGACTCCTCGCCCTGCCACGGCACGCCGATCCACTCGCCGCACCACTCCTCCTCCGAGAGCAGGCCCGTATGCCAATGGGCCGGAGCGCTCCATGCCGAGGCGCGGCCCTGCTCGTCCCATACCATCACCTGCCACCAGTACGAGGTGCGCGACGCCAACGGCCCGACGTAGGGAATGAATGCCGACTCCGGCGACTCGACACGCCCCGAGTCCCACACGGGAGAGTCGAAGCCATCCTCCGACAGGGCAACGCGTATGCGGTATGCCGTCTGCGCGGCACCGCGCTTATCACTTTCATTGGAGTTGATCCACGCCAGACGCGGCTGCTCCACGTCGACCAGAGGGTCGGCCGCATATTCGCACGTGAGGCTTACGGGGACAATCGAACTTTCGGCGCGCGCCGGCACGCGGGCCGACACGGCAAGCGACAGCATCGTCGTGAGCGATACCGCCGCAAGGGTAATTTTCCGGATATTCATTCAAGCAGGGTTTTAGACAGGTTAGTTTTTGCGGCTGTATTTCACGGCCGCCGCAGGCCGCACCATCTATTCGCACAGATCCGCCGCGGCAGCCCCGAGGGCCTCGACGGCGTCCTCCACACGCCACGCGCAGCGCGCGTCGCCCACGCGGTTCGAAACGGCGCGTATATGCAGATACTCCACCCCCATCGCCGCACATACCGCCGCCACGGCCGCCCCCTCCATCTGCTCGACGACGGGAAGGGACGGGGGTTGCGCCGCATCCGTACCGCACGCAGCACCCTCCTGCAACGGAGGCACAGCCTCTCCCACAGCATTCACCGTGACGGCACGCGCCGCGGCCAAAGCCGTACGGCGGGGCGAAACGTAAATTCTGCGGTAGACTGCCGGCAGTGCCCCGACGCTGTCTTCGACAACCTCGACGACATCGCCCGCATGCAGGCCGTCGCCGCACACCCCCGCAATGCCGCACAACACAGCACGGCGGGGGCGCGCCTCCGACAAGGCCCGCACCGTCCCCGCCGCGGCCTCGGCCATGCCTACGCCAACTACGGCTGAGGCCGCGTCGGCGCGCCTGCGGCGCAGACCCGCGGCCTCCGCCTCTGTCGGGAAGAGAAATAGCGTCGGAACCATAGACCCCGCCGTCACTCGCGGCCTACGATAGCCTCGACATCCTCCACAGCGATGGGGATAGTGCGGTCTCCCACCACCTTGGCGCCCGTCGCGGTGACGATAAGGTCGTCCTCGAGGCGTATGCCGCCGAAGTCGCGGTACGACTCCAGCTTATCGTAGTTGACGATGCCCTTGCACATGCCCTCGGCGCGGTACTTGTCTATGAGCGCCGGCACAAAGTAGATTCCCGGCTCGTCCGACAGCACCGTTCCCCTGCGCAGGCGCCAATAGGGGCGCGTGATGCAGCAGGCCGAAGCCTTCGCACGCTCCTCGAACTCCGCCATCGAGAAACTGCGCTCTCCGATATTCTCGCAGTCGTGCACGTCAAGGCCGATACCGTGGCCCAGGCCGTGTGGCATGAAGAGGTAGCCGGCACCCGCCGCCAGAGCATCGTCCACCGAGCCGCGCACGATGTCCAGTGCCTTCAACCCCTCGATTATGGTGCGGAAAGCCGCATCCGAATACTCTGTGTACATCATCTCGGGACGTACGGCCGCGGCGGCATTGTCGTGCGCCGCAAGGACAATCTCGTAGATGTCGCGCTGCTTTTGCGTGAAGCGGCCGTTCACGGGATAGGTGCGCGTATGGTCCGACACGTATCCGTTCACATGCTCGCCGCCGGCGTCGCACAACAGCAGGCGCCCCGCCTCCAGCGTCCCCGAATGGTCGTGGTTGTGCAGCACCTCGCCGTGCTGCGACAGGATCGTGGCGAACGACACACCCGTGCCGTAAGCCATGGCCACGCCGTCGACGGCGCCGGCGATCTCATGCTCGCTGCGGCCCGCACGGCACATGCGCATGGCCGTGGTGTGCATACGGTAGCCTATATCGAAAGCCTCCTCGATACAGGCAAGCTCCTCGTCGGACTTCACCTCGCGCATCTCCGCCACGGCGAAGAGCAGGTCGAGCGACATGCGGTCGTGGACCATCGCCGGCACGACACCCAGCAGCTGCGACACCTGAAGCGTCGTCTCGCCGCGGTATGGAGGCAGGTAATGCACCTTGCGGCCGTGCGCCACGGCGCGGCGCAGGTCGGCCTCCAACGCCGCCATGGGCTTCGACTGCGACACCCCCACCTCGGCCGCGAGATCCGCCACCGAGGGCTGCGGCCCCATCCAGATGATGTCATCGACCGTGAAGTCGTCGCCGTAGAGGGTCTCCGCACCGCTGTCGGCATCGATCACACCCGCCAGCGCGGGGATGCTCTGCCCGAAGAAGTAGAGGAACGTCGAGTCCTGACGGTAATGGTATGCGTTGTTGGGATAGTTCATGGGCGACTCGAAGTTGCCCGGCAACAGGATCAGGCCGCCGCCCACCCTGCGGCGAAGCTCCGCTCGGCGCTTCGCGTAAATCTCGGCTGGAAACATTTTTCTGAACTTTTTATTTATTCAACACTATCTTTCTTTTATTTAACCGGCACCGCCCCCCCAAGATGCGGTTCATGGCGCCGTCACGTCTCCCCGTCCGCCGGCACCATCTTGTAGAGGCGGTCGCCGCGGCGCACAAGCTGCGGCGTGCGGATCGAGCAGTATTTCCCCTGCGCGATCTCCGCCGCCGGCCGCTCGTCGAGCATGAGCCCCTCGGCACGCTGCTCCACGGCGCCCGTCGTCTCGCCCGTCCACAACAGCGAGTCCCCCTCACGCAGGGGTGCCGCCTCGACCAGAACCTCCGCCACGCCGATGCGTTTGAAATAGTTGGTGACGCGGCCCACATACACCTTGCGCTCCGTCGCCGCCGACCCGTAGCGGTCGCTGTGCTCGGCCATGGGGCGGCCGGCATAGTACCCCTCCCAGAATCCGCGGTTGAAGACCGTGGCCAGACGCTCCTTCAGCCCTGCCGCATACTCGGGCGTATACTCCCCCCGCTCGATGGCGCGCAGCGCGGCGTCGTAGCTCTCCACCACGCGCTTCACATACTCGGGCCCGCGGGCGCGGCCCTCGATCTTGAGCACGCGCACCCCCGCCGCGAGGAAACTGTCCAGAAAATCTATCGTACAGAGATCCTTCGGCGAGAGTATGTAACGGCCGTCCACAGCCAGCTCGCGCCCCGACTGCATATCGGTAATGGTATATTTGCGGCGGCATATCTGGCGGCAGGCCCCGCGGTTGGCAGAACACCCCTCCTCGTGCTCGCTCAGATAGCATTTGCCCGAGATCGACATGCACAACGCCCCGTGCGCGAACATCTCGATACGTACGGGTGCACCCGCAGGCCCCGTAATGCCGCACTCGCCGATCTGGCGCGCGATATGCCGTATCTGCGGCAGGCTCAACTCCCGCGCCAGCACCACCACGTCGGCCCACTGCGAGTAGAACTTCACCGCCTCGGTGTTGGAGATGTTGCACTGCGTCGAGATATGCACCTCCATCCCCGCACGCCGCGCGCACATTATGGCCGCAATGTCGGAGGCGATGACGGCATCGACGCCCACCTCGGCGGCACGCGCCACGACGGCTGCCATCTCCGCCATCTCGCCGTCGTAGATTACCGTATTGACTGTAAGGTAGGCCCGCACGCCGCGCGCATGCGCCGCGCACACTATGCGCTCCATGTCGTCGAGCGTGAAATTGGCCGACGAGCGCGCCCGCATGTTGAGCGTCCCCACACCGAAATAGACGGCATCGGCACCTGCGTCGATAGCCGCATACAACGACTCGTAACACCCCGCAGGGGCCATGATTTCAACGTCGGATCTCCTTATGGTCAGCATATATCCTCAAGATCTATCCTCATATAAACCGCACCGCCGGCGCGTTGCGGCAAACTGCGCCGCCGCACGCCGACACCGCGACATATCCATCATCCGCATATCTCCCCACCGCCGGAACACACGGCAGCGCCCCGTCCGGCAAGCACATCCGCCGCCGCTACTTCTTGCGGTCCACAAGGCTGCGGGCAAACAGGCGCAGGTTCTCCGTACGCTCGGGCGCAATCTCCAGCGAGTCGAGCGTCGCAAGCGCCCTGTCGAAACGCAGCGATATCTGCCGGCTGACCGTACGGGGTACGTCGTACTTGTCGTAGACGGCCTTCACGCGGGCGATCTTCTCAGCGGGCGTAAGCGCAGCGTCGCAATAGGTGTGCCGCAGGATCTCGCGATCGGCCTCGTCGGCACGGCTCATGGCGTGGAGCATCAGGCAGGTCTTCTTGCCCTCGAGGATGTCGCCGCCGATCTTCTTGCCCAACTCGGCCTCCGTGCCGTAGCTGTCGAGCATGTCGTCCTGAAGCTGGAAGGCAAGGCCCAGCTCTATGGCAAAGCGGTAGATGCTGCGGCAGTCGGTCTCCGAAGCCTCGCCCAGCACGGCGCCTATGGTGGCGGCCCCGCCCAGAAGCACCGAAGTCTTCAGCTCGATCATGTTCATGTACTCGGCCACGGCCACCTTGCTGCGCGTCTCGAAATCCATATCGTACTGCTGGCCCTCGCACACCTGCAGCGCCATCGCCGTAAATATCTTCAATATGCGGGCGAGCTTGTCGGCCGGAGCCTGTTCGAGCAGTTTGTATGCATAGATCATCATGGCGTCGCCCGAGAGTATGGCCACGTTCTCGCCCCAATTGGCAAAGACCGAAGCCTTGCCGCGGCGCACCGACGCATTGTCCATAATATCGTCGTGCAGCAGCGTGAAGTTGTGAAACATCTCGATGGCGGCGGCCACAGGCAGCGCACCCTGCACATCGCCCCCGAAGGCGTCGCAGCAGAGCAGCAGCAGCGCGGGCCTTATGCGCTTGCCGCCTCCCGACATCGAATATATGATGGGGTCATAGAGCCGGCGCGGCTCCTCGGGAAGCGAAATCTGCGCCAAATATTTCTCAAAAAGGTCCAATATCTCCTCGTTGTTTTTCATCGGAACGAATTTTGCCGTTTCTTCTCTTCGTGCCCCAAATTTAGGAAAAAGTTTGAAGAAAAAATAATTTTATATTAACTTTGACCTGCAAAGAACCGGAGATTTTTACTTTTTCAAAACCATAAACTACCGAATCATCATGAAAAAACTTGCAATGGGTATCGATATCGGCGGAACCAATACTGCGTTTGGTCTCGTCGACGAGGACGGTACTGTATTCAGCGAATCGGCCATCTCGACCGAAAAGTACAAGAAGTTCGACGACTACAATGCATACGTAAAGACCCTGTGCGAGTCGATGCATGCCCTCATCGACAGCATATCGTTCGATTTCGAACTCATAGGCATAGGTATCGGCGCCCCCAACGCCAACTACCACACCGGCATGATCGAGGCTCCGGCCAACCTGTGGAAGTTCCGCGACGACGAACCCAACCCCGACGAATCGCGCCGCATGTTCCACTTCGTGGACGACATCAAGGCTTCGTTCCCGGGTATCGACGTGGCCATCACCAACGACGCCAACGCCGCCGCCATCGGCGAAATGGTGTTCGGCAACGCCAAAGGCATGAAGGATTTTGTCGTGATCACCCTCGGCACGGGCCTCGGTTCGGGCATCGTGAGCAACGGCGAACTCATATACGGCCACGACGGTTTCGCCGGCGAGTACGGCCATATCGCCGTCGACAGCCGTGTCCACGGACGCCAGTGCGGCTGCGGCCGCCGCGGCTGCCTCGAGGCATACGCCTCGGCCACGGGTATCAAGCGCACAGCCTTCGAGCTCATGGCCAAGATGTCGTGCGACAGCGAGCTGCGCGACACCCCATATTCGAAGTTCGAGTCGGTGATGCTCTCGCTCGCCGCCGACAAGAAGGACCCCATCGCCCTGGAGGCATTCCGCTATACGGGCGAGATCCTCGGCAAGGCTCTGGCCGACCTCATGGCCACCACCTCGCCCGAGGCAATAATCCTCTTCGGCGGACTGGCCAAGGCCGGAAAATACATCTTCGAGCCTACGAAGTGGTACATGGAGGAGAACATGATGGGCACCTTCAAGAACAAGGTCAAGCTCCTGCCGTCGGGTATCGAGGGCAAGAACGCCGCCATCCTCGGCTCATCGGCCCTCATCTGGCAGAAACAGATTCAATAAGCCCAACCCTTCCCCCAACGACAACAAGGCCTGTCCGGCAGCAACCGGACAGGCTCCTTTTTCAGACGTGACGCACTGTGCGCGTCACGGACGCAACAGTCCCGCACAACAATTCCCGGCAATGGACCCCCAAAGCAGAACAAGACTGATATACCGCGTAACGCTCGCCGGCAGCGCCGTCAATGTGGTGCTCGTGGTGCTCAAATTCATCGCCGGCGTCGTCGGGCGCAGTTCGGCCATGGTGGCCGACGCCGTACACTCGCTTTCGGACTTCGCCACGGACGTGGTGGTACTCCTCTTCGTGCGCATCTCGCGCCGCCCGCAGGACGCCGCGTACGACTACGGCTACGGCAAATACGAGACCATCGCCACGCTCATCATAGGCATGGCGCTGCTCGTGGTGGGCGCAGGCATAGCATACAGCGGCGCCTCGAAAATCTATGAGGCGCTGCACGGCGCCGAACTCGAAGCCCCCTCGGCCCTTGCATTCTGGATGGCGATAATCTCCATCGCCGCCAAGGAGATATGCTACCGCATCACCGCCGAGGCGGGCCGCAAGGCCGGGTCGCAGGCCGTCATGGCCAACGCATGGCACCACCGCAGCGACGCCTTCTCGTCGATAGGCACCGCCATCGGCATCGGCGGAGCCATAATGCTCGGCCCACGCTGGAGGCTTCTGGACCCCGCCGCCGCAGTCGTAGTGAGCGTCTTCATCGTGAAGGTCGCCATACAGCTGCTGCGCGAGAGCTTCGGCGAGCTGGCCGAGAAATCGCTCCCGCCCGAGGTGGAGCAGGAGATCGTGCGCATAACCGAAGGCGTCGACGGCATCAGCGGCATACACAACCTGCGCACGCGCCGCATAGGCAACTATTTGGCCATCGAGATGCATGTGCGCGTCGACGGCGGCATGACGCTGGCCGAGGCCCACGATCGTTCGTCGCTCATCGAGCGGCGGCTCAAGGAGCGCTACGGCGCCGAGACCTACGTCAGCGTACACGTCGAGCCGCTCAAGAAGACGGCACACGGCACGCCGCACCCATAATACCGCATAGAAACATCCAAATCCCGAGTACCGGAAACCGGCCCCGCCGTCGGCGGAGCGAAACATGAACCGCAAATGAATACGATGAAGAGACTTTACACGCTGGCCGCCGCGGCACTGCTGCTCCTGCCGACGGGCATCGCGGCGCAGAACGCCGCCGTGAGGAAGATCATGCAGACGGCGCGCGAGGACAACCGCGTCATGCACCACCTCGACATCCTGTGCAACCGTTTCGGCGGCCGCATCACCGGCTCCGACGCACAGGAGAACGCCCTGAAGTGGGCATCGCAGTGCTTCGAGGAGTGGGGCTACAACGTGCAGCTGGAGCAGGCCGGCACCCTCGCCACGGGCTTCAACCGCGGCGGCTGGTGGGGCCGCATGACGGGCGACGAGCAGATGACGCTCAACTTCGTCACGCCGTCGTACACCGCCGGCACGAAGGGGCTGCAGCGCGGCCACGTCGTCATCGAGCCCACCACGCAGGAGGAGTTCGACCGCATCAGGGGTCGCCTGCGCGGCGCGTGGGTGCTCCTGAACGGCCGCTGGAACGGATTCGCCTTATCGAGCAGCCCCACAGCGCGCGAATACCGCCGCAGGACAATCGTCCAGAACGCCGAGAACGAGCGTTACAACCGCGAACATGCGGGCGAGGACGGCGAAAAGCGCCACATCAGCGACAGCCCCGGGCTCTTCTACGACGAGATGGCCGAGGCGGGCATCCTCGGCATCATACAGGCCTCGGGGGTGCCCCTGCGAGCGCTCTACGACACTTACGTGGTCAACGAAAAGGTACCCTTCGACAGCCTGCCCGCGCTGCCCGACATACAGCTCGACGAGGAGCAGTACAACCGTATACGCACCCTTGTCGAGCAGCGGCGCAACATCTATCTGGAGTTCGACATACGCAACCATTTCCGTCTGGGCCCCATCCCCTACCACAACCTCGTGGCCACGCTCAAGGGGTCGAAGCACCCCGACGAGTATGTCGTGGTGGGTGCACACATCGACTCCTTCGATTCGGCTACGGGAGGCGTCGACTGCGGCTCGGGCGTCTCGGCCGTGATGGAAGCGGCGCGGATGATCGCCGTTTCGGGCGCCAAACCCGACCGCACGATAATCTTCATACTCTTCACGGCCGAGGAGTTCGGCCTGTGGGGATCGCAGGCGTGGATCAAGGCACATCCCGACATGGTGCCCCACATATCGAACATGTTCAACCGCGACGGCGGCCCCATGCCCTACGTGGGCTTCGCGGCACCCCCATCGCTGAAGGACGAATATGAAAAGATCGCGGCGCAGATACGCGAACTCTATCCCGACTACCCGTTCGAGGTGCGCGACCTCAAACCCCGCGAAAAACCCGCCTACGGCGGCAACGACGCCACGGTCTTCGGCCATGCGGGAGTGCCCATACTGCAGATGGACGAGCGCGATATCAAAGGCTACGACTTCTCCTACGGCGAGATATGGCACACCGACCGCGACCGCTACGACAAGAGCATCCCCGAATACCAGCAGCAGGCGGCGGGAGCCCTCGCGCTGATGGTGCTGGGTACGGCCAACCTGCCGCGGCGCATACCCGTCGGCGAAGTCTACGTCGGGGAGGAGTAACGGCACCGCCCGCAATATGCGGCGCAGCCGCCCGCCGGCCCTGCACCAAACGACCGCCCGCAGAGCCATGCATGCAGACATACGCAGCGCCACAGGCGGCACGGTCTCCGCACGGAGGCCGTGCCGCCGCTTTTTTGCGGCCGGAGCCGCCCCCGCGCGTGCATTTTCCGAGATAAATTCTTAACTTTGCAGGCAAAACAACACATAACCGCGAAAACATATGGGTTTCGAACTCAGCGAACAGGAACAACTGCGCCGCCGCTCGCTGGCCGCGCTCCGAGAATTGGGCATAGAGCCCTACCCCGCCGCCATGTACGACGTGACGGCCACGGCCGCACAGATCGCCGACGGGCTCACGGCCGACAACGCCGCCGACTACGCCGACGTGCGCATCGCCGGCCGCATCATGAGCCGCCGCATCATGGGCAGCGCCTCGTTCTTTGAACTGCAGGACCACACGGGCCGCATACAGGTATACATCCGCCGCGACGACATCTGCCCCGAGGGCGACCCGACGCTCTACAACACCGTCTTCAAGAAACTGCTCGACATAGGCGACTTCGTCGGCGTCGAGGGCTTCGCATTCATCACCAACACGGGCGAGAAGTCGGTGCACTGCCGCCGCCTCACCGTCCTCTCGAAGTCGATACGCCCCCTGCCCATAGTCAAGGAGAAGGACGGCAAGCAGTTCGACGCCCTGACCGACCCCGAAGTGCGCTATCGCCAGCGTTATGTCGATCTGGTGGTCAACCCGCAGGTGCGCGACACCTTCGTCAAGCGCGCCAAGATAATCACCACCATGCGCGAGTTCTTCAACGAGCAGGGCTACCTCGAGGTCGAGACCCCCATCCTGCAGCCCATCCCGGGCGGCGCATCGGCACGCCCCTTCATAACGCACCACAACGCCCTCGATATGGACTTCTACATGCGTATCGCCACGGAGCTATACCTCAAGCGGCTCATCGTGGGCGGCTTCAACGGCGTCTACGAGCTGGGCAAGAACTTCCGCAACGAGGGCATGGACCGCACCCACAACCCCGAGTTCACCTGCATGGAGATATACGTCGCCTACAAGGACTACCGCTGGATGATGGGCTTCACGGAACGGCTGCTGGAACGCATCTGTCTGGCCGTGAACGGCACCACCGATGTGGTGATAGGCGAGCACCGGATCTCGTTCAAGGCCCCCTTCCGCCGCCTTCCCATGACCGAGGCCATCAAGGAGAAGACGGGGTACGACATCACGGGCCAGAGCGAGGAGCAGCTGCGCGAGGCGTGCCGCCGCCTGAACGTCGAGACCGACGACACGATGGGCAAGGGAAAACTCATCGACGCCATATTCGGACAATATTGCGAGGGCGACCTCATACAGCCCACCTTCGTGTGCGACTACCCGATAGAGATGTCGCCCCTGTGCAAGCGCCACCGCGAGAACCCCGAACTGACGGAGCGTTTCGAACTCTTCGTCGCCGGCAAGGAGTTGTGCAACGCCTACACCGAGCTGAACGACCCGATCGACCAGCTGGAGCGTTTCCAAGAACAGCTGCGTCTCTCGGAGAAGGGCGACGACGAGGCGATGTTCATCGACATGGACTTCGTGCGCGCGCTCGAATACGGGATGCCCTCATGCTCGGGCATGGGCATGGGCATCGACCGTCTGGTGATGTTCATGACCAACCAGACCGCCATACAGGACGTGCTCCTCTTTCCGACGATGCGCCCCGAAAAGAAGGCCGTGGCCGACGACGAGGAGCGCTATACCGCAATCGGCATACCGGCCGAGTGGGTGCCCGTCATGCAGAAGATGGGATACATCACGGTGGAGTCGCTGGGCAAACTCTCGGCAGGCAAGTTCTTCAACGACCTGTGCGGCTTCAACAAGAAGAACAAGCTCGGCCTGAAGAACCCCACCGCCGACGACGTCAAGGCATGGTGCGAGGCCGCTGCCGCGGAGAAGTAAACGGCACGGCCCGAAGAATGCGGCAAAACGAAAAAATACTGACAAGTCAAACAATAAAAACTAACGGAAAAATGAGAAAGAAGATTGTTGCAGGTAACTGGAAGATGAACACCCTGCCCGCCGAGGGCGTGGAGCTGGCCAAGAACGTAGTGGCAGGACGCGGCGAGGTATGCTCGTGCGTGAACTTCATCGTATGCCCCCCCTTCACCCACCTCTCGCAGGTGATCGACGCAGTGAAGGGTTCGGACATCGCCGTAGGCGCGCAGAACTGCGCCGCCGAGGCAAAGGGCGCATACACCGGCGAGGTGGCTGCGTCGATGATCGCGGCGCTGGGCTGCGAGTACGTCATCCTCGGCCACTCGGAGCGCCGCCAGTACTACGGCGAGACCTCGGAGACGCTCAACAGGAAGATGGCGCAGGCTTACGCAAACGGTCTGAAGCCCATCTACTGCGTAGGCGAGAACCTCGACGAGCGCGAAGCAGGCAAGCACTTCGACGTGGTCAAGGCACAGATCGAGGAGGTGGTATTCAACCTCACGCCCGAGCAGTTCTCGCAGTTGGTGATCGCCTACGAGCCCGTATGGGCCATCGGCACCGGCAAGACCGCCACGGCAGAGCAGGCACAGGAGATCCACGCATACATCCGCAAGGTGCTGGCCGATAAGTTCGGCGCCGCTGCGGCCGAGTGCCCCATCCTCTACGGCGGCAGCTGCAAGCCCTCGAACGCCGCCGAGATCTTCGCCAAGGAGGACGTCGACGGAGGCCTGATCGGCGGCGCCGCCCTCAAGGCCGAAGACTTCCTCGCCATCGGCAAAGGTTTTCAGAAGTAGCCTTCCGCTAAAAACGCTATAAACAGAAAACGGGTCGGACCCCTCGAAAGGTCCGACCCGTTTTGTTCCGTATGTAAAAGCCGCCGCCCCGTTACGGACGGCACGCCGTTACGCCCATACCGTGATAGCGCTCCAAAGGTCGCCTATGCGCACATAAATATAACCAACGGTGTGCCTATCGTTCTTGACGACAAACCATTCGCCGTTGATGTCCTGCTCGACGGCAAGGTTCGACGTGACCTCGATCTCGTCGGCACGGTCAAGCAGTTCCGAATCCTGCTTATCCAGAAGTACCACGTCGACGATATCATAGAAACGGTCGAACGGTTCGGGCAATATGCCGGCATCGCCGGCTTTATCGGCATAGTAGACCACCTTTACACCCGTCATCTCCTGTTTGCCCGCGGCATTCTCGCCCGTGATGATCGACTGGACGCGCATGCGGTAGTAGGTCGTTCCCGCGGCCAGCGCAATGTGTCCCGACGGGAACTCGTGCAGAGACTCGCCGTCATAGACGAGATATCCGCCGCCCACGTCGACAGCCGTGCTGCGCACGAGATTGTCGAAGCGCACCGACACGCCGTTCAGGCCGCCAACACGTCCCGCGTATGCTATCACGGACGACGAGCAGACGAAGTTGCCCGCGTCGTCGACATATACATCCGAGGAGCCGAGCAGGGTGCGGCCGTTCGATTCGTTCATCATGTTGAGTAAGGCGCTCCCCGCAGGGTCGCCCTTGGCCCCGTCATCCTTCGAGCAGGCGCCGAAAGTCATAGCACACAGGGCAAGTGTTGCAAAAAAGAGCTTTCTCATTTCAATTCGGTTGTTCGGTTTATGACGGCGGCCCGCAGGCCGCCGTTTGTTCTCTGCAAATATAGCGTTTTTTCCGTTCGCCACAGCCCCCTCCCGCAAAAACATGGCATTCCCGCCGCAATGCCCCCCTCCGCATGTTATGGTCCGGAGACACTGCGGCGCGGATTTTGCCGCATGCGGCGTATGGCCGTCACGCATTACAACCGCGACCTCGCAGTGGCGAACATCCTCTTCGGGGCGAACTTCTCGTTCTATGTCTCGCTCACGGGCGGCGGCATGGATTTCCGCATCGTATTTCTCTGCCAGCTTCTGGCGGGGGCCGCGGCTTTCATCCCCGCAGCCGCCGTTACGCGCGGCTTCTGCCGTATCACGGCACGCGATGCCGCCGTCATGGCGGGGGTGAGCCTGCTCATAGTATACGGATGGCTCTACATGCTGCTGTGGGGCGCATCGCTCACTTCGCCCATCGACGCCTCGACCATCGCCACCCTCGGTCCCGCCTTCACCCTCGTCACGGCCATCGCCGTACACCGCCGCCGTGTCATGTGGGCCGACATCGCCGGCATCATCCTCGCCATAGCGGGCGGCGCCGTGCTCATCTTCGACCGCGGCGCCGTGTTCGTCCGCGGCAGCGAGGGGTACGGCAACCTCATAGTCCTCGGCGCCGTCGTCGCCACGGCCGTGAACACCGTACTCGTAAAGCCGCAGCTCGCACGCCTCGGCGTACGTGCCGTCTTGGGCTGGTGCTATCTCTTCGGCACGCTGGCGGCACTGCCTCTCATACTCCGCTACGCCACAGCCGGCACCGCCGCCGCACTGCGCTCGGCGCCGCTCGGCCTGCGCACCGAACTGCTCTATATAATGATCTTCGGAACCGTACTGCCCATCTACCTGCTCTACCGCGGTACCGGAGGGCTCACATCGGTACACACGGCACTCTACCGCTACATCCAGCCCGTGGTCGCCACGGCCCTCGCCCTCGCGCGGCGGCAGGAGCGCATCGACCACGCCAACATCGTCGCCGCCGCCATGATCGCCGCCGCCATAGTCTTCACGATGATAGGTTTTTCACACGCCAAACGCATGCACCAACAGAAAAAATTGTAATTTTGCCGCAACTGCACCCCAAACCCAGACTCCGATGAATATTCTCCGCAAAATCGCACCCGCGGCACTCGCATGTCTTACGGCAGCCATCGCCGCCACGTCGTGCGGCACGACGCGCACGGCCGACCTCTACATCACCACGGCCGCGGCCGACCGTCTCTTCGACCACACGCAGCCGCAACTGCGGCACGGCAGCCGCGACACCCTGCAACGCATAACGATCGACACGGCCGCCCGCCTGCAGCCCGTCTACGGCTTCGGCGCCGCCATCACAGGCTCGACATGCTACAACCTGCTGCGCATGCCGGAGGCCGGCCGCGACTCGCTCCTGCACGAGTGCTTCGACCCGCAGAAGATGGGCTTCAGCTTCATACGCATCTCGATCGGCGCCTCGGACTTCTCTCTCGACGAGTACACCTGCTGCGACCGCGAGGGCATAGAGTTCTTCGGGCTGCACGAGTACGACCGCCGCGACCTCATCCCCATACTGCGGCGCATCCTCGAGATAAACCCCTCGGTGAAGATCGTCGCCGCGCCGTGGTCGTGCCCCAAGTGGATGAAGATCGGCTACGACAACGACCGCCCGCTCGACAGCTGGACCGACGGCCGCCTCAACCCGCAGTACTACGACGACTACGCCGAATACTTCGTGCTGTGGATCGCCGAAATGGAGGCCGCAGGCATCCCCGTATACGCCGTATCGGTGCAGAACGAGCCCCTCAACCGCGGCAACTCGATGTCGCTCTACATGGGGTGGGAGCAGCAGCGCGACTTCATCCGCGACCACCTCGGCCCCGCCTTCGAACGAAACGGCATCGAAACAAAGATATGGCTCTTCGACCACAACTACAACTATGACAATATAGCCGGCCAGCAGGACTACCCTCTCCGCATCCTCGCCGACACGGCCGCCGCTCGATACGTCGCAGGCACGGCATGGCACAACTACGGAGGCAGCCCCGAGACCCTCGACGGCATACACGCGGCATATCCCGACAAGGAGATATTCTTCACCGAGGCATCCATCGGCACGTGGAACTACGACTTCGGCAAGTGCCTCGTGAACGACTTCGCCTCGATATTCCTCGGCACACTCAACCGCTACGGGCGCGGCGTGACGCTCTGGAACCTGCTGCTCGACGACAAGGGCGCACCCAACCGCCCCAAGGGGTGCCGCACATGCTACGGAGCGGTGGAGATCTCGTCCGAGACCTACGACTACGCCACGCTCGTGCGCAAGAGCCACTACTACGACATAGCACACTGTTCGAAGGTGATAATGCCCGGCGCCGTGCGTGTGGGATCGGAGTCCGGCTGCGGCGACGCCATACCCTTCGCAGCCTTCGCCAACCCCGACGGCTCATACGCCCTTGTGGCGGCCAACCTATCGGAGCGGGAGCAGGCCGTGGAGATAGCCGGTACGGGCAGTTTCCTGCCCCTCGTCCTGCCGCCCCGTTCGGTAGCGTCGGCACGATGGAGGGAGTAGGCGCCGCACGGCAAACAAGTCAGCCCGCACCTTGCATAAGGTGCGGGCTGACTGTCATTGGCACTCGGGCCGCGTACGTCCCCTATTCCGCGGCCGCGGCAAGGGCCTCGCGCCATGCCGCAGGCACCTCGACGGACATTTGCGCCGCCACGTCGAATGCCACCATAACGGCACGGCAGCGGGTGCACACCTCGCCGTCCCCGCGCACGATACGCTGCGCCAGCGTAATGCTCTTATGGCCTATGGCCTCGACCTCGGTCTCAACGGAGACCTCATCCTCAAAGCGTATCTGCGACATGAAATCCGTATGCGCCGAGACGGTCACGGCCGACGTGCCGCGCGCGACGCTGCCCACGCCGAGGCGGGCGAAAAACTCCGTCTTCCCCAGATCGAGGTAGGCATACTGCGCCGTATTGTTCACATGGCGGAAAGGGTCGATGTCGCAGAAGCGTTTCTGCACCGCCGTCCTTACAACGAATGCCATAACCCTACTTGCGTATTATCTTCACCTCGCCGCGCGGCCCGAAGGCCACGATCGAACTGGGCTTGCCCGTGGGGTGCCCCTGCACGCGCGGGTTGACTACATAATCGACGCCGTCCACGATCTCGCGGCTCACCTTGTCGAGCCCCTTCGGGGTCTCCTCGCCCGAGATGTTGGCCGACGTGGATACTATCGGCTTGCCGAAACGGCGCAGCAGCTGGCGGCAGAACTCATGGTCGGGAACGCGCACGCCCAGCGTCCCCTCCTCGGGTATGAGGTTCGGCGCCACGCCCACGGCACCCTCGAGGATAAGCGTCAGGGGTTTGGTGGCCATCTCCAGCACCTCGAACGCGATGCCCGGGGCCCTGTCGACATAACGCACGATCATGTCGGCATCGCGGCACAGCACCAGCATCGAATGCTTGTTCACGCTGCGCTTGAGTCCGTATATGCGCTCCACGGCCTTCTCGTCCGTGGCGTCGCACCCTATGCCCCACACCGTATCGGTGGGATAGAGGATCAACCCTCCGCGTCGCAGCACCTCGAGCGCCGCTTCCACTTCCTTTTCCATCATAATACAGGCGATATTTTTCGGCAAAAATAATTATTTTAACGGCAGGCTCCCCCGCCTCGGGCGGGAATTTTTATGCGGAGGTTGTCCGAAAACGATTATTTTACTAATTTTACGGCGCCGGAATGTGCCGGCCGCTGTCCGCCGCCCGCTGCGGCGACAACACTTCGACAACATTTTAAATTAACGGAGCCGACGGCCCCCGATGCGGGGCCGTACATGAAAATAAACTCACAAATTATGGGAAGAGCTTTTGAATACCGCAAAGCGAGAAAACTGAAGCGCTGGGGACACATGGCGCGCGTATTCACCAAGATCGGCAAGGAGATCGAAATCGCCGTCAAGGCCGGCGGCGCCGACCCTTCGGGCAATACCCGCCTGCGCATCCTCATACAGAACGCCAAGGCCGAGAACATGCCCAAGGAGAATATCGAACGCGCCATCAAACGCGCCACCGACAAGGATGCCGCCGACTACAAGGAGGTGATATACGAAGGTTACGGCCCCCACGGAATAGCCTTCCTCGTGGAGACCGCCACCGACAACACCAACCGCACCGTGGCCAGCCTGCGCATGTACTTCAACAAGTGCGGCGGCACGCTCGGCACCTCGGGAAGCGTGGCCTTCATGTTCGAGCACAAGTGCGTATTCAAGTTCCGAGTGCCCGCAGGCACCGACCTCGAGGAGCTCGAACTGGAGATGATCGACCTGAGCGTCGACGAGTTCTACCCCGACGAGGAAGCCATTACCGTATACGCCCCTTACGAGGCGTTCGGCGCCATACAGAAGTGGATCGAGGACAAAGGTTTCGAGACCGTGTCGGGAGAGTCGGTACGCATCCCCGTCGACACCAAGGAGCTCACGCCGGAGGAGCGCGAGTCGGTCGAGAAACTTCAGGAGCGCATCGAGGAGGACGACGACGTGGTCAACGTCTACACCAACATGCGCGAGCCCGACGACGAGGACGACGGGGAGTAGGTTTCCCCGCGGCCGCGTAACGGCACGACGGCCACGCGGCGCACACGCAACACGACGGCCGCGGAATCGGCAGAAAGTAAGGACGTCCCTTGTCGGGGACGTCCTTTTCCGTTCCGGCCCGTGCGGAGACCGGCAAAAACACGGCGGGCCGTTTTCCGGCCCGCCATACGCATATAGGGTATCAATCCGCCGGACACACGCAGCCCGCGCGGGCAGCAGTCGCCGCCATCAGCTCTCCTGCGGTTCACGGGCCGTCGCGACGCCCGTCCCGCCCGCTTCAGACGGCTTGGCGCCGCGGCCTCTGCGCCGTGCGGCGGCAGCGGTTTCCGTCACGGCCCGCCGTTCGGCCCGCTCGCGCTCCTCGCGCTCGCGCGCGGCGCGTTCAGCCTCGGCCTCCGCGCGCGTGACGTCGCACACCTTCACAAGGCCCTCCTCCTCCGCCAGCCGTTCCATCAGGGCGTAGGCCTCGTCGTAGTCGTTGCGTATCCCACCGTCGAGTATGGCGTTCTTGATAGCCTCCTTGATGCGGCCGATCGTACTGCACGGCCGCAGGGCGTAGCACCGCATGATGATGTCGCCCGAGACGGGCGGCTGGAAATTGCGCACGCGGTCCCGCTCCTCCAAATCGCGCATCTTGCGCCGCACCAGCTCGAAGTTCGACATATAGCGCTTCACCTTCGAGTCGATGCCCGACGTTATGTCGGCCTCGCAGAGCGTCATCAGCGACTCCACGTCGTCGCCCGCCTCGAAGAGCAGGCGCCGCACCGCCGAGTCGGTCACCATATCCTCCGAGAGTATTATGGGACGCAGATGCAGGAAGACCATCTTCTGTACGAACTTCATGTGCTCGTTCATCGGCAGCTTCAGCCGCCGGAAGATCGCCGGCACCATCTTCGACCCAACCACCTCGTGCTGGTGGAAAGTCCACCCCACATGCGGGTCATAGGCCTTGGTCAGCGGCTTGGCTATGTCGTGCAGCACGGCCGCCCACCGCAACCACAGGTCGTCGCTGCGGCGCGCGACGTTGTCCAATACCTTGAGCGTATGCAGGAAGTTGTCCTTGTGGGCGTGCGTCCCCACCCGCTCCACGCCCCGCAGGCGGTGCAGTTCGGGGAAGATCAGCTCCAGCAACCCCGTGCGCTCCAAAAGGTCGAACCCGATCGAGGGCACAGGCGAAAGGATTATCTTGTTGAGTTCGGCTATGATGCGTTCGGCCGAGACGATCTCCATGCGGCGGCGGTTGCGCTCGATGGCCTCGAAGGTCTCCTCGTCGATATCGAAACCTAACTGTGTGGCGAAACGCACGGCCCGCATCATGCGCAGCGGGTCGTCCGAGAAGGTTATGTCGGGGTCGCACGGCGTGCGTATGATGCAGTCCTCCAAATCGTCCATGCCGTAAAAAGGGTCCACCAGCTCGCCGAAACGGCTGCCGTTGAGCGACCACGCAAGGGCGTTTATCGTGAAATCGCGGCGCCGCTGGTCATCCTCCAGCGTGCCGGCCTCGACTACGGGCTTGCGCGAGTCGTGCGAGTATGACTCCTTGCGCGCACCCACGAACTCCACCTCGACGCCGCCGGCGCGCACCATCGCCGTGCCGAAGCGGCGGAAGACCGTCACGCGCGAGTGTACCTCGCGGCCCAGAGCCTCCGCCACGGCGATGCCGTCGCCCACGACCACCACGTCGACATCGGTCGAGGGACGGCAAAGGTAGTAGTCGCGCACATACCCGCCCACGACGTACGCCTCGACACCCATGGCGTCGACGATACGCGAGAGGCGGCGGAAGAGCGGCTTGTCCAGAGGCGAAGAGTTCTTCATCGGCAGAGTATTGCGTGGTGCATGCCGGTCAATGTCCGAGGCAGCGGCGGTAGAGCCGCACGGTATTCTCCATACCGTACCAGAGGGCGTCGCATACGAGCGCATGGCCTATGGACACCTCGTCGCACCACGGGATACGCTCGGCGAAGTATGTCAGATTGTCCAGATTGAGGTCGTGGCCGCCGTTAAGTCCCAGCCCTGCGCGGCGTGCCGCCTCGGCAGCCTCCACATAGGGGGCGATGGCGGCCTCGCGGCCGGCGGCGTAACCCGCGGCATAGGCCTCGGTATAGAGCTCCACACGGCGCGCGCCGCACGCGGCGGCGCCCTCCACCATCTCGGGGACGGGATCGACGAAGATCGAGGTACGGATACCCGCCTCGTTGAAGCGGCCGCATATGTCGGTAAGGAAGGTACGGTTGCGGACGGTGTCCCAGCCGGCATTCGAGGTGATGGCGTCGGCGGCATCGGGCACGAGCGTAACCTGTGCGGGACGCACCTCCAGAACCAGATCGACGAACGATGCGATAGGGTTGCCCTCGATGTTGAGCTCCGTGGAGATGGCGGCCTTGAGGTCGCGCACATCCTGATAACGTATGTGACGGGCATCGGGACGGGGATGCACCGTGATGCCCTCGGCGCCGAACCGCTCGATCCGAAGGGCGGAGCGCACGACGTCGGGCAGATTGCCGCCGCGCGAGTTGCGCAGGACGGCGATCTTATTGATGTTTACACTCAGTTTGGTCATGACGGTAACTGTTTTGCCGCCGCACCGGCCGGCGGCGCGTTATGCCCAGCCCCTCAAGGAGTATGCCCTCACGCCTTCGGCTGCAAAAAATTTGCTATGCAACGGCTCTTATGCTATCTTTGCGGGGTAAAGTTACTCATTTTTTCCGACGCGAGGATGAAAATAATACTTTTTTCCCGGGAGCAGATAAACCACCAGCCGCAGGAGATGGCGCAGGTCTTCCACGCCATCGAGCGTCACGGCTTCAGCTACGCCATAAACGAGGAGTTCGCCCGTACCGTAGCCGGCATCCTCGGCCGCGTGATAGACCCCGCCACCATATACCGCGACGCCACGGGCCCACAGCCCGCCGAGAGCGTCATGGTCTGCTACGGCGGCGACGGCACCCTGCTTGAGGGCATACAGCGCCTGAGCGACAAATCGATACCTGTCGCGGGAATCAACTTCGGCCACCTCGGATTCCTCACCACGGCCACACGGGAGGGTGTCGACGCCCTCTTCGACGACATAGCCCGCGGGCGGCTGCTCACGCAGCCCCGCACCCTGCTGCAAATCAACGGTGTCGAGGATGCGGCCGCCCCGCTCCTCGCACTGAACGAGGTGGCGGTGCAGAGGCTCGAAGCCTCGATGATAAAGGTCGTGGCCCGCGTCGACGGCCAGACCGTGGCCCAATACAACGGCGACGGCGTCATCGTCGCCACCCCCACCGGCTCCACGGCGTACTCGCTCAGCGCCGGCGGCCCCATACTCTCGCCCTCGTGCGCCTGTTTCGTCATATCGCCGCTCGCGCCCCACAACTTCGGCATGCGCCCCGTCGTCATCCCCGACTCGAGCCACATAGTGCTCGAACTGCACACGCGCCGCGGCGCCGCACAACTCTCGATCGACAACCGCACCTACCGCCTCGAAGACGGCAGCACGATAGAAATCACCCGCGCCGACGAACGGATTTTATTGGCCGTACCGCACAATATATCATTTTACGAGACGTTACATAGTAAAATGATGTGGGATGTGGACATCCGCAATTAGGCGCGCCTGCTCGCGCCGAGGGGACCGTATGCCCCGCCGCGCGGAGCCCTGTTGCGGATAAAAAGGGCGGCAACGCTTTCAATTCCGATTAAAATTGTCTACATTTGCAGGTTATATGAACGAAACGACTCGCATACCATCGCACGTCGCCATAATCATGGATGGCAACGGCCGCTGGGCCCGCCGCCGCGGCAAGGAACGCTACGAGGGGCATATGGCCGGAATGGACGCCCTGCGCGCCACCGTCCGCAACGCCGCGGAGTACGGCGTCGGCTACCTCACCGTATACGCCTTCTCCACCGAGAACTGGGGACGGCCGCAGCATGAGGTCGACGCCCTCATGCATCTGATATGCAAGGGAGTGGAGATGGAGACCCCCGCACTCGCCGAGCAAGGCGTGCGCGTGCTCATCCTCGGCGACAAGAGCCGTTTCTCGCCCGAAGTGCTCGACGCCCTCGACCGTATCGAGAACCGCACGGCCCAAGGCAAGCGCATGACCCTCATACTCGCCCTCAACTACTCGTCGCGCAACGAAATAGCAGCTGCGGCACGCAAACTGGCCCGCAAGGCCGCCGCCGGGGAGATCGACCCCGACCAGATTACCGAACAGAGCTTCGGCGAGGCCCTCTACACGGCCGGAATCCCCGACCCCGATCTTGTGATACGCACCAGCGGCGAGTACCGCTTGAGCAACTTCCTGCTTTGGCAGGCGTCTTATGCCGAGTTCTACTTCACCGACACGCTGTGGCCCGACTTCGACAAGGCCGAATTCGACAAGGCCATGCGCGAATACGCCTCGCGCGACCGCCGCTACGGTCTGGTCAAAAGCGAACCCGAAGGGCAAACGGCGCCTCAGGACGGCAAAGCGTAGCGGCAGGGCCGGCAGGACAGATAAAGGCTCGAATGACTGAACGGCAGGCGCAGACAGATAAAGGGCCGAATGACTGAACGGCAGGCGGCACAGAGAGCGGAAAGCGGAAAATCCTGCAGGGAGGATGCATCGGGATAGCGCTGTGCCACAGTGCGGCGACATTGAGGCATATCCCGCAAGGCTGCCCGAAAGGCCCGCCGCGAAACACCCCGCCCGGCATAACCCCGACAGACGGCGCGGCGAAGTCCGCGACAACATAAATTGAACGGAAAAGAAACTTTTGTTGATTAAATGAGATACGCAGGCAAACCATTCGTTGCGGTCGTAGCGGCACTCGTCCTCATGGCGGAGCTGGCCACGGCCCAAACCGCAGATACGCTTCGAGTCGACAAGGCCGCCGAGAATGAGGCGGCGCAGCAAGGGCAAGAGCAGGATGAAGATGAGGGTGAAGACGAGGAGCAGGAACCGCAGTTCGACCGTAACGCTCCCGTACTCAGCGCCAACGCCGAGCCCCGCCTCTATTACATACGCAAAGTGAACATCCACGGCATCAGGTTCCGCGACAAGGACCTGCTGCTGTCGACTTCGGGCCTCATCCCGGGCGACTCGCTCTACCTGCCCAGCACCTTCATCTCGGACGCCATCACCCGACTGTGGGGCCAGCGTTACTTCTCCGACGTGGAGATCGGCGCCAACATCGAGGGCGACAGCATCGACCTCGAGGTCTTCCTTCAGGAGCGTCCCCGCGTACGCAGCTGGAACTTCGAGGGCGACCGCATAAGCCGCAGCAAACAGAAGGACCTCACCGACGAACTCAAACTCAAGGCCGGCACCGAACTCTCGGACTATGTCATCGACAAGAACGAGAAACTCATCAAAAAGCACTTCATAGCCAAAGGCTTCCGCAACGTCGACGTCACCACCCGCATCGAAAACGACCCGATACGCCAGAACATGGTCAACGTCACCTTCCGCATCGACCGCAACGAGAAGGTGCGCGTCGGCAGCATCACCTTCAGCGGCAACACGCAGTTCAAGGAGAAACGCCTGCGCCGCACATTCAAGAAGACACACCAGAAGAGCCTCAACTTCTTCCAGAACACCAAACTCAACGAAGAGGACTACAAGGAGGACAAGAACCTGCTCATCGACTTCTACAACTCGCAGGGCTACCGCAACGCCACAATCATCTCGGACTCGGTCTACTCGATCAATCCCGAACGCATAGGCATACATATCGACCTGTCGGAGGGAGAGAAGTTCTACATCCGCGACATCAAGTGGATCGGCAACTCGATCTACCCCACCGATGAACTGCAGCAGATCTTCGGCGTCAAGAAGGGAGACACCTATGACAAGAAGTCGATGCACAAACGCCTCGGCATAGGCCGCGAGATGGATCCCGAAGGGATGTCGGTGTCGACGCTATACCAGAATAACGGTTACCTCATGTCGCAGATCGAGCCCTCGGAAATTGTCGTCGGCAAGGACTCGATAGACCTCGAGATCAAGGTATTCGAGGGCAAGCCATTCACCGTCAACGAGGTGGGCATCTCGGGCAACAACCGCGTCGACGACGAGGTGATCCGCCGCGAGCTCTACGTCTTTCCGGGCGAGCTCTACAACCGCGCGCTGCTGATGCGTACGCTGCGTATGCTCATGGGCATGGGACACTTCGACGCCGAGCAGCTCCAGCCCGACATACAGCCCATATCGAGCGACAAGGTCAACATCAACTTCCCGCTGGTGGAGACCGCCAGCGACCAGTTCAATGTCGCCGGAGGCTGGGGATCGGGCTCGTTCGTCGGCTCGGTCGGCATCACGCTCAACAACCTCTCGACACGCAACCTCTTCAAGAAGGGGACATGGACGCCGTACCCCATGGGACAGAACCAGAAGTTCTCGATCTCGGGGCAGACAAACGGCACATACTACAAGGCCATCGCCGCCAGCTTCACCGACCCGTGGGTCGGCGGACACAAGCCCAACTCGCTCACCGTGTCGGGCCACTGGTCGGAGCAGAACAACGCCTACTACGTATGGCAGTCGGCCACGATGTACTTCCGCTCGTTCGGTCTGGCGGCGGGCCTCGGAAAACGCCTCAAGTGGCCCGACCCCAACTTCTCGCTCTACCTCGAGGCACAGTACACGCGCTACAGCCTCAAGAACTGGAACTACTTCATCATGAGCAACGGCGTGGCCAACGAGCTCTCGCTCAAGGTGGCGCTGTCGCGTTCGACCGTCGACCAGCCGATATATCCCCGTTCGGGATCCGAATTCTCGGCCATACTCACCTTCACGCCCCCCTATTCGCTGTGGGACGGCCGCGACTACTCGGATGCGAGCATGCCCGACAGGGTACGCTACAAGTGGATCGAGTACCACCGCTGGCAGCTCAACGCCCGCTGGTTCCTCCCCATATCGCGCAACAACAAGCTCGTCCTGATGGCCGGCGCCGAAATGGGATTCCTCGGCCACTACAACAAGAACAAGGTCTCGCCCTTCGAGCGTTTCGAGGTCGGCGGCGACGGCATGAGCGGATACACCATCTACGGTGTGGACATCATCCGCCTGCGCGGCTACGAGAACGGCGCCCTCGACCCCACGAGCGACTACTCGATCGGCTACAACAAATATACTATGGAGCTGCGTTACCCCGTTATATTGAAGGAGTCGTCGCAGATCTACGTCCTCGGCTTCCTCGAGGGGGGCAACGGATTCGACTCGTGGAAGAGTTTCTCGCCCTTCAAGATCAAGCGTTCGGCCGGTCTGGGCGTAAGGCTCTACCTGCCCATCGTGGGCCTGCTCGGCCTCGACTGGGGTTGGGGATTCGACGCCCCCGCGGGTTCGACCAGACGCAGCGGCAGCCAGTTCCACTTCACCATGGGCCAAACATTCTGACGCCTTTGGCAGTATATTTGAAAATAAATTCATAAATTTGCGGCTACGCGCCACATAGAAAGGAGTTTATATGAAACGGTTAGCACTGATTTTGGCATTCGCGCTGTCGGCGGCAGGCTTTGCGGCCGCACAGAACATCGTAACGGTGAACAGCGAAAAGATATTCAAGTCGATAGACGCCTACAACGAAGCCCTCACGCAACTCGACCAGATGGCACAGCAGTACCAGAAGGATGTGGACGAGAAATTCAAGGCCGTAGAGGAGTTGTACAACGCCTACATGCAGCGCAAGTCGACCCTCTCGCAGGCTTCGCAGCAGGCAAACGAGGAGAACATCCTCAAGATGGAGAAGGAGGCCACGGACTTCCAAGAGTCGATCTTCGGCACCGACGGCTCCCTCATGAAGCGCCGTATCGAGCTCATACAGCCCATACAGAAGCAGGTGTTCGGCACCATCGAGGCATATGCCAAGGAGAAGGGCATAGACATGGTGATAGACATAGCGCAGAACGCCACCATGCTCTACTACTCGCCTGCAAGCGACCACACGCAGGCCATAGTCGACCGGCTGAAGGCGGCTCCTGCGGCAACGGCCGAGGCGGCCTCCGCAACGCAGCAGCAAACGGCACAGACAACTGAAAATCAGCAATAAATATAAATTACACACGTAAAGAAAACCATGAAAAAAGCATTCAAACTAACCCTTGTGGTTGCATGTACGATGTTCTCGACATCGCTCTTCGCACAGAAGTTCGGTCGCATCAACTCTCAGGAGATCGTAACCAGCATGAACGAGTTCAAAGAGGCGCAGACTAAACTTCAGGAGTACGAGAAAGACCTCTACGCACAGTTGGAGACCATCGGTGTCGAGTTCAACACCAAGCTGCAGGAGTTCCAGCAGAGCGCCGACACTCTCGGTGACGCCATGAAACAACTCAAGGAGAAGGAGCTCAACGACCTCCAGACCCGCTATCAGGAGTTCCAGCAGATGGCCGGCAGCGACATGCAGAAGAAGCAGATGGAGTTGTTGCAGCCCATACAGCAGAAGTGCCTCGACGCCATCAACGAGGTGGCCAAGACCGGAGGCTACACCGTGATCTTCGACATGGCCGCAGGTGCGCTCGCGTATATCGACGAGGCCGCCACCACCGACATAAGCGCCGATGTGAAGACCAAGCTGGGCATACAGTAGACCATACCGCGAAGGGCGGGGCATGGCGGCTGCGGCTGCGAACCACGCGCCCGAGCGGCAAGAAGCAGCGGAGCGCCGGATACCCGGCGCTCCGCCATTTTTTACCCCGCACGCGGCAAAAAACACCCGAACGGGCGCACGCCGATCCCGGGACATGGCCGTTCGGCAAAAAATCACTATCTTCGGGAAACAAAACCTTGAGACATGAACACAAAGACCTTCTTCCTCGCCGCCATACTCCTCATGGCGGCCTGCGCGGCCGCCACGGCACAAGAGGCCGCAATTGCCCCGCCACCGCCGTCGCAACTGCCCCGCGCGATCGACTCGGGGACATTCCCCACAGGCCACATACAGGGCATCGCCGTCGACACGCAGCGGCAGTATATCTACTACTCCTATACCACGATGCTCGTCAAGGCCGACATGCAGGGCCGCGTCGTGGGGACCGTGACGGGGCTGCTCGGACATCTCGGATGCCTCGACTTCAACGACGCCGACGGCCGCGTCTACGGCTCGCTCGAATACAAGAACGACGCCATCGGCCGCGGCATCCTCGCCTCGCAGGGACACCCCGACACACACGCGGCCGAGGGCCTCTACATCGCCATATTCGATGTCGGCCGCATCACGCACGAGGGCATGGACGCCGAGCGCGACAGCATCATGACGACGGTATACCTTGCCGACGTGATGGAGGACTACACCGCCACCGTCACAACCGAGAGCGGCGAGCGCCCGCACCGCTACGGCTGCAGCGGCATCGACGGCGTGAGCTTCGGCCCCCGTTTCGGCCGCAGCGGCGGCCGCCAATATCTCACCGTGGCCTACGGCATCTTCAACGAGCCCGACCGCACGGACAACGACCATCAGGTGCTGCTGCAATACGACACCCGCAACTGGGAGCGTTACGAAACGCCCCTGCGGCAGGACTCGCTCCACCGCAACGGCCCCGCCCGCGCCGACGGACGCTATTTCGTCCGCACGGGCAACACCTCATACGGCGTGCAGAACCTCGAATACGACGCCGCGTCGCACCGCTGGTACATGTCCGTATACAAGGGCGAGAAACGGCACTTCCCGAACTATACGCTCTTCGCCGTCGACGGCCGCGCACGGCCCGTGAAGCAGGAGCTGGAGGGCGTACCCTACGCCGGACGGGCCCGTGTGGTGCCGCTGGCCGACGCGGGACTACGAGACAAGGAGACGGGAATCCGCGGCTGGCACTTCCCCTACGGCTCGACAGGGCTCTTCTCGCTCGGGATGGGCTACTTCTACATCTCGCACAATTACAGCAGCGGGAAGGGACAGGGCAGCGTCATACGCCTCTACCACCTGACAAATGACGCCGAACACCCCTTCGTGGCGGTGGAGTGACAACATCACCGATAGAACATAAGCAACGCCATGACGACACGCCCCGACAACACGCCCCGACGGCAGAAGATGGACCGCGCCGCAGCCCTCGCGGAACTCGAATGGTACGACACTCTGGTGCGCCGCAAGCTTCGCACATGGGGCCGCTGGCTCGACGTCGACCACAAGCGTATCCTCACCGACAACTTCGACGCAATCGCCGCACGGCGCGGCGCCCTGCAGTTCCGCGCCGAGAAGGAGGGATACTACATAGGCGAGGTCGACGAGGAGGGGCTGCGCCACGGCTACGGCGTATACACATTCAACGACATGGGGCCAAAGCGGTGGGTCATGCAGGCGGGGCTGTGGCACGAAGGGCGCCCCACGGGGGCGCATACCCTATACGACGCCAGCGGGCCGCGGGGGCACCGCTACCTCGCCTCGGTATACTATACGGGCGAACGGCGGCATGAGCAGGGCTTGGTACAGTTCTCGATCTCGGACGACGGCTACAACGGACGCCAGCACAAATACCGCCGTTACGAGCGTTTCTCGATGGCGACGCTCATTGTGGGCCTCGCGATAGTATACATGATAACCTTCTTCCTGACGCGCAAGGCCTCGTTCGGGATATTCGTATGCGCGGCGGTCGCATTCCTCTACCTCATAGGCTCGACACGGCGGCAGGCATGACACCGCCGCCCGCCGCACACGCCGCAATAATATGCGGGGCGCGTCTCCCGAGATGGGAAACGCGCCCCGCGCCTCTGCCTGCAGGTTCCGCTAAGGGTTATCTCGACAACTCCCTGACGATACCGCACATCTGCGCGTACTGCTCCTCCATGCTGCGCAGCAGCTTGTATTGGGCGTGCGTGCGCACGAGGTTATGGTCGGCGTACGCCGTCTTGTAATACCTGTCGCCATCGATATAGTCCATCAGGAAACGCAGCACCTGCTCGAAGGTGATATAGCGCGCCGAGAAGGCGAGCCAGTCGAGTTCGCTACGCGTCATGGTAGCGCGCTGCTGCGACAGGTATCCGTCGGTATAGGCGCGGAACATATCGATGCTCATGCTCACATTGTCGAGGTTACGGTCGTCCTCGGCGCCAGTATTGGCATAGGAACGGATGGCATCGCCGAAGTCGTTGAGCGACGTCGAGCTCATCACCGTATCGAGGTCGATGGCGCAGAGCACCCTGCCCGTAGGCTTGTCGAATAGGATGTTGCTTATCTTAGTGTCGTTGTGGGTGACGTGCGTGGGGATGGTGCCGTTCTCCACCAGCGACCAGAAGTCGAGCATCTCGCCGCGGCGCGCCTCGATCCAGCCGATCTCATCCTTGAGCGATGCCGCGCGCCCCGCGGGGTCGGCAGCAAGGGCCTCGTCCCACTGCTTGAAACGCCAGCGTATGTTATGGAACCCCTTGATGGTCTCGTTCAGGGGCTTGTCGAAATCCGACAGGAGGGCTTGGAAGCGGCCTATGCCCACACCGCCCTGATATGCCAGCTCGGGAGAGTCGGCACGGTCGTAGCTCAACGTGTCGGGAATGAAGAGGCAGACGGCCCAGAAGTTGCCCTCCTCCTCAACATATAGACGGCCGTCGCGCGCGGGTATCACCGTGAGTGTCTCGCGCAACGGGTCCGCAACCTTCGCCTTGATATGGGTGGTAACGGCCATGATGTTGTCCATCATCCCGGGCACGTCAGGGAAGACCTGATGGTTCTTGCGCTGCAATATGTAGTCGGGGGCTTCGCCCTCGGTGCGGACGATGAAGGTGTCGTTGATGAAGCCCTCGCCCAGCGGTTTCACCGAGGCGATCGCCCCTTCGAGGGAGAAGCGCTCGGCAACAGATAACAGTTTTTCGTTGGTCATGGTTCTATTCGGGTTTTTATTCGTTTCGGGACATGGCGGCGCCTACAGCAACACCATCTCGCCGAAAAATTCGGGGCGGTGGAAGTCGGGCTGCGGCGTACGTATCGGCGCCCAGCTCAGGAAATGGGGCCGCTCGCACTTGTCGCCGCACTTGTAGAAGTTGGCACGCAGGCGCCGCGGCGCCGAACGCCGGCCCAACAGTTCGAACGGGATAATCTCCACAAGCCACCAGCGGCTTTTGCCGCACGAGTCTATCGTGGCGTGCGGCAGCGACGTGATGCGCCGCACACGCGCCAGACGCCCCGCATCGAAATGGCTGGCATCGTTGCGCGAATAGCGGTGCGCCGCCAAAGCGGTGCCTATGCAGTTGGTCTCGAAATTGAAGTAACCGTCACCCGCAGGGTCGGCCACGAAGAACTCCACGCAGCTGTCCTCCCACACGGGGCCGTTGTCATCGGTGGTGACGGCACGCACATGTTCCTCCTCGACCTCGAACATCACTGCCATCGACTCGTCGGAGTGCGCCACGCGGAACGACACCTTCGGCGCATAGGGATATTCGGGCCAATTGACACAGGCGATGGGACAGCTGTCGAGCCAATCGCGCATGACAGGCATGATCTCCGCATCGGTCATACGTTCGATGTTGCGCATGAAGCGCACCTCGACAACGGCCGGAGCCTCTGCCGTCGTGTCGACGGGTCGGGTTACAAACTCTTCCATTTTCTATCCGTTATAAATCACACTTTTCAAATTTAGTTAATAATCGACGGAAAAACAACTTTCTCGGCAGAAAATCGAAACCGCGACCCATCTCAGGGACGATAATGCGCCCTTTTGCCGCCATAAGGCGTGCGTCCCTCCCATTTATGGCACTGGAACATCGCCGGAGCCCGTCGCACCGCTGCGGCACGCCTTCCGCCGAACGGCCTCCGCCGCCAGCCGCGCCGCCGCTCCCGACAACAGCCCCACGACGACCCCCAGCGCTATGTCGACCGGAAAGTGGTAGGCGAGGTATATGCGCGAATAGCATATTACGGCGGTCGCGACGAGTATCAGCGCCGAGAACCACCGCCGCCGCACAGCGGGAATGGCCGTGACGCACAGCGCCGTCATCGTGGCGGCATGCGCCGAGACGGTGCCGTAACGCCCGCCGTCGCGCACCGCATGCACAAGCCCCTCGAGTTCGGGCGTATGCATGGGCCGCAACCGCGCCGGAAACGACGGCCAGAGCCCGCCGAGAAGGCCCGAATGCTTGAATATGCCCGCAACCATGTCGGCCAGCCCGAGAGCCGCAGCTGCCGCCGCCGCGAACAACAGCAGCGCGCGCCACCCGCCGCGGCGCCATACCAGCCACAGCATCAGAATATAGAGCCACGCCCATGCCGCAGGTGTCGAGCAAAGCACCATGATGCGGTCCACGACGGGGCCGCCGTCGAAATTAAGCGCCAGAAAAAGCTCGTGGTCGAAAGTGCACATACTCTCATCGGGATTGCGGCAGGCTCGGAGGCTTGAATATCAAAGATACGAATAAAAGTCCGCCCCGCCAAATTTTTCGAACCATAAAATCCATGCGGGAAGGAGCGGCCGCGGCCATACGACATAAAACCGCCCGAATGCCGCCGGCGTTTTCGGGACAATACGGAGCGGATATACGCAAAAAGGGCCGCCCTCTTCGAGGGGCGGCCCGTACGCTCTCCGTTTCCGGAATGAGGGGCTACTCGGGCATCGCGGCATCCTTGACGGCCTTGAGTTTCACGGCCAGCCATATGCGGAAGAGACCGTAGGCTATAATAGCCGTCGAGAAGAAGGCCACGACGAAAGCTCCGCCGAAGATGGGAGAACTGAAGATGAACACCAGCGAGAATATGAAGCTCGCGATGGCCAGCGCCAGCAGCCAGCCCCAACCGCGCACGCCCAGCGCACTGAGCTCCGACGCCCCGCCTATGGCCCAGAGCGAACGCAGCATGATCCAGAAGCCGACGAAATAGATCAGTACGGCCGTAGCCGCAGGTGCGGGGGCCGCAGCGAGCATTATGCCAAGCAGCACGTCGACTATGCCTCCGGTAAGCGCCCAGCCCCAGCCTCTCAAACGGCGGCGGTTGCCCGCGGCGAAGATGATCTCGAAGATGCCGCTCGCAAGGAATGCGGCAATAAAGAGCATCGTCAGCGCGCCGAGCGTCGCCACGGGCGTAAAGAGGCACCACACTCCTAAGACGACGGCCAGCAGGCCGATGATGAGCGACGTCCACCAGTGCCGTACGGCGCCGCGCATCTCCTCTACCAAATCTTTCATAACAGTCACTGTTTAAGTTTCCGAATATCAGTTATCACCCGTAACGCTGCAAATAGCATGCCCTCCCGCAACGGCGCGACCGCGCCCCATGCCGCCGGCACGGTGTCATACCGGCGCTGACACTTTGTCGCGGCAGTCGGGACATGGCGTCCGCCGACATGACACCATGTCACCGCATGCCGCAACATAAACGGCGGCATCCCCCATATGGATGCCGCCGTCCGTCGCGCCGCGAGCAGCACGGCAGGGTCCCGTCACCACTTGTTGTATATCACCACGGGACGTGTACGCCGTACGCTCATTGTCGGGAACCACATGTCCTCCTTCGTCAGGCCGCACTCCTTCACCGCCTCGATGCAGTACTCCAGACGGCCGAAGTCGGCGTCGACGTTGTTGGTGCCGAAGGTGAACTTTATACCCATATCCTTGGCTCGGCGTATGATGTCGAAACTCGGGATACGGTAGCGGGCGTTTATCTCCAGCGCTATGCCGTAGCGCCGCAGCACCTCCAGCACACGGTCGACACGCTCGTCGGTCCAATACAGCGCGTAGTCGGCCTGCATGTCCTCCGGAATGTAGGTGGGGTTGGCGTATATGTCCGCAGGCTCGTTGGTGAGTATCTTCACCGTCTGGTCGACAAGATGGTCCATATACTGCTCCTTGGTTATGCCGTCGTAGCGCACCTCCTCGGGACGGTATATGCGCGAGAGGCGTCCCTTGTGGTCGACGATGGTCATGGCGTCGGTAAAGAGGTAGTCGAACACACCGAGCGCCTCCTGCGAGAAGGTCTCGGTCCACTTGCGGCCCTCACCCTGCACTCCCCGCAGGAATGGCATGTCGCGCACCTCGTCGAAATATTCGTACACCTCGGCGTCGTCGGCCAGCATACGGCCCACGCCGCCCTCGCCGGCATTAGGCGCCACGCCGTAGTTGATGCCGTAGTTCATCGACATGGCGTGGGCCATCTCCTTCGTCAGGCCCCCCTTCAGGTGCACATGATAGTCGATGACGGGAAAACCCTGCTGTTGCAGTCGTATGACGCCGTCCGCCGTCTCGTCCACGACGGCCATCGTGTCGGCCACGTTGCGCACCGTATCACGCAGGCGCACCACGCTCATGTCGCGGAACGTCACGCTGCCCCCGATACCCCGCAGCGCCAGCATGCCGTAGCCCAGACGGCGGTCGGCATACTCGTCGGTGCGGTAGGGTTGGTCGGGCTCGGTGTAGCACACGACCTCGGTACCGGCAATCGATACCGTGATGTTGCGGCCTCGTACCGCCACCTCGAAGTCGAACCACTTGCCGTCCTCGGCAAGCGAACGGTAGAGGTTGCGCACAGCCGCAAGCGAGCCGCTCTTGCACGTGCCGTCGATGGGGCCGTTGCGGAAGAGCACCTCGTAGCCGCCGCGCCCGCCGTCGGTATGGAACGCAAGCGCAGCCTCCGCTTCGGGCGAGGTGAAGGCCTGCCCCTTGAGCAGGAAACTGCCGTACTCGCCCTCGGCGAGCCACGTCTGGCCCGCCTGCACCGTTATTTCACTGCCGCGGCTCGCGCCTCCCGCCGCATTGCGGAAGCGGTCCAGCGGTATCGCCACGTCGTAACGCACGCACCCTGCCGCCGCCAGCGTCACCGCCAGCACCGCGAAGAGACGCCACGCGCCCCTACGCCCGAAATCAGACATTTTCATCTCTATCGCTTTTACATTACCCATAACATGTATAAAAATATATCTACCTGTGCAACTCCACGATCAGCGGCCCGTCGCTCACCGTGAGCCGCACCTCGTCCGTGCGTTCCAGCCGCCGCAACGGCTCCGTGCCCTCCACAGGGTCGTATACCGCTATGCGGCGCATGCGCCGCGGCAGCCGCACCGTCACCTCGTCGGCCCCCTCGACCCGCTCGCCCCACACCACGAGCCACAGCGTGCCGTCGCTCTTGGCCAGCAACAGGTCGTGCACCGTCGCCGGCTGCGGCGTGATCACATAACCGAGGCTCGGCAACCGCCGCGCCGGACCGTCATCGTGCAGGATCGCCGTCAGATTGTGCAGGCAATCGGCCGCCATGCGCTTGGTCGTGTAGTCCGAGCCGTAGAACCCGAAGCGGCCGTCGCCGTCGTCGATGAACTCGTATATAAAGGTCTTCGCCCACCCGCGTGCGAACTGCGCGAGGTAGACGTTCATGTAGTTGTGCGCCTGCACGCTCTCGGTTACGGCACCGCCGCAGTCGCCCACACGCACGCCCGTCTCCGTCGTGACGCGCGGCAGCGTGTCGAGCTGCGCCTGCGCGTAACCCTCGAAGCCCCGCCGCCACGTACGTCCGAAATTGCCGTAGAGGCCGTCCGCACGGCACTCGGGCGAGGGGTCGGCGGCATTCCACACCTGATTGTCGTGCGGCGCCCCGGGCCAGCTCGGGTGGTACATGTAATTATGGCAGTTGGCATAGTCGGCATAGCGCGTGCCGGCAGGCATCAGCGTAGCGGCGCCCTCGGGAATCTCGAGGAACTGCAGGCCGCAGTCGTCGCTCTGCGCCCCCATCTCGCTTGAACTGTAGACGGGATACCCCTTCAGGTCGCGATCGCCCTTTACGGCGGCGTAAAGGTCGCGCTGCATGCGCGCCACGGGCAGCCACGACAGCTCGCGGCCCCCTGCCTCGCCGCCGTAGACCACGCCGCCGAAGTTGTTGGGTTCGTTCGGGCCCTCGATGGCCACCAGTGCCCCCGCCTCGTGCAGCTCGCGCGCCGCACGCAGGGTCGCTTCGATACAGCCGTCGCGGGCGCCGCTCCCCGGACCGAAGACCACGCCCACGCCCGCCTCGCGGTGCACCAGGAGCAGCCCCGACATGTCGTAGTTGCCATCGGCGGCATCGCGCACGTTACGCACGCCAGTATACCGCAGCAGGGGCGCTATGCGCTCCGCATCGTCGCCGTGCTGGATGTGGAGGCACACCCCGATAGAGTTGAGAAAATCCCATGCCGCAGCCGCCTGCCGCGGAGTGGCCACACTTTCCGGCGTCTTTCCCGCAACGCCATCCGACGCCGCAACGATCAGGGCCATCGCGGCAAATATCCTCACTGTCAATTTCATAGTCCCATCATATCCGTTCCATATATCCGCCTCACAGCTTCACCGTGCGCCGCCCTCCCTCCGAGAGCGAGAAACCGTGCAGCCGCACCGTGCGGTCGCCGACGCGCAGCGTCGAGAGGTCGAGGCTTCCCTCGCACACCTCTATCGTGACTTCATCGTCCGAGACCTCGCACACGCCCCACGCATAGCCGTTGCTCCAGAAGTAGCGGCCCGCACGCGGCGTGATGCCCATCGAGCGGTCGACACCCGAGTAACTGAAGCCCGATAGCGCCACCACGGCGCCCCAGCTGGCCATAGAGCGCGCATAGTGATGCCCGCATTCGGGTTCGCTGAAGGGGTTGCGGCGCGCCCCGTCGAAACGGTCGCGGATGGCGCCTATGCACTTCAGCGCCTCATCTTCCATGCCCTCGTATATCATGCCAACGGCGGCGCAGTACTCGAAGCCCGTCATCGACTCGGCAAAATAGGGGAAAGGTATCTCAAGACGCCCGCGCGGCCACGACGCCATCACGAGGCCCGCCTCACCCGCCGTGACGTAGGTACGCATGTTGTTGAAGCGGCGGCCGAAGTCCTCGACGAAATTATAGCGCATGACACTGCGCAGCGCACTGCGCACATGTTCCGGCTCGGCAAGATAACCCAGCGAGCAGATATGGGCCATGTACTGCCCCGCCATCTGGTCGACGAGGCAGCCGCGCCCCAGCTGGTAGGGCGGCACGGCCGTCTGCGGGTCATCCATGTCGAGATACTCGAAAGTCTCGGGGTCGGTTATACGGTGCTCGTAATATTCGCCGTTGAAGAGGTTTTCGTCCATCCAGCGGCTGCCCCGCTCGAAGAGCGTGCGGCATTCGCGCGCAAAGGGGCGGTCGCCCATCGCACGGGCCATCTGCTCGGCCGCGCGCAGCGCACCCATGTACCAGAATCCCATCTGCGGGTTGGGGCCGAAGTAATTTACATCCATCGTATTGTGCTGCGACCCCTCCATCACGCCGTCGCGGTTGCCGTCCCAGCCCCGCTCGGTCCACGCATAGGAGAGCACGCGCTTGACCTGCTCCCAGTTCTCCGCAAGGAAACCGTTGTCGCCCGAGAGTTGCCACTCGCGGTACATCTTCATCACGCACCCCATCTGTCCGTCGGCAGCGGCAGCCGAGCCGTCGGCAGCGGTGGAGAGGGGCAGCGAGGCACGGAAGTTCATAAGACCGTTCTCCTTGGTGGCGTAGTTGAACTCCACGTCGCGCATCGTGCGCGCAAGGTCGCCGAAGAGGAACGGCGTGGCCATCTCGTAGTTCCACACGTGGGTGCAGGAGCCCATGCACGACCCGAAGCGGTCCATCACACCCTCCCACCCCATAAGGTGGCCGCTCGGCAGGCGGAACACCGTCTGCGAACGCAGCACCGCGAGGTTGAACAGCGCCGCCTCCTTCACGCAGTCGGGATACGACGACGAGAGCAGCGCCCCGACGAAACCTAACGTACGCCTCTCGAGCTCCGGCATGCGCGGCACTATCGTCTCGGCCGCGGCCCACGCATCGGCGTAGAGGCCGCTGTAATAGTTGCCCACCGTCTGCTGCGACCACGCCTTGCGGTTGGGGAAGTTCCACGTGAGGAAGAAGACGAACTCGCCCCGCCCGCCCGCGGGAATACGCCGCCTTACGGCGAGCGCCGCCGTGGGATCATCCTCCGCGACGGGCTCCGTACGCTCGGTGAGCCGTCCGTCGGCGCTGAAGTCGTCCCACAAGTCGAGGATCGAGTTGCTCCAGTCGTTCCGCCGTGTCGAGGTACGGTAGCTCACCTCCTCATCCGATGTGGTGACGAGGGCCATCGTCCCCCATGCTGGATCCCCCTTATCGACACCGTCGGAGTACATGTAGATGCCGCGGAACATGCCGTTATCGCGGTATTCGTTGCGGTTGGCCGCTGCTCCCGTGGGGATGCAGTCCCCCTTCCAGTCGGTATAGAAACGGCTGCCGTCCTTGCCTATGAAGTTGCGCATGCAACCGCACACGGCCACATCCATGTCCCTGCCGGATGTGTTCTCAACCTCGTATACCAGCACCGCCACGGGCAGCGAGCTGGCATCCGCGTCGCACGGCACGAACGGGTTGAACCCCCGCACCGTCACCTCGAGCGGCGCACCGCCGCCCGACAGGTGCACCTGCCCGAAGGGATAGGCCGCGTCGAACGACGCCTCGCCGAAACGGGGCATGCCGTGATGGTTCACCGCGCGCCCCTCGTAATGCAGGATCTCATGGTCGTAGAGGGGCCCCGCCGCCAGCAGGGTCACCGCCTCGCCACCTTCGGGTGCGGCATATACGGCGAAGAAGGGGGCGTCGTTGCCCGTGGTGACGGTACTGTAGCCTTTCGCCGGCACGTTCATGATCTCCCAGTCGCGCAGTTCCCCGCGACCGCCCAGCGACACGGTTCCCGTGCCTATGCCGCCCAGCGGCAGCGCTATACGGTAGAGGTGGTCACCGTCGTAATGTCTCAATACCGGCCACTCGGTCGGACGCCACTCTTCGGCCGACGCAGCGCAACACCACAATGCGGCCGCCGCGGCAATTGCAACTCTCTTCATATACATAACGGTAAAGGCTTACAGGTTTCAGGTCTCCCCGCCGCGCGCCACGCCGCCGCACATCGGTCCGTGCGTGCGCGGCCGCACGTTCAAACTACTTCTGCGCCGGCACCTCCGCAGCCTGTGCCTCCGCGGTCGGCTCGTCGATCACGAAATCGGCGATGTCCATCTCGGCATTGCGGGGGAAAGCCTTGGGGAAGACCGAACGGAAGCGGCCCAGCTCGATGATCGCCTCCTCCATCGTAAGGTAACGGCCCACGGATACCGTAAACCACGGATTCTCGTATGTAACCTCAATGTCGATGCCCTCGAAATTCTCCTCGAAGGTCTCCTTCGCCTCGACGGCATTCTCGCGCGCCTGCTGCGAGTTGTCGAAGAGGATAACTATCGTGTACCCGCTCACCTTAGTACGTTTGGCCCGCTGTTCGACGGCACGCACCGCCGCGGCGGCATCCGCCGTCTCGGTCACGCGCACGGCATCGCTCCCCGCGGCCATGCTCCGCTGCAGCGCCGCAATCTCCTGCGCACGGCCCTCGTACCCCCACAGGGCGCACACGGCCGCAGCCAGAATAATGACAAATCTTTTCATCGCGTTATATTTTAACTTGCATTCCTGAAATCTCAATCGCGCCCGCCTCCCGACACCCTGTCGAGCACATGCCAAAGGCGGTCCATATTCTCCGGCGGGAAGATCCTATCCAGCGTCGCGGGCCCGTCGCTCACGCGGCCGCGCCATGCGCCGCGCCGCACCGCCAGCTCCCAATCCAACGTGACGGCAGCCGCATCGCGCCGCTCTATGGCCGAGCGCAACGACAGTGCCGAAGCATTGCGCGCAACCCGCACGCGCAACGGCACCTCCACGCGCCACACGCCGCGGTCGGGGATGCGTACACGCTCCCCCAGCACCAGCACTGCTGCACGGCCGCCGCCGCACGTAACGCGCAGCCGCCCCTCGCGCAACACCACGCCGCCGGAAGGGTTGTCTACCGTAAGCCGCACCGTCACTGCCGACGGCCACGCCGCCGATGAGACCTCCGCATCACCGCCCGCCTCCGCCGCGGCATGCCCCGAGGGCATCGGCCACGCCGCCTCCACTGCCTCGATGCCGACAACGGCAGGCAACCGCCGTCCCCCGCCGCAGGCCGCCAGCAACAGCGCCGCCGCTACAATAGTCACGATCCTCATAGCCTATGCCTTGTATCCGATATATATCTGCGCTATGCCCATGCAGAGCGAACGGCGGCGGCACTCCGTGAAGCCCACACCACGCATTATCTCAAGAAAACGGTCCGGCGCGGGAAACTCCACGATCGAGGCGGGCAGGTAGCCGTAGGCCTGCTTGTCGTGCGAGACCAGCCCCCCGACAGGACGCAGGATCTTGTCCGAATAGAACGAATAGGCCCAGCGCACCAGCGGGTTGCGCGGCACCGAGAACTCCAGCACCACGAGCTGCCCGCCGCTGCGCAGCACCCGCAGCGCCTCCGACAGCCCCGCTTCCATGTTGCCGAAGTTGCGCACGCCGAAGGCCACGGTAACGGCATCCATAGCACCGTCGCCCAGCTCAAGATGCTCGGCATCGCCCTGATAGAGCGCCACATGGTCGTCCAGCCCCTGCCGCCGCACCTTTTCCGACGCCTCGGCCAGCATCTTCTCCGAAAGGTCGACCCCCATCACCCGCGCCTGCGGTATGCGGCGCGCCATGAGTATGGCCAGATCGCCCGTACCCGTCGCAAGGTCGAGGATATGGTGCGGCCGCCCGCGGCGCACGATGCGCATGACACGCCGCCGCCATATGCGGTCGATCGACAGCGACAGTATGTGGTTCAGGCGGTCGTATGTGGGCGCAATGTTGTCGAACATGCGCTTCACCTCCTCCTTCTTGTCCGCGTTGGGCGTATTGTACGGTTTCATATATAGCCTGTTACTGAATTTACATCTCCATTGCGCCCTGCCCCTATTGGCGGTACTTGAGCGACTCCTCGGGGCTGATGCGCGCCACGATCATCGACGGCAGCGCCATCACCGCAACCGTCACGGCCACGGCTCCCGCGTTGAGCGCCGCAAGCCACCACACCTCCACACGCACCGGCAGCTCCGAGAGCATGTATCCCGAAGGGTCCAGCCGCACGGGTTGCAGCCATGCCTGCAACCCCACGAGCGCCAGCCCCACGGCATTGCCCCACGCCGCGCCCCGCACGAAGAGCATCGCCGCACGATAGAGGAAGATGCGACGCACGGCACCGTTACGCATGCCCATGGCCTTGAGTGCACCGATCATGCCCGTGCGGTCGAGCACCATTATCAGCATCGCCGAAACCATGTTGAACAGCACCACGGCCATCATCACCGCCAATACCACACGTGCATTCACGTCGTGCGTCTTGAGCCAGTCGAAGACCACGGGATAGCGCTCGGCGAGGGTCACGGCGGCAGCCGCGCCCACACTCTCGTCCCCCGAGTAGAAAGCCTCCTCGATGGCCTGTTCCGCCGCCGCGGCCACATCCGCCGCCGCGGCGGAGCGCGCGGCCACGATCTCGTAACCCGAGATCGAATCGTTATCGGGCGCGGCGATACGCTGCACGTTGCGGATATCGGTCAGCGCCGTAGTGCGGTCCAGCTCCTCGAAGCCCGTGTCGTACAATCCCGACACGACGAAACGGTCGCGCCGCGGGCTCCCCGCGCCGTCCATGAAGAGCATCTCGACCTTGTCGCCCACCCCGAGCCGCAGCGCCGCGGCCGTCGTACGCGAGACGAGCAGCTCCTTCGTGCGCGCCGCCGCCCCTACCGACGGCATGGCGCCCTCGACCAGACGTCCGCGCCACCACCCGAGGTCGCATGTGCCATCCACGCCCTTGACATTGAGGCCGACAACCTGATCCCCGCTCTTGGCCATGCCCGCCGCCTCGGCGTAGGGCCACACCGCCGCAACTCCGGCACACCGCCGCAGCCGGTCCGAGAAACCGGCGCTCGGCGCCATCGCACCGCCCTCACCGCCGCGCAGCGCCCGCACGTCGCATACGCGCACGTCGGCGGCGAAGCCCCGCAAGTCACCGTATATGCGGTGGCGGAACCCCGACACCACGGCCAGCGTCACCACCATCACGGCTATGCCCAGCGCCGTCGACACGGTCGCCATGCGCATCATGATTCGCGCGCGCGAGGCGCGGCCGCTGCGTGCCGTCCGCTCGGCCAGCATGTACTCAACACTCATCGGGCGTCATAATTTCGCTATAACTGTACAAAGTTATGTAAAAAATTCTTACTTTTGTCTTTCCGAAGCGCAGCCCGCCGCACGAAATGGCGGGAATCCGCACCGCCGCGTCAGCATGGCACGGCCCGCAAATGGCGGCAAAGGCGTTTTTTACATCAATTCGCGCATCGGGACATACATTTCACCGCCGGAACGGCGTTATGTGAGAAAACCAAAAAAATTGATCGTACCATGTTACAACTATTGCAATTGGCACAGGACTATCCGACCTACGGCAACTCGATAGCCGGAGGCTTCTCCACATCGGGCTCGATACTGCTCATGGTGGTAATCGCCGTGGCGGGATATATCGTGCAGGCACGCCTGCAGTCGGTCTTCCAGAAATATTCGCAGGTGCCCTTCCCGGGCAATCTCACGGGCGCCGAGGTCGCCGAGAAGATGTTGCGCGACAACAACATCCACAACGTGAAGATCACCCACGTCGGAGGCATGCTCACCGACCACTTCAACCCCCAGAACATGACCGTCAACCTCAGCGACGCCGTCTACTCGTCACGCAGCATCGCCGCCGCGGCCGTCGCCTGCCACGAGTGCGGCCACGCCATACAGCACGCCCGCGGTTATGCGCCGCTGGCCATGCGTTCGGCGCTGGTGCCCGTAGTCAATTTCTCGTCGCGCATAGCCACATGGGTCATTCTGGCCGGCATCGTCATCATGGCCACCACCAGCAGCACCACGGTCTGCTGGATAGGTATCGCGCTCATAGCCATGACGGCCCTCTTCTCGATCGTGACCCTGCCCGTCGAGTACAACGCCTCGCAGCGCGCCCTTGAGTGGCTCGAGTCGAGCCGCACGCTGCAGGGTGCGCAACTGTCCTACGCCCGCGAATCGCTGAAGTGGGCCGCACGCACATACCTTGTGGCGGCGCTCTCGGCCATAGCAACCGTAATCTACTACGTATCCCTCATCTCACGCCGCGACTGATGGCAAAACGCCCCGAGGACTATAGTTCGCGCACATTCCTTTTCGCCATGGCCACGCTCGTCGTGCTCATGGCGATAAGTGTAATACCCCCCATCGAAGCGGGAGGCATATCGCTGCGCCGCGCCAACATCCTATCCGACCTGATACGCTTCGACAGCGACAGCGCCCCCGCCGAGGAGCCGTCGCAGCCCGAGATCAACGTCGAGGAGTTCCACGTCGACCTCGAGGAGGTCGAGCGGCAGGTGGCCAAGGCCGCACGCGAAGCCTCTCCCACAGGTGCCGGCACCTCGGTGTCGTGGGAAGGCATATTCGAGCAGCAGGCCGCAGATACCCTACGCAGCATGGAGTACGGCCCCGCGGCTGCCGACTCCCTTGCCGCACGCGAGACGGCCATCGCCGAGGCCGACTTCTCGGCGCTGCTGCCCGCCGACTCGCTCATAACCCCCGTCGAGGAGTTCCACGAGGGTGACGGCCCCACGCCCATGCAGCTCCTCTACGACAAGCTGCTCGACGGTACGCGGCCCGTGCGCGTGGCATTCATGGGCGACTCGTTCGTCGAGGGCGATATCCTCACGGCCGACCTGCGAGAGCTGCTCCAAGATACATTCGGCGGCGGCGGCGTGGGCTTCGTGCCTGCAGCATCGCCCTTCACGGGCTTCCGCCAGACCGTAAAGACCACGTCGAAGGGATGGACACCCTACAACATCATGCAGCGCAAGAGCGTGCCCGCCCCCTACGCAGGCGACTTCTTCGTCTCGGGATGGGTCGCCGCAGCCACGGCCGGCGCCTCGACGCGCTGGGACATGACCTCGCGCCGCCGCCATCTCGACGAGTGCCGCCGCGCGCGTCTGCTCTTCATCAGCCGCAGCCCCTCGCAGGTGAGCGTCACGCTCAACGGCGGCGAGGTGCGCACCTTCGGGTTCGAGGGCGACGAAGTGGTGCGGCAGATAGTGGTCGAGGAACCCGTGATCCGATCGCTCGAGATGAAGATCGAGAAGGGCGCCGAAGGCTTCACCGCCTACGGCGCCGACTTCGACGATCTGAAAGGCGTCGCCGTCGACAACCTCTCGATACGTAGCAACAACGGACAGGCCATGTTCTGGACCTCACCCACGGTGAACGCACAGATCAACTCGATGCGTCCCTACGATCTGGTGATACTGCAATACGGCCTCAACATCATGCAGGCCGACCGTCACGACTACTCGCTCTATGCCGAGCAGGTGGAGAAGATGATACGTTTCGTACGCAGCTGCTTCCCGCAGGCGGCGGTGCTCGTGCTGGGCGTGAGCGACCGCTCGCAGCGCGGCGAAGACGGCATCGTGCCGATGGAGTCGGCGCGCGACCTCTCGCACTGGCAGCGCAAGGCGGCCGAGGCGTGCGGCGCGGCATACTGGGATACCTACGGCGCCATGCAGCGTCTCGGCGGCATGACGCGCTTCGTGGCCGACGGCTGGGCGGGCAAAGACTACACCCACATAAACTACGCGGGCGGCGCACAGGTGGCGCGCGCCCTCTACTACGGGCTGCTGCAAGGGACGCAGCGCTATGTAGACAACCTGCGCGAGATGATCGAGCGGCAGCGCCCCGTCATCGAGGAGCCCCTGCCCGACATAGCCCCCGCCGCAGGCGACAGCCTCCACATAGGGCAACTGGAGCCGCCCGCACCCCTCACCGCGGACGACATTCGCCCCGCCAGCCCCAAGCCCCTGCCCCTGCCCTGACATCCGCCGCGCCCCAATACGGAAACAGCCCCCGAAAAGAATGGAACAGATCGCCGACAGAGTACTGGAACTGCTGCGTTACGACGCCTCCGCGCCGCTGATATTCAACAGCGGCCTCTTCCTGTTCCTGTTCGTGGGTTTCGCCGCGGGGTACGTGCTGCTGCGCCGCGCCACGACGCTCCGCATCCTGTACGTCATCCTCTTCTCGATATACTTCTACTACAAGTCGAGCGGCATATACTTCTTCCTGCTCATCTTCGCCGCCGTGAGCGACTACTGGATAGCCCACGGCATAGCCGCCTCGCGCTCGCGCAAGGCCAAGCGGTGGCTCGTGGCGTTGAGCGCGGCCGTGAATCTCGGCATGCTCGGGTACTTCAAGTACACTAACTTCCTCATCGAGATAGCAAACGGCATTTTCGGCGCGGGGTTCCTCGATTTCCAGAACATCTTCCTGCCCGTGGGCATCTCGTTCTTCGTATTCCAGTCGATGAGCTACACGATAGACGTCTACCGCGGCGTCATCCGCCCCCTCGACCGCTGGATCGACTACATGTTCTACCTCTCGTTCTTCCCCCAGCTGGTGGCCGGCCCCATAGTCCGCGCCCGCGACTTCATACCCCAGATACGGCAGCCGCTACGCGTCACGCGCCGCATGTTCGGCCTCGGCGTGGGGCTCGTAATCATAGGTCTCGTCAAGAAGGCCGTGATCTCGGACTACATATCGCTGAACTTCGTCGACCGCATCTTCGACGACCCGGCCCTCTACTCGGGATTCGAGTGCCTGATGGGCATCTACGGCTACGCGCTGCAGATATACTGCGATTTCTCGGGATATTCCGACATGGCCATAGGCATCGCCCTGCTGCTGGGGTTCCGCTTCCCCAAGAACTTCGACGCGCCGTACAAGTCGGCCACCATAACCGAGTTCTGGCGCCGCTGGCACATATCGCTCTCGTCGTGGCTGCGCGACTATCTCTACATATCGCTCGGCGGCAACCGCAAGGGGCGTGTACGCACCTACGTCAACCTGCTGCTGACGATGCTGCTCGGCGGCCTGTGGCACGGCGCCGCCGTGCGCTTCATACTGTGGGGCGCGCTGCACGGCGCGGCCCTTGCCCTGCACAAGATGTGGATGGCGGTGGTGCCGTGGGCCAAGGCCAAAGGCGAGGATATGAACATCGTAATGCGCATCGCGGGCGTACTCATAACCTTCAACCTCGTATGCTTCGGATGGCTGCTCTTCCGCGCCGAGGACATGCAGACGGTGCATGTGATGCTCTACCAGATATTCAACAACTTCAACCCCGCGCTCATACCGCAGGTGATCGAGGGATACAAGGCCGTCTTCGGCCTCATAGTGCTGGGCTACGCCATGCACTTCCTCCCCGAGAAGATCGACATCGACATACAGAACCGTGTGGTCAACGCCTCGTTCTGGTGGCAGGTGGCGCTTATGGCCGCCACTATTTGGTGCGTCATGCAGATCAAGTCGAGCGACATACAGCCCTTCATCTACTTCCAGTTCTGACAGCCGACAGGCACTGCCCCCAAAGACGCCCCGCACGAAAACCGCCGCCCGTTTTGAAGTCTCGGCGATTTCCAGTATTTTTATAGGAAATTTGCAAACTTTTATCCGACGACCGTTATGAAAAAAGACTTTGGACCGAAGAGCTGGCTCTATCCCATGCCGGTACTGATCGTGGCGGCATACGACAAGCAGGGCCGGCCCAACGCCATGAATGCGGCGTGGGGCGGCATATTCTCCGACGAGATGATCGGCATATGCCTCTCCGAAGGGCACAAGACCACGAAAAACATCCTCGCCACACGGGCATTCACCGTCAGCATGGCAACAGCCGCACAGACCGCCGCATGCGACTATCTGGGCATAGTCTCGGGAAACGACGAGCCCGACAAGTTCGCCAAGGCGGGATTCCATGCCACACGCTCGGCACATGTCGACGCCCCGATGATCGACGAGCTGCCCATGACACTCGAGTGCGAACTCGTCAGCTACGATGCCGAGAGCTGCCACATGGTCGGACGCATCGTGAACGTCGCGGCCGACGAGAGCATCCTCACCGACGGCAGGATCGACCTGCGCAAGCTGCGTCCCGTGACCTATGACCCAATACGCCTCGAATACGTCGAACTGGGGGCCGACGCAGGAAAAGCCTTCGCCTGCGGCAGAAAACTCAAGTGACGACATGAAAGCATACACCTATGTCGCACCGGGCCGCTTCGAGCTGCTCGACAAACCGGAACCCCGCCTGCAGGGACCCCGCGACGCCATCGTACGCATAACCCTCGGCAGCATCTGCACCAGCGACCTGCACATCAAGCACGGAAGCGTACCCCGCGCCGTGACGGGCATAACCGTCGGCCACGAGATGGTTGGTGTCGTCGAACAGACGGGCGACGACGTGCATACCGTCCACGCGGGCGACCGCGTGACGGTAAATGTCGAGACCTTCTGCGGCGAGTGTTTCTTCTGCCGCCGCGGCTTTGTGAACAACTGCACCGACCCCGACGGCGGCTGGGCCCTCGGCTGCCGCATAGACGGCGGGCAGGCGGAGTATGTGCGCGTGCCGTATGCCGATCAGGGGCTGGACCGGATACCCGACACGGTGAGCGACGAGCAGGCCCTCTTCGTGGGGGACATCCTCGCCACGGGATTCTGGGCCGCACGCATATCGGAGATCGGCGCCGGCGACACGGTGCTCATCATAGGCGCAGGCCCGACGGGCCTCTGCACGCTGCAGTGTGTACTGCTGCACAACCCCGCAAGGGTGATCGTATGCGAGGCGTCGCCCCGACGGGCGCAGTTCGTACGCGAGCTCTGCCCCTCCGTCGAGGTGGTCGCGCCGGAGGATTGTGCGAGGTACGTGCGTGCGACATGCGAACGCGGCGGCGCCGACGCCGTACTCGAGGTCGCCGGCGGGGCGGATACGTTCCGTCTGGCATGGGAGTGCGCGCGTCCCAATGCCGTGGTAACGGTGGTGGCGCTGTACGACACACCCCAGATACTGCCACTGCCCGACATGTACGGCAAAAACCTAACATTCAAGACGGGCGGCGTCGACGGCTGCGACTGCGCCGAAATCCTGCGCCTGATCGAGCGGGGACGCATCGACACCACGCCGCTCATAACCCACCGTTATGCCCTCGACGACATCGGGGAGGCGTACCGCCTCTTCGAGAGCCGCGAGGATGGCGTGATCAAGGTGGCGATACGGCCCTGACCCTGCGGGCCGCACCCCGATCGGGCCCGGCCGCCGTCAACACGCTATCCGGCCGCATGCCCGCCATCCCCGACAAACAAGGCCCTGCGGCAGTTCCCGTACATTCGGGACTACTGCCGCAGGGCCTGTAATGCGTATCGGGGCCGTAATCCCGCTCCGCCGCAGTCACTTGCGCACGGCGGGGATACGGTATAAGGCGAACGTCTGTGCCCCGACCTCGGCGCGCAGGGTGTTGCCCTCGGGGACGACAGCGCCCTCCACGGGAACGATCTTCGTCGGCTCGTCGAGCGTATTGTCGGCGTCGGGGTCATCCGAATGGAATGTGATGCAGGTGCCCGCACCCAGCGAAACAGACCGTTTGAGGCCCTCGAAGGCGATTTCGACCGTGCGTGGCGCATCCGACGTATTCACCACCTTGACGATATAGCTCTGCGCCGGTTCGTCCCACACGGCGCTGGCGAAGAGGCCGTTCTGGCCCTCCTGCCCGCTCACGGGACGCCCCTCCATCGTCAGCGGCACCACGTTCGTGCCCTTGTTGTTGCCGTAGAGGTACTGCACGTACCAGCTGCACGAGCGCACCGAGCGCAGATTGTCGAACCAGATGAGGTCGGGCCGCCACTGCCACCCCTCGACATGCGCCAGCAGCGGCGCGTATGTGGCCATGTGGACCACGTCGGCGTTGCGCTCGACACCCGTCAGGAAGGCGGCTTCGAGCAGTGCCGCATGAAAGTGGTTCCACTTCTTGCCGGCGCCGTGGCAGGCATACTCGCCGGCGAAGACCTTGGGCCCCTTGCGGTCGTAGTTGTCATAGCGGCTGCCCGAGGCGAGGAACCACCGTTCGGGACGGTAGAAGTGCTCGTCGACGAGGTCCACCCCGAGGCGCCGCATCTCGGGCCACAGGTAGTCGAAGTCGGGGCCTTCGGAATTGGGGCCCGACGAACCGATGATCCCGATCTCGGGATGCGCCTTGCGCAGCGCCTCGACGAACCGTTCCAGACGTTCGGGGTACTCGGGGCCCCACTGCTCGTTGCCTATGCCTATGAACTTGAGGCCGAATGGTTCGGGATGGCCCATTTCGGCACGCAGCGCGCCCCACTCGGTGTCGGTGCCGCCGTTGGCGAACTCGACAAGGTCGATGGCATCCTGTATGTAGGGGTCAAGATCGCATACCGCCACGTGGGCCTCGGGCTTGTCGTTCTGGTACTGGCACGCAAGACCGCAGTTGAGGATAGGCAGCGGCTCGGCCCCTATCTCCTCCGCCAGCAGGAAAAGCTCGTAGAAGCCCATGCCGTATGTCTGGAAATAGTCGGGGAAGAAACGGTGGCGGAAAGTGTAGTGCCAGCGGTTGAGGTTCAGCGGGCGGTTCTCGACGGGGCCCACCGAGTTCTTCCAGTTGTAACGCGTCTCGATGTTCGTGCCCTCGACGATACATCCGCCCGGGAAACGGAAGACACCGGGCTTGGTGTCGGCCAGCGCCTGCACCAGATCCTTGCGCAGGCCGTTCTCGCGGCCCCGCCACGTGTCGACGGGGAAGAGCGACACATGCTCCAGATCGACCGTACCGCCCGAGGTGAGGAAGATGCGCAGATGGGCCTTGCCGTCGGTACGGTAGGGAGACAGGCGCAGCTCGTACCTTTTCCATGCCGCGTCGTCGAGCGTCAGATCCTGCGCGGCGAGCACCTGCGTCTCCTCCATAGCGTCGTTGTCGATCAGTTCGACCCTGATGCTTTGGCCCGCGCCGCGCGCCCACACCGTAAAGCGGTACTCCTTGCCCTGCTCGACACCCATGCCGAAGAACCCCTCGTTCTCGATACCCGTGGCCATGTGGGGATGTGCCGGAGGCGTGAGGCGCACGTAGTGGGGGTTGCGGTCGAAGGGGCCGTCATCCTCGACGGTGACGTTGCCGAATATGTCCCACCCCATGAGCCGCTGCGGGAACTCGAACGAGCGGTTCTTCACCATCTCGGCATAAAGGCCGCCGTCGGCGCCGTAGTTTATGTCCTCGAAGAAGTGTCCGTACATTGTGGGCCGTATCGCCGCACCGATCTTGCCCGCCTCGACCACCATGCGGTCGACAGGCTGTGCATATGCCGCCGTGGCGGCAAGCGCTATTGCGCCAACAAATAGAGTGCGTATGTTCATATTTCTGCTTTTGGATTGGTTCTGTCCCTGTCATGCGGCTGCGCATCAGTGCGCCTCAAGCCAGTTGCGGCCCGTACCGGCGTCCGAGATCAGGGGTACGCGCAGCGACGCAGCGCCTTCCATGGCCTCGCGCACGATCGCCGTGACGCGCTCCTGCTCCTCGCGGACCATGTCGACGATCACCTCGTCGTGCACCTGAAGGATCATGCGCGAGCGGAGCCCCTCCTCGTGCAGGCGGCGGTGTATCTCGATCATCGCCAGCTTCATGATGTCGGCGGCGCTGCCCTGTATGGGGGCGTTTATGGCATTGCGCTCGGCCACGCCACGCGCCACGGCGTTGCGCGAATCGATGTCGCGCAGGAAACGGCGGCGGCCGAAGACCGTCGTGACGTATCCCTTCTCACGGGCCGAGGCGACGGCCGCGTCCATATACTCCTTGACCTTCGGGTAGGAGGCGAAGTAGCCGTCGATGATCTGCTTGGCCTCGCCGCGTGGGATATCGAGGCGCTGGCTCAGGCCGAAGGCCGAGATGCCGTATATGATGCCGAAGTTGGCGGTCTTGGCACGGCGCCGCTCTTCGGGCGTCACCTCGTCGAGGCTCTTGTGGAAGAGGCGCGCGGCCGTGGCGGCATGTATATCCTCGTCGCGCAGGAACGCCGCTATGAGAGCCTCGTCGCCGCTCAGGTGGGCCATAAGCCGCAATTCCACCTGACTGTAGTCGGCCGAGAGCAGCAGCCGCCCCTCGTCCGAAGGAATGAAGGCCTCGCGTATGCGCCGCCCCAGCTCCTCGCGCACGGGTATGTTCTGCAGGTTGGGGTTCGTCGACGAAAGGCGGCCCGTCGCCGTCACCGCCTGATTGAACGAGGTGTGTATGCGTCCCGTGACGCGGTTCACAAGATGCGGCAGCGCCTCGACGTAGGTCGACAGCAGCTTCTTTACGCCGCGGTACTGCAGTATGAGGTCGACGATGCGGTGCTTGCGGGCAAAGGTCTGAAGGTACTCCTCCTCGGTGCTGAACTGGTGCGTGCGCGTCATGCGGGGCTTCTCCGCTATGCGCATCTTGGCAAAGAGCACCTCGCCTATCTGCCGCGCCGAGTTGACATTGAGCGACGGTTCGCCCGACTCGGCGCGTATGTCGGTCTCAAGCCGCCCGAGCAGGGCGTTCAGCTCCACGGCATAATCGTCCAGCAACGCGCTGTCGATCTTCACGCCCGTGAGTTCCATCTCGGCCAGCACGTCGATCATGGGCTCCTCGATGCGCAGATACAATTCGTCGAGCCCCTGCCCGCACACCTCGCGCCACAACACCTGCTTGAGCTGCAGCGTGATATCGGCATCCTCGGCGGCATACTCCTTGACGCTCCCAATGTTTACCTGATCCATCGTAAGCTGCCGCGCGCCGCGCCCGATGAGGGTCTCGATGGCAATGGGCGAATAGCCGAGATAGCGTTGCGCAAGGTAGTTCATGTTGTGGCGCGACTCCGAGTCGAGCAGGTAGTGCAGGATCATGGTGTCGATCTTGCGGCCGCGTACCGCGATGCCCAGCCGCGCGAGCACCATGATGTCGAACTTGATGTTCTGCCCGACCTTTACCGTCGCCCCGTTCTCGAACAACGGCCGCACCGTCTCGGCGAAGGCGGCCGTATTCTCGGGCGTGAAGGATATGTACCACGCCTCGTGCGGCCGTACCGCGATCGAGAGGCCCACGATACGGTCGTTGAAGAGGTCGAGGCCCGTGGTCTCCGTATCGAAGCATATCTCGGGTTCGCCCTGCAGCTGTCGCACGAGTCCGCGCAACGCCCCGAGCTCGGTCACCAGACGGTAGTCGTGGGGGGTGGTGGCCGCCGTGGCGAACGCCGGCCCCTCTGGCTCCGCGCCGCCGTCGGCCGTACCCGCCTCCGGCCGCGCGTCCGATGCGGGGGGCGGTGGCGCGGGCGCGTCGAACAGGCTTCCCTGACCCGCGAGGGCCCCGCGCTTGGCCGCGGCAGATTTCGCGCGCGCCATCTCGGCCAGCTGCCGCTGCGGCGCCTGCTGCGGTGCGTCGGAGGGCTCCTCCAAGGGCGCGATGTTGTATATGTCGCGCAGGAACGACGTGAAGTCGAGCTCGGCGAAGAGCGCCTTCAATTCATCGACATTCGGCGGACATACCTCGAGATCCCCTGCGACGAACTCCACGGGCACGTCGGTGCGTATCGTCGTAAGCCGCTTGGACAGCAGCAGGCGGTCGCCCCATGCGGCGATCTTTTCGCCCTGCTTGCCCTTGATCGAGGCGGCGTTCTCGAGTATCTGTTCGGCCGTACCCCACTCCGCCACCAGCTTGCACGCCCCCTTCTCGCCTATGCCGGGCACACCCGGGATGTTGTCCGAGGCATCGCCCCACACGGCCAGAATGTCGCGCACGAGGATCGGGTCGCCAATGCCGTAGCGGGCGCATACGGCCGCCGTATCGAGGATCTCGATGCCGTCGCCCTTCTGGCGGTATATGTTGCGGCGCTCGCCCACGAGTTGGCAGTAATCCTTGTCGGGCGTGACCATGAAGACCTCGTATCCCGCCTCGGAGCCGCGGTATGCAAGCGTGCCGATGACGTCGTCGGCCTCGTAGCCCTCGACCTCGAAGACCGGAATGCGCATCGCATCGAGCAGCCGCCGCAGATATGGTACCGAAAGGATAATATCCTCCGGCGTTTCGAGGCGGTTGGCCTTGTATTCGGGGAATATCTCCTTGCGGAACGATCCCCCCTTGGGGTCGAGTGCAACGCCCAGAAGGTCGGGCCGCTCGCGCTTGAAAATGTCGCGCAGGAATTTCGTGAACCCGAAGAGGATCGAGGTGTTCATGCCGTAACGGTTGCGCATGGGGCGTCCGATGAAGGCGTAGTAGTATTTGAACACCAGCGCGTAGGCGTCGATAAGGAAAAGTCGTTTCATCATGTTGCGGTATGGGCGGGCCCTGTGCCCGCGGTTCTTCGGCGCGGCGCCGCACGGGTGCCGCCTACAGGTTGTCGTCGGCGAACCACTCGGCGAACGACGTGGCCGTCTCGTGCAGGCGCAGCGAGTAGAGTTGTACCTCGTCGGGCAGCGCTTCGAGCAGACGCTCGGCGAAGTCCACCAGCATGTTCTCGCAGGTAGGCTGGTAGTCGACCGTCAGTATGCGCGAGAAATGTTCGGCGAGCAGGCCGTGCAGCTGCTCGCCCTGCCCGGTGCGGCGTATGACGAATGAGTGGTCGAAACGCGATACGATCTGCTCGTAGACTATTCGCTTCAGCAGGCCGAAATCCATCACCATGCCCTGCTTGGGGTCGTACTCGTCGGCCGAAGGCTCGCCCTTCACCGTCACGAAGAGACGGTACGAGTGGCCGTGTATCTCGCGGCAGGCGCCGTCGTAGCCCTCCAGCGCGTGGGCCGCCTCGAACGAGAACTCTTTTGTAAGTCGTATTGTTGCCATAGTGTCGCGGTATTGCGGTACGATGCGCGGTGCGGCGGCCCCCGTATGCACACATGCCGGGCCGTCGCGTCGCAGCGGTAGCGTGTACAAAGTTAACGTTTTTATCGGATTCTGCAACTTCCCGCCCCCTTTCGCGGCGCACACCGCCCATACACGGTGCCGCCCGCGCCGCTGCACGGCATCACGGTTGCAGCACGGGCGTCTCGGTCTCGTATGTGAGCGGCGCGTCGCTGTCGCGGCGTATGAGCTCCTTGCGCACACGTATGGATATTTTGCGGCCGTCGGGCGGCGTTGCCGTGAGGCGTGTGCTCCAATATACCTGAAGGGGCCAGCCCGTAGCGAAGTGTATCTCCTCGCCCGAGAAGCACTCCATCTCGACATGCGTACCGCCGACCTGTTCGGGGCGGACCGTGCCGCCGAGGATCAACGCTTGCGGGTTCTCCGCCGCAAGCGTCACGAGGGCCTCGCCGGCATCCACCACGGAGTTGGTGTGGAGCATGGCCGAGACCTTGTCGGTATTCTCGGCATCGGCCCAGAAGGTCGTCACGCCGTCGGCCTCGGCATCGCTTGCGGGGATGCGGAACGACTCGCGCCGCTCGTAGTAGGCATCGGTGCGGAACCGCGTACCGTGAAAGAAGAATATGCGGCCTATGTCCTCGATGGTCTTCGTAGTCGAGGCCGAAGGGTTGATCCACTTCTCGAGGGCGCCGCGCCACTCCCACTGCGGCATGCTGCGCCGCATCGGCGCGGGCAGGCTGTCGTAGAGGCCGTCGGCCGCGGCGTCTACCAGATCGTACGCCGCCTCGACGATCTCGGCGGCGTTCACAACGCAGAGAAGCTCGCCGTCGAGCGAGGTCTCGATCACGAGCGGCACGTTGAGCCCCTCGCGCTGCTCGAGCGAGTATACCATCTGCGCCACGGGGTCCTGCTCGAAATGGCCGTGATTGGTTATGCGGAGCGTATAACGCGTCGGCGAGACATTCACCACCTCTATAGAACGTATGTCGGCATAACTGCGCATACGGACGGTATCGCCGTCCTCGACAACGCATTCGGTCGAGCGGAAATCGTAGGTCATACGGTCGCCCTGCTGCCAATAGGCAGTTATCTGTATCGTCGAGTCAGGCATGACCTGCGCATGCGCCGCCGCGAACGCCCAGACGGCGAAAATAGAGAGACAGATACGGAGTTTCATAACAGAATGTTCTTCGGATCATATGCCGGAGCGCCCCGCCATATCCCGCAGCCGGGGAACAGGCACAGCGACAGGCCGGAACGCGCTTCTCGAAGCGGCCCCCGCCCGAACGCCTCCCGCACTATCCAAATATACTAAAAATCGGACTTAAAAAGCGTATCAGGAGCATATTTTTTTATCATGGGCCGCAGCCATTTCCCGAATATGCACATTTCAGAGCGACAAATACCATTCCGTTTCGGGTATATGCCGTGCAGCAAGGCCTTTCCGCCGATCCCGCCGCCCGTATTCGGGGCGGGCCTCGCGGACCGCGGCGCATACGGCCGTCCCAAAGGGCCACGGCCGCAGGAGCGGCCCCGCACACGGCGGGCGCCTGCCCCGAGGCCATAAAAAAAGGAGCCCTCCCCTTTCGGGGAAAGCTCCGGCCGTGCGGATAAAGGGACTCGAACCCCCACGCCTTTCGGCATCAGATCCTAAGTCTGACGTGGCTACCAATTACACCATATCCGCAAAATAGACACGGCGCCGCTGCGGCTCTCCGCTACATATCATGCCCTCGGCACCATACGATGGAGGCGGAACTCCGCAGTGCGTGGATACGCCAAACCACCACAAAGGTAATAAAAATCCCGTTCCGCATGAAGCCTGCCGGCAAAAAATTGGGTAGTTGCCTTTTTTTAGCTACTTTTGTCGCCACTTAAACAGATATGCCATGCCCGCAACCGTTACCCTGACCCTCACGCCCAAGCAGGCCGCCGACTTCGAACTGTGCACCTCGCTCGCGGCACGGCAGATGGGCATACGTCGCGGCGACGTGGCGATGGCCCGCGTCGTGAAACGCTCGATCGACGCACGCCGGCGCCCCGTCAAGGTCAACATCACCGTCGAGATATTTGTCGACCGCGAGCCCCTGCCGGCTCCCCTGCACTTCGATTATCCCGACGTGAGCCGCGCCACCGAGGTCATCGTCGTCGGCTCGGGCCCCGCGGGTCTCTTCGCAGCCCTGCGCCTCATAGAGGAGGGCCTCAGGCCCATAATCCTCGAGCGCGGCAAACGGGTGCTCCCCCGCAAGCAGGACATAGCCCTCATAAACCGCAACCTCGACATAGACCCCGACTCGAACTACGCCTTCGGCGAGGGCGGCGCCGGCACATTCTCCGACGGCAAGCTCTTCACCCGCAGCAAGAAACGCGGCGATTACAACAAGGCGCTGCAGACGCTCGTCTTCCACGGCGCCACGCCCGAGATACTGTACGACGCCCACCCCCATATCGGCACCGACCGCCTGCCCCGCATCATAAGCAACATCTGCCGGACGATCGAGACCGCGGGCGGCCGTATACACTTCGGCGCCAAGGTCACGGGATTCGAGGTCGACCGCGGCCGCATACGCGGCGTGTGGGTCGGCCGTAACCTCGTCGAGGGCGCCGCCGTGGTGCTCGCAACGGGCCACTCGGCAAAGGACGTATACTACACGCTCCACCGCGACGGCGTACGCCTCGAAGCCAAACCCTTCGCCATGGGCGTCAGGATCGAACACCCGCAGGCGCTCATCGACTCGATACAGTACCACTCGCCCCAGCGCGACGAATACCTGCCCGCAGCGTCATACTCCCTCGTCGAGCAGGTAGGGGGCCGCGGCGTCTATTCGTTCTGCATGTGCCCGGGCGGCTTCATAGTACCCGCCATGACCGACGCCGCACAGTCGGTCGTAAACGGCATGTCACCCAGCGGCCGCAACTCCCGTTGGGCAAACTCGGGCCTCGTCACCGAGATCCGCCCCGAGGACTTCGCACACCTCGCCCCCGAGTACGGGCCCCTCGCGGGCCTCGTATTCCAACAAAGGCTCGAAGAGGCCGCACGCCGCAACGGAGGCGCACGGCAGGTAGCCCCCGCACAGCGTGTCACCGACTTCGTGGCGGGGCGCGCCTCGTCGTCGCTGCCCGCGTCGTCATACATACCGGGCCTCACCCCGTCGCGCCTCGACGAGTGGATGCCCGAGATGATCGCCTCGCCGCTGCGCAGGGGCATCGCCGCCTTCGACCGCAAGATGAGGGGTTACCTCTCGCCCGAAGCCATAGTCGTAGGCGTAGAGTCGCGCACCTCGACCCCCGTGCGCATCCCCCGCGACGGCGAGACGCTCATGCACCCCGAGGTGGCGGGTCTCTTCCCCGCAGGCGAGGGTGCAGGATACGCCGGAGGCATCGTCTCCGCGGCGCTCGACGGCGAACGCGTCGCCGCAGCAGCGGCAGGTTACATCAAAAAACGACACTGACATGTTCTCCATAATATGCTGTTCCATCAACCCGCAGGCCGCCGACAGGCTCCGCGCCAACATTGAGGCCACGTGCGGCGTTCCATTCGAGTTCATCGCGTACGACAACCGCGGACGCAGCGACGGCCTCTGCAAGGTTTACAACGCCTGTGCCGCGCGGGCGCGTTACGACATACTCTGCTTCGTGCATGAGGATGTGGAGTTCCTCACCGAGGGCTGGGGACGGATCATCGCCGCGAAGCTCGCCGAACCCGACTGCGGCGTCATAGGCTTTGCCGGCAGCATACTCAAGCTCCGCCGCCTCTCCGGCTGGCACAACGGCGGCGGCGACCTGCGCGCACACTACGTGCAGTACATGCGCGGCGGCCACCACCCCATAGACGTCAATCCCGAGGGCCTCGACTTCTCGCCAGTGGTGACGCTCGACGGCCTGTGCCTCCTCGTGCGGCGCGACGTCTGGAGCGAGACCCTCTTCGACCAGCAGACATTCACGGGATTCCACGGCTACGACATAGACTTCACCCTCGCCGTAGCGTGCCGCTACCGGAACTACGTATGCAACAAGGTGATGGTAGAGCATTTCTCGACGGGAGGATACTCGCGCGAGTGGCTCCGCACGATGAAACGCCTGCACCACAAGTGGCGCAGCCGCCTGCCAATCTTCGCAACACCGCTGCCGAAGGGCGAGATCGACCGCTACGAACGTGTCAGCGAGAGCTACTTCATACGCTTCATGTGGCAGAAAGGGTGCTTCTACGAACGCAACTTCGGCCACGGCGTACAGTACATAGCCCGCTACCCCTTCAGCGGCCATGCATGGATCCTGCTGCCGAAATATGTGATATACAAGCTGCGGGCGCTGCTGAACAAGAAAAAGGGAGGGAAATGAAGATCCGCATACTAATCCCCGTCTACCGTACATGCCCCACCGGCGACGAACAGCGCGCCATAGGGAACAACGTGCGCATTCTGGCCGCATACGACACGGCGTTCGTCGCGCCCGACAGCCTCGACATGGCGCCGTACAGGGCCCTCGCCCCCGCGGCCGAGGTGGTGCGCGTGGGCGACGAATGGCTCGGATCGAGGAACGGGATCGCCGGATACAACGCCATGATGCTCTCGGAGCGTTTCTACCGCATCTTCGAGGCGTGGGACTATATCCTCGTCTGCCATCCCGACGCATGGATATTCCGCGACGAAGTGGCGGAGTGGGCCGCGCGCGGCTACGACTGTGTCGCCGCCCCGTGGATGCGCCGCCCCGTCTACGACATGCCCGTCATAAAGCAGTACATGTCGTGGCGGCAACGCTCGCGCCACCGCCGCGGGCTCAAATGCCGCGCCGACCTCTACGGCCGCATCGGCAACGGAGGCCTCTCGCTGCGACGCACTGCCGCCTTCATCGGGGCATGCAGCCGCTACGCCGACCGCATCGAGGAGTACCTCGCCGCACGCTCGCACCTGTACAACGAGGACGTATTCTGGGCCACAGTCCCCGAAGGATTCCGCTACCCCGCCGCCGAGGAGGCGCTCGCATTCGCCTTCGACACCACCCCAGCCTACTGCTTCCGCCTCACGGGCGGCCGCCTGCCCATGGGATGCCACAGCTGGTCGAAGCGCAAGATGTACCGCTTCTGGCGCCGCTTCATCGGTTGATCGCATGAGGCCGCATGAATGCCAAACCGTAAGCACGGACAAGGACTGCGGGTTCTGTTTCGGAACAAAGAGATCCCCCCAAAACGATATTTCGAACAACGCACCGCGGGCTCCCCGCATCGCCATTTCACTCCGATCGGCAAAAAAATCCCATAAAAGACGCGGAATCCGCATTTCCGCCGCCTCGGCGCACAAAACTTCAACGCACTGATTATATGCATGATAAGTACATAGATAAAAATCCAATGTTACGCTAATGTTAAAATTTCTTAAAAAATTTTGAATTTTTTTGAGTAATTACTTGCACGGTATTGTTTTTTGCCTTACCTTTGCACACGAAGTTTTAAGGTTCATTTAGGTTAGTAGTTTTAGGTTGGTAGAGGCTATCGGAAGGTTGTAACCGATACGGCGTGTTTCTGTGGCACGTCGGGTTACTAAGACAAAGAGCGGTACACGCTCGGCGTCGAATACCTCCGAACCTCGTTTTTTTTGCCCCTGTACGACCGGCCCGCCCATACGGCACACATACAATACCGCGGACGGCGCAGATCCACCGATATACATATTGACGGAAAAACTATCGCTTTTGCCTGTTCGGCCGTGCAACACGGCGTCGGGACGGATAAAATTCGTACCTTTGGGAATAGACGTCCGGTCAGAAACCCTCCCCCTTGCGCAAGGGCTGCAACCGGCATAAAACAATCGAAAACACTACCCGATGAAAAACAGCATCCTCACAGCAATCATCGCGGCCGCAACGGCCCTCACGACCGTCGGCTGCAGCCGGCAGACCGCACCCGACCTCGCAGCCGTCGACTCGTTCGGGACGGCCCGCCCCGTCTGGGCCGCAGGCCGCCAGACGGAGAAGAACCTCACCCTCTCGTTCCGCCAGAACATCCGCGCCCGCCGCGTCTCATCGGCACGGATAAGCATAGCAGCCTCGACCGACTACCGCCTGCGCGTGAACGGCGAGTTCGTGGCACACGGCCCCTGCGTCGCGGCACACGACTTCTACCGCATCGACTGCTACGACATCGCCCCCTACATGCGCCGCGGTGACAACATCGTCGCCATCGAGGTGGCCGGATACAACGAACCGAGCTACTACCTGCTCGACCAGCCATCGTTCCTGCAGGCCGAAGTGGAGCTCAACGGCGAGTGCGTCGCCGCCACGGGGCGCGACTTCACGGCCTACGAACTGCGGCAGCGCAAGGCCGACGTGCCGCGCTTCAGTTTCCAGCGCCCCTTCACCGAATACTACACCCTCGCACCCGACTTCGACGCATGGGCCTGCGACCCCGAATGGGACGCCTCGCCGGCCGAGGCCGTAACCCTCGCCGAACAGCCCGCCAAACGGCTGCTGCCCCGCCGCGTCGCATACCCCGACTACCGCATGCATGACGCCAAACCCATACAGGGCGGCATATACAAGTTCGACTGCAACAGCAGCGGTTTCCTCGGCATCGAGGTCGAGGTGACGGAACCCTCGCGCCTCAAGGTGTCGTTCGACGAACTGCTCGCCGCCGACGGCCATGTCAACAGCGGCCGCCTCGGATGTCAGGCATACGTCACATACGAGCTGCAGCCGGGCTCGTACCGCCTCGAAAGCTTCGAACCCTACACCATGCAGTATGCCGAGCCCGTATTCGAGACGGGCGGCGGCCGTATCGGCCGCATCTATATGCGCGACTACTGCAACGCCGACGTTCACCGTGCCACCTTCTCGTCGTCGAACGCCGACCTCGACCGGCTCTTCGAGACGGCACGCGAGACACACCGCCAGAGCGCCCTCGACGTATTCATGGACACGCCGTCGCGCGAGCGCGCCGGATGGCTCTGCGACAGCTACTTCTCGGCGCGCGTGGCCTTCGACCTCGCGGGCCATACAAAGCTCGAAAAGAACTTCATCGAAAATTACCTGCTGCCCGAAAGGTTCAAGGACATAGACGAGGGGATGCTCCCCATGTGCTACCCCTCGGACCACCGCAACGGCAACTACATACCCAACTGGGCGATGTGGTTCGTAGTCGAGCTGGAGGAGTACCTCCACCGCAGCGGCGACACGGCCACCGTCGAGGCGGCGCGCAAGCGCGTCTACGACCTCATCGACTACTTCCGGCCCTACCTCAACAGCGACGGACTGCTCGAAAGGCTCGACCGCTGGATCTTCGTCGAGTGGTCGGCGGCCAACGACTACGTGCAGGACGTGAACTACCCGACCAACATGCTCTATGCCGAGATGCTCGACGCGGCGTCACGCCTCTACGGCGACAAGTCCCTCGCCGAGCAGGCCGAGGCCGTGCGCCGCACCATACGCGAGCAGGCCTACGACGGCCGTTTCTTCTGCGACAACGCCGTCCGCGAGAAGGACGGCACCCTGCGCCGCACCGACAACCACACCGAGGTGTGCCAATACTACGCCTTCTTCTTCCGCACGGCCACGCCGGAACTATATCCCGAGTTGTGGGCGCGCCTGCGCGACGAATTCGGCCCATCCCGCAAGCGGCAGAACCCCTATCCCGACGTCGCCTTCGCCAACGCCTTCATAGGCAACTACCTGCGTCTGGAGCTCCTCTCGCGCGAAGGGCTCTCGCACCAGATCCTCGACGAGTCGATCGCCGAATACCTCACCATGGCCGACCAGACGGGAACCCTCTGGGAGAACATGACCAGCGTGGCGAGCTGCAACCACGGTTTCGCTGCACATCTGGCGCACGTGCTCTACCGCGACGTGCTGGGCGTATACGACATCTCGCCCACAGAGAAGAAGATACGCCTGCGCTTCGTCGACTCGGGCCTCGAATACTGCAGGGGATCCATCCCCGTGGGCGAACAGAAGTTCGACCTCGAATGGAAGGTCGAGAAGGGCGTCTTCGTCATAGAGAAGCTCTCGCTGCCCGAAGGTTACACCTTGGAGGTGATGCCCGGGTCGATGCCCTGCAGCGGAATATGACGCCAAACAGCGGCTACACCCCTTTTTTGCAGCCGATGGGAACCGCGGGGCAGGGCGCACCGAACCCTTACACTGCCCGCGGCGCATAAAGCCCGCCCCGCCAACCCCATCGCAGTGCGGCGGCCTGCCCGCCCCGCCTGCGGAGCGAAAGCCTGCGGCCACCTGCCCCGATGGCGCAGCCCGCAACGCGAGACGTCGGCGTCGCGTTCCCATGCGGCCCGCGCGCCGTTCATGCAGCCCGTCGGGAAAAGACACGGAAAACCCCGCCTCCATTGTGGAGACGGGGTTTCCGCATTACGCATCGAGGTGCACCGTCCGCAGGCTGTATGGCAGATGCAGGCGGACCCGGGTGCAGATCGGATGCGGCCGCCGCACGGGCGGCATATCCCGTTGCGCGGCGGCCGCATGGCCTGCATCGGGCAGGCCGGCGTCCGCCGCCATGCCTTTAGAGTTTGCGCAGCCAGATGTTGCGGAAGCTGATCGGCTCGCTCGGGTCGCCGTGGCTCTGCAGCTTGATGGGGCCGTCGCCATGCTTCACCACGCGCGGCAGGCCGACATACTCGGTGGTGCCGAGTATGGTGAAGTTGTTCAACAGCACGATGCCGTTCTGAATGACGGTGACGGTGGGGTGAACCTTGTAGGTGCCGTCCTCGTTGAAGACGGGGGCATTGTAGATGATGTCGTACACGTTCCACTCGCCCGGCTTGCGCATGGCGTTGGCCAGAGGCACCACCTGCTTGTATACACTGCCCGTCTGACCATTGACATAAGTCTCGTTCTGGTAGCAGTCGAGGATCTGTATCTCGTACATGTTCTGCAGGAAGACGCCGCTGTTGCCGCGGCCCTGGCTCTCGCCCGTGATGCCCTCGGGAACCATCCACTCGAGGTGGAGCTGGAAACTGCCGAAGCTCTCGCGCGTCTGAATGTCGCCCTTGCTCTTGTCGACGGTAAAGACACCGTCGTGCACGCGCCACTCGGCATCGCCGCCCGTGTTGCTGCTGACCCAAGCGTCGAGGTTCTTGCCGTCGAAGAGTACGACAGCGTCCGACGGGGCCGAGGCCGTGGCGGCATCACCCGGCGTCACCACCTTGGGCTGCGGTGTCCAGAACTCGGTCATGCCCGGACGCATAGCCTCGGGCTGGGGGTACTCCTTCTTTTCCTGTGCGGCGGCGGCGACAGTCAACGACACTGCCATCGCCGAAAGAATAAATCTCTTCATGGTATAAGTGTTTTTAGGCTTTTTGCAATAACAAAGATACTCAAAAAATATACGGCTCGGCTTTTTTTCGACGCAAAAACGGGCCGGACACGAAAATGCCGGCCCGCCCTTGCCATGAAACGTCGGTCAATCTTTCTTTTCGCCCTTTCCTCTCTTTGCGGCCTTCGCATCGGCGTTCCCGGCCGCGGGTTTGTCGCCCACCGTCTCAAGCATCAGCTCGACGGCGCGGCGCAGCTGGATATCCTCGCCGCGGAGATGCGACGCGGGCGGGTTGGCAACGTAGATATCGGGCTCGACCTGCGTGTTCTCCGAGAAGACGCCGCGCATGTCGCGGCAACCCACCTGCGGGATGCCGAAGACGATCGTGGGGTCGATCTGCGTCTCCCACCATACGGCGGTCATGGTACCCGGCACGGGCGTACCCACCAGCTTGCCGAGGCCCAGCTCCTTGTATACCCACGGCGTGCCGCAGGCGTTCGAGTAGTTGTCCTCGCAGATGAGCATGCACGACGGCCGCAGCCACTTGTTGAAGGGGTCCGACCCGATATACTGGCCGCGCGGCACGAACTGCTGGTACTCCTTGCCGCCCAGCAGCGTCACCACATCGTCGTGGAGCCAGCCGCCGCCGTTGTGGCGCGTGTCGATAACCACAGCCTCGCAGTTGCGGAACCGCCCCAGAAGCTCGCTGTATAGGTGCCGGAAACTCTCGCTGTCCATCGCCCGTATGTGGACATAGCCCACACGGCCGTCCGAAAGGCGTTCCACCTCCTTGCGGCAGCGTTCACGCCAGCGGTTGTAGAGCAGCTCGTTCAGCTCGCCCGAGCTGATGCCGCGAACCGACACCTCGAACGTCTTGCCGCCCTTGCGGATGCCGAGGCGCATCTTGCGGCCCACCTTGCCCTCGAAGAGCGGATAGTAGTCCTCGCCCGCAAGGATCTTCTCGCCGTCGACACTCTCGATGATACAGCCAGCCTCGACATCGGTCTTCATCACGGCGAAAGGACTCTTGGCTATGATCTCCTTTATCTTGAGGCCGTCGCCTTCGTACTCCTCATCGAAGAAGACGCCGAGCGAGGCGGTAGCCAGCGACGCCCCCGGACCGTAGTAGCGCGCACCCGTATGCGAGGCGTTCAGCTCGCCCAGCATCTCGGAGAGCATCTCCGTGAAGTCGTAGTTGTTGTTTATGTGGGGCAGGAAACGCGCGTAGACATCGCGGTAATACTCCCAATCCACGCCGTGCAGATCCACATCGTAGAACTTGTCCTTGACCTGACTCCATACGTGGTTGAAGATATAGTCGCGCTCGTCGTAGGGACGGTACTCTTGGAACGCCTCGAACTCGATCCACTTCGTCTCGCCGTTGGCCAGCGACACACGCTTCAAGCCGCCGCCGCACATGTATATGTTCTCCACATTGCGGTCGGCAACGAACGAACCGCCGCCGATGCCCTTGACCAGCATGCGCAGCGAGTAGTCCTTCAGGTCGCGCACCCACAGGTCGGCAGAGCCCTCCTCCGACGCGACTATATAGTAGAGCTTGTCGCCCGCCTTCGAGAGCAGGGCCCCCACGCCGCGCGCCGAATGCGCCGTCAGGCGCACCACACGGTCACGGCAGTTTTCGAGGTCGAACTCCAGAGGCTCAACTTCGGGCACGGCCGCCTCGCCCTTCTCGCCGGCCTTATCCTCGGCCTTCTTCTCATCCTCGGCCTTCTTCTCATCCTCCTTCTTCTCTTTCTGCGACTTGTTCTCCTCCATGAGGGCCAAGTCCTCCTTGTTCATGCGGAACTTCTCGTAGGCCTCCAAGTCGAAGAACATGATGTAGACGTCGAACTCCGAGCCCCATGACCCGTGGCTGCGGTAGCCGGCACGGTCGCTGTACCATATCATCGCCTTGCCGTCGAGCGCCCACGAGGCGCCCTGGTCGGTATATCCGCTCTGCGTCAGGTTGTGCATCTCGCCCGATCCGTCGGCCTTGACCAGCACCACGTCCTTGTTGTTCCAGCCGCCGATGCCGATATAGTCCGAGAGGATCCAGCGGCTGTCGGGCGACCACTCGAAGTGCTGGTCGCCGTCCGAATATGAATACTGCCACTTGCCCTCCATGGCCGTGCGCACCTTGCCGCTCTTGAGGTTCACGACGCGGATGGCCGTACGGTCCTCCAAAAAGGCCACCTCCTTGCCGTCGGGGCTGTAGGCGGGCTGGAACGACGCCGTCTTCGAGTTGGTGAGGTTGCGCTCCTTGATGTCGGTGGCATAGGTAAACTGCTTCTCATCCTTGTCGGCGATCGTCGCCTCGTATATCTGCCACAGGCCGTCGCGCTCCGAGGCGTACACTATCGAGCGGCCGTCGGGCGAGAACTGCACGCCGCGCTCCTGATCCTGCGTCGAGGTTATCTGGCGCGTGGTGCGGTAGTCGACCGAGGTGACGTAGACGTCGCCGCCCATGACGAAGGCCACCTCCTTGCCCGTGGGCGAGGGAGAGATCTCCGTAGCGCCGTTGGTACGCAGGCGGCGCACGACGTCGCGGTCGAGCTTGTCGGCCACGATCTCCACCCCGACCTTCTGCGGCTCGCCGCCCTCGCGCAGGGTGTAGAGTTCGCCGTCCTGCGAGAAGCAGAGCGTACCGTCGCGCGAAATGGTGAGGAACCGCACGGGGTTCTTCTCGAAGCGCGTCACCTGCTCGGCCTCCGAGGCTCCCTTGCGGCGGCGCCACACGTTCGAGGTGCCGTCCTGCTCCGAAAGGTAGTAGAACGACCCGCCGTCGGACGCCCACACCGGCTCGCGGTCCTCGCCATCGAAGTCGGTCTGCTGCGTATAGGTACGCTCACCGTCGAGCGTGCAGGTCCATATGTCCCGCGTGATCGAGGCCCTCTCGTGCTTGCGCCACGGGTCCTCGTAACCCTTGCGGTCGTGATAGATCAGTTCACGGCCGTCGGCGCTCACCCATATATGCTCCATGGGCAGCGACGAGAAGAGGTGCGGGCGCCCGCCCCCTGTCGGCACCGAGTACACCTGCGGAAACTGCGACGAGGGGAACTGCGCATCCTCGGCCGAAGGCATGATGTAGGCCGAGAAGAGCAGCACGCTGTCCGAAAGGAAGGCCACGGGACGCTCCGACGTCGAGTGCGTCGTCAGGCGCCGCGGCTCCCCGCCGCCGGCATCGACGATGAAGACGTCCATGCCGCCCAGACGGTCCGAAGCGAAGGCTATGCTCCGGCTGTCGGGGCTCCATACGGGGTCGGTGTCGTGACCCGCATGCGAGGTGAGCTGCACGGCGCGGCCCCCTTCCGTCCCCACGATGTAGATGTCGCCCCGATAGGTGAAGGCGATACGCGTGCCGTCGGGCGAGATGGCGTTATGCCGCAGCCACAACGGCGTTTCGGCCGCCGCGGCGCACGTGACAGCCGCGGAAAGGGCCAAAGCAGTAAGGATTCTTTTCATTAGATATGTTTTTTTACGGATTTGTAGTCGTCATGCCGGTTTTCCGACCCAAAATTAACTATAAAAACACGGGAATCGCTCCCCTCGCGGATCTTTTTTGTCCGAAACACCTCATTTACTGCGGTGCCGCCGCCGACACCGGCCTCCGCCCCCCCGCACCGCAACCGCATGCCGCAGCCACGGCAACCGAAAATCGCCGCCGCGATTTTGCGCCTTCGCCATTATTCGCTACCTTTGGAGAAACATTGATCCGAAATATGGCAGTATTCAAAGTCGAAGGGGGCACACGCCTCCGCGGCGCCGTCCGCCCGCAGGGCGCCAAAAACGAAGCATTACAGATACTCTGCGCCTCGCTGCTCACACCCGAGCGCGTCGTCGTGCACAACGTACCCCAGATACTCGACGTCATGCAGCTCATCGAGCTGCTCGCCGCAATGGGCGTCGAGGTCCGGCATCTCGGCGGCGACAGCTACTCGTTCCGAGCCGCAGACATCGACCTCGACTACCTGCGCAGCGACGACTACCACCGCCGCTGCCGCCGTCTCCGCGGCTCGGTCATGATGATAGGCCCGCTGCTGGCGCGCTTCGGAGTGGGATACATACCCAAGCCCGGAGGCGACAAGATCGGCCGCCGCCGCCTCGACACGCACTTCCTCGGATTCCAGAAACTCGGCGCCGCATTCGACTTCGACCAAGCCGAGGAGTTCTTCTCGGTAGAGGCAAAGCGCCTCAAGGGGTGCTACATGCTCCTCGACGAAGCCTCCGTGACAGGTACCGCCAACATAATCATGGCCGCCGTCTTCGCCGAGGGCGTCACCACGATATACAACGCCGCATGCGAACCCTACGTGCAGCAGCTCTGCCGCATGCTCAACCGCATGGGCGCCCGAATCTCGGGCATAGCCTCGAACCTGCTCACCATAGAGGGCGTGCGGGAACTCCACGGCACCGAACATACGCTGCTGCCCGACATGATCGAGGTGGGCAGCTTCATCGGCATGGCCGCCATGACGCAGTCGGAACTTACGATAAAGGACGTCTCGTACGGCAACCTCGGCATCATACCGGCACAGTTCGCCCGCCTCGGAATACGCTTCGAGCAGCGCGGCGACGACATATACATTCCCCAGCAGGAGCACTACGCCATCGAGAGCTTCATCGACGGCTCCATAATGACCATCGCCGACGCCCCGTGGCCCGGCCTCACGCCCGACCTGCTGTCGATATTCCTCGTGGTGGCGACGCAGGCCAAGGGCGCCGTGCTCATACACCAGAAGATGTTCGAGAGCCGCCTCTTCTTCGTCGACAAGCTCATCGACATGGGGGCGCAGATCATCCTCTGCGACCCGCACCGCGCCACCGTCATAGGCCACGACCGCCGCATACCCCTGCGCGCCACGCGCATGTCGTCGCCCGACATACGCGCCGGCGTGGCGCTGCTCATCGCGGCCATGAGCGCCGAAGGCACCAGCACCATACAGAACATCGAGCAGATCGACCGCGGCTACCGCGACATCGACGGCCGCCTCAACGCCCTCGGCGCACGCATAACCCGCATCGACGAGTAGCCCGCCGCACATGCGCCCCAAAGGCCGGACACGGAAACCAATGCCGCCCCAGAGGAGCGGCCAAAAGAGAAACAAAAGGAAGAAAAGACCGAAAGATGTTACTGGAATATACGAAGCACCGCGGCCGCATCGAAGTGATATGCGGTTCGATGTTCTCGGGCAAGACCGAGGAGCTGATACGCCGCCTGCGGCGTGCCGAGTTCGCGAACCAGAGAGTCGAGATCTTCAAGCCCGCCGTCGACACCCGCTACTCGGACGAGGAGGTCGTCTCGCACGAGGGACACTCGCTGCGTTCGACGCCCGTCGAGTCGCCGCAGACGATACTGCTCATGGCCAGCGGCGCCGACGTCGTAGGGATAGACGAGGCGCAGTTCTTCGACGGGAGCCTCACCGACGTATGCCGCACGCTCGCCTCGCAAGGCATACGGGTCATAGCCGCCGGCCTCGACATGGACTTCACGGGGCGCCCCTTCGGCCCCATGCCGGCGCTCATGGCCGTCGCGGAACACGTCACCAAGGTACATGCCATATGCGTGCGGTGCGGCGACCCCGCGCAATACTCCCACCGCCTGAAGGCCGATGCGCGCCTCGTCATGCTGGGCGAGAAAGAGTCCTACGAGCCCCTCTGCCGCCACTGCTTCGAGCAGGTCACGGCCGAGGAGCGGCAGGAGCAGGCTCCCGCGCAGAAATGACCCCGCTCCGTCGCGAAACGGCGGCACAGGACAAAGAAGCGGCCGGCCCCATTCGGGGCCGGCCGCCATGCTTCCGCGCACCGAAGCATCACTTCACGAACTTGGCCTTCGAGAGATACTTGGCGCTCTGCTTGGCAGCCTCGAACATGGAAGCCATGATCTCGGCGTCAGAGAGCTTCTCGCCCGCGGCGTTACGCTCCTCGCGCAGCCAGCCCGGGATCTCGATCTCAACCACATAATCCTTCATGCCGTTGGCATAGAACTGGTCGAATATCGCCTCGAAGTCGATCGTTCCGCTGGCTCCGATAACGAAGTCGTCCTTCACATGGAGCATGCGGATACGGTTGGGATACTTCTTCAGGTAAGCCACGGGATCCTTGCCGCCCTTGCTGCACCAGTATACGTCCAGCTCGAAGAATACGTAACTCGGGTCGGTATGCTCGACCAGATACTCCCACATAACCTTGCCCGAGTCCTTGAGTTTGCCGAACTCGCCCGAATGGTTGTGGTAACCCAGTTTGAGGCCGTACTCCGAGGCTATCTTGCCGATACGGTTGAAGTAGTCGCACATCTGCTGCACCCCTTTCTCGGTGTAGTCGACGCCGTAGCTCGGGATCACGACGTAACGGCCGCCGCACGCCTTCTGTATCTCGAAGATCCGGCGCCAGCGGGCGATTACCTCCTCCTCCTTGGCGGGGTCCTCCTGTATGCCCGTATGCGTCGAGACGATCTCCATGCCGTTGCGGTCACAGATGGCCTTGAACTCGGCAGGCTCCAGTCCGAACACCTTGGTATCGCCGCCCCACTGCACCAGCTCGGCGACGTTATAGCCCATATCGGACAGACGTTCGATCGATCCTGCGGGGTCTTTCTGCATGGCACCCATTACCGAGTAGAGTTGAATGCCGATCTTCTTTTTCTTTGCGGCCGCCTGTTGGGGGAAGGCAAGCATGCCTGCGGATGCCGCGACGCATATTACCGTCAACGCCGCCTTGCGGCATCCCGCCCAAAAAGTTAAGGTCTTCATAGTTATGTTGCATTTAGTTAAGCGCCCCGCAAAATCGGTTTTTGCGAGGCGGTACATTTACTGCAAATATACGCATAAAATCCTTTCCGCACAACAGTTTTCACGGCATTATCCCTTTCCGTGCAGGCGATACGCCGCCTCGCGGATCTCATCCACATGCCCAATCGTCAGATATACATCGTACTCATACACGAATCAGGGCGCAATGGCTGACTTGCCTTACCGTGGCAAATATGAACAGCCCCCGCCCTGCGGATACGACGGCCCCTCAAAACGGCACGTCGTCATATCGGCCGCGCCGGGGAAATAGCCCCCCCAACGGCCTTCATCCACAGCGGCGGGGAGAAAAAACGACAGGGAACCGCGTCCGGTTCCCTGTCGTTTTTCCGACTGCGTCGGTAAAACTAAGCGTACTTGAAAGTCGACTCGTCCGAAACGGTCAGCTTCTTGCGTCCCTTGGCGCGACGCGCAGCCAACACCTTGCGGCCGTTGGCCGTAGCCATTCTCTGGCGGAATCCGTGCTTGTTGATCCGCTTGCGGCGAGAAGGCTGATAAGTTCTTTTCATTGCCATAACGATATCGTATTTATGTTTGTTCTACTCCGCCCGCCGGCATCCCGCCGATAGGCACTGCGCTCCGGCCGACCATGCATGCAGGTGGTCCGACGCGGAGTGCAAAGGTAAGAGCTTTTTCCTTTTCCGCAAAATATTTTCACGACAAATCGTATTCAGAGCCTCGTTTTCACCGGTAAAAGGCACCCGCGCCCTTTACGGAACCGCCGCCCGGCATCCCCGCAGGCGCCCGCACCCGCTACATGCCCTCGAAGAGGTCCAGCTCGCCACGCTCCGCCTTGCCGTAGATCGCCGCCAGCTCCCCTACGACGGGCGAGATGAGCTCCACGGTGTCGGCGATGGCCGCCGAACCCTTGCCGTCGCCCCTGATGCGGTAGAGCATCGCCGCATAGAGCGCGCGGAAGCATATCTCCGTGTCGGAGATATTGTCGTCGTGCAACAGCGCCCGCAGCTTCGGCAGCTCGGGCGCAAGGCGCGCGAAGGTCGTGCGGTAGTGTTCCCCCGCGGGCGCCCGCATGAGGTGCAGGTGGAGGTTGTGGAGGTCGCCTATGAGGTGGAGCGTATGGTCGAGGTGTCCGCCCTGTTCCTTCCCCTCCTTGCGCAGCAGCCCCGCCAGATCGAGGTACCATGCCAGAATCTCATCCTTGCGCTGCTGCGGCACGTCGCGCGGCGCCACCAGCTGCGAATATATCGCCTCGGGGCTAAGCTGCAACGCCCGCAGCAGATCCTCCAGCTGCCACAGATAGAGGATGTACTCCGCGATGTTCTCCTTGCGTTTGGCCTGTGCTATATCCATATTTCCCAGTTACAGTTAATGTCTTTTCCAGTCCGGCCCGCCACTCGGGCGCGGGACGGCTACATGCCGGTGGAGGGCGTCTTCCGCTTCCCGCCAGTACCGATGACGCGGGCCCACTGCTCCGTAAACGCGCCTTCCCGCCCGGGCAATGAGAATGTCACCTGAAGGAACTGTCCGTCGTCATCGGTGAATATGCACTCGAACGAGGTATCGACACCCTCCAGTTCGGGGTTCGCCGCGCTCTCCGAGACGCACTCGACATACTTGTCGGGCTCCTGCGCCGCATAGCTGCCATGCGCCGCGACCCGCGCCGCACCGTCCTGCGACGTCATGTTCACCGTGACAAACGTACCGTCGGTGCGGTATATTTTGTATATAGGGGCATAAACGTACCTCCCGTCGTCGGTATGGTAGCACAACTGCCACACCCCCTCCAGCGACTCTGCCAGAGCCTTCGCGCGGAGGGGCGTCCGCTTCGCCTTGGCCGCAGCGGGGCGGCATACCGTATACCACGCCTCGCGCCCGACACCGCCGCCCGACGGGAAGAGGAAAGACATCGAATCGCCCCTTATGGTATAGATTATCGCATTATCCTCGCCCGCACGGTGCGAGTCGTATATGCTCTCCCCGAGCGACTCGACCAGCTGGTGATCCGACAGCACGCGGTACGAACCCGAGGTGGTAATAATCGCCGGCAGCGTCCTCTGCGGCATGGCCAGAACGGTGTAGAACGTGCCGTCGGGATTGTATATCTTCAGAAAGGGGTTCATCATGAATTTCGTATCGCCGCCGGCATCCCGAACGATGCCGCACCGCTGGTATATCCCCGGCACCCGCGACTTCGAAAGGGGCGCGGGCACTCCGCCGCCGTCCTTCGTGACCTGCTTCGCGCCGCCATCCTGTGCCGGCGCGGCAGACATTCCGGCAAGCAGCGCCGCAAACACGAGAATCGTTCGTTTCATGGGCTATTGTCCTTTAAATGGTCAGGATGTTTTCCACAACCCCGCCGCCGCAGGACGGCGGCAGGAAAGCGCCGTGCGGGCCGCATGGCTTCCTCAAATTTAGGCAAAAAATCCGGACTTGCAAAGCCCCTGCCGCAAAAACCAGCCGCGCACGCTACAGCCCCCACTCTGCCGCCTCGGCCCGCGACTTGGGTGCCGCGGGGACGTTGACGAAGAAGCGTTCGCCCGACAGGCGTTCCAGCTCCGCCACGCTCATCATCTCGGCCGCCGTCACCTCGCGCCCCCGCACGCCGCGGTGCCCCACCACGAAGGCCGCACACTTGAGCTCGCCGGCCGTGCAGTCGCGCACGCTGCGGCCCGTGCGGCCCGAGCGGGTGCGCAGCAGGACCTTGTAGTATGCCGTAGGCACCGCCACCGCCTCGCCGTCGTTCCTGTTGACGGTGGTGCGGGCCGCGACCTTGCCCGCAACGGGATCGGCGTAGTCGTCGAAGAGGCAGCCCGTAACCACATACAACGTATCGGGACACACCTGCCCCTCGACGAAGGCCTCGAGGTTGTTCCATGCGCCGCCAGCCGAGTTGAAGCCCGCCTGCGTCTGGGGCGCGATGTTCGTCGGCATGAAAGTTGAGCGGTTGGCCTCCGCAGAGAGTGTGCGGTCGGCCGAGGCGAGCAGGTGGCCGCGCGTATATTCGCCGTAGGAACGTTTAAGCGACGGCTGTATATCCACGGGCAGCGCAGGGTCGAACGTATAGCCGCCCGAACGGCCCGAATCGCCGCGGTAACATCCGTGCAGCGGCGCGGCGACCCACACAGGGCAGCGGCGCGAGACGCTGAAGCAGGCCGTATGGCTGCGCCACGACGCCTGCGCGCCATCCCCGCCGCAGAGGCGGTGGACATAGCGGCGGTCACCGTCCGCACGCTCGTCGGGCAGCTCCGCCCACCCCGTACGGTAGACCGTGACAGGCCGCCCGTCGGGACCTCCGGCAGAGGTTTCCGGCGGAGGTCCCGACGGCTCGGACAGCTGGATATTCCCTTCGGGCGCTGCGGCAGGCCGCTCCGTACCGGCCGGTTCCACAAGGACGGTGCCCGCAATGGTGTCTCGGGCCGCAGAGGCCACCTCGTCGAAGTGTTCGTGCAGGTATCCCGCCCCCATCAGCACGGCGAGGACAATGATATAGAGCACCGGCCGCCGCGGACTCATCCTGTGGGTTCTCCTTCTCATATCGGACATGTTTTATGCGGAGACGCTCACTCGCGGTTGCGCGAGTCGATCCATATCGTCACGGGGCCGTCGTTCACAAGTTCCACCTGCATGTCGGCGCCGAAGACCCCGGTGGCGACCTCGCCAGCGAACTCGCGGCGCAGGCGTTCGACGAAACGGTCGTACATCGGGCGCGACACCGCCTCGGGCGCCGACCGCATGTACGAGGGGCGGTTGCCCTTGCGCGTGGAGGCGTAGAGGGTGAACTGGCTCACCACCATGATGTCGCCGCCCGCCTGCGTCACGTCGAGGTTCATAACTCCCGCCCCATCGTCGAAGATGCGCAGGCGCAGCAGCTTGCCGGCAAGCCATGCTATGTCTTCGTCGCCGTCGGCCGCCTCGATGCCCGCAAGCACCAGCAGGCCGCGGCCTATGTGCGAATGTTCGCGCCCGTCGATCGTGACCGAGGCGCGGCTTACTCTCTGTACAAGTATTCTCATTTCATGATTTTTAAGTTAAGCTCTCCGGCGCGACCGCCGCACCGGCCTGCCCTGCCGCAGGGTCATCATGACGGCCCATCACTGCTGCGACCCCTCGAAGAAAGCCCACAGCCGGTCGCCCGCAGGCACGGGGGCCGTCACGCGGACGGTTTCGTGGCTCACGGGGTGTTCGAACTCCATGCAGCGCGAGTGGAGCGAGATGCCCCCGTCGGGATTCGAACGTCGCGCCCCGTACTTGAGGTCGCCGCGAATCGGGCATCCGATCTTCGCCAGCTGCGCCCGTATCTGGTGGTGCCGCCCCGTCAGCAGACGCACCTCCACAAGCGTGTAGTTCGTGCCGCGGCCCGCCGTGCGGTACTCCAGTTCGGCGCGTTTGGCGTCGCCGCGCGGCGCATCCAGCGCACGCGAACGGTTGGTGCGGCCGTCGCGCAGGATATAGTGCACGAGGCGCCCCTGCTCGGGCTCGGGGGTCTTCTCCGTCAGTGCCCAATAGGTCTTCGACACGAGACCCCCGCGGATCATGTCGTTCAACCGCGCGAGCGCCTTCGACGTCTTGGCGAAAAGCACGGCCCCGCTAACGGGACGGTCGATGCGGTGCACCACGCCCAGAAAGACGTTCCCCGCCTTGTGGTCGCGCACCTTGATCATGGCCTTGATCTCGTTCTCCAGCGCATCGTCCGTACCGCGGTCGGGCTGGACCAGATCGCCGCAGTGCTTGTTCACCACCATCAGGTGGTTGTCCTCGTAGAGTATGTCTTCGGGTGTGAACATCTTTCAGAGCTTGAATGAAAATGGCAGCAGGTCGGCCGCCGAGGCCACCACCGTGGCCGTACCGCCGCCCGACATTATGATGCGTATGGGCGAGCCCTGACGCCGCTCGACGTCGAGCAGGGTCTGGCGGCACGCCCCGCACGGGTAACACTCGCGCGGCGAGGGGTCCGACGCTATGGCCACAGCCTCGACTGCGTCGCCCGCATGACACGCCTGCACATGGTAGAGCAGCGTGCGCTCGGCACACAGGCCCGAGGGAAATACCTCGCTCTCGATGTTAGAGCCGCTGACGATGCGGCCGCTTGCGAGCCGCGCGGCGGCCCCTACCCTGAAATGAGAATAGGGTGCATGCGAACCCTCTGTGGCACGCTCGGCTGCCTCGGCCAGCAGGCGGTCCCGCTCCGGCAGAGGATGCGCGGCGTCGTAACTCTCGTACGCGAAACTCAACTCCCTTTTCATGACACTGATGTTTTCGATTGCAACCGCAGCGGCGCCTCCCCCCGAAAACCCCGAAAGGGGCATCCCTGCAAAGGCAAAAATACAACAATCGGGGCAAGATTCAAAATCCGCGGGCCCGATTATGTTTTTTCCTACGGCACAAGGAACGGAACAAATTTTCGGATGCGATTTTTTCGTATCTTTGGCTTTGCCTTTGACAGGATGCGGTTCGGCATAAAAAATCAGGCAAGCCTGTTTTTTCTGCCCTCACCTTTCACTATCTTTGGCTTCGCCGCCGCGGCTCGGCGCCGCACGCGGCACGCAACACCTCCGAAACACCATCGATATGAAGAACATCTTTCTGCGCACGATACTCTCGGCCGCCATCCTCGCCGCCATGACGGGATGTTCGCTGCTCAAGGTGTCGCTATCGACGGGCGAGGCCATTTCGCCCGACGACGCCCGCGTCCGCGTCATGACGCGTGCCCTCTACTACGACCTCTCGAACCGCATCGTCGCCGCCGCCGACTCCGTGGCCACATCGCCCGACACCGACATGCGCATACGCGCAATACGCTGGAAGATACGGGCCACGCGCGCCGCCGTCACCGCCGCAATGCAGACAATACCCGACGTGGCGCTGGCCGACACGTGGATCCTATGCACGCGCATGGACCGCGCCTTCACGCACATGCCCGACTCGCTGCTCTTCGGCCGCTACACCCCCATGATGCGCCAGACGGCACAAAGGATGAAGCTAAAGGTCGACTCCGTGGCGCACGACGCCCTCACGCCCGAACGATACGCCCTGATGAAGGAGTATGTCGAGCACTACATACGCAGCAACCGCCCCCGCACCGACGAAAACATCACCCCGCAGAACACAACCCTCGCATGGATCGACTTCATGAAGAGCAAGGGGATAGAGGTCACATACCAGTCGGGCACCATAGCCGACGTCGTCTCCGACATGAGCGACAAGATGAGCGGCCAGACGGGGCAGTTCACAAACAGCCTCATGTGGTCGAAGGATATCCTCGAGATCGAGTGGCAGCGCGACAGCATGTCGCAGTTCGTCGCCGCGCAGATGGACAGCCTCGACCGCAGTTTCGAGCGCATCGTCGTGGTGATGGAGAACATACCCGAGATATCCGATTCGGTCATGGCGCGCTTCAACACCCATGTAGAGCATGTGCTCGCCTCGCTCAAGAGCAGCCTCGACTACGCCTTCGGGCAGGTCGACATGCAGCGCAGCGAACTGCAGCGCTACGTCTCGGCCGAACGCGAGGCCATAATCAGGCAGGCGGGCGAGACGGCGCAGGGGATGGTGCAGCAGGCCATCGACCAAGTGCCCGCCATCGTGAGCCGCGTGGCCGGATGGCTCGCACTGCTGTCGGCAGTGGTGCTGGGACTCCCCTTCGCCGCAGGGTATTGGGTCGGGACATTGCGCGAGCGCGCCCGCCGCGCCGCAGCACCGCCCGACGGCAAGGAACCGCAGGACGGGAAATAACCGCACCCCGCCGCGGGATGCCGCAGCAGCGCAATGCCGGAAGCAAAAATCTTCCGGCATTGCGCTTTTTTGCCCACGGCTTTTCGTAACTTTGCGGCCGCGGCGGCGGATGCGGCGGGCCTCGAATACCAATACCATACCTGTCCGCACGCAAATGCCCCGCCACGACGTCCGAAACCCGAAACATATGCCAAACGACAAACTGAAAGGATACCTCTGCGGCGCCGCCTCGGGCGCCTCGTACGGCCTCATACCGCTCTTCTCGCTGCCGCTGCTGCACCGCGGCGTCGACTTCGACTCGCTGCTCTTCTACCGCTACCTCATCGCCACCGCCGTCCTCGGCCTCATAACACGGATCAAGGGACGCGACCTCGCGCTGCAGCGCGGCGAGATACCCTTCATCGCGGTCCTCGGCATACTTTTCGCCATCTCGTCAATACTCATGTTCATGGCCTTCGACTACATGCCCACGGGGCTGGTCTCGACCATGTTCTTCATATACCCCATACTCGTAGCCGTGATCATGGCCGCCGTCTACGGCGAACGCATGACACGGGGGCGTTGCGCGGCCCTCGCGCTCGCCATAGGCGGCATAGCCCTGCTGTACCTCACGGGCGGCAAGCTGCGATTCTCGGCTACAGGCCTCGCACTAACCTTCAGCGCAGCCCTCACCTATGCCGCATACATCATCATAGTCAACAAGTCGCGCGTACGCCACCTGCGCGGCTCGAAGGTCGCCTTCTGGTCGCTCGCGGCCGGCACCGCCATCTTCTTCGCCCGCACCGGCTTCGGCACACGACTGCAACACGTCCCCTCGGCCGAGGCATGGGGGCTGGTACTGCTGCTGGCAATAGTGCCTACGGTCGTGTCGTGCACGTCGCTCGTGATGTCGGTACGCTGCATAGGCTCGACAGCCACCTCGATTCTCGGGGCCCTCGAACCCGTCACGGCCGTCGTATGCGGCACACTGGTATTCGCCGAACCCATGACACTGAGGGTATTCGCCGCCATAGCCATGATCGTGGGGGCAGTACTGCTGCTCGTGGCCAGCGACGCCGTGGGCCGTCTTGGGCACAACCTGAGCAATAAAATACGAAACAAGACGTTCAAAAGATAGAGTGCAGAGGAAAATATGGCAAGAAAAAGACATGATTACCCCATCATCGAGGGTCTCGAAATAACCACCCTCGCCGCCGAAGGCAAGGCCGTGGGCCGCGTCGACGACAAGGTCGTATTCGTCCCGCTGACGGTGCCGGGCGACGTCGTCGACGTGCAGATACGCCGCAAGCGCCGCCGCTTCATGGAGGGCACAGCCGTGCGGTTCGTGCGCCGCTCGGCAATGCGGGTGGAGCCGTTCTGCCCCCACTTCGGGGTGTGCGGAGGCTGCAAGTGGCAGAATCTCCCCTACGACGAACAGCTGCGCTTCAAGACCGAGCAGGTGCGCGACCAGCTCATGCGCATAGGGAAGGTAGGACTGCCCGAGGTGCGCCCCTGTCTGGGGTCGGCACGGCAGCAGTACTACCGCAACAAGCTCGAATTCACATTCTCGGACAAACGGTGGCTCACGTACGAGGAGATAGCCTCCGGCGCCGACATGGAGCGCGGGCCCGCCCTCGGGTTCCACATACCCGACAGCTTCGACAAGGTGCTCGACATCGACCGCTGCTACCTGCAGCCCGACCCCTCGAACAACATACGCACCGAGACCCGCCGTTTCTGCATCGAGCACGGATACTCGTTCCACGACATTCGCCGCCACGAGGGGCTCATGCGCAACATGGTCATACGCACCTCCTCCACGGGCGAGGTGATGGTCATTGTGGTCTTCGCCGAGGATGACCGCGCCCGCATCGCCGCCCTGCTCGACCACCTCGCCGGACGCTTCCCGCAGATCACGTCGCTGTACTATGTGGTCAACACCAAGCTCAACGACTCTGTCTCGGACCTGCCGCACACACTCTACTGCGGCAAGGACCATATCTCCGAACGGATGGAGGGCCTCACCTTCCGCATCGGGCCCAAGTCGTTCTACCAGACCAACTCCGAGCAGGCGTACGAGCTGTACAAGGTTGCGCGCGGTTTCGCAGCCCTGACCGGCTCGGAGACCCTCTACGACCTCTACACCGGCACGGGCACCATAGCCAACTTCTGCGCCGCGGCCGCCCGCACCGTAATAGGCGTGGAGTATGTCCCCGAAGCCATCGAGGATGCGCGCCGCAACTCCGAGGCCAACGGCATAACGAACACCCGCTTCTATGCCGGCGACATGAAGGAGGTGCTTGACGACGGCTTCATCGCCCGCAACGGCCGTCCCGACGTGATGATCCTCGACCCGCCGCGCGCAGGCGTAGACCCCCGCGTCATAGAGGTCATCCTGCGCGCGGCGCCCGACCGCATAGTATACGTCAGCTGCAACCCCGCCACTCAGGCACGCGATTTGTCGCTCATGGACGGCGCCTACCGCGTCACGGCCGTGCAGCCCGTCGACATGTTCCCCCACACCCACCACGTGGAGAACGTCGTGCGCCTCGAACGGCGATAGCGGACGAAACGGATTTTTTTCAACAAACACCATAAAACACTTAATGATCCAAAGACTATGAAAAGGATGTTACTGATGGCCGCAGCCGCCCTCATGGCGTTCACGGCCGCAACGGCACAAGATTTAGGAGAGACGATACCCAGCGTGACGGTCAACGGCTCGTCGCAGATAAAGGTTACGCCCGACGTGCTCTACCTCTCGATCAAACTCGACGAGACCGACACCAAAGGCAAGGTCACGCTCGACGAACAGCGCAAGGCGATGTTCGACGCCCTGCGCAAGTGCAAGATAGACATCGAGAAGCAGCTGAGCGTAGCCGGCATGTCGAGCTCGTTCTTCAAGAAGCGCTCGTCGCTCTCATCGTCGCAGTACGAGCTGAAGGTAGGCTCGGCGGACGAGGCCCGCAAGGTATTCGAGGCGCTCGACGCCGCCGGCATCCCGAACGTTGAGCTCACGCGCACCGCCTGCTCGAAGATCGACGAGTATCGCGCCGAGGCGCGCATCGCCGCAATACGTAACGCCAAGGAGCGCGCCGAGCAGCTCGCCGGAGCCGTAGGTCAGTCGATAGGCCCCTGCTTCGAGATCACCGACTACACGACCGACGCCCAGCCCGTCATGCGCGCCAACCTCATGATGAAGAACGCGGTGGCATACGACGAGGCCACGGCCGCGGGCGCCGAGCCCGAGGTGGACTTCAAGCAGATGACCATCACCTACAACGTCTCGGCCCGCTTCATGCTCAAACTCGACACCAAGTGACGCGGCGCAGCCATGCCGGACGGCGGGACACCCCCTTCTGCGAGGTGTCCCGCCGTCCGTCTCTGCCCGCGGCCGCCCCGCCGCAGATACAGGCCGCACACCGCCCGATGACACCGGAACGCGATATTTGTCGGACACCGTTGGGGCATCTCACCCAAAATTGTTAACTTTGACCGATTGAAACGGCGCCTTCCGGCGCCCTAATCCTACGATACAATGATAAAGATAGCCCGATTGGTATTCAACCCGCTTCAGGAGAATACATACGTGGTATGGGACGGCACGCTCGAAGCCGCCGTCATCGACGCCGGCAACATGAACGACCGCGAGAACCGCGCCCTCGAAACCTTCATCGACACGCACGGCCTGCGGCCCGTCCTCGCGCTCAACACCCACGGACACTTCGACCACACGATGGGCGTGGAGTTCCTGCGCCGCCGCTACGGCGTACGCTTCGCCCTCTCGTCGCTCGACACCTTCCTGCTAAAGACGGCGGGCGTGAGCGCAGGGCTCTTCGGAGTACGCGCCGCGGAGATGCCCGGCGCCGTCGACATCGACCTCGACGGCCGCAGCTCCATCTCCTTCGGCGAGACTGCGCTCGACATAATAGCCACCCCGGGCCACACCCCGGGCCACGTGGCATTCCACCACCCCGCGTCGAAGGCGCTCTTCACCGGCGACACCCTCTTCCGCGAGTCGATAGGCCGCACCGACCTCCCCGGCGGCGACTACACATGGATCATGCGCTCGATACTCGACAAGATCATGCCCCTCGGCGAGGATGTCAAGATATACCCGGGCCACGGCGAAGAGAGCGACCTCGGCCACGAAGCCCTCTACAACCCCTTCATAGTCGAGGTCGTAAACAACGAGGTGCGGTATGAATAGGCTGCTGCACAGGCTCCTCTACCGGCTGCTGCCGCTGCCCTGCTACCTGCGCACGGTCAGCCGCCTCTACTTCCTCGCCCTGCGGCTCGGCCGAGGCCGCCGCACCCGCGCCTTGGAGTACGTCTACCACCTGCCCGCACTCGTCGGGAAGGGGGATACAGTCATCGACATAGGCGCCAATCTCGGGTACTACACCGTACCCCTGTCGCGTCTGGCAGGGCCCCAAGGCGCGGTGCTCGCCGTGGAGCCCGTGCCAGTCATATACGACGTGCTGCGGCGCAACGCCGCAGGCTGCGGCAACGTCACCGCATACAACTGCGCCCTCGGCGCCGAGAACCGCCCCGTGGAGATGGCCAACGACTCTGTCGCCGCCGCCGGATACTTCGGCACGGGCCGCAACTTCGTCGACGACGGCGGCGCCGACCCCTCCGCCATGCGGTTCGAGGCGCAGATGCGGCGCGGCAGCGAACTCTTCGCCGGCCTGCCGCGCATAGACTTCATCAAGTGCGACATCGAGGGCTACGAATGCGTCGTCCTCGGGGAGATGATGCCCCTCATCCGCCGCCACCGCCCCACTCTCCTCGTCGAGAGCGGCGGCGACAACCGCCGGCAGCTTGTCGCGGCATTCCGCCGCGAGGGGTACGGACCCTTCACGCTGGGCGACGACGGCCGCGAACACCCCCTCGACCCCGCCGCAGACGACGGCCGCGACATAATATTCCGATACAAAAAGGACATCGAACAATGAGAATAGACATCATAACCGTGGTCCCCGAACTGGTCGTCTCGCCCCTGAACGAGTCGATCCTCAAGCGGGCGCAGGAGAAGGGCCTCGTCGAGATCGTCGTCCACAACCTGCGCGACTACACCTTCGACCGCCGCCGCACCGTCGACGACTACCCCTTCGGAGGGGAGGCGGGCATGGTGATGAAGCCCGAACCTATCTTCCGCGCCATCGAGCAGCTGCAGGGCGAGCGCCACTACGACGAGGTGATATACACCTCGCCCGACGGCATGCGCTACGACCAGCACGAGGCAAACCGCCTCTCGACCCTCGACAACATAATCATCCTCTGCGGCCACTACAAGGGAGTCGACCAGCGCGTGCGCGACCACCTCATAACGCGCGAGATCTCCATCGGCGACTATGTACTGACGGGAGGCGAGCTGGCCGCATGCATCATCGCCGACTCGGTGGTGCGCATCATCCCGGGCGCCATCGGCGACGAGTCGTCGGCCCTCACCGACTCGTTTCAGGACAACCTGCTGGCGCCGCCCGTATACACCCGTCCCGCGGAGTTCCGCGGCTGGCGCGTGCCCGACGTGCTGCTCTCGGGCAACTTCGCCGAAATCGAGCGGTGGCAGGACGAGCAGGCGTGGGAGCGCACCCGCCGCCTGCGGCCCGACCTGCTGGAGAAGACAAACGAGTAACGTCACGTAAAAACGTCAGTCCTTATGCGATATTACCTCATAGCGGGCGAGCCCTCGGGCGACCTGCACGGCGCAAACCTCATGCGCGGCATCCTCAAGGCCGACCCCGCCGCCGCGTTCCGCTTCTGGGGCGGCGACATGATGGCCGCGGCGGGCGGCCGCGCGAATCTGGCCAAACACTACCGCGATACCTCCTTCTTCGGTCTGGCCGAGGTGGCGCGCAACCTGCCAACCATCCTCGGACAGTTCGGGGAGTGCCGCCGCGACATCGAGGCCTTCCGCCCCGACGTGCTCATACTGATAGACTACCCGGGCTTCAACATGCGCATGGCGCGATTCGCACACGGCCGCGGCATCCGCGTCTTCTACTACATCGCGCCCAAGGTGTGGGCATGGAAGGAGTGGCGCGTCAAACAGCTGCGGCGCTACGTCGACCGCCTCTACACGATATTCCCATTCGAGCAGGAGTATTTCCGCTCGAAAGGCATCGAGCCCGTCTTCCACGGCAACCCTCTGGTCGACGCCATAGCCGCACGCCGCGCCTCGTTCCCTCCGGCCGAGGAGTTCCGCCGCAGCCACGGCCTCGACGGCCGCCCCATCGTGGCGCTGCTCGCGGGCAGCCGCCGCAGCGAGATACGCGCCAACCTGCACTTCATGGCCGAGATCGCCCGCCGCATACCCGACCGCCAGTTCGTCGCGGCGGGGGTGTCGTGGATCGACCGCGCGGAGTACGGCCGAATCACGGCGGGGATGCCCGTGACGACGGTGTACGACGCCACATACGAGCTGCTCGCCGCAGCGGAGGCCGCCGTCGTCACATCAGGCACGGCAACCCTTGAGACCGCCCTCATCGGCACGCCCGAAGTGGTGGTATACGGCGTGCCGTGGCTCTACGAGAAACTGAAGCCCTACGTGCTGAAGATACCATACGTCTCGCTCGTGAACCTCAACCTCGGCTTCGAGGCCGTGCGCGAGATCGTGCAGAGCGACCCCTCGCCCGCCGAGGCGGAGGCCGAACTGCGCTCGATACTCACCGGCGGGGCCGAACGCGGCCGCATGCTGCGCGACTTCGACCGCCTGCGCGCGATAATGGGCAGCGCCGGCGCCAGCGACCGCATCGCCGCCGACATGGTAGCCGCTCTCACAGACGCACGGAGCAAAGATGTTCCAACCGCAAACCGCCAACAACGATGAAGATAATCTGCATAGCGCGCAACTACGCCGACCATGCCGCCGAACTGCACCGCGACATCGGCCTCGGCACGGCGCCCGACAGACCCGCAGAGGGGGATGCCGCCGGCCCCGTATTCTTCCTGAAGCCCGACACGGCGCTGCTGCGCAACAACGACCCATTCTACATACCCTCGTTCTCGCGCGAAGTGCATTACGAGTGCGAGCTGGTGGTCAGGATCAACCGTCTGGCCAAGTGCATAGACCGCCGCTTCGCCCGCCGCTGCTACGACGAGGTGGGTCTCGGCATAGACTTCACGGCGCGCGACCTGCAGCGCGACGCCATAGCCCGCGGCCTGCCGTGGGAGGCGTGCAAGGGGTTCGACCACTCGGCCGCCCTCTCGCCCGAGTTCCTGCCGCTGGCCGATCTGGGCGGCGACGTCCAGCGCCTGCACTTTGAGATGGAGATCAACGGCGAGGTGCGCCAGCGGGGCGACACCTCCATGATGCTCCACTCCGTTGATGAGATCATCAGCCACGTGTCGCAATACATGACCCTGCGCATCGGCGACCTGATCTACACCGGCACCCCCGCCGGCGTCGGCCCCGTCCGCGAGGGCGACACGCTGCGCGCCTCGCTCGATGGCCGCACGCTGCTCGACTTCGACATACTGTAAGCCTCCCGAAAGGGGGCCGGATGCATCCGCCGCCAACCGCCGGAAGGGAAAATCCGCCGGAATGACAGCGCAAGCCGGCGATACGGCATGCCGACACCCACAAAATCCCCGCAAGAGAGGGGGGGGGGCAGGCGGCTCCGAAGGAACCCGTTGCATATGTTACCAATACACCATACCAATACTTCCGAAAAATGCTGTTGCACGAGAAACTGAAACCCTATACGCTGATTCTGGCGTCGCAGTCGCCGCGCCGCCGCCAGCTGCTCGCGGATGCGGGCATAGAATACACCCTTGCAGAGAGGTTCGAATGCGAGGAGCGCTATCCCGCCGGCCTCGCGGCCGCGGAGGTGGCACCCTTCCTCTCGCGCCTCAAGAGCGAGGCATACCCGCGGCCGCTCGCACCGCACGAGATACTGCTCACGGCCGACACCGTCGTGGTGGCCGCAGGTCAGGTGCTGGGCAAACCCGCCGGCCGCGACGACGCCGTGCGCATGCTGCGCCTGCTCTCGGGCCGCGCGCACGAGGTGGTCACGGGCGTCACGCTCCGCACGGCCACGCGTACAAAGACATTCGCCGCGCACTCGTCGGTGCGCTTCCGCCGCCTTGCCGACGAGGAGATCGCCTACTACGTCGACCGATACAACCCCTTGGACAAGGCAGGAAGCTACGGCATACAGGAGTGGATCGGATATGTCGGCATCGAGGGTATCGAGGGGTCGTTCTACAATGTCATGGGACTGCCCGTGCAGCGCGTCTACTGCGAGCTGGAGGCGTTTATCGAGTAGGGGGAACCAAAGCCCCCGACATGAATATGATAAAGCCCGCCTGCTGCGGTTCCACTGCCGTGAATTCCCGCATCGTATCCGTCTTCATCCGTTACCGCCGGCGCAGTCGGCCTCGTCGTAGAGCGGGATGTATTCATAGGAGTTGCCCACGGCATCGAGATAGCGGGCGAACATCTGTTGCGAAATGACCACCGTGGCCGTATTGTCGTTGGGGTGGAAACTCAACGACGGGTAACGCAGCAGCGTGCGGTCGAGGAAGAGGTGCACGTGGTTCTCCGCATCGTTTATCAGCCCGAAGGGCGACACCGATCCCGGCCGCAGGCCCAAATAGCGTTCCATACGCTGTTCCGAGGCGAAGGACAACTTGCCCTGATGCAGGCGGTGCTCAAGGTCGTGTATGGCAAGCGACCGCTCGCAGTCGAAGACCACAAGGTAGTGGCGGTTGCCCTTGTGGTTGCGGAAAAAGAGGTTCTTGCAGTGCTTCGAGCCGTCGCGGCGCCAATATTGCCGCGCTATCTCTATGGTCGGAGCCTCGGGATGGCAGTATACATCGTATTCGATGCCGTTGCGGCGCAGGAAGTCGAAGACCCGTGCGCGGCGGCCGGCATTGCCGTTATCCGTAATCATATCTTGCGCATTATGACTATATACTCGTTATTCATGGTGTCGACCCTCTCGCCGGCAATGTTCGTAGGGCTGGTCTTCGCGGGCATGCGTTTGTTGGGTATGCCCCTCACGATGGTCCTGATATGGTCGAAGCCGCACTTCTCGAACATCTCGGCCGTAAAGTAGTCCAACGATATGCGCACCCCTTTGACCGTACGGTTGCCCACGACGTAGCATACCACGCCGCCGTGCCGCACCGCAGCCGCCACATTGCGGATCGACAGCCAATAATCGTTCAGGAACGAGATCACCTCCATGAATCGCCTTGCATCGGTCTCCCTTATCGAATCAAGCTCCGAACGGATCGACTCGGTCTCGAAAATCTCCCGATCGTATTTGTGGCCGCCCATCAATATATTGTCGAGATTGCGGGCATTGTCGAATCCGAACCACTCGTTAGACCACCGCGAGAACTGGCCGTACGCAACCGTCGTCCGGCTGTCGCCGTATGGCGGCGAGGTGATAACCATATCCACCGACTCCGGTCCTATATTCGATGCCGACATGCCGACGGAGGCATCCGTCCTGAGTACCTCAACCTTCGGACGCAACGCGACCGAGTTGTACTGGCGCAACCCGTCCATATTGCGCAGGGCCTTAGCCCGAAACATGCCGAACACGTCGGGATGGAACGCCGGAATCCGCGACGAGGGCATCCTGAACCGTTTGAACTCCCCGTTTCGCGTAAACGACGCCTCCCTGACCACCTCGGAAAGCACCACCCTGAAGAAATCGCGCGTCCGGACATCGGCATCCACCAGCTGCGTCAGAAACGACAACTTGAAAAGCACATCCCGGGAATACCAGTAGCCGCTGTTGGAGATACGGTCGAAATTGGTATCCTCGACAGCCTTCTCGCTATATTTATCAATGCGCTCCGCTATCCTGCCGTAATCCTTTTCTATTTGAAGCGAATCATAGTGCCTTGTCTTGACATCGCTTATAAGGCATGCCAACGGATTTATATCTATACCCACAGAGTCAATGCCGGCTATCGAGGCCTCCACCAGCGACGTCCCACTGCCCATATAGGGATCGAACAGCGTATCCAACCTCCCCGCAGGGCGGTATTCCGCGATAAGCGCCCGTACGATTTGAGGGATCATCATCGCCGGATAATTGTGGTAGCAATGCGTATAATCCTTGGTATACGCATCACGGTATGTCCATCTGTCATCAATAATTCTCTCGTACATCGGTTGTTGTCTGTCAGGCCTGCGCCTCATTTTGAGGGTACGCACCAATAAAAAACTCTCAATTTGAAGGCGGAAATATGGTCCTCCCGCCCTAATTTTACAACAAAAATACGAATAAAATCAATGAAGAGTCAACATCAGATCGAAATCATCGACCGCATACGCCGCCTGCGACACGAGCGCAGTTGCAGCCAAGGCGGCCTCGCGGCCATGCTCGGCATAAGCCGCGGGCAGATCGGCAGCATCGAGAGCTGCCGCGACCCGCACAAATACACCCTCGGCCAGATCCATACGATATGCCGAGAGTTCAACTACCGCATAGAGCACCTCTTCCTCTCGGAAGCGGATCTCGAGAACGGCAACGACATCATCGACGCATTAATTTCGAAAATCACGGAATATGAGAAATAACAGAGATTACATCATTGAGAAGTTCCACCAAGTGAAACAGCTCGGGTTCGTCCCCAGCAACAGGCGCCACAATACGGGCATAGGAAAGACTTTCGAGGACTATGTCGGTGTCGTCGAGAACAACCTCGACCGGCCCGATCTGGCAGGGTTCGAGATAAAGACCCACCGCGAGGCCTCGCAGTCCTACGTTACGCTCTTCACCAAATCGCCCAACTTTCCGGCCCGCGCGAACAACTACCTTAAGAACACCTACGGCACACCCTACGACGACAATCCCGAGCTGCGCAACCTCCACACCTCGATGTTCGCGTCCAGATTCAACACATACAAGGGTCTCTACTCCTTCCGGCTGATAAACGACCGAGACAGGGGCCTGCTGAAAATAGGGGTGTACGACATATCCACCAAGAGCCTGATAGACGACTCGGCGGGATACACATACGACTGTCTGGATAAAAGGCTCAGGAAGAAGATAAGAAACCTCTTCTACGTAACGGCCGAAACCAAACGGCAGGACGGCATCGAATACTTCCACTTCAACGGCGCCACCATATATGCCGAACCTTCAATAGAGAAGTTTCTGGACCTTGTCGACAAAGGCCTTATAATGTACGACATAAGAATCGGCAGTTACAAATCGGGGAAAAACTACGGCAAGGCGCACGACCACGGGAGCGGATTCCGAATAATGGAGCCCAACGTGCGGCTGCTCTTCGCACGGATGGAGGCCGTCGAATGACAGCCGCCCCCCCGCAACACAGACACAGCCGCCGCCCCTGCGCACAGCCGCAGCGCCTACCGCGACGCTACGCCCATGACGCCCATCGTGTCGCAGCACCATTCGCCCTGCGCCCGCAGCGTCTGCTCGACGATATCGCGCACGGCGCCGCGGCCTCCCGCGAACTCCGAGACGTAACGCGACGCCTCCACCACCTCGCTGCAGGCGTCGCTCGGGCACACGGGGATACCCACCATCGACATGCAGTCCAGATCGGGAATGTCGTCGCCCATGTATATCGTGTCGGCGAGGTCTATGCCGTACTCCGCGGCGAACTCCTCCAGCGCCTCGCGCTTGTTCATGCAGTTGAGATACATGCGCGTAACGCCCAGACGTTCCATGCGGCTGCGCAGCAGCTCGCCGCGCCCTCCCGATATGACGCACACCTTGTACCCGCGGCGCACGGCATAGGCTACGGCATAGCCGTCCTTGGCGTTGAACTTGCGCAAAAAGTCCCTTCCCCCGTCGATGGGGATGATGCCCCCGTCGGTCATCACGCCGTCGACATCGAATACGAAGGCGCGCGTGCGGGCTATATCCTCCTTGAAGTTTCCCATATATATTCGGTTAAAAGTCGGTAAATCTCCCTCTGCAGCGGCTCCCCCTCCAGCATCGCTTCATGCCGTTCCGCCACGGCGCGGTCGCCCCGCACCGCGGGCCCCGTCTGCCCGTCGCGCGGGTGGGCCATATATACGGCCTTGCGCGCCGTCTCCTCGATGAGAGGGTGCAGCACATCCGCAGGCAGCCCCTCGCGTGAAGCCAGCGTGTCGGCAGCCATGGAATAGAGGGCGTTGACGAAGTTGCAGGCCAGCACCCCCGCAAGGTGTATCGTCCGCCGCCGCTCCGACGAGGCACGGCGCACCGTGCGGCTCAGACGCGCGGCAAAAGCCTCAAGGCGCCGCGTGACCTCCTCGTCCGACCCCTCGACAAAGAGCGGCACGCGCGCGAAGTCCACGCGGCGCCCCGCCGTGAAGGTCTGGAAAGGATACACCACGCCGCAGGCGGCGAAACCCGCCCCGCGCAGCACATCCGCAGCGACGCTCCCCGCCGTATGCGCCGCGACGGCCCCCGCGCGGTGCGGCAGCGCCGCCGCAGCCTCCGCCACGGCGCGGTCGCTCACCGCTATCAGGTACAGGCCGGCATCCGGCGCCTCACCGATGGGGCCGTGCCATACGCCTCCGGCCATGTCCGCTATTTCGGCGGCACGTGCGCCGTTGCGCGCGGCCACACCCCGCAGCACCACACCTTCGGCCGCGGCGACAGCCGCAGCAAGGGCCTCGGCCACGTTGCCGCTGCCGACGATCACTATGTCAGTTATCGGTCTCATCCGCTCCGTCCATAAGGTCCACGATCCTCACGTTGCGGTCGCTCGCGCGCGTAACAGCCTTGAGGCGCTCCACGGCCTCGGCGCCGCGCCGCAGCTCGCGGTTCGTGCGCATGTCGATCGTGTCGCGTCCGAAGCCGTGCGAGTCGACAGCCTCGAGCACGTCGTACACGCGCAGCTGCGAGATGTCGCGCGCGGGGGCGTACTCGAGGTCGTACTCCGTGCCCTCGGTACGTATCTCGTTGAGCATGCGCGCCTGCACCAGCGTGAAGAGTATGTTGTTCATGATACGTGTCGGCACATCGAGGCGGTCGCGTATCTCCGAGAACGACACCGCGCCGCGGCCGTCGCGGAAAGCGCGCGCCACCAGCACCACGACCCCCACCATCAGCTTGCGGCGGCAGTCGTAGCTGACCAGAAGCGACTCGCGCTCCTCGTCGAAACGCGCCGCGTTCTGGTAGGCGAACGACAGCTCGCCCCCGAGAAGGAGTATCTCCCACGAGATCTGCATCCACAGGAGGAAGAGGGGCAGGGCGGCGAAACTGCCGTAGATGGCGTTGTAGGAGGTCATCCACCGCTGCAGGTAGACATACCCCCACTGGAAGAGGAGGAAGACAGTGCCCGCGACGATACCCGCCGTAAGCGCCGACGTAAGGCGCACCTTGGTGCCGGGCAGCACGACGTATATGAAGGTGAACATCACCCACGTCACCGCAAGCGACGCCGCCCGCGAAAGCACCTCTAACGCGGGCGAGCCCGCCACGCCGAGGATCTCGGCGGCGTAGTTGCCGAACGACGAGGATACCACCCACAGGATAGGGGCTATGACCACGACGGCGATGTAGTCGCTGTACTTGCGGGCGGCGCTGCGCGTACCCTTCACCTCCCAGATGTTGTTGAAGGCGTCCTCTATCGAGCCGAAGACCTTGATCACGGCCCAGAAGAGGGTCAGCACACCTACCAGAGCCACCCAGCCGCCCTGCGTACGCGCCAGCGCCTTCTGTGCGAAGTCCACAACGTAGTCTATCACCTCGGGGCTCTGCGGCAGCACCTCGTAGAGGTTCTGTTCGAGGCCATCGGCCAAGCCGAAGCCCTTGACCACGGCGAAGACCAGCGCCACCACGGGCACCAGCGACATGAGCGTATAGAAGGTGAGGGCGGCGCTGCGCACCATAGTGCCGTGCGACGAGAGCCCCTGCACCGTATAGAACAGCAGTTTGTATTGACGCACGGCCCAGCGCGCCACAGGATTGCGGAAGTCGCCCGCACTCTTGCGGAAGACCGTGTCGGTAAAGAACGTGATTATGTCGCTGAATCTCATCGGCCGCCCAATTTTCTGCGAAGATAGCGAAAAATACTCGAAAAAACGCCGCCGCGGGCACAATCGCGGCCCTTTGTGCCGCAACCGCGCCCGATGCGGCACCCGCTGGCCGCATGATCGGCACGCTACTTCATGAAGACGAAGTATACGGCCAGCACAAGACACGCGAAGGCCGCCAGATGGTTCCAGTGAAGAGCCTCCCCGCGGAATACGACTACCGAGAAGATCGTGAATATCACCAGTGTGATCACCTCCTGTATAACCTTGAGCTGCATGAGCGAGAAGGGCCCTCCGTTACCTGCGAAACCGATGCGGTTGGCAGGGATCTGGCACGAGTATTCGGCCAGCGCTATGCCCCACGAGAAGAGTATTACGGCGAAGAGGGGCCACGACGAGATGATCTTCATCTGTTGGAGCTTGAGGTGGCCGTACCATGCGAACGTCATAAAGATGTTCGACACGATGAGCAGCAGGATAGTGTAAATGCCTTTCATTTCGGGATTCGTTATGTGCGCGGCGGCAGGCGACGGGCACGTTTTCGGGGCGCAAAGATAACGTTTTTTCCGTCCGTTGCGCACCGCACCGCGCTCCTGCGCCGAAAATACCGCCGTCACCTCCTGCCGAGGCTCCAGAGCCACAACGTGAAGATCGCCATCGCCGTATACGCCGCCGCCGTGGCCACGCCGCCCGCCGCGGCCTCGAAGGCCAAGGAGCCGCTTTCGGCGCACGCCGTGACCAACGCTTCAAGGCCTCCGGCTGCCGTACCCGTGACCCAAGCCGCGAGGGGCTGCAGAAACGGCACGGGGAAGAGTATCCACACGGCGGCCGCCCCGACCGCCACGCCGCTCAACAGCACCGCGGCAGGCCCCGCCGCCACGCTCCACAACGACACAGTACCGAACAGGTACGACACCAGCGGCATCGTCGCCACGCTTGCCGCCGCACCCATCGCCACTCCGCCCCAAAGCCACAGCAGGGCGCTCCGGCACCACCTTCTGAGTGCATAGGCGGTCCTTTCACCGAAACCGCGCGGCGCATTCGCCGAGGAGGGCATCACACGCCGCGCCGCCACACGGTAGAGCGGCACGCCCCACTCGAGGATCGCCGCAACGGAGAGGAACGACAGGCGGAAACCCGCATCGTAGAGCGTCCGCGCATCGAACAGCAGCATCAGGCAGGCCGTCAGGCAGAGCGAATTGAGCGAGTCGAACCGCACCGTGGCCGCCATCGATATCTGGAACACCGAGAACATCGCCGCCGCGCGCACCACGCTCGGCGGGAACCCCGTCACGGCGGCGTAGACCCATATGGCCGCCACCGCCAGCAGGCACCGCCACACATAACCATGGCGCAACACCGGCACCCACCACAGCAGCAGGTTCACTATGACAAAGACGAAGCCCACGTGCAGGCCCGATACGGCCAGCAGGTGCGACACCCCGCCCAGCGAGTAACGGCGCCGCATCTCGGGGGTCAGGCCCGTACGGTCGCCCACAGTCATAGCCGCCGTGACAGCCTCGGCGGCGGGGTCGAGCCCCAATCTCGAAATGCGTTCCGCTGCCACATGCCGCAGCCGCTGCGCCCACGGCAGCGTCCCTTCCGCACGGCGCATCACACGCGACGGGTCGAGGAACACCGTCCCCGCCACACCCCGACGCGACATGTAGAGCCCGTAACCGTCCGCCGCGAAGGGGCGCACCTCGCACAACGCCTCCACACGCTCGCCCTCGCCGAGCGCCACCTCGCGGGCGGCCCATATCCGCACCGCGGCGCCGCAACGCTCTACACCTCCATCCGCGGCAAAGGCCGCAATGCGTCCCTCGGCAACGGTCTCCCCGCCACGGCGCGAAAGCACCTCGTCCACGACGATCTCCATCACCCGTTCCCCTTCGGGGGCCCGCGGCGCAGGCCGCACCTCGACGGCGCACCACCCCGCAAAAAACATCGCCGCGGCGATACATATGTCGGCCGCCGTCCAGCGCCGCAGCACAAACGCCCCAGCAACGGATACGGCGAGGCCGGCCGCAGCTCCCCATACGGGCAGAGACCACCGGCCGGCCACCACGATACCGGCAACCAAAGGCACCAGCGCCTTGAGCATGGGCGCACGATCCGCGCGCCGCAATATGTTTTCAAACGACATGCGCATACCCTCGCCTCCGATCCGCACCGTCAACGGCGCGCCGCCTCAAAGGAATATCCCGCACTCCCTGCGTCCGGAGCATACCTTGCCCAGCATGGCGCTCACAGCCGCCGCCTTCACGCGCGAGATCCTGCGCACGGACTTCGGGCACACAGCCACGCAGGCCATGCATGAGATGCACCTCGCCTCGTCGACACGCTTCGGGTCCGCCGCGTCGATCGCTCCGGCGGGACAACGGCGCGCGCACGCACCGCACCCGTCGCACGCACGCGAAGGCAACGGCACCAGCCCCACACGCTTCGACTCGCGGTAGGGACGGTTTCCGGGCAGCGGCTCCATAAGGCTGTCCGCCCCCGCATGCAGGCGTTCGGCGATACGGCGGGCATACTCCTCCAGCCGCAGCCTGTCCTCACTGTCGGGACGGCCCGCGGCATACTTGCGCACGATCGAGTGCTCGGCCACCGCCGCCACCGCCGCCACGACACGGAATCCAGCCGCTACGGCCCTGTCCTCCATCTCGACAAGCGTATCCTCGAACGCGCGGTTGCCGTAGACGCACACCAGCACGGCCCGCGCCCCGCCTCCCGAGATCGCCGACAGACGCTCCGCCGCCAGCGACGGCATGCGGCCCCCGTACGACGGGACCGCGATTACGGCCACCTCATCCTCCGTGCACGACGCCCCGCGCCAAGCGCCGTCGCGCGCCGTGAGATCCAACGTGCGGACCTGCGCCGAAAGGACTTCGGATACGATCCGCGCCACCCTGCGGGTACCGCCCGTAGGGCTGAAAACAATTTCGCAAACAACCATAACAGCAACTTTAACATCCGGAAGTGGCCGGAGCGCCGCAACACCCCGCCGCTTCCGAGTCATAAAATTACTAAAAAATCACTCCGCGGCCAAATCGAAGCCCCGCTCCACCTCCGCACGCACGGCCGCAACGCCGTTCTCGACGTACGACATGGCCGCCACAAGGGGCACCATCACGGCGCGGTCGCGCGTGTCGACCCTCTCGTCGGGGCCGATGCCCGCCATCTCGCATACCGTGCGCACGTAGCGTCGGGTGTCGTTCTCCGAAGGCGGGGCATAGCGCCCGATCATGCCCCGCACCGTATCCAGACCGTAACGGCGGCGGTAAGTGTCCAGCAGCACGAACATGGCGCGGTAGCCCCACTCCATCGACTCGAACTGCTTGAAGTCGGCATCGCCCGACGGCTGCACCTCCCCTCTGTACCGCACGCGCGAACGGCGTATGTTGCCCGGGTTGCGGTTGTCGAGCCCCCTACTCATCGCCGGCCTCCTTCCTTATCCTGCCTCCGACGAGACGGCTCAGCCACCGCAGCGCCGGCGCGTCGCTTATGAGGCAGGCGTTCTCGAGGAACGACCACAACTCCACGCCGCAGACAAAGCCGCCGAAGAGCCTCGTCAGGTCGGGCGCGAAGAGCCCCGCCGTAACCGAGTCGATCATGCAGGCCATGCCCAGCGCTATTATCACGAAGCCGAGCTTCTGCACCGTGCGCCACGCCTCACGGCTCCTGAAACGCCACCGCCGTCCGGCACGGCGCGCCGATACGCGCGACGCCGCAACCCCCGTCACGAAATCGACGGCGATGAAGAGCGCGACACACCACACCAGCGGCGCCAGCGGGGCGAAAAGTGCCGCCAGCGACGCCGCACAGCCGTTAAAAAACCTGTACAAAGCCTCCATCGGTCATGCATCGTTTCAATACGTTGCCCCGCGGATCGTATTCGGGTATCGACGCCGCGTTCCCGTCGAGATACTCCGTCAGGCGCAGCAGCGACATGCGCGCCTGCACCCTGAGCGAACGCATCAGCTCGATGCGGGCCGACTCGGCCGCCGCCTCGGCGAAGATGCCCGACGCCTGCGTCAGCCCAGCCTGCCCCGTACATACGTCGAGGCGCGGCTGCATCTCGAGCCGCGTGCAGGCCGCCGCCGCTGCCGCAAGATACTCCTTGGCCTCGGGGTAGCGGCCTCCGGCCACGGCACGCCACACCTCACGCCCCGCCACGGGCACTACCCACCTCTCCACGGCCGCCGCAATGTCGGCCTCGCCTATGGCCTCGGGCGACACATATCCGCCGTCGGCGAATGCCAGCCTCACCACTTCGGCCGGCGTCACTATTCCGTTCTCCATAATCATCGGCTTTTATCACCGCGCGCAGCCACCTGCGCAGCCCGCGCGCGGCACGGTTCAACCTATCTTCGTCACGTTGTATTTGGTTATCTCCGAGAGGAAGGCCTGCTGCCGCTCGTCGTCGGGATCGTAGTCCAGACCGTCGGCCTTGCGCGCCTCCCACACCTTCATGTAGATGGGCTTCGACCGTGTGGGCGGACGGTTGATTATCTCCAGCGACGAGGGATCGATGCCCCCCACCTCGCGCATGAGTATGCGTACGGGCTCCATCAGCTCCTCCTGCTCGGCGAGGATCACGGTGTTGAGCGCCACCTCGTACTCGTGCAGTATGCGTTCAGCACTGAAACCCGACGAGTAGTCCAGACCGCTCAGCGACCGGAACCACGAGTGGGCGATGACGATGTCGCTGGTGGCCTGATCGTGCAGGCTGTTCCAGTCGCCCTCGTTGCCCGACTCGATGGGTATGAAACGCGAATTGTCGTCCTCGGCACCCTCGCGTATGACGAACATCACCTGCCCGGGGTTGCCCGCAAAGCGTTTCTCGGCCATGCGGACGATGCGTTCGGCCTCGGCCTCGCTCTCGGCCGAGGCGTCGAGCATCATCACGCCCGAAAGCTGGAAAGAGTTGTCCAGACGCGAGATGTTCCAGCGGTCGGTCTTGTAGGCTATGGCCGAGACCCCCATGCCGGCGATATACTTCGGCACGCCGTAGTGCGAGAACATTGGCTCGTAGTCCTTGTAGTGCACCATCGCGCGCAGCGAGCCGTCGCCCTGCTCCTCGAAGGCGGGATAGAGCGGCAGCGTCACTGCCTCGCCGGCGCGGAACGCGCCCCAGTCGTGGTGCATGATTATGTGCTGCGAGTCGCGCGCCACGCGGCAGCGCGACGCATCCTGATGGTAGAGCGCCAGAAAAGAGCGTTCGCGGTCCGTCACCACCTCCATGAAGGCGTTGCCCATCAACGCCTTATCGAAGGCCAGCCGGTGCAGCAGCGTGCGCAGCGACTCGCCGCGGCCGTTCACGCGCGCCACCATCGCCGCCAGAGGCCGCAGCGTCTCGTCGTAGGAGAAGCCCTTGCCGGCGATATAGTCCGCCTTGTCGTTTATGATGCGGCGGTGCGTGGTCGAGCGGCGCGACATGAGCGACAGTACAGCCGGCATCATGTTGTCGTCGCCCCAGCGCCAGAATTTGTCGCTCGATACCGCGCGCGGCGAGAGCGCGAAGAGCGGCTGCGGGCTGCGGTCGGCCACGGCCGCCACGCTTTTGGTTCTGTTGTTTTCCATAGCAAATTGAGATTTTTGTTACAGGGAATCCTCCTCGGGCAGCTCGTCTTCACCGAGGGCGCGGGACGTGTCGCGGCATGCGAGCGTCAGCTCGGCATGCGGCTCGTCGACGGCCTTGTCCCCCGAGCGCAGCGCCAGCGACCGCAGCCGCAGCGCCTGCTCGAAACCGAAGCGCTGCGACCACCCCGCGACGATGGTCTCGCCCGAGGCCAGCACTATCCGCGCCGCCACCCCCTCGGCTCCGCACCGCGCCAGAAAATCCCCGTCGAACCACGCCTCGGCGCGGCCCAGATCGGCCCGCAGCACCAACACGTGTTCAACGCTCACGCGCCCCTCGTCGACCGAAAAGGTCTCGGTGTAGGAGCTGCCCGTGTCGGCGATCTCGACGGCCGTGCCGCCGCCCGCCGCCATCTGCCGCGGCGAGGCGAGGCCGCGCACCGCAAAGAGTTCGGCCGCGGCCACCCCGCCTACGGGTTTGTAGTTCTTGCCTCCAGACATTGCCTGCCGGTTAGATTTCGACGTCCATGAATGCCGAGAGAAGGTCCTCGTCGAGGATCTCGCAGCCGATGGCGAAGACGGCCCTCTGGCGGTTCTCCATCTCGTCGGGGTTGTACCACATGCGCACCTCGGCACCCGGCGTGTCGGCCGTATTCACCGCCATCACGAGGTTGCGGCGGTCGGTGAAGATACAGAAGTCGTGCGAGAGGCTCGACTCTCCCATCGCCGGTTCGAGGTTGATCTCCATCACGGGGAAACCGTGGTAATGCAGCGGCCCGCGGCCGTGCTGCACGTCGTTGTACGCGGCGGCCCCGAATACCTCGTCGAGATAGGCCTCATAGAGCGAATACAGCTGCGGCGAGATGAAAAACGCCGCCTGACCGTCATTGAAGAGGGCCTTCAGACGGGGGCTCGCATTCTGTATGTGCAGGTCGAAAAGCTCCTTGATCGAATAGCTCGACATGAGTTCCGACAGGTTGTTGGCACAGTAGTGGAGCGAACCGTCCTTGATACGCTCCTCGATGATCTTCAGCAGGCCGTCGAAGCTGGTGTAGCCCGTATTGTAGGTCCCGCCCTTGTCGCCCAGCCACAGGTTCATGCGGATGCTGTCGGCGATGGCGTTGCGGAAGAGTTCCGTCTCGGCCGCCTCGAGTTCCGTACCCGAGAGATCCTCCATGTTGACGTCGCTGCGGTTGGTGATCAGTTCGAAGATGGTCGAGAAGTAGTCGCTCGCGCTAAAGGCGTTCTCCGCCTTGACGCGGCACAGGGGTATGGTTTTCTGATAGTGGGTGCTCTTGGTGCCGCCGCTCCACTTCGACGCCTTGTCGAAGCTCTGCAGTACGTTGCCCGTGCGGTCCCACAGCTGCACCACCGTCGGCACGGGCATATTGTAGAGCACGCGCACGCCGAGCGACTCGATCGAAGGGCCGCTCAACAGCGGACGGAAGAAGATGGTTTCGAGCTCGCGGCCCGTGTAATTCTTGGGGTTTACGATCATTCCTGACATGATTTTCTCTTTTTTCGATTGTTTTACATTCCTTTGCGGCCGGCACGGCCCTGCGGCCGCGCGAAGCCATGATTTACGGCCCGCACCCCTCGGAGCGGGGCCTTGCTATCGCAGCGCCGAGAAAGCGCGTGCATCGTCACTGTAGGCTCGGGCGTTCGGCTCCGAACAGAGCGGTTCGGCCGAGGGGTCCTCGACGGGCGACGTGACGCTCGGCCCGTAACGGCGCTGTCCCTCCTCGAAGGCCACCATCGAGACGGCCGCGGCATTGTGCGGGAGCCCCTTCTCCGCCGCCTGCGCCCCCTGTGACGGCGTCTCGGTGTCTTGCGCCTCGTCTGCCTTGCCGGCATCCTTCGCCGCGGCCGCGCGTCCGGCACGCTTGGCCTCGCGGCGTTCGCGCACGCGCTCCATGAAGTTGTCCCAGCAGCGCGAGAAACGGCGCGCCGCGCATTTGACGGCACTCACCGCCACGGCGGCAATGGCCTCCTCGGCAGCATCGGCCGCATCGCCGCAGGCACCTTCGCCGTCGGGACGCTTCGCCTTGGCCGACGGCATGGCTTCGCCCTGCGAGCCCGTCCCCGCGACGTCGTCCTGCGATCCCGCCGCCTCATCGCCCTTCTGCGGGGGCAGGGGCGTACCCTCGGGCAGCTCTACGCCCGTCAGCAGGCCGTCGAAGATGCGGTCGGCCAGACCCGCAGCCACCGTCTCCTCGGGCGAGAGCCAGCGGCCGCTGCCGTTGTTCTCCGACATCAGGGCCGTGAAACTCTCCTTGTCGCGGCCCGAACGCTGGGCATACAGCTCCGCCAGCCGCATGTCGGTCTTGCGCAGCAGCTCGGCGCGCGACACCAGCGTCTCGGCGTTGCCCTCGACCGTACACTCCGAATTGTGGATCAGGTAGAGGGCGTTTGACGAGATCTCGCGGCGCCCTTCGTCGGCCGCCTGCGCTATGACCGTGGCCGCCGACGCCGTGTAACCGTAACAGCGGGTCGTGACGCGCGCCCCAAGCGACCGCAGAGCCTCGTATATGAGCAGCGCGTCGTTCACGTCGCCGCCCGTCGAGCGGATGTTCACCACCACGGCCGACGCCGCCACGCCAGCGATGCGCGCCACCTCGCGGCGGAAACTCTCGTACGTGGCCACACGGGCCTCGCCGCCACCGAACTGCCGCTCCTCGGGCATGCCTATCGTGCCCTCGATGTCGATATAACATGTCTGGGCTTCGTTTCTGATTGTGATTTTCGTTTGCATCGTTCTTTAAGGTTTTACATTTGTTTCCGGCAGTCGCGCCCGCGGCGGGCACCGCCCCGCACGCCGCCGCATGCGGAACCCGCGCGGCACGCTCCGGCCGCATCAATCCTCCGACTCGCGCAGCATCAGGCATACTGCCTCGCCCGCAGCCGCATCGTAGCTCTCTACGGCGCCGAGGCGGTAGAGCGCAGTCTCGGCACCCGCCGCCAGACGGAAGAGCGAACGTACGTTCCCCGCGGCGGCCGCGCCGTCGAGCAGCGCCGCCAGTTCGTGCGCCGCCAGCCGCACCGTCACCCTCACCTGCCGGCGGAACGCCTGTGTCCGCCACTGCCGGTCGTATCGCGTATGGAGCCCCGCGGCGCCGTCGCGGTCCTCGAAACAGAGTGTGAAGGGTTCATCGCCCACGGCCTCGAAGGTGCCGTCGAGACGCTGCGCCGCATGGTGGAACGCCGCATAGGGATAGCTCCCGCCGTACGACGGGAATCCCCACCGCTCGCCTTCGGGCAGCGGCCGCATTCCCTCATAGAGGACTACACGCGCCGCGAAGCCTCCCTCGCCCTCGTCGTCGCGATCCCCCACCTGCACCACCGACGCCGAGGGGGCCGAGGCATAGACCTGCACGGCATTGAGCGTCGGACAGAAGAGCGGGCTGGCAATACGCTCCTCGCCCCGCAACGCCGCCTGCGACGACGTGTCGCAGCTCCATTCGCCCATCGTGCCGCCCGTCTCGTCGTCGTAGCGGGCCACGGCACCACCCTCCGAACGGTATGCCAGCGTGCGCCGCTCGTGCACGCCGCAGGCCATGTCCGCCGCCTCGAACGGCGCCCCCGCCTCCACGCGCCCGCTCCAGTCGACCACGTCGCCGCGCATGTAGTCGTCATAGCTCTCCACCGTCACCGTACGGCGGGCCGTGTCGCTGCGGAAGAGGAGGTTGAACATATGTCCCACGGCGGCGAGAAATTCCGACCCGCTCACCGAATGGTGCGCCATGTCGGCGAATGCGAGGTGCGAGCCTGCCGCGGGCGCCGCCGAAAAGACGGGGCGCAGACGGCACCCCGTGCCGAGCGTTATGCGCTGCCCCGCCTCGGCGCCATGCAGGTACATACGCACGAAACTCTTTACCGACGAGGCCCCGATACGTTCGGGCGCCGAGCGGAGCGTCACCTCCACGTCCGTAGTGCCCGTCTCGCCGACATGGCCGTCATAGAGGGCCCAGTCGCCAGCATACGGGTCGTACGAGCCGTCTTCGGCCAGCCGCTGCAGTTCGCACCGCGCATCCGTCGCGGCGGCCGGCAGCGCCACCGTCTCGGAACGTGCCGAGAATATCGCCAGCGCCGTAGTCTGCGTCCCGTAGCGGCACACCAGACGGTATGTAGCCCCCGCCTCGTGGTCGAATACGATGCAGCGGTACGACGTGCCCGCCGTGAGCGCCGCGCGGCGGTCGATGAAGGGGTTGGCCAGACGGAAGACAATGTCGCACCCCGTGTCGACATATAGCGAATCGAATCCGGCAAGGCGCTCGCGCGAGACGATGCGGTAGTCGGTGCGGTAGTCGAGCGTGAACTCGAACCCCACGGTCACCCCGCTCGTTGGCGAGAAGCGCACCCCTTCGCCGTCGATGGCGAGGGTGCGGCCGTTGGCGTAGAGGTCGGAGGCAACCGCCGCATCGGTCGTCTGGACGAAGTTGCCCAGCGAGTTGGCAAGCACCAGCGGCGAGAGATAGACACGGCCCAAACCGTCGGCCTCGGCTGAGACCTCGTCGACGCGGCCCGCGCAGAACCCCATCGAGGCGGCCGCGCGCGAGGTGGAGGCATAGGCGTAGCGGCCGCTCATATAAAGGCGCTGCAGCAGTGCGCCCTCCATGAAGCCGCCCGCGGCCTCGTACCCCGCCGCCGCAAAGAGGGCGCGCATCACCGCCCCGACGCTCACGAAGGGGTGGTAATCCTCCACCGAGCCGATACGCTGCGGCGCGTAGATGCTCGTCGAACTGTAGGAGGCGTCGTAGCTGTCGCGCCGCACGGGGAGGAACTTCACAGGCGACGCATCGGTCCAGCTCTCCTCGATGGTGCCGGGCTCCAGCACCGCGTCGTATTCGAGCGGGATATCCTCGAAGTCGGTGCGTGCCGCCGTCTCGGCCCAAGCCGCCGCGCCGCCCGCCACGCGTACCACATATGTCACGCGCCCCGCGCCGCCGGCCGCCCCCTCCTCCGCATCGAACGGGCCGCCGGTGTCGGAGAGCGCCTCCGCCTCCACCGCCACGAGTGTCGCCGCTCCCGCCAGAAGCACCGTACCGTCGACATCAACCTCGGCCTCGTGGCGGCGGGCATTGAAGCTCTCGCCGCAGAGCATATCTGCCGCACGGCACATGATGGCGTCGTTGCGCGGCGAGGACGGCAGGCGGAATACCATCCCGCACCCCTCGCGGCCGCTCTCGGGATCGGCCAGCGCCGACAGATCGTAGAGTGTCCCGAACCGCGGCAGCGACTCCTGCGACGGCAGGTCGCACACCGCCGAATCTATGCGCAGTGTCATCATAGCCGTGCCTCCTTTCCGCGCGGCCGCAGCGTCACCGCTATCGACCCCAGCGCGCCGCAGCCCGCCGTCATGAGCGTGTCGGTCATAATGTCGGCCTCCTCGCACCCGTCGCCGCGCACGACCCACACGCGTGGCGAGACGATTATCTCCGCCAGCGCCGCCAGCTGCGCGCGGGGTTCGTATGCCGATACCAGTCGCACCGTCGCGTCGCGCTCCACGGCCACGGTCCGGCGGCCGTCGGGAGTGAAGCACCTGCGCCGCGACGCCAGCACCGTCATCCCGCAGCTCACGGGGAAGGTGTAGAGCTCGGGGGCGTGCTGCCCGTCAAGCCACGCCACACGGCGCGCCGTCGAGGGGTTCTCTACGACGGTGTAGTCTATGACGGATACCGCCATGCCGTCGATCTTCACCGTCACCTTCAGCCGCTGCGGCACCTCGGCAAAGCCCTGCGGCGTCACGGCCACACACCTCTGGCCGCCCGACGGGGGCGTCAGGGTCATGAACCCGTAGCTTGCGCCGTAAGCCTCGACAAGCACCTCCGCCACGGCATCGGGCATCGAGAAGAAGGATACGAGGTCGTACTCGTCAGCCGCCAGCGTGCGGTGCTCGCTCTGCGCCTCGAGCAGCGTATAGAGCGCCCCGAGGTCGACCCGCGCGGCGATGAAGCTGCGTACGGGCGCAGCCGTGCCGTTGGCAGCCACCGCCACCTTGATCTGCGCCCCCGTGTCGACCACCTCGCAGCGCGTCACCCGTTCGGGCAGACGGTAGCGCACGGCATTGCGCAGCAGGGGCGCTATGTCGACCGTACCGCCCGCCGCGTTGCAAAGACGCTTGGTACCGAGCCGCTCGCCGCTCTCGGCATCGCTCACGACGATTTCGATGTCGCCCGCCGCCCCTTCGGCATCGACCGTGTAGGGCAGGGGATCGTAAAATGAAGAGTACGCTTCGGGAATGGATGTGAATTTCATTGTGTCGTATGTTTGGTTCGTTTGTTTCCGTTACTTTCCCGTTCCAGCGCCGCAGGCACGGGACGGGCCCTCCGCAGCATATGCAGAGTTTCGGAGGCCTCGCCGCGGCACCTGCATGCAGGGTCGGCGGGCCGTTATGCGTAAATGATTTACCGTGCGGCCGCGCAGGCGGGCAGCCGTATCAGAAGAAGGTGACCACGTCGGCCGTGGCCGTCACGGCCACCTCGCCGTGGTTCGTGAGCGAACGGGTCTGCGCCCGCACCTCGAGATTCTCCACCGCCACCACCACGTCGGCCGTCGAGAGCGCGGTGAATAGCTCCACCACGTCGCCCTCCAATCGGGCGTAGGCTTCGCCCCGTCCGGCAGGCGAGAGCTTCGCCCCCTCATCGAGGGCGTGCAGCGTCACGGCATAGGTGATGCGTCCGTGACGCACCCCCTCCATGGAGTCGAACCGGGGCGGGGCGAGCCACATGGCCGGATATGCCGATATGGTCTGTGACATGAAGCGTTCGTCGGCCGAGTGGAACTCGTACCCGCGGTCGGCCGCAAGCCCCGCGACGGCATTCTTGAGATTGGCGTGGTTCATACAAGCAAGTTTATGTCTATAATTTTGTCGATAATATTTCAATAACCCGTAACAACTTTTTATTTCCCGACACAATTAGCTGATGTCACGAGTATTACATACAGGGAACACTTTGTCGAAATCTTTTCCGCCGCGGCTGTCGATATGTCGATAACCCCCATCCGCCGCCGCGAACTTCTCCGTCGTCTCCGTCGTCCCCGTCGCAACTACGCGCTCAACCGGCACCGCGGCGGTGTTCAATATTTTACCCGCCGCATACTTCCCCGCAGTATCGGGTGTTTATGCCCTGCGGCACGGCGATACGCCTGCGCATCGGCGATTCCCACTACGCCGCTCCGACCGCTTAGGGCTCTTTCGACACGGCAAATATAATACGCTGCAAAGCCGTTGTCAAGTAATTTAACAATAAAAAATCAAATAATTTGATATTTTACCCGCAACACGCTGATACCATGCGCTATATTAGCGTCCATAATTTTAACATAATCCGTTTGGATATAACAGTAAACGCCACACCCCGCCATTCGGGATGGCAAGCCGGCCGCCGGAACGGATGCGGACAATACCCGCCAAGAGGAGGGCAAATCAAGACAAGGGCGGGCGTTCCGTACGTGGCCGCCACGGTCGGGGCGCACCGCGCGGGACTGATTCCGCACCGGGTGAAGGGGCGGACGCCGCGCTGCGGCAAAGGCCGCATAACCGATGCGGAAAGTCCGGAGCGGAGACGGCGTAACGGCTGCGGATGCCAAGCGGCGTGCGGCGGGAAACCGTGCCGCCGCGGGGCGGAGCAGGGATAAAAGATGCGAAATAGCGTCGCACAGGTTGTTTTTTCTTAAATTAACATTAAATTTGTATGCCGACTGTCCGCGACAGGCGCCCGCCACCGGCCGCGGCGGTACCGCCGGCCAACCGAAACCACTACACCTGCCTATGAAACGACTGCTGCTCATCGTTGCCGCCGTGCTGTTCGCACAGAGCCTTGCGGCACAAGCCCTGAGCCCCGAAGAGCTCGCCAAACGCGCCAAGCGCAAGAACCTCACCGTAAAGGAGTGGAACACCGACTCGCATAAGAAGACACGCTGGCTCGACCACCTGACCGTCTATGACTCGAAGGGCCGCAAGGTCGAGGAGGCCGAATACAACAAGTTCGGACAGATCGAGCGCGTGACATGCGAGTACGACCCGGTGACCGACATGGTAGTCAAGGAGGTCGTCTACGACGACCGCAACAAACCCGTGCGTATCCGCAAATACGAGTACAACGACGACGGCACCAAGTGCAAGCAGTACAACTACCTGCCCGACGGCAAGCTCTACACCGTAAAGATATTCGAGTACATCTTCGAGGATTGACCGCAGCGCCGCGCCTCCGCCGCGCCCTGCAACGGGGCCGGCACGCGCCGCCCGCACCAGCGCACACAAACCCCTTCCTTCATGACATTCGAGCAGTTGAACAGGTTACCCGTATGGCAGAGGATGCCGACCATCGACCTCGACCGCATCGCGGCCGTACGTCTGATGAACCGTGTCGACACGAAGTTTCTGGCCGACGAGCGGCAGTGCATGCGCCTGTTCGAGGAGGCGGCCGACCGCTACTACGTTCAGGCGATCGGCACAGTCCGCGCCTGCCGCTACTCGACGCTCTACTACGACACGCCGCAGTGGGAGATGTACCACCTGCACCACAACCGCCGCCTCACGCGCCAGAAGGTGCGTACGCGCACCTATGTCGAGACCGGCGTATCGTTCCTCGAGGTCAAGAACAAGAGCAACAAGGGGCGCACGCGCAAGCTCCGCATGCGCATCGGCGGCGGCATTTTCACGACGGCGCCCTCCGACGCCGAGGCAGCCGCCTTCCTGCGGCAGAAGTCATCCTACGCGCCTGACACGCTGACGCCGTCGCTTGCCACGCGCTTCGTGCGCGTGACACTCGTCAACCGCGCCATGACCGAGCGGCTCACCATCGACTTCGACCTGCACTTCACCAACGTCCGCGCCGGCGCGGGGGAGGCGGAGCGTGGCGCCGCGGCCGCAAGCGGAGGGGCCGGCGCGGAGAGGCACCGCGACGCAAACGGCACGGCATCGCTCGGCGGCCTCGCCATCATCGAGCTGAAACAGGACACCACAGCCCCTTCACCCATGAAGGAGATCCTCGCGCGCCTGCGCATAAAGCCCTTCAAGATAAGCAAGTACTGCATAGGCGAGGCGCTGACCAACCCGCATGTGAAGCGCAACCGCTTCAAGGCCAAACTCCGCGCCATCGACAAGATGTCCCGCAACGCAAACAAAAACATCACGTTATGATACAACAGGAATTTCCCGACTTCGACCCCTCGATCGCCGAGGAGTTCGGTTACGACATCGCCCACCAGCTGAGCTTTCTGGGCGTACCGCTGTGCGACACGCAGAACCTCATACACCTTCTGATGCGTTTCGTCTTCAACCTCGTCGTGGCATGGATCATCGTCCGCTTCTGCTACTACCGCAAGAGTCAGCGCAAGGACTACGTGCTGACCTTCATGCTCTTCAGTTCGTCCATGTTCATGCTCATCTTCCTCATGGAGAACGTCAACCTGCAGATAGGGCTGATGCTGGGCCTCTTCGCCATCTTCGGCGTCATACGCTACCGCACGGAGACGGTGCCGGTACGCGAGATGACCTACCTGTTCGTGATCATCGCCACGTCGGTCATAAACGGCCTTGCCCTGAACATCTCCTATGCGGAGCTCTTCGCCGCCGACGTGCTCATCGTCGGGGTGCTGTGGCTCTTCGAGAGCCGCCTGCTGCTGCGCCACACCTCCACCAAGCTGGTCATATACGAGAAGATCGACCTCATCGTGCCCGAGCGGCGCGCGGAGATGGTCGCCGACCTCGAAAAGCGTCTGGGCATCAAGATCGACAAGGTGGAGGTCGGGCATGTCGACTTCCTGCGCGACGTCGCCTTCGTCAAGGTCTACTACACTCTGCCGGAGGGGGAGCAGAACACCATCGACAACATCACCAAGCCCAACCAGTTCATACAGTGACGGCACCGCCGCAAACAGGCTGCCGCCACGCAGACCGACACCCCCGACCGCAAACAATGCCGTCGGGGGTGCGCCGTATCCGAAAAAGAGTTATCTTTGCAATCCGCGGCACACGGGCCATTCCGCGCGCCGCGACCCGGGCGCCGCAAGACGACACGGCCGCCCGCCGCATACACACACCACAACCGCATACGATGGAATCCGAAATACTCAAGGGACTGAACGAGGCGCAGCGCGCCGCCGTCATCAACTACGACACGCCGTCGCTCATCATCGCGGGCGCAGGGTCGGGCAAGACGCGGGTGCTGACCTCGCGCATAGCCTACATGCTCGAACAGGGCGTGGCGCCGCACAACATCCTCGCCCTGACCTTCACCAACAAGGCGGCCGAACAGATGCGCAGCCGCATCGAGCAGATGGTCGGCAGCGCCAAAAGCCGCCGCATACGCATGGGAACCTTTCACTCGGTATTCTCGCGCATCCTGCGCGAGAACGCCGAACGCATAGGCTACACGCAGAGCTACACGATCTACGAGCCGTCGGACGCGAAGAACCTCATCAAGGCGATCTGCAAGCAGATGCAGCTCGCCGACGACAAGTACAAGCCCAACCGCATCCTCTCGCGCATATCCTACGCGAAGAACTGCCTCGTGACGCCCGCGGCCTACGTCGCCAACGCAGCCTATGCGGCGGAGGACCGGCAGGCGCAGATACCCCACTTCGGCGACGTCTACGCCGAGTACTGCCGACGCTGCAAGCAGAACGGGGCAATGGACTTCGACGACCTGCTGCTGCAGACCAACATCCTGCTGCGCGACTGTCCCGACGTGCTGGCACAGTATCAGGATCTGTTCCAATACATCCTTGTGGACGAGTATCAGGACACCAACTACGCGCAGTACGTGATCATACGGCGCCTTGCGCTGCGCCACTCGCGTGTCTGCGTCGTGGGCGACGACGCGCAGAGCATCTACTCGTTCCGCGGCGCCAAGATCGAGAACATCCTCTCGTTCCGCAACGACTACCCCGAGGCGCGGGTCTTCAAGCTGGAACAGAACTACCGCTCGACGCAGACCATCGTCAACGCCGCCAACTCGGTCATCGAGCACAACGAGCGGCGCATGGAGAAGCGCTGTTTCTCGGAGGGGGCGTCGGGCGACCGCATACGCATCATCCGCTCCTACACCGACCGCGAGGAGGCCGAAGCCATAGCCACCGCGCTGCGCGACCGCCTGCGCGCAACGGGCGACGGCTGGGACGAGGCAGCCATACTCTACCGCACGAACAACCAGTCGCAGGCGCTCGAAACGGCGCTCCGCCGCCGCGGCATACCGTACCGCATATACAAGGGCAGCTCGTTCTACGACCACAAGGAGATCAAGGACATGCTGGCCTACATCCGCCTCGTCATCAACCCTCTCGACGACGAGGCCTTCCGCCGCGTCGTGAACTATCCCGCGCGCGGCATCGGCGACACCACCGTCGCGCGCATCGAGCAGATTGCGCGCGAGCAGGGACGCTCGATGTGGGAGGCGCTCGACTCGCTCATCGCATCGCCCGAGGCCGCAGCCGACGCCGCCACGCGCGCCATCGTGCGCAAGGCGTCGGAGTTCGTGGCGCTGGTCCGCTCGCTGGCGGAGGCGCGCAGCAACCGCCCGCTCTACGACTTCGGACTGGAGGTGGCGTCGCGGTCCGGCATTCTGGCCCTCTACCGCTCGGAAAACACCCCCGAGGCGACGAGCGCCATCGACAACATCGAGGAACTCCTGAACTCCATGCAGCTCTTCCGCGAGCAGCGCGAGGCGGAGATCCGCAACGGCGAGCGCACCGCGGAAGAACAGCCCACGGTCGAGGAGTGGCTGCAGAACATAATGCTCCTCACCGACATGGACCAGCAGCAGGACGACACCGAAGGGAAGGTCACGCTCATGACCGTACACTCGGCCAAGGGCCTCGAATACAAATATGTCTACATCGTCGGCATGGAGGAGAACCTCTTTCCGTCGCAGCGGGCGCTCGAAACGCCCGACGGGCTGGAGGAGGAGCGGCGCCTCTTCTACGTGGCGCTGACGCGCGCCAAGTGCGAGGCGGTGCTGTCGTTCTGCGAAATGCGCTTCAAGTGGGGCAACATGGAGTTCTCGCAGCCGAGCCGCTTCCTTTCGGAGATCGACCCGCAGTACGTCGATACGGACTGCGACCTTCGGCGCCGCGGCGGCTTCGGCGCGGCCGCCCGCGGGGAAGGGAACGGCCGCGAGGAGGACTTCGACGGCTTCGACGGCTTCGACCGCAGCGGCGCGGCACGGCGCTACGGGCAGCGGCCCCCATACGGCGCGGTGCAACGTCAGGCCAGCGGTGCAGACAGGCGGCAGGGTTACGGCACCCCATACGGGGGCGCGCACGACGAGGAGAGGCGCGACGGCCGCACCGCCATCGAAGAGCTCCGCCGCCAATACGACGTACGCTTCCAGCGGCAGCGGCAGGCGGCAGGCGGGTCGGGCGCCCCGCAGCGTCCAGCCGCACCCGACCCGCGCCTTGCGGCGCAACCGCGGCAGCCGGAGAGCCTGCGGCGCATACCCGTGGTGCAGCGCGACGACGACGCCCCCGCCGCGGCGTGCGGCTATGCCGAAGGTGACCGTGTCGAGCACCCGAAGTTCGGCGCGGGCACCGTAGTGCGCATCGAGAGCCTCACCACCGACCACAAGGTCGTGGTCGACTTCGGCGGGTACGGGCAGAAGACGCTGCTGGCCAAGTTCGCCAAGCTGCGCAAGCTCTGACGCCGCCCCGAAAAAGCGTCCCATACGGCACCGAAACTGTCGTATAGGAGACCTGCGGGCACCAAAAGCGGCGCCGCGGGGGTGCGCGGCCGGACACATTTCGAAAAAAATCGTTACATTTGTTGACCAAACGAGCGATCATGACCCTCAAGCAACGATACGACGGCATCATCGGGTGGTTCTCGGACCACATGCCGGCGGCCGAGAGCGAGCTGCAGTACAAGGACCCCTACCAGCTTCTGGTGGCGGTGATCCTCTCGGCGCAGTGTACCGACAAGCGGGTGAACATGACCACGCCGGCCCTCTTCGAGGCCTTTCCCACGCCGCAGGCCATGGCCGCGGCCACGGCCGAGGAGATATACCCCTACATACGCAGCATATCTTATCCCAACAACAAGGCGCGCAACCTCGCGGCGATGGCGCGGATGCTCTGTGCGGAGTTCGGGGGCGAGGTGCCGAGCGACCTCGCGGCGCTGCAGCGGCTGCCGGGCGTAGGGCGCAAGACGGCAAATGTCGTGGGGGCGGTGATCTGGAACAAGGAGGTTATGCCTGTGGACACGCACGTCTTCCGCGTATCGGCCCGCACAGGGCTCACGCGGGGTGCCAAGACCCCCCTGCAGACAGAACTGCAGCTCGAAAAGAACATCCCGTCGCACCTGCTTCCCGTGGCACACCACTGGCTCATACTCCACGGGCGCTATGTATGCACGGCGCGGGCACCCAAGTGCGGCGAATGCGGCATTGCGGCATGGTGCCGCACCCATGCCGAGGCCGGACGAAAGGGAAAGGCCGCCGCATCGGGGAAGCAGGAATAGGACGCATATCTTTGACACACCCGCCCGCCTGCGGGACGAAAACAACCGTTAAACCGAAACAAGTTTACAGACTTATGAACACAACATTATCGAATCTCACCGCAAAACTGCGCAGCGCGGCCCCGCTCCTCGCCATAGCCCTTACGGCCGCGACAGCGCTGCCGCTCCTCGTCTCGTGCAAGGAGGATAAGAAGCCCGACGAAGACAAGAAGTTCGTCGAGGGAGTGGTCATACCCGCCAACAACGTATCCGACTGTTCGATGTCGGAGGCCAACATAACCGTCACCTTCGAGACCATGGATGCATATACGCTCGAGGTGAGCGACACCGAGATGCTCGTCCTCAACTCGGCCGACGCCTCGGGCGACGTCGCAGGCAAACACTCGGCCCGCGTCACCGTCACGCGCAACGACTCGCCCGACGAGCGCACGGCACAGCTCCTCATCACGGTCAAGGGGTACAACCGCACCGTCCTCTACGAGTTCGTGCAGTCGGCGGGCGCCGACGACCCCGTGGTCACGTGGATCGACGAGCGCCTGAGCAAGGAGTATTATTGGCTTGACGAGTACAACGAGAAGCGCCCGACGTTCGACTTCTCGCTCACATACGACAAGTTCCTCTCGTCGTCGCTGCTGAGCCTCACCACCAACGAGATGGACGGCGGCCGCTACGACGACGGCACGCGCTACATCTACTCGTACATCGTCCGCACGGGCCCCGCAGGCTCGGCATCGGGTACGCGCGCCGCGCTGCAGACCACGGGTCTGGGACTCTACCTGTGCAACACCGTCTGGACGCTCGACGAGCTGCGCATGGGCTTTGCCGTGGAGCACGTCTACCCGGGCTCTCCGGCCGAGAAGGCGGGCATACAGCGCGGCGACATCATCTCGCAGGTCAACGGCATGGACATCACGCGCAGCAACATGGAGGAGCTGTGGTACAACATCTACTACAACCAGTACTCACAGGTATCGCTGCACAAGATCAACTGGTGGGCCACCGACCTCGAGGACGAGGCTTCGCAGATGGACGTGTCGCTCACAGCGGGCGCCTACCATGCCAACCCCGTGGCTTACCACGGCATCCTCGACATGCCCGACAACATCGCCGACCAGCCCAACAAGATAGGCTACCTGTCATATCTGGGCTTCGAGGCAGAGTACGATGACGAGCTCGCCGCGGCGATGGCCGACCTGAAGGCCGCCGGAGCCACCGACCTGATCCTCGACCTGCGGTCGAACGGCGGCGGCTCGGTCAACTCGAGCATCAAGCTGGCGAGCATGATCCTCGACGCCAGCTATGCGGGCAAGGTATACGCCAAGCTGCGCCGCAACCCCGCCAATCCCTACGGCGACGAGGAGTGCCTGATCACCGAACAGACGACCAACCTCGGCATCAACCACCTCTACATCATCGCCACCGACAACACGGCCTCGGCCAGCGAGATGGTCATAGCGGGCCTGCGGGGCCTCGACGTGCCCGTCACGATAATCGGCACGCGCACCGAGGGCAAGAACTGCGGCATGGACGTCATGGTGCGCACCATCGACCGCTACGACTACGAGTTCGCGCCGATCACCTTCCTCAACTACAACGCCAAGGATTTCAACGACTATGCCGACGGCTTCGAGGCCGATGTCGACATGAAGACCTACTTCGACGACGACGCCGACAAGAACCACGTCCAGAACGCCACGATGTTCCCGATGCCGCTGGCGCCGTGGGGCATGGCCACCTACGACATAGCCCTCCACGAGGCCATGACGCGCGTCACGGGCGGCACGCTCAAGACCGAGACTGCGGATGCGGCGCCTACACTCACGCGCAGCCTCGTCCCGGGCAGGGTCACGATCGCGCGCCCCGAGCGCCCGGGCATGACCCTCACCGAGCAGGAGCGCACGCAGATACGCGAGGCACAGGCACGATAACCAAAACGACAATAGAGATGAACCTTCGAAACACAATCGCCGTCGCACTCCTCTGTTCGGCGGCGATCGTCGTAGCGGCACGGGACGCCCGCGCCGCGGCGGCGCCATCCGCCCCCCGAGACATCACGGCGGCGGACAACCCTGCCGGCAACGGCACCTACCGCATAACCCACGGCCCTTACCTTCAGGGGCTGACTGCAGACGGCGTGACGGTCGTCTTCACCACCTCCGAACGGGGCTTCTCGCGCGTTGAGGTGCGGCGCGGCGGCACAGGCGGCATCCGCACGTGCGTCTCCGTGAAGGACGGCCTCGTCGCGGCATACGACACGGCCAACGCCATACGCCTCGACTCGCTGGAGGCTGCCACGGAGTACGAGTACCGCATCGTCTCGACGCGCATCGATTCGTTCGAGCCCTACCGCGTCACCTACGGCGAAAGCGTCACCACGCCGTGGTACGCCTTCCGCACGCCCGACCCCGCGGCGCGGAGCTTCTCGTTCGTCGCGATGAACGACATACACGACACGCCCGAGAAGTGCCGCCGCCTGCTCGAAAACCAGCCGCTCGACAGCATCGACATGGTTTTCTACGTTGGCGACATGATGAACTACTTCGAACGGCCCGAACAGCCCTACGAAAGCTTCATCGACGTCTCTGTCGACCTCTTCGCCCGCCACAAGCCCTTCGCCGTGGTGCGGGGCAACCACGAGACGCGCGGACGTCTGGCGCGCACCTACGACCGTTACATACACAACACCCCCGAGGGGCGCTACTACGGCTTCTACACCTTCGGTGACACGGCCGTGGTGATGCTCGACTGCGGCGAGGACAAGCCCGACAGCCACGATGTATATGCTGGGCTCGCGGCCTTCGACGCCTACCGCCTCGAACAGGTGCGGTGGCTGCGGGAGGTGATCCGCAGCCGCGAGTTCCGGCGTGCGCGCCACCGCATCGTGCTGCTGCACATACCCCCCGTCGACGAACGCATGGCGCCGCAGGACGAGGCCCTCGTCAGCGGGATGATGGAGTGGCACGGCAACGTGCACTGGGGAGAGATCCTGCTGCCGCTGCTCGGCCGCACGCATATCGACCTCATGATCACGGCACACCAGCACTCGTTCCACCTGCTGCCCGCCATGAAAGGGGTGCACGACTTCCCGATCATCATAAACGACAACCGCAGCGCCATGACGGTCCGCTGCGACGGCGGGGGCGTCCATGTCAAGGTTACCGACATGGACGGCACGGTAAAACTCGACACCACATTCGATTGACGCGGATTGCGCAGGCGCCGCATCCGCGGCACACGCGGCATGCCGCACCGCGCCCCGCCCCGCAGGAACAAGGAGACTGGGAGCGCGCCCTAAAACGGAAACGGGCCGGCATCTCGGAAAGATGCCGGCCCGTTTCGTTCCGCCGCAGCCTAACGGTCGCCGAAGCGGAAGACGTAGGGCATGTATGCGTATATCCCCTTGCGGCCGATCATGCTCTCGATGCGGCGGTACTCGCCGTAAAGCTCTCCCAGCTCATTGCGGGCGGTGATCTGCTCGCGCACCTTGATGTTGAACGACTGGAGCATGGCCATGAGGCCCGTCATCTCGTCGGTCAGTTCGACGATGCGGTAGTCGTCGCCCAGACCCGCCTTGTCGATGGCCACGGCCAGCGCGGCCTTCAGGCCGCCGCATGTATCGACGAGGCCTATCTGCTGTGCCTGCACACCCGACCACACGCGGCCGCCGGCGATGTCGAGCACCTTCTCTATGGGGAGGTTGCGGCCCTCGGCCACGAGCGCCGTAAAGCGGGCGTATACACGGTCCACACCGCGCATAACGGCTGCATACTCGGCGTTGTCGAGCGGCTCCATGCCGCTGGCGGCATCCGCATGGCTGTTCGTCGAGACGGCGTCGTAAGTTATTCCGAGCTTGTCATTGAGGGCCTTGCCGAATGCGGGCAGCTGGCCGTATACGCCGATCGAGCCCGTGAGTGTGGTGCGGTCGGCGACGATGGCGTCGGCGGGGGCCGAGATGTAGTACCCGCCGCTTGCCGCGGTCTGCCCCATCGATATTATGACGGGCTTCTTCTGGCGCAGCAGCTCCATCTGCCGCCAGATGATGTCGGCCGCGAGGGCACTGCCGCCCGGGGAGTTGACACGCACCACCACGGCCGCAATGTCGTCATCGTCGATGGCCTGCTGCAGCGTCTGCGAGAAGTCGTCGGCATAGACGTTGTCATCGGGGCCGCTGCCGTCCATCACCATGCCGCCGGCATACACTATTGCGACCTTGGGCGCCGTGAGGTTCTCCACGTCGTACATGAGCGTCGAGGCGTAGTCGCCCAGCGAGACGAACTGCGGCTCCGCGACGCCGTAATCGGCCTCCATGGCATCCATCACCTCGTCGGCATACATCAGCCCGTCGACGAAGCCGTGCTCCTCGGCCTCCTGCGGCAGCATCACTTCGAGGTTGTCGGCCAGACGGTTGAGTTCGGCCGTGTCGATGCCGCGCGCCTCGGCTACGGCCTCGGTGATCACGCCCCACATGTTGTCGGCCAGCTGCTGCATCTGCTCGCGGTTCTCGGGCGACATGTCGGTGCGGGTGAAGGGCTCGACGGCGCTCTTGTACTTGCATGCCGTGGGACGCAGGATGGTCATCTCGACGCCGAGTTTGTCGATCAGCCCCTTGAAGAAGAGCGAACCCATCGACAGACCCGCCCACTCGAAGCTGCCCTCGGGCTCGATGTATATGCGGTCGGCCGCCGTGGCGAGGTAGTAGCCCCACTGGCTGTATACCGAGTTGTAGGCCACGACGAACTTGCCGCTCAGGGCCTTGAACTCGAGGATTGCCTGCCGCAGCTCCTCGAATGCCGCGATCTCGGCCGAGCCCATGCCCGCAAGGTTGATGTATATGCCCTTGATGCGGTCGTCGGACTGTGCCGCCTCGATTGCGCGCAGGGCGTCGTAGAGAGTGAGCTGGCCGCCCATGCTCATGGTCGTCAGGTCGAACTGCGACATGGGGTTGCGCGAGGGCGCGTCGACGAGGTTTTCGGCCAGATCTATGCGCAGTACGGCCTCCTCGGGCACCGTCGCCACCGCCGGCTGCATGAGGCTCGACAGGCTCGAAAATATCCCGAGCCAGAACAGCCCCGACACGACGCTGCCGGCGACAACGGCCAGCAGCGAGGCAAGGAACACCTTGCCGAACGAGAGATGTCTCTCCTTTCTTACGATCTCTTCCATATTGCTCTGTTTATCCATTACAATCCTTTTTCGGAAATATATACACTACAAAGATATGAAAAGCACGCGGCAAAAACACCCGTCGCGGGGCAATTTTTGCCATCGCATGCCCCCTGCGGCCGTAAAACGGGCCGCAACCGGTGCGTCGGAGCACTGCCGGTTGTGCAAAAACCATTTTTTCGTAACTTTGCACTCCGGTGCGCGGCCCTTACGGAGTTCCGCCGCAAGGGAGGGACGCACTGGCTTTTACCGGACAACCAAACGATAAAACAACAGGCATACAAACAAAACAAGTAACGTGAAAATGAAAAAACTGCTTTTGACATCGGTGCTGATCTGCACGCTCTGGGCCGTGCGCGCCGACGAGGGGATGTGGCTTCTGCCCTACCTTCAGAAAATGAACATCAAGGATATGCGGGCCAAGGGCTGCCGCCTCACGGCCGAGGAGATATACTCGATGAACAACTCCTCGCTCAAGGACGCCGTGATCATATTCGGCGGCGGCTGCACGGGCGAGATCGTCTCGGACAAGGGGCTTGTCTTCACCAACCACCACTGCGGTTACGGTTCGATACAGCAGCTCTCGTCGGTGGAGCACGACTACCTGAAATACGGGTTCTGGGCCTCGTCGTACGACGAGGAGCTTCCGGTGCCGGGGCTGACGGTGCGTTTCGTGCGCAGCATCGAGGAGGTGACGGCGCAGGTCGTGGGCAACGTGCCCTCGATCTCGGGCGAACAGGAGCGCGCCAAGATCGTCGGGGAGAACATCGCGGCCCTCAAGGAGGAACTCGAAGCCGAGAACGGGGGCATGAGCATAGAGATTCTGCCCTTCTTCGGCGGCAACCAGTATTTCGCCTTCGTGATGGAGGTCTTCCGCGACGTGCGCCTCGTGGGCACTCCCCCTTCGTCGATAGGCAAGTACGGCGGCGACACCGACAACTGGATGTGGCCCCGCCATACGGGCGACTTCTCGGTCTTCCGCGTCTATGCCGACGCCGAGAACCGCCCCGCCGAGTATTCGAAGGACAACCGTCCCTACGAGGCCCCGCGCCATCTCGAGATCTCGCTCGACGGGGTGCGCGAGGGCGACTTCGCAATGGTGATGGGCTTTCCGGGCTCGACCGACCGCTACATGACCTCGTACGAGATCGACCAGACGCTCAAGGTATCCAACCCGCAGCGCATCTTCATCCGCGGCGAGCGTCAGGAGATCATGCGCCGCCACATGGAGGCGAGCGACGAAGTGCGCATCAAATACGCCTCGAAGTATGCCGGCTCGTCGAACTACTGGAAGAACTCGATCGGCATGTCGCGCGGTCTGGAGCGCCTGAACGTCAAGGCCAAGAAGCAGGCCGAGGAGGCGGCCTTCCAGCGCTGGGCCGAAGAGAACACCCTGCCCGGGGAACATTACATCGACGCCCTGCCCAAGATCCGCGAGGCCGTCGAGGGGATGACCCCCGTTTCGGCGTCGATGCAGTACCTTCAGGAGGCCTTCATCAGTTCGGTGGAGATAATCGCGAACGCCGCGCAGGCGCTCGACACCGCACGCCTCGAAGCCTTCTTCGGGGACTATGACGCGGCCCTCGACCACGAGGTCGCCCGCCGCATGTTCCGCATCGCCAAGGAGAACATGCGGCCCGAGGATCTGCCCTCGATCTATGCCGACGTCATCGACGCGCGCTTCGGCGGCGACACCGACGCCTATGTCGACTGGCTGTACTCGGCGTCGGCCTACACGTCGCTCGACAAGGCGCTGGCGCTCACCGACGAGACACGCAAGCAGGACCCCGCCTACGAACTGGCCATGTCGGTCATCACGCGCAACCGCTCTCTGGCCGCGGCGCGCCGCGAGTGGACGACGCTATACAACGAGGGGCACCGCCTCTACATCGCGGGTCTGATGCGCATGCAGCCCGAGCGGGCGTGGTACCCTGATGCCAACTTCACCATACGCCTCACCTACGGTCAGGTGCTCCCCTACGACCCCGCCGACGCCGTCACGTACAACTACTTCACCACGCTGGAGGGCGTGCTGGCGAAGGAGGATACCGAGAACCCCGAGGAGTTCACCGTCGAGGACAAGCTCAAGGAGCTCTACCGCGCCAAGGACTACGGCCGCTATGCCGACGCCGACGGCCGCATCCACACCTGCTTCCTCGCCAACCTCGACATCACGGGCGGCAATTCGGGCTCGCCGGTGCTCGACCGCGACGGCCGCCTCATAGGCCTCGCCTTCGACGGCAACTGGGAGGCGATGTCGGGCGACATAGCCTTCGAGCCGGAGCTGCAGCGCTGCATCGCCGTAGACATACGCTACGTGCTCTTCATCATCGACAAGTTCGCCGGCTGCAGCCACATAATCGACGAGCTGGACATCGTTCAGGGCAAGGCCCCCAAGGCGCGCCGCCGCTAACGGCCCCGCACAAAAAGAGATTCGTCCCGTGTGTCGGGACGAATCTCTTTTTCCGCACATGGCTGAGGCCCCTTCAGCCGCTGTCGGCAGCCCTTCGTCCGAGTCCGCGGCCGCCTGCGCTCCGCCGGCCGCCTACCGCAGCGAGAGCCAGTCGAGCAGGGCCTGCTGCCACGCCTCGCGGTAGCGGAAGCCCTCGCCTATGCCCCAGCCGTGGCCGCCCGTGGGATAGATGTGCATCGAGGCCTCGACACCCTCCTTCTTCAGGGCGTTGTAGTATCGGGTGCTGCTGATTGGGGGCACGACGGTGTCGTCGTCCGAGAGGAGCAGTATTGCGGGGGGAGTGGTTGCCGTGACGCGCGTCTCCAGCGAGTACTCGGCGCGCTCGGCCTCAGTAGCGCCGGCCCCCAGCAGGTTGTCGAACGAACCCTTGTGGCAGAGCCACGCCTCGCCCGTGATGACGGGATAGAACAACACCGAGAATGCGGGCTTGTCGGCATCGTCGGCGAAGGTCGAGGTGTAGGCCGCAAGGTGGCCTCCGGCCGAGAACCCCATGATACCCACGCGCGCGGGGTTTATCTTCAGCTCGGACGACATGCGGCGCATCGTACGCAACGCCTCGACGGCATCCTCGAGGGGCACCTCGCGGTGTCCGTTCGGCATGCGGTACTTGAGCACGCCGCACGTCACGCCCTTCGATGCGAGCCAGCGGGCCACGTCGACGCCCTCGTAGCCCATGCATACTACGGAGTAGCCGCCGCCCGGGCATATCACCACGGCCTGCCCCGTCGCCACGGCGGGGTCGGCCACGAAAATGTAGAGCACGGCCTCGCTCGTGCCGCCGATGATCATGGGGCTCTGTTCGTACTCGGCTTCGGTGATGCCGTTGGAGTGGGGCGCCGAGGCGTTGTCCCAAATCTTGACCGTACGGTCCTGCCCGTACTCCTGCGCCACGAGCGGCATTGCCGCCAGCGCCAGAATTGCGATAAGTATCTTCTTCATCCTTACAGAGGTTTTATGTGCGACATTGTGAAGGCGCAGGCGCCGTTCCATACAAAGTTACGAAAAAAAATCTTCCGACATGGCGCTGCGCCGCAGAATCCCTACATTTGGGGATTGACCGTTTGGGCGGAATTCACTTCCTTTGCACGGACAATGACAACGATAGGGCGCACAGCCGCCGAAACGGCACAAGACATCAACAACATATAATCGACGAAAAAAACATGAAAACCATGAAAAGAGTCATCGCATTCGCGGCCATCGCCATCGCCGCATTTGCCGCAGCCTCGTGCGGAGGCAACACCGGCACCAAGAACACGACAGACAAACAGGCCGCGGCGGCCGTCGAGGTCGACGCTCTGCTCGCCGACGCCGCCAAGTTCACTGACAAGGAGGTCACCGTCGAGGGCATCTGCACCCACATCTGCCAGCACGGCGGCAAAAAGATCTTCCTCATGGGCACCGACGACACGCAGGTTATCCGTATCGAGGCGGGCGAGGCCATCGGAGCCTTCGACGCAGGCTGCGTGAACAACGTCGTGCGGGCCACGGGCCGCCTCGTGGAGGACCGCATCGACGAGGCCTATCTTGCCGAGTGGGAGCGCAGCATAGCCGACGCCGCAGCCCAGCAGCACGGCACGGACGAGGGCGGCTGCACAACCGAGAAACAGGCGCGCGGCGAGTCGCAAACGGCCTCAACGGCACAGCGCATAGCCGACTTCCGCGCCCGCATAGCCGACCGCAAGGCGCGCGAGGGTAAGGAATACCTCTCGTTCTACCATATCGAGGGCGACACGTACGAGATACTGAAGTAGGCGCCGCCATGGAAACCGGCCGATTCATGCAGCGGGTGCGCAAATGGAGCAGGAGCCTGCACCGCGACCTGTCGTATTTCTTCACGGGCGTGCTCGTGGTATACGCCGTATCGGGCTTCATGCTCAATCACAAAAAGGATTTCAACTCCGACTACTCCATCGTGCGCGAGGAGCGGAAGCTCGCTACGCCCCTGCCGCAGGGGCGCGACGCTTGGAACCGCGAGCGCGTGGCCGAGGCGATAGCGCCCTACGGCGGCGCGGATGCCTACCTTAAGCACTACTTCCCCGAGGAGGGTACGCTCAAGGTCTTCATCCGCGGCGGCAGCACATTCACGCTTGACCTCACGACGGGGAACGGCCTCTTCGAGTCGGTGCGCAAGCGCACCGTATTGAGTGCCTTCAACCGCCTGCACTACAACCCGTCGCGGTGGTGGACCATCTTTTCGGACATCTTCCTCGCGGGGCTTCTGGTGATTGTGGCGACGGGCCTCGTCATGGTGCGCGGGCGAAACGGTCTCGCGGGCCGCGGCGGCGCGGAGCTCGCCGCAGGCATCCTCGTGCCGCTGCTCTTCATCTTCCTCACATAGCCGCGGCGCACGGACATGAAACGGCGGGCGGGACCATAAGGTCCCGCCCGCTCCTTTTCACTGCGTCAACCGCATCAACGCCGCGGCTCCAAAAGCAGCAGCGGGATGAATAGGTATATGCCGAGCAGCACTATCCCCGCTGCGCGCCACACGCCGCCGCGCAGCGACCGCCGCCGCAACAGCAGGTAGAGCGCCGCCAGCACGGCCCCCGCCCACAGCGCAGAGGGCGAGAACGCCGCAACGCGCGGCCGCACGAAGGCGTCGTCGACAGAAGTGAACGACAGCTCGAAGGGGAACGCGAAACGTGCCGCCCGTTCCCAGCGCGAAGGTTCCGCGGGGCTCTCGCGCACCTCCACGACAGAATAGTCGCGGGCGTCGACGGCAACGAGGCGTTCGGCGCCGCCGCTCTCGATGTTTACCGTCCAGTAGAACATGTCGCCGATGATCATCATGGACTCCGTCGTCGGGTCGAAGCTACCGACGGCGACCTCGTGCAGCGAGTAGTCGTCGGCCCGCATGGCGTAGAAGTGCCCTGCGGTGTCGGTCAGGAAGGCCAGATGGCGCCGGTCGGGATACTCGGTGACGAAGATTCGCCCGACAGAGAAGCCGTCGGGCAGCGGCACGGCACGGAAGAAGGGACGGCCGCGCATCTGCTTCATGTGGTAGAGGGCGCCGGCGGCGTCGACCACAAGGCAGCCGTTGTCATACTCCTTCTTGGGCGTGGGGTTTCCGGCCACCATCCGCGCGGGGAAACGGAACCCCTTGCGCCGCATCACTTCGGTAAAGAGGCGGCTTTTGGCCTCGTCTGTGGTGTTGGTCTCCATATCGACAAACTCGATGCCGCTCTCCGTGATCCGGAATACGTCGCTCGGGGCGTCGAAATCGACACGTGCAGGCATCGACTCCAGAATCTGGTATATCCCCACGGCGGGGCGGTTCACATCCGAGGGCGAGGTGCGGAATATGAAGCCCGACCTCTCGGCGTCGCGCACGGTGACGGGGACGCCCTCAATCTGCGAGGGGAAGCGCCCCTCGGCGGCCAGCTGGCGATAGTAGAACATGGGCAGGATGCTGTCGAACTGGCTCTCGGTGTATGTGTTGCCGCGCATGTCGCGGCCCACGACGCTGCCGTCGTCGCCGTGGTCGAGCGAGGCGAACGAGTGCACCACGCAGCTGTAAAGGGTAAACGGCCGCCACGCCGGTTCCGCCGTGACGAACGAGAACAGCCACGGCAGGAGCCATGCCAGCAGCAGCGCCGCCAAGAGGGCCGTACCCGTTTTCAAGAATCTTATCATTTTATGCGAATCGTTTTTAAGGTTAATCCTGACATCCCTGCTTGAAACGGTCTACCGACAGCAGCGGCAGCAGCAGCGAGAAGAGCCACAGCGCGGCCATCCACGGCAGCATGCCGTCGTAGGCGCGGGGCACATCCGAGAGGAAGAACATGCGGGCCACGCCCGCCGTCATGAGGAGGTACAGGACACGGCGGCGCCATGTCGGTTCGAGGCATATCCACGCCGTGAGCATATAGAGCGTAAGCCCCGCGGCCCACCACGGCACGGCCGTCATCATTGCGCGCGCCGTGAGTTCGGGCGCCAGCAGCCGGTGCATGTACCCCCACACCATCGCCGCCTGCGCGGCGAAGAGCACGGCGAGGGCCCCCAGCCCCGCGGCCGCCATCACGAGTATCATGCCCCGCTGCGGGAATGGCAGGTGGAGCGTGAGCTTCAACCGCCGCTGCGACATCTCGGGGATGAACTGCACGAGCGCCGCGGCGATTCCCGCCAGCGCGGGCAGCAGCCGCAGCGGCTCGATGAAGACGGTCTCCTTGTCGATCATTATCTGCCATACGTGCGCCGCGCCGCGGAAGTCGACGGCGCGCTCCACACGCAGAAGCGCGTATACGGTGAATCCGAGCACGGCGACAGCCGCCACGGGCAGCAGCGCCCGCATCTTGATCCACTCCTTGTACAGAATAGCTTTTATCATGGTACGATCAATATTTGCCCGTTAAACCTATGAATGCGTCCTCGAGATTGAGGCTCTCGCGCACAAGGCCGTCGAATACGATCCCTGCGCCGCCCAACGCCTGCTCTACCTGCCGCTGCGGCGCGAAGGAGAAGAGTTCGGCGCGGCCGTTCATCACGCCCGGGTGGAATGCCCCCTCGATGGGCGGCAGTTCCGCGGCTCCCGTCGTGAACGTGTAGCGCGCGAAGGAGCCGAGCAGCTCCCGCACGGGCATCTGCACGAGGATGCGTCCGTAGTCCATGACGATGCAGTCGTCGACGAGTTTCTCCATGTCCTGTATGATGTGCGAGGTCAGGAATACGGTCTTGGCGCCGTTGCGGGCGTAGTCGCGCAGGTATTCGACGAAGAGGCGCCGGTAGCCGGGGTCGAGCCCCATCGAGAAGTCGTCGAGCACCAGCAGCTCGGCGTCCTGAGCGAGGATCAGTCCCAATGCCACCTGCGACCGCTGGCCGCACGACATGCGCGATATTCGCTGGCGCGGCGCCACCTTGAGCAGCTCCATGAGGCCGTAGTATGCGTCGCGGTTCCAACGGGGGTAGAAGCGCGAGTAGAAACGCTCGATCTGCGCGATGGTCATGTACGAGTACTGCACATGTCCTTCGATCAGCAGTGCGATGCGCGCGCGCGTAGCGGGCGAAATGGCCTCCGACCTCTCGCCGAAGATGCGGCACTCGCCCGCACGGGGACGCAGATAGCCGCTCAGGATGTTGATGGCGGTGGTCTTGCCGGTGCCGTTCTTGCCCAAGAGCCCGAGGATCCGCCCGCGCGGAACCTCGAAGCTCAGGTCCTTGTATATCAGCCGTTCACCATAGTAATGCGTCAGGTTGCGGCATACGATAACCGAATCTCCCATGGGCCGTTACATGAGCGACGGCACGGCCTCGGGGGTGAAGTCGGCGGTCGAGTTGTTCGTATCCTTGAGTACGGTGCGGCCGTCGGGCAGTGCCACTCCGATGCGGCACACACTCTTGCCGTAGCGGGTCTGGTCGCCGTCGACCTTGCCGCAGTACGTCCACCCCGAGTCGAGCGAGGGATCGGTCACGATCCACGCGAACTGCTCCTCGATGCTGAGGTTCACGGCGTCGATAACCCACGAATTGGGGAACTTCCAAGCATCGGTATCCATGGGGAAGGAGCCGAAGCCGGGCACCACGAGCTCGTATTTGGGGGCGTAGTAGTAGTCGGCGGCGAACTTCTCGGCCGTAACGCCCTCGCCCAAGCGGCCTATGGCGTAGGATGTGAAGCCGCGGTTGTGGAATGCCCAGTAGTCGCCCTCCTCGAGGAACGAACAGATGACGTTAGGCACCTCGGGGTTGTCGACATCCTCGTCATCGAGGGGGTTGAAATACTCGAAGTCGGCATTCGAGAGGTCTATCGAGTTGGCGTTGTACTGCGTGTGGTCGAGAGCCGTTATAGCCACCACGACCGATGCCCCCGCAGCCACGGGATAATCGGTGCCCGAGCCGGGGATCATGAGCGAGCTGTTTATCGAGAAATACTCGTCCATCACGTCGGGGTCGTAGTCGTACTTGTCGACGGTCATGAATGCCGACTGCATTATCATCAGCCCGTCGGCATAGAGCGTACGGTCGGAGTTGTTCGTGATCTTGATGTACTGGTCGCCGTAGTACTGCATACCCTCGGGCGTGAGCGAGCCGGTGAAGAATATCTCCTCGATGACGAAATCGTCGGAGGCGATCGTCGACACCGTGGTCTCGACCGTGAGGCTGTTGTCCGCCGTCGTTCCGCCCGCGGCGACCGCCACGCCCTCGCGCGAAGCCTCGATGTAGCTCTCCACCTCGGCGCCGCCCGACGTGTAGACGATGACTCCCGACATGTCCACGTTATACGACCCGGGCAGCAGCGACGCCGCCACGGTATAAGTCCCTTCGCCGGCCGAGGCGAACTCCGCCACGTCGGTCTTGCCGCCCGTAGCCACGTCGGTGAAGGTGACGCCGATACTCTTCAGCACGGGGTTCTCGACGCTGATGGGCATCCTTACCGTCAACAGAAAGTCCACTTTGCCGTCATCGGCACTCTCCTTGCGGCATGCGGCCGTCATGAGGGCCGCCGCCGCGATCATAAAGCATAGAAATCTTTTCATAATCGTTTTTTTTATAGGTTTACACTCGGTTTACATGTTCTCCTTCGGCCGTATCTGCCCGCCCCTAAAAGGCGATCCCGACGCTCAGCGCCGCAGCGTGCGACAATGTCCCGTCGTTCCAGCGGCGGAGGCTGTAGCAGCCGGCGGCGAAGATGCCGACACCCCGCCGCAGCACGCGGTCGGCCCGCAGCGAGACGTGCGCCTCGGCCGCGCCGAGCGACATGCGGGCGAAGTCATGGCGCACCATCTCCACGATCGCGGCCTCGATGTCGGCCACTGGCAGCGCGAGGCTGCCCTGCAGTACGGCATCGTACCCGCCGCCCGCGCTCAACCGCAGCCACATGCGCTCCGAACCGCGCGTGAAGACCATATCGGCGCCTCCGGCCACGCGGTCCGTACGGCGGCTCTGCGCGGGGTAGACATACTCCTCGTCCATGCCGCGGTACTCGGCCCACGGCATCAGACACCATGCCCCGCGCCCCGCGAAGGCCTCGGCACGCACCGTCGCCAGAGAGTATCCGTACATCTTCAGATGCGCCAGCACGGCATATATGTTCGATATTTTCTCGCCCACGACGCTCTCCGTGCCGGCACGGCTGTCGTACTGCGCCCGCAGGGCGGCCCCCCACCGCACGGCGCCGTTGCGCGCCGTCCACGCCGCCCCGAACGAGACGCTCTGCGGCACTATGCGCTGCAGCGGCAGGTTGTTGTAGGCCACGAGGATCTTCTCCACCCGCTGCCGCACGTACTCGAGCGACAGGTACAATCCCTCGCCAGCATCGGCGGGGGCGAGCGTAAGCATAGCCGCGTACCCGCCGCCGCGGTAGAGCGACCCCGCGTCCACGCCCGTGAAACGGGCGAAATGGGCCCCCAGACCCGAAAGGTGGTACTCGCCCTTCACGCCGAGCGGGTTGTAGAAGTCGACGTCGCCCGTCTGTTTGTACACCTTCGCGGCGAAGGAGGCCCCGGCCATGTAGCGTCCCGCGCGCAGCGCCGCCCCCGCACGGAAGTCGAGGTCTATAGCGATGCTGCGGGGGCGGGGGTCGACCGTACGCCATTCGTGCAGGGCGCGCACGCCGCCCTCGATGCCCCACGCCGCGCGGCGGCCGCGGCGGCCGTAACCGCCGCCGAAGGTGTACTCCTCCGAAAAGAGGTCGCCGCCGATAGAGTCGGCCGTGATGTATGGGAATACCACGTCGTAATCGGCCGACGAGCGCCATACGACATTGCGCACGGTACCGCGGCTGTATCCCGCCTCGCCCCACACGGCACCGCCGTGGCGCAGGCGTCGGTATGACTCAGCCGCGAACGATCCCGACACCTCGCCGTCGCCCGCCGCCATGCGCTCCGCCACCTCCTCGCTCCGCAGCGCAAAGCCCACGGAGGCCTGCGTCAGGTCGCCGGCAAAGGCTCCGGCATGCAGTGCGGGATTGCGGCGCACGGCCGCAGTCATGTCCGCCGCGGGCGAGAGATGCTCCTCGATGGCGGAGATGAGCGCCGCGCCGCGGCGCAGGTCCTCTGCCGCCACGGTGTCACGTGCGGGCCCAAGCGGCCCGGTACAAGGCGTCGCGGCTGCACCCGCCTGTAAGGAGAGGCAGGCGGCAAGCAGGATCGTTGCGGTCGTGGTGTGTCTCATGGCTCCGTCATTTCTTGAGTATCAGGCTGACGTCGACCCGCGCGTTTTCCGCGGTCAGATCCACGGGCGACGAGTCTACCGTAACGTACCCGAATCGGGTTGTGCCGTCCTCGGTGTATGTCATGCCGCCGCCCTCGGCTATGCTCAGACGGTAGAGGCCGCGCAGCAGGCGTATATCCAGCACCCCCTCCGTAAAATCGGATGTCGAGGTACGCTGACGGGTGTTGACGTTCTCGAAGACCATCGTGGCCTGAAAACGCTCCATCACGACGCCCTCGGGCGGGCATACCGTCACCTCGACCTGCGTAAAGAGCTCTTCGTCGTCCTTCCCGACGCATGAGGGCGCCGCGAGCGCAACCGCGAGCGCCAACGCCATATTCATTGCCTTCAATATCCTCTTCATCGTCACAATTTAAAATTCAGTTCCATACCGAAATAGGGCGTCACGCTGCGGCGCACGGTGACGCCGTCGACATCGTAGTCAGGGGTGTAGTTGAGCATCTGCGTCACGAACATCGCCGCACGCACGCGCTCGCCCCAAAGGCGTTTTGTTACCTTCAGGTTCGTGGTCATGGCGAACGGAACGCCGTGCCAGCGGAACGACGCCTCGTTGTACTCGACGATGAGCCACTTGAGGTATGTGTCCTCGGCCGAGGCGTCGGTATATGGGTGTACCGCCCCGTCAAGGTCGACATACGAGGTGGGGCGGCTGCTGCGGTGCGTGTTCAGCTCGCGCGTGTACCATTGGCATTGGAACGTGAGCGAGAATCCCAGCCCCAGACGCGGGATGTCGGTGTCGACCATGAAATTGGTGTTGCACGCCTCGCGTATGTAACGCGAGTCGTCGTCATAGATGCCGACGTAGGGTATCTCGCGGCCGCCGATCATGGTCGACGGGTGGTAGTATATCGGTTCGCTGTTACCGTACTCCGAGCGGAACCACGCCCCCGTCACCGTGAGGCGCGTGCGCAGGGCCTCGATGCGCTGCGACGAGAACGTGAACTCCACGCCGCGCTTGCGCGTACGGCTGCCGTTCGTGGTGACGGCGCGCGACCGCAGCACGGTATCGACCTCGTAAGGCATGTCGTCGAGCGACGGGGGCCCCGTGAGCTGCGAGGCGTCCACGCCGCTGTAGTCGTATGTCTTATATGTGTATGTGTCGTACATTGCGGCCGAGCGGAACCCCGAACTCATATCCTCCTCGAAGTATGTCACCGAGAGGCGGTTGCCCGCCACGGCTATTTCGCCGCGCACCTCCCACTTGAAGTTGCGCGCGGGCTGCAGGCCGAAGTTCGTCGGATCGACCACATACGTGCGGACGTTGACGCGCCGCAGCGCGGGGTCGTTGTGGAAGTAGCTGAGCTGCGTGAAGTCGTAATACACTGGGGCGGGATATAACTGGTCCATCGTAGGGCTCTTGGTATGCCAGCCGACACCGCCCGCCACGGCGGTCTCGATACGCTCGCCGCCTATCGCCGCGGCGGGCAGCGACAAACGCACGTTGAGGCGCGGGTCGAGCCATACGCGCCCGCGCATGGAGTAGCCGCGCGACAGGTTGAGCATCGTCGCGGCGCGTACGCCGGCCATGGCGTCGAGATGCATGCGGCCCATCGCCACCGACGAGTTGGCCTCGGCGAATAGCGCCAGATCGTGCTGCGCGGGTATGTCGCAGTATGGTCTCGGGCGCGAGGCCAGTCCCGAAAACAGCGGGTGTGCGAGGTCGACCACCTGCCCGCGGCCGAAGTTCTTGTCCATCGACCAGTCGCCCCCCGCGATGAAGGTGTTGCGGCTGTTGTCGGTGGCCGCGGCGAATGTGGCCGCCGCCTTGACGTAGGCCGACATCGGACGTCCTTCGACCGTCATCTCCGCCGTATAGGAGGCGTCGAGAGGCACGGCGTCGAACTCCCCCGCTTCGGTGTTGACGGGTGCGGCCATGGGTTTCGATATGGAGACGAAACGGCGTCGGTCGATGCGGTCGGCCGAGTAGTCGAAGGCGGCCGTTGCCTCGAACGAACGGAAGAACCCGCCCGCCGCGGCCTCGTAGTCGAAGCCTACGTTTAGCGCCATGCGGTTGTACTGCGAGCGGAACTCGTCGGTATTTCCGTTGTTCAGGTCGGGATCCTCCTTGCGGTTGTCGAACGAACCCGTATAGTCGAGGTTCACTCCCAGCGTGGCGGTGCCCGCCGCCCCGTCCCATCGTTTGCCGCCGCGCAGCGACGCCGTCAGGCGCTTGTAGTTCTCGAGGCTGTTGCGGGGGTCGGTGCGCGCATCCAGAAAGTCGATCCCCGCATTGAGCGTCAGCCCCCGCTCGGGCAATTCGAAACCCTTGCCCGCATAGAACAGCTTGCTCGACATGTCGGCCTTGAAGCGGGCGTCGAGGTCGTTGCCGCCGCGGCGGCGCCGTATCTTGACCAGACCGCTCGTCAGGTCGCCATACTGCACCGAGGGTATGCCACGCACGATCTCTACCGATTCGATCTCGTCGGTGGCGATGGTGCGCATGTCAACGCCGGCGTTGACGAAATAGCTGTAGTTGACTATAGGGTCGTAGAGGCTGCTGCCGGCGATGTACTGCATGTTGGCGTCGGTGCTGACAGGGGCGCCGTCGATGACGAACGAGGTTCCGAGCGACGAGGTGGCATAGTCGGAACTCGACACGCCAACCTCGCGCAGCCGTATCGTATTGGGCACGCCGAGCACGGGGGCCGAGGCGCTGCCTCCGGGCAGCAGCGACAGCAGGTCGGCGAAACTCGATGGCTGGAGGTGCTCCATCGCCTTGCGGTCGATCGTCGACGCGCCCGTGACGCCGCGGCTCTCCGACGCCGTTACCACCACGTCGCGTATGGCTACGGCGCTCTCGCGCAGCCGCACCGTGAGCGACATCTCCCCGCCCGCCGCTACGGCCACCCGCTGCCGCCGCGTGTCGTACCCTATATATTCCACGGCCATGCCGTACTCCCCCGCCGGCAGCGAGAAGAGCGCACGCCCGTCGCCGAGGGTCGCGGCGGCATATATGCGGCCGTCGGCCGCTGTGAACGACACCGTGGCATAGGCGAGCGGCCGTCCCGTGGTGTCGGCGGCCTCGACGACGACGCGGGCGCGGCCGTCGGGCAGCGCGGCGGCCGACGGCGTCTGCGCCGCAAGGGGCGCAGCGAGCATCAGTGCCGCACCGGCCGCAAGCGACAATATGAATATGTACAGACGGAACAAATACATCATTTACATTTCAGCATGGCAAAAGTAGGGATGGCGGAGACGGAGCGCAATCCCCAACATTCGGTATTTCGGGTGGCGCAAATCACCGTTTCCGGCAACCGGCACGCCTTTTCGCGGCGCGCCGAAACTCCGCCATGCCACACGGCCGCAAGGGATGAATATGCGGCAAAACAGGCCGCAAGGGCTCTATTTTTTGCATTCGGCAGGGGCAAAACCGATTTTTTTACTTAATTTTACCGCATTGCAGCAATATCGGTTACGCCTAAACCGCACCATACCCGAAACCTGAATTACCAAACCTATAAAACCTATCGTTACCATGAAATTTCCAACGAAACTCGTATCAGCAGCGGCTATCGCCGCCGTGACACTTATGGCCGCGGGTTGCGGCGGCAACACAACCCCTGTCGAGACCTTCGCCGAGGCCGACGACCCCGTTGCCGCCGACTCGACGGCATGGGAATCGGTCAAAAAGGGCCTCAACGGCATGTGGGGCAGCACCGACCGCCTCTACGCCCGTTCCACACCCCCCACGGAGCAGGCCCCGAAAAGCATACGCCTGACGGCATGGCGCGGTGAGCGCGTCTCGGCACAGGCCGTGCTGTGGAGCGTCGACGGCGCCGCCGGCGTCGAGTGCGCCGCGGGCGACTTCACCTCGGATGCCGGCACCCTGCCCGCTTCTATCGCCCAAACCCGCTTCGTGCGTTACACAATTGCCGACAAGAGCGACCCCAAGTGCATATGTCCCCGCCCGAAGGACCACCCCGCCGTACTGCAGCCCGACATGCTCGACTCGCTCACGCGTTTCGACATGGCGCCCCGCACCACACGTCCCGTATGGATCACGGTAAACGTGCCGGCCGATGCCCCTGCCGGCATCTACCGCTCTGAGATCACCGTCACCCGCGGCGACGGCTGGGGAAAGGTGCGCCTGCCCTTCGAGCTCGAGGTTCAGGATCACCTGCTCCCGCCCGCCTCCGAGTGGCACTACCATCTCGACCTGTGGCAGCACCCCGCGGCCGTGGCCCGAGCCGAGGGCGTGGAACTATGGAGCGACGCCCACTTCGACGCCCTGCGCCGCACGATGAAGCCTTTGGCCGACGCCGGACAGAAGGTCATAACCGCCACGCTCAACAAGGACCCGTGGAACCATCAGTGCTATGACGCCTACGAGGACATGATACTCTGGACGCTGGGCGCCGACGGCACATGGAGCTACGACTACGCTGTCTTCGACCGCTGGGTCGAGCTGATGCTGTCGCTGGGCATCGACGGCATGATCAACTGCTACTCGATGGTGCCGTGGAACAACGAACTCGTATATACCGACGCCGCCAAGGGCGAGAAGGTAACCGTCAAGGCCGAGCCGGGTACGCCGGAGTTCGACCGCATGTGGACACCCTTCCTAAAGGACTTCAAGTCGCACCTCGCATCGAAGGGGTGGCTCGACAAGACCAACATAGCAATGGACGAGCGTTCGCCCGAAGCCATGGACGCCGCCGTCAAGGTCCTCGAGAAGTGCGCCCCCGAGATGGGCTTCGCGCTGGCCGACAACCACTCGTCGTACAAGCGATACACGATGATGCGCGACGTATGCATCGCGCTGCAGCACGGCGCCGACCGCACCGATTTGGACAACCGCCGCGCCAACGGTTTCTCCACGACGTTCTACGTATGCTGCGGCCCCCACTTCCCCAACACCTTCACCTACTCGAACCCGTGGGAAGCGGAGCTTCTGGCATGGTACGGCCTCGCCGCCGGCTTCGACGGCATGCTGCGCTGGGCCTACAACTCGTTCCCGAAGGATCCGGCCTACGACTCGCGTTTCAGCGGCTTCCCCTCGGGCGACACATACTTCATCTACCCATACGGACGTTCGTCGATACGTTTCGAAAAGGTGATCGAAGGCGTACAGAACGTAGAGAAGGTACGCCTGCTGCGCGCCGAGAATCCCGACGCTGTTAAGGAGGTGGACGCCGTACTGGCCGACATGCTCAAGGTGAACATCCTCGACCCGAAGCAGCCTTGGCTCGACCTCACCTGCCGCGCCCGCAAGGCCCTCGACGAGGCGTCGCGCAAATAGGGTCCCGACCCGTGCAAAAAGAAAACGGGCACCATACGGTGCCCGTTTTCTTGATGTCCGCGACAGCGCATCTGCCTTGTATTCCGCCGCCGCCCTCCGCCTGCGGACATTTTCCGTACCGGTCCCGCCCCTTCCCCATGCCGCCCCGCCCTCCGCAACCCACGGGCTGAAAGCACGGCCATATCCGCCATCCCGTGCGGAAAAATACGGCCGCCCGCGACCTATGAAATAACTTTTGCCGTAACTTTGCATAATGTGGCCGCCCGTGACCCGCAGCCGTCCGGCGGAACTGTCCGGCAAACGCGCACCGCATGTATAACAGAAACTGAACATAAACCATTCTTTTTATGGAAGAGCAGATAAGGAACATTCTGTCGGGAGTGATCCATCCCGAGACGCAGGAGAACATCATCGCGGCGGGGATCGTCGAGTCCATCGCCGTCGACGGCGGCAAGGCGGTGGTCATGCTGTGTTTTCCCAAGCCGCGCGACCCCTTCGCCGCGCGCATACGCACACAGGCGCAGCAGATGATCGAGCGCGCCATCCCCGAAATGAAGGGCAACGTCACCGTAGTGGTGAAGGAGGCGGCGCCCAAACCGCAGCAGCCGCAACGCGAGAGCACCACCACGAGCGTACGGCATATCATCGCCGTCGCCTCGGGCAAGGGCGGCGTGGGAAAGTCGACCGTCACGGCCAACCTCGCCATAGCGCTGCGCAACATGGGCTACGCGACGGGAATACTCGATGCCGACATATACGGGCCGTCGCAACCCAAAATGTTCGGCATCGAGGGCTACGTACCCGACGCCGTGCAGCAGGATGGCAACGACTACATCGTACCGGCGCAGAGCCTCGGCATCGAGCTCATGTCGATCGGTTTCTTCATCCGCCCCGAGGATGCACTCATGTGGCGCGGGGCGATGGCCACCAACGCCCTGAAACAGCTGCTGCACCAGACGCTGTGGGGTCCCTTGGACTTCCTGCTGATAGACATGCCCCCGGGAACGGGCGACATACACCTGACGATAATCTCGGAGCTGAAACTCGACGGCGCGGTGATCGTATCCACGCCACAGCAGGTGGCAGTAGCCGACGTGGTACGCGGCGTCCAGATGTTCCGCCATCCGCAGGTGGGGGTGCCCGTACTGGGCATCATAGAGAACATGTCGTGGTTCACGCCCAAGGAACTGCCCGACAACCGCTACTATATCTTCGGCCGAGGCGGCGCCAAGCGCTATGCCGAAGAGTGCGACGCCCCATTTCTCGGCGAAATACCTATCATACAATCCATTATGGAAGGTTCCGACGAGGGCCGTCCCTCTGCCCTCTACGATCCTCAGGTCGAGGAGTGCTACCGCAAGGTAGCCGCGCGCATTGTTGAAAAGAGCGACGGCAAGTGTTGAAAACGGTGTGGAAAAACCGACAGCAATTATGAATAACTTTTTTCCGCCGAAAACGGCCTCCGCGACAACCGCCTGTAACATAGCGGACATATGCGGAAGCAAATTTTCGGCGGAAAAAATATCAAAATTCTTTCAATCGCTTTTCAACCGAAAATACGCCGCAACTTTTGAAATCTTTTTGCTGTCGACATGTCGAAAAGTTTTTCGACAGAAGCCCTGACGATGTTGAAAACACCCGAATCGCCACTGCAACATATTGACGTACAACATAAGCGACATATGATAAAACCACAAAGTTATCAATATGCGCCTCGCAATTTGTCGATAATGTGATCCCTAAAAAGATATCGACACAATCAACAGCCATTATTATTAATATTCTTTATTTATTTAATTAAATAAAAGTATAAAGAATAAAATCCATGTGTTGACAACTCGGCCGGCGAGGTGAGACGAGGCGGTATCGGGGCGGCGCGGACTTTGCGGCGCGGGATGCTGCGGTGTATGCGGCACGGGGCGGTTGGTGCCGGCGGCATGAGATTTCGGGGCCGGTGTAATTACGCCCCGTTTTGCGCGACTATATATATGCGGCGGCCATACTGCGGCCGTAGGAGGCGATTTTGAATTTAATGCGGCGGCAGACATGGCGCCGGAACAGTCTATGGAGCGTAACGAGGAGGAGTTCGCAAAGGTGGTCGAACAGTACAAGGCGGTTATATACAAGGTGTGCAGCATGTACGCCGACGGCCGCGACGAGATGGCCGACTACTGTCAGGAGGTGTTGATGAACATGTGGCGGGGATGGGGCTCTTTCCGCGGCGAGTGTGCGCTTTCGACGTGGGTCTACCGTGTGGCGCTCTATACGTGCGTGTCGTTCGTGCGGCGCAAGTGTTCGCGGCCGCGCAGCATGGCCCTCACCATCGACATGCCGGTTGCCGATGACGGGGATCGCGCGCCCATGTTGCGTGAATTGTACAGGCTCATAGGGCGTTTGAACCGTCTTGACCGTGCTCTGATACTGTTGTGGCTCGATGAGCGGCCCTATGCCGAGATAGCCGAGATCATGGGTATCTCGAAGGCCAACGTGGCGGTGAAGATCATGCGCATCAAGGAGCGGCTCAAACGCATGAGCGAGGAGTGAGGCCGTGCGTGTTGTATAGGGTGGAAAAAGATCGAAAACGATATGGCTGGATTGGATATTGACGGGATACGGCGCGAGTGGTCGGAGCTGACCCGGCGCGTGGAGCGCGGGGCGGTGGTCCCGCCCGAGATGCTTCGCCGTTCGGTACGCGGCGACTCGGCGGTGCTTCGCCGTTACGGCTGGGTGAACCTTGTCGGCGGAGTGGTGGTGATACCCTTCGTGTTGTGGTATGTGGCGGACGTTTACGGCTTGGGCGTCTTCTTCTGGCTCCTGCTTGCGGGGCTGGCGGCCGCGACGGCGTTCTCCGTATACCAGATCGTGGTCTACAACCGTGCCGGCCGGATGAATGCGGGCGTTGTGCAGTATGCCGAGGCTGTGGTGCGGTATATGCGTGTGGAGCGCATCATGACCATCGTCATATACGTGTATATGTTTTGCCTGATGATGTATATGCTTGTGGATGGCATCTTCGGCGATGGCGGTACGGAGGATGTGTCCATGTTCGTCAGATGCCTTGCGGCGTCCTTGGCCATATTTGCCGTGGGCGTGGCGATCTCGCTGAGGATAATGCGGTGGGAGCAGGGCAAACTCCGCCGCCTGAACGAGGCCGCGCGGCAGATCGAGGATTTTTTGAGTGAAGGGGATGGCACGTCCTGTGAGGATGGTGGCGCCTGCGGGGAGTGACCGCACTTAGGTATGTGGCATGGGCCGCCGCTCTCCATTTTTTGGGGGAGCGGCGGCTTCGGTCTCTGCGGCCTTTGCCGATGGGTGTCGTGCGTTATTTGTCGTGTGCGGCGGTGCGTGATATGCGCCATACCGTCCCCTCGATGAGGGAGAGGTAAACGGTGCCGTCGTCGTCGCGTTCAAAGCCGTTCACGGCGGAGCGCCCGAGGCGCCGCACCCATAGCAGGCGCCCCGTGGCGGCATCGACTGCGGCGACCATGCCGCGGCGCGAGGCGGCATATACCGTTCCGAGGCTTTCGATGACGATGCAGGGGGTGTGTTCGTATCCGAATGTGAGGTCCGTAACCCAGCGCAGGGAGTAGGTGTCGGCCGTGGCGTCGACGGCGATAAGCTCTCCGTCCATGGTGCGGGCGTATACGGTGGTACTGTCGGCCGAGACGCCGAGGCTCTCGCGCACGGTGCGATCCTTCACGCGCCATACCGTCTTGCCCGTACGGCGGTCGATGGCGGTCATGAAGCGGTCGGGCGCCACGATGAAGACCTTGTCGCCGATGACGGCGGGCGAGCAGTTGCCCGGGCTGTAGAGACGCACTCCGTTGCCGTTGTTCCAGCGCCACAGCCCTTTGCCGGTTGCGGGGTCCAGCGAGTGCAGGAATGTGTCCCATGCGCCGAATACGATGTCGCGCGAGGTGACTGAAGGGGCGGCCTGACAGTAGTTGCCGACACCTCCGTATACCCACAGGAGACGGCGCGTTCGGGTATCTACGGCCTCGAACGACTTGAAACCGCCCTGATAGAGTACGCCGCCGCGGACAACACCGTCGGCGACATATGGTCCGCGGCCCGTGTGTTCGGCGCGTATGCGGCCGCCGCGGGCGGAGATCCACAGCAGGCGCCCGTCCGATGCGGGGACTATGACGTCCCTGCCTGCGGGTGCGGGGCGCGAGAAGAGTGGCCCGTCGGTCTGCATGCTCCACAGCTCGCGCCCGTCGCGCTTGCGCAGGGCCTTGGCGCGGCCGAGCGAGTTGCCGAAATACAGGCGGCGGCGGTCTATTCCGATACGCGTGAATATCGAGGCCTCGTCGCGGTGCAGTAATTCTATGCTGTATCCCGCGGGCTGCTCCCATGCGGCGTCCTCCCTTGCCGCGGCGGGCTTCACGCTGTCGTCCACGGCGAATGCCTCGACGATGGACGGCTCCTCCCCGAGGGGCACGTTCCACTGCCGCAGAGTGTCGCGCGAGATCTCTATAAGGGTGTAGCCGTAGTCGCCGTACGGGCCCGGCATGTGGAGCGAGCGGTTTATGAGGCCGTCGATGCCAGCGGAGCGGTACCTTTTGTAGGTGTGGTAGTGCCCGCACAGATGCGCGGCCGTGCGGTACCTGACGAGAACGTCGGCGTAATCCTCCCAGTCGTCTATGTCGTCCGTCAGCGGGTAGTGGTTCACCGAGACGACCCGCTTGCCGGGGTTGTGCATGAGCAGTGAGTCGAGCCACGCGAGGTCCTCATGTTTGACGTGGCCGTCGCCCATCTTCATGTAAGGTCCGCAGTTTATGCCGGCGAAGAGCGTTCCCCGCACCTCGAAGGCGAAGCGGTCGCGGCCCCACAGGGCGTCGAAGGTGCGGCAGGCGCTCTGCGACCAGTTGTCCTCGTGGTTTCCGGGTATGACGTACGTCGGCAGTGCTATGAGGTCGAGTATCGACTTTACGTATCGCAATTCGTCGTCGCTGCCCTCGTTAGTAAGGTCTCCGGCGACGATGACGGCGTCGGCCGCCGTGCGGTTTATCTGTGCGACGGCCTCGCGCAGGCGCTCCGCCGCCTCGGTTTCGGGCGATACATGCAGGTCGCACAGGAAGATTATCCTGACGGGTCTTTCGTCGCTCTCCGCCTGCCGGGCGTAGGCCGTGAGTCCGAGAAGCATGGCGGCGGATGCCGCGAGGATCATCATAAGTGACGGTTTCATTGTAGGGAGTCTGTCTTTTCAATTCCTTGCGGCCTCCGCCGCCGATACAAAAGTATTCTTTTTTCGGGTTTTTGGCAACGGACGCCGGCGTATGTGGCGTCCGTTGCCGTAACTCATATTTTTCGCTCGCGGCGTTTTTGGGGCCTATTTTTCGGTTTCTGTCATTGTCGTGTAAAAAAATATTCATAACTTTATAATTCGAATGTGAACCGTAAACCTAAAACTTCTATCTGATATGAAAAATTATTCAGCCAAAGAGATCAAGAACATCGTTCTCATCGGTGCGCCCGGCACGGGAAAAACTACCCTTGCCGAAGCGATGGCCTATGAGGGTAAGGTCATCGACCGCAGGGGTAGTATCGAGACGAACAACACGCTCTCGGACAATACGGATATCGAGCACGAATACAAGCGCTCGATCTATTCGACCATCCTCTTCACGGAATTCATGGGGCGGAAGCTCAACATCATAGACTGCCCGGGGTCGGACGACTTCTGCGGCAGCCTCTTCTCGGCCTTCAAGGTAGGCGACGTCGGCGTAATGGTAATGAACGCCCAGAACGGATGGGAGGTGGGCGACGAGATTCAGTCGCGCTATGCCCGCATACTGAACAAGCCCGTAATCGGCGTTATCAACCAGCTCGACGGCGATAAGGCCAATTACGAGGCTATGCTGGAGGGCATACGCGCCGCCTCGCCCGTCAAGCCCGTCATCGTGCAGTACCCCGTAAGCCAAGGGGCGGGCTTCTCGTCGTTCATCGACGTGCTGATGATGAAGATGTACCACTTCACCGACGAGAACGGCACGCGCGAGGAGCTCGAAATACCGGCCGAGGAACTGGAGCGCGCCCGCGAGCTGAATCAGGAACTTACGGAGGCGGCGGCCGTCTACGACGACGCCCTCATGGAACTCTACTTCGAGAAGGGCATGCTGACGCAGGACGACATACGTGCCGGTCTCAAGCTGGGCGTGGCCAAGCGCGATCTGATGCCCATCTTCTGCTGCAGCGGCAAGCGCGACATCGGCACCAAGCGGCTCATGGAGTTCATCATCAACGTCGCGCCGGGCCCGCAGTCGGCGCCCAAGTTCCTCACGACCGATGGCGAGGAACTGGCGGCGGACGAGACGCAGCCGACGGTGGCATTCGTCTTCAAGAGCCAGATCGAACAGCATATCGGCGAGATAACCTATTTCCGCGTCATCCGCGGCAAGATAACCGAGGGTATGGAGCTGGTCAACAGCCGCACCGGCAACAAGGAGAAACTGTCGCAGCTGTTCGCCGTTGCGGGCAAGAACCGCATCAAGGTCGCGGAGCTGGCTGCGGGCGACATAGGCTGCACGGTGAAACTCAAGGGTACGCGCACGAACGACACGCTGGCCGCCGCCGCGTCGGTGGTGACGGTAGAGCCCATCGTCTTCCCCGAGCCGCGCTACCGCGCCGCTGTCAAGGCCAAGGAGCAGAGCGACGAGGAGAAGCTGGGCAAACTGCTCAACGACGCCAAGTACGAGGACCCGACAATTCTGGTAGAGTACTCGAAGGAGTTGAAACAGACCATAATACAGGGTCAGGGCGAGCACCATCTCAATATACTCAAGAGCCGCCTCGCCTCGGAGAACAAGATGGAACTCGAATACTTCGCGCCGAAGATACCTTATCGCGAGACCATCACGAAGGTTGCGCAGGCCGACTACCGCCACAAGAAGCAGTCGGGCGGCGCGGGGCAGTTCGGCGAGGTGCACATGGTCATCGAGCCCTACTACGAGGGCATTCCCGAACCGACGCGCTACAAGGTCGCAGGCAAGGATATAACGGTCAATATCAAGGGCAAGGAGGAGTACGACCTCGAATGGGGCGGCAAACTTCAGTTCTACAACTCGATCGTGGGCGGCGCAATCGACGCGCGCTTCATGCCGGCGATCCTCAAGGGAGTGATGGAGAAGATGGACGAAGGGCCGCTTACGGGCTCCTATGCCCGTGACATACGTATCGTTGTCTACGACGGCAAGATGCACCCCGTGGATTCGAACGAAATATCGTTCAAGCTGGCGGCGCGAAACGCCTTCAAGGAGGTTTTCCGCAATGCCGGGCCTAAGATCATGGAGCCTATATATGCCGTAGAGGTGCTGACGCCGAGCGAGTATATGGGTGCCGTGATGAGCGACCTGCAGAACCGCCGCGCCATGATCATGGGCATGGAGTCGGACAAGGGTTTCGACCGCCTCAACGCCCGTGTGCCTCTGGCCGAGCTGTACCGTTATTCGACGTCGCTGTCGTCGATCACCTCGGGCGCCGCGACATATACGATGCAGTTCGCCTCTTACGAGCAGGTTCCCGCCGACGTGCAGGAGAGACTGCTCAAGGCCTACTCCGACACCGACGAGGATTGATCCCCGCTTGCCGGAAAGGAGATGCATGCCGGTCTTCCGCTATAAGTAAATATCCGACGAGGGTTAACCTTATTTGGATGGCAATAAGAAATTAACTATCCGTCGTCGGATATTCGCCTCGGCCGCGCCCCGTACAGGGCGCGGCTTTTTCATGTTGCGGTCGGGAAGTGATCTTGCGGCGCGGCAGGGAAGGCGCGTCTCGTTTTTCGGACGCGTATATGTCGCGTTCGGTCTTTTGACACAGGCGGGCGCCGGTTTTCTCCGTTTCGGCTTCCCGAAAATCAATTGGGGCACGATCATTGAACCTATCGGGCACGGTGCATGCGCAATGCGCCGCGGAGAGAGGCTGCGCGCCTCTCCCGGGTCAGGGCGCGCCGTGCGGAACGTCAGGCGTCGCGGCCGGGTGGTGTGCGGCCCTGCCGGCAGACTCCCGGTTACATTTGCCGCGTGCCGACCGTATGGGTTCGTAGCCCCGAAAAGGTGATTCCCGACCGAAACGTTCGATCCGTATAGTATGAAAAACAGACGTATGCGTATGTTTTAACAGGATTTTATAATATATATTTCAGTTTTTTATTGTAAAGTATATATATTTTATTGTGCAGATTGTTATAATATTATTATATTTGAATATGCAATATGTTGCAGTATAGTGACATTAACTTTATTTTAACATATATCGAAATGAATAAAAACGAAAATGCCGGGCAGCCTACAATCGTGAAATATGTCGAAGGCAATTACGGGGGCATACAATTGTTGAGCCTTTCGCGTTACGCTCTGGGTTACGTGGTACGCGGGTCAAAGGAGATCTATTACGGCGATACGCACTATACTGTTTCGCGTGGCGAGGTGTTTTACATGGGCGTAGGCAACCACTATGTCGAGAACCTGCCCGAGGATGGCCGGCCTTTCGAGCAGATCGTGGTGTACTATTCGCCCGAGCTGTTGCAGCGCATACTGCTCCAGCTGAACATGAGTTACGCCATTAACATCACGAATACCCACCACTGCGACCGTTGCCGGCTTCTGAACCATGTGGCCGTGCCGGCGTCGCCGACGCTGCGCAGTTTCTTCTGCCACACGGCGAGCTACCTTCAGGATGACAACTTCATGCACGACGAAACCGCCGAGAGCATCAAGATGACGGAGCTGATCTACCTCGTCGTATCGCATGATGACGACTGCCTGAAGAGCAAGGTGCTGAGCAATGTCGACTCGTCGCACGACAACTTCGAACAGATCATCCACTCCAATATCTTTCACGACGTCTCGATCGAGGATCTGGCGGCGATGTGCAACCGCTCGCTCACCTCATTCAAGAAGGAGTTCAAGCGCCACTATTTCGTACCGCCCCACCGCTGGTTCATACGCCAGCGGCTGATGCAGGCGAGGCTGCTGCTCATATCGACCTCGAAGTCCATATCCGAGATAGGTGTCGAGTGCACTTTCCCCAACACGTCGCACTTCATCAAGCTCTTCAAGAAGGAGTACGGCTCGACGCCGGCGATCTACCGCATGCGCCACTGTTCGGGCAGTGCCCCGATCGCCGTCGCCGCGGCCGAGGAGGAGAGGGCCGCCATCGGGAGCGTGGCCGTATGATGCCGGCGGCGATAAATAGTGGGCGAAAGTTTGCAAGGAAACAAAAAAAGATTATCTTTGTACTACGAAGTGTATTACTCACTTATTTTATAAACCTGACCAACCTGAAGCGGCAACGGGATATCGTGAGATATCCCGTTGCTTTTTGCATGTGTACAGTCCGCCGCCGCGGGCGTGCCGAGCCTTTCGGGGAGATGTCGGGCATGTCGGGCATCTCCGCTTGCGCGGTGTATCAGAATGGGTATCCTACGCCGAAGTTGAGGGCCGTGTTCTTCCAGCGGAAGTTGTGTATCCACCGCTCGCCCGCAGGGTTGTTGGGGTTGTGGAGCTGGATACCCCAGTCGAGGCGCAGGATGACGAACTTTATGTCGAGGCGCAGGCCGAATCCTGTGTTGAAACCGAGCTGTTTGTAGAACCGGTTTATGTGGAAGATGCCTTCGGCGGGCACCTGTGCCTTGTCCATTCCGAGATACCATACATTTCCCACGTCGAGGAACGTGGCTCCGTGGAACATGCCCCATATCGGAAAACGGAACTCGACGTTGGCCTCCAGGCGCATGTCGCCCATCTGCACGGGATACGGCGTGTCCTCGACCACGGCGTTTCCCGGGCCGAGGGTTCGGGGCACCCAGCCGCGCATGCTGTTGCTGCCGCCCACGTAGAAGAGGCGGTCGAACGGCAGGGCGCTCGAGTTGCCGTACGGGGCTCCGCAGCCGGCGAATATGCGGCCTGCGAGGGCCGTCTTCTCGCCGAGGACTATCTTGCGGCTGATGCTTATGTCGCTGCGGACATACTGCGAGTACCGCACGCCGAATATGTTGTAGTATCCTTCCTCGGTCTTGTGGGAGAGTGCCAGCTCGAAGAGGTTGAGCAGGTTGCCCGCCGACTCGAAGTTTATGCGCATGAGGGTGGCGTTGCCGTTCAAGTTCTTGTTCTGGTTGTTGTACACGTACGATGCCGAGAGGCCGGCGATGGCCTGCGTCTGGTAACTCTGGCGGAGGTATTCGTTCTTGAGCGAGTTGAAGAACGCCTCGTCGAGGTAGCTGACGTTGATCCAGTTGAGGTCTATGGGCCTGATCTGGTAGTTGTAGCGGCCGTTGATGCTGCGCCACGAGTATGTCCACGTTGCGCGCGAGAGGTCGCGGCGGTAGTACGGACGGTCTTGGTAGTTGAACGAGAGCTCTACCTTGGTGCGGGGCATGTTGATCTTGCGCGTGGAGAGGTTGAAGGGCAGCAGGAAGCGCGGGAACGAGAGCCCGACGCTGAGACCCAGTTCGTTGGCTTGGCGTTTCACGGCGTTCGGGGCCTTCATGTACTCGTATCCCACGGTGACGGCGGTATTGAGGGCCTCGATGCCGCGGAAGAGGTTTCGGTTCTGGTATCCGACGGTCGCGCTCAGTCCGTAGAAACTCGACGTGGTGCTTCCCTCGAACTCTATGTTGAGCCCCTGCCGCAGCGTGGGGGTGCAGAGGATATAGCATCGCAGGTTCCCCTCGCGTATGTTCTCGAAGGTGTCGGCGGTCGCATTGACGTGCCCCTCGCCGATGTAGTTCAGCGTGATTGTGTCGTCCTGCGCCTGCGGCAGCTCCTCGAAGGCGATGCGGGCGCTCTTGAAATATCCGAGCGACATGATCTCGTTGTAGGTGCGGTCGACGAGCGAGGCGTTGTATGTGGTGTTCGGGGTGAGCGGTATGGCCGTATAGAGCACGTCGGGCTGGACATTGGGGCGGCCTTCGGATATTATGTTGAGTCCCTTGTAGTATGTGGTGTCGAGCATGCGGGCGTTTCGCTGTACGCGGTCTACCGTGGGGTTGTAGTCGGGCAGGACGTTTATCTGCGAGATGCGGTATATGGCGTTGTTGTCCATGATGGCGCGGCCGCGGTCGTCGTATCCCGTGAGGTTGCGCTTGAAGATCATCTTGACGCCGACGCGGCGGTCGCCGCCGAGCGTGTCGACCAGATACTCGATGTTGTTTACCGAGAAGTTGTAATATCCGCGGTTGTTGAGGTATGCGGCTATGCGTTCGCGCTCCTTGTCCAGGACCGTGATGTCGAATATGTCGCCCCGGCGCAGGAGCGTGGTGCCGCTGTCGGCCTCGATTATGGATTTGAGCGAGCGGTCGCGGAAGTCGTACGACAGGGTGTCGATTCTGTACGGCAGCCCTTGGCGTGTACGGTATGTGACGTATGCCCGGTGGCGGCGGCGCGTGGTGTCCACCTCGAAGGATGCGGTCGAGGCGTAGTATCCTCGCGAGTTCATGTATGTCTTGAGGTTCTGCACGCTCTTCTCCGTGAGCGACATGTCGAGCAGCACGGGCTCCTCGCCCACCTTGCGCTTTAGGTTGTTCCACCAGTTCTCCTTGTCGGGGTTGGCCAGATTGTACGCCCAGACGTAGAAGTTTGTGCCGAGGAAGCGCTTGTTGGGTGTCTGGCGCACGTACTGTTCGAGCGTGGGGGCCGTGATGCGCTCCTCCTTGGGGGCGTCGCTGTCGGTGTCGATGGTGACCTTCTGCAGGAGGTACTGCCCGTCGGACAGGCGGCGCGTGACGCTGCACGCCGTGCAGAGGAGGCACAGCGCGGCGAGGGCCGCAAGGCGTGGTATGCGTGGTTTCATCGGCACGTGGCACTGGGGTATTTTGCCGCCGTGAGTGCGGCGAAACGGTCATACAGGGCGGTTTCGGCGTCCATTCGGGCGGTGCATGCGATGTCGGTTACGGCGGTGCCGTCCCAAGATGCGCGGCCGCTCCATTCGTATGTGGCGTTTCCGGTGAGCCGTGTGGTTATTGTGCCGCCGTCGATGCGGCAGAGGCACCGCACCATGCCGCCGCGGTTGTATACCTCGATGTCGCGGCCCGCCTCGCAGAGTCCCGTCAGTACGGCGGCGGTGCTGCACGAGGTCATGGCCGTGCCGCACGAGAACGTTATGCCGGCGCCGCGTTCGTATGTGGCGGCGAAGACGGCCTGTTCGGCGCAGGGGGTGTAGAGGCTGACGTTTATGCCGCGGGGGAAGTCGTGCTTGAGGTGTTTGACGGCCTCGCCGAGGGCCGCGAGGCGGTGCAAGTCGACCGTGCCGGCCTGTGCGACGATGTGGGGGTTTCCGGGCGACAGGGCCGTGAATCGCAATTCGGCGTCGAGGGCGGGTATGGTTTGGGCCACGAAACTGCCGCTCCCTGCGGGCATGAAGCCGAAGTCGTCGCTGCGGGTGGCGATGGCCATGTCGACGCCGAATGTCGGCATTTGCGGGAATATGTCTTCGCAGCGGGTTATGTGGTAGGTGCGGCCGCCCGAACGGAGGGCGAACATGTCATCTCCGATGTAGCGTTCGCGCACGAGACGCGCCACGCAGCGTATGCCGTTCCCGCACATTTCGGCCTCCGAGCCGTCGGGGTTGAACATGCGCATGGCGTAGAGCCCCGCGTCGCGCACGACGTATAGCAGGCCGTCGCAGGGCTGCATCCCGGGCGCGGCGCAGAGTGCGCGTGTTAATGCCGCGAGGTCGGTGGCGGCGACGTGCGGCTGCGCCACGGCGTCTACCATTGCGAAACGGTTGCCCGAGCCGTGGCATTTGATTATATCTATGAGCATAGGTGCGGTCGAATGATTTTTCAAAGATACGGATATTTTGTGCGACATACAAATATTTTCGGGCGTGGGGCCTTTTCGCGGGCATATCGCGTCCGCGTTGGCGCGCTTTACGGGAAATTTGTTAATTTTACGCATCCAAACATGCAAGTTATGATGAAGGAGAAGTTTATTATGGCCGGTGACACGGCCCTGCACGTGGCCGACTCGGGCCGTGGCGAGCGGTGTGTTGTGCTGGTGCACGGTTATCTCGAGTCGATGTACGTATGGGACGATTTCGTGCCGTTGCTTACGCCGCATGTGCGTGTTGTCACAGTCGACGTGCCGGGGCACGGCGTCTCGCAGGTGCTGGGCGAGGTGCATACCATGGAGATGATGGCCGACGTGCTGCACGGCATGTTGGATGCGCTGGGCATAGGGCGGGCCACCTTTGTGGGCCACTCGATGGGGGGCTACATATCGCTGGCCTTCTGTGCGAAGTATCCCGAGCGGATGGACGGGCTGGTGCTGCTGAGTTCCTCGCCGTGTCCCGACGACGAGACCAAGCGCGAGAACCGCCGCCGCGAGATCGCCCTCGTGCGTGCGGGCAAGAAGGACGTGCTGGCGCATGTGGCGCCCGAGACGGGCTTCGCCGTGCAGAACCGCGAGCGGCTGAAGGACTATATCGAGGATCTTGTCGAGCAGGTGCACGTCACCGAGGACGAGGGCATCGTGGCTCTTCTCGGGGGCATGATCGCCCGCGTCGACCAGAACGCGATGCTGCGTGTGAGCCGTGTGCCGCAGCTCTTCATATTGGGGCGCCACGACAACTATATCCCCGTCGAGGCGGCCGAGCGTTTCGTTGCCGACAACCCGCAGGCGCAGGTCGTGTGGCTCGAGGCATCGGGTCACATGGGCTTCATCGAGGAGCCGGAGCGGTGCGCCGCGGCGATTCTGGGCTTCGTGCTTCGGGGCGATGCCCACGCATTCGACGGCTCGGCCGCGGGGAATGCCGCTCCGAAAACGGATCTGCAAACCGATTAAAACCATTTCATATGAGACGTATACTGTTGATTGCCGCCGCCGCGTGCCTGTCTCTCGCCGCGTCGGCGCAGGATTGGACGAAGGCGGTGAGCCGCGTGGAGCACCACACCATCCACAGCGAGGTGCTGGGGTGCGACCGCAACTATACAGTTTTCCTGCCTGCGGGCTACGACCTTGAAAAGGATCGCCGCTACCCCATCCTCTACCTTCTGCACGGCATGAGCGACACTGACCGCAACTGGTACTATCGCGGCCACGTGAGGGATGTTATGGACCAGCTTGCGGCCGACGGTCAGGTCGGGCCGATGATAATCGTCACGCCCGATGCCGGAGGCATGCCCGTCGAGGAGAAGCAGAACGGCTATTTCGACATGGAGGGCTGGGCCTATGAAAAGTTCTTCTTCGAGGAGTTCATGCCCCATGTCGAGAGCGAGTACCGTGTCATGGGCGACCGCGGGCACCGCGGTGTTGCGGGCCTGTCGATGGGCGGCGGCGGCTCTACGAGCTATGCTCAGCGCCATCCCGACAAGTTCTGCGCCTGCTATGCGATGAGCGCCCTGATGCACCTGCCCGAGGCCGATGCCGCGCAGCTGGCCGCGGGCAGCAAGTTCGCGCTGCTGACCGACGCCGTGCACCGTTTGAGCTGCGTCGAGTATGTGCAGCAGGCCGACGAGGCGCGCAAGAAGGCGTTGCGCACGGTCGCGTGGTATGTCGACTGCGGCGATGACGACTTCCTGCTGGACTGCAACCTCGATTTCATAAAGGCCCTGCGTGCGGCACGCATACCCTACAGCCTGCGCGTGCGCGACGGCGGCCACACGTGGGAGTACTGGCATTCGGCGCTGTACAATGCCCTGCCCTTCTTCTCGCGCACCTTCCTTGCCAACGACCGCAAATAGTGACACTTGAGGAAACTAAATGGGTTTCAAATCTATGAAAAAGGTTCTAATAATCATGCTTGCGCTAGCGGCTTTTGTGACGTTGGGTATCAAGGGGTGCTCTATTGCCATGCGTAGCGAGGTGCGGCGTCATATACCGCGTGCTGTGAAGGATTTTCGCCGCACATACTGTTTCTGCGCCGAGGATTCGCTTTTTATGGACCGGTATGTCGATACTGCGGTGTATGTCGAAGGCAGACGCCCCGTGATGATATACTCATTCGGCGGCGGGTGGATGACGGGATCGCGCGCCGACAAGGCCTCCTATCTGATGGTCGAGCGGCTGGTGTCGCTGGGGTATATAGTATGCAATATCGACTACCGTCTGCGCATAGCAGAGTTCAAGGCGGCCGGTGAGCTCAACGAGAGCAATTTTGTCGATTGCTATTGCGAAGCGATAGATGCGGGTGTCGAGGATATTTACCGTGCAACGCGGTATATACTCGACCACGCTGAAGAGTGGGATGTCGACACCACCCGCATAGTGCTTGCGGGCAGTTCGGCTGGTGCCCATAACTCGTTGCAGGCGGAGTACCGTCTGTGTCGCGGAGAGGCCTTGGCGCGGCATTACCTGCCAGAGGATTTTGATTATGGGGGTGTTATATCCATGGCGGGAGCACTTTGGCTGCGTGGACGCGAAACGCCGCTCGATTGGTGTCGCCGCCCATGTCCGGTGATGTTTTTCCACGGGTCGAAGGACCAGCTTGTCACCTACGATGAGGATCATACGTGGTGTGCGGCATACGGTCCCGTGCCGATCTACCGTAATTTGGAAGAGATGGGAGCCACGGCGTGGTTCTGCGACTTCAAGGATGGCGACCATGTGCTTTCGTCGGTGCCCATGTTCGACTGTCTGGACGATATATGTACCTTTCTGGACAGGGCTGTCATGCAGCGTCTCGATTTCCGTATTCATACGGTTGACGAATCGCTTCCGCCGAAGGATTTTGCCCACCTGAACGAGCTTTACGGCGACCGTTTCGGGTGGATGTTTCTGCCGGTCGACGAATAGGTGTATGGATGTGTCGGAAATAGAAAAATTTGGATGCGCAGGTTATAATGGCTATCTTTGCCGCCGAAAACAGAGTACGAGCGCGTTTTGTAATCCTCATCGGAGGGCGTGAAATAGAGCCGGATAAGATGACTGGGTAAAACCAATCTGACGACCCGGCCTTTTTTGCGCCCTCTTGTTGCGGGGTTGCGGGCGGCGCGTACGCAAAAACAGGGAGATATGGAGAGAAATGCAATCGATTTGGGTACGGTTGACGTACCGAAACTCTTTCGCCGGATGTTCATACCTACTTTGTTCGGCATGTTGAGCCTTTCGGCCGTCACTGCCGTCGACGGCATCTTCATCGGCCACGGTGTGGGCAGCGACGGCATCGCCGCCGTTAACCTCTGTGTGCCGGTGATGATGCTCTTCACGGGTCTGGGACTGATGACGGGTGTCGGATGTTCGGTCGTGGCGGCGGTGCATATCTCGCGCGGGCACGTAAAGGCCGCGCGCATAAACGTGACGCAGGCGCTCGCCTTCGTCACGGCGGTGACTGTGGCGGCCACGTCGCTCATCGTCATCTTCGCGCGGCGCACGGCGCTGGCGCTGGGGTCGTCGGAGCACCTGCTGCCGATGGTGGTCGACTACATGCAGTGGTTCATGCCCTCGATGGTGTTCCAGATGTGGATCTCGGTGTCGCTCTTCGTCATACGCCTCGACGGGGCTCCGCGCGTTGCAATGTGGTGTTCGGTGTTGTCGGCGGCGTTGAACGTCATCCTCGACTACATCTTCATCTTCCCGCTGGGCTGGGGTGTGCGGGGCGCGGCCTTTGCCACGTCGCTGAGCGTGGCTGCGGGCGGCATGATGGCGCTGGGCTACCTGTTCTTTTTCGCCCGCACGCTGCGCCCCGAGCGTGTCAAGATGAGCCGCAAGAGCATGCGCCTGACGCTGCGCAACCTCGGCTACCAGTGCCGCATCGGGTCGTCGACGCTGCTTGGGGAGCTGACGCTGGCGACGCTCATGTATGTGGGCAACGTCACCTTCATGCGCTATCTGGGCGACGACGGCGTGGGCGCCTTCGGTATAGCGTGCTACTATACGCCCCTCGTCTTCATGGTTGGCAACGCCATAGCGCAGTCGGCGCAGCCCATCGTGAGCTACAACTACGGCGTTGGCAACTTCGGCCGCGTGGGGCAGGCGGGACGCCTCGCGGTGCGTACGGCGGCGCTGTGCGGCGCCATCGTGATGCTGGTCTTCATGGCTGTGCCGCAGGGGCTGGTGATGCTCTTCCTCGGCGAAGTGGAGAGCGCTGCGGCGCGTATCGCCATCGACGGCCTGCCCTGTTTCGCGGCGGGTTTCGTCTTCTTCGTGGTCAACCTTACGGTGATAGGCTACAACCAGAGCCTTGAGCGTATGGCCGTCTCGACGTCGTTCGCGCTGCTGCGAGGCGCGCTGTTCCTTGTGCCGAGCTTTGCCCTCATGCCCGTTGTCGCGGGCGAAGCGGGCATATGGCTCGCCATGCCCGTCTCGGAGTTTCTTACCACGACTGTCATCGTCGCCTATTACGGCTTGAGCCGCATCCGGCGCCGCCGTGCCTGACCCCCCCCCATCCGGCACCGCCGTGCCTGACCCCGCCATTCGGGGCGGCTTTGGCAATCCGCCCTCGGGCCTTGCGATCGCCCGTGGGCGGGTTTTTCCTTTCATGCCCGCGCCGTACCCGCGCCGTATCCGCCCGTCGCCTCCTGCACCTTTTTTCAGTCCCGAAGCCCCTCCCGTGCGCGTGCCGTCCAGCACCTTTCCCTTGCGGCACCGCCCCGAAACGCCCCGCTGGAGCGGAAGCGGCGGGATTTTGTGCCGAAAAATTTTCCCAATCGCAATAAAATGTTGTATTTTTGGAACAAATTACGTTTTTCAGGGCCGGCGCCATACGCTGTGCGCCGCCCATAGTCTTCAAACATAATATGGCCAAAGAGTTCAAACGCTATCTTATCACTTCGGCGCTGCCCTACGCCAACGGCCCTGTGCACATCGGGCACTTGGCCGGCGTCTACGTGCCGTCGGACATATACACCCGCTACCTGCGGCTGCGCGGCCGCGACGTGATCTCGGTCTGCGGCAGCGACGAGCACGGCGTGCCCATCACCATCAAGGCGCGCAAGGAGGGCGTATCGCCGCAGGCGATCGTCGACCGCTACCACGGGATAATCAAGGAGTCGTTCCGCCGTCTGGGCATCTCGTTCGACATCTATTCGCGCACCTCGTCGCCGACGCACCGCAAGACGGCGTCGGATTTCTTCCGCAAGCTCTACGACGAGGGCAAGTTCATCGAGCGCACCTCGATGCAGTATTACGACGAGGAGGCGCAGACCTTCCTTGCCGACCGCTATATCGTGGGCACCTGCCCCCGCTGCGGCAACGAGCGCGCCTACGGCGACCAGTGCGAGCAGTGCGGCTCGACACTCTCGCCCGACGAACTGATAAACCCCCACAGCGCCGTGTCGGGCTCGGTGCCCGTCAAGCGTGAGACGAAGCACTGGTACCTGCCGCTGGACCGTTACGAGGGTTTCCTGCGCGAGTGGATCCTCGATGGACACAAGGAGTGGAAGAGCAACGTCTACGGCCAGTGCAAGAGCTGGCTCGATCTGGGGCTGCAGCCGCGCGCCGTGAGCCGCGACCTCGATTGGGGCATCCCCGTACCCGTGGAGGGTGCCGAGGGCAAGGTGCTCTATGTGTGGTTCGACGCCCCGATCGGGTATATCTCGGCGACGAAGGACCTCACGCCCGACTGGGAGAAGTATTGGAAGAGCGAGGATACCAAGATGGTGCACTTCATCGGCAAGGACAACATCGTCTTCCACTGCATCGTCTTCCCCTCGATGCTGAAGGCGCACGGGGGCTATATCCTGCCGGAGAACGTGCCGGCCAACGAGTTCCTTAACCTCGAGGGCGACAAGATCTCGACCTCGCGCAACTGGGCCGTATGGCTTCACGAGTATCTCGACGACTTCCCGGGCAAGGAGGACGTGCTTCGTTACGTACTTTGCGCCAACGCCCCCGAGACCAAGGACAACGACTTCACGTGGCGCGACTTCCAAGCGCGCAACAACAACGAGCTGGTGGCTGTACTCGGCAACTTCGTCAACCGTGCGCTGGTGCTGACCAAGAAGTATTGCGGCGGCCGCGTCCCCGCCTGCGGCGAGATGGACGGATACGACCGCGACACGATTGCCGAACTTCAGGGGATCCGCTCGCAGCTGGAGGCCAATATCGAGAACTTCCGCTTCCGCGAGGCGCTGAAGGACGCCATGAGTTTCGCCCGCATAGGCAACAAGTATCTGGCCGACACCGAGCCGTGGAAGGTCATAAAGAGCGACCCCGCGCGCGTGGAGACCATCCTGAACATAGCGCTGCAGATCACGGCCAACATCGCCGTTGCGATCGAGCCCTTCATGCCCTTCTCGTCGGAGAAGATCCTGCGCATGCTCTCGATCGGGCGGCCGACGTGGGACGATCTGGGCTCGATGTCGATTCTCGCCGCGGGTCACGAGATCGGCGAACCGCAGCTTCTCTTCGAGAAGATCGAGGACGAGGCCATCGAGCGCCAGCTTGCGAAGCTCGCGGCGTCGAAGGCTGCGAATGCCGCGGCCGAGGCCGCCTCGCATGTCGCAGGGCAGAAGGCCGAGGTGTCGTTCGACGATTTCGACAGGATGGACATACGCATCTCGACCATCGTCGCCGCCGAGAAGGTGCCCAAGACCAAGAAACTGTTGAAGTTGACGGTGGATACTGGTATCGACCGCCGCACCATAGTCTCGGGCATAGCGGAGTATTTCAAGCCCGAGGAGTTGGTGGGGCGTCAGGTGCCGGTGCTGGTGAACCTCGCCCCGCGCGAGCTGAAAGGCATACGGTCGGAGGGTATGATCCTCATGGCCGAGGACGCCGTGCGCGGCCTTGTCATGATGGAGCCCGGGGAGAAGGTCGCCGACGGCTCGCAGGTGGGTTGATCGTGCCGTCGCCCGCGCGGCCGGGCCCGACAGGTGTGAATGAATGGATAAAACACTGAAAATCAATATATTATGAAGGAGATTGATTGGAGTGCGCTGGGCTTCGACTATATGAAGACCGACGTGAACGTCCGCTACTATTACAAGGATGGCAAGTGGAGTGACATGGATGTCACCGAGGACGAGTATATCAGGATGCACATGTCGACGACGTGCCTGCACTACGGATTGGAGGCCTTCGAGGGCCTCAAGGCGTTCCGCGGCGTGGATGGTAAGGTGCGTATCTTCCGCATGGATGCCAATGCCCGACGCATGCAGGCGTCGGCGCGCAAGCTCTGCCTGCCGGTGCCTACTGTAGAGATGTTCACCGCGGCCTGCTACGAAGTCGTTAAGCGCAATATCGGCTATGTACCGCCTTACGAGTCGGGAGCGTCGTTATATCTGCGGCCCGTGCTTATCGGTACAAAGGTGGGTCTGGGGGTGAAGGCGTCACACGAGGCCATGCTGATAGTCTTCTGTTCGCCCGTCGGACCCTACTTCAAGGGCGGAATGACGACCATTAAGGTCGTTGTCGACCGTGAACAGGACCGTGCTGCTCCACGTGGAACAGGCGACATCAAGGCCGGCGGCAACTACGCATCGAGCATTCTCTCCGGCGAAAAGGCGCACGATCTCGGCTACGCCAACGTCATGTACCTCGACGCTCGCGAGCATAAATATATAGAGGAGTGCGGCGCCGCAAACTTCTTCGGTATAAAGGATGGCAAGTACGTGACGCCGAAGTCGTCTTCGATACTTCCCTCGATCACCAATATGAGCCTGCGTCAGCTGGCTGCCGACATGGGTCTCGCGGTCGAGGAACGCCCTGTCCCCGTAGACGAACTCGCTACCTTCGAGGAGGCTGGTGCCTGTGGTACTGCAGCCGTCATCTCCCCTATCGAAATGGTTTACGATCTTGATACGGGCCAGACCGTCACATACGGCAAGGAGGTCGGCAAGACCTGCATAGCTCTCTACAACAAGTTGCAGGATATCCAGTACGGCCGTTGCGAGGACAAGTACGGCTGGACCACCGTTGTTGAGGAGTGACTTCCTTCGTGAGCCGCGTGTTCGGGCTTCAGGTTAGCGTCTTTTGAAGCGTTTTATTTTGCGCGTCGTTCCGGCGATTTGTGCAACGGCATATGAATACCGCCTGTTTCGGGCGGTATTTTTTTTGCGGTTTTTCGTACTGCCGCTGTGCGCTATTTGTCGGTAAAATGAGATTCGATACCGTATTCGCCCCTGCTTTTATCGTTGGTGCTCATTTGTTCCACGTGGAACATCTGTTGTCTCGTCTTTGCGTGAGCAGCGTTGACGCGATTCTCTGTTCTGCGTGGAATATTTGTGGTCTTTGTTTTTTTTGCGGTGAAGTACGTTTCGATTTTGTTCCACGTGGAGCATTTCTTTGTCCGGCTGTTGTTGTACCAAAAAAATGCATTTACCGTGTCGGTAAAGATGGTTATACCGAGATGTGTTTATTTTTTTGACGGAACCGGCGGCCGGTATATGAGAGAAGTCCCGCAATCGGAGTGATTGCGGGACTTCTCTCATGTGCTGCTTGGCCCGTCAGCGGCCGAATGTTACGAGCAGTACGTTGATGTCTGCGGGCGAGACGCCCGGGATTCTCGACGCCTGCCCAATCGTCTGCGGGCGTATGCGCGACAGTTTCTGTCGCGCCTCTATCGTGAGGGCCTGCATCGTCATGAAGTCTATGCCGTCGGGGATGCAGATGTTTTCGAGGCGGTGGAGTTTTTCCGCAAGCATGCGCTCGCGCTCGATATAGCCGCTGTATTTGATCTGTATTTCTGCCTGTTCCATCACCTCGCGCCCTATGCCGTGCTCGCTGATGAAGCGTCCGAGACGCGGCAGTGCCCCTGCCAGCTCCCCTATCGAGAACTCGTTTCTGGCGATCATGTTGTGGAGTTTCGTTCCCTGTGTCGGGGGTTCTATGCCCCGCGATAGCATGTATGCACTTATGTCGGCGACGTGTACGCTCTGCATGCGTGTGAACTCCATGAGTTCCGCAATGCTTTGGCGCTTATGCTCGAAGGCCTGCCACATGGTCTCGTCGACGAGGCCCAACTCATGCCCGAGGGGTGTGAGGCGCAGGTCAGCGTTGTCCTGACGCAGCAGTATGCGGTACTCGGCGCGCGAGGTGAACATGCGGTACGGCTCGTCGACGCCCTTTGTCACGAGGTCGTCTATGAGTACTCCGATGTAGGCCTCGTCGCGGCGCAGGACCACGCCCTGTCGCCCGCGGATCTTGCGCGCGGCGTTTATGCCGGCCATGAGCCCCTGTGCTGCGGCCTCCTCATAGCCTGTGGTGCCGTTTATCTGCCCTGCGAAATAGAGGTTGTCGACAGGTTTTGTTTCGAGTGTGTGGCGCAGCTGCGTGGGAGGGAAGTAGTCGTACTCGATGGCGTAACCCGGGCGGTAGATACGGGCGTGTTCGAGACCGCGTATGGCGTGCAGCGCCTCGATCTGTATCTCGTGAGGCAGCGACGATGAAAAGCCGTTCAGATAGTATTCGTTTGTGTCGCGCCCTTCGGGTTCGAGGAAGAGCTGGTGCTGCTCCTTGTCGGTGAAGGTACGCAGTTTGTCCTCTATGCTGGGGCAGTATCTGGGGCCGATACCGCGGATGGTGCCGTTGAATAGCGGCGAGCGGTCGAAGCCTCGGCGCAGTATCGCGTGTACTTGTGGCGAGGTGTAGACCAGAAAACATGGCATTTGCTCGCCTACGGGATGTATGTCGGGCGAAAATGAGAACTTCGACGGCTCGGCATCGCCATCCTGCCGTTCGATGGCGCCGAAGTCGATGGTGCGGCCGTCGATGCGGGCGGGGGTTCCGGTCTTCATGCGGCCGGCCTCGAAGCCTGCGGCGCGGAGGGACTCTGTTATGCCGTGCGAGGCCGCATCGCCTGCGCGGCCCCCTTCGGCGTGGTGTTCGCCGCAGTGCATGAGCCCCGAGAGGAAGGTGCCGTTGGTGAGTATGACGGCACGGGCCGTGAACTCGACGCCCATGCGTGTCACGAGGCCCGTCACGCGGGGCCGGTCGCCCGAGGTGTCGAAACGCAGTTCGGCGGCGGCATCCTGCCAGAGGTCGAGCCCTTCGGTATTCTCCGCCTCGCAGCGCCACAGACGCGAGTAGAGCGCCTTGTCGCACTGTGCGCGGGGGCTCCACATGGCGGGGCCCTTCGAACGGTTGAGCATGCGGAATTGCACTGTGGCACAGTCAGTTATGCGTCCCATGCGCCCGCCCAGCGCGTCTATTTCGCGTACGATCTGGCCTTTTGCGACGCCGCCGACGGCGGGGTTGCACGACATGGCGGCCATCTTATCGAGGTCCATCGTGAGCAGCAGCGTGCGGCATCCCATGCGGGCTGCGGCCGAGGCGGCCTCGCATCCCGCGTGGCCCGCCCCCACCACTATCACGTCGTAGTTGTTCCATGCGCTGTTGGCGGCCCGGTCTGCGTGCTGCGGCGTCCGTGCGCCGCGGCTCTCCATGTTGTCCGACGGATGTGTCATCGCTGCTCTTTTTTGGGGAACTGCGCGAGGTATTTATCCTCCTTGCGGTGCATCTGCCGCTCGGCGCGGGGGGTCTTGTCCTTCTGGCCGCAGAGGTGGAGTACGCCGTGCACCACGACGCGGCGCATCTCCTGCAGCGGTGTCGTGCCGTAGATGCGGGCGTTGTCGGCGACGGTCTCCACGTCGATGAATATGTCGCCGCTGACGGTGCGCGCGCCCTTGCGGTCGCCGTAGTCGAAGGTTATGACGTCGGTGAAGTAGTCGTGTCCCAGATATTGGCGGTTCATTTCGAGGAGCCGCTCCGCCGAGCAGAATATGTACGAGACGTCGCCAAGCGCGTATCCCTCCTGTTCGGCGACGCTGCGCAGCCATCGGGCCGTCAGCCGTTTGTCGGGCAGGCGGTACGAGCACGAGTCGTTGTAGTACCTTACCATATTTCGAGTGAGTTGTTTCGTGGTTTTCGCGTTGTTGCGGCGGGTTTTCCCGCCCTGCGTTCGCGGCCTACTTCTTCCTGAAGCAGTCGGCGGCGTTGAGCACCTCCTTCGGCGAGGGCGAGTATATGCCGAATACGAGTTTGTACTCGGGTTGCATGGTCGTGAGGTTTACCGCCGAGCCGACCTCGCCGAGGATGCCGTTTCTGGCCACTTTCTGGCCTTTCTCGACGCTTGCGCTCTCGAGGTTGGCGTACGATGTTATATACTCGCCATGTGCCACGAAAACGTCGAATTTGCCCGAAATACGGTTCCTCCGCACTTCCACCACCTTGCCCTCGTATATCGATCGTACCGCGGCGCCGCGCGCGGCGATTATCTCGGCCATGTTCTTCTTGTACTCGCGGACGCGGCCGCCGTCCACGGGAAGGTTCAGGTTCGATGTCGAGCGTGAGAACGAGGCGCCCTCCTTGTTGCCTTTGGTGAGCTTGCGCAACTCGTCGATGGCGGCGTCGAGCTGCTCCTCGCGCTGCATCTTCTCGCGCAGGGCGGCCTTTTCGCGCGTGGAGAGCTGGTTCATGGTCTTCTGTGCGGCCGTGACGTCGTTTTGCAGTTTCGCGCGCTGCGCCTCGGCACGGCTCTGTATCGAGTCGAGGGCGTGGCGGCGCACCGCCAGCTCGGCCTGCTGCAGTTCGAGTGCCGCGGCGAGCGAGTCGATGCGGCGCATGCGTTCCGCGCGCAGCGACGCCACGGCCCGTATGTTCGATATTCGGCGTGCGGCGTCGGTGAAGTCGCGCGAGGCGAGCAGGTATGTTATATAGTTGTTCTGCTTGTAGTTGCGGTATGCTTCGCGTACCATCTCGGCATAGCGTCCGCGTTCTGCGGCCAGATCTCGGTGCGTGGCCCCTATTATCGAGTCGTTGCGGGCGATGTTTCGGGCGATGAGCCCCATTTCGCTCTCTGTGCGGGCGAGTATCTGGTTGCGCGAGTCGATCTGTCGGGTGATGGAGCGCACGCGCTGCTGCGCCGTAGACTTGTCTCGCTTGATCCCCGACAGGCGCTTCTCCTCCTGCGCGATCTGCTCCTCGAGTTCGGCGATCTTGCGGCGCTGCGCCTCCACGCGCTGTCGCTCCTGCGCCGTCGTCTGCGCCGATGCTGCATGCGCCACGGCCATGACGGCGACGGCGACGGAGAGTATTATGTGGATCGGTCTCTTCATGCGTTATCTGCGGCGGCCGGTGTCTATTTGTGCTTTTCCCTGCCTTTGCCGCGCTCCTTTTTGTCCTTGGATCCCGTCTGCTGCGTCTGTTGTTCCGGTTCGTTGAGACGGGCCAGACGCTCCTCCACCTGCGCCTTGTCCGCCCCCATGTCGAGCGCCTTGCGCCAGTAGGTCTCGGCCATGAATTTCTCGCCGAGGGCGTATAGTATGTCACCGTAGTGCAGGGGCAGTGCGGCACTCTCGGTGCGGTCGAGCGAGAGCGCCTGCCTCATGCTTGTGCGGGCCTCCTCGTAGCGGCCGAGCTCATACAGTATCCACGCATAGGTGTCGATGAATGTGGCGTTGCCCTCCTCGAGCGCGAGGGCCCGCGACGACATCTCGAGCGCGCGTTCCAGCTCGCGTTTCTCCAGCGAGAGGTAGTACGCGTAGTTGTTGAGCACCGATGCGTTGTCGGGATATAGCGCGAGAGCCGTTTCGTATGCTTCGTAGCACCGTTTTGCGGCGGTGCGGGCGCCGAGGCGGCTCTTCTCGGGGATGGAGTCGGGGCGTTCGCTGCGGCCCGCGGCAAACTCCGCGATCTGGTGGTACGTGTCCCCTATGTATCCCCAGAGCTGCCCGCGCAGCGAGTCGGTGTCGGCGTACTTGAGCGCCTCTTCGAATGCCCCGACGGCGTTGTCGTAGTCGCCCTTGACATACAGCCGGTTGGCCTTGCGTATGTATAGGACAGGGTCTTCGGGGAAGAGTTCGACGGCGCGCTGCACGTAGCGGTCGACCGAGTCGGGCCGCTGGAGGTATGTCTCGATGTCGATGACGGCCATGTAGTAGTCCATCTGCGGGGGCTGGTCGTCGAGGTGGAGCTTGAAGTGCCGCAGGGCGTTCTCGACGTCGCCGCCGGCGATGAGGTGATCGCCGTAGAGGTCGACCACGCGCTTGTCGTCAGGGTACTTTATGGCGAGGGTCGATGCCAGCGCCCCTATGGCAAAGTAGTTTTCGCCGTAGAACTTGCGGCTGGATGTCAGGCGCCGGAATAGCGAAATCTTGCGTTCGATGGGGAACTGTTCGTTTGCGAAGAGGAGTTTCAGTGCGGCCATGTACTCCGGCATGTTGCCACGCTCGGAGCTGAAGTCGGCGTATGCGGCCAGCGCGTCGACGTTCGTGGAGTCCATGGCGACGGCTTCGCGCAGGGTCGCGCGTGCAATGGAGTCGCGCCCTGCTGCGGCGTATGCCTGCCCGAGGGACAGGACGTTGCTCTGTTCGTAGGGGGCGGCGTCGACGGCCTCCTGTGCCTCGGCTATGGCGCGGTCGTATTGGCGTGTGGCGACGAGCAGGTGGCGTTTGAGGGCGCTCAGGTATGGCACCTTGCCGAGCCGCGTGTCGGCCGAATCGAGCACCGATATTGCCGAATACGGCTGCTGCCGCTGCTGGTACAGTATTGCCAGAATACGGTAGTTGTCGGGGTTGCCGTCGTCCATGCGTATCAGGCGGCGGAATACGGGCAGGGCGCGGTCGTAGTCGCCCGATACGATCAGCGACTGCGCGTAGATGCTGGTGTACCAGCGGCTTGTGGTGTCGGTGTCGTATGCGCGGCGGGCGTACTCTATGGCTCGGGCGGGGTCGCTTTCGAGGTATTGCGACGCCATCTCGTAGAGGGCGGGGCCGTAGTCGGAATCGGTTGCGAGCGACTGTTCGTAGAGGGTGCGGGCGCCGGCCGAGTCGCCGTATATTGCGGCGCGCTTGAGGCCGTCGGTGAAGCTGTATGCCGCTTGCAGCGAGTCGGGTATTTCGAGGCGGGGCCGCAACTCCTCGGGCCATGTCTCGAATCGCCGGAGCGAGGTGTCCGCCGCAGCCGCATCGCCCTCCAGCGTGTCGGCGGCGCGGTTTATGCTGTCGGCCTGCTGCGGATCGGTCTGCATGCCTGTCGCAACGGGTGTCCTGTGCCGTGCGGCGCCTCTTTTCTTCATGCGCGGCTGTCTGTCCGCGGCGCCGCCGCCGTCGTGTGTGGTGTCGGACGCTATTGCGGCCGCGGTGTGGTGCGGCGTGCCGGTGCCGGTGTGCAGCGCGGGTGCGGCGAATCCCGCCGCGATGAGCAGCGCCGCCGCCGTCGTAAGCACCTTGCGATATGTTGCGCCTCTGTTCACTCTGCTTTTCCTTTCACTCATTTCATCCTGCCGGGTCCTGCCGCCGCCCTATGAATGGTGCGGCGCGGGGTGTCATGCGCCGCCGTGGCCGTGGCCCGTCGGAATACTAACGTCGGCCGTGGGCGTTTTGTTACAGCACGCTCTCGAATTGGCGCAGGAAACGTACGTCGTTCTCGAAGTAGAGGCGCAGGTCCTTGACGCCGTACTTGAGCATGGCGATGCGCTCGACACCCATGCCGAAGGCGAATCCCGAATATTTCTTGGAGTCTATGCCGTTTGCCTCCAACACGTTGGGGTCGACCATCCCGCATCCCATTATCTCGAGCCAGCCGGTACCCTTGCACACGTTGCAGCCCTTTCCGCCGCAGAGGTTGCACGAGACGTCCATCTCGGCCGAGGGTTCGGTGAATGGGAAGTACGAGGGTCGCAGGCGTATCGACGCCTCCTCGCCGAACATCTCCTTTGCGAAGTACAGGAGCGACTGCTTGAGGTCGGCGAACGAGACGCCCTCGTCGATATAGAGGCCTTCGACCTGATGGAATATGCAGTGAGCGCGGTACGAGATCGCCTCGTTGCGGAATACGCGGCCCGGGCATACGATGCGGATGGGCGGTTTGCTGCGCTCCATGGCTCGCACCTGTATCGACGAGGTGTGGGTGCGCAGGAGTATGTCGGCGCCCTTCTCGATGAAGAATGTGTCCTGCATGTCGCGTGCGGGGTGTTCGGGCGGGAAGTTCAGGGCCGAGAACACGTGCCAGTCGTCCTCGATCTCGGGCCCCTCGGCCACGGTGTAGCCCAGCCGCGAGAAGATCTCGACGATCTGGTTGCGCACGAGCGATATGGGGTGGCGCGTGCCTATCTCGTCGGCGCTGCCCGGGCGGGTCATGTCGCCCACGGCGGCCGAGTTGCTCTCGGCAGCCTCCTGAAGGGATGCCTTGAGGGCGTTTATGCGCTCCTGCGCGGCGGTTTTGAGGGCGTTGAGACGCTGCCCTATCTCGCGTTTGCGCTCGGGTGCGACGCTCTTGAACTCCTCCATGAGGGCGTTCAGCTCGCCTTTTTTGCCGAGGATCCTGATACGGAACTCCTCGACTTCCGCCGCGGCCTTGGGGCGGAACTCCTCGACGCGCTTCAACAGATCGTTGATTCTGTCAATCATGGCTATTTTGCGGTTTTATATATTTTCGTACTTTTGTAGCGTACACGGTGTTAGTGTGCAAAGTTACTAAAAAATATGAGAATCATCCGTTTTTTCGCACTATTTATACTCTCTGCCGCGGTGCCGGCGCCGGTGTCGGGGGCTGCGGCACCGTCCTTTGTGCCGCGGGGGCTGCGGGGTCAGGCGCCTGCGCCGTGCGCTGTTCCGGCACCGGCGGGTCAGGATACGGTACGCCGTACGGCCGACTCGCTGTCCGACGCCGCGGCCCTGCGTCTGGGGCGCGAAGCCGCGGAGCAGATAAACGACCAGCACTTCGGGCCCGACGCCCGCGTGGGGCTGGTTCTGGCCGGCGGCGGAGCCAAGGGTCTCTACCACATAGGGGTGATACGTGCGCTGGAGGAGAACGGAATCCCCATAGACTACATCTCGGGCACTTCGATGGGCGCCATCGTGGCGGCGCTCTACGCCTCGGGTTACAGCCCCGAGGAGATGGTCTCGATCGTGGCCTCGGGCGACGTCGAACGCTGGGTTTCGGGGCGCATCGACGACAAGTACCGTTTCTACTACACCGAGCGGGCCGACGCCCCCACGATGCTCTCCGTCTATGCCGAGATGAAGCGCGATTCGGTGAGCAACAAGAACTCGCTGGCGCTGGCGCTGCCCCACGCCTTCATCAACACGGCGCAGATAGACCTCGCGCTGACGGGGCTCTTCGCTCCCGCGTCGACGGCGTGCGGCGGGGATTTCGACCGTCTCATGGTCCCGTTCCGCTGCGTTGCCACCGACATGAACCGCCATCGTGCCGTGGAGTTCTCGGATGGCGACCTGCCCTTTGCGGTGCGGGCGTCGATGGCCTACCCGCTGGCGTTCCGCCCCGTCACGTCGGATGACGGCACGGTGCTCGTCGACGGCGGCTGCTACAACAACTTCCCGTGGCAGGCTCTGGTGGAGGATTTCGGGCCCGACTTCATCATCGGGTCGCAGTGCGTGGCCGACGACGAGTTCGCCACGCAGGACTCCTCGGTCGAGCAGCAGGTGATGGCGCTGATAACCATGCCTACGGACTATGTGCTGCCGGCGGGGCGCAGCGTGCTCATCAAGCGTGAGGTCGATGCCGGCGTGCTCGACTTCGCCGCGGGCATGGAGATAATCGAGCAGGGATATGCCGATGCGCTGGAGCGTATCCCCGAACTGAAGGCGCGCCTTGAGGCACGACGCACGCCCGACGAGATGGCCGAGCGGCGCGCGGCGTTCCGCGGGCGGTGCCCCGAGCTGGAGATCAACGACTTTAAGATCGAAGGGCTGCGCAAGCGTCAGGGCTACTACGCCCGCACCTTCATGCACTTCGACGAACGCAAGGACGGCGGCGGCACTGTAGGCCCCTACTCGTTCGAGACGGTGAAGGAGCGCTACTACTCGCTCATGGCCACCAACGAATTTACCTCGCGCACCTTCCCCACGGTGCGTTACGATTCGGTGCGGGGGAACTACGACCTGACCTTCTACCTCGAAAGCAAGCCGCGCTGGCGCTTCCTTGTCGGGGGCAACATCTCGTCGACGGCATTCAATCAGGCCTATCTGGGCTTCAACTACTTCTCTGTGGGGCGCACGGCGCAGTACGCCCACGGCGACCTCTACCTGAGCCCCGTTTCGGCCATGGCGAGCATCGGCGGGCGCACGGTGATACTCAAGCGGCGGCCGATGTATGTCGACTACGAGCTGGACCTTACCCACCGCACCACGCTGCACGGCTCCTTCGGCAACATCACGCCCGTGCGCAACGCCATCGAGGCGCGCACGAACGAGATATTTTTCCACACGGCCTTCGGTGTGGCGATGACGCGCAAGAGCATCGTCGAGGCGTCGGTCAACACGGGCTTCAACTACTACGGCTACCAAGCGGACTACGACCCCCACGACACTCCCCATACGCACGACCGTTTCCGTTTCGTGGCGGGGCGCGTGGCCCTCGAACGCAGCACGCTCGACAAGATAATCTACCCGACGCGGGGTACGAAACTGTCGGTTTCGGGCATCGCCGTCCACGGTCGCGACACTTACGAGAACGCCGCCACGCGCCTGTCGGGGCGCCGCGGGCAGGAGCTGCGCACGTGGTTCGGCGGCAAGGTGCAGTGGGAGCACTACCCGGGCGACTGGCAGCGGTCGTGGTTCTCGATGGGATACAACATCGAGGCGGTCTATACCAACCACCCGCGTTTCGGCAACACCGAGTCTACGATACTCTCGTCGCCGCGCTACGCCCCCATCTCGCACGCCAAGATGATCTACATGCCCGACTACTTCGCCGACCGCTACGTGGCGGCGGGGCTGATGCCCACGTTCGAGCTGATGCGGAGCTTCTACCTGCGTGCGAGCTTCTACGCCATGCTGCGCGACCGCACCTCGGCGCGCGACTACATGCGCTACATAAGCGACCTGACGCTGGTATACCATACGCGTATCGGCCCCGTGAGCCTGTCGCTCACCAAGTACGATCTCGACTCGTGGAACAACATGTATGTGACCTTCAACTTCGGGTATCCCATCTTCGGCCGCAAGTCGCTCTACTATTGACTGCGGGGCTGCGGCGCGCGGACCGTTTCCCGTGTGTACCGCGGTACGTGCCGCAAGGTGCGGCCGCCGTGCCGCGGATGGCGGATACAAGTATTATAACGACATGTCGAAAATAATGGAAGGAGAACCGCTTATATCGATGCGGGGCGGCATTGCCGCCGACCCCGCGCGGCGCCTTGCGGCGCCTGCCGACTTCTGCCTGCGCCGCGGGCGGCATGTGGCCGTCACGGGACGCAACGGCAGCGGCAAAAGCACCCTCGTGAAGATGGTCTCGGGTGGCCTCTATCTGCGCGAGGGGCGTGTAGAATACGATTTCCGCTGCGACGGCGCGCACCTCTACGAGGCTGTTCGCACCGTCTGCTTCAACGACGCCTACGGCACGGCCGAGTCGCCCTACTATTACCAGCAGCGGTGGAACTCGTCGGACCGCGGCATGTCGCCCTCGGTGGGGTCGCTTCTGGAGGGTGCCGCAGCCGCGGACGAGGCGTGGCGCGGGGAGTTGTACGACCTGCTGGGTCTGCGGCCGCTGTTCGGCCGCGAGATAGTTACGCTGTCGAGCGGCGAGCTGCGCCGTTACCATATAGCGCGGGCGCTGCTCACGGCGCCCGAGGTGCTGATTCTCGAAAGCCCCTTCATCGGGCTCGACCCTCCGACACGGGAGCTGCTGTGCGGGGTGATGGAGCTGGTGGCGGAGCGTCTGGGCGTGACGTTCGTGCTGACGATGTGCTCTGCGGCCGAGGTGCCGCGCATGGTCTCGGAGGTATATGTGATGGAGTCCATGCGCTGCAGCGGGCCCGTTTCCGTCGCCGCTGCCGTTGCCGCTGAGCGTGCGTACGGGGCGGGGGAGCCGGATGCGCCGCTGCCTGCGGCCACGCACGTGACGCCGCGTTACGAGCGTGTGGTGGAGCTGCGCGGCGCCTCGATAAGCTATGGCGCGCGGCGTATCTTCGACCGCCTCGACTGGCGTGTTGCTTCAGGCGAGGCGTGGAACGTCACGGGGCGCAACGGCAGCGGCAAAAGCACGCTGCTGAGCCTCGTCTGCGCCGACAACCCGCGGGCGTACGCCCTCGACATGACCCTCTTCGACCGCCGCCGCGGCACGGGTGAGAGCATCTGGGACATAAAGCGGCATATAGGGTATCTCTCGCCCGAGATGCACCGCGCCTTTGTGGACGACGTACCTGCCGTCGAGGTCGTCGCCTCGGGGCTCTTCGACGCTGTCGGGGGCGGGCGGCGTATTACGGAGGAGCAGCGGGCGGCCTGCCTGCCGTGGATGGAGGCTCTGGGTGCGGGGCATCTGTCCGAACGGAGTTTCGTGCGCCTGTCGAGCGGGGAGCAGCGGCTGGTGCTGCTGGCGCGGGCCTTCGTCAAGGATCCCGACCTGCTGATATTGGACGAGCCGTTCCAAGGTCTCGACCCCGTGGTGCGGGCGCGGGCGAAGCGTGTGGTGGAGGCCTTCTGCCGCCGCGAGAACAAGACCCTTCTCTTTGTCACGCATTACACGTCGTCGCTGCCATCGTCCATAAACCGCACTCTGCGGTTGGGCGAGTGATTGCCGCGGCTGCCGGAATATGTAAAAAGGAGGCTTCAAGCCTCCTTTTTCGTATCGTTGCCGGCGCCATTGCCTCTCCTCCTCTGTCCCCCACCCTTTGGCATCTTGGGCAGCCTCTGCCCCGCCGGTTTCCTGTATTGCGTTTTTTGCCGCTTTTCGTGTGTTTTGGCTGGCTCTGACGGCATGGCTGCCGAATTGCATGGGCAGCGCCGCCGCGCCGAAAATCGGCCCGTTTCCGGCCTTTCCATGACACCGGCCCCGCACCTGTCCGCCAATCCTGCACCTGTCCGCCAATCCCGCACCTGTCCGCCGGCCCCGTCTTTGTCTGCCGGCCTGTCCCTGTACGTTCCGCCCGATCCAGCTGCCGGCCCGTGCTGTCAGGCTATGCCCTTTCCGGCCCGACGGTACATTATCCGGCGCTGCCTTATTCCTGCGCCCCGCACGCTTGCGTCATGCGAGACTCTGGAGTTCGATCAGCTTGGCGTATATGCCGCCGCGGGCGAGCAGCTCGGCATGGGTGCCCTGCTCGGCGATGCGGCCGTGCTCGATGACGATGATGCGGTCGGCGTTGTGTATGGTGCTCAGACGGTGTGCTATGACTATCGAGGTGCGGCCCTTGAGCAGCGAGGTGAGGGCCTCCTGCACGAGTTTCTCGCTTTCGGTGTCGAGGGCCGAGGTGGCTTCGTCGAGGATCAGTATCTCGGGGTTTCGGAGCACGGCGCGGGCGATGCTTATCCGCTGTCGCTGGCCTCCCGAGAGTTTCGAGCCGCGGTCGCCGATGTTTGTGTCGTATCCCTCGGGGCATTCGACGATGAAGTCGTGGGCGTTTGCGACGCGGGCGGCGGCCTCGATCCGCTCGTCGGTTATGTCGGTGCGGCCCATCGCTATGTTGTTGCGTATGGTGTCGTTGAAGAGGACGGTGTCCTGCGACACTATGCCCATGTGAGCGCGGAGGCTCTCCTGCGTGTAGTCGCGCAGCGACACGCCGTCGATGAGGATCTCGCCCTGCTGCGGGTCGTAGAAACGGGGGATGAGCTCGCTTATGGTCGACTTGCCGCCTCCGGATGGCCCTACGAGGGCTACGGTCTCGCCCTTGTGTACGGTGAATGATATGTCGTGCAGCACCTCGCGCGCGTCGTCGTATGAGAACGATACGTTGCGGAACTCCAGCGTGTGGCGGAATCGGTCGAGGGTGCGGGCGCCGGCCTTGTCCTGCACCTCGCTGCGGGCGTCTATTATGGAGAATATCCGTTCTCCTGCGGCCAGACCCTGATTTATGTTCGCGAACTGGTCGATTATGGCGCGCAGGGGGCGCGTTATCTGCGAGAAGGCGGCGATGTAGGCGACGAACCACGACGCCGACATGGTTCCGCGCATGACGAGCATGCCGCCGAAGATGAGCACCACCGATATTGCCGAGATGCCGAGGAACTCGCTCATGGGCGAGGCGAGCTGTTGCTTGCGGGCCATCGAAAGCAGCAGTTCGGACATGCGGGCGTTGACGACGCTGAACTTGCGGCGCACGTAGTCGAAACAGTTGTAGCTCTTGACGATCTTTACGGCCGAGAGCGACTCCTCCATTATGCTGACCATGTCGCCCATACGTTCCTGACCCTCGCGTGCGGGGTGCCGCAGGCGCTTGACGACGGCGCCGATGACAAGAGCCACGAGCGGCAGGTAGAGCACCGAGAAGAGGGTCAGCTCCCACGAGATCTTGACCATCATGACGAGGTATCCGATGATGAGGAAGGGCTCGCGGAAGAGCACCTGCAGGGTGTTCGTTATGCAGAACTGCACCATCATGACGTCGGACGTTATCTTGGACATGATGTCGCCCTTGCGCTGGTCGCTGAAGTACCCGACGTTCATCGACATGGTGTGTGCGAACATCTCGTTGCGCATCTTCTCGAGGGTGCGCATGCGCATGGTCTCGACGGTCATGGCGCCCATGTAGCGGAACATGTTGCTGAGCAGGTTTGAGACTATGAGTATTACGGAGAGCAGCGTGAGCAGGTAGGTTATGTTGAAGCGCTCGCCGAAGACGGCCGTATATGCATAGCTTAGCACCTCGTTGAGGCACTCGCCCGAAAGGCGTATCTTGGGCATGCTGTATGTGGGCTCGAAGGTGTATCCGTCGGAGAAGAGCGAACTCACGATGGGCATTATCATCGTGTAGGTGAAGGTGTTGAAGACGGCGTGCAGCACCGAGTAGAAGAAGTACGGCACGGTGTAGCGGCTGAGGGGCCTTGCGAAGCCGAGCAGGCGCCAATACGTTTTCAACAGGGGGTGTTTCATCGTGAGGGCTTTTTTCGTGTTCAGAGGAGACCTTCGGCGGCGAATTCGTCGACGGCGCGTTCGAATCGGGCGATGGTTTCGGGCATGGGGTCGAAGGACTTGCCTCCGGCGGCGTTGCGGTGGCCCCCGCCGTTGAAGTAGCGGCCGGCGAAGAGGTTGACGTCGACGTCGCCGCGCGAGCGCAGCGAGACGCGGATGAAGTCGTGGTGCTCGATGAATATGGCCGACATCTTCATCTTCTTGATCGTCAGCGGGTAGTTTACGAAACCCTCGCTGTCGCCCTGCTGGAACCAGAAGCGGCGCATCTCCTCCTCCGTGAGGGACATGTGGGCTACGGTGCCGCGGCGCAGGATGCGCATCTTGCGGTTTATGACATAGCCGAAGAGGCGTGCGCGCCCTTCGGTGAAGGAGTTGTAGACGTTGTTGTATATGCGGGGCACCTCGATGCCTGTCTCTACGAGGGCCGCCACGGCGCGGAAGAGGTCGGGCGTGAGGAACGAGAATGAGAAGTTGCCCGTGTCGGTCATCATGCCGACATATAGCACCTCGGCCTGTGTCGGCGTTATGCTTGCCGTGCCCCACAGCTCCTCGATTATGCGGTATAGCAGGTAGCAGGTGCTCGACGACTCGGGATATGAGAACATCAGGTCGAACGGCTCCGCGGGGTTGAGGTGGTGGTCTATGAGCACGCGCTTGGCGGTGGTGTTGGCGGCGATGACGTCGCTCAGGGCGTCGAGGCGCGAGAGCGAGTGGAAGTCGAGGCAGAAGATTATGTCGGCCTCGGCGACCGCGCGGGCGGCACGGCCTTCGTCGTCGTGCTTGAATATCACCATGTCGCGTATTCCGGCCATCCAGTTCAGGTAGTACGGATACTTGTTCGGTACGATGCAGGTGACGCTGTGGCCCATGCGGCGCAGCGCCTCGGCCCACGCGAGCGACGAGCCCACGGCGTCGCCGTCGGGATTCGTGTGCGAGAGGGTGACGATCTTGCGCGCCGGTGCGGCGAGCATTTCGCGCAGAGTCTCGATGTTGGGACGAGATAATTCCATTGTCAGACGTTTACTGAAAGTGCAAATGTAGTAAAACTTCGCCAATTCCCACCATGGCCGTGCGAAATTGTCTTTTCCGCGGCGTCTTCCCCCGCTCTGCCCGTGCGCCTCGCCGGCCGCGCCTCACGTTTCCATGCCGCAGGGAGCCCTGCCGCCTCCTGCGCCGCCTGTATGGCCGCGCATGGCCGTTTCGGGTGCAAAGATGGCCCGCACAGGCAGAATCGGCGGGTGCCGGTGGCGGCGGCACGCGATTTGCGACTTGGAAGGTCAACTGCGGCACGTCAAGCAGTGCCGCAGCGAGGTTTCTTCATTTATTTAAGTTTGGGTTAGTAGTTTATGGAACATCTGTGTTCCGAGGGCAGGCGGCAATCGTGAGATTCCCGCCTGTCTCTTTTTTTTGCCGTCGCGCCCTGCGGCCGCAGCAGACCATCTCTACCCCATTCGGCCCGTTTCGCCGTCCTGCTCCGCCGCCCCGCACCCCTCAAGGCCTTCGGGGAATGTGGCCGGTAAGGCGGCGCCGCGCCGGTGGGAGGTTTCGGGCATGCCGGTTTCCGGAGGGGCGGCTCCGCGTCGGCCCGGGAAGTGGAAAATGGCGCCGGCCCTTTCCCGTGTCCGGAATTTTGTGTAAATTTTGCCGCAGATTATCCGGTTTACCCCTTTTGCGGGGCGTTTCACACGGCGAAAAGACCCTTTCGCGGCTTCGTGCGGAGAATAGCCCTGCCGCAGGTGCTATATTTGCATTGACGGAAAATATTTCGGAACCATGAAAAAGTATCTTTTTGTAATGGCCCTGTCGCTCGTGATGGGAGCGGCGGCCTATGCGCAGGAGGCGCCCGAACAGACTGAGCGGAAGGATCCCCCCACGGTTGAGGAGATGGCCAAGATGAAGGCCGACCGCATGAAGCGGCAGTTGCTGCTGGGCAACGACCAGTATGACAAGGTTTACAAGCTCTGTCTCAAGCAGGCCGAGGCGCAGCGGAAGCTTATGGAGCAGATGAAGAAGGAGCAGGATGAGATGTCGCAGCAGATGAAGGGCATCCTCAACGAGGCGCAGTACGAGCGTTACGAGCAGTTGCAGTCGTTCCGCAGGGACCGCCGGATGCCGGCGCGCAGCGACGGCCGTTTCGCCCCCGGACGACCTGCGGACGTGGAGAGTGACGGCTTGGCTCCCGCACCGATGCGCAAGAAGGGCCCGGCCATCGACGTTAAGGGCGACCCCCGGCGCAACATGAAGATCGAGCGCGGGCAGGATGAGGCCGAAGAGTAGCCGGTGCGCAGCGCACGCCGCCGCGGGCGCCCTCGAAAGGGGGCGCCCGCGTGTCGTCAGATGTGCCGTATGAAGCGCGCCGGCACCCCGCCCACGATGGTGTCTGCCCCGACGTCCTTGGTCACGACCGAGCCTGCGGCGATTATGGCGTTGTCGCCGATGGTGACACCCTGCAGTATCGTGGAGTTGGACCCCACCCACACGTTGCGCCCCAGCACTATGGGCGCGGGTGTCATCGAGGCCCTGCTGTCGGGGGCGATGCCGTGGTTGAGCGTGGCGAATACCACGGCGTGCCCTATCAGGCAGCCGTCGCCTATGGTTATGCCGCCTTGGTCCTGAAAGTGGCAGGCGGCGTTGATGAAGACGTTGCGGCCGACGTGTATGTTGCGGCCGAAGTCGGTGTAGAAGGGCGGGAAGATGCGGAACGTCCCGTCTACGCGGTATCCGAACAGCTCTGACGCCATGTCGCGTATCTCCTCCTGTGTGTGGTACGAGCCGTTCATGCGGCATGTTATGCGTCGGGCCGCGTCGCTCATGCGGTTCATGAATTCGTATATCTCGGGGGTGTCGAGTGCGCCGCCGCGGCCGACGTGTTCGATAAATTGTTCGAGTTCCATGTTTTTTCCGTCTGATTCGGTGGTGGCGGGATTTTAGCCCCGCTGTGATACTTTGTTGGTTGGGAGGCAGGGCATGCAAACGGGGGACATCCTCAAGGACATCCCCCGTTTCAGCCTCGTCGTGCCGCTTATTCCGCGGGAGCGATGGCCTCGCTGGGGCAGACGCCTGCGCAGGTGCCGCAGTCGATGCACTTGTCGGGGTCGATCACGTAGATGTCGCCGGCCGAGATAGCCTCTACGGGGCACTCGTCGATGCAGGTGCCGCAAGCGACGCACGAGTTAGAAATCTTGTAAGCCATAGTTTCGTTTGTTTTATGAGTTAAAAGTTTGCGTAGCCAATCGCAAATGTAGGAATTTATTTGATAATATCAAATCCCGTGTATGGAACCAGCACCTCCGGCATGCGTATGCCCGAGGGCGTCTGGTTGTTTTCGAGCAGGGCTGCGACGATACGGGGCAGCGCCAGCGACGAGCCGTTGAGCGTGTGCGCGAGCTGCATCTTCTTGTTGGCGTCGCGGTAGCGGAGTTTCAGCCTGTTGGCTTGGAACGACTCGAAGTTCGACACCGACGACACCTCGAGCCAGCGTTTCTGCGCCTCGGAGTACACCTCGAAGTCGTACGTGAGGGCCGAGGTGAACGACATGTCGCCGCCGCAGAGGCGTACGATACGGTAGGGCAGGCCGAGCGACTGTACGATCGACTCGACGTGCGCGACCATGCCGTCGAGGGCCTCGTACGACTTCTCGGGCAGCGACAGCTGCACGATCTCGACCTTGTCGAACTGGTGCAGGCGGTTGAGTCCGCGCACATCCTTGCCGTACGATCCGGCCTCGCGGCGGAAGCAGGGGGTGTAGGCGGTCATCTTGACGGGAAAATCCTTCTCGTCGAGGATCACGTCGCGGTATATGTTCGTCACGGGTACCTCGGCCGTGGGCACGAGGTAGAAGTTGTCTGCCGTGGCGTGGTACATCTGCCCCTCCTTGTCGGGGAGTTGTCCGGTGCCGAATCCCGACGCCTCGTTCACCATGACGGGGGGCTCCACCTCGAGGTATCCCGCACGGGTGTTGCAGTCGAGGAAGTAGTTTATCAGCGCGCGTTGCAGTCGCGCGCCCTTGCCCTTGTATACGGGGAAACCCGCGCCAGTGAGCTTTACGCCCAGATCGAAGTCTATAATATCGTATTTGCGGGCCAGCTCCCAATGCGGCAGGGCGTCGGCGGGGAGCTCCGTATAGTTCTCGACGAGCTTCACCACCACGTTGTCCTCGGCAGTCTTGCCTTCGGGGACTATGTCGGCGGGGAAGTTGGGCAGCAGCACGATCTGCGACTGCAGTTCGTTGCTTACCGACTGGTGCCGTGCCGACAGATCGACAGAACGCGCCTTGAGCGATGCCACGAAGCGTTTTTTCTCCTCGGCCTCCTCCTTTTTACCCTGACCTATAAGTGCGCCGATCTGCTTTGCGGCGTTGTTCTGCTCGGCCAGACAGGCATCGAGCTCGGCCTGTATGGCCTTGCGCTCGTCGTCCAGCTCCTCGATACGGGCGATGACGGGGGCTGCATCGACGCCCTTCTTGGCCAGACGTCTGACGGCCGCATCCTTGTCGTCCCTAAGTTGCTTGAGTGTCAACATAACGGTTGCTCTTTATTAGTTTTGTCCGCAAAGTTACAAAAATCTTTTTCGGTTGTCGCCATGCGGCCGCTTTTTTACGCTGCCGCTGGCCCTTGGCACGGCGGCAGCGGCCCGCCGTGTGCCGCGCGGATATGCGGCCCGTGCCGCGTCCGCGTCCGAAAACGCCAGTCCCCTGCCGCGGACAACGCGGCAGGGGACTCTTGTCTGCTGCCGTTGCCGGCTACTCGACCGTGATCTCGTCCACGAAGAGGAATCCCGGGTATCCCTTGGCGCCGTGCCAGTCGGGTATCGAGTGCTCCGAGAGTATCATCACCTTCACGTAGCGGCACTTCACGGCATCGAACCGGAGGCTGTGCGTGAAGATGCCGTTGCCGTCGTCGGCCTTCATGGCGGGGAGCTGCTCGTCGGCCACCTGCCTGAACTGCGTGCCGTCGTCCGATACCCACACCGTCGCGCCGCGCGAGTCGAAGATCCAGTCGCCCTTCTCGACGCAAGTGCGGTACGACACGGCCGAGACCTCGGTCTGCCCGCCGAGGTCGATGACGGCTTCGAGGTCGGTGCCGCAGAAGCCTAACCAGCGGCCCGTCTTGTAGTTGCGGTCGCCCGTGAGGCCGTCGGCCAGTATCGGCGCGCCGCCGAAGGTATAGCTCGGGTGAGACGCCTGAAGCAGCTCGACGGGTTTCATCGCGGCCTTGTGGAACCGCACCGTGTCGGTAGTCGTACGCGAGGCCGCGCCGCCCTTGCGCAGGGCCACCGTGCGCAGCACGGCGTCGGACGAGATGTCGAGCCTCTCGCCTATGCACGGTGACGAGGCCGTAGGCTCCGAACCGTCGAGGGTGTAGTGCACGGGTGCGCCGTCGATGGTCGAGGCGGTGACGGCGAGCGTTCCCGCCGCAGGGTCGGGTTTAAGGCCGAGGTCGACGTCGAAGATGTGGGTGGCGTAGTTCCATCCGTTGATGTCATATATCCCGCAGAGGCGCGCGGCGCGGCGCAGGAAGCGGTCGTAGACCTTCTTGTCGGGCGAGCACCACTGCGTTTCGGCCAAAGCCGCCATGCGGGGCAGCACCATGTACTGCACCTGCGCGAAGTCGGGGATGTATTCGGTCCAGAGGTTGGCCTGCACGCCCACGATGTGGCGCTGCTCGTCGGGGGTGAGCGAGCGGGGCACGGGTTCGTAGGAGTATACCCGTTCTATGGGGAGGTAGCCGCCTATGGCGAGCGGTTCGGCCGCGGTGTCCTTGGCTTGGTAGTAGTCGAAGTAGTGGTAGGTGTTGGGTGTCATGATGACGTCGTGGTGCAGGCACGCGGCCTCGATGCCGCCGCCCTCGCCGCGCCACGACATGACCGTAGCGCCGGGGGCGAGGCCGCCCTCGAGGATCTCGTCCCAGCCGATCATGCGGCGGCCGTTGGCGGCGAGAAAGTCGGCGGCCTCATGTATGACGTAACTCTGGAGCCGCTGCTCCTTCGTGTGCTTGTCGTCGGAGCGCAGGCCCAGCGCGCGGATCCGCGCCTGACACTTGGGGCAGCTCTCCCACCGCACCTTGGGGCACTCGTCGCCCCCGACGTGGATGTACTCCGAGGGGAATATCTCCATCACCTCGGCCAGCACGTCCTTGATGAAGGCTATGGTGGCGTCGTTGCCCGCGCAGAGGACGTCGTCCGAGATGCCCCACTGCATCCACACGTCATAGGGACCGCCCGTGCATCCCAGCTCGGGGTATGCCGCCAGTGCTGCCTGCATGTGCCCGGGCATGTCGATCTCGGGGATGACGGTGATGTAACGCTCGGCGGCATAGGCGACGATGTCTCGGGCCTCCTCCTGCGTGTAGAATCCTCCGTAGGGCTTGCCGTCGTATTCGCCCGAGTTATGTCCTATGACGGTCTGCTTGCGTCGGGATCCCACCTCCGTCAGGCGGGGGTACTTCCTGATCTCGATGCGCCAGCCCTGATCGTCCGTCAGGTGCCAATGGAATCGGTTGATATTGTGCAGGGCCAGCATGTCGATGTACCTCTTCACCTCGTCTACGGTGAAGAAGTGGCGCGAGACGTCGAGGTGCATGCCGCGGTATGCGAAGCGCGGCTCGTCGGCGATCGTCGCTGCGGGCAGCGCGCACCGCCCTTCTGTCACGCCCACGGCCTTGCGCAGGGTCTGTATGCCGTAGAATACTCCCGCCGGTGTCGGGGCGGTCACCGTGACGCCTTCGGCGGTGACGTCGATACGGTAGCCTTCGGGGTTGCCGCCCGTTTCGCGCAAGGCGAGTGTCACGGCGCCGCCGGCCGTGCCGCCCTCGGCGGGGATGAGGCGCAGCCCCGTCTGCTCGCCTATGTACCCGGCGAGAAATTCGGCATTGCGGCGCATGGCTTCGTCGCCGGCGGGATAGTTTACCGGCGTGCCGTTCTTCAGGATGAAGGGCTCCCCCTCGGCAGGGGCGACATCGCGCGGTGCGGGGACGATGTCGTAGTCGGCCCGGGCCGGCGCGCCGCACGATACGGCGACGGCAGCGAGCCCCGCGCATAGGATGCGGGATAGGTTTCCGATTGTCACGATCATAGGCTTTTAGGTTTGGGCGCCGCCATACGGGTGTCCCGACATGCGGACGAGTGTTGTCGTAAAACGTAAATATACGCAAAAAAAAGGAAATGGCCGCATGGTCGGGAAGAATATTCGCAGCACGGGGGTCCCGAATGCCGCCGTTGGCCGATTTTTCGTAACTTTGCCGACAATACTGCGGATTATGACAACGATACTGATAGCGATACTCCTGCTGACGGTGCTCCCCGACATCTACATATGGCATGCGGCGGCGCGCGCCGGCGTACCCCTGTTTTGGAATTTTGCCATCGTGCTTCCCACGGTCGCCATGCTGCTGCTTGCGGCCGCAGCCGCGGCGGGACACATGCATGCGGGGACAATGAAGGCGTTTTTTGCCCTGCTGCTGTGTATCGCCCTGCCGAAGCTCCTCTTCGCGGCGGTATCCGCCGCCGGCCGCGTCGCGGCTCTCGCCCTGCCCTCCGCGGCCCGCTGCGCCGACATCACGGCCGTCGCCGCGGCCGTCGTAGTGGCCCTCGCGGCGCTGTACGGATTCCTCTTCGGGTGGAAGCGCATAACGGTAAGGGAGGTGGAGGTCGTGTCGCCGCACCTGCCCGCGGCGTTCGACGGCTACCGCATAGCCCATATCTCGGACCTGCATCTGGGGACCTATGGCCGCGACACCGCCTTCGTCCACCGCTTTGTCGGACGGGTGAACGCCCTGCGCCCCGATGCGGTGCTCTTCACGGGGGATCTGGTGAATGTCTATGCCGCGGAGGCGGAGCCGTATGTAGGCCTCCTCGCGCGGCTTTCGGCGCCCGACGGCGTGACGTCGGTCCTCGGCAACCACGACTATTGCGAGTATGGACGCTACGCCACCCGCGACGGCGCACTCCGCCAGCGCGACATGGTCGTAGAGTACGAAAGGGAGATGGGGTGGCAGCTGCTGCGGGACAGCAGCGTTGTCGTGCGGCGCGGTGCCGACAGCATTGCCCTGATCGGTGTCGAGAACACAGGCCGCCCGCCCTTTCCAGCCCGCGGCAACCTGAAAAAGGCCATGTGCGGCCTTCCGGAGGGCATCTTCAAGATACTCCTGACGCACGACCCGTCGCATTGGCGGAGCGAGGTGCTCCCCGCAACGGACATAGACCTTACCCTTTCGGGTCATACGCATGCCGTGCAGCTGCGCATCGGCGGTTTCTCGCCCGCCCGCTGGGTATATCCCGAGTGGGGCGGCCTGTATGTCGAAGGGGGACGTGCGCTCCATGTGTCGGTCGGGGCGGGAGGTACGGTGCCGTTCCGTCTGGGGGCATGGCCCGAGATAGATATTGTCACCCTGCGGCGGGGCGGGGCGTAGCCTGCGGCGGGCAGGCCATGGACGATAGCGGCAGCGGGAGCAGTGAAGGCTCCCGCTGCCGTTATCTACTTCTCGGCTTCTCGGCGCCGCCAGCGGCCTGTGAGGTTCATGACCCCTTCGATGAAGACCATGGGGTGTGCGGGCGCCCCCGGGAGCCACAGGTCGACGCGGTGCCGCTCGAAGAACGAGCGGTCGACGGCGCGGCTCGCGGCGAAGAGGCCCCCCGAGCAGGCGTCGGCGCCGCAGGCTATGACGATCTTGGGGTCGGGTACGGCGTCGTAGCACATCTCGAGGGCGGCGGCCATGTTGCAGGTCACGGGGCCGGTGATGACGACGCCGTCGGCATGGCGGGGCGAGGCGGTGAACTCGACGCCGTAGCGGCCGAAGTCGAAGTTGACATTGCCCGTGGCGTTGAGCTCCATCTCGTTGGAGGCGTCGCCGCCGGCGGATACCTGACGCAGCTTGAGCGCATGGCCGAACAGGCGCGGTATCTCCGTGCGGACGCAGTCGTGGCGGAAGTCGACGGCGGTGTCGCCGGCCCGCACGACGAGGGCTTCGCGCGAGGCCGACCCTATGCGGTAGTCGTTCGTGAAACGTATGTTGCGCGGGGCGCGCAGGGCGCACTCGCCGCAGAAGAGGCAGCGGCCGAGGTCGAGCGTGAAGGGCGCCGTCGTGATCGCCGCCGTGGGGCACATCGCCGCCGCGGCCTCCACGTCCGACATGTCGTCTGTGGCGGTCAGCTCGGGGCGCCCGCGGAACTCGTCCGTGAGCGTCACCTCCGTCAGGTCGGGTATGTACTGCCTGCCGTGGCTGCGCAGGACCTTTATCTTGGGTAGGATCATCTCTTGTCTTGTCTTATTGTCTCGTGCCGCGCGTCACAGGTCGTGGCCGCAGTACGACAGGTTGAAACTCTTGTTGCATATCGGGAAATCGGAGATGCCCTCGCCGCGCACCGCCAGCGCCAGCGCCAGCCAGTTGTGGATGCTGGGGTCCTTGATGCGGTAGTCGGCGATGCGCCCTGCGGCGTTGGTAACGGCTACGTGGCACAACTCCCCGCGCCATGCCTCGACGAGGCCTACGGCGAGGGCGTCCGGCGCCAGCGGCCGCACGTAGTCGGGGCGGGGCGCCGACGTGTCGGGACGGTGCGATGCGAGGATGCGGTCGATGTAGCCGGCCGACTGCAGCACCTCGCGGCAGCGCATCATCAGGCGCGCCATGACGTCGCCGTGGCGCTTGACGATGCTCTCATGGGCGATCTGCCGTGAGAATATGCCCGAGGGGTGCGACGTGCGGATGTCGCGCTCCACGCCGCTGGCGCGCGCCGCCATGCCCACGCCGCCGATGCGCAGCATCTCGGAGCGCGGCACCACGCCGCACTGCTCGTATCGCGCCAGCAGCGTGGGCGAACTTTTTATGTCATGCCGCACCTCGTCGTAGCGGCGTACGATCTCGGCCACGTTGCGGCGTATCATGTCCGTCTTCTCGGCGGTGAGGGGCTTGTTCGTGCCGAAGGGGCGTATGAGCCCCTTGGCGAAGCGGTTGCCGCACCACGCCTGCGTGGTGTTTATGGTCATCGTGCGCAGCGCCTCGCACGCCACCTGCCCCAGCTGGTACCCCACATCCATCGAGAGGGCTCCCGTGTCGGCTATGTGCATGGCCATGCGTTCGAGTTCGAGGGCCGCGGCGCGCTCGCGCACGAGACCTTCCGGCGGGGTGTGTCCCGCGAGTTTCTCGACGGCCTCGGCGAATGCCGTGGCGTTTGCCGCAGCGGTGTCTCCGGCCGCGGTCTCGGCCAGTACGGCCTGCCGCAGGCGGTTGTCCGCGGCGGTGAACTGACGTTCGAGGCCGCGGTGCTGGTATCCGAGGGCTATTTCGAGGTGGAGGACCGTCTCGCCGTTGCAGATGAAGCGGAAGGCTCCGGGTTCGATGATGCCGGCGTGTATGGGCCCGACGTTGACCTCGTGCAGCGAGTCCCCCTCGATCGTGTAGAAGGGGTAGTTGCCCACGCTCGCGCGGCGGTCGCGGCGGTCGAAGGGCAGGCGCAGGGGCTTGTCCCACGGCATGGCGTCGAAGCGCACGCCGTAGCGCTCCGTGATGTCGCGCTCGAAGGGGTGCATGGCGGGGCGCAGCGCCGTGAGCGAGGGCAGGGGCCCCTCGTCGTGATACCCCATGGCGAAGGAGGTTATCATTATCTTGCGGGAACTGTCGTCGAGCAGTATGGCGTAGAAACGCAGGCGGTCGCCCTCCTCGCGGGCGAAGTAGTGGGCCATGTGGTAGCGTTCCTGTGCGAGGCGGTCGGCCAGATCGTCGTATACGGCGCCGTAATGTTCGTCGGGTATCTCGGCGAGGGGCACGGCGGGCGATGTGTTGTCTATTGTAATGTATCGGGCCATGGTTACATGTTTGCTATGATGTCGATTATGCGCCGCAGGGGCTCGGGCTGCCAGAAGCCGGCGACAAGGGCTGCGGCCAGCAGCGTGAGGGCGCTGTACGAGAGGCGCGTGTCGATCTTCGAGAGGTGCAGTTCGTCCTGATTGGGCTGGTAGCACATCTTGATCACGCGGTAGCATATCGAGTATATTACGATGCAGAGCAGAAGTACTATTCCGGCGGCGAGCCACCAAGCGCCGTCGGCGAGCGTCTGCGAGAGTATCATCAGTTCCGAGACGAAGAGGGGCGAGGGCGGGAATGCCAGCACCGCCACCATGCCGGCGATCATGCCCACGGCACCGATGCGGTTGATGTTGATGTAGTCGCCGATGCGGTTGATGCGGTATCCGTTGTATATCTGCCGGACGACGGCCATCTGCAGGAAGAGGCTGCTCTTGATGAGCGTGTGGCAGGTGACATGCAGGATTGCCGCCCAGACGCCGGCGCCGCCAATGCCGAGACCTATGGCGGCGATGCCCATGTTCTCGACGGTGGAGTAGGAGAGGAAACGCTTGTAGTTGTTGGTGCGGCGCAGGAACATGGCCCCCACGGCGAGGCTCAGCACGCCGATTATGACCATCACGTGTCGCACCCAGTCGAAGACCTCGGTGGCGGCGAAGAGCCGGTATATGCGGAATATGGCGAGGAAACCGGCGTTCACCAGACCTGTGGATATGAGGGCCGAGGCGGGGGCCGGCGCGGCGAAGTTGGCGTCCACGCCGATGGTGTAGAGGGGGAATATCTCCATCTTGCAGCTGTAGCCCGTGAGTATGAGCAGGAACGCCGTCTTGAGGTAGAGCGGGTTGCCGTCGGCGATGAGGCGGGGCAGCGAGGCGTAGTCGAGCGACTCGTTCTGCGCTGCGGCGCTCAGCAGCAGGATGCCGAGATATGCGATGGCTATGCCGGTCGAGCAGACGAAGAGGTACTTCCACGTGGCCTCGAGCGAGGCTTCCGAGCGGCGGTGGTATATGATGCCGGCGGCGCAGAGCGTGGTGGCCTCCATGAGGATCCACGTGACGGCGATGTTGTCGGCGAAGTATACGCCCGTGATGGCCGTGGTCAGGAGCATGAGCTGGGCGAAATAGACGCGGTAGGTCTTTATGTCATCGTCCTTGAGGTAGCGTTCCGAGTGCAGGGACACGAATGCCGCCACCACGGCCATCAGCACGTAGAAGAGCGTGCCTGCGGCGTCGAACGAGAAGAACCCTCCCGACGGGGTGCCGTAGAGGCCCCCGGCAAAGAGCATGGCCGCGAAGAGCGCGTGCACGGCGAAGTACGTCGTGCAGAGCAGGTGTACCGTACGGCGGCTGCGGGCGAAGAACGCCGCGGCGGCCGTTGCGGCCCACAGTGCGAAGAAGAGGTATATCATCGTGTCAGTCCTTTACGTGTGTGAGCGATTCGCTGTCTACGGAGTGTATCTTGTCGTCGACCTTTGTCATGAACATCCCGAGCATGAGCACCGAGATGAGGATGTCGAGCAGGATGGCGGTGTTTATGAGCAGGGGCATCTCCACGCCTATGGCCATCGAGAAGAGGAAGACGCCGTTCTCTATGACGAGGAAGCCTACCATGTGGGTGAAGATGCGCGAGCGCAGCACTATGAGTATGAGCCCGCTGAGCAGGGCGTAGAGGGCCACGCCGAAGAATATCATGTGTACCGACGAGTCGGCCGCATAATAGGTGGCGAGGGCGCTGGCGGCGAGTGCCGCCACCGAGAGCAGCAGGGCGTTGAACTGCGACGAGCCCGACTTGCGCACACGGTTGATCTTGGTCTTCTTGATCACGCGCATGAGGATGGCGGGGACGATGAGGGCCTTGAATATGAGCGTTTCGAGTATTATGAACGAGAGTTCGATCCAGTCGAGCGAATGGAGGCGCAGCAGCGCTATGCCGAGCAGTATCCACCCTTGGAACGCGATTATCGAGGCGTAGTTGCGGAAGCGCTCCACTATCGACAGGTAGATGAGCGTTATGACGTAGAGTATGATGAGCGAGAGCAGCATGGCGTCAGATGTTTATGTCGAGTTGCAGCAGGTAGCCGATAAAGAATATGAGGGCGGCGAGGGCCGAGAGCGTCACCATGAAGGTGGTGTTGCGCGAGAGTTTGTTGCGCGCCTGCGTCGACTCGACCACGGCGACCGACACTCCCGTGAGGAGTATGGCGAGGGGCGTGGCGAACCACCACCTGAAGCAGGTGACCGTAGCGGCGGCGTCGGCGGCGATCATGGCGAAGGCTGCGGTCTTGAGCCAGCCGCCGAGGCGTATCATGAGCATGTCGATGCCGCTGTAGTCGAGGCACATCACCTCGTGTATCATGGTCAGTTCGAGGTGTGTGCGCGGGTCCTCGACGGGCATGCGCCCCGCCTCGACGAAGGTTATGCGCAGGAAGAGGTATGCCGCCAGCAGCATCACCAGCGTCAGGTGCAGGTCGAACGACTGCTTGACGGCGAAGATCTCGGCGAAGGAGGTGTATCCGCAGAACATGGCCAGCGTGGCGAAGCCTATCATGAGGGCGGGCTCTACGAGGGCGCCGTAGAGGGCTTCGCGCGAGGCCCCCATACCCTCGAACGAGCTGCCGGTGTCCATCGCCGCGAGCACGAGGGCGGCGCGGGCGAGAGCCAGCGTGTAGGCGAAGCATATGATGTCGCCCTCGAACGATATGAGGGGCTCGAGGTCGGCGACGGGGATGAAGAGCAGGGCCACGGCGGCCGCGCCCAGATATACGGCAGGGGCGACGCGGAAGAGCAGCGTGGTGGTGTCGGAGTATACCGACCCCTTTGCGGCGAGCAGGCGTGCGTCGCGCAGGTGCTGGAAGAAGGGTGCGCCCTTGCGGCCGGCCATGCGCGCCCGCAGGCGGTTTATGACGCCCGGGATTGCTATGGCGACGGCCGCCATGAGCAGCGTGTTGAGCAGTGTCTTTATGAGCATGGCCTATATGATGTTGAAGAGTGACAGTACGAATATGAGCACGAGGAACATCAGCGCGAAGAATATGTAGTTGTTTATCTTGCCCGTGCGCAGGCGCATGATGCGCTGGTTTATCAGCCGCAGCATCTCGATCCACCACGCCGAGAAGAGGCGTCCGACGCGGTCCTTGTGGCGGACGTTGTAGTTGCGCACCGCGGGCGGGAAGATTTCGCCCTTGTCGACGACGCGGCCCTCGACTATGTCGCTGTTGAATGTCGAGGCGAGGCTTTCGAGCCCCTCGGCGAATGATTCGCCCGTATACTGCATGCGGGTGTCGGGGGCGGTGAAGCCGCAGCCCCACGTGGGGCCGTGCGAGAGGGTGCGGCGGCGCTGCGCCCGCACCTTGACGGTGTAGAGGAGCGCCACGGCTATAATGAGGAGAAATGCCGTGAGCGAGACGCGCGTGAGGGTCGGTGCGACGTTAGCCTCGACCAGATATACGGCCGCGGGGGAGAACTCCGCGGCTGCGGCCGACACCATGCGCACGGCATACTGCGGCAGCAGACCCGCGAGCACTATGCCTGCGGCGGGTATCGCCATCGAGGCGAGGCGCAGGCCGTCGACTTCGGTTACGCTGTGGACGCTGCGGTGGCGGGGCGTGCCGAGGAAGACCACGCCGAAGAGCTTGGCGAAGGCGAGCAGCACGATGCCGCCGATGAGGGCCAGAGCGGTGATGCCGCCCGCGGCATATAGCACGTTGACGCCGTTGCTGACGCTGTCGAGCAAGCCGAGGTATATGAGGAACTCGCCGGCAAAGCCGTTCAGGGGCGGCAGGGCGCAGATGGCGGCCGTGGCGAGGAGGAAGAGCGCCGCGGTGACGGGCATGCGTTTTGCGGTGCCGCCGAAGCGGTCGAGCAGCGTGGTGTGCATCTGCGAGTAGAGGTTTCCTGTGCCGAAGTAGAGCAGCGACTTGAAGAGCGAGTGGTTGAACGTATGGAGCAGGGCGCCGCAGAGGGCTATCGAGGCGACGACGGGGTCGTCGGCACCGGCGCCGAGGGCCGCCACTCCGAGGGCGATGAATATGATGCCTACGTTCTCCATGCTCGAGTATGCGAGCAGCCGCTTGGCGTCGTTCTGTGCCGCGGCCTGCACGGCGCCCCACAGTCCCGTGACGATGCCTGCGGCGAGGAGTATTATCCCGCCCGTGTGCAGCTGGCCGACCTCGGTGATGGCTCCGGCAACGCGTATGACGCCGTAGACGCCGGTCTTGATCATGACGCCCGACATGAGGGCCGAGACGTGCGACGGGGCTGCGGGGTGCGCTTCGGGCAGCCATACGTGCATGGGGAAGATTCCGGCCTTCATGCCGAAGCCTATGAGGAATATGACGAAGAGCGAGAGGGTGTGGCGCGAGGCGTAGCAGCGGGGCAGGCAGTCGAAGCCGGCCGAACCGCACACGGCGTCTATGCCGGCGAAGCCGGCCACGAGGAATACGAAGCCCACGTGCATCATTATCAGGTACGTGAGGGCTGCGCGCAGCACTTCGGGACGCTGGGCGTCGAAGAGGATGAGCAGGAACGAGGCTATGGTCATCATCTCCCAGCCGAAGAGGAACGAGAATCCGCCGCTGGAGGTGACTACCATCATCATCGAGGCGACGAGCGCCGCGAAGGCGGTGTAGTGGAGCGAGAACTGCACGGGCGGTTTCTTGCCGTAGTAGTGCTTCATGTAGCCGCACGAGTAGAGCACGGCGGCCACCGACGTGACGGCTATGATTATGAGGAAGAGGCCCGAGAGGGGATCCACGGCGATCGACTCCTCGCCGAAGACGGGGCCCTGCATGCGGGTTATCTCTGTTGTCGTGCCCGAGGCGAGGGCTTTCACGGCGGGGACGGCGGCGACGACGGAGAGGATGGCGGTGACGACGGCGGTTATCGGGGCCTTCCACCGCACGGGCACGGCGAAGAGCAGCGCCGTGAGCAGTGCGAATGCCAGAAGCAGGTTGAGATACATGTGGCTACTGTATGTTGATCTTTCAATGGCGGTTGCGGCGGGCCTTAACGGTGCCGGTGCGCGGTGTTCATAATTCGTCCGCTTGGAGCGCGGCAGCTGCGGAGGTCATGACGACGGCGGCCACGGCGGCCGTTTCGGTACGCAGGCGCTGGCGGCCGAGGGTGACGGCGCGGAAGCGGTTTTCGAGCGCAAAATTAATCTCTTCGGGGGAAAAATCGCCCTCGGGCCCTATTAAAATCACGTTTTCGCCCCCTTTTTCGACGGCGCGGGGGAGATATGCCTTGGGTGTGCCGCTCTCGGCGCAGTGGGCGATAAGGCGCACGGGGGCCTCCGTCGCCGAGACGAACTCCGCGAAGGGGGTCATGGGGTCGAGGCGCGGAAGGAAGGCCTTGAGCGACTGTTTCATGGCCGCGACGACGATGCGGCGGGCGCGCTCGTCGTTTACCGAGCGGCGTTCGCTGTGGTCGCACAGCAGGGGCACGATGCGCGTTACGCCCACTTCGGTGGCCTTCTCGAGGAACCATTCGAAACGGTCGATGTTCTTGGTGGGGGCCACGGCCATGGTGAGTCCGTATGGCAGGCGTTCGTAGTCGGGAATGGTCTCCACGACCTCGACGGTGCAGCGTTTGGGCGCCGCCTCGACTATGCGGGCGCGGTAGAGGCTGCCGCGGCCGTCGGTGAGGTGCAGGGTGTCGCCTTCGCCCATGCGCAGTACGCGCACGCAGTGCTTCGACTCCTCTTCGCCGAGCGTGTAGAGCGGCGCGGCTATGTCGGGGGCGTAGAATAGTTGCATTGATGTGTATGTTATATAGCTGTCGGGGGCAAAGATAGTAATTATTCGCTGTCGGCGAAAGCCTTTCCCCGGGTGTGCATGCGCATGTGCGGGGTGCCGTGGCGGCGTTGGCGGAATAAAGGGCGGAGAGTGCGGGCGGATCGCCATAAATTTTGTATTTTTGTGCTCGTGCGTCGGGCCTCCGTGGCCGCCGCAGAAACATGAAGGATAGTTATGAGAGGATTTTTTGGATTTTTGTCTTTGATTCTTGTTATGGCACTGTTTGGATGCAACCGTCACAAGGCGGAAGGGGAAAACCCGCTTTTGGCCGAGACGTGGGAGACGCCGTTCGGGGTGCCCCCCTTCGACGAGATCTCGACGGAGGATTTCCGCCCCGCGCTCGAACGGGGCATGTCGCTGCACGACGAGCAGATCGACGCCATCGTCTCGTCGAAGGAGACGCCGACGTTCGACAATGTGATTGCGGCCTACGACGGAGCGGGCCGCATCCTTTCGCGCGCGTGGACCGTTTTCAGCATGTTGAACGCCGCCGACACCGACGAGGCGATGCAGGCCGTGGCGGCCGAGATGTCGCCGCGCATCACGGCGCACTACGACGCGGTGATGATGAACGACGCCCTCTTCGAGAAGGTGCGTGCGGTCTACGACAGCCGCATGTCGGCGGGGCTCACGGCCGAGCAGCTGCGCCTGACGGAGAAGACATACGACGCCTTCGTGCGTGCGGGGGCTCTCCTCTCGGAGGAGCAGAAGGGGCGCCTGAAGCAGATAAACGGCCGTCTGGCCGAGCTGTCGGTCGCCTTTGCCGAGAACCTGTTGGCCGAGAACAACGCCTATGCTCTGGAGGTCGCCGCCGACAGCCTCGTGGGGCTTCCGCCCACGGTACGCGACGCCGCCCTCGCGGCGGGCGAGGCGCACGGCCGCAAGGGCCGCTACATCTTCACGCTCGACAAGCCGAGCATGATACCCTTCCTCACCTATGCCAAGAACCGCGACCTGCGGCGCGAGATATACGAGGCTTATCTCTCACGCTGCAATCACGACGACGGGCACGACAACAAGGCGGTCGTCGCGGAGATGGTGCGCCTGCGCAGCGAGAAGGCCCGCCTGCTGGGCTACGACAGCTATGCGGCATATGTCACGGCGGACGAGATGGCGGGCACGCCCGAGGCGGTATACGCGGTTCTGGAGGAGATATGGACGCCGGCGCTGGAACGCGCCCGCGCCGAGGCCGCGCGTATGGAGCCGCTGCTGCGGCGCGACGAGGGCGGCAATGCGACGCTGGAGCCGTGGGACTGGTGGTACTATGCCGAGAAGGTGCGCGAGGCCGACTACGACCTCGCGGAGAGCAAGGTGCGCGACTACCTCTCGCTCGACAATGTCAAGGGCGGCGTGTTCTTCCTTGCCAACCGCCTCTACGGCATCACGTTCCGGCCGACGTCGGTGCCCCTTTACAATCCCGACTGTGAGGCGTACGAGGTGATCGACGCCGATGACACGACGCTGGGCGTGCTCTACTTCGATTTCCACCCGCGTGCGGGCAAGCAGGGCGGGGCGTGGTGCGGTACCTTCACCGATCCGGTATACGATGCAGACGGTACGCGCCACGGCCCCGCCGTGAGCGTGGTGTGCAACTTCACCCCGCCGTCGGGGCGCACCCCCGCGCTGCTGTCGCTTGACGAGGCGCAGACCCTCTTCCATGAATTCGGCCATGCGCTCCACTGCCTCTTCTCGGAGGTGCGCTACCGCGGCCTTGCGGAGGTCGAGGGCGACTTCGTGGAGTTGCCCTCGCAGATCATGGAGAACTGGGCGTTGTCGCCCGAACTGCTGCGGCGCTATGCCGTCAATTACCGTACTGACGAGGTGATGCCCGAGGATATGATCGGCAGCATCGAGCGCAGCAAACTGTTCAATACGGGCTTCACCACCACGGAACTGGTGGCGGCGGCCCTGTCGGACCTCGACATACACTCGCTGCCGGACGGCGAGGTGGGCGACGTCAACGCCTTCGAGCATGAGAGACTCACGGTGGAGCGCGGGCTCATCCCGCAGATCGCGCCGCGCTACCGCTATCCCTACTTCAGCCACATATTCGACGGCGGCTACGCCTCGGGGTACTACTTCTACATCTGGGCCGAGGTGCTGGACAAGGATGCCTTCGGGGCCTTCGTCGAGAGCGGCGATCTCTTCAGCAGCGATGTGGCGGAGCGTTTCCGCCGCGAGATACTCGCGCGCGGCGGCTCCCGCAGCGGCATGGATATGTACCGTGCCTTCCGTGGCGCCGACCCCGATGACAAGGCTCTGCTGCGGGCCCGCGGCTTCATCGAGGCGGAACCCGAGGCGGCCGATACGCTGCGCCGCGACGTGGGCGTGGTCGACACCCGCGCGCAGGCGCGGGCCCGCGCCGAGCGGTCGCGGCGCGAAAGGGCCGAGGCGCGTGCGGCCGACTCTTTGGCCCGTGTGCGCGAGGCCGACTCCTTGGCCGCACTCGGTATCGTGGCCGACACGACCGGCGACAACAAGTAGAATATGGAGACCATGAACGGAAATAGAACGGCGGCACACCGCCCCAATCCCCTGCTGGAGGCGTGGACGACGCCCCATGCGACGCCCCCGTTCGGGCGTATCGCCGTGGAGGACTACCTTCCGGCCTTCGAGGAGGCCATCGCGGCCTCGCGCGCCGAGGTCGCGGCCATAGCCTCGGATCCCGCCCCCGCCACCTTCGCCAATACGGTGGCGGCGCTGGAGCGTCAGGGCGGGCTTCTGAACCGCATCTCGGGGCTCTTCTTCAACCTGCGCGAGGCCGACACCTCGCCCGCGATGGAGGAGGTGGCCGAACGCATACAACCCGCATTGACGGCTTTGAGCAACGACATAGGGCTCGACCCTGCGCTTTTCGCCCGCGTGAAGGCTGTCTACGACGGGCCGCGCGAGGGGCTCTCGGCGGTGGACATACGCCTCTTGGAGCAGACATACAGGGGCTTCGTGCGTTCGGGCGCGGCACTCTCGGACGGAGACAAGGCGCTCTACCGGCAATATACCGAGGAGCTCTCGGCCGCGACGCTGCGTTTCGGCCGCAATTCGCTTGAGGCGACCAACGCCTTTGCGGTGAACATAACCGACGGGGAGCAGGTCGCCGAGCTTCCGGAGTTCGTGCGCGAGATGCTGGCGGCGGATGCCGCGGCACGGGGCGAGACGGGGTGGACGGTGACGCTCAAGACGCCGAGCTACCTCCCCTTCATGACCTACTCGTCGCAGCGCGCCATCAAGGAGCGGCTCTACCGCGCGTACAACTCGCGGGCGCTGGGCGGCGATTTCGACAACAGCGGTCTGATAAGCCGTATCGTGACGCTGCGCATGCGTATCGCGCGGCTGCTGGGGTATGAAACCTATGCCGACTATGTGCTTGAGGAGCGCATGGCCGGAGATACGGCCACCGTGCTGTCGTTTCTGGAGGAGTTGCGCGCGGCGACGATGGACTATGCCCGCCGCGACTACGCCGCGATCGAGGCGTATGCCCGCGCGCAGGGTCTCGAGGGCGGCCTCATGCCGTGGGACTGGGCCTACTATACCGAGCGCTACAAGTCGGAACACTATGCCGTCGACGACGAGCAGGTGAAGCCCTACCTGCGTTTGGAGAATGTGGTGCGGGGCGTCTTCATGCTGGCCGAACGCCTCTACGGACTGCGTTTCAGGCGTGCCGAGGGGGTCGAGGTATACCATCCCGACGTCGAGGCGTATGAAGTGACCGACGCCGAGGGGCGGTTTATGGCGGTGCTCTACCTCGACTTCTTTCCACGTGAGTCGAAGCGGTCGGGGGCATGGATGACCGAGTTCCGCGGCACGAGCCGTACGGCCGGCGGCGCGGAGACGCGGCCGTTGGTGTCGCTGGTGATGAACTTCACGCGGCCGACGGCGTCGGCGCCGTCGCTGTTGACCTTCGACGAGCTGACGACGCTGCTGCACGAGTTCGGCCACGCCCTGCACGGCATCATGGCGCGCGGCGACTACGAGTCGCTCAACGGAACAAACGTGTGCCGCGACTTCGTCGAGCTGCCGTCGCAGATGACGGAGTATTGGGCAACGGAAAAGGAGTACCTCGACATGTGGGCCGTGCACTACGCCACGGGCGAGCCCATGCCTGCGGAGCTGGTCGGGCGTATCGTCGCGGCGAAGAACTACCTTGCGGCCTATGCCAACATCCGTCAGGTGTCGTTCGGGCTGATCGACATGGCGTGGCATACGCTGCGCGAGCCGTGGAGCGGCGACGTGGAGGCCTTCGAACGCGAGGCTTCGCGCGGGGTGCAGGTCGCGCGCGACGTGGAGGGTACGGCCATGAGCTCCTCCTTCACCCACATCTTCGCCGGCGGCTATGCCGCGGGTTACTACGGGTACAAGTGGTCGGAGGTGCTCGCGGCCGACGCCTTCTCGCTTTTCCGCGAGCGGGGTATCTTCGACCGCGGCGCGGCCGCGGCGTTCCGGCATCTGCTTGAGCAGGGCGACCAGCGCCCCGCGATGGACCTTTACGTCGAGTTCCGCGGCCACCGTCCCGCTACGGGGGCCCTTATCCGCGAGATGGGACTCGGGAACGGCGATGCGCGGCCCGACGGCACCACGGAGAACGGATGACGAAAACCATAAATTGAGAAGAATATGAAAATGAGAATCTTTTTTGCGGCGGCGGCCCTGCTCTGCACGGCTGCCGCATACGGACAGAAGACGAGCGGCAACCCCATCTTCGAGGGGCGTTACGCCGACCCCGAAGGCGTTGTCTTCGGCGACACCTATTGGATTTATCCCACCTACTCGGCGCCGTTCGACGACCAGCTCTTCTTCGACGCCTTCTCGTCGAAGGACCTCGTCAAGTGGACCAAGCACGAGCGCATCATCGACTCGACGCGCATCAAGTGGCTGCGCCGCGCCCTGTGGGCCCCCGCTGCCATCGAGAAGGACGGTAAATACTACCTCTTTTTCGGCGCGAACGACGTTCACGAGGGTGAGGTCGGCGGCATCGGCGTGGCCGTGGCGGACAACCCCGCAGGGCCTTTCGAGGACTATCTCGGCAAGCCCCTCATCGGCGAGATCATCAACGGCGCGCAGCCCATCGACCAGTTTGTCTTCAAGGACAAGGACGGCACGCTCTACATGTACTACGGCGGCTGGCGCCACTGCAACGTCGCCAAACTGCGCGATGACCTGCGGGGCTTCGTCCCCTTCGACGACGGCGAGACCTTCAAGGAGGTGACGCCCGAGGGTTATGTGGAGGGCCCCTTCATGTTCATCCGCGACGGCAAGTACTACTTCATGTGGTCGGAGGGCGGCTGGACGGGTCCCGACTACCGCGTCGCCTATGCCGTGGCGGACAATCCGCTCGGCCCCTTCGTGCGCAAGGGCGTGATCCTGCGCACCGACGAGAATGTGGCCACGGGCGCCGGCCACCACTCTGTGCTGCACAACCCCCGCAGCGGCAAGTACTACATCGTCTACCATCGGCACCCGCTCGGCTCGACCGACGGCAACGACCGCGTGACGTGTATCGACCTGCTGGAGTTTGACGAGAACGGCGACATACTGCCCGTGAAGATGACCTTCGAGGGCGTTGGCCGCGACAGGTTGAAGTAGCGGTCCGGCCTCGGTAAGGGCCCCGCCTCCATCCGGAGGCGGGGCCTTTCTCGTATGGCGGGCAGTCATTCGGCCGCCGATATGGATTCAGAGCCGCGTATGGGTGCTCCCATACGCGGCTCTGGCAGCCGTGCCCCTGCGGGCGGCTCAGGCGTTGCGGTTATAGCGGAGGGCATTCTTGGCCATGCCCGCGTGCTCGAGGAAGTAGCGCTGGGCCTTGAGCAGGTTGCGTGCCTGCAGGACCATTGTCTTGGTTTCGCTCAGCACCGTCAGGTAGAGCATGCTCGCCTTGGTGTTGCTCTCGCCCTCGTTTATGCGCATGAGCTCCGACTTGATCGTGGCGGAGATACGCTCAAACAGGTCGTCGCGCATGATGAGCACCGTGTCGATCTCGGTGAAGTCGTTGGTGGTGAGCATGCGGTTTATGTTGCCGTAGATTTCGGCCACCTCGTCGTTTATGCGCATCAGGTCGGAGGTCTGCTCGCGCGAGAGGCCTTCGTGGTTGTTGTCTATATGCTCGTATGCGGGGCGGGTGATGTGCACCAGCGCCTTGGCTATCTCGCTCAGGTAGTCTACCACCTGCACGTAGTAGAGCGACAGTTCGAGGCCCGAGCCCTTGAGGCGGCGCAGCGTCGGCATGAGCGAGTATTTGAGCTTGCGGCTCTGTTCGTATATGTCGTCCGATTCGCGTATGAGCATCTTGAGGGCCTTGCGGTTCTCCTTGAATACGGCCACAAGGGTGCGGTCGTAGATCTGCGTGGCGAGTTTCATCATGCGGCACACCTCCTCGACGATGGTGTCGACGGCGTTCTTCTCCTCGGCCCTCTCCTGCTGTTGTACGGGCTGCTTCTTGTCCTTGAACGAGATGTTGCTCTTGACGAGCATGTAGAGGCATACGGCCGTGACGGCGATGAATGCGGCGTTGCCGCCCCATATCAGGAGCAGCCCCGTGCCGAGGGCTATGATGAAACCGCCGATGGCCGTCGAGAACCAGCCGACGATGACGGTCATGACGCCCGTGATGCGGTATACGGCGCTCTCGCGGCCCCACGCCTTGTCGGCGAGCGACGAGCCCATCGCCACCATGAAACATACGTATGTGGTCGAAAGGGGAAGTTTGAGCGACGTGGCGAGCGATATGAGCAGAGCCGAGGTGGTGAGGTTCACCGTGGCGCGGATCATGTCGTAGGGTGCGCCGCTGTGCTCTATGTCGGTGTATTCGAAGCGGCGGGTGACGAAGCGCTTGACGAAGTCGGGCGTGACGCGCCCCACGGCGTTCGAGACGTTGATGGCGGCGCGGACGATGCTGCGCGAGAAGAGGTTGGAGCCGTAGCGCGATTCGTCGTCGTTGTTCTGCGACGACAGCGATATCTCGGTCTCGGTGACGTGCATGGCCTTGCGTGAGGTCCAGAGCGTGATGATCATTACGATGCCCGCCATGAGCATGAGGTGCATGTTGGCGGGGATGTTCTCGTTGAGGGCCGACATCATTATCTCGGTCGAGCCTTCGGCGCGCGCAACCGAGTAGGCGTCGAAGCCCGCGACGGGGACGCCGATGAAGTTGACGAGGTCGTTGCCGGCGAATGCCAGCGCGAGGGCGAAGGTGCCCGAGAGTATTGTCAGGCGCAGTATGTTTATGCGGAAGAGCTGCAGGAATGCCAGCAGCACCGAGCATACGATCCAGCAGATGAATATTGCCGTCAGCAGGTTGCGGTCGATCCACTCGACGAAGGCGGTGCCGTCGATGACGAACTTGAGGGCCTTGAACAGGGCGAAATATACGATTGCCGTAAGCGACGCCCCGCACCAGAGGGCTCCGAAACGGCGGAAGACGGCAATGTAGCGGAACGAGAAGATGAGACGCGAGATCCACATCATTATGGTGCCGCAGGTGAAGGCTATGACCACCGAGAGAAGTATCGCCGAGATTATGCCCATGGCGCGGGTGGTGTTGATGAAGTCGCCTATGTCGGCGAGGAGCAGCTGCGGATGTGTGGCGATTTTGTATACCGAGACTGCGACGGCCGACCCCAGCAGGCAGAATATGAGTGAGACGGTCGTCGAGGTCGGCAGGCCCATCGAATTGTAGATGTCGAGCAGGATGACGTTGGCGAACATGACGGCTATGTATAGCGTCATGACCTCGTGGAATGTGAACATTGCGGGGTTGAACATCCCGTTTCGGGCCACCTCCATCATGCCGCTCGATGAGATGACGCCCAAGAGTATGCCTGCCGATGCCACGGCGAGTATCACCTTCATGCCGGCGACCTTCGACCCGATGGCCGAATTGAGGAAATTCACGGCATCGTTGGTCACACCCACATAGAGACCCGACACCGCCAGAATCGCCAGAATGACGATAGCCACAGTGTATATTTCGCTCATAAGGAACTTTTTATTTCCTGCGGGGCCGTTGGAACGGTCCCGAAAAACACTTCAAAGGTACTCAGCATGATCCACACGGCATTGGCGGAAGCGCAACATTAACGAAAAAGTAACAATCTGTTAACGCAAATTTAATACTGCGCAGCCGCGGCCGCCCCGTTTGCCGCATTTCCGTACTCTCCTGCCGCACGGCCGGTAGCGCGGCGCTTCGATGCAAGGCGCCGCGTTCCGCAAAATGATCGCTATGCCGGATAATTAGGATGTGCCTCGGCAGAACCGAATCCAGAAAACTGCGTTTTCGATTTGTCTCTGTGCCCGACTTTTCGTATATTTGTCGTACTAACCGCCGATGGCCCTCTCGCGGCATGCGGGACATGCGTTCCGCACGGCTGCCGCGGTACGGGCCGAGGCACTAACCATCATGTCCCATGAAACGTATTTTCCTGATGCTGGCCGTACTGCTTGCCGTGACGGCGGCGCACGCATCCGGCCGCGGAGAGAGGCGCCGCGCGGCGAAGAACCCCGAATATTATGTTGCGGCCTACATCTGGCCTTCGTGCCATGACGACCCCGTGGGGCGGCGCGTCCTTTGGGGCGGGGGCGACGGCGAGTGGGAGATCATCAAGCAGGGCACGCCCCGCTTCGACGGCCATTACCAGCCCAAGCAGCCGCTCTGGGGCTATGAGCACGACGACGATCCCGAGGTCATGGAGCGATGGATCGACGCCGCGACCGACCACGGCGTCAATGTCTTCGTCTTCGACTGGTATTGGTTCGACGGCGGGCCCTTCCTCGAGGGGTGCCTCAACGACGGCTTCCTGAAGGCGCGCAACCGCGACAAGATGCAGTTCTACGTGATGTGGGCCAACCACACCGTCGCGCGTAACTATTGGAACTGCCACCGCTACGGCGACGACACCTCGACGCTGTGGCGCGGTGCCGTCGACTGGGATAATTTCCGGAAGGTGGTGGACCGCGTAATCGGGCAATACTTCTCGCAGCCCAACTACTTCAAGATCGACGGCTGCCCCGTTTTCGCCGTTTTCTCTATGGACGAGCTGCTGGCGTCGTTCGGCGGCAGCGTCGAGCGCACGCGCGAGGCGATAGAGTATTTTCGCGGAAAGGTGCGCGAGGCGGGCTTTCCGGACCTCTGTCTGCAGATGATGAACAACGACACGAGCGAGGTTGCCGCCGGACGTCTCGATGGCATAGGCGCCGACTGCACCACGCAGTACGGCTGGGGCACGGCGCGCCGCGAGGATTACCTGCGCTGGGCCAAGGAGGGGTACGAGGCCACGGAGCGGCTGGGGGCGTTGATCGACAAGCCGCACTACCCGTCCGTGTCGATAGGCTGGGACGACACGCCGCGCTTTCCCGCCAAGGGCAAGGCCGACGTGGTGCACTATAATGTCACGCCGCAGGCCTTCGCCATGGCGCTGCAGCGGGCCAAGGAGTATTGCGACGCCCATCCCGAGCAGTTGAAGCTGATAACCATATATGCCTTCAACGAGTGGGTCGAGGGGGCGTATCTGCTGCCCGACATGCGTTACGGCTTCGGGTACCTCGAGGCCGTGCGCGACGTGCTGCAGGGCAAATACGACCGTTATCGCGAGTAGCGGCGGTTTCCCCGTTTTGCGGGGAACCGTTCATGCGACTTTTGGCGGCGGGGTCTCTCCTTCCGCCAAAATTTTTTGCGGTTTTTGCGGCGGGGATTTTTCTTCTTTCCTCGAAAGATGTGTTTTGCAACTTTTGGTGTCAAAAGTTGCGCAAAACCATCCGCAAGGCGTTCTCGCGGGGCGGAGTGCCACGGCGGCGGAATCGGACGCAAAGCGCTTTTACTGCGTGAAAAGGTCTCCGATTCTTTTCGCCGCCGCGGCCCTACGCCTTCCTCCGCTGCGAACGCAATGCGGAGCCGTCGTAAAACGCTTTGCGTTTTTGGGAAGAAAAATTTATTTTTCCAACTGCCGACGCAATGCGGAACGGCAGTAAAGCAAAACCTCCTGCATCTAATAATTAATACGGGTGCCGCAGATCGGCCCGCGCCGATTTATCCGCGGGCGGGGATATTCCGCGGCGCATGGTTTATGGCAGGGCTCTCCTATCGAAAGTATTTGTCGGCGAAATCCATGAACCGCTCCCAGTCGTAGAGCACTATGTCGTGGCCTCCCTCGCGCAGGTGGTATGCCACATCCCCTCCGATAAACGGGGTGTTCACGGCGGGGAGCCCATCCTCCTGCCACGTGAGGGGCCGCAGCCCGTAGAGCGAATACACTGCGCCGCACATCTGCGCCGCACGCATCTCGTTGCGGGGGTCGGCCCAGTCGTCGCGGCTGGCGCTGGCCACGTAGAGCGGGCGCGGCGCCACGAGCGCCAGCAGCATGTGCTGGTCGAAGGGCATCTGCTCCTCGCGGCCGTTGTAGCGCTTGTAGTTGTCGGTGAACCAGTAGGGGAACGAGGCGTTGATCTTCTCGACGGTCTCTCCCTGCTTGCCGCGTGCGAGGGCTGCGCCCGTCGAGCCCGAGTCGTTCGAGACGGCTACGGCGATGCGTCGGTCCGTTGCGGCGGCCCATAGCGACGTCTTGCCCAGACGCGAGTGGCCTATGACCATGATGCGGCGCGTGTCGATCTCGGGCATCGTCTCCAGACAGTCTATGGCGCGGCTTATGCCCCACGACCATGCTCCCACGGCCTTCATGCGTACCGAGTCGGGGATGCCGCTGCCCGCGTAGAGCATGGGGAGCACGCTCTGCTCGTAGCCGTCGCGGCGGTCGGGGTAGAAGTCGTCCTTGCATATCGTCGCCACGGCATATCCCCGTGCCACGGCTTCGGCATAGGGCCAGCGTCGGGCGTTGCCGCCTCGGGGGGCTCTCTCCGGCGAACCGCTCTTTCCGGCGACGATGACGGCGGGGTCGGAGGTGGTGGCGTGGTTGCCATTGAAGTTGAGCCCGAAGATGACGGGCACGGGTTCTTCGGCGCCGACGGGTATGTACAGGAGCATGTCGGCGCTGCGCTCCATGCCTGCGGCGCGGAGCGTTATGCGCACCTGCCGGCGCGTGGCCGTGCCTCCGAGGGCTATGCCCTCTTCGATGGTCTCGTAACGGGCTTCGGCACGGGTGTCGGGCGCCACGCCGTAGACCTCGGTCGAGAGCATGCGCAGGATCTCGGGGCGGCGCTGCCGCTCCCATTGACGGGCGCTCCTTACGGGGCGTCCGTTCTCCGTATGCAGCAGTGCGGGCGGTGTCTGCGCCGCGGCTGCGGCGCACAGCAGTGCGGCGGCGGGTATCGTTATGAGGGTTTTCAGCGACGGTATCATGGCGGTATGCGTATTGTGCGGCCGGTTGGCGCGGCCCCGCGTCAGCGGCAGATGAAGTCGATGTATCGCTCCAGTGCGGCCTTGCAGACGGGGCAGAAGACGTCGATCGTGTGCAGGTTGTTCATCAGGCAGTTGGGCCACGGGCGGTAGACCCCTTTGTCGACATAGCCGCCGCCCTCGTATACGCCGAGGCGTTGCGGCTGCGCCTCGTCCACGGGAGTGGGGACGGGCGTGGCGGGGTCGAGCATCGCGTGCCATGCCTTGCGCTCGAAGTCGGTGAGCGTGGTGAGGTTCTCCTCCCACGGCTCCACGCCGGCAGGGTACATGTCGTTGTACGATACGCCGCCTGAGTACTCGTCGCCCAGACCCATCATCACGTGGCCGAACTCGTGGACGTAGACCTTGCCAGTGCGGTTGGGGTGGTGCGCGGCGCTGATGCCGTAGAAGTTGTATATTCCGCCTCCGCCGTACTTCTGGGTGTTCGAGAGCACGTATATGTAGTCATAGGGGACGTGTGCGGCGATGTCGCGCAGCCCCTGAAAATCCTCTATCATCTGGTAGCGCTCCGAGTCGAAAGTGTAGTATTGGGCCTTTGTTGCGGTGTTGCGCCAGACGTGCTCGCCCGGGATCGTCACGCCCGACTCCATCGACGGGGCCCACACGGCGCGTATGTTGAAGCGTGCGGCATTCTCCCTGAAGGGCGAGTAGGAGAGCAGTTCCTCGGCGAAGATGCGGCACGCCTGCTCGAACTTCGACTTTTCGGCGTCGGTGTACCCCTCGGGTACGAGGACTATGTCGACGCGGGTGGCGGGGTTGCCCGTGTATGCCACCTCGAAGGTGTCGTAGCGGGGCGTGAACTTGCGCACGAAGTATGACGAGGGATCGATCTCCTGCTCGAACTTCTTTTCCATGACGCCCTCGCGGCTGCGGGCGTGGAGTTCGATGCGCACGGGCCCCTTAGGGTAGGGGAATACCACCGACTCGGGCATCGCCTTGCGCACGTTCTGCGCCTCGGCCGTTGTCTGCCACTCGTTGAAGAGGGTGCAGTAGCTGCGCGAGTATATGAGGCGGCCGCTCTCCTTGTCGAAGACCTTGAGCAGCTGCACGCCGTAACCCGTGTCGTCGACGAGCGACACCTTCGAGCCGGCCCAGTACGGCTCCTCGCGCACCTCGTCGAAGAAGTACTCTTCCCTCGCGGCATCGCCGCAGTGGTAGAAGTCGAAACGCATGGTTTTGTCCTCGAAGTAGCGGTCGAAGCCGGCCTGTGCGGCCTCGGCCTTGGACGGCTGTTTTTTGGTGTCCTGCGCCTGAACTCCCTCTGCGGCGAGGCCGAGGAGGCAGGCGGTGAGTATGGTTGCAGCAAGTCTCATGTGGTGTGGTTGTTTTTAGTTGTCGGGTTATTTCACGCTCCATTCGAACACGCCGGCCGAGTTGTCGGCGGGCAGTTGCACCTCGAGTTTCAGGGCCGTGGTCTCGACGGGCTCGAACTCCGCCGTGCAGGGGGTGTCCTTCGCCACGGGGTAGCCGTTGCGGGGCTTCACCTCGGCCCATGCGCCCGAAGCGCCGCGGTAGTAAAGCCTCCATGCGGCGGGGATGCGGCAGCCGCCCCACGGCGCGTCGTCGAACCAGTATACGGTCGATTCCGATATGGTCTGCACCCCGTCGAACTCGTATGCTATCCATTGCGTCGATGCCGTCTCGGGCCACCAGTGGTAGTAGGGCATCGAGCGGTCGCCCGCCTGTTTGGGCGTCAGTCCGTCGTTTACGGCGCGCAGTGCCGCCGTTGGCGTCGATGCCGTCACCGTGCTCCGCGAGGCGATTGTCGGAGCCGTGGCGGGGCGCGTCGCCGTGAGGTCTATAGGCAGCCATACGGTCATCTCGCCCGCGCCGCGGTGTGCCCATGCGTAGTAGGGGATCAGGGTTAGGGTGACGTCGTCGGCGACGAGGCGGCCCCTCTCGTCGAAGCGCAGCGTCTGCGCCTGCGTCTCGATCGTCTCGATGCCGTAAAGCATGTCGCTGCGGAACTCGGTCTCGAAGTGCGGGGTCTGGTTCATCAGCACGCCCCGCACGCTGAAGTCGTTGTCGGGCCACTCGGCACAGTATACTATGGGGCCGCGCTCCACGGCCACGCGGCCGCGGTCGGCCTCGACCCGAGCGTTTGCCTCCACCACGCGCGGTTCCATGTCGAAGTGTATCTCGACACGGTCGCCCTTGCGCCAGCGGCGCTCGACGGTGAAGTACCCCTTGTCGAGGTCGCTCTCCACGGGCTGGCCGTTGACCTTGACGGAGTATCCGAGGCGCTTGCCGTCGGCGTAGCGGTAGAGGTCGCTCGGCACCGCGTCGCCCCGTACCCAGCCCGGGATGCGTATCTTGAGGGCGAAGTCGGCCGCGCCGCGCGGCGTCACCTCAATGGCGATATCGCCCTGCCACGGGTAGGATGTCGTCTGCTTGACGGCGACGCGCCTGCCCGCGACATGCAGCTGCGACTCGTTGGCCATGAAGAGGTTTACATAGAGGTTGTCGTCCTCGACGGCGTAGATGTACCCGGGAACCGATGGGATGAAGCGGCATGCGTTCGAGGGACAGCAGGCACAGCCGAACCACGGCGAGCGCTGGTGCTGACCTATCGACTCCAGCGGGTTGGGGTAGAAGAACGCGCCGCCGTCGAGCGAGATGCCCGAGAGCACGCCGTTGTAGAGCGTGCGTTCCAGCACGTCGTAGTATTTCGCGTCGCCCTTCATCAGGAAGAGACGGTAATTCCAGTATACGTTGCCTATTGCGGCGCAGGTCTCGCAGTAGGCCGACATGTTGGGCAGCTCGTAGTCGGCGCCGAAAGCCTCGCCGTTGTTGGTGGCGCCGATGCCGCCCGTGATGTAGAGCTTCTTGCCCACGACGTTGTCCCAGATGCGGTCAATGGCCTCGACATAGGCCGTGTCGCCCGTGAGCGCCGCCACGTCGGCCATGCCCGAATACATGTAGGCGGCGCGTACGGCGTGCCCTACGGCCTCGTCCTGCTCGATGACGGGTTTGTGGGCTTGGCTGTACTCGTCGCGCCGCTCCGTACGGCCGCGCATGTCGAGGAAGAACTTCGCCTCGTCGAGGTACTTGCGGTCGCCCGTCACCACATAGAGTTTCGCCAAGGCCATCTCGGCAATCTGGTGTCCGGGTACGCGCACCTGCTGGCCTTCGTTCGGGCCGATCTCGCGGCAGACGCAGTCGGCATAGCGGATGGCGATGTCGAGGAAGTTGCGCCGGCCAGTGGCTTGGTAGTGGGCGATGGCCCCCTCGACCATGTGGCCGAGGTTGTAGAACTCGTGGCTCAGTTCCTCGACCTTTTCCCAGCGTTTCGATCCGGCCCAACTGTGCGGGTGGCCGGGGTTCATCGTGCGCGCGGTGTAGAGGTAGCCGTCGGGCTCCTGCGCCGCGGCCACGATGACCAGCACGCTGTCTATGTATCGCCTGAGTTTCTCGTCGGGGTATGTCTGCAGCAGGTAGCTGGCGCCCTCGATGGTCTTGTAGACGTCGGTGTCGTCGAACGAATACCCCATGACCTTGTTGTCGGGGCTCGGGTGCGCCGCCATCTGGAAGTTGCGGTAGCGGCCCGTCTCCTCGCACTTCGAGAAGGCGAGGGGTATGGTCACCTCGCGGCTGGCCCTGAGCCTCTGGCCCCAAAACGAGTCGGTGACCTTGACCGCGGTGAAGGGTACGGGGGTGATGGGATACCCCGCATGTGTCTGCTTGTCTTCCTGTGCCTGTGCCGTGAGTCCCGCGACGACTCCCAGCGCCGTCATTATGGCAAATATGCGATTCATTTCTGCGTTCTTTGAGGTTGAATATGCCGCCGGCCGGCCGCGCTCTGCCGGCATGGCTCCGCCGATCTACACAAAGATATGAAAAAGAGTGCGTAATGGCAAATGCGAACCGTGTTTTCGGATTAATCGTTGTGTTGCGGCGCCGATGGCGGAGGCAGGCAGGGCCGGGGCGTGCCGGAATTTGTTGCGGCCCGTGCATATGCCGACGCCCCTCCTCGTCTTCCGAAGACGGAGAGGGGCGTCGGCCGTATTGCCGGATGTGAGGCCGGGCCTATCCGAGGCCCTTGAGGCATGCCGCGACATTCGTCTCGATGCGGCGGAGTATGTCCTGCGTGTCGGCCTCCTCGGCCCCCTTGACGAAGCGCTCGCCCGTAATGTTCTCGTAGAGTTCTACATAGCGGTCGGTGATGCCGGCGACAATCTCGGGGGTCATGTCGGGCACTTTCTGTCCCGCCTGCCCTTGAAAGCCGTTCGCCATGAGCCACTCGCGCACGAATTCCTTCGACAGCTGGCGCTGGCGCTCGCCGCGGGCCAGCCGCTCGGCATAACCCTCGGCGTAGAAGTAACGCGACGAGTCGGGCGTGTGGATCTCGTCCATGAGGTATATTATGCCGTCCCTCTTGCCGAACTCGTACTTCGTGTCGACGAGGATGAGGCCCATCTTGGCCGCTATCTCGCTGCCGCGGGCGTAGATGGCGCGGGTGTAACGCTCCAGCTGTTCGTAATCCTCGCGGCTGACGAGCCCCGAAGCGATGATCTGCTCCTTCGATATGTCTTCGTCGTGGCCCTCGGCGGCCTTCGACGTGGGTGTGATGATGGGCTCCGGAAACTTCTGGTTCTCGACCATGCCGTCGGGCATAGGCACGCCGCAGATGGTGCGCTTGCCGGCCTTGTACTCGCGCCATGCGTGGCCCGAAAGGTAGCCGCGGATCACCATCTCCACCTTGAATGGCTCGCACTTGCGGCCCACGGTGACCATCGGGTCGGGCACGGCGATCTTCCAGTTGGGCAGGATGTCGGCCGTGGCGTCGAGGAACTTGGCGGCGATCTGGTTGAGGACCTGTCCCTTGTAAGGTATGCCCTCGGGCAGTACGACGTCGAATGCCGAGATGCGGTCGGTTACCACCATGACGAGGTATCGGTCGTCGATGTCGTATACGTCGCGCACCTTGCCCGTATACTTGCTGCGTTGACCTTCGAAAGCGAAGTCGGTATGTGTGATAGCGCTCATTTTGTTTGGAGGTTTTATTGACGCAAAGATAATGTTTTTGCGATTTCTGCGCGAGACTGTCCGCGAAAATGTGCACTGCCGGAGCCGTTGCCCCGACGGTGTGCGGGCGCGGCGTCGGAAAAGGTCGCGGCGGAGCCCATGAAGACACCGTGGCGGCAGCGGGCGCCGGCGCAGGTCAGATGTCGTTGCGGTACTCGTTGGGTGTGCACCCTACCACCCGTTTGAACTTGCGGCTCATGTGCTGCGGATATTGGAACCCCAGACTGTAGGCTATCTCGCTCATGGGTTTGGACGATGAAAGCAGCATTTCCTTGGCAAGGTCGATGAGCTTGTTCTGGATATGTTCCGATACGGTCTTGCCCGTGTACTTGCGGATCATGTCCCCGAAGTAGTTGGGCGAGAGAAAAACCTTATCGGCGAAATACCGCACCGTCGGAAGCCCTGTCTGCTGCGGGGCGCCGCTGTCGAAGTAGTCGTCGAGCAGGCGTTCGAAACGTGTGACAATGTCGTTGTTGGAGGCTTCGCGCGTGGTGAACTGCCTGTCGTAGAAACGCATGCAGTAGTCGAGCAGCAACCCTATGTTGGCGGTGATGAGGCGGCGGCTGTGCTTGTCGATGCCGTGGCCGAGCTCCGCACCGATTTTGTGCAGGCAGTCCATGACGGTGCCGCGCTCCTGCTGCGAGAGGTGCAGCGCCTCGCGGGTCTCGTACGAGAAGAACGAATATTTCTTTATCTCCTGCCCGAGCGCGGTGCCGCGGATGAAGTCGGGGTGGAAAAGCACCCCGTATGCCGCGGGGCGTGTGCCCTCCTGCATCTCGACCTCGGCCACCTGCCCGGGGGCGAAGCAGACGATGGTGCCCTCGCCGTAGTCGTAGGGCTGGCGTCCGTAGGTTATGTCGCCGCAACGGGTGTTCTTCAGGAACAGGGCGTATATCCCGTATACGGTTTTGAAGTGGCGGGGCCATACGGTGGCCTGCGACAGGTCGACCACGGCGACCATCGGGTGAAGGGTTTCGAGCCCGAAAAGACGGTTGTAACGGTCCACGCTGTCCAATACGATCATATCTTCCATACCGCTGAAATTTTATCTTTTATGCAAAGATAATGTTTCTGCGCGGAATATTGCGGCGGGCGGGGCCCCGATCCGTGATTCGGGTAAAAATATCCGTAAATCGTATAATCGGCCGCCCGCCGCGAGTGACTACTTTTGTATCGGCGGCAAAGGCGCCGTCGGGACGGCCTCGGGAGGTGTCGGCAGGAGCGTCCGCGGTGCGGCGGGGAAATTCTTTTTGAATGTACGGAACATATGATAATAAACGGTATGAACATTAAAACGATCTTTGCGCTTGTCGCATTGGCTTTAAACATTACAACAGTCATGGCACAGGAGAAAATCAAACAGACGGCGGGCCGCGACCAGCTCGGGGAGTTCGCCCCCAAATTCGCGGAATTGAACGACGACGTACTTTTCGGCGAGGTATGGAGCCGTACGGACAAACTCGGGTTGCGTGACCGCAGCATGGTGACCATCACGTCGCTTATAAGTCAGGGCATCACCGATTCGTCGCTGACGTATCACCTGCAGACGGCGCGGCAGAACGGCATCACCCGCGGCGAGATCGCCGAGATCCTCACCCAGATCGGCTTCTATGCCGGCTGGCCGAAGGCATGGGCGGCATTCCGTCTGGCGAAGGATGTGTGGGCGGAGGATACGGCAGGGGAGGATGCCAAGGCCGCATTCCAGCGGCAGATGATCTTCCCGATCGGGGAGCCCAACACGGCATATGCCCGATATTTCACGGGCAACAGCTATCTTGCCCCCGTTTCGCGCGAGCAGGTCGTGATCTCGAACGTTACGTTCGAGCCGGGCTGCCGCAACAACTGGCACATACACCGCGCCAAGAGCGGCGGCGGCCAGATGCTCATCGGTGTCGCGGGCCGAGGCTGGTATCAGGAGGAGGGGAAACCTGCCGTCGAGATACTCCCCGGAACGGTGATACACATTCCGGCCAACGTAAAGCACTGGCATGGTGCCGCGGCCGACGGGTGGTTCGCGCATCTGGCGTTCGAGATACCGGGCGAGGACGCCTCGAACGAGTGGCTCGAACCCGTGTCGGACGAGGAGTACGGGGCGCTGGAATAGGGGTCGGCCCGCTTGCGGCACGGCCGCGGCGGCGCCCCGAGGCCTATTTGCGCGGTTGCAGGGCGGGCCCATTGAATCGTGACGGCATATTCGGGGCCTGCCGGTTGGCCGTGCCGCGCCTTTATTGTATTTTTGTGCCGCGCCGCTACGACGGTGCAGGGCGGAACGCGGTGGAGACCGCGCCGCGGCGGCCGTAGCCCGCATTCCGGCAGGATCGTATGCGGTTTTGCGTCAAACGTTTTGTTTTGCAGATGAAGGGACCATATGTTTTTATAGTTTTAGCCCTCTTTGCCGTCCGTGCGGCGGGGGCGCAGGAGAGCGATACGCTGAACGGGGAACGCGTGTATGAGATCGGCGAGGTGGTGGTGACGGGCACGCGCCACGAAACGGACGTACGCCACCTGTCGCAGACGGTGTCGGTGGTGGACCGCACGCAGATAGAGCGGGCCATGCAGCCGTCGCTGCTGCCCGTATTGACGGAGCGCGTGCCCGGCCTCTTCGTCACCTCGCGCGGCGTGATGGGATACGGCGTGTCGGGCGGCGCCGCGGGCAATATCTCGCTGCGCGGGTTGAGCGGCGGGGCTGGCCGCCTGATGGTCATGATCGACGGCCACCCGCAGTATGCGGGTATCTTCGGGCACCCCATCGCCGACGCCTATCAGTCGTTCATGGCCGAGCGTGTGGAGGTGCTGCGCGGGCCTGCGTCGGTGCTGTACGGCTCGAACGCTATGGGCGGCGTGGTGAACATCGTCACGCGCAAGATGGCGGAGGACGGCGTGAAGACCAATCTCCATGCCGGCTACGGTTCGTACAATACGCTGGAGACGGAGCTTACGAACCGCATCCGCAAGGGGCGTTTCTCGAGTGTCGTGTCGGGGTCGTACGACAGGACGGACGGGCACCGCGTCGACATGGGATTCGAGCAGTACGGCGGATATGCCAAGTTGGGGTATGAGATCTCCGATAGCTGGAGCGTGCGCGGCGACGTCAACGTGACGCACTTCAACGCCTCGTACCCGGGCCCTGTGGGGGCTCCTCTGCTCGACGGCGACCAGCGCATCACCCGCGGCATGACCTCGTTTGCCGTGGAGAACGATTACGGGAAGAGCTCCGGCGCCGTGAGCCTCTTCTACAACTGGGGCGCGCACCATATCAACGACGGCTATACCCCTTCGGAGGGCGAGGGGCCGCGCGACGAGCGTTTCGTCTCCCGCGACGACATGATGGGGCTGTCGCTCTTCCAGAGCGCGAGCCTCTTTGCGGGGAACCGCATCACCGCGGGATTCGATTGGTTCCGCTACGGCGGACGCGCATGGAACGAGTATGTGAGCGGGGAGAATGCGGGGACGGAATCGGACCTTGTCGACAAACACGAGTACGAGGTTGCGGGCTATGTCGACTTCCGTCAGGATATAGGGCGGCGCCTCACGCTGGACGCGGGTCTGCGTGTCGACCACCATTCGCGTGCGGGTACGGAGTGGGTGCCGCAGGCGGGGCTGGCGGTGCGCCTGCCGCATGCGGCCGAACTGAAACTATCGGCCTCGAAAGGGTTTCGCTACCCGATCCTGCGCGAGATGTACATGTTTCCGCCGCAAAACCCCGACCTGCAGCCCGAGTCGATGTGGAGCTATGAGCTGTCGTTCTCGCAGCGGCTCTCGGAGGGGAGGTTCGAATACGGTGTGAATCTCTTTTATATCGACGGCAAGAACCTGATACAGACTCTGCCCAACCCCAACGGCAGCGGCATGCTCAACCTCAATTCGGGCGAGATACGGAATGCCGGCGTGGAGGTGCAGGCGGCATACCGCATCGGCCGCCATTGGTCGGCTGACGCAAACTACAGTTTCCTGCATATGGAGAACCCCGTCGTCGCGGCCCCCGAACACAAACTTTACGGCGGCGCATGTTTCTCGCAGGGCCGCTGGACGGTCTCGACGGGGGTGCAATACATTGCCGGGCTCTATACGCAGACCGATCCCGCGACGCAGGAGACCTTCGTGCTGTGGAACCTGCGCGCCTCGTTCCGCGCCGCCCGCAGGCTGGAGATATGGGCGCGGGGCGAGAACTTGCTGGCACAGAGGTATGAGATAAATGCCGGTTACCCCATGCCGCGGGCGACGGTGACGGCGGGCTTCAATCTCGATTTTTAGGCGGCATCGGGCGTTCCGGTGCGGCGGAAATGATATTATTATATGAAAAAGAGTATTTTAGCTATGTTGATGACGATGACGCTTGCGGCATCCGGTGGCGCCGGTGCGCAGAACGTTCGCAATGCCGTTCCGGCGGGGACGCCGTCGGAGGAGGGCGCGCTTCCCAAGGTATATCTCTGCCGTGAGATCACCTCGGAGAATCTGATCAGGATATATGAGGCGCTCGGGCGCAAGGCCCACGGGCGTGTGGCCGTGAAGGTGTCGACGGGGGAGCCCGGCGGACACAACTTCCTGCAGCCCGCCCTGATCAAGGATCTCGTGCAGCAGGTGAGAGGCACCATCGTGGAGTGCAATACCGCCTACGGCGGCGGCCGCGCCGACACCGAGAGCCACCTGAAGGCGGCGGCCGACCACGGATTCACGGCCATAGCCGCGGTCGACATAATGGATGCCGAGGGGGAGGCGGAGCTGCCGGTGACGGGCGGCAGGCACCTTACGCGCGACATCGTGGGCAAGAACTTTCTGGACTACGACTTTACCGTCATACTGTCGCATTTCAAGGGTCATGCCATGGGCGGCTTCGGCGGCGCCATAAAGAACATGTCCATCGGCATCGCCTCGTCGAACGGCAAGCGGCTGATACATTCGGCGGGTGCCAGCACGACAAGTTGGGGCAACCCGTCGCAGGAGGAGTTCCTCGAGTCGATGGCCGAGGCGGCCAAGGCCGTTGCCGACCACTGCGGCGATGATATTGTTTACATAAGCGTTGCCAACAACCTTTCGGTGGACTGCGACTGCGACTCCTCTCCCGCCGACCCCGAAATGGGCGACATCGGTATCCTGGCGTCGCTCGACCCCGTGGCGCTCGACCGCGCCTGCACCGATCTGGTGCGGTCGTCGGACGACCACGGCAAGATACACCTCATAGAACGTATAGATTCGCGGCACGGCATGCATACGCTGGACCACGCCGAAGCTCTCGGCATGGGGAGCCAGCGCTACGAACTTGTAGAGCTGGATTGATCTGCGCGGGGAGTGCGTCGGGTGCGGCCCTGCGGCCGTGGCGGAATGGCCCTGCCACTCTCCTTTTGGCCGCAGGGCATCCGAAAGCCGGCGGATAGGGACCGGCCTTCTGCCGGATCCATGCACGCGGGATTGTCAATGTCCGCCCGACTTGAGATAGAAAATATCGGCGCTACAACAAAGTAGTGCCGATATTTTGTACGCGCTCCCGCGGCTTACGCGGCGGAGGGCGCATTTTTTTTATGCAATGCAACCGTAGTTCCGGCTATTCCATCCGTTTCTCGAAACGGAAGTCCCCGTTCTCGTGCATGTAGCCGGCCGGAATTTGCAGCGACCGGTGGAAGCGGTTGAAATACTCCACAATCCGGAAGCCGCAGCGGTTTACATAGAAGTGTATGTTCCTCGTCTCAAAATAGGGCGTAAAGGTTTCCCACACCTTGACTTCGGGGTGCAGCCGCTCCACCGCGCGCCACGCTGCCTGCCCGATTCCTTTGCCGTGGTGACGGGGCAATACGAAGAGCAGCCCCAACTCGCCCTTTTCTCCGCTCCGGCCGATTTTCAGGACGACACCGCCGACTATCTCCCCGTTGAGGAGAATGCGGTACGTCTCCCCTTCGGACTCCTGAATTTCACGATCGACGGTGCTGCGGGCGATGATCTCGCCATCCTCCTCGAACTGTGTGTCGCGTACGCCGAACTCCTCAAGCGCCCCGTAGCGGAACGCCTCCTGATTGTCGAGAATGAACTGCTCCCTGTCCGCCTCCTCAAGCGGTACGAGTTTTACATCCATATCTTTCATAATGTTCCATTATTTGAGCATCCAACAGTATCTTTGCCGTCGCTGCCTTTTCCTTGCCGGCGATGATCTCCGTGGCGGGACGGCCGCACACGTGTATCCGCATCTTGCAGGGGAAACGGGCGGAGGGTTTCTCCACCGCCGAGGCGCTGACGATGAACCGGCGGCCGACACGCCTGAAACGCACGGATACTCTCGCCGAAGCGCTCCTCCGGCAGGCTGAAATAGCGGCGCAGGAACTACAGTCCATCCTGCGGGTTCGACATGTTTTCCGGAGCCTTCAGGCGGAAACGCCCCGTTTCCGTCGGGCTTTCTCGCGCGAGCGCCAGTAGTAGATGGGCGCGGCCAGCGTGAATAGGCTGCAGGAGACATAGTCCGACATCATGATCCGCTACTTCATGGGCCAGCCATCCTCGATGTCCTGCCGGAACTCCTCGTCGGTGAGCAGCCGCAGGGCATAGCAGAGGAACAGACCCGCCGACGCAGGCGACAGCTCCGGCGCAATGTCATGTATGACACGCCGTATGTCCAGACCATTTAGCCGTTGCAAAGATACTATTTCCTGCATAATGCCGGCAGTATGCATGCCGATGATAAAGATAGCCTTCTCATACCTCCCTGCTCTTTACGGGCGAGCCGCCGAACACGTCGCTCATGCGCATGGTGTCGAGGGCGGAATCCATATCCTTTATCTCTTCGGCGGAGAGGCGGATATCTGCCGCTCCGATGTTTTCCTTCAATCGGGACAACTTACGGGTGCCCGGGATGGGGACGATCCACGGCTTCTTGCACAGCATCCATGCGAGGGCGATTTGTGCCGGCGTGGCGTGCTCCCGTTCCGCCAAACCGTCGATAAGGGCGAACAGCTCCCGATTCCGCCCGAAGCTCTCCTTCCGGAACTGGGGCATGGAGGCCCGGTAGTCGTCGGCTGCGTCGAAACTGTCGTTTGCCGTATAATACAGGGAGAGCAGGCCGTTGGCAAGCGGTGAGAAAGCCACGAAGCCGACGCCCAGCTCTTCGAGCACGGGGAAAAGGGATCCGTTCCACCGCGCCATCATCGAATAGCGGTTCTGTACGGCCGTCACGGGACATACCCGGTGCGCCCTGCGCAGATACTCCTCGCTCGCCTCCGAAATCCCCCAATGGAGTATCTTTCCCTCCTTTATCAGGTCGGCCATTACGGAAGCCACCGTTTCGGGCTCTACTTCCGGGTCTGTGCGGTGCTGGTAATAGAGGTCGATATGGTCGGTCTGCAACCTCCGCAGGGAGCCTTCGACCGAACGGCGTATCACCTCCGGACGCGAGTCGGTGATGACGGCATGCATGCCGGAGGTATTCGGATTCTCGAACGAAATGCCGAATTTGGTTGCAAGGACTATCCTGTCGCGGAAAGGCTTGAGGGCTTCTCCCAGCAGCTCCTCGTTGTCGTGGGGGCTGGCGGCGGTGCCGTAGGATTCGGCCGTGTCGAAAAACGTGTAACCCAGATCCACCGCATCGGAGAGCAGTTCGGCCATATCACGCCTGTCTGCCGGCGCGCCGTAGGCGTGGCTCATGCCCATGCAGCCCAATCCTATGGCGGACACCCTAAGTCCGCTCAGCCCTAATGTCCTGTAGGTCATGTCTTGATTTTTGTTATACCGCCGCAAAATTACGGCGGCAGGTAGAAAGCCCCGTTACAAGAATTGCGGTAGGATATGCATATATTCCCTTTTTTTGCCCGTCAGATGCGGAAAAGACCTGCCCTGCGGAAATATGGAGAGAGTTATTGACTTGAAATATGTATATTTGCAATGAGAATAAGGTAATGGAGATATGGCAGAAACGGAAAATATTATAATAAGGGATACCCTTGACGGGCTGGGTACGGACGCTTACAGCAATTACCTTGCCCATGCCCTTTGTCTGGCAGGCAGCTGCCGGCTGAAATACAACGGCGAGGAACGCGAACTGCAGGCGGGCGACCTGATGATTGTCCGCAAGGGGAAGCTGGTGGAGCGCATCCGTCCGGCGGACGGTTTCCGCGTAAAGGTGATATACGTGACCTCCGAATTTATCGTGCTCTCCACACCGCTCAGCAACTACGGCATGAAGGGCCAGCTTGCCCTGTTCCTCAATCCCATCATGAAACTGGATGCCGGACAGCGGGAGCTGTGCCGCAGGGATTTCGAGATGGTGGAGTCGAGGTTGGCGCAGAGCGGCCACCATTTCCGCCGCGATCTGCTGATAGCATCCGTACAGATGCTCATAATCGACTTCTTCGATTTCCATTCCCATCTTTACGGGGTGGACAACATCCCGCTGCAGAGCGCCGCCATCATGAGCCGTTTCCTCAATATGCTGGAGAACGGGACATACCGCGAACACCGCGAAGTGAACTGGTACGCCGACAAGTTGTGCGTCACACCCAAGTACCTGTCCGAAGTGTCGCGGAAGATAAGCGGTTATGCCGCCAACTATTGGATCAACCGCTACACCGTGCTCGACATCTCCCGCCTGCTCCGCGACAAGTCGCTGACATTCGTCCATATATCCGACATGTTCGGCTTCTCGTCACCAGCCTATTTCAGCCGTTACGTGCAGCAGCATCTGGGCGTAAGCCCGACGGAATACAGGGGGTAAGGCGCTTCGCATGCATGCAAACCGCAAAAATGGGGTCATTCGCGGCAATTAGTGCAACAGGCGGTGCGGGAGCCATGCCTAACTTTGCTGCCGTATATGCATGAAACGATAAGAAGAGTGACCTGTATAGCAATCATAATGGCTGTTATGACGACAGGGCTGTGCGCCTGTACGGGAAAGGCGGAAGCCCCGGCTTACATGGACGGAAACGGTGCCGCCGGCAGCGGCAGTTCCATGATCCGGATGACCCGGCCTGTTCCCGACCGATACTTTTCGGAAGCTGCCGAGTTTTTGCGGGTTGCCACCTTTTTGATGACGGCACTCATGCGGTCCGCCCTATTCTCGCCTTTCGGTATTCGGTAGGATAAACGCCCAGCCGCTTCTGCACGTAACGGCTGAAATAGGATACGGACGAGAAGTTCAGGCGGGAGGCTATTTCCGTCAGCGACAGCTCTTTCAGGCACAGCAGGTTAGTGATCTCATGGAGCGTGAAGCGGTCGATCCAATAAGTGGCAGGTTTGCCGCACGCCTTCCTGCATATCTCGGAAAGGTAATGTGGGGTTATGCAAAGTCTTGAGGCGTAGTACGGTATGTCCCGATGCCGGATGTATTCGCCGTTGTATAGCATTTCGACAAACCGTTGCAGCAGACGGGCGGTCCGTTCGGACACCTGTCGGGAAGCCTGCCCGCGAGCATGTATGTCGTACAGGTCGAGGATATGCGCCATCATCAGATAGCCCAGCATCTCTTCGCGGAACAGGTGCGGCTCGCCGTCGGCCAGTCTTTCGCGGAGCCGTTCCATGTCGTTCCTGCATTTCAGGAAGTCGTGCGGGGAGAGCCTCATCACCGGATTCTGCAGCAGGCTCAGATGCCCGATGATGCCGTAATTGTTGCGTATGGCCATCGACAGGACGAACGGCTCGGACAACCCCATCGTCAGGGCACGGTAATCCGCCGATTCGGAGAAGCCGGAAGCCAGCGACATGTTGGTCAGTATGACGTAATCGCCCGCCGCGATGTTGTAAGGCTCGTTCTGGAAGCGGAAACTCATGCTTCCGCCCGTGCATAGGATATGAATCACGCAATAGGGATCGTTCACGGAGTCGTGATCCTTGATCGATTCGATGAAGAATATCTTGTTCCATTCCTGCTGTTCCATACGCGGCCTGTTGTCGATCGTTACGGCAAATGTAGGTAAAAACCACGAAAAGTGAATATTTCTCCGCCATTTTTGTATCGATATTCCCGCCGACAGCCGGTAACTTTGCGATATAATCGAAAAACGGAACGAAGCATGAAACAAGTAAGATTGAACAACGGGGTGATGATGCCGTCCATCGGTTTCGGCGTCTTCCAGATTCCCGTGGACGATACGGAGCGCATCGTGACCGATGCGCTGGAGGCGGGCTACCGTATGATAGATACTGCCGCCTCTTATTTCAACGAGGAGCAGGTGGGCAATGCCCTGCGGCACAGCGGCCTGAAGCGCGAAGAGGTGTTCGTGACCACCAAACTGTGGGTGCAGGACTACGAGTACGACGATGCCCTGCGTGCCTTCGACCTCTCGATGAGGAGGCTCGGGCTGGACTACCTCGACCTGTACCTGCTGCACAAGCCCTACGGCAACTATTATGCGGCATGGCGGGCGGCGGAACGGCTCTACAAGGAGGGGCGCATCCGCGCTATCGGGGTGACGAGTTTCAGCAGCGAACGCCTGCAGGACCTCTTCCTGCACAACGAGGTGAAGCCTGCAGTCAACCAACTGGAGACGCACCCGTTCTTCCAGCAGCAGGCTGCCAACGCCTTCCTCCGGCAGGAGGGCATACAGCACGAGGCGTGGGCGCCCTTCGCCGAAGGGCAGAACGACATCTGGAACAACCCCGTATTGAAAACCATTGCCGGCAGGCACGGCAAGACGGTGGGCAGCGTCGTCCTGCGCTGGCTGAACCAGCGGAATGTGGTGGTCATCCCCAAGACCGTACGCCGCGAACGCATGGTGGAGAACCTCTCCATCTTCGACTTTACCCTGACTGACGGGGAAATGCAGGCCATTGCCGGGCTGGACACCGGGCGAAGCCCCATCTACGACGACATGGATTTGGCCACGACACGGTTTATCGGAACACACCGGATACACGAATGAGGCGCAAATTACGGCAAAGCAATATGCCACCGGTAATCAAGGTATAACTATCCGTAATATAGTTTATAAACGGAATGAAACGGGTCTTTACATTTGCCGCAACATATATAAATTAATAATTACATGGATATTTTCGAGAAAGACCTGTCGGGCGCGATGATTTCGCCTGAAGAATCCGGTTACGAGGAGCTGATCGGCGCCATTTTCGATACGATGAAGACGGCTGCGGAAATGAACGCCAAAGGATGGCTCTCTTCTGAAGAGGTGCACGATTATCTTTTCCGTATCACGGGTCGGGAAATCGATCCCAGTACCACATTGTTACCTCCGTTTTACGTGGATTTCGGCAAGAACATCCGCATCGGCAAGGGCTGCTGGATTCAGCAGGGATGCACGTTTTTCGACCGTGGCGGCATCACCATCGGCGACGGTGTGTTCATCGCGCCGAAAGTGAACCTGATCACCATCAATCATGACCCGAATCCGGACAACCGCAGCGCGACGTACGGTAAACCCATTGTCATTGAAGATAAGGTTTGGATCGGCATAGGTTCCACTGTGCTGCCCGGCGTGCGGATCGGTTACGGCTCCATCGTCGGCGCGAACAGCGTCGTCACCCGCGATGTGCCGCCCATGACCGTAGTGGGAGGAAATCCTGCCAGATTCATCAAAAAAATAGAAGCGGAATAGACCGGATTCGACGGAACGAAAGATGAGATTCGGGATTTTAGGCGCGGGCGATGTGCCGGCTGAGTTGATCGAACAGGGCCGCAAGGTGATAGCGGGGCGCCGACGAAGAGTCTTTCAGCCAGAGTCCGGGCTTCGCAGCACGGCATACGGGTTTTGGCGGCAGGTTCGCGGATGCCGCACATTCCGGCCAGCCGTTTGCGGTGCGTAGGAATACATGGACTGAAGGGTTGGATTTTTGACAGACAAATGAATAGTGTATGGTTTAATTGACAAAAAAATAATGACCATGAAAACGATCTTATTGAATAACGGCGTGGAGATGCCCTTGTTGGGTTACGGCGTGTTCCGGGTGACGCCGCAGGAGTGCGAGCGGTGCGTGAGCGACGCGCTGGGCGTGGGCTACCGCCTGATCGACACGGCGCAGGCCTACTTCAACGAGGAGGGCGTGGGGAATGCCGTCCGCAAAAGCGGGGTTCCCCGACAGGACATCTTTCTGGTGACGAAGGTATGGATCTCGAATGCCGGAGAGGAGAAAGCGGCGGCAAGCATCGACGAGAGCCTGCGCAAGCTGAAGACCGACTACATCGACCTGCTGCTTATACATCAGGCATATGGCGATGTGTTCGGTTCGTGGAGGGCTATGGAGAAGGCCTGCCGCGCAGGCAAGGTGCGTGCCATCGGGGTAAGCAACTTCCAAGCGGGGCGTTTCTTCGACTTCGCCCACTATGTGGACATCAAGCCGATGGTGAACCAGCTGCAATGCAATCCGCTCGTCCAGCAACAGGGAATCGGGCCGGTGCTAGCGGAATACGGCACGAGGATGATGGCATGGGGGCCGCTCGGCGGGGAAGGTGCCGAAGGCGTGGTCGGGAGCGATCTGCTCGCCGCCATCGGCGAAGCCCACGGCAAGACCGCCGCACAGGTGGCGCTGCGCTGGCTCACGCAGCGTGGCATCGTCGCCATTCCCAAGAGCACGCATGTGGAGCGTATGCGGCAGAATCTGGACATCTTCGACTTCACGCTGACCGACGGGGAGATGGAACGTATTGCAGCCCTCAACTGCCACGATACGGGAACGGTGAACTTCGGAGACCCGCAGTTTGTGAAATTCCTGATTGAGACCTACGGGTAATATGGGATATTGGGCGATGGGGATGACGCAGAACATAAGCCATCCCCGTCTCCTTCGTTTCCCGCGGGGCCAATCCCGGCATACGCGTTTTTCGGATATCCGATTCTCAATGAGGCGCCAAGTCTTTTGAGCCGGCCCCTTGTCTGATTCGATGCGCGCGAATCAGCCTGTTGAATTCCGCCGCCGCCTATTCCGTGCAGGAGGTAGTAGTCGATGTAATCGACCTGCAGGTTCTGAAACGAGCGGCGGTACATGGCTGTCAGGTTCTCGCGTGAGAGGTCGGATGCCCCCGACATCTTGGTGGCGATGAGGAACTTCTCTCTGGGATGGCGCTTCAATGCTCTCCCCGTGACGGTTTCCGACCAGCCTTGCCCGTAAATGGGGGCGGTGTCGAAATAGTTCACGCCCCGTTCTATGGCTTGGTCTATCAATCCGTTTACGGTCTCCTGATCTATCGGACACCCGTCCTTCCGCGGGGATGCGGCGGGCGGCCAGCGCATGCAGCCGTACCCCAGCAGGGAGACCCGCCGTCCGGCTGTACGGGGATTGCGGGCTGTTCGGTTTCTGTCTCTGGCGCACCCTCGGGAGAGCAGGCTGCCGTGGCGGTCATGGAAAGGACCAAAAGCGGAATGATAATGTACTTTTTCATATTCGTTCAGTATTATCGGTCATTCACCGTTGTACTCTTCGTCTGTCACAGGTTCCAGCCATACGGCTCCGCCTTTTGCCTGTTGCGGTCCGATGGCTATATGTGTAAACTCGCTGTCAGGGGCAGCACCGTGCCAATGCACCACGTCGGGAGCTATCTTTACCACATCGCCCGGGCGCAATACCCGTACGGGTTTCCCTTTCTCCTGATAGCGGCCTTCGCCGGAGGTGCACAGCAGGATTTGTCCGCCCGGATGGGAGTGCCAGCTATTGCGTACACCCGGTGCAAAAGTCACATTGCCTACAGTACAATCCATCGAGTCTGCCTTCGTAACAAGTGTCTCAAGCCATGCCTCGCCGGTAAAATTAGGACTGTCCGGCAATTTGTCCCCTTTCGGAAATACATCTTCGGCTTGGCGGTCTGCCACACTGTTTTTTGCCATGAGAAGGACTTGGCCGAGTTGTTCCTGTGTCATGCCGAGATTGCGGCAGATGGCCATGTGCGAGCGCAGCATCGGCTCGACGCTTTCTCCCAATGCGGCAATGACCGATACGGTGGCCAGTTCCCGTTCCGCATAGGTCAGTACGTCGCGTTCGAAAAGGTCGGCAAAGAGATGCTCCTTCAGGAAGCGTTCGATAACGGGTGCGAACTCTGCGTATGCCGGTTTCGGAGCGTCGGCCGGAACGCCGGAAATCTCCGCCAGAATATCACGGCCACGCTCATAACGGCTGCGGCTGTCACTTATCGGAGAGGCATCCTTTCCCGTCACATCTTCGATGCCTTGTGCCTTCCTCTCGTCAAGCACGGCAATAAAGGTCTGCAGCGCGCGAAGGCTTCGGGGAAAGCCGTAATATGCGTACGCATGGATGAGCACCTCGCCTATTTCGTTTACGGTCATCCCGTTGTCCAGTCCGGCGGCGAGGGCGGGCTTCAGGCCCTCCAGATCCCCATTGCCCGTACAAAAGGCAATTCGGGCGATGGACTGTTGGCGCAGGGTCAATCTGGTTTCAGCCGATGCCGTTTGTGCCATCAGGCTTACGGCCATCATCACGCCGAGAAAGGCTGTCACATAGATTCTTCTCATGACTGTTCGTGGTTACAGTTTATTATTGAAAAATTCGGTCAGCTTCTTTACCGCCGTATCCACATATTCAGGCACATAGTAAGTCTGGATGTGCGTGGCGCCGGGGATGAGGAACAGCTCCTTGTCATCCGTTCCCGTGGCGCGGCTGAAGCACTGCTCCGTCATGTAGAATGTATCGGCGGTGCTTCCGGCAATCATCAGCAGCGGCTGGTTGATAAGGTACATGTCAGCGGAGGCATCGAAGGCGAAGAGGTCCACAAGGCTGCTCTTGGTGTAGCGGAAAGTGGAATTGGGATGCGCATGACTTACGATGTAATAGTCATACCCGTCGCGATAGAGGTCGAAAGGCAACGCGGCGGCCTGTTCGGGCGTTACGCCGCTCATGTCGCCGACATATTCCGGTTCCCCGCCTTCCGCCTCCCTTTGGCGGGCGGCACAGGCATCGGCAAGACGCTCCTGCACGCTGTTCATCTGCGAGTCGAGGAACCCGTTGCGGCGCACCAGCCCCGTGTTGAACATGCTGAGCGTGGCCACCGCTTTGAAGCGTTTGTCGGTCTGGGCGGCTTTCAGCGTATAGCCGCCGCCTCCGCAGATGCCGAGTATGCCTATGCGCTTTGCATCCACTCCGGGATATTGGGCAAGAATATCGGCAGCTCTGCGGATGTCTTCAATGCGGTTGGCGGGTTTGTCCGTGTTGCGGGGCTCTCCCCCGCTGGCACCCTGATAGGCGGCATCGAAGGCAAGGCATATGTAGCCTTGTTCCGCCATGCGCTGGCTGTAAAGGCCGGCAACCTGCTCTTTGACTCCTCCATTGGGATGTGCCACCACAAGTGCCGGATAACTTTTTGCAGGGTCATATCCGGCAGGGGTATATACATTGGCGGATATTTTCAGTCCGTTCAGCGTATAGGTGATGGGGTGAATGTTCACCTTTCCTGCCACATTTTCTGTTATGGCATCGGCATAGACCAGTCCCCACGGGTTGCTGTTGTGACTGTGTATTTCCGTTGTGCCCGCTTCTTCGAAAGCGGGCCTCGCGCTGTTTTCTTGTGCTCTCGGCGCAGACGGCATAGCGGCTGCCATCACGCACGATGCGATAATGAGTGCTTTTTTCATCGTGTTGTCGGTTTATCCGTTCTACATACGTTCCTTCAATATCTCGAAGATTTCGTCTCTCGACAGCTGCCGACAGCATCCCGGCATGATAAGGCAGGTGTCGGCCGCTGCCCTTAATACGGATTCATCAGTAATGCCCATCTCGCTCCAGCGGGCCGGCATCCCGATTTCTTTGATAAACGATTCAAGTGCGTCAATACCCGCTGCGGCGGCCTCCGCTTCATCCGCTCCTTTTACTCCCCATACCTTTTCTGCCATGCGGGCCAATTTTACTTTGCCGCAATCCAGCAGGTGCCTGTATAACGCCGGATGAATCACAGCCAGTCCCTGCCCGTGGTTGCAGTCCGTATAGGCGCCCACGGCATGTTCTATCATGTGACACTGGAAGTCGGTCTGCTTGCCGAGTTTCAGCATCCCGTTCTCCGCCATTGCCGATGCCCACATCAGTTCGCCGCGTGCAAAGTCATCGTCCGGGTTGGCAATCAACGCACGCAAGTTCTTAATGACATTGCGCATTACGGCTTCATTGATTTCATCCGAGAGATTCGTGCTTTGCGGCTTGCCCATATAGGTCTCCATGCAGTGGCTCAGGGTGTCGAAAGCGCCGCTGACTACCTGTTTCATCGGGAGCGTCTTAGTCAGGTCGCTGTCCAATACGGCAAAAGAGTAATATGCCCCGAAAAGAGCTTGTTTCAACTTCTTTGTTTCATGCGTGATAACAGCTCCGTTGTTCTGTTCCGCGCCCGTACCCGAAGCGGTGACAACGGCCCCCATCGGCACGAATTCCGTAGGGAGCAGGTGGCCGGTATACTCCATTTCCCAAATGTCGGCATCCGTTCTTGCCTGTGCCGATACTATCTTGCAGCAGTCTATGACGGACCCGCCTCCGACGGCGAGAATGAAGTCTATTCCCTGTTCACGGACGATACGTGCGCCTTCCTGTGCTTTCGCGTATGTCGGATTGGGCGTTATGCCTCCAAAATCCGTTACGTTTTTGCCGCATTCAGCCAACCATGAACATATTTTGTCATAAAGTCCGGTACGTTTCAGCGAGCTTCCGCCATACGCCAGAAGCACATTGCTCCCGACGTTCTCCATTTCTTTCTTTACGGCCTCCTCTGCGCATCCCTTGCCGAAGTGTTGCCTTACGGGATACTGAAAGATAAAATGTTCCATTATTGCATGTCTTTTGGTCCTCCACCTATCTGGAACCGCTGCAAAACCGTGTGCAGTAGTTCAATAGCAGTTCAATATGCGAAGCTATGATAACGCCGCTATGCCGGTCTATGGCATGATGCAGCTCCTTGTCTATCTTCTGCAGGCAGTCGTGAAAGGTCCGGCGTTCCCGTTCGGTCAGTGCGCTGCGGCAGCGGCAGCGGGCGGGATACTGCCCGATGTTCCGTTCCAGCGGCGTGCCGCAAAGCAGGTCGGGATGGAAAAGTACTCCCGTATAACCGTTTGCGCGCAGACGATATGCGGAAGGCACTTCAAACGTGTCTCCGGGATTGGCAAGCCAAATGAAGGCACGCCGCCTGTCCGTACCCTTGTGGCAGATGAGCGCATAAAAGTTACAGGGCAGCCGGAGCGTTTCGGCAAGCCTGTCACCCGATAAATCGACAAGGCTTACTAACGGGTGCAATGTCTCCTGCCCGGTAAGTTTGTTGAAAAGGTCTATTGTAAGTAGATTGCCCATATATTATTGCCATCTGTATATTCGACATCCCGCGTTCGGTGTACGGTGCAAAATTACCGCTTCGATGACGGCAGGAACATATCCAAATTACGGATTGGCGTATAACATTTACGGATTGCGGGAGTTTGCCGGAAAGAAATGCTATTTTTGTAACATGGATAAGATCATAAACATATCGACAGTCGGGGACTACGATGAGTACTGGGGGCTTGAGAGCCGCCATCCGTTGGTGAATGTCCTTGAAGGCTCGCAAGTTACGAGGCCGATACCGAACTGCCGCAAGAATTTCGGGATTTACGTGGTTTTTCTGAAGGACGTGCGGTGTGCGGATTATCTGCGGTACGGCCGTGGGGAATACGACTATCAGGAGAACACCCTTGTGTTCGTCTCTCCCGGACAGGTGTTCGGCTATCCGGCGGACGGCTCCACCTATCAGGCAAAAGGGTGGTGCCTCTATTTCAGTCCCGAGCTGCTGCGGCGCACCCAGCTCGGGGGCCATATAAAGGATTATACTTTCTTCTCTTATAATGTGAATGAAGCTTTGCATCTTTCATTGCAGGAGCGGAATACCATCATCGACTGCTTGAAAAAGATAGATGATGAGATAAGGGGCGGGACGGACCGCCACAGCAATACCATCATAGCCTCCGCCATCGAATTGTTCCTGAATTACTGCACACGTTTCTATGACCGGCAATTCATCACTCGCAAAAGGGTCAATAAAGACATACTGATGCGCTTCGAAAATTTGCTTGACAGCTATTTTGCATCGAGCAACCCCAGCCGGTTGGGTACGCCTACGGTGGCTTGGTGCGCCGACCGGCTGCATCTTTCACCCAACTATTTCGGCGACCTGATAAAAAAGGAAACGGGGAGGTCCGCTCAGGAGTATGTGCAGCGGAAGATCATGGATACGGCCAAAGACCTGCTGTCGGGTACGGACAAGAGCATCGGCGAGATAGCATACGCTTTGGGGTATCGATATCCGCAATACTTCAGCCGTGCTTTCAAAAAGGCGGTAGGATGCACACCGAATGAGTATCGTGTTGATTATGATCTGTAACCGTCGCCGAGGCGGTCCGCCGGTACGGCCCAGCTGAGTGCCTGCCGCCTTGCGGCCGGGCACGGATGCCGTTCCGGCCGGAAATTTTTGTATTTTTGCAGCGCCTTGGAAGGAGTCGCCGAGAATTCTTGCAGCCCTCAAACAGGTTTGGATACAGTCATGAATTGGATAATTCTAATTGTCGCCGGCTTCTGCGAGGTCGGTTTCGCTTACTGCCTCGGCCGTGCCAAGAATGTCGCCGGATGGGAATGGTGGGCATGGATTGGCGGTTTCGTCATTTTTTCGATTGTCAGCATGGGTCTTCTTGCCAAAGCGACCCGGACTCTGCCTTTGGGCACAGCTTATCCCGTATGGACTGGCATTGGAGCCGTGGGGACGGTTCTGGTAGGTATCTTCCTGTTCCATGAGCCGGTTACGTTTTGGAGACTGTTCTTTATCGCCACGCTAATCGTTTCGATTATAGGGCTGAAAATGTTGTCGTGACATTCCTTGTTTGTTGCGGATCGGCGCTGGATGGCATGCTGGCGGGGAGGCATCGCCTCGCTTGCCATTTATATCCGGCCGGAGCCCTTGCCTGAAGCCGGTTCCGGCGTAACCTCTCCTTCTGCCGCGGTGAGGGAGACGGAGTGGAGTGTTGCGTATGGAAGGCATTGAGTGAAACGGATGGGAGCATCTGTTTCAGAAAGATTATACGGCCGAGTTATTTTGAGCGCAATATTCCTTCGGCGTGCACCCGACCTGTTTCTTAAAGAAACGGAGAAAATGTTGCGGATATTGGAACCCCAGCATATCCGCTATCTGTTTCGTGTTCATCTTGGGGTCGAGAAGGGCGTCTTTTGCGATTTCCGCTATTTTGAATTGGATAAGTTCGTACGGGGTCTTGCCTGTCTCCGATTTCACCAGATCGCCGAAATAGTTGGGTGAAAGGCAGACCTTTTCGGCAAAGTATTTTACGGTAGGCAGCCCCTGCAGGCGTGCCGTGCCCGAATCCCAGTACTCGTCCAGCAATCGCTCGAAACGGGCAAGGACATCGTTGTTCAGCGCCTCGCGGGTGACGAACTGTCGTTCATAGAAGCGCATGCAATAGTTGAGCAGCACCTCGATATTGGATATTATCAGCGGCTTGGAGAACTTGTCGATGGGGCGCTCCAGTTCATGGGCTATCTTGTTCATGTAATCCTGCACAATGACGCGTTCGTCCGCTGACAAGTGCAAAGCCTCGTTGGACGCGTATGAAAAGAAGCCATACTGCTTCATTTTCTGCGCCAACGGAGTGCGGAGCAGGAAATCGGGATGAAACAACAGAGCGTCGGCTTCAGGTACGGGCCCGTCTTCGATACGGTGGATGCCAACGGTCTGCCCGGGTGCAAAGCATACGACCGTTTCATCATCGAAATCATACTTCGTCTTTCCATAGTTGATGGTACACCCCACCGTCTTCTTCAGAAACAACGCGTAGAAGCCGAACGTCATCTTATGCGTCGGCTGGTTTTCCGAGCGGTCGAAATGCACGATGCCCACCAGCGGATGTCTGGTTTGAAAACCGAAGAAACGGTTGTATTGCTCGATGGTATCTGCCTTTATTATTTCCATATGGCTTTTCTGTCGTTTGCTGCAAAGATACTCTTTTCCGCAAGAGCATGAAAGGTATCCCGCGAATAAACGTAAATGGGGTACTTTTTCCCGTAATACGGGTACGTTGTTAATATCCAACATATTATCCGTCTCTGCGAATCCGTGAATGGGGTAGTTTTGTCCGCCATACAGGTACTTGCCGTATGAGCGGGGGCGGCTACTTTTGCAATGTGAAACAGAGCTGTGCTATTTATGAAAAGCATGATGGCGACAATGCCGTCAGGAGTGTTTTCTGCTGCGGCGGGCGGAGCGGGCCGGACATCATTCCGCGCGAACGGGCAGGGGCTCTGCCTCAAAAGGATTTGCCTGCGGCCAAGATGTGGGGCCCAATACCTAATGGCATACTGCGGGGTGCCGTCGCTGCCGCTGAAGCCGGGCATAAGCCGTTTATACGGGAACAGCCATCATAAAAAACGTAGATAGATATATGAAGTTAGTGGCAATTATCATCGCAAGCCTGTTGGCTTTCTGTACGGCAGGATTTGCTCAAAACGACCAAGCAATGGAATTTCGGGAAGAACGGTTGAATCTGACGGCCGAATGGGACAAGGTGTTCCCTCAAAGCGACAAAGTAATCCATAGCAAGATTACTTTCCACAACCGGTACGGCATCACGCTCGCTGCCGACCTGTACATACCCAAGAACGCGTCGGGCAAACTTCCCGCCATAGCCGTCAGCGGCCCGTTCGGGGCGGTGAAGGAGCAGGCATCGGGACTTTATGCGCAGACATTGGCCGAACGCGGTTTTCTGACCATCGCTTTCGACCCCTCATTTACCGGAGAGAGCGGCGGACAGCCCCGTAGCGTGGCATCGCCGGACATCAATACGGAAGATTTCAGTGCGGCGGTGGATTATCTGGCCGCCCGCGACGATGTGGACGCTGAACGCATCGGCATACTCGGTATCTGCGGGTTCGGCGGTTTCGCCATCAATGCGGCGGCTATGGACACGCGCATCAAGGCAACGGTAGCGTCCACCATGTATGACATCTGCCGGAGCACAGCCAACGGCTATTTCGATGCCGGCGACAATGCCGATGCCCGCTACGAAATGCGCAGGCAGCTGAATGCGCAGCGCACGGAAGACTATCGCAACGGAACGTATAAACGCACGGTGATGAATCCCGAACCTGCCGACGACGCCCCGCAGTTTATGAAGGACTACTATGACTATTACAAGACGGAGCGCGGCTACCACCCCCGTTCCATCAACTCCGGCTTGGGCTGGAATGTCACCTCCTCGCTTTCGTTTCTCAATATGCCCATTTTGGCCTACAGCGGCGAGATACGCAGTGCCGTGCTGGTGGTGCATGGCGAAAAAGCCCATTCGCGCTACTTCGGTGAAGATGCCTTCAAGAAGCTCAAGGGTGACAACAAGGAGCTGTATATCGTGCCGGAAGCCAGTCATACCGACCTGTACGACAATCTGGAAAAGATCCCGTTCGGCAGGATCGTGGAGTTCTATAACCGCTACCTGAAGTGATATGAAACGGTTTGTTGAATGCTGGGGGCTGGCAATTCTCCTCCTGTTCACGGCAAACGCCCCTGTCGCCTGCTCGGACGATGACCCGACCGACGAAGGGACGGAGACCCCGGCGGCGCCATCCGATGAAGGCACGGGTGGAAACGGGGGAAACAATGGGGACAATAACGGCGGCGACGGACCGGTGGAAAGGCATATTGCGATTTCAGTAAACGGGACGCCGTTCACCGCCACCCTTGAAGATAATGAGGCCGGACAGGCTTTTGCGGACATGCTCCCTTTGACATTGAACATGAACGAGATGAACGGCAATGAGAAGTATTGCTACCTTGATGCAAGCCTGCCTGTGGAAAGCTTCCGGCCGGGGACTATCCGTGCCGGCGACCTGATGCTTTATGGCTCGTCCTGTGTAGTACTCTTTTACGAAACCTTCTCGTCAGGTTACAGCTATACGCGGCTGGGGCGGATTGACAACCCGCAGGGACTTGCCGCTGCCGCAGGGAGCGGCAATGCGAGTGTAGGCTTTGCGGCAATGGAGAATACGGTCCCGGGCAAGGGGATGCCCTGATGCGCGGGATGTGAAAGGGCTGCACGCGGCATAGGCGGGAGACACCCTGAGGCTGCTTGCCGGACGGGGCTCGAATTGTAACGGTAAACTTGAAATGTAAATGATATGCGACTGATTAAAGACAAAGAATTTGGAGGCGAACGCCCTCTGTTCGCCTCACACGACGTACATCTGGACAATGTGACTATCCTTGCAGGCGAGTCCGCCATCAAGGAGTGCAGCAACATCGTCGCCACCAACTGCCGTTTCGAGGGGAACTACCCCTTTTGGCACGTGCACGGGTTCACCATACAGGACTGTTACTTTGCTGTGGGAGGACGCTCCGCATTGTGGTATTCCGACCATCTGACGATGAGGGATACGGTCATAGATGCGCCCAAGATGTTTCGGGAAATGAACGACATCGAGATATGGAATGTCGAAATGAACGATGCGGACGAAGTCTTCTGGAGGTGCGACCGCATCCGCGTCAGGGACCTTAAACTGCATGGCGGCACCTATCCGTTCATGTTCAGCAGCAACATCTATGTGGACGGGCTGGAGAGCGACAGCAAATACGTTTTCCAGTACGTGAGGAACGTGGAGATACACCATGCGAAGATAACGACAAAGGACGCTTTCTGGGAAGTGGAAAATGTGACGATATATGATTCTGAACTGAACGGGGAGTATATGGGCTGGCATTCGAAGAACCTGCGTCTGGTGAACTGCCACATCGCCGGTGAGCAGCCGCTCTGCTATGCGCACGGCCTGAAACTGGAGAACTGCACGTTCGATGCCGCCTGCGACCGCGCTTTCGAATATTCCACGCTGGAAGTCGACATACGGGGCGCGATTGCAAACATCAAGAACCCCATCTCCGGGCATATCGTGGCAGACTCCATCGGTTCCGTTACGATCGATGAAAACATCAAGGCTCCTGCCGATTGCATCATAGAGGAACGGAAGGGATGACATGAGGGCCGCTGCTGCCCATGCCAGCGTCAGTCAGGCCGTGGCGGCCATTATCGGCGGTATGGGCGGAGAATGGGTTGCGGCGGCCGGACTGGCAGCCGTATCGGGCGGCGTTTTATCGGCAAGCGGAAAACAATGATGAATACAGCAAAAGATCTTTCCCCTGTAAAGGCTTCGGAGCGGTTCGCCATTCTGGATGTGCTGCGCGGGCCATCCCAAGTATCGCCGGACCCGTCTTCGGGAGTATCGCCGCCTAACTGTCCGCCGTCGTCCCCCGATCGCCGTATAGGGGTGAGCAGCCGGACGGGGACTTAGAACTGTTCGAGTATGCGGATGCGCTCCTCGATGGGCGGGTGGGTGGCGAAGAGGCCGCCGAGGATGCCGGTGAGGCCCGAGGCCTGCTTGCCCGGGTGCTGTATGAAGAGCTGCGCCACGTCGTCTCGTGTGACAGCCTCGATGTCGGGATCGGCCGATATCTTGCGCAGCGCCGAGGCCAGCGCCAGAGGGTTGCGGGTCATCTCGGCTGCGCCGGCATCGGCCAGATACTCTCTCTTGCGCGATATGGCGAAGCGCATCAGCAAGGCGATGACATAGCCGATGGCGGCGACAACGGCGGCGGCGAGCAGCATTACGACGGCTCCGCCCCTGTCGTTGCGGCCGGAGCTGCGGCGGTTGGAGTAGAATACCGAACGGAGAGCTATTTCGGCCACCATCGAGAAGACCCCGACGAAGACTATCGAGACGATCAGCAGCCGCACGTCGTGGTTGCGTATGTGCGACAGCTCGTGCGCTATGACGGCCTCGAGTTCGGCGTCGTCCAGCTTGTCGATTATGCCCTTCGAGAGCGTCACCGTATAGGTGCGTTCGTTTATGCCGCTGGCGAAGGCGTTGAGCGAGCCGTCGTCGATAATGTTTATCTTGGGCATCTTCATGCCTTGGCTCAGGCAGAGGTTCTCCACCAGATTGTAGACACGCTTGCACTCCCTGCGCCTGAGGGACCGTGCGCCGGTCGAGGCCTTTATGATCTGCGTATTGGTGAAGTACGCTATGAGGAACCACAGCAGCGTGCCGCCGAGTGCGTAGGGCGCGCCGTCGGCGAACATGGCGTTCGCTGCGGCGATAAGCGGTGCGGACGGCTCCTCGGCGCCTCTCGACTGGAGCCATGCGATTATGATGCAGAAGAGGTAGACCATACCCGCCACAAGGCACGGGAACAGGAGCAGCAGGACGATCGAGCGGGTGTCGTTGCGGCTCTTCTGGGTCTGTATGCCGACGTACTCCATCGCGCGGTTCAGAACTTGATCTCGGGAGCCTTGTCCAATGCTGCGCGCTGGTCGCCCAGATCGAACATCATCTCCTTGCCGAAGCCGAACATGCCGGCAAAGATGTTCGACGGGAAGGTCTCGACGGCGTTGTTCAGTTCCCGCGTGGCCGAGTTGAAGTAGCGGCGTGCGGCGGCTATCTTGTTCTCGACGTCGGAGATCTCCTCCTGCAGTTGCATGAAGTTCTGGTTGGCCTTCAGGTCGGGGTAGGCCTCAAGGGTGACGCGCAGGCCCGACAGAGCCGACGTGAGGGCGTTCTCGGCGGCGATCTTGTCGTTGATCGAGGTGGCGCTTACGGCGTTGTTGCGTGCCGCGACCACCCTGTCGAGCGTCTCCTTCTCATGGGCTGCATATCCCTTTACGGTCGATACCAGCTGGGGTATGAGGTCGTGGCGCTGCTTGAGCTGGACGTCGATGTCGGCAAAAGCGTTCTCGCGGTTGTTGCGCAGTTTTACCAGACGGTTGTATATGCCGGCGACCCACAGGCCGAGCACTACGACGATTGCGATGATGATCAACAGTGGCATATCGTTCTTATGATTTGGTTGCACTTTTCGGCGGCGCAGGCCTCCGCAGCCTGACGCACACGCTTTTCGGGCATGAATATAGGAAATTTTTCCGAAAAGGGCCGCATCCGCGGCGGAATCTGCCATCCCTCAGTCGGAATAATTGGATAGCCTATCCCCGAAAATCGTCGTTGGGGAATACGACACCCCACTCGCGCCGCAAGCCGTCCATGATCCGCATGATGCGGAGCGACTCGGCGTGCGGCATGCAGGGGGGCTCGACCCTGCCGTCGCGGATGGCGTCGATGCAGGCCTGCACCTGATACTCGAAGCCGGTGATCTGCGCCGGAGCATCGTATGTGCGCACCACGGTGTGGTCGGGCGCGTAGAGCGTAGCATGCAGGGGGTTGTTGATGTTGTCGACGACGATGTATCCCCTGTCGCCGCTGATGGCGCCGTGGCGGTCGTTGGCGCAGAGGGCCGTAGCCTGAAGTATCGCCATGCGGCCGTCGTTGTAACGCAGCGTGATGCTGTCCTGAAGGTCGACGCCCGTATCGGACATGGTGCATGCCGAGTCGATGCGGGCGATGTCGGCGCCGAAGCACATCGAGGCGAAGTTGAGCGTGTAGACACCGAGGTCGAGCAGCGCGCCGCCGCCGAGTTCGGGGCGCAGGATGCGCGGCACCGTGCCTACGGGGTAGCCGAGGTGTGCCGTCAGCATGTTGGGCGTGCCGATGGCGCCGCTTCCGACGATCTCGGCGATGGTGCGCGAGAAGGGCATGTAGCGGGTCCAGATGGCCTCCGCAAGGAATACGCCCCTCTGCTCCGAGAGGCGGATCAGTTCGGCGGCCTCGGCGGCATTGGCCGTGAATGCCTTCTCGCAGAGTACGGCCTTGCCCCGTTCGAGGCACATGCGTGCGTGGGCATAATGGAGGCTGTGGGGCGTGGCTATGTAGATGAGGTCGACGTCGGGGTCGTCGGCCAGAGCCTCGTAGCTGCCGTAGGCCTTTGCGACGTTGTGTGCTGCGGCGAAGGCTTCGGCCTTGGCAATATCGCGTGCCGCTATGCCGTATGCCTCGGCATCCTGCATGGCGTTGAGCGTATTGGCCATCTTTATGGCGATGTGCCCGGCGCCGATTATTCCGATCTTGTATTTTTCCATTGTTCCGTGTGTTTTTGTCGTACAGGGCCGCATCGGACCGCTTGTCACCGCAAAGCTAATAAATTTACGGCAGACAACCTGCACCCTGCCGCCGGTTTTGCCCTGTGCCGTGTCTTTCCGCCTGCCCGCAGCCGCCCTGCCGTATTATGAAAACACGTCTCCGCGGCGCCACGCATGCGAGGGGCCGCGGAGACGGTGGTGTGCCGGAAAACGGCTGCGGGCGTTATTTCTCGAATCCTGCGTCGAAGGCTATGGCCGAAGGCTTGAAGTCTATGCCCTTGACGAACCTGAGTGATTCGGCGGCCCCGTGCTCGCGGTCCATTCCGCTGTCCTCCCACTCGACCGAGAGCGGACCCTGATAGTTTATGCGGTTCAGCGCGCGGATGATCTCCTCGAAGTTTATCTTGCCGCGTCCCATGCTGCGGAAATCCCAGAAACGCTCCACGTCGCCGAACGGGAGGTGCCCGCCGAAGACTCCGGCCCGCATAGGCTTGTCCGACCACCACACGTCCTTCATGTGCACGTGGAATATGCGGTCGGCGAATGTGTATATGAACTCGACGTAATCGACGCCTTGGTACCCGAGATGGCTCGGGTCGTAGTTGAATCCGAATGCGGGGTGGTAATCGAGTGCCTCGAGCGCCCGTTTTGCCGATGAAATGTCGAATGCGATCTCGGTTGGGTGCGCCTCGAGGGCGAATCTTACCCCTATTTTCCGGTAGGCGTCGAGTATCGGACGGAAGCGGCGTGCGAATTCGTCGAATCCGGCCTGTACGTCATCCTGCGAAACGGGAGGGAATGCGTACAGCATGTGCCATATGGGGCTTCCGGTAAAGCCTACGACAGTATCCACCCCCAGCATCTTCGCCGCCTCGCCCAGCCTGATCATCTCGGCCGTGGCTCTCTGGCGTACGCCTTCGGGGTCGCCGTCGCCCCAGATGCGGGGCGAGAGGATGTTCTTGTGGCGTCGGTCGATAGGGTCGCAGACGCACTGCCCGAGCGGGTGGTTGGATACGGTGTATAGTTCGAGCCCGTATTTTTTCAGCGTCGCGAGTATCCAGTCGCAGTGCTCCTGGCTGAGAATGTCGAGGTTGAGGTGGTTGTCGTTGCAGGCCAGCTCGATGCCGTCGTATCCCATCTCCTTGGCTTTCCGACAGATGGTCTCGAGGCTCATGTCTGCCCATTGTGCTGTGTACAAAGTTACTTTACGTGCCATAATCATGTATTTTTATTCGATCCATATTTATCAATCCCCCCACCTCTTCCATGTGCGGATATGCTTGCGGCCCGCTTTCACCGCTGCGATATTTGTAATGCCGCATGTCGCGGAGTACCCTGCATATATATGCGCCGCCTCCAAACAAGAGCAAGTTATGAAAATAATATCGGATTTCAAAGCAGGAAGGTTTCGCAGGCGGATATGTTAGGACTGATGGGTACGCGAAGGTGCCGTGATCCACCCATGTGTGACAGGCGGTTGCGTGCATATGCTTTCCCTTCGGCATTTTTCCGTCCTGTCGGGCCGGTATTTTTGTAAATGCCTGTGCTGCATGCTTGTGGCATCGCCGTGGAAAGCACCCGTATCGGACATCCCGATGCAAAGCGTACGGCGGCAGCCGCATGCAACGGGCAGGGCGTACCATCCCTTCGGGCGTACATTCGGAGCCCGATGAAAATCCTGAAAATACGCTATCCCCTGCGGATGCCGGCCATGTTCCGAGACATGGTCTGGGCAAGATTAAATGCCCTGTGTTTTTTGCGGAGCCGGTACCGCCCCAATTGTGTTGACGCCACGCCGGCTTCAGGCAGGTACGGGCGGCAGGCATGGCCGCGCTGTTTGATATGGGCAGAATGGGCGGGGCGTCACAAACGGGCATAGATGCGGCCGCCTTGCGGTGCGGGACGGCGGCCTTCGCCGGGCAGTTATCCGCGTTTATGGCTTTTGTCAGCCCCCCGAAGGGGGTGCGGCGCCCGCATCGGCGGAGTGGTCGGCTGTCATTCCGCAAACTCCTTGCGGTGCTTGACGATGGTCTTCATGTTAGTCTGCGCCCATTCGGTCAGCTGGGTGATGAGCGGCACGAGCGAGCGGCCTATCTCCGTCAGGCGGTATTCGACCTTCGGCGGCACGGTAGGATATACTTTTCTGGCGACAAGGGCATCGGCCTCCAAGGTCTTGAGCGTACCCGACAGCACCCGTGAGGATACATCGGGTATCTGGCGGCACAGCTCGTTGAAACGCACGCACTCGTGTTCGCTCAGCACCAGCATGACCAGAAACGCCCATTTGTTGCCGAAACGTGCGACTACATTGCGGATCGGGCAGATCTCGATAATCGAATTTTTTTCCTCCTTTTTCAGCATGGCTTGTAAATCGACAGTTATGTACTATCGCAAAGGTAGTAATAAAAAGTAACCGCAAGCCATCGTCGAATTTTTTTTCGATTTTTTCGCTCCCGCAACCCTCTGATTCCGTACAAAAGCGAGAAAAAGGTTACTATGGGCTATAAATGTAACTTCTTGACAAACAATTTACAGCGTATTATTTTTGCATCGACGAACGACAACGGAAGAGAGGTTGCCGTACATTTTTTACTAACAATTAAAATTAAACTAATATGAAACGGATTGGGCAGATTGCGGAAGCAGCGAATTTCAAGGCCATCAACTTGGGCAGGATGGGTGATTTGAACGAGTATGTATTGGAACTCGGTCCCGAAGTGAAAATTACGGGAAAGGTTTTTGGCGGAGCGGCCCTCGGTGCCACTGGCGGAGAATTCTCCATGCAGGTATTTCAGCCAGGTACTGAGACAGGTTTCCTGCATACGCACAAGAAGCACGAAGAACTTTACTTCTTCCTCGGCGGCAAAGGCGAGTTTCAAGTAGACGGTCATGTGTTTCCCGTGGAAGAAGGTAGTGTGGTGCGTGTGGCACCCGATGGGAAACGGAGCGTGCGCAACAATGGAACGGAAGCGCTCGTGATGCTTTGCGTGCAATATCGCTGCAACACCTTCACAGGGGAAGATGCGTCCGACGGAGTGATTCTGAACGACCCGGTGAAATGGTAATCGGTATTTTAAGAAACCCATAAATGGAACAGACATTATGAAAAAGATTCTGTCGACGCTGGCCGTTGCCGGCATGGCTCTGGGTGCTTCGGCACAGGACAAGGGCCGTTTCGAGGTGTATGACCTCGGCGATTTCAAACTGCATGTTTATTACACCAACGATGCGCTGGGCGATGCCAGCTACATCATCGAGGGCGGGGATGCGCTCGTGACAATGGAACAGCCTCTGTTCAGGGAGAACGTGGCGGAGTTCGACGCCTACCTCTCGAAACTGGGCAAGAAGGTCGAGAAACGTATCACTGACTACCATGTAGGCGGTACCGGCAGCCACGATGTGGTCATGGCCGAAGGCATGCCCGAATTTACAAAGGGCGAGATCTACGGCGGCATGATGGCGGGATTCGCGCAGATGTTCGGTGACGCCCTCACAGACATGCCTACAGGCAAGGCTACGGAAGTGGCATTCGGCTCCACACAGACATGGGCGGGCGTTCCGTTCGAGTTCCGCCGCGGGGCCACATCCGACTTCCCCGGCGCAAGCATCCTTATAGGCGGCAAGGTATATTACACGCACTGGGCTCCGGCAAAGGCACATGCCAGCCATCTGCAGATCGCTTCTCCGGCCGCCATCGACGCTGAGATCGCCGAAGCGGAGAAATCTTTGAAGTCCGGCGCGGAACTGTTCATCGGCGGACACGGAGGAGCGGCTATGGCCGATGCCGTACAGTTCAAGATCGACTACCTGAAGACGGTAAAGGGGATGCTGGCGGAAAACGGTACGCCGGAGGCGTTTGTCGGGGCGATGAAGAGAGCCTATTCCGACCTGCCCGGAGCGGACGGACTGGGAGAGCTGGCCAAGGTACTGTACAAATAGCATCAGACGGTATGTTCCGCTCCCGAACCGGAGCGGAACATGTCATTAAAATGGGCATCACTATGGAAAAGGCATTTGAGTTTTTGAAAAGGAACAGGGAGGTGGCATTTGCCACGGTCGAGGGGGACAGGCCGAAGATCCGCGTATTCCAGATTATGAAGCAGGAAAAGGAAACCCTTTATTTCGTTACCGCACCGGGCAAGGAGGTGTACCGGCAGTTGCGGGCGAATCCGAATGTGGAGATACTTGCCATGAAGGGGAACATCTTTGTCCGCATCGCCGGACAGGCCGTGTTCGATGTCGATGACCAGACGGCACGGGAGATATATGCCGCCAACCCCGTGCTGCCGAGACTTTACAGGACATATACAGACCTTGTCTATTTCAGACTGCCCGCCGAAAGTATCGACTGCTATGACCTGACGCCCAATCCACCTTTGCAGGAACATCGAGATTATGAACAGAAGTGAAAACCTATGGAATATCCTTCGGGCATTGCTCGATGAGCGGCCGGAATACGCCAGCCTGCAAATCCCCGATTCGTTGACGGAACGGCAGGGGCTGATGCGCTCTCTGCTGAATGTCCGCCCTCCGCTTCCTGTAAGCCGAGAGCTTCTCGAAGCGCAGGACGCGGAACTGCGGATGCAGCTTGCTGCATCGGGAATTGTGCATTTGTCGCAGATTGAGCCCTGCCGCAGTGACGGCAGGCTGCGGATATGGCAGGGAGACATCACCCGCCTGCAGGTTGATGCCATCGTCAATGCCGCCAACAGCGCCTTGTTAGGTTGTTTCGTTCCGCTGCACCGCTGCATCGACAACGCCATCCATTCGGCTGCGGGCGTACAGCTGCGGCTGGCCTGCGGCCGGCTGATGCAGGAACAGGGGCATCCGGAACCGACGGGACAGGCGAAGATCACGGACGGATACAACCTGCCCGCACGCCATGTCATCCATACGGTCGGGCCTGTTGTCGGCGGGGAGATTCCATCCGAAGAGCAGGAGCGTCAGTTGGCGGACTGTTACCTCTCCTGCCTCGCTTTGGCGGATGAACACGGTCTGGAGAGCATCGCGTTCTGCTGTATCTCCACGGGCGAGTTCGGCTTCCCCCAAAAGCAGGCCGCCGAGATTGCGGTCGGAACCGTGCGGGCGTATCTCGACACGGCTGTTCCGACCCGTATAAATAGTGTCGTATTCAACGTATTCAAAGATGATGACTTATCCATTTATAGAAACCTGTTGCCGTAGAAAGCCGATCCGCAAGAGTTATTCCCGCCGGCTGGAGGAGCTGCGCCGTGCGCTCGACCGCGCGGAACATGTGGTCATCGGCGCCGGAGCGGGACTTTCCGCTGCCGCAGGGCTGGAGTACAGCGGGCGCCGCTTCACGGACAACTTCGGCGACTTCATCGCCCGCTACGGTTTTACGGACATGTACACCTCGTCGTTCTATCCATTCAGGACAGAGGAGGAGCGGTGGGCATACTGGGCAAGGCATATCCGGCTGAACCGCTACGATACTCCGGCCACCGACCTGTACCGGATGCTTCTGCGCGCGGTCGGGAAGAAAGAGTGGTTTGTGATTACCACCAATGTGGACGGGCAGTTCGAGAAGGCCGGGTTCGACCGCGGCCGCATCTTCGCCGTGCAGGGCGATTATGCCTATCTGCAATGTGCGGCAGGGTGTCACGATCGCCTTTATTACAATGAGGAACCTGTGCATGAGATGTCACGCAATACAGAGGACTGCCGCATCCCCTCTTCACTCGTTCCGCGCTGTCCCGTATGCGGCGGGCCGATGGACGTGAACCTGCGCAAGGACGGCAATTTCGTACAGGACGACCGCTGGTACGAAAGCAGGGAACGGTACCGCTCTTTCATGCAGGGCGCCTGCCGCGGGAACACGCTGCTGCTGGAACTCGGCGTGGGCTACAACACGCCCGCCATCATCCGCTTCCCGTTTGAGGAACTGGCCTCGCGGCATGGCGACATCACACTGGCGCGCGTCAACCGTGACTTCGCCGAGAAGCGGGCGGCTGTACACTCCTTCATCCCGTTTCGCGAGGAGATGGGCAGAATCATATCCGACATGGCGGAATAGTCCCCGACTTCATTTTCCTCTATGGAGGCGGGTTCGTCATTATCGTAACGGCCCAATCCTCAGATAATAGCCGTGTAAGGTCCCGTACTCTCCTTCTGCGGGAACCGTGCGATGAGACGGATACAGGCTGACTGCAAAAAAGACGGGCCTTTCGCGCGCTGTCCGGCTCCGGCGGCGCCCTTTCCGAGCCCCGCCGGCCGTTTTCGGCGGCATCCGTCACGCGCTGAAATAGGGGCGGGCATTAGGATGGTCTGTGGTTTGTAAGATATTTTACAAACCGCAGGCCATTTCGCATTTATTTTTATAACGGCATGCCTGCAGCCTTGTCCTGAAGCGGGCTTTCAGTGGAATTTTCTAAAACGGCTAAATTAAAATCCGCTTTGCGTTTGTCATACCAAATAATTTGATACATTTGTAATCGGTTAATTATATTATTATGGGCGATGACGGCACAAGACGGAAAAGCGGGCGGCCTTTTCATCCATACGACGCAGCCTGTGTCGTCATTTCGGAGTGGAATGACGGGGTGCCTGTCATACGCCACAGTGGTGCGGCCATATTTCCATATAATAATTTGGAAATACGGAAAAATCGTGTAAACACACACACACACACACACACAGGAGCTCGCGCGTCAATATACGTCAAATTCTTTAATCCACAATGGGTTAGGGGTATTTTTATCCTCGGGGGAACCCCGTTCTCAAGCGAAACTCATCGAAGTCATGCCATACCTCCGCCTTGCCGGTCAAGGTCGGAGAGGAATTTCCATGTTCTCGGGGCAATGCGGCGCAGGGCCTGTTCACGTCCGCATGCTCCCGGGACTTTTTGTACCATACGAACAACAAACCAATAAACAATATGCTGAAACAGAGAAGATTCATACTGACGATAGTGCTTGCCGTGCTGCTGTTCCCTCTGCCCCTTTCGGCGCAGGATAAGCCCGACACGGTCTATACGTTCCGCTTCGTGCCGCAGAAGGATATGTTCTATGTGCCGTGGAACGGCAACGACAAGGAGCTGGCACGGCTCGAAACGTGCGTGGAGCGGCTGAAGGAACGCATTTTCGCAGGAGAAATCCCCGTGCGCGTGGAGGGCTACTGCACTTCTCTGGGTAACGATGCCGACAACCTTGCGATGGCGAAAGTCCGCTCCAACCGCGTGAAGTCGGAACTCGTCATCCGGCAGGGGCTGACCGAGGAGTGCTTCGTCACGAAGAACCACTCCGGCGGCGGGGACTATGTGACGGTGCGCATAGTGATTCCGGCCGTCAGGGACGATGCGGAGGCGGCGCGCCTTGCCGCCGAGCAGCGAAGGGCGGAGGCGGCCGAACGGCAGCGGCTGGAGCAGGAGCGTGCGGAGCGTGAACGCGCCGAAGCGGCAGAGCAGGCCCGGGCCGACAGCCTCGCAAGGGCACAGGCCGCAGTCGGAAGCGAGACGGAGACCGTGAGCCCGTCGGCGGAGGAAGCCGACTATGCCGACGGCTACACGCTCACCCTGCGTGCCAACCTGCTGCGCTGGGCGACGCTCACGCCTGATGTCGGCATCGAGTGGCGCATCAGTCCAAGTGTGGGCATCGCCGTGAACGGCTCGTGGACCTCGTGGTCGTGGAACGACAAGGACCGCCGCTATGCCCTGTGGGAGGTCATGCCCGAAGCGCGCTGGTATATGGGCAGGGAGAAGCGCGGCTATCTGGGCGCAATGTTCAAGGCCGGGCAGTTCAACTACAAGCTCTCCGCCACGGGCCGTCAGGGCGACCTGATGGGCGGCGGCATCACGGGCGGCTACCAGCTGCGGCTGAATGACGCCCTGTCACTGGATTTTAATGTGGCCGTGGGCTGCCTGCACGCGGACTATGAGAAATACACGGTCATCGACGGTGTGCGGGTGCGTGCCGGCAAGGAGACGAAGAACTGGTGGGGCCCGGTCAATGCGGGCGTCACCTTGGTGTGGAAGCTGTTTTAGTGAAAGGAGGAGAATATGACAACGACAAGATATACGACAACGATTCTTTCCCTTGCGCTGCTGCTCACACTGGGCGGCTGCGTCAAGGACGAACTGCACGACACGCCCCATCCCGACACGGGCAGTATAGCCGTCACCGCCGACTGGGCTGACCGCGGCGAGGGCGTGGACATCCCCGCCTCGTGGCATATTGTCATGGGTGACTATACGGGCACGGAGACCGGTGCGACCCACTCGCCGGACTATCTTTTCAATCCGGGCAGTTATACCCTTGCGGTGTATAACCCTGCCGACGGCATTACGGTAAGCGGCACCACCGCCGCAGTAGTTCAAGAAGCAGGCAACGGGGCATACATCAGCAACACTCCCGGCTGGCTCTTCACTTCCGTGCAGGAGGTAGAGATAGAAGCCGACACCGATTACGAACTGACCGCCGTCATGCAGCAGCAGGTGCGGCAGCTTACCCTCGTCATCGAGCCGACGGGCGATGCGGCAGAGCGTATCGAGAGCATCGTGGGCACGCTGAGCGGGGCGGCAGGGACGCTGGATTTCGCCACGGGTACCCACGGCACGCCCTCGGAGGTGGAGCTGCACTTCACGAAGATAGCCTCGGGCGACGATGCGGGCAAGTGGATGGCAACCGTGCGGCTGCTCGGCATTGCGGGCGACACGCAGCGGCTCACCGCCACGCTGACCTACACTGACGGCAACCCGCAGCCTACATCTCTCAATAGCGACCTTACGGCGGCCCTCGACGGCTTCAACGACGGCAAGACCGCGCCCCTGACCCTCGGCGGCACCTTGGCCGAGACCCCGACTGAGGCCGGAGCGGAAACAGGCATCACCGGTTGGGAGAAAATTGACGGCGACGGAGTGGATGCCGAAATGTAGTTTAATGAAGAATGATAGAATGAAGAATAAACGATAAACTAAACTAATATGAATATGAAGACAAGATTTTTTGCTTTCGCAGCGCTGGCATTGACACTTGCCGCCTGCAACAACGACAACGAGAACCTGAACGACGGCCCCGTGGCCGCCCGGTTCACCGCCGCCATCGGCAACAACGTGACTGCCACCCCCTCCACCCGCGTCAGCGGAACGGACGGAACCGCATGGGATAAAGACGACTGCATCGGCATTACCTGTACCGGTGGTTCCTCGTACAACAACGTCCCCTATGTGACGAAGGGAGACGGCAATTTCACCCCGGCGAGTGATGATATTATCTACTTCGATAACACGGACGAAGTAACCTTCCGTGCCTATTATCCGTACAAGGATGACGATGAAATGACAGAGGGTAAGATAGCCGCCACCACCGATGCCAAGGCACAGGAAGTGCAGACCCGGCATGACTTCCTCTTTGCCAGCGGTGCCAAGGGAAGCACTTACAACCCGGAGGTGAAATTCACCGGCGCAAACGCCTTCAGCCACTGCATGAGCCGGATTACACTCAATTTCAAAGGTGGAAGCGGTGTCACCATCCCGACTGATGGCCCGACCAGCTACACACTGAAAGGCTTGTTGCTGCAAGGTACTTTCGACCCCGCCAACGGCGAGACAGCAACCACCGCCAACTCTGCGGCAAACGTGACTCTGCCAGGCAACCGCACCTCGTCCATCTTCTTCCCGCAGGAAGTGGAGAGCATCGGAATGGAAATATTATTGAACGGAAACACCTATTACACCACACTTCCCGTGAAGGAAGACAAGCTCCAAAGCGGCAAGGAATACCACTACGAAATCACCATCAGCCACAAAGATGTGATGGTAAATGCCTCTATCAAAGCATGGGACAAGGTGAATGAAAACGTTAATGTGAACATCTGACCCGCACACCGCTGCCCCGGCGCAAGCGTCAAGCCGGAGCTGCCCATAGATGAGTTATGGTGCGACGGTCGCCCTCGCAGGCGGCGGCAGCACGAAACAAGAACAAAAAAACAACGCGATATGAAGAAAAGACATTCCATTCAGATACTTCTTGCCGTAGCTGCGATATTCTTTGCAGCGACTGCCTGCACGCAAGACGAGCTGGCGGACGGCGACCGTCTGCCCGAAGGACAATACCCGCTGGAGATAGCCCGCATCACCCTCAGCGTGGAGGGAGGCGAAGCGCAGCCGTGGGGCGCACCGGCGACGCGCGTCAGCGAGACCGAAGACGGCACGGGCAGCAAGTGGGACGGCGATGAAGAGATAGACGTGCAGATAGACGGCAGCACAGAGACAGCCACCTACATCGTGCAGGCCGGCGGCACAGTCACCTCCTACGCACCCCTTTACTGGAGCGACCGTGACGACCACACCGTCACCGCCTGGTATCCCGCCACGGACGGCACCCTCGACCTCGGCGACCAAAGCCAAAATCTTGCCTATCTGTTGAGCGGCACGGGCACGGGCAACTATCAGAAACCGGTAAAACTGACCTTCACCCACCAGTTGGCCAAGGTGCGCGTCACGCCCACCGGCGATGCGCTCGGCGAAGTGCAGAGCCTCCAGCTCTATACCTACACACAGTGTACTTATGAAAAGGGCACGGTAGTGCAAGGCTCGCAAGAGGGCTGGATAGAGATGAAGAAGTGCGAATACACCGAGAACGGCAACGCCATCACCTGCTGGGAGGCGAACGTGGTGCCCGGCTACGAGATAACCAAGCTGATGGCGAACAACGACAACAAGGAACGCGACCTCTCTGCTGCCATCACCCCCGAGGCAGGCAGCTTCTACAACATCACGCTAAACAATGACAAGGGATATACCGACGACGGACAGGGCAACTACACCGTGACCACCGCCGACGGACTGAAAGCTGTGGCAGATATTGCCAACAATGGCAATCTTGACATCAACATCACCCTTGACAAAGACATCACCCTGACGGGGGAATGGACACCGATAGGCATAGACTCTGACAATCAATACACCGGCACCTTCGACGGTGGCGGCCATACCATATCGGGGCTGACCGTTACGGGAAGTGACGAAAATGCAGGTCTGTTCGGCTGCATCGACGATGGCGGCACGGTGAAGAACGTGGTGCTGGAGAACGTGCAGATAGCAAGCGATAACCAGTATGCCAATGTCGGCGGCGTGGCAGGATATAGCCGGGGCAACATTGAAAACTGCTCGGTGTCGGGCAGCGTCAGCGGAAACAGTAACAGCAACGGCACCTCCAACTGTGTAGGCGGCGTGGTGGGCCAGCAATATGGCGGTACCATCACCGAATGCACTTCCTCGGCCATAGTGGATGGAAGGAACGAAGTCGGCGGCGTGGTAGGTCAAACGAATAATGGTGCCACGCTGACCGCCTGCTATGCCACGGGCGATGTGACAGCTGAAAGAGACCCTCGAAACAACACCTATGCCGGTGGCGTGGTGGGATTCAACGGAGTCGGCACCCTCACCGCCTGCTATGCCACGGGCAACGTGACCGGCACAGGCACCGGAAGCGGCTCTATCTATGTAGGCGGCGTAACGGGAGACAATGCTTCGGGCACCCTGACCGCCTGCTACCATGCTGCGGAAACTGTCAGCGGCCCGGATGGAGCCACAGGCGGCGTAACGGGTCGAAACTATGATGCAAACGTCGGTATCCCTTCCATCACCGCCTGCTACTGGCAGAACAACCAAGCCCAAGGCATCGGCAACAATCAGGCAGGCACCACCGACGGAACCACGCAGGTGGACGGCGACTGGACGGACGCGATGAACGCCATGAACAGGGCATTGCAGAATGCAGGTTCAGAGTGGCGTTACGAACTCACTGGAGAATTGCCTACATTGAAGAAACAGTGAACCGTCGGGCGGGAAAAGTTCCGCTTATAACGGAAGATACCGAAATAAACCCCCGGAAAAGAACAGAGATTGTGACGGAAGTGTGTGCCGACCTCATATTTCAGGAAATACCCTAAGAATATTTCAATGATTATGGGTATTTTTTGAGAAAAATCGAAGATCCAACGATTTTTTCATCTTTTCCCTCCGAACAGAGGGAAAAGAGGCAAAAACAGCCCTTTCGGGCCCCGACAGACCCCGTCTGCAAAGATAGGGCATGTCGGGGTTTATTTCGCCAAAAA
>CALUIK010000002.1 GCA_944320685.1 uncultured Alistipes sp.
CTCTATTTTATCCTTATAACCGCCAAATATTATGATGGTTACATTATATACTACCAACCACTTTTGGCATCATTACCTTGTCATGTAGCCGTGGGGGATAAAAATCGACGCCGCAGGAGGGGATAAAACGTACTCCTGCGGCGTTTTTGTATGACAGCGGATTGAGTTATCGGTGCACGACGGTGCGACCGAATGGCACGAGTGCGTAGCTCATCAGTTTGAAGTGCTGCATGCCGAATGGTATGCCGATGATCGTGATGCAGAATATCGCGCCAAGCACGAGGTGCGAGAGTGCAATCCATATTCCGCCTATGAAAATCCATATTATGTTGAGCAGCGTGGTCAGGCAGCCTGTGGATGACTGTGTGGATACTACCTCGCCGCCGAAAGGCCACAGGGCGAAGAGCCCCAACTGCATGACTTGGATGCCGAAAGGTATCCCCACGATGGTGAGGCAGAGCAGCACTCCGCCTATCAGATACTCCAGCGCGATGAAGATGCCGCCGAATAGGATCCAGATGATGTTGCCGAGAATATTCATTTCGCGAAGGTTTTATGAGTTTGAAGCCGCTTACCCGATGAGGAACTCGAAGAGGCCCGGATTGTCGTTCAGATATTCGTATACTATATCGTTACGTTTCATGCGCTCGGTCAGGCCGGCGAAGTCGTCGCGGTTCTGCAGTTCGATACCTATCAGCACGGGGCCCTTCTCGCGGTTTGTCTTCTTCTTGTACTCGAAGTATGTGATGTCGTCGTTGGGGCCGAGAACCTTGCTCACGAAGTCCTGCAGGGCGCCGGCGCGTTGCGGGAAATGTACCACGAAGTAGTGTTTCAGCCCCTCGTACAGCAATGAGCGCTCCTTGATGTCTTCCATGCGCACGATGTCGTTGTTGCTGCCGCTGACGATGCAGACGACATTCTTGCCGCGGATCATGTCGCGGCAGATGTCGAGGGCGCTGATGCTTAGGGCTCCTGCAGGTTCGGCTACGATGGCGTCGAAGTTGTAGAGCGAGAGTATCGTGGTGCAGACCTTCCCTTCGGGTACGGTGACTATGTCGTCCACAACCTGACGGCATATGTCGAACGTCAGGTCCCCGACGCGCTGTACGGCGGCGCCGTCGACGAACTTGTCGACATGGTCCAGCTCCGTAACCTCGCCACGCTCGATCGAGAGCTTCATGCCTGCGGCACCTGCGGGCTCGACGCCTATGATCTTGGTCTGGGGCGACATCTGCTTGTATACGCTGCCTATGCCCGAGGCGAGGCCTCCGCCTCCGATCGGGACGAAGATGTAGTCCACGGCGGCGCGGCTCTGCTGCAGTATCTCAAGTCCAACCGTCCCCTGCCCCTCAATGATCTTGGGGTGGTTGAAGGGAGGAATGAAGGTCTTGTCCTCGCGCTGGCATGTATCCATGGCGGCGGCGTTCGATTCGTCGAAAGTATCTCCCGCGAGTACCACCTCAACGGCCTTGCCGCCGAACATGCGCACTTGGTTGATCTTCTGCTTGGGAGTGGTGACGGGCATGAATATCTTGCCCTCGATGCCCAGTTTGTTGCACGATAGGGCCACGCCCTGCGCATGGTTCCCCGCGCTGGCGCATACGATGCCCTTGGCAGTCTGTTCCGGCGTGAGCGACTTGATCATGTTGTAGGCGCCGCGTATCTTGTACGACCGTACCACCTGAAGGTCCTCGCGCTTGAGCATCACGTTTGCCCCGTAGCGGTCCGACAGGTTGCGGTTCGCCATGAGGGGGGTGGGCGAGAGTATCTCACCGAGGGTATGCTCTGCCCTCATGATGTCGTTCAGCGCCGGAAAATATTTTTCGGTTTCGTTACTCATCTCTGTGGGTAGTGTTTTGCGTGAATGTTCACTCGCCCTCGGCTATGCGTCGGGCGATGAAGTCTCCCACTTCGGTGGTAGAGCGTGGCGTGACGCCTTCCGCGGCTATGTCCTCGGTGGTGAAGCCTGCACTTATGGAGGCATCTACGGCGCGGCGTATTGCGGCACCGGCCTCCATGTCGGAGAAGGCGTACTCGAACATCATCGCCGCCGAGAGTATCGTGGCGACGGGGTTGGCTATGTTCTTGCCTGCGGCCTGAGGGTACGATCCATGTATTGGTTCGAAGAGCGACGTGCCCGTACCTATCGAGGCCGAGGGCAGCAGCCCGAGCGAGCCGGTGATGACGCTCGCCTCGTCGGTGAGGATGTCGCCGAACATGTTTTCCGTGACGATGACGTCGAAGTGGCGCGGCTGCTGTATGATCTTCATGGCGGCGTTGTCGACGAACATGAATTCGGTCTCGACCGAATGGTATTCGGCCGCCAGCCGCTGTGCGGTCTCGCGCCACAGGCGCGACGTGGCCAGCACGTTGGCCTTGTCGACGATGGTGAGCTTGCCGCGGCGCTTGGATGCATACTCGAATCCGAGGCGGCATATACGCTCGACCTCTGCGCGTGTATATACGCATGTGTCGTATGCCGTATCCCCATCCTCCGAGCGGCCTTGCGGACGCCCGAAATAGAGGCCTCCCGTCAGCTCGCGCACGCAGAGGAAGTCGGCGCCCTCCACGAGATCGGCACGCAGCGGCGAACGGTGCAGCAGCGATGCGAAGGTCGTGACGGGGCGCAGGTTGGCGTACAGCCCCAGTTTCTTGCGCATGGCCAGCAGCCCCTGCTCAGGGCGCACCTTCGCATCGGGGGCGTTGTCGAAACGCGGATCGCCTATGGCTCCGAACAATACGGCGTCGGCTTCCATGCACGCCTTGTGTGTCGATTCGGGGTAGGGGTCCCCTGCGGCATATATTGCGGCGGCGCCCACTAAGGCGTGGGTGTAGTGCGGTTCGTAGCCGAAGCGGGCGGCCGCGGCATCTACTGCCTTTACGGCCTGTGACACGATTTCGGGCCCTATGCCGTCGCCAGGAAGTACGGCTATCTTTATCTTTTTCATCGTTTTGTCGTTTTTTCGAGTTTTTCTTCTGCGGGTTGCCGCCTCCGGATACGTATTTGGACGGCGCGGCGCCTGCTATTTGCCCTGTCCGTGCTGTCGCCGGCTCTCGAAAGCCTCGATCTCGGGGCGTATGCTTACAAGATAGTCCACATCGTCGTAACCGTTCATCAGGCACTGTTTCTTGTAGGCGGTGATCTCGAATTGTTCGAGCATGTCGGTGCCGACGATCCGGATAGTCTGCGCCTCGAGGTCTATCTTTATCTGCGTTGCGGGATCCCTCTCAACGGCGGCGAATATCGCCGCGAGCATCTTTTCGCTGACTTTGACGGGGAGCACGCCGTTGTTGAGGGCGTTGTTGCGGAAGATGTCGGCGAAGAAACTCGACACCACGGCACGGAATCCCGCGCCGGCGATGGCCCATGCCGCATGTTCACGGCTCGAACCGCAGCCGAAGTTCTTGCCTGCGACGAGGATCCGGCCGCCGTAGCGTGGCGAGTTGAGCACGAAGTCGGCCTTGGGATTGCCGTCTGCGTCGTAACGCCAGTCGCGGAAGAGATTCTCGCCGAAGCCATCGCGTGTGGTGGCCTTGAGGAATCGTGCCGGAATGATCTGGTCGGTGTCGATGTTCTCTATCGGCAGGGGTACGACCGTCGAAGTGAGTGTAGTGAATTTGTTTCTCATGGCTCGTTTATGTGTGGTGTTACATGAGGCTGCGCGGGTCTGTCACGACTCCTGTCACGGCTGCTGCCGCTGCCACGAGAGGTCCGGCGAGCAGGGTGCGGGCTTCGGGGCCCTGACGTCCTTCGAAGTTGCGGTTCGAGGTGGCGACGCAGTATTTACCTGCGGGGATCTTGTCGTCGTTCATCGCAAGGCATGCCGAGCATCCGGGCTGTCGCAGCGTGAAACCGGCCTCCTCGAGGATGTCGCGCAGGCCCTCCTCGATGGCCTGACGCTCTACCTGCTTGCTCCCGGGTACGATCCATACCGTCACGTCGGGCGCTTTCTTGCGTCCTTTGACGATTGAGGCGAAGGCCCGCAGGTCTTCGATGCGGCCGTTGGTGCAGCTGCCAACGAAGACGTAGTCGACTTTCTTGCCCTCCATTTTCTCGCCGGCATGGAATCCCATATATTCGAGCGCCTTGTCGAACGATGCGCGTGCGGCGGCATCGCCATCGGCCGAGGGTATCTTGTCTCCAACGGCAACGCCCATCGACGGGTTGGTGCCGTAGGTTATCATCGGTTCGATGTCTGCGGCGTCGAAGGTGATCTCCTTGTCGAAAACAGCGTCGGTGTCCGAGCGCAGGGCGCTCCACCGCTCTACGGCTTCGTCCCACGCCTTGCCTTGCGGGGCGAACTCGCGCCCCTTGAGGTAGTCGAAAGTGGTCTGGTCGGGAGCGATCATGCCGCCGCGGGCCCCCATCTCTATGCTCATGTTGCAGACGGTCATGCGCGCCTCCATCGAGAGCGACCGTATGGCCGAGCCGGCGAACTCGACGAAGTGTCCCGTGCCGCCGCCCGTGCCGATCTTCGAGATGATGTAGAGGATGATGTCTTTGGAGCATACGCCCGGCCGCAACTCCCCTTCGATGTTTATGCGCATGCTTTTCGGCTTCGACTGCAGGATGCACTGCGATGCGAGGGCCATCTCCACCTCACTGGTGCCTATGCCGAAGGCTATGCAACCCAAGGCGCCGTGCGTCGAGGTGTGACTGTCGCCGCAGACGATGGTCATGCCGGGCTGCGTAAGCCCTGTCTCGGGCCCGATTACGTGGATTATGCCGTTGCGCGGCGACCCTATCGGGAACAGTGTGATCCCGTTCCGGTCGCAATTACTGTACAGCGCCGCCACCTGTGCGGCCGACTGCTGGTCGGCTATGGGCAGGTGCTGGTCGTGCGTGGGTATGTTGTGGTCGGGGCTGGCCGTCACCTGCGAGGGACGGAACACCCCTGCGCCACGCTCGCGCAATGAGGCGAAGGCCTGCGGACTGGTCACTTCGTGTATGTACTGGCGGTCGATGTAGAGCACGCACGAGTCCCCGTCGAGGACCTTTACCGTGTGTGCGTCCCATATCTTGTCGAAAAGCGTATTCATCTGTTGGCGTACGTTAAGCAATTTTCGAAATGGCATCTATGAATGATTCCACAGAGGCGGTCACGATGTCGGTAGAGGCGCCGAAACCGTGGTATATCTTGCCTTTGTGCGAGATCTGGATATGCACCTTTCCCATGTCGTCGCTGCCGCGCGTGATAGCCTGCACGAGGAACTCCTCGATATGTACGCGGCGTTTTGTGATGTTCTTCACGGCGGTGATGGCCGCGTCGACGGGGCCGTTGCCGCATGCCGTCTCGGTGAAGGTGTCGCCGTCGAAGCTGATCTGCACGGTAGCGGTCGGTATGCTCGACTTGCCGCAGACTACCTGCAGCCCCGTAAGCTGTATGCTCATGCGGCGGCGTGAGACGGCCGTGCCTGCGAGCACCTCAAGGTCGCGCGTGGTGACCATCTTCTTCTTGTCGGCCAGATCCAGAAAACGCTGGTATATCTCGTCCAGCTCCTCGCCTTCGGGTGTGTAGCCTATCTCCGAGAGGTGGTGCTTGAGTGCCGCGCGGCCGCTGCGGGCTGTGAGTACGATGCTCGACTGGTCTACGCCCACATCCTCGGGGTCGATTATCTCGTACGTCTCGCGGCTCTTGAGCACGCCGTCCTGATGTATGCCCGACGAGTGCGCGAAGGCGTTGCGGCCGACGATGGCCTTGTTGGGCTGTACAGGTACGCGCATGAGGTTCGACACGAGGCGGCTTGTGGCTACTATCTGGCGCGTGTCGATGCCTACCTCGAAGTCGAGGTCCTTATGGCATTTTATGGCCATTACGACCTCTTCGAGAGCCGTATTGCCGGCGCGTTCGCCCAGACCGTTTATCGTCACCTCCATCTGGCGGGCGCCGTTCTCGACGGCGGCCAGAGTGTTGGCTGTGGCCATACCCAGGTCGTTGTGGCAGTGTGTCGAGATGACCGCCTTGTCGATGTTGGGCACATTGTTCATCAGGTAGGCGATCTTGGCGCCGTACTCGCTCGGCAGACAGTAGCCCGTCGTGTCGGGAATGTTGACCACGGTGGCGCCGGCAGCGATTACGGCCTCCACTACGCGAGCGAGAAACTCGTTCTCGGTACGTCCCGCATCCTCGGCGTAGAATTCGACGTCGTCGACGAAGCGGCGCGCGTATTTCACCGCGTCGACGGCCTGTTCGATGACCGTTTCGGGCGTCATGCGCAGTTTCTCGTAGATGTGGTAGGTCGAGGTGCCGATACCGGTGTGGATGCGCCCGCGCTTGGCGAACTCCAGCGATTTGGCGGCCACGTCGATATCCTTCTTCACGGCGCGCGTGAGTGCGCAGATGACGGGGCGCGTCACCGCCTTCGAAATCTCGACCACAGAGTTGAAATCACCCGGGCTCGAGATCGGAAAGCCCGCTTCGATGATGTCCACACCCAATTTTTCGAGTTGCCGCGCCACCTCGATCTTCTCGATGGTGTTGAGCTGGCATCCCGGAACCTGCTCCGCATCGCGGAGGGTGGTATCGAAGATGTATACTTTTTCGCTCATGATCTGTGTGAATTGGGAATCGGCATCGGGACAAGCACGCCGCCCCGATGCCGGCTCCGGTTTAAAGGAATTAGTTATTCTCCGGACGCAGTTTGCGCACGACGGCGCCTGCCTGCCACATCTCCGTCTCGCGCATCTCGCGCAACTCCTCCTCGAGTTTTACGCGGTAGTCGGGCTGGCTGTTCGAGTCGATGCTGCGCTGTGCCTCGTTGCCGGCGGCAACTTCGCGGTAGAGCTCGTCGAAGACGGGTCGCGTGGCGTCGCGGAACTTCTTCCACCAGTCGAGCGCGCCGCGTTGTGCCGTGGTCGAGCAGTTGGCGTACATCCAGTCCATGCCGTTCTCGGCGATCAGCGGCATGAGGCTCTGCGTGAGCTCCTCGATGGTCTCGTTGAAGGCCTCCGACGGCGTGTGGCCGTTGGCGCGCAGCGTGTCGTACTGTGCCGCGAAGATGCCTTGGATGGCGCCCATGAGGGTGCCGCGCTCGCCCGTGAGGTCAGAGTATACCTCGCGCTTGAAAGTGGTCTCGAAGAGGTATCCCGAGCCTACGCCGATGCCGAGTGCGATGACGCGGTCCCACGCCCTGCCCGTGGCGTCTTGGAAAATCGCGTAGCTCGAGTTGAGCCCGCGGCCCTGCAGGAACATGCGGCGCAGCGAGGTGCCCGAGCCTTTGGGGGCAACGAGGATTACGTCCACGTCGGCGGGGGGTATGATGCCCGTACGCTCCTTGTAGGTGATGCCGAAGCCGTGCGAGAAGTAGAGCGCCTTGCCTGCGGTGAGGTGCTTCTTGATCTTGGGCCATACGGCGATCTGTCCGGCGTCCGAGAGCAGGTATTCGATGATGGTTCCGCGCTCGGCGGCCTCTTCGATGTCGAAGAGGGTCTCGCCCGGTACCCAGCCGTCGGCTACGGCCTTGTCCCAGCTCTTCGAGCCCTTGCGCTGGCCCACGATGACGTTGAATCCGTTATCCTTGAGGTTGAGCGACTGCCCGGGGCCCTGTACTCCGTAACCGATCACTGCGATGGTCTCGTCCTTGAGTGTTTCGAGTGCTTTTGCCAGAGGGTACTCTTCGCGTGTTACGACGTTCTCCTCGACGCCGCCGAAATTGATCTTTGCCATAGTTTTTTGTAATATTAAATTGAAAGTTCTGAGTTTTGCGTTGAATTCGGTATGTAAGCCTGTTATGCCGACTGTAGTGCGCGGGGTCATTCCTGCCCGCCGTCCGCCTGCAAGGCGAGAAAACGCCGGTAACGTTCGTTCACGTAGTCGAGATATTCGTTTAGCAGCTCTCGGCGTGACTTGATTATGGCGACGGGCCCCGAACGGACGAACTGGTATACGCCGTAGGGCTCAAGCATGCGGTACAGGGCGCGGATCTCGTCGCGGTGCCCCGTCTTCTCGAGGACGATGTAGTCGTCGTGTATCTCGAGTATGCGTACGTTGTGGCGCCTAACCAGCTCTTCGACGTTGCGGCTGCGCTGCACCTTGTAGAGCGCCAGTTCCTGAAGCACCACTTCGTCGGGCGTGTAGCAGAACACCTTCAGTACGTCGATCTTCTTTTCGATCTGTTTCACGAGGTTTTCCACCTTTTCGGGGTCGTTATTCACCGTGATTGTGTATTTGTGTATGCCTTCGATGGCCGACTCCGACGTCGTGAGCGATTCTATGTTGACGTTGCGGTGGGTGAATACGGTGGTTATCTGGCTCAGAAGACCCACCTTGTTTTCCGAAAATATGGTTATGATAAACTCCTTTTCCATCGTTTGTGTGCGCTTAATCGTTATTCGAGGCGTATGTCGTTCACGGGCATGCCTGCCGGCACCATGGGGAAGACGTTCTCTTCGCGTTCGACCCTGACCTCAAGCAGGAACGCCGTAGGGCACTCCTTCATTTCGGCGATGGCGTCGTCGAGGTCCGCATGGCTCTCGACGCAGCGGTAGGGTATGTGGTTGCCGCGGGCGATGAGTTCGAAGTCGGGGTTGGTAAGCTCGGTGAATGAGTAGCGGCGGTCGTAGAAGAGCTCCTGCCACTGTCGCACCATGCCCAGAAAGCCGTTGTTCATGAGCACGATCTTCACCGGTACGCTCGACTGGAATATGGTGCCCAGCTCCTGAAGCGTCATCTGCAGGCCTCCGTCGCCTACGAAGAGGCACACGTCGCGCTCCGGTGCGCCGATTTTGGCGCCGATAGCGGCAGGCAGGCCGAAGCCCATGGTGCCGAGGCCGCCCGAGGTGATTATGCTGCGCGAGCGTTTGAACCGGAAGTAGCGCGAGGCGAACATCTGCTGCTGCCCGACGTCGGTGACGAGGATAGCGTCGTCGAACTGTCGGGCTACGGCATCCACAACCTCGCCCATGCGCAGGTGCGGTCCGCGCCGTTCGATGGCCGGCTCGATTATCTCCTCACGTTCGATGTTGTAGCATACGCGGAATTCGTCGATCCATGCCGAATGGTCGCACTTGGATATCTTTTCGGTTATCATCGGCAGTGTGCGTTTCACGTCTCCTAGCACCGGCACGTCGGCATAGACGAGCTTGTTTATCTCGGCGGGGTCGATCTCGAGGTGTATGATCTTGGCGTTGATGCCGAAGTTCGAGGGGTCGCCCGTTACGCGGTCGTCGAAACGCATGCCTATGGCTACCAGCAGGTCACAGTCACGGTTCTTGATGTTGGGGGCGTAGTTGCCGTGCATGCCCAGCATCCCGACATACTGCGGGTGGTCGGACGGCAGGGCCGAGAGCCCGAGCAGCGTGGCTGCGGCTGGCATGCCGCTCTTCACGAGGAACTCGCACAATTCCTTCTCCGCGTGGCCGAGGATCACGCCCTGTCCTATGAGCGCCATGGGCCGACGTGCGAAATTTATCAGGCGTGCCGCCTCGAGTATCTGGTTTTCGTCGATGTCGGCCTGTGGTTGGTAGCTGCGGATGAACCGCACGGGCTTGTAGTCGAAGTCGAGCATGCCGACCTGTGCATCCTTGGTGATGTCGATCACCACGGGGCCGGGGCGTCCCGTCGAGGCTATGTAGAAGGCTTTGGCCAAAGCCTCGGGCAGGTCGGCGGCGCGCTTTACCTGACAGTTCCATTTGGTGACCGACTGCGTTATCTCGATGAAGTTGATCTCTTGGAAGGCATCGGTGCCGAGCAGTTTCGACCCTACCTGTCCGCTTATGAGCACTATGGGCGTCGAGTCGAGCATGGCGTCGGCAAGTCCCGTCACGGTATTGGTGGCGCCGGGGCCCGATGTGACTATGCAGACTCCCGTCTTGCCGCTGGCGCGTGCATATCCCTGCGCGGCGTGTACGGCGCACTGTTCGTGGCGTACGAGTATATGGTTTATTTTGTCGCGATAGTCGTAGAGCGCGTCGTATACGGGGATTATGGCGCCGCCCGGGTAGCCGAAGATGGTATCCACACCTTCGGCCAAGAATGAGCGTATCACAGCCTCCGAACCCGATATGCGCGGAAGTGCCGGCGACGGTTTTTGACAGGGTGTGTCGATATCCTTGAAACCTGATGTCATAGTTTGTTTATTGCTTTTTCCTTGTTCTCACTTTCCTTTCTGGCCTGTCCGTTTCTACTATTACTCCTCGGGTACGATCCTGACAGCGCCCTGATCGGCCGAACTTACCAGCAGCGAGTATGCCTTGAGCGATTGCGGTACTATGCGGTCGCGGTTCAGCGGCCGGCGGTCGTGCCATGCCGCGAGTCGTGCCGCGAGTTCCTCGTCCGAGATGCGGAGCGAGATCGAGCGCGACGGGATGTCGATGTCGATCGTGTCGCCGTCGCGGATGATGCCGATCTCTCCGCCTGATGCCGCTTCAGGTGATACGTGCCCTATAGATAGGCCCGAGGTGCCGCCCGAGAAACGGCCGTCGGTGATCAGCGCGCAATCCTTGTCGAGGTGCTTCGACTTGAGGTACGAGGTGGGGTAGAGCATCTCCTGCATGCCCGGGCCGCCCTTGGGCCCCTCGTAGCGTATGACCACGACATCGCCGGCCTTGACCTCGTCGTTCAGGATGCCGTGCATGGCCTGTTCCTGCGATTCGAACACCTTGGCCGTGCCGCTGAAGCGGAACAGCGCGGGGTCGACGCCGGCGGTCTTGACGATGCATCCCTTGCGGGCTATGTTGCCGAAGAGTACGGCCAGACCTCCGTCCCTGAAGTAGGCGTGCTCCATGTCGCGGATGCATCCCGTGGCATGGTCGCCGTCCATTTCGGGGTAATATTCCGCCTGTGACGCCATCTGGCGGCTGTAACGGCCTGCGGCGGCGCTGAGGTATATGTCGCGGGCCTCGTCGCTGAACGACGGCGAGCCGAAGTAGTATTTTTCGAGCGTGGCGGCCAGCGACGGCGAGTCGACACGGCCCACCGTGGTGTCGATGAGTCCCGCCTCGGCCAAAGTACCGAGGATGCCCATGATACCGCCTGCGCGGTTGACATCCTGCACATGGTATGAGCCGTTGGGCGCGACCTTGCACAATACGGGTATCTTGCGTGAGAGGCGGTCTATGTCCTGCATTGTGAAATCGACGCCCGCCTCGTGTGCCACGGCAAGCAGGTGGAGTACCGTGTTGGTCGAACCTCCCATGGCTATGTCGAGCGACATGGCGTTCTCGAAGGCCGCCTTGGTGGCTATCGATCGCGGCAGGACCGAGTCGTCGCCCTCGAAGTAGTAGCGTTTGGCATTTTCGACGATGAGTTTTGCGGCGCGGGCGAAGAGACGCTTGCGGTTCTCGTGAGTGGCTACGACGGTGCCGTTGCCGGGCAGCGCGAGGCCTATGGCCTCGTTTAGGCAGTTCATCGAGTTGGCGGTGAACATGCCGGAGCATGAGCCGCATCCGGGGCATGCCGCAGCTTCGATTTCGTCGGCGTCGGCATCGGTACACGCGGCGTCGGCGCTCATGACCATGGCGTCGATCAGGTCTACGCCGCGGCCGCGGAACTTCCCTGCCTCCATCGGACCGCCCGAGACGAAGACGGTGGGAATGTTGAGGCGCATGGCCGCCATGAGCATGCCGGGCGTGATCTTGTCGCAGTTGCTTATGCATACCAATGCGTCGACCTTGTGGGCGTTGGCCATATATTCGACGCTGTCGGCTATGATGTCACGTGACGGGAGCGAGTAGAGCATGCCGTCGTGCCCCATTGCTATGCCGTCGTCGATGGCTATGGTGTTGAATTCGGCGGCGAAGCAACCTTCGGCCTCGATGAGCGATTTGACATATTGCCCTATTTCGTGCAAGTGCACGTGCCCGGGTACCATCTGCGTGAACGAGTTGGCGATGCCGATTATGGGCATGCCCATCTGTTCCTTGGTCATTCCGTTCGCCCGCCACAGGCTTCTGGCTCCAGCCATACGGCGACCTGTTGTCGTCGCGGCGCTTCGTAATTGGTGTTTCATGTTCCGAATTCTTTATACCGAAAGACCTTTCCCCCGCATGGGAGAAAGGTCTTATATAATTTTACGTCCATATATATACACAACCTTTCTCCCGTTATCTGCGCAAGACCACGAGGATTAGGCTGATGATAATATACAGGCTGCTTGTCATGTGTTTTTTTGTTTGGTCGGCTCCCCTTTCGGCCCGGCCGGAAGGTTTTCCCTCTTTGCCTTTGCAAATATAATAGTAAAATTTATTAAGAACAAACATAATCCATACTTTTTTGCATATAAATTTTGAAACAGCCGTTTCGTTATGCCGTAACGCCTTGTCGATTAACTCTGTCGTTTTGCCCGCAGGTAAATATTTATTCGTTGCATACTGTAAGGGGAGTGTTCGTGGCCGGCCCCGGCCGCAATGGTTTTCGATGCGGGAACCGGCCGCCGCGGGTACATGTTGCACATCGTATGCGGTCGCCCGAGGCGGGTGTATATTTATGCGGAAAAGAGAAGCGTATTGCCATACATGACGCAAAAAAGGAGGCGCCATTAATTCCGGCGCCTCCTTGCGGTCGTATTATCAGGGCATGTCATTGGTCATATGCGATCGACGCGGTTATTTCCTGCGGCAGGCGGGGCATGGCGCCATGCTGCGTGCATACGTATGCCGAGGTGGTAACGGCGATTTCATGTGCGCGGCGGACCGAACGGCCGGCGAGCAGCGCGGCGCAGAACCCTGCCGTGAAGGAGTCGCCGGCGCCGACCGTGTCGGCAACCTCGACGCGGGGCGTGGGCAGCGACGAGGTACCGCCGGCGTGGAATACATGGCTGCCGTCGGTGCCGCAGGTGAGGATCACGGCCTGCAGTCCGTATTGTTGTTTCAGGTGCAGGCATATCTGCCGCTCGTCGTCGGTGTCGAGGCCGAACAGCTGCGCTATGGCGTGCGTCTCCTCGTCGTTTATTTTAAGTATGCGACAACGGCGGAGCGATGCCTCTATTACGGGGAGACTGTAGTAATTCTGACGCAGGTTTATGTCGAATACCTTGAGCGAATCCTCCGGCATGGCATCCATAACGGCGTTGATCGTGTTGCGCGATGTCTCGCTGCGCTGCGCCAGCGATCCGAAGCATACGCAGCGGCACGACGACACCGTGTCGCGCAGTTCCGAGGTCATGGGGATGAAGTCCCACGCCACATCGCGGCGTATGTCGTATTGCGGTATGCCGGCGGCATCGAGCGACACCTCTACCGTTCCGGTAGGCTTGCCGATGCGGGGGATGAGGTGTTTGAGTCCGCGCGCGTCGAGTTCTGATATGAGGTCGTCGCCGGCGGCATCGCAGCCAACGGCGCTGACGGCAGCGGCGTTGTAGCCGAATTGCGACATGTGATATGCGAAGTTGGCCGGAGCGCCGCCCAGCTGCCGCCCCGCGGGAAGCATGTCCCACAGCACTTCGCCTATTCCGATGATGCGTTTGCTTTCCATGTGTCAATTGACGCTTAGTCGGTCTGACCCGAATTTGTTCAGGAACAAAAATACAATATTTTTCGGTATTTTGTCCACGCAATTCGTAGGTATTCGCATCCGTATATGGTTCGGGTGTCTTGTGTGTAAATCGTGCCTCTGAATTCATAATTTGCGTAAAAAGTTGTAATTTTACCCCGTAAAAAGTATTTGGATATGGTAATCAACGAACGCTATATTCGGAATGAGACGGTACTGGCCGCTGCCCGTGCCGTCATGGCTGCGGCGCGCACGGCCCCCAAGGCCAAGGGCCGCGATACGGTGGAGGCGGCCGTGGTCACCGATGACGACATCGAGCGCCTTGCTGCGACGATGGTGGAGATGAGCGGCGAGTCGGGCATGAAGTTCCTGTTGCGCGACGCCGACAATATACGCCATGCCGAGGCCGTTGTGGTAGTAGGCATACGCGAGGCGAAATCGACCTGCGGCCTTAACTGCGGCTACTGCGGTTATGAGACTTGCGGTGAGAAGCCGGCCGCAGTGCCGTGTGTGATGAACGGTGTGGATGTCGGCATCGCGATAGGTTCGGCGTGCGCCGCTGCGACCGACATGCGTGTCGATACGCGCGTGATGTTCTCGGCGGGGTGGGCGGCACGGCGCCTGCGCATGCTTGGCGATGCCGATCTGGTCTTCGCCATACCGATGTCCGTATCGTCGAAAAATCCATTCTTCGACCGCAAGTCACCGCTCCCTGCGGCCACGACGGGAGGCAGGGAAGGAAAATAGAGCCAATAGGATAAACATTATAATAATATTTTATGGAGAGCAAGAAGTCGGTGGTGTCGTCGTTCGACGTCGACCACCTCACACTCAAGGAGGGCCTCTACTTGAGGTCGGTATACAAGATCAACGATACGCTGGCCGTACATTCGTGGGACATGCGTTTTCGTGCTCCGATGGCCCATGCGCCTTTGGGCTCGGGCGAGGTACATACGATCGAGCACCTTATGGCCTATTACCTGCGGCTGGATCCGGTTATCGGGCACAGCGTCGTGTCGTTCTGCCCGATGGGGTGCAAGACGGGGTTCTATCTCTCGACTATGAACGATGTCGGTGCCGAGCAGATACGCGCCGCGCTGGCACGTGTCTACAAGCAGGTGTTCCCCATCAAGTCGAAGGAGGATATCGTCGGCCTGAACGAGGTGCAGTGCGGTAATCCCGGGCTTTACGCTGTGGCATCGACCAACGAGGCGATGGCGCACTATATGCGTTGCCTCTATACGCGCGAGCAGGCCGACGAGGCAGGCATAGGTTCAATCTATAACTGCGAGTGGTAATGGAATATCTGGTTCTGGCGCCGACCGACCGCGAGTATGCCAACATCACGGCTGCCATCGCCCGCGGCACGTGGCGCAACCGTTACGAGGTGCGCAAGTGCGGCGTGGGCAAGGCCCTCGCCGCCGCGAACACCGTTGCGGCTCTGTTGCGCGGAGGCTTGCGGTACGACCGTATCGCCGTCATAGGCTATGCCGCCGCGACGGCGGGGCAGCGGCGCGGGTGCATTGTGGCGCCGCGCGCGGCCCGTTACCACGACTGCCGTGTGCCTGCGGCGTTTGTTCCCGAGCTGGCCGAGACGTACCGTCTGCTTGGCGGGGACGATATGGTGGTATGGACGGGCGACGCCTTTGTCGATGCGGCGATCGCGGCCGAGGTGAAGGATCGCTTCGGTGTTGAGGATGGTTTGTTCGACATGGAGACTGCCGCCGTGTGCCAAGCTGCGGCCGCGGTGGCGGATATACCTGTCGTGGTGGTTAAGATGGTCTCGGACATACCAGAGGAGTGCGATACGGAACACTCATACGACGAGTTCGTCGATTCGCATTCTGACTTCGGCATGATTGTCGATTGTCTCGAAAACTTGAAGTAACGTCTCTGTTACATGATTGACTGCGGTGTGGCATATGGCCTGCTGATACCATTTGCGGGCACGTCGCTCGGGGCGGCAATGGTGTTCATGTTGCGGCGCGACATGTCGGCGCGTCTGCAGAAACTGTTGCTGGGGTTCGCTTCGGGCGTGATGGTGGCCGCGTCGGTGTGGTCGTTGCTGATACCATCGATAGACATGACCGTCGAGCAGGGCGGTATAGGCTGGATGCCCGCTGCGCTCGGATTCCTTGCGGGAATGTTCTCGCTGCTGCTGTTCGATACATTCGTCCCTCACCAGCATATCGACTCCGACGAGCCCGAGGGTGTGAAATCCCGCCTGCGCAAGTCTACGATGCTGGTGCTGGCCGTGACCCTGCACAATATACCCGAAGGCATGGCTGTGGGTGTGGTGCTGGCGGGAGCCATGGCCGAGAATACGGGGATCTCGATGGCTGGGGCGATGGCCCTGTCGATAGGTATCGCCATACAGAATTTCCCCGAGGGGGCCATTGTCTCTATGCCGTTGAAGATGAGCGTCCGCAGCCGCTGGAAGGCCTTTGCCTACGGTGTGGGGTCGGGCGTGGTGGAGCCCATAGCGGGGCTCGCTACCATACTGTTGATTGACCTGCTGCTTCCCGTGCTGCCGTACCTGCTGGGGTTTGCGGCGGGGGCGATGATATATGTGGTGGTGGAGGAGCTTATACCCGAATCGCAGAGCGGCCGCCACTCCAATATTGCCACCGTGGGTGTGGCATTCGGCTTTGTCATGATGATGGTCCTCGACGTGGCGCTGGGTTAGCCGGTTACAGGTGGGGAACGGGAAATTTCAATTCGTATTATTTCGTATTATGGAGTATCTGGATGTGGTCGATGAGGCTGGCGAGCCCGTCGGCGCAGTTGTCGAGCGCGCCGAGGCGCATGCGCGCGGCGTGCTGCACCGGACCTCGCACGTATGGGTCTTGCGGCGGCGCGGCGGTGCGGTCGAGGTGCTGCTTCAGCTTCGGGCTGCCGCCAAGGAGTCATATCCCGAGCGGTACGACGTGTCGAGCGCGGGCCACATACCCGCCGGCGCCGGATATGTCGATTCGGCGTTGCGGGAGTTGCGCGAGGAGTTGGGGCTGGAGGCTGCGCCTGCGGAGATTGTCCCGTGCGGCGTGCGGCGCATACGCCGTCGCGAGCGCTTCGGCGGCAGGGAGTTCGTCGACAATCAGGTGAGCCGTATATTTCTGTTGTGGCGCGATGTCGCGGAGACGGAGGTGCGTTTCCAGCAATCGGAGATCGACGGGGTGCGCTGGATGCCTTTGGACGAGTGCATCGAGTCCGTGCGCATCGGGGGCATACCGTCATGTATAGATCTTGAGGAACTGGCTATGGTGAAGGCTGCGGTGGAGACTATCGCATGAGCCAGCGGGTGACGCTGTCGCAGTATGTCTTCGAGATGGGTATGTCGGGTATGCCAGCGATGCCGAGCTCGATGGTGATGCCTGTATTCTGGCGGCGCATTACCTTGACGTGGTCGAGGTTGACCATGTAGGATCGGTGGCAGCGGACGATGCTTGAGCCTTCGAGGTCGCGTGCCATGCACTTCATTGTATTGCGTATCATGATTTTCTTGACCGTGCCGTTGTTCATGTACCATACGCAGACGTAGTTGTCGGCCGATTCCAGCAGTATGAGATTCTCCTTTTTTACCGAAACCTGCAGTTCCCCCTTGTCGTTGTAGAGCGGAATGAGCCCCGATGCCGTGGGGGATTCGCCGTTTTCGAGCCGTTCTGTTATTTGACGCAGCTGACGGTCTTTTTCGCGCCACGAGACATAGATGATGAATATGACGTAGGGGATGAAGAGCACCAGTACAGTATTTATCACGGTATTTTTCCACAGCCGCAGGAAATCCGACGGCTCCCCGTTCGAGAGCACGGCATAGAGCGTATATACCGAGGCCATGACAATGGTCTCGACGGCGACCCACAATATGAATACGCCGTATGCCATCTCGCGGCGGCGTGTGTAGAGGGTCATGATGATGCGGCTCAATACGAGCACCAGCAGTCCTGCCGCTACGAGTCCCGCCGATATGAGCAGGTATGCCGCATTGCTGCCGCGGTATCGGATATATGGTATCCACTCGAAGGAACTGAATGGCTTGTACGCGTTTATGAAGATCAGCGAAAAGAGGGCCACGAAGACGATGAATGTCGTCTGGCCCGATCGCCTGTAGAGAAAATGCGGCAGCGGCTGTGTCAGTATTTTCAGCATTGCGGACGTCTCCTTTCGTCGATTATATATTTTATTCCAAATTGGTCAGGCATTCCTGTGGCGCGGTTTTCTGGTTCAGTCCCGATGTCTGCGCCGGTATAGTGGCGGCGGCACTGGCAGTCTGTTCCGGCATGTCATTCGCCGCGCTGACCGGCTGTGCGGGGTCATGCTTCGTCCGCTTCCGAATAGTCGGTCCGCTTCTCGTCCTTGTCCTTGGCTTGGGCTATTGCGGCGATAAGGTCGTCGGCTTCGCGGCACGACACGTAGGTGCGGGAGTCGTATATGTCGGTTATCTCGACAAAGTTGTTCCACTCCGACGCATACATGTTGACCGTGTCGAACTCCTTGAGGTCGAAATATTTGCCGTAGTATCCGAAGAACCCTATGCCGCCGAACAGAGGCACTATCCAGCGCATGCGGCGGCGGTCTGCACGCCTTACCGAGGCTATTTCGCGCAGGTTTATCTCCGTAATATCGGAGATGCACTGTATCTCGATGGTGTGGTCGAGCACCACTATTCGCCGCGGTATCGACAGCGTCATGAGAGCAACGATGGCGATTATCACCGACGAGAACCATGCCGAAAGATACCCGCCGCGGTATAGAAAAAAGAGCGCGACGGCTATCACCACGGAGACTACACACAGCAGTGCGGTGCGTATTATGGTGATGCGGTCTGTCTTGTATTCGAAACTACGCTTCATCTTCGCGGGCGTTGAGTACCGCCTCGGCCATGGTGAGGTCCGAGGGGGTGGTTATCTTGATGTTCTCGCGTTCGCCGTCGCACAGGGTGACGGTGTATCCTGCTGCCTCGACTACCGAGGCGTCGTCGGTAAAGGCTTCGGAGAACTCCTGCCCGTAGGCCTGTCGCAGGACTTCGGCACGGAATGCCTGCGGTGTCTGTACCATACGCAGGCGTGAGCGGTCGAGGGGATGCGACGTGCCGTCCTCTGCGATCTCGCGGCAGGAGTCCGCCGGTGCCACGACGGGGATTGCGGCGCCGCTATTCTCGGCTTCGAGCACGGTGCGGAGGATTAGTTTCTTAGATGCCATCGGCCGTACGCCGTCGTGGACGACTATCAGGCGCACGTCATCGCCCAATGCCGCCAGCCCGTTCCTTACCGAGTGGAAGCGTTCGCTGCCTCCGGCCGTCACTTCGTGTCCGGCGATGTCGAAACGAGCCGCGAGGTTGCGCCAAAGGGGTATGTGTTCCTCGGGCAGTACCACCACGATACGTGCCGCGGGCAGCGCCTCCCGCACGCGGTCTATCGTATGTGCCAATACGGGGCGGTTGTGCAGCATGAGGAACTGCTTGGGCAGCGCGCTCCCCATTCGGCGGCCCGATCCCCCCGCCACGATTATGACTCCTATTCCTCCTCTCTCTGCCATAGCAGTTTCTTTCCGAATCCGAGCGTGTTGTCGGTATATTTCAGCATACGGGCCTCCAGCCTCCACAATGTGATGTCGGCCAGCGCGGCATAAGGGAACCGTTTTATGTAGGTGCGTCTGTCGGCCTCGTCTCCGGTCCTGACGGCCCGCCCCGTGATCTGCAGCCCCTGTACCTTCCCCACGACCCGCGTCTCGAGGACTACCGAGGCGGCGACATGTGCGTTCTGTGCCATCATGCCGGCATGTCGGGTCTGCGCGTCGGATGTGAAGATGAAACGTCCCGCGCCGGCGTAGGCGTAGAAGACATTGCAGCAATACGGCTTCCCCTCCGCGGTCGATGTGGCGAGTGTCAGCACGTGATGGCGGCGTACGAACTTCTCGATCCTGTCGTCTATCTCCATCCTGTCAGTACGTTATATGCCGCTGTATACTAGCGTCGATGTTACTTTTTCTCTTCCTCGGGAGCCTCCTGCGGCGTAGCCGTTGCCGAGAGTGAGTCGGATGCGGGCAGGCTGTCGAGCTGCGTCACGATCATGTCGGGCGCGGCGGTGCCGTTGAGTTCGGCGACGATACGGTCGCGTATCTGCTCGAATGCCGCCATGTTTTCCTTGCTGATGGGTTCGGCCGGCTCCTGCGGCACCTTCAACGGGTCGATGGCGGTGCCGTTTTTCCATATACGGTAGTCGAGGTGAGGCCCTGTCGAGGCGCCCGTGCTGCCGACATATCCTATGAGCTGTCCCTGCGTGACACGGGTGCCGTTGGCGATACCCTTGGCGTAGCCGCTCAGATGCAGGTACCCCGTTACGAGATTGCCCGCATGTTTGATCTTGAGTGTGTTGCCGCCACCGCCGCTCCATCCTTTGAATATGATGACACCGTCGGCGACAGCGTGTACGGGCGTGCCTTTGGGTGCGGCGTAGTCGACGCCGAGGTGCGGGCGGTATACGCGGTATATGGGGTGCAGGCGTGCCCGCGAGAAACGCGAGCTTATGCGTGTGAACTTGAGCGGCGCCTTGAGCAGTTGCTTGCGCAATGATGCCCCGTCGTACTCCCAGTACTGTATTTTGCCGTTCTGCTTGAACGGTATGGCGTATATGTCCTTGCCCCCGTGCTCGAATTTTGCGCCCCACACGCGGCCTATGCCCACGAAGGTGGTGTCGACCATGCGCTCGTCGTAGATTACGGTGAACGAGTCGCCTTCCTGTATGCCGAAGAAGTCGACCGTCCATTGGTATATCTCCTCCAGCTCTGCGGCCAGCGAGTAGGGCAGACTGTCGCGCATGATTGCGCCCCAGAGCGACGATTCGATGCGCGAAGAGCATTTGCGGCGTTTGACGGTCACATCCTTCTGCCCCGTGGTGACGCTCACCGTATCGTTTCGGAAGCCGAATACGACGTAGTCGGTGAGGTCTTTCTCGTATACCATATAGTCCAACCGTCCGGCATTGAGCGAGTCGGTGGCGATGAATGCCGTATACGGGCGTCCGGCGCGGATCTGCCGCAGCGGGAATATATCCTTCGAGGCCTTGTCGAGCATGTCCACCGTGGCGGCCGAGACGCCGTATCGAGAGAGTATCTTGCCGAGAGTCTCGCCATTGGCCACCTCCCCCTCTTCGGTGCGGTAGTTGTCGGCGATGATCCCGAATCGGATATCGTGGGCGGGGACCTCGGCCGCTTCCGGCCCGGCGCTCTCCTGCTCCTGCCTGCCGCCGCATCCGACGGCGAACAGAAGCGCTGTGATGGCTATTGTGCGGAAAATATATTTCATAGTGTACAAAATTAATAAAAAAAATACGGATCGGCGGGGTGAATGGCAGGAAATACGGGCTCGAATGTAAAAAAGGGGGATTACGGTTGGTTTGTAAGAAATAATTGGTTACCTTTGAAAATTCGTAATATCGTGACTATTGCACGTCGCTCTCTGTGCATGCCGTTTTGTGCGGGGACGTGTGGTTGCCGGCCGATATGCGATCCGGTTATCCCGCGGGGGAGGACCACGGTTAAATGAACGCAGACTCGATATGAAGTTTTTGCTCAAACTCTTGTCTTATCCCTATCGAATGGCGGTGAACATCCGCCATTGGATGTTCGATTGCGGTCTGCTCAAGAGCGAGAAGTTCTCTACGCCGATCATCTGCGTGGGGAATATCACCGTCGGCGGTACGGGCAAGACCCCTACGGCCGAGATGATCATGGAGTATATGATGCAGTACTGTCGCGTGGCGTTCCTTTCGCGCGGTTACGGGCGTCGTACCAAAGGATATGTCGAGGTGACGGCCGGATCGTCTTACCGCGACGTGGGCGATGAGCCGCTTCAGGTGAAACTGAAGTTTCCGGACGCGCTGGTCGTCGTGTGCGAGAAGCGCGCCGAGGCAATCCGCCGTATCGAGGCCGAGCATCCGGAGACGGAACTTATAATCATGGACGACGGGTTCCAGCACCGCTATGTCGATCCCCGTATAAACGTGGTTGTAATCGACTCCACGCGGCCGTTCTACAAGGACGACTATCTGCCATGCGGGTCTTTGCGGGACAAGGTCGATTCTCTCTACCGCGCCCATTATTTCATCGTTACCAAGTGCCACGAGAACATGTCGCAGCTTGACCAGCGCCTGTGGCGCAAGGAGTTGCACAAGGTGGCCTACCAGAAGATATATTTTACGCATGTGGTGCCTACGCATGCCGTGCCGTTGTTCGATACCGCGCACACTCTGGATACGGGCGATGAGGTGGTCGTTATGGCCGGCATAGGCAATCCGCGGCCTTTCATTGCGGGAGCGCGGGAGATGTATAAGGTAGCGGCCACGATGACCTTCTCGGACCATCATGTCTATTCAGTCTCGGATATAAACCGTATCGTGGAGTGCCTGAAGCTCCATCCGCAGGCGATGCTGCTCACGACGGAGAAGGATGCCGTAAAATTGCGCCGCAGCCGCCGCGTCCCCGATTACATGCGCCAGAGGCTGTTTTACCAGCCCGTCAAGCTGGCTTTCCTCGAAGGCTCGGACGAAGATTTCCTCGGTACGCTGAAGAGCGATCTCGAAGGCAAGGTGCATTTGGGCGATATGTCGATAGGAGGCCGTGAGGCCAATGAACAGAGGTGATATTCTTATAATATAATATGGTAAACAAGGTTATTTTGGTGGGCAACGTGGGTATTGACCCCGAGGTGCGTACCACGGAGTCGGGTGTCAAGGTCGCCCGTGTGCGTCTGGCGACGACAGAGCGTATATACGACAGGCAGAACAACGAGACGAAGGAACTTACCGAGTGGCATACCATTACGTTGTGGCGGGGACTGGCCGATGTGGTCGACCGTTATGTGCGTAAGGGGAGCCAGCTCTATATCGAGGGCCGCCTCCGTACGCGCGAGTGGGTCGACAAGGATAACATCAAGCGTTATACGACCGAGATCATGGCCGATGAGATGAAACTTCTGGGCCGCCGCAGCGACAACATGCAGCAGGGCGGGGCGTCAGCGGAGCGTATGGCCGCACCGCAGCCCAAGCCTGCCGCGGCCGAGGTGCCTGCCGCGGCGGACGATCCCGACGACCTGCCCTTCTGATGCGGGGCGGCGGGTGGCGGCCGGAGACGTGCCTGTATGGAACGTATGCGGGGAGCGATCGTGCGATCGCTCCCCGCAGTCTGTATAAGCCTGCCCGTTACTTGAACGGAGAGTCGGGTTCCTTCGACATGACATAGTAGAAAAGGCGGTCGACGAGCCCGGGGGCGAACTTCTTGACGAAGTGTGTCGCGCGGCCCTCGATCTCCATCAGGCAGAGCCTTTTGCGGCGGGCGATGCCGCGGGCGACGATGCGGGCCACCTCTTCAGCCGTCATCATCTTCTCCTCCTTGCGGGGTGTGGCACCCTGTTGCGAGCCGTCGGCCGTGAGGGCCGAGAACCGTACGTTGGAGGCGGTGAATCCCGGGCATGCGACCATGACGTGGAGACCTTTCTTGAGGTTCTCGATGCGGATGGTCTCGAGGAAACCGGTCATTGCGAACTTCGAGGCCGAGTATCCCGTGCGGCCGGGCAGACCGTGTATGCCGGCCACGGACGAGATTCCAACCAGCGAGCCATGAGACCTCTGCAGGTAGGGCAGGGCGTATTTGGTACAGTAGACCGTTCCCCAGAAGTTGACATCCATAAGGCGGTGCAGCACGTCGAGGTCGACATCGTCGAAAAGCGCGCGCATCGAGATGCCGGCGTTGCATATCATCACGTCAATCCCGCCGAAATGTTCCACGGCCGTATCGATGAGCCGCATGCAGTCCTCCTTCCGTGTGACGTCTGTGACGCACCATGCGGCCTTGCCGCCTCTCTGCTCGATACGGCGGCACAGAGCCTCGAGTTTGTCGGCGTGGCGTGCGCCGAGAACAACCTTGGCCCCCATCGAGGCGTATACTTCGGCCATAGCCTCGCCGATACCTGACGAGGCGCCCGTGATGACCACGGTTTTGTCCTTCAAACAGTTTTTCATATTATGCTGTGTTTTGTCTTTTGCAGTCGGCGTCATTAGGCGCATGTCTATCCTTCGATCTCGAATGAAAGCGTGTCGTATGCCAGCCTTACACCCTCGGGCAGTCGCTGCGATGCCTCGGCGTGGAGCCCTATCTCGTGCGACATATGCGTAAGGAACGCTTGGCGCGGCTTCACACACGAAATGAGGCCGAGCGCCTCGTCGACGTTGAAGTGCGAGTGGTGGGGCGCATATCTCAAGGCGTTGACCACCATCGTGTCGGCACCGCGCAGTTTCTCTACCTCGCCGTCGAGCAGTGTCTTGAAGTCGGTCATGTAGACCAGCGGCCCTATGCGGTAACCGGTCACTTCAAAACGCTCGGAATGGGTGCCGCGGATGGGTATTACGGTCACATCCTTTATCTTGAACGGCTTTGCGGTGTCGATCTCGTGCATCTCCATCTCGGGCGCTCCGCGATACTTGTCGGCGATGAACGCATAGTCGAAGGCCTTGCGTACGTACGCCGCTGTGCGCGGCGCGGCGTATATGTCTACACGGTGTATGACTGGATAGTCGACGAAATTGAAGGCACGCACGTCATCCAGCCCCGCTATGTGGTCGCGGTGTTCGTGCGTGAGTAGTATGGCGTCGATGTGACGCGCGCCGGTGCGCAACATCTGGCAGCGGAAGTCGGGGCCGGCGTCTATTACGATGCGCCGGCCACGGGTCTCGACCATGGCCGCCGTGCGCAGACGGCGGTCGCGAACATCGGGCGACGAGCATACCTCGCACCGGCATCCTATGACGGGTACCCCCTGTGATGTGCCTGTCCCCAAAAATGTGAATCTCATATCCTGTCGTTGTTCACTGCTATAGTTATGCTCTGCGGCGGCATTCCGTTCCGGCCATACGTCAGTCGTCGGCAGGGTTGTATCCAGTATCTTCCGCCAGCCTCGGTCCGTTGGCAGCGGCTACGGCCAGCGCGTCGCAACGGTTGTTCTCGGCTGTGGAGGCGTGCCCCTTGACCCAGACGAACCGTACGCGGTGATGCCGGTATATGTGCAGGAACCGCATCCACAGGTCGGGGTTTTTCTTGCCTGCAAAGCCTTTTTTCTCCCAACCGAAGACCCAGCGCTGGTTTACGGCTTCGACTACATACTTCGAGTCGGAATATATCGTCACGTCGCACCCCTCTATCTTCAGGGCCTCGAGTGCCACGCATACGGCCATGAGTTCCATGCGGTTGTTCGTCGTGAGGCGGTATCCAGCCGAGAGTTCCTTGCGGTGCGGGCCCGATAAGAGGACTATGCCATAGCCCCCCGGACCAGGGTTCCCGAGCGACGATCCGTCGGTATATATCGTTACATTGGGCATCTTTTCAAAATAAGTTTCTGCCGTTGCCGTCTTCGGCCGCACGTTCGACATACAGGGCCGTAGTCTGCGCGGCGAGGCTTACGCGCATCGTACCGCGGCGCATGGCTGTATGCTCCGAGGCTGTTATAGGACCGTCATCGGGCAGGTTCTCGGCAGTGTAGCGGTAGACGTCGAAACGTCCGTTGCCGCAGGCCCGATTCTCTATGACGGCTTCGAAATGGCGATCCGAGCCGTTGGCGAAGGCATATATCCACCTTCCGTCGGGCGATAGAACCGCCGATCCCTGCACGAACTCGTCGCCCGTATGCAATGCATGCAGGCGCGAGGCCGGCGGAATGTGCCGTGTAAGCAGAGAGTAGGCGTAATACTGCGGGCGCGGCTCGAAGTCCTCCTTAATGTTGCCGCAGTGCGTGTTGTCGCGGTACTCCTGCTTTGCCGAACGCCACAGGCCTAACTGTTGCATCGCCTCGTAGGGGTCGGTGAAGGCGTAGTATTGATCCAGCAGCGACCAGTAGCTTACGCCCGCAGCGCCTCCGTTCAGGAGAGAGAGGGCTATGCGTGTCATTAGCACGCCGCGTTCGAAGCGGTCGATGTCGCTCTGCCGTGAGGCCCCCGTGGTGAGGTTCGATCCGAATTCCCCTACGAAATGGCGCTTGCCAGTCGGTGCCGTGATGTCGCAGTTGCGGCGCTCCCATGCCACGATGGCCGAATCGGGCGTCTCGTATCCGAAAAGGTATGTGTGCGAGTTGTAACAGTCGGCAACGGCATCGACCGTAGCGACGGCATGGCGCAGGAAGTCGTGGTCCTGTGCATCGTCGGAAAGGTTGAAACGCACCTTGTCGCGCAGCCCTTCCTTGCGGAGGCGGGTGTCGAGTGCCTTGCACATGTCGCCGTATGCCTCGGGCGAGACTTTGCCGTCAATGGCGTATGACCAGTTAGGCTCGTTCATCAGGGTAAATTCGCGTATACAGCCGTAACCTTTCGTCTCAAGGAGCCAGCGCAACGCTACCGTTATGTTTTCGCACCATTCGCCGATGTCGGTCGACGGGACACACCAGTCTTGTGTCGAGTTGCCTTCGGCGAGGAAATATACATCGTCGGAACGATATGCCGTATCGATGACCGATGCGCGGGTGCGGTTGCAGCCCCACATTACGAGTGTAACATCGGCACCGCACTCCTCGGCAAGGTCCAATACGCGGTAAAGGGACTGCATCTCGACCGAGTTCATGGTGAAGCGCTCCATGTCGGCCGTTTCGGGGTCTTCGTTGTCGTTTACGGGTTCGTACCATGCCGGCATTATCATCACGCGCATACGCTTGAGCCCCATATCTCGTACTCGGCGGCATGCCGTATCCCACGCCGTCGGGTCCACACCGCGCATGACTATGTTCTGCGACCAGAGGTGCGGGTCGAACTCGACCCCCATGCCCTCGATCGTGTGGCCTTGTGCCGGAACGCCTATATGCTGTAACTCACCGCGACAGCGGCATGAGGGGCACAGCGCGGTAAAAGCCAGCAGGATGGCGGATATGGCGGTTTTCGTAAGCGGCATGGCTGGTTTTGCTGCATAAGGCCGACAAAAACGGCGGGCGGGGCAGGTACGTGTGTGTCACCTCCGCCGTCCGCCGTCGGGTTGTTACTTCAATGCTGCCAGCTGTTCGCGTATGGCGGCGATCTTGGCCTCGGCGTCGGCCTTCTTGGCGCGCTCGTTGGCGACCACCTTTTCGGGGGCCGAGTTGACGAAACGTTCGTTCGAGAGTTTTTTCATCACACTGGCGAGGAATCCCTCAAGGTACTCGAGGTCGGCCGTAAGGCGCTTGGTCTCGGCCTCGCGGTCGATGTTGTCGCCCAGTGGCATGAAGTATTGCGTCGTCTTTACGATGAAGGCCGCGGCGGCGGGATCCTTCTCTCTGACCGTCTCGATATTCCCGATGTTGCCCATCTTGGCTATCACGGGGGCGTATGCCTCGGGATAATTCTCGTCGGCTATGACCTTGAGCGCAAGTGGCTGCTTCTGTGCTATATTCTTCTGCTTGCGCACGTTGCGGATACCGGTTACGGTCTCTTTCACCAGTTCGAAACGTGCCAGCAGGGCCTCGTCCCACGGTTCGGCCTCGGGTGCCGCGGCGTACATTATGGACTCTCCTTTTGCGCGGGGTGCCAGATCCTGCCATATCTCCTCCGTCACGAAGGGCATGAAGGGGTGTATCAGGCGCATCAGCATGTCGAAGTAGTGACGTGTGGCGTCTATGGTCTTGCGGTCGGCGGGGTGTCCGTATGCGGGTTTCACCATTTCGAGATACCAGCCGCTGAAGTCGTCCCAGAAGAGTTTGTATATGCGCATGAAGGCCTCCGATATGCGGTATGAGGCGAAATTTTCCTCGATCTCCGCGACGGCCTTGGCAAAGGCGTGGCGGAACCACTCTACGGCCAGTGCGTCGTTGTCGCTTTGGGCGAGCGTTTCGTCCACGCTCCAACCGTTGACGAGGCGGTATGCGTTCCATATCTTGTTGCCGAAGTTGCGCCCCTGTTCGCATAGCGCCTCGTCGAACATGACGTCGTTGCCGGCCGACGATGAGAGCATCATCGCCACGCGCATGCCGTCTGCGCCGTATTTGGAGATAAGGTCGAGTGGGTCTGGCGAGTTGCCGAGCTGCTTCGACATCTTGCGCCCGAGCCTGTCGCGTACGATACCCGTGAAGTAGACGTTGCCGAAGGGTTTTTCGCCGCGGTACTCGTATCCGGCCATGATCATGCGCGCGACCCAGAAGAAGATGATGTCGGGGGCGGTGACAAGGTCGCTCGTGGGGTAGTAGTACTCGATCTCGGGGTTGTGCGGGTGGCGTATGCCGTCGAATACCGAGATGGGCCAGAGCCACGAGCTGAACCATGTGTCGAGCACATCCTCGTCCTGCCGCAGGTCGGCAGCTGTGAGCGTCATGTCGCCAGCCTTTTCACGAGCCATTTCGAGAGCCTTCTCGGCGGTCTCGGCCACGACATATCCACCCTTCGGAAGATAGTAGGCCGGTATGCGCTGGCCCCACCACAACTGGCGCGAGATGCACCAGTCCTTGATGTTCTCCATCCAGTGGCGGTATGTGTTCTTGTATTTGGCGGGGATGAATTTTATGGCATCCTCCATGACGGCGCGTGTCGCCGGCTTGGCTATGTCCTCCATCGACATGAACCACTGCATGGAGAGTTTGGGTTCGATGGCTACGCCCGTACGCTCCGAATAGCCGACGTTGTTGGTGTAGGGCTCGACCTTCTCCATGAGGCCCGCCTTCTCGAGGTCGCCCTCGATCACACGGCGGCACTCGAATCGGTCCATGCCCACGTAGAGACCCACCTTGTCGTTGATGGTGCCGTCGTCGTTGAATATGTCGATCGACTCAAGCGCGTATTTCTCGCCCAGCATGTAGTCGTTGACGTCGTGTGCGGGCGTCACCTTCAGGGCACCCGTACCGAACTCTATGTCGACATACGTGTCGCGTATGACAGGGATCGAGCGTCCAACCAGCGGCACGATCACGCGGGCGTCGGCAGGGATGTCCTTGTACCGTTCGTCGTCGGGGTTGAGGCAGACGGCCGTATCGCCCAGAATGGTCTCGGGGCGGGTGGTGGCCACCACGAGATAGCGGTCCGTACCTTCGATCATGTATCGCAGATAGTAGAGCTTGCCCTGCGACTCCTTGTATATCACCTCTTCGTCCGAAAGGGCCGTCTTGGCTGCCGGGTCCCAGTGTACCATGCGTACGCCGCGGTATATCTTGCCCTTGTTGTAGAGGTCTACGAATACCTTGATAACGCTTTCTGTACGCGGCCCGTCCATGGTGAAGCAGGTGCGGTCCCAGTCGCACGAGGCGCCCAGCTTGCGCAGTTGCTTGAGGATGATGCCGCCGTGCTTCTCCTTCCACTCCCATGCATGACGCAGGAACTCCTCGCGCGTGAGGCTCGCCTTGTCGATACCCTCGGCCTTGAGTTTGGCTACGACCTTGGCCTCGGTGGCGATCGACGCGTGGTCGGTGCCGGGAACCCAGCAGGCGTTCTTGCCTTTCTGTCGGGCGCGGCGCATAAGCACGTCCTGCAGCGTGTTGTTGAGCATGTGCCCCATATGGAGCATGCCCGTCACGTTGGGGGGCGGTATTACTATCGTATAGGGTTCGCGGGCGTCGGGCTCCGAATGGAAAAGTTTGTTGTCGATCCAATACTCGTACCACTTCGATTCGATCTCCTGTGGCGTGTACTTGTCTGCTACCATATGTTTTATCTGTCCAAAATTACGTTTGCGGATAATGTGCCGGCCGTTTTGTGACCGGCGGCTCCCAGCTGCATAGGGCGGTTTAGGCGCAAAAATACAAAAAAATCACATACAGTAGCCGTCCGTCGGGACTATTCTTTTCCAAAACGCTAATATATATCGATATAGTAGATTCTAAAATTAACGGGTGAAAGTAGGAATTTATTTTGGAATTTAGTATATTTGTGTATGACGGCCGCAAAATTAGAGAACGTCCGCGCTTTATGTAAAAAGGTTTAACATGCATATACTGACCCGAATATTTGTTATTGCCGCGCTTGTGTTCCTGTGCGCCTGCTCGGATGGTGCGGCGACGGTTGGCGGCAAGTCCGACTCGCCTCCGCCAATATTTCCCGATTATGTCTCGGTGACGGTGCCGTGCAATATTGCGCCGCTCAATTTCTCGATCCGCGGGACGGACCGTATACGAGCCGAGTTCGCCGTGAGTGGAAGCGGCAGGCTCAAAGTCGAGGGGCGCCGCGGTATGGTGGATATCCCTGTCGACGAGTGGCGCGGTCTGATGGCCGAGGCTGCGGGCGACAGCGTGCGCGTGACGGTTTCGGCATGGGGTGCGTTGAATCCCGAAGGGGTGGAGTACAGTCCATTTTCGTTTTACGTATCTCGCGACTCAGTGGACGGATGGCTGGCATACCGTCTCATCGAGCCCGGGTATGAGGGATGGATGCAGATGGGGATATACCAGCGCGACCTATCGTCGTTCGACGAGAAGGTTCTGGTGGACAACTCCGTGAACGGGATGGGGTGCGTCAACTGCCACTCTTTTGCCGGTTATTCGCCCGAGCGGATGCTTTTCCATGCTCGCGGCGAGGGCGGCGGTACGGTTTTCTTCGAGGGCGGCGGGGTGGAAAAGGTCGACCTGGCAAAGGTCGGGCCCGGCAAGCAGGGTGTGTACCCCATGTGGAGCCCCGACGGGCGTTATGTGGCGTTTTCGTCCAACAGCACCTTCCAATCCTTCTTCGGCGGCCACGGACAAGTGTTGGAGGTATACGATCAGGCTTCGGACCTTATGGTATACGGTGTGCAAACGGGGGAGATGGCTGTAGACGGGAGATTCCAGACCGAGGACCGCTGGGAGACGTTCCCTGCATGGACGCCCGACGGCCGTTCGCTGGTATTCTGCTCGGCGGAGCCGCATTCCATGCCGCTCGAACGCGAGAAGGTGCATTACGATATTCTGCGCGTGGGATTCGACCCTGAAACCGGTACGTTCGGCGAGAGAGTGGATACCCTCTACAACGCGCGTGTTTCGGGAGGGAGCGCATCATTCCCGAGGGTGTCGCCCGACGGGCGTTTCCTCATGTTCGCACGTGCCGATTACGGTACATTCCCCATCTGGCATGACGAGGCCGATCTGGCGATGATACGGCTCGACGACGGTGTGCAGGTCGATGTCTCGGCTCTGAACAGTACGTTGAGCGAGAGCTGCCACGAATGGTCATCTTCGGGCCGGTGGGTTGTTATAGGCAGCCGCCGCCTCGACGGGCGATATACGCGCCTGTTCATCGCCCACGTATCTCCCGAGGGCGTGTGCGGCAAGCCTTTCCTGCTGCCGCAGCGTGATCCCGAACACAACATGTGGCGGCTTAAATCCTACAACGTACCCCAGTTCGTAAGGGGTGAGGTGCGGCTCCCGCAGAGAGATCTGAAGAACCTGTTTAAGTAGATTGCCATGAAAAAGATAATATCGCTGCATTCGGCCGTATTGGTACCGGTCCTGTTCCTGTTCTGGCTTCTGGCATACCGCAATACGATGTGGTGGATGGAAGGGATGTCGTTCTTCTCGACGCTGCCCGACTTCGCGGTGCTGCAGGCGCGGCTGCCGGCCGGAGCCGTGAAGTACGCCGCGGCATACCTGCTGCAGTTCTACCATTCGGCGGTGGCGGGAGCCCTGTTGCAGACCCTCTATGCATGGATCGTCATGGTGTGTGCCGATGTGGTTGTATGGCGTCTGTTGCGCCGTGCCGACCTGTCGTGGCTCTCGTTCGTGCCGGTGGGCATATTCGTGGCGATCCAGTGCCGCTACCGTACCGTCGACGGGTCGCTCGTGTGGTGCCTCGCCGCCATTGCCGCGGCTGTAGTGTCGGTATGCCTCACGCGCCGGACGGACGGTTACGTTATCGTGCGCGGCTTTTGGCGACGTGCCGTGATTGTGCCGCTGTTGCTGCTCGCCGCGTGTGCGGCCGTGTCGCTGTCGATACGCGAGAACCGTGTACGCGAACGTGTCCACCGTACGGAACGTCTGGCGGAGAATCGCGATTGGGACCGTATTTTGGAGATCGTCAGGCCCGAGGTTTCGGCCGAGGACCCCGTACGCCGACGCTACGCGTTGCTGGCGATGGCCGAAAAAGGTATGTTGGCAGAGAATTTCCTGCGTTACGGGGTGAAAGGTTCGGAAGATTTCTTCTTCGCCGGCAGCAACGATATTGTCGGGTGCAACTTCAACGCCTTGCTGGCGCGCAGTCTGGGCCTCGAGAACGAGACGATACATCAGTCGTTCCAGCTCAATTCGCTTTCGCCTCTCGGGTATTCGTTCCGCTCGATGCGGCGTATCACCGATGCATTCCTTCGCGACGGCAACATCCCTCTGGCGGAGAAGTATATGCGTATACTGCTCCATTCCACTTGCCACAAGTCGTGGGTCGAGAGCCGTGTGGGCCGTATGATAGATCTTATGCAGAATCCTGTGGAGCGTGACCGTGACAATATTCTGACCTGCGCGACCAACGACGAGCCCTTGTTGATGGATATGGCATGTCTGTACGATGCCCGCCCCGACAACAGAATGTGTGCCGACATTCTGTTGTGCGGGCTGCTCGCTTCGCGGCAGATGGACAGGTTCGCGCTGCTGTTCCCGCGCGTCTATGCCAGCGCTTATCCCGGTCGCGACGTGCTGCCGCGATATTATGAGGAGGCTTTGCTGGTATTGTCGCGGCAGAATCCCGACATATTGGATCGCTATTCAGTGAGCAGTTTCCGCAGGGAGGCATTCGGCAAGTTTGCCGAACTGATGGATGCCGGACGTTACGACGATGCGCGTGCGGCCTATCCCGACAGCTACTGGAGCTATCTCTACGCAGCGATGTAGCCGAATGCCGCCTCGGCCGAGGCGGGCGGCCTGTTACAGGAATATCAGCTGTACGAGTATGTATACCGGCAACAATATTATGAGCGAGAATTTCACCATGTAACCGAAGAAACTCGGCATGCGTATGCCGCTCTGCTCGGCGATGGATTTTACCATGAAGTTGGGCCCGTTGCCTATGTATGTCATTGCCCCGAAGAATACCGCGCCGAGAGATATGGCCGCGAAGAGCGCCTCCGGTACACCGGCCACGTATTCCACCCCTTCGACGTGCGGCAGTCCCGTGGCGACGGAGTGGAATGCGACGGCCGTGGGTGCGTTGTCGAGGAACTGCGACAACGCTCCGGTCCCGTAGTAGAACTGCCACGGTCGTACCAGCCCGAGGGCGCCGGCGTTCTCGTTGAGGTACAGGATGACGGGCGTCATGGTGGCTAATATGCCGATGAAGAGTACGGCGACTTCGGTTATGGGTTCCCACGAGAAATTGTTGGCACGACGAATGCCGCGGCCTGTTATTGCGAGCGATATGGCAGCTATGGCCGCGAGTACGATTTCGCGCAGGAACTGCATGGGAACCGGTGCTTTCGGGTCGGCCATGGCGGGAATATGCGAGCGGTTCACGAGCGATACGGCCAATACTATGCCCAAGAGCAGCAATATGTTGCGTTTGCCCTTTATGCGTATCTTCGTGCTGCCTTCCGCAGGGGCGACACGCGCTTCGGCCGGTTCCTTGCCGTAGTAGTACCTGTCGGTGATGTAGTATATTAGTATGAGCAGGCCGCCCGTGAAGAGCCATTGCGGCAGCAGGTTCATGAACCAGAAGAAGTCGGCGCCGCGCAGGTAGAGCAGGAATAGCGGCGGGTCGCCCAGTGGAGTGAGTATGCCGCCGCAGTTGGCGACCAAGGCTATGAAGAACAGGATTGTGTGAGTTTTGTGCGTGCGGCGCCTGTTGATCTCGATAAGCCGGCGTATGAGCAGCATTGCGGCCCCTGTGGTCCCCATGAAGGATGCTAAGACGAAGCCGCTGCAAAGTATTGAGACATTGGCGGCGGGAGTTGCGGCCACGCTGCCTTCGATGCGTATTCCGCCCGTCACGATGAAGAGCGAGGCCAGCAATGTGATGAAGGGCAGGTAGTCGTAGAGCATCTGATGGAGCAGCTCCTGCCCCATGCCGTTCGTTACGAGGTATATGCCGACGGCTGTGGCCAGAAATAACGAAACGTAGAGTTTGTGGAGGTTGCTGTGCCACCATTTTTCGGCTGCAAGCGGCATGACGGCTATGCTTAACAGCATAATGGCGAATGGTATCATCGCCCAAGATTCTATCTGGTGCATCGTATTATTCAAATTTCCGGCGAAGATACGAAAAAAAAGCTATAACGAGCGGCATTTGTCTCTGCCGTCTATGTTAAGGAACATAATGGACATCAAAAGTGTCGATTCGGACATATGCGCATACGACAGGGCGGCGCGGATGCGTTATTTATCGAAAAACGGCCGAATACCGCCCGGGTAGAACCTGCAGTGCCCGGAAGTTATTAACAAAGTGTTAAACCCCGAGGCGATTCCGGCCAAAATATATTATATTTGCAAGCGTGAAATGGTGTAACTATGAGTAAAAAGAAAGATAATATCGATTTGACCGATTTCGAAACGATGCCCGATGTCCTCGACGGACGACATCAGGTCATCCCTATCATAACCGGCGGCGACGAGGTGGCCGAAAATGTGGCCATACCCGAATCGCTGCCGATACTGTCTCTGCGCAGTTCGGTGCTCTTCCCGGGTGCCATCACCCCCATCACGGTGGGCCGCGAGAAGAGCATAAAGCTCGTGCGCGATGTCAATGCCGAAGGCGGCCTGTTGGGGGCGGTGCTGCAGCGCGAGAGCGAGGTGGAGATCCCCGCCCCCGACGACATGTACAAAGTGGGCACTGTAGCGCGTATAATCAAGATACTCGAGATGCCTAACGGCAATCTGACGGTTATCCTCAGCGGTCTGGAGAAGATCGAGGTGGTAGAGTACCTGCAGTCGGAGCCCTATCTGAAGGCTACGGTGCGTACCATACGCGACTCGCAGCCCGATGCGGGGAATGTCGAGTTTCAGGCTCTGGTCGATTCGGTGCGCGAGGTGTCGCTCAATATAATCAACATATCGCCCTCGATGCCCAAGGAGGCGGCCTTTGCCATAAAGAACATCGATTCGCAGCGCGGCCTGATTAACTTCATCTGCTCGAATATGGATTTCGACGACGAGGACCGTCAGGCACTGCTCGAGGCTCCGGGTCTTCTGGCCCGTGCCCGCAAGCTGCTGGAGATATTGGTGCGTGAGCAGCAGTTGGCCGAGCTCAAGGGCGAAATACAGGAGAAGGTCAAGCGCGAGATCGACAAGCAGCAGCGCGACTATTACCTGCAGCAGCAGATGCGCACAATACAGGACGAACTGGGCGACAGCACCGATGCCGAGATCGAACAGATGCGCGAGGCCGCGTCGAAGAAGAACTGGCCCAAGGAGGTGGGGGAGCTCTTCGAGAAGGAGCTATCGAAGGTCGAGCGTCTGAATCCCGCGGTGGCGGAGTATTCGGTGCAGATGACCTATCTGCAGCTGATGCTCGAACTGCCGTGGAACGATGTCACGAAGGACAACCTCGATCTGACACGTGCCCGCCAGCAGCTCGATGCCGACCATTTCGGCCTTGAGGAGGTCAAGGAGCGTATCTTGGAACATCTGGCCGTGATAAAGCTCAAGGGGGACCTTAAATCGCCCATCCTCTGCCTGTACGGGCCTCCGGGTGTGGGCAAGACGTCGCTCGGGCGCTCCGTGGCTACGGCGCTGGGCCGCAAGTTCGGCCGCATATCGTTGGGCGGCCTTCACGACGAGTCGGAGATCAGGGGGCACCGCCGCACGTACATAGGCGCCATGCCCGGCCGTGTCATCCAGACGATCAAGCGTTGCGGCTCGTCGAACCCCGTCATCATACTCGACGAGGTGGACAAGGTGACCGTCAGCAACCACGGCGATCCGTCGAGCGCCCTGTTGGAGGTGCTCGATCCGGAACAGAACACTACGTTCCATGACAACTACCTCGATACGGAATACGACCTGTCGAAGGTGCTGTTCATCGCCACGGCGAACAATATCGACGGTATCAACCCCGCTTTGCGCGACCGCATGGAGATGATAAACATCCCGGGCTATATCATGGAGGACAAGGTGCGCATCGCCTCGAAGCATCTGGTGCGCAAGCAGTGCGAGGCGCACGGTGTAAAGGAGGATCAGATGGTGCTGCCCGATGCCGTTATCGAGAAGATCATCACGCAGTATACCCGCGAGTCTGGAGTGCGTTCGCTGGACAAGTGCATAGCCAAGATCGCCCGTGCCCGAGCCAAGCATATAGCCTTCGGCGAGGAGTACAGCCCCGAGATCACGGCGGCGGATGTGGAGAAGATCCTCGGCAAGCCCAAGTTCCTCAACGACGAGTACGAGATCAGCGGTATGATCGGCGTGGTTACGGGGCTGGCGTGGACCTCCGTCGGAGGCGAGATACTCTATATCGAGTCGGTGCTTACGCCCGGCAAGGGAGGCTTGAGCCTTACGGGAAATCTGGGCGACGTGATGAAGGAGTCGGCGACGATAGCTTACGAATGGGTGCAGGCGCACTGCGACGAGTTGTCGATCGCGCCGGAGATGTTCGAGAAGCATAACCTCAATATCCACGTTCCGGAGGGGGCCATACCCAAGGACGGCCCGTCGGCCGGAATCACAATGGTAACGTCGATCGTCTCGACCTTTACCCGCCGCGAGGTGTGCGACCGCATAGCCATGACCGGCGAGATGACGCTGCGCGGCCGCGTTATGCCCGTGGGCGGAATCAAGGAGAAGATATTGGCCGCCAAGCGTGCCGGTATCACGGAACTGATCCTGTGCGAGGACAACCGCAAGGATATAGAGGAGATAAAGCCCGAGTATATAAACGGACTGACGTTCCATTACGTCAGGACGATCTCGGAGGTGCTCGATCTGGCTTTGAAAAAATAGGGCGGACGGTGCGGACGTGCTGCGGCGGCATGCGCGGTGCGGCCGCACCGTTTTGTTAATTGATAGTGTTATGCGATTCATAGCGATTATACCGGCGCGGTATGCGTCGACGCGCTTCGAGGGCAAGCCTCTGGCCATGCTGGGGGGTGTGCCCGTAATACGGCGTGTGTACGAGCGTGTTGCGGCCGTGGTGCCCGATGTCCTCGTGGCTACAGATGACGGGCGCATAGCCGAGGCCGTGGAGGCTTTCGGCGGGCGTGTCGTGATGACATCTGACAGGCACCGCAGCGGTACTGACCGCTGTTACGAGGCCTATTGCAGGCAGGGCGGGGAGTTCGATGTCGTTATAAACGTTCAGGGAGACGAACCATTTATCGAGGCGTCGCAGCTGCACGCCGTCATGGCCTGCTTCGATGATGTGGCGACCGAGATAGCAACGCTCGTAAAACCCTTTTCGGCGGAGGACGGACTCGCGGCGCTGGAGAATCCCAACTCGCCGAAGGTGGTGCTCGACAGCAGGAAGCGCGCTATCTATTTCTCGCGGTCGGTCATACCGTATCTGCGCGGCGTGGATCGTAGCGAATGGCTGTACAGACATACTTTCTATAAGCATATAGGGTTGTATGCGTTTCGCAGCGACGTGCTGCGGTGCGTGACGGCTCTGCCTCCCTCGCCGCTCGAGGCGGCAGAATCGCTTGAGCAGCTGCGCTGGATCGAGAACGGCTACCGCATAGGTGTCGGTATAACGGATGTGGAGACGGTGGGCATCGACACGCCCGAGGACCTTGCCCGTGCAGAAGAGTTCCTGCGACGGCATCCCGACCGTTAGCGGCGAATCGGATAATAGCATGCAGCGAACGAATGTCGAATGTATATAATATAAAGGAGTAAGGGCGGCGAAAGCCGTATTTTGTATGACGAAATTCATAGCAGGGCCTTGTGTCATCGAGTCGGCGGATCTGCTCGATGCCGTGGCCGAACGTCTGGTGGCGATAAACCGCCGTCTGGGAGTGGAGATAATATTCAAGGCGTCGTTCGACAAGGCGAACCGCACATCGTTGTCGTCGTATCGCGGCGTGGGGCTGGAGCGCGGACTGCAGATGATGGACGACGTGCGCCGCAAGTGGGGCTTGAAGCTGCTCACGGACATACATGAATCGTATCAGGCGGCTCCTGTGGGCGAGATTGTCGACGTGATACAGATTCCGGCGTTCCTGTGCCGTCAGACTGATCTGCTGGCTGCTGCGGCGCGTACGGGGCGCACGGTAAACATAAAGAAGGCGCAGTTCCTCTCGGGCGAGGATATGAAATACCCATACGAGAAGTGCGTGAAATCGGGTGCAGGAGAGGTGTGGCTCACCGAGCGCGGTAACATGTACGGATACAACAATCTGGTGGTGGATTTCCGCAATATCCCCGACATGAGGCGTATTGCCCCCACCGTTGTGATGGATTGCACGCACTGCGTGCAACGTCCCGGGGCTGCAGACGGCAAGACGGGCGGCAACCGCGAGTACGTGCCGGCGATGGCTTTGGCTGCCAAGGCTTTCGGTGCGAACGGTTTTTTCTTCGAAGTGCATCCCGATCCCGACCGCGCGCTCAGCGACGGGCCGAACATGTTGCGGCTGGACGACCTCGAAGGTGTAATAGCTTCGTTGTTACAGTCCGAAGCATAGGGCGAATTAAGAAATAGAGATCAAATGAACAGCAGTGCATTGACTTCACAGGAAATTCTCGACCTCGCGCGCCGTACGTTGCGCACCGAAGCCGAAGCGTTGGACCGCATGTCGGAGTTGCTTGACGGCAATTTCGTCGCCGTGGTGAACAGTATAGTGGAGAGCCGCGGCAAGGTTATCGTCACGGGAATGGGCAAGTCGGGCCTCGTGGGCCGCAAGATTGCGGCGACGCTGGCGAGTACGGGCACCCCGAGCTTTTTCCTTCACCCGGGAGAGGCGTTCCACGGAGATCTGGGTATGATTTCGGCCGATGACATAATTCTGGCTCTCTCGTATTCGGGCGAGACGGACGAGGTGTTGAAGATCGTGCCTTTCATCCACAGCAACGGCAACCTGCTGATCTCGATGACGGGCAATCCCGAGTCGACACTGGCCAAAAACAGCGCCCTGCATCTCGATATCGGCGTGCGTGAGGAGGCGTGCATACTGCATCTTGCACCCACGACATCGACGACGGCACAGCTGGCTTTGGGCGATGCGTTGGCCGTTGCGCTGATGAAGGCGCGCAACTTCACTTCGATGGACTTCGCACGTCTGCACCCGGGCGGCAGTCTGGGCCGCCGCCTTCTGATGACCGTAGGCAACGTGATGCGCAGCCATGATCTTCCCGTCGTGGGCCCCGCATGCGGCGCCACGGAGATGACCCATACGGTCAGCCGCGGCGGACTGGGGCTTATCATTATAATCGAGAATGGCCGTATAGAGGGTATCGTGACCGATGGCGACATACGCCGTGCGATGGAGAGCCGTCAGAGTGAATTTTTCAACATCAAGGCCATCGACATCGCCACCCGCTCGCCCAAAACGATAAATGTGGGGGCGAAACTTATCGAGGCCGAGAAGAAGATGACCCGTTACAAGGTCAACTCGCTGCTTGCCGTTGACGACGAAGGCAAACTTCAGGGCGTGATACAGATATATGACATAAAATTGTAATTATTAGTATAAGGATTGCATGTGTGCTGCCGAAAAAATAACCCGATTATGAAGAGACTTATATTAGTGTGTCTGCTTGTGTCAGGTATGTGTCTAAATACGCAGGCAGAGGAGCGTGACGGCTGGGTATCGCTTTTCAACGGCCGTAATCTGAAGGGATGGACCAGACTCGGAGGCAAGGCCAAGTTCAAGGTTGAAGACGGCGCTATCGTGGGCGTCAGCACCAAGGGGACTTCAAACACATTCCTTGCTACGGAGAAACGTTACGGCGACTTTATTCTTGAAATGGAGTACAAAGTCGACGAGGGAGTCAATTCGGGCGTCCAATTCCGGTCGCAATCGCGTGCCGATTTCGAGAACGGCCGTGTATACGGGTATCAGTTCGAGATAGATCCCGCTGCGGTTACCGGCAATTGCGGAGTATACGACGAGGCGCGGCGCGGATGGCTCTACTCTTTGGAGAATGAGCCTCAGGCGCAGCAGGCGTTCCGGCACGGCGAGTGGAACAGGCTGCGTATCGAGGCTGTAGGCCATTCTCTTCGCGTGTGGGTCAACGGCGTGCCTACGGCGGATATAGTGGACGATGCCGATAGTGATGGGTTTATCGCATTGCAGGTGCACGAGATCGGTGATTCCGACGAGAAGGCGGGCAGTACGGTGCGCTGGCGCAACATACGTATAAAGACCGAAGATGTGGCTTCGGAACTTACGCCTGCCGACAATGCCATCGCCGAGCGTAACCATATCATGAACAGCATTTCGCCGCGCGAGGCTGCCGAGGGCTGGCGACTGTTGTTTAACGGCCGTGATCTCGACGGCTGGAAGAGCCTCGCGCGCGGCGGAGACATGGCCAAAGGCTGGGGCGTTGAGAACGGCGAACTGGTCATCCATGCCAAGTCGGGTGCCGGCGATATAGTGACGGACCGCATGTACGGCAGTTTCGACCTGAAGATCGACTTCCGCATTACCAAGGGCGCGAACAGCGGTATCAAGTATTTCATCAATTCGAACGGCAGCGTCGGGTGCGAGTACCAGATACTCGACGACGAGAACCACCCCGATGCCAAGATGGGCTTTAACGGAAACCGCCGTTTGGGCTCGCTGTATGATCTGATTCCCGCTGCCGGCTGGCAGCATGTCGACAGGTACGGCTGGAATACGGCGCGCATAGTGGTGCGCGGCGACAAGGTGGAGCACTGGATAAACGGTCATAAGATCCTCGAGTACGAGCGTGGCAACATGATGTGGGATACGATCGTCTCGCACAGCAAGTTCGCCCGCGTTAAGGGGTTCGCGGCCGACAAGGAAGGGTATATATTGCTTCAGGATCACAACGACGAGGTACACTACCGCAATCTGAAGATACGTGTGTTGGACTGATTTACGAGCAGGAGGAGAAGTTATGAAAGATACGGTTATTACCGTTGCCGTCAAGCGCCGCGAACTGTGGATCTGGCTTACTTGCTTTATCGTATCCAATCTGGTGAACATAACGACGATAATATGTTATACGACGCCGTGGTACGAAATATTCACGCAGCTCGGTTATGTGACGGTCATGTCGGTGCTGTTGTACGCACTGACTGTCGTTGCGCGTCTGGTGTGGTATGTAGTGCGCCGCCTTACGTCGTCGGAAGATAAGCGTTGACTGTGGAGGAGTTTCGATACAGTACCAAGAATGCCCTCCATCCCGTAGCCTATGCCTCGATCAAAGCGATGCACACACGGCTTGAGATGGTGCTGGTTGACATGGCCGAGGATGCGGCGCGAGCGCTGTGCGAGGCTGTCGAAACCGACACATCGGAGATGGAACGGCGTTTCAGCCGCCATGAGGCGGCTGCTGCGCTTACTGTGGTGAACATGCGCGGCGGGCGCGAAGCCGTAGGCGTAGACGACGAGTTGTTCATGGCGCTGGAGTTGTGCGAGGCATTCCGCCGCGGTACGGAGGGATATTTCGATATTACGGCCTGTTCGGACTGTGCCGGCGTCGGCGTGAGGGCTGGATATGCGCTTGATGCTGCGGCGCATACGGTGCGGCTGTACGGTGCGGGTACGCTGCTTGACATGGGCGGTTTCGCCAAGGGTTATGCGTTGGAACGTTTGAGGCGGCGCGTCGCGGATTCAGGCGTAACGCAGGCGGTGCTGAATTTCGGCGACAGTTCGATAGCGGCGATAGGGCACCATCCCTACGGCGAATGGTGGCCGGTGGGTGTCGGGGCCTCCGTGGGACAACCGTCCGTGGCGCACGAGTTCCGTTTGCGGGACAGCGCGTTGTCGGTATCGGGCCGCGGCCGCGGCGGAGAGTACCATATTTTCGACCCGCACAGCGGCGAACGGGTCGTCCGTGAAGAGACGGTCGTTGTCGAGGGGCGCTCGGCATTGGTATGCGAGGTGTTGTCTACGGCGTTGTATGCGGCACCCGACTCCCGCAGAAAAAGCATAATAAGCCGATATGAAGGTTATGCGGCGACCGTCTTGCGATGCGGTGCAACCGGTGGTTGCAAGGTGCGCCGCGTGGAGTGACCGGCCCTACGGAAATGGAATAAATGTAAAATAAATAAAACAGCGATACGATGGACCGAAAGGAGTTTTTGAAGGATTGCGGCCGCATGGGGCTTGCCGGCTGGGTGCTGTCTATCTTTCCGTGGTTGGAGTCGTGCAGCGACCGGACGCGGCAGGAGGTGCAGGGCGAGAAGGCGCGTATAGGTATCATAGGTACTGGCTCGCGCGGCCTGTTCCATATACAGCATCTGTTACAGATGCCGCAGGTGGAGGTGACGGCGTTGTGCGACGACTATACGCCGCATCTGGAGGATGCCGCGCAGTATTATCCCTCGGCGAAACTTTACAGCGACTATCGGCGCCTGCTCGAAGACAGGAATGTCGACGGCGTCATTATAGCTACGCCGCTGTATCTTCATGCCCCGATGACGCTCGACGCCATGGAGGCGGGCAAGCGGGTGTTCTGCGAAAAGGCAATGGCATATTCGCAGGAGGACTGCCTGCGTGTGTACAACCGCCGCAAGGAGTTGGGGGCTGTGCTCTTTATCGGCCAGCAGCGCCTGTTCGACCCCAAGTACATCAAGGCCATGAGCATGATACACGAAGGACGCATAGGCGATGTCGTGGGAGTGCGCAATTATTGGTATCGCAACAACAACTGGCGTCGTGACGTACCGTCGCCCGAGCTGGAGCGCCGTATAAACTGGCGCCTTTACAGCGAGTATTCGCGCGGGCTGATGACCGAACTGGCGTGTCACCAGTTGCAGAACGGTTCGTGGTCGATAGGCATGTTGCCCGAACAGGTGATGGGCTCGGGACACCTGGTGCATTGGACCAAAGAGGACAAACGCGATGTGTTCGATACGGTGAGCGCCATATTCACCTATCCGAACGGGGTCAACATGACCTTCGAGTCGATCATATCGAACAAGCATTTCGGTATGGGTGAGCAGATCCTCGGCTCGCAGGGCACGATAGACCTTGTGTCGGGCCTCATATACAGCGACGAGCCGATGCCAAAGGGCAGCGGCATACACCAACTTGTGACGCAGATCGAAAACGGCATAATGAGCAATTCGGTATTTGCCGGTACGAGCTGGGCTGCCGAGACGAGTCCGCTGGCTCCTGGACTGCCCATAATGCCGAATGTTACGGTGAATACGGGTGAGAGTACCATCGGTGCCGAGGCCGACGGCTCAAAGGAGATAATCGAGGCTTTCGCTAACGCCGTGATCACGGGCCGGCAGCCCGAGAAGATACTTGAGGAGTCGTATTATGCCTCACAGTTCGCCTTGCTGGCCGACCGTGCCATGCATGAGAACAGGATTCTTACGCTCGACGACCGATTCAAGGTGCCGTACGAACCTATCCGTAACAGAGCCTGATATTGTATTGTGCACAAGGTAAAGGGTCCGGGCCATGTACAAGGGTTTGCGTGAATATATGGAGGTATTGGAGCACCGCGGCGAGCTGTTGCGGGTTACGGTTCCCGTGTCCCCGCGTTTCGAGATCGCGGAGATCACCGACCGCATGGCTAAAAGCGCTATCGGCGGCAAGGCCCTGTTGTTCGAGAATACGGGGACGGAGTTTCCCGTACTGACCAATATGATGGGGTCGGACAAACGTATGGCGCTGGCGCTCGGGGTGGAGCGGCTGGATGATGTCGCCGTGCGAATAGACTCTCTTTTGGAAGCTGCCATGACGCCTAAAGGTTCGCTGATTGACAAGTTGCGGGCGCTTCCGTTGCTTGCCGAGATGTCGCGCTGGTTCCCGCAGCAGGTGTCGGGCCGCGGTGCATGCCAGCAGGTGGTGTACCGTGATGCGGATGCTGACCTTATGCGCCTGCCCATGCTTCAATCATGGGAGTGCGACGGCGGCGCCTTCGTCACGCTGCCCATGGTGCATACGGTAGACCCCGATACGGGGGTACGCAATGTGGGCATGTACCGCATGCAGCGTTTCGATGCCCGAACGACAGGCATGCATTGGCATGTCCACAAGACTGGCGCCCGCCATTACGACGCTTATAAGCGTGCCGGACGGCGTATGCCCGTTGTGGTGACGCTGGGCGGCGATCCCGTGTATACTTACGCCGCGACGGCGCCGATGCCGGACAATATGGATGAGTATCTGCTGGCTGGATTCCTGCGGCGGTGTCCTGTGAGGCTGGTCAAGGCCCTGACGTGCGACATTTACGTACCCGAGGATTGTGACTTCGTGATCGAAGGTTATGTAGACCCCTCGGAACCGAAGGTCATGGAGGGCGATTTCGGCGACCATACGGGTTTCTATTCTCTGAAGGACCTCTATCCTCTGTTCCATGTCACCGCTCTGACGCACCGCCGCGGTGCTGTCTATCCCGCCACGGTTGTGGGGGTGCCGCCCGAGGAGGATGCCTACATAGCGAAGGCTACCGAAAAGATATTTCTCGCGCCGATACGGCTTGCCGTACAGCCTGAAGTGGAGGACCTGTGGATGCCTGCGGCGGGTACGGCGCACAATCTGTCTGTCGTATCTATCGACAAGCGCTACAGAGGACAGGCGCATAAGGTGGCGCAGGCGCTGTGGGGGGCGGGCCAGATGATGTTCAACAAATACATGATCATAGCTTCGGCCGGAACGCCGATACGTTCGTATTGTGCTTTGGCGGCGTTGCTGCGGCGGGTGGACCTGTCACGGTGCATGATACGTACGGAGGGTGTCCTCGACGTGCTGGACCATGCTACGGCCACATGCGGATTCGGCGGCAAGCTGGCGCTGGACCTTACCGATACCGATCCGTCGGCGGAGGCGGCGGTGACGTTGCTGCCGGCGGAGGCGCACCCTGCGTGCGGAATCGAACTGTATGATGTGCGGCATGCGGCGGATCTCGGGCTGGTGATACTCTATGCGGCCGCCTCGCGTCCCGACAGGGTCGATGCGGAGCGGTATCTGCAAGGGAACGGTTTCCGGAATGTCAGGTATGCCGTCGTCTTCGACTATCAGGCGGCGGGCGCGATGCGCGATGAGGATTTGTTGTGGCTGGCTGCTGCAAATACCGACCCGCGGCGCGACGTGCGCCTTACGGACGGGGGAACGATGCTTGTCGACGCGCGCAGCAAGCGCCCGGGACTGGCGGGCAATCCGGCGAGGTTCCCTAATGTGGCGATGTCGTCGTCGGACACCATACGCATGGTCGACAGCCGGTGGGAGGAGTACGGCATAGGGGAACGGCTTGAGTCGCCTTCGCGCCGTTACCGTAAGCTGTGGCTCTCGGATCGGGCCGAGTGGTAGTTTTCGGATATGGTGGCAGTGGAGGGGGCTGTATGTGTGGAGGCCTTGTATTCTCTATTCTTGTCGAAGAACGGGTATCCACGATTATATTGGAAAGGGAGAGAAAATGTTTTCGGATGAACAACGGCGCGGACTGATTGTCGTGGTTCCTTTGCTGCTCGCGGTGCTGCTACTGTCGGTGCTGGTCGAACGCAGGACGGAGCCAGTGTTGCTTGCCGAGCGCGGGCCGACGCGGACGGAAGCCGACAGCGCGGCCGTGTTGCGGCCTTTCGATCCGAACAGGGCCGAGTACGAGGAGTTGCGCCTGTGCGGCGTGCCGCCTGCGGCAGCGGCAGGAATCGTGCGCTGGCGTCGTTACGGCAAGGTTTATCGCATGAAGGAGGATATTGCGTTATGTTCGGGGGTGGACGACTCGCTTTATGCACTGCTCAAACCGTATATAGTCATTGACGAGGAGCATGCCGCGCGGCCGCGTCGGGAATATTCTCCGCCGTCCCCGTCTGCGGAGCTGTCTGCGGGGAGCGGCGGTTCTCCCCGCGCAGAGAAGCGCACGCGAGAGATACGTCCGCGGCCATTCAGCCTCGACACCGTAACCGTGCCATTTCTTGTGGAGATGGGATTTTCGCCGCGTCAGTCCGAGGCGGTGTTGCGCTATCGCGACGCTTCGGGCGGCATACGGAACGAGGAACAGTTCCGCCGCTGTTATGTGGTGAGCGAGGAGATGGCCGACAGATTGGCACCCTATATCGTATTCGCCCCTGCGGAGCGTGCGGACACGGATTCGGATCCCTGTGTCGGGGCGGCGGATGCCGCTTATGGCGGGGCTGCGGCATTGGTGGAGATAAATACGGCCGATTCAGCCGCCCTGCGTTCTGTGCGGGGCATCGGCGAGAAGAGCGTAACGGCCATAATGCGCTACCGCGAACTTCTGGGAGGATTCTACTCGGTGGAGCAGCTGGCGGAGCTGGATGTGGTGACGGAGAGCAATTATGAAAGAATTTTGACGCAAATTTGTTGCGATAGTTGCAAAATATCGAAAATTGATATTAACTTTGCAAGCCCGAACGAGTTGATGCGCCATCCTTACGTATCGGCGAAGGCTCTGAGGCGTATAGTGAAACAACGACAATTGAAAGGAGGTTGGAGCGGAATCGGAGAGATGATCGATGACGACATATTTAGCGAGGAGGAGGCCGCAAGGCTTGCCCCGTATCTTCGATTCGCACGCGATACCTGCGATCGTTAAAATGGAGGCGGAAGGTCCGCAGAGTAGCGGACGCCGCAAAAAAGCAGGGCCGCAAAATGGCGGCTGTGCCGGTATAATATTCGAAAACAATCAAAACAAAACGGAACAATATGATTATCATGCCTGTAAAGGAGGGTGAAAACATCGAAAAGGCCCTCAAGAAGTTCAAGCGTAAGTATGAGCGTACGGGAGTGCTGAAGGAGCTGCGTCGCCGCCAGTATTTCACGAAGCCTTCGATAGCCAAGCGGGAGGCCCGTCAGCGCGCGATATACGTCGAGCACACCTACCGTCAGGAGGAGTAGTCCTGCAGCTCAGGGTTCTCCCGAGCGGAGGGATCTACAGCATACGGGGTGCGGATATGTCCGCACCTCATTTTTTATACGCTGCGGCCGCCGCGCTGTCGGTATATTTTACCGGTGATAGTGCCGTCGGCTATTTTTACGTTAAGAAAAAAGTTACTAACTTTACGCGGATTTATATTTGCTGCGATGATAGTAAAACTCATATCGAAATATCTCGAAACGCACAAACGTTTGGTCGTGCCGAATCTGGGTGCGTTCATAGTGAAGGTGCCCGGGCAGTCGGTGCTCTTTTCGAACCTTATCAAAAACGATGACGGTGTGCTTCGTTCTCTGCTGACGGCCGACGGTATCTCGGATATGGAGGCCGCCGCCGCTGTCGACCGTTTTGTCTTCGAGGTTCGTTTCCGCCTGCAGAACAACGGGGTCTGCCGTTTGGCCGGTTTCGGTGAGTTGCGCTGCGGTGTTAACGAGACCGTTACGTTCGTGTATGCGCCCGCGACCGAGGGGGACGGCGGCGTGGATCCCGATGCGCTCAATAAGGCAGATAACCATACGGGTGTTGCCGGCGGTGCCGCAGAGACCCCTGCGGAGGCAGCGGCGAAACCTGCAGCGGCAGGGCGCGAGGCCGCGCGTCATTATACTGAACCGGAGCGCCGCGTTGCGGAACCATCACCGGAGAGGCTGTCGCGGCAGAGAACGGCGTCTGCGACCGTGACGCCGCAGACGGCAGAAGACGTTTCGGAACGTAGGCCAAAACCCGATGCGGCCCAGATGCCGGAGCCTGATGCGGGGTATGACCCCGCTGCGGAACGCCGCCAGCGTCGGGATATGCACCGCGACCGTATGAAAGCGCTTTATGACGAACCGCACATAAGCGTCTCTCCGAAGCGCCATCCGGCAGATTATGTCAAGGGACTGCGTTACGGCAAGGGCCGCAAGGCCTCGTCGGACAGGGATATGGGGTCACGGTCGCGCCGTCGGAACGACCGTATTCTGATCATAGCCATCGTGGCGGCGGCACTGGCCATAGCGGCTCTCGGATACGGATATTATTGCGATGTGCGTGCCGCCCGCATGGATAGCGAATATTACGATGCCCAACAGGGGGATGTCGTAAATCCCGATCTGGAATATATCGAGGAATCCAACGAGTAGCGATTGTTGCTGAAGAGACCTGAAATGACAGACAATATCGATATAACCACCGTAAAACAGCGTTTCGGCATTATAGGGAACTCGGAGCTGCTTAACCGTGCGTTAAGCGTGGCATTGCGGGTGGCCCCCACCGACCTGTCTGTGCTGGTGGTGGGCGAGAGCGGTGTGGGAAAGGAGTTTTTTCCGCAGATCATACACGCATATTCGGCGCGCAAGCATGCCAAATATATCGCCGTCAATTGCGGCGCCATACCGGAAGGGACGATCGACTCTGAGCTCTTCGGACATGAAAAGGGGGCTTTCACCGGCGCGACGGACGCCCGCAAGGGTTACTTCGAGGAGGCCGACGGCGGTACGATATTCCTCGATGAGGTGGGCGAGTTGCCGCTTTCGACGCAGGTGCGCCTGCTGCGCGTGCTGCAGTCGGGCGAGTTCCTGCGCGTAGGTTCGGCAAAAGTGCAGAAAACAGATGTGCGCGTGGTGGCCGCCACGAACAACGACCTGCTGAAGTCGATCGAAACGGGCCGTTTCCGCGAGGATCTCTACTACAGACTTAATACCGTGCCCATCGCCGTGCCGGCGCTGCGCGACCGTCCCGAGGATATTCCTTTGCTGTTCCGCAAATTCGCCAGCGACGTTGCCGTGCAGTACCACATGCCTGCAATATCGTTGGACGAGGGGGCGCGGCAATTGTTGCAAAACTACTATTGGCGCGGCAATATCCGCCAACTGAAGAATGTGGCCGAACAGATCTCTGCTTTGGAGCAGAGCCGTGTAATAACGGCCGAGGTATTGTCGGGGTATCTCACGCCCGTACAGCCGTCGCCTGCGGCAATGACCCCGACAGGCGGTGCAGCGGCAGGGGACATGGCTACGGAGCGGGAATTGCTGTACAAGGTGTTGTTCGATATGCGTAGCGATATAAACGATCTTAAGCGTATGCTTGCCGACCTCATGCAGGGTACGGCGCACCGCGCGTCGGCATCGGCGCAGCCGCCGCACGAGGTTGTCGGCCTGCTGCCCTCGATGTCGCATCCCGCCGCCGTCGACTACGCCGAAAGCGAAGAGGTGACGGAGGAGCCGGTGCATACGGAGAGGACAAAAGCCGATGTGCAGCGAGAGCTGATAATACGGGCATTGCGCAACAATAACGGCCGCCGTCGCGATGCGGCGCGCGAGCTGTTCATGTCGGAAAGAACCTTGTATCGGCGTATCAAGGAGCTGGGCATAACGGACGACGACATATGATGATGGCAGGTGAAATGAGGAGGATGGCGTATCGTTGTGCCGTACTGGCTACAGCGGCGTTGTGCATGCTTTCGCTGGGGGGCTGTATATTTTTCAAGGGCGGCTATTCGCTCTCGGGGGCGAGTATACCGTCGGGGGCCAAGACCTTCAGTGTGGCATACTTCCCGAACAACGCCCCAATGGTGTCGCCTACGTTGAGTACTACGCTGACGGAGGCGCTCAAGGACAAGTTTTCGCGCCAGACCAAGCTGGAGATGGTCGAGGAGGGCGGCGATTTCGCCTTCGAGGGCGAGATCACGGGATATACCTCCACGACAGCGTCGGTTTCGAGCGACAACTATGCTCTGTTGAACCGTCTTACCATAACGGTGCGTGTGCGTTTCACCAATGTCATCGAACCCGACAATTCGTTCAATCAGGTGTTCACGGCATTTACCGATTACGAATCGACACAGTTGCTGACCGATATACAGAGCCAGCTCGACGAGGAGATAGTCGAGCAGTTGGTGACGGATATTTTTCAGGCTTCGGCCTCGAACTGGTAATAAATACACGATGGGAAAGGGATCCAATACGCAAGCCGCCGACGGCAGGGTGATCATCGAAAAGGAGGATGTCGAACTGCTCATGCGTTCGGAGCGGTGGCATGCCGCAGGCGCCGGCGCGGTGACGCAGGACATGCAGGCAGTGTCGGCCGTGGTTGCGGAGCTGTGCCGCATGCCTCATCTCGAGAATAAGAATATCGACATCGCCAAACTTACGGAGGTTACCGCGGACGATATAATAGACCGTTTCCTGCGTTCGGACAACTACCGCATCGTGGCGGACGAAGCGGGTCCGGCGGAGGAGATACGGACGGAGGCTGAGTTCGACGGCGAGGACGATCTGGTGAGCGAGGAGCTGGCCGAAGTATACCGAGCTCAAGGGCTGAACGATATGGCCAAAGAAACTTATCGCAAATTAAGTTTGCTAAATCCCGAAAAAAGTGTTTACTTTGCGAAACTTATCGCCGAGTTGGACGGTGAGGCCGCGGCGGAGCGTATAAGCGAAGGCAAAATGGAAGCGGAAAATAATTAAAAAACAATAAGTTTATGTTGTACACACTTTGTATCGTATTGATTCTGATAGCGAGCGTAATTCTCATTCTGGCCATTCTGGTGCAGAGTCCCAAGAGCGGCATGGCTGCCAATTTCGGTGCAGCAAATCAGGTGATGGGTGTACGCGAGTCGGCCAATATCCTCGAGAAGACCACGTGGACACTTGCCGGCCTGATCGTCGTGTTGAGCCTCGTGGCTACGCTGGCCATGGACCAGAATCTGGTATCGACGAGCAACAGCGCTCTTCAGAACGATGCCAACGCTCTTATGGAGCATGTGAATACTTCGGCTCCCGTGAACGCCATGCCTAATGTCGAGGTTCCGGCAGCGGATGGCGCGGCAACGGATGGCGCGGCGGCAGAGCAGCAGCCCGCAGAGACCGAGTAACGGCATGACGCCGGTGTTTGAAATGCCGGCGCGTAGCGGAGCGATGTCTGCGGGCCGTTAATCGGGCGGCGAAGATAATCGTAGTATGATAGAGTAAAAGGGAGAGCGGTGACGCCTCCCTTTTTTTGCCCGTATTTGATGACGGTTGCAGCGGGACTAAGGGCATTGGCTGCGGTCTGCGGCGGTCGGACAGATTCGGCACGGCAGTGTAAGTTCGGTTTGGCAACCCGGCAGGCGGCAGCGAAAAGTATGTCCGTTTGTCGTATGCTATCTGCCGCGAGACAAACTGAAAATCCCGATCACCATTGGAGTGATCGGGACAGGTGCCGCCGTATGGCCGTATATTAGTCTGCGGAGGGTGTGCTATTCATTGCCGGTAGCGGTATCTTTCTGTTCGGGACGCGGGGATCTCCCTTTGCGTTGCCTGCGCTCCTTCTCCTTGCCGTTCTCGGCATTGACGAAGTGACTGGATATGGCCTGCGCCAGATTGCGTGGAGGAACGTTCCGTTCGATCTTGCCGTTGAAAGCCACGGATATGCCGCCCGTCTCCTCCGATACGACTACGACTATGGCGTCCGATGTCTCCGTAATGCCTATGGCGGCGCGGTGGCGCGTGCCGTACGATTTTGGGACGTTCGACTGCGTGACGGGTAGTATGCACTTCGCCGCCACGATGCGGTTGTTCATGACCACGGCGGCGCCGTCGTGCAGGGGCGCGTTCTTGAAGAATATGTTTTCCAACAACGGTTGCGAGAGTTGCGCGTCGAGGCGTATGCCGCCGTCGATTATGTCGCGCAGGTCGCTCTCCTGTGCAAGGACGATCAGGGCGCCTGTCTTGCTCTCCGCCATGTCGGTGCATGCCGATATGATGGGGGTGAGATTCGGCCCTTTGATGTCGTGGGCGTTGAATATGCGGTTGATGAAATTGAAACCCTTGCGGCGCATGCCTATCATCTGCAGGAAATTGCGCAACTCGGGCTGGAAGACTATGATTATGGCAAGCACGCCGACACTGACGATCTGCCCCAATATCGACGAGAGCAGCTCCATGTTGAGTGCACGTACTACAACCCATACTATATATATGACGATGATGCCGGAGAGTATGTATGGGGCGTTGGTGCCGCGCGTCATGCGGTAGAGGCCGAACATGATGAGCGCCACGAAAAAGATGTCGATGAAATCTATGAATGTGAACGGTATGAAATCCATGGCCGATCCGGTTTACGATGACAAAGGTAAAAAAAACGCAGCCATGTGGATATGTCTGCGTCGTATTTTTTTATTTGGGGGCCATGCCTTATTTCGGGCTGTGCGGCGGCCCGCCCGTACAGCCGGTGATTATTTGTTCTCCTTCTCGGTTTCGCTCTTTTCGGCGGCGTACAGTTCGTCAACCTTTGCCAGAACCGTCTCCGTTATATCGAGGGCGTCGTTCGCATCGAGCAGGGCCGTAGCATTCACTACGAGCTTGTATTTCTTGTCGGCATTGATCTCCTTGATGGCGCGCATTACGAGATCCTGCGTGCGGTTCGAAAATACGAAGTTCTCCTCGTCGAGGGTCTGCGCCTCCTTCTGTGCGTTGCTTTGGTAGTTGGCTATCTTCTTTTCTATGTTCTGCTGCTGTTTCTGCGCGTCGGCCGTGGTTATGAGGCCTTTCTGGTACTTCTCCTGAAGCTGGCTGGCCTCGTACTGGAGGTTCTTCTCCTTCTGAGCCCAAGCGTTCTGGGCCTTCTCGGTCTTCTCCTTGAGAGCGACGCCCTCGGTCTGATAGATCTGGCTTTGAGCGAGTACGTAATCGACCCTTACGAATGCGATATCGCCTCCGGTGATGGTTTCAGTCTCGACCTCAACTGTTTCGGTCGCAGGCGCAGTCGTCTTGTTGTCGCAGGATACGAGCGGCAGCGCAGCGACGAGCAGTGTCCAAAAAACTTTTTTCATGGTATCTCTGTTCCTTTTTAGTTTTTGAGATAAAATTTACGTATAATTGACAAAGGTAGAAAAAAATATTTACATTTGTAATGTTTCAAGTTAAAATTAACCTATGTACGAGTATATTTCCGGAAAAGTGGCGGAGCTTGCCCCGACGTATGCTGTGGTGGAGGCCGCCGGTGTCGGGTATTATATAAACATATCGTTGCAGACCTTCTCTGCTGTGGAGCATGCCGACGACGTACGGCTCTACGTGCATTTTATCGTACGCGAGGATGCGCAAACGCTTTACGGGTTTGCCACGAAGGAGGAGCGGGAGCTGTTCCGCAGCCTTATAAGCGTTTCGGGTGTGGGCGGCAATACAGCCCGTATGATACTCTCGACATACAGTCCTTCGGAACTGCGCAACATCATCGCTACGGAAAATGCCGTATTGCTTAAGAATGTCAAGGGGCTGGGCCTCAAGACAGCGCAAAAGATCATCGTCGAGTTGAGCGGCAAGATGGCCCTCATGGGGCAGCAATCCGTTGCAGGGGTGTCTGCGGCCGTATCGGGTGGCATATACGATGAGGCAATGGCGGCGCTTATGATGTTGGGGTTCCAGCGCGCGGCATCGGACAAGGCGTTGAAGGCTATACTCAGGGAGTCTCCCTCGATTGCTGTCGAGGAGGCCGTGCGGCAGGCTTTGCGCCGCATGTGACCGTGCGGCGGCTGTTATGCTCGAACATAATGGCGGCAGCGGTTGGCCGTGTCGATTATTTTTCATATTTTTGCGCGAATAGTAAGTTATGAGGAGAACCATAGCGTGCATAACCTGCCTTATGGCGGCGTGCGTATTGCTGGCGGCATGCGAGGACAACGACGACGCCCTGACTACACAGCGTCAGCGTATCGTCTCGTACCTCACGTCGTCGCATGTGCCGCAGCTTGTGTCGGAGGAGGAGGCCGAAACGTCGCTCGACCCCAACCCTCCGTTTTACGAGTTGATCGACCAGCAGGTATACCGCTATATCTCGACATACTACGATGACGGCCGCGACACCCGTACGTTGGTGGAGCAGGGAGACGAGGTGCAGCTTACGTATACGGCCTATATCTTCACCGGCAGCGTGCCGCGCACCTCGTCGGTATATATGACCAACGACGCCACAGTCTTGGCCGCATTGGTCGAGGAGGGACTGAACGCCGAGTATTGGAATACCGATCCGCTGACTGTTAAATTGGGCCAGACCGATATAATAAAAGGCGTGGAACTGTCGTTATTGGGATGCAGGGAAGGTGACGATGTAGAGGCGTACATGACCTTCGATGCGGCTTACGGCGGCGACGAGGTGGGCATAGTCCCCGTCGAGTCGGCTGTTCTGTGGGTCTATACGATAGACAAGGTTTTGAAGGATTGACAAGCCGTGATGCCGCGCCGATAGGATGGCGGGGGAGAACCGGTAAAAGAGCTGATTGATTATATGAAATTCGTAACCCGTTTAATATGTGTTGCCGCCGCTTGCGCGATGGCCATGACTTCGTGTGTCAAGTCGAGCGAGATGGAGTTCGACGAGCTGGAGCGAATAGCCCTGCAGGCATGGATCGAGCAGCACCGTCCCGACTTGTTGGAGAACTATCAGGAGGATGGGGGATATTATGTCGAACTGCTTGACCGCGGTGTGGCCGACAGCCTTCCCGTCAGCGACGACAATGCATGGCTGTGGTTCGACGTTACGTGCCGCGACCTGTCGGGAAATGTCTGCATGACCCGCAACGCCGATCAGGCCCGTATGCAGAATGCGTATACGGAGTACACTCACTATGTGCCGTATTTCCTATTCTGCGGCAAGGACAACACGTCCATGCTCGAAGGCACGTATATGGCCCTGCGCAACGAGTTGAAGATCGGCGAGGAGGAGTACCGTGTGCGTTACGGCACCAAGATGCGTCTCTATCTTCCGTCGTCGATAGCGGCAGGCCCGCAGGGCATGGGGGGCGACGGCGGTTATCAGGGTCAATATAAGCTCGATGCCAACCGTCCCATGATAGTTGATATCGATGTGTGGGGGCATGTGAATAATCCTGTGGCGTATGAGGACCAGTGGGTCAAGTCTTTTGCCGACCGGAACGGCGGTCTTGCTCCCGAGGACGATGATGAGGAGGCCGCGAAACTGCGCCGTTCGTACATGCGCCCGATTTCGCGGGCCGACGAAGAGCCCGTAGTATATGACGATCTGTGGCATCTGGCAGTTGATTCGATAGCCGGACTCTACATCAACTACAAATATACGCCTAAAAAAGGGCTGGATTTCAACTGCCTGCGCGGCGATACGCTTCTGTATAATGGGCAGACGGAGTATACGCGCGGAAAACTGTACGGCACGAAGAGCCTTGCCGAGATAAACAAGGAGATCGACGACGCCCTGCTGGAGCGTTTCGGCGAGGGCCTCGATCCGGCGGATGCCGAGCCCATGGATTCGACGGATGTGGCGAAGATATGGTATGTGGCGCGCCTGTTGGACGGGTTTGTCGTGGATACCAATATTCCCGAAATCAAGAAGATAGTTTATGTCGACGAGGAGGTTGACGATGATGATGAGGATAATGCGGCGTACGAATTCGATACCGACGTCGAGTCTTCCAGTTCGAGCGTCAGCCGTGTCGATGCATGGAGTTACGGATTCCCGCAAATGAAACTCGGCGCGTGGAACGTGATACTCTCGGTGTCGTCGAACGCCTACGGCGCCACGGGTGTGAGCGGTACCACGACGTCGTCTTCGAACTCGTCGAATTACTACAATTATTATTACGACTATTATAACTACTACAACTATTATAACAGCTATTACGGCAATAGCTACTACAACAACTATTACAACAATTACTATTACGACTATTACTACAACAACTATTATAACAGCTATTATTACAACAATTATTACGGCAGCAGTACGGATGAGGAGACGGAGATCGTGACCATTACCGAGATACTTCCCTACACGCCTCTGCTTTGGCAGGTATACGTCGAGGAGCGCGAGGACGAGGAGTAGCGCCGCTGCGGATAACGTAAAATATGACAAAAGGGAGTCTCCCGCAAGGGAGGTTCCCTTTTTTACGTTTTTTTAACAGAAATTTTGCAAAAAGAAAAAATATTCGTAACTTTATCTTGTAAAGATGTCCGATATTTACTTAAACCTAAAATAAGATCGTTATGATTATTACGTTCAATGAACTGCGCCGTATCAAGGATAAGCTGCCCAGCGGCAGCTCGCAGCGTATCGCCGATGAGTTGGGTATAGATGTAGAGGCCGTAAGAAATTACTTCGGAGGCAAACACTTCGATGCCAAGACTGGTGTCGGCATACATATCGAACAGGGGCCCGACGGCGGTGTCGTCACTTTGGACGACACGTCGATACTCGATGCTGCGATGCGTATCCTTAACGAGAATAAATAATTTGTGGCGTTAAGGCATGACGGGTCCGAATCGAACGCAAGTTCGATCCGGACCCTGTCGGTTTAAATACTTGGCGGAGATTCGGGCGTTGCGGCGTGCGGATGCTGCCGAAGAGCAAGTAGGGTTTGGGCCGCTCGAGCTTGCCTGCTGTCCGCATCCGCGGCAATGATGTACAGGCCGGAGGCGAAAACCCGGAGGCGGTGACGATGGAGGGGGTGGTAGACAGGAGGCGGGAGGCAGAAGGCAGAAGGCAGAAGAAGGGAGGCAGAAGACGAGAGGTATAAAACGGGGCGAGATGTAGAGGTAGATGTAGATGTAGAGAGGCGAGATGTAGAGGCAAAAGACAAGAGGCGAGAAGCGGGAGGAGAGAAGAGGTGAGAGTGAAGAGGTGAGAGGATTGATGCATGGCGTGCGAAAAGGGATTCGATACATAACGGGAATGTGGAACCTAAAACGGAGGTGTTATGAAACGGTTTATGGTATTATTAGCAGCGGTTCTGCTGTGGCACATGCCGCTTGCAGGCCAAAACGGGAATGAGGTGCCGTTCAACGGGTTGGTGGAGACCGTATCGGGTGACGGGGTGCCGCGTATGACGGTGACGGTCAAAGGCAGCAACAAGCGTACTTCGACCGACCGCCACGGGCGTTTCGGCCTTATCGACGTGCCGTCGGATGCCGTACTGGTTCTTTCGCGGCGCGGCGAGCTGTGGGAGGTGCCCCTCGAGGGGCGGCGCAGCATACATGTGATCCTGTCGGAAGAGGGTGTCGTCGAGTCGGAGGAGTCGGAGGACCTCATATCGCTCGGGTTCGCTTTCGTCAAACGCCGGGAGTACAACTACAGCTCCGATGTCATTACGGGCGAGGAACTGCGCCGGTCGGGGCAGCAGGATCTCGAGTCGGCGCTGTTGGGGCGTGTCGCGGGTCTGATGCGTGTGAACGGTGAGTTGTCGATACGCGGCAATGTCTCCTCGGGCAGTTCGCGTCCCCTCTATCTGGTGGATGGCGTGGAGACCATGTCGCTCGATCATATCAACCTGAACGATGTGGAGTCGGTTTCGGTGATCAAGGACGGCTCGATGTACGGTCTGCGCGGCGCGGGCGGGGTAATATCGGTGAAGACCCACCGCGAATAGACTTTCGGCGCGTGCCCGGGGCGGTTGCCGGCGGTGCCGCTGCGTTCGGGCCGGTGCGGGCTCGTACCGCGGAACGGCCGGTACGGTAAATATATGATGGGTTGCGGGCGGCGGTATCGGGGACGGTACCGCCGCCCGACGTTTGCCGCATGCCCGTTTCCGCCGCCATGCCGGAAGGCGTGTGCGTCATGATTGCGGCATGACAGGGTGCATACTGCCATTTTGGCTGACAAAACGGTGGCTGTGGCAGGATTTTCCGCCATAAATCCGCCGTGCGGGCATAAATACTTTTTGGTATAGGGTTTGTTCGTACCATTGTCGACCGTCGGTTCCGCGAGGCTGCCGGCGGCGGAAAGAAAATTGAAAAATAAGTAAAACAAATAAAAATTCAGGTATTATGGGAAAGATTATTGGTATTGACTTAGGTACGACTAACTCATGCGTAGCGGTCATGGAGGGCAACGAGCCCGTGGTTATCCCCAACTCGGAGGGACATCGCACGACCCCTTCGGTCGTAGCGTTCACCGACAACTCGGAACGCAAGGTGGGCGACCCCGCCAAGCGTCAGGCTATCACCAACCCCAAGCGTACGGTCTTCTCGATCAAGCGATTCATGGGCGAGACCTATGACAAGGTTACTTCGGAGATAGCGCGTGCCCCGTACAGCATCGTGCAGGGTGCCAACAACACGCCGCGTGTGGACATCGACGGCCGCCAGTATACGCCGCAGGAGATTTCGGCCATCATCCTGCAGAAGATGAAGAAGACGGCCGAGGATTATCTGGGACAGGAGGTTTCGGAGGCTGTGATTACGGTGCCGGCATATTTCTCGGATTCGCAGCGTCAGGCCACCAAGGAGGCCGGAGAGATCGCGGGCTTGAAGGTGCGCCGTATAATTAACGAGCCCACGGCCGCGGCTCTGGCCTACGGTCTGGACAAAAAGAACAAGGATATGAAGGTCGCCGTATACGATTTGGGCGGTGGTACGTTCGATATCTCTATTCTGGAGTTGGGCGACGGCGTTTTCGAGGTGAAGTCTACCAACGGCGATACGCACCTCGGCGGTGATGACTTCGACCACGTGCTTATCGACTACATGGCCGAGGCGTTCAAGGCCGAGCACGGTATCGACCTGCGTCAGGACCCGATGGCGCTGCAGCGTCTGAAGGAGGCCGCCGAGAAGGCCAAGATCGAGCTTTCGTCATCGACTACGACGGAGATCAACCTCCCGTACATCATGCCTGTGAACGGCATTCCGCAGCACCTCGTAATGTCGCTGACGCGTGCCAAGTTCGAGCAGTTGTGCGACCATTTGATACAGAAGACTGTCGAGCCTTGCAAACTGGCTTTGCGTGACGCGGGCCTTCAGGCGAGCGATATCGATGAGGTGATCCTCGTGGGCGGTTCTACCCGTATCCCTGCCATACAGCAGATCGTGGAGAAGTTCTTCGGCAAGACTCCCAACAAGTCGGTGAACCCCGACGAGGTGGTAGCCGTGGGCGCCGCAATCCAAGGCGGTGTGCTGACGGGCGAAGTCAAGGATGTCCTTCTGCTCGATGTTACGCCGCTGTCGCTCGGTATCGAGACGCTGAACGGTGTATTCACCAAGCTCATCGAGGCCAACACGACTATACCTACGCGCAAGAGCGAGGTATTCTCTACGGCAACCGACAACCAGCCTTCAGTGGAGATCAACGTATGTCAGGGCGAGCGTCCCATGGCGCGCGACAACAAGTCGTTGGGCCGTTTCCACCTCGACGGAATACCGGCCGCGCCGCGCGGCGTGCCCCAGATCGAGGTTACGTTCGACATCGACGCCAACGGTATCTTGAACGTATCGGCCAAGGACAAGGGTACGGGCAAGGAGCAGAAGATCCGTATCGAGGCATCGTCGGGCCTTACTGAACAGGAGATCCAGCGCATGCGTGACGAGGCCAAGGCCAACGAGGCCAAGGACAAGGCCGAGAAGGAGCGTGTCGACAAGATCAACGCCGCCGATTCTAACATCTTTGCCACGGAGAAGCAGCTCAAGGAGTATGGCGACAAGATCCCTGCCGACAAGAAGTCGGCTATCGAGGGCGCTTTGGCAAAGTTGAAGGAGGCTCACAAGAATCAGGACGTGGCCGCTATCGACACCGCCATCGCCGAGCTGAACAGCGCATGGCAGGCCGCTTCACAGGACATCTATTCGGCGCAGCAGGCGCAGGGCGCGCAGCAGAACGCCGGTGCGGGCAATGCCAACGGCGGTGCCCAGCAGGGCAACGGCGGTCAGCAGCAGCCCGAGGATGTGGAGTTCGAGGAGGTGAAATAACGTGAAAACAGCTCATGATTGCAGGCGGGCCGAGTAATCGGCCCGCCATTTTTATGCCTCAATATTTGGCGGCGGGGTACAAAGATGCCGTTTCTGATATATGTTTGGTGGAGGACGGCGTACTTCGCGTATGCGGACGGAAGATGCCGATGGCATGCATGTATGTTGGAATGGTGGGACCCCGTTTTTTACGTCAGGCCGCTTGCGGACTTTGCGTATATTGCGGCATTATCGGGTCTTGCGATGGAGTGCGAAACGTAAAAACTTTTGTGCCCGCGATTTGTCCCAGCGCCCTTATTTTATTATATTTGTGAATGATGGATGCGCGGTGCCCGATTGACGTACATGTCAGGCGATATGCCGTGTGTCGTAGGTGATGCGTAGGCTGAATCTTTTTCGGCACTGGGATCATGTCGACGTATACATTTAACTAAAAGAGTAAAAACATATCGCTATGAAGAAGATTTACGTTTTTGCGGCCGCTCTGTTGGCGGCGGCCTCGGTCGCGGCGCAGGAGCCGCGTGAGGTACAGATGACGCTGCATAACGCAAGCAGCGGCGGGGATGTCATACCGCGCGAGATATACGGGCAGTTTGCCGAGCATCTCGGCCGTTGTATCTACGGCGGCATATGGGTAGGCGAGGATTCGGAGATTCCAAACGAGCGGGGCTACCGTGTCGATGTGCTGGAAGCGTTGCGGGCGTTGAAGGTGCCCGTGCTGCGATGGCCGGGCGGCTGTTTTGCCGACGAGTACCACTGGATGGACGGCATAGGCCCGCGCGAGAAGCGTCCCAAGATGATCAATACCCATTGGGGCGGTACGGTCGAGGATAACAGTTTCGGTACGCATGAGTTCCTCAACTTCTGTGAGCTTCTGGGCTGTGAGCCCTATGTGAACGGCAATGTGGGCAGCGGTTCGGTAGAGGAGCTCTCGAAATGGATCGAATACATGACCTCGGACGCCGACAGCCCCATGGCCAACCTGCGGCGCGAGAACGGACGAGACAAGCCGTGGAAGGTGAAGTATATCGGCGTGGGCAACGAGTCGTGGGGTTGCGGCGGCAACATGTATCCCGAATATTATTCGGACCTCTACCGCCGTTATGCGACCTATTGCCGCGAGTATCCGGGCAACCGCCTCTACAAGATCGCATGCGGAGCCAACGGTGCGGACTACAATTGGACGGAGGTGCTGATGAAGCGTGCGGGAGGCATGATGAACGGCCTGTCGCTGCACTACTATACGGTATATGACTGGGGCCGCAAGGGCTCGGCAACGCAGTTCGGCGATGAGGACTGGTATGCCGCCGTAGGCCGCTGCGCCCAGATCGGGAACATAATCAAGGGGCACTGCGACATCATGGACCGCTACGATCCAGCGCGCCGCATAGGCCTCATAGTCGACGAGTGGGGCACATGGTGGGACGAGGAGCCGGGTACCGTACGGGGGCACCTATACCAGCAGAACACGCTGCGCGACGCGATGGTGGCCGCCGTTACGCTCAATATTTTCCACAAGTATGTATATCGTGTCAAGATGGCCAACATAGCGCAGATGGTAAACGTACTGCAGTCGATGATCCTTACGCGAGAGGACGAGATGGTTCTCACGCCGACCTATTATGTCTTCCAGATGTACGTGCCGCATCAGGGTGCGGAGGCGCTGCCGCTGCATTTCGAGACGGAGAGCGTGCGCGACCGTTATAACGAGAAGGTTGACCTGCTCTCGGCGACGGCGTCGCGTGCCGAGGACGGTACGATCACGCTCTCGATGGCCAATGTCGACCTCGAGAAACCATGCAAGGTTACGGTGGCTCTGGATGACGACCGCCGCTACGCCGTGACCGGGCGCCTGCTGACGGCCGTAAATATCAACGACCACAATACGTTCGAGAATCCCGACTGCGTGAAGCCAGTCGATTTCGACGGTTTCGATGCGGCGAAGGGGAGCATTACGGTTACAGTGCCCGCCAAGTCGATCGTTTCGCTTACGCTGAAATAGGTGCGAAAGCCCCATAGTTGGGGGTAAAAGTCCGAAAATCGGCCTGATGGTTTCGGTTTTTGGACTTTTTTTTTATATATTTGTCGCCTAAAAAAGGGCAGTGTCCCGGGAGTGTTGGAAGAAACGCAAAAAATATAAAGAATACAAACAAAATTTTAAACTACAATGCAAAGCAAAGGTGCAATTAAATTCCTCACGATCGTCTTTGTGATCGCGTGTGTGTACCAGCTCATGTTCTCGCTCAAGACGTACAACGCCGAGAAGAAGGCGGCCGAGTATGCGGCAGCGTTCGACGAGACGGAGCAGGCCGAGAAAGAGGCCTATTATCTGGACTCGATCCAGAACAGTCCCATCTACAATTTCTTGGGCCTGAAGAAATTTACCTACAAGGAGTGTAAGGAGAAAGAGGTGAACCTCGGCCTCGACCTCAAGGGCGGCATGAACGTGATGCTCGAGATCGAAGTGCAGGATCTCGTCAAGTCGCTTGCCGGCGACAGCCAGAACGATCCCGCCTTCGTGGAGGCGATGAATCGCGCCAACGAGGCGATGAAAGCCGGTACGAACGACTATATAGGGGTTTTCGCCGAGGCTTACAGCGAGATAACCAACGGTGCGCCTTTGGCCGCCATCTTCGTAGGTCCCGACCGCAAGGACATAACCCCTAACAGTACTGACGAGGAGGTTGTCAAGGTCCTCAAGGAGGAGACGGATGCCGCTATCGCCGCATCGTTCAACATCCTGCGCAACCGTATCGACCACTTCGGCGTTACGCAGCCCAACATACAGCGTCTGCCCAACTCGAACCGTATCATGGTCGAACTGCCGGGAGTCAAGGAACCCGAACGTGTGCGCAAGCTGCTTCAGGGATCCGCTTCGCTCGAGTTCTGGACAACGTTCGATTACGGTGAGGTTCTTCCCCTCCTGTCGGAGGCCGACCGCCTTATCAAGAGCACGATTGATGCAGCAGAGCCCGCCGATTCTGTCGCCGCGGCCGAGCCTGTTGCCGAGGAGGGCGCCGATAGCGCCGCTTCGGACCTTGTAGCCGAGGTTGCACAGAACGCATCGCAGGAGGATCAGACGGCACAGAGCGCGCATTTCACCGCCGAGGAGAATCCGCTCTTCGCGCTGCTTGACCCCTATTACGGCGGCGGTGCCATCGTGGGTGCTGCGGCTGCGGCCGACATTCCTGCCATCAACGCATATCTGGAGCGTGCAGATGTGCAGAACCTCTTCCCGAGCGACCTCGTCTTCAAGTGGGGCATCAAGGGAGAGGATATGTTCGACGGCCGTTATGCACTTTATGCCCTGCGTTCTATCGACGGCAAGCCCGCCATGGACGGCGGTGCCGTATCGACCGCTTCGGAAACCTATGCCGAGCGCGGCGCGACGGCGGAGGTGAACCTTACGATGACTTCGGCCGGTACGTCGGAGTGGGCGCAACTCACGGGACAGAACGTGGGCAAGGCCATCGCCATCGTCCTCGACGGTTATGTCTATTCGGCTCCGAGGGTAGAGGGCAAGATCGACGGCGGCACCTCGCGTATCACGGGCAACTTCACCATACAGGAGGCTCAGGACTTGGCCAACGTGCTCAAGTCGGGTAAGGTCCCCGCACCTGCACGCATCATCCAGGATACCGTGGTCGGCCCGTCTCTGGGTGCCGAGTCCATTAATGCCGGCATGTTCTCGTTCGTGCTGGCCTTCGTGCTGGTGCTCCTTTATATGGGACTCTTCTACAAGACGGCGGGATGGATGGCCGACGTGGCACTTATCCTCAATGTCTTCCTGCTTATGGGTGTGCTGGTGTCGTTCGGCGCAGTATTGACGCTGCCCGGTATAGCCGGTATCGTGCTTACGATGGGTATGGCCGTCGATGCCAATGTGATCATCTACGAACGTATCAAGGAGGAGCTGCGCGGCGGCAAGGGCCTTTCGCTGGCTATCAAGGACGGATTCTCGAATGCCTACTCTGCCATCATCGACGGTAACCTTACCACGATCATCACGGGTATCGTGCTCTTCGTCTTCGGTACGGGTCCTGTTCAGGGCTTCGCCACCACGCTTATCATCGGTATCCTGACTTCGCTCTACTGCTCGATCTTCATCACTCGCATGCTGCTTGAGTGGATCGTCGACAAGTGGGGCTCGGTATCGTTCTCGCGTTCGTGGTCTGAGAATTGGCTTTCGAACGTATCGTTCGATTTCATCGACAAGCGCAAGATATCGTATGCTATCTCGGGTACGCTGATCGTCGTATCGCTGATCTCGCTTATTTTCCACGGTCTGAATACGGGTGTCGACTTTACCGGCGGCCGTACGTACGTGGTGCGTTTCGACAGCAATGTCTCGGTAGAGGATGTCCGCAAGGCCCTCGACGAGACCTTCGTCAGCGATGACGAGGCCATGAAGTCGAACGAGGTGAAGCAGTACGGTAGCGGCAACCAGATGCGTATCGTAACCCAGTACAAGTTCGACGATACGTCGGAGGAGACTACGGCCGAGGTAGACGCCCTGCTCTACGAGGCTCTCAAGGGCTTCTACACCTATCCCATCACGCTCGATGGCTTCATCAGCACGCAGGAGGATATAAACGGTATCATTTCTTCTGACAAGATCGGTCCATCGATCGCAAAGGATATGACCTACAACGCAATCTATGCGGTGCTCTTCTCGCTTATTGCCATAGGCCTCTACATCACCTTCCGATTCAAGAGGTGGCAGTGGGCTACAGGTGCGACGCTGGCATTGGCGCATAATGCCTTCCTCGTGGTCGGTATCTTCTCGATATTCTATACGGTGATGCCGTTCAACCTCGAGGTCAATCAGGCCTTCATTGCGGCGATCCTTACGATCATCGGTTACTCGATCAACGATACGGTGGTGATCTTCGACCGTATCCGCGAATATCTGACGCTCTACCCGAAGCGCCCCATAGCCGAGAATATCAACAAGGCGATATGTTCGACCTTGTCCCGTACGATGAACACTTCGGGTACTACGATCGTGACGCTGCTGGCCATGTTCATTCTGGGCGGCGAGACGATGCGCGGATTTATCTTCGCCCTGCTGCTCGGTATAGTCATCGGTACCTACTCGTCGGTATTCGTGGCTACGCCCATAGCTTACGACATCCTGCGTCGTACGGATAAGAAAGTGGAGAAGAATGCGAATAAATAGCCTTATCGGGACTATATTTCACGTCTGAACAAAAAAGAGGTCGCGACACGCAGGTTGCGACCTCTTTTTTTATAATTTTGCATACGCTAAAGTTATAAGGCGATGAATCTGTTGAAGAGGTTTTACGCATATGTCCGGCATTATGTCTCGCCGGCGTTCGTGGCGCTTTTCTGCGCGTCGTTCGTGTTGTGGTATATCGTGAAGCTGGACCATACCTATACGACCGAGTATGCCGTGCATGTGAATATCGACGGCGAGCGTCTGCGTGTACCGTGCGTTGTGGAGGGCAAGGGTGCCACGTTGTTCGGGTACCGCGTCTATATGCACCGTCAGATACGTATCCCGCTCTCGGAGTTGAAATATACGGTCGAACAGTATGTGGTGGAACCGCAGAGCGAGGATGAGGATCCGACAGTCGGCGAGAGTTACTGCATAATCGACCCTCAGTCGTTGCAGAACGCCATATCTGTGCGTTTCAGCGACATCAAGGTCATATCTGTAGACAATATTCCGCCGTTTCCCATGCCCGTTTCCGATCTGCAGACGGAAACGGAGGATGCGGGGACGGAATAAAATATCTTGCGAGGATGTACAAGGTAGGAGTTACGGGAGGCATAGGCAGCGGCAAGAGTACGGTATGCCGGTTGTTCGCCGAACGCGGTGTCGCTGTCTACGATTCGGATTCGCGGGCGAAGGCCCTGATGACAGATAACGTCATGTTGCGCGGGCGGCTGACGGAGACATTCGGTGCGGAGTGTTATCGGGATGGGGTTCTGGACCGCCGTTACCTTGCGGCGCGGGTCTTCTCGGATGCGGAGGCACTGGCTGCACTCAATGCATTGGTGCATCCTGCCGTGCGGGAGGATTTCCGAGCGTGGGCCGGGTTGCAGAGCGGTCCGTACGTCATGCTGGAGAGCGCCATACTTTTCGAGGCGGGATTTGCGGGCGAGGTCGATACGACGCTTGCTGTTTTGGCTCCGCTGGAAGAGCGTGTGAAACGCTGCATGGAGCGCGACGGGTCGTCGCGCGAGGAGGTGTTGCGGCGTATGTCGCATCAGACGGACGACGATACGCTGCATGGTCTGGCCGACCGCACGGTGGTGAACATCCGCCGCGATTATTTGGAAAGCGACGTGTTGCGTCTGCATGAGATATATACGCATGAAGCTCAACGGTAGGAATATGGATCTCGGGAAGAGGCAGGTGATGACCATTATAAACGTCACCGAGGATTCCTTCTACGACGGAAGCCGTACCTTTACCGCCGACGAAATCGCGCGACGGGTGTCGTCGTCGGCGGAACAGGGAACTTCGATTTTCGACGTAGGCGGGTACTCCTCTCGTCAGGGTGCCGTCGATATTCCCCTTGAGGAGGAGTGGCGGCGTGTCGAGCGCGGCATAGCGGTTGTACGGCGCGTTGCGGGGGATATGCCCGTCTCGGTGGATACGTTCCGTTCGGAGGTCGCACGGCGTGCGGCTGAGAGTTTCGGCGACATCATCATAAACGACATATCGGCCGGCGAGATCGACCCGTCGATAGTGGATGTGGCTGCCGAGTACGGTTTGCCCTATATCGCGATGCATATGCGGGGTACGCCGCGTACGATGCAGTCGATGACGGATTATGCGGGCGGTATAGTGGATGAGGTATGTGCGTATTTCGAGACGCGCTGTAGTTTCCTGCGTGGGCGCGGCGTGAAGAATATCGTTCTCGACCCTGGTTTCGGCTTTGCGAAGGATGTGCGGCAGAATTACGAACTGATGGCTGGCCTGCACCGTATCTGTGCTATGGGCTATCCCGTGCTGGTTGGCGTGTCCCGCAAGTCGATGATATACCGGCTTACCGGAGGGACGCCGGCCGGAGCGCTGGCCGGCACTGCGGCACTGAATTGGGAAGCGTTGCGGCAGGGGGCGTCGATCCTGCGCGTACACGATACGCGCGAGGCTGCCGATCTGATCAAGATGTTCTCATTGTACGGTGATTTACTGCCCGAAGCGGGCGAATGACAAAGAATGGATGATAAAGTGTGAAGAGATACACAAGAGCTACGGTCGGCTGGAGGTGCTGAAGGGTGTCTCGCTGAGGGTCTCGCGCGGCGAGGTCGTGTCGGTCGTAGGCCCGAGCGGTGCTGGCAAGACCACGCTGCTGCAGATAATGGGTACGCTTGCGCCTATGGATAGCGGGAGGTTGGAGATAGACGGGGTGGATGTCACCTTGCTGGGCGATGATGCGCTGTCGGACTTCCGCAACCGGCGTATAGGTTTCGTGTTTCAGTTCCACCATCTGTTGCCCGAATTCACCGCTTTGGAGAATATCATGATGCCGGCATTGATCGGTGGCGCGGCCCGTGCCGAAGCGGAATCTCGTGCGGCGGAACTGCTGCGCATGATGGGGCTCGGGGCACGGGCGTCGCATAAGCCGAGTGCCCTGTCGGGCGGCGAACAGCAGCGTGTGGCCATAGCGCGTGCGATAGTGAACCGTCCGGCGATACTGTTGGCGGACGAGCCTTCGGGCAATCTCGACTCGAAGAACCGCGAGGAGGTGCACAGGCTATTCTTCCGTCTGCGCGACGAGTTGGGGCAGACGTGCGTCGTTGTCACGCATGACGACGCCTTGGCATCGATGGCCGATCGCAAGATAGTCATGAGCGACGGCATGATAATGTGATTTAACCTGTTGATATAAATGGAGAGAGAGGAGTTGCGCGAGATGCTGGAGCATCTGCACGACAAATACAACCGTCCCGAGTTCATCGAACCCGACCCGATAAGCATACCGCATGCCTTCGAGGGGCGTGACGACCGTGAGATAGCGGGTTTTCTGGCCGCGACGATCGCATGGGGCAACCGCAAGGCCATCGTGCGCAGTGCGCGGCGTATGGTGGAGTATATGGACGGTGCTCCGGCCGATTTCGTACGCCATGCCTCGCCGTCGGAACTATCGCGCCTGCAAAGCTATGTTCACCGCACCTTCAACGGGCGCGATTTCATCGATTTCGTGCTTGCGATGCGCGGTATCGTCGAGCGTCACGGCGGCATCGGGGAGTTCTTCGAGTCGCGTTACGAAGCTGTGGGAGACCTGCGGCAGGTCATATCGGATTTCCGCCGCGAATTCTTCTCGTGTGACCACGATCCTCACTGCGAGAAACACCTCTCGTCGATAGACAGGGGGGCGGCATGCAAACGCCTGAACATGTATCTGCGCTGGTTCGTGCGGCGCGACAGCCGCGGCGTCGATTTCGGGCTGTGGCGGCGTATCCCCATGTCGGCGCTGTACCTGCCGCTGGATGTGCATTCGGGCAATATGGGGCGTGCGCTGGGCCTTCTGCGGCGGCGCCAGAACGATTGGAAGGCCACGGAGGAGATTACGGCCTCGTTGCGGGAGTTCGATGCCGACGACCCCGTGCGGTACGATTTTTCGCTTTTCGGCGCGGGTATAGACGGGTTCCTCAAGTGATATGGGGGGCAGCGGGTTCACATTCAAAAGGTTCCACGTCGACCACGGCAGGTGCGCCATGAAAGTGGGCACCGACGGCGTACTCATCGGTGCATGGTGCCGGGTGCCGGTCGAAGGCCGTATCCTCGACATAGGGACAGGGACAGGTCTTATTGCCCTGATGGCGGCGCAGCGTTCCCCGCATGCGCGCGTTACGGCCATAGATGTGGATGCGGCATGTGTGGCACAGGCCCGCGGTAATGTCGCCGCCTCGCCGTGGGGCGGCCGTATCGAGGTGGTGGGGCTGCCGTTGCAGGAGTTCTTTCCGCAGGAACGGTTCGATGCCATAGTTTCCAATCCGCCATATTTCGAGGAGTCGCTGCTGCCGCCCGACGGGCGGCGTACGACGGCGCGCCATACCCGCTCGCTGTCGTTTCAGGATTTGGCGCGCGGTGTGGCGCGGTTGCTTGCCGAGGGAGGACGCTTCTCGCTCATACTTCCGGCGGGCGGTGCCGAACGCTTCCTGTCGGTTGCGCGCGGGGCGTTGTATCTTACGCGCAGGTGCGACGTGTGGACGACGCCGTCGAGCGGTGTGCGGCGCGTAATGATGGAACTGGCGCCGCGGCCGGCGGGAGTTGTGCCGGAGACGGCGCGCCTCGTCATCGAAGATGGGGGAGAGTCGCGCTACAGTGCGGAATATCGTGCCCTGACGCGGGATTTTTATCTCAAATTTTGAATATACGTGCGAAAAAGCTATATTTGCTGAAATAGAAAAACTCAAGAGCCATGAAACGGATCATTTACATCATGTCGCTGGCCGTATTGACGTGCGGCGCCGCGACTGCACAGAATACGGCATACAAGGCTGTTGTAGGCACTTATGTCGATGCGTCGGGCGCATTGGCGGTTTCGGATCCATCGACGAGTGTCGCAGTCGATCTGGTTGTAGAGAAAGAGCAGACTATCGTAGGCCCGTATGCCCGCTATGCGCAGAAGTTTCTTAACATGCGCGGTTCGCTGGTAGACAAGAGCGTATATACGCTGAAAGATGTAAAATTGTCTGTTATCGATAATGAGAATGCCGCGGTTGCGGATGTTCCGCCGGTAACGGTATGCGAGACTTCGTATCTGGGTTCGGCCTCGGAGTTCGCGAAGGTGCTGCCGGACCGTATGAGTCCGACGGCGATAAGCGAGGAGGATGCCGCCGCCAACGCCGCCAATGTCATATTCTCGATCCGCAAGCACCGCATGGACCTCATCACGGGCGAGGCAGGGGAGAACGTTTTTGGCGCCGGCCTGAAAGATGCGCTCGAGGCGTTGGATGCCAAGGAGCAGGAGTATCTCGAACTCTTCTTCGGCAAGAGGGTTGTGACCACCTCCGTCGAGCGCATTGTCGTCCCCATGGTCGAGGGTGTGCAGAGTTATGCTGTGGCGCGTGTTTCAGCTTCGGCCGGAGTGGTAGCGGCCGATGCGTCGGAGGGAGATGTCGTGACGCTTGAGGTTGCGCCGTCGGGGCGTTCGCGTTTGAGCAGCATCGTCGAGACCGATCCCAAGGACAAGACCGCCGTCAAGGTGCGTGTGGCCGATCCGTCGAAATGTACGGTGAAGGTGGGGGACAAGGCTGTTGTGTCGGCTGTGCTGCCCATTTTCGAGATGGGACGTACGGCATATATTACCGATACGTCGCGTTAACGGATTATGGACAATACCGCCCGCATGATCCGCCTGCTGGGGCGGTTGCGCCGCGAGATGAACGGGGCCGTGGCCGAGAGCATGCGCTATTACGGCCGTGACTACGGTCTCAATTACGGCGTGAGCATCCCCACGATCCGTTCCATAGCGCGTGCCGAAGGGTGTGACCACGAATTCGCCCGATATCTTTATGTACAGCAGGTCCGCGAGTTGCGGCTTGCGGCGTTGCATATAGCAGATCCTGCGGCAGCAGAAATCGGAGAGACCGATTTCTGGGCTGCGGGCATAATCAATTCCGAGGTGGCCGAAGAGGCCGCTTTCGCTTTTTTGAGCCGAGCCGCATGGCTGCCCGAAATATTCGGGGTGTGGTGCTCTGCGGGTGCGTACGGCGGCGAGGAGGTCTGTGGCGGTGCGACGCGCAGCGAACTGCTGGCATATGCCGCACTCATGTCCGGAGCACGTGCCCGTATCGTGCGGACCGAGCCGTCAGCGTGTGATACCGCCGTACACGTTGTCGGACGTTATCCGCACTCGCGGCTGGTGGCCCAAGGTGCGGCCGCACTTCTGGGCGGCGCCTTGGATGCGGGCGATATTTCGCGCGGCGAAGCTCTCCGCCTTGTGGCTTCTTTGCCAGAGAATGACGCCGCGGCATATGTAGCGGACGAGATGTCGTGGCGCATGGAGGAGCATTAGAGCACCGTTGCCTTTTCATATCTCTTTATTATGTCCGTAAGAGTATCGAGCGATACCATACCGCTGTGCCGCCACATGGTGCGCCCCTCGCGGTAGAGTATGAATGTCGGCACTGACATTATGCGGTGCCGGCGTGTCAGTTCGCTGTTTTCAGGCAGGTCGGTATCGATGCGTATGACGTCGGCGCAGGTGCGTATCTTGCGCTCGAGGTCCTCGAGGACAGGCTGCATTTCACGGCAGGGTCCGCACCATGTGGCATAGAACTCGACGAGTGTGGGCGTGTCGCGCGATATGAGGGCGTAAAATCTGTTTTCGGTCATCTCTCTATATAGTTTTTATTGCTTGAAAGTTTTGTTTTTCCGACGATGTGTGCTGATCCGTAACATCGCCTTTGTATCTATCATAATGATTCTATCCATGACGGAGCGTTTTTGTGTGTCAGGGAGCGCAGTGCCCCTTCGGCATACTCTATGGTTGCGCGCAGCCCTTCGGCGAGAGTCGTCGAGGCTGTCCATCCGAGCATGTTGCGGGCCCGGGTGAGGTCGGGCGCCATGCGCCGCGGGTCGTCTGCACGGGCGGCTATGTGGACGATACGCGAACGGCTGCCCGTGAGCGAGACGATCTTTTCGGCCAGACGGTTTATCGATACTTCGGCCGATGATCCGAGGTTGACGGTCGCCGTAGGTTCGGTGGAGGGTATGTTCATGAGGCGGATGAGTGCGTCGGCCATATCGCCGGCCCAGCAGAAGGTGCGCAGTTGTTCGCCGCTGCCGCATATGAGGATGTCGCGGCCGAGCAGAGCCTCTACGACCATGCGTATGACGACACGTTGGTCGTCTATACGGCCGCCCGAACCGTAGGTGGAGAATATGCGGGCGATGCGGCAGAGACAGCCGCGTTCCTTGGCATAGGCATAGTGCAGGGCTTCGGCTGCGCGTTTGCTCTCGGCGTATGGCGTGATACGTCCGGCGAAGATGTCATTTTCGATAAGGGGTTGCTGCCCCGTGCCGCCGTATATGTCGCCGGATGAGGCGAACATTACCGTGGCACCGTTGCGGCGTGCCGTTTCGAGGGCATTGATACTGCCCATGATATTTGTACGCAGTATCTTCAGCGGATGTGCCCCGATACGGGTTATGAAGGTTGGCGAGGCGAGATTGTATATCTGTTCGGCAGAGATGGCGAACGGCCTTTCGACGTTGTGGCGGATGTGACGTATGGCGCGGCGGCGATAGTACGGTGCCAGCAGGGGGGCGGTGCTTATGTCGGCCGTGTCGATGCAGACGACATCGTTTCCGGCGTCGGCAAGCCTCATGCAGAGGTGCGAGCCGATAAGGCCGGCTCCACCAAGAACGACAACTTTTTTCATGGTCCGATTTTATCGGACAACAGTTCAAATATTATACCGAATGTCGGGAGTTGTACGGCTATTCGCAGAAGATGGCGCGCGGCAGTTCGCCTATGTTGCTGATGCATATAATCTCTATGCCGCGTATGCTTTTTATCTCTTTCCGCAGGAATGACGAGACGATTATTCGGCGGAAGCCGAGACGTGCCGCCTCGCTTATGCGCTGGTCGGTGCGCGGTGCCGGACGCACCTCTCCCGAGAGGCCTATCTCGCCGGCGCAGCAGACGCCTTCGGCGATGGGGCGGTCGTAGTACGACGAGACTACGGCGGCGACGATGGCCAGATCGAGTCCCGTATCCGAGACCTTGAATCCTCCGGCGAAGTTGAGGAAGACGTCTTTGGTGAACATTTTCATCCCAACACGCTTTTCGAGTACCGCCAGCAGCATGTTCATGCGTTTGGCGTCGTATCCCGTGGCTGTGCGTTGCGGAGTGCCGTATGCGGCATTCGAGACCAGCGCCTGCACCTCTATGAGGTAGGGGCGTATACCGTCGACCGAGGCGCCGACGGCGATGCCGCTCAACGGCTCGTCGTAGTGCGAAAGGAGTATCTCCGAGGGGTTGTCCACGGTGCGCAGGCCCGTTTCGAGCATTTCGAAGACTCCGATTTCGAAAGTGGCGCCAAAGCGGTTCTTTATGCCGCGCAGGATGCGGTAGATGTTGTTGCCGTCACCCTCGAACTGTAGGACCACATCGACTATGTGCTCCAGAATCTTGGGCCCGGCGATGGTGCCGTCCTTTGTTATGTGGCCGATGATGAATATCGAGGTGCCGGTTGTCTTGGCATATTTGAGCAGCGAGGCGGCGCATTCGCGTATCTGCGGCACGCTCCCTGCCGACGATTCCACGGTCTCGGTGTATATGGTTTGTATCGAGTCTATGACAACCACGTCGGGGTTGTATTGCGCCATCTGCGCGAGGATGTTTTCCAGCAGCGTTTCCGAGTAGATATAGCACTCCTCGTTTCCTATGCCGAGGCGTTCGGCGCGCATGCCTATCTGCTCGGGAGACTCTTCGCCCGAGACGTAGAGCGTGCGCAGCGAGTGGTTCGTAAGGGCTATCTGCAGGCTGAGGGTGGATTTGCCGATACCCGGTTCGCCGCCGAGGAGTACGAGCGAACCCGGGACCAGACCGCCGCCCAGCACACGGTTTATCTCGGCGTTATGAAGGTCGAGGCGGCGGTGCGACGCCCGTTCTATCTCCGAAACGCGTTGCGGGGGCGCCTGCGTCAGCGATGATGCCGCCGCAGCGGTCGGGGCTTTGGCTACTATCTCTTCGGTGAATGTGTTCCACTCGCCGCACGACGGGCAGCGGCCCAGCCATTTGGGGGCCTCGAAACCGCAGTTGCGGCAGAAGTATGCCTTTTTCACCTTTGCCATATGGCGTTATTTGTTGAAAAGCCTGTATATGTCGTTGCCGTTGGCGTATATGATAAGGGCGAGCAACAGGAAGAACCCTATGTATTGCATCACTTCGAGGAACTTGTCGCTCGGCTTGCGTCCCGTAATCATCTCCCACAGCGTGAAGAGCGCATGTCCGCCGTCGAGGGCGGGGATGGGGAGTATGTTGAGTACGGCGAGCATGATCGACAGGAAAGCTGTCATGTTCCAGAATCGCAGCCAGTCCCACTCGGCGGGGAATATGTTGCCTATGGCGATGAAGCCGCCGAGTTCCTCGTACATCTTGGTTTTGGGCTGGAATATCAGTTTGAGTTGCTGCCAGTAGTCGGCTACCGTCTCCGCTGCCAGACGCGCGCCTGCGGGGAAGGATTGCAGGAAGGTGTAGTGGCGCGTGCGGAGCTGGTAGGGATTGCCCAGCAATACGCCTACCTTGCCGTCTCCGTCGACGGGCAGGAGCATCCGAAGCGTTTCGCCGCCTCGCTTTACATCGAAGGCGACCGTGTCGTTCCTGCTCTGTGCGAGGATCTCGGTTATGGCCGGCACGTCGACGCCGGCTACGCCGTTGCATGCGACCACCTCGTCTCCCGCCTGCAGACCTGCGGCTGCGGCCGTGGGCGAGGCCACCGAGTCGACGATGAAGGGCAGGCGCAGCGTATAGAGATCCATGTAGCTCTTCTGGCGGCGCATTTCGAGCAGCTTGTCAAAGGGAACGGTGAACTGTTCGCGGCGCCCTTCACGTTCGACGGTGACCTGACGGTCGCCTTCGGTGAGCAACAGCATGGCACGTATGTCGTTTACGTCGTCGATCTTCTCGCCGTCTATGGCCACGACCTTGTCGCCGTCGCGGAAGCCCATATCCTCGGCCGCGTCGTTGAAGGCATAGCCCCAGCGGGCATCCTCGGCGGCCATGTACGATTGCCCGTGGGTGTAACATATTCCCGTGTATATGAGAAAGGCGAGGATGATGTTCATCGTCACGCCGGCGATCATTACCAGAAACCGCTGCCATGCGGGTTTCGAACGGAACTCGTCGGGCTTGGGCGGTGCCTGCATCTGCTCCTTGTCCATGCTCTCGTCGATCATGCCGGCGATCTTGACATAGCCGCCCAGCGGCAGCCAGCCTATCCCGTATTCGGTGTCGCCGCGCTTCCATTTGAAGAGCGAGAACCACGGATCGAAGAATATGTAGAACTTTTCGACGCGGATCTTGAACAGGCGCGCCATGATGAAGTGTCCGAACTCATGAATCGCCACCAGAAGCGACAGGCTCATGAAGAATTGAATGATCTTGATAAGTATTTCCATTCCTGCTCGTTAAGTTTCTTTATTAGGTTTGGGGCGCTCTTTTCACGCCCTGCCGCGGCCCGCCTTAAGCCGAACGCCCGAACGGTGATTTTATTGTACCGTACAGGGTGCTACAGCCGCAGATATTCCGCAGCAAGGGCGCGCGACTCGGTATTTGCCGCGGCATAGTCTTCCAGCGAGGGCTCGGCCGTGAAACCGGCTTTCTGCAGGGCGTGCTCTATGGCGGAGGTTATATCCGTGAAGCGGCATTTGCCGTCGAGGAACGCCGCGACGGCGACTTCGTTGGCGCCGTTCATCGTACACGCCGCCGTGCCGCCGCGCCGCAGGCAATCGTATGCTATGTCGAGGGCGGGGTATTTCTTTCGGTCGACGGCGGCGAATGTCAACTCGGGGTGTTGCATGAAGTCGAATGCCTCCTTGGGGCGCGAGGCGCGGCGCGGGAACATCAGCGCATAGCTTATTGGCATGTGCATGTCGGGAGTGCCGAGCTGCGCCTTGATGGCTCCGTCGTCGAACTCCACCATCGAGTGCACGATCGACTGCGGGTGTACGAGCACCGATATGCGGTCGGCGTCGACCCCGAAGAGCCAGTGCGCCTCGATCACCTCGAATCCCTTGTTCACCAGCGTGGCGGAGTCGATCGTGATCTTGGCCCCCATGCGCCATTGCGGGTGCTGCAGCGCCCGCTCGGGTGTCACCGCCGGCAGCTCTTCCGCCGGTATGTCGCGCAGGGCGCCGCCGCTGCACGTTATTATCAGGCGCCGTACGGGCGAATGCTCGCCGGCCAGACATTGGAAGATGGCCGAGTGCTCCGAGTCGATCGGAAGTATCGGTACATGGCGCTGCGATGCCAGACGCATCACCAGATCTCCGCCCACCACGAGTGTCTCCTTGTTTGCCAGCGCTATTTTCTTGCCGGCCTTTATCGCTGCGACCGTAGGGACAAGGCCCGCGTATCCGACAAGTGCATTGACCACCACGTCGACCTCCTGACTGCATACGACTTGCCGCAGCGACTCCTCGCCCGTGAACACCTTGATCGGGTATGAGGCGAGTGCCCCTTTCAGGGCGTCGTATTTCGTCGTGTCGGTTATCACCACGCATGCGGCGTCGAACTCTATTGCCTGACGCGCCAGCAACTGCCAGTTGCTGCGTGCCGTGAGCGAGGTTATTTCGAACATGTCGGGATTTTCCCTTACGATGTCGAGCGTCTGCACGCCTATCGAGCCGGTCGATCCGAGAATTGACAGTCGTTGTTTCATATGTAGGGTTGGGTAATCTGCCTGTTTAGAATACTATGTACATTTCGGGGTCTACGGCCTTGCCTTCATCCCATATCTCCATCTCCAGCAACGGGTTGGTCTTGTCGCCGGCCTTGTGCATGGCGTTGTATCCTATGACCTGCCCGCTCTTGATCGCCTGTCCGCGGTTTACGAGTGTCTGCGACAGGTTCCTGTATACCGAGAGGAATCCGTTGAAGTGCTGTACGGTTACCGTTATGCCGGTTTCGGCACTTGTGAGCACGTCGACGACGGTGCCGTCGTCGATGCTTGTTACGGGCGAGTTGGGTGCCGCTTGGATGCCTACGCCGAGATAGTTGTCCGCACGCGAGAAGTGGCGCGTGATGATGCCTTCGACGGGAACAGCGAACTCAAAGGCTGTCTGCGTATTGTTTTCACGGTTCTGTAGCGTGCGCGAGAGCGAGTAGTCGCCGTCGCTCTCCATCTGCAGCCGCAGCAGCGAGTCGAGTTGCGAAGACGGGATGAGGGTTTTGTCGAGGGCGGTCGTGTCGGCGTTATCGAGGCGTGACGGCAGCACGGGAGTTTTGCCCTGCATGATCATGGCGATGTTCTCGTTGTATGTGAGCATGTCGTTTATGCGCCTGTCGAGCGAGTCTATGCGCATTATGCTTTGAACCAGACGGTCGTGCAGCCGTTCGGCGTCAGTGCGGTACCCGGGGAATATGTTGAGGATGGGTGTGTACGCCACGAATATCAGGATCAGCGCGAAGAGGAACACGCAGAATGCCGCCATGCTTCCCAGCAATGCCGCAGGTGAGGTATGCACGCTCCACTCCTCGCGGTGCAGGATGGGGTCGCTCATGCTGAAACGCTTCTTGCGGAAGAATTTTCTCAGTTTCTGTTTTAGCTTCATCTCTTCATTGCGCTATAGCCGAACAAAGATAGCCAAAAATGGGTAAACGTCTGCCTTTGTTTCGTTTTTTTTGATCTTCGGTCCGCGGCGGGTCGCATGTCCGACGCCTTGGAAATGGTTATCACGCGGCCGAGATGCGGTCGCCGGAGCCGGACGGATTGCGTGAAGGCACAGTGAAAAGGCACACTGCCGTAATAATGGGCCGCATGCCGGATCGGGGGCGCTGATGTCAGCGCAGGCGGTTGCGCAGGAAACTGTGTCGTGCATATATGAAATAGAATGCCACACCCATGACGTTTACGGCGAAAGCGAGCCAGAAGGCGGCCGAGTAGCACCCGAGATGTTCGGCCACGCTGCCTCCGCCTATGATGCCGGCGCCGACACCCAGATCCCACGAGGTGAGGATGGTGGAGTTGGCCGTGCCGCGCCGTTCGTGCGGGGCGAGGTTGATGAACATGGTCTGCATGGCAGGATACATGTGGCCGTTGCCGAGGCCTATCATCAGTGCGGCGGTATAATAGCCGTAGAGGTTTGGCAGGGCCGAGAATATAAAATATCCGCACATCGATATCAGCATGCCGATCGATGCGTTGTGTACGATCTTGCCTTCGCGCAGCGAGCGGCTGCCCGCAAGGCGCGAGAGGATAAGCCCGCAGGCGAGGATCATGAAGAATGTGCCCGACCCCGATGTTATGTGGAGTGTCTCCTGACTGTATATGGCGATGTATGTCGAAATTATGCCGAACGAGAAGGCGAAGGCGGCCACGCATATGCCTTCGCTCCACCCCTTGAGCAGGATGAAGCGGTCGAGCGATACCTTGCTCTCTCTCTTTATGGGCTGGCGTTCGCGGCACTTTATGGTGGAGTCTATTATGAGGCCGGCGAAGGCTATCACGAGCGACATGGTGAACAGCAGGTTGAAATTGTGTACCGTGTGGTATATATACAGTCCCGTCGAGGGGCCTATGGCCATGGCTATGTTGTTGCTCAGACCATAGTATCCGATCCCTTCCGAGCGGCGTTCAGGGTGGAGCACGTCGACGGCCATGGTGCTGCTTGCGACGGTAGTGGCGCCGAAGGGGCCGCCGTGCAGCGTGCGGATGGCGGCGAAGAGCACTATCGATCCGGTTATGAAGTATCCGGCAAAGAGCAGCGCGAAGGCGAAGTAGCATAGCAGCAGCACCTTTTTGCGCGGGAACGTGTCGACGACAAATCCGCTGAACGGACGCACGGCAAGCGCCGTCAGGGTGTATCCGCTAAGTACGATGCCTATCATTGCCTTGTCGGCCGAGAAGGTGTCGCGCAGGTATAGCGGCAACAGCGGTGCCAGAAGGTAGAAGGCGAAAAAAAGCATGAAGTTGGCGATCCAAACCTTCAGGTAGTTGCTGTTCCACAAGGCGGGACGTACAGCGGCATCGGGTTGTTGGGTATTGTGAGCCATAGTGCAAGTGGTTTGGGCGATTGTCGGGCGATGTGGGGTCTGCGGCGTGTCGCAAAAGGATGGGCTCGTCGTGTAGGCCGCGGGCGGCAATCGGGTTCTACTGTTTCTACGCTGCAAAAATAGCCATTTTTTGCAGACTTTGTACAATTGTGCTGTCATGTTGGCCGGCAAACCGGAATGCAGGCTTGCGGGGGCATGCTTGGATGATTATGGTCATAAATTGCAAAGCCGTGAAAAGAGGGGTCGTGGATATGCCGTTGCGGAACGGTCCGCCTGTGTCTGTATCCGTCTCGGCAGGGAACGGCCGGCAGCTGGCGGTGAAAATTGTGCGGCGGAAAAGGTGAAAGATATTATAATTTGACTATCTTTGTGTTGGATTTGATATCAATAACCGTAAATAACTGTAAAAATGGTAAAACCTACATTGCTTGTCCTTGCTGCCGGCATGGGTTCGCGCTACGGCTCGCTGAAGCAGATGGACGGAGTCGGCCCCAACAACGAGGCCATCATCGACTATTCGATCTATGATGCCATACGCGCCGGTTTCGGCAAGGTCGTATTCGTAATACGCCACTCTTTCGCCAAGGAGTTCACCGAGGTGTTCAATGCCGAGCGGTTCGGCGGCCGCATCGAGGTCGAGGTGGTATATCAGGAACTCGATTACCTGCCCGAAGGCTTCAAGGTGCCCGAAGGGCGTGAGAAGCCGTGGGGCACGAACCACGCGCTGATGATGGCCGCCCCTGCCATTCACGAGCCTTTCGCCGTGATCAATGCCGACGACTTCTACGGCGCCGACGCCTATCGTGTAATCGGCGACTACCTGAGCCGTCTGGGCGGCGAAAAGAACCACTACTGCATGGTCGGCTACGAGGTGAACAAGACACTTTCGGAGAACGGTACCGTATCGCGCGGCGTATGTTCGGTCGACGGCGACGGGTTCCTTACCTCGATCGTCGAGCGTACGAAGATCGAACGCAATGCCGACGGTGTGATCGTCTTTCACGATCTGGGAGATGACCAGCCTTTGGCCGAGAATACGCCGGTGTCGATGAACCTGTTCGGTTTTACGCCCGATTACTTCGCATATTCAGAGGAGTATTTCAAGGGCTTCCTGAGCGATCCGGCAAACATGGCCAACCCCAAGGCGGAGTTCTTCATCCCGCTCATGGTGAACAAACTCGTGGGTGACGGTACAGCCAAGCTGAAAGTGCTTTCGACTACGGCCAATTGGTTCGGCGTAACCTACAAGGCCGACAGGCCGCAGTTGGTGGCCAAGATCGAGCAGCTTATCGCCGACGGCGTATATCCCCGCAACCTCTGGGGCAAATAAACTCGATTGGAGGCTTCGGGCCGCGATCGGGGCGGCCCCGGTTCTTACATAGGCCGACGGTATTCCGTCGGCCTTTTTAATTTAATAGGTCGCACGCATGCCCGTTGCGGCCGTGGCAACGAACAATCGACCTAACATATTATGAAGAATCGTATTATTGCGTTGGCGTGCAGCCTTTGCTGTTTCAGCGCTGTCGGTCAGGTCATGCCTCAAGACAGTGCCATGTCGCGGCTGATGGGTTATGCCGAGCATGTGAACAGTTTCGGCAATATGATACCTCAGGAGAAGGTATATCTCCATTTCGACAACACGAGCTATTACCACGGCGACCGTATATGGTTCGCGGGGTATGTGGTTTCCGCCTATGACAACCGTCCTGAAGTGTTGAGCCGGACACTCTATGTAGAGTTGCTCGACCCTGGTGGCGTCGTTGTCGAACGCCGCATACTGCCGATAGAAAATGGACGCTGCCACGGCGATTTCTCGCTTACGCATTTGCCGTTCCGATCGGGATTCTACGAGGTGCGCGCCTATACGAAATACATGTTGAACTTCGACGTGCGTGGCATCTTCTCGCGTGTGCTGCCCGTGTTTGACGAACCGCGGCAGACGGGGGATTATGCCGACATGCGTTTGCTGCGATACGACGATATGAAGTACGAGATGAAGCGTCCGCGTACGGATCGTGATCGCGGGGTTAGCCTTCGGTTCTATCCCGAGGGCGGCAATCTGGTTTCGGGGCTCGTTTCCCGTGTCGCGTTCGAGGCCGCGGACGGCTCGGGACGGCCGATCGAGATCGCGGACGGGCGCATAGTGGACCGCAGCGGCGCCGTGCGTGCGGAGTTTTCGACCCTATACGACGGGCGCGGCGTATTCGATTATGTTCCGGCGGAAGGGGATGAGGCGGAGATCGAAATCGACGGTAGGACATACCGTTTTCCTTTGCCGGCCGTGGAGCCGCAGGGGGTTGTGTTGCGTGTTGACAACATGTCGTCGGCAGACAGCGTGCGGTTTGCGGTGTACAGAAGCGTCGGGCAGCAGCCGGAGGTGTTCGGTGCGGCGGTCGTATGCGGCGGCCGTCTGCGCAATTTCAGCATTTTGGACATGACGGTCGACAGCGTTCTGACGTTTGCCTTGCCTCGTACGGACCTTACGGCGGGCGTGGCGCGTGTGGTGTTGTGCAACAGCGCGGGAAAGATCTTGGCCGACCGCCTCTTTTTCTCGCGGCGCGGTGCCGTGGCGGAGGTGAATGTGTCGGCCGACAAGGAACGGTATGACCCTTATGAAAAGGTAGTCCTTACGATCGAGGGGCGCGATGCCGACGGAGCGCCTCTTTCGGCACCCGTATCGCTGTCGGTGCGCGACGCGGATAATGAGGTCGAGGGCGGCGGTTCGATCATGACGGACCTGCTGCTGATGTCGGAAATCCGCGGTTATGTGCGGCGTCCGTGGTACTATTTCGAAGCGGACGATGTGCCGCACCGCGAGGCGCTCGACCAGTTGCTCATGGTACAGGGGTGGCGCCGTTACGACTGGGGCGTGTGGAGCGGTTCCAAGCCTTTCGATCTGAAATACCTGCCCGAACAGGGGATCGAGGTGAATGGCCGCGTTATACATTTCAGTACGAAAAAGCCGTTGTCCGACATTCAGTTGTCGGTTGTCCTGCGTAAGCGCGGCGAGGAGGATTTGCCAGACAGCCTGCGTTCGCCGGTACCCATAGGCTTTGTGGATGTCGACAGTGTGGGGCGCTTCTCTTTCGGCGGCAACTTTAGCGGGGAGTGGAGCATGACATTCTCGGTGACGAACGAACGCAACCGACGCAAATACAGCCGTATATTGCTCGACAGGGCCTTTTCTCCCCCGCCCCGAGCCTACATGGCGGGGGAAATGCGGGTGACGCCTGCCGGTGAGGCGTATGCGCAGGGTGGCGGCGTTGCGCTGCGGAGCCCTGAACCCATAGCCGATACACTGCTGTGGCGCGAGCCGGCCGATACGGCGGGCGACATGACGCAGCGAGTGCACCGTATCGAGGAGGTGGTTGTCCGCGGCGATGACTTGAGCGATGAGGCCAAGATATTCCGGAACCGTTCGACGGCGGTACGCTATTACGACGTGCCTTCCGAGGTGGAGAATCTCCGAGACGAGGGCGACCTTACGCGCGATCTGTACGAGGTGCTGTCGCATTTGGACGAGAATTTCCTTATACGCAGGGCGAGCATGTCGTACGGGCGCGGAAAGGATACCATGGACAAATCTTCGGCCATAGGGGTCGAGAGTTCGCTCGGCGAACGGGCCGGTGTGACCGAGTCGGACAGCGGCGGCCATATGGAGACGTACGGCGAGTGGAACGTAAGCTACAAGGGCAAGGAGGTGCTTTTCGTGGTCAATCACAAACCCTCGTGGGAGACTTTGCTTAAGGCCGACCTGTTGAGGCTGGCGGCCATAAGGTCGATATATGTCAACGAGGAGGCGTCGGTCATATGCGACTACGCCGACCGTCAGATGTCGCCTCTCGATGCGTTGTCGAGGTACAGTTGCGTGGTTTTTGTCGAGACATATCCCGAAAACGAGATTCCGGCCGAGGCGGGCCGCGGCATCCGCAAGACATGGGTCGACGGTTATGACACTCCTGCGGAGTTTTACATGCCCGATTACTCTTCGATGCCGGCCGAGGAGGATTACCGTCGTACGCTCTATTGGAATCCGGAACTTGTACTCGACGGGAACGGACGTGCTGAAGTCACGTTCTACAACAACGGCCGCTGCCGCAGGATGCGCATCGGCGCGGAGACCGTTACGGCCGGCGGCGCAGTCGGCGTATTCGAGCGGTAGGGGCTGCGTATGGTGTCGAAGGCGGCTTTCGGGGCCCGTTTTGCCGCGAAGGCCGCCTTGCCGTTTTATGCCGGCAAATGCGTTTTTGCGTAGGGCAATATAGTGCGGCGGACGTTTGCGGGCCTCTTCCGCGGCGGCGTATACTGTGTGTTTGGACGGTTGCGGCGATTGCGAAATGAAATATTTTTTTATATTTGCATTTCGTTTTTGGCCGGTTAGCAGGTTGAAACGGGGTATCCGCTGTCTATGGTGTATGGATCGGAGACCGCGATTTGCGTAGGCGCGCATGCGAGAGCCATTTGGCCGGCCGTGACGGTGATAAAGTTATTACGATTTACAACCTATATGAATGAAAATCCACAGCCGCAGCTGCATCCGGAGTGGTGTTACTCTGCGGTACTATATGAGATGAATCTGCGGCAGCTGACACGCGAAGGCACGCTGCGCGCAGCGGAACAGCGTCTGGAATTTCTGCACGCGATGGGTATCGACGCCGTATGGCTCATGCCCGTATACCCCATAGGTAAAGAGTGCCGTAAGGGGTCGCTCGGATCGTACTACTCGATAAGCGACTATTGCGCCGTTAATCCCGAGTTCGGCAGCATGCGTGATTTCGATTCTTTCGTTATGAAGGCCCATTCTCTGGGGATGAAGGTCCTGCTCGACTGGGTGGCCAACCACACCTCACGTGATGCGGTTTGGATGCGCGAACGTCCTGCCGACTGGTACGAACGCAATGAGGACGGCACGGCCAAGGTGCCGTGGGACTGGACCGATACGGCAAAACTGAATTACGCCAACCGCGACGTATGGCGCGGCCAGATCGAAGCCATGCGTTTCTGGGTAGAGCGGCACGGCGTCGACGGGTTCCGCTGCGACATGGCGATGCTGGTGCCCATAGAGTTCTGGCAGGAGGTGTCGGCCGTACTGCACGCCGTCAAACCCGACATTTTCCTGCTGGCCGAGGCCGAGGAGCTGAATCTCTTTGACCGTGCGTTCGATGCCTCGTACACGTGGGAGATACACCATATGATGTGCGATATGGCCAAGGGTGCGCGCCGTGTATGGGATCTGCGCAACACGCTCTATGCCGACCGTGCGAAATACCCTTCGTCGGCCATACGGCTGACCTTCACGTCGAACCATGACGAGAACTCGTGGAAAGGCAGCGAGTTCTCCCGTTTCGGCGCGGCGCTGGGCGTGATGACGGCACTGACGTTCCTGTGGGAAGGCTCGATGCCGTTGATATATACGGGGCAGGAGATAGGGTACGACCACTCGTTCTCGTTCTTCGACCGCGACCCGATCATGAAGTACGAGGCGAACTATTATACCGAGGGCTATCGCAAACTGATCGCGTTGAAACATTCCGAGGCCGCGTTGCGGGCGGGAGAGCGCGGAGGCCGCACCATCGAGATCGAGAACAACGCCAAGGATTGCATCATGACTTTCGTGCGCGAGTGCGGCGACAGCCGTGTCGTAGCGTTGCTGAACCTCTCGCCGTATACGATACATGCCGACTTCAATACGGGTATCTATGCCGGCTGCTATACCGATGCCATGACGGCGTCGGAGTATGTTTTGCCGCCGCATGTGGAACGCGATATGATGCCGTGGTCGTACAGGATACTGTACCGTAAACATTAATGCCGTACTTCGCCCTCTGAAGCCGTGGACATTTAACGGAAATTTGAAATGAGACGGATTGTCATTATATTTATACTCGCGGCGGTGTGCGCCGTGTCGCGGGCTGAGGGCTACCTTACGGGTGAGATACCCAACGTGCAGGTGGCCGATCGCAGCCGCTTCACCTCCAACCCCGACGGTATACTCGGCGCGGCGGCCGTCGCGCAGATCGATTCCATGTGCTGCGATCTGCGCGACCGCGGCGTGGCCGAGGTCGCCGTTGTTGCCGTGCGCGAGATCGAGGGCGGGGATGTATTCGATTTCGCATACCGCCTCTTCTCGGAGTGGGGTGTCGGAGGAAAAAACGACAACGGCGTCGGAATCTTGCTCGTCGAGGGGCGGCGTGAGATCCGCTTCGTCACGGGGTACGGTGCCGAGGGAGTATTGCCCGATGCCTTGTGCAAACGCATACAGACACGGCTTATGCTGCCGCTGTTCCGCAATGGCGACTATGACGGCGGCATGGTTGCCGGCGTGCGTGCCGTGTGCGGGGTTCTCGACAACGGCGAAATTCCGGCCGATATCTCTTCCGACGAAGGCGGCGGGGAGGGTTTTCCCGTCGGGGTGTTGATATTCTTCGGCGTTGCGGGGGCCTATTTTATAGCCGCATGGTTGATGCATCGCGCTTCGCGCCGCTGTCCCGAGTGCGGCCGCATGGGGCTTAAGGTGGACTCCACGATGTTGGTCAGCCGCAGTATGGGTGTCTCTACGTATGAGGACACTTTTGTATGCGAGAAGTGCGGAGCCGTGATCAGGCGGCGCCGTTCGAGCCACCGCTCGGGCCCGGGCAGCCGCGGAGGCCGAGGCGGGGGACCGTTTATCGGCGGCTTTGGAGGTTTCGGCGGCCGCGGCGGAATGGGTGGCGGCAGCATTGGCGGCGGTTTCGGTGGCGGCAGCTTCGGCGGAGGCGGAGCCGGTTCGCGATGGTAGTGCGGACACGCGGCGCATTATTTTAGGAAAGGAAAAGCAATAACGGACAATATTATGAAAAAAGTGATTTTAGCTACCGTCGTGGTTCTGTTCGCCATGACATCGTGCTCGACTTACAACGGTATGGTGAGCAAGGAGGAGGCCGTAAATACGGCATGGTCGAATGTCGAGACGCAGTACCAGCGTCGTGCCGACCTCATACCCAATCTGGTGGCGACGGTCAAGGGATATGCCGCACATGAGGAGCAGACGCTGACGGATGTCGTAGAGGCGCGGGCCAAGGCCACGTCGGTGAACCTCTCGGCTGAGGGCCTTACGCCCGATAAGCTGGCGCAGTTCCAGCAGGCGCAGTCGGCCGTGACGTCGGCGCTGGGGCGCTTGATCGCCGTGTCGGAGAATTATCCCGACCTGAAGGCGAATCAGAACTTTATCGAGCTGCAGGCGCAGATCGAGGGTACGGAGAACCGTATCACCGTGGCGCGGCGCGAGTTCAACGAGGCGACGCAGGCATACAATGTGGCCGTGCGCAAGTTCCCCGCGGTAATAATCGCCAAGATTTTCTCGTTTGAACAGAAACCTTATTTCGAGGCCGACACGGCCACTGCCGAGGCTCCCAAGGTGGAGTTCTGACGCCGCGGGCATCGTTTTAATTATCCGGACAACATAAACCTGACCGAATGAAAAACTTTACCGTAAAATCGTTGCTTGCGGCGGCCGCCGTGAGCGGAATCTTCGCTTTTGGAGGCTATGCGCAGAAGCGTGACAGGGCGCAGGTTGCGGAGCCGCGTGACCTCTATTCGGATACATGGGTCGCGACCGATGCCGTCGGCCGCGCGATGCCTTTATCGGACGAGACAGGCGGCCCGAAGGATGACCGCCGCCGTGTGGTGGGCATATTCTACATCACATGGCATACGCAGGGCCTTGCCGACCTGCCCTCGCCTTACGGCGGTGATGTGACCAAGATTCTCGAGGCGGACCCCTCGGCGCGTCTGGATGCCAACCACCCGCTGTGGACTGTAGGGTCGTACCACTATGCCGAGCCAGAGATGGGTTATTTTCTGAGTCAGGACGAGTGGGTCATACGCAAGGATATGTCGATGCTCGCCGATGCCGGTGTCGACGTGCTGATCATGGACGTGACCAATGCCGTGCGGTATTGGGACGAGTGGGAGGTGGTCTTCTCCACGATGCAGAAGATGAAGGCCGAGGGCAACGTGGTGCCCAAGTTCTGTTTCTGGGCATTCAACGGCCCCGTGATAACCGTGGTGCAGGATCTCTACAACCGCATATACAAGGAGAATCGTTTTGCTGACCTATGGTTCTATTGGGATGGCAAACCCCTGTTGCTCTACAACAGCGACCCGCGGCACAACGCCAGCGGCGGCTGGGTCGAGAACCCCAACCCGAACTACTACGAGGCGGCTGCGACCGATCCTTCGGACCCGCACTACAACGATCCTGACTATACGCAGAAGATGCTTACCGACTACACGTCGGAAGTCAAGGAGTTTTTCACGCTGCGCACCATGTGGTGGGGCTATTACGAGTGGGCCGGCAAGCGTTATGTAGGGACGGAGGACAACTGGAGCTTCGGATACAGTCTGGCCGACGCCCGTGTGAAGGCTATGACGCCTGAGGAACTTGCGGCAAAACACGAGGGCCGTATCGAGCAGATGGCCGTGACGCCGGCGCAGCACCCCGTTACGATGACCGACAACCCGATGGGCGTAGGCAAGTCGTGGACGCGCGAGTACGGCGAGCCGCAGTTGGATGAGCATGACCTTCCGTCTGTGGGGTATATCCCATATCTGAAGGCGGTCAAGGAGAACCCCGTACTTTACGGTGCCTATTTTCAGGAGAGTTGGGACTATGCCTTGGCGGCCGATCCCGAATTCCTCTATATAAACGACTGGAACGAATGGACGGCGGGCAAATACCAGCCCGACGGCGGCGGCAAGACTCCGTGGTTGGGGCGTATGAATCCGTTCTACTTTGTCGACCAATACAATATGGAATTCAACCGCGGCATACAGCCCATGAAGGGCGGATACGGCGACAACTATTACATGCAGATGGCGCAGAACATACGCCGCTACAAGGGCGCGCGTCCGATACCGCGGCTCGAGGGTATTTCAAGGGTCAAGGTCGACGGACGCTTCGGCGAGTGGGAGAAAGTGGATGTGGAATACCGCGACACGCGCGGCGATACATTCCACCGCGATGCGAAGGGTTATGCCGGACTTCGCTATGTCAACACCTCGGGCCGCAACGACATCGTCACCTGCAAGGTGGCGGTAGACGGATACAATGTGGCCTTCTATGCCGAGACGGCCGAGGCGCTCACGCCCTGTACCGATGAGAACTGGATGCTGCTGTTGATCGATGCCGACAACGATTCGTCGACAGGGTGGTACGGATATGACTTCATTGTAAACCGCAAAACCGTGGATTCGCATACCACCACGCTGATGCGTTACGACGCCTCGACTGGCGTATGGGCCGATCCTGTCGAGGTCCCTATGCGCTACTCCGGCAACTGCCTTGAGCTGTCGCTGCCGCGTGAGGCTCTTGGACTTGCGGGCGACAGTTTCACATTCGACTTCAAGTGGGCGGACAATCCCGCCGACCTTGTCGATCCAGTTTCGTTCTGTCTGAACGGCGATACGGCGCCCAACCGGCGTTTCAACTACCGCTGTATATGGAGTGCCGCACAGCAGCAGGAGTAATATAACATGACCGTGATATGGGAAAGATTCGTTTCGGTGTCGTAGGCACCAATTTCATAACCGATTGGGTCATCGCGGGTGCGCGCGAGGACGAACGGTTCGAACTTGCAGCCGTATGTTCCCGTACGCCCGAGCGGGGCAGGGAGTTCGCCCGCAAGCACGGCATACCGCATGTCTTCACCTCGCTTGAGGCGATGACTGCGGGCGATACGGTCGATGCCGTATATATCGCCACGCCCAACTGCATGCACGCGCGGCAGAGCATATATTGCATGAGCCGCGGCAAGCATGTGCTGTGCGAGAAACCGCTGGCGTCGAACGCAGCCGAGGTGCGGGCCATGATCGGGGCGTCGCACCGATATGGCGTCACCCTCATGGAGGCGATGAAGAGTACGTTGAGTCCCAATTTCGCCGCCGTGCGCAAGGCGCTGCCGCGTGTGGGGCGTGTACGTCGGTACTTTGCCAGCTTCTGCCAATATTCGTCGCGTTACGACAAGTTCAAGGAGGGGACGGTACTCAACGCTTTCCGTCCCGAATTGTCGAACGGAGCGATAATGGACATCGGCGTCTATGCGTTATATCCCGCCGTGGTATTGTTCGGCCGCCCGCAGGCGATCGAGGCGCAGGGGGTGGTGCTGTCGAGCGGCGCCGACGGACAGGGTGCGGTCAACATGCTGTACGATGGCATGAACGCCACGGTGCTGTACTCGAAGGTCGCCGACTCGCTACTGCCGTCGGAGATCGAGGGCGAGGCCGGCAATATCCTTATCGACCGTATACAAACTCCGGCCGATGTGCGTTTCTATCCTCGTACGGCCCCTTCATCGGGCCGCGGGGCGCGGCCCGAGGCGGAGGTGTTGAGCTGCAGCGACGGGCATGACGAATATTATTACGAGATTGCGGAGTTCATCGACTTGATCGTGGCGGGACGGTTGTCGTCGCAGGTGAACAGCCACAACGTGTCGCTGGCCGTGATGGAGATCGTCGACGAGGTGCGGCGCCAGATAGGCGTTCGATACCCTGCGGACGACCGACCGATGGTAGAGATGTGACTGGAGGCGACAAGGCCGGCATGTCGGGTGTAAACCGCATACCTGTGTATATAGATGCAGCACTGCGGCATGCCGTGGTTGAGCGGATCAGCACTTCGATGTCATTATGTCGAGTATCAGACGGTCGGTTTCGTTCATGCCCTCGCGGCCGATGGCAGTCAGGTTGTGTATCGTGCGGTCGACGTCGCGGTCGACAATGCCCTCCAGTTCCGATACGCAGCGGTGTTCCATCGCCAGCATGGCCGAAAGAACCGCTGTCGAGACTCCGCTGGCGAGTTTCATGGCGCAGCTTGGCTTGGCGCCGTCGCATATCATGCCGGTGATGTTGGCTATCATGTTCTTCACGGCCATGCCTACCTCCTCGTAGCCGCCTCCCATCAGGTATGTTATGCCGCAGCTCGAACCCGAGGCGGCTACGACGCAGCCGCACAGCGCCGAGAGGCGCCCGAGGCTCTGCTTGATGTATATCACGGTGAGGTGGCTCAATGTGAGGGCGCGTATCATCTGTTCGCGCGAAGCGCCGCACTCCTCGCCGTATACCACTACGGGGAGCGTGGCCGTGATGCCTTGGTTGCCGCTGCCAGAGTTGCTCATGACGGGGATCATGGCGCCGGCCATGCGGGCGTCGCATGCCGCGGCCGTGTAGGCTATGATCCTTGAGAATATGCTGTCGCCCATGATGTCGAGTTCGCGTTTGCTGCGCAGAGTCCGCCCCAGCGAGTGGCCGTAGTCTCCTTCGAAGGCGCGTTCGGCAGCGGCCTTGTTCAGGCGCATCGAGTCGAGTATGAACTCTATCTCATTGGCGGGGGCAGTCATGGCGAAGTCGTATACGCGGCGCAGTGTGAGCGCCGGTTCCTCCTCCGTATCATCGCCTGCGGCGCCCGATGCCGAATCCAGCAGGACCTCGTCGTCTCGCTTCAGGTATACGAAGGCTGTATGGCCTCCGGCGATGACGGCAATGGCGGAGTGTCCGCCGGCGGCGGCATCGACTTCGATGTATAGTTTCTCGTCTATGCCATGCTTGAGCGATACTGCGATGCGTTTTTCGTCTATGTACCGTTTACCTTGCATGACGGCCTGCGCGTCGGCATCCTTCAACACTTCGAGTCCGTACTCCGAGCGGCCGGCGATGGCGCCGAGGGCTATGGCTATCGGCAGCCCTATCATACCGGTGCCGGGTATTCCCACACCCATGGCATTCTTGAGAATATTGGCGCTCAAGCGTACTTCTATGCGCTCGGGCAGCATACCCAGTGTTTCGCGTACGCGGGCCGTGCACAACGCTACGGCCATAGGTTCGGTACACCCGATGGCGGGTACGACCTCGCGTTTTATGAGTGATATTATGGCCTTTCTTTCGGCCGGAGTAAACATCATGGCTGACTGTATTGGTAAATCGTAAACAAAATTAATCAAACGGTTCCGATCCGGCAATTGTTTGCCGTGTTTTTGTGATGTATTCTAACCGTGTTGGCGGCGGTTACAAAACAGGCGGGACGAAAATCGTCCCGCCTGTTTGCGTATGCGGACTGCGCGCTATCGTATGAAGAGCAGCTCCCTGTACTTGGGCAGCGGCCAGAGCTGGTCGTCGATGACCTCCTCCATCTTGTCGATGTGGTAGCGTATCTGGTCGAAGTATACGGCAACTGTGTCGTGGTAGACGATGGCCTTCTGCCGTTGGTCCTCGATCTTGTTTGCCACCTTGCGTGCCTCTACCATATCGTGCACCAGACGCTGGATGGTTGCCGTGTGCTCCTGTATGTCCTTTATCAGCTCGATGTCGGATGTCGACTTGATGCCCAGTTCCTTCATCTTGTAGGCCTTGTCGAGCAGGATGGCCTCATACTTCGATGCCACGGGGATGATGTGGTTCATGGTGATGTCGCCCAGCACGCGAGCCTCTATCTGGATCTTCTTGGTATATGTCTCCCACTTGACCTCGGTGCGTGCCTCGAGCTCCACCTTGTTGTATATGCCCATGTCGCTGAACATCTTGAGGCTTTCCGGTGTGAGGTAGCGGTCGAAGATGAGGGGGGCGGAGGTTTCACAGTCGAGGCCGCGGCGCGCCGCTTCGGCCTTCCATTCGTCGGAGTATCCGTTGCCGTCGAAATGTACCGCCTTGCTGCTGCGTATGAGCTGCTTGATGGTCTCGTAGATGGCCTTCTCTTTCTTGATGCCTTTCTCGATCTTGGCGTCGACGTCGGCCTTGAAGAGTGTGAGCTGTTCTGCCATTGCCGAGCAGAGGCATATCATCGCCTCGGCGCAGTTGTCCGACGAACCTACGGCGCGGAACTCGAAGCGGTTGCCCGTGAATGCGAAGGGCGAGGTGCGGTTGCGGTCGGTGTTGTCGAGCAGGATCGACGGGATCTGCGTCACGCCGCTCATCTTGAGCACGCTGCGGGCGTCGAAGCGGATTGCGTCGTCGCCCTTGCTATTTTCGAGTTTGTCGAGCACCGACGAGATCTGCGAGCCGAGGAAGGTGGAGATGATTGCAGGGGGCGCCTCGTTGGCGCCGAGACGGTGGGCGTTCGTCGCGCTCATGATGGCCGCCTTGAGCAGGCCGTTGTGGCGGTATACGGCAGCCATGACGTTCACGAGGAATGTGATGAACTGCAGGTTCTCGGCCGGTGTCTTGCCCGGGCCGAAGAGGTTTACGCCCGTGTCGGTTCCCAGCGACCAGTTGTTGTGCTTGCCCGAGCCGTTGATGCCTTTGAACGGCTTTTCGTGGAGCAGTACGCGGAAGTGATGGCGGCGCGAGATCTTGTCCATGACGGTCATCAGCAGTTGGTTGTGGTCGTTGGCGAGATTTGCCTCCTCGTATACCGGCGCCACTTCGAACTGATTGGGGGCCACCTCGTTGTGGCGTGTCTTCAACGGTATGCCTAGCTTGAGGCTTTCATACTCGAGATCCTTCATGAAAGAGATGACGCGCGACGGGATGGCACCGAAGTAGTGGTCCTCGAGCTGCTGGTTCTTGGCAGATTCGTGTCCCATGAGGGTGCGTCCCGTCAGTACGAGGTCGGGGCGCGCCGCCCAAAGGCTCTCGTCGACGAGGAAGAACTCCTGCTCCCAGCCGAGATATGTATATACGTGTTCGACGTTCTTGTCGAAGTATCGGCATACCTCCGTGGCGGCCTTGTCGACGGCGGCGATGGCGCGCAGCAACGGTACCTTGTAGTCGAGCGCCTCGCCCGTGTAGGCGATGAATACGGTAGGTATACAGAGTGTGGTGTCGACTATGAAGGCGGGCGATGTGGGGTCCCATGCCGAATAGCCGCGTGCCTCGAAGGTGTTGCGAATCCCGCCGTTGGGGAAGGATGAGGCATCGGGCTCCTGCTGTGCGAGCACCTTTCCGGTGAAGGTCTCCAGTACGGCGCCCTTGCCGTCGGGGTCGGAGAAGGAGTCGTGCTTCTCGGCCGTGCCTCCCGTCAGGGGCTGGAACCAGTGGGTGTAGTGGTCGGCCCCGTTGTCGAGGGCCCACTGCCGCATGCCAGCGGCTACGCTGTCCGCCAGCTCGAGTTGCAGGGGGGTGCCGTTCTCCATGGTGTTGAGCAGAGCCTCGTAAGTCTGCTTGTCGAGATACCTGCGCATGGCGGCGCGGCCGAATACCTTTTCACCGAAATACTCCGACGGACGCGACGCCGGTGCCTTAACGTCCACGGCCCTGTGGTTCAGCGCCGCTTCAACCATTTTGAATCTTAACAACATATTTCAGCTTTTTTTTGAGTGTATCCGATGTTGTCGGAAGGATTGTGTCAGAAATATAAACTTGCGGTTTCTTTAAATTCTTCCTATGGTGCAAATATATGCATTTTCCGTTATTGTAGTGTTAAAATATGCGTATTTTGCGATTTTGATGTGTGAAAATTGCGTGTTTCGCCGATTTTTTCATCTGATATTTCCGGTTCTGATGTCTTTTTTTCGGTATATGGGAAAAAGTAGGCACTTTGGAAAATGGGGCTATTTGTATACTATTAGATTAAAAATAGCTTAAATAGGAAATAACAATAAAATCTTTGCCATGAATGACGCCTCGCTGCCGTCGGCCGCAAGCGGAATAATGATGTTATTTTCTTAACGGAAAGAGGTGCGGCGAACTGAAAAAAATAGTATATTTGTAGAACCAACCATGCAAAGCTGTAAGTAAAAGCCTTGAAAAACCTTTCAGTGACGAATATAAAAGCACATACACTAAACTAATTCCTAACAATTATGTCTAATACCGAAAGAGAAAAGTTGTTCACCGAGTTCCCGCCCGTCTCGACGGAGCAGTGGGAAGCGGCGATTACGACAGACTTAAAAGGGGCCGACTATGAGCGCAAGCTCGTATGGAGAACCCCCGAAGGATTCAACGTGCGCCCCTATTACAGGGCCGAGAATCTGGAGGGTATCGAGTTCCTCGGATCGCAGGCCGGCGAATTCCCTTACGTCAGGGGTACGCACAACAGCAACGATTGGCGCATACATCAGACTTTGACGGTAGAATCGGCTGCCGAAGCCAACGCCGAAGCGCTTAAGATTCTCAACGCCGGAGTGGATGCCATCGGGTTCCACATCGTTTCGGAGAACTTCTCTGCCGAGGACCTCGACACGCTGCTCAAGGATGTATACATCCCTGCCGTCGAGATTACATTTTCGGGCCGGAAGATGGGCAAGGTTGCCGGCATGGTGCTCGACAAGGTAGAGGCTATGGGCCTTGACAAGGAGAGCGTGCATATCAACTTCTGCATCGACCCCATCGTGAAGAACCTTTCGACCAAAGGCCACTTCTGCTGCAGCGACGCTACGGGAGAACACTGTTTCTCGAAAATTGTCGAGCTCATCAGGCGTACGGCCGATTACAAGGGCATCCGCGTTGTGAACGTGACGGGAAGCACCTTCAGCAATGCGGGTTCTACCATCGTCGAGGAGCTCGCTTTCACACTCTCGGCTGCGCACGACTACCTTGTCAAGCTCACCGAGGCCGGCCTTACGGTCGACGAGGCGGCACGCAAGATACGTTTCACGTTCGCCGTCACGTCGTCGTACTTCATGGAGATAGCCAAGTTCCGCGCCGCACGCATGTTGTGGGCCAATATAGTTAAGGGGTATAATCCCGAGTGCGAATGCTCGTGCAAGATGTTCGCACACGCAGTCACCTCGACGTGGAACCAGACCGTGTATGATCCTTATGTGAACATGCTCCGCGGCACTACGGAGGCCATGTCGGCATCGCTGGCCGGCGTGCATTCGCTGGAGGTTACGCCGTTCGACTACGCATTCGAGGCCCCGAACGATTTTTCGAAGCGTATCGCCCGCAACGTGGAGCTGCTGCTCAAGCACGAGTCGCATTTCGACCGCGTGGTGGATCCTGCCGGCGGTTCGTACTATATCGAGACCCTTACGCGCAACATCGCTGATCAGGCATGGAAGCTCTTCCTCGAGATCGAGGATAAGGGCGGCTATATTGCGGCTTTCGAACAGGGCTTCATCGTGGAGCGCGTGAAGGCTTCGGCCGCAGCCAAGGACAGGAACATCGCTACGCGCCGTCAGGTGCTGCTGGGTGCCAACCAGTATCCCAACTTCACCGAGGTCGCCGCCGACACCATCACCGACGAGGTGGTAACGCGCAAGCATGCCGAGGGCAACGTGCTGACTCCGTACCGCGGCGCTATGGCCTTCGAGCAGATGCGCCTGCATGTCGACCGCAGCGGCAAGGCGCCCAAGGCGTTCATGCTTACCTGCGGCAATCTCGCCATGGCGCGCGCCCGTGCACAGTTCTCTTGCAACTTCTTCGCTTGTGCGGGTATCCGCGTTCAGGACAATACCTTCTTCAAGTCTGTCGAGGAGGGTGTGGCCGCTGCATTGGAGGCGAAAGCCGACATCGTGGTTGTATGTTCGTCGGACGACGACTATGCGGAGCTGGCGCCGCGCGTGAAGGAGCTGTTGGGCGGCAAGGCCATACTTGTCGTAGCAGGTGCTCCCGCATGCACGCCCGAGCTCGAGGCGCAGGGTATAACCAATTTCATAAACGTAAAGAGTAACGTACTCGAAACTCTGAAGTTCTACCTCAAAGAGTTGGGTATCTAAAAAGCAAAGTTATGAGAGCAAAATTCGATAAATTATCGTACGAAGGCGGCAGGACGCAGTGCTGTGCCGCCGCTGCCGAGGCCGAGCAGCCTTGGATGACAGCCGAGCAGATACCCGTAAAGAGGGATTACACGGAGAAGGACCTCGGGGGCCTCGAACACCTCAATTATGCTGCCGGCATCGCGCCGTTCCTGCGCGGTCCCTACTCGACGATGTACGTTATGCGTCCGTGGACGATCCGCCAGTATGCGGGGTTCTCTACGGCCGAGGAGTCAAACGCATTCTACCGTCGTAACCTCGCCGCAGGCCAGAAGGGCCTGTCGGTGGCATTCGACCTCGCTACGCATCGCGGATACGATGCCGACCATCCGCGCGTCGTGGGCGACGTCGGCAAGGCCGGAGTGTCGATATGCTCGGTTGAGGATATGAAAGTGCTCTTCAACGGCATTCCTTTGGACAAGATGTCGGTGTCGATGACCATGAACGGAGCTGTGCTGCCCATTCTGGCCTTCTACATCGTTACGGGACTCGAACAGGGTTGTACGCTCGACCAGTTGGCCGGCACGATCCAGAACGATATCCTCAAGGAGTTCATGGTGCGCAACACCTATATATATCCGCCCAAGTTCTCGATGAAGATTATCGCCGACATTTTCGAGTACACGTCGAAGTACATGCCCAAGTTCAACTCGATCTCTATTTCGGGCTATCATATGCAGGAGGCGGGCGCTACGGCCGACATCGAGTTGGCATATACGCTGGCCGACGGTCTGGAGTACCTGCGTGCAGGTATCAACGCCGGCATGTCGGTCGATGCTTTCGCGCCGCGTCTGTCGTTCTTCTGGGCTATCGGCATGAACCACTTCATGGAGATCGCCAAGATGCGTGCGGCACGTATGTTGTGGGCCAAGATCGTGAAGCAGTTCAATCCCAAGAACCCCAAGTCGCTCGCTCTGCGTACGCACAGCCAGACGTCGGGATGGTCGCTGACGGAGCAGGATCCCTTCAACAATGTGGCGCGTACCGCCATCGAGGCCATGGGTGCCGCTCTGGGCCATACGCAGTCGCTCCATACCAATGCTTTGGACGAGGCTATCGCGCTTCCTACCGACTTCTCGGCGCGTATCGCGCGTAACACCCAGATATATATTCAGGAGGAGACCAACGTATGCCGCAACGTCGACCCGTGGGCCGGATCCTACTATGTCGAGTCTCTCACCAACGAGATAGCTCACAAGGCATGGGAGCATATACAGGAGGTCGAGAAGCTCGGCGGTATGGCCAAGGCCATCGAGACCGGTATCCCCAAGATGCGTATAGAGGAGGCTGCCGCACGTACTCAGGCCCGCATCGACTCGGGCGAGCAGAAAATCATCGGTCTGAACGAGTACCGTCTCGAGAAGGAGGCGCCGATCGATATTCTTGCCGTGGACAACACCGCCGTACGCGAAAGTCAGGTAAAACGCCTGAAGGAGTTGCGCGCATCGCGCGATCAGGCCGCTGTAGACAAGGCTTTGGCGGCAATTACCGAGTGTGTGAAGTCGGGCAAGGGCAACCTGCTGGAGCTGGCCGTAGAGGCCGCGAAGGTACGCGCCACGCTTGGCGAGATCTCGGATGCCTGCGAGGTGGTAGTAGGCCGTTACAAGGCTGTTATTCGTTCAATTTCGGGAGTATACAGTTCGGGTATGAAACAGGATGCTGATTTCGAGAAGGCAAAGGCCATGTGCGCCGAGTTCGCCAAGAAGGAGGGCCGCCAGCCCCGTATCATGATTGCCAAACTCGGCCAGGACGGTCACGACCGTGGCGCCAAAGTTGTTGCTACGGGCTATGCGGACGTCGGCTTCGACGTCGATATGGGCCCGTTGTTCCAGACGCCGGAGGAGGCTGCCAAGCAGGCTGTTGAGAATGACGTGCATATCGTGGGCGTATCGTCGCTCGCGGCCGGACATCTTACGCTTGTGCCGCAGATCATCGCCGCACTCAAGAAACTGGGACGCGAGGATATTATCGTCGTTGTCGGCGGTGTGATCCCGGCACAGGATTACGATGAACTTTACCGTGACGGCGCTGCCGCTATCTTCGGCCCCGGTACTCCTATCGCGAAGTCGTCGATAAAGATGCTTGAACTGCTTATGGCGGAGTAATCCGATTCCTCGGTAATTATAATTGTCGGCCGCCCCTCTCCGCAGGGGCGGCCTTTTTATGCAGGGTGCGTTTGTGCGCGTCCGCCTGCATTGCAGATCTGCTGTAATAGTGCACGTTGGCAGGCATATATTATGCGCTGGTTGTCCCGTCTGCAGATGGTCTACGGCCCGTGTGCAATGCGGTGTGTGTAAATCGGCCGAAGCAAGTTGGGTATGGTACAGTACAGGGTGCGTTGCAAGGCAAAAAAGGAAGCATCCAGACGGATGCTTCCTTTTTTCATATAGGATATGTCTTCTGTTAGAAGTACTTTCCGCGCAGATCGTCGATCTCTGCCATCCGTTGTATGGCCATTACCGATGCCTGCATCGCCAGATTCTCCATCGTGGCCTGAAGACGCACCTTTTCGGCTTCGGCACTCTGTGCGTCGCCCTTTTCTATGTTGTCAACGACGAATACGACAGCACCTGAGTAGCCTTTTACGGGGGCTGAAACCGTTCCAGTCTGTTCGGTTGCTGCGATGGCGCCGATAACCGCAGGTTCGAGACCCAGCTCGGCGATCATGTAGTCGTTGAACCTGACACCCTCGAATTGGGCGACCTCAGTGCCGGCGTTCTTTGCGGCCTCGTCGATCGAGGCCCCCGAGAGTTTGTCCTTCAACATGTCGAACTTCTTGTTACGGCCTATCTCCTGCATTATCGAGAAGCTTACATCCTCGAGCGGCGTATATTTCGAGTCGTCGATGTCGGTGAGTATGGCTACGGCGTAGTCCTTTCCGACGTTGAATATCTCCGAAATATCGCCAATCTTGGCCCCGTTGGCCCAGCGTACCATTTCGCGGGTATTTTCAAGTCCGTTGATCGAGCGCTCGCCCTGTGCTATATCTGCCACGCGGGGCGTTACAGCAGCTGCCGAGGCGGCGTTCTGGAACGCTTCGAGCGAACCCTTGGCGTCGACGGTGAAGATGCTTGCAGTGTTGTGTATGTCGCGGCGCGTTGCCTCCGAGGCTTCGACAGGGTAGGTTATCGTACCCGTGACGGCGAATTTCTTCGGCGCGTCTGCGCGGGTGACCTTCAGGATCTGTATGGCGTTGCCGATGTTGGTCTTGATGATGTCACCCTTCTTGGCTTCTGCCAGCTGGTCGGCCATGTCGGTGGTGAATCCCGAGAAGGGCATTACGCCTATATCGCCGCCGTTCTGCGCTGTAGCGGTATATGTCGAATATTTGGCTGCGGCCTCGGCAAAGTCGGCGCCGTTCTGCAATGCGGTGTATAGGCTGTCGGCCAAAGCCGAATCCTGTGCCGAGAGAACTATGTGGCTGAGACCTATCGAATCGGGAGCCATCTTGGTAGCAACGGCTCGTGTCATGACCCATTCGTTTGACTTGAGCACGGGGCCGTACTGCCCGCCGTCGAGTATCACGGCTTCCTCCTCGTCGAGTTGTGCGGCCGATACATAGTGGTCGGCAATGGTGCCCTTGATGTTCTTGCGGACGAATGCGCGTACGTCCTCTGCTGCCGCGAACTCGTCGCCTACGGCGCGGACCTCTTTCTCGAGTTCGAGCATGTCGTCATCGGTGGGGTTGACCTCGAACACGACGTACGAGATCGTGCGGTGGGGCTGCTGGATATACGAATTCTTATGCTCGTCGTAATATTTCTGCACCTCGGCCTGCGACACCGTTACGAGCGAGTCGGCTATGGTGTTGTACTTTAGCATGACGTAACGTCCCGAACGGCTCTCGTTGGCGGCCTTTACGCCGTTCTCCACCTCCAGGGCGTTGGGATATATGCCGGCACGGATCATGCCCAGATACTTCGACATCATGCGGTCGAGCATGGCCTGTGAATTGAGGTATGACCAGAACGACTGGTACTGGGGGTTTGCGCTCACCTGCGTAAGGAACGAACTGATCGTTTCGGGGCGGTATTCGCCTGTTTGTGGGTCGGCGAAGGCGCTGTAGTACACCTGTGAGGGGTGTTCGCCGCTGAGCATCGACATACGTTCGGCCTCGCTTACTTTGATTCCCATTTTTTCGAATTCGGGCAGGAGCATATGCTTGGCGATGAGGCCTTGCCATGCAGCGTTGGCCAAGGCATCGGCCTGTGCTTCGTCAGATTCCGAACCGCCGTTGTTGGCCTTTACTGTCTCGTATTCGTTCAGGTACTCGGAGTAGCGGATTTTGTCGCCGTTGATAACACCCACTTTGGGATCGTTGTTAGTGAATCCCATGTCGGTCCTCAAAGAGAAGATGAATGCCAAAAGCGCAAGTGCGATGATTACCGAAAGCACTACGCCGAATTTGGTCCTTAAAGTGTTTAAACTCGCCATAATTGTATGTAATTACTATATTTTTGTTCGTTTTGAGCCACCAAAGATAGTAAAATAATTCCTATTGCTCATATTATTGTAGGATATTTTGTTACATCTTTTTCACGCGGGCGAGTTCCACCCTCGCGCGCGTAGATCGCAGGATGTGTATTTCGAGGCCGCCGTCCAGCAGTGTCTCGCCTGCCGCGGGGATTCCTTCATACTTGCGTATGATGTATCCGGCCAGCGTGTCGTATTCGTCACTCTCCTCGATTCCCAGACCGTAATGTTCGTTCAGATACTCCACGTCGAGGCGGCACGAGAAGATGTATTCGCCCTCGGCAATCTTTTTCTCGACGGTGCGCTGTACGTCGTGTTCATCCTCGATGTCGCCGAAGATCTCCTCCAAAACGTCCTCGAGGGATATGATGCCCGCGGTACCGCCGAATTCGTCGATAACCACCGCCACGCTCGACTTCTGCTTGATGAAGGTCTGCAGCATGTTTTGCAGAGGCAGGGTTTCGGCTACGCAGTTCACCTTCTTCATCACCTCCGATATTGCGGCCGGTTTTTCGAAGAGGCTTTTCGAGTTGACGTAACCGATGATGTTGTCGATGCTTTCGCGCCAGACGAAGATACGCGAGAACTTCGTTTCGATGAACCGCTGCGTCAGCTCTTCGATGCTCGTGTCGTCTATACCTACGGCCTCGACATCCACACGCGATACCATGCAGTCGCGTACGCGCAGGTCGGCGAAATCGAGTGCGTTTTGGAATATCTTTATCTCGTCCTCTTCCTCCTGCTGCGGCTCTACGGTTTCGGCATCCATCAGGTTGACAAGATCCTCACGGTTGAAGGGGGCGGCCATGTCGGTCTTGACGGCCTTATGCCCGGACAGGCGCAGTATGCCGTACGAGAGCCATGTTGTAAAGATGGCGATGGGGTAGAGCAGCAGATAGAAGAACAGTATGACGGGGTACAGCGTCGAGTAGTAGAAGTTGGGATTGTTCCTGACAATAGATTTGGGAAGGAACTCGCCGCAGAAAAGAATGATGGCGGTGGAGATTACCGTTTCGGTTATGACGGAGCCGTTCACCGCAAGCGATTCCCATCCTGCGGCCTGCGCCAGCAGGCGCAGCGCCGTGGACATGCAGAGCGAGTATATTACCAGGCATATATTGTTGCCTACGAGAATGGTGGTGATGTACTGCCCGGGGTGTTTCTCGAACAGTCCGGCAACCAGATCGAAGAAACGGCTCTGTTTGCGCCCTATCTCCACCATCAGGCGGTTCTTGCTCAGAAACGCTATCTCCATGCCGGAGAAGAATGCCGACAGCGTGAGCATGACGGCGATTATTATGACCGAATTGATTAGTTCCGCGGAGTACATGATAGCATGAGGTGATATTGTGTCATCTGGCAGTGCCGTCCTGCCTGCTGCCGTCGCTGTCCGCTCGTCCGGAGGATGCGGCTTGGGGGCGTATGCCGATGTCTGTCCGTTTCTGCGGAGTGTCGGGTGTGCCTTTTCCCTGAGTGTGTTGCGCCGCTTCAGCCGGAATCTTGCGTCCGGAATTCTCTGCCGCGGGTTGGGCCGCTGTGGCATCGTCTTGGGCCGGAACGTCCCCTTCGCTGTCCTCCTCTACGGTGAAGTATGTGACACCCTTTATCTTGCGGTAACGCCACTCTTTCATGCTCTCATCGGATTCGAACCCTTCGCAGAAGGTGATTTCGTCGCCGTCGACGATCTTCGAATCGACGTTCGAGTAGATGCGTTTCGTGGCTTGGTTCCAGAAGAGCTGCGAGGTATACAGCTGCTTGCCGTCGGCTTTTATGACCACGACGTTGCCTTTGGCCTCCCACAGGCGGCGGTTCTCGTAGTATATGGCGTAGTTGGCTGTCAGAACGGCGTCCTGCATCGAGAGCGAGTCGTCGAAGGTGGTTATCTTAATCCCCTTGCGGAATTCGCGGTAGGGGTCGCGGACAAGGCTGTAACCTTCGATCAGCGGCGTCTCGAACAGGTATGACTTGCGGCCGTTCTCCGACATGACGATCGACATGTTCTCGCTGTATTCGGTCATCATCTTGTCGTTGACGGCGCTCTCCGCCGCAGGCTTTTTAGCGTCGCACGAGAATAGCAAGATAGCACTCCCCGTGAAAGAGAGTGCTACCGCTATTAGTTTTTTCATCGACGCTGTCTTCATGCAGCATTGTTACCTGTAACGTACCGTTGTGTTGACACCGTTGGCATAGCCGTGGCTGATGGTGTAGCGCGAACCTTCCGTCAGCTCGGCGAAGAAACACTCCTCCTTTGTCGGGAAGCCCTGACGGTAGTTCGACATGAGCGTCTGTGCTGCCTTCTGGACATCGGGCTCGGTGCCGAGAAGCGATACAGCTTGACTCATGGCGTCATAGGCGGCCCAATAGCAGGCCATGCACTGGAACTCCGAGCAGTTTGCCGATGCAGCGTAGCACTGGCCGAGGATGAAGTATGCGTATCCATTCTCGGGGTTGAGGTTCTTGATCTGGTTTGCGGCATCGATGGCCTTGGCGTAGTCCTTGGTGCTGATGCCGATCATGCCGATACGTATGTAGAGTTTCTCCTTTTCTGCGGGATCGGTCTCCACTGAAAGTGCCTCCTCGAGATATTTGAGGGCCTTGTCATACTCCTGACGGTTCTGGAAGCCCTGTGCGAGGAAGAGGGCGGTCTCCGACGAAGGCTTGATCGAGTAGTATTTCTCGGCGGTCTGGAAGAAGAAGTCGCTGTCGCAGTTCGCACGTGACATGAGCGATACGGCCTGTGAAAGCACTGCCTCGTCGTCGGGCGCGTCGGCCAGACGTTTTGAGAAGAGGGCTTCGAGGTTCTCGCAACTGGCGGCGCCGCTCGATCCGAATGATGAGTCGAACTGCTCTTTCAGCGCTGCGCCATCCTCACCAGCGCTCTCGAAAGCAGGGGTGAAGCGGTCATATTCGGCAATTACGGTATCGGCACTTACGAGGTCGTTCTTGTAGTCGTCGCACAGTGCGCTGAAATATATGACTGCCAGATCGAGGTCGGGCGTACCGTTCTTCTCTTCGCTGGCGGCGATTGCCTCGTTGAAGAGTTTGCGGATGCCCTCGCGGTCATCGGGGCGATAGGTCATGAGCTCGCGGGCCTTGCGGTCGAGAATGTATGCCTTGCCGTAGGTCGAGTGGTTGCCGAAGTTCTCCAGACGAATGTCATAGAGCAGCAGCAGAGAGTCGATATATATATCCTTCTCTTCAGCTGTCTCTGCGCGGTTGATCTTGTTCTTGTAGAGCTTGATGCCGTTGGTGTAGATATTCTGTGAAGCCTTGGGGCATTTTGCCAGAAGTGACTGGAGGTACTTTGCCGCAAGGTTGTAGTTGCGGTTGTCGACGGCCTCTTTCATGAATTGGTTGTCGAGCATGTTCTGCTTGCGTTCATCGGCGGTCTCTCCCCAGCCTGCGTACTTGGGATCATCAAAGTTGACCTGTGCCATGGCCGACAGCCCCACAACAGCAAAAGCTGCGGCAAGAATGAGTTTGAAACTTTTCATGTAATCTAAGGTTTATTAGTTTTTAATATGTTGTTTGTCAATATTGTAATTAATCTCAGGTATGTCGTTCTGCCTTGCTTTCCGTGTATTTATTCCGTTCTTCTGTCCGTGTACCCCTTGCCGTATGCGAACATATCGATATCTGTCATCCCACATCTTGCCCGTACCTTGTCTTCCTTCCTCTCTTATTCTCTCGGCCTAATTTATTTGTTAGGCCCCGTTCGTCCGAATACCTGTTCAGGCTTTATGCTCTGCGCCGCCGGGATTTTCGCGGCATGGCTTCGTACCAAGAACGTCGGCTGACCATTTCATCTGGCCGTCAGCTGCATCCGCCGGATAGGCGCGCTATTTGAACTTATAGCGTCGGAACCAGTCGTCGTCGCCGAACAGCGATACGCCGAGCGACAGCTTGTAGTATCTGTTCTTGACCAATCCTACGATATTATCGTCGATTGTTATCTTATCCTTGACGGGGTTACGCATGCCGAACTCGAACCCTACATCGACTGACGAACGGCCGAACAGCTTTACAGGCAGGCCCAAACCGGCCGTTACCGCCATCTGACGCACGGCGCTTCCTCCGAAGGTCTGATAGTAGTCGCCATAGCGGAATCCCACGCGGTACGCTACGCGGTTGAGGTAATTTCGTGGATCTATGGGCTTTGGCGTCAACTCGATACCTACGCGAACGGTATTGGTGTTGTGGTATGCGACCCTTACGCCCTTGCCTGAACCGTCGCTCTCGAGGAATGAGGAGTTCTCGTCGCCCCAGTTCTGGTATACGTAGTCGACACCCATGCGCAGGCTCATCGTCTGGTAGAAGACACCGGCCGCGATTTGCTGCGGCAGGCGCAGAGGCAATGTTTCTTCCTCGTTGCGCACGGTCGAAGTGAGTATGTTGTCGATATATACGTATTTCATCGTTTTGGGGCTGAGTTTGCCGCCTATGTCGTACGTGGCGCCGAATGTGAGCGCGCGGCGTGAGTTTAATATGGCGTTCCACTGTATGCCGAATTGGGCCTTTATGCGCGAGACGTCGTATGTGTCGATACCTGTCGTGGTGGAGTATTCGCCGCTGCCGGTGATGATATCCGTGGGTACGGCCTTATAGTTTCTGGTTATGTCGCCCCAATAGTATTGCATGGCGGCGCCGATGGAGAAGTTCTTGAACGGGGTCCATCCCAGTCCGGCCTTGATTTCCGTGACGTCGCCGTCGCCGTAGTATTGGTATTGGGCGCGTCCGAGATTGCCGATCATGCCCGAAGACAACTCGTCGCTGTGCATATTGTATCCCACGTTGCTGTAGGGCGTAAGGCTGAATCCGAATCCGAGGCCTTTCGCTAACGGCATTTGGAATGCAATCTCGTGGAAATTTATCGAATTGTATGCCGTGCGCGACGTGGTCTGCTGCGTACCGTATTTTGTCTGCGAGTTGCGGAAATGTCCGGCTTCGATACCGAATTCGAACAGAAAGCTTTTCTGCGGCGTTTGGCTGTAGGCTGCGGGATTCAATACGTTGACCGTATTGTTCGAGCGCAGGGCCACGCCGACTCCTCCCATCGACCGCATGCTGGTCGTACCGGGAGTAGCCAACTCACCCAGCCCGTACATCGAATAGGGGGAGAAGGTATTTATGCTACTGGTCAAATTTTGGGCCGACGCCAGTGACGGCAATGTCAGCGAGCCTGTAAGTATGACTTTAAATATCCGCTTGTTCAGTTGCATTGTAGTCTAATATTCTGTTCAATCCGCAAATCACCAACTCGCATTTTGCAAATATCGCGTTTTTAATTCTTTTCACAAAGTATTTTGCGTCCCCGCCCGTAAAAATTATGGATAATTTCACATTTTTTTCGGCGAGAGACTTCATGTAACCCTCGATTTCGTATGTTATGCCCTGCATGACGCCCTGCTCTATGGCCTCTCTCGTGCATCTTGCTGGAAATCGTGTCTCATCAGTGGGGGAACACTCGGGCAGTTGCGACGTATAGTCGTGCAATGCGCGGAAGCGGGTACGCATGCCGGGCGAGATGTTGCCCCCGAGGAATACTCCGCCGCTCACCAGATCTATCGTGATGGCGGTCCCGAAGTCGACTATCAGGTAATCGTCGCGGCCGAAAACCGCCTCGGCGCCTACGGCGGCGGCTATGCGGTCTGTTCCCAGTGTATGCGGCGTGAGATAGCCATTGCCTATGGGTACGGGGGTATCGGGTGTCATCTCGAGTACCTTGATCCCCCGTCGCTTCAGTTTTTCGATAACCTCGGCGGCGCCGCTGCCCGTAGAGGCGACTATGGCCCTTGTTATGCTGTAGCGTGCGAGTATCGGTTCCACATCGACCTCGCGGGCCGACGGGAATGTCAACATCGTGGCTACCGAAATGCCTTCGACGGCGGCAGCCTTGACATGCGTGTTCCCTATGTCCACAACCAGATTCATGCAGGTTACAAACTTTTGAGCACGTCCACGGCTTCGCCAACATTCATCACCCTCCTAACGGTCATCGCAAGGCGATTATTGTGCTGTTTCAATACAAATCTGTCGGGTTGCGCCGTGATGCGGCGCAACAGCGTCATGAAGGTTTCGCTCTTGTAATATGGCGAGTTCGGTTCGCCGACGAAGTGCACGATCATGAGTCTGTTCTTGACCTTGACGCGCTCCATCCCCAGACGCACGGCCTCCCAGCGCAGGCGCACCACGTTGAGCAATTCCACGGCGGCCTCGGGCAGTTGTCCGAAACGGTCGACGAGGCGGTCGCGGAAAGAGGTGAGGTCCTCCTCGCGCTTTATGGCGTCGAGTTCGCGGTAGAGGCGCAGTTTCTCGGCCGGCTGGCGCACGTAGTCGTCGGGCAGTTCGGCCAGCATGTCGATCTCGATGGTCGAGTCGTCGATGTAGGTGTCGTGCCTGATCGTCTCCGCCTCGCTGTCGCTCAGGCCCGCCACATCGAGGCCCTCGGCCCGCAACTCGGATATGGCCTGCTGCATGATCTTCTGGTACGTCTCGAACCCTATGTCGGCAATGAAGCCGCTCTGCTCGGCACCAAGGAGGTTCCCCGCGCCGCGTATGTCGAGATCCTGCATGGCGATATTGAATCCCGATCCGAGGTCGGAGAACTCCTCGATGGCGCGCAGGCGCCGCCGTGCATCTCCCGTCAGCAGTTCCTCGGGCGGCGTGAGCAGATAGCAGTATGCCTTGCGGTTGCTGCGGCCGACGCGTCCGCGCAGCTGGTGCAGGTCACTCAAGCCGTAGTAGTGGGCATTGTTTATTATAATCGTGTTGGCGTTGGGTATGTCTATGCCGTTCTCGATGATGGTGGTGGCCACCAGCACATCGAACTCTCCGTAGATGAAGTCCATGATGAGTTTTTCCAGCTGCTCCGGCGGCATCTTGCCGTGTCCTACGGCAACGCGTGCCTTGGGGCAGAGTCGCGTGATGAGCCCCTGTAGCGTGGCAAGGTCCTCCACGCGGTTGTTGACGAAATATACCTGCCCGCCGCGGGCCAGTTCCTCCTCGACGGCGTCGCGTATTATGTCCTCCGAGAATATGTGCGACTCGGTGATTATGGGCTGGCGGTTGGGCGGCGGCGTAGATATTACCGACAGGTCGCGCGAGCCCATGAGCGAGAACTGCAGTGTGCGCGGTATGGGGGTGGCCGTGAGCGTGAGCGTATCGACGTTGACGCTCATCTGGCAGAGTTTCTCCTTGGCCGCCACACCGAACTTTTGTTCCTCGTCGATGATGAGCAGCCCGAGATCATGGAAACGTATCTGCTTGCCGAGGATCTTGTGTGTGCCGATGAGTATGTCGATTTTGCCTGCGGCCAGATCCTCCGCTATTTCGCGCGTCTGCTTGGCGCTCTTCGAGCGGTTCAGGTACTCTATACGCACGGGAAAGTCGCGCAGGCGCTCCATGAACGAGCGGTAGTGCTGCAGGGCGAGGATGGTCGTGGGCACCAGCACCGCTACCTGCTTGCCGTCGACGGCGGCCTTGAAGGCGGCGCGTATGGCCACCTCGGTCTTGCCGAAGCCTACGTCGCCGCATACGAGGCGGTCCATGGGTTGTGTGGACTCCATGTCTTTCTTGACGGCGGCGATGGCGTTCTGCTGGTCGGGCGTCTCCTCCCATTGGAACGACGCCTCCATTTCGTTCTGCAGGTAGCTGTCCGGCGAAAATGCGAAGCCCGGGCTCGCCTTACGTTTGGCGTAGAGGGCTATGAGCTCGCGGGAAATATCCTTGACGGCCTTTTTCGTGGCGCTCTTGAGTTTCTGCCATGCCCCGTTGCCGAGTTTGTATATCTTCGGCGGTTCGCCGTCACCGCTTTTGTAGCGCGATATGCGGTGCAGCGAGTGCACGTTGACGAAGAGTACGTCGTTGTCCTTGTATACGAGCTTGATGGCCTCGTGCACCTTGCCGTTCTCATTGATCTTCACCAGACCGCCGAAACGCCCGACACCGTGGTCTATGTGTACCACGTAGTCGCCCATCTTCAAGGCGTTGAGTTCGGCGACGGTCATCTGTTCGTCACGTTTGATCTCGCCGTTTATGCGGTAGCGGTGGTAACGGTCGAATATCTGGTGGTCGGTATAGAGGCACAGTTTCAGCGTGCGGTCGACGAAGCCTTCGTGCAGGGTGAGCGGGATGGCCTCCACCCTTATGTCGTTATGCCCCGTCTGGTGGAAGATGTTGTCCAGCCGTTCGATCTGCGCCTTGTTCTCCGACAGTATGTATGTACTGTAACCTTTGGCTGCCGAGGCGCTCATGTCATCGGCCAGCACGTCGAACTTTTTGTTGAACTTTGGTTGCGGCGCAGTGGCGAAGCGCACTTCGGCTTCGGCGGCGCGCTCCTTGAGATTGTCGCGCAACATGTATATACGGCTCGACCGCATATCCTCGAGCAGGATGTTGCGGCTGGCCATGAGCGAGTCTATCTGCGACGGCTCCTCCATCTCGCCGAGCAGGCGCCGCCGCAGCTCGTTCACTCTACGCATGATGTAGTCGGCGTCATAGAACCAATATGTGGCACTGCCGGCGAAGCGCGCCAGCGATACCTTTTCGGGCGAAGCCGAGTTGAGGTTGGGGATGATCTCCGCGTCCGTGACCTTGTCGTTCGATAGTTGGCTCGAAATGTTGAACAGGCGTATCGAGTCGACCGTATCGCCGAAGAAGTCGATACGGTACGGGCGGCTCTCAGAGTAGGAGAAGACATCGAGTATTCCGCCGCGCAGCGAATACTGCCCTGGTTCGTAAACGAAGTCCACTTGCGTAAAGCCACGATCGACGAGTTGTTGCTCGAGATCGGTCATGACGGCCGTATCGCCGACTGAGATGTGCAGGCTGCGGCCAGTGAGCGTTGCGGCATCGGCCACGCGTTCGGCCATAGCTTCGGGATAGGTGCAGACGACTACGTATGGCTGGTCGTTGCGGCGGATGGCGTTGAGCGTATTTGTCCGTTGTACGAGACCTTGTGCGTCCTCCTTGCCGTAGAGAATGGATTTCTTGTACGACGTAGGGAAGAAATGTATGCGTGTCTCATCCAGCAGGGCATAGAAGTCGTTGAGCATGTACGCTGCTGAGTCGCGATCCTCCGCAACGAAGATGTGCAGCCCGCCGCGGGCCTTTACCAAAGCTGCGGAATAGAGCGAAAGAGCCCCGCCGACCAGATCTTCGAGGTGGACGGTTGGGCTCTTTTGGTCGTAAAGCGACAACATGCGTCGGAACGGTTCCGAGGCGCCGACTCGCTGCATGATATTGTCTATGCTCTCCAAAGCGGCTGTTTATGGTCAGCACAGCCGGCGGTGACATGCCGGCATCTGTCTGTTGGGTTGTTTTATCGTGTCATTTCATGTACCTCAATCCTTGCCACGCGTATGCCGACGGTCTACTCTATCAGCGGGGCGCCGTTGCGTCCGAGGTACCTCACATCGACCATGCCTTGGCTCTGGTCCGATACCACGTCGATCCATGTACGGTACTTCATCATCCAGCGGTTGCGCAGCGACAACAGGCCGTGGCATATGTACGACGCGACGTAGGGACTTACCCGCAGGCGTATGTATTTGGCGCCGCGGTCCTCGGTCAGGAACTGTATCTGGTTTTCGATCTTGCGTTCCAGAAGTATCGTGGGTTCGATCTTGCCCGTGCCGTTGCAGGTGGGGCATACGTCGGTAACGTCCTCCACGGCTACGGGGCGCACCCTTTGGCGCGTGATCTGCATAAGGCCGAATTTCGTGAGCGGCAGGATTGTATGCTTGGCCTTGTCGGTGGACATGAGGCTGGTCATCTCCTCGAATAGCAGCTGGCGGTTCTGTGCCTTGTGCAGGTCGATGAAGTCGATGATGACGATGCCGCCCAGATCGCGCAGGCGCAGCTGGCGGGCGATCTCCTTTGCGGCGGCCATGTTGACCTCCATAGCCGTCTGCTCCTGATTGACCTCGGCCTTGGTGCGGTTGCCCGAGTTGACGTCGATGACGTTCATGGCCTCGGTATGCTCGATGATGAGGTATGCGCCGCGTTTGAGCGACACATATTTGGCGAAGAGCGACTTTATCTGCTTCGATATGTCGAAGTTGTCGAATATGGGCACCGTGCCGCGGTAGAGTTTGACTATCTTCTCGAGTTGCGGGTCGATGATTTTTATGTAGTTTTTGATTTCGCGGTATAGCGCTTCGTCGTCGACGGTTATCTGCGAAAAGGTCGAATTGAGCGAGTCTCGTATTATGGTATTTGCGCGGTTCATCTCGCTCATGAGCAGCGCGGGGGCTTGGCTCTTGCGGATGTTGCCGACGGCATTGTTCCAGCGCTCCAGCAGGGAGCGTATGTCTTGCTCGATGTCGGCGTCGTGGGCTTCGGCCGCGGCCGTGCGTATGATGACACCGAAGTTTTTGGGAAGTATGCCCGCCGCGATCTGGCGGAGCCGCTTCTTGGTCTCTGTCGAGCGGATCTTTTGCGATATGAATATCTTCGAGGTGAAGGGTACCAGCACTACGTTGCGGCCGGCGAGCGATATGTCTGCCGTCAGGCGCGGTCCCTTGGTCGAGATGGCCTCCTTGGCTATCTGTACCATTACGGTCTGCCCGACCTGAAGATATGTGGCAAGTTTGCCCGATTTTTCGATGTTGGGTTCGAGTTTCATGGTCTCGACCCTGATTCCTCGCTTGCCCGGCTGGCGGCTGTTGACCACCTTTTGCAGCGAGGAGAATTGACTGCCCAAATCGAGATAGTGTATGAATGCGTCCTTTTCGTGTCCGATGTTGACGAATGCCGCATTGAGGCCCGGCATGATTTTCCGTACCTTGCCCAGATATATGTCCCCGACGGCAAATCCCGTCTGGCTCTGCTCCTTGTTGAGTTCCACCAGCACTTTGTCCTCGCACAGGGCGATGGAGATCTCTTTCGGCGTGACGTTTATTACTAATTCTCGATTCATTAAAATTAAAGAGGCTAACTAACTGTTTTCTTTCATAATAAATAGGCAAAGCTAAAGGGCGTTAGAAAATGAAGACCCTTTAGCTTTTATTTTACCTATTTGCTAACGCAACTGAATACCGGTCGAATAAGACTACTTTTTCTTATGACGGTTCTTGCGAAGACGCTTTTTGCGCTTGTGCGTAGCCATCTTGTGACGCTTGTGCTTCTTTCCGTTTGGCATAGTTTTATAATGATTTAATGGAATTAGTCTCTTCAGCGGATTACTTTACCTTTGCCACGAAACTCTTAGAGGGCTTGAAAGCAGGAATATTGTGCTCTGGGATGGTGATGGTCGTATTCTTCGAAATATTGCGGGCCACTTTCTGTGCGCGCTTCTTGATGATGAAACTTCCGAAACCGCGGAGATAGACGTTGTTGTTTTCGATCAGAGAATTTCTTACGTTCTCCATGAACGCCTCGACAATGGTCTGAACCAATACCTTCTCTACGCCGGTGCTTTTGGCAATTTCATTTACGATATCAGCCTTAGTCATAGCAATTAGTTATTTGTAATTTAACATTTGGTTACTTTGTGTCTGCAAATGTACTACATTTTTAATGATAATCAAATTAATGTAAAGGTTTTTTTTCGTAAAGCGATTCACATGCACGATCGGAACAAAAACCTTGCAAAAACCTGCCGCGGCATTACGGCATTTGGTTGAAAGCTGCGGCCAGACCTTCGACGGCGTTGTCCAGTCCGCCCTGTATTTTGCCGCCTATCATGATGCGCAACATCATGTTCAGGTCGGCGTGCAGCACGAGGCGTATGCGGGTATCGCCGCTCGTGACTTCATGCAGCTGTATCCAGAATGCGAAGTCTACGGGCAGGCCGCCCTCGCCGTCGCCCGTGATCTTCACGTGGCGGTTTTCGGCGCGTTCCGCTATGCGAAGTTTCAATGTGAAACCTTTTACCTTGAACGAGCATGTGTCTTCCGTTGCCGACCACTCCTCGACCTTGTCCTGCAGGGCGGGGGTGAGCATGTCGAAACGGCTGATGAAGGGATATATCAGGGCTGCGGATTTGAAGATCTGCTGTTGCTTCGATTCGTACTTTTCGAGTGCCATTGTTGTGTAAATTGTCTAATAGTCTAATTATAGGCCGCAAAGATATACAAAATTGCCTAATCTGGTTTCATGCCGGCGATGATACTTCGTTTTTTTTGCACGGCGGTATCGCTCAACCGCCGGACAGCGGTTATGGCAGCCTGTCGTACCTGTGCCGCAGGTGGCCGGCCGGTGTCGCGGGTGTGGGGTGCGGCGGTAACGTTCAGGCGTGCCGTAGGGCATACAAACAACAAGGCGGAATCAGGTGTGTGGTTCCGCCTCGATGTTGAGTGCGCCCCTATACTTATTTCGCGCTCACGGGGCGTGATGCAGGCGATGTGCCGAACTCCTTGTTCGGAACGGACCCCATGACGAAATGCAGTTCGCCTCCGGCCATGATGTCCTCGTATGTTATGTACGACTTGTCGTACGGCTTCCCGTTGAGGGTCGCCGACTGTATGTATATGTTCGTGTCGCTGTTGCCCTCGGCCGTGACGGTGAAAGTGCGTCCGTTTTCCAGTTTCACGCTCAGGCGCGGGAAGAGCGGCGACCCGAATACGAATACGCCGTTCGATGGGTTCACCTGATAGAATCCCATGGCCGACATGATGTACCATGCCGACATTTGGCCGCAATCCTCGTTGCCGATGATGCCGTCCGGTTGGTCGGTATAGAATTCGCGGCTGATGTATCGTACCTTTTCGGCCGTTTTCCACTGTTGGCCCGCATAGGGGTAGAGATATGCCACATGGTGGCTCGGCTCGTTGCCGTGGGCGTATTGTCCTATCAGCCCGCTGATGTCGCTCGACGCTCCGGCGCCCATGTCGCCCTCGACCGTGAAGAGCGAGTCGAGCTTGGTGACGAAGGCTTCGTCGCCGCCCATCAGGCCGATGAGCCCTTCGGGGTGCTGCGGTACGAAGAAGGTGTATTGCCAGCCCGTGCCCTCGGTGAAGTCTCCGACGCTGTGTACCGACTTGAACGGATCGTAGGGCGTACGCCACGAACCGTCGTCCATCTTGGGACGTATGTAGTTGAGCGTGCGGTCGAAATACTGTTCGTAGGCGTGGCCGCGGCGCATGTACTCCCCGTATATGTCGTTGCGTCCCATCTGTTTTGCCATAAGGGCCGTCCCCCAGTCGTCGGCCGCGTATTCGAGCGCTATCGAGGTCGCTTCGTGCACCTTGTCGCAGGGGATGTATCCCTTCTCCAGCAGGTATGGCACGCCGTTCTGGCGCGGGTTGGTCGCCGTCGTCACCATTGCCTGAAGAGCCTTCTCGGCATCATAGCCCCGGATGCCCTTGATGTAGGCGTCGGCGATTATGGGTACCGAGCTGTAGCCGGGCATACAGTTGGTCTCACCGCCCACGAGCGTCCATATTGGGAGTTTGCCCTGCTCGTCGTAGATACTGAGGAACGAGCGTACGATATTGTCCACCATCGACGGCGACAGGATTGTCAACAGCGGGTTGAGCGTGCGGTAGGTATCCCAAAGCGAGAAGCACGAGTAGTTGGTCCAGCCGTCGGCCGTGCGCACCTTGTCGTCTATGCCTCGGTATTCGCCGTTTACGTCGCAGTAGATCGTGGGGGCGATCATGGCGTGGTACATGGCTGTGTAGAATATCTTTTCCGTCCGCGGGTCGCCTCCCTCGACCTTGATTCTCGCCAGCCGGCCGTTCCACTTTTTTGCGGCCCCGGCCTCGACCTTGTCGAAACGGAATCCGTCGGTTTCGGCATCCATGTTCATGCGGGCATTATGGCAGCTGACGGACGATATCGCTACGCGCAGTGCCACCTCGGTCGGGTCGCCTTCAAACGTGGCTACGCCCTTGACGCCGCATCCCGTGAGGCTCTCGCCGCTGCCCGAGGCGGGTGTGTCGCCCTCGAAGAGGGCCAGCGACGCGATGGGCTGTTCGCTGCGTATGCAGAAGTATACCTTGTGTTGCGGGCTCCAGCCGTGCGAGAAACGGTATCCCTCTATGGTATGGGCGTCGGTCTTTGTCAGACATGTCTCGTATGCCGAGTCGCCGTTGCCCTCCTGAAGGTTTATCAGTAGGCGGGGCGTCTCGCCTGCAGGGTATGTGTAGCGGTGGAGGGCCACGCGTTCGGTCGCCGTGAGTTCCACCCGAACGCCGTTGTCCATCGTCAGGGCGTAGTACCCCGGGCGAACCGTCTCGTTGTCGTGCGAGTAGTACGACGAGCACGAACCCGATATGTCACCCTGTTCGCCGCGGCCCGTGCGCACTTCTCCCGTATACGGCATGAGGAGGATGTCGCCGAGGTCGGCGCATCCCGTACCGCTCAGGTGGGTGTGGGTGAAGCCTATGACTATGCTGTCGGAGTAGTGGTATCCCGAACACCAGTCCCAACCCTTGTGTATGTTCTGCGGGCCGGCCTGTATCATGCCGTTGGGGACGTTGGCTCCGACGAAGACATGTCCGTGGCCTCCCGACCCGATGTACGGATCGACCTTGACCGTGTAGTCGGTGCCGCTGCAGGCGGCGACGGTTATGGCCGCAAGTGCGGCGCATGTCGACGCGAATGGATGCATGGCTCGTGCGGTTTAATGTTTTTCGTTCGAAAACGAGTACGGGCGGTCGCTCTTGGCGGTGCCTCGCTTGGTATTGGGCCTGTCGGTCATCTTGACCTCGATCTTGCCGCCGTTCATTATCTGCTCGTGCGTGATGTAGTTCTCGGTATGGCGCTTGCCGTTGACTGTCATCTGGTCGATGTAGCGGTTGTCGGCGCTGTTGTCGGGGGCGTCGATCTCGAGCGTATTGCCGTTTTCGAGGTGCAGCACAGCCTTCTTGAACAGGGGCGCGCCCATGATGTACTGGTCAGTGCCCGGACATACGGGATAGAATCCCAACGCCGAGAATACATACCATGCCGAGGTCTGCCCGTTATCCTCGTCGCCGCAGTAGCCGTCCGGTGTGGCCGAGTAGAGCCTGTTCATCACCTCGCGCACCCAATACTGGGCCTTCCAAGGCTGGCCGGCATAGTCGTACAGGTAGATCATGTGCTGTATGGGCTGGTTGCCGTGGGCGTAGTTGCCCATGTTCATTACGGTCATCTCGCGGATCTCGTGTATCGTACCGCCGTAGTAGCTGTCGTCGTATGCGGGCGGTACGGTGAATACCGAGTCGAGCATGGCGACGAACTCGTCATCGCCGCCCATAAGGTCGATAAGACCCTGCGGGTCGTGGAACACCGACCATGTGTAGTGCCAGCTGTTGCCCTCGGTGAAGGCGTCGCCCCACTTGAGCGGTGAGAAGGGCTTCATGAACTCTCCGTCCTTGTTGCGGCCGCGCATGAGGCGGGTCTCGGGATCGAATACGTTGCGGTAGTTCATGGCGCGCTTGGCGTAGAGTTCCACTTCGTCCTTGCTGCGGCCGAGGGCCTTGGCCATGCGGTAGATGCACCAGTCGTCGTAGGCGTATTCGAGCGTGCGGGCCACGTTTTCGTTGATATTCACGTCGTATGGCACGTACCCGAGTTCATTGTAGTACTGGTATCCCGTGCGGCCTGTCGAGCCGATGCGGGGATGTACGTTGTTGGCGCCGTGCAACAGCCCCTCGTATAGCGTTTCGGGGTCATTGACCTTTACGCCTTTCAGGTAGGCGTCGGCAAGCACCGAAGCCGAATTGTTGCCTATCATGCAGCCGCGGTGTCCCGGACTGGCCCACTCGGGGAAGAAGCCGCTCTCGCGGTATACGTTCAGCAGGCCCTCCTGCATCTTGAGGTTTTCCGACGGGTAGAGTACGTTGAGCAGCGGGAAGAGGCAGCGGAACGTATCCCAGAAGCCCGTCCCCGTATAGTAGTAACCCTTCTCGACGGTGCCCTTCTCGGGACTGTAATGGAGAATCTCTCCCGTGTCGCTTATCTCGTAGAACTTGTGCGGGAAGAGTGTCGAACGGTAGAGGCACGAGTAGAAGGTGCGTGTCTGGTCGAGGTCGCCGCCGCTGACCTCTATGCGTCCCAGCACCTCGTTCCACGCCTTGCGGCCTTTCTCGGCTACCTGCTCTAACGTATCCTCGCCCAGCTCCTCGAGGTTAGTGAGCGCCTGCTCGGGGCTTATGAACGATGACGCCACGCGGGCGTGTACCTTCTCGCCCTTGTGTGTGGCGAAGCCTATTATTGCGCCGGCGTGGCCGCATTGCTGCTTGGACTGGCCTTCGTGAATCTCTCCGTCGGCGACGGTGGCCGTGTATTCGAACGGCTTGTCGAATTCGATGACGAAGTAATTTTTGAAATCGCGGGGTACGCCGCCGCTGTTGCGGGTCGTATATCCCGTGATACGGTTGTTGGCCTTGTCGATCTCTACGGCCGAGCCGTGGTCGAAGGCGTCTATCACAACATACGAGTTATCCGAGTCGGGGAAGGTGAAACGGAAGATTGCCGCGCGGTCGGTGGGGGCGAACTCTGTCACCACGTCATGCTCGGCCAGATATACTTTGTAATAGTAGGCCTTGGCAACTTCGCCCTTGTGCGAGAACCAGCTGGCGCGTTTGTTCTGATCGAAGACGGGAGCCCCGACAACGGGCATTATCGAAAACTGTCCGAAGTCGTTGATCCACGGGCTGGGCTGGTGCGTCTGCTTGAAGCCTCGGATCTTGTTGTCGGTGTATACGTACTGCCAGCCGTTGCCCATTTCGCCTGTCTGCGGCGTCCAGAAGTTCATGCCCCACGGGCGGGCGATGGCGGGGTAGGTGTTGCCTGTAGAGAGTTCGAATGTCGAGAGCGTGCCGACCAGTGGGTTCACGTAGTCTACAGGCGAGAAGTCGCCTTGCTGCGCGGCTGTGGGCGTCGATGCCAGAACAAGAGCGCATGCGAGTGCTGAAATTGTTTTCTTGAGCATATTCTGATTAGTGGTTTTATAGTCTGTTCCGAGCCTCAAAATTATGAAAAATTTGTATGACGGTCAATCTTTTTGTCTATGTGCGGTTTAAAAAATGTGGCACTACCGCGTCATATGGCGCGGTAGTGCCGGCACGATGGCTTCAAGGAGTGAGCCTGACCCCTCCTCGCATAATTATTTTATGACGTATCCACGCCATACGGCTTTGTTGCCGCAGTTGTCGGTCAGGGTCAGGCTCACTTCGTGCTTTATACCTCCCGTGATGCCTTCGGCATCGAGGTCTATCGTGGCGCGGGCGTGTTTGGGCGAGTAGTCGACGGCTGCCCATCGTCCGTCGACCGTGGCCGAGTAACTGCCTATACCCGAGAAGTTGTCGGCAATGCGGAACGAGATCGTGCGCCGTGTGCGGAAGTCCTCGCCATCCTTGAATGCGGGCCGTATGGTGGGCGGTACGGCGTCGGCCGCAAGGCAGTAGGTGCCGAGCGTCGAGGTCTGTGCCGTAAGCGAGCCTTCGGCATATTTGCCTCCGACGTACGAGAGCGAGCCGTCGGATGCTACCGAGGCCATCGCCGCATGGCGTTGCTGGGCCTTGTCGACGGGGACGGTGAATGTCATGGATATGCTTTTATGCAGCGGTATGCTCTTGTCGAGTACCCGGTACGCTGGTGAAAGCACCTCGACGGTAGTGTCGGCATGGGGGCGTACATCCGCACGTTCTATGTCCGATACGACCGACTCGTAGAGGGAGCCGCGCGGGAGTGTTACGCTGAATATGCTGTCGACGCGGGCCGTGAAATCGCTGCCGCGGCGTATGATTCTGCTGTTTGGGTCGATGTGTCCTTTGAAGCATTCGCTTTCGGGTTTGCCCTCTATCTCGAATGACAGGGTCGATACGTTGCCGCAGTCGTCGGCCGCCTCCACCGAGACGGTGCGGCGTTCGCCTTCGGCTGCCGAGACGAGGCCGCGGCCTTCGATGACGGTGTAGAAGTAGCTCGTACCACCTTCGAGATGGGTCATGCGTATGGCCTCGTTGCGCGAGGAGCGCTGGATGGGATAGTATGATACCGAGTTGCAGTAGCGCGAGAAGTCGAACGGAAAGCCGTCGTTGCGGTATTCGAATATGGGGCGGCCGTCGAGCCGCTCGGTGACACGGTATATGCCGTAGGTGTTGGCGCAGTCGTTCTTGCGGTCCGATACCTCGATTATGAAATAACCGCGGCGGCCGACCTTCACGGGAGCGGCCTGCGTGAGCGTATATACGGATTCCTCACCCGCTTCCGGGCTCTTTTGCAGGGCGTATGTGCGCAGGGCGCTGTGTACGGGTATGCTGCGCACGGTATCTACCTCCACGTAGTGCAGTTTCATCATTAGCGGGGCGATGTCGTCCTTGGGCTTGAGGATGCGTTGCTGTATGACGTTCAGTGTCTTCTGCGTGCGCGAGTCCCGTATCTCGAAATGCAGGTGCGGGCCTCCCGACGACCCCGTATCGCCCGAGCGTGCAATCTCTTGGCCGCGTTTGACGGTGAACATCCCCGCCTTGCAGTAAAGGTCGACGCGGTTCTTGCGCTGGCTGTGGCGCTGCTGCCATACGTAGTCGGCTATATCCTTGCGGAAGCTGGACAGGTGGCCGTATACCGTGGTTGTGCCGTTGGAATGGGTTACATACAGTGCCAGACCGTATCCCCACGGTGACATGAAAATGCGCGACACATATCCGTCGGCCGCCGCGACCACGGGCTTGCCTTCCACGCCGTCGGTCTTGATGTCGGTGCCCGAATGGAAATGATTGGGGCGCATCTCGCCGAAATTGGCCGAGTAGTAGCCCGCCACATCGCGCAGCGGGAAGTCGTAATATGCCGTGTCGAGGCGCTGTGCCGCGCTCCCGACGACGAATCCGACGGCCGCTGCGGCCGTCAGAACAAAGTGAAAGTATTTTCTTCGCATGTATCGTTTGATATATTCCGCATTATGCGGCCGACGCATTCGCCGACCTCCTCCATGCCGTAGCCGAGCGACAGTCCGTACCGCATGAGTTTCGCGCGCAACTGGTACGGTGTGTCGTATTTCGTCGTGAGGGCCTTTCGTTCGAGCCGTTCGGCGAGCCGTCCGGCCGTGTCGCTGCTCCCAAACAGTTTCATGGCCTCTTCGGCCGTAGCCTCCGTTATACCTTTGCGCCGCAGTGCCGCGCGTATCTTGTACCCGCCCCATGCGCTGAGGTTCAGTTTCTCGCGCACGAAAGCCTCGGCATAGCGCCTGTCGTCGATGAACTTTTCGCGTATAAGGCGCTGCAGCACCTCTTCGCGCTCCTGCAAGGGCACCTGCCACGCGGCCATGAGGCGCATGGCGTCACCCGACGAGCGTTCGGCCCGTGCGCATAGCCGCATGAGCGATTCCAAGGCCTGTTGCGCCGTCTTGGCGCGTTTTATCTTCTTTTCTGTCTGCTGCATGTCATTCTCTGTTTTCCGAAGAGGTCGTATCTCAATTCCGTATCATCAAACCCCTCGCTGCGGAGCATCGCGGCCGTGCGCTCCACCCATGCCTCGTGCGCCTCGAACAGCAGGAATCCGCCTTCGGCGAGTATTCCTCGTGCCGCGCGAGCTATGGCTCGGTAGAATGCCAGCGGGTCGGCGTCGTCGACGAACAGGGCCTTGTGCGGCTCATAACGTGTGACGTTTACGTGCATGGAGGCCATCTCCGAGTACGGTATGTAGGGTGGGTTGGATACTATGATGTCAAACTTCCTGTCCGCAAGCGACGGTATGCCTTTTAGGGCGTCATCCTCGACGAACCGTATATCGACGCCGTTCATGGCGGCGTTGCGGCGAGCCGTCCCTATTGCGGCATGGGATATGTCCATAGCCGTAACTTCGGCATCCGGCAGGCGTGCGGCCAATGCTACGGCTATGCAGCCGCTGCCTGTGCCGACATCGAGTATGCGAGGCCGTTCGAAGGTCCGGGCGCACAACTCCGCCCACCCGACAAGCTCCTCGGTTTCGGGGCGCGGTATGAGAACATTCTCGTCGACATGGAACGTCAGTCCGCAGAATTCAGCGCGCCCCGTTACATATTGTACGGGACGTCCCGCGGCAAGTTGCGCGGCGCACTCTTCCACTCCTTCTACCGTTATTTTATGATTCGGGTCGGCCAGAAACCGCGCTTCTGGTTCGTCGGCGAGCGCCGCCGCCGCTATGATGGCGATGCGGCGTGCCTCCCGTTCGGGGTATAGCCGCCGTATGGCTGCGGCTATGTAGGCTGTTATCTCGCCCCGTGTCGCTTCCATGGCATTCAGGCTCTTAGGCTCAGGTCGGCCAAGGCTATGGCGGCGGCGGCTTCGACGACCACGGCTGCGCGGAGCGCTATGCATACGTCGTGGCGTCCCTTTATGACGAGGGGCCCGACTTTGCCGTTGGCGCAGTCGAAGGTCTGCTGTTCGCGTGATATGGATGCGGTGGGTTTCACGGCTGCGCGCACCACGATGGCGTTGCCGTTGGTGATGCCGCCGACGATACCTCCTGCATGGTTTGTCGAGGTATGGCCCTCGGCGTCGACTATGGGGTCGTTATGCTCCGAGCCGCGCATGCGTGCGGCGGCGAAACCGCAGCCGAACTCCACGCCCTTTACAGCAGGCACCGAGAAGAGCAGGTGAGCCATGAGGCTCTCGGCCGAGTCGAAGAATGGCTCTCCCAGTCCTGCCCGTATGCCCTCGGCACGGCACTCGACAACGCCGCCGACCGAGTCCTGATCCATGCGGGCGCTCTCGATGATTTCGCTGAACCGTCCTTTGTCCGTGCATCCTCCTATCTCGATTATGTCGGTTGCGAATGTGACATTGCCGCCGAGTATCTTCTTTGCCACTACGCCTGCCGTAACCAGTGCGAGGGTTATGCGCCCCGAGAAATGCCCTCCGCCTCGGGGATCGTTGTAGCCGCGGTATTTTTTCATAGCCACCCAGTCGGCGTGCGACGGGCGCGGGTGTGTCCCGAGCGAGGCGTAATCGCCCGAACGGGTGTTCTCGTTGAGAAACTCCACCGTAAGCGGGGCCCCCGTCGTGTATCCTCTGTAAATTCCCGAGACTATGTGCGGCGCGTCGTTCTCCTTGCGCGGCGTGGTGCCTGCGGCGCCGGCTCTGCGGCGGGCGAGATCGGTTTCGAAATCGCTCTCGGCGAGGGCTATGCCTGCCGGCACGCCGTCTATCGTCACGCCGACCTGCGCTCCGTGCGATTCACCCCAGAGCGTCACCCTGAATCTGTTGCCCCAAGAGTTCATGTCAGCGTACGGTTATGGATTCGAGGTCTTCGAAGAAGGCGGGATAGCTCTTCTCGACACATTCGGCATTCTCTATCGTCACATTGCCCTTGCATCGCAGCGCCGAGACGGCGAGCGACATGGCTATGCGGTGGTCGTTATGGCTGAATACGGTTGCGGGCTCTATCTCGCCGCCGCGGATCTTCATAACATTCACCTCGCTGATATCGACCTCTATGCCCAGCTTCTCGTACTCTTGGCGTATGGTTTCGGCGCGGTTGCTCTCCTTGTGCAGCAGGCGTTGCGTTCCGATGATGGTGCTTTCGCCGTGCGCCGCCGCCGCCAGTGCCGCCAGCGCGGGGAAGAGGTCGGGGGAGTTCGTGGCATCGAAGGTGAACGGACGCAGACGGCGTTTCGATACCGTTATCGAGTCACCTTCGATGATGATGCCGGCTCCGGCTCTCTCCAAGGCTCGGCATATGGCCGTGTCGGCCTGCTTCGACAGCGTCGACAGGTTCTTAACCGTAACCCTTCCTGCTATGGCGCCTGCTACGAGCATAGTGGAGGCGCCGCTCCAGTCCCCCTCGATAGCCAGATCGGCGGGAGTGTATTTCTGTCCGCCTTCGATGAAGAACTCCGTGTAGTCGTCCTTGTGGTGCATGATCTCGACGCCGAAACGCCGTGCCGTGTCGATGGTCATGTCGATGTATGGTGTCGATACGGCCGAGCGGACGTAGAGTGTGGTATCCTCGCGGGCCAGCGGCAGCGCGAGCAGCAATCCAGTAATGAACTGCGACGAGAAGCTTCCGTCAACCTCTATGCAGCCGCCGTGGATGGGGCCTTTCACCTCGATGGGAAGGTATCCTCCGCCGTCACGTACCTCCACGCCCAGTTTCCGCAGCGGTTCGATCATCAGCAGCATGGGCCTGTGGCACAAGGTACCTTCGCCTTTGATGCAGATCGGGATAGAACTGAGAGATGCGATGGGGGTGAAAAGCCGTGTGGCCAGACCCGATTCCCCTACCATGAGGGTGTCGGTAACGGGGTTCAGGCCGCCGTCAACGGCGATGGTGCTCTCATCGAGGTAGGTCACTTTGGCACCGAGCGCCTCGATGCAGGAGATGGCCGAGCGGGTATCCTTGCAGAATTCGATGTTGCGCAGCGTCGTGCGTCCTTCGGCCAGCAGCGCGAGGGCTATGGCGCGTTGTGCGTAACTTTTTGAACTTGGAGGAGTAATTGTTCCGTAGGCGCTCCCCCAGGAGACGGTTTTATCCATATATTGTCGTATGCTCTTGTTTCGGTTGTTGCATATTGGCTGTTGTCGCCGTTACCGTGCGGTCTGTCCGGCATTTCCGGCGCTGTCGCCTGCCGATACATCCGAGGTCTCCCGCTCCGCTGCATGCCGAATGGCCGCATTGGTCGCCGGTGTCTGGCGGAGTTGGAAATTCTTTCCGAGGTAAACCTTTCGCACCATCTCGTCATTGGCAAGATCCTCGGCCGTGCCGGTCTTGAGAATGCGCCCTTCGTAGAGCAGGTAGGTGCGGTCGGTTATGGCCAGCGTCTCGTCGACGTTATGGTCGGTTATTATCACACCGATGTTTTTGTCCTTGAGAGTGGCCACTATGCTTTGTATGTCTTCGACGGCTATGGGGTCGACACCCGCAAATGGCTCGTCGAGAAGTATGAATGCGGGGTTTATTGCTACGGCGCGCGCTATCTCCGTGCGGCGGCGTTCGCCTCCCGAGAGCTGTATGCCGAGGCTCTTGCGTACCTTTTGCAGGCGGAACTCCTCTATCAGGGATTCGCACCGCTCGGCTTGGTACTCCTTGCTGTAGGATGTCATTTCGAGGACGGCGCGTATGTTGTCTTCGACGCTCAACCGGCGGAATACCGATGCCTCCTGCGCCAGATAGCCCACTCCCATCTGGGCGCGGCGGTACACCGGCTCGTCGGTGAGCTCGATGGTCTGCCTTTCGTCGTTTTCGAGAAATATCTTGCCTTCGTTCGGGGTTATCAGCCCGACGATCATATAAAAAGTAGTGGTCTTGCCGGCGCCGTTGGGGCCCAGCAATCCTACGATCTCGCCTTGGTTTACATCTATCGAGACATGATCAACTACAGTTCGCGACTTGTATTTCTTTACCAGCTCACTTGTGAACAGGCGCATATTGCCAATAAATTTTTTACAAAGTTATTATTTTTTCCGAAAAAAGGATTATCTTTACATAAAATTTACTTTTTCGCGGTACGCTGCCTTATAAAGCATTGATAATGATGGAGCAGGATAACGACGTTTTGTATGATAAGCTCAAGGAGTACTTCGGGTTTACCTCGTTCAAGGGTAATCAGGAAGCGGTTATACGGAATCTTTTGGCAGGACGCGATACATTCGTATTGATGCCTACGGGCGGCGGTAAATCGTTGTGTTACCAGTTGCCCGCGCTGCTCATGGACGGGGTCGCCATCATTATCTCTCCGTTGATCGCGCTGATGAAGAATCAGGTGGATGCCATGCGCACATTCTCCACCGAGTCGGGTATAGCGCATTTTCTCAATTCTTCGCTCAACAAGACGGCCATAAACCAAGTGCGCAGCGATGTGCTGGCCGGAAAGACCAAGTTGCTGTATTTCGCCCCCGAATCCCTTACGAAGGAGGACAATGTGTCGTTCCTGCGCAAGATCAAGATATCGTTCTATGCCATAGACGAGGCCCACTGCATATCGGAATGGGGGCACGATTTCCGTCCCGAGTACCGCCGCATACGCCCCATCATAAACGATATCGGGCAGGCGCCGCTTATTGCACTCACGGCTACGGCCACGCCCAAGGTACAGATGGATATACAGAAGAATCTGGGAATGACGGATGCCACTGTATTCAAGTCGTCGTTCAACCGTCCGAACCTCTTTTACGAGATAAGGCCCAAGTTCAACGCCGAGCGGGATATCATACGTTTCATCAAGCAGCGCCCCGGCAAGAGCGGCATCATCTACTGTTTGAGCCGCAAAAAAGTCGAGGAGCTGGCCGAACTGCTCGTTGCGAACGGCATCAAGGCTTTGGCGTACCATGCCGGCATGGATGCGCAGACGCGGGCAGGCAATCAGGACGATTTCCTTATGGAGCGTGTCGACGTCATCGTGGCTACGATAGCCTTCGGCATGGGCATCGACAAGCCTGACGTGCGATATGTGATCCATTACGACATACCCAAGTCGCTCGAAGGGTATTATCAGGAGACCGGACGCGCGGGTCGCGACGGCGGAGAGGGCCATTGTCTGGCGTTCTACAGCTATAAGGATATACAGAAATTGGAGAAGTTCATGCAGGGCAAGCCTCTGGCCGAGCAGGAAATAGGCAAGCTGCTGCTGCTCGAGACGGTGTCGTATGCCGAGAGTTCGATGTGCCGCCGCAAGACGCTTCTGCACTATTTCGGCGAGGAGTATACCGAGCCCAACTGCGGCTGTTGCGACAACTGTGTGAATCCCAAGCCCAAGATTGAGGCGCAGAAGGAGATGAAACTCGTGATCGAGGCTTTGTCGGCCATTGGCGACAAGTTCAAGATAGACCACCTTGTGGCGGTGCTTACGGGCAAGGTTACCGCGCAGGTGAAAAGTTACGGACACAACAAACTCAAATGGTTCGGTGCAGGGGAGAACCACGACGCCCGTTTTTGGGGCGCGGTGATCCGGCAGGGACTTATCATGGGCCTTATCGACAAGAGTATAGAGAACTACGGCCTTATTTCGGTCAACGACAAGGGTCGTGCCTACATGGCATCTCCTGTGTCGGTGAGCATCACGCTCGACCATGACTACGACGAGGAGGAGAAGGAAGAGGAGGTCATGGCTGCATCTATGGGACGCGGCGCAGCCGCCGATGAGGAGCTCTTCGCCATGTTGAAGGATCTGCGCAAGAAGGTGGCCAAGAAACACGGCCTGCCGCCGTTCGTGGTATTCCAAGATCCGTCGCTTGAGGATATGGCCATACAGTATCCCGTCACGCTCGAGGAGATGCAGAACATTACGGGAGTAGGAGCGGGCAAGGCCAGGAAATTCGGCGAGGAGTTCGTCAAACTGATCAAGGCTTACGTCGAGGAGAAGGAGATTGTGCGCCCGCAGGATATGGTTGTCAAGTCGGTAGCCAATAAATCGGGCAACAAGATATTCATCATACAGGCCATCGACCGCAAGATGGACTTCGAGGATATTGCACGCGCCAAGAACCTCGATTTCGACGAGTTGCTCACGGATATCGAGGGTATCGTCAATTCGGGCACGAAACTCGATATCTCGTACTATATCGAGCAGTATATGGACGAGGACAAGGCCGAGGACATATATCTGTATTTCAAGGAGGATGCCGAGAGCGATTCCCTCGATGCCGCAGTAGAGGAGCTCGGGGCGGACTATACCGAGGAGGAGATACGCCTCGTGCGTATTAAATTCCTGTGCGAGATGGGTAATTAGGCGGTTGCTCCGGCCGGTTTTGCTTGGGGCAGGGCGGAAATGTATTCAGCCCTGCCCTTATTGTTTTTTGGGTTTGCCGGCAGTCATGCGGCCATATAAGCGGCTGCTATGACATAATTTGTATTTTTAGGGCTATTTTGTATTGCATAATATTAAATTTGTTTGTATATTTGTTCCCGTAACAGATCCGCATGATGCACTCGATGTATGCCCGGCAGGGCGAAGCGGCGACGGCGGAGTTTTGTGTAACAACTTAAATTCAAAAGTTATGGGCTTGATTTATTGCAGGGATTGCGGAAAGCAGGTGTCTGATGCGGCACAGACGTGCCCCTATTGCGGCAGTCCGTTGGAGGAGACGGCTCCCGATCCGAACAAGAGCCGTAAGGATTGGCTCACTACGCTGTTGCTGTGTTTCTTCCTTGGCACGCTCGGCGTCCACAGTTTTTATACTGGCAAGATAGCCATCGGTGTCGTGCAGCTCATCACGTTGGGCGGCTGCGGAATATGGACGCTGGTCGATTTTATCATGTTGCTCTGCGGCAGCTACAAGGACGGCGAAGGCAAGGTCGTAAGAAACAAGTAACGCTGCGGCTGTGTCGCGCATATTGCGATATTGGCGTGCGGTGGCGGTGGCGGTGCTCCCGTTTGCGGTGTACATTGTGCCCGAGGAGTTGATATTCTCCGAGGAGCATCCCCTATGCCTTTTTCGCAATATTACGGGATGGGAGTGTCCCGGGTGCGGTATGACGCGCGCGCTGGTGTCGCTGTCGCGCCTCGATGTCGTCGGAGCGTGGCATTACAACCATGCCGTAGTGGTTGTGGCACCACTTTTGGCATATCTGTGGGTACGGTGGATCGTGCGGCTGATGCAAGAGGCTTCGCGCCGTTGACCGGCGGCAGGGAGGATATGCCTGAACCGGATGCGATATATGGCGATCCGGAGTGAAAAACTGCTGCTGCGGTGATTTTTAGTGCGACTTTTCGTACCTTTGCCGTATATGGATCAAGTAAGGGCCAAAAAGGCGTTGGGTCAGCACTTCCTGACCGATCTGAACATAGCGCGTAAGATCTGTGCGTCACTTTCCGGCGGCACCTTCGAGGCGCCGGCGGCGGTGCTTGAGGTTGGGTGCGGCATGGGTGTGTTGACGCAGTTCCTGCTGCAACGTTGCGACGTGGTCGTCTATGGCGCGGAGATTGATGCGGAGAGCGTGGAGTATCTCCATGGACATTATCCCGATTTTGCCCCGCGCCTGATCGAAGGCGACTTCCTTAAGATGGACCTTCGCGGGCGTTTCGGCAGCGGGGTGCGTGTGATAGGCAATTTCCCGTATAACATATCGTCGCAGATATTCTTCAAGATCATCGAGAACCGCGACCTTGTGCCCGAGTGCGTGGGCATGGTGCAACGCGAGGTGGCGGTGCGCATAGCCGAGCCGCCGGGTTCGCGAGAGTACGGCATATTGAGCGTGCTGCTTCAGGCATGGTACGATATAGAGTATCTGTTTACTGTCGGCGAAAAGGTCTTCAATCCGCCGCCGAAGGTGAAGAGTGCTGTTGTACGCCTGCGCCGCAACGGTGTCCGCTCGCTCGATTGCGACGAACAACTCTTCGTTAAGGTGGTCAAGGCGTCGTTCGGTCAGCGCCGTAAGATGCTGCGCAATTCGTTGCGGGCGGTTTTCGGCGATTTCGGCGCGGAACATCGTTTCTTTCCGATGCGGGCCGAGCAGTTGTCGGTGGCCGATTTCGTGGAACTTACGCAGTGGGTGGCGGATAACATGCCTGACGGCGATATCCCGCGGGGTTAAGGCCGCAGGATGAAAAGACGAGGGAGACGGATCGAAATCCGTCTCCCTCGTCGTATGGCGGCAGGGAAGCTTGCGGCGGCCTTGAGCCTACCCGTTGCGGTGTGCCACGAACGGCAGCGCCAGCCAATCGCTGTCGGGCCGGCATACGAGACGGGCGTTGCGGTAGGCCCATTCGAGCGGATATATCGTTTCGCCGTGGTAGTGTCCGTATTCGTCTCTCGATACCACCAATGCCAGATCTGCGTGCTTGCGGTCTCTCAGGCACAGCGGCAGCAGCAGGCACACGCTTTTGGTCTTGGGATAATACATCGGAACGGCTGTTTTGTAGTTCCACCGCACGCGTTTCAGCGCTGCCTCCACGGCTGCATCGATCATGGCCTTGAAGTTGTCGTAACTTTGCATGTCGTTTTCGAGTGCGGCTTTCAGCCTGCGGAAAAATACCGCTCTTTGCGCCTCCGGCAGGTTTTCAGGGCGTATCATGTCGAATCCTTCCGGAGCGAATGCCTTGAGTATGCGGTACGGGTAGCGTTCAAGGCGTTCGATTATCATATGCCGGTGGTTGAGTTCCGGCACGCCCGACAGCACATCGTAAACCATATCGTATACGGAATCGAAATACCGTGGAGCTTCGGGCAACGTGTCAAACTCGTTCACGAGGATTTTCCCGGCGCGTTCCTCCCCCTGCGTGCAGAAGTCGTATAGATGCCATGTCTGTTGTCCCTCGTTGCGGTTCCTGTCGAATAGGGCGAAGATGGGTTTGTATATGTCATTTACGAGTCCCGTATTGAATGCGGCCCATCGGTCGTCATCGGAATACGCTATCTTCCCCTCTTCGTATATTTTTGCGAAAGTATAGGCAAGGTAGTTCGTCAGTATCGAGAAATTGCGGGTGTCCGCCGTATCGAAATCCCACGCCTCCTCTATGGCCATCTCCGCAAGGTCCTGCATGGCGCTTTGGATATGCCCCAGCCATGCCCAGTCTACCAGACGCGGCCCTGACGGTCTCCGTGCGGGCACCGTTTCGGACTGTTCGGACTGTTCCGCGGAACGTATGTAGAATACGGGCGGCTGCAGTTCGTCATCGCGGTAGATCTCGAAAATATCGGGCAACGATTCTATCAGAGAGCGCAGTTTGTCATATCCGTAATGCCTGTAATTGATGCCGTTGCGCGACAGCTCGAGACCGAAGCCGGCCAAGTTCACCCATCCGCCGCCGGCACCGTCGATCTCGATTCCCGACATAGAGTCGTATATCGTCCTGAGCGAAGAGCCAATTTTCTGTATATCCATTCTTGAAAGCTATTTTGCGGTCGATACGTATCGACATGCGCAGAATAGCACAAATATACGAATATTAATGTAAAAAATGCTACTGCCGCATACGATATTAATAATATTTCTCCGAAAGGGGCCATATGTGCGACAGTTATAACGGTTCACGGTACGGGACCGGAGAACGTGCGGTGGGAGTATTTCCGCACTTGAGGAGCGTTTGCGCGCTGTTTTCGTATATAAACATACCCCGCAGGCATTGGCCTGCGGGGTATGTACATTATGAGGCAGTTGCTATTTGTTTATCTTGGCCCACGAATCCTTGAGCGTAACCGTACGGTTGAATACGGGATGTCCGGCGGTAGTGTCAGTATCGGGACAGAAGTAGCCTACGCGTTCGAACTGATAGGTGTGTCCTATGGGGGCATCCTTGAGCGAAGGTTCGAGGTAGCCTGTGACCTTTACCATGGAGTCGGGGTTGAGGTTGTATTCCCAAGACTCCTGTCCAGCCGATGTGTCGAACGGGTCCTCCGTGCGGAACAGCGGGTTGAAGAGACGTACTTCTGCCTTGACTGCGTGCGGGGCCGACACCCAGTGGATTACACCCTTCACGCGGCGGCCGTCGCTCGAAGAACCCTCGCCCGACATGGGGTCGTATGTGCAGCGCAGCTCGACGACGTTGCCTTCGGCATCCTTCACCACCTCCTCGCACTTTATGAGGTACGAGTAGCGCAGGCGTACCTCGCTGCCCGGGCTCAAGCGGAAATATTTCTTCGGAGGGTTCTCCATGAAGTCGTCACGGTCGATGTATATCTCGCGCGAGAATGGTACGTCGCGCATGCCGGCCTTGGGATCCTCGGGATTGTTTACCGCCTTGCGCATCTCGACCTTGCCCTCTTCCCAGTTGGATATTACGACCTTGAGAGGGTTGAGTACGGCCATGCGGCGTTCCGCCACCTTATTGAGGTCTTCGCGTACGCAGTACTCCAGCTTGCCGAGGTCGATTACATTGTCGCGTTTTGCCACGCCCACCATCTCGGCGAAGGCGCGCACCGAAGCAGGGGTATAGCCCTTGCGGCGCAGGGCGCAGATCGTCGGCATGCGGGGGTCGTCCCACCCCATCACGGCGCCCTCCTTCACCAGCTTGAGCAGGTTGCGCTTCGACATCATGGTATAGGTGAGGTTCAGACGCGCGAACTCGTACTGGTGCGACGGGAATATGCCCAGCGCCTCGATGAACCAGTCGTATAGCGGGCGGTGCACATCGAACTCCAGCGTGCAGATCGAATGGGTGATGCGCTCGATCGAGTCGCACTGTCCGTGGGCGTAGTCGTACATGGGGTAGATGCACCACTTGTTGCCTGTGCGGTGATGTTCGGCGTGGATTATGCGGTACATGATCGGGTCGCGGAAGAGCATGTTGGGATGCGCCATGTCGATCTTGGCGCGCAGGACCTTCGCTCCGTCGGGGAACTCGCCGCGACGCATGCGGTCGAACAGGTCGAGGTTCTCCTCTACCGAACGTTTGCGCCACGGGGACTCCTTGCCAGGCTCCGAGATGGTACCGCGCGTTAGGCGTATCTCCTCCTGTGTCTGGTCGTCAACGTATGCCAGACCTTTCTTGATGAGTTCGACGGCCCATTCGTAGAGCTGGTCGAAATAATCCGACGCATAGCGCTCCTCGGCCCATTGGAACCCGAGCCATTGGATGTCGCGCTTGATGGAGTCGACATACTCGGTATCCTCTTTTACGGGGTTTGTATCGTCGAAACGCAGGTTGCACTTTCCGCCGTATTTCTTGGCCAGACCGAAGTTTATGCAGATACTCTTGGCGTGGCCTATATGCAGATAGCCGTTCGGTTCGGGCGGGAAACGGGTCTGAACCCGTTTTTCACCCTTGGCGATCGACTCTTCGATGATCTCCTCCAGAAAATTGAGCTTCTCTTTTGGCTCGGTTGTCTGTGTATTTGCCTCCATTGTTCGAAGTTGTTTGTTTTTATCGTAAATCTGTTGTGTGATCCTAATGTTTGCGGCCGAGCGGTATGTCCTTGAGCAGGCGTACCGATAGTTGCACTACCTGCTGGTTGCCCCATCCCGTGCCGTCGTAACGCATGGCGAGATATGCCTTCACACGCACCGTATCGTTGAAGAAGGCGCGGTCGAACCCTATTTTGGTGCAGTTGTATATGTTCTCGGTGGTGCCGAAGAACGTCTCGCCCGAATAGAGCTCGCCGCCGTATCCGTGCGGGAACTCCTCGCTGCGGAACGACGAGTAGTAGGGCTGTAGGTTGGCCCCTACGTAGAGCTGTTCGTCAATGAAGACGCCCCACTTCGACATGCGCACCTGAAGCATTCCACCGCCAGGCATGCGGTATTTCTCCTCGTTGTCGCGGTCGCGCTGGAAAGTCTGTATGTAGTGCAGTTTGATGTCGAAGTCGAAGTATGCGTTGAACGAGGTGCCGACGTATGGGTTGAGCGTGAGATTGTCGTTTACGCAGTGTGGTATGAGCTTGCTGCCGGCGAAATGGAACATCATGAAGGCGTAGCCTCCGTAGAAGCGGTGGTGGTAGTTGTCGAACCAATAGCGGCCGGCGGATAGGATGCGGAACTTTTCGCGCGACTCCTCGGAAAACATGCCGCACCAGTCGACCGACATCTCGACATATCCGCGGCGGCCTTTGTATTGGCCCATGAAGCCCTGTATGCGGTTGTCGAAGAAACGCATCGAGTCGCTGAGGATGGCTTCAGAGTAGTCGCCCAGCATCCTCTCGCGGGGGAATATTCCGGCATAGGCCGCCACCTTGTCGCTCTTGAAACGGTAATATACCTGCGGGCGCGCCTTGGCGAAGACGACGGTGTTGTTTCCGAAGTCCGACCATAGGTCCATACCGAACATGAGCCGGTTTTTGGCGTTCCATTCGATGCCGGCCTCGGGCGTAAGGCGTGACGAGAAAAGGGTCTGGGACTCGCCGAAGCGGCAGTCGACATATTCGCGGTTGTCGAAATATGTGTCGAACGATGCGCCGAGAACGACTTTGAAATCCTCCTGTGCGCGGAGCGTCGTACCGGCAATCAGGAGTGCCGCAACCGAAACGGACAGACGTAAGATGCGATTCATTGCCTGGGTTATGAATAATATGATTGGCAAAGTTAATGTATTTCCTGCGATTTGTATTACATTTGCCGTTCAAACAGAGATAAAAATGAGAAAAAAAAACAACGACGAACTGCATCGCCCTTCAGCGGAGGAGTATGCCTCGATGGGGCGCATTCCCGTGACGGTAGTTGCCGACAATATCCGTTCGGCGCAAAACGTGGGGGCATTCTTCCGTACGTGCGATGCCTTTGCCGTGGAGCACCTTGCCTTGTGCGGCATTACGGCCGTGCCTCCCTCGCGCGAGATACACAAGACGGCACTCGGAGCCGAGACTACGGTGGCGTGGAGCCGCCACGAATCGACGGCGGAGTGCCTTGTCGGCCTGAAGGAGCGCGGTTACCGCCTTCTGGCAGTAGAACAGGTGGAAGGTGCCGTGACGCTCGACGAATTCGAAGTCGACCCTGCGGCGCGTTATGCTCTGGTCTTCGGCAACGAGGTCGATGGCGTCTCGCAGCAGGCGGTGGACATGTGCCACGGTGCCATCGAGATACCGCAGGCGGGAACCAAGCACTCATTGAACGTGTCGGTGGCGGGCGGGGTGGCCCTGTGGCCCTTTTTCGCGGCATTGCGGGCGGCGCTGCGATAGAATGCGATAGAAACAGTGGATTGGACGGGATAAATTTCGTACAGATGCAAATTTTGCATACATTTGCAGACCAAAACTAAACCAGATCATAGATATATAGATATTATGTCAGTAGCAGGTGCAGTCAGAGCCGTCACGACTCTGCGTTTGTCGGAGATGAAGCAGCGCGGCGAGAAGATCGCCATGCTCACCTCATACGATTATTCTACGGCGAAGATCGTTGACGCCGCGGGTGTGGATGTGATCCTCGTTGGCGACTCGGCGGCCAATGTCATGGCCGGTTACGAAACGACGCTTCCCATCACGCTCGATATGATGATATACCATGCCCGTTCGGTGGTGCGCGGCGTAAACCGCGCCCTTGTTGTAGTCGATCTGCCGTTCGGGACATATCAGGGTAACTCAAAAGTGGCGCTCGATTCTGCAGTTCGAATCATGAAGGAGACCGAAGCCGATGCCGTCAAGATCGAGGGCGGCGAGGAGATCCTCGAGTCGGTACAGCGTATACTGTCGGCCGGTATCCCCGTGATGGGGCATTTGGGCCTCACGCCTCAGTCGATACACAAGTTCGGCACGTATAATGTCCGTGCCAAGGAGGAGGCCGAGGCGGCGAAGCTGCTGCGCGACGCGCACCTTCTGGACGAGGTCGGATGTTTCGGCATTGTTCTCGAAAAGATCCCCGCGGCGTTGGCCGAGCGTGTCACGCGCGAGGTGAAGATGCCTACGATAGGCATAGGTGCCGGTGCGGGTGTCGACGGTCAGGTGCTTGTTATACATGACATGCTGGGCATAACCAACGATTTCTCGCCACGGTTCCTGCGCCGTTATGCCGATCTTAACGGTATAATGAGCGATGCCGTGCGACGCTATGTCGGCGACGTGAAGAGCTGCGATTTCCCCAACGACAAGGAACAGTACTGATAATTTGTGTGGCCATGCGAAAGTTAGTCATAATCCCCACATATAACGAGATCGCCAACATCTCGCCCATGATCGACAAGGTCATGTCTCTGTCAGGGGCATTCGACCTTCTTATCATAGACGACGGCTCGCCCGACGGTACGGCCGATGCGGTGCGGCGGCGTCAGGCGGAGATGCCCGAACGGCTGTTCATGATTGAGCGCCGCGGCAAGCTGGGGCTCGGCACGGCATACCTGGCCGGATTCCGCTGGGCATTGGAGCGCGGTTACGACTATGTATTCGAGATGGACTGCGACTTTTCGCACAATCCCGACGATCTGGAGCGTCTGTATGCCTCGGCTGTCGAGAACGGCAGCGACGTGGTCGTGGGTTCGCGGTATGTCTGCGGCGTGAATGTCGTCAATTGGCCCATGTCGCGCCTGCTGATGTCGTATTTCGCCTCGATGTACGTGCGTCTTGTGACCCGCATGCCCGTGCGTGACGCTACGGCGGGGTTCGTATGCTATTCGCGCCGTGCGCTGGAGCGTATAGACCTCGATGCCGTGCAGATGAAGGGTTACGGCTTCCAGATCGAGATGAAGTATACGGCGTGGCGTCTGGGTCTGAAGATAGGAGAGGTGTCTATCGTCTTTACCGAGCGGCGCGAGGGCGCCTCGAAGATGAGCGGCGGGATTTTCGGCGAGGCTTTCTTCGGCGTGCTGCGGCTGCCCCTGCGCAAGATACGCGGCCGCAACGAGGTGTCGCGCAAGTAATCATAGAGTGTATGGGGTCTGTGGGGAGAATTTCATGGATTTCTCCCCACAGACTTTCTTATACCGTCGCGACGGCCGGTATTAGAACGTGAAAAGGTAGTTCATGAAGAAGTTCCATACGGTGACCACACCTATGGCGAACAACTTTACAACGTAGAAGTTCCACTTCATGCGGCCGTGCAGCAGGTATATGACCGATGTGTTTATGACGAGGCCTGCGGCCGAGATGCCGATGAAACGCAGGTATTGTTCCGCTATGTGGGGGTTGGTGCTGGCAAAGGTCCATGCGCGGTTGAGGATGTAGTTAGAAGTGGCGGCGCAGATGAAGCCCAGCGCGTTGGCCGCATATTTGTTGAACCTGAGCAACTCCTTGCAGACGAACGTGATGCCGAAGTCGACGAAGACGCCCGATCCTCCCACGATACAGAATTTGATGAACTTATCGAGGAGTATCTTGTCGGTCAGGAAGGTTATCTTGTCGGTAATGTATAACATGCGTTAGGTAATTGGTCTGTTGTCGGGCTGTTGCGTTATTCGGCCTCGAAATGCGTTTGCAGGCTCTTGCCGTTGAACCATGTGTACATGTCTGCGCCGCGTACGGCAAACCCGACGGCATATGGCTGTTCCTGCAGGTTGCGGGGAACGGTGAAACTGCATTCGACGTCGCACGTTCCCTTGGCGGGGATGGTGAATCCCTGTGTCAGCGGGAAGAAGAGGTATTGCTGCTTGCGCCAGCCCCACAGCATCTGCAACAGGTAACTTTTACCGTCGACATCGATGTCGTAGGGATAGGGGTTGCGTATGTGCAACGTGAAGCGCAGAACCTCGCCGCCGTGTACCGTTGCTGGCAGGTTGAGCCCTTCGGCCTCTATATCTACGTCGCGCGTGGGATGGAAGTCGCTTACCTCGACATAGTTGAAATCATTGCCGTTGGCCATGTGTATCGTATGCAGTCGGCCGGCCGCTCCCGCTTCTCGGTATTTGGCGGGATCAACCTCGACCAGCACGTCGCGTCCCGTGAAACTGCGGTCGTCGTCACGGTATTGCCATTGCGAGGTGCGGTGGCTGACGTTGGGCTGGCTGAACGCCTCGCCGCCGGTATAGTACATGTATTTGGCCGCTACGGCATACTTGCTGTCGAAGATGACGGGGCGCCCTGCTGCGATCTCGGCGATCTGTCCGTATGACGTATGGTTGTCGAATACCTCGAATTTCAGCCCTATGGGGTTGAATATCATCTCGACCCTCACCAATGCTATCAAAGCCAGCGTTACCCACCCTGCGCGCATGACATAACGGCGCGTGCGTGCGTGTACCCTTGCATAGCTGAAGAGCAGCCATATGAGACCGAACACCGCGACGATGGCCCATTGCGGCTGGACGTACCCGCGAAGCGAGGTCATGAGGAAGAATCCGATGAAGGCCGCGGGGTAGAGCCACAGTGTCCGTTCGACTGGTGTTGCGGGTTTAACCTTGCGGTATGCCTGTACCCACAGCGGTACGTAGAATGGCGAGAACACCACCAGCATGTTGGCCAGAAAATCGGTTATGTTCGACATCTCGAAGTATCCGTTTCGGCCCGACAGGTGGTATGCGAACGATGCCCAGTCGTGGTGGTACTGCCACAACAGGTGGGGAGTTATTACGGCCAGCGCCACTATGCCCGACAGTGCCATATGCAGTATCAGGCGCGGACGGCGTACGAACGCTCCTGCGTTGGCCGCAAGGGCGAAGAGCAGCACCAGCGCCCCGTGGTATTTGCTCAATGCGAGCAGTCCGAGGGTTAGTCCTAACGGGAGCCATGCCGCGCGCCGTTCTTCGGTGAACCGTTTGAACGTAAGAAGGAACAGTGCCGTGAAGAACATCAGCGGCCCGTCGGGTACGGCGATGAAGCCGTACAGCTGCAGCACCAGCATCGCGGCACATATCATCGTATATAGCGCCGCATCGCGCCGTGTTGCGGCGGCGGGGCGTATCGTGCGCCAGAATATGTAGAGGTATATCGGCTGCAGCACCGTGAAGAAGAACCTTACGCCCAGCTCCCCGCCGAAGAGCCTTTCTCCCAGCCATACGAGTATGGCCGTTACTGGCGGGTGGTCGAAGTATCCCCATGCTGGCTGCAGGGCGAAAAGGTGGTAGTATGCCTCGTCGTTTGCCAGTTCCGTGCATCCGGCCTCGATGATATTCATCAACCACCATACTGCGAGCCACAGTGCCACCAGCGCATCGGGCGTAAGCGAACGGTATATGTCGGCGATCCTGTTTTTCATGTGATTCCTACATTATGTTGCCGAATGTCTTGCGGCCTGCCATATATCGCAGTACGATTGATCCGCGGTATATCTGCCGTGATTCGGTGCGGCGCGTGGCGCGCACCTCGCGTCTCTTGCGGGCAAGAGCGCCGTGCCATGCCAGAAAGTCGCGGTATGCACGCAGCGTCGCTCCGGCAAGGCGGAAGTCGCCCTTTGCAACGTATATCGCCGCCGAGAGCATGTCGGTCATGGGTCTTATGACGGCAGCGAGCAGGCGCTGTGCCGCCGGTGCGCACTTGAATATCATGGCCAGATTGTTTCTGTAATTGAGGTACAGCTTGTCGGGAGATTCGTTGGGCATGGTGCCGCCGCCGAGGTGGTATACGCAGCTGCGCGGTTCGACCATAACCTTGTATCCGGCGATCTGCATGCGCCAGCATAGGTCGATCTCCTCCATGTGGGCAAAGAAGTCGCTGTCGAAGCCTCCGAGTTGCCGGAATATGTCGGCGCGGCAGCAGAAGGCGGCGCCGCTTGCCCAAAATACTTCGCGCGGAGTGTCGTATTGTCCGTTGTCGCATTCCACGTGCGAGAGTATGCGCCCTCGGCAAAACGGGTAGCCGAGAATGTCGATGAAGCCTCCCGCCGCTCCGGCATATTCGAAATTCCCGCGGGTGGTGTATGATCGTATTTTCGGCGCTACGGCCGCCACATGCGGGTTGTTCTCAAGCATGGCGACTAAAGGTTCGAGCCAGCCTTCGGTAACCTCGACGTCGGAATTCAGCAGTACATAACAGTCGGCATCGATATGCTTCAGGGCACGGTTGTACCCTTCGGCAAAACCGTAGTTGCGGTCGAGGCGCAGGAGCCTGACCTGCGGGTACTGCTCCGCGAGAAACTGCATTGACGTGTCAGTCGAGCCGTTGTCGGCCACGATGATGTGTGCCTGTGCGGGAGTGTACTCCGCGACGCTGCCGAGGAACCGTTCGAGATGGCGGCGTCCGTTCCAGTTGAGTATGACGATGGCCGTGCGCATCATATCTTTTGTGCCAGCACTTCGGCCGGCGGGGTGAATTTCCATCTGCGGTGCGACCACATCCACATCTCAGGGTCGGTGACTATATCTTTTTCGAGCATGCGTACGTAACGTTCGGTTATGGCATGCTCCTCGATCGGTTCGTAACCGTCGTATATGCGTTTGAGTTCGCCCTCATACACACCGCGACGTATGCGCCGCGGACAGAAATAGTATACGGGAAGTGCGTATTTGCGGGCCAGAACCTCCGCGCCGTTGTGGAAGACGGTCCATTGGTTGAGGAAACGGTACCAATGGAAGTTGAGGCGGAATGTGGGGTTCTGGTCCGAGATGAGTCCCATGATTATCGGCCGTTCGCTTTTGTGGTCGATGAAATACTTTATCATGCGCTTCATGGTTACCAGCTTTACGTTAGTATGCTGGCGTATGCGCTTCATCAACTCGTCGAAGACGGGATCCTCGATCTTGTGGTATGCCGCTACGAATGTATGGTCGGTGGCCGTGAGGCTTATGGTGCTGCCTGCCTCCCACGACCCGTAGTGCGCCGTCATGAAGATGGCGTTGCGTTTGCCCACCTCGCGCAGTACCTCCTCGGCGTTGTTGAAGCGTATGCGGCGGCGCAGGCGCTTGTCGCTGATACCCGATTGGCTGATGATGTTGATGATCTGTTCGGTGAGGTTGCGGTAGTTTCGGGCGCATATGTGCCGCAGTTCGCGTTCGCTCTTCTCGGGAAACGAGTTGCGCAGGTTGGTCATTATCACCTTGCGGCGGTAGCGTATGACGTAACGTATTATGAGATATATGGGTATGCCGAATATACTGTGCCTGACGAAATGCGGCAGCATGGCGAAACCGCGGCACAGAATCCACAGCGTTTCGAGTTCCGCTTTCTGCAGGAATGACATATTCTTTCGGGAATCGTTCATTTTTGCGGCTGTTTTGGGATTTTACTCTTCCTGTGGCCATTCCGGCGTATCGATGTCATGCTCCTTGGCGTAACGGTTCGTACGGTGCCGTCCTGCTTTCGGCTCGCCTGCCACCACGATGACGAACTCCCCGCGGGGCTCGTGTTCGCGGAAGTAGTCGGCCAGTTCCGTGAGCGTGCCGCGCACGGTCTGTTCAAATTTCTTTGTCAGTTCCCGTGACACCGAGGCCTGCCGCCCGCCGCCGAAAGTTTCGGAGAGTTGTTCGAGGCACTTGACCACGCGGAAGGGCGATTCGTAGAAGATCATGGTGCGGGTTTCTCCGCGCAGCTCCTCGAGGCGTTTTGCGCGCCCTTTCTTCTGCGGCAGGAACCCCTCGAAACAGAAACGGTCGCACGGGAACCCACTCTGCACCAGCGCCGGCACGAAGGCCGTAGGGCCCGGAAGCGTCTCCACCTCGATTCCGGTCTCGACGCATGCGCGTACCAGCAGGAATCCCGGATCCGAAATTCCGGGCGTGCCCGCATCGGATACGAGCGCCGCGGTACGCCCTTCGCCTATGGTCTCGGCGAGCGATGCCGCCGTGGCGTGCTCATTGAACTTGTGGTGCGAATAGAGACGGTTCTCTACGCCCAGATGCTTGAGCAGGAACGACGTGGTGCGTGTATCTTCCGCGAGGATGAAATCGGCCTCGCCGAGGACCTTTATCGCGCGGAGCGTGATGTCGTCGAGATTGCCTATAGGCGTGGGTACGATATAGAGTTTGGCCATCAGGTCACGACAGTTTTCTCTCCAGAAGCTGCATCATGAACTTCGCACCTTCGGAATTGGGATTCCACGCATAGTTCTCGACGATGTATATCATGCAGTCGTCGAGGTTGTCGAACGAGTCGAGCTCGCTGACTGCCTTTTCGTATTCGTGTTCGTCTCCTGCGAAAAGGTCACGTATGAGCAGAAATTTGTCGTTTATGCCTATGGCGTCGCGCAACGATGTGGTGGCGCTGTGGGTGATCTGTTCGGCCAGCGGCGCGGGGCGTGTCAGGGTATCGGCCAGCGTATGCTTCGAAGCCGCCATTGCATCGGCTATGGTGGTGACGCCATCCTCGGCCGCGCGGTTTGCATCGGCCCCGTGTGCGGATCCATTCCCGACGGGCGTAGTATCGCTGCCGCGGCGCGCGTAGCCGTTGGTCGTATCGTCCCCGTCGGGATCGTATTTCGCATCGGGCGCATAGTCTTCGTTGTCGAATATCTTGGATATGTCGACGACCTTCTCGGGTTTTCGCTCCGTGTCGTAGTCGTATATCGACATCATGCGGTGATGGCGCGACGGCTGGCGATGTTTGACCTCGTCGCTTCCGAAAAGGCTGTTCATCGGGCGCTGTGCGGCCGTTGTTGCGGGCTCATCGCTGGCCGTTCCCGTATCAGTGGCGGGCGTGGCGTTTGGCTCTGCATGGGGCGTAGCGGTCATCTCTTCGGCCATATCGGCTTCGGGTTCCGATATGGCGGCACCTGCGGTGGCGGCAGGTGTCTCTGCGGCCGCCACCGGCGCCATGTCGGACTGGGACGTCGCGGCGGGCGTTTCCGGAATGGTGGGCGTTTCCTGAATATCGATAACGCGGGTATCGTCCGTATTCATTCGTTCCTCCTTTATTACCGGCTCCTTTTCGGCCTTCCCTGTATCCGTGCCTCCATCCGATACCGTTGTGTCGTGTTCGCCGTCGAAGATGAACTCCACCTCGACCTCATCGCCCTCCTCCTCTGTTCCGGCTGCCGTTTCCGCCGTCGTATCTGGCATTTTGGCATTGTCAGCCTGCGTGTAGGGGGCGTCATGCTTTTGCGGTGCGGCGATAACTGTGGCTGCGGGCTCTTCGCCGGCAGGAGCACCGTCGGCGAAACGCACGGCGTCGTATATGTTCTTCAATTTGTCGAGTACGATGTCTCGCTCGATGGCCGAGATATTCTGCCCCTCTTTCCACGAGTGGAGTATGAGCGTCAGTTTTTCAAATTCCGATTTGATAAATTCGATATTCATATCTTTCGGGATAAAAGATCGTTCAAAGATAGTGAAATTTGGCGATATACCAATCCTTTATATAAAAATAGCTCCCCGAAGGGAGCTGTGATACTCTGTTCGCAAGAGCAATATTCCGCGGCAATGGATTGTCGGGCAATGTATTCGGTATTCCGCGCGGGTTACTTGCCCGTAAGCGAGTCGCTGTATACCGCAGCAGGCAGGTCGTGCAGGTTGTATTGCGACGCCATCGACCGGCCGTATGCGCCGGCAGACTTTATCGAGAGCAGGTCGCCGCGCTGTGTCTTGCGCAGGCTGACATTCTCGTCGAAGACGTCGGTCGACTCGCATGCCGTGCCCACGACGGTATACTTGGTGCGGCTTTCGTCCTGCGAAGTGATGTTCTCTATGTTGTGGTATGCGCCGTATAGCATGGGACGGATAAGCTCCGTCATGCTGGCGTCGACGATAAGCAGGCGGCGCCCCGTTGCCGTGGTCTTGTTGAAGAGCACGCGGGTGATGAGTTCGCCGCACTCGCCCACGATCGAACGGCCGAACTCGAAGTGTACCTCATGGTCGCCCACGTTGAGGTATTCGTGCACGATGGCGAATAACGATGCGAAGTTGGGGATGGGTTCGTTCTCGGGCACGTCGTAGTTTATGCCGAGACCTCCGCCGACGTCCACCATGCGGAACGAGAAGCCGTGCGACTTGAGTTTCTCGACTATTGCGTTGACCTTGTTGCACATGTTCTCGAATACGTGCAGTTCGCGTATCTGCGATCCGATGTGCAGGTGCAGTCCTATGATGTTTATGTTCTTGAGCGACTTTATGAGTTCGGTGTTGTCGAGTATCTCGTCGTATGCGATGCCGAACTTGCTGTCGGCCTGTCCCGTGTCGATGCAGTGGTTGGTCTTGGGGTCTATGTCGGGGTTTACGCGCAGGCCCACGTCTACACGGCGCCCCATCTCTGCGGCGATGGCGTCGATTACCTGCAGCTCCTCGATCGATTCGCAGTTCAGGGCCAGAATATTCTGCTCGATGGCGTAACGTATCTCCTTGTCGCGCTTGCCGACGCCGGCGTATACGATGGTCTTGGGGTCGAAGCCGAGCTCTATGGCTTTGCGCACCTCGTTGCCGCTGGCGCAGTCGATGCCGAGGCCGTATTCGCGGATTATCGACAGCAGGTAGTCGTCATAGTTGGCTTTTATGGCGTAATGTACTTTATAATTGTACTTCTTCGACTCCGAAACCACGCTGTCGAGCGTCTGGCGGAGAAGATTTATGTCATAAAGATAAAACGGAGTCTCCAGCTCCCTAAGTTGTGATGCAACCTTTCTGCTGTACATATTTCGCTTAAAATTTGTGGTTCTTGCTGGCCTGCACGGGCCGAAACGGTGCAAATGTATGAATTCGGAGACTTTTTTGCAAAAAAAAAGTCCCCGAAGATATGACGCCGGCGGCAATGATCCGCATAACGGGATTTTATGCGTATTTTATGCTGTTGCCGGATAAAAAGCCGTTGTCTTATAATGTGTCGGCAGGGGATGTTGTCATGGGGCGGGGGCGCCATGCGTATCGGCGCCGTGAAAATAGGGAAATACATGCCGTAAATTCGGTCCGAGGCGGGAATTCGTTGCATTTGTATGGGGCGGAAGGTTGCCGTGACAAAAAAAACGAACGGGTGCGTTCGTTTTGCTATCGACTTTTAGTATCTTTGCACAACGTTTTGAATGTAATATTGAAATTTTAGATATTCATGGCTTTACAATGCGGTATAGTCGGTCTGCCCAATGTGGGCAAATCGACTCTTTTCAACTGTCTGTCGAATGCCAAGGCGCAGGCTGCCAATTTCCCTTTCTGTACGATCGAGCCCAATGTGGGCGTCATCACCGTTCCCGATGAGCGCCTTGTGCGTCTGGCCGAGATCGACAAACCCAAACGTGTGGTCCCCACGACGATCGAGATCGTCGACATCGCAGGCCTTGTCAAGGGCGCATCGAAGGGCGAGGGCCTCGGCAACAAGTTCTTGGGCAACATACGCAACACGAACGCAATAATACATGTCCTGCGCTGTTTCGACAACGGTAACATAACCCATGTCGACGGTTCGATAGATCCGGTGCGCGACAAGGAGATAATCGACACGGAACTTCAGTTGAAGGACCTCGAAACGGTGGAGAACCGTATCGGCAAGTGCCAGAAGCAGGCCACGGCAGGCGACAAGGCAGCCAAGCGGCAGTTCGAGATACTGTCGCTCTACAAGGCGGCATTGGAGCAGGGACGCAGTGCCCGCACAGTGCCCCTTGATAAGGAGGACCACAGGCTGGTGGCCGATCTGAACCTGCTTACGGACAAGCCTGTACTCTATGTATGCAACGTCGACGACAAGAGTGCCGTTACGGGCAACGCCTATACCGAGGCGGTGCGTGCGGCCATTGCCGACGAGAATGCCGAGATGCTGATCGTGGCGGCGGCCACGGAGGCCGACATTGCCGAGTTGGAGGATTACGAGGAGCGCCGCATGTTCCTTCAGGACATGGGGCTTGAGGAGTCGGGCGTGAACAGGCTGATAAAGGCGGCGTACCGGCTGCTTAACCTTGAGACATTCTTCACCACGGGGGCGGACGAGAGCCGTGCTTGGACGTTCGTGCGCGGCATGAAGGCCCCGCAGACGGCAGGCATAATCCACACCGACTTCGAACGCGGCTTCATCCGCGCCGAGGTTATAAAGTACGACGACTACGTGACGCTCGGCTCGGATAAGGCATGCCGCGACATGGGCAAGATAGGCATTGAGGGCAAGGATTACGTGGTGCAGGACGGCGACATCATGCACTTCCTATTCAACGTCTGACGCGTAGGTTTACGCCCTCACGATAAGGGCAATGTTGGAAAACTGAACAATAAAACATATTCGTAAGAAGTCATGTCACAGCAAGTAAGAGTACGCTTTGCACCGAGCCCCACGGGCCCACTTCACATGGGCGGCGTGCGTACGGCACTTTATAATTACCTGTTTGCCCGCAGCCACGGGGGCAGGATGATCCTGCGTATTGAGGATACCGACTCGCAGCGTTTTGTGCCCGGGGCCGAGGAGTATATAATAGAGTCGCTGCGCTGGTGCGGCATCGAGATCGACGAGGGCGTCGGTATCGGCGGCCCGCACGCTCCATACCGTCAGAGCGAGCGTCGCGAGATATACCTCAAGTATGCCTTGCAGCTCGTCGAGGCGGGGTGGGCATACTACGCTTTTGATACGGCAGCCGAACTTGACGCCATGCGCAAGCAGGCCGAAGAACGCGGCGAGACCTTCGCATACAACTATACGGTGCGGGAGAAAATGCCTACGTCGCTGTCGTTGTCGGAGGCGGAGGTGCGTGAACGCATCGACCGCGGCGACCAGTGGGTGATACGTTTCAAGATGCCGGCGGACGAGACGGTCGAGATGGACGACCTGATACGCGGACACGTCAAGGTGAACACATCGACGCTCGATGACAAGGTGCTATACAAGAGTGTCGACGCCCTGCCGACCTACCATCTGGCGAATATCGTGGACGACCACCTGATGGAGATCTCGCACGTTATTCGCGGCGAGGAGTGGCTGCCGTCGCTGCCGCTGCACTACCTGCTCTACCGCGCTTTCGGCTGGGAGCAGAGCCGTCCGCAGTTTGCCCACCTGCCGCTGCTGCTGAAGCCTACTGGCGGCGGAAAACTGTCGAAGCGCGATGGCGACAAGATGGGATTTCCTGTTTTCCCGCTCTTCTGGCGTTCGCCCGTGACGGGGGAGACGGCACGCGGCTACCGTGAGGACGGATATTTCCCCGAGGCGTTCGTAAATATGCTGGCGCTGCTGGGGTGGAACCCGGGTACGGAGCAGGAGCTCTTCTCGATGTCGGAACTCATCGGCGCCTTCTCTCTGGAGCGTGTCTCGAAGTCGGGTGCGCGGTTCCAGCCCGACAAGGCAAAATGGTTCAATGCCCAATACATGCACCGCAAGAGCGATGCCGAACTGGCTTCCCTGTTCCAGCCCATATTGCGCGAACACGGCGTGGAGGTGCCGGACGAGGTGGCCGGACGCGCCGCGGGTATCATGAAGGCGCGCGCGTCGTTCATAACCGACTTGTGGGACCTGACGTCGTATTTCTTCATCGCCCCTCGTGAATATGAGGAGAAGCAGGTGAAGAAGTATTGGAAGGGGGATAACCCCGCCCGTCTGGCTGAGGTGCGCGAAGTGCTGGCTTCGATCGACGACTTCTCGCTGGAGAATACAGAGCGCATTGTGAACGCATGGATCGCAGAGAAGGGCTACGGCATGGGGCAGATCATGAATACGTTGCGTCTGGCACTGGTGGGTGCGGGCAAGGGCCCGGGCATGTACGACGTCACGTCGTTCCTCGGCAAGGAGGAGACACTTCGCCGCATAGACTATCTTTTGGCCAATCTAAAACCTGTGGAATAATGGAGATATTACAGCAAGTGTGGGGGACTACCCCCGAAGGCGAGGCTATCGTGCTCTACACGATACGCAACTCGAAGGGCTGCGAGGTGCAGCTATGCAACATAGGCGCTTCGATCGTGTCGGTAAAGGTTCCCGACCGCAACGGCAAAATCGACGACGTGGTGCTCGGATACATGGATCCGATGAGCTATTTCGGCGACGGCGCGGCCAGCGGCAAAAGCGTGGGCCGTGTTGCGAACCGTATCGCGCGCGGCCGTATGACGGTCGACGGCGTGGAGTACCGTCTTGAGATCAACAACGGCGTCAACCACCTGCACGGCGGCTCGAAAGGGTTTGCCAACCGCTTGTGGGAGAGCCGTGTGGAGATAAATCGCGTGGTATTCTCGCTGGTATCTGCCGACGGAGACCAGAACTACCCGGGCGAGGTGTATGTCGAGGCGGGTTTCTACTTCGACGATGACGACGCGCTGGAGATAACATACATGGCACGCACCGACAAGACTACGGTAGTGAACCTCACGAACCATGTCTATTGGAACCTTGCGGGCGAGGGTAGCGGCCGTACCATTCTCGATCATGAGCTGCAGCTCGACTGTTCGCGTGTTTTGGAGATGGACCCGACGCAGATACCTACGGGACGTTACCTCGACGTGAAGGGTACGCCGCAGGATTTCACTGCGGGGCGTATCCTGGGAACGGATATTGACTCGGAATTCAACCATATGAAGGATTTCCGCGGATACGACCACTACTTTGTGCTGGACGGCTGGCGCCCCAATATCCTGAGCCGCGTGGGCGAACTGCGCTGCGGGGCTACGGGCCGTAAGGTCGAGGTGCTGTCGTCGCAGGCCGGCGCCATGGTCTATACGGGCAACTGGCTTGCCGGTGGGTGTCCTGTCACCAAGTCGGGCGGCCGCTATGAGGATTATGCCGGCGTTGCGATCGAGTGCCAAAACTATCCCGATGCGGTGAACCATCCTGACTTCCCGTCGGCTGTCCTCAGGCCCGGCGAGACATATTGCCAGAAGATCGTCTTCCGTTTGGGAACATTCTGATCGGGAGCAATGCCATGGGGGGCGGGGCTGCGGCTGCCGGCCCCTTTTTTCTGTCGCTGCCGCTTTGCCGGACGGATGTTTGCGGAAGTGTAAATTTTCAAACAAGGTATGGATACAAAAGATCATGAATATCTCGACGCTTTCGAGAAGCGTATGACGCAGGCCTTGATCGAGTCATGCTCGGCCGACGGACTGCTCGACGGTCAGATGCTGGAGGTCGAAGAACTCGACGGCAAGTGGCGCACCTCGGCTCCCGAATATATGGCGGCGGCCGTGCCGCAGATCGCGGGCTACCCGGCAGCTGCGGTGGCGTGGGCCGGATATATGGGGATGGGTGCCGCGGTGTTGTGGGACAAGTCGTGGGGCGAGTACAAGGGTGTCGAGGATTGGTATTCGCTCATGGCATCGCCGCGGGGCTTCGACTGCATGGACGAGTATGTCACCGAATGCCTGCTCGGGTATAAGCTCGGCGGTGCGGAGGCGGCTAAGATCGAGGGCGGCGTGCGACGTGCGGCGCATACGGCGCTGTCGATGATCCGCAAGGAGCAGATAGAACCGCAGAGCGCCATGGCGTTCCATGTCTTTGCCCGTACGGCGAAAGTGTTTTATCGGCTCGGTGTCTCGATAGCGTTGCGGTGTATGGGATACCGATATGTAAAGGTCCGCATCGACGGATCGGCGCCCGAGTCGTGACATGTTTCGATGCCGTTGTGTCATGGGAGGCGTATTGCATATCGTGTGCGGGGCTTTTGCCGCCGGTACGCTTAAGGCGGGACTGCAGGGGAGGCGCGGCGAGACTGTCGCGGCATTCCAGTGCGGTTTGCGCTACGGGGCGCTGTTCCGCGATTTCGGAGACGCCGAACTGTACAGGTATGCCGCAGAGGTGGAGCGGCTGACGGGTTGCGTCGAAGCCTTTGAACAGCTGCGTGCCTTTGTCGGGACCGATTTCGGGCGTTACGACAAAGTTGCGGTATGGCACGGCGGCAACGTTGACGAGACCCTCATGTATTATATGGTATGCGCTTTGGCTGCCGCTGCGCCGCTGTACGAGGTGCGTGTGGAGGATGTGTTGCCTCGGTTTAAACGCCGCGTGCGCTATCCCTCTTTGGCGCTCTGCTCTGTGGATGATGCGATGTGGCTGCGCGGGCGCATGAGGGTCGTGAGTGCCGAACGGTGCGAGGCGGCTGTGGAACAATGGCGTGTGTGGAGGCAGTCGGACGCCGCGTTGCGCATCCCTTCCGAGAATGGCATCGCCGAGGTGGCGGAAGATTATTTCGACGGTGAGATCATCGCGGCGTGCGGCACGGAGTACCGCAAGGCTGTGCGTGTGGTCGGCGAGGTGCTCTGCGCAACGGATTTCGCTGTTGGCGACAGTTTCCTGCATCGCCGTATCGTGGCGTTGCTGCGCGAAAACCGTCTGTCGGCGCGAGCCAATGCTGTTCCGCAGCGGATGCGGCGCGCCATTGAGGAGTCGGGCATCGCTCCGATCGTGGTCGGCGGCGTGGATGTATCCGCGATGCCGCTATTCAGCGTGGCGGCAGTATAATTGAACGTATGCTAAAGGCAATACGGGGAGCCATTTCTACTCTTCTATGGCCGAGAGTTCCATTGTGGCCGTAACCATGCCGTTCATCGAGTCGGTCGTCTGCTTCACGACACCCACGCCGTGTGCTATCCACGAGGTGGTTTTGGTCTGCACGGGTTGCCCCATCATTTCGACCTCGACAGTCTCTTCGAATTTCAGACAGTCGAACTTGCCGGCAGGAACCTCTACGGTTTCGGCTGCAGTCACGGCGCGGTCCTTTATACTGGCGCCGAGGTTGATGCTGGTACCCATAATGTCGGCTGCTATTTTAATATCGACCGTGCCGTAAGTCTTGCCGTTTTCGGGGTTCTTGGGATAGGTCATCTCTCCCGAGGACTCGGTTATGTCGATGTTCTCCACCGATCCCAGCGACGAAGAGAGCGCGTCTTTGAAGTCTACTACATAGGCATCGCCATTGTCTTTGTATTTTACGGATGTCGTCTGCACGGGAGTGGCGGCGTCGGCCGCGGCGAATACCTCGCTTGTGACGGTGATACCGTTGCTGTCGGCCGTACTGCGTATTTTCGAGTACATGGTTTGGCTGCCCGCTATTGATGTGATGGTAGTCGTGTAGCCGTTTACCTTCCCCTGTGCGGGGAAGAACCAGTTGTCCTGTGCTGCGGCGGCTACTGCCGTCAATATCATGGCCAGGATGAGAAAAACATGTTTCATAGTTCTGTGTCTTGGTCTGTTCTTTGAAACTCAACTATCAAATATAAGAAATTTATTTGAATATGCATGGCGGATCCGCGGAAACAATCCGTTATGGTATTTTTATGCATGTTTATTGCGGCGTATCCATATTTTTTTGCATGTATGGTTCGCCGCTTCGGAATAAATCGTTATATTTGCCTCTGACATGAACGGCGTGATGCCTGTAATGTCGCGGCAGAGAATTGCAAAACCACATTTATGATACGTTTCACCCATATCCATCACCACCATATCTTGCGAAAGGTACGGTAGGTCGTGGAGTGGCGTGACGATTCCCATACAGGCTTACCGCTGCGGTAAGCCTGTTTTTGTATGATTTTGCGGTGCGCCCGTGGCGGCCGAACGAAAAAATATGTTGTATGTTGAGAATTGCTATTCAGAACAAGGGCCGGCTCAATGAGCAGAGCGTCGCTTTGCTGCGCGAGATCGGTATAGACGTGGACGAGGCCAAACGCAAGTTCCTGTCTAAGGCTTCGAATTTTCCCATCGAGGTGCTGTACCTGCGTGACGACGACATCCCTCAGGTGGTGGCCAACGGCACGGCGTCGCTCGGTATCGTGGGGTTGAACGAGGTGGCAGAGCGCGGTTTCGACGTTGAGATCGCCGCGCGTCTGGGTTTCGGCGGCTGCTGCATATCGCTTGCCGTCCCCAAGGGAGAGGTGTACAATGGTGTTGAGTATTTTAGAGGCAAGCGTATCGCCACGTCGTACCCTGCCATCCTGAGCCGTTTCCTTGCGGAGCGCGGCGTCGAAGCCGAGCTGGAGGTGATAACGGGCTCGGTGGAGATCGCACCCGCTGCGGGTATCGCCGATGCCATATTCGACATAGTCTCGTCGGGAGGGACGCTCGTTTCGAACGGGCTGAAGGAGGTGGAACGCGTCTTCGAGTCGGAGGCGGTGCTGATTGCCGGCCGCAATCTGTCGGACGAGGACCGTGCGCTGATCGACGAACTGCTGTTCCGCATCGAGTCGGAGAAGGTGAGCCGCGGCAAAAAGTATCTGCTTATGAATATCCCCACCTCGGCTTTGGACGAGGCTGTTAAGATACTGCCCGCAATGCGCAGCCCTACGGTGATGCCTCTGGCGGCCGAAGGGTGGTGCTCGCTCCACTCGGTGGTGGACGCGGCCGACCTGTGGAAGAAGGTACGCCAGCTGAAGGCTATCGGCGCCGAGGGAATATTGGTGCTTACGTTGGACAAGATAATACCTTAACGCGATGGATATATTCTTCAATCCGCCGCGGGAGCGGTGGCCGGAGTTGTGCCGCCGCGCGGGCGGCGATAACAGGTCTGTCACCGAACGTGTAGAGGCCATTGTGGAGCGTGTCGCCCGCGAAGGTGACAAGGCGCTCTATGCGTTGGCCGATGAGATCGACGGGGTGCGCCTTTCGTCGCTCAAGGTGTCGGAAGAGGAGTTTGCCGAGGCCGAGCAGGCCGTCGGTGAGGAGTTGAAACGTGCGATAGATGTCGCCGTGGCCAACATATCGGCGTTCCACCGTGCACAGATGCCGCACGAGGTACGTGTCGAGACCGTGACGGGCGTTGTCTGCATACAGCGTCCCGTGCCGATACGCCGTGTCGGGCTGTATATTCCGGGCGGTACGGCTCCTCTGTTTTCGACGGTGCTGATGCTGGCGTTGCCGGCCTCTATCGCAGGGTGCGGCGAGGTGGTGATGTGTACACCGACAAACCGCAGCGGCCGCGTGGCGGCGGAGGTCCTCTATGCGGCCCGCCGGTGCGGCGTTGGCGCTGTATATAAGACGGGCGGGGCGCAGGCCGTGGCGGCGATGGCGTACGGTACGGAGAGCATTCCCAAGGTTGACAAGATTTTCGGCCCGGGCAACCGTTACGTGACTGCGGCGAAACAGTTGGTGAGCGGCCGCAATACCTCGATAGATATGCCGGCAGGACCGTCGGAGGTGATGGTTATGGCCGACACGTCGGCGGTGCCGTCGTTCGTTGCCGCCGATATGCTGTCGCAGGCCGAGCACGGACGCGACAGTCAGGCGATGGTTGTGTGTGATGACCGGTCGTTTGCCGAAGCCGTGGCGGCGGAGGTCGGGCGGCAGGCTGCGGCGTTGTCCCGTGCGGGATTTGTCGCCGAGTCGTTGTCGCACAGTCGTGTCGTGGTCTTCGATGGCAGGGAGCAAATGGTTGACTTCGCGAACATGTATGCCGCGGAGCACCTTATTGTCATGATGCGCGATGCGTGGTCGATCGTCGACCGTATCACGGCGGCGGGATCGGTGTTCGTGGGTGCATACTCGCCCGAGAGTGCCGGAGACTACGCCTCGGGGACGAACCACACCCTTCCGACGTCGGGGTGGGCGCATTCGTGCAGCGGTGTCAATATCGACAGCTTCATGCGCAAGATGACCATTCAGGAGCTATCGCGCGGAGGCCTCTCGTCGCTGGCCCCGACAATCATTGCCATGGCTGATGCCGAAGGGCTGCAGGCTCACGCCGAAGCTGTGCGGGTGAGAATGAACGATAATGCAAAATTATACGCTGAATATGGGAAAAAGTGAAATAGACGGTCTTGTCAGGCGCAATATCGCCTGTCTTATGCCGTATTCGACCGCGCGGGACGAGTATCAGGGCGAGTTGGGGACTTTCCTCGATGCGAACGAGAGCCCTTATGAGAACGGATACAACCGTTATCCCGATCCGCATCAGAAGCGCTTGAAGGCTCGTTTGTCTGCAATCAAGGGCGTGCCTGTCGAAAATATATTCATCGGCAACGGCAGTGACGAGGCCATAGATCTGATATTCCGCATATTCTGCGAGCCGCGCGAGGATAACGCGGTGGCCATAGCGCCGAGTTACGGCATGTACCGTGTGGCGGCTGCGATAAATGATGTCGAAGTGCGCGAGGTGCAGCTTGAAGAGGATTTTTCGCTGCCCGTGGACGATATATTGAGGCGGGCCGATACGCATACGAAGGTACTGTTCCTGTGTTCGCCCAACAACCCTACGGGCAATGCCTTCCCGCGGGCGGAGATACTCCGTCTGGCCGATGCTTTCGGCGGGATCACTGTCGTAGACGAGGCGTATATCGACTTCTCCGATACCGAGGGACTCAAGGACGAGATATTCGCGCGGCCGCGTATCGTGGTGCTGCAGACCATGTCGAAGGCGTGGGCCATGGCGGGTTTGCGCATGGGGCTCGCACTGGCCGACAAACGGGTTGTGGAGCTGATGTCCATGGTCAAGTACCCGTACAACATCAGCGAGGCGGCGATGCGTATCGTCAAGGAGCTGCTCGATCTGCCGGTCGACGAGCATGTGACCGAGATCAAGGCACAGCGTGCCGTGGTGGAAGAGGCCCTGTCGCATCTGCGTTCGGTGAAACATGTATATCCTAGCGATGCCAATTTCCTGCTGGTACGTTTCGATGACGCCGATGCGGTATACGACCACCTTATAGGCGACGGCATCATCGTGCGCAACCGCAACCGTATAAAAGGGTGCGAAGGATGCCTGCGCATAACCATAGGATTGAGGGAGGAGAACGAAAAACTGTTGAAATCGCTCGAAAATTATGAAAAGGAAGGTCCTGTTCGTTGACCGCGACGGTACGATCATCGTCGAGCCTGCGGAGGATATGCAGGTCGATTCGCTCGAGAAACTGGAGTTCGTTGCAGGGGCCATCTCGGCACTGAGGTCGCTTGCGGCGTTGGATTACGACATGGTGCTGGCTTCGAATCAGGACGGGTTGGGGACAGCATCGTTTCCGGAGGATACCTTCTGGCCGGCGCACAACAAGATGCTGAAGACGCTCGAGGGCGAAGGCGTCACCTTTGCCGACCAACTTATCGACCGCTCCATGCCCGAAGACAATGCCCCTACGCGCAAGCCCCGCACGGGTATGTTCGGACGTTATATGGATGATGGATATGACATGGCGTCGAGTTATGTCATAGGGGACCGTGCCTCCGACGTGGAGTTGGCGTATAACCTCGGTGCCCGTGCCGTGTTGTTGCAGCATCCCGATGCGGGGCGTGAAATGTTGGCCGGCAAACCCTTTGCCGAAAGCTGTGTACTTATGACCGCGTCGTGGGCCGAGGTGGCGGAGTTCCTGCGCCGCACAGATAGACGGGCCGTTGTGTCACGCCGTACGTCGGAGACTGACATACGTGTCGAAGTTGATCTCGATGGCAAAGGGGAGAGCCGGATAGATACGGGGCTCAAGTTCTTCGACCACATGCTCAGCCAGATACCGCATCATGCGGGCGTGTCACTCGCTGTCCTGTGCCGTGGCGATCTGGAGGTCGACGAGCACCACACCGTCGAGGATGTCGCCATAGCCTTGGGCGAGGCGGTGTACGAAGCGCTCGGGTCTAAGCGCGGCATCGACCGTTACGGTTTCGTGCTCCCGATGGATGAGAGCCGCGCCATGGTGCTTATAGACTTCGGCGGCAGGGTCGATTTCTCGTGGAGCGTTCCCTTCACGCGCGAGTATGTAGGCGACGTGCCTACGGAGATGTTCGGCCATTTTTTCAAGTCGCTGTGTACGGCCATGCGGTGCAACCTCCACATAGAGGCATGCGGCGAGAACAACCACCACATGATAGAAGGTGTATTCAAGGCTTTCGCGCGGGCGTTGAGGATGGCTGTACGCAGGGATGTGTTCAGCTGTGAGTTGCCCTCCAGCAAGGGGGTTTTATAACGATAACAGGCTGTATCATAACTTTATATGAACGTTTGTAAATAAATGATTGACAATAAATAATATATATTTACATGAATTTCTGGTTTAACGAATAAACGCAATGGATATATGATAGCCATAGTAGATTACGGGATGGGTAACCTGCGGTCGGTGGAGAATGCTCTGCGACGTCTCGGGGCCGATTTCCGTGTTACTGCCGACGCCGGCGCGATACGCTCTGCGGATCGTGTGCTGCTGCCCGGTGTAGGCAATGCCGCCGAGGCGATGGAGAATCTCCGCCGTGCCGGTCTGGTTGATGTCATTCGGCGTCTACGGCGTCCCGTGCTGGGGATATGCGTCGGCATGCAGGTCATGTGCCGCCATACCGAGGAGGGCGATGCCGATTGCATAGGGCTCTTCGATGCCCGTGTAAAACGGTTCGCAGCCGCGGAGAATGTCAAGGTGCCGCATATGGGATGGAACCGCATAGGCAACCTCGAATCCAAGCTGTTCAAGGGCATGCAGGATGGCGAGTACGTCTATTTCGTGCACTCTTACTATCCAGAACTGTGTCCTGATACGATAGCTACGGCCGAGCACGGCGTTATGTTCAGCGCGGCGCTGAAATATGAAAACTTCTACGGCACGCAGTTCCATCCCGAGAAGAGCGGTGATGCGGGGGAGATGATAATCGGAAATTTCTTGAGGCTATGATCGAGATAATTCCTGCAATAGACATTATAGAAGGACGTTGCGTACGGTTGTCGCAGGGCGATTATGCGCGGCGGCGGGTGTATGACGCCAGCCCGGTGGATATGGCCAAGCGATATGCCGACTGCGGCGTGCGGCGTATCCACGTGGTCGACCTCGACGGCGCCAAGTCGTCGGCGCCGAGGAATCTCAAGACTCTCGAACGCATGGCGTCGGGTGCCGACGTTGAGATCGAGTGGGGCGGCGGCATAAAGAGCGAGGAGTCGCTGCGTGCGCTGTTCGACTACGGGGCAGACTATGCCATCGTGGGGAGTGTCGCGGCGCGCGAGCCGCAACTCTTCGCCGAGTGGCTGTTGCGTTTCGGCGGCGTGAGGATGATTCTCGGCGCCGACGTGCGCGACGGCAAGGTGTCGGTGAACGGATGGCAGGAGGATCTGACGATAGGCATCGTCGACATGGTAGATGAGTTCCTTCCGCACGGACTGTGTCAGGCCATCTGTACCGATATTTCTCGTGACGGCATGCTGCAGGGGCCTGCCTTTGACCTCTACACCTCGTTGCAGCAGCGTTATGACAAGGTCGACTTCACCGTTTCGGGCGGCGTCGGCTCCATGTCCGACATCGAGCGCCTGAACGGGTTGTCGTTGCGCCGTGTGATCGTAGGCAAGGCCATATATGAGAATCGCATAACATTGAAAGACATAGAGAGATGGTCGCAAAACGCATAATACCGTGCCTCGACGTGAAGGGCGGCCGTACGGTGAAAGGCATAAACTTCGAGGGGTTGCGCGATGTGGGCGATGCCGTCGAGTTGGGCAGCTACTATGCCCGCAGCGGCGCCGACGAACTGGTATACCTCGACATAAGCGCCACACGCGAGGAGCGCGGCACCTTCACACGCCTCGTGGAGCGTATCGCAGATGAGATAAACATACCCTTTACCGTCGGCGGGGGCATCGGTTCGGTGGAGGATGCGGCGCGTCTGTTGGATGCCGGCGCCGACAAGATCTCGATAAACAGCGCGGCGATAGCCTCGCCGTCGCTTATTGACCGCATAGCGTCGCGTTACGGCAGCCAGTTTGTCGTCGTCGCAATAGACGCGCGGTGTATGGAGGACGGCGTTTGGCGCGCCACTACGCATGGCGGCAGCCGCCCGACCGATAAGGAACTCTTTTCGTGGGCGCGTGAGGCTCAGGAGCGCGGCGCCGGCGAGATACTATTCACGTCGATGAACCATGACGGCACGCGCTCGGGTTATCCGTGCGGGACCTTCGCCCGTCTGGCCGAGGTGCTGTCGATTCCCGTCATCGCCTCGGGCGGTGCTGGATCTGTGTCGGACATAGCCGAGGTCCTTACCGCAGGCCGTGCCGATGCGGCTCTTGCGGCAAGTATCTTCCACTATGGCGAAATTACTATAGGTGATCTGAAACGACAGTTGAAACAAAAGAATATAAATGTGAGGATATGACATTCGACCAATTCAATCTTACGAAGTGTCCCGACGGCCTGCTGCCCGTCATCGTGCAGGATGCGGTGACGCTGAAAGTGCTCATGTTGGGCTACATGAACCGTGAGGCTTTCGACCGCAGTGTGTCGGAAGGCCGCGTGACCTTTTTCTCGCGTACGAGACAAAGCCTTTGGACCAAGGGCGAGACGAGCGGCCACTATCTCTATATCGAGTCGATGTATGCCGACTGCGACGGAGACACGCTGCTGATAAAGGCGCGTCCCGTGGGCCCGACATGCCATCGCGGCACGACGAGCTGCTTCGACACGCCCGATGAGGAGGGCTTTATCCGCCGTCTTCAGGGTGTGGTGCAGCAACGCCACCGTGATATGCCGGAAGGGTCGTATACTACCAAACTCTTTATAAAGGGTGTAAAGAAAATCTCGCAGAAGGTGGGCGAGGAGGCGGTCGAGAGTATCGTCGAGGCCGTGGACGGCAATCGCGACCGTTTCATTTACGAGGCGTCGGATCTGATCTACCATCTGCTGGTGTTGATGGAGCAGATGGGTTGCTCGATCGAGGATATGGAACGCGAACTTGCCTTGAGGCATAAATAGATGCTACAAATGATGGGATATATGAAATATGCGGCGGCCGTGTTGGGTGCATCATCCTGCGCGGCCTGCGGCGGCAATGCCGTCGAGGTGTTGCCGCGCGAGGAGGTGTCGGTTTTCTCCTCATCTGATGCGGGGCTCGAAAGGGCATATTCGTGGGCGCGGGAGATGGCGTTGTCGTATGTTCATGACGGCGGAGATCCCGTGGGTTTGTGGTACGAGGCGGCGCTGCCGCAGCGTGAGGCTTTCTGTATGCGCGACGTGTCGCACCAATCGGTGGGGGCGCATATCCTTGGTCTGGCGGCGCACAACAAAAACATGTTCGGCCGTTTCGTGAGCAATATAAGCGAGGGCAGGGATTGGTGCTCATATTGGGAGATAAACCGCTACGACAAACCTGCTCCTGTGGATTACGCTTCGGACGATGCGTTCTGGTACAATCTCAACGCTAACTTCGACGTCATGCAGGCCTGCCTGAAGATGTACGCATGGACTGGCGACATGGATTACATAGCTGGGGATGCTTTCGCAGAGTTCTATGACCGTACGGCAGCCGATTACGTGGCGCGGTGGATGCTCGAACCGGAGAATGTGATGCGGCGTCCGCGACATATGAACTCCCCTGCGGAGTTCGATCCTGCGAACATGTTTCATACGTGCCGCGGCCTGCCGTCGTATGTGGAGGATTTCGGGGGGCTCACGATGAGCGCCGATCTGCTGGCGGTAATGTACGCCGGTTTTGCGGCGCGTGCCGACATGGCGGCCCTGCGCGGCGATGCGGCGGCCGAAACCGGAGCCCGCAGGATGGCCGAGGAGTACCGTACGATTCTCAACGACAGGTGGTGGGATGCGGAGAAGACCCGTTACCAAACATTCCTTTCGGAGGACGGGACGTTCCACCGCGGTGAAGGCGTGCCGTTCATACTGTGGTTCGGTGCCGCAGACGGTGACCGCGTCGATGCCGCCGTGCGGGATATTCTCGCACGCGAATGGAATGTGGAGAACATGTCGGCATTTCCGGCTCTGTTCTACCGTCTGGGATATGGCGAAGAGGCCTATTCGTTCCTTACGCGCCTGCCAGATGTCGATCGGTGCGAGTATCCCGAAGTGTCGTATGGTGTGATCGAGGGTGTGGTGAGCGGAGCGATGGGCATTGAGCCCGCGCGTGACGGAAGTCTCCTGAATACTTGTTCGCGCATGGCGGGAGAGGCGGAGATGCGTATCGACAACATGCCTTTCCGCGACGGGTATGTGAGCGTCGTTCACGACGGCGGTTACGCGACCGAGCTGGAGAACCGTACGGGTGGCGCGATCGTGTGGCGTGCTTCGTTCATGGGGGACTGCAGCGGCGTGAAAGTAGGGCGCCGCAATGCGGATGGGGTGTCAACGTGGAGCGATCCTCGCGGCAATACCGTGACATCGGTGACGGTGGAGGTGCCTGCGGGCCGTACCGTGCGCGTCGAGGCGGAAAGGTGATTGCTATGCGGCATGGCACCCTGCAGATGCGGGCATCCGTGCCTTGTCCGGATGCCCGTGTTTTCTTGGGACAACGCTCCCGCTGGCGCAAAGAAGCGGCATAAAATGCCGGAAACCGTGAAATTGGTATGAAAAACGGTACTGTGTCTATGCCGGTAAAATATAAACTCACTATTTTTGTATCGTCGTCGGATTGTACGCCTGCATGGATTGTCCGGCGGCTTGGAATAAGGGCAAATATTCATAAAACAGGATAAAAACATGTCGGTATTGAAACGAGTGCGGTTGGTATTGGCCATTTTGGCGATATTGGCCGCAATGCTGTTGTTCGTGGATGTGAGCGGCGCGGCACACCTTTGGCTGGGATGGATAGCCAAGATACAGCTGTTGCCTGCGATTCTGGCGCTGAATTTGGGCGTGGTGGTCTTGCTGGTGATACTTACACTGCTTTTCGGCCGCGTATATTGTTCGGTCATATGCCCGCTGGGCATATTCCAAGATGTCATGGCCCGTTTCGGCAAGATGAGCCGCAAGAACCGCTACAGCTATTCACCCGAGCGCAAGGTGTTGCGCTATACGTTTTTCGTGCTCTTCATCGCGACCCTTGTCGGCGGCGTTAGCAGCGTGGCGGGCATCCTTGAGCCCTACAGTTCATTCGGGCGCATCGCGTCGAACCTTTTCACCCCCGTCTATGCTTGGGGCAACAATCTGCTCGCATATATCTCGGAGCGTGCAGGCAGCTACGCCTTCTATCCGCGTGAGGTGTGGGTCAAGGGCATAGGAACGTTCGTCGTGGCCGTATCAACCCTCGTGGTGCTGGCCGTGCTGGCTTGGCGCAACGGACGTACCTATTGCAATACGGTTTGTCCTGTTGGCACGTTGCTGGGCCTGTTGTCTCGCTGGTCGGTCTTCGCTCCCGTGATCGATACCGAGAAGTGCATATCATGCAAGATATGCTCGCGCAACTGCAAGTCGGCATGTATCGATATTGCGAACCATAAGATAGATTACAGCCGTTGCGTGGTATGTATGGACTGCATTGACGTTTGTCCGAAGGACGCCGTCAGCTTTCGTCTGCGTTCGAAGTCCAAGGCTGCGGCTTCTGCGCCTGACGGCGGTATGAAAGCGAAAGCCGGCAATGCGAAACAGACCGTTGCGAAGGTGGCAGAAAAGGCTCCCGACGCCGTCAGCCGCAAGGGGTTCATCACGGGTGCCGGTTTGCTGGCCGTGTCGGCCGTGCGGGCTCAGGAGATGAAGGTCGACGGCGGTTTCGCCGAGATCATAGCCAAGAAGGTGCCCAAGCGTGAGACCCGTATCGTTCCGGCAGGTGCGCAGTCGCTGCGTCATCTGGCGTCGCACTGTACGGGGTGCCAGCTTTGCGTCGAGGCATGCCCGAACGGCGTGTTGCGGCCCTCGGGCGGCCTGATGACGCTGTTGCAGCCCGAGATGGGGTTCGAGCGCGGCTATTGCCGGCCCGAATGCGTTGTTTGCTCGGAGGCGTGTCCTACGGGTGCCATAGTCAAGATAACGGTCCCCGAGAAGTCGTCGATACAGGTAGGGCATGCCGTATGGATCCGCGAGAACTGTATCGTGCTGCGCGACGAGCAGGATTGCGACAACTGTGCGCGCCACTGTCCGACCGAGGCCATCACCATGGTGCCGTCGGATCCCGACAACCGCCGCTCGCGCAAGATACCTGCTGTGAATGTCGAGCGTTGCATCGGGTGCGGGGCGTGTGAGAATTTGTGTCCCTCGCGTCCCTTCAGCGCCATTTATGTCGAAGGGCACGAGAATCATCGAACGATTTAGCGAGACGAAAAGAGATGAAGAAGGATAATATAAAGATCAAAGCAAATGATATGATCGGCCGCGGCGAGTTCCTTAAGCGTCTGGGCGGCGGTGCGGCCGTAACGGCAGTGGCTCTGGCGGGATGCGGCAAGGGGACTGTGACGCAGTCGGGCCCCTTGGGAGAGGTGCCGACCGACAAGATGACATACCGCGTCAACAAGGAGAAAGGCGACCGTGTCTCGATTTTGGGATACGGCTGTATGCGCTGGCCTACGCGCAAGCGCGCCGACGGCAACGGCAATGAGATAGATCAGGAGACGGTGAACGAGCTGGTCGACTATGCCTTGAGCCACGGTGTCAACTATTTCGATACGTCGCCGGCATACGTTCAAGGCTGGTCGGAACGGGCGACGGGCATAGCCTTGAGCCGCCATCCGCGGTCGTCGTACTATCTGGCTACCAAATTGTCTAACTTCTCGAACCACACGCGCGAGAGTTCCATGGCGATGTACCGCCGCTCGTTCGAGGAGTTGCAGACGGATTACATGGATTACTACCTGCTGCACTCGATCGGAGGCAGCATGGGCGATTTCAACTCACGATATATCGACAACGGCATGCTCGACTTCCTTATTCAGGAGCGCGAGGCGGGCCGTGTACGCAACCTCGGCTGGTCGTTTCACGGCCGCAAGGAGAATTTTGACGAGATACTGGCCATGCATGAGAAGGTCCATTGGGATTTCGTGCAGATACAGATGAACTATTCGGACTGGCGCAATGCCCGCGGCAACAATGTCAATGCCGAATATCTTTATGCCGAGTTGGAGAAGCGTTCGATACCTATCGTTATCATGGAGCCGCTGCTCGGGGGACGCCTGTCGAATGTCCCCGATCACATAGCGGCGCGGCTGAAGACGGCGCGGCCCGACAGCAGCGTGGCATCGTGGGCTTTCCGTTTTGCCGGTAGCAGGGATATGATCCTGACCGTGTTGAGTGGAATGACATATATGGAGCACCTGCAGGACAACATCCGTACCTATTCGCCGCTGGAGCCTCTGACGGAAGAGGAGACAGAATTTCTTTACGAGACGGCCGAACTGATGCTGCAATATCCTACGATTCCGTGTAACGACTGCCAGTATTGCATGCCGTGTCCTTACGGTCTGGATATTCCGGGTATATTGCTCCACTATAACAAGTGTGTCAACGAGGGCAACCTGCCTGCATCGTCGGGCGACGAGAACTACCGCAAGGCGCGCCGCGCTTATCTTGTGGGATACCTGCGAAGTGTAGAGAAGGAGCGTCAGGCCGACCGTTGTACCGGGTGTAAGCAGTGCAACCCGCACTGTCCGCAGAGTATCGATATACCACGCGAGATGCGGCGCATAGACGAATTTACCGAAAAACTCAAGCAGAAACTCGAATTTTAGGCGATGGAGGAGTTGGTACGGACACTGCGCGAAGGCGGATATTCGTGCGTCATACGCAACGGCGGTGTGCTGCGCACCTTTTCGCAACGCGGCGTGGCGGATCTTTACGACCTGCTCGTGCAAGATGCGCAGTTTCTGCGCGGGGCGTGGGTCGCGGACAAGGTCGTGGGCAAGGCGGCCGTGGCGCTGATGATACTCGGCGGTGTGGAGCGCCTTCATACCGGCGTCATAAGTACACCGGCTTTGGATCTTGCCGCGGGCAGCGGTTTGGAGGTCGCATTCGACGAGCAGGTGCCGCACATAATCAACCGTGCGCACGACGGTTGGTGCCCTTTGGAGCGCCTGTGCTACGATGCCGCGACGGCAGGCGAGTGTTTAGGTCGGATCGAGGGCTTTATCCTGCGGATGAAACCCGAGGCACGGATGCAGGGCGTTGATGCCATGCGATGAAGTACGGCTGCGGCATGTGACGGCCGCATGATGTGGAATGTTTAAAGGATGAACAACAAAAATATTAGGTAATATGCAGACAACGAGCGTTAAACTTTATTCAATGACTTACCGGCAGGCGGCCACCTACGGTGCCGCGCTGCTCTTTGCGGCAGGGAATATCGTGTTGCCGCAATTGTGTCATCTCATACCGCAGGGCGGTCTGATCCTCCTGCCGATATACTTCTTTACGCTGGTCGGTGCTTACAAGTACGGATGGCGTGTGGGTTTGCTGACGGCGGTGCTGTCACCGCTGGCCAACCACCTGCTGTTCGGAATGCCGCCCGCACCGATGATAGCCCCCATTTTGGTGAAGTCGGTGGTGCTGGCGTTGGCCGCTGGATATGCTGCCGCCCGTTTCCGCCGCGTGTCAGTGTCGCTTGTGGCCGGTGTGGTGCTGTTCTATCAGGCCGTGGGATCGGTGGCCGAGTGGGGTATGACGGGCAGTATCATGGCTGCATTGCAGGATTTCCGTCTCGGAATTCCAGGCATGGCATTGCAGATAGCAGGTGGATACCTATTTATAAAGTACCTGCTTCGCAAGTGATTCTCCCGAATACAGGGTTAAAACGGCGGCCGTTGCAACGGCCGCCGTTTTAGGTTTCATGGCCGCATTCACGGTCAGAGTATGCGTATCGGTGAGTTGGCCGTCGACACATATCCTGTACCGTCGAGTACATAGACGTATACCCGGTAGTTGCCTGCTTCGTCGATCTTGAGCTCCGTGTAAGGTTTGTCGGTTACGACGACTTCGCCGTAACGGTCGGGGCGCGGTTCGTATGAGCCGCCGAAGCCGAGAACGGTAGCCTCGTGCAGGATCTCCCATACGTATTGCAAAGTGTCGCCGTCACGGTCTTGTGCCGACACCTCTACGCGGAAATGGTCACCGCTCTTTGTTTCGGGGCTGTCTGCAGGGCTTTTCCCGTCGATACGTATACTTTTGACCACGGGAGCGAGCCTGTCGGGCTCCCTGCCTGTCCAAAGTCGGTGCATGGCCTCGACGGATGGCGTTTTCTCTCCATTCAGAGGCAATCCCTCGACGCCGTCCTCGACGAACATGCTGAACCATGTCGGGGTACGTTCCTCCTTTTGTCCCCACAGGAATACGAACGATCCCAAACATAGGGGATTGTAGAGCACCGCGTTTTTATAGCGGGCCTCGTATATCTTGCGTTTCTCGTCTCCGGTCTGCTCTATGGGGGCTCCCCATGAGGTCTTGTCGGTTTCCCACCACCCTGTGGGCCCCCATTCGGTTATTATGTACGGGCCCTTGTAATCCGATGCCAACACCATGGGACGAACCTCGTTTATTGAGCCGTAGCTGTTTATGCCGACCAGATCGAGCGACGGGGCGTAACGTGCGATCGAGTCGAGAGCGCTGCGGTTGTGGGCTATGACGGTAGCCGTGAGGTGGCGTTTGTCCACGGACTTTATTATTTTGGATAGTTCGTTGATGAATTTCCATATCTCGCGGTTGTTGTTGCCGCTCAACTCCACCTCGTTGCCGATGCCCCATATTAGCAGGTTGGGGTCGTCCTTGAAACGTTCGGCCGCTTCGCGGCAGAATGTGCGCATCTGATCCTTGAACTCTTCGTCGGCATACTTTTCAGCCTCTTTAGGCAGCCATATGCCTTGCATGACGTAAAGCCCGTTTTCGGCGGCCATAGCCATAGTGGCGGCCATGTCGTCGATGCTGCCGCCCCAAGTGCGGCATGCGTTCGCACCGCTTGCGGCGGCGATGTCGGGGCGGTTCGTGCCGCCTATGCCTTTGATGAATACGGGGCTGCCGTCGACCGTAAGTTCGAAACCCTCTTTTGTCGAGCGGATATGCGCTCCCTGCTTCGGTGAGCAGGCCGCCGCAGCCGACATGACTATAGCGAGGATGATTATCCGATCTATTATTTTCATGACTGGAATTTTTTTTATGCAGTACAAAGATACGCAAAGACGATAGCAGAGACAAATCGAAAACGCAGTTTTCGAGGAGGGCATTTGCGAAAGTCTGCTGTTAATGACCGGGCCGTGAACTGTGGCCTGCAAATATGGAGATATGGAAGATGCAGGGAAATCTCATGGAAGACAAAAATGCAACGACGTGCAAATGGTGCATTGCTGGATTCCCGTGTCATGATTTTTCGTAATTTTGTTGAAAATGCCTCCGTGCGGCAGTTCCGGACACGTGTGAAACCTCTTTCATCGGAATATGAAGCCGATATGTGGCGAATATTTTGCCGTATGCCGATTTTTTTTGATTACTTTTACGCGCTTAAATAAGGAAATGCAGTTACAATCTAAAATAAAATTCCCAATCAATGAAAAAACTGTCAACCTCTTCGACCTTGCTCCGCCGTTTTGCGGCGATGCTTGCCTGCATGGTATGCGTTGTGGCTGTACCGATGGCGGTGCGGGCGCAGACGGCCGAAGTCTCGGCCGTGAAGATCAACCCCACGACGGTGGATGTGGTCTTCGGCAATGAACGCATGACGTTCGATTTTTACGGCGACAACATCTTCCGTCTTTTCCAAGACAATTCGGGAGGCATCATCCGCGATCCGGAGGCCACGCCCGAGGCGCGGATACTCGTGGATAATCCGCGCCGCGAGGTGACGGGGCTCGATGTGAAGGCCGACGGCAGGTGCGTCGTCATATCGACGCCGCGCATTGAGGTGTCTCTTGACAAGTCTACGCGCCTGATGACCGTGACGGACAAGGAGAGCGGGCGTGCCGTAATCGAGCAGGCCGCCGCTGTCGATTTCGGCGACAAGGGTGTCTCGATAGCGCTGAAGGAGGAGCCGCATGAGTACTTCTACGGCGGCGGCGTGCAGAACGGTCGTTTCTCGCATAAGGGCAAGATCATCGCTATCGAGAACCAGAACAGCTGGACCGACGGCGGAGTGGCATCGCCCACGCCTTTCTATTGGTCGACGAAGGGTTACGGCGTGATGTGGTACACATTCCGCAAGGGGACCTATGATTTCGGCGCCACGGAGGCGGGACGTGTAACCCTGTCGCACGAGACCGATTACCTCGATCTTTTCTTCATGGTGGACGCGACGCCTGTGGCACTGCTCAACGATTACTACCAGCTTACGGGCAATCCCGTGCTGCTGCCCAAGTTCGGTTTCTATCAGGGACACCTGAATGCCTATAACCGCGACTATTGGGTGGAGGACGATAACGGCATACCTTTCGAGGATGGCAAGAGTTACAAGGAGAGCCAGCGCGACAACGGCGGCGTGAAGGAGTCGCTCAACGGCGAGAAGGACAACTACCAGTTCTCGGCTCGCGCCGTGATCGACCGTTATGCGGCTCATGACATGCCTTTGGGCTGGTTGCTGCCGAATGACGGTTACGGCGCCGGATACGGGCAGGAGGAGACGCTCGACGGCAATATCGCCAATTTGAAGTCGCTCGGCGACTACGCCCGCGAAAAGGGTGTCGAGATCGGACTTTGGACGCAGTCGGACCTGCATCCGAAACCCGAGGTGAGCGCCCTGTTGCAGCGCGACATAGTCAAGGAGGTGCGCGACGCAGGCGTTCGCGTACTCAAGACCGACGTGGCGTGGGTCGGTGCGGGGTATTCGTTCGGCCTGAACGGCATAGCCGACGTTGCGCAGATCATGCCATACTACGGCAACGATGCGCGCCCCTTTATCATCTCGCTCGACGGCTGGGCCGGTACGCAGCGTTATGCCGGTGTGTGGACGGGAGACCAGACTGGCGGCGAGTGGGAGTATATACGTTTCCACATCCCGACATATATCGGTTCGGGTCTTTCTGGCCAGCCTAACATCACGTCGGATATGGACGGAATATTCGGCGGACGAAACCTCGTGGTCAATACGCGCGACTTCCAGTGGAAGACCTTCTCTCCTATGGAGCTGAACATGGACGGCTGGGGCTCTAACGAGAAGTATCCCCATGCGCTGGGCGAGCCTGCCACTTCGATCAACCGCTGGTATCTGAAACTCAAGTCGGAGATCATGCCTTATGCCTATTCTATAGCGCATGAGGCCGTGGACGGCATGCCCATGATCCGCGCCATGATGCTCGAGTGGCCAGACGCCTATACGCTCGGGACGGCTACGCGCTATCAATACATGTACGGCCCGTGGTTCCTCGTGGCCCCCGTATATCAGGAGACGGCGGCCGACATGGACGGCAATGACATCCGCGACGGCATCTACCTGCCGGCGGGGGAGTGGATCGATTATTTCACGGGCGACATGTACGAGGGCGGCCGCGTTATAAACAACTATGATGCCCCGCTGTGGAAACTGCCTCTGTTCGTGCGCAACGGTGCCGTCATCCCCATGACGAATCCTAATAACAATGTGGCGCAGATCGACAGGGGACTCCGCATATACGAGATATATCCTTCGGGTCGCACGTCGTTTACGGAATATGACGACGACGGTGCTACCGAGGCTTACCGCCGCGGCGAATTTGTCACTACGACCGTGGAGTCTGCGGTCGAGGACGACAGGGTAACGGTAACGTTGTATCCCTCTGAAGGGGACTTCGCAGGGTTCGAGCGCGACAAACGCACCGAACTGCGAATTAATGTGACTGCAGAGCCCGACGCCGTGAAGGCATATGTTGCAGGCCGCCGCGTCAAACTGGCAAAAGCCGCCTCGGCTGAGGAGTATGCCGCCACGGAGAATGCGTGGTATTATGAGCAGGCTCCCGACATGAACCGCTTTGCCACCGAGGGCAGCGAGTTTGCCGCCGTCAAGGTAGTGAAGAATCCTGTTCTGCACGTCAAACTGGCCGCCGCGGATGTTACCGCCGTGGAACAGCGTGTCGTAGTCGACGGTTTCGAGTTCGATCCGGCCGACCGCCTGCGCACCAAGCACGGCGCTCTGGCTGTCCCGCGTCTTGTGACGCCCGACGAGAACATTGAGGCCTATGCCGTGACGCCCGTATGGTCGGAGGTGGATAACGCCGACTATTACGAGGTGGAGTTCGACAGCATGCTTTACTCGACTATAAGGTCTACGGAATTGCTATTCGCCGACCTGAAGGCCGAGACGGACTATACGTTCCGCGTGCGTGCCGTAAATGCCGACGGCGTCTCGGAGTGGGGCGAGCAGATCCTTCGCACGAAGGTCAACCCGCTGGAGTTCGCAATCGACGGCATCGAGGGTACGGCATCGGTTCCCGCGCATGGCGGTGCCGGCGTGGGCCGTCTGTTCGACTTCGTGGAGAAGGGCGATGTATGGCATACGAAGTACAATGCCAAGGCCGTGCCGTTCGACGTGACGATCGACCTCAAGGCCGTTAACATGCTCGACCGATTCGATTATCTGCCGCGTCTGGATTCGGGCAACGGCACGATCCTCGAGGGCAGCGTCGAATACAGTATGGACCGCAATGCGTGGACCGAGGCGGGTACCTTCTCGTGGAAGCGCGATTCGGAGACCAAGTCATTCGCTTTTGAGGGTAATCCGTCGGCACGCTACATACGCATCAATGTCACCAAGGCCGTTGGTGACTACGGTTCGGGCCGCGAGATATATGTCTTCCGTGTTCCGGGCTCGGAGAGTTATATCCAAGGCGACGTGAACAATGACGGCAAGGTGGACGGCAACGACCTTACGTCGTATATGAACTATACGGGTTTGCGCCTCGGCGATTCCGATTTCGAGGGCTATATCAGCCGTGGCGACATAGACGGCAACGGTCGTATTGACGCCTACGACATATCGGTTGCGGCGACGCAGATCGACGGCGGCGCCCGTCCTGCCGACGGCGAACATGTTGCGGGAGAGGTTGCGATAGAGGCAAACGGCAAGAGTTTCAATGCGGGCGAAGAGATCGAAATCCACGTGAGCGGCCGTGGCCTGAAGGCGGTCAATGCCATCAGTCTCGCTTTGCCATACGATCAGCAGTCATACGAGTTCGTCGGTGTCGAGACGGTTGGCATGAAGTCTATGGAGAACCTTACCAACGACCGCCTGCATACAGACGGCTCCAAGGTTCTTTATCCGACATTCGTAAATGTGGGCGACAAAGAGACGGTGGATGGTGACGGCGACCTGTTTGTGATACGCCTGAAGGCGAAACGCCGCGTGCAGTTCGACCTTGAGGTGCAGGACGGGGTTCTCGTCGACAAGAGCCTGAACCGCGTTACATTCTAAACAGTAGGATATTGTTGGAAAAATCCCGCCGAACGATCCGGCGGGATTTTTTATGGTTGGCATTACCTAATAAAACAGCGGAAGATTTCCGATCCTCCGCTGTTCCCTGCGTTTGTGCCTGCCGTTTGGCGTCAGTCGTTGGGGTAGGCGGCGATGAATACGTCGCGGCGGCGCAACTCCTCCTGTATGGCGTGCAGGGCGCCGAGCGATACGCGGCCCACGACATATTTGTAGCTCTCCGACGAATAGTTCTCGCTTATCGACTCGAACGGAACCAATGCCAGATCCTCGTCGGCCGTATAACGGTAGTATACGCGGAAAAGGTGGTCGTTGGTGAATTCGGGCAGCTGCGAGTCGTTGCGTTTCTTGTACTCGTACTTGTAGTCGTAGAGGCAGGCGGTGATGTCGCTCAGCACGGCAGAACCTGTGGGATACCCGCCAGCACCGCGGCCGAACATGAACTGCTTGTCGTAGAACAGGCCCTTGATCACCACGCCGTTGAACTCGTCCTCGACGCTGTATATATATTTGTTGCGAGATATAAGCTGCGGCATTACGCACATGATGAGGCGGTTGCCGGCTATCTTCTCGACGTGGGCTACGAGTTTGAAACGCCGCTCCTTTTCGTTGGCGAAGCGTATGTCGTCGTCGTTCATGTTCGAGATGCCGTATGTAAAGATCTCCTCGGGCGCCACGTAGAGGCCAAAGGCGTGCACGGTGATGATGATTAGCTTGAAGAGCGAGTCCCAGCCGTCGATGTCGAGCGTGGGGTTGCTCTCGGCGAAACCGAGATCCTGTGCCAGCTTGAGCGCGTCGGCATACGACATCTTCTCGTTGAAGATCTTTGAGAGGATGAAATTCGACGAACCGTTCAGGATGCCTTTCACCGAGGTGAGCAGGTCGTTGTCGTAATACTCCTCGAGGTTGCGTATGACGGGTATGCTGCCGCAGGCCGAGGCGTCGTACAGCAACGCCGTGTTGTATTTGGCCTGCAGGCCGATGAGTTCCTCGATGTGGTATGCGAGCATCTTTTTGTTGCCCGATACCACTGGCAGGCCCGATATCAGGGCGCGCTTGACGATGGCGTATGCCGCATCTGCATCGTCGATGAGCTCGACAATGAAGTTTATGTCGGGGTCGTTGAATATTTCGTCGGCCTTGTCGGTGAAGTTGGCCTTGACGGCGCGCTGTTTGGTCATGTCGCGCACGCATATGCGTTTAATCTCGACATTTTTGGTACCTATGCGCTGCAGTACGTCATAGAGGCCGCGGCCGACGGTTCCGAAACCGAAGAGTCCGATGTTGAGTTTTTTACCGTTCATGGTGTAATATGTTTCCTATTTGCGGTTCATGAATTTCGTTATTATGTCATTGAGCTTTTCGTGCTCGACCAGAAAACCGTCGTGTCCGAAGTCGGAGTCTATGATGTGGTACTCCACATCGGGGATGTTCTCCACGAGAATATCGTGGTCCGACGGCGGGAAGAGGATGTCGGAGCTGATGGCCACCACGAGCGAACGGGTGCGTATCCCCGCCAGCACATCTTCCGTACGGCCGCGGCCGCGGCCAAGATTGTGTGAGTCGACGGCCTGCGAGAGGCGGTAGTACGAGTAGGCGTTGAAACGGCGGCGGAGCTTCTCTCCCTGATACCGCTGGTACGAGAGTACACGCCGGTCGAACGACGCCTCGTCGGGATTGGCATCCTCCTGCGTCTTGTCGTATGCCTTGCCGCCGCGGTAGCTTATGAGGGCTATGCTGCGCGCCACGGCCATGCCGTCGAGACCCGCCTCGGCATCGCGCCGGCCGAATGTCGGGTCGCATTCTATGGCCATGCGCTGCGATTCGTTGAAAGCCGATGCCCAAGGTTTGGTGCGTGGCGTGGTGGCAATGAAGGCAGCGCGGCGTGCGAAGTCGGGTTGCATGACGCACCATTCGAGGCATTGGAATCCGCCGATCGAACTGCCTATAAGCAGCGCGGCATGCTCTATGCCGAGGTGTTCGGCAAGCAGCATGTGGCAACGTACCATGTCGCGCACGGTTACCTTCGGGAAGTCTCCGTACCAAGGTTCGTCTGTCGAGGGGTCGATGCTGAGCGGCCCCGTGGTCCCGTAGTGCGAGCCGAGGAAGTTGGCGCAGACGGTGAAGTAGATGTCGGGGTCGAGAAATTTGCCCCGCTCGACCGTGTGCGGCCACCAGTCGGCCACGTCCGAGTTGGCCGTCAGCGCGTGGCATACCCACACGACATTGCTGCGGTCGGCGTTCATTTGCCCGAATGTGTCGTAGGCGATTGTCACCGAGGGCAGCGTATAGCCGCATTCGAGCGTGAATGGGTGGTCGTATGTGTAATACAGGGCCATTCTATTGGGCTTTAGCGAATGCCTGTTCGAAATCGTCGATAATGTCGTCGACATTCTCCAGCCCGAGCGATATGCGCAATAACGTGGGGGTAATTCCCGCAGCCTTGAGGTCGGCATCGCTCAACTGTTTGTGTGTCGTCGAGGCGGGATGTGTCACGACGGTTATCGAGTCGCCGATCATGGTCATGTTGCCGGCCAGCCTGAGGGCCTCGACGAAGCGTACCGTCGAGTCGAGTGATCCCTTCAGTTCGATTGTGAAGACGCTCGATGCCCCGTAACGGTAGTACTTTTGTGCATTTGCATGGCTCGGGTGCGACTCGAATCCTATGTAGCTCACACGCTCCACCTGAGGGTGGCGGCTGCAGTATTCGGCCAGACGTCGGGCCGACTCGACCTGACGTTTCACGCGCAACGAGAGCGTCTCCAGACCTATGAGCATGAGGTACGCGTCGAAAGGTGAAGGGCAGCAGCCGAAGTCGCGCAGGCCGTCTACACGGCACTTGACTATGAAAGCGGCGTTGCCGAACGTCTTGTACAGATTCAAACCGTGGTATCCCTCCGACGGGCCGTCTATCTGGGGGAATTTGCCGTTGCCCCAGTCGTAGTTGCCGCCGTCGACTATTATGCCGCCCATGGCTGTGCCGTGGCCGTTGATCCATTTGGTGGCCGAGTCGACAACTATATTGGCGCCCCATTCGAAGGGGTTGCATAGAAATCCTGCGGCACCGAAGGTGTTGTCTATCACCAGAGGCACGTCGCGTCGTTTGGCCAAAGCTCCGAGAGCTTCCAGATCGGGGACATCGCATGTGGGGTTGCCCATACTCTCGGCGTATATCATCTTGGTACGGTCGTCTATCAGTGCGTCGAACGCCTCGGGAGACTCGTCCTTCGCTATGCGGCAGTCGATGCCCAGCTTGCGGAGCGATATGCGGAACTGGTTGTATGTGCCGCCGTAGAGGAACGGGGAGGCGACGATGTTGTCACCTTCCTGTGCGAGCGCGGTAACCGTTATGAGTATGGCGGACATCCCCGACGATACGCCAAGCGCGCCGACGGCGTCATAGAGGGCCGCTATGCGCTCCTCATATGCCGAGGTAGTGGGGTTCTGCAGGCGGGTGTATATGTTGCCGCCCTCGCTCAACTCGAAAAGGCGTGCCGCATGGTCGCAGCTCTTGAAGTGGTATGCGGCCGTGGGGTAGATGGCTATGCCGCGCGATCCCGTATGGTCGACATGGTAGCCTCCGTGTATCTGTCTGGTCTCGAAACGCAGTTTATTGTCGGACATAATATTTCTATGGTAAAATGTTTGCGGATAAAATGAAAATGTTGTGATGGATTGTGCCCGTGACACGCGGCGGTGCGTGGCCGCCCGAAAAAGATCGAGTGCCTAACGGCACATTCGCATTGAACGCCGCGGCATACGGCGCATACCGAATATGGAAGACGAGATATTTTCGATGTGTTCGGCCATGTGCGATCCTTTATCGTTTCGCAAATATAGCCATATTTTTTAATAAAGCGAAATATCGTGCCGGATTTTATTCGGCGGCCGTTTGCCGGAATATGTCTGCACGGCGGCGTTGAGCGATTCCCGTACGATGCTAACGGCGGCATGTGTCGTCGCTGCATGTCTCCCCCTCGGTCTCGGTCTCCACGGTTACGTGTTCCGCGCCGGCGGCGGCCAGCGCACGTTTTATGTCTTGCTTTATGCGGGATGTATCTGAGCCGCGGCGGGTGACAACGTGTACTGTGGCGGCGTTCTCGGTGGTGCTGAGGGCCCAGACGTGCAGGTGGTGCATGCCGGTGACCCCGTCGACCGATGTGATGGCGCGGCGGATGCGTTCTATGTCCATGCCGTCGGGGACACCGTCGAGCGAGAGGCGCACGCTGGCGCGCAGCAGTTTCCATGTCGATAGGAATATTACGGCGGCGACCGTGAGCGCTATGACGGGGTCGGCGGCATACCATCCCGTGTGCGATATTATGATTCCCGAGGCGAGGACACCTGCCGAGACGAGCGTGTCGGCCACCATGTGGAGGTATGCTCCCTTGATGTTCAGGTCCGTCTTGCTGTCCTTCATGAATAGCCACGCGGTGAAAGCGTTTACCGCGATGCCTATGCCTGCGATCCATGCCATCACGCCTCCGTCGACAGGGTGCGGGTGTAGCAGGCGCCCGACGCTTTCCCAGACGATCACGCCCACGGCCGCAAGGAGGATGCAGGCGTTTATTAGCGATACGAGAATCGTAATTTTGCGGTAGCCGTATGTGTATTGGTCGCTCTTTGCCGCCTGCGATAGTTTTACGGCCAGCAGTGCCAATAGCAGCGATACCACGTCGCTGAGATTGTGGCCGGCGTCGGAGACGAGACCCATGGAGTTTTGCCACAGGCCGGCCCCGAGCTCTACGGCGACGAATATGAGGTTTAGCACGATTCCCCACACGAGGGCGCGCGTGACGTGTGCAGGGTCTATGCGGTGGTGATGCCCGCTTTCGGTATGGCTGTGTATGTGGGTCATGGCCTTTGTACGTTTTTACGCCTGCGTGCCGCAGACCGTTTAACTGTTACAAAGATAACATGCGGCGCGTGCAACACGGTTGCAAATGCGACATATGCCTGCAGGCCGGTTCGACGGCTTCTGCGTTGCGTAGCCTATAGCGTCATGTCGTTTTGGTCGACGAGGTTGTTCAGCAGTGCGTAGACGGTAAGGCCTGCGACCGATTTTATGCCGGTCTTGTGCGTGATGTTCTTACGGTGGGACATGACCGTGTGTATCGATATGTTGAGGCGTTCGGCGATCTCCTTGTTCGACATGCCTTTGGCGACAAGGATCAGCACGTCGCGCTCACGTTCCGAGAGATCGTGGCTGTCGGAGTATGGATTCGTTTGGCTCTGCTCGATGGCGGCGTGCAGTTTGCGTATGATCTGCGGCCGCGAGTCGAAGATGTTTATCACGCTGTCGAACTGCCGCATGAGTTCGTCGTCGCGCACGGTCGTTGCGAGCGCCGCCAGCGCCGTGTGCTGCATTTCGGGATATGTCGACCTGATGTTCTGTGACAGCGTGCCTGCAATCTGTGAATTTACCAGTACCACATCGGGTTCGACAACGGAGAACCGTTCCGACAGCGTCCGCAGTTCCGTATCGGCGAAGACTACCTCGAATTCTCCGTCACCGCGCAACATCGAACGCAGCCCCTCGGCTATGACGGCCGACTGCTCTACTATAGCCAGACGATAGCGTTTCATGGCTCCGCCCCCTCCTCGGCGTTCGTTACGACGGGTGCGAGCAGCGTCGATTCGATGAGCGTGTGCTTACCCAGATCCTCCTTCATGCGGAATATGTCGAAGAGCAGCTCGCACCGCTGTTGTGTCGGGCAGCTTTCGGGCAGATACTTTATTACGACGCTTTTCATGTCGTCGATCTTGTCGCAGATGTCGGTATGGTTCTCCATGAACCGGGCCATCGTCATTCCGCTGTCGGGCTTTCCTGCGGCGAGATTCTCGACGTACGGGAATATCGTAGTCTCCTCATAGTCGAGATGCGCTTCGACCTCGGCGATGTAATCCTCGTAGAATTTGAACAGGATGTTGCTCTGGCGGCGCTCGCACGAAGCGAGTACGCGTTGCATGCCTTCGGTTATGCGGGGAATCATGAGGTCGAGGTAGTAGCGGTGCGAGGCCCGCAGGAACCTTACCAGATGGAGCATGTCGCCAATGGCGAGCCCTTCGATATCGGGGATATACTCATCATCGGAGTATATGCGGCATATTATGAGGAAGAGCTCGGGCGCCATGTCGTAGCGACGGCACATCTCTGCGATCGATATGTCTCCGAACGGCAATTCTATATCCAGACGCATGAAGATCGACAGCAGGCGGTAGTCGGCGTCGATTAGCTCTATGATCTTCATTTGCTCGGAGAGTATCGCTTTGTTGTTATTGTCGGTTTTGTAGCTTTTCATGTTCGACGTTGGTATTGTTATGTTATTGTCATAACCCGGCCAAGATTCCTATGTGGTATGCCGCCCATGCGATCAACCACGCTACCGCGGTATTGTATACAATAGAAAATGCGGCCCATTTCCATCCTCCGGCCTCCTGCGCTATTGCCGCTACGGTGGCGATACATGGGAAATACAGCAGTATGAAGACCATCATGGCCAGAGCCGCTGCTCGGCTGTAGTTTCCCGAGGCGACGAGCCGCTTCGAGAGCGAGGCGTTGCCGTCATCGCCCGTATCGTCGGCAGCGTACAGGACACCGAGGGTCGAGACCACGATCTCTTTGGCGGCGGCGCCCGAGAGCATTGCCACGCTGGCGCGCCAATCGAGTCCCAGCGGCTCCATTGCCGGTTCGCAGAACTTGCCAATACGTCCGAGATACGAGTTTTCCGACTGCGAAGGCGCTGTTTCTACCGTTGCCGGGGTGCCTATGACTGCTGTCGAAACCGCCATGCCGGTGCTTTCTGTGGCAGTGCCGTTACTGTCGTGCGGATAGTAGCTCAAAAACCATATTATGACCGTGGCAACGAGTATCAGTCCTCCCATCTTTTTGAGGTATTGTTCGCTGCGCTCCCACATGTGGCGCATTGTGGCGTTGAACGTGGGGATGCGGTACGGCGGCAGTTCCATGACGAAAGGCGTCTCGTCGGGGCCGAACATGAAACGACGCAGCAGGCGCGCCGTAACTATGGCGACGATACATCCGAGCATGTATATGAGGAAAAGCACCGCTCCGGCGTGCCCGGGGAAGAACGTGCCGGCCAAAAGGATATATACGGGAAGTCTTGCGCTGCATGACATGAACGGATTTATGAGTATGGTTATCAACCTGCTGCTGCGGCTTTCGATGGTGCGCGTTGCCATGATGGCGGGGACGTTGCATCCGAATCCCATGACGAGGGGTATGAACGATTTGCCGTGCAGGCCCACCAAGTGCATCAACTTGTCCATGATGAAAGCTGCGCGGGCCATGTATCCCGAATCCTCCATGAGTGAGATGAAAAGGTAGAGTATGAGTATGTTGGGCAGGAACACAGCCACGGCCCCCACACCGCCTATGATGCCGTCGACGACAAGGTCGCGCAGGGCGCCGTCGCCCATGACGCCGCCTATGGTCTGGCCGAGCCACGCGAAGGCGGACTCAAGCCACTCTTGAGGGTAGGCGCCCAAGGTGAATGTGCACCAGAACATCAGGAATATGACAAGCAGGAAGAGCGGAAAACCTGCATATCTGTTGGTGACGATACGGTCGATGAACGACGTGCGGCGGTTGGGCTCCGTTGCGCTCGGGGTGAAGGTTTCGGCCAAGGCCCCCTCGATGAACCCGTACTTTTCGTTGGTGATGGCGCTCTCGACATCCTCGTTTAGGGCCGACACGATACGCTCGGCGCCTCGTTCGGCCTGAACTTTCCAGCTGTGGTAGTGTTCGGCGTGCGAGAGCATGGCTGCGATTTCCGTATCGCCTTCGAGCATCTTTATCGAAAGGTAGCGCGGCGGGAAACATTTGGGCAGCTCCTCGATGTGGGCCTTCATCATCTTCGACAGCGCCGTGATCTCGGCTTCGACGAACGGGGAATAGTTTATGTGCACGTGACGCACTTTGGGGTTCTGGTTCTCGAAAGTGAGTATCACTTCGTCGAGCAGGTGTTCGAGACCCTTGTGCTCGCGGGCCACTACGGGGACCATCGGTATACCGATCATGCGGCCCAGACAGTCGTAATCGAGGTGCGCGCCATCCTGTTCCAGTTCGTCGTACATGTTCAGCGCGACCACTATGCGCGGGTTGACATCCATCAGTTCGGTCGTGAGGTACAGGTTGCGCTCGAGGTTAGATGCCGCCACCACGTTGACCACCACGTCGGGCAGCTCCTCCACCAGATGGCGGCGGACATAGAGCTCCTCGGGCGTATATGCCGACAGGGCGTAGGTACCCGGCAGGTCGGTGATGTTTATACGGTAATCCTTGTACTTGAACGAGCCGCTCTTGGCGTCGACGGTGACGCCGCTGTAGTTGCCCACATGTTCGCGCCGCCCCGAAAGGGCGTTGAAGAGCGAGGTCTTGCCGCTGTTGGGATTCCCCACAAGCGCGATGTTTATTTCACGGATTTTGGCGTCGATCACCTTCTCGTAGTCGTAATCGTTGTCGGAGGTGGAGTGGCGGTCCCACTCGGCCGAGAGTTTCTGCGCCTCATGCTGCGTGATGACCTCCACCATTGCCGCCTCGCTGCGCCGCAGCGACACCTCGTACCCCATGATGCTGTATTTGATGGGGTCGTGCAGCGGCGCGTTCAATATGGCCTTGACCTTTTGGCCGCGGACAAACCCCATTTCGAGTATTCTGCGCCGGAATCCGCCGTGCCCCAATACCCTGATGACAACGGCCGATTCATCGGTCTTCAAATCGGATAGAAACATACGTATCTCTTTACTTTATTCTTTTATTATGCACGGGCCGTCCGTTGGCCCTTTTGCCTCGGTTCGGGAATAGATAAATATTGTCATTCCCATTTCATGCGGTGCGCGACCCTGCCTGCCGCGGTCACCGACAGGGTACATCCCTTCAGGTCGACCGCCTCGTTGCACGCGATGCGTATTTTGGTCTTGCCGTAAGGCTCGAGCGGCGGAACCGCGGCCGAGAAACTTCTTCCGTCGGCAGTGGTTATCGTCACTTCCGACACCTTCGAGGCGGAGAGGCCGAAGTTCTCGATCTCGACCGTTATCTGCCTGCTGCCGACGTCATAGGCGGGGCGGCGGCTCGAAAGCACTGCAGGGCGGTAATCGACATATGGCAGGGAGGCATATCCGAAGACGATTCCGCCCTTGCGGGTCTTGCCCAATAGCTTGGGAGCGAATTCGTCCTTGTCGATGCCGCTCCCTTTGGCATCGAACGTCACCACGAGGTCCCTGCCGCGGCGCTGCGTTTTTACGGCCTTGGCGCCGCTGCCGAAGTTGACGGTGGTGTACGACCCGAGGCGGAGCGATCGGATGTCGAGGTCGCGGGCGGGTTTGAAGCCCTTTTCTCCCTTGATCAGCAACTCTATCGTGTCGGTCGTCTCGTCTATCGGTTCGCGGTTGAGAACCTCTGTCAAAAGCCCTTTGTTCATGGGCAGGCATATGTTTTTCGAGCTGTGGCTGTCGTTCGGCAGATCGTTCCATTTGATGGTGTCGATCACTGCGAAGTTGAGTTGCTCGACACGGCCCTTGTCATCCTGATATACCTTCGGGCGTTCGTACTTGAACCACTGTTCGACATAACCGTCTTTGTGTACCGACACTCCGGGTACATATGCCTCGCCCTGTTCCGTCACCCAGTGTACGCCGTCAAGCGAGCGCTGGTAGTAGGCTATGCGGCCCAGCCAGTCGTTCACGATAAGATGGTACTGCAGCGAGTCGCGCCATACCACGGGATCCTCGAACTCACCGTCGACGGGAGGGTAGATCCTCTCCTCGGTGATCTGCCGGTATGGTGCGAGGCCGTCGCGGCTGATCCACACGCCTCCGCCGCGGCACACCATAAGGCGCGAGCCGTCGTCGCGTTCGGCGAAAGTCAGGTTGCTCAACCCCTCTATCACGCGCCTGTCTCTGGTGTCGAACTCGAATTGTCCGTACTGCCACGGGCCGTCCAATGAGTCGGATATGTAGTACCCGCCGATGACATATATCACAGTGCGGCCGTCCGCAAGGCGGTATGCTTCGGGATTATGCCCTTTGCCTACGGTTTCGCGTATGGCGTAGGGGCCGTGGAGGCGTTTCGATACGGCGTGGTACACCGTCGAGTTGGGCCAGAACATGTGGCCCTGCGGAGAGTCTTCGGGCCAGCCGCATACGTACATGTGGTATAACCCGTCGCTGCCCTTGAGTATGTTGCCGCCCCAGAACGACGTGTCGGGCATCTCGATGCCGTTATCGACGAAGCGCTCCGCTACCTCGGCCGTGCCCCAAACATGCTTGCCCTTGCGGCCGTCCGGCATGGGGAGTATGCGGTCCATGAAGCGTGCCCCTTTCACGAGGCGTTCCCACTGCTGCGGGCGCGGCCTGTCGACGGCCTGTGCCGCGGCGTTCTGCGGGGCGAAGGTAAATGTCGTTATCGCCGCCAAAGCCGCTGCGGTATGTACGGCTGCAGCCATGCTGCGTCGGCGGTGTGTCTCTTTGCCATTATTCGGTTGCCGAATCATAAATTTTCTACTGTTATCGTTGTGTTATCTCTTCATATCGTAGCTGAACATGTCCACATCGACATATCCGCTCTCCGCCTTGTCGTTGAAGCAGTATATGCCGATACGATCACCGCGGTAATGTCCCCAGCATAGCGTATACTCCTCCCCGAAAGGTATGAACGTACGTCCGTCGAGGCTGTACGAGAACTTCGATACGCCGTCGAGCCCCCACTCCGAGCGGAGCCATACACAGCCGTCGGGCACCGAGTTGCCGCGGGTACAGGCGTCGTCGCGGCGGAACTCGACATAACATTTGCCGCCGTCCTTGACGATTCCGATGGCAGCTGACTGCGATGAGAAGTGGCACAGGCCGTTGCGTTGTCCGTCGGCCATGCCCGATATGTCCATTTCTACGGTTACTTGGCTGTGCCGCGTCCGGAAACAGCGTTGTGTGAGTGTGTTGCCGGCATATAGCAACTTGCCGGGCTGCAACGCCGCAAAGGCCTTCAGCCGCAGCCATCCCTTGCGTTCCGTAAGCGAGAATTTGTCGGCGCGGGGCTGGTAGTTCCACTGCCATTGCGGGCCGAGACGCCTGCTGCCGAAATCGTCACTTGTCTGTATTTCATGTCTCTTTTTCCCCACGCAGGGCATCGGTGCCGACCATGTCATGTTCTCGGCGTCTTCGCCCGTGTTCCCTATCATTGGCCAGCCGTCGGTCCATGTCACGGGGAGCAGGCTCGCTACGCGGCCACCCCAATCGCCCGTGCCGTGGTGCGTGAGGAAGTACCAATTGCCGTCGGGTCCCTCGACTATGCCGCCTTGGTTGGGTTCGTTGTACTGCCTGCGTGCAGGGGCGAGCACCCGTTCCTCGTCATAGGGGCCGGTTATGCTCTTTGCCCGCTTGGCCATTACGTAGCGGCCCTTGTCCCACTGGTGTTCGCTGAATATCAGATAGTACCAATCTCCCACCTTGAGCAGTTTGCTGGCTTCGCGTCCGCTGCCCTCGTTTATGAGGCGTGCGGATGCCGTGTCGATCGTTTTGCCGTCGGGAGCCATGTCGAACAGGTATGTCCTGTATCCGTCGGCGAAGTGAGTTCCCACGAAATACGTCCTGCCGTCAGAATCCCACATGACGGTGCAGTCGTCCCATCCGCCCGTCTCCATGAGGTGGGTGAGCGGTTCCCACGGACCTTCGGGCTTGCGTGCCGATGTCATGAAGAAACCCTCGTCGGGGGTGCCGAAGAATATGTAGAAGCGGCCCCCGTGATAACGCAACGTTCCGGCCCATATGCCCTTGCCGTAACGGTTCATACGGTCCCAGTTAAGTTCGGGCCCTATCTGTGTGATGTCGGGGACGGCGTGGCCGCAGATCGTCCAGTTGACGAGATCCTCGGAGCGGAGAATGGTTATGCCGGGCGAGAACTGGAATGTAGATGTTATGGCGTAATATTCTTTCCCGACCCTGATGCAGTCCAGATCGCTGTAGTCGGACGGGATCACGGGATTGCGGTAGGTCCCGTCGCCGCAGTCGCCCCAGCGGTCCCATTCTCCCCAGCGCGGGGCGTAGTCTTGTGCCGAGGCCGTGGATGCCGCAGCGGTGCCGAAGAATATTATCGTCGATGCCAATATCTTGATCTTGCTAATCATTTTGCGGCGTACCTAAATACTTGCATTAATTAATATATGTTCCACTCCCATACGCCTCGCGTGCCTCCCGTTATGGCTATTCTTACATAGCGGGCCCGTATTCCCGTAAGGGTATCCGTATGTGGCGAGCGGCGCTGCATGTCGTCGTGGCCGCCGCGTGCGGTCCATGTCTTGCCGTCGACGGATGTCTCCATTCGGTATGAGTGCCCAGCCGTCGGCTGGACGAAATATATTTCGCTTTTGCGGATGCGTTTTATACTGCCGAGGTCGGCCATGATCCATGCTTCCGTATCTTCGGGCGCAGCCATCCATCTCGATCCGTTCGACATGTCACCGGCAAATTCCGGAACGAAGAACTCGGTACGGTTGCACAACGTGTCTTTCATGGGGACGATGTATTCGGGGGCTTTTACGCTGGAGGTCTCGAACCGTGAAACGTGCAGCGGCTTGGGCCCTTTTATGCGTTTGAGCGCGCCGACCCCGTTGAGATCGAGCTTCACCGGGCGTATGGTGCCGTCGTCGTTGAATTCCAGTCGGTTGACATACGTCTGGCGGTTGGTGCTGCGACGCCCGAACTCAAGGTATGCGATATAGTAGTTGCCCTTGTCATCGGTGAAGACGCACCCGTGGCCCGGACCGAAGACCCCCGCTTCATAGTCGGTGGTGGTTATTATGTCCTGTTCTGGGAAGGTGTATGGACCCAGAGGCGATGTGCGGCTCATGCCGTAGGCATATTGGTAGCGTTCGTCTCCGCCGAGTGTATAGAGATAGTAATATATGCCGTTGCGCTTGAAGAGTATGGGCCCTTCGGAGTAGCCGCCGCGGCGGGTCTCGATGGTATGTATATCGCCGGTGATGGCCATCATGTCGCTCTTGAGCTTGGCGATCTGCCGACCTCCCCAGATGGCGTATGCCTGACCGTCGTCATCGATGAATATCTCGGTGTCGATGCCGTAGCGGTTCTCGCCCTGCAATAATGTGGATGAGGTGTATGGCAGGTGGAACTCGTCTTTGCCTCGGGCCAATTTGAATGGGCCGTCGGGCGAATCGGCCACGGCGGGATACATGTATCCGTTGATGGTGGGGTAGATATAGTATTTGCCGTTTGCGGACACCGCCTTGCTCGGGGCCCAGTATTTCTGCTCGGCCGCCGACGGGAAGTATATCCCGTCGAAGCGCCAGTTCGTGAAATCCTCGGATTTCCATACCACGGGCGGACCCGAGGTCTCGAGGCCGCGGCCGTAGCCGTCAGTGGTGGCGTAGCAATAATAGGTTCCGTCGATAAGCGTAATGCTCGCGTCGGCGATCATGTCGGGGACCAGCGGGTTGCCGAACGGATTTAATGCCCTTTGAGCGGCGGCTGGGATGAACGTCAAGCTCAAAACGGCGGCGATGAACAGCTTTCGTTGTATGGGGCGGATATGCTTGTTGTTGGTTGTTAGTGTCTTGCGTAATATTTGCCTTTTGATTCTCATGTATGTCTTTTTAGCATGGTCGAGGTATAATCGTATTTGCGGTTGTAAATCACACAAAAATACGAAATTTTTATGATATACGGTAATCATTACTAATGGTGAAAGATGCATTGCGAATCACTGTATTTGGCGATTGCCGGTGTGGGGCCGATGTGAGACCTTTGCAATGTGAAACGGGAGTGGTTTCGACGATGCCCGTTTGCGAGAGTTTATTTTGTTTGTTTTATGAATAGTTTGTGAGACGTCACTGCCGTGAGGCGGAGACTTTGGCTGCCGCCGCAGTGATGCGCCGGCGGAAAAAAGTTCAAGTGAAGGTTGAGTCTGCGTATGCAGGCGGTTGCATGGGGATCTTCCGTATAATGCAAGCCGTGTATGGCGCGGACTCCCTGTCGGCAATGCAGGCGGCATGTAACGTGAACCGTTTACGCCGTAATAATATGCGGCCGCAGGTTTGAAAAAGGAGGGCGGACGGCTCTCCTTTTTTATTTTGGAATAACGGGTAATGCTGGCGGGCCGCAATCCATGCCGGAGGTTCGGCGGGGTATGCCTGCGGTGCGGGAAGATACGCTGCGGCCGTGTGCGGGACGCTTTGGGCCAGTTCCGGCGGCTCGTGCGTGCAGGCGGTGCCAAACCGGCTGCAAGGTGGATAATTTGTTGATATTTTTGTGTGGCGTTTAGTTCCTTTTATCGAAAAAATGGCGTACATTTGCATTCATGAATGCCAAGAGGAGACATACGGTTCTCGGAAACTGTTTTTCGTCGCCGGCGATTCATGTGTGCTTCGGTGTGCGGCATGCGGCGTGCCTTGTGGGCTGGTTGTGTGCATATGTGCGGCTATCGGCAGTGATGCGGGCAGGCGGCGGATGTGCGGCGGTGTCCGGTGCGGGCTGTCGCTCGATATTTGACGGCGTGATGGAAACAATAGGATAAATGTAGCCGTTGCAGTACTCTGCAACGGCTGTGTTTTTAACAATATTATATTGATATTATGAAAGTTGGAGTGATTATGGGGTCGACCAGCGATTGGGAGGTCATGTCGGCTGCGGCGGATATGCTCGAAGAGCTGGGTGTCGAGTACGAGAAACGTGTGGTGAGTGCGCACCGTACGCCGCAACTCATGTACGACTATGCCACGTCGGCACGCGAACGGGGCATCGGCGTAATTATCGCCGGCGCGGGCGGTGCGGCGCACCTGCCGGGCATGACGGCCGCCATGACCTCGCTGCCCGTTATCGGCGTGCCCGTCAAGTCGCGTGCGCTGAACGGGTTGGACTCGCTGCTTTCGATCGTGCAGATGCCAGCGGGCGTACCCGTGGCTACGGTAGCCATCAACGGCGCCAAGAATGCTGCCCTTATAGCCGCCTCGATCCTTGCGTTGCAGGATGGCGCGTTGGCCGAGCGTCTGGACTCGTTCCGCCGCCGTCAGACCGAGCAGGTCATGAAAGCCGAGTTGTAATGCGTACGATCGGTATCATAGGGGGCGGCCAGCTCGGGCTGATGATCGCCGGGCAGGCCCGTATGCTCGGCGTGCGGACGATATGCCTCGATCCGTCACACGACGCTCCGGCGTTTGCCGTATGCGACGGGCATATTACGGCCAATTTCGACGATTGCGAGGCGCTGGAGGAGTTGTGCCGCCGCAGCGATGTGGTGACATACGAATTCGAGAATGTTCCGGGCTACCTGCTTGTCGATCTCGAGCGCAAGTACAACATCAAGCAGGGTTTCCGCCCGTTGTTCGATTCGCAGGACCGCCTGCGCGAGAAGGATAACGCCCGCAGCCACGGGCTTGCGTGCCCGAACTACAGGGCCGTATCTACGGCCGAAGAGTTGTGCGGCGCCGTGGCTGAGTTCGGTTATCCGTGCGTGTTGAAGACCCGTACGCTGGGATACGACGGATACGGGCAGTGCCTGCTGCGTTCGGCAGATGACCTGCCGTCGGCGGAGAAGATGCTCTCGGTGCCGTGTATCCTCGAGGAGTTCGTTCGTTTCGATTATGAGGCGAGCATTATCATGGTGGGCGATGGTGACGATATTGTTTCATTCCCAATCGGGCGGAACATCCACGGCGGTGGTATCCTCGACCTGAGCATCGTGCCCGCACCGGAGATGGATGGCGGCGTGCGTCGCCGCATGGAGGAGCAGAGCGTGCGGTTCATGCGCGACTGCGGCTACCGCGGCATTCTGGCCATAGAGTACTTCGTGCGCGACGGCGAGATCCTCTTCAACGAGATGGCCCCGCGTCCGCACAACAGCGGCCACTATACGATCGAAGGGTGTACGACCAACCAGTTCCGCGAACTGTGCCGCTATCTTTTGGACATGCCTTTGGAGCGGCCGCAGCTGAAGGCCCCGACGGTGATGAAGAACATTCTGGGCCGCGATCTGGAGGAGGCGAAGCGTGTCGCCGCCGAAGGCCATGAAAACGTGTACGTACATATCTATGGCAAGAGCGAGTCGCGTCCGCGCCGCAAGATGGGCCATATAACCTACGTAGGCATGACGCGCGAGGAGTATGAGGAGCGGTGGAGCTCCCGTTTCGTCAAGGAGTAGAAGCATATTTGTCAAGAAATACACAACAGACCATTCGAATATGAAGAATTATCGTATTTTCGTCGAAAAGTACCCTCGGTTCCAAGTCGAGGCCGAGACTCTCCGCAAGGAGCTGAACAATAATCTGGGACTTCACATCGGATCGTTGCGCCTGCTTAACGTCTACGACCTGTTCGGATTCTCGGAGGAGTTGCTTGAGAAGAGCCGATATGCCGTTTTCGGCGAGATCGTCACCGACAGTGTTAGCGACGAATGCGATCTTGCAGGCAAGCGTTATCTGGCGGTGGAGTATCTGCCAGGGCAGTTCGACCAGCGTGCCAGTTCGGCCGTTGCGTGCGTGCGCCTGATAGAGCCTACGGCCGACATACGCATCAAAAGCTCGAAGCTGCTCATTTTCGACGATACGGTATCGGACGGTGACATGGCCCGTATCGAGCATTACTATATAAATGCTGTCGAGTCGCGGCGCAAGGACCTTGCGGTGTTGACCGACATGGAGCATGCCGAGGTGAAGCCAGTGCCGGTGCTGACGGGCCTTACGGCACTGAAGGACGAGGAACTGGAGACATATTGCAGGCAGTACGGTCTGGCGATGAATGCCGACGACTTGCGCGAAGTGGTCAACTATTACAAGGCCGAAGGGCGTGATCCTTCGGAGACGGAGCTGCGCATCCTCGATACCTACTGGAGCGATCACTGCCGCCATACGACCTTTACCACGGAGATCACGCATATCACGGTCGACGAGTCGTTCCTGAGCAATGAGCTGGGCGAGTCGATCGAGACGCTGCACCGCATGCGCAGGGAACTCGGACGCGAGGGGAAGAGCCTCTGCCTTATGGAACTTGCGACCATCGGCGCGCGCTATCTGAAGAAAACGGGCGTGTTGGACAACATGGAGCAGAGTGAGGAGAACAACGCTTGCAGCATCTTCGTCGACGTGGATGTGGACGGCCGCACGGAGAAGTGGCTCCTGCAGTTCAAGAACGAGACGCACAACCATCCTACCGAGATAGAGCCTTTCGGCGGAGCCTCGACATGTCTGGGCGGCGCGATACGCGATCCGTTGTCGGGACGCAGCTACGTATATCAGGCGATGCGCGTAACGGGTGCCGGCGACATATACAGGAGCGTTGCCGATACGATGAAGGGCAAGCTGCCGCAGCGTATAATCAGTACGAAGGCTGCGGCGGGATACTCGAGCTACGGCAACCAGATAGGTCTGGCCACGACGCACGTGCGCGAAATATACCATCCCGACTATGTGGCCAAGCGTCTGGAGGTAGGTGCCGTCGTGGGTGCCGTCAAGGCAGAGAACGTGCGGCGCGAGTCGCCTGCGGCGGGGGATGTGATACTGCTGCTGGGCGGACGTACGGGACGAGACGGCATCGGCGGCGCGACTGGCTCGTCGAAGGAGCACAACGTAAAGTCGATCGAGGAGTGCAGCTCGGAGGTGCAGAAGGGCAACGCCCCCGAGGAGCGCAAGCTCGAGCGCCTGTTCCGCCGCGAGGAGGTTACGCGCCTGATAAAGAAATCCAATGACTTCGGTGCCGGAGGTGTCAGCGTGGCCATAGGCGAACTGGCTCCCGGGCTCGACATATACCTCGACCGCGTCCCTGTCAAGTACAGCGGCCTTAATGCTACGGAGTTGGCCATAAGCGAATCGCAGGAACGCATGGCTGTGGTTGTCGAGCGTAAGGACATGGAGCGGTTCATGGAGTATTGCCATTCGGAGAATGTAGAGGTGACATATGTTGCTGACGTGACCGACACGAACCGCATGAGGATGTTTTACGGCGGCGATAAGATCGTGGACCTCTCGCGCGAGTTCATCGACAGCGCCGGCGCCAAGCACTATACGTCGGTACGTGTCGCGGCCGTGGAGTCCCGTGACCCGTTCCGTCGCGAGGTTAGGGGAGCGACGCTGCGCGAGCGCGTCGAGGCCGACCTGCAGGATGACAACGTGGTGTCGCAGCGCGGTCTGATCGAGATGTTCGACTCGACAATAGGCGCCTCTACGGTGTTGATGCCCTTCGGCGGCGTGACGCAGAATACCGAGACGCAGGTGTCAGTGCAGAAGCTGCCTGTGGGCAACGCCGTGACCAACACGGCCAGCATCATGGCCTTCGGCTACAACCCGTATATCACTTCGTGGAGCCCTTATCACGGCGCGGCATATGCCGTCGTAGAGGCTGCGAGCAAGGTGGTAGCCGCAGGTGCGCGGTATGACAGGATGCGATACTCGTATCAGGAGTATTTCGAGCGCATGCATGGAGAGAAGTCGTGGGGCAAGCCTCTGGCAGCGTTGCTCGGCGCGTTGCGCATGCAGGTAGAGATGGGGCTGCCTTCGATCGGCGGCAAGGACTCCATGAGCGGTACGTTCCAAGACATAAACGTCCCGCCCATGCTGATGGCCTTCGGTATCACTACGGTGGATGCCCGTACGGTCATAAGCCCCGAGTTCAAGGCCGGCGGCCATAACATATATATCGTACGCCATACGCCGCGCGCCAATTACATGCCCGACAGCGAGGAACTGAAACGCAACTTCGATTTCGTCAGCACGGCAATCGAGCGCGGCGACATAGTTGCGGCATACGCCGTGGGCTTCGGCGGCGTTGTGGAGGCCGTGTCGAAAATGTCGTTCGGTAACCGCGTCGGCGCAGACGTGCGCATGGATGAGCACCGGCTGTTCGATTATGCCTACGGTTCGATCGTGGTGGAGGCTGCCGCAGAGTTGGATTTCCCCGCAGCGGAGAAGATCGGCATGACCGTTCCGAATCCCGATGTCGTGTTCAACGGCGAAAAGTTTGCGGTGGACGATTTGCAGAAGATCAACTCGCGCAGGTTCTGTTCGGTATATCCCGACCGCGGTATCGAAGGCGGTACGACACGTGCGAGCATGCCGGAGCGCCGCGAAGTCAAGTACGGGGGCAAGCCTGTCGACGAGGTGAATGTATATATTCCCGTATTCTCGGGCACGAACTGCGACTACGATACGGCCAAGGCTTTTGAGCGTGCCGGCGCGCATGTCTCGACAAGCGTGTTCTGCGACTTGACGGCTGACGACATATTCGCCTCGATCGATACGATGAAACGCATGATCGACGAGTGCCATATCTTCGTGTTAAGCGGCGGTTTCTCGGCGGGGGACGAACCCGACGGCAGCGGTAAGTTCATCGCCAACGTGCTGAACAACCGTAAGATTACGGATGCCATCCACGCCCTGCTCGACCGCGGCGGACTTATATTGGGCATATGCAACGGCTTCCAAGCTCTGGTCAAGTCGGGCCTGCTGCCGTATGGACGCCTCGGATGTGTGGGCAAGGAGTCTCCCACGCTCTTCCGCAACGATATTAACCGCCACGTGTCGCAAATCGTATCGACGCGAGTGGCCACAGTCAATTCCCCGTGGCTGTCATCGTTCGAGGTGGGCGAACTGCACTCGGTTGCCGTAAGCCACGGCGAGGGCAAGTTCGTCGTGAGCGACGAGATGGCCGAGGAACTCTTCCGCAACGGTCAGGTGGCCTTCCAGTATGTCGACCCTGCAGGATACGCTACACTCTGTGCGCCGTACAATCCCAACGGTTCGAGTTATGCCATCGAGGGCATAATAAGCCGCGACGGACATATCCTCGGCAAGATGGGCCATACGGAGCGTTACGAGGAGGGCCTCTTCAAGAATATCGCCGGCAACAAGGTGCAGGAGATATTCGCCAATGCGGTAAATTATTTCAAGGGTATCTGATGGTATGAGAACGGAGACATTGATTCGTACCTTGTGCCGTGTGTCGCATGCGGCGGCGGTGACCGCTGCGGTTGCTGCGGCCGTGATATGTTGTGGCTGCAAGGATGAAACCCGACTGCGCGTGTTGTATTGGAATATCCAGAACGGCATGTGGGCAGAGCAGGGCGACAATTATGACAACTTCGTCGAGTGGGTCAAGCGTTATGATCCCGATGTGTGTGTCTGGTGCGAAGCGCAGACCATATACGAGAACGGTACGGACAAGGCATGCTCCAAGGAGAAAAGGTATCTCACCGATAACTGGGGTGAATTGGCGGCGCGTTATGGCCACGGATACTGGACAAAAAGCGGCCATCGCGACAACTATCCGCAGGTGGTCACCTCTAAGTATCCGATAGAGAAGGTGCTCGATATCGTTGGCGAGGAGCCTGACAGCGTGGTGACGCACGGCGCATGCCATGTGCGCATCGAATGCGGCGGCCGCAAGGTGAACATCGTAACTCTGCACATGTGGCCGCAGGCATACGCATATCGGGCCGAGGATCGCGGGGCGAGCAAAGCCGAGAACGGCGGCGACCGTTACCGCCTCATGGAGATGGAGTACATTTGCAATCATACCATTCTTTCCGATCCGGATCCGGAGGAGCGCGGGAGTTGGATGATGATGGGTGACTTCAATTCGCGTTCGCCAAAGGATAATTGGTTCTACGGATACCCCGAGAGCGATCCGCGCCTGATGGTGCAGGACTACATACTGCGCAATACGCCATATGTGGATATTATCGGAGAACGGTATGCGGGTGAGTTCCATACTACTACCTATGGCAAGGCGCGCATAGACTATGTCTACTGCACTCCCGACCTGTACGGTGCCGTCGGCGACGCATATGTGGTCGAGGACGACTATACGCGCGATCCTGTACGTGACGAGTCGACGAATTTCCATCGTCCGTCGGACCATCTGCCCATATTGGTTGACTTTGCGGTGAAGTAGATATACGTGGATCTGCATATGGAACAACGCGGGATACTATATGACGGTAAGGCGAAGCGGATATGCCTGACCGATGACGAAGATAAGGTCATTATCCGTTACAAGGATGACGCTACGGCTTTCAATAACGTCAAGAAGGCGGTCTTGGCCAACAAGGGTGTTTTGAACAACCGTATCTCGGCCATTATCTTCAGGTACCTGCGCAATGCCGGCGTCGAGAACCACTATATCTCGACGCTCGATGACCGCAGCCAGCTTTGCCGCCGCGTGGATATTATTCCGTTGGAGGTGATAGTCCGCAATATAATCGCCGGCTCGATGGCCAGACGCCTCGGTATCGAGGAGGGTACCGAACCGTCGAATGTCATATACGATATTTGCTATAAGGCCGACGAATTGGGAGATCCGCTTATCAACGACCACCATGCCGTGGCTCTGGGTATCGTCACTTATGACGAACTGCACAATATATACGGTATAACGGCCAAGATCAACGGATTGTTGAAGAGCCTTTTTGCCGAGGCGGGCATCAGGCTGGTGGATTTCAAGGTGGAGTTTGGCAGGACCGAAGATGGCCGTATCATTCTCGCTGACGAGGTGAGCCCCGACACCTGCCGTCTGTGGGATATGAAAACAAATGAAAAACTCGACAAGGACCGTTTCCGCCGTGATCTGGGGCATGTGATCGAGGCTTACGAGGAGGTTTACAGGCGTCTTGCGAACATCGAGGATGCGAGGGGCTTGTGATTCCGGCAGGTACGGCAGGGACCGTTTGAGTCTGGATGCGCCGCCGCACGATACGCCGCCGTGTACGGGGGATGATACGATTGTTATGGATTCGGAAGAGATGGACAGGTTGCATATATTCGATCCGCTGCATGAGGAGTGCGGTGTCTTCGGCGCTTTCGATGTGTCTGATGCCGCATCAATAACCTATTACGCGTTGCACAGTCTGCAGCACCGCGGTCAGGAGGGGTGCGGAATAGTCACCTTTGACGGCGATGTGATGCATCGAGAGAAGGGACTCGGGCTCGTTGCCGAGGTTTTCTCAAAAGAAAAGCTGGAGCGCCTTCCAGGGGCGGTGGCCATAGGACACGTGCGCTATTCGACTGCGGGCGGCGGTGGACTGGACAATGTACAGCCCTTTACCTTCCGCCACCATACGGGAAACTTCGCTTTGGCGCACAACGGCAACATAGTTAATTCGGAACAGTTGCGGCATTATCTTGAAGAGAACGGCAGCCTGTTCCATTCGACTTCCGACAGCGAGATATTGGCGCACCTCATAAAGAAGAACAACCGCGAGGCGCATCGCCTCGATGCCATCATCGATGCGCTTAATATGATCGAGGGGGCTTTTGCCTTTCTGATCATGACGCCGCGCCGCATATACGCCTGCCGCGACAAGTACGGGCTGCGCCCGCTGTCGCTGGGGCGTCTGAACGGGGGGTGGGTCGTAAGCAGCGAGACCTGCGCCTTCGACGTAATAGGCGCCGAGTTCGTGCGCGACGTCGAGCCCGGCGAGATCGTCTCGCTCGACCGTCACGGCTTGCGCAGTAACGATTACTCGCAGTACAAGCGCCACAAGATGTGCGTTATGGAGTATATCTATTTCTCGCGTCCCGACAGCGACATCGAGGGATGCAACGTACACGCTTTCCGCAAGGAGACGGGGCGGCTGTTGTGGCGCGAGGCTCCTGCCGAGGCCGACATAGTGGTCGGTGTGCCCGATTCGAGCCTCAGTGCGGCGATGGGATACAGCGAGGAGGGCGGCCTCCCGTACGAGATGGGACTTATAAAGAACAAGTACGTCGGCCGCACATTTATACAGCCATCGCAGGCACTGCGCGAGAAAGGGGTGAAGATGAAGCTGTCGGCCGTAAAGAGCATTGTCAACGGCAAGCGTGTGGCGTTGATAGACGATTCGATAGTGCGCGGCACCACATCGAAGCGCATAGTGGATATGTTGCACGAGGCTGGCGCGACGGAGGTGCATGTGCGTATTGCCAGCCCGCCGATTACGCATCCGTGCTTCTACGGTGTGGACATATCGACCTACGACGAACTGCTCTGCGCCCGCAAGAGTGTGGATGAGGTGCGCCGTATAATAGGGGCCGATTCTCTTGCCTTCATCTCGGAAGGGGCGCTGTTCGAGGCGGCACGCTCGCGCGACGATATGTGCATGGCATGTTTCAACGGCAAGTACCCTACGGCGTTGTATTCGACGTTGGAGGAGGCCAACAAGGATGGAAAATTTTAATGTAAAAACATATAGTTATGGCTGTTAGTTATGAAAAGGCCGGCGTGAATCTCGAAGCCGGATACGAAGTGGTGCGCAGGATCAAGTCGCACGTAGCTTCCACCTCGCGCCCGGGTGTTATGGGCAACATAGGCGCTTTCGGCGGCATGTTCGATCTGGCGTCGCTCAATGTCAAGGAGCCTGTTCTGGTGAGCGGTACCGACGGCGTAGGGACCAAGCTCAAGATCGCTTTCGAGATGGACAAGCACGATACTATCGGTATCGACGCCGTCGCCATGTGTGTTAACGACGTGCTGGCACAGGGCGCCGAGCCCCTCTTCTTCCTCGACTATGTGGCCGTAGGACATAATGAGCCTGCGAAGATCGAGGCTATCGTCGCTGGCGTGGCCGAGGGTTGCCGTCAGGCGGGGTGTGCGCTCATCGGCGGCGAGACGGCGGAGATGCCGGGCATGTACGGCGGCGGCGAGTACGACATCGCAGGTTTCACGTGCGGTGTGGTGGAGCGTGCGCGCCTTATCGACGGCTCGAAGGTTAAAGTGGGTGACTTGCTTGTCGGCATAGCCTCGACAGGTGTCCACTCGAACGGCTTTAGTCTCGTGCGCAAGATCGTTTCCGACAACGGTTTCGACCTGCATGAGACGCATGCGGATCTGGGAGACCGCCCTGTGGGCGAGGTGCTTCTTACACCTACGAAGATATACGTGAAGCAGGTGTTGGACGTTATACGCAACTGTGACGTACACGGCATCAGCCATATTACGGGCGGCGGTTTCGACGAGAACATCCCGCGCATCGTGGGCGAAGGTCAGGGTATCGAGATCGATGAGGGTACGTGGGAGATATTGCCCGTGTTCCGTTTCTTGGAGAAGTACGGCAATGTCGCGCACCGCGAGATGTTCAATATTTTCAACATGGGTATAGGCATGGTAATCGCTCTTGACGCCTCGCAGGCGCAGCGGGCGATCGACATACTCGCCTCGCACGGCGAGCGCGCTTCGGTCATCGGCCGTATAGTCACCGGCGAGGGCGTAACCATAAAATAGCGGCCGATGACGGGAAAACACAGGATTGCGGTATTCGCAAGCGGTTACGGTTCCAATTTCGAGGCCATAGCCCGAGCTGCGGCCGAGGAACGCATCAATGCCGAGGTCGTGCTCATGGTATGTGACAAGCCTGCGGCGCGCGTATGTTCCGTTGCCGAGGCGATGGGTGTCGACAGTTTCGTCTTTACGCCCAAGGAGTATGCCTCGAAGGCCGACTTCGAGCGCGAGATCGTGCGGCGGTGCCGTGCAGCCGGAGTAGAGTTGATATGCCTTGCCGGGTATATGCGTATCGTGGGGGATACACTGCTCGATGCCTACCGCGGGCGCATAATAAATCTGCATCCGTCGCTGCTGCCTTCGTTCAAGGGTGCGCATGCCATAGAACAGGCGCTGGCGTTCGGTGTAAAGGTATACGGGGCGACGATACATTATGTCGACGAGTCGCTCGACGGCGGACGCATCATAGCGCAGCGGGCCGTACCTTACGAGGGTGACGACATCGGGGAGCTCACGGCTGCGATTCACGCCATCGAGCACGAACTGTATATAGATACGATAAATAAATTGTTGAAATAATAAAACTGTTTGATATGAGAGCATTGATCAGTGTCAGCGACAAGCGTGGCGTGGTGGAGTTCGCACAGCGCCTGCGTTCTGCCGGCTGGGAAGTTATCGCCACGGGCGGAACGATGAAACTGTTGCGCGAAAAGGGCGTGGAGGTTATAAACATAAGCGACGTCACGGGCTTTCCCGAGATATGCGACGGCCGTGTTAAGACGCTTCATCCGAAGGTGCACGGCGGCCTGCTGGCGCGCCGTGACGACCCGAGCCACCTTCAGGCATTGAAGGACAACGGCATCGAGTTCATAGACATGGTGTGTGTAAACCTCTATCCGTTCCGTCAGACCATAGCCAAGGCGGATGTGACTATGGAGGATGCCATTGAGAATATCGACATAGGCGGCCCGTCGATGCTGCGCAGCGCGGCCAAGAACTACAAGGATGTGACGGTCGTGTGCGATCCGGACGATTACGACACCGTGATCGGGCAGATCGAGACTGCGGGCAACACTACGGTGGAGACGCGTTTGCAGCTTTCGGCCAAGGCGTTCACCCACACGGCTCTCTACGATTCGTGTATCGCGGCCTATCTGCGAGGCAAGGCTGGTCTGAACGAAAAATTGTTCCTCGATTTCGATCTGGTGCAGCCGCTCCGTTACGGAGAGAATCCCCACCAGCAGGCCAAGTTCTACCGCAGTGCCGATTCCGGAGCATATTCATTGGCGACGGCCCGGCAGCTCAACGGCAAGGAACTTTCGTACAACAACATTCAGGATGCGAATGCGGCACTGTGCATCGTGCGTGAGTTCGATGAGCCTTTCTGCGTGGGGCTGAAGCACATGAACCCGTGCGGCGCGGCCGTGGGCAAGGATGTGGTGGATGCATGGACCAAGGCGTACGAGGCCGACAAGGTGAGCATCTTCGGCGGTATCGTGGCGGTGAACCGCGAGCTTACGCGCGAGGCCGCCGAACTGATGAAACCCATATTCCTCGAGATAATCATGGCCCCGTCATTCTCGGAGGGCGCTCTGGAGGTGCTGACTGCGAAGAAGAACCTGCGCCTGCTTCAAGTCGATATGAGCCGCGACGAGCGTGTGCCCTTGCAGTTCGTTAGTGTGAACGGAGGTCTTCTGGTGCAGCAGCTCGACCGTCAGACGGCAGAGGTCGAAGCCGACAAGTGCGTTACGGCGGCGAAGCCTACGGCGGAGCAGTTGGCCGACATGAACTTCGGTTGGAGAATCGTAAAGCACGTCAAGTCGAATGCCATCGTTGTGGTGAAGAACGGCCGTACGCTGGGTGTCGGCGCCGGTCAGATGAACCGCGTCGGCTCGGCCGAGATCGCCCTCAAGGAGGCGAAGGCCGCAGGCTTCGACAAGGATCTCGTGTTGGCGTCAGACGGTTTCTTTCCCTTCGACGATACGGTTGCGCTGGCGGCTGAGTATGGTGTTACGGCCATCGTACAGCCCGGCGGCAGTATCCGTGACGAGGATTCGGTGAAACGTGCCGATGAGAATGGCATAACCATGGTATTCACTGGCGAACGCCACTTCAAACATTAACTGAAATGAAGATTCTGGTAATTGGCAGCGGCGGCCGCGAGCATGCCATTGTCGACGCTCTGTCGCGTTCGCCGCAGGTCGAGAAGATATACTGCGCGCCGGGCAATGCCGGTATCGCCCGTCAGGCCGAGTGCGTCGCAATCAAGGATACCGATGTGGAGCGCCTGCGCGACTTTGCCGTGGAGAAGGGCATAGACCTTACGGTCGTGGGGCCCGAGGCGGCATTGGCTGCGGGTGTGACGGATGTGTTCCGTGCGGCGGGGCTGTCGGTCTTCGGCCCTACTAAGAGTGCCACGCGCATCGAGAGCAGTAAGGATTTCGCAAAGGAACTGATGCGTAAGTACGGTATACCGACGGCGGCGTTCCGCACGTTCGACAGCTACGTGGAGGCATCGGCCTATGTCAGGGCGGGGCAGCTGCCTGCGGTCCTGAAGTACGACGGCTTGGCAGCAGGCAAGGGCGTCGTCATCGCCGAGACGCTGGAACAGGCTGACGAGGCGCTGCGCGACATGTTGCTCGATAACAAGTTCGGCAAAGGGCGTGTCGTGGTGGAGGAGTTTCTTACGGGCCCCGAGTTTTCGTTCATGTGCTTCGTGTCGGGTACGAAGGTGTGGCCAATGGTGCTGGCACAGGATCACAAACGCGCGTATGACGGTGACAAGGGCCCCAATACTGGCGGCATGGGGGCTTACTCGCCTCTGCCGTTCATCTCGGCCGAGGATGAAGCGTATGCTTTGGAGCATATAATGAAACCCGCTGCGGCGGCCATGGTGGCAGAGGACTGTCCGTTCGAGGGAGTTCTCTACGGCGGATTGATGAAGACACCGCAAGGGATCAAGGTGATAGAGTTCAATGCCCGTTTCGGCGATCCCGAGACGGAAGTAGTGCTTCCGCGACTGAAGAGCGACATTGTGGATATATTCCGCGCCGTGGTCGAGGGCGGAGATACAGAGATCGAGTGGCATGATTTCGCCGCTTTGGGCGTGGTGCTGGCATCGAAGGGCTACCCGGGATCGTACGACACGGGTTTCGAGATCAAGGGACTTGACAAGGTCGAGGGTGCCGTATACCATATGGGTACGAGGGCCGATGGCGACAGGATCGTTACTGTTGGCGGCCGTGTGCTTTTCGTCGTAGGCCGCGGGGCGACAGTCACCGAGGCCCGAGAGGCAGCATTGCGCGACGTCGGACGTATCGAGTGCGGCAATCTCTTCCACCGAACCGACATAGGCCATTGGGTTCTGTCGGGAAAATAGTGCGGGAGTGTTCCGAGGCGGCGTGCATGCAGGCGGCTGCGGTAGGAATTAATGTTGTATAATGATGTAAATTAGGAATTTATGATTATAAGCGGAAAAGAGTTGTCGGCCAAACTCAAGGCCGAGATGGCGGAGCAGGTAGCCTCGTTCCCCGCCAAATACGGGCGAGTTCCCCACCTTGTTGTGATCCTTGTAGGTGACGACCCGGGCAGCGTGTCGTATGTTACAGGCAAGGCCAAGGCGTCGGCCGAGGTAGGTATACGCAACACCACGATACGCCGTTCCGATACCATTTCGGAGGAGGAACTGCTGGGTATGATCGCCGAACTGAATGCCGATGACGGCGTGGACGGCATTCTGGTGCAGCTGCCTCTGCCCAAGCATATAGACGAGGACCATGTGATAGCCGCAATAGACAAGTCGAAGGATGTGGACGGCTTCCACCCGTTGAATGTGGCGGCTTTGTGGCAGAAACAGCCCTGTACGCTGCCCTGCACACCGAAGGGCATAATCAAGATGCTAAAGAGCGCCGGTGTTGAGATTCAAGGGCGCGAGGCGGTGGTTATCGGCCGCAGCAGCATCGTGGGCCTTCCCGTATCGAAACTTTTGCTTGATGAGAACGCCACCGTTACGATGACGCACAGCCGTACGAAGAATCTTGGCGAGGTGACGCGCCGTGCCGACATTCTGGTGGTTGCTATCGGACGGCCGAAATTCGTGACGGCCGATATGGTCAAGGACGGTGCCGTCGTCATAGATGTCGGTGTGAACCGCGATCCCGCGACCGGCAAACTGTGCGGCGATGTAGACTTTGCCGCCATTGAGCCCAAGGCGTCGGTTATCACCCCCGTGCCCGGAGGTGTGGGGCCGATGACGATCTGCTGCCTTATGGAGAATACCATCGAGTGTTTCCTGCGCCGCGTGAAACGTGCGTAGGGCAAATCAGGTATATGAAATGTCGTGGACGGGCAGTTAAAAACTGCCCGTCCACTTTTTGTCATTCGGCTGCGGGGTATCCCACGCTTTGCACCAGTGTCACCATGCTATGGTCGGGCAGACGCATGGCCTCGGCTAGTTTTTCGCGATCGACCATGGCGCGTACAACCGTTGCCAGCGACTCCGAGGCGCAGAAGAGATATACGTTCTGTGCGATGAATCCCGTGTTGGCATATGTGGCGGCGATGAGCTCGTCGGGCGTCTTGTCCGTTATCATCTGCTTGCGGCATACGTATATAATGTTTAGCGGGGCCTTTGCGACGAAAGGCTGTGTCCCTGTCATGGCGCGCAGGTCTTCGTCCGAGACCATAAGCAGTCGGTTGTCTTCGGCGTCGTAAAGGTATAGCCCATCCTGCATGGCAACATAGAGTTCGATCTCCTGTTTGTCACGCGACGAGGGTGCCGTGCGTTTGTCGGGGCGGTTGTACCCCCACGCCGCCCACAGCAGGTCGGAGAGGGTTTGCCGCGGCAGGGCGCGGCCGTCGAATTCGCGTGACGAGCGGCGGCGGGCAAGTGCCTCCATAAGGGGCATGCCGCCCGTACGGCGGGGCGAGGGAAGGTCTATGTCCTGCGCCATGATTGCCGTTGCGAAGAGAGCGGCAAAGATAGTGATTGCGGTTTTCTTCATGTTATCTGGATGGCGTTTTGATTTTATCCACACGATATACCAGATGCGGCATATCGACTCTGCGGTAGTGCTTGACAATGGCGTCCACCAGTACCATTCCGTTGCGGATGGCCACCTTCTGCGACAGGATGTTCGTGTCGCGGATGATGGAGTAGAGTGAATCGAAATGTAAAGTCCCGAATCCGTATTCGCGGCATGCTGCTGCGGCTTCTGTCGCATATCCGTTATGCCAATGCTTGTAAGCGAACAAATATCCTATTTCGGGGACGGATGCATCCTTGTACTGTTGCATGGTAATGCCGCATTGGCCGATCATTTCGTCGGTACCCTTCTTTATTACGGCCCACAGGCCGAATCCGAACTCTTCGTATCGCCTGAGCTGTTTCTGCATCCATTCGGCGGTCTCGTTTTCGTCGAAGGCTCCGTTGTATGCATACATGACTCTCTCGTCGCACAAGATGCACGATAAGGCGTGAATGTCGGAAAAAGTCATTCGACGCAACTTCAGCCTCGGTGTCTCCATGATGATATGCGGCATGGCGGTTGTGCGGTTATGGTTTTACTATTTCGTCCACTATGTGGCGTATACCTTCGGTGTATGTCGTGACGCGGAAATCGGGAAATCGGCGCTTGAATTTCGATGAGTCGAATATGCAGTCGGTGCCGTAGCGCGGCAGCAACTCTTCGATCTCGCGTACACGGGGATTGACCTCCATCATCCGTTCCAGTTCCTCCATCTGCAACACGCGGTAGGGTATGTGACTGTCGGCCGCCTGCTCCGCTGCGGCTATGAATTCGCGGTATGTGGGGCGGCTGTCGTCGCATGGCAGGTGCCATGTGGTGCCGTAAGCGTCGTCCGCCGAGGCGGCGAGGACGACTGCGCGGCCAGCGTCGGGGGTCCACATGAGCGTGCGCAGGGTCGAGTCGCTCAAATATACCGATGCCTCACGATGCTGTGCCATACGGCGGAAGATGAGCGAATTGGTTATGCTTTGCGTATTTTCCGGCCCGTAGAATTCGGCCGAGCGGCATATCATGGCTTCGATACGTCCGTGTGCCATCTCATCGAGGAGCATCTCGGCAATGCGGGCGCGGATGATGCCTTTCGGTCCATTGGGGCGGAAGGGTGTATCTTCGGTGAGGGATGTGCCGTCCTGTGGATACATGTAGGTGTTGTCGAAAAATACGAGCCGCGCGCCGTGCCGTTCGCATGCGTCTATGACGTTGCGCATCATAACGGGAAACGATGCCTGCCACAGAGCTGTGTCGAGGGGCAGGCCGACGGCGAAATATACTGTCCGGCTGCCTGCTATCGCCTTGTCGGCCATGTCGGCATGCGTGAGATCGGCCGCCGCGAGCGTGTCGGTGGTATTGACACGCCGCGGAGTGCGGCTTACGAGCCGGATGCCGCGTGTTCCGCCGTGATATAATGCCCTTGCTATTTCAGTGGCTATCTGTCCGTTTGCGCCGAGTATGGTGTGCATGGTGCAGTGATTCCGTTTTGCCGGCATGCGTGTATAAGGTTTGCCCGACAATGGTAAAGTTAATGATTATTTTCTGCATTTCGACCTTGTGGCGACAAGGTTGTCATGACAAAAAAACGGAAAGTCCCTGCGGGGACCTCCCGTTTGCGACAGTCTGATGATATTATCTATTTTGTTTTTTCGCACTGCATGTGGTGCATTGTGTGGCCAATGAACGACACTTCGCCCACGCGGCGGAAGCCGAGCCTCTGATACAGTCTTTCGGCTTTGGGGTTGATGTCGTCAACGAGCAGCCCCACACGGTCATGCCCTGTGGCGAAGGCTTCGTCGCGCATGCGTTCCATGAGCCGCGCTCCTATGCCGAGACCGCGCATTTCGGGCATTACGCCCACCGAGTCGAGGTAGAACTCTCCGGCTGACGTCTCGTCGGTGACGGATATCTGCGTGCCGCACTCCTCGCGCAGCATGTCGAGAACAGGCTGCCGCAACTCGTGCAACTTCGCGCCGTCATATCCGCATATGGCACCGGCGACGGCGCCGTCGGCAAGGCAGACTATGGTGTTGCGGTAACTGTACTGCGTGTTGTCCATTCGTACGAGACGCTCTATTATCTCATGCCCGCGGTCACCGCACAGGCGTCGGGTCATATCTTCGCCGAAAGCCATTATAATGGCCCTCGTTATGGCAGGCGCGTCGTCTGCAGTGGCATGGCGGAGGGTTATCTCTGGTTCCATTGTCATTTATGTCGCGGTTTTACTTCGATTTCAAGTTTTGCGTATGCTCTTTCTGCCTTTGCCAAGGCATCTTCTACGGTCTTGTCACGGGCGAGTATCACGCCCATGCGGCGGTGGCCTTTGACTTCGGGCTTGCCGAAGAGGCGTATCTGAACGTCAGGTTCCGAAAGTACGGTGTCGAGGTTGCCCATCACCACTTCGTCGCTGTCGCCTTCGACAACGATGGCCTTCGATGCGCTCGGACCGTAGAAGCGTATCGAAGGTATTGGCAGGCCGAGGATGGCGCGTGCGTGCAGGGAAAATTCTGACATATCCTGTGATATCATCGTCACCATGCCCGTGTCGTGCGGACGAGGTGACACCTCGCTGAAGAGGACCTTGTCCCCTGCCACGAACAATTCCACTCCGAAGATCCCGTAACCGCCGAGCGCGTCGGTTATCTTGCGGGCGATGTCGCGAGCCTGCGCAAGAGCTGCAGGGCTCATGGGCTGCGGCTGCCACGACTCACGGTAGTCGCCGTCGACCTGATGGTGGCCTATGGGTTCGAGAAACGAGGTGCCGCCGCTGTGGCGTACCGTGAGCAGAGTTATCTCATAGTCGAACTTGACGAATCCTTCAACTATGACGGCGCCGCCGCCGGCGCGGCCTCCCTCTTGCGCGTATTGCCAAGCACGGTCAGCCTCATCCAGCGAACGGACGATACTCTGGCCGTGGCCCGACGAACTCATGATGGGTTTCACCACGCATGGCACACCGATGGCGCGCAACGCCTCGTTGAACTCCTCGTGTGTGGCGGCGAAACGGTAGGGCGATGTATCCAGTCCCAACCCCTCGGCCGCAAGGGTGCGTATGCCCTGACGGTTCATCGTGAGCAACGCGGCACGGGCCGTGGGGATGACATTGTAGCCCTCCTTTTCCAGTTCTACGAGTGTCGGGGTGGCTATGGCCTCGATCTCGGGGATGATGTAGTCGGGTTTCTCCGCTTCGATCACCTCACGCAATAATTTGCCGTCGGTCATCGGCAATACGTGTGAGCGGTGGGCTACCTGCATGGCGGGGGCATCGGCATATTTGTCGACGGCAACCACCTCCACGCCGTAACGCTGCAGTTCGATTGCAACCTCCTTGCCGAGCTCGCCCGACCCGCACAGCAAAGCCTTTTTTCCCGAAGGCGTAAACGGGGTTCCTATCTTTACCATTGCGGCCGGAGTTTTATTTTACACGCGCTTCGCAATAGACGCAACGCAGATCGCCGTTCTTGGTCTCGCGGAAGAGGTGGTCCACATCCTCGCTGTTCGAGATGCATTGGCGGTTAGAGCAGCGAATGTCATTGTTGACAAGCGACCGGTCGAGGCGCGGCGTCGGTGTCTCGGAGCGTTCCTCGGCCCACTTGAGCAGGGTGTAGATAAGGGCCATGCGGACGAACTTGCCGTTCTCCACCTGACGGAAATAGGCGGCACGCGGATCATTGTCGACGGCGCGCGTAATCTCGTTAACGCGTGGCAGCGGGTGGAGGATTATCATGTCATTCTTGGCGTTGCGCAGACGCTCGGGATTGAGAATGAAACTGTCCTTCAAACGCTCGAACTCCTCTTCGTCGAGGAAACGCTCTTTTTGAACACGCGTCATGTAGAGTATGTCGAGCTCGCCCATTACCTCTTCCATGGTCTCCACCTCACGTGTGGGCACATGGTTTTTGTCGCATACTTCGCGGCGTATGTATGAGGGCAGGCGCAACTCCTCGGGGGCGATTAGGATGACGTTTATGCCTGTATATCGCGACAGGGCCTTTATGAGCGAGTGCACCGTGCGGCCGAACTTCAGGTCGCCGCAGAAACCTATCGTGAGGTTGTTCAGACGTCCCTTCTCGCGGCGTATAGTGAGAAGGTCGGTAAGCGTCTGCGTGGGGTGGGCGTGGCTGCCGTCGCCGGCGTTGATTATGGGTACATCAGAGTAGTGCGACGCTACCATCGGTGCGCCCTCCTTGCTGTGCCGCATGGCTATGATATCGGCGAAGCAGCCGATTACACGCACCGTGTCGGCTACGGTCTCGCCCTTGCTTACCGAAGAAGATGCTGCGTCAGAAAAGCCGAGAACGTTGCCGCCCAGTTCCATCATGGCCGAGGTGAAGCTCAATCGCGTACGTGTACTCGGTTCGTAGAATAGCGTGGCGAGTTTCTTGCCCTTGCACGCCTCGCTGTATTTCTTGCGGTCTGCGATGATGTCGAGCGCCGTTTCGAGTATCTGGTCGACTTCGGCGACCGATATGTCCGTGGTATCTATCAGGTGTCTCATGGCTGCTGCGTGTTATTTGTTTATCCAGCTTTCGTCTGACGGATTGTCGCGGAAAGCGAGAATCCTCTTGCATGCTTCGGGTTTGATATAACCCTCCTCGGCGGCAACCTCTACGAGGGCGTCGAGGTTCGAAAGCGAATGATTCTCGACATGTGCTTCGGCCAAACGGTCGAGACCCTTCTTCATGCCGTAGGTGAAGATGCTGACTACGCCGAGCACATCGGCTCCGGCCTCGCGCAAGACATTGACCACCTCCACGCAACTGCCCGCTGTCGAGATCAGATCCTCCACGACCACAACCTTTTCGCCCTTCTCTAATCGGCCCTCGATCTGGTTGGCGCGGCCGTGATCCTTCGCACCGCTGCGCACATATCCCATCGGCATGTCGAGGATCGTGGCGGTGATGGCGGCATGGGCGATACCTGCCGTGCTGGTACCCATGAGCACCTCGCATTGCGGATAATAACGCTTTACCAACTCGGCAAGCCCCTTCTCGACGGCATCGCGTACGCGCGGTGCCGTAAGCGTCAGGCGGTTGTCGCAATAGATGGGGCTTTTGATACCGCTGGCCCATGTGAACGGCTGCTCGGGGCGCAGGAATACGGCCCCTATTGATAGCAGGTCTTTGGCAATGGTCTTTTCCATAATCATTGTTTGGTTTGTTCTCTTTTTTCGGTATTGAGCCGCGATTATACACCCATACTCTCCCTTAACCGCCATGCGGTAGTGTGTCCGCGGCATGTTTTCTTTGCCTTATTCCAGCGCCTTGCGCAATACAGCCTCCACCTCCTCGGGGTAGATGCCGCCCTCGTGGACCTTCTGCCCGTCGACGTAGAATGTCGGCACGTAATAGTAGTCGAACTTGTCGGCCACATCGGGTTGTTCCGACTCCTCTATCATTTCGATCTCTACGGCTGCGAGTTCGGGATGTTCGGCCTTCAGCGAGTCGATGTATGTCAATGCCTTCCTGCAGAAGGGGCAGTTTTTCAGATAAAACAGCTTTACGGGTTTCATGGCGCTCGCATGTGATATGTTTTATTCCACGAATTCCCTTATGCAGCGCTCGTATGCCGCGACGGGGTCGGCGGCCTGCGTTATGGGGCGTCCTACGACGATGTAGTCGGTGCCGATCTCGCGGGCACGGGACGGCGTCGTGACGCGGACTTGGTCGCCCACTTCGCCGTCGGCGAAACGTACGCCCGGTGTTACCGTGATGAATTGCGTGCCGCACGCCTCCTTGACCATGCCGGCCTCGAGAGGCGAGCATACCACGCCGTCGAGCCCCGCCTCCTTGGCGTTGCGGGCGTAGTGGATGATGGTGTCGTTGATCGAGGCGTCGATCAGCAGTTCGCGGCGCATGCGCTCCTCGCTTGTAGAGGTGAGCTGCGTAACGGCTATCAGAATGGGCCGTGTGCCGTCGGGGCGTGTGAGGCCCTCTAATGCTGCGCGCATCATATCGATTGTGCCGGCGGCATGCAGGTTGCACATGTCGACATCCAGATGCGAGAGTACGGCCATCGCTTTCTTCACCGTATTGGGTATGTCATGCAGTTTCAGATCGAGGAATATCTTGTGGCCGCGCGCCTTGATCTCGCGCACGATCGAGGGGCCCTCGGCATAGTAGAGCTCCATTCCTATCTTGACGAAAGGTTTGCGGCCGGTGAAGCGGTCGAGAAAGCCGAATGTGGCAGCGGCGCTGCTGAAGTCGCAGGCGATTATTACATCTCTCTGGTTCATCGTATGATACGGTTTGGTTGTTACAATGCTTTTCAAAAGGCTAAATTAGCGTTTTTTTGCGAGACGCGCAACAGCCGGAGGCGTAAAAAAGGCCGGATACTATCCGGCCTTTTCTCATATATGCCTGCATCGCCGCTTGACGGACGCCGCATGTTTAGCAGTTCATGGCTCCGCAGCAGTGGATCACCTGGCCGCTCACATACGACGAGAGGTCGCTGGCGAGGAAAAGCGCTACATTTGCCACGTCTTCGGGCGTGCCGCCGCGGCGCAGGGGTATCTGTGCGGCCCAAGCGTCGCGCACCTCCTGCGAGAGCTGGTTGGTCATGTCGGTGATGATGAAGCCCGGGGCGATGCAGTTGGCGCGGATGCCGCGGGGCCCCATCTCTTTCGCTATAGACTTCGCAAGGCCGATCATGCCGGCCTTTGATGCCGAGTAGTTGCACTGTCCGGCGTTGCCCGAGACTCCTACCACCGATGACATGTTGATGATCGAGCCGCCGCGCTGGCGTGCCATTACGGGGACGACTGCGTGTATGAAATTGAACGCCGACTTGAGGTTGACGTTGATGACGGCATCCCACTGTGCCTCCGACATGCGCATCATGAGGCCGTCCTTGGTGATACCGGCGTTGTTTACGAGAATATCTATACGGCCGAAGTCCTCGATGATCTGCTTTACCACCTCGTGCGACTCCTCGAACGACGCTGCGTTCGAAGCATATCCTTTGGCCTTGACTCCCATAGCCTGCAAATCGGCTACGGTCTGATCGGCAGCCTCGTTGATCACCAGATCGGTGAATGCAACGTCGGCACCCTGCTCGGCGAAACGCAGCGCTATGGCCTTGCCTATGCCGCGTGCGGCTCCAGTTACCAGAGCCACCTTTCCTTCCAGAAGTTTCATTTTCGTTATCTGTTTATCAAATTTTACCTCGGTTTGTCGGACTATTCCCATTTGCGCAGGGCCACGGTGGCGTTGTGTCCGCCGAAACCGAGCGTGTTCGACATGGCGATGGTCAGGTTTGCCTTGCGCGCCGTATTGGGCGTGTAGTCCAGATCGCACTCGGGATCGGACTCGGTGAGGCCGATGGTCGGAGGTACCGTGCCGTTGACCAGAGCGAGGGCCGAGGCGATGAGTTCGACGGCGCCTGTTGCGCCCAGCATGTGCCCCGTCATCGATTTGGTCGAACTGATGATGGCCTTGCGTGCCGCCTCCTCGCCCATCGCGAGCTTGATGGCGGCAGTCTCGGTCTTGTCGTTGAGCGGGGTGCTCGTACCGTGGGCATTGATGTAGAGCATATCCTTCTCTGCGTCGAAGCCGGCCTCCTCAAGTGCCTGTTTCATGGCGCGCGATGCGGGGATTCCTTCGGGATGCGGAGCCGTGTAGTGGTATGCGTCGCAGGTGTTGCCGTAACCGCATACCTCGGCATAGATCTTGGCGCCGCGCTTCTGGGCATTCTCGAGCGACTCGAATATCAGGACGCCGGCACCCTCGGCTATTACGAAGCCGTTGCGGTTGATGTTGAAAGGTATCGAAGCCTTCTTCGGATCTTCCGAACGCGAGAGGGCCTTGCTGTTTGCAAATCCGCCGATGGCAAGCGGGTGTACCGAAGCCTCAGAACCACCCGTGATAATGGCGTCGGCATAGCCGTATTTGATGGCGCGGTAGGCCTCGCCGGCAGAGTGGGTACCCGTCGAGCAAGCGGTGACGACGGGCAGACATACGCCCTGCGCCTTGAACTTGATGGCCACGTTTCCTGCAGCGATGTTCGAGATCATCATGGGGATGAACAGGGGTGAGATGCGGTGTACGCCTTCTTTGAGGAGTTTCTCTGTCTCGTTGACGAAGGTCTGCAGACCACCGATGCCCGATCCGATATAAGTTCCGAGACGCTCGGGGGCGATGTTTTCGCCGCTGACCAGACCGCTGTCCATCATGGCCTGATATGCGGCTGCCATGGCGTACTGGCAGTAGATGTCGCTGCGTCGTACGTTAGCCGAGTCGAGACCGTTGATCGAGGGGTCGAAATCCTTGACCTGACCGGCCACCTTTATGGGAAGGTTATACTCGTCGAAACCCTTGATGGTATCTATTCCGCAATATCCTGCCGTCAGATTGTTCCAGAAATCGGCGATGTTGTTGCCGACGGGCGAGATTACGCCCATGCCTGTAATGACTACTCTTCTGTTATTGTTTTCCATGGCTGTTGGTTTTATTTTGTCCATTCGATAATGCATGCGCCCGTTGTGAAGCCTGCGCCGAATGCGCTGAGCAGCAGTTTGTCTCCCTTTTGCAGTTTGCCGTCACGGTTGAGCTCGTCGAGGAGTATGGCGACGCTTGCCGACGAAGTGTTGCCGTAGTGTGCGACGTTGGTGGGGAAGTGTGACATGTCGAGTTTGAGCTGTCCGCATATAGCCTCTATAATGCGCATGTTGGCTTGGTGGAGTATATAGTATTTAATCTCTTCGGGCTGAAGTCCGGCAGCATCGAGCAGCGTGCGGATGTCGCGCGATGACGAGAGTACTGCGGTCTTGAATACCTCGCGACCATTCATGTACATGGGCTTTGACTCTTCTTCCTTGGTGATGTATGGCGTGGGCTCGAGTGTGCGTACGTAGTGCAGGCACTCGGTCTTGCTGACCGTGGTCAGGCGCGAGCCGATGAGAGCGTCGCCTTCGGTCACCACGGCAGCTCCTGCACCGTCGCCGAAGAGGACGCAGATGCTGCGGTCTTTCCAGTCGACCATGCGTGTGGGCTCCTCGGCCGCTACGACAAGGATGGTCTTGGCCTTTCCGCTCTTGATGCGGTCGTCGGCCATGTCGAGTGCGTAGATGAATCCCGAGCATGCGGCATTCACGTCAACACACGCGCACTTGGCCCCGATGGCACCCTGAATGATGCAGCTGAGTCCGGGGGTGATATATTCGTTTACGACATTCGAGCAGATAATGTAATCTATATCCGCCGGCGTTACGCCAGCATTCTCGATTGCTTTGAGTGCCGCTTCGGCAGCCAGATCCTCGAGTTTTTCAGAAGTGATTACGTGGCGCTCGGTCATGCCGGTGCGCTCTCTGATCCATTCGTCGCTCGTGTCGAGAAATTCTTCGAGCATTGCGTTGGTAACGATCTTGGCGGGGTTGGCCCTGCCCGTTCCGATAATTTTCATTTACTCAAACTTTATTTTTATAAAAAACATTCCGCGTCGATGCGCGTCGGCGTGTATCGCCTTGAGCCGCGCCGTTGCAAAAATATTCAAAACCTTACAAATTACCATTTACACAGCGGCAAAAACGATATTTTGTGACGAAAGTGGCATTATCTGTGGTAAAAATTATGCGCTTTGAGGATATTTTACGATCTTTGCCGAACCCAAAGTGTGAAAAAATCATGGCAAAAATAGATAAAAGCAGGGAAATTCCAAAGTTTCTACTCGACAAACAGTATCTGCTGGGGTCGGTGCTCTTCATCCTTACTTTTTCGTTTCTGTTCATGGCCATATACACTCCTTTTTCTTATACCGTATGGTTCAGCCTTACCGATATGAAGCACTTGGGGCTGACGGCCGTGTTCTATGCAGGTGCGCTGCTGATTATGTTGGCGAGCAAGCGTCTTATGTACCGTGTACAGGACCGCGTACGGTTCACGTTCGCCAAGTATATATCGTGGCTTCTGGCCGAGGTAGTGGCCATATCTCTGTTCTATACCCTTTTCACGTCGGTGTTCATAGCTCCTTTCGAACAGCCGTCATGGGTCATATTGCTCAAGGCCGTATGGTGTGTGCTGATGATAATGGCCATACCTTATATTATACAGACGCTATATGCGGCGTACAAGGCCAAGACCGAGGAACTGCAGATGTTGCAGTATGAGATGTCGCTCGGCAGCGAACAGACGGTGACATATCCGTCTCTTATAAATCTTTATGATTACAACGGCACGCTGAAGCTCACCATAAACGCCGACTCGCTATATTACATGGAATCGCAGGATAATTACGTCAAGATATTCTACAGCAACCACGGCAGGCTGCTTTCGTACATGCTGCGTTGCCGTACCAAGGCGATAGAGGAGAACCTTGCCGAGACGAGTGTGGTGCGCTGCCACCGTTCCTATATGGTTAACGTGATGAAGATAAACAATATCCGCAAGAAGGGCAAGGCGCGCTATGTGGTTCTGGACAACAGCGAAATAAAGCCTATACCCGTCTCTAAAAGCTATTTCAAGAATTTCATCGGCAAGATCGACCGTTTCAATGCGTTGGGTCGCGGTGTGGCGGAACCGGCGGAGCCGGAGGTTGTGCAGACGTCGGCATCGGCATCGGCATCGGAGGAATAGGTATTGTTGATATAAAATAGCACCGTGCCCCGATTTTATAATCGGGGCACGGTGCTATCAGCTGACAGCTTGGGATGTCAGCGGTGCGTGAGAATGCCGACGATCTCCTGCCGCGGTTTGCCGTCGGGGGCCACACCGAAGTCGAGGCTTTTGTAATCCCATGCTGCGTAGGCTATGCCGCGCTCGTTGCAGAGCGACACCACATCTTCGAACCACCGTATGCGATCCTTCTCGGCAGTGGTGGCCAGCGTGCCGAACTCACCGAGGTATATGCGGCGTCCCATCTTCGCGGCGGCATCGGCGGCACGTGCTATCTGCTTCTCGAGCGAGGCGCGGTCGTTGTATCCGCTCTCGCCGGCACCGTAGCCGTAGCGGCTCTTCATCTCGTCGCTCATGGCATTGTAGTCCTCGGCCGCGATAAGTCTGCCCGGGTAGTGTACAGGGCACGGTATATCCTTCATGTCGGTCCATGAGGCGCGGCAGTGGGTGAACATGAACGGGTTGTAGAAATGGAAACTGAGGATTATGTTCTCGTCTTCGTCCGGTACCCTCAGTTTCTCGACCATATCGAACGACTGCCAGCGGTTCGATCCGATGACTATGGTACGGCGGGGTTCTTTCTCGCGTACGGCCGCGAGGCACTTGTTCACCACGTCGTTCCATTGCTCGGGGTCGTCGGCAACGGGCTCGTTCATGAGCTCGTATGCAACCATCGAATTGGGGTACTTCTTCAACTCGGCCGAGATCCTGCGCCAGCATTCGCAGAACCGCTCCTGTGCCGTCGGATCGGTGAATAGCGGCTTCTCCGTAGCGTTGAAATGGTGCGAACGCAGTATGTGCAGGTCGACGACGGCTCGCAGCTCGAACTCGCCGCACCATCCGAGGGCGTCGTGAAGCAGTGCGAAGGCTTCGGGCTCGGGGTTGAGATCGGCATCGAACATCTGTTCCTCGTCGATGGGGATGCGTATGTGGTCGAAGCCCATCTCGGCGATAGCTTTCACGTCGTTGCGAGTGAAGTATCCCTTGCGGGCTTCGCCGCGGGCGTCGTTCTGCGAGAGCCAATGGCTGATGTTTACGCCTTTGCCTATGGTGAATGTCTCGTTCGATGTGCAGCTGGCGGTACAGATAAGAGCCGTCAGCAAAAGGATGGCTTGTTTCATGGTATGGAGGTTTTGGGTTAGGTGCCGGTAGCGAGGCGGAGGGCACTTCGGTGTCCGCAACACTACAAATATAGCGATTTGCGGGTATTAATACAACGGTCAGAGACTGCGGATGGCGGATTATATGCGTGACATGCGATTTTATTGGCGCCGCATACGGTATTTTACGGGGGAAAAGCCCGTCATCTTTGTGAAGAACTTGCCGAAGACCGATTGATCGGAGAATCCGAGAGTGTCGGCTATCTGCTTGACTTCCATGTCTGTCGATTCGAGCAGACGCCGTGCGTCGGCACCGAGCAGTTCGGCGATATGGAAGCGGACCGTATGGCCTGTGGTGCGCTTTACCGTACGGGACAGGTATGTGGCCGACATGTGCAACGCATCGGCATAGAACCCTATTTTGTGGTGGCGTCTGTAATTCTCGGTCAGCAGTTTCTTGAAGTGGCGGAATATATCGTCGGATCGCAGCACGCAAAGCGGGGTCAGTGTGCCGCGGTTCTCGAACAGCAGGTCGGCGACCTGCAGCAGGAGAAATCCGCACAGACGGTCGTAGATGGCGTTGCGTCTGTGGCGATAACCGTCCATGCGGTCCGAGAACAAAGCCATGGTACGGTTGATGTATTCGAACGTGTCGGGTGTGAGGTGTAGTATTGGGTAACCGTATTCGCGCATGAATTTAGAAAGTTGCGTGTACATGGTCTGTCCGTCGCGCAGCGAGTCGAAATAGTCGGGCTCGATGTGTATGCACGTCATCACGTCATCTAGAAGCCTGTGTCCATGTCGTCGAACACGGCTCGCATCCCGGGGGTAAGCATTATTAGGTCCCGTACCCCGATGACGAGGCCGTATGTGTCGGTTATGCGGGCTGTCCCGCTTGTGACCAATGCTATGTGAAACCCTTTGGATAGTACGTGTCTGCCGCGGGGGCCGTAGTGGCTGTTTATGATGCTGCGGGATATTTCGCTGCCGTGTCTCTGGTATATTCGAGGTTCGTCCATATCGTGTAGTTTGCAGGTAAAGTTAGCCGTTTGTTTCGTTTTTGACGAATGCAGGTCATATTTTTATTATTAGATCGATAAAAAACGGCAGATCTTTGCACCCGAAAAACGTACTTTATGGGAGTATACACCGTCAGACGATATCTTTTTTTTGCCGTGTCGCTCTTTATCAATGCGTTCGGCATAGCGTTCATTACGAAAGCCTCGTTGGGGACATCGCCCATTACAAGTGTCACGTATGTGGCGAGCATGTTCACGCCGCTGACAATGGGGCAGTGGACCATCATGCTCAATATGCTGTTCGTACTTCTGGAGCTGCCTTTCATGACGCGTCGCGATATTAAGTCGGATCTTCGCATGTATCTGTTGCAGATCCCCGTCTCGCTGTGTTTCGGCATGTTCATCGACGTGTCGATGGACGCGCTTTTCTGGCTCGCTCCGGCTGGTTATGCGGGCCGTATCGGCGTGCTGCTTGTCGGGTGCGTGATCCTCTCAGCCGGCATAGCGCTGGAGGTAAAGGCCGATATAGCGATGATGGCCGGCGAGTATTTCGTGAAGGCCATATCACGGCACCTGCGCCGCGATTTCGGATATGTGAAACTCGGCTTCGACGTAACGCTGGTGGTTGTAGCATGCGTGCTGTCGCTGGTATTCATGTCGGAGTTGCGCGGTGTCCGTGAGGGTACGGTTGTGGCGGCTATGCTTGTGGGGCCTATAGTGCATATGATCAGCCCCTATTACAGGTGTCTCGACTATTGGATAGGACGCTCGGGACAGGATGGCAAGCCGGTTGCGGCCGGTTGCGTCGGTGTGGTGATAACCATAGCACGCGAGTACGGCAGCGGCGGCCATGAGTTGGGCGAGATGCTTTCGCGCGAACTCAATCTGAAACTTTACGACAGGGAGTTCATCGGTATGGCGGCGCAAAGGAGTGGCATGGATGAGCGTTATATCATCGAAAACGAACAGTCGATACCATCTTTCTGGCTCAAGTGTATGTTCGCCATGAATAATGAGCGGTCGGTCGAGCACGGCTTTTCGCCCGATGACGTGTTGTTCGTTGCAGAGAGCCGTATCGTACAGGAGCTTGCGGAGCGGGGGCCGTGCATTATAGTAGGACGCTGTGCCGATTTCGTACTGAAGGACCGCCCGAACGTGATAAGGATATTCTGTTATTCCGATGCCGCGAGTGCCTGCGAACGCTGTGTCAGGGAGTACGGCATTGCGCCCGAGCGTGCCGAAGCGGAGATTAAACGTGTCAACCGTAACCGTATCGCCCACTATGAATACTATACCGGCATGAAGTGGGGCGAACCTCACCACTATAACCTGATGATCAACACGGGCAGTATCGACTTGAAGACTGCGTGCGGCCTTGTGAAAAGCCTTTACGACAATATCGGCCACCGCAAGCAGGCATAACGCCGCGGCATCCGTATAAGTTAAGCAAGGCCGTGTCCGGCAGTCGGGCCGCGCAATGCCGCTTATGGCACGAAAAATATGTCATGCGGGCGTATATATTCTACGGATGTCGTGCAATGGCCAGCCCGTTTCATGCGGGCATGCGCTGGAAATATTTGTGGCGATGTTGCAGACATATTGACAATTGCCGCCGGCGTCATCTTCATGCGCTGCCCTGAACGGAGGAATGCCGGCGTCGGCTGTATGTTGCGGGTCGAATAGATAGGGACCGGCAATAATGTGCGGCTGGTATGCTTTTTTACGGAAAAAATTATTACTTTTGCGCCGACATTCGATGTGGAAGGATTTGGACTGCTTGCAACCACTAAAAAAATGCTAAACCAGCAATGTTGTTTCCAACGACAGTCTCGTCTTCCATACGTTTAACGGTTTTACTTTATAAACTTTTAATGTATGGCAAATTATCTGTTTACTTCGGAATCGGTTTCGGAAGGACATCCCGACAAGGTGTCGGACCAGATTTCGGATGCAATTCTCGATGAATTCCTGCGTCATGACCCGCAATCGAAGGTGGCGTGCGAGACGCTATGCACCACCGGCTTGGTAGTAGTGGCGGGAGAGGTGCGCTCGGAGGCGTATGTAGACATACAGAGCGTAGTCCGCCGTGTCATAGACCGTATAGGATACAATCGCAGCGAGTATCAGTTCGATGCCGCCTCGTGCGGAATACTCTCGGCCATTCACGAGCAGTCGCCCGATATCAATCAGGGCGTTGTGCGCGAGAAGGACGACGAGCAGGGTGCGGGCGACCAAGGCATAATGTTCGGTTACGCATGCAACGAGACGCGCGAGTACATGCCCGCAACGCTGATCCTCTCGCACGTGATTCTCAAGGAGCTGGCGGTAATACGCCGCGAGGGCAATGTGATGCCTTACCTTCGCCCCGATGCCAAGAGCCAGGTGACGATAGAGTACGACGGCGCGACGCACAAACCCCTGTGCGTACATACGATCGTGGTGTCGACGCAGCACGACGAGTTCATAAAGGCGGGTGACGGCCTTACGGAGAAGGAGGCCGAGCGCCAGATGCAGGAGCGTATCCGCGAGGATGTGCGTACGATCCTCATCCCGCGCGTGAAGGCACGTCTGGAACGTGCGCATGATTGCCTTGCCGAACTTATCGGTGACGATTACATTCTGCACGTGAACCCCACGGGCAAGTTTGTCATCGGCGGCCCTCACGGGGATACGGGCGTTACGGGCCGCAAGATCATTGTCGACTCGTACGGAGGCCGCGGCGCGCACGGCGGCGGCGCATTTTCGGGCAAGGACTCTTCGAAGGTCGACCGCTCGGCGGCCTATGCGGCGCGTTACATCGCCAAGAACATGGTTGCGGCAGGTGTGGCGGACCAGATGCTGGTACAGTTGAGTTATGCCATAGGTATTGCGCAGCCGCTGTCGATATATGTCGACACCTACGGCTCGAAACGTCCCGCGGCGCTTGAAGGTATGACCGACGGCGAGATAGCCGAGCGTATCGGCCGCCTGTTCGACCTGCGTCCCGCCTCTATCGTACGACAGTTCGGTCTCAAGAACCCTATTTTCGAGGCTACGGCTTCGTACGGGCATTTCGGCAACCGTCCCTATACCAAGAGCGTCAAGGTGTGGGAGAATGGCCGCGAGACGGAACGCGAGATCGAGTTCTTCGGTTGGGAGCGTCTCGATGCGGTGGACCGCATCAAGGGAGAGTTCGGCCTATAGAAGAGATGATTGTACGGCAACTTGATCGGACCCCCGTGCTCGGCACGCGGGGCCCGATCCGTTTTTGTCGAGGTATCCGGAGAATATGAAACGGACCCTCACGCGTATGGCGGAGAGTCCGATCCTTCGGCCGAGGCCTTGTTCTTGACGTGTTATTTCGTACGTGTTACCGTATGCAGGATGTTGCCATGCTTGTCGAGCATGTATAGCGTAAGCTTCTTGTCCGATGCCGATACTACCGAGAACCCGGGTTCCGAACTGCAGAATACCGTGCCGTCGGTGGGCGAGACTTCGCGGCTGAGCGATCCCGACGAATTGACCACGTAGTCGACGTCGCTGCCTTCGGGCTTGATGTGTTGGAAGTTGTGTATGTGGCCGGCGACATACATGTCGACGCCGTGCTTGCGCAGGATGGGGTCTACACGGCGCTGCATGTCTTCACGTTCGATATCGTCCTTCGGAGTCTGGGCGTAGATGGGGTGGTGGCCTATGACCACGGTCCATGTCGCAGCCGAGGCGTTGAGCGTCGAGTCGATCCATTGCAACTGCCGGTCGATGTCCTGCGAGGCAACGTCGCGGTACGACTCTTCGGCCTCCTTGTGGTATTTGTCGATAAGGGGCGTGGTGTCGATGAAGAGCAGGCGCAGCGTGGCGTCGTTGTCAAGGTCGACGGTTTTGCTGTAGTAACGGTCGGGCATGTTCCAGCGGCGGCTCACTCCGTCGTAGTCGAGCACGGCCTGCGTGTTGCCGCGATACTCGTGGTTTCCCATGACGGGAAACCAGTCGATCATAAGTTCGGGGTGCGAGTATATGAGCTCGTAGTTGGTCATCCACAGCGGGTCGTCGACGCTGGCAACCCCTTCGAAGTGGTGTACGTCACCTGCGGCGGCCACGAACTCTATGTCGATGTTCTCGGCCAAGTGGCCCATCTCTTCGGCGATCACCTTCTGATCGTAGTATCCGTTGCGGCCGAGGTCGTTGGCCACTATGAAGTTGAAATTGTCGTCGGGGAGCGAGTCGAGGTGTGATGCCTGTACTCCCGCGACGCCTGCCGCAGGCGAGCACGAGTTGGTGAAGACCGCGGCCGCGAGTGCCGTCAGCACCGCAAGGGCCGGTATTATGGTTCTAATTCTCATGATGCTGTTTTTATTTTCGGTTATTGCGTTTTAAAAATCCCATTTTATACCTATGTTGAACGTAGGTTTGTAATACTCCAGCTGCGCCATGCGGCTGCGTATGCCCTGGTAGTATCGCAGCGGCTGGTTGGTGAGGTTGTTTGCCTCGACGAAGATGCGCAGGTCACGGTATATGCGGTACGATGCGTTGGCGTCGAGGAAGAGTTGTCCTCCGTAGTAGCGGTCCTCGAAGGCGTTGCCAGCAACCTCGTCGAGGTAGTTGCCCGTATAGTTGAGCGATAACCGTGCCGAAAAACGGGTGTTCTCCCATGCCAGCGAGGCGTTGAACATGTGGGGGGCGGTACCAGGGAATTCCACGTCGGTGCGCTCCTCGCCGTCCTCGTTATATATGCCCTGCGCGATAGAGTGTGTGTAGGTGTAGTTCAGCATAAGGCTGAAGTTGCGCAGGAAACGCGAAGCGAAGAAGTCGAATTTGCGCTGCAGGGCGATCTCCACGCCGAACAGGTCCACATGGTCGCCGTTGAGCGGCCGTACGAACTCCCACTGCTCGCCTGCGGGGATCGGATTGGGCAGGCTGGGGAAGTCGGCCGCGAACTTGTCCGTGGTGTAGCTCGAGTCGAGATAGTTGTATATGAAATTGTTGAGGTGCTTGTAGAAGATGCCGCCCGAGATGATGCCAACCGACTGGAAGTAATATTCGCCCATGAGGTCGACGTTGTACGAATAGGTCGCCTTCAAGTCGGAATTGCCGGCCGAGATCTCGCGGTTTTCAGCCTGTACGTCAGCGAAAGGTATCAGCGCATAGTAGTTGGGACGTGCCAGCGCCGTCGAGAATGCGCCGCGTGCGACGAAGCGGTCGTTTACGTTCCATCGGAGCGTGAGGCTGGGCAGGACGTTGGTGTAGCTGTTGCGGGCATCGCGGCTGTCGGCATTATCGTAATCCTCGTTGAGTACATAGTTGCCTTCGTAATCGACGCGCGTATGTTCGATGCGGGCGCCTACGATGAAGGTAAGGTCGGGTGTTATGTCCTGATCCCAGCGCAGGTAGCCGGCATAGATCTGCTCGTTGGCGTTGTAGTTGTTGACCAGATACTCCGACGGGTCGGCCTCGGGCGCAAACATGACGGGATCGTACAGGTTGACGTTTCCGAGCCACGTGTTGGATACGAATGTTCCGGGAACATACCGGTCACCCTGTGTAAGGGGCGAGTCGTAGACGACGTTGTCTATGCCTGCGAGTGACGGCATGCCGTCGACGGGGGTGTATTCATAGAAGTTGTTGTTGCGTTCCTTGCTCTTGATACGGGCACGCAGGCCGAAGTGCAGACGCCCCTTCTGTCCGTCGATTACAGAGAATGGTACGCGGGCATTGACCTTGGCGGCATATTCCGTCTCGTCGGTATAGTCGTGCTGCTCGGTGAGCTTGTCGAATGCGAAGAGGCCGGGGTCCTGTGCCGGGGCCGATACGTAGGGCAGGTATGTGTCCGAGAGGTCCTGCGAGAGGGCCACTCCTTCCTGAATATACTCGATGTAACGTTCGTGTGGACGGTCCTCGCTCGCCTTCGAGTAACTGATGTTCCAGTCGAGGTCGAACTTGGGCGATATGAGGTGCGTTCCCGTCAGGGCGTATGACTGCACTCTCTGGTCCTCAAGGCGGCGGCGCTTGTTGCGCGAATCGTCGATGCCTCCTTTGGTCTCGCGCGATATGGCTCCCGTGTATCCAGTTATGGAGGTGTTGTCGTATACGGGTTCTATATCTTGGAACCTCGTTCGGTAGCGGTTCTCGCGGTCGTCGCGCCAGTTGTACATTACGTCGGCGGCGATGGTGTTGTTGGCGTTGATTTTCCAGTCGAGGTTGAGCGAGGCACTGCGGCGTATGCGCTGAACGTCATACTTGCGGATATCCATCTCCTCGACATATACGTTCCGGTAATCGTCCTCGGCCCACACGGCCTCGATGTTGTCCGATCCGTAATCCTTGTTCATGTACGAAGCACTGAGCACGATGCCGACCTTCTCCTTGGCGAAGCGGTTGGAGTATACGAAAGATCCCGACCCCGTTGCGCCGTTGCGTATGGGATTGTATCCTCCGAGTGCCGTGAGCGATATGCGCTGCCCGCCCGATGCGGCGCGCGTGACCAGATCCACCGAACCGCCTATGGCGTCGCCGTCCATGTCGGGAGTCAGAGTCTTGTTCACCTGTATCGTCTGGATCATGTCCGACGGGATCAGGTCCATCTGCACTTTGCGGTTGTCGCCTTCGGCCGATGGTATGCGGTTGCCGTTGAGCGTTACCGAGTTGAGTTCCGAAGCCAGACCGCGTACGATGATGTTGCGCGCCTCGCCCTGATCGTTCTGCATCGTTATGCCCGGTACGCGTTTTAGCGCGTCGCCTATGTTCGAGTCGGGGAAGCGGCCTACCTGATCGGCGGATATTACGTTGGTTATGTTGCGGTTGGTGCGTTGTTGGTTGAAGGCCTTGGCCTGTCCGCGCAACATGTCTCCCATCACAACGACGGCGCCGACCGATACGGCGTCCTCCTCCATTACGATCGAGACGGAAGTATTGCCGTCAGCGGTGACCGTCGCTTGGGTGTAGTTCATCTTGTATCCGAGATACGAGGTCTCTATCTCGTATGATCCGGCCGGTACGTCGAGAAATTCGAAGTATCCGTTCTTGTCGGAGATGGTGTAGCGGTTGAACTTGTCCAGACGCAGGATTGCTCCCGGAAGGGTACGGCTTCCGCTCTTCTCGGTTACGGTTCCCGACAGGACGCCGACTCCCTGTGCCGAACTGACAATAGGCGTCAGCGTTGCTAATAAGAAAAACAGAGGTAAAAGTTTTTTCATCTCTCCAAGTGTTGGTTAATGCTGCGGCAAAAGTATCGGCTTGATGTTACGATTTCGTGTTCGATCCGTTAAGATCGTATTAAACGGACGTCTAACAGCATTGGCAGATGGCAGTTATGCACGGGAAGAGCATGGCGTGTGGCGTTCGGCGGATACAGTATGGCGGGGAGGCCGCCTGTTTCGGACGGCCTCCCCGTTGCTGCGGATCTTTGTGCCCACTCCTGTTTGCGGGCATTATCCCATGATGCAGGTACGCGCATATTCCATGCAGCGTGCCACCTCATCGACGGGAGTTGACCCTTCGGGGACGGGATATTCGAGCTCTATATCGCAATGGACGGGCCAGCCTTTCCTGCCGGCATTCGAGGCGACGAGATCGAACAGCTGCGGCAGCGGCGTCTCGCCTTTGCCCCACGGCATGTTGCGGTTGCCGTGCCGCGGAGATGTCTTGTCCTTGACATGTATCGATACGATGCGGTCGTGGTATTCGCGAATGATGTCGCATGGGTTGTTGCCCGTGCAGCCGAAATAGTGGCCCGCGTCGAAGTTGATCATTATCCTGCCACTGTATTTCAAGTACGTGTCGTATCCGCGCCAATTGCGCTTGACGGCTTGGAAATGGTTGTGGAATATCAGATACAGGCCGTATTTCTCTGCAAATGGGGCCGTACGCTGTGCCGTCTCCTCGCTCAATTCCGTCGTTATGCCCATGGCGCCGATGGCACGGCATGCCTCGAATACGTGTTCTATCTGTTCGTCCGTCATGGATGCCGAAAGAGGGTATTTTATAATATGTATGTCGACACCGGCACGGCGGTACAATTCACCCAGACGGGCATATGCGGCATAGTCGGAACGCTGTTCCGCAGATTTGACTCGCACCTCCCCTTGCCGTAAAGGCTGCGGCGGTATGGGGCCTCTGGCGTGTTTGGCATGCGGCATCTGCGGCATTTGCGGACGTGCGGCATAGCTCTCGGCGACGCCGCCCATCAGTTCTACCGATCCAATGCCCGCGCCGAGCGTATATAGCAGCGTATCGCCGGCCGTGGATGACGGCATATCGCGGAAACTGTAGGTTATGGCACCTATCTGAACCCCCTTGAAGTTCGAGCGGTTGCCGCTGCGGCCGAGCAGGGCATCGCATGAGGTTATGAGCGGCGTTACGGCCAGCGCTCCTGCGGCAGCCGCTCCTATCTTGAGAAAATCGGCTCTGCTGATATGGTTTTTGCGTGATGTCATCCGACGGTTGGTTATTCCCTGCCATAAAATTAATAAAAAGACGATGTTACGGTACGCATATCAAGGCGAAACGGCCAAAATGAGGGGTGAACCGCTGCCGAGGAAAAAAAGAACAGCATGCAGGTGATAATTTTTTCCAAAAAATCATAATAAATGCAACGTGAGGTACGTTATTAAGGCGTAATGAGAAAAGGAGGATATATGGGATAAATTGCCTAATTTGGAAATAAAAACAAAAAAGTATTTAAACTTATTATGTGATTATGAAAAAGACGGCATTTGTAATTTTAGGAGCAGTCATTGTATCGGCAGCCGTAGGCGGCTTGGCCGGTTGGAGTATAAACAGATATTCGGATGGCAGATCGGCCGATGCTATGTACTACGCGGCTGCGGGTGATGGCGATGTCGCTGTACGCGACACCATGCCCAAGGCGGGGACTCACTTTACGGCCTATCAGGCGGATCAATATCCCGACCTGACCTATGCCGCCGAGAATGCGGTCAAGGCCGTGGTGAATATCGAGTCGGTACGAGAGGTACAGTACGGTGGCGGCCGTTCGTATGATCCTTTCTTCGACTTTTTCGGAATCCCTTACGGTTACGGCGAACCCCAGACGCGCGAGCAGCGTGCCGGCGGTTCGGGCGTGATCATCTCGGCCGACGGTTATATAGTGACAAACAACCATGTGGTCGAGGATGCTACGAAGCTCAAGGTGAAGCTCAACGACGGGCGCCTCTTCGATGCGGAGCTGGTCGGCACCGATCCCACTACCGACATTGCCTTGATAAAGATCGACAGCGAGGACCTGCCGACGTTGCCGTTCGGCAATTCCGACGATTTGCGTCTGGGCGAGTGGGTGCTGGCTATAGGTTCGCCATTCGACCTGCAGTCGACTATCACGGCAGGTATCGTGAGCGCGAAGGCTCGTGATCTGGGCGTGATCCCTAACGAGGCGCGTATCGAGTCGTTCATCCAGACCGACGCGGCCGTCAATCCGGGCAACTCGGGCGGTGCGCTGGTCAATACGCGCGGAGAGTTGGTTGGCATCAACACCGTAATCAAGTCGTCGACCGGCAGCTATGTGGGCTATTCGTTTGCCGTACCCGAGACCATCGTGCGTAAGGTAGTCGTCGACTTGAAGGAGTACGGTGTCGTGCAGCGCGCGATGCTGGGGGTATCGTACCGTCCCATCGACCAAACGTTCATCGAGCAGATGGGTGAGGAGACAGGTATCAAGACCCCGGGCGGACTCTATGTGGCTTCGGTCGAGGAGGGCAGCGCCGCTTCGGAGGCCGGCATACGCAAGGGTGACATCATCGTGGCCATCGACGGCGCCAAGACCGACGATTCGTCGACAATGATGGAGAAGATGGCGCAGCATCGCCCCAACGACAAGGTCAAGATCACGCTGATGCGCGACGGTAACAAGAAGGAGGTTGTGGCCGTACTGAAGAATAAGGTGGGCAAGAATGAAATGATGACTCGTGATATGGTGGACGTGGCTGCCGTGTTGGGCGGCAAGTTCGCCGATGCGGGCAAGAAGATATGCGACAAGCTGGAGATTCGCGGCGGTGTGCAGGTGGTAAGTGTCATGCGCGGCGGACTGCTTGAAAGGGCCCGTGTACGTGAGGGTTTCATTATCACCCATATTAATGACCGCCAGATCACCTCGGTGAGCGATATGCAGCGTATGACCGACAGCGTAGAGTCGATCGACGGAATCTATCCCGACGGGCGTGCGGCAAGTTATGTGATCGTACAATAGACGATATGTAATTAAATAATGATTTTTATGTAAGGTTAGGTTAGGTGGAGAGCCCCGACGCCAACGGTGTCGGGGCTCTCTCGTTTCTTTACCTGAGTTTGTGTTCGCTGCTGAATATGTGAGGAACGGGGGCTCTGCCACAACGGCATAGCCCCCGTTCCGTGTCACGGTGCCCGAGCGGGAGATATGGCTACCGTCTGGCCTCCTCGTTGTCTTTTTCGGTTTTCTCGTCCTCCTCCCAGTCGAACATCTCAAAGCGTCGGCGTCCGCCCAGCGAGAAGCGTGTATAGGTGATCGGCAGACCGAGTTGCAGGAATCGCTCCTCGTATGCCGTCTTTACGGAAAGTGTCTCGTCGGCATACCCCGTGCCGTAGATGTCGTTGTTCGACACTTCGCACGGCAGGCAGAAGCGGCGTATCACCTCGTTGGTGTAGCCATAGAGATGCTGTGAGTCGGTCTTGAGGTTTATCCAGCCCTCCGCCTGAAGGAAACGGGCATAGTATTCGAGGAACAGCGGCGAGGTGAGGCGTTTCTTGGCGCGGCGCGTCTTGAGCTGCGGATCGGGGAAGGTGATCCATATCTCCGACACTTCGTTTTCGGCGAAAAACGAATCTATGAACTCTATACGTGTGCGCAGGAATCCGACATTGTCCATCTGCTCTTCTGTTGCAGTCTTCGCGCCACGCCACATGCGTGCCCCTTTGATGTCGACACCTATATAGTTGTACAGGGGATTGCGGCGGGCCAGAGCTATGGTGTATTCTCCCTTGCCGCAGCCGAGTTCGAGTATAATAGGGCGGTCGTTGGCGAAAAAATCGGTATTCCAACGCCCCTTGAGGGGGTGATCCTTATGGAATATATCCTCGAATTCGGGTTGTACGAGGCATTTGAATGTGAGGTTTTCGGCGAATCTTCTCAGTTTGTCTTTTCCCACGGCGGTACTTTGTTCTATTGTGTTACGGGTTGGAATGCCACTCCGGCCGATTCTACGCCGGCGACTGGCATACGCGGTGTTATGTTGACCGTGTAGCTCCCTTGGCTGTGCAGCCGTACACGGCGGCGGTAGGGGAACTCCATATCCCCGCCGTATGATGCGGGTGCCGGTCCAGCGTCTACGGTTGCGAGAGTCAGCTGTTCGCGCATGCGCATCGAGTCGGGCGACAAGATCTCCATGTCGAGTGTCAGCTGCCTCATGCCGAAGCCGGGCGTGACATGCAACACCACCGACATGTCGTATAACGATACGGTGTCGGAGTTCTCGTAGACGACAGTGGCCGTATCATCCCAACGGCTGCGGTCGACATCAGTCATCACGACACGGCACGGTTCCGTTCCGCAAGCTGCGCATACGGCGAGGCATGCGGCCGCAACGGGTATGGCGCCTTTATGTCGGTTCATGCGCGGCACAGGTGGTACGTTTTTTATTCTTCCTTATTCTGTCCGGGCTGCTGCGATTGTTGTCTGGCTGCATCGCTGCGTTCGCTGCGTTCCCTGCGGCGTGGCGACGCACTTCCGCCATCGCCTTTTCCCGCCTTGTTCGCATTCTCCGGACGGCGGCTTGGGCTCTGTCCAAGGTTGCGTGGATCCTGTCCCTGACTTTGGCTCTGGACTTGATTGCGGCCCCGCCGCTTCTCGTCGCGGCGTCGCGGCGTCTCACCCTCTGTCGGATTATTCTCATGCCTGTTCTGGCGTTTGCCGTCGCTCTCGACGGATTCGGTTTCTGCAGGCCGTGTATTTCTGTTTCGTCCCTCGTTCCGGTTGCCGCGACTGCCGGCGTTGCCGTTATTCCTTGGCTTTTCGTCGGCGGTATTGCTTTCCGCGCCTTCGGTATTCCCCTTCTCTTGGCGCCGTGTGTCCTTGCGGTTGCGGTTCTTGCGGCGTCTGCCGATATTGTCGAAACGGGTAATGCTGTCTTCGCCCGTGCGGAATGTCGGCTCCTCGGTTTGCGGGGTGTCGTCTCTGTCGGCTATCGAGTCGACCTTCTTGCCGGCACGGTTGGCGGCGAGAATCTCACGTACGCGGGAGGTAGGTATGGTTACGACGTTAACCATGGCGTCCTTGCTGCTGCTGAAAGTCATGGTATGGGCCAGAATGTCGGTCTTGACAAGGTAGTATTCGCCGTCAATGGCCTGCAGGGGATCCTTTACACGGGGAATGGTTTGGCGCGCATCGGCGTAGGCGTCGTATTCGTACATGAGGCAGCACTTGAGCTTCGAGCACTGTCCAGCCAGTTTCTGAGGGTTGAGCGATATGTCCTGTACGCGGGCTGCGTTGGTGGTGACGCTCGAAAAGTTGGATACCCACGATGCGCAACACAACTCCCGCCCACAGGCGCCGATGCCGCCGATGCGGCCGGCCTCCTGACGTGCGCCGATCTGTTTCATTTCGATGCGTATATGGAACCTTTCGGCGAATACCTTTATAAGTTCGCGGAAATCGACGCGGCCCTCGGCTATGTAGTAGAATATGGCCTTTATCTTGTCGCCCTGGTACTCTACGTCGCCGATCTTCATGTCGAGGCCCATGTCGGCGGCTATCTGGCGCGCCTGTATCATGGTGTCGTGTTCGAGGGCTATGGCCTCCTGCCAGCGCTCGATGTCATATGGCTTGGCCTTGCGGTATATCTTCTTGTATTCGCCGTTGAACGGAGTGAAGCCCGTACGCCTGATCTGTTTGGCCACCATGTCGCCCGTAAGCGATACGATGCCTATGTCGTGTCCGGGCGAGGCCTCCACGGCGACGATGTCGCCGCGTTTGAGATTCAGGTTGTTGACGTTCTGATAGTACGAGCGGCGCGTATTCTTGAAGCGTACCTCGTATATATCGGTCGGTATATTGTCGGGATACTCCTCCAGCCACGGCGTCTCGTGGAGTTTGAAACAGCCTTCTACCTGCTCGACCTTGAGTTCCGAGCCGCAGTCGCAGAGGCGGAAACCGCGTCCCATTTCGGGTATATGTTTTTTAGAACAACTCATCTGTATGCGAAAATTTGTGTAAATATATGAAATATTTTTCATATTCCGGCCATATCATTCGCTCTTTGCCCCCTCCCGTTTGGGCAGGCGGCATGCCGAATGCCTCCCGGCCGTGGTTATCGCCTGAACACGCCGCTTTTCTTTTCGAGGGAGGCCATGTCGCGCCGCAGGCGGCATATGGTAAGGGCGGCACAGCATGTGAGGCCGGTAATGAGCCCGAGGATCAGACCTTTGGCCTCGAACCCGCACTGGAAGGCGAAGAAATATCCTGCAGGGATGTTTATCAATACGTACGAGACGAATACGATGGGCATTATGACGCGCACGTCCTGTAGCCCACGCATGGCGCTTATGGACAGCGTCTGTAGGCAGTCGGGAATCTGGAACAGCGATATGTATATCAGCAGTGTGCCCGTGAGGCGTATCACCTGTTCGTTCGAGGAGAAGAATGCTGGTATGGTGTATCGGAACGCCACAAAGCATATGGCGGCCGTGATGCACCATACGAGCCCCAAATGGTAGGCCGAATATACCGTAAGGCGCAGGCGGTGGAAGTCGCCGCGCCCGAAGATGTGCGAGCAGAGGATTGTGTTGGCCGAGCCGATGGCGACTACAATCATGAACGTTGTCTGCATCATGTTAGTGCATATCTGGTAGGCGCTTATGGCATAGGCCCCGAACGATAGCACGAGTATGTTGGTTACAACGAAAGCGCTGGCCTCCATGAACATGTGGAACCCTATGGGAATACCCACCTTAAGTATCTCCCACATTGTGCGCAGGCGTATGGCCGTGCGGTCGAAGGCTTGTATGAAATGTCTGAAGCGCGGGCTGAAGAGTACGTATCCTCCGATCATGAGGCACATGCAGCAGCGCGCCACGAAGGTGGCTATACCTGCGCCGACGGCACCCATTGGTTCCATGCCGAACTTGCCGAAGATGAGCACCCAGTTCAGGAAGATGTTTATCAGGTTGCAGGTGATGATGACCGCCATGGCGATGCGCGTATTGCCGATACCCTCGAGGAACTGTTTGAACGTGCAGAATATGATTATGGGGATCATGCCCCATATCAGCGTGTCGTAATAGGGCAGTGCCGCTTCTATGACCTCGCTCACCGAGGCGTCGCCGCCCGAACCGATCATTACGGTACCCATCCACCGCATAAGCGGGCGCACGGCAATCAGTATGCCCGAGGTGATGATACCCGTAAGTGCGAATAGTACGATTCCGTTCAGCAGCAGGTGTGAGGCGCGGCGCTCGTCGCCGCGTGCGAAATGCTCCCCCACGAGAGGAGTCAGGCCGAAGGCCAGCCCCATGGCGGTTATGAAGATTATGTAGAAGACGCTCGTGCCGAACGATACGGCTGCCAGAGGTGTGGGGTCGTCGCCGCCGTACCAGCCCACCATTGCCGTATCGGCCAGCTGTACGGTGATCTGCCCCACCTGCGATAGTATGACGGGCAGGGCGAGACGCAGGTTGTCCTTGTAATACGGGATATATCTTTTCAACGAAATCATAGCGGCCGCAAATGTAGTAAAAAAAACGGCGGATTAGGGCCTTCGCAGCAGGGATACGGCGATTGCCGGGCACATAAAATATTTTTGGAACCCGCCGTTCTGCAAGTTCCTGTATTTGCGTATTGCGGCTCCTTTACGTCAGAACGCCTCGTTGATGTTGAATATGAAACCGCTGGAGTTCTTGCCGAAGCCGTAGTCTATACGTATGTTTACGCGGTGCTTGAATTCCCAGCGGAGCCCTACGCCGTATGTCGGGAGTATGTTTTTCCAGTTGAATTCCCCGAAACTCGGGAATACGGTGCCGCAGCCGCCCCATACGGTGCAACCTATGCGCTTGTATATGCGCTGGCGCAGTTCGGCCTGACATGACAGTATGTTGTTGTCGATATAGCGTCCTGCGTAGTATCCGCGCATGCGGGTACTGCCGCCGAGCTGTTCGCGCAGGATCCACGGGGTGTTCTTGCCGTTGAAGCGGCCGTATATGTCGGTTGCTAAAATGCCGCTTTCCCACAATCTGTGGTAGGTGTCGAATATGAGCGTAGTGCGCATGCGGGTCTTGTCGTAGGTGCCGAGAAACCTCGGATATGCGGTCACTTCAGCCATGGCGTATATTCCCTTCTGGGGATTGGGGATGAAGTCGCGGCTGTCGTACTGGAGCGACAGGCCTATGCCTGTGAACGTGTACGACATGGCCTGTCCCTGCAGATAGGCCGGATCGTCGATCTTTTTTATGTTGACATACGATATTTCGCTTCTTACGCCGAGCAGCAGGCGGTCGACGATACGGTAGAGATACTGTATGTCCACCATTACCCTGCGGCGCGTGTAGTCGATGGGCGGATTCTCGGCGCACGAAGCATAGTCTATGCCCCAGAATCGGAGAGGCTGGTTGGCGAAAGCCACCTCGTATGAGAGGCGCGAACGGTTGCCTTTGAAGTAGTTGTTGCCGCCGACTGCGATTACGTAAAGGCCCGATACAGAGACGTTGCCCATTATGGTTACGTCCGAAGGTTTCATGATCGAATCTGTGCGGTCGAGGCGGTAGAGACCCGATGCCAGACCGCCTATGCCGAAACTCGCTTCACGCGTGTATGATGGCGAAAGGACGAAACTGATGTCCAACTTCTTGTCGAAAGTATGGTCTTCGTTGCCTTTGAATAGTCTGTGCCAATAGCTCGTACGTTTCTTCTGCTGTTTGCCGCTGCCTGTGGTATCGGCGGACTCAGCCGTGACCGCTGGCGCAGATGCCGCTGCCGGTGCGATCGTATCGGCAGCATGGGATGCCGCCATGGTGTCCGCATTAATCTCCGTGGATTTTGCAGCCGGTAACGATAACGATGATGCGCGGCTTGCAGCCGAGAGGGTGCGGACCGTGTATTCCGGATTCCCGGCCCCCTTGTCGAGCGATGCGCGCGCGTAAGCTGGCACTGTCGAAAGAAGCAATATTGCAATGATAAAGATGTTTCTCATGCCAATTGTTTCCGTGCGTTAAAAACTGCGCAAATATATGACAAAATTGCGATGTGGCAAAAATCGTGACTATTGTCTCGACGTATCAGATATTTTTGCTTCCATAAAGATGAAAAGTCCGATGCCGTGTATCCCGCAGGATTTGTAATTTTTAGTCTTATGCGGTATATTTGTGAGTGCCGGACGCTCAATGCGGCCGATTGTGTGAATAAACAAACATACCTTAACGATGATTGGATTTGTACGATATGCAGGTGCTGCCGTTATGGCTGTTGCCACGGGTGCGGCATTGTGCCGATGCGGCGGAGACGCTGCGGCTTGCGTGGATGTCGAGGCCTTGCAGCCAGTCCCTTTTCAACAGGTGACGCTCGAAGATGATTTCTGGCTGCCGCGCCTCAAGACCCAGAAACATACGCTTGTGCCGTTCGCTCTGGGCAAGACGGAGCCTGCGGTGGAGAACCTAAAGCGTACGGGAGCATATCTGCGCGGTGAGAAAACCGAACCGTTGCTGCCCCTGCCGCGATATGTGGCGTCGGATCTCTTCAAAGTCATGGAGGGCGCTGCATACCTTCTCACCATAGAACCCGATGCCGAGTTGGAGCGCCGGATGGATGAGATAATAGATATAATAGTGGCGGCGCAGGCACCCGACGGTTATCTGTATGAGCCTCATATAATGGGTACGGCCATGGTGAACGGTTTCGACGGCGGTACGGGCGACAAGCCCTACTCGTGGGTGGTGCACAGCCACGAACTCTACAACATGGGGCACATGTATGAGGCGGCCGTGGCGTATTATCAGGCTACGGGCAAGCGCAAATGGCTCGATGCCGCGGAGAAAAGCGCCCGTCACATAAACCATGTATTCTTCGAGGGCGACCCCGCCTATAACGGCGGCAAACCCGTGAACCAAGCGCCCGGACATCAGGAGATAGAGCTGGCACTTGTCAAACTGTTCCGTGTTACGGGCGACTCGCTCTACCTCGGTATGGCGCGGCGCTTCCTCGATATACGCGGCGTTACGTACCGTCCCGACGGCGATGGGGTGATGGCTCCCGACTATGCGCAGCAGCATATGCCGGTCCGTGAGCAGCGCACGGCCGTGGGCCATGCCGTACGTGCCACCTATATGTATTCGGCGATGGCCGATGTCGGGGCCCTTACCGGCGACACGACGCTCCGACCGGCGCTGGATGCGATATGGCACGACATCGTCGACCGCAAGATGCATATTACCGGAGGGTTGGGCGCCGTGCCCGGGATCGAGGGTTTCGGCCCGGACTATGTGCTGCCGAACAAGAATACATACGACGAGACGTGCGCCGGTGTGGGCAATGTGTTCTTTAATTACCGTCTGTTCCAGCTGGAGCGCGATGCTCGTTATGTCGATGTCGCGGAGGTGGCTTTATATAACAATGTGCTGGCGGGGGTGAACCTTGCGGGCGACCGTTTCTTTTACGTCAATCCGCTTGAGGCCGACGGCCGCAAGGCGTTCAATCAGGGCCACCGCGGCCGTTCGCCGTGGTTCGGCACGGCATGCTGCCCGTCGAATCTGGCGCGGCTGATCCCGCAGGTGCCCGGGATGGTATATTCGCAGACCGACGACGAGGTATTCTGCGCCCTCTATGCCGGTTGTTCGACGACGCTGCATTTGGAGTGCGGCGATGTGGGCCTGACGCAGCGTACCGACTATCCCTTTTCGGGAGATGTGGAGATCGAGGTTGATCCTGCGTCCGACGGCGCAGAATTTACGCTTTGGCTGCGTGTGCCGACATGGTGTACGGGCGAAGGGTTCGTGCCGGGCGATCTTTACCGTTATGACGACGGCATTGCATGCAAGGCTGAAGTGAAAGTCAATGGCCGCCGTATACGTGAGCGTGCCGTCCGCGGTTTCATCCCCGTACGCCGCGAGTGGCGCACGGGCGACAGGGTGTCGCTGTCGCTCCCGATGCCCGTGCGCAGCAGTGCGGCAGACGAACGTGTCGAGGACGATGCCGACCGTCGTTGCATCACGCGCGGCCCGCTGGTATATTGCGCCGAGACGGCGGACAATGAGTTTCCCGTAAACGAATATTTTATCGGCGGCGGGAGTGTTGACGCCGATTCGGTATATCTCGCTCCTGACGGCGTGCTGAAGGGCATAGCCGTGGCGCGTGTCGCGGCCGAGGCGGTGGACGGCGATGGCACGAGATCTGCGGAACTTACGCTGATCCCGTATTACGCATGGGACAACCGCGGTGATGATGCCATGAATGTGTGGTTCGCGCGCTCGGAGGAGACGGCCCGCGCGTCGGCGTTCCGTTTCGCCCGCAACATATCGGGTGTTGCCGCCTCGTTCACATATGCTAATGATGATGTCTATGCCATAGCGGATGGACAACTGCCCGACAATTCGTATGACACGACGATTCCCCGTTGGACGAGCTGGCCCGAGACTGGCCGCGAGCAGCAGGTCGAGGTGAAGCTGGCCAAACCGATGGAGGTGGAGAGCGTGGCCGTATATTGGTATGATGACAACGGGGGCGTGCAGGTGCCGGTATCGTGGTCGATGGAGTACCGCTCGCAGGGTGAATGGCACGAGTACCGTCCATATACGACTGACCGTTTCGGGGTGGAGCGCGACCAGTTCAATATGGTGCATCCCGACGGGACGGTCTCGGCCGATGCCCTGCGCTTTAGGATCGTGCCGCGAAATGATGCCGCCGTGGGCATATTGGAGTTGGAGGTGAACTGAATGGCGCCGCCGGCAGTAAAAAGGAGGATGACCTGCGGGCCATCCTCTTCCGTTTCCGGCACAGGCGGTGCCGCCATGCAGGGTCACAGCAGCCCCGCCTCGTAATATACGACGATCTGCTCGAGTATGCGGTCGTCGCCTTCGGCGTCGTATTCGCTCTTGAGATTGTTGCCGAATACACGGGCTATGCCCTGCCAGAACCCTGCTACGAAGCCGCTGCGGAAATCCTTTATTATCTGGTATGCGGTGTATTCGGTTTCGCGGTCGATGAGTTTTAGCAAAATGCGCCCTTCATAACGGGTCATGTCGTACAGCACGGGTGTGTAGGTCTTCTTGAGGCGTTTCTCCACCTCCTTCGTGAACTCTTTCTGCGCTTGGACCGTGGGCAGCGAGCAGAGCTCGGCCTCGAGTGCCGCCATCTCCTCGCGTGCCTTCTTGGCCAGCGGGTAAACCTTGCGCACTGCGCGTATCATCTTCAGGTAGCGGCGGCGGTCGATACCGCGGTCGAAGACATGTATTGGCAGCAGCTGGAAGTGTACGATCGAGTCTCCTGTAACCTTGTCGCGGTCCCAGTATACGTCCCAATAGCCTTTGCCGAGGTATTGGGCAGAGGCTTGGCTCGCGTAGGCGAGCAGCAGGATCGTTATGGCGGCTATGCGGCGCATTGGGCGGCGGTGTTGCTGTTGCTGGTTGCCGGTGTGGCGTATATCGCAAAAATAACGATTCCTGCGTGAAACAGTGGCCGGATATGGTGAAAAAAACTATTTTTGCGGCGTTAATGTTAAAAGTAACAGAAATATGTTGGAGAAAGGTTTGAAAAGCGAGAGCCGTACGGTGGTGTCGCAGGATAATGTGGCTGCAACGATGGGTTCGGGCGACATGCCCGTCTTTGCAACGCCCGCGATGGTGGCTTTGATGGAGAATGCCGCCATGAATGCCGTGGCTGCAGAGTTGGAGGCGGGAGCCTCGACCGTGGGGGTGGAGATGTCGGTGTCGCATGTCAAGGCGTCGCCCGTCGGGGAGGAGGTGACGGCATCGGCGGAACTCGTGGAGGTCGACGGCCGCAGGCTCGCCTTCGTGGTGAGGGCTTGGGACGGAAAGGGAACCATAGGAGAGGGACGTCACGTGCGTTTCGTCGTCGACCGCGGACGTTTCATGGGCAAGCTCTGATAAAGGGGCCGTGTCGCGCGAGGCGCCGCACGGCCGAATAATAGGGCGGAAATTTTGACTATTGATTTTTTTGCATTACTTTTGTGGCGCTTGCGAGCGCTTGATTGAGCTATGGTGTAATGGTAACACAGCAGATTTTGGTTCTGTTATTCTGAGTTCGAATCTCGGTAGCTCAACCAGAAAAGGGAAAGGACGTAAAAACGGCTTTTCCCTGTTTTTTTATTCGGCGCAATGCGTTATCTTTGTATGATCTCCGCCGGCAGTGTCCGTCGGGAAATGCGAAATCATTATGGAATACGGAAAGATCGTCGAAGCCGACATCGACAGCGTAATGCGTATGGTGGAGGCGGCCAAGGAGCGTCTGCGCAGACGCGGTGTCGACCAGTGGCAACGGGGATACCCGTGCCGTGAAAGCATCGAGGCCGATGTGGCGGCGGGTGTGGGCATGGCCTTGCGCGACGATGGGGGCATTGCGGCTTACGGCGCCGTGATCTTTACCGGTGAACAGGCATACGACCATATACGCGGCGGCGAGTGGCTTACCGGAGGACCCTATGCCGTGGTACACAGGCTCTGCGTGGCGGAGAAAAGGCTCAGTTGCGGCTGTGCCACGGAGTTCATGCGCCGTACGGAGGAGTTCGTGCGGCCGCGTGCGGCGAGCATACGTATAGACACCCATCCCGACAATATCCCCATGCAGGGACTTATACGCAAGGCGGGGTTCGTCTATTGCGGCGACGTTACCATCGAGAGCCGGCGTCTGGCATTTGAGAAGCCATTGGGCCGGACGGAGCGCTGAACTGCACGGAAACATAATTATACGAAAAACGATATTGTCATGAAGAAGACCTTGATTTTCATCTGTTTTGCCTTGAGCGCCACCGGTGCCGCTGCGCAGACGGACAATGGCGGAATAAGCGACGGCATGCTGGCGCGCATTCGCAAGGGATACGCCGCGACTCCCGAACAGAAGGCGGTGAAGAATGCGCTGGCGTCGACCTCGATAGCAACGCTGGCGATAAATTCCGAGAATCTGGCCATGTGCGACACCCATTTCTCGAACCGCGTCGCCACGCGCGGCATAACGGATCAGAAATCGTCGGGCCGTTGCTGGCTCTTTACAGGGTTGAACGTCCTGCGTGCGAAGATGATCGACAAATACGACCTGCCGTCGTTCGAGTTCTCGCAGAACTACTGCTCGTTCTATGACCTGCTGGAGAAGTCGAATCTCTTTCTGCAGGCAGTGATAGACACGCGAGAGGCGCCGATGGACGACCGTAAGGTGACATGGCTCTTCCAGCACCCGATAGGTGACGGCGGGCAGTTCACGGGTGTGTCCAACCTGATAATGAAGTACGGCGTGGTGCCCAAGTCGGCCATGCCCGAGACATACCAGAGTAACAATACGGGGCAGATGTCGATGATCCTCTCGCTCAAGCTGCGCGAGTTCGGGCTCGAGTTGCGCGGTCTGAAACCCTCGCAGGCGGCCGGGCGCAAGGTGGAGATGCTGACGGAGATATACCGTATCCTCGTCGAGTGTCTCGGCGTGCCGCCCGAGGAGTTCGAATGGACGCGTTGCGACAAGGACGGCAACCCCGTCGAGACACGTCGGTACACGCCCAAGGGCTTTTATGACGAGTATATAGGCGAGGATCTTGAAAAGAACTACGTGATGGTGATGAATGATCCCTCGCGCGAGTACGGCAAGGTGTACGAGATAGAGTACGACCGCCATGTCTACGACGGTGAAAACTGGCTCTATGTCAACCTGCCGATAGAACGGGTGAAGGAGATGGCCATAGCCTCGATAAAGGACAACACGGCGATGTACTTCTCGTGCGACGTCGGCAAGTTCCTCGACCGCACTAAGGGTACGCTTGACGTGGCCAACATGGACTATGCCTCGTTGTTCGGCACCACGTTCGGGATGGACAAGCGCGAACGCATACAGACATACGCCAGCGGTTCGTCGCATGCCATGACACTTATAGCCGTAGATCTGGATGATGATGGAAAGCCGCGCAAATGGATGGTGGAGAACAGCTGGGGCGCCTCGTCGGGGTATCAGGGTTGCCTGATAATGACCGACGAGTGGTTTGACGAGTATATGTTCCGCGTGGTAGTCGAGCGCAAGTATGTCCCGCAGGATGTGTTGGATATGCTCGATCAGGAGCCGGTCATGCTGCCGGCGTGGGACCCGATGTTCGCCCCCGAAGAGTAGTCTGCGGCACGGCTGCGGCGTGTGTCGGGCGGTATCTGTCTGCGATGGCGGATGCCGCCCGACAGTTTTTGGGATTTATCGGCCGGCCCGGATTCAAAATCTGCGTTTCCGATTTGCCTCTGCATTCGGATTTAGTATCTTTGTGAAGGAATAACAGTACTGCTGTATGGCGCATTATGATTATTTGATTGTGGGTGCGGGCCTGTTCGGTGCGACGTATGCGTTCAAAGCCAATGAGATCGGCCGGAAATGCCTGGTGATAGACCGGAGGGGCCATGTCGGGGGCAACCTCTATTGCGAGAGTATCGAAGGCATCAATGTCCATAAATACGGCGCCCACATATTCCACACCTCGAATAAGGAGGTGTGGGATTTTGTCAATTCGCTGGTGGAGTTCAACAGGTATACCAATTCGCCTGTCGCCAATTACGACGGCCGTTTATACAATCTGCCGTTCAACATGAATACGTTTTACCAGATGTGGGGAACGATTACCCCTCTGGAGGCGCAACAGAAGATAGGGGAACAGCGGAAGGAGGCCGCCGAAGAGATGAGGCGGCAGGGCGTCGCGGAGCCGCGGAACCTCGAGGAACAGGCGTTGTTGCTGGTCGGACGGGACATATACGAACGTCTGATTGCGGGTTATACGGAGAAACAGTGGGGCCGAAAATGTTCGGAGCTGCCGGCGTTCATAATAAAACGTTTGCCCGTGCGCATGGTATACGACAACAATTATTTCAACGACAGGTACCAAGGGATACCTGTCGGCGGGTACAATCGGCTGATCGAGCGCCTGCTGTCGGGCTCTGACGTGATGTTGGGGTGCGATTTCTTTGACCACAGGGATAAGCTGCTGCCGTTGGCGGACAAGGTCGTATATACGGGGCCGATAGACCGATACTACGACTACCGTTACGGTAAATTGGAGTACAGGACCGTGCGTTTCGAGCATGAGACGCTGGCGATGTGTAATTTTCAGGGGAATGCGGTGGTCAACTATACGAGCCGTGCGGTCCCGTATACAAGAATTATCGAGCACAAGCACTTCGAGATGTTCGGGGATGAGGTGTCGAAGAGAGAAGTAACCGTAATTTCGAAGGAATACAGCTCGGAATGGACCGAGGAAAGCGAACCGTATTATCCCGTCAACGACACCAGAAACAATGACCTATACATGAAGTACAAGCGGTTGGCCGACAGTGAGAAGGATGTTGTCTTCGGCGGCCGTCTGGCCGAGTACCGGTATTATGACATGCACAATGTGATAGAGAAAGTATTAGACATGTTCCGATGAAAGACGACATGAATATCTCGATATTGGTGTGCTACCACAAGGAATTTGCCGTATACAGGGATCCGGCATATATGCCTATACATGTGGGCCGCAGCCTGTCGCCCTTCCGGCTGGATATGGCGGGCGACGACACGGGCGACAACATAAGCGCCAAGAATGCGTCGTTCTGTGAACTGACGGCAATGTATTGGGCGTGGAAAAACCTCAAGGGCGTCGACTTCATAGGGTTGTGCCATTACAGGCGGTTTTTCGATTTCCATAATGTCATCCCCTCGGTCTATTCGTACAAGTACGAGGATGTCGAAAGGTTCGGCGACTATGATTTCTCCATCACCGATGGCCTGAAAAAGGAACTTGCCGCGGGCGGTGTGGTTGTGGCGAATCCCTATTATATGAAGAGGAGCGTCTTCGAGCACTACTGCATGAGCCACGTGCCCGACGATTTGAAGAAGTTGAGGGATATAATACATGCGGACGGGGAGCGGGAATTCATCGAAGCCTTCGATAGGGTGATGCTGGGAAACAGCCTTTCGTTATACAACATGTTCGTTATGTCGTGGTCCGACTTCGAAGGATACTGTTCGTGGCTTTTCGGTATACTATTCAGGTTGGAGAGCAAGATCGATATTACGGACTACTCGCCGTATCAGAGGCGCGTGTTCGGATTCATGGCCGAGCGCCTTCTTTCGGTTTATCTCATTGCAAAGCGCAAGGAACGGCTCTATTATCCCGTGGTGCAGTTCGTGGATGCCGCCGAGGTTAATAACCACAGGCCGGTAAGGCAGTTTTTCAGCGTGTTGAATAAGAGGATGCGGTTCATGCTCAAGCCGAAACCCGAATATTTTTGAAGATTGACGTGGCGGCTACCTGCCCGTGTGGCGGCCACGGCGGCAGACAAGGCTTGTCTTGCCGGAAAAGACAGCGATAACGGGTATGGTGCAAAAAACTCCCGCCGGCCGGCGGGAGTTGTCCGTATGGGGCTTGTGGAGGCGGCGGGAGTCGAACCCGCGTCCAAACAAGGAACCCGAAGGCTTTCTACACGTTTATTCTGCGATTGATCCTCTTGCACGGGATGGCCGCAGACGGCCTGACCCTTGCCGCAGTCTCTTTGTTTTCGCCCGACAGCCGAGACTTCCGCCGTGCTATCCCCTAATTGATGATACCCCGTATGAACGGTTGCCTAAGGGCGGGGCCCCCGTTCGGGATACTCGTCATCGAATCGCCTCGGACCCGATGATTAAGCCTTTTTTCCTTGAAAATTAGGCAGCGAGTGCATAGCTGTTATTGCCATTTGTAGTTCGAGTGTTGAGATTTACGAGCCACCACACAAAGCTCGACGTGCTTACGATCAGATTCTGCAAGCTGTCAAAACCGGTCGCCCCCGATCAGACGGTGCAAAAATAGTGAAATATTTTTACAACGTTACATTTTTGTCGCTACATTTGCCGCCATGATCGGAATTTTGGCAATTCTCGCGTGCTGGGGAGCGGGAAATCTCATCAGCATGCTTTCGGGCGGATATGTATCCGGAAACGTCATAGGAATGGTATTGCTCTATGGTGCACTGCATTATCGTGTCGTCAAGGCGGAACGTGTGGCTTCGGTGGCCAAGTTCCTGCTCGGGGCCATGGCCCTCTTCTTCGTGCCGTTCGGTGTGGGGCTCATGGCATCATACGAGGTTATAGCCGACAATCTGGTCGCCGTAGCCGCAGCCGCGGCAATAAGCACGGTGCTCGTAATAGCCGTAATAGGTTTCGTATGTCAGAAAATGCGTAAGAGATGATACACCAGTTCTTGGAGTCGGAAACATTCCTTCTCGCACTCACGATCGCAATATATTGTGCCGGCACGGCGATATACCGCCGCACGGGTATATCGCTGCTGCATCCCGTAGTCGTCACCTTCCTGTCGCTGATTGGGTTCCTGTTGGTGTCCGGCATCCCGTACGAGGCATATCGCGAGGCGACGCGGATCCTCGACTTCGGGCTCGGCATGTCGGTGGTGGCGCTGGGCTACCTGCTTTACGAGCAGGAGGAGCGAATGCGCGGGCAGGTGCTGCCTATTCTCGCCTCGGTGGTAACGGGCAGCGTGGTGGGCATTCTGAGCGTCGTGTACGTAGCCCGTTTTCTGGGGGCGTCGCGGCTAATTCAGGACTCTTTGGTGCCTAAATCGGTGACGGTGCCCATTGCGGTAAATATATCGGAAAATATAGGCGGCGAAACGTCGATAACCGCTGTCGTGGTCTTCGTCGTGGGGATATTCGGTGCCTTGATCGGGTTTTCGCTCATGCGGCTGCTCCATATCGACGATCCTGTGGCGCGCGGTCTGGCGATGGGGTCGGCGGCGCACGGCATAGGTACGGCCCGTTCGATCGAGAAGGGTGCCGTGGAGGGGGCCTTAAGCGGTCTGGCAATGGCGCTTATGGGCATAGCCACGGCCCTGCTGGCGCCCGTCATGTCCCGATTCTTATATTGATGAACGCTTCGCATCCGCCGTCAAACCTTTATCGCGGCGGTTGTGTCGTATTGGCGGCCGTGTGCTGCAACGGAGCCATCCATTTGCCGAAATGCCCCGTGTGCGGTGTGGGTGGGCAAAATTTTCGCAAGATAGTTTTTAAATCTATTTAAAAATAGTATCTTTGCGATCTGTTTGAAAATCAAATCAGCTTTCGGTCATGGAGTGGTTGTATACTCTGTTTACTGGCGATGGGATTGCCCATACCGTCATTGTGGTCTCGTTGGTCATAACGCTGGGCATACTCCTTGACAAGGTGAAGGTAAAGGGCATATCCTTCGGTGTTACATGGATACTGTTCGTCGGCATCGCGGCGGGGCATATCGGTTTTACGGTAGAACCGCAGACGTTGAACTTCATCAAGGAGTTCGGACTGATACTCTTTGTCTTCTCCATAGGTCTTCAGGTCGGCCCGGGGTTTATCTCCTCGCTTAAGGAGGGGGGTATAAAACTCGTCGGTTGTGCCGTGGCCATAGTGTTGCTGGGAGTGGCCACCACTTATGTAATATATCTGGTGACGGGTACCCCGATGCCTACTATGGTGGGCGTACTCTCCGGCGCCGTGACCAATACTCCGGGGCTCGGTGCCGCGCAGCAGGCATATGCCGACGCTACGGGCATAGACGATCCTACAATAGCGCTGGGTTATGCCGTGGCATATCCGCTCGGCGTGGTGGGCATAATTCTCTCGATGATATTTGTCCGTGTGGCCACACGGGTCGATTTCGCCGAGGAGAACAAGGCCCTCGAGGAGATGAGCGGCGAGCGCAACTATGCCGACCGTCTTTCGGTTCTCTTCTCGAATGGTGCGCTGGACGGGAAGAACATAGCCCATTTGAGCACATTGATAAACCGTTCGTTTGTCATATCGCGCATAATGCACAATGACGGATCGATCACCATCGCCGACGGCGACAGCGTGCTCAAGGTTGGCGACAGGCTGCGCCTGATATGTTCGCCGGAGGATACGGAGGCGATCGTGGCCTTTCTGGGCCAGCGTATCGAAATATCGATGGAGGAGTGGGGCGCAGGACAACTCTCGCAGAAGCAGCTTGTCTCGCGGCGCATAATAATCACGAAGCCCGAGATCAACGGCAAGCGCCTGTCGGATCTGCATTTGCGTACGAAGTACGGTATCAACATAACGCGCATAAACCGTTCGGGTATTGACCTCATACCTTACCAGGGCATGGAACTGCAGATGGGCGACCGCGTCATGGCCGTCGGCAATGAGACTGCGATAGAGCAGGTTGCTGGCGTGCTTGGCAACTCGCTCAAGAAACTGCGCGAGCCGCAGCTCCTGACCATATTCCTCGGTATCGCGCTTGGTGTGTTGCTCGGGTCGATCCCGTTGATGAATATTCCGCAGCCCGTAAAACTCGGCCTTGCCGGAGGGCCGCTTATCGTGGCCATTCTTATCGGACGCTTCGGTCCGCATTTCCATTTGGTTACGTATACCACCATGAGTGCCAACCTCATGTTGCGCGAGGTGGGCCTTGCGCTCTTTCTCGCGGGGGTGGGCATAAGTGCAGGCGACGGCTTCATCGAGGCCATTGCAGACGGAGGATACCGTTGGATAGGGTACGGTGTCATCATAACGGTGGTCCCGATCATACTCGTGGGATTGTTTGCACGCCTGAGGCTCAAGATGAGCTATTATACGTTGATGGGCCTTATTGCCGGAAGTACGACGGATCCCCCGGCATTGGGATATGCGAGCGGCGCTGCCGGCAACGACATGCCTGCCGTGGGATATGCAACTGTATATCCCGTGGTGATGTTCCTGCGCGTGCTGACGGCACAGCTGCTGATACTCGCGGCCTGATAGGGCCATGCGGAGAATATGCTATTTCGGGCGTCGGCCGCAATCGGGCCGGCGCTTCTTTATTTCCCGAAGGGGGCATGCGGTGTCGGAGCACGAGGCGCACGAGGAGTATTTGCGGGACCTTATGCGCCGTACGATGCCGCGTACGGCGAACGCTGCCGTTACTGCGCCTATGATGGCGACGGTTATTTGCTGCCAATCCATGCCGGTGTGTTTTTACGGCATAAAGATACTAAAATAGTCGGATGCATGCATGCGGTGCGCTACCCGTCGCATATGGCAGTGTTTGACATGGGCGTATGGACTATTCAGGCGGGTATATGTGCCAGTAGGTATGATTGTTGTGATGCCGGACTGGTTGAGTTTGCGTTTTTTTGCGAAATTTGTTTGGATGTTGGAAAATTTTGTATATTTGCAAAAAATATCAAACCATTAAACAGATAACGAATATGAAAAATTTGGTAGATCAGATCGCTACTCAGTACGAGGCTTTCTCGACCAACGCATGTGCCCAGATTGAGAAAAATAACAAGGCTGCAGGTGTGCGTGCACGCAAGGCTGCTCTGGAGTTGACGAAACTTCTCAAGGATTTCCGCAAGATGTCGGTTGACGAGGCCAAGAAATAATCATTACGTATATCAATACGTAGTTAGGGGTGTTCCTTCAGGGACATCCCTAACTATTTTTTGTACTTGCACCGCTACGGCAGCATGATGCCCATGCGGGCGAAATTGTCACGTTGCATGGCGTCGATCCCGATGCCGGCGTCGAGCGGTACGGCCTCGTTGTGGTCGTTCAGATAGTATCTCGGGGCGTCGTAATCGAAACTGGGGCTCAGCAACGACGCCTTTTCGTTGCAATACGGCGATGTTACCGATGCCATGTCGGCCACGGTGTGGAATACCGAATAACTCGTCGCCGGAGCATAGCAGTTCTGCCGTGCGGCACGTACCTTGTCGGGGAATAACTGCTCGTATGATGGCGAGAACCATGCCAGCGACGCCACGTTGAGCTGGTAGTATGTCACCGTAGGCGAGGCGTGCAGGAAGCGTGCGTCGCATTTGTCGAAGAGATCTTCGCCGTGGTCGGAGCAGTAGAACATCGCGCTGCATCCGCCCGAAGCTTCGAGTGTACGTATTATTTCGGCTATGACATGGTCGGTGTATACGATGGAGTTGTCGTAGGCATTCCGTATCTTGTCCATGTTGCGCGGGTTTATTGCCACGTCGTCATCAGGCTGGAATATGGCGTATTTGCGCGGGTACCGCTGGTGGTAACTGAAGTGCGAGCCGTACGAATGGAGAATGAATAAAAGCCTGTCGGACGGGTCATCTTCGAGCGCCTTGCGGATACAGTCGACCATCTGCATGTCGTAACGCGGGGAGTCGATATATACCACATGACGGGCATCGTGTGCCAGATTGTCGATCATGGCTCCCTGCGGCGATTGGTTCGATATGAAATATGTCGAGAACCCTGCCTCATTGAAAAGTTGCGGAAGGCCTTTGCGACGGTAGAGCTCCTCGTGCTGCGAGGTGTGTATCGACGAGAGGATCATAGGTACGCTCTTGTGCGTGGTATTGCTTTGTGTGAGTACATTGCGGAACAGGACAATGCCGGATGTCTGCGACAGTTCGGGGTTGGTGCCGCGGTTGTAGCCGTAGAGCTGCCAGTTGGCAGCCCGCGATGCCTCGCCTATGACCAGCACATATATTTCGCGTTTGCCGTCCGGCAGAGGCTTGTGCCGTGCCTCGAAGGTGAAGCCAGCCGACGTTTGGTCGTAGCGGTCGATTTTGTTGGTTTCCGATATGCTGAGCCCCATGTTGTAACATACGTTGACAGGGAATACCTCGTCGCGGAGAACGCGGCGTATCTCCCCGCGGCATCCCAACAGCAATACTGCTATGCCGGCGGCCATGATGCCGCAGCCCGAGCGCAGCATACTGCGCCGAACATGCGGCGACAGTTCTATTCGGCGGCGTATATGTATGGTGGCGATCCACAGCAGGGGGATGTACACTACGCATACGGCAATTACGGAGGGGTAAATATTGCTGAGCAGTTCGTTCGCCTCCCCCGGGTTTGTGGTGACAAGGTTCAGGAACATGTCGGTGGCGATGATGGAGTTGCCGAAGAGGTACGACAGCACTATCTGGAACGCACTGAGGAAGATGAAAAAGATTCCGCACCAGACCATCACGCCCGACCTCCGTGCGAGCGAGGCAAAGGCCGTGTATGCCCCCAAAGGCAGGAGAATGCCGGCAACGGTGGCCCACAGCGGATTTTTCTCGGTATATGCGAGAACAGCTACCGGCAGCATGAGCGCCGCGACGTAGGCTGCGGCGAGGACGGCAGCATTGTGTTTTATGTTGTTTTTCATGTCCGTTCTACGTTAGAACGCTTCATTTACGTTTATGACAAGGCCGTTGGAGCGACGACCGAATCCGTAATCTATCCTGAGCGAGGTCTCTTCTCCCAAGGCCAGACGTACCCCAAATCCGTAGTTTGGAAGTATTTCCGACCAGTCGAAGAGTTTGTGCGATGAACATACGTTGGCTGCACCGCCCCATACGCAAAGCCCTATGGGGCCGTATATATGCTGTCGCAACTCTGCTTGTGCCGAGACCATTTTGCGGTCGCTATATCGCCCCGTGTAGTATCCGCGCAGTCGGTTCGTACCGCCTACCGACGGCCAGAAGAGCCACGGTGTGGCCGATGACCACAGGTCGGCATAGAGATCCACGGCAGCGACGGCACCCCGCCACAGCGTGTGGTACCAATCTGCCGTCGCGGTTATGTGCCACAGCGTAGCGTCGCACTTCCCCAGTGCGCGGGGACGTATTTCGGCGAGCAGTGCGAGGTATATGCCCTCGGTGGCACGGTGAGGATTGTCCCGCGTGTCGAGTTCGGCCGTTATGCTGAGTCCCGTCGAAAAGGCGTGCCGCGGCTGATTCTGTGCAGCAAGGTAGCGTTCGCCAGTAGCGTCGAGCCTTGCGGCTTCGGCATGGCGCAGGTCGAGGCCGGCACCTACATACAGCGGCCCTGCTGCGCGTACCATGTATTTCACGGCGAAACTCTGCGATTTGCGGGTGTATGCCGTGCGGGGGTTGCGGTCGGCGGCTTCGTATCCCAACCCCCAGAAACGCATCGGAACCGAGCCGACGTCGGCATCCCATGTCAGCCTTCGGTTGCCGCGTCCGAACAATATGCCGCCCGTCGACCGGAACCTGTAGAATCCCGTGACCGAGACTGTTGCCGCCAGCGTCGCCCCCGACAACGGCGTGAGCGTATCGTGCGGGGCAGCGCTGAAGCGGCCCGTGGCGGCTATGGCCACGGCGACCCCCGTCTCCTGCGTATACCCTATGCCTGCCGTGGCTGCAATGTCGAGGTTGCGCGCCGGCTCGGAGGTCAGCAGCGGGCGGCGCAGGCGCTCCGCCAGCCGCTGTCCGAATGTCGGCCGTGAGGCTTTGGCCAGATTGGCGCGCACGGCCGCGTAATTCGTAGGATCGGCGTATATGATTTGCGTCGCGGGGGCGGTGTGGCGGCGTGCCGTATCACCCACGATGGCACGATTCTCCTGAGCCGCGGCCGTCGTCGCCGCGGCGGCCGTTATCATAACGCAGAGAATCGTCGGACGCATGCTCGGCGGTTAGCGATATTTCTTTACTACTTCGTAGAACTCGGCCTGATCCGCTTCCGACAGTTCTCCTTTCTTCATGTATACGAGTTCGCCCTCTTTCGAGACGATCATCAGCACGAATTTGTTATTGCAGTCGCCGAGGCCCCATTTTTCGGCCAGAATACGGTCGGGATCGGTGATGACCGTAGCGCCGTTCTTTTCGGTTCGCTTGCGCGCCATCGAACGTATGGTGCTGTCGGGAACGGGATACCATGAGTCTTTGAGGTTGACGATGCCGAACCCGTATATGTTGTCGCCGCTGGCGGCATGGTTCTCCTCGAGGTCGACCGTAAATTGGTAGTTCTGCTTATGCTTGTCGGGGTCGATGTAGAATATCAGAAGGTTCTTCTCCCCCCACATGGGCAGCGAGACCTTTTCTCCGTAGAGGTCCTCGAGTTCGACATTCTCTACCTTGAGCGGCAGTTGCGGCTCTTGAGCGAATGCCGCCGATGCGCACAGCATCGCGGCGAGCATGACTATCGTTTTTTTCATAATCGTGATATTTTTGTGTCAATATCGTAAAAACGCCGTAAAAGTATGAAAAAATTGTGTGAATCGGTAAATTAAGGCCGCCGGATTCTCCATTTTGTCAATTCGGAACATAGTTGTCTCCTTTAAGAACAATAAAATACCTAAGCAGGCGGGGCGTGTCCCGATTTGATCCCGTCGGACGATGTTCGCACCATGTCCGCTATGCTCGCTTGTCCGGCGAGCCGCCTGTGGCGGCGCGGCGTTTCGTGGAAACGGATTTATAATTACCTTTGCGGCGGGATATTTTGATGGCATGATATGAAACAGCGTGTACTTTTCGTCTGCCTCGGGAACATATGCCGCTCGCCGGCCGCCGAGGCTGTGATGAACGCCCGCATTGCGGCGCGTGGGCTGGATAGTGAGATCGAAACCGATTCCGCGGGGACCTATGGCGGACACAGCGGCGACATGGCCGATCCGCGCATGAGGGCGGCGGCATCGCGGCGCGGATACGTATTGACGCATCGCGCGCGGCGTATTACGGAGGAGGATTTCGAGCGTTTCGACATGATAGTTGTTATGGACGACATGAACTATGAGGCGGTGTCGCGCATGGCTCCCGACCGCGAACACATGAACCGTCTGTACCGTTTCGTCGAGTTCTGCCGCAGGCATCCCGGGTGGAGTTACGTTCCCGATCCCTATTACGAGGGCCGCGAGGGTTTCGAACTCGTGCTCGACCTGCTGGAGGATGGGTGTGACGGTCTGCTCGACAGCCTTTTGAGTGGCAACAGGTAGCGGCATGGATATGACAAAACGGGCGGCCCGATCGGGCCGCCCGTTTTGTGTCGGCAACACAGCACCTATTGCCCGGGTGCGGAGAATTTACGGTATAGGTTGGGTGTAGAACCCGTTACCCGTTTGAATGTGGTGTAGAAGTGTTCCGTGGATTTGAATCCGAGCGAGAACGCTATCGCCTTGATTGACTGGTCAGTGTTGGCAAGCAGGTATTGTGCGCGCCGCAGTTTGACAAGCATGAAGTACTTTGCCGGCGGGTATCCCGTGTAATCGCGGAATATCTTGCGGAACCACGAGTAGCTTATGTTGAGCTGTGCGGCCAGAGCCTCAGGGTCGAGGTTCTGCAGCACCCGTTCCTGCATGATGGCTTTTGCCTGCTCAATGATTTGGTCCATTCGGTCTGTGGCAAGGGCATTGCTGCGCATGGTGTAGTTAATTATGCCGAGCATATACATCACGATGCCGCACAATAGCTGTTGCGTCGATGGCTTGTCACCGGCGGCTATCTCTATTGCACGTTGGTAGAGGTCAACCAATTCCCGATTCAGTCCGACGTTGAATATCTGCATGTCGGACTGGAAGAGCATACCGATCGAACGGTCGGCCATCTCGCCTCCGAACCCTATGAAATATTCGCTCCAGCCTTCGCCCTTCAGAGGCTTGTATGTGTGCCACTTTCCCGGACGCAGCAATATGATGCTCCCTTTGGTTACCTCGTATTCGCCCCCGTCATTGGAAAACGTCCCTTTCCCGTTGACTATATAGAGGAGCTGGTACTCGCGCAGGACACGGCCGCGCGCCGGATCGAACATGTATTCGGGCGGGTGGTTTCTTGTCGGGTATTCGCCTCCAGGTGCGATTACCTGTGCTCCGACAGTGGTTACGACACATCCGTAACGTTCGTCGGCCCTGTTGGGTATGAGGTAGTGGAACCTGATGTCGGGATCGCCTGCTGCGTTCATGGTGCGATGGATTCTGAATGAGGTTGTTACTTGGGTAAGTTGAACGCCCGGCTCATCTCCTGCATCTGTTCGTGCGACATGCCGTCGGGTTCGTATCCCATGCAACGGGCCGAGATGTATATCTGGGCCGACTTGCTGAGTACGTCCACCTGATCGAACGCTTCGAAGATATCCTTGCCTACGGCACAGACGCCGTGCTTCTCCCACATGACTACATCGTAGTCGTCCAGTTCGCGCAGCGTCGCTTCGGCCAAAGCCTGCGATCCGGGCAATTGGTAGGGTATGATGCCAAGTCCTCGCGGACAAAACGCCTTGGTCTCCGGAATCATGCTCCACAGCAGGTTCGAGAGTACGTCTTTTTCGAGGAACTTGGGCGTGTGCGACATGGCAATCAGGTCGATGGGGTGGGTGTGCAGGGCGGCCTTGTAGTCGGACCCGCATCCTATCAGATGGTTGTGCATGGCCAGATGTGAAGGCAGTTCCGAGGTGGGCATGACGGGATTGTCGGCTACGATTTCGTAGTGGGCGCAGTCATCAGTGATGCGTATGACAGCCCCGTTCTCCATGGGCCGCCGCGCCAGATCTCTCATGCGTTTGTTGTTGCCCTTGCAGAAGAAGTAGCAGCCCTTCAGGTGGGGGAGCGTATTGCCTATGGCTATGGGTGCCGTGATTGCCGGCATGTTGCGTATATCGTCGTCGACATGTTCGGTTATGTTTACCGATATGTTGCCGCCGTTGCGTTCGGCCCATCCTTTCTGCCACAGGTAGCCGGCAACCTCGGCTACCTTTTCGACCTCGGCCGCGAGTGCGGGCCGTGTGTCGAGAACTGATTTTGTCGTCATAATATGTTTCAGTTAAAAAGACCCGGGAAAATTAGTGAAAAAATCAATATAGCCAAACCGGATACGAGCGTTACCGTTGTTTTCGTGTTCACGCCGTGCCACTCCTTGAGGATAATGCCCCAGACGTTAGAGAATATGACGTTGAGAGACATGAGTATGCTCCATGCGAATGCCAGCATCGCGGGCGACGAGGCGAGGAAGGTCTTGCCTACGGCCAGCCCGAAGAATTGCGAATACCATAGCAGTCCGGCCAAAGCGCAGAAAAGCAGGTTGTTGGCCCAGACCGATCCTTTGGCATAATCGCCGAAAGACTTGTTGCGCACGTTCTGGTAGAGGCAGTATACGATATTCGTGAAGGCGCCTCCCAGCGTTACCATGAGCGTGGCGGGCAGCGTGACGAACAGGTCGCTGGTGCCCATTTTGGCGAACTCCTCCGAGATGCCGTGCCCCGCCTCGAGCCCGAGGTTGAAGCATGCGCTCATAAGGCCCGCGAGCAGAGCTACGGCGAGGCCCTTAGTGAGGGCGAAATCCTTGATTGCGGCGCGGCGGTCCTCCTCGCTCATCACGCGCGAGCGGAGCGATCCGGCGTATCCTATTACGGCGATGCCGGCCAGCGTGATGGCCACACCTATCAGGAGGATGAGCCCGTCGCCGCGGAAGAGGTCTTCACCGGCGAAGATGGCTGGCAGCAGCGTGCCCAGACCAGAGCATGTGCCAAGGGCTATGGACTGACCGAGGGCAACGCCCAGATAACGCATCGAGAGTCCGAAGGTGAGACCTCCGACACCCCACAGCATGCCGTAGAAAGCTGCCTTGCCGGTGCCTTCCATGGCGAAGAGACCCGATATAGAGTACCCTTCGGGCATGGCGATGAGCGCTCCGGCAAGAGGAAAGACGATCCATGCGAAGAGGCCTTGGACGAGCCAGTAGCTCTCCCAAGACCATTGCTTCACCTTGTTGATGGGCACGTAACTGCTGCTTTGGCAGAAACTGCCCACCGCGATTATCAGAAGGCCGAGAAGTATCTCCATACCTGTCGTCAATATGCCGTTTCATACAGGACCGCAATATCCTCCACCGACGTGGGGCGCGGGTTGCCGCCCGTGCATACGTCGTTGTAGGCCGCCACGGCCAATGCCGGTATATCCTCGCGCTTGACACCTATCTCGTGGAGGCGTTGCGGGATGCCGATGCTGAGCGACAGGGCGCGTACGGCGCCTACGGCAGCCGCGACACCATCGTCGACGCACATGTCTGTGGTATCGACGCCCATGGCCCGTGCAATGGCGAGATATTTGGGCCGTGCCGCCGACTGGGCATTGTACTCCATGACATATGGCAGCAGCAGGGCGTTGGCCACGCCGTGCGGCGTGTCGTAGAATGCTCCGAGCGGGTGGGCCATGGAGTGCACTATGCCGAGCCCCACGTTCGAGAAGCCCATGCCGGCGATATACTGAGCCTCGGCCATGCCTTCGCGCGCCACTGTATCGGTACCGTTGTCGACAGCATTCTTCAGGTGGCGGGCGATGAGCTCGATGGCCTTCATCTCGAACATGTCGCTCATGGTCCATGCTCCGGGCGTGATGTAGCTTTCTATGGCATGCGTGAGGGCATCCATCCCTGTGGCGGCCGTCAGGCCCTTGGGCATCGAATACATCAGTTCGCAGTCGATAATGGCGCACATCGGTATGTCGTTGGGGTCGACGCACACCATCTTCTTGCGGGCCTGCTCGTCGGTGATGACGTAGTTGATCGTGACCTCGGCGGCGGTGCCGGCCGTGGTCGGGATGGCGAAGGTCGGCACGGCGCGGTGCTTCGTCGGGGCCGTGCCCTCGAGCGACCGCACATCGGCGAATTCGGGGTTGCGGACTATGATGCCTATGGCTTTGGCCGTATCGATCGACGAGCCCCCGCCCAAAGCGATGATGAAGTCCGCACCCGAGGCCTTGAATGCCGCCACGCCGCTCTGCACGTTGGCGATGGTGGGGTTGGCCTTCAGGTCGCTGAATATTTCGTATGGTATGCCGGCTTTGCGGAGCACCTGCTCGATCTTCTCGGCCACGCCGAAGCGTATAAGGTCCTTGTCCGTCACGAACAACGCCTTGTGGAAGCCGCGCTTGCGCACTTCGTCTGCTATCACCTCGCGGCACCCTGCGCCGTAATACGAGGTCTCGTTCAAAACTATGCGGTACATGGCTATGCTCGTTTAGAGGTTACATCCTTCTCGTACTGCTCGACCTCGGCGATGAATGCGTCGCCTGCGGGCACGTCGTTCTGCAGGCAGAACATATCCCATACGGCGTTCCACGGCAGGTTCTTCGCCTCCTCCAGCAGGGCAAGGCGCTCGAAGAAACGCTCCGAAGCCTCGTACTCGCGCAACTTGCCGAGCGGTTCGAGCAGCGCCTGAAGCAGGCACTTCTGCGTGGCGCGCGATCCTATGACGTAGGCACCGATGCGGTTGATCGAAGCGTCGAAGTAGTCGAGGCCGATGTGCACGCGATCGAGGGCGTCGCAGCGTACGATCTCCTTGGCAAGATCGAGCGTATCATCGTTCATGATGACCACGTGGTCCGAGTCCCAGCGGATCGGACGGCTAACGTGGAGCATGACCTCGGGCGTGAAGAGCAGCAGCGACGATACCTTGTCGGCGATCGACTCCGTAAGGTGGAAGTGACCCGTGTCGAGCGTCACGATCTTGCCGTACTTGGCGCCGTAGCCCAGATAAAAATCATACGAGCCGACGGTATAGCTTTCAGCTCCGATCCCGAAGAGCTTGGCCTCGATGCAGTCCTTCATGTTCTTATACTCCATCTCAAAGATCTCGTCGAGCGACTGCTTGAGCAGGCGGCGGTATCCGAGGCGGTTGACAGTGATATCCTTCGAGCCGTCGTGCACCCATATGTTGAGCATGGCGGGGTCGCCCTGACGGCGTCCCATCTCCTCGGCAATCTCGCGGCAACGCTTCGTGTGCTCGATCCAGAAGCGTCGGATACCCTCATCTGGATTCGAGAGGGTGAGCATGCCGCTCTTGGGGTGCGAGAACGAGGTCGAGTTGAAGTCGAGCTTCATGCCGTTCGCCTCGGCCCAATCCATCCAGCTGGCGAAGTGTTCGGGGCGCAGCGCATCGCGGTCGACGGCGCCCGTGGTGCGGAAGTCGGCATAGCTGGCGTGGAGGCTCAGGCGGTGGCGCCCCGGGATGAGCGACGTGGCCTTGAGTATGTCCTGACGCAACTCCTCGATGTTGCGGGCCTTGCCCGGGTAGTTGCCCGTGGTCTGTATGCCGCCCGAAAGTTGTGCGTCGGGATTCTCAAAGCCTGTCACGTCGTCGGCCTGCCAGCAGTGCAGCGAGAGCGATATGTTCTGGAGTTTTGCCAGAGCCGCGTCGGTGTCGACTCCGAGTTCGGCATAACGCTCCTTGGCCATGGCGTATGCCTGTTCGATGTTTTCTCTTTTCATAACGGTATTATTGTTTTGTATGTGTTAAGTCGTTTCGGCGGTGTCGTCGTCCGGAGGTGTGGTTACGACGTACGCTTGACGTAGAGATCGTATGCGGCATTCCACTTTTCGCGATCGCGCGGTTCGTAGCGCCGGATGTCGGCGAGCGACGAGCGTATCATGCTCCGCATGTCAGCGGCCGAGGCTACTATGCCGGCGTGGCGCGCCTGTACCATCACGTTGCCTATGGCCGTCGATTCGGGTGATCCCGTCTCCACGGGGATGCCGGTGGCATCGGCCGTGAAACGGTTGAGCATCTCGTTGCGGGCTCCTCCGCCGATGACGTACAGGCGGTGTATGGGGTGCGGCGAGAGTTCCTTTAGCATCTCTATGACCTGCCGGTAACGCAGCGCGAGCGATTCGAATATGCAGCGCACGTATTGCCCGATGCTTTCGGGTTCTGGCTGCGACGTGCGGCGGCAGTATTCGGCGATGGCCTCTGTCATCGAGGTCGGGTTGGCGAAGAGCGTATCGTCGGGGTTGATGAGGCTGCGGAAAGGCTCTGCCTGCTCCGAGGCGCGTATCAGCTCTTCGTAGGAGGTCGCGGGCCACTCCTTGCGGCAGCGTTCCAGAAGCCACATGCCGCAGATGTTCTTCAGTACGCGCGACGTTCCGTCGATGCCCCCTTCGTTGGTGAAGTTCATCTTGAAACTGCGCTCGGTGATGATAGGTTCGGGCGATTCGATACCCATGAGGGACCATGTCCCCGAACTGAGGTAGGCGTAATTTTCATCTTCGGCAGGCACGGCGGCTACGGCCGAGCCGGTGTCGTGGCTGGCCACGGCGACGACGGGGACTGCACCCATGCCCGTAAGACGTTGTATCTCGGGACTCAAAAGCCCGATCCGTGTGCCTGGCATGACGATATGCCCGAAGTCGGATGACGAGAGGCCCAGCATACGTAGGATATCGGGGTCCCACGTGCGGGTGCGCGGATCGATCATCTGTGCCGTAGATGCTATGGTGTATTCGGTTACCGTCTCACCTGTGAGCAGGTATGCCAGTGCATCGGGGATGAAAAGCAGCTTGCGTGCCGCCTCAAGGGCCGAACAGCCGTTACGCCGCAACGTGTCGATCTGGAATACGGTGTTGAAGTCCATGATCTGTATGCCGGTCTTATTGTATAGCATGCTGCGCGGCATGCGCTTGAACAGTTCTTCGGGGGCGCCGGCCGTGTGCGGGTCGCGGTAGCAGTAGGGAAGGCGCAACAGCTGTCCGTCACGCCCGAATAAGGCAAAATCGACGCCCCATGTGTCTATACCGACAGAGTCGATTCCGATACCGCGGGCGGCGATGGCCTTCAGCCCGTCGAGGATTGACTGGTATATGGCCGGAAGATCCCAATAGAAGTGCCCGCGCATCTCGATTATAGGGTCGGGAAAGCGGTGTATCTCATCCATCTTTATGGAGCCGTCGTCGAGCGTTGCGAGTATGACGCGGCCGCTGGAGGCTCCCAGATCGACCGCGGCGAAACGGTTTGTCGCCATGTTTGCGGGGTTTTAAGGTTACAATACAAAAATAGCCGATAATTTCATCAATATGACATCGTCTGTGATTTTATGACTGCATGTTTTGATACAGAATTTTTTTAATAATAAACCCGCGACAGGCAATATACACCCTCGTATGCCGCCCAAGCGGCAGTCCGGCGTGGCGTGATGTCATATATATAATGATTGCGCACGCGTCTGCGAACGCTATATTTTTTGTTGATGCAATGTTTTTTGATTACATTTGTCCGGCCGTCATACTTAAATAAAAGAAGTGTCATGAAACTGCAGTTGTGGGGATCATGCTTTTTTGCTGTCGCGGTTGCATCGGCGGGCTTGGCTGCTGTCGCGCAAACACCGCAGCGTGATACCGACTCGCTGTTGCGTGCGGTGCGTGACCGAGATCAAAAACTGCGCCTCGCCTTGATGGACTACTATGCAAGGGACGTGGCCGACAGCGTGCTGTGGTGCTACGGGCAGATAGAGTTGGCGGATGTGGAGAATCAGCGAGAGGTATTCGGAATACTCGACGCAGAGGGTTGGCCCGAAGGGCTTTCCGACGAAGCCAACTCGGCCATATTCCTTGTCGTAGACCATGCCGACGTCGAGGCGCAGAGACGTTATTATCGTGACGTCGTGAAGGCGGCGCGGCGCGGATACATCGACCGCGGTTTGCAGGTTACGCTGCGGGACCGCATACTGATGCGCGGAGGTAAACGTCAGGTATACGGTACGCAGACCGTATCTTTCGCCCGCGGCGACAGCACTGTGTGCTATGTATGGCCCGTGGTGCGGTCGCGGAGCATAGACCGTCGCCGCAGCCGTGTGAACCTGTCGGCGATGGACCGATATGTCGAACTGGTGGGCGATGGGTTCGGCTTCGACGTGGTGTGGGACCGTTCCCTTAATGTGGAGGAGCTGGAGCGCATGCGTAGGAACGGTGCTGCCGTTGCGGCAGATGAGTAGCGGTCAACGCTTTCATGTGAATCCGAATACAAACAGTCTGCGGCGTGGTGAAAAAGAATTCGAAAACGCCTTTCTGTTTGTCTTTGCCGAACCTTTCGCTATCTTTGTGGCTCAAGCGGTGGCGTATATGGCGGCATCGCGGCAAGGACAGGCTGAATAATAAGTTTATTATAACCATTATACCCAACATGAAACAGGATTCTCAGATTTTCGACCTGATAGCCGAGGAGCGAGCCCGCCAGATGCGCGGCATAGAGCTTATCGCATCGGAGAACTTCGTCAGCGACGAGGTTATGGCGGCAATGGGATCGGTGCTCACGAACAAGTATGCCGAAGGATACCCCGCGGCGCGTTATTACGGCGGCTGCGAGGTCGTGGACAAGGTGGAGCGTCTGGCCATCGAGCGTGTATGCGAACTTTACGGCGCCGAATATGCCAATGTGCAGCCACACTCTGGAGCTCAGGCCAACATGGCCGTATTCTTCGCCGTGATGCGGCCCGGCGACACATTTATGGGCCTCGATCTGGCTCACGGAGGCCACCTTTCGCACGGTTCGCCGGTGAACATGTCGGGTGAATATTTCAAGGCGGTAGGCTATCAGCTGGATGAGGCTACGGGTATGATCGACTACGATGCAATGGAGCGCAAGGCCGTGGAGTGTCGTCCCAAACTTATCGTGGGAGGCGCGTCGGCATACTCGCGCGAGTGGGACTACAGGCGCATGCGCGAGATTGCCGACAAGGTGGGCGCACTGCTGATGGTTGATATGGCCCACACAGCCGGACTTATCGCCGCAGGTCTGCTCGACAACCCTGTGAAGTATGCCCATATAGTCACCTCGACAACGCACAAGACCCTGCGCGGACCGCGCGGCGGCCTTATCCTGATGGGACACGATTTCGACAACCCGTGGGGGCTCACTACGCCGAAGGGCGTGGTAAAGAAGATGTCGCAGATCATCAACTCGGCCGTGTTCCCCGGTATACAGGGCGGCCCGCTGGAGCATGTCATCGCCGCCAAGGCCGTGGCTTTCGGCGAGGCGCTGAAACCCGAATACAAGGAGTACCAGATGCAGGTGCAGAAGAACGCCCGCGCCATGGCCGCCGCTTTCGTCGAGCGCGGCTATAAGCTCGTGTCGGGAGGTACGGACAACCACCTCATGCTGGTGGATCTGCGTACCAAGTTCCCGGAACTGACGGGCAAACTGGCCGAACGCTGCCTTGTTGCGGCCGACATAACCACCAACAAGAATATGGTGCCGTTTGATTCGCGTTCGCCCTTCCTTACCTCGGGCCTGCGTTTCGGCACGCCGGCCATAACCACCCGCGGTGTGAAGGAGGACAAGATGGCATATATCGTCGAGTTGATCGACCGCGTGCTGCAGGATCCCGAAAACGAGGATAACATAGCCGCCGTGCGCAGGGATGTCAATGCCATGATGGGCGAATACCCGCTTTTCGCTTGGTAGGGTGCTTCCGTCCCGAAAAGAGATCCGGCGGCCGGTACGGCTGCCGGATCTCTTTTTTACTTTCCTTATTTCCCAAGCTATTGCTTCGGCGCGATAATTGCCGCGTGGGCAGCCGCTGACGGAATGGGGTGCAGCAATAGACTTTTTTTGCCTGATTTGCGTTATATATTCGGGCTGAAGGAGGTGTTTTTAATTTTTTTTTGCAAAAAATGTTTGCATGATGAAACAAACGCTCCCCGCTTTTCGTAATAAATTCAACACGGAAGCAAAGGGATTTGCACGACCGTTCGGACCCAAATGGCAATAGATAAAAACAGTACGATATGCGTCAATTAAAAATTACAAAATCCATAACCAACCGCGAAAGCGCGTCGCTGGACAAGTACCTTCAGGAGATCGGCAAGGAGGACCTTATCACCGTCGAGGAGGAGGTGGAACTCGCGCAGCGTATCCGCAAAGGCGATCAGGAGGCGCTGGACAAGCTGACAAAGGCAAACCTGCGTTTCGTGGTGTCGGTAGCCAAGCAGTATCAGAATCAGGGCCTGAGCCTGCCCGACCTTATCAACGAAGGGAACCTCGGCCTGATCAAGGCGGCCGAGAAGTTCGATGAGACCCGAGGCTTCAAGTTCATATCGTATGCCGTATGGTGGATTCGCCAGTCGATCCTGCAGGCGCTGGCCGAGCAGTCGCGCATAGTGCGTCTGCCGCTGAACCAAGTTGGATCGCTCAACAAGATAAACAAGGCATTTGCCCGCTTCGAGCAGGAGCACGAGCGTACGCCGTCGCCCGAGGAGCTGGCCAGCGAGCTGGAGCTTCCGAAGGAGAAGGTGTCGGACACGCTGCGTGTGGCAGGCCGCCACATCTCGGTCGACGCCCCCTTCGCCGACGGAGAGGACAACAGCCTGCTCGACGTGCTGGTAAATACCGACTCTCCCAATGCCGACCGCGGCCTTATCAACGAGTCGCTCGCTACGGAGGTGAACCGTGCGCTGGAGACCCTGACGGAGCGCGAGCGCGACATTATCAAGTACTTCTTCGGCATAGGCTGCTCGGAGATGACGCTCGAGGAGATTGGCGAAAAGTTCGACCTCACGCGCGAGCGTGTGCGCCAGATCAAGGAGAAGGCCATCCGCCGCCTGCGCCACTCGTCGCGCAGCAAGCTGCTCAAGTCGTATCTGGGATAAAGCGGCGGCGGAATGTGTGTGGACGACAGCCGTCGCGCGCAAAATGTTGAATGATAATTGGCACCGATTGTCTTTTGACGTGTTTTTTATTATATATTTGTTTCCGTAATAACCAATCCTAAACTTAATCATGAAAAATATCTTTCTTGCAGGGGCTGTGGCGTTCAGCTTCCTTGCCGCAGGATGCGGCGGGGGCGATGTAGTGTCGGATTCGGTCGCGCCGGTGGCGGGCAACTGGACCGACTGCCGTACGGGCGAGTGGCGTTACGGCTTTTACGACGGCATGGCCATCGCGGAGGGCGATTTCTGGAGTTACGAGTCTGTTGCGGTGACCGCGTCGCGCGCCGAGATTGTGTTGCATCGGGACGGCGAATCGAAACGGGTGGTATTGCTGCGGGATAATGCTGCGGACAGCCTGTGCCGTGAGCGCAGGGGGCTCTTCTCGCGGCGGCCGCTGGTGCGTGCCACGGGATATGTGGCGGCGACGCGCGGCGACAACCGTACGATGGGCGAGCCGTCGCTCGTGCTGGACTCGGTGGCGGTGCGGGGGTATCTGCCCGACGTGGAGGCTGGCACGGAAGTAGCGTTGTGCATTTCAAATATAATCCATAATGACAATACGTTCGGAGGCGTAACCTCAACCGTCGATTCCTGCGGGTGTTTCGAGGCGAAGCTGCCTTGCGTATGCCTTTCGGAGGTGGCGGTGGAGTGCAGGGCGGCCGACGTGTACGAGTATATGTACTGCGCACCCGGCGACGAGATTATGCTCACACGCGATGCAGCTACCGGCCGCACCCTTGTCATGGGGGAATATGCGCGGCTCTACAACGAGGAGGAGGCATATCGGCGTTATGTGCAGGAGCGTAACGACTATGTGGATATAGACTATTACGATACCATCCCGCACGAGGCCTATCTCGACCGCGTGCGCAGCGAGGTGGAGGAGGGCGGCCGCCGCCGTATGGAAGGCTTCGCCGCAGCGTCGGAGCCCTTGTCTCGCCGTTTCAAGGAGGCGAACAGGGCGTCGACGCTGCTTTCGATGATAAATTATGCGTCATACAGGAGGTTTGCCCTGCGGCCCGACGGCAAGGATCGTCTGCCCGAATGTTATGCTTCATACCTCGACAGCGCCGTTGCCGCCCTGCCGCCGCAGTTCCGCATGTCGTGGAGCGATCCGAACGTATATTTCAACGTCCGAACGGGCGGAAGCCGCGGCTCGAAGAGCTATTCGGCGGTGATCGAGACGCTGCTGTACATGGACGAACACGGTATCAGGACGCTATCCGAGACCGAAAGAGGGGCCATCGAGGTCTATAACGACGGCATGGAAGCCTTGGGTAACGGCACCATGTCGGCCGAAGCGTTGCCCGACAGTTTCAGAGCTGCGGTCGACAGCCTGAATGCGTTGTGGTCGGGTGACAAGGTGCAGGCGTTCGTCAAGGAGAAGGGGGATAAGTTCATCGAGGAGATAGTGGATGTGCGTATGGCAATACTCGACCCCTTGGAGAAGATCGTGCAGAGCGGAGTGGACCGCCGCTTCGAAGAGTTATGCGCGGCCAACCTCTTCATGGCGGACATATTTTACCGGCAGCACTCGATGGGGGAGTTGTGGTTTTCGGAAATGCGAAAACATATAACCGATCCGGTATTGCGCCGCTGTATCGAGGCCGAGAACGAGAAATATCTGGCGATAGAGAATACGGGGCTCGACTATCCTGCGAGTATAATGCCGTCGGAGCCATATGCCGCCGAGAGCGACGCCGAACAGCTATGGAGACAGATTGCGGAGCGGTATCGAGGCAAGGTCGTGGCGATAGACTTCTGGGGTACGTGGTGCGTGCCGTGCCGCGAGGAGATGCCCGCGGTGAAGGATCTGGCGGCGCAATATGCCGGCAAGGATGTGGTTTTCGTATTCCTTGCGTACCGGTCGCCAGAGGATAGCTGGCTGAACGTAATCCGCGAGCTGGGGATGACGGCGCCCAATATCGTACACTTCAACCTTCCCGACGGGCAGATGCAGCTGTTGGTCGAGAAGTTCGGCGTGACAAGCTATCCGACGCATATCGTTGTCGACCGCCAGGGACGCGTGCAGCCGGGAACGGTACCGGGGCTGTGGGTCGACGACGCGGCCCTCGGACGGGCTATCGACGCGCTGCTGGATTAGCCGGCAATGCGCGTAAGGAAGTCAAAGCGTGCCTTCCGATGTGGAAGGCACGCTTTGTTATGCGTGTCGTGGATGAAAAGAATCACCACATAATGGGTGTTTTGCCTATGCTCTCGAGGTAGGCGTTTGCCTGCGAGAAGTGGCGGCAGCCGAAGAACCCGCGGTAGACCGACAGCGGCGAGGGATGCACGCTGCGCAGGATGAGGTTGCGCTTCGGGTCGGCGATCTGCCCCTTGCGCTGGGCGTAGCTGCCCCACAGCATGTAGACGATGCCCTGCTTGCGCTCGGCGATAAGCCTTACGACGGCGTCGGTGAACTGCTCCCATCCGTGCCCGGCGTGCGAGGCGGCCTGATGCGCCCTGACCGTAAGCACCGAGTTCAGGAGCAGAACCCCCTGCTCGGCCCAGCGGTCGAGGTTGCCGCTTTCGGGTACGGGCGTGCCCGTGTCGTCGCGAATCTCCTGAAAGATATTCTGCAGCGAGGGCGGAAATGCCACGCCGTCGTTGACCGAGAAGCAGAGACCGTTGGCCTGTCCCTCGCCGTGGTAGGGGTCCTGTCCTATGATGACGACCTTCAGACGGTCGAATGGGCATTTGTCGAAGGCGCGGAATATGTTGCGTCCTGCAGGAAAGATACGCTGGGTGGCGTATTCGGCACGGACGAAACGTGTAAGTTCTTCGAAATACGGTTTGTCGAATTCCGGTTGCAGCAGAACCTTCCAGTCGGCTGCGATCTTAACGTCCATGTAAAAAAATCTTAAGGTTTATGTGTTTGTAAAAATATGAAAAAAAGGTAACTTTGCCAAAAGTTAATGTAACGTAATATTATGAGAAGGGTATTTATCACGATTCTGCTGCTCGTAGCGGCATGCCAATGTGTCGAGGCCAAGAAACCGGCGCACAATGATTCCAAGGTTAAGAATATCATATACATGATCGGCGACGGGATGGGCTTGTGCCATGTGTCTATGCTTCAGGTCGAGGGAAAATATGCCCCCACGGCATTCGACCGCGCGCACAACATCGCCCTGCTGAAGACATACTCGGCCAACAATCGTGTAACCGATTCGGCGGCTGCGGGTACAGCTCTTGCTACGGGATTCAAGACCGATAACGGCACGCTGGGACAACTGCCTGACGGAACTCCCGTGGAGTCGATCATGGCCAAGGCGCAAAAGAAGGGTTATGCCACCGGACTGGTGGTTACGTGTTATCTGCAGCATGCCACGCCTGCGGCTTTCTACGCCCATGTGAAGAACCGCGGCGATTCGGACCGGATCTCGCGCGACTTTATGCAGAGCGGCGTGGACGTGGCTTTCGGCGGAGGTGAGGAACTGTTCGAGGAGGCATACGAGGATAGCGACGAGGATTATGACGACCTGCTCAAGGAGAAGGGGTATGAGGTCATATACGACCAAGCCGATATGGAGGGCATACATTCGGGCCGTGTCGTCGGCCTGTTTGCCGAGGAGAACCTTCCCGAGTTGAAGGACGGCCGCGGCGACTATCTCGCACGCGCTACGGACAAGGCTCTTGAGATACTGACTGCGAATGTGAAGGCGGACAAGAAGGATGGTTTCATAATAATGGTCGAGGGCTCACAGATAGACTATCGTTCGCATGCCAACGATGTGGAGGGTATCCTTGCCGAGATGCGCGATTTCGAGAAGGCTGTGAAGGTCGCTATGGATTACGCCGATGCGCATGAAGATACGTTGGTGGTGATCTGTGCCGACCATGAGACGTCGGGCATGACCATTCCGAGCAACAAGACCGACTTCACGTTGCCCGAGAGTGGTATAAACTATGATTTCAGCACTACGGGCCACACGGGGGTCATGGTGCCCGTATACCTTTACGGCGCATGTGCCGAACGGATTAACGGCATTATGGAGAATACCGAGTTGTCGCAGAAACTCCAGCAGCTCATCGGTGTCGCAGACAAGGCGGACAAATAGATCGCCTGCAGTCGTGTATATATAAACGGGCGGAGACCAATTCGGTTCTCCGCCCGTTTTGCATTGTTTGCGGCAGGCTTCATGCATCAGTCGCCATAAGGATCGAACATGCTTGTGCTGAGGTATTTCTCGGCACGATCCGGAAATACGACGACTATATTGCCGCTCTCGATGTTCTGTGCCGTGCGTGTGGCGGCTATCATGGCCGCGCCGCTGCTCATGCCGGCGAATATGCCCTCGCGGGCGATGATCTGGCGTGCCATGTCGATGGCCTCCTCGCTCTCGATCATCTCCTGACGGTCGATGAGCGACGGGTCGTAGATCTGCGGTACTATCGCCTCCTCCATATTCTTGAGCCCTTGTATGTAGTGCCCGCGTGTGGGATGCGCGCAGACGACTTTTATGTCGGGTTTCATCGTGTGCAGGAACCGCGACAGGCCCATGAGCGTGCCCGATGTGCCGACGGCACATACCAGATAGTCGATCTGTCCCTCGGTTTGCTGCCATATCTCGATGGCCGTGTTTTCGTAATGTGTCAGGTAGTTGGCGGCATTGGCGAACTGGTCGGGCATGTAGTATTTGTCGGGGTTATCGGCCACCATGCGGCGGGCGAGGCGTATAGCCCCGTCGGTACCCTCGTTGGCGGGCGTGAGGATCACTTTGGCGCCGTACGAGCGTATGATCTTGCGGCGTTCGACCGATACGGCCGAACTCATGACTATCTCCACGGGATATCCCAGTACGATGCCTGCTATGGCCAAGCCTATGCCAGTATTGCCTGAGGTCGGTTCGATGATGGTCTTGCCCGGGGTGAGCTGCCCGCTCTTCAGAGCGGCCTCCACCATGCGTACTGCTATGCGGTCCTTGATGCTGCCCGTGGGGTTGAAGCCCTCAAGTTTGGCGTATATGTTGACGCGCGGGTTGGGGCATAAGGAGTTGATCCTGACCATAGGGGTCGAACCTATCGTGTAGAGTATGTTTTTCTTTACCATAGTCGTGGCGGTTTTAGACTTTCAAAGTTATTAAAAGTTTTTAATTCGGCTTCGCGTATCACCGCGTAATTGCCGGTGGAGCGGCATTTATCCGCATAATTGCATATTGTCGCCGCCTGTACGCAACGAAAAGCAGGGCGGGAACCCGATCGGTTCCGCCCTGCATGACAGCTCTAATCTCGGCATCCTATTTTGCCTCGGCGAAATATTTGTAGAACAGAGGTATGGTTTCCATGCCCTTGCGGAATTGGGCGAGGCCGTAACTCTCGTTGGGCGAGTGTATGGCATCCTCTGCGAGGCCGAAGCCTATGAGCAGCGACTTTATGCCGAGCGTCTGCTCGAAGGCGCTGATGATGGGTATCGAACCGCCGGAATAGAAGGGCAGGGGGCGTTTGCCGAAGGTGTCGAGGATGGCTTTCTCTGCGGCTTTATAGGCCGGCATGTCGATGGGCGCCACGTATGGCATGCCTCCGTGCAGGAAACTGACCTTCACCTTCACGCTTTTCGGTGCGATGGCCTTGAAATGCTTTTCGAATAGACGCGCTATTTTGCGGAAATCCTGATTCGGGACCAGACGCATCGATATCTTGGCCGAAGCCTTCGACGGAATCACGGTCTTTGTCCCCTCCTCGGTATAACCGCCCCAAATGCCGTTCACGTCGAGTGAGGGCCGTATGCCCGTACGTTCCATAGTGTTGTAGCCCGCCTCGCCTTCGACGTCGCCTATTGAGAGCGAGCGTTTGTAGTCTCGCAGCGAGAACGGTGCTTTGTTGAACGCCCTGCGCTCGGCCGTCGTGAGCTCGCGCACATCGTCATAGAAACCGGGGATGGCAACACGGCCGTTTTCGTCGACGAGCGATGCGATGAGCCGCGCCAGAACGTTTGCTGGATTGGCAACGGCGCCTCCGAAAAGTCCCGAATGAAGGTCCTTGTCGGGGCCCGTAACCTCGACCTCCATATATGTGAGGCCGCGCAGGCCGCATGTGATCGACGGGGTCTGCATCGAGATCATCGATGTGTCGGATACAAGTATTATGTCGGCCTTGAGCATTTTTTTGTTGTCGGCGCAGAACTTGTAGAGACTCTGTGAGCCGATCTCCTCCTCTCCTTCGAGCATGAACTTGACGTTGCAAGGGAGCGAGTCGGTGGCGCACATGGCCTCGAATGCCTTGATGTGCATGAACGACTGTCCCTTGTCGTCGTCGGCACCACGGCCCCAGATGCGCCCATCGTTTATGACGGGTTCGAAGGGGTCGGTATGCCACTCTTCGCGCGGATCGACGGGCATCACGTCATAGTGGCCGTAGACGAGCACCGTTTTTGCTTTCGGGTTTATGATCTTTTCGGCGAACACCACGGGGTTGCCGTCTGTGGGCATTACCTCGGCGCAGTCGGCGCCTGCCTTGACCAGAGCGGCGGCAAGCCACTCGGCGCAACGCTGCATGTCGGGCTTGTGTTCCGTCTGCGCGCTTATCGACGGTATGCGCAGAAGTTCGAAGAGTTCCTCGATGAATCTGTCACAGTTGCGGTCGATATACTCCTTTGCTTTTTCCATGTGCAGTCGTGTTTGTCGTTACTCAATTCCACATATGCCTTTTATTTCGGTGATGAAACGGGCTGCGAGGGCATCGGCCTCCGCCGTTGAGCGGGCCTCGGTGTAGACGCGGATGATAGGTTCGGTATTCGACTTGCGCAGATGTACCCAGTTGTCCGGAAAATCGATTTTTACGCCATCTATATCGTTCACTTTCTCACCGGCATAACGCCTCTTCATCTCGTGCAGAACTTTATCCACGTCGATCTTCGGCGTGAGTTGTATCTTGTTTTTCGAGGCGAAGTATGCGGGATATGTGGCGCGCAGCTCGGTCATGGTCATGCCCTTTTTTGCGAGGAACGTCAAGAAGAGTGCCACGCCTACCAGCGCGTCGCGGCCGTAATGCAGGGCGGGGTAGATGACGCCGCCGTTGCCCTCGCCGCCGATGATGGCACCGGTCTCCTTCATTTTGGCGACGACATTGACCTCGCCGACGGCCGAAGCTTCGTATTTGCCGCCGTGTGCGGCAGTTACATCGCGCAGCGCCCGCGACGAACTCAGGTTAGAGACCGTGTTGCCGGCGCCGGCCGAAAGGATATAGTCGGCGACCGCCACGAGCGTATACTCCTCGCCGAACATCTCGCCGTTTTGGCATACAAGGGCGAGGCGGTCGACGTCGGGATCGACGACGACACCCAAGTCGGCCTTCTCGCGTATGATCACCTCCGATATCTGCGTCAGGTTTTCGGGCAATGGCTCGGGATTGTGGGCAAAGTGTCCGTCAGGCGTGCAGTTGAGTTCCACAACGTCACATCCCAATTCGCGCAGCAGGCGCGGAATGACGATGCCGCCCACCGAGTTGACGGCATCGACCACAATCTTGAAGCGGCGCTTGCGTACAGCCTCGACATCCACCGCAGGGAGAGCGAGCACCTGTGCTATGTGCGTGTCGTTGAATTCATCGCGTGATATTACCTTACCTAAAGCATCCACCGAGGGAAAGTCGAAATCCTCCTGTTCGGCAAGTGCGAGGACACGCTTGCCCTCGGCGTCGTTCAGGAACTCGCCGTGTTCGTTGAGCAACTTGAGGGCGTTCCATTGCTTGGGATTGTGCGAGGCGGTGATGATGATGCCGCCGTCGGCCTTGTTTGTGATGACGGCCATCTCGGTACCCGGTGTGGTGCAAAGCCCGACATTTATCACATCGGCGCCGCAGCCCATGAGCGTACCCTCGATGATGTCGTTGACCATGGCCCCCGAAATGCGGGCGTCGCGGCCGACTACGACGGTGAGTTTACGGCCTTTGTGCTTCTCGCTCATGAAGCGTACGTATGCCGTCGTGAACTTGACGATGTCGATCGGTGTGAGATTGTCGCCTTGGACGCCGCCTATGGTGCCCCTGATGCCTGAAATAGATTTGATTAGTGTCATGTCGCTGAATGTTCTGTGTCTCCAGAAGCGGTTTTAAAAGGTTGTTTTATTTTGTAATTCGATGTAAATATATTATTTTTATGCCACATAAAAAAGGCAAACCGATAAAATTCGCCAAATGTCAAAGAGAACTATACCTTCTTCCGAGTTGATTATCAACGACGACGGAACGGTGTTCCATCTGCATCTGAAGCCCGGACAGATAGCCGATACGGTGATTCTGGTGGGCGATCCGGCACGTGTGGAGCTCATTGCGTCGCGTTTCGACGAGCGGGAGTGCCGTGCGGCAAACCGCGAGTTCATAACTGTGACGGGTCGTTACCGCGGAAAACGCATGAGCGTGCTGTCGACTGGTATCGGTGTGGGCAATATCGATATTTCGGTGACGGAATTGGATGCCCTGGCCAATATCGATTTCGGGACAAGGACGGTGAAGGAGTGTCTGCACCGTCTGACGCTGGTGCGCTTGGGCACGTCGGGAGCTCTGCAGCCAGATATAGAGTTGGGCGACGTGGTCTTCTCGCGTACGTCCGTAGGATTCGACGGGCTGCTGAATTACTATCGGGGCCGCAATGATGTGTGCGATCTCGACATCGAGCGTGCATTCATGGAGCATACGGGGTGGAGCGACCTGCTCCCGAAACCATACTTCGTGGATGCGTCGCCCGAGTTGCGGGACCTGTTTGCCGACACTACTACCGAAGGCATCACCATAGCTGCGCCCGGCTTCTATGCCCCGCAGGGACGGTGGGTGCGCCTGCAACCCGCCGACGGCGACCTTAACGCCAAGATAGAGTCGTTCCGTTACGGCGGCCGCCGTATCACCAATTTCGAGATGGAGGGGTCGGCATTGGCAGGGCTTGCCGCACTGATGGGGCACCGTGCCGCCACGTTGTGCACCATTATTGCACAGCGGGTGTCGCGCGATGCCGATACCGATTACCGCCCATATGTCGAGCGTATGATCGACATGGCGCTCGACAAGCTGGCTTCGGTAGCTGGAGATGATTGACCAACAATGAAAACATAGTATCAGAGATGAAATTTACAGTATCAAGTTCTGCGCTGCTGTCGCTTCTGGCGACCACGGGCAAAGTTATAAGCAACAAGAGTTCTATTCCCATTCTGGAGTATTTCCTCATGGAACTCAAGGACGGGCAGCTTACGGTGACTACCTCCGATCTGGAGACGTCGCTCATCGGGTCTATCCCTGTTGAGAACGTGGAGCGCGAGGGTACCATAGCCGCTCCGGCAAAACTTATGCTTGACTCGTTGAAGGAGTTTCCCGAGATGCCTCTGTTGATGGAGGTGAACGATACCACATGGGAGATACAGATCACGTGGAGCAGCGGCCACCTCTCTATACCCGGCGCCAGCGCCGTCAGCTATCCTGCCATACAGGGCCTTATGCCCGAACACAAGGCTTTGGCACTCGACGTGGACATGCTGGTGAACGGCATCAACAAGACAGTATTCGCGACCGCCGATGACGAACTGCGCCCCGTGATGAATGGAATATACTTCGATTTCGAGCCTTCGTCGCTCACATTCGTGGCTACGGATGCGCACAAGCTGGTGAAGTACACGGCCGAGAACGGCGGTGACTTCTCTTCGTCGTTCATCCTTCCCAAGAAACCTGCAAACCTGCTCAAGACGCTGCTGCTCAAGGAGGAGGATCCTGTCGAGGTGGCATTCGACGCCAAGAATGTCACATTCAGGCTGAAGAACTTCCGTCTGGTGTGCCGCCTTATCGAGGGCAACTACCCGAACTACAACGCCGTGATCCCCACGGCCAACCCCAACAAGGTGCTCATTGACCGCGTGGAATTCCTCAACGGCATCAAGCGTGTCGCCGTATGCTCGAACCCCACGACCAATCTCATACGCATGGACATCGCCGACAACCGTATCGACCTGACGGCCCAAGATATAGACTTCTCGGTGTCGGCCAACGAGACCATTTCGTGCAGCTATGAGGGCGACCCCGTAACGATAGGGTTCAAGTCGACGTTCCTCGTCGAGATACTGTCGAATATCGACACTCCTACCGTAACGGTGGAGCTGGCCGACTCGACCCGCGCCGGCGTCTTCAAACCCGTATATGATGACAAGCAGAACAGCGAGACGCTGATGCTGCTCATGCCCATGATGATCAACGCATAAAATCCTCTGGCGATGGAGTTGGATCTCAAGCGTCCGATCGTCTTCTTCGATCTGGAGACTACGGGTGTGGACCCTGCGAAGGACCGCATCGTGGAGATATCTATGGTGAAGGTGATGCCCGACGGCAGCGAGGTGGTGCGTACGCGCCTTATCAACCCGCAGATGCATATCCCCGAGACGGCGACGGCAATACACGGCATTACTGACGACGACGTGCGTGAGGCTCCGTCGTTTGCCCAGATTGCCAAGTCGCTGTACAAGTTCATTGAAGGGTGCGATTTCGGCGGGTTCAACTCCAACCGCTTCGATCTGCCGATGCTGGTGGAGGAGTTTCTGCGCGCGGGTGTGGACGTCGATTTCAAGCGCCGCCGTTTTGTCGATGTGCAGAACATATTTCACAAGATGGAGCAGCGCACGCTGGTGGCCGCATACAAGTTCTATTGCGGCAAGGATCTGGCCGATGCACACTCGGCAGAAGCCGATACTATGGCTACGTACGAGGTACTCAAGGCTCAGTTGGACCGTTATCCCGAGTTGCAGAACGACGTACAGTATCTGGCCGAGTTCTCGGCCCGCGGCGAGACGGCCGATTATGCGGGACGTATCGCATATAATGACAAGGGTGAGGAGATTTTCGCCTTCGGCAAGCACAAGGGCCGTGTCGTTAGCGAGGTTTTCGCCGAAGAGCCGAGCTACTATTCGTGGATGATGAACGGCGATTTCCCGCTCTACACCAAAAAGGTTATTACGGAGATACGGTGCCGCGACAAGAAAAGTTAGATATATGAATTTCAAACGACTGATAACCCTTGCGATATTTTCTTCGGCCGTAGCCGGCTGGACGGGAGTTTATGCCATGCCTCCTGTGGACAAGACTCCCGTGATAGTCTTCATCAACGGTAAGAAGTATTACATCCATACAGTCAAGGCGGGCGATACGCTCTATTCGATAGCCAAGGCTTATGAAGTGAGCGAGGCGGCGATCAAGGAGTGCAATCCGTCGTCGGCGGACGGGCTGAAGATCGACCAGACGATAAAGATCCCCGTGCCGGAGAAGGTGCAGGCAGAGGCGCGCGCCGAGAAGAAACGCAAGCGCGAGTATCTGAACCATAAGATCAAGGCCGGGGAGACGCTTTATGGCATAGCTCGTGACTACAATATCTCGGTGGCGACGCTCATGGAAGACAATCCTGACATGAATCCGCAGACACTGGCCATAGGTCAGACGCTGTGGGTGCGCAAGGCCGAGATCGGATCGTCGTCGGAGCAGGAGGCAAAGGATGACATGGCCGAATATGCCGAGAACCTGAACAAGGCTGCGGACGACGGATATATATATCATGTGGTGATGCCCGGGGAGACGATCTATTCGCTGGCGCAGCGCTACGGCATCACGGAGAATGAGTTTGTAGCCATGAACGATGTGGACGGCGGCCTGAAGTCGGGAGCTGTGGTGCGTGTGCCCGATCCCGACCGCAATATCAAACATGTGGCCGAACTCGTCGAGAGCGAGGCTGCGGCGGATAATGCGCATTCTGCGGCGGAAGGTCGCGGGGCAGATGTGTCGTTCCGCTCAATCCCGAAGAGCGAACCGTTGGATATAGCCCTGATGCTTCCATTGGAGGTCGATTCGAAACCCAATGCCAGCTATGTGGAGTTTTATCAGGGTTTCCTGCTGGGGCTCGAACGGTTGAAAGAGCAGGGCCGCGGGGCTGTGAACCTCACCCTGTACAATACGGCGCATGACCAGCTGAAGGTACAGCAGATCGTGCGCGACGGCTCTTTTACCCCGACCGACCTTATCGTGGGGCCCGTATATGAAGACGAATTGAATCCCGTGATAGAGTTTGCCGAGGCGAATGGCGTGCCAGTAGTATCGCCATTGGCCAATCTGTCGGCTGTGGAGAGCCCCGTACTTTACCAGCTTGCGCCTGCTGCCGAGAACAAATACGACAAGATCGGGAACCTTATCGACGGCGGCCGTGACATATATCTTATATATGCCTCGTCGAACGACGGCGAGTTTGAACGGGAGATACTCTCCGAACTGGAGGGCAAGAGCCGTTACAGCTACACATACTCATATAACCAGAAGTCGATATTCACGCCGCGTGACGCCTCGTCGCCGGCCATTTCGGATATGGCGGATGTGCTGAAGGGGGAACGCGATTGCCTTTTCATCGTTCTGGCCAATTCGGAGATCGATGTCGACCGTATTCTGGGTACCATATCTTCGGCCAACGCCTCTATCGTGGAGCGCGGTACGAAGAGCGCGCAATATGTCGTTCTGGGAACCTCGCGATGGGGGCGTTTCAATAATATCGACCATACGTCGTTCTTCAACAACAATGTGGTGATGATATCGACCTACCACGCAAAACGCGACTCGGCTGCCGTACGCGAGTTCGACAGCCGTTATATCGAGGCCTACGGCATGCTGCCGTCCCTGTACTCATACCGCGGATACGATGCCGCCGTGATCTTCGGGGCCGGCATGCGTTCGGATATAGATTACCGCATGCTAGACAACCGCTATACCCCGCTGCAGACCGAATACAAGTTCCGGCAGACGGGCGACGGCGGCCGCTACGTGAATCAGGAGTGGATGAGGGTCAACTATAACAGCAACTATACCATAACGCTCGAATAATATATGTCGGCGGCGAACAACATCATACCCGAAAAGACGATCGAGCGGTTGAGCGAATACCGTCGTACGCTGCTCTCGTGCCACAAGCAGGGGGTGACGCACATATTCTCGCATGTTTTGGCGGGGATGCACGGCATCACGGCCGTACAGGTGCGGCGCGACCTTATGCTCATAGGTTTTTCGAGCGATACGAAGAAGGGGTACGATGTGAAGGTGCTGATCGAGTTCATAAACAACATACTCGACAGCGAGAATGTCATGAATATCGGCATCATAGGCATGGGCCACCTCGGGCAGGCAATAACCAAGTATTTTAACGGCAAGGGGTTGAAGCTGCGTATAGTCGCATCGTTCGATGTCGATGAGCAGAAGGTGGGATCGCCCATCGACGACATACCGTGTTACCATATGGACCGTTTTGAGGAGATTGTAGCGTCGATGGACATAAGCATCGCTGTGATATGCTCGCCTACACGCGTGGCCCCGTCGCTCGTGGTGCCGATAATCAATGCCGGCATCAAGGGGGTTTTGAACTTTACGTCAGCGCCGTTGAGTTTCCCGCACGGCATCGTGTCGGAGAACTACGATATAACCACCATCCTTGAAAAGGTGGCGTATTTCGTCAAGGAGTCGGATGAGCGCGACGACAAGAATTGAGTGGTCGCACCGCTGCCGGATATGGGGCTGTGCGACGAATTTATTGCAATGATGAGAGTATTCAAAGGGTTCGGGGAAATCCCGCAACTTAAATATGCCGTGGCGACGATAGGGTCGTTCGACGGCGTGCACAGCGGCCATACGGAGTTGCTGCGCCGTGTTACGGAGATTGCGGCGCGGCATCAGGGGGAGAGTGTGGTCGTAACCTTCGATCCGCATCCGAGATATGTGCTGGGGTCGGGTGAGAACCTGCGTCTTTTGAGCACACTCGACGAGAAGATCGTGCTGTTGGAGCGCGTCGGGATCGATGTTGTCGTTGTGGTCCCCTTTACCGTGGAGTTCAGTCATACGTCGCCGCGCGAATTTATCGAGCGCGACATAGTGGGCAGCGGTATCCGCTCGCTGGTTGTGGGGTACAACCACCGTTTCGGATATAACAAGGAGGGGGATTACAACTATCTCGAAGCCCGCGGCGTAGGTCTCGACATACATATGGTCGAGCAGCAGCAGATAGCCCAAAGCAAGGTCAGTTCGACGATAATACGTCAGGCTGTGGCGAAAGGTATGATGGATAAGGCGTGCCGTCTGTCGGGGCATCCCTACCTGATCTTGTGCGAGGTTGCGGAGGACGGTTCCGTATCGGGGCTGGATCCCCGCAAACTGCTTCCTATGGACGGCGAGTACGACGCGAAGGTGAACGGCTCTGCGGCAAAGGTCGCGGTGGAAAACAGGACGTTGCGTATATGCGGTCATGTGTCCGGCGGCAGAGCGGTGATTGAAATATGATAAGGCGGCCCCTGTGGCTGTAGCGAAAAAATATATCCGGAAATGGCAATCGTTTCATTCGAACATAAGATCCGCGTGCGGTACAAGGATACCGACCAGATGGGCATAATGCACCATTCTAACTATATCGTGTTTTACGAGATGGCGCGTACCGAGTGGCTCCGCGACATGGGGCTCACGTATGCCGAGATCGAGCGTCGGGGCATCATGTCGCCAATAATAGAGGTCGAGTCGCGCTATCTGGCGCCTGCGTATTACGACGAGGTGCTTACAGTGCGTGTAAGTCTGGACGAGATGCCCGCGGCGAAGATGGTGATTCGCAGCGAGGTGTTCAACGAGAAAGGTACGATGATAAACCGCGGTTCGGTGACATTGGGATTCATGCATGCCGATACGCGGCGGCCGTGCCGTGTCCCAGAATGGTTCATGAGTGCGCTGAATGATTACATATCACGGCAACACACAATGCGATAGCCCTATGGAACGGCAGGTGAAAAGAAAAGACCGCAGCCATCGGGTGGCGCTTGCCGTGTGTGTATATGCGGCGTCAGTGGCGGCATTCTTCGCAGTGCGTTATTCTGCAGTTTACGGATCTAACCGTTGGATCGTCGCCCTGCCTGCGATTGTGGCAGCTGTATTCACTTTGCTCCATTATCGCCGCGGCGGCATATTCATCCCCTTGGCGTTGGTGGCGTCGGCTGCGGGCGACCTGATGGGGGCGCAGCGTATCTTCATTGCGCAGGTGGCCTATTTCGCGCTGGCGCATATCTTCTATATCGTCGATTTCGGCCGTATGGCGTCGTGGAGCGGGCGCCGGCTGCGGGTTGTCGCGTTGGCCGTCGTGACGGGAGGTTATCTGTGGTTGATATTGAGCCATATGAGTTCGGCTGTCGAGATGGCGGCAGTAGGCGTATACGGTGTCATCATATTCCTCATGGCGGCATGTGCCGTCACACAGTCGCGCCGCCATGCCGTATGGTATGCCGTCGCGGCGCTGCTCTTTGTGGTGTCGGATGCGATGATCGTATTTAACAAGTACGTAGGCGCGATACCATACGAGGATGAACTCGTCATGATCACATATTATGCTGCACAGGGCATATTCGCATATCTGATGATCGGCCGCGAGATTAGCAGCGACTGACACGTTCCAATCATCCCTATCTGCCAATTGTTGCCTGCGTGTGTCAAAATGGCATTCGCGGGGCGCTGGCACACACTTTGTTCGGTGTGTGCATGCGAAATGAATCAAAAAAACAGATAAGCGATGAAAAACGGTAAAATCGGAGTGACGACGGAAAACATATTCCCCGTCATCAAAAAATTCCTCTATTCGGATCATGAGATCTTTCTTCGCGAGCTTGTCTCGAACGCCGTGGATGCCACGCAGAAACTCAAGACACTGGCCTCGAAGGGTGAGTTCGGCGGCGAGTTGGGCGACATTGCCATACACGTGAGTGTCGATCCTGCGGCCAAGACGCTGACGGTGACCGACCGCGGTATAGGCATGACGGCCGAGGAGATCGACCGCTACATCAACCAGATCGCGTTCTCGAGCGCCGAGGAGTTCCTGGCCAAGTATAAGGATCAGGCCATAATCGGGCACTTCGGTCTGGGATTCTACTCTTCGTTCATGGTGGCCGACAAGGTGGAGATATTCACCCGTTCATACAAGGAGAATGGCAAGTACGTGCATTGGAGTTGCGACGGGTCGCCCGAATATTCTATGGAGGAGATAGAGGGCGAGCATGACCGCGGCACGACCATCGTACTGCACATTGCGGAGGACTGCAGCGAATACTGCGAGGCGTCGAAGGTGGAGGAGCTGCTTAAGAAGTACTGCCGCTTCCTGCCTGTTCCCGTAGCTTTCGGCAAGGTCAAGGAGTGGAAGGACGGCAAGTATGTCGATACGGACAAGGACAACGTCATCAACGATGTGGATCCGCTGTGGACCCGCAAGCCTACGGATATAACCGAGGAGCAGTACAAGGAGTTTTACCGCGAACTCTATCCGTTGAGCGAGGATCCGCTCTTCTACATACACATGAACATCGACTACCCGTTCAACCTGACGGGAATCCTCTATTTCCCGAAGATACGCAACAACTTCGAGATTCAGAAGAACAAGATTCAGCTCTACTGCAACCAGGTTTTCGTGACGGATCAGGTGGAGGGTATTGTCCCCGAGTATCTGACGCTGCTGCACGGCGTGATCGATTCGCCCGACATACCGTTGAACGTATCGCGCAGCTATCTGCAGAGCGATTCCAACGTTAAGAAAATTTCGAGTTACATCACCCGCAAGGTGGCCGACCGTCTGAAGGAGTTATTTACGACGATGCGCGCCGACTACGAGAAGAAGTGGGATGACCTGAAGATCTTTATCGAGTACGGTATACTGACCGACGATAAATTCGCCGAAAAGGCGGAGGATTTCATGCTCCTCAAGTCGACCGACGGCAAGTATTTCACGGCCAAGGAGTATGTCGACCTCGTGAAGGAGAACCAGACCGACAAGAACAACAACATCGTACTGCTCTATGTCGACGACCCCGTCGAAAAGCACACTTTCCTCGAGACCGCCAAGGCCAAGGGGTACGATGTGCTGGAGATGAACGGCCCGCTGGACAGCCACTATATTAACTGGTACGAGTCGAAGAACCAGAACGTGCGGTTCGTACGTGTGGACAGCGACGTGATCGAGAAACTGATCCAGAAGGGCGATCAGGTATCGATGTCGCTCACCGAGGCGCAGCAGGAGATCATGCGTCCCGTCTTCGAGAGCCAGCTTCCCAAGGACGACAAGATCACGTACAGTATTTCGTTCGAGGCGATGGCCGCGGACGAAGCGCCCGTGGTGATCACGCAAAACGAGTTCATGCGCCGAATGAAGGATATGGCGAAGGTCAGCGGCGGCGGCATGAGCCAATTCTATGGCCAGATGCCGGATAACTTCACCATAGCCGTGAACGGAAACCACCCGATAGTGATCGATATTCTGGGCAGGGTAGAGAAGGAGTACGGCGACAAGCTCAAGAGCGTAACGAAGAAGATCGACGCCGCCGTCGCCGAGGAAAAACGCTTCGAGGAGACGGTCAAGGACAAGAAGGAGGCTGACCTTACGGCCGAGGAGAAGTCTATGCGCGAGGAGTTGTCGAAGAAGGTCGTCACGTTGCGTGACGAGCGCAACGAACGCCTGCGCGAGATCGGCAAAGACAACGATCTTGTGCGGCAGATAATCGACCTCGCGTTGCTTTCGAACGGCATGTTGAAGGGCAAGAACCTGTCGGACTTCATACAGCGCAGTATTTCGCTCATAGAGAAGTAACTCGCGTGATCCTCCAGTTGTGGGGATACGGCATGCAGATCGTAAATCTGCATGCCGTTTTCTGTTACTGCGGTTGTGCTGCCGGATCGGCATTACGAAAGTGCCGAATTGTCGGTTTTGGGCGACAGTATGGCTGCGAGACCGAAAAAATGGTTACATTTGTATGGCGGGTATGGTGTATGCTACGGCTCCGACGCCTTGCCGCATTATGGCGGGAATTACTGATCCTAAATATATGACCATGAAAAGAACTTTCTTGTTTTTGGCGCTCTTCGCCTGTTCGTTCGTGCCCGCAATGGCGGCGGATGGCGGGCGGGGATTGAAATTGTGGTACACGACGCCTGCCGACGCTTCGGCTAAAGACGGCACTGATGCATGGACTGACGATGTCGAGTGGCTGAAGTCCCTGCCTTTGGGTAATGGCTCGCTCGGCGCAATGGTGTTCGGAGACGTGCCGATGGAGCGTATACAGCTCAACGAGGAGACCATGTGGTCTGGCAGCCCGCAGCATAGTGACAATCCCGAAGCGGCGGCAAATCTGCAGCGTATACGCCAATTGCTCTTCTCGGGGAAATACCGCGAGGCAACAGAGCTGACCAACCGTACGCAGGTATGCGTAGGCGCCGGTTCTGGCCACGGCAACGGCAAGGATGTCCCGTACGGCAGTTTTCAGACGCTGGGCGATCTTTGGATAGATTTCGAGTGCAAGGACGGCTATACGGACTATTACCGCGATCTTGACCTCGAAAAGGCCGTGGCGACGGTGTCGTATACGCAGAACGGCGTGAAATACCGCCGCGAAGCGTTCATAAGTCATCCTGATCAGGTGATGGTCGTACGTATGACGGCCGACAGGCGCGGTGCCCTGTCGTTCACATGCCGCATGACCCGTCCCGAGAGTTTCTCCACTTCGAGCGAGGATGGGCAGCTAATCATGCGCGGGGCATTGGACGACGGCAAGGGCGGTACCTATTTGAATTATATGGCACGCCTCAAGGCGGTGGCCCGCGGCGGCGAGGTGTCGTGTTCGGACGATGCCTTGACAGTAAGCGGTGCCGACGAGGTGATACTGCTGCTGGCCGCATCGACGGACTACCGTCTCGACTATCCACTTTACAAGGGGCGCGATTATGTGAACATCACGCGCCGAGCCATCGAGAGCGCAGAACGCAAGCCTTATTCGGCGCTGTTGAAAGCCCACCTGAAGGAGTATACGCCTTATTTCGGCAGAGTGTCGTTGAATTTGGGCGATGCCGATACAGATGAAGACGAGATACCGACCGACGAACGTCTGGAGCGGGTAAAGCGCGGCGGGCAGGACAACCGTCTGTGCGAACTGGTGTTTCAATACGGGCGTTACCTGCTCATCTCCTCGTCAAGGCCCGGCACCATGCCTGCCAACCTGCAGGGGATATGGGCAAACAAGGTACAGACGCCGTGGAACGGGGACTACCATACGAATGTGAACATACAGATGAACTATTGGCCTGCCGAGGTCGCCAACCTATCGGAATGCCAGCTGCCATTGTTCGATTTGATTGCTTCGCTCGTCGAGCCCGGGCATGAGACCGCTCGCGTGCAGTACGGGATGGATGGCTGGGTGGTGCATCCGATAACCAATATCTGGGGGTATACCTCTCCCGGCGAATCTTCGTCGTGGGGCATGCACCCGGGCGGTACGGGATGGCTGTGCCAGCACATAGGCGAGCATTACCGCTTTACGGGCGACAAGGAGTTCCTGCAGCGGATGTATCCCGTACTGAAGGGGGCTGTGGAGTTCTATCTCGACTGGCTCACCACTGACCCCAAGACGGGAAAGCTCGTGTCGGGGCCTGCTGCCTCGCCCGAAAATTCGTTCGTGGCGCCCGACGGCAGCCATGCGCAGATAAGCATGGGTCCTACACACGACCAGCAGGTTATATGGCAGTTGTTCGACGACTTCGGCATGGCCAGCCGTGAGTTGGGCGTGGATGACGCTCTGGTGCGCCGCGTGGCCGAGGCGAAGGACAATCTTGCACCGACCAAGATCGGGCACGACGGCCGCATTATGGAGTGGGCCGAGGAGTTCGAGGAGGTGGAGCCCGGACACCGCCATATTTCGCACCTGTTCGCCGTACACCCGGGGGCGCAGATAAATATGTTGCAGACGCCCGCTTTGGCTGAGGCTGCTGGCAAGTCGATGGATTACCGCATAGCGCACGGCGGCGGGCATACGGGCTGGAGCTCGGCGTGGCTGATCATACAGTATTCGCGTCTGATGCGCGGTGAGCAGGCGAAGGGCAGTCTCGATACTGTATTGAGGCGTTGTGTCATGCCCAACCTCTTCATGCAGCATCCGCCTTTCCAGATGGACGCCAACTTCGGCACTACGGCGGGTATCGCCGAGATGTTGTTGCAAAGCCATGTATATGACGACGGGGCGTACGTGCTGCAACTGCTGCCCGCCTTGCCCGATGCGTGGCCCGACGGCGAATTTTCAGGCCTCAAGGCTCGCGGGGGCTTCGAGGTGTCGGCAAAGTGGCGTGAGGGACATATGGTCGAACTGCGCATAAAGTCGCTTTTGGGAAATGATTTCCGCGTATGGTACGACGGCGGATATATCGGGACTGATGATCTCGGCAAGGGCAAGACTTGGGTGTGGCATAGCCGTTGATAGCGACATCCTATGATAAAGGAAGCGGGCGTTCCCATGGTGGGACGCCCGCTTTGCGTATCGTGCGCTGCGCTATTAGAGCATTGCGTCGATCTTGGCCTTGAGGTTCTCCTTGGTTGTGCCCCCCACGACCTTGTCGACTACCTGCCCGTCCTTGATGAAGACTACGGTGGGAATGTTGCGTACGCGGTACTGCGCCACTATGTCTTCGTTAGACTCGACATCGCATTTGCCTATGACAACGCGGTCGGCGTATTCGCCGGCCAACTCCTCGATGATGGGGCCGATCATGCGGCAGGGACCGCACCACTCGGCCCAGAAATCGATTACGACGGGTTTGCCCGACGCGATCGTAGACTCGTAATTCTCGCTGGTGATTGTTAATGCCATAATAAAATTTGTTTTTGGTGTTATGATAATGTGTATTTCAATTCGTTCGTATCAAGGTAGTCCATTAGCTGCGGCGTAAGGGCAACCTTGTAGCGTTTCGAGTAGAGATTAAGGTTCACGCCTTCTGTATGGTCGCAGATGGTGGTGCGCAGGATGGTGTTGCCCTTGTTGTGGCGGATGTTGTCGGCAAAGTCGTCGATAAAACTCTTTGTCAGTTCCTCTATCGGGATGGTTATATGTATCTCCTTGATCATCGTGTCGCGCATATCCGAGAGCTGGGACATGGAGAGCACCTTGAACTCGAGTTCGCTGCCGTCACCGTACGGGCGCGGCTGCACCTTCCCCTTGATGAAGAGGAAATAATTGGGGTACATGAACGGACGGAAATTCTCGTAATCCTTACCGAAGAGGGCGAATTCGTGTGTGCCGTTGTAGTCCTCCATTGTAAACTTTCCCCAATGTCGGCCTGTTTTTGTTGTCAACTCCTGTACGGCGGTGACGATGCCGGCCACGCCGATCTCCTGTCCGTTGAACTGTTCGAGGTCGCCCAGATCGCTCAAATGCGCCTTGCACATATGGTTCACGATGAATGCGTAGTCGTCGAGAGGGTGTGCCGACAGGTAGAGTCCGATCATCTCGCGCTCTTTGTTGAGGACCTGCAACTGGTTCCAATCCTCCGCCACGGGAGTTGTGGGGGGCTGTATATCGACCACGGCACCGCCGCCGAAGAGGCTCTGCTGCGAGTTCTGGCGTTCAGCCTGTACGCGCTGCCCGTAACGCATCAACTGTTCGATGAACGAGAGCGGGCTGCTGCTGCGGGGATCGACGGCGAAGAACTTGCTGCGATGGAAATCTATGATCGAGTCGAAGCCGCCGGCATAGGCTATGTTCTCCATACACTTGCGGTTGACCAGATTGAAGTTCACCCGTTCGACGAAATCGTAGATGTTCTTGTAGGGGCCGTTTTGGTTTCTTTCGTCGATTATCGAACGCACGGCCGCCTCGCCCACGCCCTTTACCGCCGCCAGTCCGAAACGTATGTCTCCCGCCCTGTTCGAAGAGAAGGTCTGTTCCGATTCGTTGACGTCGGGCCCCAGAACCTTTATGCCCATGTGCTTGCACTCGGTCATGTAGGTCGTGAGGTTCTTAATATCCGTTAGGTTGCGGCTCAACAGTGCGGCCATGTATTCCGAAGGGTAGTTGGCCTTAAGGTAAGCCGTCTGGTATGCAACCCACGAATAGCATGTGGCGTGCGACTTGTTGAAAGCGTACGAGGCGAACTTCTCCCAGTCGGCCCATATCTTCTCCAGAATCTGCGGGTCGTGGCCGTTTTTGCGGCCGCCTTCGATGAACTTGGGTTTCAGGTGGTCCAGCTTGTCCTTGAGTTTTTTACCCATGGCCTTGCGCAGCGTATCAGATTCGCCTCGGGTGAATCCCGCCAGCAGACGCGACAGGAGCATGACCTGCTCCTGATATACCGTGATGCCGTAGGTGTCCTTCAGGTATTTCTCCATCAGGTCGATATCGTATACGATCGGTTTGCGGCCGTGCTTGCGGTCGATGAAGTCGGGGATGTAGTCCATCGGCCCCGGGCGGTAGAGGGCGTTCATGGCGATCAGGTCCTCGAACGTCGTGGGCTTGAGCTCTCGCAGGTATTTCTGCATGCCTGCGGACTCGAACTGGAACGTGCCGACGGTGCGGCCTTCGCTGTAGAGTTTGTATGTGGCGGGATCGTTTATGTCCACATGGTCGATGTCGACCGCGATCCCTTTCGTGTGCTTTATGTTTGCTACGGCATCCTTAATGATCGAAAGTGTTTTCAGCCCGAGGAAATCCATCTTGATGAGGCCGGTATCCTCAATGACGGAACCCTCGTATTGTGTCACGAGCATCTTCTCGCCTGTCTCCTTGTCGTCGGCGGTGCTCACTGGAACCCAGTCGGTGATATCGTCGCGGCATATGATGGTGCCGCAGGCATGTACGCCCGTATTGCGGACGTTGCCCTCGAGCATTTTGGCATATTTGATCGTATCGCTCAGAATTGGATCCGAGGACTCCTCCGCCGCTTTCAATTCTGGAACATATTCGATAGCGTTGGCGAGGTTGATCTTCTTGTCGGGAATACGATCGGGTACCAACTTGCAGAGACGGTCCGACTCCTTGAGCGGGAGCTTCTGCACGCGGGCAACATCCTTCAGGGCCATCTTCGTGGCCATGGTACCGTAGGTGATGATATGCGCAACCTTCTCCTTGCCGTATTTCTGCGTTACCCAATTGAGCACGCGGCCTCGGCCGTCGTCGTCGAAGTCTATGTCAATATCGGGCAGCGAAATACGGTCGGGATTGAGGAAACGCTCGAACAGCAGGTCGTACTTTATGGGGTCGATCTGAGTAATGCCCAGACAATACGCCACGGCGGAACCTGCCGCCGACCCTCGTCCCGGACCTACCGAGACGTCGAGTTCCTCGCGTGCGGCGCGTATGAAATCCTGCACGATAAGGAAGTACCCTGGAAAACCCATCGTCTTCATGATGTGCAGTTCGAACTTCAACCGTTCGGCTATCTCGTGCGACAACTTGTCTCCGTATACCTTGCGGGCGCCGTCCATGGTCAGCTTGGCAAGGTAGTCGGCCTCGAGTTTTATACGGTAGAGGCGGTCGTAGCCCCCGAGTTTGTCGATCTTCTTCTTCGCTTCGGCTTCGCTCATGGTGACGTTGCCGTTCTCGTCGCGCGTGAACTCGTTGAACAGGTCCTCCTCGGTAAGACGCTGACGGTACTCCGCCTCGGTGCCGAACTCCTCGGGTATCGAGAAGGTAGGCATGATGGGAGCATGGTCGATTGAGTAGTTCTCGACCTGATTGCATATGTCCACAGTGTTTGTCAGCGCTTCGGGAGTATCGCCGAATATGGCGTTCATCTCGGCGCGCGTTTTCATCCACTCCTGCTTCGAGTAGAGCATGCGTTTAGGGTCATCGAGGTCCTTGCCCGTGCTGAGACATATCAGGCGGTCGTGTGCCTCGGCGTTGTCCTCGTCGACGAAATGCACGTCGTTAGTGCAGATGAGGCGTATGCCGTACTTTTTCGAGAACTCTATCAGGTGGCGGTTTACCTCCAACTGCATGGGATAGGTCTCGTGGTTGGCGCGCTCGACAGTAGCCTTATGCAACTGCAGTTCGAGATAGTAATCGTCGCCGAAGAGTTGCTTGTGCCACAGGATCGCTTTCTCGGCCGCCTCCATGTCTCCCGAAGTGATCATGCGCGGGACCTCGCCACCCAAACATGCCGAACAGCAGATCAACCCTTCGTGGTATCTCTCTATCTCGGTGCGGTCGGTGCGGGGACGCATGTAGAAACCCTCGGTCCACGCCTTCGAGACGATCTTTATCAGATTGTGGTATCCCTTGGCATTCTTGGCCAGAAGTATGAGGTGGTAACCGCTCTGGTCGGCCTTGCCCTCCTTGAACTGCAGGCCGCGGCGCGCCACGTAAACCTCGCAGCCTATGATGGCCTTGAAATCCTCCTTGGGCAGGGCGTCGTATTCCTCCTTTAGTTTTTGCATCTCCACCTGCTGCTCCCCTGTGGCCGCGCCCGCTTCGTCTATCTGTGCCTGCAGCGCAGCGATCTTCTCCTCGGCGGCCTTTACCTTGTCGCGGCGCGCTCCGTTCTTCTTCTTGACATAGTTGTAGAACTCCTTTATGCCGAACATGTTGCCGTGGTCGGTGATTGCGATGCCGCGCATGCCGTCGGCTATGGCCTTGTCGACGAGGCGCTGTATGCTCGCCTGTCCGTCGAGTATCGAGTATTGCGAGTGTACGTGCAGGTGTACGAAATCGTGCATTGTCATTTTATTTTTAGGAGTTTATTCCAAAGCCGATGCCACTATGTCGGCTATCTCTATGCGCAGGCGCCCGACATTGCCCGTATCGCAGGGGTGTACCCTGTTGGCGAGAAGTATCACGGCTATGCCCTCATCGAGGTCGATCACTATCGAAGGGCCAGTATAACCCGTGTGATTCACAGTGCGGCGGGGTGTGAACAGGTCTCCGTTGCCCGAAGCGTATGGTGACCCGACATCCCATCCCAAGGCACGGCCGAATTGCTCGTAGCCTTCGGGTACGGTGAAGAATGTCTCTACAGCACGGCGCGAGAGGACGCGCACGCGTTCCCTTTTGCCCAATTTGCCCGCGACACCGTCGGCGGGCAAACTCACCACACCGCCGTTCATGAGCATCGAGGCCATTACGGCCATATCCTCGGCCGTGGAGAAAAGCCCCGCATTGCCCGAGACGCCACGGTTTACTATGCGCGCCGTGGGATCGTGCACCTCGCCGCGCAACAGGGTGCCGTCCTCCTGCACCTCGGTAGGGACGATCGGCGTGTCGGGCCCATAGGGGCGCTCGTCGTCGTCCAAAGCGTTGTACCATGTATTCTTGAGCCGCAGGGGGCGGAATATCTCGCGTGCGGCATAACGGTCGAGCCTTTCTCCCGTCACCCGCTCAAGTATGGCCTGCAGGGTAATGAAGTTAAGACAGCTGTATCGGAACACTTCGCCGGGTTTCGACAGCCGTGCCGCATCGTGCGCCAGATAGGCCACCAGCGAATCGCGGTAGTTGATTCCGACCGTATCGCGGTATTCGTCATATCGGGCCATAAATGTCGGCACATGTATGGCGGCGGGCAGACCCGACGTGTGGGTGAGCAGCTGCTTCACGGTGATGGGAATGCGCTCGGGTTTGCGTTTTTGCCTGCGCTGTTCTTTCGGCGACAGATCCTCCACCCACGGCTCGAAACCCGGAATATATCGCGATACATTGTCGTCGAGCCTTACGAGCCCGTCCTCGACAAGACGCATGAATGCGAGTGTCGTGCCGAGGCATTTGCTTACCGACGCGAGGTCGAATACTGCATCGACGGGCATGGCGACCGTGTCGGCGTTCAATTCTCCGCTCACGGCGTCGCACCCCGAGCATACCTGCATGTTGCCGTATGCTTTCAGGTAGAGTATCTCCCCCATGGATTCCCCGTCGTCAGCGCGCTTGACCACGCAGAGCACGGCGCCGGCGGTCTGGCCGTCGTCGATCGCGCGCAGGACGGCCTTGTCGGCCTTCTCCATGCGGTGAGTGTCGAACGTGGGGCGCCGGCCCGCGACGGCCTGTCTCACCGCCCATGCGGCAACGGCTGCGGCGATGATGGCCGATATGATAATTGCAGTTCGTTTCATTCTTACAATCAGGCTGTTGCTCTCCTGCATCGTCTGGCTGCAACATCCATTGCAAATATACGGATAAAATAGGTATTATTTTGGTTTGCTCATTGCTAGTTTTTAACAAAATGGCTAACTTTGTTATGAACCTTAAAAACAGGGGTATGGATGAGAACAATCTGATCGTGATCAAGGAGTACGATTCGATCAACGAGGCGGAGTGGGACAAGTCGCTGCTCGACGGTGCGGGTATCTATGCGATGATACGCAACGAGATTATGTCGGCGTTGTATCCCGTAGGGGTCATGCCGGCACAGCTGGTGGTGCGTTCCGAGGATAGGAAACGTGCACTGGAGGTTCTTGAAGCCTATACCGAGGGTTGACTCACCCGTTCCATATATCCCATGCGGCTTCGGCCTGAGCATACAGCATGCGCAGACCGGTGAGAGTATGCGCACCGTGCTCGGCGCCAAGACGCGCGAAAAGCGTCTGTTGCGGGTTGTATACCAAATCAAAAAGGTAGTGGTCCGGCGTCAGCAGCGCGTATGGTATCTGCGGGGCCTCGTCCACATGCGGATACATCCCCACGGGGGATGTGTTTATTACGAGGTGGTGCGTTGCGAGCACCGCCGTGTCCAGATCGTCGTATGTGAAATTGCCTTTGGCATGATCGCGCGATACGAGTGAGAATGGTATGTCTCTTTGCGCCAGCACGTATTGTACGGCCTGCGACGCGCCACCCGTGCCCAGCACAAGGGCTGCATCGGGCTGCGCTGTTCCGAGCAGTTCGTCCAGCGATACCCTTATCCCCGCAATGTCGGTGTTGTATCCAGTGAGGCGGCCGTCTGTGAGCTTGACGCAGTTGACGGCGCCGATGGCGCGTGCTTCGTCATCCATTGCGTTAAGGTAGGGTAATATCTGCTGTTTGTACGGTATAGTTACGTTGAATCCTGCGAGCGACGGGTTCTCTTCGAGCAATTTTCCTATGCATGAAATCTCAGGCAGTTCGAACAGGTCATACGCGTACTCGTTGTCGAGCCCTTCGCGGCGGAACTTCTCGGTGAAATATTTGGCCGAGAAAGAGTGGGCGAGCGTCCGCCCTATGAGCCCGTAGCGTTTCATGGGGTCACAGGACTTTTGCCACAAGGAAGAACGACCCGATGAGCAACACCGTGAAAGCTATGGCCAGCAGATTGAAATACTTGTCGATAAATCCCTTGATCGGAGCTCCGAATTTCCATATAAGCCATGCTATGAGGAAAAACCGCAGTCCGCGCGATACGATCGATGCGATGAGGAACATCGAGAAGTTGATATGGAACAGGCCGCCGCTTATGGTGAACAGTTTGTACGGCAGGGGGGTGAATCCAGCGGTGAAGACTATCCAGAAGTTGTATTTGTCGTACAATGCTCCCGCTTCGAGGAAACTCTCCATCGAAAAGACATGGTTAAAGAAGAAATTGGCGATGGCGGTATACTCTCCGGCGCTGTTCTGCCACAGGAAGAAACCTATTCCGTATCCGACAATGGCACCGAGAATCGAGCCCGTAAGGCATATGGCCGCATAACGCATCGACCGTGCCGGAATGCCGAGGCAGAGGGCTATGAGCAATACGTCGGGCGGGATGGGGAAGAAACTCGACTCGGCTAACGCGAAACAGAAGAGGGCCAAAGCTCCCCAGCGGGTATCACCCCATGAGAGCATCCAGTCGTAGAGGCGTTTTACTATATTCATCTTGCTATCGGAATATCCCTGTTTGTTTTTAATGCGGCAAATATATTTAAATTAATAATATTTTCCAACTATGCCGCCGCCTATTACCCTGCCGTCACGGTAAAATACCGCAGGCTGCCCGACTGCGGGGGCCCATGCCGGCGAACCGAGCACAATACGTATCCGCTCCATTACGGGCACGGCCCGGAGCATGTACCCCTGAGGGTTGCGGCCGATGCCGCGGATCACGACTTCGATGTCATTTGCGGATAGGAATTCGTCCATATCCACTATGTTGTACGATTCTATCTCAAGCGTCGTGTAATATAGTTGCGACTCCTTGCCTACGACGATGCGGTTATTTGCGGCGTCGATATCTATTATGCACATGCCCGTTTCGGATATATGCAGGCCGCGTTTCTGTCCTATGGTATAGAATGCCGTGCCGTCATGGCGTCCTACGATACGGCCTCCGGCGTCGACGACGTCACCCGGCTGCGCGGTTGCGGGGCATCTGTCCGCAATATACCGTGCATATGGCATGCCGCCCAGAAAACATACCCCCATGCTTTCGCGGCGCGAGGGCGTCCCGTGCATCAGATCCGACTTGTAGGTATGCGCCATCGGGGTGATTATACGTTCGAGGGTTGATTGCGGCAACCCCCATAGGTAATAGGATTGATCTTTGGTGCGGTCGTCGGCACGGCTGACATATATGTGCCCGTTGTAGCGTACGGTATTGAAATAATGTCCTGTGGCAATTGCCCGTATTCCGAGGCGGTCGGCTTCGGCAACGAGCGACGGCCATTTTATGGCAGTATTGCACAACGTACACGGCGCGGGTGTGCGTCCGGTGGCATAACTGCCGACAAAATAATCCGTTATTGACGAGAAGGCGGTTCTTACATCTTTTATGACCAGCGGTATGCCTATCTCGGAGGCGCGTTTGCGCGCCTGTGACAAGAGGCGGCTGTCCCCCGTCATGTCGAGTGTAAGTGCCGTAACCGCCCAGCCGTCCGCCATAAGGCGTGCGGCCGCCGCACAGCTGTCTATGCCTCCGCTGAATCCGAGAATAACACTCCTGCCGTCGCGGTTTGCGGCGTAACGGCAACCGTTTCCGATAGCTGCGGTATCGGAAACGTGTGATGGCGTGCGTGAATTGCTGTGCTCGATGGGTGAGGGGTTGTTTGTCGGTTATTGTTTTTCGGGGCTCGTGCTAACGCTTTTTGGCCTCCTGCGACATGCTGCGCTTGACGAACTCCATGGCGTCGCTGAAACCTTGGGCGAATTTTTCGAAATCCTCTTGATACAGGAAAACCTTGTTGCGTTCGTTTTCGGCGCCGTTGCCGGTTGTCTTCTTGCGCAATTCGGTTATCGTCATGAAATAGTCCCTGTTGCGGGTGGCTTTCACGTCGAGGAAATAGGTCCGGTGGCCTGCTCTGATCATCTTCGAGAAGATGGATTCTCCGAAGCCGTCGGACGTGTGTTGCGGGCAGGATGCAGATTCTGTAACCATGATGAAATATAGGTTATTCCGTGAGCCAAATTTATATAATTTTTTCCCTATTGGCAAATTATACACGGATTATTGCGGCTCCAACAGCGGCGCGCCCTCCGTTTCCCAATTGTCCAATATCTCCACAGCCCGCATAAAGTATTCATTTTCACGCGGATTGATATATTTGTAGAATTCCGATGCGGTGAAAAGCCGCTGTGCGGTGAGTGCCGTGAGCTGTGTTGTCATAAGTTTGCGCGATCGGGCGAACTCTTCTTCGTTGGGTGCGATCCCCTTTTCTTCGGCCATGTGTACCAGATGCCGCATATCCTCGTCCGAGAACGCGAACCCTTTTTCGAACGACTCGAAATCGGGGTAGGCCTCTTCGAGCCGCGTGCGGTTGTTGTCCATGTACGACATGATGAAGTCGCCGTAGACACCTTTGGCCACCACGTCGATCATGTATGTGGTTATTTGCGAGGTGTCGGGCTCGATGACGATGTCGGGTGTAATTCCGCCACCGCCCAGCACCTTGCGGCGCGAACGCAGGGTTTCGTATGCGGGGCTTGACGCCGTATCCGCCGCTATGGTGTCGGCACCTGTAAGCCGCCCGATATGGGCGTCGTAATACTCCTGTTTGTGTCCTTTCTCGTATGGCCGTTGTATGACACGCCCCGACGGCGTATGATAACGTGCCACGGTGATCCTTACGGCCGAGCCGTCGCCCAGTGGTATCTGTCGCTGTACGAGTCCCTTGCCGAAGCTGCTGCGGCCCACGATGACGGCACGATCCCAATCCTGCAGGGCTCCGGCCACGATTTCGCTGGCCGAGGCGGAGTTTTCATCTATCAGTACAACAACATTGCCTTCGAATACGCCGCCTTCGCTGGCCATGTAGCGTTGCGGCGGTATTGCCCGCCCCTCGGTCGAGACGACGACAGCTCCTTCGGGCAGGAAGAACCCCGCCATTTCGATGGCAGGGTCGAGCATGCCGCCGCCGTTGCCGCTCAGGTCGAGGATCAGCGATTTCACGCCGCGCAGGCGCTCGTATGCCTCGCGGAATTCGCGCATGGTGGTCCGCCCGAAGCGGTTGACCTTGATGTATCCGATCCTGTCATCGACACGGTATGCCGCGTCGACCGTAGTTAGGGGAATGTTGTCGCGCGTGATGTCAAAATGCAGTATATCGGACATGCCGCGGCGTGCTACGCCGATGCTTACGACGCTGCCGCGTGGGCCGCGCAGCAACGACGGCACCTCGCTGCGCTTTATTCCGACTGCATTGCGGCCGTCGATCTCCACGATACGGTCGTTGGGTCGCACTCCGACAGCCTCTGCCGGGCCGTGGGCCACGGTGTTGATGACGATTACCGAGTCGTTGTGTACGTTATATTCTATGCCTATGCCGCTGAATTCGCCTTCGAACGATTCGTTCTGTGTGCGCATCTCCTCCTTGTCGAGATATACCGAGTGCGGGTCGAGATCCTCGAGCATGCCCCTTATGGCATCTTCGACCAAAGGCTCCATGTCCACCTCGTCGACATACGTCGCGTCGAGGTAGCGGTAGAAGCGGTTGAGTTTCTGCAGTTGGGCGAATGCCTTGTTCGGGTTCTCCTGCTGTGCATATGCCGTCGGCGTGATGACCGCCCACAAGAGCAGAAGAGCCAGCGCGACCGATATGTATTTCATATTGTGCGGGTTTGTTGAAACAGTTGCGCCGACGGGCCGCAGCGCGCCGGCGCATATCCGTATTGTCTTATCCGATCGTGAGATGTCGCGGCCGCCATGCGGTGCCTGTTACGCCAGCATGTCGCATATGGAACCGAACGCGACAGGGACCTGCTCTCCCGTACGCATGTTCTTGACGGTGGCTTCGCCGTGCTCGAGTTCGTCGCTGCCGATGATTACGACATACGGGATCGAACGTCGGTTTGCATACTCCATCTGCTTTTTCATTTTCGCGGCTTCGGGGTATATTTCGGTTGCGACGCCGCGGTCACGCAGCGGGCGCATTATGCGCATTGCAGCCTTACGCTCCTGTTCGCCGAGGTTGACGAAGAGTACTTTTGTCGAGAAATCAACCTCCTCGGGGAAGAGGTCGAGTCCGGTCATGACGTCGTAAATACGGTCGGCGCCGAATGAGATGCCTACTCCCGAGGTGTCGGGCATGCCGAATATGCCCGTAAGGTCGTCATAGCGGCCGCCGCCGCAGATCGAGCCTATGGCGTAGTCCATGGCTTTGACCTCGAATATGGCGCCCGTATAGTAGTTCAAACCTCGTGCCAGCGAGAGATCGAGCTCTATGGGCAGCGCCATGCCCAGCGATTCGACATGCCCGAATATCTCCTCCATCTCGGCGATACCCTTCAGGCCCGTCTCCGAGCATGTGATGATGTCTTGCAATTTGTTGAGTTTCTCGATGTTGGATCCTTTCAACTCGAGTATAGGATGCAGCATGTCGATGGCCTTTTGTTCGAGTCCGCGCTCCGAAAGTTCCGCACGGACGTTGTCGATGCCGATCTTATCGAGTTTGTCTATGGCTACCGTAATATCCATCATCTTGTCGGCATGGCCTATGGTTTCAGCTATGCCGTATAGGATCTTGCGGTTGTTCATCTTGAGCGTCACGTTAATTCCGAGCTTGCCGAAGACGCGCTCTACTATCTCGATAAGTTCCACCTCGTTTAACAGCGACCGTGAGCCGATGACATCGACGTCGCATTGGTAGAATTCGCGGTAACGGCCCTTTTGCGGACGGTCGGCGCGCCATACCGGCTGTATCTGGTAACGCTTGAACGGGAGTACTATTTCTCCTTGATGCTGAACGATATATCTTGCAAACGGCACCGTGAGGTCATAGCGCAGGCCCTTTTCGCATATCTTCGAAGCCGTACGTACCTGTTCGTCGTCGAGGCCGGCGGCGTAGTCGCCCGAGTTGAGTATCTTGAAGAGGAGCTTGTCTCCCTCGTCGCCGTACTTTCCGAGCAGCGTAGAGAGATTTTCCATCGCGGGCGTCTCGAGCGGCGCGAAACCGTAGGTGCGGAAGACCCCCTTTATAGTCTCGAATATGTATGTGCGGCGCATCATCTCCGCAGGTGAGAAGTCGCGCGTTCCCTTTGGGATGCTGGGTTTCTGAATAGCCATTTTCTTATTCTGTGTTGTGCCGTGCAGGCGGCTTTTGAGATATTCGTTGTCTGATTACTCCATGAGTTTGCGATACTTTACACGATGGGGCGTAACATCTTCGCCCTGCGCGCGTTTCCACTCCTCGTACTCGCTGTACGAGCCTTCGTAGAAGACTACTTTCGAATCCCCTTCGAACGAGAGGATATGTGTCGCGATACGGTCGAGGAACCAGCGGTCGTGAGAGATTACGACGGCGCAGCCGGCAAAGTTTTCAAGGCCTTCCTCCAACGCGCGCAACGTATTGACATCTATGTCGTTTGTCGGCTCGTCCAGAAGCAGTACGTTACCTTCTTCCTTGAGCGCCAGCGCCAGATGCAGGCGGTTGCGCTCGCCGCCCGAAAGCATGCCGCATTTCTTTTCCTGATCGGCACCGCTGAAGTTGAAGCGGGCGACATATGCGCGTGCCGGTATCTGGCGGTTGCCCAGAGTGATGATGTCGCTGTTCTGAGATATAACTTCATATACGCTCTTTTCGGGGTCGATCGACTTGTGTTGCTGGTCGACATACGCCAGCTTGACGGTCTGGCCTATGGTGAATGTTCCCGACGTCGGTTGCTCGAGCCCCATGATCATGCGGAAAAGGGTAGTCTTGCCCGTGCCGTTGGCGCCGATAACGCCCACAATGCCTGCAGGCGGCAGCGAGAAGTTGAGATGTTCGTAAAGCAGGCGGTCGCCGTATGCCTTCGACACATCGTGCGCTTCGATCACCACGTCGCCCAGACGCGGGCCGTTCGGAATGAATATTTCGAGTTTCTCCTCCTTCTGCTTTACATCCTCGTTCATGAGTTTGTCGTATGCCGACAGGCGTGCCTTGCTCTTGGCCCGGCGGCCCGACGGGGACATGCGTACCCATTCCAACTCGCGCTCGAGTGTCTTGCGGCGTTTGCTCTCCTGTTTTTCCTCCATTGCCAGACGCTTGGTCTTCTGTTCGAGCCAGCCCGAGTAGTTGCCTTTCCACGGGATGCCCTCGCCGCGGTCGAGCTCGAGGATCCAGCCTGCCACGTTGTCGAGGAAGTAACGGTCGTGCGTGACGGCGATGACCGTACCTTTATATTGTTGCAGGTGCTGCTCCAGCCAGTCTATGCTCTCGGCGTCGAGGTGGTTTGTCGGCTCGTCCAAAAGCAGTACGTCGGGCTGTTGCAGGAGCAGGCGGCATAGTGCCACGCGGCGGCGTTCGCCTCCCGACAGCACCTTGATGCTCTGGTCGGGGTCGGGACACCGCAGGGCGTCCATAGCACGCTCCAGCACGCTGTCCAGTTCCCAGCCGTTGACGTGGTCGATCTGCTCGTACAGTTCGCCCTGACGCTCTATGAGGCGGTTCATCTCGTCGTCCGACATCGGTTCGCACAACTTGGCATTGATCTCCTCGTACTCCTTCAAAAGGGCTACCGTGGCGGCACAACCCTCTTCGACCACCTCCTTTACCGTCTTCGAGTCGTCTAGTTTGGGCTCCTGTTCGAGGTATCCCACCGTATATCCCGGTGAGAAGACCACTTCGCCCTGATAGTTCTTGTCGATGCCGGCGATGATCTTCATCAGGGTCGACTTGCCCGAACCGTTGAGACCAATGATACCGATCTTCGCGCCGTAGAAGAACGACAGGTAGATGTTGTTGAGCACTTTTTTCTGATTGGTGAAGGTTTTGGATACGCCCACCATCGAAAAAATTATTTTCTCGTCTGCCATGCTGTGTATTCTTTATAGATTTTTGATAATTACGGCAAAAATACAAAACTAAATTCGTTTCGCCAATACCCTGCCGCTAATTCGCACGGCGGGGAGTACTGTGTCGGGGCAGCCGCCTATTATAAGCCGCGGTGATGGCGCGATAAAATAATCCGATCGGCAAAATTGAATTTTAGCAGAAATTTTGTATACATTTGCATAAATGAAATATAAATACGAAAACTATCTGTAAACAAACAAAAAACTACCTATTATGAAAAGCATCAAAGGAACCAGGACCGAGCAGAACCTGCTCAAGTCGTTCGCAGGCGAGAGCCAGGCGCGCAATCGTTACACGTTTTTTGCAAGTGTAGCAAAGAAGGAGGGTTACGAGCAGATCTCGGGCGTATTCATGGAGACCGCCGAGCAGGAGAAGGAACACGCAAAGCGTTTCTTCAAGTATCTTGAGGGCGGAGATTTGACCATCACGGCGTCGTATCCCGCAGGTGTCATAGGCACCACCGCCGAGAACCTGCTGGCTGCGGCGCAGGGCGAGCACGAGGAGTGGGATGTCCTCTATGCCGAGTTCGCCGATGTGGCCGAGCAGGAGGGATTCGACGAGATAGCCAATACCTTCCGCCAGATCGCAAAGGTGGAGGCGGAGCATGAGAAGCGCTACCTCAAGTTGTTGAGCCGCATCACCGACGGCAACTTCTTCGTACGCGACAATGAGATATGGTGGCAGTGCCGCAACTGCGGTTATGTGCTGAAGGCGAAAGAGGCGCCTCTGAAGTGCCCGGCATGCGCCCACCCGCAGTCATACTTCGAGCCCAAGAAGGAGAACTATTGACGTGTATCTGAATATCTATATGCGGAGCCGCACGGACAAGAAGTGCGGCTCCGTTGCTTTGCGTCCATGCGGCGCGCGGCCTTTTGTCATATTCCGAGCAGGCGCCGCGTGTCGTCGATGAACAGTTCGTAACGGCGCCGAGCGTCTGCCTCCATCTGTATCGTGTCCGCTACTTCGGGTGGCAGTATGGCGTAATCGGGCGTATGCACCCATACGGGGGTTGTTTCGAGGCGGTATGTCAATGGTCCGTCATCCGTGCGCATGACGTCGATGGTGGCGATGATGCCGCCGTCGCTGTATCGTTGGCGTTGGTTCGAGACAAAGTTCCCGAGCGAATATATCGTGACCCCCTTCCGTGTATCACATTCGGCAGGCTGGACTACGTGCGGGTGGCTGCCTATGATGATGTCTACGCCGTGTCGGCGCAGGAACGCGGCAGTGGCGCGTTGCGCCTTGTCGGGCTGTCTCTGGTATTCGTTGCCCCAATGCACTACGGCTATGATGCAGTCGACCTCGCCGTGGTCGATCGAAAGCAAGTCGTGTGCCATGACGGCGGTATCAAGCATGTCGACAATGCACCCTTCGGGTACGGGCAGCCCGTTGGTGCCGTATGTGTAGTTGACGACGGCAAACTCGATGCCTTTGCGCGAGAATCGCTGTATGGCGTTGAGCCTGCGGTCGATGCTGTCGCGATAGACACCCGTGCGGCGTATGCCGCGGCTGTCTAGTATCTCCGTTGTGGCGCGGATGCCGGCGCCGCCGCGGTCGCAGCAATGGTTGTTGGCCATTGCGGCCAAGTCGACCTGCATGTCGCGCATGGCGTCGGCCACGGCGGCAGGGGAGCGGAAGCAGGGGTAACCCGTATACGGTCCCACGTCACTGAGGGTGGTCTCGAGATTTACGATGGCCAGATCGGCGTGACGCATGATGCGGGCCACGTGGCGGAACGATTCCGTATAGTCGTATTTCCCGTCGGCGGTACGCGCCGCAGCCACCTGCGGCATGTGCTGCATTAGATCTCCCGCTGCCACGATACGTACGCAACATGTCGTATCGTGCGTCGGAGACGATACAGCCTCTGGCATTTCCGGAAAGCGGACGAAACAGAGCGGCAGGAATGACGCTGCCGTCATGGCGATTATGGCCGCAAGTCGTTTCATTGCGGTCAAAAGTACGAAAAAAAGCGGCGTCGTCAAAATCGTCCGTTTGGAACTGCCGCATGCGGCGATGCCGAAAAGGAGGGTCCCGCATTTCCGGCTTCCGCCCGACCGTTAGAAATTGTATTGTATCATCACGCTGATGCGGTTGGCCGTATTGTGGATGTCGTCCATATTGCGACGCGAGCCGTGAAGATACTCGGCCGCGACCTTGCAGTTGCGTGAAAGGTTGTAGAATATGTTGCCGAAAATGTAGGTGCCGCGCTTGTATTCGTCGTCGGCATAATAGCCGTTGTACATGTTCACGCGTACGGTCGAGTAGCCTCCCGATACAAATAGTCTCGAGGGTATTATGTTGACCTGTCCCGCGGCCTGCCATCCCCACATGGGCATGGTCTGTATCTGCTCGGGATCGGCCGGGTTGGGGGTGAAGTCGAGCCCGCTACCCGTAAGGTCTTGGATATATGGAGTTATCCCCTTGCCGTATACACCATTGAAGAAGACGGTGAAATAGGGGCATGTCTCCACGCGGCCGCTGGCCTGCACGCCCCAGCCGAGAAGGCTTGTGTTGGTCTCCGCAACGGCGTTGTTCAGGTACATGTTGCGCAATACGGCCGAGGCGCGGAAGTGGCTGCCGCGGTTCTCTCCCCAAGCGTATTGGAAGTAGAGGGGTATGTCGGGCACGCGCTGCGATATGGGACGGAAATTATCACCGTAGGTGCCGCTCACGACGGGCATCTCGGCCGCTATGCCCACCTTGAAACGGCGGTCATGGAACGAATGCTCGTAACGCAGCAGCGTCGCGAAGTTGAAGTTGTAGGCATTGGGGCCTTGGAAGTCGATGGTGTTGGGCGCGGCGTCGAGATCGCAGAAGGTGGTCACGTCGCGGCCGGCGGTGAAGCCGAGCAACGACACATATGCCGATCGCAGGCGCGGCGTGTAGCTGAACTCGGTGCCGCCGCGGAAATCCATGTCGACTAAGGCTGTGACCGGACCGAGTGCTGGCGAATTTACCACCGCTTTGGTGAAGAGGCGCGAGGTGGTGGCGTCCATCATCACACGCTGGCGGTTGGCATAGTCGGAGTTGATCGGTATGTCATAGGGGATGAAATCTATATTATCTACCGCACCCATGAAATCGTAGCTCGTGCGCAGGTTTATATATCCGCCGATACCGAGTGAGAACCTGTCGTTTTTTGTTGTGAATATGAATTGCGGGATCTCTACCTGCTGGAATCCCGTGCGGTGCGTTTCTACAAAGCCCACTGTTATGTCGTTGGCCGCCGGATTGCCGTATGTGCTCCCGTCATGTTCGATCGAGATAAGGTATACGGGCCTTGCTTCGCGTTCGCGTGTGCGATGGTTGTGTTGCGCTGATGCAGAATGCATACATCCGGCGGCGGACAACAACAATACGAGCGATTGTCTTAATCTTCTCATAAACGTGTCTTTTGGATTAAACGAATTGGAGTCGAAATGCCTATTGTATCGTAAAAATCTTATCTTTGCATGAGGGAGCAACTAATATGCCAAATGGAAGGCACCCGAGTCCGCGCTCCCATTGTGTTATAGTCCGATTAAAGCATGATTTGGATTATCGCCGTATTTTCACTAATGCTTATGGCGGTCGATTCGGCCGTCGTACGGCGGCGTATGTGCGGGCCTTCGCTGCGTGTGCGGCGGGCTGTTACGGCTGTGGCATGGGTTGCGGATATGTTGCCGTTCATATTCTCCGGTGTGACCTTAGCAGTGTGCCGTGACAACACCACAGAGGTTACGATGGCGTCGATGTGGGTATTTTTCGCATATATGATGCTGGCAGTGGCGCGTCTGCCCCTGAATTTGTGCTTGCTGGCCTCGCGGAGAGGGTGGGTGCATGCCGCGGGAGGTGTGTTGAGTGCGGCTGCGGCCACGGCATTCGTTTACGGCATGGCCGTTACACGTACCGATTATGTCATTAACCGCGTAGAGATTGTTTCCGACCGGCTGCCGGCGTCGTTCGACGGCTATAAGATAGTACAATTGTCTGACCTGCACGTCGGCACCATGATATGCCCGAAACGGGAAACGGAGCGTATCGTGGAGTTGTGCAACGGCACGGGTGCCGATATGGCGGTTTTTTGCGGTGATCTGGTAAATATTCGCCACACGGAGATCGAGGCCGTAGCGCCGGCACTTTCGCGGCTGCGGGCCATTGACGGGGTATACTCCGTCATGGGAAACCATGATTTGGGCGTATATGTGCGTGATACGCTCTCGCTGCCAATAGAGGAGAATACGCGGCGCGTGATTGCCGCCGAGACGGCGTTGGGGTGGCATGTTTTGGACGACCAGACCGTGTATGTACGCCGCGGAGGATACTCTATCTCGGTTACGGGGCTCTCGTTCGACCGCGGGTGGGCCGAGAAGCGCCATTCGCCCGATCTGCCGGCATCGGAGATTGCGGCGGCGTATGATGGAGTACCGCAAGATATGTTCAATATTACGTTGTCGCATATCCCGCAGTTATGGGACGATATTACGGCCGAAGGTTACGGCGACCTTACGCTTTCGGGCCATGTGCATGCCATGCAGATTAAACTGCCCGCAGGCAGACGCGGGGTGTCGCCTGCGGCGGTCCGTTACCGCAGATGGAGCGGCCTCTATGCCGAGCACGGCCGTAACCTTTATATAAACGACGGTATCGGCTGCGTGCTGTTCCCTATGCGTGTGGGTGCACGGCCGGAGATAACGCTTCTGATTCTAAGGTCGGGGCATGGTGTTTGATTGAGCGGGCTGTCACGTTGCAATTATTGCGCTGGGAGGAGTGCGGTAATGGCATTTCCGATGGCGGATCTTGTTTGCCGCGGGCCTGCAGCTGGAAAATACGAACGGAAAATGTTTGATAACGGCAATAACTTATTCTATTCCGGCATTTAATGTCTTAAATGGAAAATTATGGGTACATTTGTCGAGATATTTAAAGCGATCGGTATGAAGAAGAATCTGTTTTTGATTTGTCTGACGCTCGCCTCGGCAGGGGTCTCGGCCCAGAACGACGGCCGGCTCCTGTCATTGGAGGAGGCCGTCGAGATTGCCACAACGGAAAATCCGGCAATCAAGGCGTCCGAATACGAGGAGATGGCGGCCAAACGCCAACGTCAGGCGGCCATAGGCCTGCGTATGCCCAAGATAAATGCCGTGGGCAGCTATGTGTATATGGGTGATGACATTGCGTTGGATGCCAACTCGCTCAAGGAGCCTGTAGGCACGGCGGCGGGCAATCTGATCTCGACGGGCGTGCAGACGGGTATTATCAGTCAGCAGATGGCGGGCCTGTTGCAGCAGGCGCTTGGGGCCATGTCGGGACTCGACTGGAGCTACAAGTTGCAGGACCGCAGTTTCGGATTCGTAGGTGGCGAAATAACCATGCCGATATTCCTCGGCGGCAAGATAAACGCCGCGAACCGCGCCGCCCGCATCGACGAGAGTACAGCCAAGGAACAAGGCGTACAGACCCGCAATGCCTTGATTTCCGAACTCGTGGAGCGATATTACGGACTGGCCTTGGCTGCACAGGTGGTAGAAGTCCGCAGGCAGGCCGCCGACGGCATACGCAAGCATCTGAACGATGCCATAGCGCTCGAGGAGCAGGGTATGCTGGCCAAGAGCGAGCGTCTCTATGTCGAGTATATGATGACGCAGGCCGAACGCGAATTGCAGAATGCCGAACTGCAGCTTTCGACAATAAAGGATGCGTTGAACAATACGCTTGCCTCGAAGGAGGTGGATTACGTTCCGGCAACGGCGATGTTCGTGATCGACAATATCGAGGATGTGGAATATTACAAGTCTCTGGCTTCGAACCATAACCCGCTGCTGAACCAAGTGTCGCTCAAGAAGGAGCTGGCTGAACAAGGCGTGCGCGTACAGCGTTCCGCATACTTCCCGCAAATCGTGGCCATGGGCGGCGGAAGCGTCTACAACTATCAGGTGACCAACATGCTGCCGCGTTGGGCTGTGGGCGTGGGTGTCAGTTTCAATATCTTCGACGGTTTGAACCGCGAATACAAGCATGCCGCAGCCAAGCAGACGGTACGGCAGGTGGAGCAGATCGAGGTCAAGGCGCAGGATGATATCGCCGTTCTGGTCGAGAAACTCTATAACCAGATGATCAACTATTACAACCAGTTCCACTCTGTGGAGGCGTCGATAGCATTTGCCGAGGAGTATCTCAAGGCGAAGAATGCCGCATTCCTTGAAGGGTGGAGCTCGTCTACGGACCTGATCGATGCCGAACTGAATCTGGCCAAAGTGCGTACCGAACGTATGCAGATGGCCTATGCGTACGATGTGGCACTTGCCCAACTGCTTGAGGCGGCAGGCGTGAGCGACGAGTTTACGTCGTATTCGCGACGCATCGACGCGCGTCAAATAACTTTCGAATAATGATAAAGAAATACGGAATATGAAAAAGCGTAATGTTATCTGGCTGATTATAGCCGTGGTAGTGATAATTGCCGTGGTGGCACTCGTCGGGTGGTATCTGAAACGGTCGGAGCCGACTATAATTCAAGGTACCGTCGAGTGCACGACCTACAAGGCCTCGTCGAAGATTGCCGGCCGCATCGAGGAGATGAAGGTAGAACAGGGCCAGCATGTAGCCAAAGGCCAGTTGCTGTATGTGCTTTCGACACCTGAGTTGGATGCCAAACTGCGCCAGGCCGAGGCGGTGAAGAGTGCTGCGACGGCTCTTGACCAGAAAGCCCTTGCGGGGGCGCGTGTGCAGCAGATCGAGGCGGCACTCAATATGTGGCAGAAGGCTCAGGCCGGCAAAGAGCTGGCCCAGAAGACATACGACCGTGTCAAGGCTCTCTATGACAAGGGCGTGGTGCCAGCACAGAAATTCGATGAGGCTGATGCCAATTACCGCGCCATGGTTGCTACCGAAATGGCGGCAAAGGCCCAATACGATCTTGCCGTGGCAGGGGCCAGCAAGGAGGATAAGGACGCCGCGGCAGCACAGTTGCAGCAGGCCGAGGGTGTGGTAAGTGAGGTCGAGTCGTACATCAGCGACGCAATGGTATATTCGCCTGTCGATGGCGAGGTGTCGACCATTATCGCCGAGCAGGGTGAACTGGTGGGTACGGGGTATCCCGTTGTGGCCATTCTCGACACGTCGGATACGTGGGTCACGTTCAATATAAAGGAGACGCTTCTTCCCAAGATCGTCACAGGTATGAGGATGAAGGCTTATGTTCCGGCGTTGGACCGTGACGTCGACCTGGAGGTGACATACATATCCGTGCAGGCCGACTTCGCTACGTGGAGCGCGACACGCACGCAAGGCAGCTTCGACATACGTACGTTTGCCGTAAAGGCGCGTCCCGTGACCGATGTGGAGAACATCCGCCCGGGTATGAGCGTATTGGTCGATTGGGATGGATTGGGCAAGTAAAACGGTTGCGGTACGATGCGATTCCTTCGTAACATAAATGCGGTGCTGGCGCGTGAGCTCAAGCGCATATGGGATTTCCCGACCTATATGATGCTGCTCACGGTGTTGCCCGTAATATCGTTCGTCTTTTTCGCGGCGGTATTCGAGAGGGGCATTCCGCACGATCTGCCAATAGCGGTGCTCGATGAGGATCACTCGTCGCTATCGCGTACATTGACGCAGATGATCGATGCCGCACCTGAAACCTCCGTCGAGTACGGAATAACCGACATGGACGAGGGCGAGAGACTCATCCGCGAGGGCAAAATACACGCTGTGGTGCTCATCCCGTCGTTCTTCGAGAAGAATATCCTGAGCAACACGCAGGCTAATGTCGAAGCATATGTCTCGGGCGTGAATATCCTGACCAATGGACTTATATCGAAGGACCTGCAGACAACGGTAACCTCTTTTGGCGTGGGAATCCAGCTGCAGATACTCATGAAGCAGGGGCTCACTGAGAAACAGGCCATGTCGCAAGCCATGCCAGTGCGGTTCGACAAGCATGTATTGTTCAATCCCTATACCAATTACGGCTATTACCTCTCGCCGAGCTTCATGCCAATGATGATAATGATCTTCACGGTGCTGGCTACGGTTTTCGCCTTGGGATCGGAATTGCGATACTCTACGGTGAAGGATTGGATCGAGTGTGCGGACTCCTCGTTCGGCGCCGCGCTCATAGGCAAACTGCTGCCGGTATTCGTGTCTATGACGCTTATGTCGCTGCTGATGTTTTTCATCCTATTCGATGTAATAAATGTACCGTTGAACGGCAGTTTCACCACCTTGTTCGTCGGGTGCCTTGTCTTTATCCTGAGTTACATGGGTATTGCGGTATTTGTGGTGAGCCTCACGGCCGACCTGCGCCTTGCGCTTTCGCTCGGCGGCGGGTATTCGGTGCTGGCGTTCACCTTCTCGGGCCTGTCATTCCCCATAATGGCCATGTACGAAGGCGTGCGAATATTCAGCCACATATTCCCGTTCACCTTTTTCACCGACATGATAGTCGATCAGGCGCTGCGCGGCGCTCCGGCCGCCTATTCGCTGCCGGATATATGTTACATGCTGCTGTTCCAGCTCTTGCCCGTGATCGTGCTGCCGCGGCTCTACCGGATCTCTACCGACAGCCGTTACTGGGGTAAAATGTAGAAATGAACATGAGTAAACTGAAAGATACCGTCAGGTCATACCGCAAACAGCTGTATGCCGTAATGCGGAACGAGTATGCCACCATATTCTCCGACAAAGGCGTGATGCTGGTGATGGTCTTCGCCCTGCTCATATATCCTACGATCTATTCTTTGGGATACGGGGCGGAGGTTCTGCGCAATGTGCCCATAGGCGTGGTGGACATGAGCAAGACCTCGGCGAGCCGCAAACTCGTCGACGCCGTCAACATGGGGCCCAATACGGTCGTGACATATGAGCTGTCTGACATGGTGGAGGCCGAAAAGAAGTTTTTTGACCGCGACATATACGGCGTGCTGTACATACCGAACGATTACGAGCAGAAACTGCTGGGCGGACAGATGGCTACTGTAAGCATATATCTCGACGCCAGCTATATGCTTATGTACCGTCAGGCATTTCAGGAGATGGTCGCCGGCATAAACACCACGGGTGCAATGGTCGAATTCCAGCGCATGATAGCCAACGGCGCAAACATCCCGCAGGCGGAAGCCATAACGCAGCCGGTCATATACGAGAGCCACGCGTTGTTCAATCCCTATCTGGGATACGGTACGTTCGTCATGCCGCCCATAATCATCGTCATCATACAGCAGACGCTGCTGGTGGGCATAGGCATGATCGGCGGTACGTGGCGCGAGCACGGCATATACGGCCGTCTCAAACCCCGTGGCAGCCGTCGCATGTCGACATTCCCGATTGTGATAGGCAAGGCGCTGGCCTATGCGTCGCTGTATGCGGTAACGACGTTTTATCTGATGAATGTCCACTACCGTGTCTTCCACTATCCGATGAACGGACAGACGCTCACGATTGTCATATTCCTCACGATGTATATTTTTGCCTGCATATTCATGGGCATAGCCCTTTCGACACTTTTCCGCCGACGTGAGAATTCACTCATGATGCTGTTGTGGTCGTCTGTCCCCATATTCCTGCTCAGCGGCGCCTCGTACCCGCATGAGGCGATGCCCGAATGGCTGCGGCAGTTCGCCTATATATTCCCCAGCACGCACGGAGCCCCGGGCTTTGTGCGCATACAAAGCATGGGTGCGTCGCTGGGCGACGTGTGGCCCGAGATAAGGGCTATGGGGCGGTTGATCGTGATATACATGGGCCTGTCGTTCATAGGCATACATTTCCTTGTGGAGAACGATCTTGCCGACCGCATACGTTACCGCTGGCGACGCCGAGTGGCCCGATACCGCATGTCGAAAGAGACGGCATCGAAGGCGTGATACATGGGATAGTAAAGGACAGAGGAACGGTTATGCCGTTCCTCTGTCCTTGTGTGTGAGACCGTTTAGCGGCCCAACCCGTTCACGGCCTGTTCCAGTCGGGAGAGCGCCTCTGCAAGGATCGAACGCGGGCATCCGACATTCATTCGCATATGCTGGCGCCCTTCGGCGCCGAACATGGCCCCGTCGTTCATGGCCAGACGGGCTTTGTTGACTATCAAGTCGACCAATGTCTCGTGTTTGAGCCCCAGACGCGAAAAATCGAGCCACACGAGGTATGAAGCCTGCGGCTTGACTGCACGAACCTGCGGAATGTTTCGCTCGAGGTAGTCCGCCACGAAATCTATGTTGCCTTCGACATAGCGCAGCATTTGCCGCCGCCATCCGTCGCCAAGGGTGAAGGCCGCCTCGGTGGCGGTCATGGCGAAAATGGTGGCCATGTCGAACTCGTTGGCCGCAAGCCATGAGTAGAATTTGTCGCGCAACGCCCTGTCTGGAACTATGGAATACGAACTTACTATGCCGGCGAGGTTGAAGGTCTTGGACGGCGCCCCGAATGTGATGCTGCAATGTGCCGCCGTGTCGGATGCTGCGGCGAACGGTATGTGGGTATGTCCGTAGAGAGGCATGTCGCAATGTATCTCGTCCGACACGACCAGAATGTCGTGCGCGGCGGCGATCTCGGCCAAACGCGCCAGCGTATCGCGGTCCCACGTTATGCCGATCGGGTTGTGTGGGTTCGACAACAGCAACACCTTGCAACGCTCGTCGATTATGTTTTCGAGGTTGTCGAAGTCCATCTCGTAATGCTCGCCGTCTGCACTTTTCAGCGGGTTGTATGCGACTTCGCGGCCGTTGGCCAGCGGTACCAGACGGAACGGGTGATATATGGGCGGTTGGATGATGATCTTGTCGCCGGGTTCGGTGAAGACGTTGATGACCATGCCTATGCCCTTTACTATGCCGGGAATGTATCGTAGCCACTCGCGCTCGACATGCCAGTCGTGCTGTTCGCGGAGCCATGACGTGATGCTGTCCCAGTAGCCGTCGTATTCGGCGGTATATCCGAATATGGGGTGTTCGAGGCGTCGTTTCATGGCGTCGATGATGAAGTCCGGGGTCTCGAAATCCATGTCGGCGACCCACAGCGGAATCAGGTCGCTGCGGCCGTAATTTGCTGCAAGAGTGTCGTATTTGATGCAGTTTGTACCGTGTCGGTCCACGATCTTGCCGAAATCGTATTGTTTCATATTATCGTTGGGTAAGAAATTCCATAACATCCACACCGTCGGGATAGTCTGTCAGCGACGGGTATTGCGTACGTCCGAAGTCACAGCGGCGTGCATGCGCAAACGCATGCGAGGCTATACACTGTATTTCCGTATCGTGCTCCGCTATCCATGCAGCGGCCTCCGCCGGATTGTCGTAGAATGTGTAGTTCACCCGACATGCCGTTTCGGGAAAACCGTAGCTTTCGACAGCGACACACGATCCTAAATCAACGTATGTTACGCCGGTCATCTCAAGTAGGGCTTTTGTACGCATGTAATTGTTCCTGCGGGACGTGTTTCCGGTTTGCGACGGATGCAACGGCAATGAGGCTCCACGCGGCAGTAACAGGAAGGATATGTTGCGGCAGCCCAGACCGCCGTAGGAGAATATGTCTCGTTGCAGGCCGTCTATCATTTGCGGCGTCTCGCTGCCGTCGAGTACGGCGATCGAATGGCGGCTGCCGCGTATTAGGGCCGGAATCGAGACGTAACGTGTGCGGAAATAGGCAGCAGCCATATCCCCGCCCGTAGCGATAGCCATGTCGCAAGTTGTGGTATCGTCGTATGGCGTGATAACTATATCTGGATGTATTTCGCGCAACAGATCAATGATATATCCAATCGTAGCGAAATCCTTGCTTGAGGCTTTTACGGCGGCTTCGTATCCGCATGCGATCACGCACATCAGATCGAAAAAGCCGACCAGCGGGATATTGCCTGCCATGATTATGGCCACGCGCCGGCGTTCAGCCGGTATGCGGTAGTGTCCGAGCCACGCCTTGATTTTGTCGCGGTCGAGGAATTCCCTGCGGATGGCATCCACTGCCATCCGTATATCGTCTTCAGTAAACCATCCGTTGGCTTCGACGGCTTCGGCTATGCATCGTGCGGAACGGGGTTCGTTTCCGAAATTCTCGAGGCGCTGACCCAATTCTGCAAATATGTCGACCGTTATGTTCATGACCGTTGGCTGCATTCGTGGCGTTTTGCGTTGCCAAAGTTATAAAATTCGCGGCGATATATTACGGTGGGCATATATTTTATTCTTGCATGCCACAGTGGCGACGCTTTCGGCGTTGTGCTGCAGCCTTTGCCGCGGCTGCCGATTGCGGTCCGTTATATGGAAATGGTTGATATTCAAAAAAATTATTTATTCCTGCGGCAGTATGCCGTTATGGTTTTATACGAAAAATTCGTATATTTACCATGCACGGGATGCACATCGGCGGCAAGGAACGACATTACGTCTCTTGCCGTTGAAATTCAACAGTTTCCGCACATTAATAGTACCAACCAAAATACTACGCGATATGAATATTCCAACTATTTTCTGGTGTGTGCCGGCCGCGTCGGTCATAGCGTTGGCCTTCGCATGGGCCTTCTATCGCGCGATGAAGCGCGAGGACGAGGGCACAGAGCGTATGCGTGAAATCGCCGAACACGTACGCAAAGGGGCCATGGCCTATCTCAAACAACAGTACAAGGTCGTCGGCATCGTCTTTATGGTACTGGCGCTCTTCTTCGCCTACCTGGCCTACGGGGTCGGAGTACAGAATCCGTGGGTGCCGTTCGCCTTTCTTACGGGAGGCATATTCTCCGGTCTGGCCGGTTTCTTCGGGATGAAGACCGCAACCTACGCTTCGGCCCGTACGGCCAATGCCGCGCGTCAGTCTCTCGACCGCGGGCTCAAGGTCGCATTCCGCAGCGGCGCCGTAATGGGGCTTGTCGTGGTTGGTTTGGGCCTGCTCGACATCTCGTTCTGGTATATAATCCTCGATTGCTTCATCGACGCTGACGGGCCGCAGAAACTCGTCATGGTAACCACTACGATGCTGACATTCGGCATGGGGGCCTCGACGCAGGCGCTCTTTGCGCGCGTGGGAGGCGGAATATATACCAAGGCAGCCGATGTCGGGGCCGACCTTGTGGGCAAGGTCGAGGCCGGCATTCCGGAGGATGACCCTCGCAATCCGGCCACCATAGCCGACAATGTGGGTGACAACGTTGGCGATGTGGCCGGTATGGGCGCAGACCTATACGAGAGCTATTGCGGCTCGGTGCTGGCTACGGCGGCTCTGGGTGCTGCCACATTCGCCGCGGCTGGCGAGGCGGAGCAGGTGAAAGCCGTGCTCGCACCGATGCTTATTGCCGCCATAGGTATCCTTCTGTCCATCATGGGCATCTTTCTCGTGCGTACGCGCGAAGGGGCGTCGATGCGTGAGCTGCTGCGCTCGCTTGGGGTAGGTGTGAATGTAAGTGCGGCTCTGATTGCCGTGGCGACATTCGGCATACTGTACTTGTTGGGAATGAACAATTGGCTCGGTTTGTCATGTTCGGTGATTTCGGGGCTTGTGGCCGGCATCATAATAGGGCAGGCGACGGAGTATTTCACCTCGCATTCGTACAAGCCTACGCGCAAGATCGCCGACAGTTCGCAGACGGGGCCTGCGACCGTCATCATAGCCGGTATAGGATCGGGTATGATCTCGACGGCTGTTCCTGTCGTGACCATCGGTGTGGCCATAATTCTGGCATACCTTTGCGCCATAGGGTTCGACGTGCAGAACATGATGTCGCCACAGAACATGTCGCAGGGCCTGTACGGCATCGGCATAGCGGCCGTGGGCATGCTCTCGACGCTGGGCATAACGCTTGCTACGGATGCATACGGCCCTATAGCCGACAATGCCGGCGGCAATGCCGAGATGAGCGGTCTTGGGCCCGAGGTGCGCAAGCGCACCGACGCACTCGATGCGCTGGGGAACACTACGGCCGCCACTGGCAAGGGTTTCGCCATAGGTTCGGCGGCGCTTACGGCGTTGGCGCTGCTTGCATCGTATGTCGAGGAGATACGTATCGGACTGCAGCATAACGGTATCATGCAGCTGACAATGCCCGACGGCGTGACCATTCCCGTAGACAGCGCCTCGATGCTCGATTTCATGGAATATTACAATGTCTCGCTGATGAATCCCACGGTACTGATAGGCATCTTTATCGGGGCGATGATGTCGTTCCTCTTCTGCGGCCTTACGATGAATGCCGTAGGCCGCGCCGCCGAGAGCATGGTGACCGAAGTACGGCGTCAGTTCCGCGAGATCAAGGGTATCCTTACGGGTGAGGGTACGCCCGACTATGCACGTTGTGTCGAAATTTCGACGCGAGGCGCACAGCGCGAGATGCTTTTGCCGAGTCTGCTGGCCATAGCCGTGCCCGTCATCGTCGGTTTCGTATTCGGCGTGGCTGGCGTCATGGGCCTTCTGGTCGGAGGATTGAGTTCCGGGTTTGTGCTGGCCGTATTCATGGCCAATGCGGGCGGAGCATGGGATAATGCCAAGAAACTTATCGAGGAGGGGTATCTCGGTGGAAAAGGATCGGAGTGCCATAAGGCTACGGTGGTGGGCGACACCGTTGGCGATCCGTTCAAGGATACGTCGGGGCCGTCGCTCAATATCCTGGTCAAGTTGATGTCGATGGTATCGATCGTAATGGCCGGCCTGACCGTGGCGTTCCATCTGTTCTGACGCGGCCGCAGGTATGAACCATAAGAGGCGCATCCTTACGGTGCGCCTCTTATGTTGTATTTTTATTGGAAGTGTGTGGATTATTCCGCACCGCCGCCCAATGCGTGGTAGAGGTTGATTACGCCCTGTATCTCGTCGAAACGGTCCGATACGGCCGTGAGTTCGGCCTGAAGGAGGGTCTGGCGGGCAGTGAGCACCTCGAGATAGTTCTGCGAGGAGTGTTGCATGAGCAGTTCCGAGCTGCGTACGGCCGACTCCAGCGATTTGATCTGCTGTTCGTCGAGTATCTGGCGTCGGCGCGCAGTCTGCCACTGTATGAGGGCGTTGTTCACGTCGGTGCCGGCGTCAAGCAGGCTCTGTCGGAATGATAGCAGTGCCTCCTCCTGCTGGGCTTTGGCAATGCGCAGGTTGGCGATGTTCCTGCCGCGGTTGAACAAAGGCTGTACGAGCGATCCTACTGCCGTGAAGAGCCACTGCCCGGGGTTGGTTATGGCGGCGCCTGCGGCGTTGGTCCATCCGGCCGAGCCGCTCAGCGTGATGCTTGGGTAGAAGGCCGAGCGGGCCGCATTGGTAGCGTAGAACGCCTGTGCGAGTGCGGCCTCACTCTGGCGCACGTCGGGACGGCGCTGCAACAATTGCAGGGGCACTCCTGCCGAGAGTTCGTTGGGGAACTCCTGCTCGGCGATAGTCGTGCGCTCGATCTTTTGCGGGGCGATGCCCAGCAACGCCGTAAGCGTATTCTCCATTTGGTCAATCTGCTGCCGCAGCGATGCTACCGAGGCGTCTACCGACAGCTTGCTGGCCTCGGATTGCGATACGGCGAGTTCGGTGGCGTCGCCGGCAGCCTTCAGCGCCTTCATCGCACGTACGTTCTCGCTCCAGTTGACCGCCGTGCGCTCGCTTATGTCGAGTTGCGCGTCGAGCATCAGCAATGAATAGTAACTGTTGGCGATGGTCGCTATAAGCTGCGTCTGTACTGCCTGACGGTAGGCTTCGCTCTGCTCCAAGGCTGCCTTGGCTCCGCGCTTGGCATTTGTCAACTTGCCGAATATGTCTATCTCCCAACCTGCCGAGGCGGCTATGTCGTAGCTCTTGGTTGTGGCGCTCCCTTCGGCATGGCGGAGTGTCCCCGACGGTTCGAACGAGATCGATGGCAGATATGCCAGACGCGATGTCATGAGCGTAGCCTCCGCTTCGGCCACCTTAAGGCGTGCGATGTTAAGGTCGGTGTTGTTCTGCAGCCCCGTCTCGATCAGATACTGAAGTTTGGGATCGGTGAAGAGCTCACGCCATGAGAGCGTAGCGAGCGATGCGGTGTCGACCGAAGCCGTCGGCTGGCGATAGAGGCTGTCAACCACAGGCATGTCGGGCCGTTCGTAGCTTTTGTATATGGAGCAGGCGCCGAGGCCGAGGCATGCCCAAGCCGATATGAAAAATATGACTGTAATCTTTTTCATGACTGTAATTATTCGTTGTTTCTACTTTATCGGCTCCTCGTTCAATGCTTCGAGGTCGCGCTCCGGCATCAGTTTCTCCTGCAGGTATTGGAACACGATGAACAGCACCGGCACGATGAACAACAAGGCTATGGTTCCGATGAGCATGCCGCCGACGGTTCCCACACCGATGGATATGTTGCCATTGGCGCCTACGCCCGTGGCGAACATAAGCGGCAGCATGCCGAAGATCATCGTAAGCGAGGTCATCAGTATGGGTCGCAGACGTACCTGCGCGGCCGAGATCGCTGCCTGCGTGATACTCATGCCGTGGCGGCGGCGCTCCGAAGCGTACTCGGTGAGCAGGATGGCCGTCTTTGCCAAAAGTCCGATAAGCATGAGCAGACCGATCTGCAGGTAGATATTGTTCTCCAGTCCGAACACCTTGGCAAAGAGGAAACTGCCCGCCAGACCGAACGGAACCGACAGTATGACGGCGATCGGTATGAAGAGACTCTCGTAGAGGGCGCAGAGGATAAGGTATATGAATACGATACATATGATGAATATGACGGTCGTGGAGTTGCCTGTCGAGGCCTCCTCGCGTGACATGCCTCCGAACTCGTATCCGTAACCTGCGGGGAGCGTTTCGGCCGCAACTTCGCGCACTGCCTGTATGGCCTGTCCCGAACTGTACCCTTGGGCCGGTGTGCCGTTTACGGATATGGCCGAAAAGAGGTTGAAACGCGACAGCGTCTCGGCTCCGTATACACGTGTCAGCGTAAGGTATTGGCTTACGGGTGACATTTCTCCCGAGGAGTTGCGCACGAACATGTTTTTGAGCGACTCGGTGTCGAGGCGGTATTCGGGCGACGCCTGCACCATCACGCGGTAGAGCTTCGAAAAGCGGTTCATGTTCGATGCGTATGTTCCGCCGATGTACCCCGCCAGTACGTTCAGCACGTCGGTGGGGGATACGCCGTTACGTTTGCAGAGCGCTGCGTCCACGTCGATCAGGTATTGCGGGAACTTGGTATCGAACGATGTCGTGGCCCGTTCGATCTCGGGACGTGCGTTGAGTTTGTCAATCATGTTTCGGGTTACGGTCAGCAGATCTTCGATAGAGCCGCCCTTCTGGTCCTGCACGTAGAGCTCGAAACCGCTGCTGACACCGTATCCCGGGATCATAGGCTGTGCGAAAGCCATGATGTCGGCAGAGGTGATATCTGCCGTGCGGCGATACACTTCGGAGATGACCGAGTTGATGTCGTCGCCCTTCTCGGTGCGCTCTTCCCACTGCTTTAGTCGCAGGATGAACATGCCGTTCGATGATCCCTGACCGCTTATCATGCCGTTACCCGTAACCTTCGAGTACATTCTTATTTGCGGGATTGTCTTTATACGTGCGTCGATCTCGTCCATCACCGCGCGTGTCTGTTCGAGGCTGTTGCCCGGCGAGGTGCGTACGTCGACGAAAATGGTACCCATATCCTCTTGCGGCACCAGACCCGTCTTGGTGTTGCTCATCAAATAGTAGAGGCCTCCGCATGCTACTATGAGCAGGACTGCGGCGAGCCACTTGTTCTTGAGCATGAACATTACGCCGCCTTTGTATTTCATCACGAGGCGGTGGAAGGCCGAGTCGAAGGCTATGTGGAAGCGCGACGAGAAACTCAATTTCCCGCTCTTCGAAGCATCGGCGTGGGGTGTCATGATCAGCGCGCAGAGCGCCGGACAGAGTGTCATTGCATTGATGAGCGAGATACCCACCGCAACGGCCATCGTAAGGCCGAACTGTGTATAGAACGTACCAGTAGTGCCGCCCATGAAGCTCACGGGGATGAACACGGCCATGAAGACGAACGTCGTGGTCACAAGCGCCGAGGTGATGTTGCTCATGGCGTCGACCGTAGCGCGATACGGGGACTTGTAGCCTTCGTCGAACTTGGCCTGCACGGCCTCTACCACCACTATGGCGTCGTCGACGACCGTACCTATCACGAGCACGAGGGCGAACAGCGTAAGCATGTTAAGACTGAATCCCGCGGCGATGAGGAATGCGAAGGTACCCACCAGCGACACTATGATCGATAGGGCCGGTATGAAGGTCGAACGCATGCTCTGCAGGAAGACATACACGACGAGGATCACGAGTAAGATGGCCTCGATAAGGGTCTTGACCACATTCTTGATCGAAGCGTCGAGAAAGTCCTTCGAACTCATAAGGTCGGCGATCTCCATGCCTTTGGGCAGGTTCTTGGTGATCTCGGCAACCTCCTTGTCTATCTGCTCGATGATCTCGTTGGCGTTTGAACCCGATGTCTGTGCGATCATACAGTTCGAACCCGGGTGCCCGTTCACCTCGCCGATATATGTGTATGTACGCGAACCGAGTTCTATGGTGGCGATATCCTTCAAACGGAGCACCTCGCCGCCAGGCAGCGAACGGACTACCATGTTCTCGTAGTCCTGCTCGAATTCGTAACGGCCGCGGTATTTCAATACGTATTGGAACGTATTCTCCGACTCGGCGCCGAGGGTTCCGGTCGCAGCCTCGAGGTTCTGTTCGTCGAGCACTTGGGTTATGTCCGAAGGAATGAGGCCGTATTGGGCCATCTTGTTGGGGTCGAGCCATATTCGCAGAGAGTAATCCGATCCCATGACGTTTACCTCACCGACACCGGCGATACGCGCCAGACGCGGCTCGATATTGATCTTAAGGTAGTTGTTAAGGAAACTCTCGTCGAACGAGTCGTCGGGGCTGTAGAGGGCCAGAGCCTTGATGTTGCTGGTCTGGCGTTTGCGTACCGTGATACCGCTGCGGGTAACCTCGGCGGGCATGAGGCCTTGAGCCGTGGCTATGCGGTTCTGCACATTGACGGTAGCCATATCGGGGTCGGTCCCCTGACGGAAATAGATGGTGATGCGTGCCGAACCGGTATTTGTGGCCGACGAGGTCATATACATCATGTTCTCCACACCGTTCAGAGCTTCCTCCAAGGGTACGACCACGCTCTTCAGCACGGTTTCGGCATTGGCACCGGTGTACGAGGCCGATACGCTGACGGTAGGAGGCGCAATCTCCGGAAACTGTTCCACCGGGAGTTGTGACAGACCGATGAGTCCCAAAATAAGTATGACTACGGATATAACTCCGGCCAGTATCGGTCGATCGATAAAAAACTTGATCTTCATGGCGCGGGTTACTGTTTATTGGTCTGACTCTTTACCTCGATGCCGTCGCGCAACAGGCCTGCGCCTTCGGCTATGATCTCATCGCCCTCCGAAAGGCCCGACTCGACTATATATTCGGTTCCGTTGTCGAGTTTATACACGGTGATAGGGGTCGAGTGTGTTTTACCGTCTACAATCTTGTAGACGAAGATACGGTTTTGCAACTCGTATGTCGCTGTTTTGGGAATCACTATACATCCCTTGCGTGTGTAAGGTATCATCACTTGGCCGCTACCGCCGTTGTGCAGCAGTCCCTCGGGGTTGGTGAATGTGGCGCGCAGGCTCAATTTGCCGGTGCTCTCCTCAACCGTACCGCTGATGGCGTCGATACGCCCAGTATGAGGGTAGGTCGCCCCGTTTATCATCTTCAGGCTGACGCCGGGCATCTGATCGATGGCTGCTTCAATGGAACCGTATTGCTGTATGAGGTCGATGATCTCTATCTCAGAGAGAGATATATAGGCGTGCATCTGTTCGGTGTCGGCAACAGTTACCAGCGGGGTGGTGATACTGCTGTTGACGAGCGCACCGACACGGTACTGTATCATGCTGGCAACACCGTCGACGGGACTTTTGACCTCAGTGTATGACAAGTCGTTTCGGGCGTTCGTCTCCTGCGCCCGTGCCTGTGCGTACGCAGCTTCGGCCGCGGCCAGAGAGTTGCGTGCCGATTGCAGATCGAAATCTGATACGATATTCTCCTTGTAGAGCTGCTCTTTGCTTTCGGCCGTCAACTTGGCTGTCGCCAACTGCGCCTCGGCGCTCTTGACGTTGGCGATGGCAGTCTCGAGTGCGGCCTTGTATGGCACCTGATCGATAACGAACAGTATTTGTCCTTTACGGACGGCGTCGCCCTCGTTAATGCGGATCTCGGTGATAAGACCGCTTACCTGGGGGCGGATCTCAACATATTGGCGGCCGCGCAATTTGGCCGTGTACTCGGTGTTGAGCGTGCGGTCGCTCGATGAGACAACGAGCGTCTTGTACTCGGTCTCGGCCTGTTCAGCCTGTTGATTCCCGCAAGCCGAAAACAACAACAAGCCGGCGAGAAAAAAGAAGGTTCTTTTCATTACGATGTATATTTGACGTTTATTGATCTCCTCTTTTATTATACGAGATGAACGTACAAAATTAATATTTCTTATTAATAAACGCAAATGTGTAGACGGATGGATGAAATGTGGTGTCGAACGTCGTGTCGGTGATTGGAAATTTGCATGCAAAAGATTAACTTTGTCAAGCCGTCCGAAGTCGAGCCGCCGACGGCGGGACTGTCGGGCGAACGGGGTGTCATGCCGCAAATTGCGGGCTTCTACGAACGCCCGCAACGACGAACGGAGCAACAAGTATCTCTTACCTAAAGATATGAGGCCTACCAAAATAGCCGTATGCATTGACCTGCTTTTCTGCTTGGTCATATTGCCGTTCATCATCATGATGATGCCCGTTGACAAGTGGTATGTGCACAATACGTGGTTTTTGATAACCTTCGTATCGTACCTTTACCTGCTTTATTTCATATACCGCAAATCGAATATCCCGTCGCTGGTAATGCGGCGGCGGTACGGTACCGTTGTGATGATCGTGGCGGCGATGTTGCTGCTTACTGTACTTGTGGGCGATTTTCCGCAGTCCGAGGATACTAACCGCACATCGTTTCTCGATCTGGCGGTGCGCCAGCGCATACGTCGGCAGACGGTGTGGTTCTTTTTCTTGATCGTCACGGGTTTCAGCCTCTCTATCGAGCTGACGATAGAACTTTTCCGGCAAATAATCTCCAAACAGGAGATCGAGGCGGAGAAGAACAAGGCCGAATTGGCGCTCTACAAGGCACAGATCAATCCACATTTTCTGTTCAACACCCTGAATGCTATCTACGGATTGGTAATAACGAAGTCGGAAAAGACCGAATCGGCGCTCATGAAGTTCTCGAACATATTGCGCTATATGTACGCCCATACCAACTCGCTTACTATACCGGTCAGCAGCGAGATCGATTATATACGCCAATATGTCGACCTGCAGTCGATGCGCCTGAACCACCATACGAGGGTCGAGTTCGAGGTGCATGCCGAGGAGCGCGATGTGCAGATCCCGCCGATGATACTCATCACCTTCGTCGAAAACGCCTTCAAGTACGGTTCCTCGTCGGATGAAGATTGCCTTATCGTGATACGCATCGACGTCAAGGATGGCGTGCTGTGTTTCGAGACCGAAAACGACGTGATGAAGACGCCGCCGCCGAACGAACCGGCCATAGGCATTGAGAACTGCCGCAAGCGTCTCGAAATGTTATATCCCGGCAGATTCACCCTTGAGATAACGGAACGCAACCGTAAATTCAGAACAAGACTTACAATCCGATTACGATGAAGATGGATAGGATATCGTGTATAGCCGTTGACGACGAGCCGCTGGCGCTGATGGTGATAAGCCGTTTTTGCGAGCGGAGGGGCGATATAGACCTTGTGACGTTCAACGAACCTCGCATAGGCCTGGATGAGATCATGCGCCGCAAGCCGGATCTGGTATTGCTCGACATAGAAATGAACAGCATCAGCGGGTTGGATATGGCCGGTTCGCTGCCGCGCGAGTGTTGCTTCATCTTCACTACGGCGCATGCGCAGTATGCCATCAACGGATTCGATATGGATGCTGTCGATTTCCTTCACAAACCCTTTGCGTACGAACGCTTCGAGCAGGCGATCGAAAAGGCCCGCCGGCGCATCCATGCCCGCAGGACTATAAAGACGGATAATCTGGTCGTCAAGCAGGAATACAACAATATCTCGATCCCCATGGACGATATACTCTATGTCGAAGCCATGGGCAATTATGTCAAGATACTGCGCCGTTCGGGCGGTTATGTGCTCTCACGCACGGGCATACAAGCCCTGTCGGGACAGCTGCCGGCAGGCCGTTTCCTGCGCGTGCACCGTTCGTACATCATTCCGTTGCGCGGTGTCGAGTACTTCTCAAAACGCGAAGTCAAGATTGCAGGGCGTGCCGTTCCCGTACCGATAGGCAGGCGCTATGCCGATACGGCATACGATGTACTCTCAAACCATGAAAGGTGATACGCTGCGCTTGTGGTCGAGTGTATATCGGAATGATTGTAATTTTTTTTATAAATTGTGAATATCGTAAGGTTATTTTACCTATTTTTACGGGCTGGCACACCAGCGCAGGCAATGCGGCCAGCACGAGAGCTCCCGATGTGTCCATGTTCTCGAAAGTCCATATGCAGGCAGAAAAGCAGTCGTGGCGGCAATATAGATTGGAATAGATAAACAGTCGTAAATATTATATATGGCAGATTACAGAATGGGCCTCGATATCGGATCGACCACCGTCAAGGCTGTTGTACTCGACGAGTCGGGCCGTATGTGTTATTCGAAATACGAACGCCACAATGCCCGTGTGCCGCAGACGCTCGCAGAAGTATTCGGCGAGATAGGGGAGCGCTTGAAGGATGGGCGCTTCTCGCTGACGGTTACGGGGTCTGTCGGACTCGGTGTCGCCGAGCGCAGCAAAATAGATTTCATCCAGGAGGTGGTAGCCTCGACGGCCTATGTCAGGCGTTACCATCCCTCGACGGCCACCGTCATCGATATAGGCGGCGAGGACGCCAAGGTCGTATTCATCAACGATGGCGGCGCACCCGACATGCGCATGAACGGCAACTGTGCCGGCGGTACGGGGGCCTTTATCGACCAGATGGCCGTATTGCTTAACACTACGCCCGAAGGGCTCGATGAACTGGCCCGCAATTCATCGCACATTTATCCCATAGCGTCGCGATGCGGCGTTTTCGCCAAGACCGACATCCAGAACCTCGTCGCCAAGAATGCCACACGTGAAGATATTGCGGCGTCGATATTCCATGCCGTCGCCGTGCAGACTGTGGTTACGCTCTCGCATGGCTGCGACATCCGCACACCTGTTCTCTTCTGCGGCGGGCCATTGGCCTTCCTGCCGTCGCTGCGCAAGGCGTTCGTAGATTACCTCCATCTTTCGGAAGAGGAGGTAGTCATGCCGTCCGACGCCCAACTGCTGCCGGCATGGGGCGCAGCCATCATGGCCCGCAGTGAGCGCCGCCTGACAGCACGTGAATGGAACGATCTCATTGCAGGGGATGCTCCGAACGGCATGCGTTCGTACGACTCCCTGCAGCCTATCTTCGGCAGTGACGGGGAGCTCGCCTCGTGGCGCGAAGCCAAGAACAGCCACCTGATGGTACCGGCGCCGCTGCATGCAGGACGCATGGAGATGCTGCTGGGCATAGATTCGGGTTCTACGACCACGAAGATCGTCGCCATCGACAGGGACAAGCACCTCCTCTTCTCGTATTACACCCCCAACGACGGCAATCCGATCGCAGCCGTCGAACGCGGGTTGCGCCGGCTTGCCGAAGAGTGCGCCGCGGCGGGTACGGACCCTGTCGTGTGCGGCGGGTGTTCGACCGGTTACGGCGAGGACCTTATAAAGGCCGCATTCCGCCTCGACTACGGTATAATAGAGACCATAGCCCATTATATCGCTGCGCGGGAGATCACGCCCGACGTGTCGTTCATACTCGACATCGGAGGGCAGGACATCAAGGCGATTTTTGTCGATCGCGGCGTGCTGACCCGTATGGAGATCAACGAAGCCTGCTCGTCAGGGTGCGGATCCTTCATCGAGACTTTCGCCAAGAGCCTCGGATATTCTGTCGCGGATTTCGCGGCTTTGGCCTGTACGGCAGAGTTCCCGTGCGATCTGGGGACGCGCTGTACGGTATTCATGAACTCGAAGGTCAAGCAGGTGTTGCGCGAGGGCGCGTCGATAGCCGATATTGCGGCCGGTTTGTCGTATTCGGTGGTCAAGAACTGCCTTTACAAGGTGCTGAAATTCCGCAGCGCGGACGAACTCGGCGAGCGTGTCGTGGTACAAGGCGGTACGATGCGCAACGATGCCGTCGTAAGGGCGTTCGAGCGCCTTACGGAAAGGGAGGTGTTCCGCAGCGAGCGTCCGGAACTGATGGGCGCATTCGGTTGTGCACTCTATGCGCGCGATAGGGCTGTGACGGGTGTTGCGCTGGACGAAATCCTCGAGGCGGCCTCGTATACGTCGCGTACGATGCAGTGCCACGGTTGCGAAAACGGATGTATGGTGACACGTTACCGTTTCGCAAACGGCAACGACTATTTCTCGGGAAACAAATGCGAGCGCCACTTCTCGAATCGCGGCGACAGTGACCTCCAAGGACGCAACGCCTATGCCGAGAAACTGCATCTGCTGTTCGACCGTCCCGAATGCCGCGACGGCCGCCTGACGGTAGGTATTCCGCGTTGTCTGAATCTTTACGAGGAGTACCCCTTCTGGCATACGTTGCTATATAACTGCGGCATAAGGGTCGTGCTGTCGGAAGCGTCGAACATGGCCTCATACGAAAACAACGTGCGCAAGGTCATGTCGGACAATATATGTTTCCCCGCAAAACTTGTCCACAGCCACATAGCGGCACTTGCTGAGCGTGGTGTCGACCGCATACTCATGCCGTATGTCATATACGAACGGATGGAGGACAACAGGGCTGTGAACAGTTATAACTGCCCGATCGTGTCGGGGTATTCGGATGTCGTGCGCAGCGTGGAAAACCTGTCCGTGCCGCTCGATACGCCGACTGTGTCGTTCCGCTCGGAACGATTGCTGCGGCGGCAGTGTGTCGAATATCTCCGGACGCTGGGCGTCGACCGTGTTACGGCCCTTAGGGCGTTTCGCCTTGCCTTGGCGGAATACCATGCCTTCTCATGCAAGATAAAGGCTGTGGACGAAGAGATCGTATCGCGCAGCCATGAGGCGGGCCGCTTGACGATCATCCTCGCGGGCCGCCCGTACCATGCCGATCCGCTCATACAGCACAAGTTGTCGGATATGATCGCCTCGATGGGCGTAGATGTCATTACGGACGATATAGTGCGCGGCGAGCAGATTGACACGGTCGACACGCACTTCGTATCGCAATGGGCCTATCCCAACCGCATCCTCCGTGCGGCGGAGTGGTGCGTACGGCAAGGCAGCGATGTGCAGCTGGTGCAGATGACATCGTTCGGCTGCGGTCCCGATGCGCTGCTTACGGACGAGGTGCGGGATCTGCTGGGCCGCTACGGCAAGAGTTTTGCCCTGCTCAAGATCGATGACGTGAGCAATATCGGGTCTTTGAAATTGCGTGTGCGCTCGCTTATCGAGAGCCTCAAACTGGGCCATTGCCGCCGTACGGAGACACGGCCGTTCGTTACGACTCCCGTATTCGACGAGAAGGACCGGCACCGCAAAATCCTCATACCGTTCTTCACGCCCTTCATTTCGCCGCTTATCCCGCATATCGTGGCACGCGCGGGCTACGACGTGGAGAGCCTGCCCGCCAGCTCGGCGTATACGGCCGAAATGGGGCTCAAGTATGCCAATAATGAGATATGCTATCCGGCTACGCTTATCGTTGGCGATATGATTGCCGCATTGCAGTCGGGACGGTACGACGTTTCGCATACGGCCGTGGCCATATCGCAGACGGGAGGCCAGTGCCGCGCCAGCAATTACATATCGCTCATAAAAAAGGCTCTTGTGGAGGCCGGTTTCGCGGATGTCCCCGTCATATCGGTGTCGCCAGGCAGCGGCCTTAAGAATGCACAGCCCGGATTCAGGATTCCGTGGCGGAAACTGTTGCGTTCGGCTGTCGGGGCGGTAATATTTACAGACTGCCTCGCACGGCTGTACTATCCCGCCGCTGTACGTGAAACGGAAGCGGGAAGCGCTGCGGCCCTGCGCGACAAATATATGGATGAGGCAGTCAAGATCATACGCGATCGGTCGGAAGGACGGCAGATCGCCTCGTTCCGCGACCTTCTGTCATGTGCTGCCGAGGAGTTCTCACGAATCGTACCCACAGGCGTCGACCGCCCGAAGGTGGGTATCGTGGGAGAGATATACCTCAAATTCAACCCGTTTGCGCAGAAGGGACTGACCGAATGGCTCGTAGAGCAGAAAATCGAGGTCGTGTCGCCCGTTCTGGCAGATTTCTTCATGCAGGGATTCGTGAACCGCGACGTGAAACTGCGCACCGGCCTTGAGAAGTCCCGCATACCCGATTGGCTTATGCGGAGGGTATTTGCATGGATGCAGGGCATTATCGACAGCTATAACGCTGCGGCGTCGCGCTTCGAGTATTTCCGGCCATTGGGCAATATCTATCACGAGGCGGCTGCCGCATCGAAGATCATATCACTCAACGCCCGTTTCGGCGAGGGGTGGCTGCTGCCAGGGGAGATAGCCACCTTCGCCATGGACGGCGTGAACAATGTCGTGAGCCTGCAGCCGTTCGGATGTATCGCCAACCACATTGTTGCGAAGGGTGTAGAGAAACGCATCAAGACCCTGTATCCGCAGATGAATCTGCTGTCGCTCGATTTCGACGGCAGCGTGAGCGATGTGAACATTACTAACCGCCTGCTGCTGTTTATCTATAACCTGAAGAAAGGTGAGCGGCAAGGAAAATGACACTAACGGCAACCCGGGTGCGTATGCTGACGCCGGTTGGGGGGGGCTGTGGCCTGCATTAGTGACGGGAAGAATTGAACAGGCTCTACGCTCGGCATCCAATCAAATGAAAATGCCTTTGGCATCGGTGCGGGTAAGGCAATCGCAGCAGCCCGATACGGAGAGGATGCAGTATACGGCGTAAAAAATGGCAATATAGTTTGTACATTGCGATTTTTGTATTACCTTTACACCCGCAAACCGAAAGAGGTGCGTTAGTTCAGCCGGTTAGAATACGTGCCTGTCACGCACGGGGTCAGGGGTTCGAGTCCCCTACGCACCGCAGAACGAGAAAACGAGATGGTTACAGCAACCGTCTCGTTTTCTTTTATTTATCCACTATCAAGCGGAAAATCAAAACGTTGCACGGGTTCCGAATGACTGCTTGCGTCGCTCGACGCCGGGTTCTGGTTCCGTTCCCGGAGACATTCCGGGACACCGAAACGTAACCTGCGCGTAACCACGCTCCGACGTACGTGTAACCTTGCACACGCTTGTCCCTACCATGTCCTTTATTGACTTTACCTGTTTGTCAGTCAAACAGTTGCGCATGACTATTTTTGTACAACGGATAAAGTTAAGGTATCGTCATGGAAAAGACAACGAAAAAGGTGCGGCCGAAGAGCGTCGCCGCACGACCGAAAAAAGAGGCAGCCGCTACACGCAAGAGCACCTTCGCCATCATCTTCGTGCTTCAGAAGGGCAAGGCCCGCGAGGACGGCACGGCACCCATCGTGGCTCGCATCACGGTCAATCACGAAATGGTGCACTTTGCCACGCGGATGTATATCCACCCCGACCGCTGGCTGCCGAAGGATTACCGCACCGTGGGCAAGAGCCGCGAGGAGAAACAGATCAACGATGCGCTCGATGAACTGCGTGTGCTGATACGACGCCGCTACGACCAGATGCTGCGCGGAGAGGAGACCATCACGGCCGCGATGCTCAAAAACGCCATTACCGGACTCGACCAGAGCGCCTCTACGCTTCTGGGCGTCTGTGACCGCTTCATCGAGGATTATACCGACCTGCTGCGCACCAAACAGTGTTGTCGCGAGACCTACCTGCGCTATCTGTTTACGCGCAACCGTCTCGAAGATTTTTTGCGCAACCGCTACCGCATTCCGGACATTCCGGTCAAGGAGATTCAGCCCCGTTTTGCCGCGGAATTCGACCGCTGGCTGCGCATCACCTATCAGTTGACCAACAACTCGACGATGAAACTGATGCGGCAGTTGAAGACCATGCTGCGGGTCGGGCATCTGAACGGCTGGTCGAAGAACGACCCGCTGGCCGGTTACAAGATTCACTTCGAGAAGGTCGACCGCGGCTATCTGACCGATGCCGAGTTGAGTCGTCTCGAGAGCAAGGTTTTCACTACCCGACGTCTGGAGGTCATCCGCGACCTGTTCCTCTTCAGTTGCTACACCGGACTGGCCTACATCGACCTGAAGAATCTCTCCTCCGATATGCTTCAGCGCTGGCCCGACGGCAACCTGTGGATAGACACCAAACGGCAGAAAACGAATATTCCGGTACATGTGCGGTTGCTGGAGACACCGCTGCGGCTTATCGAAAAGTACAAGGGTTCAGTCAAGGGGAAGAGCCGACTGCTCTTCCCTGTACCGTCGAATCAGAAGGTAAACTCCTACCTGAAGGAGATTGCCGACCTCTGCGGTATCGACAAGGATCTGACATTCCACATGGCCCGCCACACGTTCGCCACGACGGTGACGCTGGCCAATGGTGTACCCATCGAGACGGTTTCGAAGATGCTCGGTCACACGAACATTCAGACAACGCAGATCTATGCCCGAGTGATCGACACGAAGATCAACAACGACATGGAGGCCCTGGCCCGTAAGCTGAACGCCCGTTCGATTATTCGACAGTTCTAAATATATAACAATGTCCCGTCAAAGATGTAATCTAAATAGATATAAATTGATTGTTGTCCGATAATTTTGATATTCACCACATTTTCCCTATCTTGTTTATTGTAGGACAAATATTTGTCTATTTTCTTCAAAGAATGCCAATAGATATTTATGCTTAAACTGAAGTCTCGTATGATGTTGCTTAAACGTATAGTAGCTGTTTTCGCTGGATTGTTGTGCTCGATCTCCATGATATCGTGTTCGAATGATACCTATGAAGAAGTACAACATTATAAGATAGCAAATGTCAATCATTACGTAAACCTCAGAGAAAAGCCTACTACGAGTTCAAAAGTGTTGGCCCAGATACCTTTAGGTCAGGAAATACATCTGATCGACAGCCGTAATTCTCCGTGGCTTTATGTGGAAACCACTGGATATAAGAGAGGCTGGATTCATCGGAATTACGTCGTTTCATGGACAGAACGAGTCAAAATTCAACCGCTGCCCATGTCCGCGAAACTGAAAAAAACCGGACAGAAGCATACATATCAATATTTTGCATTCGTCGAGCAGTTGCGGGATAAGTACGACACCAAACAGAATCGTACATGGCTAATAACCATTTCCGTCCTACTCGGAGTTATTCTATCACTGCTTATCGGCATGTGTGAAAGATTTCATTGGTGGCAATATTTTTTAATGTTGGCATTCATCGGTTTTGAATTCATGGGATTTGTCGTGTGCGATATATTCGGGTCTGAAGGCACCGGGTTTGATGTTTTTCTGATAGATTTGGTGGTGTTCATTCTCATCTGCATGCTGCCGTCCGCTCAATGGTATAGTACCAAAGCCCTCCTATCTAATACTTTGGGAAGTGTTTTCCGATCAGGTACTGCCGTAGGATTTGTTGAAGTACACATGGTATTATCTTTCATCCTGATTTTACCGGCAGTTGTGTGCATTTACAAGTTCCCGGCCTATGCTGATACTGCATTGCTTGCATATGCCGGATTTCAGGCCTTGCTATTAATCGTTCTTGGCATTATTTCTATTTGCCGGGGAGCTATATTAGGTTTTATATTTTATAGCGTGCTGTTTTTCTTATTTCTCCTGCCGTTTGTCTTTTCGGTCTTGACCGTTTTAGCACTTCAATTCAGTCTGATGATTACAATTCTACTCTTCATATCGCCTCTTTTTTCGGGAACGGCCACTGAAAAAATTATTGAACTGCAAGATTCTTCGGGAAGACTGGTTGATAAGATAGACAGTTCCGGATGGTCGTTGGACAGTGGCAACCACTACACTTATATGGGTGGAGGATTCTGGCGTAAACATTTCTGATAAAATATTAATGCGCGGTCATATATTGGCGTCATAACCGTAATCGGGACAAAGTATCCCTATGCGGTAAGGCGCTGCCGCTACCTTTATCCCGAAAGAGGATATGGGTATGGCGGAATTCGGCGTGAAATACTGGGCGGAGCTGCGGTCGCGGTACAAGGGCGTGCTGTGGCGCGTGGAGATTGCCGAGCGCGGATTTACGGGTACGGCCGAGGAGATGGCTTTCGATGGCGGCACACCGCTGCAGATCACCTGGGAGAAGCGCGGCGACGAGTTCTACGTTCCGGTCAAGGCGTCGGAGGCAACCATCAACATCCTCTGCCGCGAAAACTTCCGCTACCTCTCGCTCTTCACCTCCGACCCGCGGCAGTTTCGGGTCTCCATCCTCCGCAGCGGGCAACTTTATTGGCGGGGTTACGTCTCCGCCGATCTCTACTCCGAGGCCTTTGCAGCGCCTCCCTATACCGTCTCGGTTAAAGCCGTCGATGGATTCAACCTGCTTTCGAGCATCCCGTTCCGCGACCTTGTGCGCATCGGCACGACGGGTCGACGCACGCTGTGGGAGTTGCTCTGCGCCAGTACCGATCTGTTGGAACTCGATCTCGACATGGCGGACTGGATGGATCTGCATGCCGAGGGCATGGACGAGAACATCTCTCCGCTGCGTCAGACCTACCTCGACCTCGAACGGCTCTACTATGTCTATGAAGAGCCCACCTACCGCGACATTCTTGAGCTTTGCCTGCGGCCGTTCGCCGGGCAGATCTTTCAGTCGAACGGTGCGCTACATATCCGCCGCGCCGTGTCGCTCTATCGCTCGGAGCGTCCGATGAGTTTCTACCGCGTCGGTACGGAATATCCCGTGGGACGGATCATCGCGGGTGGCGGACGACGACTGGTCATCCATACCGGAGCGCATGTCATCACCTCAGCCGCACGGGCCGCAGTCGACGGCATGTGGGACGGCGACCTGCATATTCCGGGTGAAGCCACGCTGGACATTGTGCCGGCCCTGCGCCAGGTGACCGTCGATGTGAAGAACAAGAGTCTGCCCAACCTCATCGACCATCTGGGATTCTACCGCAGGGATGCGTGGACCGACCCGTATGGATTCATCTCGCAGAAGAGCGCTGCGGAGTTGTCGTTCGTCGGCGACGACGACCATCAGGGCGTGGAGATCGCGACCCGTGGCGAGCACGTCGAGCAATGCAACTTCCCGCTGACGTGGGAGTGTGGCATGCAGGTCTATCACAGCGAGTGGGGACTGGGTGTGATCCGCAATCCGAATACGGCTGTTGCCGTCGAGGTACATTACGGCGTGCGTATCATCGGAGAAGGTGCAACCTATTCGCTCTCCGAGGGTGGAGCGTGGGTTGCGGGCGACCGGGAGATAGTTCGGGAGATGAAGACCGGAAGCGAGAAGCATGTCAAGATCGAGATCGACGGCATCCCGTGCGATGGTGAGTGGCAATTCTTCTTCCGGCAGACGCTCATCGGTCGCGTTACCTCCTACGGCGGCCGGGAGGACGGCACCACATCGGGACGCTCCTCGGGACATCTCGAAAGCATCGCTTTCCGCAACATGAGCCTTACGATCGACGCCGGAGAGCGTTATGATGCCGGACTGCATTACGAGGCGCTGGTCAATCCGGCAAACAATGTCGATATGGGCATCACGTTCCCCGTGGGCGACATTCCGGTCGTGCCGAACGACCGGCTGCTTTACTCGCTCTACTACCTCGATGCGGCGGGCGACCCCACGCGCACGTGGCACACGAAGGGGCGCCGCGATTTCGGAACGCTCGTGGAGCACGTCGTGCAGGGAGCGCTGCGCTTCCGCCAGCAGCCGAGTCGCCGCATCACGGGCGAACTCTTCACCGGTGCGCATCTGGACATGAACACCGTCGTGCGCGACGACAAGTTTCTCCATGCGGCCTACGCCGTAAATTCTCTCGAACTCAATGCGCTTGACGACAGTTACGATTGCGAACTGGTCGAGATGCCGGGGTTGCTCGCGACGGAAACGCCGCCCGAAGGCGACGACTGCATCGAGGTTGCCGCGTTGTCGTTTACGGTCGGCAAGGTGATTCGTTGTCTCAACCTGCTGCTGTTGCAGGACACTTCACAACGAGCGGTTTATCTCTTCGATGCAGCGACCCGCTCCGTGCGCGAGATCTACCGTCGCGACGAACCCTTTGCGATGTATGAGGCCGACGAGGGGTTCGTTACGGTCGAGGGTACGCGGCTGAGCTTTGTCGATTGCCGGGGCGTCGTACAACATCTCCTCGATCTTGGGGAGGCGTATCACTACCCGGCTACGCGGATGGACGGTTACTTTCATATCCTGAAGGAATACCGTCAGTATGTCGGGCCGCGCAGCACATCGGCTTCGGCCTCCGACGACACCTATTGGCGAACCTATCGCTACCTGAACCGACCGGAGTATCCCTATGACGAAGATGGAGCCTACCACCGTGGGCCGAACACCACGGGAACCTCCATGTCGGGCGAGATCCTCGAACTGCGACGTACGGCCGACACGCTCGTGATCAATACTTCGCAGTACGCCTATCTGCATGACCGCCGCTTCGACAAGCCCTGCATGATGCAGCGGTTGGAGGCCGGCGCACGGATCGTAACCATCTCAGACCGTCTTCTCGGGATGAATCTCGGCGAGGAGTTTCTCCTCTATCGTCGGGATTCGATTACCGGGCGCACGCTGCTGCAACGCCGAGCCGGGCCGGTCGACTGTGCCGATCAGACATTGAGCGAAGTGGCCGTGGCGCACGAAGGCGCAGTCTCGCTCATCGGGCTCGACGACGGCTCGCTGCGCGGTGTGAAAAACCGGTCGGGAGCCGGGCAGCCGCTTGTCGGACTCTTCTATATCTGGGGCGATCTCTACCTCATATGCGAACGCTCCATCCACAAATACATCCCCTGAATCATGGAAACACTGAGCCTTATTCTGAACTTCGTGCTGGCCAGCGGACTGGCCGGCACCATTCTCTTCTTCCGCTCGAAACGGCGCAAGGCCTCGGCCGAAGCCGACTCGGCGGAGTTGGAGAACACCGAGAAGATCGTGGCCATCCAATCCGAGCAGATCACACGGCTGGACGGCCGCGTGGAGAAACTCGAAGAGAAGGTCGACAAGCTCGAAATCATTATCGAGCACAAGGATGTGGAGATCGACCGCAGCCGCATCATCATCCGTCAGGCCTACAAGTGCGATACGCCGCCCGAACACTGTCCCGTGCTGATCAAGCGGGCCGAGATGGAGCGGTGGCGCAAGGAACACGATACCGCAGAACCGAAACGACCGTAAGATGACACGAGGACTACGCAACCGCAATCCGGGCAATATCCGCCGCTCGAAGACCCGCTATCTGGGTGAGGTGACACCTTCGCGCGACGCAGCCTTCAAACAGTTCGAGACGATGGCGTGGGGTTACCGTGCGATGTTCGTGCTGCTGGACTCCTACCGTCGCCGGGGATATGGCACCCTGCGGCAGATGATCGCACGTTACGCTCCGCCGGTGGAGAATCATACCGAAAACTACATCCGCTGCGTCGCCACGTGGTCCGGCGTCGATGCGGACGAACCGCTCGACACGCACGACCGGACGAGCATGCTTGCCGTTGTGGCGGCGATGAGCCGCATGGAGAACGGCCGCGAAGCCGTGATGTCCGATGTCGAAGCCGGATGGACACTCTTCATTCAACACAAACCATAGACCCACCATGTCCCGAAGAATCGCCGACCTCCTTATCAAGATCGGAGCCGACTCCTACGAGTTCCAGCAGAAGGCGCAGCAGGTCGAACGCAACCTCGGCTCGCTCGAAAAGCGGCTGACCTCGCTCGGCAAGTCCCTCTCTGTGAAACTCACGGCGCCGCTTGCCGCACTCGGAGCCGTGGCATTGAAGAATGCCGATACGCAGCAGCAGGCCGAGCAGCGTCTGCTCACGGCGCTCAAGGGACGCACCGACATCCAGCAACGGCTTATCGCGCAGGCGGCCGAATTGCAGTCGCGCTCCGTGCTGGGCGACGAGGTGGCCATCGGACAGCAGGCCTATCTGGCTTCGCTGGGAATGACCGAGGAACAGATCGGTCGGGTGATCGAAGCCTCGGCGCAGTTGTCCGCCGCTACGGGAATGACGCTCGACAGCGCCGTGAAGAATCTCGCCAAGACCTTCGGCGGTCTGACCGGCGAACTGGGTGAAAGCATCCCGAAACTGAAGGAACTGACCGTCGAGCAACTGAAGAACGGCGAGGCCGTGGACTTCATCCTCGAGAACTACAAAGGATTCGCCGAAAGTGCCGCACAGACGGCACTCGGACCGTTGCGCCAGTTGAACAACGCCTGGGGTGATTTTCTCGAACAGATCGGCGCCGCGATGATGCCCTTTGCCACGAAGGTAACCCGGGCGCTGACCGTCGTCGTGCAGATGCTGCAGTCACTATCGCCCGCCATGAAGCAGGTGCTGGTCGTCGTGGCGGGACTGGCTGCAGCCATCGGTCCGCTGTCGCTCGGAATCGGAGCCGTTATCAAGGTGCTGCCGATGCTCTCGGCCGGACTGACCGCCCTGCTTTCACCCGTTGGACTCGTTGTTGCGGCAATTGTCGCCCTGGGTGCAGCCTTTGCATATGCCCGTATCGAGAAGCAGAAGATGATCGACGAGATGGCCGAGAGCGACTCGCTCGAAGAACTTGAACGCAAACTCCGCGACAACCTTGCCCGGCAGAAAGCCGTCATCGACGAAACTACCCGCACGCGGCTTGTGCCCAACTTCGGCGGTCTGGTGGCTGGATTTACCATCCAGAAAGTTCCCGACGAGTCGCAGCTGGCTCCATTGCGCAGGGAGTATGAATTGCTGACGGCCGCCATCGAGAAGAAGCGCGAAGCGGAGAAGACGGCTGCCGATGCGCAGGCAGAGATGGACCGCATCACGGAGCAGGCCCGGCAACAGACCGAGGAACTGATGGCCTCGATGAATGCGGCAGCAGACGGTACGGAACGGACGACGGGCATCATCGGACGACTGCAGAAGCAGATAGAGGAGCTTGAAAAGCGCAAACTTCTGCCCGAATCGACGCTCGAGGATATTGCTGCGGCAAATGCCGAGATTGCCCGTCTGCGCGAAGAGTTGCAGCGAATCCAAAACCTTACACCCGAGCAACTGGCCCGACCGACCTTCGGGTCGCTGCTCCCCGAAGGTGTGGAACTCGAATTGCCCGCACCAGAGTTGAAGATGACCAATCTGGCACCCGTAGCGAGCGACTGGTCACGGCAGATGCAGTTCCTGTTCGCTTCGGTCCGCGAAGGCCTTTACGGGTGGGCCGACGACACGGAGAGCCATCTCGGTCAGAATCTTCTCGATACGGTGGCAATGGTCGACAACTACACCACGGCGCTGACGGCCCGCGGATGGTCGTTCTCCGCGGCACTCGAACATGTTCATGGTGCCATCGCCGAGGTGATGCAGCGCTTCGACCAGCAGGTCTCGAAGTTCATGGCCGACAGCATCGTGGCAGCAGCCGAAGCCATCGGGCAGGTTATCACCGGAGACCTTGGATTCGGCGGGTTGATGAAGGCGATTCTGACGCAGTTCGCCTCCTTCCTGAAGAACATCGGTACGCAGCTCATCGAGTTCGGTGTGATGATTCTGGCCTTCAAGTCGGCGTTGCGGTCGGTGCTGTGGAATCCCTGGGCGGCAATCGCCATCGGAGCGGCGATGGTGGCAGCCGCAGCCGTGATGACGGCACTCATCAACAGGAACGCCGGTGACAGCGTCCTGGCACTTGCAGCCGGAGGTCTGGCCTACGGACCTACCTACGCCATGGTCGGCGACAACCCCAATGCCCGCACCGACCCCGAGGTCATCGCCCCGCTGTCGAGATTGCAGTCAATGCTCCCAACAGCCGGAGCCGCCCAGCAGATACAAATAACCCTTGGCGGTCAATTGACTGCCAAGGGTCGTGATCTGGTCTATGTTCTCGGCAAGGAGAACTTCAAGTCAGAGGTGTTGGGCGGGTGAATGATATTCAAAGGTTTTATTATTATAACCTTCTTCAATGAGTCCATATATATCTATCATCAGGTCCATTACTAAATCTGAGAATTGGGAAATAATCGTCATATCTACAGATATAGCATTATCCCCGTGAGCAATAGCATTTCTAAAAAATAATAATTTGTTGAGTGGTTCTTCGTAGCGCGACGGTAATTTTTTTAAATTGAAACGCTTTAATATGTCATTGACAACTTTTGAGTTTACATTAGACTTTGTTGGAATATTTGGGTCTATTTGTAATGGTTGTTTAATTATTTCTTGATAAGCACTAATGAATTTGATTTTACTCTCGAAATTATTACGAGGAGTTTCCAAAAGCATATGCTTTTTGCTCGTTAGTGAGTGAGTTAAAATATTAATATGCACATTATCTATAGGAATACGCTCACTATTGAGAACCTTAACATATTGGAGAAAGCAATGCTTTATAAATCCTTCCCATATTGCATATATAGCAGGTACGAGATATTTAATTATGTTTTTATTTTGATCTGGAAGAAAATTTAATCTTAGGGGGATAGTTTTGAGTAAAGCCAATTCTGACATCCTCCAATCAATGTCTGCATATATTTCTTGCTGTAGGCTCATAAAACACCAAATATTTCCTTTGAGAATTCAAGCCGTTTTTTTACTCGTTGGATAGAATTATTGCCACCAGATCGGACCATTTTTTGATATATTGTGTCGCTTTTTACTTCTTCAATTTTTGCGCGCAATACTGATGGCTTTATACTTCCATATAAATGTATGTTTTCTGCTATCCCTATGGTCACCGTATCATAAATTGCCGTCGAGAAAGCATTGTTTTTACTTCTAAAAACTTGTGATCCGTACGGTACTAATATATCAAATGTTCGATTAAAAATAGTTTCGTATAATTCATAATTAAAATCTTTATTGACAACAGCATTTTTCATAAAATCAGTCATATGTTGAGCGATACTACTTTTAACATTGTCTTTATTTTTATATAAAGACAGGAAACGTAATACTAATTCCTCAAGATATAACTGATCAATCTGTTCTTGCGGTATGTCAACGGTTTTAATAAAATTATTATATTGGGCGAGTCGTTTTAAGAAATCATTGAATTCAGAAGAAATTTCTCGATACAACGAATTGCGTATTTCTTGATTCGTGAGAGGCGCGCCTCCAGTATTAAGTCTATTAAACAATTCAAAACGCAAATCGTATCGACTATTCCATTTTATAATTTCAACTCGACACGCAGAACGTTTAATATTTAATTGAATCTTCAATGGTAATTGAGAGCAATTATATCCATCTAGATTTTGGATTAGATCACCTGCTCCTAAAACCCAATTATTTTTATCTGGGGTATCTTTGAGAATACCAAAAAATGAAAATACCGTAGACAAACGCTGTAGGCCATCGACAAGTTCCCATCTACCAGTTGCATTTTCTGCAACAAAAATAGGAGGTACAGGAATACCTATTATTACAGATTCTATAAATCGGGTTTTTTGGTATTCTGACCATCGATATAAGCGTTGAAAATCAGGATTAATAATAATCTCGTCCTTTTCATACATACTCATAATTTCTCCAAAAGACATATCTAATTTATCCGTTTGGAGGGTATTTCTGCTTTGTTCAATATCCAAAAGCAATTGATTTTCTGAAACCATGTTGAACTGTTTTTTTTATAAAGTTATACAAAAAACTTACACACTCATAATTTAGATACAAAAATAAAATAATGTCTCATTAAATCTTGACTAGTGAATACTATTTTTACTCCTATGGATAACATCCGCATCAAAGATCTGACGAGTGCCGCGGGGCAGTTGGATGAATTCGACCAGTTCGAGTTCATTGTCGATGTGCCGTCGGCCGAGGCGTCGATGAAGGTCTCGGGCAAGGAGATCAAGGGCGTAATGGCTCCCAAGCAGCATGTCCATGCACTTGCCGATGTGTCGGGCCTGACCGGTGAACTGGAGAAAAAGCTGGACAAAAAAGGCGGCGCAATCACGGGTGACCTCTCTGTCATGGGCGACACCTATCTGCGACGACTGCATCTGGAAGAATTTCTCGAGGTTCCTGAATATCGTTACAACCGGATCGAGACGCTCGTTGGCGACAAGTGGTCGGCTCCGGGATGCGGCATTGTCGCAGTGGTTACCGGGGAGGTCTGTACGCTGACTGTCAAACTGGAGGAGGGCGAAGTCGGCACGCTCCGCGAAAACGACCTCTGCATGGGCATCTTTCTGAATGCCGCGACAGACGACGTAACAGACAGCACCGTTGATTCGGATGACTCGTTCGGCAATCGTACCTATGCAGGCTTCACTTCCTGCTACTTTCGTCTTGTGGAGTGCCTCGATCCGATAAATTACAGCGAATGGCGCTACGAGTTACGCGACGGTTATCCCGTCCATCCGCAGGTAGCGATGCACTTCGTGGCATTCGGCAATACCTCCGATCCGGAACGTCAGACCTCCCGCTATGAGACCCGCACCTACATGCGCTTTCTGGTCGGTATGAACGACTGGAGGATCCGCACGGAGAACATTGCCGCACAGTTTGGAGACCTCTCGAACCTTGCGGCGCACGGACTCGACATGACCGGCTATTCGGCCTATCTGAAAAATATTTATCTCACTGGTTTTCTATCCGACCGCACGGGCGACTCATGGTTCGATTCCGCCACGGGCGAGATGCAGCTCTTCAACCGCACGACCGGCTACGGGGTTTCGTTCCGCGATGGCATATTGCGTCTCGGACGCATCGACCCGGCGAAGCCCGGCAGCGGCACCGACTTCGATACGTTGCTGCAAAGCATTTCGGAGACGCAGGAGGTGCTGCGGCAGATCAACTCCGATGCCTGCGTTTCACCCGTCGAGAAATCGTTTCTGCGCGAACGTGGGCAGGATATCCGCAACGAGTATGAACAACTCCGTGCCGAGGCGCTCATGCGCATCAGTACGGAGGGCTATCGTTTCGTCGACGGCAAGTCCCTCACCGCAAACGGGCAACGACGTGTCGTCCGACTGTTGAACAACGAGTGGACGCCCTACGAGGAGGCATTTCTGGCTGCTGTGGCGGCCATCGAGCACTATACGCAGACAGAGCCCGAGTTCATCCCGATCGACGAAGATTTCGCCGCGCTGGAGCGTTACTATGACGCCCGTCGGGAGATTGCCGGAGTGTTGAACCGGGCAACGGAGGCTGCGAGCGATCTGGCCTATTTGCGGGAGAACTTCCGCGATATTTCGACCGAAATAGACGGAACGAGCGGCGTGGTGCTGTCGGGATTCGTCGGCGTGAAGGATGCCGGCAACTCGAAGGTCGTGGCCGGCATGGCCGGGACTGAGATGGAGGGAGCAGCCTCCGGAAAGCACGGCAAGCTGATGCTCTTTGCCGGGGCTGACGGCATACGCAACGCGGCAACCGCCACAACGCGCATCTACGAGGATGGGCACATGGAGGTCGGCAGCGGCATCTTCAGCGGCTACTCGAAGGTACTTTTCAAACAACTCGACGAAGAGGGTACGCTCTACGATGCCGCGACCCGCAAATACACCGTCGACCGTAACTTCAACCTCGTGATTCTCGGCGAGCGGTATGAGGAGTACCTATTCTGGCTCAACCTTCCCTCATCGGCCGACTTCATCGGCAGCGTGCTCAACCTCTACGATTCGCCCATCCGTACCCGCAGTGCCGCCAATCTGATTCTCGCGGCCGATGACCCGCAATCGGGAATCGTAACCACTCTCAAACGGGGCCTTTACGGCTTCGAACCCGTCCCGCGCATCGAAACCTACGGCGGGGTCATGCAACTGCTGGCCGTGCCTACGATCTATCCCGACAAGTGTATGTGGCACGTAACGTATCAATACATGACCGAATTCAAAATCTACGAAGCATAAACACTATGGCAGAGACAACCATCGAGGGCATCACGCTCTCACAGTTACCGAAGGTAACGACCCTGGCTGCGAACGATCTGATAGAGATCGACCGCAACGGCACGGGCGCCGCCGTGAGTTACGCAAATCTGGTCGAAGCGATGGCCGACTCGCTCGGACTCGCCGGCGTGGCGGAGGCCCTGGAACAAATCATCGGATAGCATATGACTGCAGACTTTACTACTCTTGTTACGAGGCTCGACTCGGTACGTCAGGCCCTGGTCGCCACACTCCGCACGAAGGGTGTCGATGCCGCAGCGGACGATTCGCTGACCGTGCTGGTCGGCAAAGCCTCGCTTGTGGACAGCACGAGCGGCATGAACCAGATCCGCAACGGATACCAACTCTTCCGCAACAATACGACGATGGTCGCATTCCCGGAATTCGATACGGCATCGTTTGATTCGATGTACCAGATGTGTTACGGATGTTCGGCCCTGGAACGCGTGCCGACGCTCGACACCTCGCTTGTCGGGAACATGATGTATATCTTCTATGGATGTACGAATTTATTCGAAATCGGCGGGTTGGACACTTCGCTCATCACCTCGGCATCGGAGATGTTCCATGGCTGCAAAAACCTGCAACGTATCGGCGGCGTACTGGACTTCTCGAACGTCCAGTCGCAGATTGATTCGACATTTGTCTCCTGCGCGGCATTGGAGGAGGTGACCTTTGCCGGCAGCATTCATGCCGATGTGGCCGTGAACGGCTGTCCGAAACTGACGGTCACATCTTTGCTGTCGCTGCTCAATGCGCTGGCACCAGGTGTCACCGACAAGGAGTGCCGCATCGGCTCCAGGAATCTCGCAAAACTCACAGCCGAGCAGCAGGCCATTGCCACTGACAAAGGATGGGTACTCATTTAACTTACAATTCCTTGATCCCTATGCGTTTCAAATACTCATACGTCGAATCGTAGAAGGCAGCGCTACGGGTTGGATCTTCTTCGCTTCCTTCCGGAACAACGATGACCATTCCTTGGCGAGCGCGCGTCAACAAAACACGGTAGGCGTTCTTTTGAAAGGCTTTGCGCTCCGGTTTGTTGATGTTTTGCCATTTGTCACCGCAAAACGAGTGATGCGTCCATCCATGAGGAGTGTAGCGGAAGTCTCCGTCCCATACAACGCATGCCCAATCGAGTTCAAGCCCCTGTACGTCAAATTCCGTGGCGACATCTTCCAAATAAAAAGAGGAGCGGACATCGGTCTCGTCATCCAGAAACCAGTGCACCACATCGGGTTTGAATCGCACGTCGATGGCCAAGGGCTTCAAACGCTGGGCTTGCGACGAAACGATCATGCCATAGCGCTCCGAACCGCGGGCTTGAGATTTCAGCCAACGTTTAGCCTGGCTAAGTGAGCGTGTTAAGACAACAGGATAATGTTCCAGTGTTTGATAGATTTTGCGAGCTCCTTCGGCATCCTGGTCGAGTAAATGTTGCACGAACTTGGAGAGATTTTCGGCTCGGAATGAACGCATGGAGACCGATAAATGCAACGACGGTTCCAATTGTACGTGTGCATGTTCAGCCAGCATATCCAGAGAGCGTCCTGCTGCATACTCTGCATCATGCAAGCGGTCCGAGATATAAATGTGCCAATCTTTGTAATCGCGATTGAGCGATTCGATCCACTCACTGATTCCAGCCTCACCCGTATTGATTTCTTGACCTCCACCTACCAGGCAGACAATCACAGCCCAGTCGTCGTGTCGGTCCAAGCAGGAGATTAGATATTCGGGTTCGGAGTATGGAAAATTTGGGTAGTTTTTCTTACGCTTCATGAAGTTGGCTAACGCCTCCCGGGTCCAAGCCCGCTGTGCTTCATCGAAGATCGCAACGTGATCCACCGGAACGTAGGACTTCTTGAGATTCTTCGGATTCAAAAAGTAGGCCTCGTCGGCGACAATGCGTCCATCGACGACCTTTGTTCCTTCAAGGCAGGTGTCGCGATAGTGATGGATCATCTGGATAAAGGTTTTCACCTCCGAGCGCGCCGTTCCGATGGCCATCTTTTCGCCTTGAGCTTTCATCCGTTGCACTTTATCTCGCGCCAAGGCCTCGGTAAGCACCTGTACCAGCGGAAAATTCCCCGAAAGATAGACGGCAACTTCACCTTTGTTGAATTGCTGTGTTGCCGTATTCAATCCAACCAATGTCTTACCCGCTCCAGGTACTCCTGTTACGAAGCAAATTGCCTTGAAGTGTTCGCGCCGGGCTTGCTCGATAACCGAAGAGATATAGGCACACGTTACAGTCAAGTTCTCGGCTGAAGCGTCCGAGCGTGAAACATCGGCCACGGAATGGTTGTTATAGAGTGCACTCGCTGCCTCGATAATGGTTGGTGTGGGAGAGTAACGACTGATTGCCCAAAGAGCATCATCCGAATCGTTTTGCGGTTCACTCATGAGCAGCGCCTCTGCGATGACCGTTGCAAGACGCTGACGATTGGTCAAAATGGGATAAAAGACCTTATCGTCATACGGAATATATTCGGTCGATGCATCGTCGGCATCGGTCGCGACGAGGATGGGAACAATGGTGCGATGGTGACTCTCTTCGTGAAAGTTCTTCAGGTCGAGAGCATAGTCCCAGACCTGGGCAATGTCGTGCCGGGAATAGGCTTCGTTGTGGGCTTTGAACTCCAGCAGAAGAATCACTCCATCGATAAGCAATACGACGTCGATCCGCCGTCCCATGCGCGGAATCGTGTACTCAAAAAAGATACGCCCTCGGCGAATGTACGTCTGGAGCATCTCTTTGAGCAGAAGAATCTCCTCATGCCAGGCATCTGCCTGCGAACCTTGCAGTGAGGCATGCAATGAGGTATGTGCGGAGGTCAGTTCTCCAATTATCTGAGGCTCGGGAGTAACCAGAAAATTCTCAATTGTGTCCCCGTAAAAATAGCGTCGGATCATTATTCAAATACCGCCTGTATTACACCATTTAATTGGCTTCGAATGTTGTCGAATCTCTGATTAAGGTCGAGCGGTCGTACCATAATCCGATTACCCCCGATCTTTGCATCAAGTATCGGCATGGACTCTTCTCCAACTTGGGCATAAAGTAACAGACCCGATACCTGACCGCTCTGCATGGTGTCGCAATTCTTGACATAAGAGAAGATCTGATACAAATTGGCAGAATGAAACGTCCTTTTTTCGTATTGCGACCGCTGCATCATCCGGCCATAATATTTGGTGTCAATAATAAGCGTCGAGGAGCCATGATGCAATGTGATATCGCTATGCATACCAGGCAGGTATTCCAGCCCACACGACTCTTCTTCAGCCACATTCCATTTGATCTCGTCGGCATTGGGCCTATATTCAGGATATTCGCGTCTGTAATAGTTCAATACGAAGCGCTCAAAAAGTTTGTTCATATGCTCGTCCGAAAAGGTCGGCATACGATGCACACCTCGTTCCGTAGTCATCAACGTCGCATCAACGATAAAATAACACAGGTTCATCAGCATCCTATAGCTCTGATTATTCCGCTGAAATTGCAGCGTCTTCCATCGGATATTATTCAGATCGACATCGGCTATATCGCAGAAAAACGGAACGATGCTCCGTAACTGAATCTTACGTTTGTGCTGCAGGTCCGGGCTATGCAGAAGTCGCAATATGGTTCCCTTGAGGATTTGATTAAAAACATTGTTTTCTGTCAGTTCGTCATACTCACAAGATAACGTTCCCTTGCGTTGAATCCGATTGCGAATCGTTGCGCCCATATCCAGCCTGCCCTTCAGGACCGGAAGAGTATCATGCAGAGTCTTGTATTCGCGAAATAATCCCTGTTTCAATTGCGCGGAGATACCCCGAAAGAGAATCTCGGCAAACAGGTCCAAGATTTGTTCAAATTCCTCCTTATCGATATCATCATAGTTATTTTTCCTAAGCTCTTGAAAAGCATAGGATAACATATAATAGATATTGAGAATCAGTATGCCTTTGTCGTTGGTCATTGGATGCTGTCTTTCAACCGCGCGGACCACGTATCCACCTTACCTCTGTTATCGAACCAATACTCCTCAAGCATCGGAATCAAATCATAATGGACGACTGCATGTAACCAAGACTTTAACGCCTTTGATCGGTCGTCTGAAGGATCCGGCGTCCAGCTACACAAATAGCTGTGCCCTATTTCAAAGCCCGCTCCCAGCGAATCATCCTGGCGGATATCTTCATTAAGCTCCTTGATCACACGAACAAGCCGCTCCAGTTTATCGCAATGCAACCCTTGCATATAATTGATGAATCCCGCAGAGTCAAATCCCGGCTGCATGGCAAAGAAGCAGAAGCGGCGGCGTAGTGCATAATCGATCATGGCAAGACTGCGGTCTGCGGTGTTCATCATTCCGATGATATAAAGATTTTCCGGCACATAAAACCGCTCTCCGTTATATGCCAATGTAATTTTATGCTTGTCCCCACGATAATCCCGCTCGATGAGCATCAGCAATTCTCCGAAAATCTTGGATAAGTTGCCACGATTGATCTCGTCTATAATAAAGAAGTATTTCTGCGCTGGATTATTCTTGGCTAACGTACAGAAGTCATAGAATATGCCTTTCCGCAGAACAAACGAATCCTCACTGGGTTTGTACCCCATAATGAAATCCTCGTATGAATAATTCTGATGGAACTGCACAAAGCAAATCCGACTATCATCCACCTTGCCCATCATCACATAGGCCAGACGTTTTGCCGTATAGGTCTTACCCACACCGGGAGCACCCTGCAAAATGAGATTCTTCTTTTGCATAAGGGCCCCCTTCATATTCAGAAAATCTTCCTCCTTGATATAGACGTCACGGAGAAAGTCTGCTTCCGAATAGGGTTTTGCCTCAACCTTTTGCGCCCCTCCGTTACGCTCGCGAACCAAATCCAGCAGCACGTCATATTCCGCTTGGGTCAGTTTGAAGAAACTGCCATTCGGATTGACCATGAACTCCATCTGCTGCAACTCCGGAATATCCTTGATATCCGCGTAATCGATCGGAGTGGTTAACGTCTCTTCCTTCCTAAAGTACAACTGCGTTCCATCACTCGCCCGCGAAATGGTGGCCAATCCAACAACTTGTTTCGTTGGAGTAGATTCGTAGCATATCACCCGATCACCAGCCTTCGCATCAAGGAAGTTTTGATAGACGCGTCGTTTATGCCCTGCTTCATTGAGCAACGTATAACTCTGTTCCTGACCTACGACCCATTCTGCCATGCTCCATATCTTGGGATTGGCATTCAACCACCAACAACCGCAGGTTTCGTCCAGCAACGAAGGTGCTGCAGACGAGGTCTCCTCAACAAGTGCATTTAATTTTGCAACATATGCCGTATCGTAGGTAATGTCGGTCAAAGTCTTCATCGCCAACCCCTCCACAGGCCACTCTCCAACCTTGTCCCATTGCACTGTGCGGATGTTGGGGTATTCTGCCCGACCTTCGTCAAAGACATATTCCCCCTTGACAATGCCTCGACCAATAATCGATGACCGGCCTTTCTTGGCAAAAATCACATCCCCGACTTTTATGTCCTGAGCAAAACTCCATGTAGCAAGACTGTCGTTTCTATAACCGCCATCACCATACGCTTGCTTCATTTCATCTTGCATTTCTTGCTTCGACGCATATTGCGACAAGTCCCCCAATTCGCCCCAGCCGATACATATTTCTCCATTATCGAGGCACTCCTGCCATTTGTGTGCTCCCTCTCCAGGCGAATACAGCCACACATGTTTCTGTTCATCTGCTTGGTTCGCGGTTTTAATAAGAGAGAGCAAATAGGCATAATATTCAAAAAACGCGCGGGAGCCTTGGCGTTCGATAAGATATTTCTGGAGAGCCGGAATCGAGGCTTTGGACGCCTGAGCAAAACCCAATGCCCGGGCTGCATCTACAAGCATACGACGTTTATAGATTGGGACCAAGCATTTGTTCGAATATAAAAATGCGATTTTCCACTTATAGACCTCCCCTAAAGTCGTATCTTGGTCAATAGTCTCAAAATCCCCTTCGGCGGCACACTGTGCTATTTTGATAATGCTCGACAGCACCGTCTGATAGGCCTCAGTTCTATCTTGTGCGTGGTATCGCACGTACCAGGCATAGGCGTCGTCAGAAGTCACGACATTCGGATTTTGAGGTTTCCGAGCATATTTATAGATGCCGAACTTAAACGAACTGCCGCCCCAAATCGAACCTAATTCATACGTTTTACTTTCAAGCCAATAACAAAACGAATCGCTTCTGTTCAGATTCGTATATTGTTCAAGCGGCATCTCTTTGAGAGTTTCCAATGGAAACTCCTTCAAAAAGGCATCATACAATTGTTCCTGTTCCTGAGGCTCCATAATTATATCTTTTTATGTTATTTTTCTCCGTAAAGTCTTTCCAGATCGAGCTTCTCGATGCGCGAGCGGATAGCGCTGGGCTTGCGCTGGAAGTGTGCGGATAACGCTTTCACCGTCGCGCCTTCACACCACATACGCGTCAACTCCAGATCATCCTCCTCGGTCCAGGGCATATAAGCATTCGGATACTCCTGACGGCAGGCATAAACCGAATAGGTCGGTTCGCCGTTCAGCTGCTTGTAGGCCCGCAAATAGCGTTTGAGCCGCTTGACGTTCTTGTCCGAAAGGTACGGCAGGCGGCGAATATCCATATTGTCCGTGAGGTCGTTCAGCTTGACCGCCACGGCCAGCGGATTGCCCTTTATGCGGGCAATATAGCGTTCGTAGGGCTCCTCCTCGGCGTGGGTCAAGCACCGCAACGCCTCGATGATTTCGGGCGCAAACCCCTCGGTCGTCAGCCCCTCCAGCGTCCAGTCGCTGTCCTCGATCACATCGTGCAATACACCGACAATCTTTTCTTCAGTTGTTTTGCCCGCGGCCATGACCCGCAGCGGGTGACCGATATAGTCGTTCCCAGCCTTGTCGCGCTGGCCGCGGTGTGCCTCGGTAGCTATCTCGATGGCTCGTTCAAGGGTACTCATGCGATTGTCTTTAGGTTAGATATCGTTTTCTGCCGGAAGTCGGTATCTAACAAAGTTAAATAAAATTTGTAGAAAACGAAAAAAGGGAGGCTAAAACCTCCCTGCTACAAGTTGTTTTTGTGTTATCCGATAACGACGAATTCATCCTCCTCCGGAATGACGGCCAGGCCGCCCCAGGTGCCGTGGAGTTGTCCTATGGCATCGATGTATTCGACCGTGCCTTCGTGTCCGTCGTAACGGCTGTCCTCGCCCGTTAGATGGATGATGCGGATCTTGTCGCCAACTTTCACTTCCATGATTATCGTTTTTTGAGAGTTAATCCAATGTGCGCATGATGCGATGGTAATCTGCCGCCTTAAGCCCGTGAAGCGTGATGTTGATCGACCTGCCATCTGTCGTCCAATGGAAATGCTCGGAACCGTAGAACCGCTCCAAAATGCGGCAGGTGTACATATTCCACTCGATCCGATGCAGGTTCAGGATCTCGATGTCATCGGCCGTTGCCTCCTGCCGTTCTGCTTCGCGGGCCGCGCAGCGTTTGAGAAAGGCAAGGAACTCATCGATCATCGCAATCCGGATATTGAGTGCCTGCCACTCGGGACCGTATTCATCGTTTCGCTGCATCTCGTCGCACCGCTCAACGTAAAGCGCGCGTTCATCCTCCCACTGTTCGATCATCAGTCCGTACATCATATATTTCTGCTTGAAAGGTTTATTGGTGCTGTTGCTGCTCTTCTAATTTCCAGATTGCGGTCAACAGGCTCTGTATCTCGTCGTTGATGTGCAGGTTGCGCTCCAATAGCGTATCGTAGTCCGACGTGCCACGGCGGTTCTCTTCTGCCAGATGGAGCAACTGTTGGCGGTTGCGCTCAAATTCGGCTTCAAGTCGGTCGATACGGCTGTTGAGTTGCTTTATTCTGGCTTCCATAGTTTGCTGTTATTCAATCGTTTGTTACTGTGCAAACATAACATCATCTTTTGAAACGGTCAAGTTAATCTTGTGATGTTTATTATTTTTGTTTACAAGCAATTATCACTTATCACCTAAAGTTAAAAAACAGCCTAAAAGAGGCTGTTTAGGAGACATGAGACTGATTATGCCGGACGTTTTTCGGGGGTCGATTCTGCCAGTTCGAGAATACGTTCAATCATCTTCTTCTGCGAACTGTAGAAGTGACCGTTGTAGCCGTATTGTTCCGAGTAGCGGCCGCCCTCGCAATGCCATCGACGTACGCCCGAGTACTCGACGCCGTCAATGATGGCCACGGCCTCGTGATACGAGGTTCGAACCTGAAGCCAGCCCCAGCGACGGTCGTAGCGTTTGCAGACTTGGCAGGAGATCAACTTGTCGGTTACGCGGTATTCAAATTCCACCTGGCGGCGGGTTCCGTTGACGATAACGCTCTTCTTCATAACACACTCTCTATTAATAGTTTGTTGCAGGACAAAGATGGTATTACATTTCGGAATATGCAAAATTACTTCGCGAATTATTAACCTTATTATCAAGAATATACCCCTTGTCAATAACGCATGAAAATAGATCAAGAATATTGTTATATCGTAAAGAAACTTGTATATTTGTAATAACCTACAATCTAACAAAAACTACATATGAAGAATCTGAAAATATTACTTGCCTTTTTATGCGCAATAACTATTAGCGGTTGTGCATCATTAAAGCCTGTGTCTATATCCCGTCAAAGCCCCATTATCGGATATAAATATGCATATATTACGCCTACATCCGGCTTAACTTCAAGCAATAGCGGTGTATATGGTAACGCTTATGGAATCTATGGTTCGTCTCAAACCAAAAGCGTTAATCCAAGCGATATCATTTCAGGATCTCTCATAAAATATGGCTTTACTATTGTTCCGGAAGTAACATCAGAGATTGCCGAAAAGACAATAATTGTCAATTATGGAGAGAGCGGCAGACGAAATGTATTCTGGGGATACACGATTGAAATTACGTTGCAGATTTTAGATGCAAATAACCACGAAGTCATCTGTACAAGCACAGCAGAAGGTATGGGCTCAACAGAAGCTGACGATATCCGAATCGCGATAAATCGAGCCATAGAGGGAATATTTACTTCTGGTAGTTAATTTCAAATTAGGGCGTTTTTCAGCATCTTAATTTGATTAGTAGTTCGTTACGATCCACTCCTCCTGTCGGCGGCGTGAGACTTTCGAGGCCGTGATCGTGCGTTCGATGCGGTGGATCTTCCAGCCGTACTGTGAGGCGAAGCGTTCGATCCCGACATGCGGGAACATCGTCAGCATGAACTTGCCGCGCACGGAGGCAAGCGTCTCCAACAGCCGCATGAAATCCGCCTCGTCGAACGTTCCGTTATAGTGGCCGCAGTCGCTGCCCACATAGGGCGGATCGACGAAATGGAAGGCTTCGGGCGTGTCGTAGCGCCGGATGAGATGAACACCGTCTTCGCACTCGACAACAACATGTTCCAGCCTCCGGCACAACTCCTCGGTGAAAGCTTCGCGGGCATTGCGGAGTTTCTGTGTCGTGGTCCCCGTACGGTCATACCCGAACGTGCCGTCGATCATCGAGGCAAAACCCAACTTCGTACATACCCACACGGCCCATGCCCGTTCGACAGGTGTGAAGAAGGTCGGATGGGCATTGATATGCCGTGCATGGGCGTGAATCTCGCGGCTGTGGAGTGTCGCGTCGATCAACTCCTTCAGTGCCGGGTACTTCATCTGCGCCACGCGGTAGAAGTTCACCAGTTCGGTGTTCGTGTCGTTGATGACCTCGCAGCGTACCGGCTCCTTGGCGAAGAGCACGGCGCAGCCGCCGCAGAAGGCCTCGGTATAGAGCGAATGCTCGGGGATGAGCGGCAGGATGTGCTTCAAAAGCATCTGTTTGTCGCCGTAGTAGGAAATCGGAGTTTTCATGATGGTCGGTTTAACGGAGTTTCAGCCACAGGAGAATCAACAGCACAAGCAGCAGGCAGGCGGCCGTCCATTTGAGCCACAACGTGCCGGTCGGATTGGGCTTTTCCTCGAGTGCGGTTTGTTCGTCGTTGCGCGCTGCGGCAAGAATGCGGCTGCGGGAGATGCTGTCGGAGTACGTGGTTCGGTCGTGTGCCGCAATGGCCTCGGTGTGGATGATGCGACGCACGGCAGGTCGGGACGTTGCGGGAATCTTCGGCGGCGGAAGGAGCGGATTGAGTGTATCGGGCGGCAGGATTGGCTCATCCTCCGAGGACGGAGGCCACTGCGCCGGTGGATAGAACTCGACGACAGTTTGACGCAGTGTTGCTAACTGTCGCTCGAACTCTTGCCGGATCCGCACCGTGAGGGCCGAGTCCGCAATGCGAATGTCGGCACGTCGGTCGGAGTGCATCTCCCGAAGCGGCGAACAGCTGCATGCCGTCGCGGCCAACAGAATAAGCGTTATTTTCGGATACATCGTTTCATTTCGGTTGCACGTTCCATGCGTTCCTGCATGGTAGGTTCATGAATCTCGCGGGAAGGAACATTCTCCCACGGCAGCGGAAACATCTCGCACATCGGCCGGCGGTCCTTGCGGTCGAGTTGCAGACTTGTCAGCACCCATACGCTCCACCGTTCACGCTCCCACGCCTGACGAGCGATCCGTTCCTCGCGGTGTGCCCAACCAAGCCAGGCATAGCAGAACTCGGCGGGCGTCATCGCCGCAAAAACCTCGGGTGCAAAGCCCATCTGCCCGACGGCCAGGGCGAACCATCGTTCATAACTCAGGGTCGCCGCCGTCCCGCCGTCGGGCGCGGCCGGTTTGGGCCTTGCGACACGGTATCGGTGCGTGCCATCTCGCCCAAACGATCCGTGAGCGGTGAGATGCTTTCGACGAAGAGGTCCGAGACGGTCAGAATAAGCGTCGGATCTTCGTCGAAGAGGTCCCATACTTCGTCTTCGGTGTAGCGCCGGTCGTCGCCCGCACGTCGGGCTCCTTCATTGAGTCCCGTGGCGGTCAGCGCCACGATGCTGTCGAGCGTCGAGAGGGCTTCGGCCGACGAGACGGTCGAGGCGAAGTCCGCGCCGCGCTGCCGGGTGAATTCATGAATGGCGCGCAGCCCGAAATGAATCGGGCGTGGCGTACCGTGGATGATGATCTCGTTCATGGTATGCGTAGTGTCAAGGTTGCGGATTGTCGGCAGGGGTCAGATTCCCGCTGCCGGTAAGAGAGTAACTGTACGTGGCGTTGTCGCCTGCGGGCGTCGAGAGCGAAAAAGTCGTGATGTAGGCCTTGCCCGTGTACATCTTCACAAGGCCCGTAAGTGGCGACTTGATGACCACGTCGACCAGTTTCTTGGAGAGGACGATGCCTAACAGGTCTTCCGAAGAGTGGGCATTCTCGATTGAGTCGTCGAGTACCACCAGCCCGTCGCCGTCAACCGACCAGGATATGTCGCCCGGAGCCTTCTCCTTGCCGTTGGTGTCCTTCGTGCGCAGCTCCTTCATCTCCAGATCGACCTTCAGCGTGTGCGACGTGGCATGAAGCGTCGTCTTCTCATCCACAAGCAGGATGATATCCTCGCCCTGGATAATCTTTTTCGTTCCAATGGATTCAGGCATAAGCGTCTGTTGTTTTGTGTTCAGATGATTCGAAAGGTAAGTGTGATGCCGTGCAGGTCGCCGTCGGCATAGTATTCCGTGGCCGAGGAGCGGAGGTAACAGCGGCGCCCCTCGAACCCGGCGCCCTCCAGCGCCGCGATGATGCGGTGTTTGAGTTGCTCGGCGGCAGCATAGCGGCCGTCACAGACTGCAACCTCAAAGGTGGTCACGTAGCCCGCAATGCCGTGCAGCGTACGGACCGGAGTCTCCTCCGGAACGGTGAAGGCCGCAAACGGTGTCGGCGTGCGGGCATCGACGGCCCCGGCCTGCACGCGCCCCTGCAACTCGGGAGCGGCAGCCTCGATCAGGACGATAAGGCGGGTCTTGAAATCGATCATGGCGATACGGGTTTGAAGTTGCGGACGACGAACTTCTCGACGGCCGCGGCCAGCGCATCGCCGAAGAGCGCTATGGTACGTTCCGATTCCTGCGTGTAGGCAATCTCCAGAAAAGGGACGGCTCGCAGACCGCGCACGCTTCGCGTGAAGATCTTCTCGCCGCGTTCGTTCTCGAAGACGAGCAGCCGTCCCTTGCGCGAGGTTCGCGGGTCCTTCGTACCCTCGTGGATGAACTTGCCGTAATACTGGTTTACAGAGCCCTTTCGCTTGGCATGTTCGAAGACCGGTTTGACGGCAACATCCACCTCCGACCTGGGCGCATTGCAGTCGCGGAAACGCACGATGCGCAGTTGCCTGCGCAGACGGCCCGTGCGTACCGGAACGCGACCCTTTGCCGTGCGGAGCATCGGTTGTGCCGAGGTGCGCAGCGCCGTGAGCAGCATCCGCTTCTGCATGTTGTTGGGCAGTTGGTCCATAATGCGTTTGGCTTCGACGTAACCGTCAACTTTCAGTGTCAGCATCGCTCTTCTTGCATTTGATGTGTAGTCGCCAGCGGCGCCCCTCGGCGTGAATGGAGGTGATGTGCCGCAGGATTCCTTCGTCGCGGACAATCATGTCGGGGTGCAGGCCGGGAATCCACCGGATTGTATAGACCGCCTCGTTTTCGTGAACGATACGGCCCGCATAGAGGTTTTCGCGACCACCGGCTTCGGTATATTGTGCGTAGCAGACGGCCACGCTCCGCAGACGTTGCGTGCGGTCGTTGTAGGCGTCGCGCTCCTCGACGTATTCGAGGATTTCGATTCGGTGGTCAAACATCTCCGTAAGGGGTTATCCGCCACGGAAGCAGCAGTTTCTCGGCCGTGAGCGGCAGTTCGGAGACTGAACGGCCAACCAGAGCGTCCGATTCGTTGTCGTAAAGCGTACCCAGAATCAGCAGCACGGCGGCCCGGATGGCAGGCGGAAGGCTCTCTTCGTCATAGCCGACAAGCAGAGTCGCCGAAATCTGCATGCCACCGCAGGAGGCATTGAACGAGAGACAGGCCGTGTAGTCGGCGGCATGCAGTTGCCACAGGTCGTCGGAAAGAGGTTCACGAGAGGCAGTGAGCCGCTCGACGGCCGTCGTCGGGACGGGCAGCCGGAGCGTCGGATGCTCGACGGCGGGAAGCGTTGCTTCGACTTCCACTCTCCGCTGTCGGATGAAACGTCCCGACAGGTCCTCGGCCACGGCAACGGCCATGTCGAGTTTCGCAGCAATCAGGGTATCGTCATGGGTGGCACTGCCTACCCGCAGGTGCTGCCGAGCGAGGTCCAGAGGTATCGGCGGCTCACCGTTCTCGAGAACACGCATCTTCTATGCGGATTTGTGGACCAGTTTGTGAACCGGATGCGTACCGGCATCGAGCAGCACGCCATCGACACGCGCGAAGCCGAACAGTCCGATCGAGAGGTACTCCGCAAGCAGTTCGTTGAGCCGAATAACGCGGAACGACTTTACCATGCGGATGCGGTACTTTGACAGGTCGCCGAAGAGCACCGAGGTCTTGCCGGCACCGATGTCTTCCAGATCATCGTTCAGCACATACCCCTTGCCGAAGAGCGTCGGCGGCGTACCGTCGCGCGCACCTTCCTGCCAGATGTAGCGTCCCGTCGAGTCCTTGATCTTGACCAGCGCCCAGAGCGTGTTGCGGTTGAACATGAACCGACCGTTGCGCGCATAGGAAGAGTCGACACCCTTGACCAGTTCGATGATGTCGTCAAGCGTGATAGCCGTGGCTGCCGGTGCCGTTTTGCAGGCTGTAGCGGCGCCCACAATACCCGAAGGTTTGCCCGTGCCGTTGCCCGAGGTGAGGTCTGCATTAATGCCGCGGCCGAACGAGTCGCTCAACAGTCCAGACAGCAGCGCTTCGAGGTCGAAGGCCGAATCCTGCAGCAGTTCGAGTGATACGGGGACAATCGGCGTGCGGTAGGTGTAGGCCTTGAGGGTCACCGAGCCGAACGACGGTGCCGACTTGGTCGATTGCTGGTACTCGGCCACGACCGTTGCCTTCGACTCCGTGTCGTTCACCGTCGGGAGGATCAGATCGCCGCCCGAGGTCGTGGTGAGGATCGTGCCGGCCTCGAACATACCGCCGTAGGCTTTCAACGCCACCTCGATGTTCTCGGCAAGTATTGCCGGGACAAGAACGCCGGCCGAAAGTCCGGTGAGGCCGGCCCGCTGCTCGAAGAGCGCACGGCTTTCGGGAGAGACACCCGTGGCACCGTGTTGCAGGTAATCGCGGAACGCCGAGCGGTATTCATCAGTCTGCAGACCGGAGCCATTGTCAGTCGTTTCGCGGGCAGCGTATTGACGTTCGGCCTGCCGGCGTTCGATCTCCACGTAACGCTCCTCGGCCTCGACGGCACGATCGGCCTTCTCGTAGTCGGCAAGCAGTTGCTGCCACCGGGCCTCCTCCTCGGAGGTCATCTCGCGCCCGTCGGTTGCCGTGCGCAATTCGTCGATCTGCGTGAAGATCGCCGCGCGGCTCTCTTTGAGGGATTTCAGTTTGCTCATAGATTTTTCGTTTCGTTCACAGGCAAACTTAATCCCACCCTGTCGCTCCCGGGCGAAACATTGTCGCAGTTGCCGGGCGGAGAACTATTGCTTCAACTTCAACAGATCTGCCAGGCGTTTCCGCGACAGGCTCTCCATTTTGCTGCGGGACACCGATTCCGTCGCCTGCTCGCGCAGCCACTCCTGTTTGCGCTTTTCGAGACGACGTAGTGATGCTTCGGTAGCCGGATAGGCAGGAAAGGTGACCAGTGAGACATCCACTACGTGCGAGAAACGCAGAATCGTTCGCTCGTCCAGGTCCAGACCGTTTCGAGCATCGGCATACTGCCACACGTCCTCATTCACGCCGAAGCGGAACGAGCATTTCGATACGTCGCCACGCCGCACCAACTCCAGCATATCGTTGCCCACGGTCGTATGCGGCGCTTCGAATGCGAAGCGCAGTCCGACGTCGTCAACCTCCAGACGAAGCGTCCCACTCGTCGTGCGGGCCAGAATCGCATCGTCGCGGTGGTTGAAACACATGATCACGTCCTGCATGTCGCACCCATCGAAAGCACCCCGCGCAATTCTCTCGCGGAACCAGCCCATAATCGGTTCGCTCCAGCACTCGAATTTCGCGGCATAGCCGACGATCGTCCGACCTGCCGTGCCCGTGTCCCGGCTCTCGATGTGCAGATCGCCCACGAGGCTCCGGATTTCAAGCCCTTCAGTCGGCGTTGTTCTCTTCTCCATATATCGCATGTTTGATTGTCTGCATGTTCATCTGCACGAAATAGGTATCGCCTCCTTCATAGGCGTTCATGTCCTCCAGAGCGCGGATCTCGTTGGCCGATATCGCTCCGACGATGTTCATGTTCTTGTAGTATTCCGAACGGGTCTTGGCGTCGCCGCGTAGCAGGCCGTTCAAGCCAAAGAGGAAGTAATATTCGCCGAACTCCTCCTCGCGCAGCAGTTTGCGGTTGAACTCTTCCTCGATACGAACCAGGTACGGCATCAGGCAGTATTGCACGAACTCCATGCCCTGATGCTCGATGTTGTTATTCGTGGCCCGTTCGAGGTCGGCAATCATGTGGGGCGGAATACCGTAGATGGTGGCTATCTCCGTCTTCTGGAACTTGCGCGTGGCAATGAATTGCGCATCCTCGGGCGGAATCGAGATGCGTTCGTAGGTCATACCACCCTCCAGCAGCAGCGGCACGTGGGCGTTGTGCAACCCGACCGATTGGGCCAACAAGTCTTTTTTCAGACGCTGGTAGGCTTCGGGCTTGAGCGTCGAGGGATACTTGAAGACACCAGACATGTTGCCGCCCTGATCGAAGAAGCGTTTGCCGTAGAGTTGTGCCGAGACGGAGAGTTGGAGGTTGTCGCGATGAACGGCTATCGGGCTTTTACCCTTGTAGCCGTTGGTCGAAAGCCCACGCAGGTGAATCATGTCGTCGTTCGGAAGCAGTTCTCCCGTGTCGAGCCGGTAGAAGAGTTCGTCGTTGTCGGTGAGCAACGGTTCGACACGTGCCGGATGCAGGAACAGCAGCCGCTCCGGACGATAATGACGATTGCGGAAGATGCGGACGTAGCCGTTGCCCCACAGCGCACACGAAATCATCAGATGGTGCATCAGATCAAAACGTGTGGCGTGGCTGTTGGGAATCTGCACCAGTCGGTGGCATGGATGTCCGTACTGTCGTTCGCGGCCGCGTTCCGTACGCCGATAAAGGTGGAGCGGTAAAGTCCCTACCGTCTCGGAGAGAATACGCACGCAAGCCCATACGGCCGTAAGATTCAGTGCACCCTCCTCGGTGATATACACTTCACGGGTGGCATCGGCAACCGTATCTGCCGAGATGATCTTGTTCACGGCGGCCTCGAACTCGGCCGATGAGATATCGCGCCGCTCTTTGCGCCGCCAGAAAGAAAACCGCTTCATCGAATCTGCTTTGCAGCAAACTTAATGAAGCGATTAATCTTATTACTTAGATATTGTCCCCTTTTACAATTGTATTCTTGTTTTGGGCCTAAGCATGATTACATTAGGTTTTTCATTAATCATTAAAGGCAAACTGTCGATATTAACGCTAATAGCCTGTGTGAGTTCATCACGAGAATAGCCTAATTCATTATAAAAAACATCTATTATTTTTTTTAATAACTTAGGATCTGGAAAATCAATGTTCACTCGTTCTATTTTTCTTTCTCCGTTTATGCTCATTTGTACCATTAGAGATTGATATTTTTGCGGAGAAATAATCTGATCTTGATATGCTTTTCGGATAATGGCCTGTTTAGAAGTTTTCCAATAAGACTTTAATATGTCTAATTGGCTATACGTTAAATATTGAGATACATCCTTTCGGAAATCTTTGTATGGCATTAAAAATTCACCGGCAAAAACATTCGCTTCATCCTCTATTTTCCTCTCTTCTGAGATGGCAATGAATGGAATATGCATGACTATATGTCCAAGTTCATGTGCGATCGTAAATCGTTTCCTGTCATTAGACATATTCCCATTTATGAAAATAATTTTTGCTCCGTTCTGTGTTTGCGCTGACATGCCAGAAAATTTCTCCATGTCAGTATTAATTTCAATTATGATTATACCATTTTTCTCGAGAGTATCCGCAATATCTGGCATCGGCCCATCTGGAACTCCTAATGCAAAACGGACATGTCTAGCAATATTTTCAACCCTCTGAGATATTTGTGATTTCGCACATCCGTTTTCAACATCTATTTCAGGGATAGTATACTCAGGAATGTCAATGGACTCTAAAAGATTATCAACAACAAACATTGTCGTTTTAACGATAGCCTCTAATTGAACCATCTTTTTTACTGGTGCCGTAATGAGTTTGCGGTAATATACATTACTGAATGGAGGAAATGTATATTCTTCGTAAAAAAAAGAAACGGGAAAATTGAGGACAGAGGCTATTTTTTCAATGATATCCTCTGTCACTCCAAGAATCCCTTTTTCCATCTTTGAAAGGTTTCCTTGTGATAGTTTAGGAATTAACGCAGATAATTGCATCTGTGTCATTCCTCGCACTTCCCGTGCGATAGTGATCATTTTATTATTAACAACATTCATATACCGATCAAATCTCGGTTATACCGGTTATACCGCTTTTTCTGTATTCTTCTTTTGGATATGAGCCTTGGGTTTAGCAAATACTTCCTTTGCTGCGTTACAAACTTGCGGCAGTGAAATATTTTGAGAGGATTCGTTGTTTTGGTTACTGAGAATATCGCTAAACGAGCAACTCCATATACAATGCCCCCTATTATATAACATCAAAGTTACACTGACGTGGCCATATTGATAATCATGTCCGATATGTAAAATAGGACAATCCTTGAATGGTAAATTTTGCTGACATACCTCATTTCTCGCCTGTTGGGTACGTCTGGGAGGTAATTTACCTTTATTTGTTTTTACTATATGAAATTGGGCAAACCCTGGCACATGCAACAAGAATTTCCCATTAGCGACCTCACTAAAATATTCTGGATATATATTAGCGCACTTTTGAGAAATTTTTTCGTTTACTCTCACAGGTCTGCTATTCCGTCTTCTGGCATGTGGCGGAAGTCTCTCCAATTCATCATTCGTTTCCGCATATGACTCTCTGATCATTTGGGGAAGTTGGTGGAGGACTTTGCCAGCAAATAAAGTCATTGTTTCATAACTTTTTTGCTCTTCGGAACTTGTAGAATCCGAAAATAGACTTACATTTGTAATGTTTTTCATGTAAAAACAGTTTTATATTTTTTTTCTGACCCACGACTCGCACTCGTGGGTTTCTTTTGCAAAGGTAATAAAATCCTCCAAGATTGCATATTTTTTTACATATTTTTCGAAAAAAAATAAATGCAACGCATAACTACCTGTATGGCAGTATATTACTAATAATTATCTGCGGTTCAGCACCCGCCGAAATGAACTGAACTCCGAATAGCGGCGACGGCCGGTGAGGGTGATGTGAAAATCTTCGAGGCGTTCGTAAGCCTCCAACTGCGTCGGATAGAGATCGCGCATGCGGAGGTAGAGTTCCGCGAAGCCCTCGAACGAGAGGAAGTGCCGCATTTCGGGTGTGAGTGGCGTCAGGGCCGATAGTTGCTTCTCGATGCGTTCGCGTTCGGCCGTAATGACCGGCGAATGGTAACGCCGGTACTGTTTTCGATTCATCTTTCTGTTCATCGTCGTATCGTTTCAGAGAGTCAATAATCCGCGGTTTTCGTATGGGTTTCGTTCATTGCCCGCCTGCGCCGTCATCCACTCGCCGAGAGCCATGATTGAGGCGACGATGCCGTCGATCTTCTGCGTCGAGCGCTCCTTGTCGGGCTTGATGTTTCCGGCTGGGTCGCTCTTGACGACCGTCGAGGCGAGCATCCACCGCAGTACGGGGTTGCCGAAGTGTTCGATGCGGCCCGTGAGTACCAGTTTCTCAAATTCGCGCGTCGGTGCCGACATCGAGCCGTAACCCTGACCGAATGGATTGCAGGTCATGCCCTCGTTCTGGAGGTCTATAATCGTCTGCGAGGCGTTCCAACGATCGTATGCCGACGAGCGCAGGTCATAGTCGGCCGTCCGGCGGAGGATGTCGGCCTTGACAAAGTCGTAGTCGATGACGTTACCCGGCGTAACGGTGACGTATCCATCGGCAACCCAGCGGTCGTAGTTAATATTCTCGCGGCGAATCTTTTCGAGCATTTTCTCCTCGGGTATCCAGAAGTATGGCACGAGTTGAAAGCGGTCGTTTTCGTTAAACAGAAGCACATAGGCTGTGATGTCGGAGACGTTCGAGAGATCGAGACCGCCCCAGCAGGCGCAGCCGCGAAGTTCGTCGGGCGAGGTCGTACCGACACATTTCTGCCATGCGTCGTCGAGAATCCACGTCCGTTCGGCATCGACCCACAGATTGAGGTTCTTCGTCATCACGTTGCGCACGGCCTCGGGACGGTTGCGGGCGTCGCGCACCTGGTCGGCAAGGTAGTCGGCCGAGAGCGAGACTCCGAGGTTGGGGTTCGACTTGATCCACATGCGCGGGTCGTCCCACTCCTCGTTCGAGTCGAGCGTATATATGATGCCGAACAGCGTATCGTCCTCATTCACCTCACGCAGTACCTTAATCACGTTCTCGCGGTAGGCATAGCAGGCGCCCGACTTGTTGAATCCGGCTGTGGTGATGATGAACATCAGCGGCTGGCGGCGTGCGCCGAAGGCCGACTTGATGACGTCGAACATCCCGCTGTCGCGGTGGGCGTGGAACTCGTCGATGATGCCGCACGAGGGATTCAGACCGTCGTGCGTGCCGTAGTCCGACGACAAGGGCTTCATCGTGCCGCCGCGTGCCTCGTAAACAATAGAGTTGCGGAACGGCGTGAGGTAGTGCTTGAGGTCGGTGGCACGGACGATCTCGACGGCATCGGCAAAGCAGATCTTCGCCTGGTCCTTGACCGTGGCGGCCGAATAGACCTCGGGGCGCGACTCGCCGTCGGCGAAGAGCATGTAGAGCCCCACGCCGGCCGAGAGAGCCGTCTTGCCGTTCTTGCGGGCAATCTCTATGTAGGCATAGCGGAAACGACGTGTGCCGTCGGCATTCTTCCAGCCGAAAATGTTCCAGAGCACGAAGTGCTGCCACGGTTCGAGCCGGAAGCGGCGACCGGCCCACTCACCTTTGGTGTGCTTGAGGCGCTCGATGAAACCGATTGCACGCAGCGCCGCCCGGCGGTCGAAGTGCCAACCGCGTTCGAGTGCGCGGTCCTGATCGGCATAGTAACGGCGCACGGCAAGACGGACGTATTCGCAAACCAGTATGCGGCCGTCGCGTACTTGTTCGGCATAGATCTCGGCGGGATATTTTTTCGTTGTTGTCATACTATTCCATCTCTTCAAACTCCGCGAAGTCATCTTTCGGAGCATCATCGGCAAGCAGGGCCGCAACGCGGTGGCGGCTCGCGGGCGTCAGTCCGAACTCCGCCGCCAGCGAACGGGCGTTGGCGAGCGCGCCCTCGGCAATACGCCGCTTGGGGTTGAAGACCGTTGCCGGGCCATTGCGCGTCATAACCTCCACGGTCGCGCCTTCGCGCTCGACATCACGCATCATGTCATGGTAGAGTCCCATCTCGCGGGCGTAGGCCACGACCAGATCCACACCCACGACCTCAAGAAGCCGTTTGTGTATAAGTTCCGCCGCCACGATTCCGAAGACCTTGCGGGCCGTACCTTTCAAGCCGGAGCGCGGCACGGCAACGACATTCGTGGCCGGTGGCTTTGCTCCGTCCGTCATGCGGCACGGCTGGTCGGTACCGCGCAGCGTCTTCAGCGTGTCGGGTATCTTTCTGCGTCCTTTCATCTCATCGGCATGTTTTTTATTGCCATAACTTGCCGGTATCGGCAAGAATCGTTATATTTGGGTCGAAAATCGGCCTTCTAACTTGCCGATACGACGTTCGATTATGGAGTACATTTCAGTCGCGGCATTCGCCGCAAAGCACGGCATCGCGGAGCGCACGGCCCGCAACTACTGCGCCTCGGGAAAGATCGAGGGAGCCTTCTTGACGGGCAAGACCTGGAATATCCCGGCGGATGCCGCATTGCCCAGTCGCAAGCCGCGAGCTGGGCATGTCATGCCGCTGTTGGAGGTGTTGCGCGAGCAGAAGGCGATGCGTCTCAAGGGCGGCATCTACCACCGTACGCAGATCGACCTCACCTACAACTCGAACCACATCGAGGGCAGCCGGCTGACCCACGACCAGACGCGCCATATCTTCGAGACCGACACGGTGGGCGTCGAGGGCGAGACGCTGCGGGTGGATGACATTCTCGAAACCACGAACCACTTCCGCTGCATCGACACGATTATCGACCGGGCCGGGGAGCCGCTCACCGAGGCCTTCATCAAGGAACTGCACGCGCAACTCAAGTCCGGTACATCGGACAGCCGCAAGGAGTGGTTTGCCGTGGGCGACTACAAGCGTCTGCCCAACGAGGTCGGCGGCATGGAGACCACGCCTCCCGAAAAGGTACACCGCGAGATGAAGCGACTCCTGGCAGAGTACAACGCCCGGCGAAGCAAGACGCTCGACGACATTCTCGACCTGCACCAGCGTTTCGAGTGCATCCACCCGTTTCAGGATGGCAACGGCCGCGTCGGAAGGCTCCTGATGTTCAAGGAGTGTCTGGCAGCCGGCATCGTTCCCTTCATCATCACCGATGACCTCAAGATGTTTTACTATCGCGGTCTGCAACAGTGGCCCGCCGTGCGCGAATATCTGCGCGACACCTGCCTTACGGCACAGGACAACTACAAGACACTGTTCGATTACTTCCGAATTCCGTACTGACCTTTTGCAACCGGTTCGGGATACCGGTTTTGCCAATTCTGCACGCGTGTGTGTGCGATTGGGGCAGCGATTACGTTTTGAAGGGTACGAAGGAATTCCAACCCCTCCCATCGACGGCGCAAGGCCCGGCCCGGGGGCGCTCCGGTTGGTCCGGTCGCTGCAAAAGGCAGGATGACGCTGCGCCGGGAACAGAATCTGGAAACGCATGTCCCTCAAAATATTGACATGATTCATTAATTCACTGTACTTTAATCATCCGTCCGCTTAAGGTCCGACAAAATCAGATTCCCGACAGCCCGCGACGGCGAGTGATGCAGGAGTTTACGCTGCTGCGCCATCTCGACATAGATGCGCGTGGTTCGGGTGTCGGAGTGGCCCATCATATCCTTGACCGTCTCGATGTCCACGCCCTGCTCGACCATCAGCGCTCCGAACGTATGTCGCAGCGAGTGTGCCGAGAGTTTCGGATGCACGAGGCCTATGCGGGCCAGTCGCTGTTTCACGATGCAGCCGATAGTCTGCCTGACCAGCCGATTGTCGCATCCGGGTTTGTGCGAGATGAAGAGCGGCGCGGAGGCATTCCACGGCCGGTTCGCAACGTACTCGGCAAGACGCTCCACGGTGTCGGGATGCAGTACGACGATCTCGTTCTTCTCCGTGCGGCCTTTCCGTTGGACGGCTAACACCGGTTCGCCCTCCCGCTCCGCGAAGTCCCCGAGGTCGATGCGTTCCACCTCGCAGGTCCGCAGTCCGTTGAACAACATCAGCGAGAGCATCAGCCGGTCGCGCCGCCCGATGACGGTCGTCGTGTCGATCGACTCCAACAGCCGCCGGGCCTGCTCGGCCGTAAGCGGCAGTTTGCTGTACCCCGACCGGCGACGGCTGCTCCGGATTCCTGCGGCGATATTGTCGCAGTAACCGCGACGCTCGCAGAAGCCGTAGAAGAGTTTCACAACGGTAACGAGACTGTTCACCGTCAGGAGGCTACGCCCTTCGCGTTGCAGGTGCTGCTTGTACTCCACGACGTGCCGCCGTTCGGGCGACCGCGTATCGACCCCAACGGCCGACAGCCAGCGGAACCACAAGGACAGTTTGCGTTCGTAGTCCCGGGCCGTGGAGGGCAGAATGTCGCACTCCGAGAGCCATTGGGCAATTATTTCGTTCAAGTTCAGTGTCGTTCGCATCGTTTCTCATGTTTCAAACAATGGGCGTGAGGCGCCATAAAGCCTTTTGACTGATTGCAACCACCGCCGCACGCCCATTCCCACCGTTTTACTTCATAGGCATAGAGTTTTGAGTTTGTCGCTGATGACGCTCTGTGCCGGATTTGCGGTTGTGGCAGACTGCACAGAGCGATTGGAGGTTCTCAAGGTCGAGCGGCGCACCGCCCAGGTTCACGGGACGGATGTGGTCCACGACACGGGCAGGAGTGTAGCGGCCTTGCGCAAGGCAGCGCTCGCAGAGCGGCTGCCGGCGCAGTTGCTCGGCCCGCAGCTTCCGCCACGCCGTCGAATGGTAGAACTCCGTATTGGCATGCCGGCGGCCCATCTGCGGAGCATGTTCCGGCTGCCACGGGCGACGGCATGTCCTTTTCAATGTCGGCATGGTCAGAAGATGATTTCGGGGTTGAGCGGCAGGTCGTGGTCCTCGGTCTCGAAGCCAACGATGCGTACGATGCGGGCATCGGGATAGCGCTCGCGCAGTTCGCGGGCCGAGATGCCGTACCTGGCGAAGTCGGCCGTATAGGCCGCCGGACCGAAGCGTGCCATGTTCCTTCGGAGGTTCTCTATCTCGACCTCCGTCCACTTTTCGATTTCTCCGTTGTGGGTCACATACTTGCGGCGACCGTCTTCCAACAGATGGATGATTCGTTGCAGTTTCATATCTCGTTCTTGTTTCAGTGTCAGCGCAGACTCTCGCCCCGGAACTCCACGGCCCGGCACAGTCGGGTCAGACGGTCGAATGTCCGCTCGCCGTAGCGGCGCAGTAGTTGTTCCTTCGAGAGATTCGTTGCGAGGAACAGCGGCCGCAGGCGACGTTCCGCCGCATTGACGATGCGGTTGAAACCCTCGTAGCGTTCGCCGTAATCGTTGATGAGCGGCTCGACTCCCACCTCGTCGATAATCGGGAAGGGAGTCCGGGTCAGAAAGTCGAGGTTCGAGCAGGTCGGGTCGCATCCGGCCGTACTGGCGGCAAAGCGATAGGGCTTGGTCAGTTCGTCGGCATGTACCGGACAAGTGTGAAATCCCTTCATGGCCAGCAGTACGGGAATCACGCCGGTCAAGATCGTACTCTTGCCGCGTCCGCAGTCACCCCAGAGCAGCAGCCCGCGGCCACCGGTGGCGGTCATCCATCCGATAACGGAGGCGTATTCGGGCAACGGACGGTAACGGACAACCGTGCGATCCACACGCCGAAAGATTTCGCGGAAGAGGGCTTCGCATCGTTCGCGGTCGCCCCATGAAAGGCTTTCAGCACGGCGGACGACGAGTCGCTTTTCCGCCGAGAGGCGGTCGATGATTGTGGCAAGAGGTTCCATGACGAGGCATTTTGCAGGGTGAATATACGGCATGCGATATGTGGGGAATGAGGTCATTGTCTCACTTGGTGCTGCGGTCGAACTTTTCCAGAAGACGACGGGCATGCTCTTCCGTTGCAGGATGCAACACATCGCCGGAATTTCGGGTACGTGACGGCGCGGAAGTATCGCCCGGCCGCAACGGGAACAGTCCCGCCCAGTTGTTGGCGATGCTCCGGTCGATCACCGCTGCGGCAACGGCCGGATCGTCGCCCGAGAGGTCGCGGAGCAGCGCAAGGCACTTGCGGGCGCCCATCTCGCTGCGGTAGCCTTCGCGGCGCGAACGTTTGTACTCCAGCCAGATGCTCATCGGTGCGCGCCATATCTCGTCGAGCGATGCGAGGAACTGCGACAGGTTCTGCCGTATGGGTTCTCTCTTTTCGGCGCAACCTTTTCTCTCTTCCCGCCGGCGCAGCGCTTTTTCTTTTTTGCTTGTTTTTTCTTTTTCCGGAATAATTCTGTCCTGTATGGAGACAGTGGCGGTCGGCGTTGCGGATTGCAACGCTTTGCCGGTCATTCGATGGATTTGCGTGGCAGAAACCGTCGCGTCGTGCTCTGCCGGATGACGCTCAAAGGGATTTAGCCGATAGATGGCACTCCGGCGTCCGCGCTGTCCGCGGACAGAGATAACGCCCCGCTCGACCAGAATACGCCGCATGCGGCAGATGGTCGATTTGTCGAGTTTCGTGCGGTTCTCCAGTACCGAAAAGGGTACCGAAAACTCCTCGCGCCAGCCACAACGGTTCGCCGTGAACATCAGGGCATGCCACAGCACGATGGCGTTCGAGGGCAAAGACTCCGTTTCAAGCCAGTCGTAGAAATGTCGTATCTCTGCGAGGTAGTTCATTGCCGGCCGTGTTTGCACAAAAGACGCTCCAGTTCGCTTCGCGAAGGCTCGGCGGGACGGACCACCAGCCCCATGTGTACGAGCAGGTCTATTTTTGGGATACGGACGCCGCCATTGGCTGCGACCTTGCGGATGCCGTAACGACGGCAGTCGCGGTCGAGTTGCCGCAGCGACTTGCCAAGCAGGTCGGCCGCCTCCTGACGTGTAAGCAGAATCGTTTCGGCCGACTTGTCGTCCATGCCCTTCAACTCCTCAACCCGTTGCTGAAGCGAGAAGATGCAACCCTGCATCTCTTCGATGATTGCGTTCAGTTCCATAGCCATTGTTTTGCGATTTCCAAGGGCAAAGTTCCTGAAACGGATGCAATAAAACTACCCACGTGGATACCCACGTGGGTGAAGTTTATTTGCAACTAACTGTTAATCAGATTGTGTTTTACTATTGCCGCGCAGCCTCCTGCAAGGAGTCGATGAATGCCGTTGTCCGGATTTTGCGATCCTTGACGCTGCGTTTCAAATCGCGCGGCGCACCCAGTTTGATATTGTATAGCCATTCGTGCTGACGCACGACTTCGGTGAACGGAGCATTGCCGAATGCCCCGAATTCGGAGGCATAGACGAGAAATTCAGCCAGATCAATCGGCTTGCATCCCCAATGCAGCGGGGATCTGCAAACGGGAGAAACGGAGGTGAAGAGTTCGGGGTTGGTCAGCCGTTTGTTGTTTTGCGCGATGCAGGTGCGCAGATTGGACCTGGCCCGTAAAACGAACAGGCGCAATAATGTGTTATTTTTTTTTGCTGGAAAAAATATGCTCCAAAATACACAAGGTATCCCGGAGCATGAAGTCGATTGTCCGATATCCGCCGCTGCCGTCAAGCAGGTCAAGAAGTGCGATCTGAAAGTCCTTGAAGTCCGAGCGAAGTTCTTCATCCGTCAATGTATAGAGTGTATGTCCCAGTGCCGTCTGCATGAAACGACATTCTAGCAAAGTGTTCATAAGTTAGAGGTTAAAGATTATTAATGAAAAAATATGTGAGTACCTAATATTAGGCTGGATATATCGTGAAAGAGGGTTTACAGCAAGGTTCTGAGTCGGGATTTGAATCGTTTCCTGTTTTCGAAGAGCAGTCGATACCAAACTCCCTTGAGTTGCAGCGAATCACGTTCGGCTCGGATAATCAGAGCGTAACTTTCCAAAATAGAGAGATATATCGTCAGCGGACACGAAAGTCTCCGCAGGTTATGCATGCGCATCTGCATGGAGAGATTTTTCCGGAACTCCATCCGGTTCGTGTCAATCAGCTGAAACGAGAATTTCCCTGTCTCACGCTCCGCACAAAGGATATTGCCGATATTCAGATCGCGGTGGAGGATGCCGGCCCAGTGGATATGATAAATGAAATTGGCCAGCTGGTCAAACAGGCCCATCTGGACATCTGCGTCCGGCGCTTTTTCTTCAATCAGCTCCATGACCGGACGATAATCCGAATAGAGCGAGATAAAATAGCTTGCTCGCAGGATTCCGTAGCGCCGCTCCTCGACAAAGGCCACCTCTTCGGGCGTATCAATCCCCAGATTACGCAATCTCACGGCATGCAGATAGGCCCGTTCGGCCTTGCTGCGACGCAGGGTGCCATAGACGATTTTGTTCAACGGTGAGATACGCCCATACCGTTTGACGGCAAGTGACGTGCCGTTGCAGTCGAAGCGTTTGATGGTATTGCGTCCGTCATGGAGGAGCACCCCGTTGCGAGCAAACCGGAATGGATGAATCAATTGCGTGATTGCTTCACGCAGGTGTTCGTATTTTGGGTTAAGGACAATACGTATCATGGTTTCCTGGGTATGGTGAAGGGTCGGAGCCAGGCATAAGAGAGGGGCGGTCGGAAACGGTTTCCGACCGCTACCCTCAGCTTCGCTCTTCAAGATTATTCCAATGTACCGATGCTTCTGCGGTATTCGGTCTCGTAGATCCGGTACTGCGTCTGAGCCTCGATCCGATTGCTGGCGGCCTGCTGCCACTGCGACTGGGCATCGAGCAGGTCGGTCAGCGGAGCCATCTGTGCCTTATATCGGTTGCGCATGACGCGCAGGTTCTCCTCGGCCTGTCGCAGCGCAAGTTCGGCTGTCTGGATCAACCGGTAGCCGTCCTCGACGTTGCGGATGGCCTGTTCGACCTCGAGCGACATCAGACGTGTGTTTTTCTGCAAGTCGAGCTGCACATTCTGGAGTTCGTATCGGGCCTTGCGCACCTTTTTGCGGCTCTCGCCCCAATGGAAGATCGGGATCTTCACCGCCAACATGGCCAGACCGAGCCCGTCGCGGAACTCCTGCGTATGGGGAACAAACGTTCCGTTGCCTGCATCGACCATGCTGTTGAGTTTGATGTTGCCGTAGTAGGTATAACCCAGCGACAACCCCACAGTAGGCAGCATCGCTGAACGGGCATCGCGGATCTGTTGCTCCCCGACGGCCACCTGCCGCTCCAGCATCCGCAATTCGGGGCGGGATGCGAGGTCCGACATCAACGCTCCGGGTTCGGACATTTGAAAAAGCGTATCGGTCGGAACCGGATACTGGTCTCGCTCCGCACCGATCACCCGACACAACGACATGCGGCACAATTCGGCTCCGTTCTGCGTCTTCTGCAGCTGATAGCGGATTTCGCTGCGTTTTGCCTCGATGCGCATCAGGTCATTCTCGATGGCCATGCCCGCTTCGAAGGCGGCGGCGGTTTGGCGGTAAAGCGTATCCATCTGTGCCGCATAGCTCTCAAGCATGCGCACCTGGCGGTCAACGGCCACCGTGGTCCAGTAGGCGTTGTCGGCCTCGACCAGCACATCCATGCGGGTCATCCGCCGCTGCTCGCCGGCCACCTCTTCGCCGATACGGGCCATCCGCCGCGCTGCCGAGATCTTGCCCCCGGCATAGATCGGTTGGGTCAGAGTGAGCCCTGCCATATAGGTGCCGCGCATCCGAAGATCCATCCCCATCATATCCATGTCGGGCAGTACGTACGCACCGGTGGCCGACCCCTCGATTTTGGGCAGGGCGGCCGTTGCCGCGATCTGGCGGTCGAGGCGGGCCTGTTCGAGCCGGTTGTCGGCCTGTTGCAGCTCCTCGCTGTGGGCAAGGGCCCGTTCGCGGCACTCGGCCAGCGAGAGCAGCAGCGGTTGTTGAGCCCGGGTCGCAAGGCCCGACAGCAGTGCGGCCCCCAGAGCCGCATATATTCTGATATTCATCGTTTATGCATTTTGAGGTTTGCGAATGCGGAACAGGGCCGCGTAGAAAATCGGCAGCAGAATGAGCGTGATGATCGTGCCGACCGTAAGTCCGCCCATGATCGTCAGGGCCATCGAGCCGTACATCGGGTCGCCGACCAGCGGAATCATTCCGACGATCGTCGTCAGCGAGGCCATCAGCACGGGGCGCACGCGCGAGACCGTTGCCTCGATGACGGCCGTATAGGGCGATCGGTGCTCCTCGGCCTGCAGGCGGTTGATCTCGTCGACCAGGACGATGGCATTCTTGACCATCATGCCGATCAGACCCATCATGCCGATGATGGCCATGAAGGTCATCGGCTGTCCCGTCAGAAGCAGCGACGGGGTGATGCCGCAGAAGACGAACGGGAAGCACAGGAGGATGAGCAGCACCTTGCGCCAGCTGTTGAACAGCAGCAGGAGGATGGCCAGAATGAGGAAAATGGTCAACGGCAGGTACTTCATCAGGTTGCCGGTCGCCTCGCCCTGCAATTCACCCTCGCCGACCCAGCGCATCGTGTAGCCGTCGGGCAGCGGGATGGCCTCGATCTCATCGCGGATCGATGCCACGACCTTGGCCGGCGTAGCCTCCTTACAGTCGGGATTCGGGTCGCACTCCGCCTCGATTACCCTTCGGCCGTTCATCCGCAGCACGACGTCCTCGTCCCAGTCGAGACGGATGTTGCGCACGGCATTGCCCAGCGGCATGGCGCGGAACATGCGGTCCTGCAGCTCGCTCATTCCACGTCCGCCGGCCAGCGCGCCCTGCAGCTCCTCGTCGGTCAGCCGGAAGTTCATCATACTCCAGACGGGAATTTCGTCGAGGTTGCGGATGCGGCTGCCGTCGTTGTTGCGCACCTGGAGATTCAGCATCACTATGCGCTCCTGGTCGTTCAGCACACCGACCGGCATGCCGTCCGTGGCGGCGAGCAGGGCGTTGGCCACATCCCCGCGGCCGATCCCGGCACGCAGGGCATCCTGCTGGTTGAATTCGGCGACGAGCGCCTTGCCCTTGGGCTTCCAGTTGTTCTGCACCGAGTAGGCGTCGACATAAGGGCTGCGGCGCATGACGGCTTCGGCCTGTGCGCTCAATTCGCGCAGCACCGCCGGGTCGGGGCCCGCGAACTCCACCTCGACGGTATGCGATGTCGAGACCGAGAAGTTATATTTGCGGATGCGGATGTAGGCTTCGGGAAAGGCCTCGCGCAACTGACGCCGGATCGTTGGAATCTGCTCCTGCACGGTCCGGTAGTCCGGACAGTCGACAATCAGTTCTCCGTAGCAGTCGCCGCCCGAGGTCATGGGGCGCACCAGACAGTAGTGGGCCGGGGCGCTGCCCTGGCTGACGGCCACCCGTTCGACAGCCGGATTGCGCCGCACGCTGTCGCTCATCTCGAGCAGCCGGTCGCGTACCCGATCGGCATCCGTCGCCGAGGGAAAGAAGCACTCGACGACGAATTGTTTGTAGTCGAAGTCGGGGAAAAAGAGATTCTTGACGCGCGTCATGCCGAAGATCGAGAGGATCAGCACTGCCACGGCTGCGGCAATCGTCGTTCGCTTGTAGTCGATGAGGAACGAGATCGTGCGCCGCACGAAGCGATGAACCGGCGAATTCATCACGGCGGGCTTCTGTGCCGCGTGCTGTCTCTTTTCGCGGGTCGGGAGCCACGACTTGGCGCAGATCGGCACCTGGACGAGCGCCAGCACCCAGCTGGCCAGCAGGCTCACGCACAGTACCAGAAAGAGATCGCCGGCATATTCACCTGCCGAATCGGGCGAGAGATAGACACACAGGAATGTCGAGGCGGCGATGACGGTTGCCCCGAGCAGCGGCATGGCCGTATTGCGGCCGATGCGGTAGAGATAGACCTTCGGGCTCAGGCCCCGCTTCTTGTCGATCAGAATGCCGTCCATGATCACCACGGCATTGTCGACCAGCATGCCCATGGCCACGATGAAGGCGCCGAGCGAGATGCGCTGCAGCGTCGTGCCGCACGTCAGCAGGATCGGGAACGAAACGGCCACCGTGAGCACCAGCCCGAAGCCGATGATCAATCCGCTGCGGAATCCCATCGTGAAGATCAGCACCAGAATGACGATCAGGACCGATTCCAGCAGGTTCCACATGAACGACGAGATGGCCTCCGAGACCTTGTCGGGCTGGAAGAAGATCTTTTCCGTCTGGAAGCCCGCCGGAAGCTGCCGCATGGCCTCCGCGAGCCGGGCATCGACGGCCTTGCCCACGTCGGGAACGATGGCCGAGGACTCCATGGCGATGCAGAGGGCCAGCGCCGGGCGTCCGTCGACGAAAAATCCGTTACGCTGCGGTGTGGCATACCCCCGCTCGACGCGGGCCACGTCGCCGATGCGCAGCTGACGGCCGTCCATCGTGCGGATCTCCAGGTTGCGGATCTCCTCCACATCGTCGACCGCCGAATCGACATAGAGCGCAATACGCTCACCGTCGGTAGGATATTTCCCGGCATTGACCACCTTACCGGCCTGCTGCAGCGCCGACATGATCTGCGTCGGAATCACGCCGTTGCGGGCGATCTGTTCCTTCGACAGGATGATGTTGATCACCTCGTCGCGGTTGCCGGCGATGAGAATCCGCTTAACCCCCTTTACGTCGAGCAGTTCGCGCCGCAGAAACTTGGCATAGCGGTACATCTCCGGGTAGTCGTAGCCGTCAGCCGTCAGGCCGTAGAAGATGCCGTAGACATCCATCATATCGTCGATGACCACCGGGTCGTAGCACCCCTCGGGCAGGCGCGACGCGGCGTCATTGACCTTGCGGCGCAACAGGTCGAAGTGCTGTTCCAGATCGCGGTTCAGAACCGTCATCTGAAATTCGACCGTGAACATCGCCGAACCGTTTCTGCATTCGCTCTTGACCTTCTTGACGTTAGGCAGCGCACGCAGTTCGTCCTCCATCATCTGAGCCACCTTCAGCTCCACCTCATGGGCGCTGGCTCCGGGATAGGGAACCACGACCATCGCCTGTTTGGCTGCCACGGCCGGATCCTCCAGCTTGGGCATCCGGATGAACGACAGAAGTCCGGCAATGAGGATGGCCGCCATAAGCGACCAGAACAAGACGGGGCGTCTTACGAAAAATTCGGTTATCTTCATCACAACAGCCCTCCTGCATTGGTTTGACTCGGTGTCTCTATGACACGGACCTTCTCACCCTCTTCGAGAGCGGATACTCCGGCTCGCACGATCCGATCTTCGGACGTCAGTCCGTCGATGACCACCGCGCGGCCCTCATGATCCATGTCGTGCAACGTGACAGGACGCCGCTCGATGGTGGAGTCTGCGCCGAATACCCATACACAGGGGCTCTCCCCATCCAGAAAGACGGCGCCGGGCGGTACGCCGAACCCGCCGGTTCGTGCGGTGTCAGCCACCGTGATGCCGACCTCGACGTTCATTCCTGCCGTCAGCCGACGGTCGGGGCGTCCGGCAAATGCCAGCGTCAGGTGGTAGAGCTGCGTGCCATCGGCCTTGGGCGTAATGCCTCCCAAACGCATCGGCATCCCGCTCTCCACCCCCGCAGCCCGGCAGGTGAACCCCGTGAACCGGTCACGACGGAGGTACTCGCCGGCCGGAATGCTGACCTCGACCTCCAACCGCGAAACATCCAGCAGCGTGAAGAGTGCCGTCCCTGCATCGACCATCTCCGCCGGCGAGAAGTTCACCTGCTGGATATATCCGTCGGCCGGGGCGTAGAGTTTCGTATAGTCGAGTTTGTTGCGGTTGGCCTGCAGCTGCACGGCCAGCTGCCGCAGACCGGCGCTGGCCTTTTCGTAATCGTTGGCCGAGACGCTCTTCTGGTTGAAGAGCTGTTTCGTACGCGCTACTTCGTCCTTGAGCTGGTCGTATTGGATTTGCAACGCTTCGACCGCCAGCCGGTAGTCGGCATCGTCCAGTTCGGCGAGCAACTGCCCCTGTTGCACATAGTCTCCCTCGGAGACGTGGATACGGGCTATCTGCCCGGCCGTCTTGAACCCCAGGCTCACTTCATGCGCGGCCCTGACCATGCCCGAATAGATGCGGGTGGTCTCGGCGTCCAATGCCACGGGCTTTGTCAGGCTCACGCTTTGGACGAACGGCTCCGAGGTCGTCCGTCCCGAACAACTGCACAGCAAAGCCATCACAAGCGCGGCTTTAAGTTTGTTCCTTTTCATTCTCATCATTTCTTGTATTTGGTTTTATGGTTTTCCGCTGGCAAAGTTCAGTCTTTTCCCCGGATGAGTTTTGTTGCATGTTGTGTGTTTGTTGTTCGAAAAGATGGTAAAACCGCTTTTTAGAAATAAAAATCGCATATTTATTGCTCTAATATGTATATTTGTCGAAGTAAAAGCGAATGACTATGATCGAAAAACAGAATTTCAACGCGCTCAATCTGTCGACAATTCCCCTTGATGAGCGTGACTGTATCTTTGAGGATAAGTTTATTCTTGCCTGCAATTTTGATGAAGAGAACTACCTCAAGGATCTGGCAAATGATCCCAATATGGTTCCATTTCTCTCGGCACCTTACCCTTTTAAGATACAATTTTCAATGGTTCAACTATGTCTGGATGGAAGGATGCGCGTCAGGGTGAATCTCGACGAATACGAACTGCATCGCAACTCACTGCAAATCGTCACGCCGGGATCGATCGGGGAATGCCTCGAAATATCGGACGATTATCGGACCGTTTTCATCGCTCTTCCGAACGATTATATCATTACTGAAGAGAACTCCGAGGGGGCTCTCATCGTGCGTAAATTCCTTGCCCGGCAATCACTCCTTGAACTCACGGATGCCCAGACGGCTGAATTTCTGTCTATCTGCCGGGCAATGCGCGACAAACTCCGACAACCCGACTTCCGCTTCAAACACGACATCCTGAAGGGTTATCTGCAGGTACTCTACGGAAATATCTGCCAACTGATGGTTCCTCTGGTCGAGGCCCAGGAGGTCCGGCAGGGGTCTCGCAAGAAACAGATTTTCGATCGGTTTCTGGAAGAATTGCGGCAGCATTGCACCATGGAACGCAGCGTCGGTTTCTATGCCGAGCGATTGTGTCTGACCCCCAAGTATCTCTCACAGGTAGTGTATGCCGTCAGCGGGCGCCATGCCGGAGAGTGGATCCGCGACTATGTGATTCTGGAGGCCAAGGCCTTATTGAAAAGCGGGCAATATACGGTCCAGCAGGTATCCGACATGCTGAATTTCGCCAACCAGTCGTTTTTCGGAGTCTATTTCAAGAAGGCCGTCGGCTGTTCGCCGACCGCCTACAAGGAGATGTGAGTCTTACGTTTCAGCTGGTCATCTCTGGAATAATCTCTCCAGCACAATACCCTTGAGGTAAAGGCCGCGGACGACGACCACATCGAATACGAAGGACGTATCTACAAACTTTCACCTTTCGTGGGGGCCCTTATGCCCGAGGAGCGCCGCAATGCTTCGGGAGCATATCAAGGCGCAAAGTATTTCTCCTATAAAGGCGAGCTATTGAGCGACCTCCGAGCCCGTTGCGAACACGAAGAATAAGATATAGAACAATCTATAAGAGTTGAAAATATGGTAATGATGCCAAAAGAGGTTGGTAGTATATAATGTAACCATCATAATATTTGGCGGTTATAAGGATAAAATAGAG
>CALUIK010000003.1 GCA_944320685.1 uncultured Alistipes sp.
TTAGGTGGGAGAGTAGGTAGCCGCCTCTTCAAGGTCAGACAGCGATGTCTGACCTTATTTTTTGCCCGTTGCTGAAGAAGGCATTTTTAGCATTTGCTTCGAACAATTGTTTAGAATCAGCATTGCCTGCGATTTCGTGAGGTGGCCGATGCCGGGTTGGACGCAGTGCCTTTTCTTTAAGCTGGCGGTGCTGTCGGACATGTTTTCTGCTGCAACTGTATGGTGAGGCTTGGCTGACACCGTTTTTATTCTATTGCGTGCGTACAGAGAATATAATTTGTATTTTTGCAATACATACGCGGCGTGATGGATGCCGTGCCGCGGTTACGTCTTGAGATATGGTTGATAGAATCGATATACTGGAGGTCGGCAGGTCGGAACGTTCCGATCAGCTTCTCTGCGCTTTACTTGGGGTGTGGCACGATTCTGTGCGCGCCAGCCATCGTTTCCTTTCCCGTGCCGACATATGGGGTTTGCGTCCGCATGTGCGCAGGGCGATATTGGAAGTCGAGAGGTTGTTTGTAGTTTGTTCCGCTTCATCCGAGGCCGGTTTCATGGGGGTGCAGGGACACAAGATCGAAATGTTATTTCTTGCGCCTCGTATGATGGGGCTCGGAGTGGGACGTCGCCTTGTGGAGTTGGCTGTGAATAATTTTGAAGCCGATCGTGTCGATGTCAACGAGCAGAACCCTTTGGCCGTGAATTTTTACCGCCACATGGGCTTCGTTACGTTCCGCCGCGATGCGGCAGACGATTATGGCAATCCGTTTCCCGTATTGCGCATGCGGTTGGAGGGGAAATCACGCATGGAGACCGAGAGGCTTGTCCTGCGGCGCTGGCGGGACGATGATGCCGCTGCCCTGTACAGGTATGCGAGCGATGTGCGTGTGGGACCGGTCGCCGGTTGGTTGCCGCATACGTCGGTGGCGGACAGTCTTGAGGTCATACGTACGGTATTTTCCGCTCCCGAGACCTATGCCGTGGTATTGCGCAGCACGGGTGAGCCTGTCGGGAGCGTCGGCATAATGTTCGGCGACGGAGTGCACAGCGCCGATATTGCGGGGCGGGAGGCCGAGATAGGTTATTGGATCGGCGTGCCGTATTGGGGCCGTGGCCTTATTCCCGAGGCTGTAGAGCGGCTTCTGCAGCGTTGTTTCGAGGATTTGGACCTTGATGCGGTGTGGTGCGGCCATTATGACGGCAACATGCAGTCGCGCCGCGTCATGGAGAAGTGCGGGTTCTCGTTCCACCATACCGAACGGGGCAAGGTGTCGCCGCTGGGAGACCTGCGTACGGAACATTTTTTGCGGCTCACGGCCGATCAGTGGCGTCGGAACAGACCGCATGCAGGCGGTGGCCGAAGTGGTGCATGCGCGGAGGAGAGATCATGATTCCTGTAGCAGCGGATGCCGCCGGTACTGTGGCCGCGGTGCCGTAGGCGACGGTGTCGGCGACCGGACAGGCTGTGTGCGGAGGCACTGTTGTGCCGGTTCTGCTTTTAGTGGGGAAAAGTGTATGAAAAAAGATTAGAATTTTATAACTTTGCGGCAATTCGGAAATCCTCCGTATTCGGGAGACAGATTGGAATATACACGAAATTCATAAAATACACAAAATTGCAATTTAGTATGTCAGAGAAGAAATTTATCACGTGTGACGGAAATTATGCAGCGGCTCATATCGCTTACAAGTTTTCTGAGGTAGCTGCCATATACCCCATCACGCCGTCGTCTACGATGGCCGAGCTTGTTGACGAGTGGGCCGCGCAAGGACTGAAAAACATGTTCGGCGAGACCGTTAAGGTTGTCGAGATGCAGTCGGAGGCCGGTGCCGCAGGCGCCGTGCACGGTTCGCTTCAGAGCGGAGCCCTCACCTCGACGTTCACCGCGTCGCAGGGACTGTTGCTGATGATTCCCAACATGTACAAGATATCGGGCGAACTGCTCCCGGGCGTGTTCCACGTTTCGGCCCGCGCGCTGGCTGCACAGTCGCTCTCGATTTTCGGCGACCATCAGGACGTTATGGCCACGCGCCAGACAGGCTTCGCCATGTTGGCCACCTCGTCGGTTCAGGAGGTAATGGACCTTGCCGGCGTCGCACACATCGTGGCACTGAAGGCACGGGTTCCTTTCCTGCACTTCTTCGACGGATTCCGTACTTCGCATGAGATTCAGAAGATCGAGGTAATCGACGATGCGTCGCTCACCTCGCTGCTCGACCGCGACGCCCTTAAGGCGTTCCGTGCGCGCGCACTGAATCCCGAACACCCCGTTACGCGCGGTACGGCCCAGAATCCCGACATATATTTCCAGACGCGCGAGGCTTCGAACAAATTTTACAATGCCGTTCCCGATATGGTGGCCGAGACGATGGCTTCGATATCGAAGATCACGGGCCGCACCTATAGGCCCTTCACCTACTACGGCGCTCCCGATGCCGAGAACGTGATCGTGGCCATGGGGTCGGTTACCGAGACTATCAAGGAGTGCATCGACTACCTCGCGACGCAGGGCCGCAAGGTGGGCCTTATCACAGTTCACCTCTACCGTCCATTCTCGGAGAAATATTTCTTCGATGCAGTTCCCTCAAGCGTGAAACGCATCTGCGTGCTCGACCGCACGAAGGAACACGGAGCTAACGGCGAGCCTCTCTATCTCGATGTACGCGACATGTTCTACGGCAAGGACATGCAGCCCATGATCATCGGCGGCCGCTACGGTCTCTCGTCGAAGGATACCACGCCCGCACAGATTCTGGCAGTGGTCGAGAACCTCTTTTCGGCCGAGCCCAAGGATCACTTTACGGTGGGCATCAACGATGACGTTACGAATCTCTCGCTGCCTATCGGCGAGGAGGTGTCGCTGGCGAAGCCCGGAACGTTCGAGGCACTCTTCTTCGGTTTGGGTTCCGACGGTACGGTCGGTGCCAACAAGAACTCGATCAAGATCATCGGCGGCTCGACCGATAAGTATTGCCAAGCCTATTTCTCGTACGACTCGAAGAAGTCGGGCGGTTATACCTCGTCGCACCTGCGTTTCGGCGACAATCCGATCCGTTCGCCATATCTGGTTACGACGCCCGATTTCGTGGCCTGCCACGTTCCTTCGTATGTCGACAAGTACGACGTGCTGAAAGGTCTCAAGAAGGGCGGTTCGTTCCTTCTGAACTCGGTGCATGACGCTGCCACGACCTGCGCGACGCTGCCCGACCACATGAAGGCGTACATGGCCAAGAACAATATCAACTTCTATATAATCAACGCCACGAAGATCGCCGCCGAACTGGGCCTTGGATCGCGTACCAACACCATCATGCAGTCGGCATTCTTCAAGATCGCCAACGTGATACCCTACGAGAAGGCAGTCGAGGAGATGAAGCATGCCATCCTGAAGTCCTATGGCAAGAAGGGCGAGGATATCGTCAACATGAACTACGCTGCCGTGGATGCAGGCGGCAATGCGGTCGAAAAGGTGGAGGTTCCCGCCGAGTGGGCTGATATAGTTGTCAAGGATGCTTCTCACGGCGTCGACATGTCGCGTCCGGAGTTTGTACGCAATGTTGTCGATCCGATCAACGCCTTGAAGGGTGACGACCTGCCGGTTTCGGCCTTCAACGGCCGTGAGGACGGTACGTGGGATAACGGTACGGCAGCTTACGAGAAGCGCGGCATCGCCGTGAACGTTCCCGAGTGGATCGTAGACAACTGTATCCAGTGCAACCAGTGCTCGTATGTCTGCCCGCACGCTGCCATCCGTCCGTTCCTCGCAACGGAGGAGGAAGCTGCCGCTACGGGTCTCGCATGGAAGCAGGGATTGGGCGAAACGAAGGCATACAAGTTCCGCGTACAGGTGTCGCCGATGGATTGTACGGGTTGCGGCAACTGTGTCGACGTGTGTCCCGCCAAGACGAAGGCTCTGGTCATGAAGCCGCTTGAGTCGCAGCTGGGTCAGGCCGAGAATTGGAAGAAGATCACCTCGGAGATCGGATACAAGCAGGGCGTTGTGGATACGACGAAGACCGTGAAGAACTCGCAGTTCTCGCAGCCTCTGTTCGAGTTTTCGGGTGCCTGCGCCGGCTGTGGCGAGACTCCCTATATCAAGACCATCACGCAGCTCTTCGGTGACAAGATGATGGTTGCCAACGCTACCGGCTGTACGTCGATCTATTCGGGATCGGCTCCCTCGACTCCCTACTGTACAAACGCAAAGGGTCAGGGCCCCGCATGGGCCAACTCGTTGTTCGAGGATAACGCCGAGTTCGGTCTGGGCATGCACATCGGTGTCGAGAAGTTGCGCGACCGCATCCAGAAGTATATGGAGCAGGCTGTTGCCGAGTGCGCGCAGTGCTCGGACGAGCTGAAGGGCGTGATGAAGGAGTGGATCGCAAACCGCGGTTCGTCGGCCAAGTCTGCCGAGGTTACGGCACGACTTGTCCCGATGATGGAGGCATGCGGCTGCGACACGTGCAGGAAGATCCTCGAGATGAAGGATTGGCTGGTGAAGAAGTCGCAGTGGATCATCGGCGGCGACGGCTGGGGATACGACATCGGCTTCGGCGGTGTCGACCATGTGCTGGCATCGGGCGAGGATGTGAATATTCTGGTCGTAGATACCGAGGTTTATTCTAACACCGGCGGCCAGTCGTCGAAGGCTACCCCTGTGGGCGCTGTCGCCAAGTTCGCTTCGAGCGGCAAGCGTATCCGCAAGAAGGACCTGGGCGCTATTGCCATGACATACGGCTATGTATATGTGGCGCAGGTTTCGATCGGCGGCTCGCAGAACCAGTTGCTCAGCGTGCTGAAGGAGGCCGAGGCTTATCCGGGTCCGTCGCTCGTGATCGCCTACGCTCCGTGTATCAACCACGGTATCAAGGGCGGCATGACGCGCACGCAGACTGTCGGCAAGGAGGCTGTAGCGTGCGGTTACTGGCACCTGTGGCACTACAACCCGCAGCTTGAGGCCGAGGGCAAGAACCCGTTTGTACTCGACTCGAAGGAGCCCGACTGGTCAAAGTTCCAGGATTTTCTCATGAAGGAGGTGCGTTACACGTCGCTCAAGAAGGCCTTCCCCACCGAAGCCGACGAGCTTTTCCGTGCCGCCGAGGAGAATGCCAAGTGGCGTTATAACAACTATGTGCGTCTGTCGAAGATGGAATACTGATCGCGAGACGGATTTATCGGGAGGCCGCAGGCATATATGCCTGCGGCCTCTTTTCATTCGCGGCGCCTGCGTTCTGGTGCGGAATATGCGGCGGCTCCCGTATGCGGAAGGGCCGATTGACCGTATATGGCTTACGCATGAGTGTTTGCGCGCGCGGGGACGGCGTCCGTATGCCGGCGTATTGAACAAACGGGCTGATTTAATTTGATAAAACCGTTTTTTTTGCTTATATTTACCTTGTGAACCCAATCCCAAAAATAAAAAATATGAAAAAATTGTTGATCTTGGCCGTAGCGGCTATGTTCGCTGTTACGGTGTCGGCGCAAGATGCCGGCCGTTGGTCGGTAGGCCCTCGCATGAGTATCTACACCAACACGAGCACGATTGTTGGTCTCGGCGCTGTCGGCCGTTACAGTTTTACGGACCATTGGCGTATCGAGCCTTCGTTGATGGGACTGCTTCACGACGGTTGTTCGATTGAGGTGAGTTGTAACGCTCAGTACGTATTCCATGTGGGGGGCGGCTGGTCGCTCTACCCCGAGGCCGGTCTGGTGGTCAATGACATAGGCCGTTGGGCGGCGGGCTTGAATCTCGGCGGCGGCTTCGATGTGGAGATAGCGCCGAGTTGGGATTTGTCGGCAGGGTTGAAATGGCAGCCCATGTTCGATGATTACCGCAAAAACCCCGTGGTGATAAGCGTGGGGGCGTCTTACAAGTTCTGATCTACAGCGAGAAGGCATTAACGGGGATCCTCCATTTAAGGAGCGATCCCCGTTTTGGTTTCCTCGGGCCTGTTGTGTACGGCTTATTCCACATGGAGTACCAGCCCTTTCAGGTACTCCCCTTCGGGATGGTATATGTTGATGGGGTGGTCTGCCGGTTGTGCGAGCTGGTGGAGTATGCGGACATTGCGGCCGGCGATGGCGGCGGCGGAGAATACGGTTGTGCGGAACAACTCCTTCGACACGGCTTGCGAACACGAGAACGTGAATAGGATTCCGCCGCTTTTTATTTGTGCGATGGCGCGTGCGTTTATGCGCTTGTATCCCTGCAGGGCGTTGCCCAATACCTTGTGGTGCTTGGCGAAGGCAGGGGGATCGAGTATTATTAGGTCGTATATGCCGCCTATGTGTTTGAGGTATTCCACAGCGTCGGCGGCGACAGCCTCGTGACGCACCGCGTCGCCGAAGTTCAGGCGCATGTTCTCGTCGGCGAGTTGCACGGCGCGCTCCGACGAATCGACAGAACATACCTGTAGGGCGCCGCCGGCCATGGCCCCTACCGAAAAGCCACCCGTATAGCAGAAAGTGTTGAGTACGGTTCGTCCTGCGGCGTAACGGCGCAACAGTGCGCGGTTCTCGCGCTGGTCGAGGAAGAATCCCGTCTTCTGTCCTTCCTCCCAATTGACTTTGAACTTCAGTCCGTTTTCGGTTACGGTGTGGGATCTGCAGTCGGAGTGCCCGAAGAGGTATCCGTCGATGGCGTTCAGGCCGGCCTTGTACGGCACCGTCTGCGAACTCTTGTCGTATATGGCCGTCAGACGGCTGCCGAATACTGTGCGCAGGGCTTCGGCTACGGACATGCGCGAGCGGTACATCCCGACCGAGTGGCACTGTATGACGGCTGCCGAGCCGTATATGTCGACCACGAGCCCGGGCAGCGAATCCCCTTCGCCGTGTACGAGACGGTAACAGTCCGTGTCGGCTGCCGAGGCGAGGCCTAGGGCGCGCCTGATGTCGTAGGCCACGGCGATGCGGCGCTCCCACCACGTCTGATCTATCTCCTCGCGTTCGAAGGTGAGGACGCGGACGGCGATCGAACCTATCTGGTAGTGGCCGCGGGCTATGAAGTCGCCATTGTGCGTATATACGTCGACCACTTCGCCTTCGGCGATTTCAGCCCTGTCGGATTTCACGGAGGCGATGGCGCCGGAAAATATCCACGGGTGATGTCGCAGCAGCGACTCCTCTTTTCCGCGGCGGAGAAAGATCTGGGTTGTCATTGGTATGCGTTTTATGAATCAGCTTCAGCCTGCGATGCGCTGACGGCAGGCGTGGCAAGCAGTTTCTCGTATATGGCTATGCAGACCCACGCATCGGTGGCGGCATACATCTGTTGTTGCGGTGTCAGCGCAGCGGCCTCCCAGTTGCTCAGCCGCTGCGCTTTCGAGACCCTCTTTCCGAGGACTATGGCTGCCATTTTACGCAGGCTCTTCTCCTCGACGCCCCAGCCGGCAATGATACGCTGCAGGTCGGTGAATCCCCGTTCGCGGAAGCGTCGCAGCACGTGCAGCGCGCGTATGTCGCCTTCGACGTCGGCGCCGATCTTCATTATGTCGGGATTGCTCAATATCGAGAGCAGTCTGTTATGTAGTTTCACGCGGCAGAGGCGTATCAGGTAACAGCGTTCGTGCGTCGATAGCTGTAACAACGCTACCTTGTTTATCTGTCCCGCCTTGAACGAGGGGCGGGTTTCGGTATCGAACCCGATGATGCGTTGTGCGGCGAGATCCTTGCATACGCTTTCGATCTGCTCGTCACTGTCGACGACGACGATCTCGCCGTAGAAATGCGCCGCAGGCAACTGTGCCGCCTCTTCGTTTGATATGGTAGATCGGAAAGTCATTGCGGAATGATTTATCGCGATTGCAAAATTACTCAATTAATACGAGTTTCCCGCTTGTGGCGGCGGAAATTTTGCCTTCGGACAGGAGGGTGTCGATGGCTGCAGCCACTGCCGCGGGGTCTGTCTTTATGGTCCGGCACAGCTCCTTTCCCGTCGCCCCGCCGCAGTGCAGTGCCTCGATGACCGCCTGCCGGATGTCGTGCCGCGCCCTGCCGGTGATGTCATGGTTGTCCGTTCCCGCCGGTGAGGTGTGTGCCGCCGCGGTGCGTGCGAGACGCCGTTTTTCGAGGCATACGTCGCATATGCCGCAGTCGCCGGCCTTGTCGTCGCCGAAGTAGTTCTGCAGTATCACGCTGCGGCATGTCCCGTCGTTGAAGGCGTAGCGGAGCATGTTCTCGAAGCGTTCGGCCATGAGCTGCTTGCGGCGCATGTATGTGTCGGGCGATATGTATATGTCCTTTGTCGGGAGCCGCTCCTCGTCGAAGAACAGCATGGCCGAACGGTTCGACGGTATATAGCGTATGATGCGCATCTGCCACATGCGTTTCAGCAGCTCCTTGACATGGGCTACTGTGTAACCGCTCACCGTCGCGATCTCGCGCTCGTCGATTGGGCGGAAGTCGGTGAAGACGCCGTTGTACAGGCGCAATACGGTTCGTATCATGTGGTCGAGGTCGTTGCGCTCGATGCGTATCCGGTAGAGGTCGTCGCGGCTGACACAGAAGAGTATGCGTGCCGGATTCTCCATTTCTTCGGTAAGCGTGAGGTATCCGTTCTGCCGTAGCAGCTTCATGGCGGCGGTCACCTTGCCTGTGAACAGGCGGTTGCGTGCGCAGAACTCGTGCATGTTGAAGGGGAAGGAGGCGTACAGGCCGTCACCGACGGCCACTTGTACGTAGTCGCACGCTTTCTCGTATATCGATTTTACCTCATCGAGGGGTGGGAACTCGGCCTCGAAGCGGCGTTCGACCGACTTCCTGTCCTCCGACGATACGAGCAGGACGGCGTAACTGCGGCGCCCGTCACGTCCGGCGCGTCCTGCCTCCTGATAGTAGCTTTCGAGCGAGTCGCACATCGAGTAATGGACGACGAAGCGTACGTCCGCCTTGTCGATACCCATGCCGAAGGCATTTGTGGCGACCATTATCCGCACCTTTCCCGACGTCCACTCCTCCTGCCGCATGTCGCGTTCGGCGTGGGGCAGGCCGGCATGGTAGTATGCGACCGAGTGCCCCGCCTCGCGCAGGGTTTCGGTCATCTGTTCGCATCCTTCGCGTGTGCGCATGTATACGATTCCCGATCCGTCTACGGCGCCGATTATGCGCATGAGCTGTTCCTGCTTGTCGTCGGTATGGCGTACGGCGTAGGAGAGGTTGGGGCGGGCGAAACTGCTGCGTATGATGTTGGGAGTCTCGAAGGCGAGCCTCTGCATGATATCCTCGGCTACGAGTTTCGTTGCCGAAGCCGTGAGTGCGAGCACCGGCGCTTCGGGCAGCAGTTTGCGCAGTTCGGCTATGCGGAGGTACGAGGGGCGGAAATCGTATCCCCACTGTGATATGCAGTGCGCCTCGTCGACGGCAAGCAGTGTGACCTTCATGCGCTGTACGCGCAGGCGGAAAGCTTCTGTGGCCAGACGTTCGGGCGCCACGTACAGGAAGCGCATGTCGCCGTAGACGCAGTTGTCGAGCGCTATGTCGATCTGCGTGTACGACAGTCCCGAGTGGATTGCGGCGGCGGGGATGCCCAGACGCCGCAGGCGGTCGACCTGATCCTTCATGAGGGCGATGAGCGGAGTCACGACTATGCACAACCCTTCGCGGGCCATTACTGGCACCTGATACGTCAGCGACTTGCCGCCGCCCGTAGGCATCAGGGCGAGGGTGTCGCGCCCTTCCGTTACGGAGAGCATTATCTGCTCCTGCCCGGGGCGGAAATCCTTGTAGCCCCAATATTTCTCCATGACGGCCAGCAGTCGTCCGCGCATTTCGTCGTTTGCCATATTGCATACAAAAATACGAAAAAAATGCGGTGTGTGTCGATTTTTGCTTATATTTGCTATCCATAAATTCCGGCTTATGAAGATTAAACAAGGATACAAGGTACGCGATATAGCAGGGGAGAACGTTGTGATAATGCAGGGTAAGGTCGGGGCCGACATGACCCGAATAATAACCTTTAACGAGAGTGCCCTGCTGTTGTGGAACGAACTGCTGGGCAAGGAATTCGAGGTGGAGGATGCCGTGCGTGTGCTCACCGAGAACTATGATGTCGATGCGGCGGTTGCCGAGCGCGATGCCCGCGCTTGGGTCGAGCGCCTTGCAGATTGCAAACTGGTCGAGTAAACGCTTATGGGACGGATCGCGGCAAAGAGGTATGCGGCATTGCTTCTCTTCGTCTACCTGTCGGTGGCGATGTGCGGACATGTCGTTGCCTTGAGTTGCGGTTGCGTCATGCGGCATGACAGGACCGCCTGCGAGGCAGTGGACAGCTGCCGCCACGATTGTTGTGCTAATTCTTCCGCGCAGGCCGAATATCGCGGAGAGCGTTGCTGCAACCATTACCATTCCACCGATGTCGAACTGTATACGCAAACGCGGATCGCTGCCGACGCATCGCTGCGTATCATGTTGCAGCCTCTCCTGTCCGGATTGCCGTGCGGGAAGCGGATACTGGACGATCGTCCGGTAAGTTTCGCCTACGGCTTCTATTTGCCGCCCCCGCTCTCGGGGGCATACTGTGCGTGCTCCTCTTTGCGCGCACCTCCTGCTGCGGTGTGACCCTTCGGGGTGTGCCGCGTCTTGTGGCGCGGTGTACGGGCATGCCGGTGTGCGTGCCATCATATCCGTATAACCAAAAGCAGGAGAAATGAAAACACGAAGAAATCTACTTTTTTTTATGACATGCCTTGCCGTGCCGGCGTATCTCGACGCTGCGGCACAGAATGTCGGCGGGACGGTACGTTCGGCCGGCGGCGAGGTCTTGGCCGGTGCATCGGTATACTGGGCCGATACTTCGGTCGGCGTCGCCTGCGATGCCGACGGCGCCTACACAATACACAGGGTCAAGGGGCACGACCGTCTCGTGGCCGCATATGTCGGTTACGAGAACGACACGCTTGTCGTGGCGCAAGGTGTCGGCCGCGCCGATTTCTCCCTCGTGGACAACACGCAGATCGAGAGTGTGGTCGTGGAGGGGCAGACGGGCAATTACATCAAGCGCGACGGCATACTCAAGGGCGAAACCATTTCGTTCGCGGGACTTTGCAAGATGGCGTGCTGCAATTTGGCCGAGAGTTTTGAGAACTCGGCCTCTGTGACCGTCGGTTACAGCGATGCCATTTCGGGCGCGCGGCAGATACGCATGCTCGGTCTTACGGGGACTTATACGCAGATCCTCGACGAGAACCGCCCCGTGATGCGGGGTTTGAGCGCTCCCTACGCGCTGAACTACACGCCCGGCATGTGGCTCAACTCGATACAGGTGTCGAAGGGCGTGGCGTCGGTGACTGCGGGGCATGAGGCCATCACGGGCCAGATAAACATGGAACACCGCAAGCCTACCGACGAGGAACGCCTGTTTCTCAACCTCTATTTCGACAGTGAGCTGCGTCCCGAGATCAATCTTTCGTCGGCGCTGCCACTGACGGAGGACAAGCGGCTCTCGACGGTGATACTGCTCCACGGGTCGATGGATACCAAGTCCTATGACCATAACCATGACGGGTTCCGCGACCTGCCCGAGACCGACCAGATCAACGTGGCCAACAAATGGCTGTGGCAGACCTCGGGCGGGGCACAGCTGCGCTGGGGCTGGAAATATGTCTCGGAGAACCGTCTGGGCGGTGAGATGGATTACCGCAAGTCGTTGTACGACGACATGACGGAGAGCCTTGCGCTCTACGGCTCTCATATCGCCAACCGCGGGGCCAATGCCTATTTCAAGGCGGGCGTTCCCGTCGGCGCGGGTGTCTATGACGAGTCGTCGGGGAGCGAGCTGCGCTCGAACATAGCCTTTGTCGCCGACTACAACTATTTCCGTGAGGATGCCTATTTCGGCCTTAACGGCTACGATGCCCACGACAGTGCGTGGTGGTTCAACCTTATGTACGCCCACTACTTTTCGGTGCGCTCGTCGCTCGTGGCCGGAGCCTCGGCGCAGGTGTCGCGCAGCGACGAGACGATTCTCAACCGCATGCTTCTCGGGGGCGAGGGCGAAGCCCGCGAGTTCGGCGCGAGCCTCTCGCACAATGCCATGCGCAACGTCGAGCCGGGCATATATGCCGAATATACCTACTCGGTGCCCGACAAGTTCTCGCTGGTGCTGGGCGTGCGCGGTGACTGGATGGGAGCACGCAATGCCGATGGCGGTGCGGCGACCGAGTACGGGGCGCCGGCTATGCATTACGATCCTGCGCGTCGGTTTGTCGTGACGCCGCGTTCGCACCTGCGGTGGAACATCACGCCGTCGACGGTCGTGCGCGCCTCGGCGGGTCTGGGATACCGCCGTGCGAGCATTGTCTCCGACAACGTGTGGATGCTGGCCACGAGCCGTGCCGTCAGTGTCGACCTCGACGACGACATCGAGACCGCACTCACTGCGGGCGGCAGCATCACGCAGTATATCCCTTTGGGCGGTTATTCCGATGCCACTCTCAGTGTCGACTACTTCCGCACGCAGCTTTTCAATACGGTGCTGGCGGATCAGGAGTTCGCCGCGCGCGACATCGCCGTCTACAACAACTCGCGCCGGTCGTTCTCAGATACCTATCAGGTCGATTTCCAGTGGACGCCGCTGCGCGGGTTCGATATCTTCGCCACGTTCCGCTATACGAACAGCCGTGTGACTCTGGACCGTGAGAGCGGCCCCGTCACGGTGGAGCGACCGCTTACGAGCCGCTACAAGACGCTGCTCAACCTGCAGTACGCCACGCCGTACCGCCGCTGGGTCTTCGACGCCACGGCACAGTACAACGGCCCGATGCGTCTGCCATCGCTCGACGGCGACCTTGCGCACAGTCGCTTCTCGCCCGCGTACCCCATGTTTTATGCGCAGGTTAGCCGCAAGGTGCGCAATATGGAGATATATGTGGGTTGCGAGAACATTGCGGGTTACATGCAGCACGACCCCATCATCGGTGCCGATGCCCCATTCTCGCCTGAATTCAACTCGTCGTGCGTGTGGGGTCCGCTCATGGGGCGTAAGTTCTACATAGGCCTGCGTATGAACATATATTGATGATGCACAAACCTTAAAAACACTGTATGATGATGAAAAAGATCGTAATGTTGTGCCTTGCGGCCCTCGTGGGCCTCGGCATCGGGCCGGCCTCGGCCCAGAAAAAGGAGACGGCTTCGTTGAAGACCACCGTCTTCGTCACCGACCTGCACTGCGAGCAGTGCGCCAAGAAGATCAACAACTCGATTCCCTTCGCCAAGGGTGTCAAGGATGTGAAGGTGGATATCCCCACCAAGAAGGTGACCGTTACCTACGACGCCGCGAAAAACAGCGACGAGGGGCTGGTCAAGGCTTTCAAGAAGATAAAGGTTGCGGCCGAGGTTGAAAAGCCCGCCGCCAAGAAGAAGTAGGCCGGCGGCCTGCATAACATGCGGAGCGGTTTCGGGGCATACCCGAAGCCGTTTTTTCATTTCATGTGCCGCTGTCTCTGCCGCAGGAGCGCATCCACTGACAACAGCAGTAGCATCGCCCCCGATATGATGGCCCAGAACGAGATACTTTCGTAGAGAGCGTCGGTCATCTCAATGCGCGGCAGCCCGGGCAGAAGCGGCATCTCCGGCAGCAGGTGTTTCAGCGTTTGCGGCAACGGCCCGGGATGCGGCTCCATCACGGCCTTCGGCATCGTTTCGGGCGATGGCGGTTGCACGCCGCTCTCGGACATGAACCCCACGAGGGCGGCTATGGCGGCCGCTACAACCAGAACGGACATGGCGGTGATGGCGGCGTTGTGCAGCAGCGCGCGCAGGCGGCTGCGACGGCGTACGCGCACCATGAGCTGCGGCGTGAACGAGGCGGGCAGCTCGGGTTGCGGCGTGCGCATCATGGCGCGGCGTATGGTATCATTTGTATTCATTCGTTGCAGAGGTTATCATTGCATATAGTTTCTTGCGTATGCGGTGCAGCCGCACCTTTACATTGGCCTCCGTCAGTCCCGTTATGGCGGCGCACTCGGCAACTGAGCGGTCGTCGTAGTACCGCAGCGTCACGAGGGCACGTTCATCGGCCTCGAGCGCTTCGATCGCGGCGGCGAGTTTATCCAACGCCTGCTGCCGCTCGACCATCTCCTCAAGACGTTCGGCCTCGTCATCCGTTATGGCGGCGATGCGCCGCTCGTCGATGGGGCACGTCGGCCTGCGGCGTCGCCGCGCGTGCGATACGGCCGTGTTGAAGGCTATGCGGTAGATCCATGTGGCCGGCGAACTGCGGCCATCGAATCGCGGCAGGTGGTCGAACACCTTGAGGAATACGTCCTGCGTCACCTCCTCGGCATCTTCGGCCGTGACCACTATGCGCGCCACAAGTGCGTGTACGGCGTGGGCGTAGCGGTCGACCAGCACGGCGAAGGCTTCGATGTCGCCATCGGCGATACGTTCTATGAGGTCGTGTTCCTGTTGTTGTCGCATGGCATATATTTAGACGCCGCCGTAGCCGAAAGGTTACATAGTGACGAAAATTTTTCTTCTTCCGTGTAACCTTTTCGGGCAGGCTGCGTCAAATATTACGAAAGCGGGGAGGAAGCCCTCCGCACGAATGGGATTTTTAACCTTTAAAACTTTATATTGTTATGTATGATTTTATCTCTGTGCCTCTGGTCTTTCTGATCGTGGCCTTCTTTCTCTACAAGTTCTTCGAACTGCTGATATGCCGCAAGGAACGCCGCATGATAATCGAACGGATGGATCCCGCCTCGCTTCTGGATTATGCTAAAATTTCGGGCCTGTGCGTCGGCGGCGGGATGCCATCCGAGTCGCCGTGCCCGCGTCATGCCGCCGCTTGGCCCCTGCGCATAGGCGCCGTGTTGGTAGGTCTGGGGCTGGGTGCCGTCGTGGGTATTATCATGGTAAAACAAGTTTGTTTAAGTGACAATCTTGGCGGTGTTCGTGAGATGATTGCCGGCTGTGTTCTCTTTATGGGCGGTCTCGGTCTGCTCATGGCCTTTATTGTAGAATACAAACTTTACGACAAGCCGCAGGAGTGATAGCGCCAGCAGTGTAATATGGGCCGAGTCGACGGATTCTTCCATCGACTCGGCTCTTTTGATGCGGCTGCGTGCTACTCCATGGGGAAGATGCGCACGTCTGTTACGCCCTCCAGCTCGCGTTTCAGGCGGTCGATGTCGGTTTTCTCCTCCACCTCGCCGTAGTGGTAGGGATAGAATATGCGGGGACGTATGGCCTTGACGGCGCGTACGGCTTGGTCGACGGTCATCGTATAGGGCTGGTTTACGGGCAGGAAGGCCGCGTCGATGTCGTGCAGGGCGAGCACCTCGGGCGTATCCTCCGTGTCGCCCGCAATGTAGATGCGCAGGCCGGCGATGGTGAGTATGTATCCGCAGTCCTCACGCGCCTTGGGGTGGAAGTCTGTATGCCCCTCCGAGGTGTTGTATGCGGCTACGGCCTCGACATGCACTTCGGGTATGGGATCGGCCACGGCGCCCGGGACCATCGTTATGCATCCGCCCTCGAAAGCCTCGGCCGAGGTCTTGTCGCAGACGATTATGCTGTTGCGGGTAGTCACGTCGTCGATGGCGGCACGGTCGAAGTGGTCGTAGTGCGAGTGCGTCACCAGAACGACGTCGGCCTTGGGCAGGCGCGCATATGCGGCGTAGCCGGCCACGGGGTCGACATATATGTGCTTGCCGGCCACTTCGACGGCAAGCGATGCGTGCTTGAAGAAAGTGAAGGTGACGGCCGTACCGTCGGCAGCGGTGATCGTGTCGGTGGGGTAGGCGGGGCCGCTTGCATTGCCGCCGCCGGTGAAGAATGAAAACAGAGCCATGATCGTGTATGCGCTTATATGGTTCATAATATGTTCGGGCGCGTTTTTATGTCCGCACGGACAACTTGCGCCGATTATTACAAAAATACGGAATAAAATCGACTCGGTCAAATTCTTGCGTCGTAAGACATGCTTATACGGCATCTTTTTTTGTACATTTGTATAATCTAAATTAGGGCAAGACTTATGAGATACAGTTTCGACAAATTCAAGACCGCATACCAGCGGCAGTTGTTCGACGAACTAAACGCTGTTGCCGCCACTGCTCCCTCCGAGGACGCGGGCGATGACGAGATTATGGACTATGCCGTTCGTCTGTATGATAAATATTCGGTGTGCCGCTATCCTTTCATATCGATACAGCATGCGCTGGATGAACCGCGCGCCGACCTGCGGCAACTGTATGAACGCCTTGTGAGTGGCGGCAGCACGCTGCAATATCTGCTGCGTGGGATCCTGATGGACAATCGCGATTCGATCATTGCGGCACGGGTGCGTGAAGACCGTCGCGAGACCATCGCCGAGGCGTATCATGAGGCCGAGATCCATGCGTCGGACATGCCGGAGCGGTGGCAACGGGAGTTGTGGTTCCGTATGGCTATGGCATACAGTTACGACGACAACTCGCATAGTCTTTCCAAGGCTCAGGAGTATTTGGAGAAGGGCGTTGCCGCGGGCGACGAGCGTTGCCGCGAACATCTGGATGGCCTTTTGAAGAAGTACGGTACCGACAGCCGCGGCAAGGTGCGTGTGCCGCTGGGGCAACGCTTGCGCAACGCTTTGTCTATGAGGGTCGACGAGTCGGACGTGCGTTCGTCGTCCTACGGCGTCTTCCGCGTCTCATGCCTTGTCGTTGGGCTTGTTGCGGCGGCATATTTGGGATACCGCTGTTTCACGACGCAGTTCGATTGGCAGAGCCTCGTCAACTGGAACATGATGACTTCACCGCTGAGCAGCGTGCTGGTGCTGGTGTCATGGGGACTGTACATACCGAACTGGATCAGCTTCAAGATAAAATCCTACGATGTCGACACGAATACAGGTAAAATGACCCGTAACCGCAACGTTGTGAACAGCGCCTATGAGTGGGTGTTCCCATTCTTTGCCAACCTGATACTTATCCCGTTCATGATAACCGTGGCTCTGTTCTACGCCATCATGGGGCTCTTCAGTGTGATGGTGACCGTCGTGCCCGTGCTGGCAGCAGTCTTTGCGGCCGTGCTCACGGTGTTGATATACCGTGTCTCGGGCAAGCTGCGTCCGTACAGGATACGCAAGGCGGTGGTTATGCTGCTCATGGCCTTCTACGTGGCTATGGTGGTGTGGATCGGCACGCTGTTGTAGATGCGGGGCCTTATTCCGCCTCCGGAAGGCAAGTTGCGGCGTTTGGTGTCGCTTGCCTGTTTGCATCCGTGGCGGTTGTGCTGCTTGTACGCAAAAACTGCCCTGCGGTATCAATCCCCGTATGTCCGACGTACGCGAAAGGGACTTTGCGTATACGGATAAGATGCTGATGGTAAAAACATAGTCCCTGTGCGGGCAGCCTTGTCGGCGCGTATCGGCCGCGGAATGTTTTTAATAAAAAATGCGGCGATTTTTTTGTGCCTGCCCGACGAAAAGAGTAAATTTGCAGGATGATTAGTTTCGGATAAATCTTTATCGATCCATATAGCCATGTTGTCGATCCTTTATTATATCTTTACCGTAATACACACCACAGTATGGTGTATCATATCGGTCATAGTGCTTGCCCTGACCTACCCGTTCGACAAGTCGCGCCGCTGGGTGCATGAGATCTCGCGTTACATGACGTGGGTCTTTTTCGGGCTGCCGCCACGTGTGCGCCGCACCATCGACGGATTGGAGAACATCGACCGCAGCAAACCCTATGTCATAGTACTCAACCATACGTCGGGCGTGGATATTATCGCGGCCTACAAGATCCCGCTCAATTTCCGCTGGGTGTCGAAACGCGAGGTGTTCCGCCTGCCGTTTTTCGGACCGATGCTGCTCGTGCACGGAGACATTCCCATCGAGCGGGGCAATGCCGCGGCGGCTATGGCGAAGGTTATACACGAAGGCAAGATATGGCTCGGGCGCGGTGCGAGCGTGGCGATCTTCCCCGAGGGCACGCGCTCGAAGGACGGCGAGATACACCGCTTCAAGGCCGGCGCTTTCAGTCTGGCAAAGGAGGCGGGAGTGGAGATCCTGCCTGTGGTGATGACGGGTACGGCGTCGATGTTTCGCGGCTGGCGTATGAACTGGACAAACCGCATACGTATCCGCGTACTGCCTGCCGTGAGCGTCGAGGAGGCCGCCGAGATGGATGTAAAGGGGTTGGCGCAGGAGGTGCAGGGACGTATGGCGGCGGCCTTGGCCGAGTTGCGCGGCGAGGATAGCTCCGGCCGGTGATGATGACGTGCGGGCGGGAGCAATGCCGGCAGGAATAAAAACAGAGAATCCGATATGACGAACATAAACAGAAACAATGCGCCGCAGGCGGCTTACGACGACGATGCCATAAAGACGCTTTCGCCTCGCGAGCACCTGCGTCTGCGCCCGGGAATGTACATCGGCAAACTGGGCGACGGCTCGCAGCCCGACGACGGCATCTACGTGCTGATAAAGGAGACGGTCGACAATTCGATCGACGAGTTCATCATGGGCGCCGGCAACCGCATCGACATCACTATCGAGGACAACGTGGTTACGGTGCGCGATTACGGCCGCGGCATTCCGCTCAAGTCGCTTTCGGCGGCGGTGAGCCAGATGAATACGGGCGGTAAGTACGGCGGGGAGGCGTTCAAGAAGACCGTAGGCCTTAACGGAGTGGGCGTCAAGGCCGTGAATATGCTTTCGAGCGAGTTTACGGCACGGTCGGTGCGCGACGGCGAAGCCCACACGGTGACCTTTGCCAAGGGTCTCGAGGTGTCGGACAAGTGGGAGAGCGGCGTGGACGAGCGTACGGGCACCTGCATCAGTTTCCGTGTCGATACGGAGATATTCGGCGATTATGCCTACAACATGGACTTCGTCGAGCAGATGGTGCGCAACTACACCTACCTGAACCTCGGTCTGAAGATATATCTCAACGGCCGCGAGTACGTCTCGAAAAACGGCCTGCTCGACCTTGTCAACGACAACCTGTCGGATGAGCCGTTGTATCCGCCGATACATCTTTCGGGGGAAGACATCGAGGTGGTCATAACGCATGGTACGGGATACGGCGAGAGCTACTATTCGTTTGTCAACGGCCAATACACGCCGCAGGGAGGAACCCATCAGGCGGCGTTCCGCGCCTCGATAGCCAAGGTGGTAAAGGAGTTTTACCATAAGGATTACGACCCGTCGGACGTGCGTACGTCGATCATTGCCGCGGTGTCGATACGTATGAACGATCCCGTGTTCGAGTCGCAGACCAAGATCAAACTCGGTTCGAAGGAGGTTGCGTCGGGAGTCTCGATGCAGCAGTTCGTGGGTGACTTCCTGTCAGTGAATCTCGACAACTACCTGCACAAGCACCCCGCGACGGCGCAGGTGCTGCAGAAGAAGATCGCCGAAAACGAGAAGGAGCGCAAGGCCATATCGGGCATACAGAAGAAGGCGCGCGAGACGGCCAAGAAGGTGGCCGTGAACAACCGCAAACTGCGCGACTGCAAGATACACTTTACGGACAAGCACGAGCTGGCCGAGCAGACGATGATCTTCATTACCGAGGGACTTTCGGCCATGGGGCCCATTACGGCGAGCCGCAACGCCATGACGCAGGCCGTTTTCTGCCTGCGCGGCAAGCCGCTTAACTCCTACGGCCTGACCAAGAAGGTGGTCTACGAGAACGAGGAGTTCAATCTGCTGCAGTCGGCCCTGAACATCGACGAGGATATGGACAACCTGCGCTACAACAAGGTCATCATAGCCACCGATGCCGATGTGGACGGTATGCACATACGCCTGCTGATGACGAGCTTTTTCGTGCAGTTTTTCCCCGACCTGATCCGCAGCGGCCATCTCTATATCCTGCAGACGCCGCTGTTCCGCGTGCGCAACAAGAAGGAGAACTACTATTGTTACTCGGAGGAGGAGCGGCAGCGGGCAATACGGCGTTGCGGCCCAACGGCCGAGATAACACGCTTCAAGGGCTTGGGCGAGATCTCGCCCGATGAGTTCAAGGACCTCATAGGCGAGCAGATGCGTCTGGACAGGGTGCGTCTTACGAAGGACGACCCCATCTCTGACCTGCTGGAGTTCTACATGGGCAAGAACACTTACGAGCGTCAGGGATTCATCATCGACAACCTGCGCATCGAGGAGGACCTTGTGGAAGAAGCCGTAAGCTGACGTGTCGGAAGACGCGGAATATTGTAACGAATAAAATCTACCGCAGATGGCAGAAGACAAAGATACGAGAGAAGAGGAGATCGGCGGCGACGAGCTGCCCGTCGACATGCCGGACGGGGCGGAAGCCTCGGCGTCGGGGTCGCACGGGCGTTACGGACGGCTTCTCGGCGAGGATGGCGGCAGCGTACGCAAGTTGACGGGCATGTACAGGAACTGGTTTCTGGACTATGCCTCGTACGTGATTCTCGAGCGCGCCGTCCCGCATCTGGAAGACGGCCTCAAACCTGTGCAGCGCCGCATACTCCACGCTATGAAGTGTTGCGACGACGGCCGCTACAACAAGGTGGCCAACATCGTGGGGCAGGCTATGCAGTACCACCCCCACGGCGACGCCTCGATCAAGGACGCGCTGGTGCAGCTCGGGCAGAAGAACCTGCTTATCGACTGTCAGGGCAACTGGGGCAACATCCTCACGGGCGACGAGGCTGCGGCGGGGCGATATATAGAGGCCCGCTTGTCGAAGTTCGCCCTCGACGTGGTGTTTAACCGCAAGACGACGGAGTGGATGCGTTCGTACGACGGCCGCAACGAGGAACCCGTGACGCTGCCCATCAAGTTCCCGCTGTTGCTGGCGCAGGGTACCGACGGCATCGCCGTGGGTCTTGCGTCGAAGATCCTGCCGCACAATTTCAACGAGTTGATAAGCGCCTGCATCGCCCACCTGCGCGGTGAGGATTTCCAGCTGTATCCCGACTTCCCGACGGGCGGTCTTATGGATGTCACGCGCTATAACGACGGCCTGCGCGGCGGTTCGGTGAAGGTGCGCGCGCGCATATCGAAGATAGACAAACGTACGCTGGCCATTACGGAAATACCATTTACCACGACTTCGGAATCGATAAAGGAGTCTATCGTCAAGGCCAACGAGCGGGGCAAGATCCGCATCAAGAAGGTCGACGACCTCACAGCCGACAAGGTCGAGATCGTGATACACGTTGCCAACGACGAGTCGAGCGACAAGACCATCGACGCGCTCTATGCCTTCACCTCATGTGAGGTGTCTATCTCGCCGAACGCCTGCGTCATATGCGACGACAAGCCTCACTTCATGGGTGTGAAGGAGATTCTGCGCCGTTCGGCCGAGAACACGCGCCGCCTTCTGGGGCGGGAGTTGGAGATACGCCTGCACGAACTCAACGAGGCGTGGCATGCGGCCTCTTTGGAGCGCATCTTCATCGAGAACAAGCTCTACCAGCTCATCGAAGGGTGCCGGTCGCACGAGGAGGCGTATGCCGCTGTCGACAAAGGGCTGGAGCCGTTCAAGAGACTGTTGCGGCGCGAGGTCACCATCGAGGATGTGCAGCGGCTTACCGAGCTCAAGTTCATCCGCATATCACGCTACGACGCCGACAAGGCCGACAACGAGATACGCCGCATCGAGGACGACATAAAGTCTACGCATTACGATCTGGAGCATCTCACCGACTATACTGTCGCCTACTACGAGCGCATACGCGAGAAGTACGGCAAGGGGCGCGAACGTCGTACCGAGATCCGCAGTTTCGACGCCATCGAGGCTGCGAAGGTGGCGGTGACGAACGCCAAACTGTATGTCGACCGCGCCGAAGGTTTCTTCGGTATCGGCAAGGGGATGAAGGATTCGGAGTTCGTGTGCGACTGCAGTGATATCGACGACGTTATAGTCATCCTCAAGGACGGCCGTTACAAGATAACGAAGGTCAGCGACAAGGACTTCTTCGACAAGGGTATATACTATATAGGCGTCTTCAAGCGCAATGACGAGCGCACCATATACAACGTGCTCTACCGTGACGGCCGCGGCGGTCCTATCATGATGAAGCGCTGTGCCATCAAGAGTATCACGCGCGATCGGGAGTATGACCTCACGAAGGGTACGCCCAAGAGCGAGATACTCTACATGTCGGTCAATCCGAATGGCGAGGCCGAGGTGTTGAAGATATATTTCCGCCCGCGCCCGCGCCTGAAGAAGGTCATCGTGGACCTCGACTTCTCAACGGTGGCGATCAAGGGCCGCCAGAGCCAAGGCAACCTCTTCTCGCGATACGGCATACACAAGATTTCGCTCAAGGAGCGGGGCACCTCGACGCTCGGGGGGCAGAATATATGGTACGACGAGGATGTGCGCCGTCTGAACACCGACGGCCGCGGCATCCTGCTTGGCGAATTCAAAGGTGACGACAAGATCGTGGTGTGGACCTCGAAGAACCAGTACTACATCACCGACTTCAACGTGGGGCAGCACTTCCCCGATGAGACGGTGCGTATCGACCGTTATGTGGCGGGCCGCGTATACAGTGTCTGCTATTTCGATGGCGAGCAGGGCTATTACTACATGAAGCGCTTCCAGTTGGAGGCGAGCGAAAAGATGCAGTCGTTCCTCGACGAGGGGCCGGTGCGTTTCGTTGCCATGACCGACCGCGGCGGAGCGACACTTGTGATGACATATCAGGGGGCGCAAGCGTCGCGGCCGGCAGACGAAATCGACGTCGACTCTTTCGTCGGTGTCAAGAGCCACCGTGCCAAGGGAAAGCGCTTGTCGACATACGACATTGCGTCGCTCACGTTCGTGGAACCCGAACTGCCGTCGGCGCCTGATGCCGCGGGGGATTCGGATGGCGGGCCGGCCTCCGGGGACGATGCGGCATCCGGCGGGGCTCATGCGCCTGCCGATGGCGGGGCTCATGATGCCGCGACGCCCTCCAATGAAGCGGGCGAGGATTCTGGTTTAACCATAGACCCCGAACAGTTGAACCTGTTTTGATGGCGTATAAAAAAGCGACGACGGATGAAGATATTTCTTATCGGATACATGGGTTGCGGCAAGAGCTCTCTGGGGCGACGTCTTGCCAAACGTGCGGGTGTGCGTTTCGTCGACACGGATACCGAGATCGAACGGCGCGAGGGGGCCTCTGTCGGCGACATATTCCGTTTCGAGGGCGAGGATCACTTCCGCCGTATGGAGCGCAGCCTTATCGACAGCCTCGCTGCCGAGGATGGCGACATGGTGATCTCCACGGGAGGCGGTGCGCCGGCGTGGGGCGATAATATGGAGCGGATGAATGCGTCGGGGATGACGGTCTACCTGCGGCGTTCGCCGCGGCAGATAGCCTCGCGGTTGAGCCTGCACGGACGGCAGAAGAGGCCCAAGCTGCGCGGGTTGAACGATGAGGAGCTGGTTGCCTTCATGACGGCGAACATGGCCGAACGCGAACCGTTCTATTCTCGGGCGCGCCTCTGCATCGACTGTGCCGAGCGGAGCGACGACGAACTGATAGAGTTGATCCTTTCAAAGTGCCGCGGCGATGAGTGATGCTCCGATAGGGATCTACGACTCGGGTTTCGGCGGCCTTACCGTGTGGCGGGAGATACGCCATGCGCTGCCGAACGAGTCGCTCGTGTATTTGGGCGACGGCAAGAACTGCCCCTACGGGTCGTTGTCGGAGGAGCGCGTGACGGAATTGGCCGACGCCTCTGTACGGCGGCTTCTGGAGGAGGGGTGCAAACTTATCGTCGTGGCGTGCAATACGGCGACTGCGGCCGCCATCGGGCGCTTGAGGGAGACGTTCCCTTCGACGCCGTTCGTGGGGCTGGAGCCTGCGGTTAAACCCGCCTGTCTGCGTACGCGCAGCGGCGTCGTGGGTGTCGTGGCTACCGAGCGCAGCCTTGCGGGGCGCAAGTTCCTCGCAACGGTGGCTCGTTACGGAGTCGGCAAACGTATCATGACGGCCGTGGGCCGCGGCTGGGTCGAGGCCGTCGAGGCCGGTGCCGAGGCTGCACCCGAGACGGAGGAGCGCGTGCGCGAGGTGCTGGACCCTATCATTGCAGCGGGGGCCGACATTATCGTGCTGGGGTGCACGCATTACCCTTTCCTGCGCCCCGTTATCGAGAAGGTCGTCGGCGGGCGCGGCATCGAGGTGATCGATTCGGGTGCGGCGGTTGAGAAACGGGTCGAGAGCCTGCTCGACGAATACGGGCTGCGGGCACCAGAGGGGCACGCGGCGGCGTACAGGTTCCTGTCGATGGCCGGCAGGGAGTATTGCGAGCGCCTGTGCCGCAAGGCTCTCTCGGGAGACGGTTGCGCACGAGAAAAATAATGCTTATATTTAACCTTGCTTGATGCGGATATCCTGTGTGGTTCCGCCATTTTATCATCGTACTTTTGGTTGGTTATGACGCAACGCGCAAAAAACGAAAAAAAGAGATATGACAAAGGTCCGGCGGCATCTAAAGCCGCCGCTCCGGCCTCCAACGACAATATGTTGTGGATGCTGGGATTCGTGATGCTCGTATTCGGGGTCTTCTCGTTCTGTTCCGTCGTCTCGCACTTCATACATTGGGCGTCGGACCTGACGGCCCTGCGCAACGATGTGTCCCTGTCGGGTGTCGAAGTGCCGTTCGAGAACATGTGCAGCAAGGCCGGTGCTACGGTGGCTTATTGGGCCGTGGACTGCTCGTTCGGGATCTCGGGCATCATCATACCTGTTGTGATTACAGTTGTCGGTTGGCGTATTTTCCGTCGCAAAAGACTGCATTTCAATCATTTTGCATTGAGTGCGGCACTGGTTCTGGTGATGGGGTCGCTGACGCTGGGCTTTATTGGCTCGCACGTCGGTGCGGTGTACGACATAGGCGGGTCGCTGGGGCAGGCGTGCGCCGCCGACCTGTCGGAGATAACGGGGGCTTTCGGCACGGCCCTGATCCTGCTTGCGGGGTGGATACTTACAGGAGTATTCATAAACCGTAATTTTATACGCACTGTAAACAATGCCAGCGACAAGATGGTATTGCAGAGCGAGCGTTTGGTAACGGTCGTAAAGGAACGTGTCATCGGGAACCGCAATGAAGAGGCTGAAGCGGATGAGACGGATGATGCGGCGGAGCCGGTACCGGTACCGCGTGCAGGCTCGACTGATCCTGCGCAGCGCGAAACGGAGGAGCCGTATCCCGGGCGCTGCGGGCAGGCCGTTGCGGAGATGTCGTCGGAGATGCCCTCTGCGGTGCCGCAGAAGGAGACGGCGTATGCCGACAGAACGGGCGGATACGGGTCCGTGCAACTGGTGGGGAGTGATCCCGAAGAGGAGGTTTCCCGTGTTGAGGAATCTGCGGCCGATGCCGTTGCGGAGGGGGATTCGGAACTCCGCCGCATGGGCCTGCCGGAGCCCGACGAGGACGGTTTCATCGTGATTCCGAACGGCGGAGCTGTCCCCAACAAGATAGATGTGGATGCGTTGCTTGCGCCAGATGAGCCGCAGCCGTCCGAACCCGTTATTGACGAAGATGGCTTTGCCGTGATTCCGCGCGGTACCTTGCAGGCGGCAGCCGGACCGCGCGTGACGGCCGCTGACGATACGGAGGAACCTGTTGCCGGACATTCGTCCGATGATATGCCGTATGATGATGCTGAACGTGTGGCAGTGGCCGATGCGGGTATTGCGGCAGATAACGGCACGGCCGGTACGGCCGAGGAGGGCGGTATCGTGGTCAAGGTGCACGAGAACCGTGTACGGCAGGTCGACGAGGAGGATCTGGAACATGATCTCTACGACCCGTTGCGCGATCTGGAGAACTACCGCAGGCCGTATGCCTCGCTGCTGGAGGATTACCGCTCGCCTAACAAGGTGAGCGATGCCGAGATATTCGACAACAAGAGCCGTATCGAGGAGACGCTCAAGTATTTCGGTATACCTATCGTCGACATACACGCCACGGTGGGCCCGACGGTTACGCTTTATGAGATCGTGCAGGCGCAGGGCGTCAAAATATCGAAGATACAGGGGTTGGAGAAGGATATAGCCCAAAGCCTGAAGTCGCTCGGCATACGTATCATCGCCCCCATCCCCGGCCGCGGCACGATAGGGATCGAGGTCCCCAACCGCGACAAGCAGACCGTGTCGATGTATTCGGCCATCTGTTCCGAGGAGTTCCAGAGTTCGAAGGCCGAGCTGCCCGTAGTGATAGGCCGAACGATACAGAACGAAAACTACACGTTCGATCTGGCGAAGATGCCGCATCTGCTGGTTGCAGGTGCGACTGGTCAGGGCAAGTCAGTGGGCCTTAACGCCATCATCACGTCGCTGCTCTACCGCAAGCACCCTGCGCAGCTGAAGTTCGTCATGATCGACCCCAAGATGGTGGAGTTCTCGGTGTACAACAAGCTTGAGCACCATTTTCTGGCGAAGATGGAGTCGGACGACGAGCCCATCGTTACCGACCCGAAGAAGGCGGTATGTGTGCTCAACTCGCTTGTGGAGGAGATGGGCCGCCGTCTGGAGTTGTGCAAGATGGCTACGGCGCGAAATATCGTCGAGTATAACGAGAAATTCGTCTCGCGGCGTCTCAATCCGCAAAAGGGACACCGCTACCTGCCCTATATCGTAGTCGTAGTGGACGAGTTCGCTGATCTCATAATGACGGCCAAGGCGGTCGAGGTGCCGGTTATGCGTCTGGCGCAGAAGGCGCGTGCCGTGGGCATACACCTCATAATCGCCACTCAGCGTCCCGACGTGAAGGTCATCACGGGAGGTATCAAGGCCAATTTCCCCGCGCGCATAGCTTTCCGCGTGATGCAGATGATCGACTCGCGCACGATCATCGACCAGCCCGGGGCCAACCAGCTCATCGGCCGCGGAGACATGCTCTTTTCGAAGGACGGCGAATTGACGCGTATACAGTGTGCATTGGTCGAGACGCGCGAGGTGGAGCGCCTTGTCGATTTCATATCGAAGCAGCAGGGGTATACGGAGGCCTACCCGCTGCCCGACTGCGGTATGGAGGGCGAGGAGGGCGCCTCGGGCGGCAGTTCGGGCGAGAGCGACGCTCCGGTGAAATACGACGTGCTCTTCGGCGAGATCGCACGTGCGGCCGTCACCAACGGCACGATCTCCACTTCGGCCATACAGCGCAACTACGAGGTGGGGTTCAACCGTGCGGGCCGTATAATGCTGCAATTGGAGCGTGCTGGCATCGTGGGCCCGCAGATCGGGGCCAAGCCGCGCGAGATAAAGTTCTACGACCTGCCTTCGCTGGAGGCGAAATTGCAGGAGTTGGGCGTATTCTGACAATTATGGGAAAGATCCTTTTACATATGGCGGCCCTTGCGGCCGCATTGCTGCCGTCGCCGGCAGCTGCCGGCGACGGGGTGCAGGCGTTGCTGCGCCGTACGGCCGATTATGTCGCCAAACTGGGACGGTATACGGCGCAGTTCGAGATTACGGCGGGGGAGTACTCTTCGGCCGGCAGTTACACGGTGGACGGGGATGCCTATTATATCGTAGTGGATGGCGCTGAAGTATACTCCGACGGCAAGACCCGTTACGAGGTTGACAACGGCCGCCGCGAGGTGAATGTGGACGGCGTGGATGTCTCTAGCCGCAATATCCTTGACAACCCGACGCGCTGTTTCGATTTCGTGGGTACGGATTACGACGCCGAGGTGTCGTCCGAAGAGGGGGATGAGGCGACACTCCGCCTGCGCTCGCGCGACGAGTCGGTCGAGGGCGAGATATACCTCACGGTGGAGACGTCGACGGGCCGCCCGCGGCATATCGCATATGTGCTCTATGACGACCGCATCGATGTCGCGGTGACACATCTGGCGCCGGCTTCCGAGGCGGTTAAGCGGTACGATCGCAAGGCGTATTCCGACTACGAGACCATAGACTTCCGATGACATCCGTCCCGCCGTGCCGGTCCGCGTCCTGCGCCGCCAGCGCCGACACCCTGTCGGGATGGAAATTTGACGCCGTCAAATCGGCGGAAAAAGGCCTAATACGGCCTGTGCCGTCGCCGATATGCGGCAGGGCGCTAAAAATCGCATCTTAAAATTGGCCGTTAGCAAAATAAACACTATTTTTGTTTGTTGAAAAAGGGCGTTCCGAACGTTCGTTTTTTGAAATAAATTAATTCAAACATGTTAACTGAAGAAGAAAAGAATGCCGGATTGGAGGGGAAGATAATCCCTATCAACATCGAGGAGCAGATGAAGTCGGCCTATATCGACTATTCGATGTCGGTGATAGTGTCGCGTGCGCTGCCCGATGTCAGGGACGGTCTCAAGCCGGTGCACCGTCGTATTCTCTACGACATGAGCGCCGAGTTGAACCTCTATTCCGACAAACCCACCCGTAAGTCGGCCCGTATCGTGGGTGACGTACTCGGTAAGTTCCACCCCCACGGCGACAGTTCGGTATACGAGGCCATGGTACGCATGGCGCAGGAGTGGTCGATGCGTTATCCTCTGGTTGAGGGGCAGGGTAACTTCGGTTCTATGGACGGCGACTCTGCCGCCGCCATGCGTTATACCGAGGCCCGCATGCAGAAGATCACCGACGAGGTGATGGCCGATATAGACAAGGAGACGATAGACTGGACCACCAACTTCGACGATACGTTAAAGGAGCCTACGGTGCTGCCCACGAAGATACCGCTGCTTCTGGTGAACGGGTCGAGCGGTATCGCCGTAGGTATGGCAACCAACATGGCGCCGCACAATCTGGGCGAGGTTGTGGATGCCTGCTGCGCGTATATCGACAATCCCGATTGCGAGTGCGAGGAGCTGCTGCGATATGTGAAGGGGCCGGACTTCCCTACGGGGGCGTTGATTTACGGCTATGAGGGTGTCAAAGAGGCCCTTTTGACGGGCCGCGGCCGCGTCATCATGCGGGCCCGCACCGAGATCGAGCATACGGCCAGCGGCCGCGAGTGCATTGTCGTGACAGAGATACCTTACATGGTGAACAAGGCCGAGATGATAAAGAAGATCGGCGATCTGGTCAACGAGAAAAAGATCGAGGGCATCTCGTACATCAACGACGAGAGCGACCGCTCGGGCATGCGTATCACGATCTTCCTGAAACACGACGCATCGGCGAACGTGATACTGAATACGCTGTTCAAGAACACGCAGCTGCAGATGTCGTTCGCCGTGAACAACATCGCTCTGGTGAACGGCCGTCCGATGCTGCTCAACCTCAAGGATCTGATACGCCATTTCGTGGAGCACCGCCACGATGTGGTGGTGCGCCGCACGCGCTTCGACCTGAAGAAGGCGCAGGAGCGTCTGCATATCGTGCAGGGCCTGCTCATTGCGCAGGACAATATCGACGAGGTAGTGCATATAATCCGCTCGTCGAAGAATATCGACGAGGCGAAGGCTACGCTTATGGAGCGCTTCGGCCTGAGCGATATCCAGGCTTCGGCAATCGTCGACATGCGCCTGCGGGCGTTGACCGGACTCGAACATGATAAGCTGGAGGCCGAGCGCAAGGAGCTGGAACGGCAGATTGCGCACCTGACCGATGTTCTGGGCAGTGTCGAGATGCAGATGCAGATCATCAAGGACGAACTTGTGGAGATGAAGGAGAAGTACGGCGACGAGCGCCGTACCGAGATCATATACTCGTCGGAGGAGTTCAATCCCGAGGATTTCTACGCCGACGACGACATGGTCATCACCATCTCGCACATGGGATATATCAAACGTACGCCTTTGGCCGAGTACCGCACGCAGAACCGCGGCGGCGTCGGTGTCAAGGGGAGCGCTACGCGCGACGAGGATTTCATCGAGCATATCTACGTTGCGTCGATGCACAATACGATGATGTTCTTCACGGAGAAGGGCCGTTGCTATTGGCTCAAAGTCTACCAGATACCCGAGGGTACGCGCTCGTCGAAGGGCCGCGCCATACAGAACGTCATCCAGATAGAGCCCGACGACAAGGTCCGCGCATATATCAATACGAAGAATCTCAACGATGCCGAGTATATCGACAGCACCTATATCGTGATGTGCACCAAGAACGGCACCATCAAGAAGACCAAGCTGGAGGCCTACTCGCGACCGCGCCAGAACGGCGTGAACGCCATCGTCATCCGCGAGGGCGACCAGCTCATCGATGCGAAGCTCACCAGCGGCAAGGCCGAGATCCTCATCGCTGCGCGCAACGGCAAGGCTATCCGCTTCAACGAGGGCACGGTGCGACCGATAGGGCGCGTGGGTGCCGGCGTGCGCGGCATTTCTATCGAGGACGACGACGAGGTGATAGGCATGATATGTATCGAACCCGACTGCAAGAAGGATGTACTGGTGCTTTCGGAGAACGGCTACGGCAAGCGCACTGATCTGGACGAATACCGTATCACCAACCGCGGCGGCAAGGGTGTCAAGACGATCAACATCACGGAAAAGACCGGTAAGTTGATCTCGATACAGGCCGTTACGGACGATAACGACATCATGATCATCAACCGTTCGGGCATTACCATCCGTACCGAGGTGTCGCAGATACGTGTGGCGGGCCGCGCCACGCAGGGCGTACGCATTATCAACCTGCGCGAGGGCGATGCCATAGCTTCGGTCACGGCGGTGCCTGCGAGCGATGATGTGGACGGCGTGGAGGCTGCAGCCGACACCTTGAATGCCGATGGAACGACTGTTGCTCGGGATGCGGCAGCGGCGGCGACGGCAGCGGCGGATTCAGGTCCGGACAACGACGAGCAAACGACAAACAACAAATAACAAACAACAAATAAAGTATTCATTTAACCATAATTAATTATGAAAAAATTAATTTTTGCGGTGATGGCCGTAATGGTTATGGCGGCACCGATGGCGAATGCGCAAAAAGTCAACAAGGACGCGACTTTGGCGAAGCTGGCCAAGGCCGATGCCGATGTGGCCGATGCAAAGAAGGGCAGCAAGGCTGCTACGTGGATTAATCGCGGCAAAGCCTACTATGCGGCAGCTGCGGCTCCGACCAAGGATATCTTTGTCGACATGCCGTTGGCGGATCTTGAGTTGGTTCTGGGCAAGGCCGACGCTACGAACGAGGGCGTCACGCTGGGAAGCGCCGCCTACACCGAGCTGGTCTATCCGTGGCTTAAGATCTATATGACCGATGGCAAGATCTCCACATGGGTTCTGACTCAGACTGTCAAGGACGAGGATCTTGCAGCCGTGGCCTTGGATTCATACAACAAGGCTTACGAGATGGACAACAAGACTGTCGGCAAGCTCGAACCCCTCTTGAAGGAGCTGGAGAACTACTACTCGCAGAAGGGCAATGTCGATATGACGGCTACCAGCTATGCAAGTGCCGCGTACGCCTATTCTCAGGCATACAAGGTACAGGAGAGCCCCGCCTTTACCGGCGCCAAGGACCCTTCGTATCTCTACTATGCGGGTTACCTCTACACGATCGACGGTGCCACGAACAATGCTTCGTATGCGACCGGTGCGGATCTTCTGTCGAAGGCTCTTGAGGCGGGCTATACCGATGCCGACGGCAATATATACTATTACCTTTACCACTGCTATTACGGACAGACCGATTCGTCGGTGCGCCTTGCCAACCTGCAGCGTGCCAAGGACCTTTTGATGGAGGGCCTTGCCAAGTTCCCGAAGAACGACCGCATTGTCGAGGGCCTTATCAATGTCTATACTTCCGACAGCAATGTTGGTGACCCGACGGAGCTCATCAAGATGGTCGACGGCGCTCTGGAGCGCGATCCCCAGAACAAGGACATGTGGTTCGGCCGCGGCCGTATCTTCTATAGCATGAAGAACTATGACGAGAGCATCGCCTCGTTCAAGAAGGTTGTCGAGCTCGATCCGCAGGATTCGCAGTCGATGTATTTCCTCGGCTACTTCTACATCGCCAAGGGTGACGCCCTTAACGACGAGATCAACAAGCGGGATTACAAGAGCACCATCGCCTACAATGAGGATCAGAAAGCCGTGACCGCCATCTATATGGAGGCTGTTCCCTACCTCGAGAAGGCCCATGAGCTCAATCCGAGCGATTTTGCCACGATCGAGACCTTGAAGGTGCTCTGCTTCCGCCTGCGCGACGAGGCCGGCATGATGGAGAAGTACGAGAAGTACAACAAGATCTATGAGGAGATGAACGCCCAGCGTCAGCAGCAGTAATCCCCCTCCATGCCGAATTTCAAGCGGGCCGTCCTTATGGGCGGCCCGCTTTGGTTCTGCCGTAGAAAGAATAGCCCTTATGTTGTTCCCGGGCAGATATGTGTCATATTCGTGCTCCGTCCTTATGCGGTTGTTTACCGCGTGTGACTGTTGCGTGCCATTTGGCTTGGAAGAGGGACTGCAAGGGTTTATTGCCGCCGTGAGAATGAATTTTGTTATATGTAAAATAAACAAGGCGGAGCCACGGCGGCTCCGCCCTGTTTGTCAGTTATCTCCAGACGTTACTTGGTCTGATAGCGGTTCTCGACGCCGCCGGCCTTGGTAGCGCCGTTGTATGTTCCGCTTGAGGCCTCATTGTCGTTTACAGACACGTTTGTGTAGCTGTTGTCTGCGTTGTCCGAATTCTCATACCAGTCGTTGCCGACGATAGGCCTTGCCTGACGGCCCGAACCGTCGCCTTCTGAAATCGACCTGATGATGATGTTTTCAACGCTGCAGTTGGTGATGAGACCCGTGCATCGCCCAGCTATGCCGCCGGTATATATCTCCGATCTGCTTATGTCTCCAATAGGTGCATCGTAACTGCCGTCGTTGGTATTGTTGAGGTTCGTGTTGGTTACGGTACAGTTGGTTATGGTCGAGGCGCTGCCATTTGTTGAGCCGGTATATTCGCTCGACTTGCTGAAATCTCTCACACCTGTTTCGACGCATCCAACTATGCCGCCCACGTATGAGTTCTTGAATCCTATGCTCGTGGTACCTGACTGGTCGATGGTGATCGATCCAGTAAATGACGAGTTCGAGATGTTTATCTTCGAATCTTTCGGTACGAAGCCTACGATGCCGCCTGCGAAGAGGTGGCTGGCATCATCGTCGCGGCTGGCAGTGATTGTTCCTTCAACATGTACGTTGTCGATGGTCAAGGTGCTGCCATTGGTAACCAGACCTACGAGCATACCGCCTTCAGCCATGGTAACCTGACGGTCGCCGCCGATGATGTCGAGGTTGCTTATCTTGGCATCGCCTGTCGTGTTGGCGAATATACCGCCCTGTCCCGATGTCGTAGACGAATCCGATCCCGATATGTCTATCGAATGGCCGTTCCCGTCGAGTGTCCCGCTGAAGCCTTCAAGATGCGGGATCTCTGTGAGGATAAGATCTTCCGTAAGTACGAAATTGCCATCAGGGTCATCGGCTATGGGCTGGAAGTTGTCGCCTGTTATTACTGTTGCTTCAGTCATTTTTGATGTGGTAAGGTCGAGCGTGTTGAGCGTGGCCGCTACGATCTCGGTAAGTTCTACCTCTTTGGTGTAAGCCTTGGTATCGGTAATCACCGTTGCTTTCATTGTTGTTGCAGAGGCGAACTTTACAGGGATGAAACCTATCTGGTAGGTATTCTTGCCTCCCTTGATAGTCATCAGTTGCTTGTCTTTGCCGTTGTCGGGCGTGATGGTGCCGTTCTCGATATTGAGTTTGCCGGCAGTGGGTACCGTTGCGCCTACGAAACTGAGCGTTATGCTGCTGACGTTCTCAATGTCGGTCGTTATGTCGATACGTGCGAGAATGTGCTTGAATTTGAGCGTGGTGGCGCTAAGTTCGATGTCCGAACCCTGTTCAACGGTGGGCTCGCTGCCTTCATCGTAGGTATATGCCGACGTTGTGAGGTATGAGAGGGTACCGTCGGGTGTATCGGGAAGCGAGAAGTCTATATTACCGCCATTATATGAGACGTCCATGTTGTCAGAGGCGTGATATGCCGTCAACTTCTTTATCTCCGTTCCTTTACCGATGGTGAACTCGGCATAAATGGTTGCGGTTGCTCCGTCGCCTATAGGGGTTACTTTGCATGATTTGCTCTTGTATTCTGTATCTTTGGTATCGGTCACTACTACAAATACTTTATCATCTGCCTCCCATTTTCCCTCTTTTCCGTCGTATGCAATACGGGTTTCAGGCGATGACGAAGCGGTGAATTTGAGGGTGACGGGTATTCCGCTCTCGGGCGTGAACTGAGTGTCGTCGCTCTTGTTGCAAGATGCGACACTTGCCATAATGGCTACAGCCATTATCAATATTGATCCCTTTTTCATCTCGTTTAAATTTAATTAATGATTTCTGTTTACATCGGTTTCATAGTCCTGTTTTACAAACCTTGTCCGTCTCCGAAGGCCGGGGCGTCTATTTGCGAAACGGCGAAACCTGCTTCGGCGTTCACCTCGAATGACTGCATTTCGGGTGCTGCATAATTCTTTCTGTTGCTCATGTTATAAAAATTTAAAGTTAATAATTTAAGACGTCGAGTGCTGCTCTCTGTCATTGTGTTACATATATCATACAAAATATCGCATGCAGGGCCGTGCACTGCCGAGCCGTGCATGGACCAAAGCGATAAAAAATGGCCATTTCCCTCCTTTAACAGAACTGACAACAATACAAATGTAGAAATATTTTTCTTAAAAATCCCCCCCCATCGACCTTAATTTGTTAAATGGCGACCAATAGGACATATTTTTTTAATAAGCGTCGCTGCCGGCCATGTCGCAAGGCCCATATTGAACATTTTGGACGACAGGTTTGCCGATGGCTCTCTCGCATGTGAAAATTGTGGTTTTTATTGAATATTATTCATGGTGATGTTTATTTTATTTACATGTTTGTTGTATATATTTAAAACAATTGCTATTTTTGTGAAGCGGAATGTGCGGTTGCTTCGCGCATGAGGCATGGCGGAGCATGGCTTGCATGTCGTCCGGTTTTTCGTATCTGCGTGCGTCATGCTGCAGCCGTTCGCGGCGGCGCGGCCTCCGGCGGGCGTATGGGCCGGGCACGGCGGCCGTGTGCCGCAATATCGGTGCGGGCCGTTATCCGCGGCTGCCGACTGTGCGGCGGCGAAAAAATATAATCTATATGGGTATGGAGAAAAAAAGGTTGCCAAAGACGTGTCCCGCATGCGGCAGTGTGCTGCGCGTGCGGTCGATGTACTGCCATTCGTGCGACACGCAGATCGAGGGGGATTATCCTCTTCCGCCGTTGTCCCGTCTGTCGGATGAGGAGCAGCGTTTCGTTATGGATTTCGTGATTTGCAGCGGCTCGCTCAAGGAGATGGCTTCGCGCATGGGATTGAGCTATCCGTCGGTGCGTAACCGTCTGGATGAGATAATAGGGGAGTTGCGGCGCGTCATGCCGCCCGAGACGAAGCCGTGAAGGCGGCGTCGGGGCGCGCAGGCGGGACATGACCCGACGGACTGAATATGTGATTTATTTATGGTTTGACGAACAAATACTGACAGGTTATGAATTTGAAGAAGTTTTTAAATCCTTTCGAGTACATGCCGCTGCGCAAGACCCTGTGCTGGGGTATCGTGGCGTTGATCCTTATCTCGATTTTCGTGTGGCAGGCGGGGTTGCGTCTGTCGTCGCTCACGCAGGTGAATTTCGCCGGCGACATGCTGTGGGAGGCCACGGCGCGGCAGGTCGCGGCGTGGCTGCTTTTCGCCGTGCTGCTATATGCGGCGGGAGTTATGCTGTCGGACTCGAATATCCGTTTTTGGGATGTGGCGGCCGACAATCTCTTCGCGCGCATACCGTTCGATGTGACGCTGCTTATCTTCGCCGTGCCCCGCTGGCGCGGTGTGATGGCGGCGGTCGCCGACGGCAACATCAATACGGCCATGCAGTATATGGGGGCGTTGATGGCGACGGGGCTGCTGTCGCTGGTGCTCGTCGTGTGGTATCTGTACTGGAGCTACAAGGCGTTCGCCGTGTCGACGAACGTGCGCAACGGCAAGGGCGTTGCGGCATTTGCCGTATGTTTCATCGCGGCATATGTGGCGTCGATTTACCTGCTGCCCCTGATATGATGCGACTGTGCGCCGTGTGAAAACAAAAAGCCACCGCTTGCAAGCGGTGGCTTTCGTCATCTGTCGGGATAACAGGATTCGAACCTGTGACCCCCAACTCCCGAAGCTGGTGCGCTAACCTGACTGCGCTACATCCCGATGACCTTGGTTTTATGTTTACCGTTCTTGGAAACGGATTTTTTTTTCAGAACTCTTGCGGAACTTTTTCCAGCCCCCTCCCTCTTTGGTCGGGATAACAGGATTCGAACCTGTGACCCCCTGCTCCCAAAGCAGGTGCGCTAACCGGACTGCGCTACATCCCGTCGTCCTGCCGCTGCCGAAACAGACGGGCAGGGAAATCCTTACCGATTTCGTGGTGCAAAGATATAGCTGTTTTTTTTTATAAGCAAAAATTCGGGGACTTTTTTGAGATGTGTGGGGACCGGTGGCATAGTTTGTGAGAAATTTGCTGTCGTACCAATACCGAAACTAAAACCGAATCCTATGAAAACAGATCAGACAAAGGAGGCGCGGGCCACCGCCGAGACCGCCGTCTACGGCTCGGAGGAGATGCTTGCGCCGGCACCTACGGAGTTTATCCCGCAACACAAGACGACACCCGAAATCGCCTACCGCATGGTCAAGGACGAGACCTACTCGCAGACGCAGCCGCGGCTGAACCTCGCCACATTCGTCACCACCTACATGGATGACTATGCCACAAAACTGATGAACGACGCCATAAACGTCAATTTCATCGACGAGACGGAGTACCCGCGTGTGGCTGTCATGTGCGGCCGCTGTATAAATATCCTTGCAAACCTGTGGCATACGCCCGAGAAGAATGCGTGGAAGACGGGCGCCGTAGGCATCGGCTCGTCGGAGGCGTGCATGCTGGGCGGCGTGGCGGCATGGCTTCGCTGGCGCGCCAAGCGCAGGAAGGAGGGCAAACCTTACGATAAACCTAACCTCGTGATGAGCGCCGCGTTCCAGATCGTATGGGAGAAATTCTGCCAGCTGTGGCAGATAGAGATGCGTACGGTGCCCATCTCGCTGGAGCATCCCACACTCGACGCAGAGGCGGCGTTGAAACTGTGCGACGAGAACACGATCTGTATCGTGCCCGTCGCAGGCGTGACGTGGACGGGACTGAACGACGACGTGGAGGCTCTGGACCGCGCTCTGGACCGCTACAACAGGAACACGGGGCACGACATACCGATACATGTCGATGCGGCGTCGGGCGGTTTCATCCTGCCTTTCACGGCCCCCGACGAGAAATGGGATTTCCGCCTCAAGTGGGTCTGCTCGATCTCGACCTCGGGCCACAAGTTCGGCCTCGTATATCCGGGCCTCGGGTGGGTCGTATGGCGCGACAAGTCGTATCTGCCCGAGGAGATGTCGTTCAGCGTCAATTATCTGGGGGCGAACATAACGCAGGTGGGGCTCAACTTCTCGCGTCCCGCGGCGCAGATCCTCGGGCAGTATTACAACTTCATCCGCCTTGGTTTCGACGGCTATCGCGAGGTGCAGCAGAACTCGATGAACATCACGAAATATTGCCATGAGGAGATCGGCAAGATGCCCTGCTTCAGGAACTATGCGGCTAATGTGGTGAACCCGCTGTTCATTTGGTACATGGACCCAGAATATGACAGGAATGCCAAGTGGACGCTGTACGACCTGCAGGCGGCGCTGCAGCGGAGCGGCTGGATGGTGCCTGCCTATACGCTGCCCAAGAGCCTCGACGAGGTTGTCGTGATGCGCGTGGTGGCGCGTCAGGGCATGTCGCGCGATATGGCCGACATGCTTCTGGGCGACATACGCAGTGCCGTGGCCGAGTTCGAGAAGCTGGAGTACCCTACGCCGTCGCGTATAGCATCCGAGAAGAAGATACACCAGAAAGGCCGGGTCTTCACCCATTGACGCGAATGCCGGTCATACGTATTATGAACCGAGGCGCACTCTTTTGCAGGGGTGCGCCTCGGCCTTTGCCATATATGCAGGGTGTCATTCCGCCATCGAGGCGATCCATTTCTCGAAGCGCACGTCGGCGACTATGGGGCGGTGGTCCGATGCCGTGGCCACGTCGGCCGACTCCGACGTCCCGATCACATGGTGGTTTTCTACCTCGGCCGCGGCATGCGGCTGCGTGGCGGTATACTGGCATATGTAGTCTATCTCTTCTGTCGGCTTGTCTGCGGGGTATGTTGCGGCGGGCTGCTTGGCAAAGACGGTAAAGTACTGCGAGAGCATGCGCATGGCCTCCTCGTCGGGGCTGGCGTTGAAGTCGCCGGCGATGAAGGCGGGCTTGTCGAGGCGCGACAACTCGTCGATGATGATGCAGACGTCGGTGACACGGTCCTCGGCGTTGAGCGAGAGGTGTGTGCAGCAGTAATAACAGTCGGCGAACTCGACTATTAGCAGCGAACGCGGCTCCGAACGGCACGGCAGCGGCACGCGGCGGTGCGAGAGCGGCTTCTCGCGTGAAAGCATGCCTATGCCGTACTTCCCTCCCGCGAAGTCGATCGAGGGCGCGAATGTGGGATACATGCCTGTCAGCTCGGCCAGATTCCCCAGCACGTCCTGTCCAGGGTAGCGTGAGGTCATGCTGTCGAGCTCCTGCAGGGCTACGATGTCGGCGCCGGCGTCGGTTATGATGCGCGCTACGCGTTCGTACGAAAGGGTGTCGTCAAGCCCGCGGCAGTTGCGGACGTTGTAACTCATCAGGCGAAGCCCTGTCTGCGAGTCGTGTCGGCACGAAGGCATGGCGATGACGGCGGCAATGGCCGCCAGCATGGTGAATGTGCGCAAAAGTTGTTTCATGGTGAATTTGTTGCTCGGTGGATTTTGGTAAATTGCGGTTGTAAATATAGGCATTTTTCGGCGAAATGCCGTACGGTGCCGGTGCGATCGCGGGCCGCGAAATAAAAAATGCAGGCGGGATTTGGAAAGTTGGAATTTATTTTTATATCTTTGTGATATCAAAATGATATTAACAAAATCAAAACTGCTATGGAGAACAAGAATTACGAATACAATGGGTGGCGTGCCAACGGTTTTGTGGCGTTGGCGCTGATATTGCTCGGCAAGGCGGCATCGGTGGCGCTGATTGTATACGGTGCGAATCAGGAGGCGCCCGCGGCCGGATGGATCGTGGCGGCGGGAGTGTTGCTGCTGCTATTTTTCTTTATCACCAACAAGGGCTTCATGCTTCTGGAACCGAACGAGGCGCGCGTGCTGACCTTCTTCGGCGAGTACCGCGGGTCGTTCTACAAGACGGGATTCTGGTGGGTCAATTTCTTCATGACCAAGAAGGATCTGTCGTTGCGCGCCCGCAACCTCAATGCCGAGCCGATCAAGGTGAACGACAAGACGGGCAACCCTATCATGATCGGGCTGGTGCTGGTATGGCGCCTGAAAGCGGACGAGATATACCGCGCCGTATTTGATATCGACGTGGCGGCCAACGCGCAGGGGCAGGTGTCGCAGAGCGCCCGCATGCACATGCTGGAGAACTTCGTGGCCGTGCAGAGCGATGCCGCGCTGCGTCAGGTGGCGGGACTCTATGCCTACGACGACAACGGCACCGACTCGGGCGAGGTTACGCTGCGCAGCAACAGCGACGAGATAAACGAGGTGCTGGAGCAACGTCTGGGAGAGCGTCTGGCCATCGCCGGTATCGAGGTCGTGGAGGCAAGGATCAACTATTTGGCTTATGCTCCCGAGATTGCGGCCGTGATGCTGCGCCGCCAGCAGGCCGACGCCATAATCTCGGCGCGCGAGAAGATCGTCGAGGGCGCCGTGTCGATGGTGAAGATGGCCTTGGAACGTCTCTCGGAAGATGGGGTCGTGGAGCTTGACGAGGAGCGCAAGGCGGCCATGGTTACCAATCTTCTGGTAGTGCTGTGCGGCGACGAGTCGGCACAGCCCGTGGTGAATGCCGGCACGCTGCACCATTAATACATTGATAGAGTAAATCGGAAACCCGTCAGCAATGGCCAAGAGTGGAGGAAACAAGAGTTTTGTGTTGCGTGTCGATGCCGCCACGATGGGGGCGCTCGAGCAGTGGGCCGACGATGAGTTTCGCAGCATAAACGGACAGCTGCAGTGGATCATCGCCGATGCCCTGCGCCGCAGCGGCCGCCTGAAACGGCCGTCGGCAGCGGCGGCCGAAAGCGAGGGCGGGGTCATGCCGCCGTCTTCGGCCGAAACAGACGGGGACGCGGATACCATGCCGGTTGATGGCGAAACAGCGGCGCGCAAATAATAATTTGTATATGGACGAATGGAAAAAGTGGCTCGGCCGCTGGTGGCTTACAATGGGTCTTTCAGCCTTTGTCGTGAATAGTTTTATGCGGTGGTCGGATTCTGCGCTGGCGCAGAGCGGAGCCATGAAGACTTTGGACAATACGCTGACGGCGATAATGGTGCCGCTCACGTTGGTATTGATCGTAGTGCGTAATGTGGAGGTGTACCGTCGTAGTGCGCGTTTGTGGTGGCGTCGCTGCCGCAGGATATGTTGGCAGTTTGGTATCTGTATGTTGGTAATACCTACGGCTATATTCGCATATAAGGATAGATGGGAGGATTTTCCCGTAACGTTGTCCGTGGCTGCCATATGCCTTGTCATTGCTGCCGTTGCGCATCTGCACCTGCGGTATTGGAAAGGTTCAAACATACAGTGACGGTGCCTGCCGCTGGCAAAGTTCTGTTACGAAAATCTCCGGTTGCAAATCGCGGTCGGAGATTTTTTGGTATAATGTAGTTTGCTATCGGCGGACGTTTTGCGTATTTTTGTATACAGTATAAAACCATTGCCGGATATGAAAAAGATCGTGGTATTTACGGGTGCGGGGGTGAGCGCCGATAGCGGCTTGGCCACCTTCCGCGATGCAGACGGGCTGTGGGCGAACTACCGCATCGAGGATGTATGCACGCCGGAGGCGCTGGCGCGCAACCGCGCCCTCGTGATCGAGTTCTACAACAAGCGCCGCCGCGAACTGGAGCATGTCGAGCCGAATGCGGCGCACCGGGCCATAGCAGGGTTGGAGCGTTACTATGATGTGGAGGTGGTGACGCAGAATGTCGACGACCTGCACGAGCGTGCCGGATCGAGCCGTGTGACGCACCTGCACGGCGAACTGCGCAAACTGCGCAGCGAACGTAACCCCGACGTGATAGTCCCCATCGAGGGGTGGGAACAGCACCTCGACGACCGTGGCCCCGACGGGGCGCTGCTGCGTCCGCATATCGTCTTTTTCGGCGAGGCGGTGCCCATGTTCGATACGGCGGCGCGCATCGCCGCCACGGCCGATCTGCTGATTGTCGTGGGCACGTCGCTGGCCGTATATCCCGCCGCGTCGCTGGTGCATTACGTACGGCGTGAGGTGCCGATATGGCTTGTGGATCCCGGGAATCCCGATACGGGACTTATACGGAATCCGCTTACGCATATTAAAAAACGTGCTGCCGAAGGTATGCCCGAACTTGCGCGCAGATTGGAGGCGGAGGCCGGAAGATGACCGCCTCCTCGTTTAGGAGTCATGCTGCGGAGTTGTTGAAATTCTGCCGCGAGCGTGGGTATAACGACCACGTGGCCCTGCTGTGGGACCTCGCGCGCCATTCGGGGCGTCGGCGCTTTGCCGTGTGGGATTTCCGCGAGGGCCGTGCCATGCATCTCTTTGTCGCGGGCCACGGGAGCGGCTGCGCCGCTTCGCATGTGCGGAGCGCCCGGGCCCGCGTCTCGGACGAGGCGGGCTCGCACTTGAGTTCCGTAGGGCATGCACTCGTGGCCGAGAGATACGTGGGGCGCTACGGCGTGGCATACCGCCTCGATGGCCTCGATGAGACGAACGCCTCGCTGCGGCGGCGGTGTGTCGTGCTGCACGGATGGCGTTATACGACGCGCCTGCCTATATGGCCCGCGGCGACGGTGGGCAGCTGGGGATGTCCCGTGTTGTCGGTGCGCGACATGGTGACGCTGGATGCCGTATTGCGGCAAGAACGGCATGTGGTGCTGTGGGCATACATGCAATAGGATGCGTCGAGGTGTTGCAGCGATGCGGATAACGTCGTATATTTGTAGAAGACACCCGATACTAACCTGCAGACGGAGGGACTGCGGCCCGCTCCCGATGCGAAAAAACTATCCTCGATGACATCTCAAACATCTCCTGCGAATGGGCGCTTGGCTTCGCTCGACATCCTGCGCGGATTCGACCTTTTCCTGCTCGTATTCTTCCAACCCGTATTCATGTCGCTGGCGCGCAAGCTCGATGTCGCGTGGCTGGAGGGTGTGACGCGTCAGTTCGAACATGTGGCGTGGGAGGGCTTCCGAGTGTGGGACATCATCATGCCCCTGTTCATGTTCATGGCAGGAGCGTCGATGCCCTTCTCGTTTGCCAAGTTCGGTGACGACAAGCGTGCGGCATACAGGCGCATAGCGCGCCGCGTGGTGCTGCTGTTTATTCTGGGTATGGTCGTTCAGGGAAATCTCCTGGGACTCGATCCTCACCGTATATATCTGTATTCTAATACTCTGCAGGCGATAGGCGCAGGTTACCTCATAGCTTCTGCAGCGATGCTCCACTGTTCGCTGCGCGGGCAGATCGCCGTGGCTGTGCTGCTTTTGGCCGCATATTGGGTGCCGATGACATTCCTCGGGGATTTCACTCCCGACGGCAACTTCGCCGAGAGGGTCGACCGTGCCGTGCTGGGACGATTCCGCGACGGCGTCTATTGGGACGATGCGGGATGGCACTTCTCGGAATATTATCATTATACGTGGATATTGAGCAGCCTTACGTTCGGCGTAACGGTGCTTCTCGGCAGTTTTGCGGGCCGGATAGCACGGGAGGGGCGCGGCGACGGAGCTCGCGCGGTGAAACGCCTGTTCGGCATTGGTGCGGCACTGGTGGCCGCAGGCCTGCTATGGAGCATGCAGATGCCCATTATCAAGACCATATGGAGTTGCAGCATGACCCTGTTTGCAGGCGGCATATGTTTCATCCTGCTTGGCATCTTCTACTATTGGGTCGACTACAGGGGCCATACGCGCGGGCTCGGGTGGCTCAAGATATACGGTATGAACTCGATTACGGCATACGTGCTGGCGCAGGTCGTAAATTTCCGCTGCATAGCATCGTCGCTGACATACGGGCTGGAACGGTATTTGGGCGAATATTACGGCGTATGGCTCAATTTCGCCAATTATCTGATAATATTCCTCATTCTTATGGTGATGTACCGCCGCCGCATCTTCCTGCGGCTTTAGGCCGTTTGTCCTATGACGTGGCTTCAATGCTAAACGGCAAAAGCCCGCATCGGAAAATCCGATGCGGGCTTTTGCGATCATGTCCAGTAATCAGTTCCCGTGCCGTTTGTCGTCGAAGTATATGTCAAGCAGTTTCTTTGCCGCGATGAACGAGCTGAGTTCTGCATCGAGCACGCGCCGCTCGATGTCGGCTATTTGGCCGGCTACGGCGGGGTCGCGGTAGAAACTCTCTTTGAGGGCATCGTTTATGCTCTCGTACATCCAATATTTGTTCTGGCGGTTGCGGTTGGTCCGGAAGTAACCGTTTGCATGTATATGGTCGAGGTACTCTTCGACGCCCTTCCACACCTCTTCGAGGCCTGTTTGCGCCACGGCCGAACAGGTGTATACCTTGGGCCGCCAGCCTGAGTCGGGCATGGGGAAGAGGTGCAGCGCACTCTGGAACTGCGCCCGTGCCAGTTCGGCCTTGTGCAGGTTCTCCCCGTCGGCTTTGGTGATGACCATCATGTCGGCCATCTCCATGATGCCGCGCTTGATGCCTTGGAGTTCGTCTCCGGCGCCAGAGATTTGCAGCAGCATGAACATGTCTACCATGGAGTGTACGGCCGTCTCGGACTGTCCCACGCCTACCGTCTCGATGAATATTACGTCGAAGCCGGCCGCTTCGCACAGGACGATAGTCTCGCGTGTCTTGCGGGCCACGCCTCCGAGCGAGCCGGCCGAGGGCGAGGGGCGGATGAAGATGTCGGGGTTCGACGATATGCTCTCCATGCGGGTCTTGTCGCCGAGGATCGAGCCACCGCTGCGCTCCGAACTGGGGTCTATGGCCAGTACTGCCAGCCGGTGGCGCAACGATACGACCATGTTGCCCACAGCCTCGATAAAGGTCGATTTGCCGGCCCCGGGAACACCCGTGATACCTATGCGTACCGACCGTCCCGCATGTGGCAGGCATCTTTCGATTATCTGCTGCGCCTGTTCGTAATGTTCCGGCTTGCTGCTTTCGATGAGGGTTATGGCCTGCGAGAGTATGGTGATGTCGCCGCGCAGGATGCCGTCGACATATTCGTCGATGGTGAATGTCCGGCGGCGCTTGCGTACGAAATGCGGATTCACGATGGGCTGGTCAGCGACGCCTTCGGTGACGTTGAGGGCCGTGTCGTGATGGGTGTCGGCATACTCCTTTTCGTAATGCTCTATTTTCGAATACGATGTCATGGCAATTCTCTCTTCTTGTTCTTGTTGCGCGTGTACTTGTAACTCTTTTTCGATATGTCGATTATCTTTTCAATCGTATCCTCGTCCATGGCGGCGGCGCTGCCGCACCATACGGCGCGGTGCTTGCGGTCGTATATTACGCAGTATGGTACGTGTATCACCTGAAAGTAGCGGAAGGTCTTGTTGTCGTCGTCGAAGGCTACGCCTATGTGGTCGTCGAGGTGCTCGGTTAGGGTGACGCCCGCCGAGTCGTATTCCTCCTTGGTCATTATGATGGCGTTCATCATGCCGCCGAAATGTTCGACTACGCGTTTTATCGTCGGAAGCGAGCTGCGGCATGCGGGGCTTTCCGAGTGGTAGAATACGATGCACGTGTACTCTGCAGGCGCGGGGCGGAAGTCCATGAGCCATTGGCGTATATGGAGTTTTGGCACGGGCTCGCCGATGACTATGTTCTCGGCCCGCGAAACTGCCGACGCGAGGATGACGGCCAGTGTGAGCGCTATTTTTTTCATCATACGGTTGCGTGTCGTTTGTCGGAGCGAATTTAGCAACTTTCGCCCAAAGAAACAAGCCTTCGGCGACAATCCTCGGTGCGTGGCGGCATGTGTCCCGAGTTGGATTGCCAAATAATGGCCGGCGGTGTTTCAGGATGCCGGCTGCGGGGCATGCGGTAAAAAGGCCCTGCATGTATCGAAAAGACTTTTAAATTGTCTAAATCCGATTAAAATATTTCATTATTCAAGATAATACTTATATCTTTGTATTGTTTTTTGCGAAATGAAACGAATCGGAAAGCAACATAACAGAAAATACAATAATCACTAAATTCTTCAATTATGAAAGTTTCACACATTGAGCATCTTGGCATTGCCGTAAAGAGCCTTGAGGAGGCTATCCCGTATTGGGAGAACGTGCTGGGCCTGAAGTGCTATGCCGTAGAGGAGGTAGCCGACCAGAAGGTGAAGACCGCTTTCTTCAAAATCGGACAGACGAAGATCGAGCTTCTGGAGCCCACGTCGGAGGAGTCGACCATAGCGAAATATATCGAGAAGCGCGGCGAGGGCATCCACCACATGGCACTCGCGTGCGAGAACATCGAGGAGCAGTTGGCCGACGCAGAGGCAAAGGGCATCCGCCTTATCGACAAGACCCCGCGCAAGGGCGCTGAGGGGCTGACCATAGCTTTCCTGCACCCGAAATCGACGCAGGGCATCCTTACCGAGTTGTGCGAGGACAAGAACAAATAATCAAAAATAAATAGCGTAACAGTTCTATGAGCGAAATTCAAAAACAACAGGTAGCGAATCTGATCGAGAATCGTGAAGTGGCCCGTTTGGGTGGCGGTGAGAAAGCTATCGAGAAACAACATGCCAAGGGCAAGTATACTGCCCGCGAGCGTATCCACATGCTTCTGGACGAAGGCAGCTTCGAGGAGTTCGACATGTTCGTAACGCACCGCTGCTATGATTTCGGTATGGAGAAGAAACACACCTTCGGCGACGGCGTGGTTACCGGTTACGGTACCATCGATGGCCGTCTGGTGTATGTCTATGCTCAGGATTTCACGGTGACGGCAGGTTCGTTGTCGATCTCGATGGCGGAGAAGATCTGCAAGGTAATGGACATGGCCATGCGCAACGGCGCGCCGTGCATCGGCCTGAACGACTCGGGCGGCGCCCGCATACAGGAGGGCGTGAACGCTCTGGCCGGCTATGCCAACATCTTTATGCGCAACGTTATGGCTTCGGGTATGATCCCGCAGATCTCTGCCATATTCGGCCCCTGCGCCGGCGGTGCGGTATACTCTCCGGCGCTGACCGACTTCATCATCATGCGCCGCGAGACCTCATACATGTTCCTCACGGGTCCCAAGGTCGTGAAGACCGTCACGGGCGAGGATGTGACACAGGAGCAGCTCGGCGGCGCCACGATGCACACTACCAAGAGCGGTGTGGCCCAGTTTGCCGTCGACACCGAGGAGGAGGGTATCGCCCTCATCCGCGACCTGCTGTCATACATGCCGCAGAACAATCTGGAGTCGGCCCCCGAAGTCCCCTGCACGGACGATATTGCCCGCAAGGAGGATATGCTCAACGAGATCATCCCCGATCATCCGAACAAGCCTTACGACATGTACGACGTCATCCGCGGCATTGTCGATAACGGCGAGTATCTGGAGAGTGCGGCTTCGTTTGCCAAGAACATCATCACCTGCTTCGCTCGTTTCAACGGACAGAGCGTGGGTATCATCGCCAACCAGCCCAACTTCATGGCCGGTGTGCTCGACATCAACGCAAGCCGCAAGGCTGCGCGTTTCGTCCGTTTCTGCGACGCCTTCAATATTCCCATCGTGACGTTGGTCGATGTGCCGGGTTTCCTGCCGGGAACGGGTCAGGAGTACGGCGGCGTGATCACCCACGGCGCCAAGTTGCTCTTCGCATACTGCGAGGCTACGGTGCCCAAGGTTACCGTAACCCTGCGCAAGGCGTACGGCGGCGCGTACATCGTCATGTCGTCGAAGCACATCCGCGGTGACATCAACTATGCATGGCCTACGGCCGAGATCGCCGTCATGGGCGCCAGCGGTGCCGTCGAGGTACTCCATGCCAAAGAACTCGCCGCCATCACCGATCCCGAGGAGAAGGCCAAGTTCGTCGAGAAACTCGAGCAGGAGTACAAGGATAAGTTCTCGAACCCCTACAATGCCGCCCGCTACGGTTATATCGACGACGTGATAGAGCCGCGCAATACCCGTTTCCGCGTGATCCGCGCTCTGGAGTCGCTGCGTAACAAGCGCACGCACAATCCCAATAAGAAACACTGCAACATTCCGTTGTAATTTAACAGATTCCGATTATGACAATGTTAGCGATAAATTGGGGAAATGCTCTGATCATCACGGTGATCGGTTTCGCACTCGTATTCGTCGTACTGCTGCTGCTCATCGGCATTATCAAGCTCTTCGGCATGATCTTCGCCAGCAAGCCCGTGCAGCAGCCGGCAGAGGCCCCCGTCGCGGAATCGCGCGACGAGGAGATGGCTGCCGTGGCTTTTGCACTGCACCTGTATTACGACGTTCATGACGAGGAGAGCGACGTGCTTACCATCAAGCGCGAGGATTCCCCCTATTGGATATTGAGCCAAGAAGACAATGTATCATTTTAATTGAAAACGAGATGCAAAAACTTAAATTCAGCATAAACGGAACCAAGTACGAGGCTACGGTGGCAGAGAAGGAGCACAATGTGGCCGAAGTGGAACTCAACGGCAAGAAATATGTCGTAGAGGTCGAGCGCGCCGAGAGCGTTGCCATGCCTCACCTTGCCGCGCCCAAGCACGCGCCCGCGACGCAGGCCGCAGCTCCTGCAGCGGCTCCCAAGGCGGCTTCGGCTAGTTCGATCACGTCGCCCCTGCCGGGCAGTATTATCTCGGTCAATGTCAAGGCCGGCGATGCAGTCAAGGCCGGCGATACGCTCATCATCATCGAGGCGATGAAGATGGAGAACGAAGTTATGGCTCCGGCCGACGGTACGGTGAAGACCGTGCACGTGTCGGCAGGTCAGGCCGTACAGCAAGGCGATGCGCTCGTCGATTTGGCTTAATCCGTTAAACCTTGCTACAGATGAAGAACATTAAGAAATACCTGTTTATGTTGCTGGCTGTGGCGGCAGTCGGTCTTACCGTGCAGGCGTGGGGTTCGGTCTCGGCGCAGCAGGACGGTACGGTCGCGGTGACCCCGGCCACGGAGCAGACGGTCGATGAGGATATTCACATCGGCGAGTCTCTGTTGAACTTCGTGCAGAGCATGGGTTTCACGGGTCTTGTTCAGGATTGGCGTTTCATCGTCATGCTTGTCATAGCCTGTACGCTGCTCTATCTGGCCATAGTGAAGCAGTATGAGCCGCTGTTGCTGCTGCCCATTGCGTTCGGTATGATCCTTACGAATCTGCCCGGCGCCGGTATGTACCATTCGGAACTTTTTGCCGGCGGCCATGTGCATTGGCAGGGCTTCGATTCTCTGGCCGGACTGGTGGACTACCTGTATCTGGGTGTCAAGCTCGGCATATATCCCTGTCTCATCTTTGTGGGCGTAGGCGCCATGACCGACTTCGGTCCGCTGATCGCCAACCCCAAGAGCCTGCTGCTCGGCGCGGCGGCGCAGTTGGGTATCTTTGCCACCTATCTCGGCGCTACGGCTTTGGGCTTCACCCCCGCCGAGGCGGCCTCGACGGGTATCATCGGCGGTGCCGACGGACCCACGGCGATATACCTTACCTCGAAGCTGGCGCCCCACCTTCTGGGCCCCATTGCCGTTGCCGCATACTCGTATATGGCATTGGTACCCGTGATCCAGCCCCCCATTATGAAGGCCCTCACCACGAAGGAGGAGCGTAAGATCGTGATGAAGCAGCTGCGTCCCGTATCGAAGACCGAGAAGATACTCTTCCCGATCGTGCTTACGATCATCATATCGCTGCTCCTGCCTTCGGCTGCGCCTCTGATCGGCAGCCTCATGCTGGGTAACCTGATGAAGGAGTGCGGTGTCGTGGAGCGCTTGAGCAAGACTGTCCAGAATGAGTTGATGAACATCGTGACCATTTTCCTCGGTATATCGGTGGGTGCTACGGCCACGGCCGACGCCTTCCTCAACTGGCAGACGCTGGGCATCCTCGTGCTGGGTGTCGTGGCATTCGGCCTCGGTACCGCGGGCGGTGTGATTCTGGCAAAGATCATCAACATTTTCAGCAAGGAGAAGATCAACCCGCTGATCGGTTCTGCCGGCGTGTCGGCCGTGCCTATGGCTGCGCGCGTATCGCAGAAGGTGGGTCAAGCGGAGAATCCCGCCAACTTCCTGCTCATGCATGCCATGGGCCCGAATGTGGCCGGTGTGATCGGTTCGGCCGTTGCTGCCGGTATCCTGCTTTCGTTCCTCGGATAATCGGAACTACCTGCTACAAGAAAATGGACCCTGCCGAAAGGCAGGGTCCATTTTCTTGTTTTGAGTGGCGAGGCCGGTTATTTGATGCCGATGCTGCGTACGGTGATGTCTGTCGTGCCAAGGGCCGATCCGATGGTCTCGGCAACATGCCGCGATACGGCGGCCGATCCCGAAGAGGGGAATTTTACGAATGATGCGGTGGCCAGTACAGTGCCGTCTGCACAGGGCTTGTATGATACCACGGCGCTGTATACGGCATCGTAGGCGTAGAGATATATCACCGTATGGTCGAGCCCGCGGCAGACAAAGGCGTCGTCGGCCTGCAGCATTGCGGCCGCAGAGAGCGTTTGCGGTCCGTTGAGGCCGTTTATCATGGCGGCTGTGGAACGTATGGCACGGTCTTTCATGTGGCAGGCAATGAAATCGGCGGTGTCGGGTTTGAAACTTGCGCCGTCGATGACGAATATCTCTTTGGGCGAGGTGTAGTCGGCTGCGGCGATGACGGCGGCTTCGTCGAGTATCGGTTGCGACGAGGTTGCGAGCGACAGGTACTGCCTGCTGCTGGCGAGGCGGCTCATGCGGCTGATGAGTTCGAGGCCCTTTGCTGCGAGCTTCCCTTCCGTGTTGGCAGAGTCCTTGTCGGGTGCGATTGCACCGTCCGAGACATGTATGGCCGTAGGTCCGTCGGCGCCACCTATGATTCCTTCGGAGACCGCTCCGCCGTCGGTGACGAATATCTCAGTGGGGCCGTCGGCCGAGCCGATGGCCTGATTGCCGTTTTTATGGCCGCAGGCGGCGAGCAGGAGAATGGCGAGCGGGATGGTTGCGGCATGCGGGAGCGCGGGGAGGAATTTTATCATGATATGTTCAGCTATGGTGGTCCTTGCCGGTTATGTTCCGACAAGGTACGAATAAAAACGGACATGTACAAAAAATGTCCTCGCGCGGCTCGTGGAATTACGGAAAAGCGGCCTTAACGTTTTGTCAGGGCCGCTTTCGATTGTTGTATGAACGTGTTTGAAAATAAATTATTCGGGTTTCGGAGCCGCGCCCGACTCTATGGCTGCCTTGGCGACGGCTGCGGGGATGATCTGGCGCAGACGCGGATCGAAGGGCGAAGGTATTATGTAGTCGGGGCCGAAAGCCAAGTCGTTGCGTCCGAGCAGGCTGCGTACCTGCTGCGGTACCTCCTCGCGGGCAAGGTTGGCGAGGGCGTATGCGGCGGCTATCTTCATCTGCTCGTTTATGCGTCGGGCGCGTACGTCGAGCGCCCCGCGGAACATGTACGGGAAGCAGAGCAGGTTGTTCACCTGATTGGGGGTGTCGGAGCGCCCCGAGGCATATATGACATCGTTGCGGGCCGAGAGGGCCTCGTCGCGTGTGATCTCGGGGTCGGGGTTTGCCAGTGCGAGGATCACGGGGTGCGGGGCCATAGTGCGTATCATCTCGACTGTGAGCACGCCGGGTTTCGAGACGCCGAGGAAGACGTCGGCGTCGACGAGGGCCTCGGCCATTGATGCGAGGCGGCGTGTCGTGGCAAATTCGCGTTTTTCGGCCGTGAGGCCCTGCCGTTCCGTCGAAACGATGCCGTGGCTGTCATTCAATACGATATTCTCGCGCTTGAGCCCGAGTTGCAGGAACATGCGTACGGCGGCTATGGCTGCGGCGCCGGCACCGCTCACTACGACGCGCAGCGACGCGAGCTCCTTGCCTGTGCAGTATGCGGCATTGATCAGGGCCGCAGATATTATTATTGCGGTGCCGTGCTGGTCGTCGTGCATGACCGGGATGTCGAGGGCTTCGACCAGACGGCGCTCTATTTCGAAACATTCAGGGGCCTTTATGTCCTCGAGGTTGATGCCGCCGAAAGTGGGGGCTATGCGTCGCACGCACTCGACGAATGCGTCGGGTGTCGGGGCGTCCACCTCGATATCGAAAGCGTCGATGCCGGCCATAGCTTTGAAAAGAAGGCATTTGCCCTCCATTACCGGCTTGGCGGCAAGTGGGCCTATGTTGCCAAGGCCCAGAACGGCCGTGCCGTTGCTGATTACAGCCACGAGATTTCCTCGACCCGTGTACTGGTAACTGAGGGCAGGATCGGAAGCTATGGCGAGGGATGGTGCCGCCACGCCCGGCGAGTATGCCAGCGAGAGGTCGTATTGTGTGGCATGAGGTTTTGTGGGGCGGATCTCGATCTTGCCCGGCTGCCCTTCGGTGTGGTATCGGAGCGCTTCGGAGTATAATTGTTCCTTGGTCATGATGGTTTTGTCGTTAAATGGTTCATGCTTCTTCATTCGACATGTCTTGTCGAATGCAAAGTTAGTGAAAATTCTTATTAATGTGCATTTATATACGAATATTTCGGATTTTTTGTGCATAAAAATTGTCATATCTGTCCGACTCGACGATTTTATCCGGACTATGAGGTTCGTTTTGTGCGAGTTCGGGGTCTGGGACGGAGCCCGGACAGTAGATGTCGGGCGGGGTGTGTGCGGAAGAATATTGCCGAAGCGGAATTTGTATGTGCCGTCGAAAGAGTTTTGCCTCTATGACAGGATTTTAGGACGGGGTGGGGCCGCAGCCTTATGATGTTCGCGGGGGCGGTGTCCGTTGCTGTGCGCGGCGGGCGGCAGCGTGTCGGAACCTGTTTGGCGGAGTGACGGATTGTAAACCGCAGATTAAGATCGTGTGAATTTTTATGCAATGATGCCTCTGCCGGCGTACCGAGGGTGCGAAAAGGCTGTCCATGATGTCGGAGCGGTGCCGTATGCAGGTGAAAAATCTATCGTTGCCCGCGGCTGTAGGGCTTTTTGCGCGCTGTCGCGATGCTGAATGTCAGTGCCGGCAGCAGCCGGCGCTTTGAATGCGGCGGCGGTTATATATTATAAGGTAAAATCGGCACCCGGGCCCAGCAGGGGTGGCGCAGGAGGCCCTGCAGACAGCGTTAAACGGCTTTTTGTGGGGATTTAAGGCATATTTTGCCTCTGATATTTGGTAGTTAAAGATTTTTATTATATACTTGCATTCGTAAACCGAACCGACAGTACAGGATGGGCGTATTTCATGACATAACGACGATGCTGCTTGCGACGATTACAATCGCCGCGGCCGTCGCTGTCATTACCATTACCACTGTCGGTACCGGTATCGGTACCGGTACCACCCCTGTGGGGGTACGAGTTCATATTTGCCGATAGTGGCGCGTCAGGGCTGCGCCGTTCCGCCGAGGTCGCGGAGATCGATTTAACAGTTTGCATTTTCACATTTTACAAATTTCCCTGTCGGACAGTGCTCGGCTGTATCGTCATGCTGGTGCTGCGGCAGGCCAAAACGGAATCATGTTATGAATTCAATGAAGCAGATACGAGTTTTCGCACCCGCCTCGGTGGCCAATATGGGGTGCGGGTTCGATATAATGGGCATGACGCTCGACGCCGTAGGCGATGTGCTGAAGGTCGAGGCCGCCGAAAGCGACGGCGTCGGGGAGGACATAAGAATCGAGAACCGCAGTGCCGCGGAGCTGCCCGAGGATCCCGAGCGCAACGTCATCACGCCTGCGTTGCGGGCGTTTATGGCATGCTATGGAGTGCCGTTGTCGGTAAGGGTGACCGTTGAGCGCAAGATCGCGCCGGGCAGCGGCATAGGTTCGAGTGCCGCGTCGTCGGCAGCGGCCGTTTACGGCCTTAACGAGTTGCTGGGGCGCCCATTTTCGGACGAGGAGCTGGTGGCCTTCGCCATGGAGGGGGAGAAACTCATCAGCGGCGGTACGCCTCATGCCGATAATGTAGGGCCATCGCTGTTGGGAGGTGTGGTGCTGCTGCGCGGTTACGAGCCTCTGGATGTGGTGCGGCTGCCTGTGCCCGAGCGTTTCTGTTGTACGGTGGCGCATCCCGACATCATGGTCAGCACGCGCGAGGCGCGCGACGTGCTTCCGCGGGAGATACCCCTGCGTAGCGCCGTGAGCCAATGGGGCAACGTCGGAGGTCTGGTTGCGGGTCTCATGTCGGGCGATGTGGAGCTTGTGGGACGCTCGATGCGCGACGTGGTGGCCGAACCGCACCGCAAGCGTTTCATTCCGGGCTTCGATGAGTTGCGCGATGCGGTGATGGAGGCCGGAGCGCTGGCAATGAACATTTCGGGCGCGGGGCCGTCGGTATTTGCCCTCTCGTCGGACATGGGGACGGCGGCGCGCGCGGGGGAGATTATGAAGAGCCATTTTGCGGCGCGCGGCGTGGCGTCGGACATATACGTGTCGAAGGTGTCGAACCGCGGCGCACGGGTGTTGGATGATTAACGCGGGGGACGGAACTATGAGATATTACAGTACTCGAGACAAGGAGTGCCGCACTTGGGCGTTGGCCGATGCGGCATTCATGGGCCTTGCCCCCGACGGCGGGCTGTTCGTTCCGGAGCGTATCCCGCAGGCGGACATGGAGCGAGTGGAGCGGTTGGCCGAAATGTCGTATGCCGACATGGCCGCATATGTTGCGGGCCTTATCATGGATGATCTCGATGCCGACATGTTGTCCGAGGCGGTGCGCGAGGCCTACGACTTTCCGATTCGCCTGTACGGGTTGGGCGGCGGACGCTTTACGCTGGAGCTGTTCCATGGCCCGACTTTCGCGTTCAAGGATTTCGGCGCGCGGTTTATGGGCCGTGTGGCGGGCCTGCTCAACGGCGGGCGCGAACTTGTAGTCCTTGCGGCGACGTCGGGCGATACGGGCAGCGCGGTGGCGCACGGTTTCCGCGGTGTTGAGGGCGTGCGCGTGGTGATATTGTATCCCGCAGGCAAGGTGAGCCCGCTGCAGGAGGCACAGATGACCACCATCGGTGGGAACATATCCCCGCTGCGTATCGACGGCACTTTCGACGACTGCCAGCGGCTTGTAAAGGAGATGTTCGGCGACAGGGCGCTGCGCCGTCGCGTGCGCATCACATCGGCCAATTCGATCAACCTGCTGCGGTGGCTGCCGCAGTCGTTCTACTACTTCTACGGGTGGAGTATGTGGCATCGGACAACGGGACGCACGGCCCCCGAGATCGTGGTCCCGAGCGGCAACTGCGGGAACCTTGCCGCCGGTATGCTGGCGCGGCGTATGGGGCTTCCCGTCAAGGGGTTCGTAGCGGCGTCGAATGCTAACGATGTGGTGCCCGAATTCCTGCGCACGGGGGTGTACAGGCCGCGTCCGTCGGTGAGGACCGTGGCCAACGCCATGGATGTGGGCGCGCCGAGCAATTTCGAACGCATGTTGTGGCTATATGGCGGCGACGCGGAGGCCATGCGGCGCGATCTGCGTGGGTACTCATGTGATGACGACGATATTCTGGCGCTTATCGCCGAGCAGAAGACGCGTTTCGGTTACCTGTCCGATCCGCACAGCGCCGTGGGCTTCGGTGCGGCCGAAGCGCTGGGCGTCGACGGTTTTTGGCTGTCGACGGCTCATGCCGCCAAGTTCGGCGGAGCTATACGCCGTGCCGCGGGTGTTGAGCCGTCGCTGCCGCCGGCTTTGGCCGAGGCGCTGAGCCTACCGGGCCACGCCGTGGATATGGCGGCCGAGGCGGGCGCATTGAGGGAATACCTCGTGGCGATGGTGTGATTCCCCGTTTCCCGCCGTTTTTTGCGCCTGCGGATATGCGGCAACAGGCGTTTTATTCGCTTTATCTGCAATATTTTTAGCGGATGGATGGTAGAGTGAAAAAATATTGCTATCTTTGCGCACCCGTAACGTGCGGGATGGATTACATAACAAGTATTAACTAAACGTAACAAGATGGATTCAAGAAGTTACAAGACTATCTCGTTGAACGCCGGCACCGTCCAGAAGGACTGGTACGTGATCGACGCCACCAACGAGGTATTGGGACGTCTTGCATCGCAGGTGGCCAAGATCCTCCGAGGCAAGAACAAGCCCGGCTACACACCTCATGCCGATTGCGGTGACTATGTCATCGTGATCAACGCCGAGAAGGTGAAGCTCACGGGCAACAAAATGACCGACAAGGTCTACACTCGACACACGGGATACCCGGGCGGGCAGCGTTTCGCTACTCCGGCCGACTATCTGGGCAAACGCCCCGAGTTCGTGATCGAGCACGCGGTAAAGGGTATGCTCCCCAAGACCCGTCTGGGTGAGGCAATCCTCAAGAATCTGAAGGTTTATGCAGGCGCCGAGCATCCTCACGCCGCACAGACCCCCAAGGAAATTAAGTTAAACGAGATTAAGTAGCAGAGTATGGAAGTTGTAAACACCGTAGGTCGCCGTAAGGCAGCTGTCGCTCGCGTATACGTGAAGCCGGGTAATGGTAAGATTACAATCAACCACAAGGAGCTCGAGGTCTATTTCCCCCTGAATATTCTCCAGTACGAGGTGAAGCAGCCGCTTATGGTCACCGACACACTGGGCAGCTACGACGTTGAGATCAACCTCGACGGCGGCGGTATCAAGGGTCAGGCCGAGGCCGCTCGCATGGGTATCGCTCGCGCATTGTGCGAGATCGATGCGGAGTTCCGTTCGGTACTGAAGAAGAACGGATTCCTCACCCGTGACTCACGCGAGGTTGAGCGTAAGAAGCCGGGTCAGCCGGGCGCACGCCGCAAGTTCCAGTTCAGTAAGCGTTAAGCCCTTACACGACCTGAAAATTCGGCTTGGCACGACGCGGGTTCCAAATCTGTGGGACTGCCTACAATATATAAGGTATTACCGGCAGGTTGCCCCGTCGCGGAAAACTTCCGGGACCGGCTTCAGGGCCACTACCGCGGAAGTTGAAGTAAAGAGAATTTAAAATTAAAAACAGAAACACAAAATGTCACGTACAGATTTCAATACATTGTTGGATGCAGGCGTTCACTTCGGTCACCTGAAGCGCAAGTGGAACCCCAAAATGGCTCCCTACATCTTCATGGAGAAGAACGGCATCCATATCATAGATCTCCACAAGACCGTGGTTAAGCTCGATGAGGCCGCCGCCGCATTGAAGCAGATCGCCAAGAGCGGCCGCCGAGTACTCTTCGTTGCCACGAAGAAGCAGGCCAAGGAGATCGTAGCCGAAAAGGTTGCAACCGTCGGCATGCCCTACGTTACGGAGCGTTGGGCCGGCGGTATGCTTACAAACTTCCCCACGATACGTAAAGCCGTCAAGAAAATGGCCACCATCGACAAGATGCTGGGTGACGGCACTTTCGACAACTTCTCGAAGCGCGAGAAGCTCCAGATAGCACGTCAGCGCGCCAAGCTGGAGAAGAACCTCGGCTCTATTGCCGACCTTACGCGCCTTCCGGCCGCACTGTTCGTCATCGACGTGCAGAAGGAGGCCAATGCAGTCAAGGAGGCCAAGCGATTGAGCATCCCCGTATTTGCCATGGTTGATACTTGTTGTGATCCGACAGACATAGATTACGTTATTCCGGCAAATGACGATGCTGCAAAATCTATCGCTACCATCCTCGATGTAGTGTGCGCGGCTATCGCCGAGGGCACCGAGGAGCGCAAGCTCGAGAAGGAGAAGGAGGCACAGGAGGCAGAGGCTGCCGCTCCCGTAAGGAAGGAGGGCAAGCCCCGCATCAAGAAGGCTGTTCGCGCCGCTGTCGACGCCGAGGAGGCGACCGTGGCCGAGGTGGTTGCCGCCACCGAGACCGCTGAAGCCGATAAGGTCGAGGCGCCTGCCGAGGCAGAGTAGCGACGGCGTCGCCGAAGTCAGTTTTTAACATTTAAACAGAAACGAAAAACTATGGAAATAAAAGCAGCAGATGTAATGAAGCTCCGCAAGATGACGGGCGCAGGCATGATGGACTGCAAGAAGGCTCTCATCGAGGCGGAGGGCGATTACGAGCGCGCCAAGGATATTATCCGCGAGAAGGGCAAGCTGGTTGTCAGCAAGCGTGCCGACCGCAGCGCCACCGAGGGTGTTGTCGTAACGAAGATCGAGGGTACGAAGGCATATCTTCTGTGCCTTGCATGCGAGACCGACTTCGTAGCCCAGAATGCCGAGTTTGCAGCTTCGGCAAATGCAATCCTCGACATTGCCGTGAAGAACGACGCCGCCGACATGGCCGCTTTGCTTGCCATCAAGAACGACGAGGGCCGCACCGTTGAGGAGATGGTGACCGAGAAGTCGGGACAGACGGGCGAGAAAGTGGAGTTGGCATACTACGGCCGCATCGAGGCTCCCTACTGCCACGCATATGTCCACTTCAACAAGAAACTCGGTACCATCCTCGGTTTCAACAAGGAGGTTTCGGAGGAGGTTGCGCACACCGTTGCCATGCAGGCTACGGCCATGGCTCCCATTTCGATCGATGAGGCCGACTGCCCCGCCGAGACCGTTGCCCATGAGAAGGCTATCGCGCTGGAGCAGATGAAGCAGGATCCCAAGAATGCCAACAAGCCCGAGGCCATCCTCGAGAAGATCGCCGAGGGTAAGATGCGCAAGTTCTTCGAGGAGAATACGCTTCTGAACCAGACTTTGGTCGGGGAGAAGATTTCGATCCGCGAGTATATCAAGAATGCAGACAAGGATGCAACGGTTGTCGCCTACAAGCGTTTCGCTTTGGAGGCATAATCCGTACGATAGATTTATACGGGAAGTCCCCTCGCTACGGCGTGGGGATTTTTTTTGTATTGCCGTTGGTGGCGTGGGGGTGGTGTGCGGGAAGGGCGTTTTACAGCGTTATCGACAATTTGCGAATAAAACTGTGGACTGGGGAACGCGGGGAGGAATTTTTTTGTATCTTTATATCATATTGCATTATGGTTTGTTATGCGCGCTTGTATATGATGGAGCGGCGTGCTTTTGCCGTTGGCGGCCTGCGGACGGGCAGAGCGCGATACGGCATTGTTTTTCACGTCCCCTGCGTGGTGCATTCCTGTGGCAGATAGGGGAGATGTGCCTTGTGCGGGATGCAGGGCCGGTCCCGTAATGACGCCACGACTGTGGGCGGACAGCGATTTGTCCGTTGAATGGCTTTGGTTATCCGACGGGATTTAGTAACTTTGTTTTCGACTTGTAATGTTTTTTATCCAAAACGAAATAGCCGTATGACTCTGAAAGATCTTGAACCGCGTCGGGTATGGATGGAGTTCGATGCCATAACCCGTGTGCCTCGCCCGTCGAAGCGCGAAGCCCGTATTATAGAGTATCTCGTCGATTTTGCATGCCGCCACGGCCTCGAATGGGCGCGTGACGATGCCGGCAACGTGGTGATGCGCATACCCGCGGCGGCGGGTTGCGAGGAGCGTCCCGTTGTGACGCTTCAGTCGCATATGGATATGGTGTGCGAGAAGCGCGGGGATGTGGTGTTTGACTTCGATCGCGATCCGATACGTACGTGCGTCGTGGACGGCTGGGTGCGTGCCGATGGTACGACGCTGGGCGCCGACTGCGGCATAGGCATGGCGGCGTCGCTGGCGCTGCTGCTGGATCCTCCTGCCGTACACGGGCCTTTGGAGGCGTTGTTTACGGTTGACGAGGAGACGGGTCTCACGGGAGCCTTTAACCTCGGAGAGGGTATGATAGGCGGCAAGTACCTTATAAACCTCGATTCGGAGGACGAGGGCGAGATATTCATCGGTTGTGCGGGCGGTGTCGATACCGTTGCAACGCTGCCGTGCAGGAGGGAACCCGCGCCTGCGGGATATGCGTTTTATCGTTTTGATGCGGCCGACCTGTTGGGCGGACATTCGGGCGACGACATAGACAAGGGCCGCGCCAACTCGGTGAAGGTTGCGGCGCGTTTCGTTGCGGCCGCTGTGGAGGGGTGCGGGGCGCGTCTGGCATGCATCGAGGGCGGCAACCTGCGCAATGCCATCCCGCGCGAGGCGTATGCCGTAGTGGGTGTGCCTGAAGAAGGGCAGGATGATCTGAAGGTCATGTTCGACCGCTTTGCCGCCGAGATCAAGGACGAGTTCCATGCGACGGAGCCGCGCATGCGCTTGTCGCTGGCTGTTGCGGAGAAGCCCGGGACTGTATTCCATGAGGCGTCGCAGCGGGCTCTGACGGATGCCCTGATGGGTGTGGCGTGCGGCGTTTTGGCCATGTCGCAGACGGTGAAGGGGCTGGTGGAGACCTCGACGAATCTGGCTTCGGTGAAGGAGACGGGAGACGGCATTGTGACAATAACGACTTCGCAGCGTTCGTCGGTCGACAGCGCTAAGGAGTATGCCAAACGCATGGTAGCGTCGGTGTTCCGGCTCGCGGGCGCCGAGGTGAATCATTCGGACGGCTACCCGGGGTGGGCGCCCGATCCCGGGTCGGTGCTGCTGCGTCGTACGGTTGAGTGTTACCGTTCGTTGTTTGGCTGCGAGCCGAAGGTGAAGGCCATACATGCGGGGCTGGAGTGCGGCCTTTTCCTTGAGAAATACCCCAATCTGGAGATGGTGTCGTTTGGTCCGACCATGCGCGGCGTGCATTCGCCCGACGAACGGCTGGAAATAGCCTCGGTGGACAAGTTCTGGCGCCTGTTGCGCGAGGTGGTCGCGGCCGTGGCACGGGAGTAATGCGGCAATGGCCGGAGAGATTGTATAAACGGAAAGTAGTTTGATATGAAGAGTAATATTGCAGTGAGGGTCGGCGCTTCCGTCGCGGTGCGCCTGTGCCGCTGTACGGTGATTCTTGCCGCCGTGGCTGCGGCAGCGGCCATGACGGCATGCGGCGGGGACGAGCGCGTGAAGATCGTGGGGTTGCGTTGCGAGTATGCGGATGAGCCGCTGGCGATTGACGGCGACAGCGTACGTTTTACGTGGCGGTATGAGAGTGACGAACCCGTCGCCTCGTTCCGTCAGCGCAAGGTCGAAGTGCGTGTCGCCAAGGACGAAGCTTCGCTGGCGGACGACGAGACGTGTGTGGTGACGAGCGGCCGCGTGCGGTGCGGACAGCTGGTGGCGTTGCCTACCGACAGCCTCGAAGCCGAGAGCCGTTACTGCTGGCAGGTGCGCGGCTACAACGCGTTGGGCGTGGAGACTATGGTTTCGCCCGTGGCGTGGTTCTCGACGGCGAAACTGCACGGTGCGGAGTGGAGCGCAAAATGGATAACCGATGCCTTCGACAAGGATTATGAGCCTGCGCCGATGTTCCGCAAGCGTTTCCGCTTGAGCGGCGAGGTTGCGCGGGCGTCGCTCTACATCAGTGCGGCGGGATATTACGATGCGGCGATAAACGGCAGCCGCGTGTCGGACGATTGGCTCAACCCGGGATATACGCACTACGACAGGCGCAACCTATATATGGTGCATGATGTGACCGATCTTTTGCATGACGGCGACAATGTCATCACCGCTACGCTGGGCAACGGTTTCTACAACGAATATTCGGGTATGGCCGTATGGCAGTTCGAATCGGCGCGCTGGCGCAACCGCCCGCGCATGATATGCGAACTTCTGGTGGAATATGCCGACGGCCGCACGCAGAAGGTCCTCTCAAACTCGACTTGGCGCACTGCTACGGGTCCCGTGCGCGGCAACGTGATATATGCCGGCGACATAATAGACGCGCGCTGCGAGGTGGAGGGGTGGAACGATCCGGCGATGGACGACAGCGCCTATCCCGCCGCCGTGGTGTGTGAGGCTCCGTCGCCGCTTCTGGTGGCGCAGCAGATGCCACCGATACGCGAAAGCGAAACGTGCGAGCCGGTGTCGGTGCGGCGGTTGTCGGATACGGTGTATGTCTTCAGTTTTGCCCGCAACATGACTGGCGTATGTACGCTGCGCGTGCGCGGCGAGGCCGGTACGCGCATTACGATGGAGCATGGCGAACTGCTGCGTGACGACGGTACGGTCGAGATGCACAACATCGACTTCCATTCGCATCCTGTACGTGATTATTCGTTGCAGCGCGACATATTCTACCTGCGCGGGGACGGCGGGTTGGAGAGCTTCACGCCCCGTTTCCACTATAACGGTTTCCAATACGTCACGGTGAGGTCCGACCGTCCCGTCGAGCTCGACCGCAGCAGCCTGACAGCACATTTCCTGCATACCGACGTGCAGTCGGTGGGCGATTTCCGCTCGTCGAACGAACTTCTGAACAGCCTGTGGCAGGCCGTGCGCCGCTCGTACCTGTGCAACCTGCAGGGTATCCCGACCGATTGCCCCCATCGCGAGAAGAACGGCTGGACGGCCGACGCGCACGTGAGCATCGATATAGGCCTTACGAACTACGACGCTATCACGGTCTATGAGAAGTGGATCGACGACATCGTGGACAACCAGCGCGAGGACGGCTCGATCTCGGGTATCATACCGAGCGCGGGGTGGGGCTACGACGACTGGATCGGTCCCGTGTGGGATGCCGCCATGTTCATTATTCCCAATGCCTTGTATAATTACTACGGCGACGTGCGTGCCATCGAGAAGATATACCATACGGCGGAAAGGTATCTGGAGTACCTTGCCGCACGCGAGAACGGGGATGGTACCGTCACTTACGGCCTTGGCGACTGGTGTTTCTACAAGACGCAGACTCCGTCGGACTTTACCACCACCTGTTTCTACTATTACGACCAGAAGCTGATGGCGCGTTTTGCAGCCCTTACGGGGCGCGACGGTACGAAATACGAGGCTAAGGCAGCAGCCTTGCGTGAACTGATAAACACGAAATACCTCGATCCCGAGACGGGTGTCTATTCTATCGGCCGTGTTACGGCGCAGGCCGTGCCGCTGGCGCTGGGCATAGTGCCCGAAAAGCTGGAGGCGAAGGTTGCCGCACGTCTAAACGATGTGGTCGTCGAGGACGGTTATACGTGTGACTTCGGCCTTTTGGGCAGCCGCTATGCGCTGCGTATGCTGGTCAAGCACGGCTATGTCGAGACGGCGTACCGTCTGGCTACACAGACACGCCGCCCGTCGTGGGGCAATTGGATCGTCGAGGGATTCACCACACCCCTCGAGACGTGGGCCCTGCGCGAGAACTTCTCCGACTCGTCGGCCAACCATGTCTTTTTCGGCGACATAGCGGCATGGATGCAGAGCGACATCGCCGGCATAAACTACGATGAGTCGAAGCCCGGCTTCGAGAATATCGTCATCCGCCCGCACTTCCCCGCCGAGATGGAGTGGGCCGAGGCTTCGTACCATTCGGTGCGCGGCGTGGTGCGTTCGGCTTGGCACCGCAGCCGCAACCATATCATCCTTGAGGTTACGATACCTCTCAATACTACCGCCACGATCTACACCGATGGCGTGTACAAGATCAAGGGCAACGGTTCGACCTACCGTTTCGTGGTGAACGAGCGGGCCGCAATGAAATACGCGGGGCCCGTAACGGAGCGGAAATGATACGTCGGTTCCATGCCGAGGAATCGCATGGGGGGGGGAGACCAAGTAGGGGAGCTCCTTCATGGCAGAAAAGCGTCCGGCTTCCCATGCGGGAAGCCGGACGCCGTTTCATTCATTTCGTAAAGCGGGTTGGATCTTTGCGCCGCGTCATGCCACGCGCAGCGTTATTCGGTCGTTGCCGTCACTGTCTACGGTGACACTGCCGCCGTTGCGCAGTTTGCCGTCGATGATGAGTGTCGAGATCGGGTCCTCCACCTCGTCGAGCAGCGTGCGCCGCAGGGCGCGCGCGCCGTACCGTGATTCATATCCCAACTGTGCGAGGCGGTGCCGTGCCTTGGGCGTGATGGTCACTTCGTACCCCAGTTGCCGTGTGCGGGAGAGCATGCCGTCGAGTTCCAGATCTACGATGCGTTCCACGTCGTCGATCGTGAGCGTGCGGAAATATATTATGTCGTCGATACGGTTGAGGAACTCGGGCGCGAATGTCCGTTCCAGCGCCTTGCGGTATTCCGTTTCGGGTGCGGCAGTGATGTTGGCATCCTTCGACAGGGTGTTGTATCCCACCTGCGAGCTCTTCTCGGCCGCGGCGCGCGAGCCGACGTTCGATGTCATTATTATCACCGTGTTGCGGAAGTCGACGGTGCGTCCCGCGCCGTCGGTGAGGCGCCCCTCGTCGAATATCTGCAGCATCGTGTTGAATACGTCGGGATGCGCCTTCTCGATCTCGTCGAAGAGTACGACGGCGTAGGGCTGGCGCCGTACGGCCTCGGTGAGCTGTCCGCCCTCGCCGTACCCGACATACCCGGGAGGCGAGCCTATGAGGCGAGCCACGTTGTGTTTCTCGCCGTACTCCGACATGTCGATGCGGATAAGCCCGTGGCGCGTGTCGAAAAGCCATTGCGACAGTTCCTTGGCCAACAGCGTCTTCCCGACACCCGTGGGCCCCACGAAAAGGAATACCCCTATCGGGCGGCCGGCATCCTTCAACCCCGCGCGCGAGCGGCGCAGCGACCGCGAGACACGCTCGACTGCCTCCGACTGCCCGATGACGCGCCCCTGCAGGTAGCCGGCCAGCGAACGCAGGCGTTCGGCCTCGCTGCTTGAGATGCGGTCGGCGGGGATACCCGTCATGTCGGTTATCACGCGCTCGACATCTGCAGCCTCTATGACGGCAGGATTGCTCTGCATGTCGCGGTGCCACGCCGCGCGCTGTTCGTTGAGGCGTGACTTGAGCGCCAGTTCGCGCAGGCGTGCCGTGGCCGCCTTCTCATAGATCAGGGCAGATACAGCCTCGCGCCGTTCGCGGGATGCGGCGTTCATCTGCCGTTCGGTCTCGCGGATGGCTTCGGGTTCATGCGCCGTGAGTACGTGTCTGCGGGCGCCGGCCTCGTCCATGGCGTCGATCGCCTTGTCGGGGAAGTGGCGGTCGGTGATATACCGTTCGGTCAGGGCGACGCATGCGTGCAGCGCCTCCTCCGAATAACGTACGTTGTGGTAGCGTTCGTAGTATGGCGCTATGTTGTGGAGAATATCGAGCGTCTGTGCCGCCGACGTGGGTTCTATGATCACCTTCTGAAAACGGCGTTCGAGTGCCGCGTCGCTCTCGATGTTTTCGCGGAACTCGTCGAGGGTGGTGGCTCCGATGGTCTGCAACTCTCCGCGTGCGAGTGCCGGCTTGAGTATGTTGGCCGTGTCAAGGCTGCCCTGTGTGGCGCCGGCACCGACGATCGTGTGTATTTCGTCGATGAAGATGATGGTGTCGTTACGCCGGCGCAGTTCGTCGAGCAACTGCTGCATGCGCTCCTCGAATTCGCCGCGGAACTTGGTCCCCGCGATGAGCGACGCCACGTCGAGCGAATATATCGTTTTGTTGCGTATGGTGCACGGCACTTCGCCCGAGGCTATTCGCAGGGCAAGCCCCTCGACGATGGCGCTTTTGCCTACGCCCGCCTCGCCTATGAGGATGGGGTTGTTCTTCTTGCGGCGCGAGAGTATCTGTATGACGCGCTCTATCTCCGTCTCGCGTCCCACTACCGGGTCTATGCGGCCGTCGCGCGCCTGCTGCGTGAGGTCGGTGCCGAATTTGTCGAGCATAGTGCCTGCGGCGGGCTTGCCCTCGTCATCGTTGAGGTCTACCACGCGCAGGCGTATGGCCGATGGTTCGTCGAGCGGAGCGGTCAGCTCGTCGATTGTAGAGGCCATTGTCTGTGCGTTTATGCCGTATAGGGCCAGTACCTGCGAGGTGGCTGTGGTCGTGTCGCGCATGATGTCGAACAGAGCGTGTGCCGTGGATATGCTGCGCATGGCTCCGCACGTTGACAGCAGGTGTTGCCGGTACTCCTTGTAGAAGGTTTCGGGCAGCGAGGTCTCGTCCTGAGGCTGGCTCTTTACGAGATTCTCGATCCGCAACGGCAGTTGGAACATCTCCCAGTCCTTGAGCCGTGACGCAATGGCGCGATAACCCATCGACCCGTCCTCGCGCAGTATCTCCATCGCGAGGCGGTCCTTATATGATTGCCGTATGTCGGCCTTTGTCGTATCGAACGTGACGCGGGCGAATACGGCTTCCAAGGTTTTCGAAATCTTAGTATCCATAAGTGTCCGTTTTGTCGTTTTTCGGCAATATAACGTAAAAACATAATTCTATATTATGTTAAATGGAAGGGCGGTTATATATTATGCTGACTGTCAGTAAGGTTGTGTGTGAATGCCTTTCGTCGGCGACGGTCGGTGCGGGAATATGTCGAAGAGACAACGCCGAATGTCCTATATGGGCATTCGGCGTGTCGGGCCACCCTAATCCGTTGCGGGGCGGCAGGGCGGCGCAGGCTGTTTATACGGCTGCTCCGGCCTCGTATGCCTCGCGCATTGCAGGCATTGATTTCACCTCTCCTGCCTGCCATACGCCGAGTCCGTATATTATGCCTCGCTCGACGGGCTTGTCGAGGCAGTCGAGGAATCCGCGGAGCACGGCCACCGTGGGCTGCATCGCCTCGATATCACGTTCGGCTGCTGTCATTATCAGATAGAACTCTTTGTTCGATAATTCCGTGTAACGTGCGCAGCAGCGGTCGATGAGGGTCTTGAGCTGGGCGCTCATCGAGTAGAAATATACGGGCGTCCCCAGCACTATGACGTCGGCATCGAGCATTGCGGCGATTATGTCGGCTGCGTCATCCTTCTGCGGGCAGGACTTGCCGGTGGTACATATGCCGCAGCCGAGGCAGTAGTTCACTTGCATGTCGCGCAGGAAGATCTTCCGCACCGAGTGTCCCGCATCCGTCGCTCCGTGCATGAATTGGTCGCACAACGTGTCGGAGTTGCCCCCGCGGCGGGGCGATGATGAGATGATAATGATTTTTTTAGCCATGTTATGTGTTTTTTAACACAGCAAAGTTACTTTGCAGTGGTCTCCGCGGCGTACCCCGATTACGGATATAGTTACCATTTTTATCTTTTATGCCTGATCGGGAGCGGTGTGCCGGTCATTGCCTTTTCGGGACGACAAGCACGGCGTCGGCATACAGCGTCCCCGTAACCTCGCCGCCGTTATCGAACTCGACATAGCCGGAGGTGCCGGCACGCAGGTCGTACTCGCCGAGACTGACCCATTCGCCCGAGGTCTGGCCGTGTATGGTGACGGCGTCGTAGTCGATCGTAATGCGCTTGTGTTCGGCGCCGTCGAAAACGGTAAGCTGCGATAGTTTCGACATGCCGCCGCGTTTGCTGTAATAGGTGTAGATGGTGTATCTGCCGTCGCGTTTGACGCTGAATGGGTAGCGCAGCGCTTCGGTGCGGACCGTGGGTTCGAGCATGTAGAGCGAGGGGCCGTAGCCGCCGTATGTGTTAACGCGGCGCCATTGCGAGTTGCCTGCGGGCTCCACGGCCGTGTCGTCGACCAAGATGTCGGGCGCGGTACCGTCCAAAAGCGGGTCCTCGTCGTACATGCGTTGTATTTGGGCCACGTCGATCTTCTGTACGTCGGTGTTGTTGTCGATGGCGAGGCATGCCGCCTTGGCTGCGCTCTGCCCGAGTACCATGAATACGGGTTCCATGCGTATCGAACCGTATGCTATGTGGCTGGCCGAAAGGCATACGGGTACCAGCAGGTTGGTACACTCCTCACGCTTGGGCGTGATCGAACGGTAGGATACCGGATAGGGCGAGCCTATGCCGATCTGTACGTCGCCTTCGTTCTTGACCATCGCCCTGCCATCCTTGTGTATGACGATGCGCTGGCAGTTGTGCGAGTCCATTGTGTAGGCCGCCATACCCACGCCGTCTTCCACCGTAGTACGGTTCTCGCAGTCGGCCTGCGTGGCGACATATTCGCCCACCATGCGACGGCTCTCGCGTATGTAGAGCTGCGGCGTCCAATGCCCGTTGTCGGTATATTCGTCCTTGGGGAGCCCCCAGCGCAGCATCTCGCGGCGCATGGTCTCGGGGACGCGCTCGTCGTGGCCGAGGAAGTACAGCAGTCCGAGCGTATAGCTCAAGTGCTCGTCGAATATCTTTTCGCGCTGGCGGTACGATGCTTCGGGATAGTGGTGGTTCATGCCTATCATGTCGGTCGAGAAGCCCCCGTTGTTGTTTATGTCGGTCTTGCGGTTTGGCATGTGGCTCATGGATATGTACGAGTTGAGGTCGTCGCTGCCTCTGGCTTCGATGAGGCGCAGCAGCAGCTCGTAGCGTGCAGGGTCGTAGTCGGCGGGACGCTCTATTGGGAGGCTGTTGCCGGCCTCGTCGGTGAGACATATGCGGAAATTGTATGCCTGTACCTTGTCGTCGCCGCTGCCTTCGGGTGCGAGTGTGCCGTCGGATATGCCCCACAGAAGTCCGCTCGTGCTGTCACCCTTGATGACGTAGGGGTCGACACCGTCGGGGAATTGGTGTGTGGGGCGCATGTGTACGCCGTTCCATGTCTCGCCGTAGAGATCGTTGCCTTCACGGCCGACGACATACGATACGCCGGCACGGGCCATCAGGTCGCCTTCGTACGAACTGTCGATATACTGCTTGGCGTGCACGACGGTGCGGCCGAGAGGTTTGCCGGTATCCTGCAGGCGTATCGATTCGATGCGGGTGCCATGTTTGTCTGCGCTGAGGATGCGGTGCCCGTAGAGCATATCGACGCCGCCGCGCTCGATGTAACCGTTGAAGATGTCGAGGGCGACCTTCGGTTCGAATATCCACTTCTCGAGTTCGCCGTAGTGTTGCCCCACACGGCGGTAGAAGTCGAGAGAGAGGCCTTCGACGGCCTGTTTGTTGCCGATGTCGGTTTGTCCGAGGCCTCCCGACGAGAGGCCTCCGGCGCGGTGCCCGGGTTCGACGACGACGACCGTCTTGCCCTGCATGGCGGCCGAGTAGGCGGCGATGACGCCCGACGAGGTGCCTCCGTAGACGCAGATGTCGTATTCGAGAGTTCGGGTGCAGCCGCCTGCCGTGAGCAGGAGGATGAGGGCGGGTAGGACAGCGGTTCTTTTCATGGATATGGCATTTTTACAAATGTACGAAAAAAATCGCGGATTTCCGCAAGCCTGTAGCGGCTGCAGGGAACAAAATGCCGTGCGGGTGCGATTTTGACGCGTGGGAAATAATCCGTATCTTTGCCTTCGACCGCCCGCGGCCGGCGCGGCCGGAATCGTGCGGCGGCGGGTGTGAAAAGCAGTTGTCTATGAGCAGCATACCTTTGGCCGAGCGGCTTCGTCCGCAGACCATAGAGGAGTATATCGGGCAGACGCATCTGGTCGGTCCCGACGGTGTCTTCCGCAAATTCCTCGAGACGGGCAATGTCCCGTCGTTCATCCTGTGGGGCCCGCCCGGGGTGGGTAAGACCACGCTCGCAAAACTTGTGGCCAACCACCTGAAACGTCCCTTCTATACGCTCTCGGCTGTGACGTCGGGAGTGAAGGAGGTGCGCGAGGTGATAGAGTCGGCGCGTAAGCAGAGTCTCTTCAACCAGAAGGCGGCGTTCCTCTTCATCGACGAGATCCACCGCTTCAACAAGAGCCAGCAGGACTCGCTTCTGGGGGCTGTCGAACAGGGTATCGTTACGCTGATAGGTGCCACGACGGAGAATCCGTCGTTCGAGGTTATCTCTCCGCTGTTGAGCCGCTGTCAGGTATACATTCTCAAGCCGATGAACGACGACGAGCTCTCCACGCTGCTGCAGCGCGCCATTACGGTGGACGAGGAGCTGCGCCGCCGCAACGTCAAGGTGACGGAGACAGGGGCGCTGTTCCGCTTTGCGGGGGGCGACGCGCGCAAGCTGCTCAACATACTCGACATCGTTGCCGGAGCCACGGCGGGTGACATCGAGATAACGGATGCCTACGTGACCTCGTGCCTGCAGCAGAACATAGCCCTATACGACAAGAACGGCGAGCAGCATTACGACGTAATCTCGGCCTTTATCAAGTCGGTGCGCGGCAGCGACCCCAATGCGGCGATATACTATCTGGCACGCATGTTGGCCGGAGGCGAGGAGCCGCGCTTCATTGCACGGCGTCTGGTGATTCTGGCGTCGGAGGACATAGGGCTGGCCAATCCCAACGCACTGCTTTTGGCCAATGCCTGTTTCGATACTGTGCACAAGATCGGCATGCCGGAAGCGCGCATAACTCTTGCCGAGACGACCATATACCTCGCTGCCAGCCCCAAGAGCAATTCGGCGTATATGGCCATAAACGAGGCTTTGGGGTTTGTCTCGCACGATACGACCAACCGTCCCGTACCGCTGCATCTGCGCAATGCCCCTACCAAGTTGATGGATGAGGCGGGCTATGGCAAGGGATACAAGTATGCGCACGATTTTGCCGGCGGTTTTGTCGAACAGGAGTTCCTGCCCGAGTCGATCTCCGGAAAGCGGTTCTATAAGCCCAACACGCAGAACCCTGCGGAGGCGAAGATCGCCGACCGCATACACACGCTGTGGGGGGACAAATACTCGAAGTAGATATTGCGGATACGGGTGGCGGTACATACTTTGTTTATCCGAAGAAAAACCATATCAGGTATTATGAAAAGAATATTTTTATCGATCCTGCCGCTCTTGGCGGCTTTACATGCCGCGGCGGCCGCGGGCGGGAAGCAGACTATGCTGTATGCGGTCAAGGATGCCGACTCGCTCTATCTCGACCATTATGCTGCCGATGTCGAGGGACAGCGCCCCTGCATGGTATTTGTCTTCGGCGGCGGTTTTGCCGGAGGTACGCGCGACAACAAGGAGTATATACCGTATTTCGAGTTTATGAACGACCACGGTTACGACGTGGTCTCGATAGACTACCGTCTGGGGCTCAAGGATGTGAGCGGTGCGACTGATCTGTCGGTACGCGAGATGGTAGGAATGTTCAACAACGCCGTGACGATGGCCGTCGAGGATCTCTTCAGCGCCACGCTTTTCGTGCTTGACAAGGCCGACGAGTGGGACATAGACCCGCACATGATCGTTACGTGCGGATCGTCGGCCGGTGCCATCACCGTCCTGCAGGCCGAGAACGCGCTCTGCAACCGCAGCGCGACGGCGGCTGTAATGCCCGAGGATTTCGATTATGCGGGAGTGGTATCGTTTGCCGGAGCGGTCTTCTCGGTGAAAGGGGCGCCGGAGTGGAACAGCAGGCCCGCGCCGGTGATGATGTTCCACGGCAGTGCCGATAATCAGGTGCCTTTCGAGAAGGCGTCGGTCTTCGGTGTGGGGTTCTACGGCTCGAAATACATCGTCAGGCAACTCGACAAGGAGGGGTGGCCATATCGGTTCTATACGATGGAGTATCAGAACCACTCGATGGCCGTGACGCCGATGCGCGACAACCGTTACGATATTATCGCCTTCCTTGAGGAGATGGTGCGCGACCGCCGTCCGATGCAGGCAGTGACGGAGGTGCGCAGCGGCGATTTTCCGCCCTGCAGGACGAAATTCAAGGTTATGGATTACGTGCGCGCCAACTACGCCGAGTAGCCGCATCGGGAAAAAGACAGCCTGACAGACGGAACCCACAGACAAATGAAACGTATAGGAGTAATATCAGACACGCACGGCACTTTCGACGACGTGTTGAAACGGTTTCTCGAGGAGGTCGACGAGATATGGCATGCGGGCGACTTCGGCTCGCTGGAGACGGCCGATGCTATCGCCGCTTTCAAGCCCCTGCGCGGCGTCTGCGGCAATGTGGACGGCGGCATGACACGCCGCGTATACCACAGTTCGGCGTTCTTCGAGTGCGAGAAGAAACATGTACTGATAACCCATATCGGAGGCTATCCGCGCCACTATTCGCCTCCAGCCTTGCAACTTATACAGGGCGCGCAGCCCGACATCTTCGTGGCGGGACATTCGCACATACTCAAGGTTATGTTCGATCCCGTATACCGGCTGTTATACATTAACCCGGGCGCTGCGGGCGAGTACGGGTTCCACAAGGTGCGTACGGCGGTGCGCTTCACCGTCGACGGTGACGACATGCGCGACATGGAGATCGGCGAGTGGCCGCGCCGCGGATGATCTTTCTGCGGCGGATATGAAAGAAGGGCGCGGCTTACCGGTGAGCCGCGCCCGTTTGCGTTGTCTTGCTGACGTGTTATTTTACTATCAGTTCGTTGTATGCACGGTCGGTAAGGGCCGTAAGAATGGCGCGTGCCGACTTCCATTCGGCGGGCGGAATGATCGACTTGTTGATCTTTACGTTGCGCGTGACGGTGGCCTTGCCGCCCTCGACCTCCACGCGGAGCGTTACTTCGCCCACGGAGTTCGAGATCTTCAGCTCGCGGCTCGGCGTAAGTATGCGGCCGTCGGTCTCGACGGTGAAATGCACCTCGTCATCGCACACGTACGGTATCTCGAAATATTGCCGGCGTTCAGTCCCCATGTTTGGCGCCCATGACTCGGCAAGCCCTATCGCGGGCAGTTTCACCAAGCGGTACCCCGAACAGTCGCTGACACTGACGGCAGGTGCCTTATCCGTCTTCGAGGTTGTGCCGTTGCTTTCTGTTTCTATATCGGCAGTGACAGTGGCCTCGGTTCCCTTTACCGTGATCCGGGTTTCGGCTCTATAGCTGTTTGGGCATGGAGCGAAGCCGATCTTTTCGCCGCTCGTTACCGAGTATACCTCGTCGCGGTCGCTGCGTGCACGCGAGAGGGCCGAGCCTATCGAAGTGTAGTATTCGTCTTTTCCGTCAATTGTAACACGTACCGCGAAATTCTTGATGTCGCGCAGCATCTTCACGGCGTGGAAGGCTGGATATACCGCCACCAGTTCGGCGTCGATGCCTTCGGCCGCGAGGGTGCGGGCCGCAAGCCTGCATTTCTCGAGATCGGTGCCGTAGGCCGATGACAGCACCTCCGTTGCCGTACGGCTGCGATAACCTGCCATATAGGGAGTAACGCCGCAAGAACCGAGATTCTGCGTTATATAGTTCAAGTATGCTTTGACGGTCTCGGCTTTCGAGTCGCGTGCAAGGCCCGGTATGCGGACTATGTCGCGTTCGGTGCTGGCGATGCGGCTAAGTGCGTCGGCCGTTGAGGTGAATGTCGTAGCGCAGAGTATGGGCCGCCCTTCGCCGTTCTGCGGCATTTTACCCTCATCGTAGTATGCGGCGAGGTTGCGGAACTGCCATGTATAGGTGTCTCCCGTGCGGCTGGGTTTCATGGCGGGGTCGTAACGCAGTTCGGTACCCGCGGGCACGGTGATCTCTATACGGCGCTCCTTGACTGCGGCGGCAGGCTCGGTGAGAGTTTCGCACACCTCGAGAGCAGGGTAGAGGCCCGCCTTAGTGGTAAGCGTGTAGTCGAGGTGTATCGTGGCGCCGATCTCCAGTCCCGTATGGGTTATGACCGCCTCGAGCAGGCGGTTGTATGCCGGAGCGTCGGCTGCGGCGTGGGGCAGCGACTCGTTGACGGCATTGTCGGGCAGGGGTACGACGGTGCCGTCGGCCTGCGTCGTGTAGGCCTCGTTTATGGTGAGAGTCTGGTATTCGGGGTCGTAGACGACGAACGTCTCGCCGAAGAGGTTGTTGAACGAGGAGTGGGTCTGGAGTTTCAAATCCATCACGCGGCGGTACTGCTGCGAGCCGTCGGCTGCAAGCGTGTAGCTGGTGTGGAGTTTCTCGTATACGGCCTCGTCGCCGGCGTATGCCGCCGTGAAGGCCAGAAGGCACAATATGGTTGCTATGTATCGTTTCATATTACTCTATCTCTTTTCGAAAACCAAATCGTTTATCCCGTTGAATCCCATCACCGACTCGCGGAACTCCCTCCAGTCGGCCGCGTCGTAGACACGCTTGCCGAGCGATATGCGCTGTCGCATGTGCAGCGTTGTACCCGACTGCGAATAGCTGCCCTCGTAATTGACGATCTCGCCGCCGGCTTCGGCCTTGTACGGCTCGCCGGCGAGCGTATAGCCTTCGGGAAGGGTGATGCTCTCCTCAAGCTCCACAAGGCGCGAGGTCGCGTCTTTGAAGGCATACAGGCGCATATCGGACGTCACGTTGACGCGCAGGAACGAATATATCGAGTTATAGAGCCCTGTCTTGACGATAGGACGGCATATCATGACGCCGTCGCCTACGGCCGCATAGTCGGGTATCTCGAAGCGGACGGCCATCGAGAACGGCCCCTGCTGGTAGTCGGCGGGGTTCTTGCCCGCATCGTACGACAGGAGACGGGCCTGCGGCGATATGTTCAGCAATTCGCGCTCGATGGCGGCGCGTACGCGGGCGCGCATGCCTGTTGTGAAGGGGCGGCGTACCGAGGCGTCCGACAGACCCTCGGCCTCGACAACGAAACTGCCCGTGAGTTTGCCGCGGGCGTCGAGCCGCGACGTGGCCTTTATGCGGAAATAGTGGTTCTCCGGGGCCGAGAGGGGCGTAAGGCAGAGATCCGACCCTTCGGGTATGCCGGGCAGGTAGTTCTGCTGCTGCTCGGCACTGCTCCACAGTTCGCGGCTGAATGGTACCCATGTCGGGTCGAGTGGCATATATGTGCCGTCGTCGAGTTTCACTACGGCGACACAGTGGTTGAAGTGGTCGGCAGGTATCGCCTCGATGCGCGATCCGGCCATTGTCATGGCAGGGTAGGCCTCGAAGCCAGCCATGCGCAGCATCGAGATCAGCAGCGCCGCCTTGTCCTTGCAGACGCCGCAGCGGTCGGTGAAGTTGGTGCGGGTGTTGTGCAGCGTGTAACCTTCGCCTTTGCCCATCGAGATGCCCGAATAACGCATATTGTCGGCCACCCAGTGGGTAAGTACGGCGATCTTGCGCATCGGGTCGTCGATGCCGCGCAGCAGTTCGTCGACCTTGGCCTGCGCCTCGGGCGTGGGGTCGAAACTGCCGTAGTCCTCGTTCACGCCGTGGAACCATAGCGACTTGTCGCGCCACGAGTCGGTCGACGAGAGCATCAGTTTCGGCGCCACGTCGTAGAGGTCGACCATATTGGCTTCCGAATGGAAGGGCCATATGTTCGAGACCGTGAACGACAGTATCTGCCGCCCGTCGGCATAGCGCACCGAGGGTGAGCACGAGCCCTGATAGAACTCATATTGTACGTGCTTGCCCTGCGGGACGGATACCGTGTAGTTCTTGAGCATCGTAGGCGTCGATACCCAGAAGGGGACGATGTCGTAAAAGTGTCCGCGCATGGGCGGGATGAAGCGTTCGTCGTCGGCCGACGCGGTGCCGTCGAGCAGCGCGTATGTGAAGCCGTGTTTCTCGATCGAGTATTCCACTACGTCGCCGGCTCCGAGCGCACCGATCTCGATCATGATCTGGCGGGCGCCCCAATATATGGCGCGTGCGGGAGCGGCGTAATCCAGTGTGCCTTCGACGGGAATCTCGTCGACGGTGCCGTCGGCGCGGTACACCCTGACGCTTGTGAAGCGGGCGGCGGCCGTGAGCGGATCGTAGTCGTATTTCAGGACACGGTTTTCGAGCGCACCCTGCGCATTGCCTATGAGTACGGCGCGGTATATGTCGAATGCGCCCGATCCTGTTTCGGCGATCTCGACATTCGTGCGGTCAATGAGGCATAACGAAGGGCAAGAGTTAAATTTCGGGTCTGTCTCGATCCGAGCCTTGATAGGGAGCCACTCTTGCGCCGATGCAGCGTACCACAACGGCAGAAGGAGGAACAAAAGCAAAAGTCTCTTCATGTATGCGATGGTTTTATGTTATTTGTCTAATCGGCTGGGCGGGGTACGCCTATCGTAGACGTGCAAATATACGCAAAGGCGGGAGCAGAAGCAAATCGAGAACCTTGTTTTCGGATCCAATTATATGTGCGTTTTATATGTGCGTTGCGTATACTATATAGCGGAACAAGGAGGATTTCGGAAGCAATAACCTTTATCGCAACATTGAGCGATATATCTTGCCCTGCCTGATTGGCGTCTGTTGAGTGCGATGTATTCGCTTGCCCCGATTTGCTATACGGTACGTCTGCATGACGATAGCCGCATAGCCGCGCGATGAGGAATAAGAGGAGTATTTAGGCTGTTTTGACCTCGAACATTAACGGAAAGGTGCATCGCGGGCAAAGTTCTGTAACAAACCGACATAATATTTGTATTTTGCGGATATTATGTCGGTGGCTTTTTTGCTTTTTTCATTCCGATAGGCTAACTTTATATCACGGTAAGAGCATGGAGTATGTGCGGCCAAAGGTGCTTTGCGTAACGCGTGACGGTGACAATCTATCTTTCATATACAACCGTATCGTATACAATGTAAGCATGGAGTACAACGGAGAGTATCACAATTTCGCCCTCAATATTGCAGGTTTGTCCAGTGCCCTCGCCATGACCGGGAACAAACTTGTCGGATGGATCTATTCACATAACTATGATCCCGATCTGGCGGCTACAATATACGATGGTGTCGAGTTGCATGAAATAGATGATTGGGACGATGCCAAAAGAGAGTCCGGAAATCCGATACTCGTAATACATACTCTTGCGAAACGTTAAGTTCCCATACGGTCAAATCTTGCCCCCCCCCTCCCCAAAGCATTAGGCACATGATTCTTGAAGTAAGTCGTTACGTTCATAGTGTTAAAGCGGGGCTTTACTTGGCTGCATGAATGCCATCCGTGTAGTAAAGATCTAAGGCTGATGGATCGAGGAGGAAACAATAGATACGCTTTACTGAAAAAAATGATGCGAAATGAGGTGCAGGGAAAGGGAGAATTGCCCTAATTTGTGTCGAAATTGTGTGCCCGCCAAAAACGAGACAGCCGTCTGCATTGCTGCAAGCGGCTGTCTTTGAAGTGGTACCAGCGGGAATCGAACCAGCGACACAAGGATTTTCAGTCCTTTGCTCTACCAACTGAGCTATGGCACCATCGTCATCGGGCATGTTTTCCGACCGCATGCAATGTCATGAGACATCGGAACGATCTTTTTGTCCCATTGCGAGTGCAAAGGTAAACAAAAAATCTCAACATCCAAATGTTTCGGCGATTTTTTATGCCTTTCTTTTTCGCAGTCGTTTTAGGACATTGATATGATGGAGGGGTAAACGCCTCTTTATGGGACCGTGTCTGGGCGCAGATGGCGTGATATATAACCGGACGGAAGTGCAATTGGGTATGTAGAGGAAGGGGGGATGTATTGCCCGCGCCGAGGCATGGATACGGGTAGTGCATGCCGGAATGGCTGGTATGCAGATAAAGAGATGCCGCGGAACTTTCAAGCCCGCGGCATCTCTGAATACCCTTAATTAACCTCATGGCTTTGTCAAACCATTTTTTTTTCGGAGACATTGTCCTTTCGCCTCCATGACGGGCGCTGTCTTTCGGGAACAACTCCTGTCGAAGCGGAAGGAGGGGGATTCGAACCCCCGGTACCCAAATTCGAGTACGTCAGTTTAGCAAACTGGTGGTTTCAGCCACTCACCCATCCTTCCAAACCGATATTCTCTGAAAGAGTGGTGCAAATGTATGTAAAAAAAACTACAGTGCAAAATAATCATGCCGTAAAATTTTGTGCGGCGGGAAATTCGGACCGTAATGGTTTCGTGACGCCGCAGCCGCGGCGTCGCGCTGATGTCTGTGGAATACGGCGGCGATAGGCGTGCGGGCGTGCGGTTCCTTTGAGGGTTCTTCGCGGCAGAGCCGTACGGCGTTGCTAAAATATGGCGTGAACACCGTAAGGCGGTTGTGCCGTTTGATTAAAAAGGTTATATTTGTAGCCGTGACCGGTAACCTGCGGCGAGTGGGGCTGTCGTGCGGCCGGTGCCGCTGATGGCGGCGGGTATGCGGCCGGATGCCGATTTTATTTTTTAATGTCTATATTCCGAATGCCATGAAAAACGAACGTCTGATGTCGCTTGACGCACTGCGCGGATTCGACATGCTTTTCATCATGGGCTTCGCCTCGCTGGTGGTGTCCCTGTGTGCCTTGTGGCCATGCGGCGTTACGGATGCCATAGCCCGCTCGATGAGCCATGTGGCGTGGGACGGCCTGCGCCACCACGATACGATCTTCCCACTGTTCCTGTTCCTTGCGGGGGTGTCGTTTCCCTTCTCGCTGGCCAAACAGCGCGAGTCGGGCCGCACGCGGGGGCAGATATACGTGAAGATCGTGCGCCGCGGCGTGCTGCTCGTGTTGTTCGGGCTGATATACAACGGGTTGTTCTCGCTCGATTTCTCGGGCTTGCGCTGTGCGAGCGTGCTGGGACGCATCGGTATCGCGTGGATGGTTGCGGCGCTGCTGTATGTCAATTTCGGTGTGCGTACGCGCGCCGTCATATCGGTGGTGATACTCGTAGGTTACGCCCTGCTGTCGAAATATGTGGGTGCGCCGGACGTGCCCGGAGCGGACCCGTTGAGCCGCGAGGGGTGTCTCGTGGGTTATGTCGACCGCTGCCTGCTGCCCGGGCGCCTGCTCTATGACGGCGGGCGTTTCGACCCCGAGGGGCTGCTCTCGGCGCTGCCCGCCGTGGTGACGGCACTGCTCGGCATGTTCACGGGCGAGCTGATACGCCTGCCCGAAACCCGTATGTCGGGCGGCCGCAAGACCCTGTGGATGGTCGCCGGCGCCGCGGTGCTGGCCGTTGCCGCAATCGCGGGCAAAGGCTTTGTGCCGGTGAACAAGATGCTGTGGTCGAGCACTTTCGTCTGCGCCGTGGGTGCCTACTCGCTGGCCATGATGGCTCTGTTCTACTACGTGATCGACGTGCGCGGCCACAAGGGCTGGACGCTCTTCTTCCGCGTGGTGGGCATGAACTCGATAACGATATATATGGCGCAGCGCATTGTGGATTTCGGCGGAATATCTGACTTCTTCCTCGGCGGCGTGATCGGGCTTTGCCCCGAGGGTATCGCCTCGGTGATCGCTTCAGCGGGATATGTGGCCGTATGCTGGCTTTTCCTCTACTTCCTCTACCGCAAGCAGGTATTCCTGAAGATATGATGTCACGGTGCGGGACACCGATACGCGATTTGCATTTTTTTTGTATTTTTGCCGATCATTAGTGGTTTTTATGGCTGACAAGGATAGAGTACTGATCGAGGACATAGAACGCGGCGAATACAAATACGGCTTCACGTCGGATATAGACACCGAGACCATTGGCCGCGGACTCGACGAGGATGTCATTCGCCTCATATCGGAGAAGAAGGGCGAACCCGAGTGGATGCTCGAACGTCGCTTGAAGGCTTATCGCCATTGGCTGACGATGAAGGCCCCGACATGGGCGCATCTGACGATCCCCGACATCGATTTTCAGGATATAATATATTACGCGGCGCCGAAGCCCCGCAAGAAGCTCGGCTCGATGGACGAGGTTGATCCCGAACTGAAGCGTACGTTTGACCGTCTGGGTATTCCGCTCGAGGAACAGATGGCCCTTGCGGGTGTTGCGGTGGATGCCGTAATGGACTCGGTCTCGGTGAAGACCACCTTCCGCGAGACGCTTGCCGAGAAGGGTATAATATTCTGTTCGATCTCGGAGGCCGTACGCGAGTATCCCGATCTGGTGCAGCGCTATCTGGGATCGGTGGTGCCCTATACCGACAATTTCTATGCGGCGCTGAACGCCGCCGTCTTTTCGGACGGATCGTTCTGCTATGTCCCGAAGGGGGTGCGCTGCCCGATGGAGCTGTCGACGTATTTCCGTATCAATGCCGAGGGTACTGGACAGTTCGAGCGCACGCTGCTGGTTGCCGACGAAGGCGCCTACGTGAGCTATCTGGAGGGTTGCACCGCCCCGCGGCGCGACGAAAACCAGCTCCATGCCGCCGTGGTGGAGATCGTTGTCGAGCGCGATGCCGAGGTGAAGTACTCTACGGTGCAGAACTGGTATCCGGGCGACAAGGATGGGCGGGGCGGAATATACAACTTCGTCACCAAGCGCGGCCTTTGCCGCGAGAATGCCCGTCTGTCGTGGACGCAGGTCGAGACCGGTTCGGCCATAACGTGGAAGTACCCGAGCTGCGTGCTTCAGGGCGACAACTCCGTGGGCGAGTTCTACTCGGTGGCCATGACCAATAACTTCCAGCAGGCCGATACGGGCACCAAGATGATACATGTCGGGCGTAACACGCGCAGCCGCATAGTATCGAAGGGCATTTCGGCGGGTGTGAGCCAGAACTCATACCGCGGAATGGTGCGTGTGGCCAAGGGCGCGGACAATGCACGCAACTACTCGCAGTGCGACTCTCTGCTCATAGGCGACCGCTGCGGGGCCCACACCTTCCCCGTAATAGACTCGCGCAATGCGTCGGCGGTAGTCGAGCATGAGGCAACGACGTCGAAGATCTCGGAGGAGCAGCTCTTCTACTGCAACCAGCGCGGCCTCTCGACGGAGGATGCCGTGGGCCTTATAGTGAACGGCTACGCCAAGGAGGTGCTGGCCAAGCTGCCTATGGAATTCGCCGTCGAGGCGCAGAAACTGTTGGCCATCAGTCTCGAAGGGTCGGTAGGGTAGTCCGGTGCGCGGAATGTCGGGATTGGGGGCGATTGCGTATGCATGCTGCCGTTGTCGGGTAAAGGCCGTCCGTAAATTGTGAAATGTAAAAAATTGGCTAAAGATATGTTGAGTGTTAAGAATCTGCACGCTTCGGTCGAAGGCAAGGAGATACTTCGGGGCATAGACCTCGAGGTGCGTGCCGGCGAGGTGCATGCCATAATGGGCCCCAACGGGTCGGGCAAGAGTACGTTGGCGTCGGTGCTGGCCGGAAACCCGAAATATACCGTTACAGAGGGGTCGGTCGAGTTCCTGGGGCGTGACCTGTTGGGCCTGCCCGTCGAGGAGCGTGCCTGCATGGGCCTTTTCCTCGGGTTCCAGTATCCGGTCGAGATTCCGGGTGTGACGATGGCCAACTTCATGAAGATGGCCGTGAACGAGCAACGCAGGTACCGTGGCGAGGAACCCCTCAAGGCAGGGGAGTTCCTGCGCCTGATGCGTGAGAAGAGCGCCGTGGTGGAGCTCGACTCTAAGTTGACGAACCGTGCCGTGAACGAGGGGTTCTCGGGCGGCGAGAAGAAGAAGAACGAGATATTCCAGATGGCTATGCTTGATCCCAAGCTGGCGGTGCTGGACGAGACCGACTCGGGGTTGGACATCGACGCCCTGCGTATCGTCGCCACGGGCGTGACGAAACTGCATACGGATGATAACGCCACGGTGGTCATCACGCACTACCAGCGCCTTCTGGATTACATCGTGCCCGATGTGGTGCATGTGCTCTACAAGGGCCGCATAATATATTCGGGCGACAAGACTCTGGCGCAGAAACTCGAACGCGAGGGTTACGATTGGCTCATAAACGACTACAGGGAATGAAATTGCTCGAATACATAGCGCACGGCGCGGCAGGCGAGGCCGAGATCATGGTGAACCCCTCGCATGAAGTGCGCCGCGTCGAGGCGGGAGGCAGGCTGTCGCTCGTGACGGTGCATACAGCGGCGGGTGTGTCGTCGCTGGAGATCACTGTGGGCGAGGGTGCGGCGTTGCATCTGGTGGAGTTTTTCTGCGGCGGTGCGGTTGGCGCGTGCCGTGTGAGGCAGGCGGCGTCGAGCCTATGCGACATAACGTCGGTGGTGACGGGCTCGGCCGAGCCCGGCTATTCGGTAGGGCTCGACGGCGCAGGTGCCGAAAACAACCTTCGCGGGGCGTTCATCGCGGGGGGTGCGGAGCGCGTGCGTTTCGGGCTTCGGGTGTCGCACAATGTGCCTAAATGTACGAGCAACTCGCTTGTGAAGGGCGTTGCGGGCGGTAACGCCGTATGTGAGTTCAACGGTCTGGTCTATGTGGCACAGGATGCGCAGCAGACCGACGCGCGGCAGACGAGCCGCAACATAGTGCTGGGCGGCGGGGCGCGTATCGAGACGAAGCCCCAGCTCGAGATATATGCCGACGACGTGAAGTGTTCGCACGGTGCCACAGTGGGGCAGCTCGACGACGACGCCATCCTGTACATGCGGCAGCGCGGCCTTACGGAGGCGCAGGCGCGGCGGCTTCAGATCGAGGGTTTCGTGCGCGACATAGTGTCGCAGGCGGGGCCTCTGGCGGAGGCGCTGGCCGAGGAACTTACGGCAAAACTGGAGAAGTTGTAGCATGTTCGACGTAGATAAGATACGCAGGGATTTTCCCATTCTCGCAAGCGAGGTGAACGGTCGGCCTCTGGTATACCTCGATAGCGGAGCCACGGCTCAAAAGCCGGAGAGCGTGCTGCGTTGTGTCGACGGGATGTACCGTACGCTCAATGCCAACATCCACCGCGGCGTGCATTTCATGGCCGAGCAGGCTACCGAACGCTACGAACAGGCACGCGAGACGGTGCGTGTTTTTATCGGGGCATCGGCACGCGAGGAGGTGGTATTCACGGCGGGGGCGACGGCGGCGCTCAATACGGTGGCTTACGCTTGGGGCGAGCGGTTCCTGCACGAAGGTGACAATATCGTGGTGAGCGAGATGGAGCACCACTCGAACCTGGTGCCGTGGCAACTTATCGCCCAGCGCAAAGGGGCCACGCTGCGCATGCTTCCCTTCGATGACGAAGGGCGGTTGATGACCGAACGGCTGGACTGCATTATCGACTCGCGTACGCGCATGGTGGCGGTGACGCAGGCATCCAATACGCTGGGCACGCGTCCCGACCTGCGGCCCGTGATCGAACGGGCTCACGCTGCGGGGGCGCTGGTTACGGTCGACGGGTGCCAGGGTATCGTTCACGGCGGTGTCGACGTCGGTGCATTGGGATGCGACTTCTATGCCTTTTCGGGACATAAACTCTACGGGCCTACGGGTATAGGTGTGCTGTACGGCCGCCGCGAGCTGCTGGAGGCGATGCCTCCGTTCCTATGCGGCGGGGATATGGTCGACCGCGTATCGTTTGCGGGAACGACATATGCGCCGCTGCCGCTCAAGTTCGAGGCGGGTACTGCCAATTTCGTCGGGGCCGTGGGCTTGGGCGAGGCCGTGCGGTATGTGCAGTCGCTCGATGCCGCCGAGATCGAGGCACACGAGAGGACGCTGGCCGACTATGCAGCCGAGGCTCTTGGCGAGATCGAAGGATTGCGTATATACGGGACAACGAGGGACAAGTCTCCCATCATATCGTTCAACGTCGAGGGTGTGCACCATTACGATATGGGTATGATCCTCGACAAGTTGGGCATAGCCGTGCGCACGGGACACCATTGCGCCGAGCCGGTGATGGACCACTACGGAGTGACGGGCATGTGCCGAGCCTCACTGGCCATGTACAATACGCGCGGGGAGATCGATGCGCTTGCGGCAGGCGTGCGGCGTGCGGTGCGCATGTTGCGATAGGCGGACCGTTTGTTACGGCGCCCGATACGAGAACGGCGTTGTGGGGCGGGAGCCCGAGGGATATTGGGATTGGATCTCGAATGGTGCGGTACGGGTATGTCCGGCCGTGCGGGAGAATTGTGGAACCAAACGAAAAAAAGGAATTCATGTTCATAGTGCTTGAAGGGGTGGACGGTTCAGGCAAGTCCACACAGATCGGTAAGTTGCGCGCGATGTTCGAGGAGAGGGGCATGGCGAGCGAGTATATACATTTCCCGCGTTTCGAGGCGCCGTTTTTCGGTGAGCTGATCGCGCGGTTCCTGCGTGGCGAGTTGGGCGGTATCAACGAGGTCGACCCCTATATAGTGGCCATGCTCTATGCCGGCGACCGCCGCGATGCCGCGGCCCTGATACGCCGTTGGCTCGATACGGGCAAGGTCGTTATCGCCGACCGGTATGTCTATTCCAATATAGGATACCAATGCGCCAAGGTGCCCGATGCGGCACGGCGCGAAGAGTTGCGTCGCTGGATCCTCGATCTCGAGTACGAATATTTCAAGATCCCGCAGCCCGATATCTCGATCTTCCTCGACGTGCCGTTCGCCTTCACCGAGCGCAAGCTGGCCGAGGCGCGTGAGGGTGCCGACCGTGAGTATCTGCGTGGCGGCAGGGATATACACGAGTCGTCGCTCGAGTTCCAGAAATCCGTGCGCGACGTATACCTCGATGCCGTACGCCACGACCACGACCTGCATGTGGTCGATTGCAGTGCCGCAGGCGAGGCGATGGCCTCGCCCGACGAGGTCTTCGCCCGAATACGGAGCCTCGTGAACCGATATGTAGACCGCATTGGGAGATGAGCCGCAAGTTGAAGATAGCTTCGCACGTGTGCCGCGTCATCGTGGGTCTCATATTTGTCTTTTCGGGATTCGTGAAGGCGGTGGATCCTTGGGGTACGGCGTTGAAAGTCAACGAGTATCTCTCGATTTACGGCATGGAGAGGCTGAGCGGAGTTAGCATGATGTTCTCGATATGGCTGTGCGGTGCCGAGTTGATGATGGGACTCATGCTGCTGTTCAAGGTCCGTACGCGGCTGGTGTCGATCTTCGCGCTGGTATCGATGATATTTTTCACGGTGCTTACGTTCCTCAGTGCCACGTGGATACCGGTCGAGGACTGCGGTTGCTTCGGCGATGCGCTGAAGTTGACGCCGTGGGAGACATTTGCCAAGAATGTGGTGATACTGCCGATGGTGTTCGTGGTGTGGTACCGTTACCGCGGTCACCGCGTGCTGGAATTCAAGCGCATAGAGATATGCCTTACGACGCTGTTCCTCGTGCTGGCCATGGGGCTGGGTACATATTGTTACTTTACGCTGCCTCTGATAGACTTCCTGCCCTATAAGGTCGGTGCCAACATTTACGAGATGATATCGGCGCAGCATGATACGGGAGCCGAGACCATGTCGGAGGAAGAATATGTCCTCGTCTACCGCAACCGTGCTACGGATGAGCTTCGTGAGTTCTCGATCGACGATGACGAATGGCGCGATGATTCGAAATGGGAGTGGGTCGAGACACGCGTTGAGAATGAGACGCCGGCCGTGCAGACACTCGTGAGCGAGTTCTCGCTGTCGGATCCCGAGGGCAATGTGACGGACGACCTGTTGACGCGCGAGGGTACAGTATACCTTATCTGCGTCACCGACTTCAACGACATAGGCGAGGGGTGCCGCCGCCGTCTGCGCCGCGTCGTGGAGCGTGCCGGCGGTGAGGGAGCCACGGTGGCGTGTATCACGCCGCAACCGTTGCGCAGCGTTACCTATTACCGTTTCGACGGCAGCGAAGAGGTGCGTTGTTACAATATCGACGCTACGGTCATGAAGACCATGCTGCGCGCCAAGAACGGTCTGGTGGTGTTGCGCGGCGGCGTCATAGAGGCGAAGTACAACTGCGGGAGCATAGATTTCTGACCGCACGGGAACAGCAGGCAGGGGTTTGGTATAAAAATTGACCTTCACATCCGTGAAGGTCAATTTTTTATACTATGTGCAAACCGATATTTTCCCTGTTCCTGACGTCCGTGTTATATGCCGGCGGCAGCAGTTGTGGCGGCGGTGCGCCCGAACATGGCTACGTACGGCCCGTTAAGGTGGCTACGGTACATGCCGTCGGTTATGTCGACAAGGATTTCGCAGGCATGGCTACGGCTGACGACGCCACGAATCTCGCGTTCAAGATTGCGGGACAGGTGTCGAGTGTCGATGTGGCAAAAGGCGACTATGTTGCGCGCGGGGCGCTTCTTGCACAGCTCGATCCTCGCGACGTGCAGCTTCAAGTCGATGCCGACCGTTCGCTCTACGAGAAAGCCTCGTCGCAACTCTCGCGCATGAGACGGCTGCTTGACCACGAGGCGGTCTCGCGGCAGGAGTACGAGTCGGCGCAGACCTCCTACGTGCAGGCCAAGTCGGCTTACGAGAACTCGAAGGACCTGCTTGTCGATACGAAGCTCCGCGCACCGTTCGACGGCGTGGTCGAGCGTACGTATGTCGACACCTACGAGCGCGTGCAGTCGGGGCAGACGGTGGTGCGGCTGGTGAATCCTGTCAGCTCGACTGTCGAGTTCACCATGCCCGAGAGGGGCATGCCGTTCCTTTCCGATACTACGACACGTTTCTTCGTCACATTCGACAGCTATCCCGGGAGACGTTTTGCGGCACGTCTTGACAGCTACGCCAAAACTTCGTCCGACGCCTCGGGCTTTCCCGTGTCGTTGAGGATCGACAGTGCGGATGCCGAGCGTTTCGGCATATCGCCCGGCATGACGTGCAGCGTCATGATGCGTACGTCGGAGAATGCGGCGAGTGTCGTTGGGGTTCCGCTCACGGCTGTGTACGCTCCGGCCGAGGGCGGCACGTACGTATGGTGCATTACGGATGACGGGCGTGTCGAGCGGCGGGAGGTCGTCACGGGCGGCCTCTTCGGGCGCGATATGGTTATGGTGGAGAGTGGCCTTAAGGCGGGTGAGAAGGTTGTGACAGCGGGTGTTTATCGTTTGCGCGACGGCGAAGAGGTGAAAATACTGAATCAGTGATGCCATGTCGATAGCCGATTATTCGATACGCAACCGCAGTGTGGTGTGGTTTGTGCTGGTGCTCTTTATCGTAGGGGGCATGTGGGCCTTCGCGTCGATGGGTAAAAAGGAGGACTCGACATTCGTACTGAAAACGGCCGTTGTGACGTGCAGCTACCCGGGCGCCACGCCCGTGCAGGTCGAGCAGCTTATATCGGAACCTGTGGCGCGCGAACTGCAGTCCATGCGGCGCGTGCACAAGATAACTTCGGAGTCCTATTACGGCTATTCGAAGATAACCGTGGAACTGGATCCCGCCGTGCGTGCCGACGATATCCCGCAGTTGTGGGACGAACTGCGGCGCAAGGTCATGAACATATCTCCGCAACTGCCCGCGGGTGCCGGCCCGATCAGCGTAAACGACGACTTCAGCGACGTATACGGTCTCTACTACGGCCTTGTTGCGGACGAAGGCTTCTCGTGGGGTGAAATACGCGATTGGGCGCAACGCATAAAGACCGAGGCGGTGACGGTGTCGGGGGTGCAGAAGGTAGCGCTGTTCGCCGAACAGACGCCCGTGATAAATTTGTATATAACAATGTCGGCGCTGGCCAGTTTCGCCATCACGCCCGAGATGATCGTGGCGACCATCTCGCAGCAGAATGCCATTGTCAACAGCGGCCGCGTCGTGGCCGGCGAGATGGAGATACGTGTCCTGGAGACGGGTGTATACGCCTCAGCCGACGATATAGCCGACCAGCTGCTCATAGCGTCCGACGGCCGCCAGTACCGTCTTGGCGACATCGCCCGTATCGAGGAGGGGTATATCGAGCCGCCCGCGGCGGTGATGCACGTTGACGGACGGCGGGCAGTGGGTATAGGCATCTCGTCGGAGGCGGATGCCGACGTGGTGGCACTCGGAGGCGAGGTGCGCGAACTGATGGAGCAGATTGCGGGCGAGATGCCTGTCGGGATGGATATCGTGACGCTCTATCCCGAGGATGAGATCGCCCGCGAGGCCAACATGTCGTTTCTGGCGAACCTGCTGGAGTCTGTGGCTATCGTGATCGTGGTGATAATGGTGGCTATGGGGGTACGGAGCGGCTCGCTTATAGGCTCGTCGCTGCTGTTCACCATCGGCGGTACCATGCTATGCATGTATGTGACGGGAGAAGGGATAAACCGCACGTCGCTGGCGGGGTTCATCATAGCTATGGGCATGCTGGTCGACAACGCCATAGTGGTCACGGACAATGCCTTGAAATCGGCGGCTGCGGGCATGCCGCTTCGCGAGGCCCTCGTAGACGGCGCCGAGTCCCCGAAGTGGGGCCTGTTGGGGGCTACGCTCATCGCCGTTTTCTCGTTTCTGCCGCTCTATCTGGCACCCTCAGCCGTGGCCGAGATCGTCAAGCCGCTGTTTGCAGTCATAGCCCTCTCGCTGGTGATCAGTTGGGTGCTGGCGTTGACGCAGGTACCCATGTTCGGCATGTTCATGCTCAAGGGCCCCTTCCGTGCGGGGGCTCAAGGCCGTTTTGCCGGTTTCGACCGTGTGCTTGGGTGGATGCTCGGCCACAGGTGGACGGTGGTGACGGCATCCGTGGCGCTCTTTGCGGGGTCCATGGCCGTCATGCGGGTCATGCCGCAGAACTTCTTTCCGCAACTCGACAAACCCTATTTCCGTGCCGATGTAATTCTGCCCGAAGGGTACGACATAGCCCATACGCAGCGCTGTCTCGACACCATGACCCGATGGCTGCATGCGCAGCCCGAGGTCGTGCGCGTCTCGACAACGGCGGGGTCGACGCCGTTGCGGTACTATCTGGCCAGCAGCAGCGTGGCCTTGCGGCCCAACTTCGGTAATGTCTTGGTTGAGGTCGACGACAAAAGGTCGACAGAGAAGGTGAAGGAGCGTTTCGACGAATTCGTGCTCACGTCGTGTCCCGACGTATGGCTGCGGTCATCGCTCTTCAAGCTATCGCCGGTACCCGACGCCACGATAGAGATCGGTTTCGTGGGCAGCGACATCGACACGCTGCTGCGTCTGACCGGCATGGTGGAGGAGATTATGTGGCGCGACGGCGGGGCGGTGAACATACGCAACAGCTGGGGAAACCGCATACCGGCGTGGGGCCCCGTCTATTCGCAGACGAAAGGTCAGCGTATAGGTGTGAGCCGCAGCCGTATGGCGCAGTGGATGACCCTCGCCACGCAGGGATACAACATGGGCGAATACCGCCGCGGCGACGAGCTGGTGCCAATACTGCTGAAGGACGAGGCGCAGCGGGACTACAACCTCTCGAACCTGCAGTCGATGCCCGTCTTCTCGCAGAGCGGCCGCGTCTATTCCATCGAGCAAGCGAGCAGCCGTTTCGATTTCGATTTCGTGAACGGCGCGGTCAAGCAGTACAACCGCCAACGGGTGATGAAGGCGCAGTGCGATCCTGCGTGCGGCGTCAACACGCAGCGGCTCTATTCGCGCATCGTGGCGGCAGTAGGGCGGGAGGTTACGGTGCCGGAAGGGTACCGCATGCGCATCTTCGGCGAGCAGGAGTCGCAGGCTGAGTCCAATGCCGCTCTGGCGGCGAACATGCCCCTGACGCTGGTGCTGATGTTCATAGTGCTGCTGTTGCTTTTCGGCAACTACCGCGATCCTGTGGTGATACTGCTCATGACGCCGTTGATTTTCATCGGTGTGGTCGGCGGTCTGCTGGCGACGGGAAACCAATTCAACTTCTTCTCGCTGCTGGGGCTGCTGGGGCTTGTCGGCATGAACGTGAAAAACGCCGTGATTCTGGTCTCGTCGATCAATGAACTGCGTGCGGCGGGAACGGACGGCGCGGAGGCTGTGGTGCGGGCGGCGCGCAGCCGTCTGGTTCCGGTGTGCATGGCCTCGGCCACGACCGTTCTGGCACTCGTGCCGCTGCTATTCGATTCGCTCTTCGCCAGCATGGCGGCGACCATAATGGGTGGCCTGATCGTGGCCACGGCGCTGACGGTGTTCGTGCTGCCAGTTACATACGCATTGTTTCACAATATAGGAAAGAGATGATGAACGGATTACGTATTGCGCTTATTCTTCTGCTGGGATGCACGTCCCGCGCCGTGCGGGGGCAGCAGATGACGCTGGCGGCATATCGCGACAGCGTGATCGGTTACAGCTGGCAGTTGAAGAGTGCCGCGGCGAACGCCTCGGGGGCGCGGGAGACGGCGCGCCTGAGGAAGAAAGAGATGCTGCCCGAAATATCGGCCTCGGCCTCGGCGGCAAAGACATTCCACGAGATGGCCGAAACCCGCTTGTGGGGCTTCGCCGTAAAGCCTCAGGTGGTGCAGACGCTATACGGCGGCGGATTGCGCGCCGCCTCGCGCAAGGCCGAGAGCGACTACCGTTCGGCCCTGTGCGACGAGCGGGCGGCGGTGCTCGACGTGCGTTATGCGGCCGACTATGCTTACTGGAATGTATCCGCCATGCAGATATTCATGTCGGCGGCCGAGGAGTATGTCTCGATCATTGAGTCGCTGTACCGTGTGGTGGAGCGCCGCTTCGGCGAGGGGTATATAGCCAAGAGCGACCTGCTTCAGGTGGAGACGCGTCTGAGCGACGCCGAGTACCAGCTTGAGACGGCGCGGCGTACATATGCCGAGGTGCTGCACGCCTTCAATTCGCAGTTCGGGGCCGAACTCGACCGCGAGGCGCGGCTTGCCCAGTCGATAACGGATACCCTGCCGATGCCCGTGCGGGTGACCGTCGGCGAGATGCTCATGTGCCGTCCCGATATTATGGCGGCGGAACAGCGGGTGCAGGCGGCGGAGCATGCTGTGGATGCCGTGCGTGCGGCCTATAATCCGCATGTGAGTGTCGGCGCAGGAGGTTCATGGCAGACATTCACATCGAAGGCGTCGGGGCGTACATATCTCGATGCCGCACTCTCGGTAGCCGTGAGCGTACCCATATTCGGATGGGGCGCGCGGCACGATGCCGTCGCGGCCGCGGGGAGTGCGGTACGCGGGTCGCGTTACCTGCTCGGTGAGGCGCGCGACGCTGCGGCGCGCGAGGAGGCCGACGGCTGGAGCGCCCTTGCGAGCAGCCGTGCGCAGATGCTTTCGTCGCTGCACAACCTGAAGATCGCGGGCGAGAATCTCGACATAAGCACCTACTCCTACAACGAGGGGCAGGCTACAATCCTCGACGTGCTGCAGGCGCAGCTGAGCTGGATACAGATATACACCAACGCCATCACCGCACAGTTCAACTATGCGGTGGCGGTGTCGGCGTACGAAAGGATTACGGCGGCGTATTAGACCCGAACGCTCTCGGTGCTTACGACGGAGATCTCATGCGCCACGGGCGCGATCATGCGCAACATGGCTATGGTACCGCAATATTTGTCTTGCGTAAGGGCTATGGCGCGGCTTACGGCGTTCTGGTCGGCGATAGCCTTGCATTGTGCGTTGTAGGATACGTTGAAGCTGCGGAAGCGGCTGCCGGCCTGTACTTCGGGCGTGTCGAGGACGCCTTCGACGCTTATCTCTAGCGCCTTGAGCGTGATCTTCTCCTTGCGAAGGATGCCTTGTAGGGTCAGGCCTGCGCACTTTGCCGCTGCACACAGCATCAGCGCCTTGGGATTCAGGTCGTCGGTCTTCTGCGAGCCGTCGAGGCGGAACTTGCCGCTGCGGGCGAGTTCTACGGTTACTTTTTGCGTGTTCATTGTCTTTGTGGTTTTAAAATTCGTGCGGAGCGGACCGATCGGCGATCCTGCCGCCGCGATACTCCGTGGGGACAATAATCGTTCCTTTGTTGCGTATTTCATGGCAAAATCGCTATCTTTGCTCACGCAGTATAATCCGAAGTGAAACGTATGCATAGAAGAATATTGATATTGGCATTGTCGCTGCTGGCCGCCGGTACGTTCGGGGTGTCGGCGCAGGCTCCGTCGATAGACGACGCCATAAAGAGGGGCGTCTCGTTGTACAACTTCGGTCATTGGGCCGAAGCGAGGACCGAGTTCCGGAACGCCCGCGAACAGCTCTCGCCCGTCAGGGACCGCTTGCGTGTCGAAAAGATAGACTATTATCTGGCGCTGTGCGACATGGAGCTGCGTACGGCCGATGCCGAGGGGCGTATGCGGCGGTTTCTCGAGTCGTATAACGGATCGTCGTACTCCAACGAGATACAGTTCTCGCTGGGCGCCTACTATTGTGTGATGGAGGATACGGAACGTGCAGGTGAGGAGCTGTCGAAGGTGCGCTACGAAAGCCTCGCCCCGAAATACAAGGACAAGTATGACCTGCGTATGGGCTACATGGCCTTCATGAAGGGCGACTACGATAATGCCGAACTTTACTTCAGCCGTATAGATCCCGCGAGCGACTATGCCGACCATGCGGTATACTACAAATCGTACATGGCCTATTCGCGCGGGGATTTCGATACGGCGCGCAACGGTTTCAATACCCTGTTCCGCAGTCCGATTTACCGTGACCTGATGCCATTCTACCTTATGCAGATAGACTTCAAGAGCGGCGACTACCGCGCCGTTGCGGACAAGGGCGAGGAGCTGATGTCGCGCACCACGCCCGAGCAGGCCGTGCAGATACGGCGTATGATGGCCGAGTCGTGGTTCCAGCTCGGGGACTACGACAATGCAGTGAAGTATATGAACGCATACAGGGAGTCGGGTGGCGATATGAGGCGCGTGGAGAACTACATTATGGGCTACTCCCTCTATCGCCAGACCTTTTATTCCGAGGCGGAGGGTTATCTGCGGCAGGCGTGCGGCGCCGACGACATGCTCACGCAGAACGCCTCGTACAACCTTGCGGACTGTTACCTGCGAGCCGGTGACAAGGAGAATGCCATGCGGTCGTTCGCCATGGCCGCCGCTTCGGCCTATGATGCGGGCATCGCCGAGGATGCGCTGTTCAACTACGGCAAACTGCAGTACGAGTTGGGCGGCGGCGTCTTCAACGAGGCGATCAACGTCCTCAGCCGGTATGTCGAGATGTATCCCTCGTCGTCGCGTGCGTTGGAGGCGCGGCGTCTGCTCATAGCGGCCTATTACAACTCGCACAACTATGCCGAGGCATACCATGCCATAAAGAACTTCCCCGATCCCGATGCCGATGCCATGCAGGCGTTGCAGAAGATCGCCTATTTCAACGGGCTGGAGTCGTATGTGGCGGGCGATCTTGAGGAGGCCGAGAGCTCGCTCCAAGAGTCGCTCGACGTGGGGCTTAATGCCAAGTACAACGCCTTGGCGTCATTCTGGCTTGGCGAGATAGCCTATGCCGCTGGCAACACGTCGGCGGCATTGCAGCGTTACCGCAACTTCATGGCACGGGCGCCGCGTACGGGAAACGAATATGCCATGGCGCAGTACAATATCGGCTATTGCTATTTCAATAACGACGAATATGCGGCTGCGGGCGAGGCTTTCGACACGTTCCTTTCGCTCTACCGGCAGCGCGACTCCTATCGCGCAGACGCTCTGAACCGCCGCGGCGACGTGCACTATGCGTCGCGCGAGTTCGACGAGGCGGTCAGGTGCTATGACGAGGCTGCGGCGCTGGGTACTTCTGAACGCTATTATTCGCAGTTCCAGCGTGCTGTGACGCTCGGGGCGCAGAACGACGTGCAGCACAAGATCGAGAGCCTGCAGCGTATCGTGCAGCAGGATCGCGGCGATTATGTCGATGCCGCCACGTATGAACTCGGCCGTACGTATATCGGTGATGCGCAGTACGAAGCCGGCGTTAAGGTGCTGGAGCGTTTCGTGGGACAGTATCCCAACTCGCGCTATCATGCGCAGGCGCTGTCGGATCTGGGCCTTGCGTACATGAATCTGGGCGAGCGGGACAAAGCCTTCAAATATTACGACATGGTGATCAAGTCGGCGCCGCAGTCGGCGCAGTCGAAGAGCGCCATGCAGGGTATACGCGACATTTACATAGCGCAGGGCGATGTGGACGCATATTTCGACTATGCACAGAAGACAGGGCTTGAGGGCAACATGAGCGAGATGGCGCGCGACTCGCTCTCATATACTGCGGCGCAGAAACTCTATCTCGACAACAAGACTTCCGAGGCTGCAGCGTCGTTCACCTCGTATCTGTCTAATTTCCCGAAGGGGTATTATCGCAACGACGCGCTCTTCTACCTGAGCGACTGCCATATACGTGACGGCCGTAACGACGAGGCGGTGAAATCGCTCTCGGAGCTGGCGGCGCAGGGGCATACGCAGTACTCGGAGCGTGTGTTGGACCGTCTCTCGTCGATGTATTACGAGGCAGGGCAGTATGAGCAGGCAGCCGGAGCTTTCCGTTCGCTCTATGACGAAGCCTCGACGTCGGCCGCCAAGATAAACGCCGCTTCGGGGTATGTGGCCTCGACGCTGAAGTATGCCGATGACAACGGTATCATGGCCATGGCAGATGACGTGGCGTCTATGGCCGAGGTGAACGATACAGCGCGGCGCAAGGCGCAGTTCGCCAAGGCGCAGGTGTTGCAGCGGCAGGGCCGCAGCGACGATGCGATGGCCATATTCGAGAAGCTCTCCACCGAGACAAAGAGTGCCGAGGGCGCCGAGTCGTTCTACCGTTTGATCGAGGCTCAGTATGCGGCCAAGAATTACGACCGTGCCGAGAAGATGGTCTACGAACTCTCCGACAGCAAGACACCCCAGAACTATTGGCTGGCCAAGGCCTTCATACTTCTGGGCGACATATACATGAGCCGCGGCGACAGCTTCCAAGCCCGCGCGACGTATCAGAGCGTGGTCGACGGTTACTCGCCCGCGGATGACGGCATCGTCGAGGAGGCCAAGTCGAAAATCTCTAAAATCAACTGATTATGAAGAGACTGTCATATATAGTACTGATGCTGGCGCTGCCCGTGGCGGCGTCGGCACAGGTGGCCAAGCAGGTGGAGGTGACGAAGGATTATGTGCCTATGGTCAAGTCGGCGCAGAAACTCTCGCTTATCCCCGACATGACCGATACGGTCACCATGCAGCCCGACATCGAATACGAAGTTACGCCGCGTTCGTACCAGACGTCGATGCTGGTGGAGAACTTCCGTCCGGCGACGATCACATATTGGGATTATAACCGTTCGCGCCCGTTCTATGCCAAAGGCGCTTTCGGCGTGCCTCTGACGAGCGAGGCCGACATTTATGTCTCGACATACAACAAGGACCGCGGCTATGCCATGGCTTACGTCAACCATTGGGGCGATTACCGCAACCGCCGCAACTATTTGGGAGAGAAGGTCACTTCGGGCGTCTCGGAGATGAGCAACCGCGTGGGCGGCCGTGCTGGCCTCATGGTGCGGCGCCACATGCTCGAGGTGGACATCTACGGCGACCAGCAACTGCGCCACCGCTATCCTACTACGGGTGAGAAGATACTCTTCGGACGCGTTGCGGGAAAGATACGTTTCGGTGACGATTTCACCGATTTGAGCCGTTGGAACTTCAACCTCGAGATAGGGGGCGATCTCACCGGCGAGAATTATGTTCCCGAAGGAGCCCTGAAACACAGCCAGTCGCAGGTCGACGCCCGCTTCGAATTGGGCAAGTTGTTGAACGGGCGTCACATATTCAAGATACATGCCGGATATACGGGTGTCTTCGGTTCGGCATCGCTGAACGAGTACCGCGACAATACCCTGATGGCGGGCATGCGTTACGGCATAAGCGGTCGCCGTATGGAGTTCCTTATCGGTGCCGATTACTATTACGACGACCTAAGGGGTTCGACCGACAGCCCGCACAAGGTGTTCCCCTACCTGAAGCTGTCGTGGAAGAATACGAGCGAGAAGTTTGTCCCCTATGTTGAGGTCGACGGCGGTGTGCGGCGCCATGACTACGGGTCGCTTCTGTACGAGAATCCCTATCTGAAACTCCCCGAAAACGGCGAGGCATCGTTTCTTGCCATTCCCAACGAATCGGCATATAACGGCCGTGCGGGCTTCGGCGGCAGTTTCGGCAGGGGCGTCTTTGCGTACAACATCTCGGCCGAGCTTTCGCTCAACGACAATCACTTCTATTGGTTCTGTTACGACTATGCCGACTATGGCGGTACGAATGCCTATCAGCACAGCCTGCGTATCGACGGTAATTTGAAGTTCCGCCCCGTAGGACAGTTCGAGGCGGAGTTCCGCGCCGGAGTATATGCGTGGGAGAACTACGACGGCTTCTACAGCAGCCGTCCAAGCGCCGAACTCGGCGCGGCATTGCGGTATCTTGGGCGCAAGATCACGGCAGGCGTGTCATTCGATTATCGCAACCGCATAAAGTGGATGAACATGGATATGGGTACGGGAGCCATAGAACTCTACCGTACGCCGTCGACATTCTGTCTGAATTTAGACGTCGAGTGGCGCGTGACGGAGCGGTGGGCCCTCTTTGCCGAGGGGCGTAACCTCACGGGCAGCACGGTGTATGATTGGGCGTATTACTATTACGATACGGCGCAGGGGCTGTTGGGGGTCAAATTCACCTTCTGATGCCTGCGGGCGATGGTTTTGGGCGGGAATCCGGAAATCGGGTTCCCGCTCTTTTCATGGCGGGTCAATCTGTCGCGACGGTTACTCTTCGGACTGCTTTTTGGCTTGGACATAGACCGCGCGCAGGCGGTGCGACATGAAGAACTCGAATATCCCGCGCAGTAGCATGAACGACGTGAAGGCGAGCCACAGGGCGTTGTTGCCTATCAGCGGGTGCATGGTATAGAATATTATGAAATATGCTGCCGTAGCCAGAAGCATGGAGTCGCGCATGATACGCGATTGCGTGGCCCCGACCATGACGCCGTCCATGATGAAGGGCATGGCCGCCACGAGCGGTATTGCGATGATCCAGCCTATGTAGCGTCCTGCGTATTCGACTATGAGTGCGGCGTCGGTGGTGGTGTCGTTGATGAACAGGTGGAGCAGGTCTTGCCACCAGCCTACGTACAGCCCTACGTATAGTATCGCCACGGCCATGCACCACGCCATGCAGCGGCGTACGCAGCGCCGCAGCGAGCGGGGGTCGCGGGCGCCGATGAAGCGGCCGGTGAGGGCTTCGGCGGCGTAGGCGAAGCCGTCGTTCATGTATGAGAAGAGCGTAAAGAGTTGCAGCAGGATGGTATTCACAGCCAGCATTACAGGGTCGTCCATACGGGCCGAGGCCGCAGTGAAGAAGGTGTATGCGGCTACGATACAGAGCGTGCGGACGATGATGTCGCGGTTGATGACGAAGAATTTGCGCATGGCTGCAAGGTCCATCACCTCGCGCCACGATATGGCGGTGAAACGGCGGCGGTAGTGGAGCCATGTTATTATCAGAGTGACGGTCACGCCCGACCATTGTGCCGCGACGGAGGCGTAGGCTATGCCGATTATTCCCAAGTCGAAGCCGAAGGCGAACCATACGCTGCAGGCTATGTGTATCACGTTGACGGCTATGGCCACTATCATCGGTATTATGGCGTTCTGCATGCCTGTGAGCCAACCGTTGAGGCCGAAGAGCATCACACCTGCGGGGACGGCCCATATGCGGGCGAAGAAGTAGTCGGCCACCATTTCGTCGCCGTGCATTATTTCGAGTGCGGCCAGACCTATCGGACGCTGGAGTGCCAGCACGCCGAACCCTACCACGCACGAGACGAAGGCGGCGCGCGCAAGCATGAGTGTGGCGCCCTTCATGTCGCCTGCGCCGAAAGCCTGTGCCGTGAGTCCGCTGGTGCCCATGCGTATGAAGCCGCAGTTCCAGTATATGAAGTTGAATATTGAAACGCCTATTGCCAGTGCCCCGATGGTGGAGGCGGAACCTCCCCATCGGCCGGCGATGACGGTACCGGCGATACCCATGATGGGGACGGTGATGTTGGATATGATGTTGGGCAGAGCCAAGCGCAGTATTTCACGGTTCATGGACATGGTATTATATCGTAAATCGCAACAAAGATACAACATTCCTGCTTACAGGTGCCGCCTGCGGCTGTCGGGAGTGTTTTTTTGCCCGCTTATTCGATATGCAGTATGCTTAACATAAGGAAATTTGAATTACCTTTGCCGCATAAATCTTATGTCTATCGTTATGAGAAACAACAAGCAGGACTCGACCTCGGCGGTATCGCGCTTCGGACGCGACAAACGTGTGCGCAATGCTTCGGCCGAGAGTGTCGGCCGCAACCCTCGTCCACGGCGTGAAGCCGACGGCGATGGGTATCCGGAGCGTCAGCATGCCGGCAAACGCGCATCGTTCAATCCCAATTTTTCGGCCGGCAACCGTCTGCGCGGTGGCGGCGAACAGCATGGCCGCAACTCTTTCCCGGAGGAACGCGGGGAGCGACCTTCATACGGTCGTCCGTACCGCACGGGCGGACACGAGGTGTATGCGGGCAGGGAGTTCCGCCAGCAAGAGGGGCGCGGCTTTGACCGCAGCGGTGGAGACCATCCGGAGCAGGGCCGCAAGCCGTATCGCGGCGGGGGCTCCGGATACGGCAATCGTAACGATAAGGGTCGTGCGGCGGCTGACCGCCGCACAGCCAAACGTTCGTACCGTGCAGGTGACAAACCCGACCATTATCCGAAATATGCCCCGTCGAAGATGCCGTCGGAGATGCGCTTGAACCGTTTTATTGCGCAGTCGGGTCTCTGCTCGCGCCGCGAGGCCGACGACTATATACAGGCCGGTCTGGTGACTGTCAACGGTGTGACAGTTACGGAGCTCGGCACGAAGGTGAAGCCTTCGGACGAGGTGCGCTTCAACGACGAGCGCATACAGGGCGAGAAGAAGGTATATCTCGTGCTGAACAAGCCCAAGGGCTATGTTACCTCTATGGAGGATCCCCATGCCGACAAGACGGTGATGGACCTTGTCAAGAATGCCTGCACGGAACGTATATATCCCGTAGGGCGTCTGGACAAGAACAGCGTCGGGCTGTTGCTCTTCACCAATGACGGCGACGTGGCCAGCAGGCTGACGCACCCCTCGCTCGAGAAGAAGAAGATATATCAAGTGACTCTCGACAAACCCCTGACGCGTGCCGATATGGAGCGCATAGCCGAGGGCGTTACGCTCGAGGACGGCGAGGTCTATGCCGATGAGATAGCGTATGCGAGCGATAACAAGAAGGAGGTGGGCGTCGAGATACACTCGGGCCGCAACCGTATCGTACGACGTATCTTCGAGCATTTGGGGTATTCGGTGCAAAAACTCGACCGCGTGTATTACGCCGGTATCACAAAGAAGAACCTCAAGCGCGGCGCATGGCGTTTTCTCACGCGCGAGGAGGTTGAACGCCTCAAGAGCGGCCGTTACGAGTAACGGTTGCCGGCAGGAAGGACGAAAGGGCGGGATTCCATCCGATGGGATCCCGCCCTTTCCCTTTGTCGGGTATATGAGGCATCAATGGGTTGCCTTATACCACTCCGTGAGGGTATATTCGTAGCCGTATATGTCGGCGGGGGCCGATGTGCTCAACCCCGAATATGTGTCGACTGGGTAGTTGCCCGCAACGCCGTAGTTCGACCAGAACGACGGCAGGGTGTATTTGTACGGTACGCATCGCGCCATTTGTGCGGCGAATGATTCCTTTAGCGCGGTGTCGCTGCACGCCTTGTCGACGTAGTCGCCCAGATCGAAAAATATGTGCTGTATCTGGCCTTCGTATGTCTGCAGCTGATCTTCGTCGACCTCTGTCATGGTTCCGGACATATTGATGCTTTTCATTGCCGCTGCGAGCTGTTCGAGCTGCGAACAGTCGATGGCGGCCACCGAGCCCGAATATCCGTATGTCGAGCCGTAGTAGTCGTGGAAGGCGCGGCAGACGCCGTCGATGTCGCTGCGGAGGCCGTTGTCGGCCAGCAGGTACGGCAGCACGTCGTCGTAGGGGAATCCGTCGCCGATAACTTCGCACGGGGCGCCTATGATATAGTCGGCATTGCCGCGCAGCGTGTAGGCCGACTCGACGTTTGCCATGAAGCATGCGTCGAAGAGTATGTAACGGAACCGCTTGCCCGTAGCTGATAGTGCGTCGGCAATTGTGCCTATATCGAAACTGTTGGCGGCCGTGTCGGAGTATATCTCGCCTAAATACCGTGTCACGATGCCGCTCTGCGCCTTTTGCCAATACTTGTCCATTGCAGGCCGTGCCGTGCGGGGCTGCACCGAGGCTGTCGCCGAGGGCATCTCGGAGGGAATCCAAGCCGTGGCGTGGCCCGCCATCACCAGCCCGTAGCTCTCGGCCGGAGCCAGACGCATCATCTCCGAGATGAAGAAGGTCATATCCCCGCCGTCGGTTATGGCGGGCATGTCGTATGTGGCGAGGGTCTCCTCCGTACATTTCCCGTCCTGCCCGCGCAGTTCGACTATGCTGGCGCTTTTGCGGCTGCTGCCCTGATAGAAGCACAGCACGCGGCAGTTGCCGGCATCGCCTCGGGCGACGGCTGAGGCCGCGGCATCAATGTTGCGGTCGAAATAGTATGATAGCTGCGTCCCCGTGAAGTAGAACATCAGCGTATGCGGTGTCGGGCCGCTTTCCTGAGGCGTGGACTTGCGGCACGCCGCAGTGAAGATCATTGCGGCGGCCGTAAACAGCAGGACGATATGTCGCAGTGTCGGGCGCATGTTGCGGGATGTGGGTTAATGCGTTGTCGTTATTTGTATTCGCGCGGCTTGAGGTTGTTGAACTGCCAAGTGCGCTTTTTCTTGAATGTCACGTCGTCGGGTTTGTTGCGGTATATGCGGCTGTAATCGAAATAGAAGCCGCGGATCTTCTTGCCGTCGGGGGCCTTGACGGGTTGTATGAGAGGTATGTATTCCACTTCGCGGCTGACGATCTCGGCGCGCTTGCCCGTGAGGTCCATCGACGCGACCACATCCACCGCGTGCGAGAACATGATTATGTGCATAGGGTATTTCTCGCTGCGACCGTCGCCCGAGGCCTTTATCGTCTCGAGTATGCCGTTCAGATGGCGGAAGTATGCCTCCTCTTTCTGCTTGTCGCCCAATGCTCCGTATGCGAAGACCATCATGTTCAGCACCGTGGGATTGAAAGGGTCGGCCTTCATCGCCTCATTGCAGATGGATATTACCTGCCTCATCTCCTCGTCGGTGACGGCGTCGGGGTCGAGACCGATTAAAGACTCGTAGAGCATGTCCACGGCATTGTTCGTCGCCAGGGGTTTGTAGCTCTCCTGATACGTGTAGCCGTAATATAGGTAGTGGTAGTCCTCCTCCGACAGTGTATCTAGATTGTTGTACCGCATCATGAGCGACGGGTAGTAATACGGCGACGACGAGTCGAGCGTACGGTCGAATATGTCGTCCTCGTCGGGGATCTTCGACCACGACAGCGACGGCGCCATCAGCAGAGCCATAAATATGTACAGCAGTTTCATACGTTATGAGTTTGTTGTTATAACGTATTTCTACCGCAAATCGTATTCCGTTATGAGCCTTTCGAGTTTGTCCATCAACGGCTGCGTTGCAGGTACCAAGGGCAGGCGCAGCACGTTCTCTATGCGTCCCATTACGGCCAGAGCGGCCTTTATGCCCGTGGGGTTCCCCTGCTCGAAGAGGGCTCCGACGGTTTCGCGCAGGCGGCCCATTATCTGGTCGGCACCGTCGAAATCTCCTGCGGCGGCAAGGTCGACCATGCGCGATACGAGTTGCGGGAAGGCGTTGGCGGCGACCGATATCACGCCGTCACCACCGCGGCGCATGACCTCCACGGTGAGGCTGTCGTCGCCCGAGATGACACGGAAACCGTCGGGACGGTTACGGATTATCCTCTCTATCTGGTCGATATTGCCCGAGGCCTCCTTGACGGCGATGATGTTGGGTGCGTCGGCCGCGAGGCGGCATGTCGTCTCGGCCGTCATGTTGACGCCCGTGCGGCCGGGAATATTGTACAATATTACGGGTATGGGCGATGCCTCGGCTATGGCGCGGAAATGGCGGTACAGCCCCTCCTGCGACGGCTTGTTGTAATAAGGCGTGACGCTCAGTATGGCATCGATGCCCTTGAGGTCGGTGTGTTCGATATACTCCACGACCTCGGCCGTGCAGTTGCCTCCCAGTCCGGCGACGAGGGGCACGCGCGAGGCGACACGCTGCTCGATGACATTGAGTATGCGGCCGCGGTCCGACGGCTTGATTGTGGGTGTCTCGGCCGTGGTGCCGAGGGCCACGATGTAATCGGTGCCGCCGTCGATAATGTAGTCTATGAGGTTCTGCAGCGCCTTGATGTCGTACGAAAGGTCCTGCTTGAATGGTGTTATCAGGGCGGCGCCTGCGCCGCGGAATTTGCTTGTATCCATATATCGTGGTCTTATTGCTCGGTTATGGTCGGAACCTGAAAAAGCGTTCCCTGCTGTGGCTGTTCACCGCCGCTGCCGGTGTCGGGTGCATTTTGCGGCTGTCCCGATTGCGGGTTTTGCTGCGGTACGGCCGTACCTGCCGTATCTGCGGTCTCTTCCGCGATGCCGCCGACCATCTTGTCGGCGATCATGCTGTAGAAATCATCCTCCGAGATGATCCTGATACCGAGTTTCTGTGCCTTCTGCAACTTTGCGGGCCCTATCTTGTCACCTGCGAGCAGGTATGAGGTGTTGGCCGACACGGCTGCGAGGTTCTTGCCTCCGTGCGCCTCGATCATGGCCTTGAGTTCATCGCGCGAGTGGTCGCGGAACGAACCCGAGATGACGATCGAGAGCCCGCGCAGCGCCTCCGACGCGGGAGTCTGCCGTTGTGCCTCGAATTGCAGGCCCGCAGCGCGCAGCCGCTCGATTATGCGGCGGTTCTGTTCGTCGGCGAAATAGTCGATGATCGAGTCTGCGATCTTGTCGCCTACCTCCTCGGCCTCGATGAGTTGTTCGCGCGAGGCCGCCATCACGGCGTCGAGCGAACGGAAGTGTGCGGCGAGGTATTTGGCCGTCGTTTCGCCAACGAACCGTATGCCGAGGGCGAACAGAACCCTGTGGAACGGCACCTCGGTCGAGTGCCTTATGCTGGTTATGATATTTTCCGCCGACTTCACGCCCAGCCGCGGCAGCGGCGCCAGTTGCTCGGCTTTAAGATCGTACAGATCGGCGATGCAGCCTACCAGCCCGTTCTCGAATAACAGCTCGACGGTCTCCTCGCCCAACCCGTCGATGTTCATCGCCTTGCGGCGGATGAAGTGTATGATGCGCCCGAGAATCTGCGGACGGCAGTGGCTCTGGTTGGGGCAGTAGTGCTTGGCTTCACCCTCGTACCTTACGAGCGCCGCGTGGCACTCGGGGCATTCGGTTATATACTCCAGCGGGCGGCTGCCGGCGGGGCGCTGCGCGAGGTCGACACCCGTGACCTTGGGTATGATCTCGCCGCCTTTCTCGACATATACCATGTCTCCCTCGCGCAGGTCGAGCGCCGCGATCTGGTCGGCGTTGTGCAGCGTGGCACGTTTTACGGTGGTGCCCGCCAGAAGCACCGGCTCGAGGTTGGCGACGGGGGTTATGGCACCCGTACGCCCTACCTGATATGTTACCTTGAGCAGTCGCGTGACGGCCTGCTCGGCCTTGAACTTGTATGCTACGGCCCACTTCGGGGCTTTGGCCGTGAATCCGAGGGCGAGGCGGTCACTGAAACGGTTGACCTTGATCACTACGCCGTCGGTAGGGAATGGCAGTGCCTTGCGCGCCGTGTCCCAGTGGCTGATATATTCGTCGACCTGCTCGGTGTTGCGGCAGACTGACATGGCGTCCGATATTTTGAATCCCCACCTGCGGGCCGCCTCAAGACTGCTCCAGTGCGAATCGTAGGGCAGGTTGTCGCCCGCCAATTGGTAGAGCGTGCAGTCGAGGCCGCGGTGTGCGACCACCTGCGACGACTGCTGTTTGAGCGTGCCGGCCGCGGCGTTGCGGGGGTTGGCGAAGAGCGGCTCGCCGTTTGTTTCGCGTTCTGCATTCAGACGGTCGAACGAAGTGTATGGCATGAACACCTCGCCGCGTATCTCGAAGAAGTCGGGATAGCCGTCTCCCGTGAGTGTGAGTGGCACGCTGCGTATCGTGCGGACGTTCTCCGTGACGTCGTCGCCGCGGGTGCCGTCGCCGCGGGTGACGGCGCGCAACAGTCTGCCGTGTTCGTAGGTAAGCGATATTGCCGTACCGTCGAATTTCAGTTCGCAGACGAACTCCGATCCGCCGATCTCCTTCTCCACACGGTCGATCCATTCGTGCAGTTCGTCGAGCGAATATGTGTTGCTCAGCGATAGCATGGGGAAGGCATGTTCGACGCTGCGGAACTCGTTTGTGACGTCGCTGCCCACACGCGCCGTGGGTGAGTTGGGGTCGGCCAGCTCGGGATGCGCCGCCTCGAGATCCTGCAGCTCGCGCAACATGGTATCGAACTCGAAATCGGAAACGACGGGATCTGTCTCGATGTAATAGCGGTAATTGCAGTAATTGAGACGCTGCCGAAGTTCTTTTATACGTTGCTCTTCTGTCATAACGGGGTTGTAACGGCTTGTCAAAGGTACATATTTTGTTCGGTTCACGGTGACGAAACAAAAAAAATAGAAAAAAAATATACATAAATAACGACGTATGTAATTTTTGCGTATACTTGCAGAAAATTTTGGAGATATGACGCCAAATAGCACGAAAAAACGTTTAGTGACCAACATCCATAACCTTGCGGCAGAGCAGCAGGAGGAGCTTAAAAACCTCTATCCCAAAGGTTTCTCAGATGTGATGATGCGCATCGACAAGCCCAACGGCGATTTCTTCTATGCTGTTCCGTACGAGACGGCCGACACCTGTTATTTAGTGAAAATTGATGTCAAGATCGACGATTCGGCAGCCGATGCGGCCGAGGACGACTACTATGACGGCGATGACGAAATAAAGGGTACCGACGAGATTTCGGACGACGCGGGCGCCATGGGCGACGATGACGACGACATGGACGATTAGCCGCATGCTGTGCGGGAATAAGAGAGGATCGAAGGCCGGTTCTCTCTTATTTTTTGTCCTCCGTAGCCGGAGATCCCTTCCGTGACGTATCGTCCGTGCCGCCGAGCCGCTGAGCCGCCGTTGTTGGAGAGGATGTTGAAAAATATTGCGCGGCGGGATCGTCCGGTTCGGAAAAAATAGCTATCTTTGAAAGCAAAAACCGTCTTTTGCATATAATTAAAGGTATAATGAAGAAAGTAGACGTAGTTCTCGGATTACAGTGGGGCGACGAAGGAAAGGGCAAGGTCGTGGATGTACTGACCCCCTCGTACAAGGTGATCGCCCGTTTTCAGGGCGGTCCCAATGCAGGACACTCTCTCCATTTCGGCGATACGAGTTTCGTTTTGCACACCGTTCCGTCGGGTATCTTCCGCGATGGCTCGGTCAATATCATCGGCAACGGGGTTGTAGTCGATCCGGTTATTCTGGCCAAGGAGATCTCCGATATCGAGGCGCAGGGTGTCGACGTCAAGAGCCGTCTGCTCATCTCGAAGAAGGCGCACATAATCCTGCCCACGCACCGCATTCTCGATGCTGCGAGCGAGGCTGCCAAGGGCAAGTCGAAGATCGGTTCAACGCTAAAGGGCATAGGTCCTACATATATGGATAAGACGGGCCGCAACGGCCTGCGCTTCGGTGATGTGCTGGCGCCGGATTTCATGGCGCGCTACGAGCGGCTGAAGAACAAGCATGTTGATATGCTGCGTCAGTATGATTTCCAATACGACATTGCCGATTACGAAAAGACATGGCTCGAAGGCATAGAGTTCCTGCGCGGTTACCGTTTTGTGGACAGCGAGCAGACCGTCAATGACTACATCGCCGCAGGCGAGGGTATTCTGGCCGAAGGTGCACAGGGTTCGATGCTCGATGTCGATTTCGGAACATATCCATTCGTGACCTCTTCCAATACGGTTTGTGCGGGGGTCTGCACGGGTCTGGGCGTAGCCCCCACCAAGATCGGCGACGTCTACGGCATATTCAAGGCGTACTGCACGCGTGTGGGCAGCGGTCCGTTTCCCACGGAGCTCTTCGACGGGGTGGGTGAAACGCTGCGTCAGGTAGGCCGCGAGTTCGGTGCCACGACGGGACGTCCGCGCCGCTGCGGCTGGCTCGACATGGTGGCTCTGAAGTATGCCGTTATGATAAACGGCGTTACGGGACTCATCATGATGAAGGCTGACGTTATGAACGACTTTGACACAATCAAGGTCGCCACGGCTTACCGTATCGGCGGTGTGGAGACGGATGTCTTCCCGTACGAGGTGACGGAGGATCTGGAGCCCGTATATACCGCGTTCAAGGGGTGGAAGTGCGACATATGCGGCGTGCGCCGTTATGAGGATTTTCCCGCCGAGTTCAAGGCATACGTCGAATTCATCGAACGCGAGACGGGTGTTCCGGTGAAGATCATATCGGTGGGTCCCGACCGCGACGATACCATCGTAAGGTAGCGGCGATGTCGTTGGCCAAGTGCGTATGCCTGCTGCTTTTGCTGTCCGTGTCGCCTGAGGCGTACAGCGGCGGCCTGCGCAGACAGATGCCGCGCCGTGCATGCGATTTTGTCAACTCGATAGGGGTGAATACCCATTTCGGGTATTACGACACGCAGTACGGCCTCTATGAGGAGGTGTTGCGTCCCCGCCTGCTGGAGTTGGGCGTGAAACATATACGCGACGGTACATTCAATGCCGACGTGGCCCGCAAATACCGCGAGGTGGGGAAGTCGGGCATACGCCTGTTGCTGATCACCTCGGCGGAGCGTGTGGCGGATCAGGCGGAGGCCATCGGCCCCATGCTTTGGGGCGTGGAGGCTGTGAACGAACCCGACGGCCGCGGCGGCGGTTGGGTCGGTGCGGCGCGTCAGGCGCAACGGCATCTGTACGAAACGGTGAAGGCCGATGCGTCGATGCGCGATGTGGCGGTAGTGGGACTGTCATTGGCCAATATCAAGGATAGTCCGGCGCGTCTCGGCGACATGTCGCAATGGATGGACTACGGTGGAATGCATCCTTATGCGGCGGGACAGTACCCGTCGAGGCATTGGGGCTGGGGTATGCCGATGGATGCGGCGTTGCGGGAGGCACGCCGCGTGAGCGGCGGACGGCCGTTGCTGGTGACCGAGTGCGGCTACCACAACAAGGAGCATAACCCGAACCATCCTGGTGTGAGCGAACATGCGGCGGCGATATATCATCTGCACCTGTTCTTCATATACTTCAATCAGGGTGTGGAGCGTTGCTACAAATATGAGCTGCTCGACCTTAAGCGGGATGAAGCCATGACCGATATGGAGTGCCATTTCGGGTTGGTGCGGGCCGACGGTTCGGTCAAGGAGTCGTATACGGCCATCAGGAACCTGTTGAGGATATTGGATGACGACGATGCAGAATGCAGGTGCCGTCCGTTGGCCGTGGAGGTCGTGGCGCCTGAGGGCGTTGCGGTGCGTACGACGTTGTTGCAAAAGGGTGACGGCAGGTGGTATCTGGCGTTGTTGCGCGAGTGCGAGGCGTATGACCTGACTCGTATGGAAGACGTGCGGGTGGAGCCCGTCGACGTCGTAGTGCGCACGGGACGCAGGCTCGAGGTGCGGCGGTATATGCCGAATAGATCGGAGGACGTGACGGCCGATTATGGCCGTACGGACCGTTTTACGGTGCCGTTGGGTGCCGAAGTGCAGATTGTAGAGCTGGGCCGTTGAGTCGGCCCGCGGCCTGCACGAATGCCGGAATATCGGGTCGGCGGGAGAGATCGGCAAAGCGAGCCGGCATGTATTTAGTTGAGATGTGAAATTTGAAAAAATGTAAGCGGGTCGCGGCTGTGAGGTCCGGCCCCGAATATAACTAAACTTTTTAACCGATGAACAAAGCATTGAAAATCGTTGTTCTGGCCAAGCAGGTGCCCGATACCCGCAACGTGGGGAAGGATGCCATGACCCCCGAAGGCACGGTGAACCGTGCGGCGCTGCCGGCCATTTTCAACCCCGAAGATCTGAATGCCCTCGAACTGGCATTGCGCCTCAAGGAGCAGCGTCCCGGATCGACGGTGCATATTCTGACCATGGGCCCGTTCCGTGCCGCCGACATCATCCGTGAGGCGATGTTCCGCGGTGCCGACGGAGGTTATCTGCTTACCGACCGCAAGTTTGCTGGTTCGGATACACTTGCTACGTCGTATGCCCTTTCGTGTGCGCTGCGCAAGGTCGGCTATGACCTTATCGTAGCGGGGCGTCAGGCCATCGACGGCGATACGGCGCAGGTCGGCCCGCAGGTGGCCGAGAAACTGGGCCTGCCGCAGGTGACTTACGTCGAGGAGATCGAGCGTGCGGATGATGCGTCGCTGGTTATCCGCCGCCGTCTGGAGCACGGCAGCGAGGTGGTCGAGTGTCCCATGCCTGCCGTTATCACCGTCAACTCGTCGGCACCGGCCGTGCGTCCCAAGAACGCCCGCCGCGTCATGAAGTACAAGTACGCGATGATCCCCACCGAAATTGCCGCAGCACCCGATTCGGAGCAGGCACGCATGGTGGCGGCGCACGACTATCTGCAGATCACAGAACTGACAGTCGCCGACATCGACACCGACGAGAACCAGCTCGGTTTCGCCGGCTCGCCCACCAAGGTGAAGAAGATCGAGAACATCGTCTTCCAAGCCAAGGAGGCCAAGCGTCTGACGGGAGCCGATGCCGATATAAATGAACTGATGGTGGAACTTATTGCGAGCCATACGCTCGGTTAATCGAAGGAGGTATTATGGATAACGTATTCGTATATATAGAACTCGAAAACGGCGCTGTAGCCGATGTTAGCCTCGAGTTGCTCACCAAGGGGCGCGAGCTGGCCGACCGTCTGGGCGTGAAGCTCGAGGCCGTAGCCATGGGCGAGAACCTCGCCGGCATAGAGAAGGAGCTGGCCAAATATGGCGCCGATACGGTGTGGGTGGCCGACGACAAGATTTTCGCGCCCTTCCGCACGCTGCCGCACACGTCGGTGCTGTGCGGACTGATCGAGGCCGAGAAGCCGCAGATCGTGCTTTTCGGTGCTACGCCTGTAGGCCGCGACTTCGCGCCCCGCGTTTCGTCGGCCCTGCACAGCGGCCTTACGGCCGATTGTACGCAGCTCGAGATCGGCGACCACAAGGATGCCAAGACGGGCAAGGAGTACAAGGACCTGCTCTATCAGATACGTCCCGCCTTCGGCGGAAACATAATAGCATGGATCGTCAATCCCGACCATCGCCCGCAGATGGCTACCGTGCGCGAGGGCGTGATGCGCAAGGCCGAGATGGCAGCGCCCGCCGCAGGCGAGGTGAAGCCTATCGCATGGAAGGACTACCTGAAGGATACCGATCTTGCGGTTAGGATCATAGACCGTCATATCGAGGAGCGCAAGATCAACATCAAGGGTGCGAGCGTGATCGTTGCGGGAGGCTACGGCATGGGCTCGAAGGAGAACTTCAAGTTGGTGCACGAGTTGGCCGACGTGCTGGGCGCCGAAGTGGGTGCAAGCCGCGCCGCCGTCGATGCCGGCTTTACGGAGCATGCCCGTCAGGTTGGACAGACCGGTGTTACGGTACGTCCCAAGCTCTACATTGCCTGCGGTATATCGGGACAGATACAGCATACGGCAGGTATGGATCAGTCGTCGATGATAATCTCTATCAACACCGATCCCGAGGCGCCGATCAACAAGATCGCCGACTACGCCATCACGGGTGACGTGAACGAGGTCATACCCAAGATGATCAAGTATTACAAGCAAAACTCGAAGTAACTCCATGAAAAGGTTTTCCCTTCTGGTTGGTACGCTGTGTATGGCGGCGTCTGTCGGGGCGCAGGAGATCACTCCTGTCGACACGACGTTCGACGACATGCGGACGGTGCTGGAGAGTGCCGGATTCGAGGCCTACGCCTTCGACTTGAAGGATTTTCTGAAGGGTGACGGCCGCTATGAGGTGACTTTCCGTGTGCGTGAGTATGCCGGAGGCAGTCAGACCGACTCGACGGATTATGTACTTGGCGAGAACAAGGCCTTTTTGACGGATTATCCCGAAGAGCAGCGTTCCGACATCATGGCTGACGAGGCTGGCGTCGTGTCGCGTGCCGAAAAGCTGGTCGTGGGGTGTTACCCCTCGAAGGTGGATTCGGTTGCGACATGGATGGTCGAGTTGCAGGATGTTGCGCAGATGTTTCCGCGCCTGCAACTCCGGAACATAGCGGCCGAGGGTGCGCCTCGTTACCACTACATATCGCGTCCGTTCGAGACCGTGGAGGGCGTGATGCAAGGGGAGTTTATCCCTCTCGTCTTTTTCGGTTCGATGTGGTATGACGAGAAGTACGGTGTCTACCGTTTCTGCGGTGAACGTGAGATCGCGCCCGACCTGTCGAGCGAAATAGTGGGTCATGTGCCGCATTTCTATGTGATGGGTGTCGTATTCACGCCGACGGAGGAGGAGTAAACGCAACGAAAAAATAAAACGAAACAGAATTATGGCTAATTTCTTTTTAGATAACAATGATTTGCAGTTCCAGCTTTCGCATCCGCTGATGCAGAAGATAGTGGAGTTGAAGGAGCGCGGTTTCGCCGAGAAGGATCTCTACGATTACGCTCCGCAGAATTTCGAGGATGCCATGGACTCGTACCGCCGCGTCATGGAGATCGCGGGCGAGGTGTGCGGTGATGTTATCGCCCCGAACGCCGAAGGTGTCGACCATGAGGGTCCGCGCGTGGTGAACGACCATGTGGAGTATGCATCGGGTACGGTCGAAAACATGAAGGCCGTTGTCGATGCCGGCTTGAGCGGCCTGACGCTGCCGCGCAAGTACGACGGCCTGAATTTCCCGCTCGTCTGCTTTGTCATGGCCAACGAGATGGTGGCCCGTGCCGATGCCAGCTTCGAGAACATCTGGGGCCTGCAGGACTGCGCCGAGACGCTGAACGAGTTTGCCTCGGAGGAGCAGAAGAGAAAGTACCTGCCGTGGGTGTCGGCCGGAGCGACGTGCGCAATGGCTCTGACGGAGCCCGATGCCGGATCGGATCTTGGCGCCGTTATGCTCAAGGCTACATGGTCGGAGGAGAAGGGTACGTGGCTGCTCAACGGTGTTAAGCGTTTCATCACCAACGGTGACGGCGATATTTCGCTGGTGCTGGCCCGCACGGAGGAGGGCACGACCGACGCGCGCGGTCTGTCGATGCTCGTCTACGACAAGCGCAACGGCGGCGTGAAGGTCCGCCGTATAGAGAACAAGTTGGGCATCAAGGGATCGCCCACGTGCGAACTGGTCTTCACGAATGCTCCAGCGGAGCTGGTCGGCGACCGTAGGATGGGCCTTATCAAATATGTGATGTCGCTGATGAACGCCGCGCGTCTGGGTATCGGCGCACAGTCTGTAGGCTTGTGCGAGGCTGCATACCGTGAGGCTTTGAAGTATGCCGGCGAACGTATGCAGTTCGGCAAACCCATTATCAGGTTCGCCGCCGTAGCCGAGATGCTGTCGAACATGCGCGCCAAGCTGCACGGCGCCCGCGCGCTGTTGTACGAGACGGCGCGTTTCGTCGAGATATACAAGCAGTACATGCATATTTCGTCGGAGCGTTCGCTTGAGCCGGAGGAGCGTCAGGAGATGAAGTTCTACAATCGCCTTGCCGACGGTTTTACGCCGCTGGTGAAGCTCTTTTCGTCGGAGTACGCCAACCAGCTGGCATACGATGCCATTCAGATTCACGGCGGTTCTGGCTTCATGAAGGATTACGCCTGCGAGCGCCTCTACCGCGATGCACGAATCATGAATATCTACGAGGGCACGTCGCAGTTGCAGGTGGTTGCGGCCATCAATGCCGTAACGAAGGGCACCTTTGCCGAGCAGATCTCACGTTACGCCGAGGCGGAATATTGCGAGGCCATGCAGCCTGTTGTGGCCAAGCTGCGCGGGTTGCGTGAGACGTTCGACGCCATGGTGGCGCGTGTCGAGGAGGTGAACCGCGAACACGTGGGCTACAAGGACTTGCACGCACGCCGTCTGGTGGAGAGTGCCGGCCATATCATCATTACCTACCTGCTGGCCCGCGAGGCTGGTGAGGCTGCGGAGTATGTGTCGGATGCCAAGCTCTTCCTGAAGATAGCCGAGGCGAATATTGCCGCCGCATCTACGGCGATAGCCAATTCTGAGGGCAGCGATGTGGACCTTATCCAAGAGGTTGGGGAGGCTTGCTGATTGACGGAACATGTGGGTTGACCGACGGAGGGGACTGCGCAAGTCTCCTCCGTTTTTTACACCTCTGATAGAGGTCCGTAATGAAACGTCTGAGTAGCATTCTGGACCCTTTGCTCTGCCATTCAGGGGATCGGCGGAGGGCATGTCATGGCGTAGGGCCGCGGGTGCGTTACTTGCCGCCGTAGAAGGCCTTTTGCCGGCGGACTATTATTGCGGCCAGACGGTCGTAGAGAGCGCGGTCCTCGTCAGTGCCGTGACGCAGCAGCGAGAAGGCGTTGTTGCCTTGATAATATGCCAGATCGTTGTTGTCGAATATGGCGTTGCGCTCGTACGAGTCTATGTAGGCCTTCATGCGGTCAGCGCGCCCCCTGTCATGCAGGGCGTTCTCGTCGAACTCCATTTCGAGCGACATGCCGGCCTGCGTAGCCAAATGGCAGGTTTCGTCGATGCGCGAGTCCGGGATGGCGTCGTTGAAAAAGTGGTTGGGCTGCAGGTAGGCCTTGTCGAAGCCCAATTCGCGCCATTGGTCGTATCCGTCGGACTTGAAGTATGGTATCCAATAGAAGTCGAGCCCCTTCTCGTGGATGTAGTCCGACACTCCGGCCACGAAGGTGCGTGTGTTGGTGGCCTCCTCGGCCAGCCAATAAAATCCGCACAGCTGCAGGTTGTCGAGCCCCGCGGCGGCAAAACGGTCGATAAGCAGGTCGATATACCACTTGCAGGCGGCTGTGCGGTCGGCGTCGTTGTTGAAGTCGAGGCTGCGGCCGCCGATTTCGCCCCAATCTGTCTGTCCGGGTATGGGTTCGGGCAGCGAGAGCACCACCTTGCGGCGGTGGAACGGACCGGATATGCGCTTGCGCATCTCCCCGACGCATTCGTTCAGGGCGGCTATGTCGCGCCCCGGGGTGAGGTATTTGTCGATGAGGCCGACCCAGTCCTGCTGGCGTGCGCCCACGGGTGTGTAGCCCGATGCGTAGGTCAGGCCCGTGCCGCTGTGTATTTCGAGGAAGAGGAAGCCGTCGAAGAGCCACTGCGGGTTGTCTCCGTCGGTTGCGACGTAGTCGGCAAATTGCTCTGCATTCCAGTTGACGGTACGGTGCTGGCCGCCGTCGTATATGAGCACGAGGTCGCGTACGGTGGCCCGGCCGACCTTCGAGCCGACGCAGGCCGTAAATGCAAGGCTCGCCAGCAGAGCCGAGAGCAGTGTGGCGGTAGGAAGTCTCTTCATGGGGTTCGGTTATAGGTGTTGCAACAAAAATACGCAAAAAAAGTTGCATGGCCAATTGTATGTGCCGATTGCCGCGGTGACTGCAAGCCGGTATGGAGCGAACGAGGCAGGCGGCATGTCAATCATGCCGCCTGCCTCGTAATGTGCCGTGCGTGGTTATGCCTCGACGGCGGAGTGTTGCCGTAGCGTGACATGCCGCGAGCTGTAGATGTTGAGGCCCAGACGTCGGGTTATGTAGCTCACGGCCTTTTGCGCTTTGACGGAGTTGCCCGCAGCGTCGAGCGGAGGTGCAAATGCCGCGATGCCCATTACGCCCGGCACCACGCCCATGATTCCGCCGCCGACGCCGCTCTTTGCCGGCAGACCCGTGCGGAACATCCAGTCTCCCGTGCGTTCGTAGAAACCGACGGAGGCCATTAGAGATACGATGTGCGGGGCTATGTCGGCACCGAAGACCTCGCATTCCGTGACAGGGTTGCGGCCGTCGGCGGCGATCGTCGCGGCCATGACGGCGAGCTGTGCCGACGTTATGCCTATGGAGCATTGGCGTGTGTAGATGTCGAGCGACAGGTCGGGGTCGTCGTATATGCGGCCGTAATTCTTGAGCAGCCACGCTATCGAGCGGTTGTTGAAGTTGGTGGCGCTCTCCGAGCGGTACAGTTCGTCGATGACCTCGACCGATGAGCCGCATAACGCCTCGATGAAGCCCTTTATTGCGAGCCATTTGGCATCGCTGTTGCCCGCGGGGGCGATCATCGAGCAGGCGGCTATGGCCCCCGCGTTTACGAGCGGTGTCGAGGGGTGGTCGTTTTCGAGGAGTATGGCCATGATCGAGTTGAATGGCAGTCCAGTGGCGTCGGCCCCGATTTTCCTCATCACGGTCTGAGGCCCGTGCTGTTTCATTGCGAGAATCGCCGTCGGCACCTTTGACACCGACTCTATGCCGAAACGGTATCCCGTGTCGCCAATTTCGATCCGTTCGCCGTCGGCCATGCAAACGGCTATGCCGAAGAGCGACGGCGGTATGTTTTTCAGATAGGGGATGTATGAGGCATTCTCTCCGTCGGCTGTCTTTGCGTATTGCGCGTATGCCTCGTTTACTGCCGTCACTACGGCCGATTTGTCTATTTCGCGTATCATGGTTTATTGTTTGTCGGTTGAAGGTTTGTGTGTGCTGTCGTTTTTGCGGGCGGTTCCGCTGTCCGTCGTCTGCCCTTTTTGCAGTATATGCGCCGCAGCCGGACTCTGCTGCTCCCAATGGAACGGGGCGAAGTCTGCGGTGGCGCTTCGGTCGCGCCACGAAGGTTTGCGCATGGCATATATGATGAGCGGGATTGCCACCACTATGACACAGCCGGTTACGAGTACGCCGTACCATACGGTATGGCTTCCCGTCGCTATCTGTGAGGGCGGTATGAAACTGAGCGTGAAGGCCAGCAGCGAGCCGGCGAAGCCCACGCCCGCGATGAGCCACATAAGGGCGTTGCCGCGCCCGAGACGGAAGGGCCTTGCCGCGTCTTTCATCTTGTAGCGCAGTGTTATGGCGGCGGCGAACATGAGCATGTACATTATGAGGTACAGCAGTACGGTCAGTTGCGAGAGTATCTGATAGAACGACTGCACCGAAGGCATCACGACGAAGAGCAGGCTGAACAGGGTTACGATACTGCCTTGTACGAGGAGTATATTGCGCTGTACGCCGTTCGTGTTGCTCTTTTGGAAGAAGGGCGGCAGGTAGCCCGCCTTGCCAACGGCATAGATACCTTTCGACGGACCGGCCACCCATGTCAGCACGCCGGCCAGCACCCCGACCATCAGTGCCACGGCGATCACGGGCGAGGCCCACGACGCATGCAGATACTTGAAATAGTTGTCGAAACCTATGAGCAGCGATTGCGTGAGGTTTATCTCCTTGGCGGGGATGATGAGGCCGAGAGAGAAGGTGCCCAGAACGAATATCGCCACGGTCATGAGCGAACCGATGATGATGGCCTTCGGGTAGTTCTTGGCCGGATTGTTCACCTCCATGACATGTATGCCCATCATCTCCATGCCGGCGTAGAACAGGAATATGCCGCTGGCGAGTACGAGGTTGTCGAGCTCGGTGAGGTCGGGCCAGAAGCTCTGCGACATGTCCATGTTGTTGTGTCCGCCCGTCGCGAGATATGTTAGGCCGAGGGCTATGAGCAGTGCGGCGGGTATGATGGTCCCGATCATACCGCCCCATTTGCTTATCTTGCCGACCCATCCGAGGCCCTTGAGCGAGATGAATGTGGCGAGCCAGTATATCGCGAGCACCACGGCCAGCGTGAACATCTTGTTCGAGGCGAGCGACATGTCGTACGTCTGGTCCATGCCTATGAAGGCTATCGCCACGGCACCGAAGGTGAGTACCGTCGGATACCATATCGTCGACTCGATCCACTGCAGGAATATCGCCAGAAAACCGCTCCTCGGACCGAAGGCCTCGCCGACCCAACGGAAGACACCTCCCTGTTTGTCGGAAAACATCGCGGCCAGCTCGGCGGCCACCAGCGCTGTCGGGATCAGGAAGACGATGGCTGCGAAAAGATAGTAGAATGCTGACGAGGGACCGTATATGGCTTCGGCGGGAAGCCCTCGCAGACTTACCACGGCCGTGACGTTCATTATGGCGAGCGTCATGACAGATAGCTTGAATCCTGTGCTTGCTTTTGTACTCATGGTCTATAACTGTTTTTGATGTAATCTTGGCTGTGGCCGAACAATAACCGCACCAAAGCGCACCTTGGGGCGGCGAAGCGCTTTCGGGCGGGCGTCTGATGCGTGCAGTGCGGGTGCGCGACGGGCATGGACGGACATCCGGTATGCGCGGTCGGGGTTTGGAAATATAGTTTGCGGCCGTTTGCGAGGTTTTGCGGAATTTATGTCGTATATTTGTTCTGGATGTAAAGCTATTCTTATGATGAGACTGTTTGTTGTTGCGGCATGTGCGGCTGCCGCGGTCTTGTGTGGGTGCGGGGGCCGCGGCGGGCAGAACGGAGCCGGACCAAGTGCCGTTGGCGGCGATACGGTTGAGCCGCGTGTTTTCATGCCGGCATCGGCGCCGGCAGTTATGGACGCCGAGCAGCGGGCGGCATATCTTAACGAGCACTATTGGGATAAGTTCGACTTCGCCGACACGCTCTTTATAAGGGAGGTCGACACGATGCAGATGCTTACGGCATTGGCGGTGTATACGCAGGGGTATGTGCCCGATTCTCTGGCCGCGGAGTCGATGTCGCGCCTCATGGCGAAGGCTTCGGCCTCGAAACCCATGCTCGAGTATTTTATGATGCTTACGGAGGCGGTGCTGCACGATCCCAACTCGCCGTTGCGCAATGACGAACTCTATATTCCCGTCCTGGAAACGGCGCTGGCGAGCGGCCTGTTCGACAAGTATGAGCGCATGCCCTACGAGTATGACCTCAATATGGCGCGGCAGAACCGTGTGGGCCGCAAGGCAAACGATTTCCGTTATACGCTCGCATCGGGCAAGGCCGGACGCATGTATGACATTGCGGCCGATTATCTGCTCGTCTTTATCAGCAACCCGGGCTGTCCCATGTGCCGTGACGTGCGTGAGCAGATCGAGGCGTCGCCCATGATCAACGAACTCGTCGAGCGGGGTACGCTGAAGGTGCTGGTGATATATCCCGACGAGGATATGGCGGCATGGCGCGAACATCTGGACGACTACCCGCCGTCGTGGATCAATGCCTACGATTATGGCGGAGCCATAACGAAGGAGCGGTTGTACGACTTGCGGGCCATACCGTCGCTCTACCTGCTCGATTCGGAAAAACGGGTCATGGCCAAGGACTGCGTTGATGTGGCCTATATAGAGCAGCTTATATCGGCGGCCGAAACTGCATAAGTCCAACCTATGGTGCAATAAAAAAATATGATCGCCGTTTTATGTCGGATGAACGAAAAAAGTGATAATTTTGTACAGGCTGAATGATGAACAGGCTGACAAACTATTTAACAAACAAACAAAATAAGACAAAGAGTTATGGCTAAGAAATTTCGTTGCACGGTATGTGGTTACATCCACGAGGGAGATTCGGCACCCGAGCAGTGCCCGCTTTGCAAGGCGAGCAAGGACAAATTCGTCGAGGTAGAAGAGAAGTCGGAAGGTCTTACGTTCGTGACCGAGCACAAACTCGGTGACGGCAAGGGATCGAGCGAGGAGCTTTGGAAGGGTCTGAACGACCATTTCATGGGCGAGTGCTCGGAGGTGGGCATGTATCTGGCCATGAGCCGTCAGGCCGACCGCGAAGGCTATCCCGAGATAGCCGAGGCTTTCAAGCGCTATGCTTTCGAGGAGGCCGAGCACGCCGCCAAGTTCGCCGAGCTCATAGGCGAGGTGGTATGGGATACCAAGACCAACCTCTACAAGCGCATGAATGCCGAGAGCGGCGCATGCGAGGACAAGATGCGTCTTGCCCGCATGGCAAAGGAGCAGAACCTCGATGCCGTACACGATACGGTACACGAGATGGCCAAGGACGAGGCGCGCCATGGCGCAGGTTTCCAAGGCCTCTACAACCGCTACTTCGGCAAGTAGTCTGCCGGCGTATTACATGGACAGCCGCACACCAAATGTGTGCGGCTGTCTTTTATTGTATTCTTGTCATTGGCGGGTGCAGAGATATATCCACGATAAAAAATCGGCCCCGAAATATCGGGGCCTTCGCGCGCCGGGGTTCATTTCAGAATGTCGCTCAAAAACGAATTCACCACATTGCTGGCATAACGATATCCTTTCCGGACTGTCTCGGCGACTTCGTATACGGTCTCGATGCGCCGGTGGAGATACTCTATCGACTGCCGCACGCCTACCGAGTAGACTATCAGCGCCAGCAGGGCGAAGAATCCTCCCGTAACGGCTGCGGCCGCGGCCGTGGATCCGATTATGCCGGCGAGCCACGCCACTGCCGCGGTGATGAAGAGCACTATCGCCGCTGTCGCGGTGATGGCGAAAAAGAGAATCGAAGCCGCTATGCGGCGGCTTTCCGTTTTGAGCTCGTCCATTCGCGTGCAGGTCGTTTATAGTTTGTCGACCGCTTCTTCGCAACGGCAGCGCGCTTTTTCGATCTCGTTATCCACGTAGTCGCGAATTTTGTTGCGCAGTTCTGGGCCCGACTGGGGCGTCACGAGCATCGTTACGACCGATCCGAGCAGCATGCCTCCGAACAGTGAGACGAGACAGCAAATTCCTCTGTTTTTCATGGCTTGAAGTTTTAAGTATTCATACGCCGGAGTTGCAAAATTCGGGCCATGTGGATATTTTTGCGTGTCGGGCGTCTCGCGCCGGGCAGGTATATGCGTTGTACGGTTATGGATAATATCAGATTGGCGAGCGTGGCATTTACGGGCCACCGCACTTATTGCGATGAGGGGGAGCGACAGCTGGCCGACGTACTGGAGATGCTCTATTCCGAAGGGTATCGGCGTTTCCTTACGGGTATGGCGTGGGGATTCGATCTGGCGGCGGGTTTGGCTGTTATCGGCCTGCGGCGGAGGCATGGCGACGTACGGCTTGTTGCCGTGGAGCCGTTCGGCAGGTTCCGCGCTCTCTTTTCGGGTGTCGAGGCCACTGTCTACGATGAGGTGCTGGCCTCGTGTGACGAGCGTGTGACGGTATGCGGCACCTATACGGCGGCTTGCTACCGTCTGCGCAATGATTTCCTTGTCGACCACGCGGCTGTGGTGGTGGCGTGGTACGACGGCGGCAGCGACGGCGGTACCGCATATACTGTAAGAAGGGCACGCCGGCACGGCATACCCGTCATTAACCTGCGCCCGTCGGAACAGTTGAGTTTCGGCTGGTTATGATTCCGCTCCCTCGGCCGGCATATCGAACGGCAAGGGCATTTCGATCTCCGCTTCGAGCATTTTGGCGCGCTTGACCAGCGGTTGCGCCGATTCCTTTTGTCCCGTACGCTCATACAGTTCCGCCAGCAGCCGCAGCGACTCGGCCAGACCGCGTAGATGGTTGTAACGTTCATGTTCGTTTTCGCACAGCTCTTCTGATATCCTTACCGCCTCCGAATAGTGCCGTAGGGCCGCGTCGGGATCGTTCAGGCGTGCGAGATAGAGGCTGCCCAAACTGCGGTGGCATTGTGCCGTGGCGGGGCTGTAACGGTATATGTCCTCGTTATCGGACCGTCGGCGCTGCTCGATTATTCCGAGGGCCTCGAGGTATGCCTTTTCCGCCTCCTTGTCGCGATGTTCGTATGCATAAAGGTTGCCCAGACGCCACAGTGTCAGGGCTGCGTTTGCGGCATATGCCTCTGCGTTCTCGGCGGCCAGAGCCCGCTCTGCCGCGAGCTGCGAGAGAATCGTTTTTTCCGAATCCTCGAAACGTTCCAGATGGTTGTATATGAAGGCGAGGGCTTCGAGGAGATCAATGCGGAGTAGCCGGATCTGACGGCGGCGGCCCTTGTAGCGGTCACAGGTGGCGAGGGCGGCGAGGAGCAGCTCTTCGGCCGACTCGGTATCCTCGCCGTCGAACCAGCACATGCGTGCCGTCTCGTATTGGTGTATGGCAAGACGGTACAGATAGGTGTTCGGGCGTTTGCGTGAAGTAGTGGCCGCTATGAAGTCTTCGACACGCTCAAACTTCTCTCCGAATTGTTCCAGATGTCTTTGACGTGCGTTATCTTTGGTCATGGAATAGGTCTTGGGCCGTTAAACAAAGAAGCCGCAAAAACCGTCTTTGCAGACTGCTTTTGCGGCCTTCGTGGGACAAGGAGACTACCAGTTGAGTATCTTCTTGAAATCGTATGCCTCGGGGTTGGGTACGTAAGCCTTGGCGGCCTCGTAGTCCTCGGGGGTGATGTAGTTCATGATGTGGTTGATCACCTGCTGGATCTTGTCCGACTCGATGTTCACCAGACGGGGCGGGATCTTGCCCGTCGCGGGGTCCTGAAGGTCCTTCAGGTAGAGGGGCGATACGTAACCGTCCTGACTGATGTAGACCATGCAGCCGGTCTTGCCCTCCGAGAAGAGTTTGTATACGCCCATACCCAGTTCCGAGCAGTATACCAGATCGTAGGCGATGGGGGTTTGGCAGCGTACCTCGTAACCGATCTCTACGGGGCGCGACTTGACCTTGATTTTCAACTCCTTGAGCTTGTTTTCAAGCATCTCGTTGAAAATGTGTGCCTTCGATACCTTGCCCAGCTCGGGGTGGCCGTGCTCGTCATAGGTGAAATGTACGCCGGACTTCTTGATCTCCTCGTTGCTCAAGGCGTGGAAGACACCCTCTGAAATCATGGCTACACCGTACTCGATGCCCATGATCTTGCGCTTGATGATCGATGAAACCACGAGGTTGACGATCTTCTCGACCGTGATCTCGGTCTTGTTGAACATCTCGGGGATGACGATCATGGGGTAATGGCAGGCCGAGCCTATACCGAAAGCGAGGTGGCCGGCCGAACGGCCCATGGCCGCAACGACGAACCAGTTGGCCGACGTACGGGCGTCGTTGTAAACGGCGCGTCCTATTACGGTGCCGCCCTCCTTTGCCGACTGGTAGCCGAAAGTGGGCGATCCTGCGGGCAGCGGCAGGTCGTTGTCGATAGTCTTGGGAACGTGGATGTTGGCGATGGGGTAGTGCTTGGCCTCAAGGAACTTGGCGATACGGTTGGCAGTCGAGGCGGTATCGTCGCCACCTACGGTTACCAGCAGCTTCACGTTGTTTTCTTGGAAGAACGAAAGGTTGAAATTCTCCTCAAAATCCTTGTCGGTGGGCTTGAAACGGCTCATTGTCAGGTACGATCCCCCCTGATTGAAGATGTAGTCGGCCTTAACGAAGTCGAGATCCTCGTAACGCGGGTTGGGGTTGAAAAGACCCGAATAACCGTAATGAAGACCGATTACGCGATAACCTTTTGCAAGGAATGTCTTGGCGACGCTGCCGACTACGGTATTCATGCCCGGTGCCGGACCTCCGCCTGTGAGAATTGCAATAGCCTCTTTCATGGTGTATTGTTTTTTATGTGAACGAATATGCGTTATATCTGCGCAAAAATACAAAAAATAACTTTATACGCTATCTGTATCGGCTTTTTTTGCCTGCCAATCTCGCGCAAGTCTCATGCACGGGTATCCGGCCGCTGCGGTATGCGTTCCGCGCACGTTAGTCAGAAATGCGGGTTTCTGCTTGCCATTCCACCAGACTTTTGCTACATTTGTAATGTTCGGAACATTGGCTGCGGTCGAGGCGGATGACGGCGCCACGTTTCGGACGGAGACAACCCCGAATTAATCTTTACCTAAACTACGACAGTTGTTATGAAGAGATTTTTTACAGCCGTGGCGATATTGGTTTGCGCCGGCATGGTGGCGGCTTGTGGCGGAGGCGCCGCCCCAAAGAAGAGTGTTGGCATACAACTCTATTCGATCCATCAGGATATCTCGGATGTCGGGGCGTCGCTGCAGCGACTCGCCGACATGGGTTATACTACCGTGGAGACACTCAACGGGAACGGCGATCCCAACTGTTTCGGCATGGAGCCCGCAGCGTTCAGAGCCTTGTGTGACAAGGCGGGGCTGACGATCACCTCGACCCATGCCTCGATACAGAACGACCCTGCCGACGAGGAGGCCGTCATGGAGCGTTGGCGCGTACTTTTCGACGCCCTGCGTACGATGGGTGCCGAGTATTGCATCATGCCGGGCTATGCTTTCGGCTCGACATTGGCCGAGATCGACGCCAGCTGCGATTACTGCAACCGTGTCGGTAAATTGGCCGCGGAATACGGCCTGAAACTCGGATACCACAACCATGCGGGTGATTTCGCCGAGGTCGAGGGCAAGACTGTACTCGATTACGTGCTTGCGCACACGGATCCCGAACTCTTCCTGCTCGAACTCGACGTGGCCAATATGGGCGGAGCCGATCCTATGGATTACCTGACGCGCTATCCCGACCGCGTGCGGCTGTTGCATGTGAAGGACGACCGAGTGCTTGGCCGCAGCGGCAAGATAGATTTCGAGGCCATCTTCAATAAATATTATGCCAACGGATACAGCGACTATTATGTCGAGTTTGAACTGCCGTTCGTCATCGGCGACGATGCCGCTGAGAATGAGCGTAATCTTGCCGAGTTGTGGCAGGGGTTGGACGAGTGCTACGAATATGTGGCGACGGCGCCTTTCGTTAAATAAGGTGTACAGCGCCGTTACAGTCTCCCCGCTGGCCTTTGCCAGCGGGGAATTTTTATTATGTAGCAACTGGCCGTGACGGCTGTGGAGCATATGGGCTGCCTATGTTATGTTGGTCTTGTATAAACAAAGCGCGGACCTTCTGCTTCCGCAGGCGCATACTTGTAGCAGTATAATTTTGTCCTAAAAGAATATTTTTCTACTTTTGTGTATATTAATTCTTTGTTATCGGTTTGCGCGACAGATCTCTCAACTTTATAATTTTTATGCTTATGAAAAAGATTATCTCTATTGCGGCGGCCTGTATGGCTGTTGTCGCGATGGTCGGCTTTACGGGATGCAAACCCGCCAAGAAGCAGATCGGCCTGCAACTCTATTCCGTAGCGCAGGACATGACGAATGTGGAGGCCTCGATCCAAAAGGTAGCCGAGGCCGGATATAACACTGTCGAGACCCTCGGCGGCGACCCGGGTTGTTTCGGGATGGATCCTGCTGCATTCAAGGCCCTGTGCGACAAGTACGGCATCTCGATCATCTCGACGCATGCCTCTATCGGTCTGGATCCCAATGACGAAGAGGGTACGATGAACAAGTGGCGCAAACTGTTCGAGGCATTGAACACGATGGGAGCCAAGTATTGCGTGATCCCGGGTTACGGTCTGGGAAGCAACCTGCAGGAGCTTCAGGGTGTCTGCGACTACTTCAACAAGGTTGGCAAGCTGGCCAAGGAATACGGCCTGCTGCTGGGCTACCATAACCACTCGCACGAGTATCAGGTGATGGAGGGGCAGGTCATGTGGGAGTACATGATCGAGCACACTGATCCCGAGTGCGTATTCTTCCAGATGGACGTATATTGGACTACGATGGGCGGCAAGAACCCTGTAGACTATCTGAAGAAATACCCCGACCGTATCAAGATGCTGCATATAAAGGACGAGATGGTTATCGGCGACAGTGGCAAGATTGACTTCGAGGCTATCTTCAACCAGTTCTATGCCAACGGGTACAAGGACTTCGTCGTGGAGCAGGAGATGCCCCGTGGACCTGAAGGCGAGACAGATGCCGAGCGTTTCGCCCGCATGTGGGACGGTGTTGCGAAGAGTGCCGCATATCTCGAGGCTGCCCCGTTCGTGAAATAGTTTACGGAGTGCCGAGCAGTAACGGACAGGCATCCGCTTTAAGCGGATGCCTGTTTTTGTGTCTGCCGCTGCGGCCGAATATATTTCGGCTGCGGCTGGTAACCCCTTTGGCAGGTATGCAAAGGCGCGGAATATGGCGAAAAACACGGCAACGACACCGAAAAAAAATGGCCCGCAGAAATCTCTGCGGGCCGTGGCGTCATACGGGTCCTGCATTTAGAAGCGGAAAGATATGTAGAAACGCAAGGCGCTCGTATGGTACTTTATCTTCATTGATTCTGCACCTTCGATCTGTGCGAGCATGTCGGTGTATTTGGCGTTGCCGCTGCGGCCCTCGATGCCGATGCCGATGACTTTGTACGATATTTCGCCTCCGTAGGTGAACAGCGGGGTGAAACTCTGGTATAGTTCGCTGTTGAGGATCAACATCGAGTATGAGGGAACAAAACGGAAATAGACGCTCAACTTGAGGTGATCCACGGGGTTGATCGAGATCGAGGGTCCCACGTGCAGGCCTATGTCGATATGGTGCATGCCGAAGTCCATATCCTCTTCGTCTTCATATCCGGGTTCCGATTCGGGCAGGTCGTAATCCCCTTCCAAGTCTTTGTATTGGGCGTAGTTGATGTCCGATCCGAGGTCTATCGCGAACTTCAGCATTTTGGCGATTGGCTTCTTGTGCAGGAATATGTTGCGGCCGTTGACAAGCGACACGCCGAACTTGCTTTCGAATCCGTTGCCGTATTCGGGCGAGAGGGTCTGGTTGGAGTATCCCAAGCTGAAATATTTTTTGCGGTCCCAAGGCCCTTTCTTTGCCTTTTTCTCTTTTGCGGCGGGTTTATCGTCCGATGCGGCATAAAGCGATGCGCCTGTGGCCTCCTTTTCGTTGCCGGCCGTGAGCGGAGAGACGGCTATGACGGCAGCGATAAGCATTAGTATGGCTTTTTTCATATGGGTATCAATGTTTTAATGAGATTATTCGTCGACTTTCTTATAGGTGCTGAGTTCGTAATAGTCGTTGTAGCCGTTCTCGTCGGTTCCCTTGTCGTCGAGTTCGAGGACGAGTTTGGTGTCGGTGATTTCGACGATGTTGGTGTATTTGGTGAAGTCGCCGCTGAAGGCTACGCCGCCGAGTTGCCGTCCGTTGAAGGTGTAGTTAAGCACCGCAGGCAGAGTAAGGTCTTCGGGGTCGCCCAATTCGAGAATCGTGATTTTGTTGTTACGATCAAGGCGGAACTTAATCCACATTTCGTTTGATATGTCGTTTATATCCTCGTTGAAATCGTCTTTCCATAAGTACTGGCCCGTATCGGGGTCGATAAGATAGTCGTGGCCTTCGACGTGGGTGCTGACCCACGTGCCTTGGAGCATCTCATAGATCTTTTGGGCATCTTTGTCCTTTTCCTTTTCGCACGAAACCATCGCTAGGCAGCATATTGCGGCGGCAATGGCGGTGCACACGACACTCTTACGCATGGACTGCGTGATAAGAAAGTAGAATTTTTTCATGTCTTTTACTCTCTGCCATCCTGTTCCCGAGGGCATTTTAAGGTTGCCTAACATGAAACGTGGAACAGCAATACAGTATCTCGATCCGCGGGCAGGCCGGAATCAATGCATAACGCATAGGCCGCCGCATGAATACGCGAGCGCCCGACGCATTTGATTGGTCCGAGAATCCCTGTGCCCTCCGATAACGGGATAAAGCATAACGCTTCGTTCGCCGGCGGTGTTTTGCGCCTGCCGACCATGCAAATATACGCAATATCGCTGGAATAATCGACAAGGCCGATGGATTAATGAGATGGAAATTGAAAATTAACAGTCCGGAGAAAATTGCGGAAGTCGGAAGATGGCCGACCCAGTTTTAAGGCGGGTTGCGACAGGATGGCGGTTTCATGCCATTACCCGTTGCAAGCGGAACATCGCAAAGGAGCTTCGGGGCAAAGTGAACGAACCGGCGCCAGATCCAACGAGTATGTGGACAAGATGCGGTGGTACTCCCTTCATGAACATAAGCTGCCGCCATTGACCGGCTTTAGCCTGAACGCATTGGACTTTTCTGAAAGGGTAATCCAAAAGTTGCGCAAGTTGAAGAAAGTAAGGTTGAAAGGCTATTCCTGTTCTCTCGAGTTTGACTGGAAGTTCAGCGACAAGAGTGCGGCTTTCCAGTTTATAGGATAAGGCAAGGACATTACCGCTATGCGTGAATCGTAAATGATATACCGCTTGTGCAATGGCTCAGGCGGAAAGCGAATGAATAACCGGTTTGGGGATTGCATCTGCAAAGCAGGATAAAGGGCTGAAAATAATATAGTGTGTAGTCTAAAATCCACTTTAAAAGCAAATAAAAACACTATAAATTAAATATTATATAGGAGATCACCGAGAAAATCCCTATATTTGTAATCGGATTGAGGCGACTCTTTCCAAGACATGCGATAAAAAGAAGAAGCGTTATGCGCATCAGGTATTTGGAAACGTAGGAAATTTTCAAATTGCATACCCGGATGGCATAGTGGTTCTCACGCTATAGCGTGGGCTGCTATAACTACATCTGTATGCAAGGTTTCCTACGACCTCCAAATAAAGACGTGGCATAGTTGGCTCACGTTTTCAATATAATAACATCTTGTTGATAGGGGCAATCGAAAATATAATAACTACAATATGAATAAACTTATCGTTTCATTTCTGCTCTCAGCTGCTTTTCTGGCATCGGCTTGCAGCGATGATGGGCCTAAAGATTCAGTCAAAGAGATTAGAATGCAGGTCTCAGCAGAAACAGGCGTAATGTATGTATGGGGCGACGACAAGAAGGAGAATCCCATCGAGTGTATGCTTGTCATGTCGGAAGATAATCCCGGAGTATGGGAATATATTACGGCGATGGCTCATCGCTGCCGTCATACGACAACGCCCGTATTTGGTTGGAAGATGTCCTTGACAAAGGAGACCCCAATTGGGTGAAATTCGAGTCCGTGCCTTACATGGCAATGTATTCGTTTGTTCTGTCTCCGTTCACCGATGACATTCGATTGGTAAGCAACGGTTCACATGGTCCGATGTTCAAAAGCGTCATTCCCGAAGATGAGTTTACCCGTATTCAATCCATGCAGTCCGGTGAAGAAGTCCGTTACGCACTCATCCTTGCCAATGTTTATAAAAAGGGACTTCAAAAGTTGGAATTTACCGTTAAAAAGCGATAACTCTATAGACTTCAACTGGAGATCAGGCCAATTTCCCGATCAAGCCATGTTTCATAACGAGGATGAGATAACAGTTTGACGCTGTTCACTGCCAAGAATATGACAAGGGTATAAAGAGATTTTGTGGTAGAAAAACAAAAAGTTTGAGAATATAGTTTCAGCCGAAGGCTTGCAGCATAGAGGTAAGTCCATTGCCCAACGGCAAAAACATATATCTGGTTGGCTGTTGTTCGGCATATCTACATTCATGGACGTTCCCATTATTATGGGGCAGTGAAGCCTGCTGCCTTTGTCAATTATATGGGTATATAATAATGGGTATATATAGGACATCTGCAGACCCCATTGACTTGGGCCGTTGCAGTTTTAGCTTCAATCTGCTTATATTTATACCGCACGCATGATCCCGTTGCACGTCATAATCTGTTTAACTTTACCTGTCGGTTCAAATTAATCTGTGTTTATGCGGCTTTCCCAAGTGGGATAATGACGGGCTTGTCTTCCGTAAAATGCAGATGGGCGGGCTTGATATGTGCGGGCTGAACGCGTTGGTTTACAAATAGCTGTTTGGGCCATTGCTTTCGGGATTCTTCATTTTTCATGGTCGCTGTTTGGCGAAGCCTAAAAAACGGAATATGCCCGGCAGTGTCAACCATTGGTTTAGGTCTTTTCCTTGGCTTCATTATATGTCGTAGCAGGACGCAATGTCTTATCCGCAACCGTAGCCCATGTGGCTATAAATCTGCTTGTCGAGCCATGGCTGATATTGAATGCGGCCAGCTCTACTGATGTCGGGGCGGCCATAGGTAAACGTAGCGCAGTAAAAAACAGTGACGTACGGGCAAGACGATGCAGTCTGCGGCAATCGGGACGGTTGCAGGGCCATTGCCCCCGAAACGGGGCGTTTCGTCTGCGGCCGTGCGGCTGTGAGATTTACCTTATTTGTTCGTGAAATTGTCCGGAAAGGCATTTTTCCCCGTACACAACGGAATATTACGGTCTAAATGCGTATATTTGCCATATTGCATTCCTTCGCCGCCGACATGCCGCATTGAGCGTCAGTTGCGGCGAGGCATTGCGGTACAAGCGGCGGGCCATGATGGAAAATTATAATACTGCGTATAACATATTCTTGGCGGTGATGGCCGTCATCGCGCTGGGCGTCTTCGTGGCGCTGCACTTTTTCGAGGCCGGCTACGGCTACCTGTTCGACCGACGTTACGGTCCTCCTGTGCCAAACAAGGCGGGATGGGTGCTTATGGAGTCGCCCGTCTTCATCTTGATGTGGGTGCTGTGGGCTTGTTCCGACCGTATGTGGGATGCCGTGCCGCTTGCATTGCTGGCAATGTTCCAGCTGCACTATTTCCAACGGTCGTTCGTCTTCCCGCTTCTGATGCGCGGGAAATCGAAGATGCCGCTCGGTATAGTGCTTATGGGCATGGTGTTCAATACGCTCAATGCCCTGATGCAGGGCGGGTGGATATTCTATTTCTCGCCCGAGGGCTATTACGACGGATGGTTGGGCAAGCCGTTCATATATGTGGGCACCGTACTGTTCTTTGCCGGCATGTTCATAAACCTGCAGTCGGACTATATCATACGCCATCTGCGCAAGGAGGGCGACACGCGCCACTACATTCCCCGCGGGGGCATGTTCCGTTATGTCTCGTCGGCCAACTATTTCGGCGAATTGCTCGAGTGGACGGGTTTTGCCATAGCGTCGTGGTCGTGGGCGGGTGCCGTGTTCGTGTGGTGGACCTTCGCCAATCTGGCGCCGCGTTCGGCCTCGCTCTACAAACGCTACGAGCGGGAGTTTGGCGAGGAGTTCACCTCGCTCGGCCGCAAACGCATCATCCCGTTCATCTATTGACTGTAAATGGAGAATACTATGGATAAGGATCTGAAGGATTCGAAACTTTTTACCCCCTACAAACTGGGGCCCGTGACGTTGCGAAACCGCACGATACGATCGGCGGCATTCGAGTCCATGGGCAAGGATTTCGGCCCGACGCAAAAATTGAAGGATTATCATGTGAGTGTCGCGCGCGGGGGCATTGGCATGACCACGCTGGCCTACGCTTCGATCAACCGCAGCGGCGTGTCATTCAACAGCCAGCTGTGGTTCCGCCCCGAGATCGTGCCGGCGCTGCGTGACATAACGGACGCCATACATGCCGAGGGCGCAGCCGCAGGCATACAGATCGGACATTGCGGCAACATGACCCATTGGTCGACTGCGGGATGTTTTCCCGTCTCGGCCTCGAACGGCTTCAATCTCTATTCTCCGACATTCCACCGCCGCCTGCGCCGCGACGAGATTACGGAGATGGCGCGCGACTTCGGCCGCGCCGTCGGGACAGCGCACGAGGCGGGATTCGACAGCGTGGAGGTGCATGCAGGCCACGGATACCTTATCTCACAGTTCCTTTCACCCTATACCAACCGCCGCCGTGACGAGTTCGGCGGCTCGCTTGCCAACCGCATGCGTTTCATGGAAATGTGTCTCGAGGAGGTGATGGAGGCGGCTGCGCGCTGCCGTATGGCCGTGTTGGTGAAACACAATATGGAGGATGGCTTCCGCGGCGGCATTGAGGTGCCCGAGTCGATAGAGATAGCCAAGCGCATAGAGTCGTTCGGGGTCGATGGCATCGTGCTCTCGTCGGGATTTGTGTCGCGTGCGCCTATGGCCGTCATGCGCGGGCGCATACCCACCAAGACGATGGGATACTACATGCCGTGGAAGATGTGGCCGCAGAAGATCGTCGTGTCATTGTTCGGGCAGTGGATGATAAAGCAATACGATTTCGAGGAGTGTTTTTTCCTTGAGAATGCCAAGCGTTTCCGCCGCGAGCTGAAATGCCCGCTGGTATATGTGGGCGGCCTTGTGTCGCGTCGCGGCGTCGAGCGTGTGCTGGACGAAGGTTTCGAGATGGTGCAGATGGCACGTGCACTGGTGAACGATCCTGCGTTCGTGAACCGCATGCGCGACGGCGACATTGATACCCGTTCAGGATGCGACCATAAGGATTACTGTATAGCACGCATGTATTCGATCGACATGCAGTGCTGCCATAACTGCCCCGACCTGCCGGACAAGATATGTCGGGAGCTCGGATTACCCCGCAGACGATGAGCAGGAAGGATCGTTTTGCCGCAGGTACGCGTACGGCGCTGGTTACGGGTGCGTCGAAGGGCATAGGCCGCTGTTATGCCCTGCAGTTGGCGCGCGAGGGATACAATGTGGTGATGGTTGCCGTGGACGAGGACGAACTTGTACGTACGGCCAGTGAGGTGCGTGCGGCAAATCCGCAGGTGCAGGTGCGGTGGCTGTCGAAAGACCTTGCTACGCCCACGGCGGGGGAGGAGCTTTTTGCATGGGTAAAGGCCGAGGGCATCGAGACCGACGTGCTGATAAACAATGCCGGAATATTCTCTTTCTGCGACATATTGAATACCCCCATCGAGCGTATCAGCCGCATCATCATGCTGCATGACCTTACGGCTACGGTGACGTGCCGTCTGTTTGCGGCCGACATGGCTGCGCGCGGCTGGGGGCGCATACTGAACATGTCGTCGTATTCGATATGGATGCCCTACCCGGGGTTGTCGCTATACAGCGCCAGCAAAGCCTACCTGAAGAGTTTTTCGGTGGCATTCTCGAAGGAGGTGCGCGAACTGGGGGTGACGGTGACAGCGGTATGTCCAGCAGGTATCGCCACCGATCTGTACGGCCTTGCGCCGCGATGGCAGAAGATCGGGCTGCGCCTCGGTGTACTCATGTCGCCCGAGAGTTGTGCGCGCCGCTCGCTGCGTGCCATGTGGCGGGGGCGGCGCTGTATCGTCCCCGATTGGTGGTTCCGTCTTTTGATCCCGTTTTGCAGGATGGTGTCGGGCCCCGTGATGAGGTGGCTGCGTAACTTTACTATGCCTTTCCAGAAGTAGCAGTGCTGCGACTGCGGCAGGCGGAACGGAAGACGGAGCGCCCGTCGTGGGGGACGCTCCGTCTCAACATTCGGCCATAAGCCGTGCCCGATGGCGTTTTGCGGCAGTTACTGCTGTCTCTTATGCATTACGGTGACATTTACGGCCTGTTCGCCCTTGTCGTTCTTCTCGATTTCGAACTCAACGTTCTGACCTTCCGCAAGCGCCTTGAATCCGTCGGCTACGATACCCGTGTAGTGTACGAATATTTCGCGGCCCTCTTCATTAAGGATGAATCCGTATCCTTTCTTGCTGTCGAACCATTTTACTTTGCCAATCATAATAGTACTTCTTTCGTGAAACGTTGTTGTGTATAGATCAAAGATAGCGATATTTATCGCTATTGCAAAAGATTTGGGCTATTTTTTGCTCTTTCTGCTCTCGGTGTCAGCATATTCGGACCCATGGGGCAAGCCGATATGCCGGAACCGAACGTGTCGAACGGTAACGCGGGATGATGCCGTGCCGGCCGATGCAGCAGGTGCCGGACGGCGCTGTACGGAGATGAAAAAAGGGTAAGCTACTTATATCGCACCGCTACAACCGCATACCCTTGCTTGCTTCCGCACCTGGGGGATTCTGCAGGAGCTGGTCGTATAAGACTTACCCGAGCGCAAAGGTAGAAATTTTTTTGCAACGAGCAAGCGATGCGGTGAATTTTGTTCTTCGGATGCCCCCCCCCTCTCGTTTTGGCCGTAGTGGTTGCTTGTGTGCAAATCGGGTCCGGAGTTACGTCTCCGCATGCATTTGTACTCGGAGCTTTCGGCAATGGATAGTAAATATTGTCTCTGCACCCGGTTTTGCGTATATATATGATGCGTCTCGGCAAAGACAAATCTGAAAACTGCATTTTCATTTGTCTCTGCGCTCGGCTTTGCGTATATTTGTTCCGAAAAGACAATCATATGGAGTACCGTATGGATAGAAAGTAAAGGAGTGTATTATGAAAAGAGTGTTGTTTCTTGCTTTCGCCCTGCTTGTCATGACGCAGGCATACGCCAAGACGCGCAAGGTCGTGTATGTGGTTTTCGACGGCATCCCTGCCGACTATATCGAGCGGGTGCATCCCGAGACCGTTTTTGATGTTGCGAAGCGGGGCGGTTACGCCCGCGCATATACCGGCGGCGAGATCGGCGGCTATTCGCAGACCCCGACGATTTCGGCCGTGGGGTACATGAATATCCTGACGGGGACGTGGCTGAACAAACACAATGTACCCGGCAATTCGAACCTCGAACCCAACTATAACTATTGGTCGCTTTTCAGAATAGCCAAGGAACAGAAGAAGAACTTTACTACGGCGCTCTTTTCGAGCTGGACCGACAACCGTACGGTGCTGATCGGTGCCGGCAAGCCCGAAACCGGCAATCTGCAGATAGATATCGTGCGCGACGGTTATGAGCTTGACGGTTCCGATCTGAAAATGGCCGACGGGCGCCCCGACATCTTCGCCATCGACTCGGTCGTATGCCGTGAGGCGGCGGAGTGTATCCGCCGCGACGCACCCGACTTGAGCTGGGTGTATCTGTGGTATACCGACGACGCTTTCCATGCATACGGCGACGGTGCGTATGCCGATAAATATGTCAGAAAGACCGATGAACAAGTGGCACGCATTTGGGAGGCGGTAAAATACAGGGAGCAGAATTTCGATGAGGAGTGGATGGTCATCCTTACCACGGATCACGGCCGCAACGAGAGCGGTCACGGTCACGGCGGGCAGTCGGCGCGCGAGCGCAGCGTGTGGATATCGACGAACGTCGGCCGTCTGAACGGACATTTCGGCTCCCCGACGCTTTCGCTGGTAGATATTCTTCCGACGATATGCCGCTTCATGGGATTCGACATGCCGCGCGATGTGGCTTTCGAGAAGGACGGCATATCGTTCTACGGCGAGGAGGACATCTCCGACTTGACTGCGCACCCCTACGACAGCGAGGTGCAGCTGCGCTGGAAATGCGGGCGGTCGAAGGACGATGCCGTAGTATACATGGCTACGACGAACAATTACAAGAGCGGCGGCCGGGACGAATGGATCGAGGTTGGCCGCGTGAAAGCGAGCGAATGCGCGATAACGGTGGATTTGGACCGTTATCCGAAGTCGAAGTTCTATAAATTTGTTGTGGCGACACCGAATACCGTGCTGAACAGATGGCTGCTAAAATAACCGTCGACGTGGGGCGCGGCGCCCGCAGGTAAGATATTGCGTATATGAAAAAAACAGCAGTTTGGATAATTGCGGCGGTTGCCGCGGTGGCTGCCGTCGCGGCATGGTGGCTTTACGAATCGTTTTATGGGGGATGCGTCCGCGAGGAGCGCAGCCTTTACATATACCGCGACTACGCATATGCGCAGGTCGCCGACTCGGTGGCAGCTGACATAAGGCACAAGTGGGCGTTCGATATGTATGCCCGCAGGCTCGACCTTGCGGATACGTTCAAGGCCGGCCATTATGTGCTCGAGACCGGAATGAGCGTCGTCGATGTGGTGCGTATGCTCAAGTTGGGGCTGCAGACCCCCGTTATGGTGACGATGAACAATGTCAAGACCCCCGCCCAGCTCGCGGGCAAACTCTCGCGGCAGATCGAGGCTGACTCGGCTGCGCTGGCCGAGGCTTTTATGGACGGCGCGACGGCCGAACGGTTGGGGTTCTCGTCTCCGCTGACCATGTTCTCGATATTCCTGCCCGATACGTACGAGTTCTATTGGACGGTGTCACCCGACGAATTCATAGAGCGTATGTATAGGGAATACAGGCGTTTCTGGTCTGGTACGCGCGACGAGAAGCGCAAGCGCAGCGGTCTGAACCGCGTGGAGGTGTCGACGCTGGCCTCGATCGTATACGAGGAGACGCGCAAGACGGACGAGATGCCTCGCATAGCGGGTGTCTATATGAACCGCCTGCGCAAGGGTATCCCGTTGCAGGCCGACCCGACGATAAAGTATGCGATGCAGGACTTCGGGCTGCGGCGAATCCTATACCGCCATCTGAAATACGAGTCGCCGTACAATACGTATCTTCACCGCGGCCTGCCTCCCTCGCCCATATGCATGCCGAGCATCGCGGCCATAGACGCCGTACTCGATTACGAGGACCACGACTACATATTCTTCTGTGCCCGTCCCACGTTCGACGGCTACCACAATTTCGCACGCACTCTGTCGGAGCACAATGCAAATGCACGTGCTTACCAACGTGAGCTGAACAAGCGCAAGATAAAATGATATCCGCCGCTGCGGATCTGTGCGGTACGGCGGCTGTTGCGGGAAAGTTTTGTCTTGAGGCGCAATGTGCAGCATATTTGAATATGGTAACAGTATGTGTCCCTGCATAGCCAAATCCGAAAACCTGCGTTTTCGATTTGTCTCTGCGCCCGACTTTTCGTATATTTGCAGACCGTTCCGTGCGGCGATTGCGGCGGCGGGTGACGGCGTGGAGCAAGACCCCGGCCTCCTATGGCGCGGGTGATTAACAGTAAGGAGTAAAAGGAAAATATCTGAAATATATGTCTAAAAACAGTTTTTGGAACGACGCTTCGCGGTGCGGAGCGATAGTTGGGGCGGTTCACGCCGCTTTCGCATGTCTGGGCATGTGCTTCACATCTATGGCACTGCTGATCTCGTTGGTGGCGCTGGTGGCGCAGATATGGCTGCTGGCGCGGTATGCGAGCCGACGTTCGGCGCTCTTCGTGAAGGAGGGGTTCTCCTATTCGCAGAGCCTCGGTTTCATCGTTTCGATGGGCCTTTTCGCCGGTGTCGTGAGCGGCGCATACGAGATCGTTGCGAGCAATTTCCTCTTTACCGAGACCTACGAGTCGAATCTGAACAATATACTGGCCGTATATTCGCAGCTCGGCACATTCGATAACGCCGCTTTGGACAGCATGTCGAAACTCTACCGTTCGATGCTCTTCTCGCCAGTGCCGGTACTGCTTACGCAGGTATTCTCGCTGGTGTTGAGCTACGGTTTCTATGGTCTCTTCATCTCGATAGGCACCAAGCGCGAGCCCGCCTTGTTCGATCCGGAGAGTTACACAGTGTCGGAGGATGAACATGACGACCGTCATGATGACGGGCAGACGTCGGAGACAGATCGCAGGTAAATTGGCCGAATCGATGGGAAAAGGGCTGGACATATCGGTCGTGGTGCCCCTGTACAACGAGCGTGAGTCGTTGCCGGAACTTGTGGCATGGATCGACCGCGTGGCGTGCGAAAACCACCTATCGTATGAGATAATAATGGTCGACGACGGCTCGCGTGACGGCTCATGGGAGGAGATCGTGCGTCTTGTGTCACAATATCCCGCCATAAAGGCCATACGTTTTGCTCGCAATTACGGCAAGTCGGCAGCTCTTTACTGCGGTTTCGAGGCGGCCCGTGGCGAGGTGGTCTTCACGATGGATGCCGACCTTCAGGATTCGCCCGACGAGATACCCGAAATGCGGCGTATGATCCTCGAGGACGGATACGATCTGGTGTCGGGATGGAAGAGGAAACGTTACGATCCTGCAGGCAAGCGGCTGCCGAGCAAATTCTTCAACATGACGGCGCGTATAGTCTCGGGCATCAGGCTGCACGACTTCAATTGCGGCCTGAAGGCCTACCGCAAGAATGTAGTCAAGTCGATCGAGGTGTACGGCGAGATGCACCGTTATATCCCCATCCTCGCCAAACATGCGGGATTCAAGCGTATAGGCGAGAAGGTGGTGCACCACCGCGAGCGCAAGTACGGCGTCTCGAAATTCGGCATGGAGCGTATGGTAAAGGGTTATCTCGATCTTGTCACCGTGTCGTTCATGTCGCATTTCGGCCGTTCGCCCATGTATTTCTTCGGCAGTCTGGGCACGGTGATGTTCCTCGTGGGAGGTTTTACTACGGTATGGGTCATTGCCGCCAAGCTGTACAAGCAGGCACACGGACTTCCGTTGCGAGCCGTTACCGACCAGCCGTTATTCTTTGTGGCGATTCTGTCGGTGATCCTCGGCGTGCAGCTGTTTCTGGCGGGATTCCTCGGAGAACTGATCAACCGCAACTCGCCCGACCGTAACGCATACCTTATTGACCGCAGACTGAATTTTGACGACAAAACAAACGATCGTATATGATACAACGCATTCAAACACTTTACTTGCTGGCCGTCGCAGCGCTGATGATCACTGCGCTCTTCGTGCCTTTAGCCTATTTTGCCGATGGCACGGCCGAATATACGCTGCGTGCGTTCACCTTGAGCGGTGACGGCATGTCGCAACCGACCGTATACATGGGCATAGTGATGGTTCTGGCGGCTGCCGTACCTTTGGTCAACATATTCCTATTCAAACGGCGCATGCTGCAGATCCGCCTTTGTGCAGTCGAAATGGTCCTGCTGCTGGGTACGGTGGCTTTTATCGGCATATATTATTACTTGAGCAGCCGCATGATGTCGCAGGCGGAGATACATGTGCATGGGTTCCGCATAGCCGCGGTCTTCCCGCTGGTATCTCTTGTGCTGGACTATCTGGCCATGCGCGCCATATTCCGGGATGAAATTCTGGTGAAGTCGCTCGACCGTATCAGGTAGGCATGCCGCGACGGACGGGATGCGGAAGGCCGGAGTTCGAAAGCTCCGGCCTTCGCGGTTAATACGTTCCAGTGTTTTGTGCTGACGGAAATTTTATTAAATTTGTATGTATGCGGTCTTTATCGGAGATATATCCGATGCCGCACGGTAAGAAATTAACCCGTTTGAACGATTCCTTATGAAAAATCTGTTGTCATGTCAGATCTTAGCGGCGGTTGCCGTTATGGGCCTTTGCGGCATGTCGTGCTCCTCGCGCGAGGAGTTCCATCCTCAACTCGACGTGCTGTCGGGCGACGGGAGTACGTTGTCGGGGCGGAGCATCAATTATGGTGAGGCGGGAGGCTCGACGGAGGTTTCGGTGCGCTCTAATGCCGAATGGAGTATCGTGAGCGACGCTTCATGGTTGGAAATATCGCCCTCATGCGGTACGGGCGACGGCAGTGTCGTGATCTCGGCCGGTGCATCGGATGCCTCCCGCAGCGGAGTTGTGGAGATCGCCTTGACGGCGTCACCGCAGGTGCGCATGTCATTCGATGTGGTGCAGTATGTCGAACCCGAGGAGGATCCGCAGTATGAGATCATATACCGTGACTGTTTCGACGGTGCAGCTGCAAGTCCCGAATACGGCGACACGGGCGACGGATGGCCTGCGGTCGGGGAGTTCGGGGAGTTTGCGGCTGCGGAGGGCTGCGGTGCCGACTTGGTGGCGTATACGGCTGAAGACGTTACCGTACGCAGCGATATGTGGCCTGCGGAGAGCGATTATGCGGGGGCCTCGGGCCGCAACAATCTCTTTCTGGCGGAGTATTCCATGCTGGAGGTGTCGGGGATATCGTTGAGGCGGACGGATTCCGACTTGTGCCTGTCGTTCGGACGATGGGTCTCTGCGGAGTGCGGCGACGGGGATCAGCGGCCTGCGGTGTGGATCAGCGGCGACGGCAAACGTTGGAGCCGTATACTATACGATTCGGAGGCGCCGGCAGGTGAGTGGCATAAGGTCGAGTGCTGTTTTTCGCTTGCGGCGGTACCTTCGTCGTTGCAGCTGGCCTTTGTCGGGTCGCCGAACGGTGCGGTGCGTATCGACGATGTGTCGTTGTGCACTGGTGCAGGCGGAGCCTCTATAGACCTCGATAAGGGCGGGGAGATCGAACGGGAGGAGCCGCCCGCAGCGCCGCCTGCGGAGCGTAATGTGACCGTTGCCGATATTGTGGCCATGATGCCTGAGGCCGATGGACGGACTGTCGCCGACAAGTCGGGCGATCTGCTCTTCGACGCCGTTGTGCAGAACGATTTTGCCGGCGGTAACTGTACGGCCTCGATGCTGGTGCTGGCCGATGAGGGAGCCGTGGAGGCCGGCTGCGGCGTGGCTCTCTGCGGAGATGGTGTCGATGCCGCCTCGGCGGGACTTGCATGCGGCGAGCGGGTGCATGTGCGCCTGAAACGCGGGGCGGCGATACTGTGCAACGTCAACGGCGCCATGTATGTAACGGGAGAGGACGGTACGGCATGGTTCGAACTCGAGCCGTCGGGATCGGCGGCAGAGGTGACGGTTGCGTCGATAGATGTGCGGCGTATGGCCGAGTATCAGAATATGACAGTCGAGGTGGCTGATGTCGAGTCGGGAAGCGGTGGCGTATGGTGCGATGCTGGCGACGGGGAACACGTGTTCTCGGCCGCAGGCGAGGCCGTCCGTCTCTTCGTTCGGGGAGGTGCGGCGGCTTTCGCGAATAAAAGATTCGGGGCGGCGCATGGCTGTATCAGGGGCATTGTCGTCATGCGCGGCGGTGAGGCATGGCTCTGCCCGCGCAACGGCGGCGACGTCGAGGCATTCGACGTTGAGGAGCCGTTGCCGCCGATGGCGGTGACCATTCCCGAAATTATCGCCTCCCTGAGGGCCGATGGCACTCCGGTCGTTATTGACGGTGCACGGGACAGGGTATTGACAGCGGTGGTCATGAACGATACGCCGAACGGTAACTGCAACCCGTCGCATCTGATACTTGCGGCGGAAGGCGCCTCGGGCGCAGGGAACGGTATTACGCTGTACGGTTCGTGTGTGACGCCTGCGGCGCTGGGAGTGAAACGCGGCGACATGGTGGCCGTGACGTTGAAGGCGTCGGAGGCTGTCGCCGTCATGTATAACGGCATGTATGAGATTACGGGCGACGAGGCGTCCGAGTGGGCGGAGGTGGAGATTTTGTCGTCGGGACACGAACCGGCAGTGACGGATATTGCTGCATCGCAGTTGTCTGATTATCAGGGTATGGCTGTGAGAATAAAGGGCGCCGTGCCCGAAAGCGGCGGCTTGTGGTACGATGCCGCATGCGGCGGCGAAATAGGCTTTACGGCGGACGGCGGGCCGTTTACGGTGCGTGTATTGCCGAGTGCCGTTTTTGCGGACGACACCTATGTCGCCGTCGAAGGCGACATTGTCGGTCTGGCGGCTGTCACGGACGGCAAGGCCGTGCTTATGCCGCGCGACGGGAGCGATGTGTCTGCATATGCATATACCGGAGATACGGGTTATCCTGATGATCCGGGGGATGATTCGGGAGAGGATCCCTCACCCGGAACTCCGGACGACCCTATTCCCGCGCCCGACGATGACGGCAAATATGTCATGGTGAATTCTCTGTCCGACTTGAAGGCTGGGGCATACCATATCGGTGGATACCGGAACGGCCGCTTGTATCTGGCCTGTGGCGGCCTTACGCCGGTAAACCATTGCAACACGGCGGAGTTCTTCTTCGACGGAGAATCGCTCAAGTCCGCTACGGCTGCTGCGGCTGTCGTGACGCTCGAGGCGGCCGGCGTCGAGAACGGCTATTACATCCGTTTCGACGGCGACGGTTACCTGTCGGCTGCGGGGAGCGGTGCCGGCATGTTGCGTTTCACGCAGTCGCGGGCCGAGTATTGGATCTTCTCGGAGAATGCGTCAGGCGGATTCGACCTTTTGCTCTCGGGCGACAAGTTTGTCCGTCTGGTGGTGTCGAAGACTGCGACCGAGGCGTTGCTGCGGTCCGTCGCGGCCGACGAGGAGGGTAATGCCGTCGTGCTGATACGCATCGGTACGGAGACCGGCCGATAGATGGAACCGTATGGGAGGTATGACACATGTGCGGTATGTCGTGTTGATTGTGGCGTCAATGCTGCTGTCGCATGCAGTGGCGGCGCAGGAGGCGGCCGGAGTGGGCACGGCGCAGCTTCGGTATACGGTCGCGTTCTATAATGTCGAGGATCTGTTCGACACGTCCGATGACCCTAATACGGCGGATGAGGATATGCTTCCTCTGTCGGATCGCGGCTGGAACGAGGAGCGTTACCGAGCGAAACTGCGTTCGCTTGCGCGCGTGATAGCCGATATGGGCGGGGAGAATGGGTTTCCTGTCCTGATAGGGGTCGCCGAGGTGGAGAACCGTGCGGTGCTGGAGGCGTTGGCTGCGGAGCCTGCGATAGCCTCGGCGGGATATGCAGTGTGCCATGCCGATTCGCCCGATGTGCGCGGTATAGATGTTGCGTTCCTGTATCGTGCGGGACTGTTCCGCCTCGAGGGGTTCCGCTCGGTGAAGGCCGAGTGCGGGTACCCGCCTACGCGCGACTTCGCCGTCGTCGAGGGACGTATCGGGGACGACCGGTTCTGTGTGGTGGCGGTGCATTGGCCGTCCCGCCGTGGCGGCGGGCGGAGTGAGGCGCAACGGTGCGCCTGCGCCGGCCAAGTGCGGCGTATGGCCGATTCGGTGCGTCGGGCCGATCCTTCGGTTAAGGTGATTGTCATGGGAGACATGAATGACGGACCGCGGGACCGCAGTGTTGCACGCGATCTCGGGGCACGGCGCAGGGTCGGTGGCGACACGACGGGCTTTTACAATCCTTTTGCATCGAAACGCCGTGCCGGACGCGGGTCATACCGTTACGACGGCCGCTGGAACATGCTCGATCAGATCGTCGTATCTCCCAATCTTGTGCGGAGCGGGGACGCCTGCGGCGGGCTTTGCCTCTGTCGTATCGGCGACGGCCGTGCATTGGGCGAAGTGTTCCGGCGGGATTGGATGCTGCGCCGCGGCAGCCCGTTCGCAACATACCGCGGATCGGACTATGAAGGCGGCGTGAGCGATCATCTGCCCGTGTATGTGGTTCTCGGCAGGTGGTGATGGCGCATGGGATACGGGAGTTGTTATTGAAACAAAAAAAATTTATATTTGCCATATAAAAAATATTGCTATGGCTGAAAAAAGCGTATTCCGTTACAAGGTGGATCCCCGATACGTCGATTTTACGCAGCGGGTGTCGGTGTCATCGTTGTGCGACATGATACTCAATGCTGCGGGGGAGGATGCATATAATCTTGGATTCGGCATAGATGTGTTGGGAGAAAGGAATCTGGCGTGGGTCCTGTCGCGTATGTGTGTCGAGGCCGATGCGTTGCCCGCAGAGTACGACGAGTTTACGCTGCATACGTGGATCAGCGATTTCAACCGGCTGGCGTCGACGCGAAACTTTACGCTGACCGACGGCGGCGGCCGCATCTTCTGCCGTGCCGTGTCGCAGTGGTGCATGATAGACTTCACGGCCCGCACTCCGGCCGATATGAACACGATAGCGGGTATGCACGAAGGTGTTATAGTCGACGCTCCGTCGCCGTGCGAGCGGCCGCGGCGCATACGTCCCGTCAACGGGGCGGTGGCGGCCGAACACCGGGTGGCATACAGCGACATAGACTTCAACCGCCACATGAACACCATGCGTTACATAGATCTCATGTGCGATGCCATGCCCATCGAGGCGCTGGAGCGTATGCAGGCAATGAGGCTCGATCTAAATTTCATGCGTGAGGCGCGTTACGGCGATGTGCTGACGCTCTGTATGGAGGGTGACGGCGCGGGTCGTATGTTCGAGTACCGCAATGCTGCGGGCGAGGCCCTGTGCCGTTGCGCGTTCGAGATCCGCGGGTAGCGGTCTTGTGCAAACAGCCTTGTTTGGAACGCATTTTGCGACGGTGCGTTCCAAATTTTTTTGTCTATGGATCAACCGGAAAACAAGTATGCCGCGAGTGTCGCGCTGTTGAACGACGCCCTGCGCAAGGAGATTGCAACGTCGTTGCAATACATGTATTTTCATGTACGTCTGGAGGATGCCGGATATCAGTATCTGGCGCAATCCATGTTCCGTATTTCGATTGCCGAGATGCATCATGCAGAGCATATTGCCGGGCGCATCCTCTTTCTCGGCGGCGACGCCGACATGAATCCGTACGAACCTGCGCGGCAGATCACCGACGTGGAGGAGATGCTGAAATTCGCCTCTGCGGTCGAGGCATCCACCGTCGACAGCTACAATGCCGCAGCACGTGCGGCGGCGGAGGCGGGGGACAGCGTGACCTCACGCATGTTTCAGGATATGGCGGCCGATGAGGAACGCCATCTCGACGACTTCCGTACCGAGGAGAAGAACCTGCATGAGTACGGTGATCTGTACCTTACGATGCAGGCTGTTGGCCGCAGCAGGGAACGGTCGGAAGGGTAGTGGGCGACATTTGTGCCGTCCCTGCCGGCAGGACGGCACATGCCGGAACGGGGAACGGATGTCTCCGCCTTCGGCCGTTGTTTATGTCGGGAGCGGCAGGCGGCATGTTGCCGCTTCCCTTGTTTTGCAGCCGGTGTTTGCGTATCTTTGCCGATGATCAAAAATCGAGATGGATGAAAATACGCCTTTTGGGTCCCGCGCACCCGTATCGCGGCGGTATAGCGATGATCATGGAGATCATGGCGCGAGAGTTCTCGCGTCGCGGCCATGATGTGGGCATCCTTACCTTTACCGTGCAGTACCCCGGGTTTCTCTTCCCGGGAAAGAGCCAGTATGTCTCTGCGCCCGCACCTGCCGATGTGGCTATAGAACGTGCGGTGAGCACGGTCGACCCGCTGAATTGGATAAGGGTCGGGCGGCGTCTTCGCCGCGAGCGGCCGGACATGGTCCTGATGAAATATTGGACGCCGTTCATGGCGCCGTGTTTCGGGTCGATAGCACGCATGGCCCGCGGCAACGGAATGACGAAGGTGATATGCCAGATCGACAACGTAGAGCCCCATGAGCATCATATGACCGATCGGATTTTCAACCGTTGGTATTTGCGCGCGGTGGACGGCTTTGTCTATATGTCGGAGCAGGTGCACGGCGAACTTGCGGCATATACATCGGCACCGATGCTCTATTCGCCGCATCCCATGTTCGAGAACTTCGGCAGCCGTGTCGACCGCACCGAGGCCTGCCGCCGTATCGGGGTAGACCCGACGTTCGAATATACCCTCTTTTTTGGTCTCATACGCGACTACAAGGGGCTCGATATGCTGCTTAGGGCGTGGAGCCGCTGGCGTCCCGCAAGACGCAAACTGATCGTAGCGGGCGAATTCTACGCTTCGCGCGACAAGTATCTCGACATCATCTCGCGCGAGGGCCTTGCATCGGATGTGGTGCTGCGCGACAGGTTCATTCCCGACGACGAGGTGCGTTACTATTTTTCTGCGGCCGACGCCCTTGTGCTGCCATACCGTACGGCGACGCAGAGCGGTGTGACACAGATAGCATACAACTTCTCGGTGCCTATGATCGTGACCGATGTCGGCGGGCTTCCCGAGATCGTGCGCGACGGCCGTGCGGGAGTGGTGTGCCCGCCGACCGAAGATGGGATAGGGGAGGCGTTGCGCCGCATGTACGAGCAGGGTATGTTGGCGGTGGTACGTCAGAACATCACGGCCGAGCGGGAACGGTTCTCGTGGAGCGCCATGTGCGACAGGATCGAGCAGGTATATGCCATGACGGAACGGTAACCGCTTGAAACGAGACGCGGAGGCAGCAGTACGTAAAAGACTGCTGCCTCCGCGCTTTGGAAAGCCGTGCGCTATTTGCGGATGTTAGGCTCCTCGAGCCGGTAGCCGTATTTGCGGTCTGCGGCCTTGAGCAGGAACGCCACGATGAGTGAGAGCGTTGCGATGAGCGTGAATGTTATCTCCGGCAAGGTGTAGTCGTAGGTATTGGCCGTACCGGCGGTACCTGTGACGCAGAATGTGTCGAGTATCCATCCGATAAGGTTGGGAATTCCCCACAGGCCGATGTTCTGTATGAAGAATATCAGGGCGTAGGCCGTTCCGAGCTGGTGCTGCGGGAAGATTTTGGCTACGGCGGGCCACATTGCCGACGGCACGAGCGAGAAGGCTATGCCGAGGATCACCATGAGGATTATGGCCACGAACGGCGCGTTGATGAACGGCAGGGCGTACATCGCATGTACGAATATCAGCATCGCGGCACCGAGGGCCATGATCGAGGCGCTGCGGCCGCGCTTGTCGATGTAACCGCCGAATATGGGTGTGAGGAATAGCGCCCCGATGGCTGGCATGCCGGCGATGGTACCCGTAAGCTGCTCGTTGATGCCGTACTTGCTCATGAGAAACTCCGAGGCGAACTTCTGGAAGGGGAAGACGCATGAGTAGAAGAGTACGCAGAGCAGGGCTATGAGCCAGAAGCCGCGGTTGGTGAATATGCTGCCTACGTCCTTGAACGAGAATTTCTCGTCGTCACTGTCGTCGGCATGCTCAATCTGGCTGTCTAGTTTGCGGTCCATGACCGAGAATACGAAGAATGCCACCAGACCTCCCAGAAGCAGGCATAGACCCAGCAGTACTGGAGCCGTGAGGCCGAACGAACGGGCGAGGGGTATGGCCACCGAGTATGCCGCCTGCGACCCGATGCGCGCAAGGGCGACCTGTACGCCCATCGCCGTTGCGACCTCCTTGCCGCGGAACCATTTGGCGATAATTTTGGTTACTGTGATGCCGGCCACCTCGGCGCCCACGCCGAAGATGGCATATCCGGCCGAGGCGACCATCACGCCAGACTTGTAGCCGAGTATCGTGCCCGTATTCGAGGCCATGGCCGTCATGGCGTAATATTCGAGGGCGGTACCTGCCACCATGAGTATTGCTGCGAGTTTACCCGTAAAGCGGGCACCGAAGCGGTCGAGGATGAATCCTCCCCATATGAGCATCAGCAGGAATACGTTGAGGAAGCTGTATGCTCCCGTGAAGAAGCCGAATTCTCGGCTTGTCCAGCCTAAGTCGCTCTCGAGTATGCTCTTCAATGGCGCTACGACGTCGTTTACGAAGTAGGCGGCCATCATCGTGAATGCCACGACACCGAGCGCCGTCCATCGCATGGCGGCCGAGTCGTTGAGTCTCTTGTAGGTTTGTGTCATTATCGTTTGTGCTTGCAGTTTGTCCGTCCGGTATCTTCATTTCCGCCATTCGGCGGCATGCGTGTCCCGCTATTGGTCTATCGTGTCCGCGGTGTAGTATTTGAGGGCCTCGTAGGCGTTCTCAATGCCCAGTTCTCCCGCCTTCGACAGGTCGAGGCACCCCTTGCGCGTATCTTTCATGAATATCTGCACCAGACCGCGGTTGTAGTACGCCTCGCCGAAGTCGGGGTTGAGCTCTATTGCCTTCGTATAGTCGTCATAGGCGTCGGGCAGGCGGCCCGACAGGGCGTGCAGGTTGGCACGGTTGTAATAGCTGTATGCGAAGTTGGGATAAAGCTTTATGGCTTTGTTTATATCCTCCATGGCGTCGTTGTAGTCGTAGGTGCGCGAGCCCGAGTTACGCAGGCGGTTTGCCGGATCGGAGTCGATCGAGATGCGTTGGTAGGAGTTGTCGATCGACGAGATGAAATCAATCATTTCGGCGCGCGTGGTCGAACGGTTTATGTATAGGAACGGGTTGGACGGGTTGGCGGCAATGGCCGACGAGAGTGTGTTGACGGCATTCGTGTACTGCTTTATGAGCGATTGCGTGACGCCGCGCTGGAAGAGCAGTACCCACGACGGGTCGGTCGTACGCATGCTGTCAAGCAGTGCGCGGTCCATCATTACGAGCGAGTCGGCTGCGATGTCGCTGTCGTCGCGCGAGATGACCAGCAGCTGATTGCCCACCTCTTGCTTGAAGTCCTCGGCCCGCTGTGCATAGTACAGCCTGTCACGCGCGGTGATGGCCGAGTCGGGATACATGAGCGTGAACTTGAATAGCTGTATGAGTTTCGGGCCGGCATCTGTATTGTTCATGGCCGTGGCCTCGAACGAGTTGTCTCCCGCCATTTTGGCGTCGAACGAGAGCAGCTTGTCGAACTTCTGCGTGGTGTCGGCATAGATCGAATAGGTAGAATCGCTCAGGCGCGAGCGGTATTCCGCTATCTTGCGCTCGGCGATGTCGCGGTCGCTGCGCGCACCTGCGGGGTCGTTCAGCAGGAATTTCAGGTAGCTGCGGTTGAGATAGGCGTTGGCAAAATCGGGATATAGCGATATGGCCTTGGTGTAGTCCTCGACGGCGGCGTTGATCTCTCCCACATGCGTATACAGGTTGGCGCGGTTGAAATATACCAGCACGTTGTTTGGTGAGTACTCCGCCACGCGGTCGTAATCCTGCAGTGCGTTGTTGTAGTCGCCGATCTGCGAGCGTATGATGGCACGGTTGAAATAAGCCATCGAGTTGGTAGAATCAAGAGCGATGACGCTGTTCAGGTCGTTCAGCGCCAGCATGGGACGCTGTGTGTCGGAGTAGACAACGGCGCGGTTGAACAGCGCCGGTATGTATGCCGAATCGCACTTTATGGCCGTGTCGAAGTCCTGCTCGGCCTCGGCGTAACGTTTCTGCTGCATGTAGAGCGTACCGCGGCGGTTGTAACCGTTGGGGTCCTCGCGGTTGGTGCGGATGCCCGCCTCGAAGTCCTCGTAGGCCTTCAGGGTATCCTTCAGATAGAGGTAGCACATGCCGCGGTTGATGTATGCGTCGGCGACCTTCTTCTCTTGGCGTATGAACATATCGAAGTCGGAGATTGCCTCCTCGAACTGTTGGTTGAGCAGACGTGTCACGCCGCGGCTGTAATAGGGTCCGGGCAGGTCGGGGCGCAGCTCGATGGCTTCGTGGAAGTCCTGCAGGGCATCGTCGTAGTTGCCCAGACGCGAGCGTGTGATGGCTCGGTAGGTATAGGCGTTGGTGAAGACGGGGTTCTTCTCTATGGCTATCGAGAAGTCGGCGTCGGCTCCAAGCAGGTCGTCGAGGTTGTATTTCGCAATGCCGCGCAGAAAGTAGCCTTCATAGGCATCCTCGTCGAAACGCAATAGCACGTTGAGAGTGTTTATCGCGTCCTGATAGTTGTCCTCCATCATGAAACGGCGTCCCATGTAGAAGAAATACTCCTTGTTGTATTGCGTGCTGGCGCTCCATGCCGCGAACAGCACTGCGATGGTTATGACGGTTTTTCTTATCGCGCGTAATCGCATCTCAAGTTTGGCTCTCTGTTATTTTCCCAGTCTGTTATAAAACGTAGCGGCGGGTTACATTATTTTGTCGTTTGCCGGCATGGATTATTGCGGGTCGTATCCGAAGCGTTGGAGTTGCCGTTCGTTGTCGCGCCATCCCTCCTGCACCTTCACGAAGAGCTGCAGGAAGACCTTTTTCCCGAGGAAACGCTCCAGATCCTCGCGTGCGGCCCGCCCCACGCGCTTGAGCTTTTCGCCCTTGTGCCCTATGACAATGCCTTTCTGGGAGTTGCGGGCGACGTATATCGTGGCCGAGATGCGGTCGATGGCGGGTTCCTCCTTGTATGTGTCGATCTCGATCTGGCAACAGTAGGGTATCTCCTTGTCATAGTTGAGCATGATCTTCTCGCGTATGATCTCCGAGGCGAAGAACCGCATGGGGCGGTCGGTGAGCGTATCTTTCGGATAGAAGGGCTCGCCTTCGGGCAGGCGCCGCAATACGGCTTCGAGCAACCCCTTCATGTTGAACCGCTCCTTGGCCGACACGGGGACGATTTCGGCGTCGGGCATCTTCGCATGCCAGCGGTCGACGATAGCCTCCAGAGCCTCCGGCGTCGTGAGGTCGATTTTGTTTATCACCACCACGGCGGGTATTCCGCTGCGGACGATGCGCCCGACGATTTCATCCGAGCGGTCGCTCTGCTCGACGGTGTCGGTGACGTAGAGTATTACGTCGGCGTCGTCGACGGCACCGCGCACGAAACTCATCATCGTTTCTTGTAGCTTGTATGCCGGCTTGAGTATTCCGGGCGTATCGGAATATACTATCTGGAAATCATCGCCGTCGACAATGCCCATAATGCGGTGGCGGGTGGTCTGAGCCTTCGAGGTGATGATCGAGAGGCGTTCGCCCACGAGGGCGTTCATGAGTGTCGACTTGCCGACATTGGGATTGCCTATGATGTTTACGAATCCTGAACGGTGCATCCTTTCTCCGGATTATATAATTCCCGCAAATGTACTTATAAAAAATAACCCTTGCAAACGCAAGGGCCATATATTATGGCGTTCCCCATATTTGCGGACATTTGTTTCGCACCCGCATGCGGTTCGTATGGCAAAGAGGCCTCCGGCAGCCTGCCGTACGACGAAAGGAGTGTCGCGATGCATGCGGCGCCGGAGATTGCGGCGGCAAGGACAATGGTTTCATAACAACGGAAATTAGGCATGCTTTGCCTGCTCCTAACATCTGCGTGATAGATTCATTGCTGTTGGCTATGATACTTGTTCGTTTGCGATGCAAGTTTTCCCTTGTGCCGTATAAGATGTGTTTTGTTTGGAAAGTGGCGGAGGCTTGTTTTGCCCTGCACGATGTTTCTGCGGCGTATATTTGATGAAAAACCGCCTTCCCGATTAGGAAAGGCGGTGATATTTTGGCTGGGGATATTGAAAAATGCCGTTGGCGGGAATGTCTCTTAGCGGCGGAATCCGCGCGGCATCTTGGGCATCTTCATGTTGCCGCCGGCCACCATCTTCATCATCTTGCGCGTCTCCTCGAACTGCTTCATCAGGCGGTTGACGTCGGCCAGCGTGGTGCCGCTACCCTTGGCTATGCGTTCGCGGCGGCGGGCATTGATGATCTCGGGCTTCTCGCGCTCCTCGGGTGTCATCGACGAGATGATGGCCTCGGTCTGCTTGAAGGCGTCGTCGGGTATGTCGACGTTCTTGAGCATCTTGCCCATACCAGGGATCATCGAGGCTATATCCTTCAGGTTGCCCATCTTCTTGATCTGGTTGATCTGGTCGATGAAGTCGTTGAAGTTGAACTGGTTTTTGACAATCTTCTTCTTAAGGCGCCGTGCCGCCTCCTCGTCGTACTGCTCCTGTGCGCGCTCCACGAGTGATACAACGTCTCCCATGCCGAGGATGCGGTCGGCCATACGCTCGGGGTGGAACACCTGCAAGGCATCCATCTTCTCGCCGCTCGAGATGAACTTCAGCGGCTTGTCCACGACCGAGCGTATCGAGATGGCGGCACCGCCGCGCGTATCACCGTCGAGTTTGGTGAGCACTACGCCGTCGAAATCGAGGCGGTCGTTGAACTCCTTGGCCGTGTTGACCGCATCTTGGCCCGTCATGGCATCGACCACGAAGAGAGTCTCGCTCGGCTTGACGGCACCCTTGATGGCGGTGATCTCCTGCATCATGGCCTCGTCGACGGCAAGTCGTCCCGCCGTATCGACTATCACGACGTTGTACGACTTGTCGCGGGCGTAACGTATGGCGTTCTGGGCTATCTGCACGGGGTTGGTGTTGCCATCCTCGGTATATACCTCCACACCGATCTGCTGTCCCAGCACCTTCAACTGGTCGATGGCGGCGGGGCGGTAGACGTCGCCCGCAACGAGCAGCACGTGACGGCCGCGCTTGTTCTTGAGCATCGATGCCAACTTGCCCGAGAAAGTGGTCTTACCCGAACCCTGAAGGCCGGCGATGAGAATAACGGCGGGCGTGCCCTCGAGTTTGATGTCCGTGGCCGTTCCTCCCATGAGCAGGGCCAGCTCGTCGCGCACGATCTTGGTCATCATCTGCCCGGGCTTGACGGCTGTCAGCACGTTCTGACCCAAAGCCTTCTGCTTCACCTCGTCGGTGAAGGTCTTGGCAACCTTGTAGTTGACGTCGGCGTCGATCAGCGCGCGACGTATCTCCTTGAGCGTCTCGGCTATGTTGATCTCGGTAATGCGGCCCTCGCCCTTGAGGATCTTGAAGGAACGCTCTAATTTGTCGGTTAAGTTCTCGAACATCGTTGTTTCTTCGTGTAAATAACGTGTAAATCAATTCTCGGCGCGAACCCCATCAAGGCGTTGCACACTGTCGGTGACCGGCGGCCTTGCAAGGCTTGGTGTGCATTTGGCAATGCGCCTCTGTCACCTCTCTGCCACCTATCCGTAGCCCCTCGGCCGAAGATCGGATGCAAAGATACAAAAACTTCCGGATTAATCGGCGATAATGTGTTATCTTTGTCGGGCTTGCGACACCGTGCGGCCGCCGCAGCCGCCGACGCATGTCGGGGCATCCATTTTGCAACGGAGAGAGTATGTACTTTACGGGACTTGTAATCGGCATTGCGACATTCCTTATCATAGGAATTTTCCACCCTCTGGTAATCAAGGGTGAATACTATTTCGGCGTACGCATATGGTGGGTCTTCGCCCTCTCGGGGGTGGCTGCCGTCGCGGCATCGCTGCTTACGGAGAATATCCTCATATCGACGCTGTTGGCAGTGTGGGGTGCCTCGTCGTTCTGGAGCATAGGCGAACTTTTCGAGCAGCGCAAGCGCGTTGCCAAGGGGTGGTTCCCCAAACGCGAAACGAAGATCGGCAGCCGAGAAGAGGGTGCCCGCGTCGATGATGACGGCAGCGGCAGAAAATAATATCAGCGGAGAGGATCCTCTCCGCTGATAAGTCTGTTGCTGAGACCGCGCGGGTGCGTGGTACTTTTGCGGCTATTTTCCGGCCTTGGCGGCATATTTATCGAAGAGCTTTTCGGGCTCGTCGGTGGTGATGTAGTCGAAACCGCGCTCTATGAACCAATCCATGCGCTCTTCGTCATTGACGACCCATGCGTTGAGATGCACTCCCTGCCTACGCAGGGCATCGACCCATTCGGGGTGAGCCAGATAGTGGCGGTCTTCGTAATCTATGTACTTTATGCCGCGGCGTTTGACCGTGTCGGGATTCATCTCGGGGACCTCATCGCGCCAGCGTCCGAGGTATGCCACGGGCAGATCGGTGACACGGCGCAGTGCTTCGATTGCAGGCAGGTATCCGGCCAGATACTCCACCCATTCGTCTGCTCCCATCTGTTTTACAAGTTTGTCGGTGGCAAGTGCAATGTCGGTGGCTCGCGCGGCATTGCGCGGAGTCTTTATGTCGATGATGAGTTTTGTGCCGTGCTGTTTCATGGCGCGTGCTAAGTATTGACGCAGCGTGGGTATGGTCTCGCCGTTCTTGAGCGGCACCTTGGCCAGCTCGGCATATGGCGTTGTCTCGATGAGCATACCGCCGTGCTTCAGATCGTGGCATACGACCAGCGAGTCGTCGGAGGTGAGGTGTACGTCGCACTCCGAGCCGTGACATCCCATCTCGGCCGCCGCGCGGAACGAGGCGAGCGAGTTCTGTGGGTGACCCGTATTCTTCCATGCGCCGCGGTGAGCTATGATACGGTTGTCGTTGAATCCGGTGGTCTGTGCCGTTGCCGCCGTGAAGAGAAGCAGGGCGGCCAAAAGTGTAGATATCCTTTTCATCTTTTCGGTTAATGTAGTTTCATGTGATAAGGGGTCATTTTACCTCGTGCAGTTTCGGATTTTGCAAGTGTCGCTTGCCGTCGCGCGAGGTCTTCTTGGCAAATGATGCCTCGATGGCCGCGGTGAGGTCGACGCCCGTCTGATTGGCCAGACACGTGACAACCCAAATTATGTCGGCCATCTCCTCGGCCATATGCTCTGGCGAGCACTCCTCGCCGCTCTTGGCCGATTGGTCGCCGTAACGGCGTGCCATGATGCGGGCCAGTTCGCCCACCTCCTCGGTAAGGACGGCCATGTTGGTCAGTTCGCTGAAATACCGCACTCCATAACTGTGGATCCATTCGTCGATGTGCCGTTGCAATTCGCTTATCTCCATCGTGTTGTTTGTATTTTGTCGTTGCGCCGCAGACGCTCGGCGTAAAATCTTTGTGCAAAGATAATCTTTTTTGTAAGGAAACTGCCGCGCATGCGGGCGTTTGGCGGATATGTGCTCCGCCATGTATCATATTGCCGCAAAAAGGCCGGAATATCGCAAAAATTAGTATATTTGAATAGCGGAGCCGCAAGTGCAGCCGGTGTGTGCGGCCCGCCGCCCGAACATGAGGAAAACCTTAATGCTGCTTCTGCTGACGTTGTCCTGTGGCGCTGTAACCGCACAGGAGGAGGCCGATGACTTCTATCTCTACAAGCTCGAGGGACAGGAGGCGTCGGCGCAACGGCGCATTGAGACCGATACGATGCTCTTCTACCGTGCCATGCAGAGCGGCGGCGACCTTTTCGGCCGCATAACCGAATATTCGTTTTTCCATGTCGACTATGCCCGCCGCGGCATATATTACGCAGACCGTCCCGCTTTGATCGACGGCATAGAGATGCGCCGAGCCAATATCTCCGTCATACGTCGTTTGGGAGTGTCCGAGTACGGATATGCAGGGCTGGCGGGCGGCGCGGTAATGGGAGGAATGGCGGGCGCGGACGAGTTCTCGACTGCGGACGGCGTACCTTTGGGCGGCGGGAATGTGGGAGCCTTCTTTTCGGGACGCGGTTATTTGGGCGGCGGCCGTGCGGCATTGTCGGCGCTCATGCGCCGCGGGTGGAGCATGTCGCTCTATGTGGCGGGTCGGGGCGGCGACGATCTTTATGTCGATGGAGTCTATACGTCGGCCGTAGACGCGGGGCTGCGTTTGACCAAGGAGACCGAGTCGGGCGGGTCGTTCGCCATAGTGGCGGCTGCGACAGTATCGGAGCGCGGGCTGCGTTCGGGTTCGACGGATGAGGCTTTCACGCTCACGGGGGACCGCCTGTATAACCCGTCGTGGGGGCGGCAGCAGGGGCGTGAGCGCAGCGGCCGGGTGCGGCGCGAGGCGGTGCCATTCGTTATGGCGTCGTACTCATCGTCGCCGTGGCATAATACGCGCATTAGAGTATCGGCGGGCGGAGACTGGGGCCAGCGCCGCTATGGGGCTTTGGGGTGGTACGATGCCGCTACGCCCATGCCCGGCAACTATCGCAACCTGCCGAGCTATTTCTCCTCTGCGGAGGCTGCGGAAGCCGTAGCTGAGGCGTGGCGCCGCGGCGACGAGCGGTATACGCAGATAGACTGGGCGGATCTTTATTCCCAAAACCGCATGTCGCCGCGCGGGGCCGTGTATGCCGTCGACGACCGTGTGGAACGTATTGCGCGCGGTGAGGTGGCGGTGCTTCTGGAACATGACGCGGGACGCGGCCTGACGGTAAGCTGCGGCTTGCGCGGCCGCTACGACAACACGAGGCGATACAAGCGCATGCGCGATCTGCTCGGGGCGGCTTACCTCGAGGATATCGACTATTTCCTTACCGACGACGATACTTATTCCAACATGTTGCAGAACGATCTGCGCAATCCTTCGCGACGCGTGGCCGAGGGCGACCGTTTCGCATACGACTACGCCCTGACGGAGAGGCTGGCGGCGCTGCAGGCGCGGTTGGAGTACCGCAGTGACCGCTGGTATGCGGAGTGCGGCCTCGAGGCGGCGGGCGCGCAGATATTCCGCCGCGGGTACTACGAGAAGGAACTTTTCGCCGGCAGCGGTTCCTATGGGCGCTCTGCTGTAAAGACATTTACGCCCTACACGGCGAAGGTGGCGGCCGGATATTCCGTTTCGGCGCGGCATTACCTGTCGCTGGGGCTGATGGCGGCGGCAGTGATGCCCGATGCCGACGACATGTTCCTCAATGCGCAGTACAACAACCGCATGGTGGACGACCCCGTGCTTGAGAAACGTTATGCGGCGGAAGCCGGATACCGCTTCAGGTCTGCTTCGGCGGATGTGTCGCTGACGCTGTTCGCCGCACAGACACTCGATTCGCGGCGTACGATACGGGCCTATGACGACTTGTCTTACCTGTACTGCGATGTCGACGTGGCTGGTATAAATATCGTGCGCTATGGTGTCGAGGCTGCGGCGGAGGTGCGTTTTACCGAGCGCCTACACGGGGCGTTCGGTCTGTCGGCAGGACGTTACCGTTACGGCAGCAATCCGTTGGTGTCGCACTATTCGGACCGTGACAATGCCGAGGTGAGCATGCGTTCGGAGAGTTACATGAACGGATGTTCGGTAGGCGGGGCGCCGCAGTTGTGCGCCACGGCGGAACTTACATATCTCGATTACCGCGGCTGGGCTTTCTCGTGCGGCGCGCATGCGGCTGCGGCACGGTATGTCGACCCATCATATGTGCGGCGTACCGAGCGGGTGGCGCGGCAGGCTTCCGTGTCGGAGGAGATATACGCCGAGTTCATGTCGCAGCAGCGGCTGAACGATGCCGTCACGGTCGATGCTTCGGCCTCGCGGTGGTTCTATACGCGGCGCGGGCGGATTGTGGTCACGCTCTCGGTGCGTAATTTGCTGGGTACGCGCGATACGGTATACGGAGGGTACGAATCTTCGCGCATACGGCGTTACACGGCGGGGGCGCAGACCGTGTACAGGCCGCTGGCCAATATAATAACTTATTCTTATCCGAGAACGTATTATTGTGTCGTATCATGGAAATTCTAAATGCGGGTATTTAAAAAAACGCCCGTAGTGTTTTGTGCTTGTTGAAATAATGTGTATATTTGTGTTGAATGGCGAATTAATTTAATAAACAATATGGTCATAGGCGTTCCCAAGGAGATAAAGAATAACGAGAACAGAGTCGCTCTGACACCTTCCGGTGCGCATGAGTTGGCCATGCACGGCCATAAGGTATGTGTACAGACCTCCGCGGGTACGAACAGCGGCTTTGCGGATGAGGATTATATCGCGGCGGGAGCGGAGATACTTCCTTCTATCGAGGATGTGTATGCCGCGGCCGAGATGGTGATGAAGGTCAAGGAGCCCATAGAGCCGGAGTACGCTCTCGTGCGGCGGGGACAGTTGGTCTTCACGTATTTCCATTTCGCCAGCAGCGAGGCGCTGACCCGCGCCATGATCACTTCGGGCGCCGTTTGCTGCGCCTACGAGACCGTGGAGCGCGGGGACGGTACGCTGCCGTTGCTGATTCCCATGTCGGAGATTGCGGGGCGTATGGCGGCACAGGAGGGGGCATATTATCTGGAGCGGCCCCGCGGCGGCCGCGGCATCCTGATGGGGGGCGTTCCGGGAGTAAGGCCTGCGAAGGTGGTGGTTATAGGCGGAGGCGTTGTCGGTACGGCCGCGGCGCGCGTGGCAGCCGGTATGGGCGCCGACGTGACGATATGCGATATATCGCTGCGGAGGCTGTCGTATCTGGCAGACGTCATGCCGGCCAATGTACGGACTCTTATGTCCAACGCCTTCAACCTGCGGGAGGAGGTACGTAGGGCCGATCTTGTCATAGGTTCGGTGCTCATACCCGGGGCTTCGGCCCCGAAGCTGGTCACGGCGGAGATGGTACGCGGGATGAAACGCGGCGCCGTTATCGTCGATGTGGCCATAGACCAAGGCGGATGCTGCGAGACGTCGCACCCTACGACGCACGAGAATCCCACATATTACGTCGACGGCGTGCTGCATTACGCCGTGGCGAACATACCGGGTGCCGTGCCGTGTACGTCTACGGCCGCACTTACGAATGCCACGTTGCCGTATGCCGTGCAGCTGGCGGACAAAGGATGGAAGAGAGCATGCCGTGAGAGCATGGAACTATATCGTGGTTTGAATGTGGTCGAAGGCAAGGTTACATATCAGGGCGTTGCCGAAGCGTGGAACCTGCCGTACGACCCGCTCGGGCTGTGATATGTTTTTTGTATTTGGTTACTTTTGCAACGGAGCGCGTGTCGCTCCGTTTTTTTGCGCAAGGACTCCGTAATTTGGACGTTTGGAGTGAAGACATTATCTTTGTGGTCCGATCGTTGCGGTTGGGCGCTGCGGTCGAAATCCTACTAAAACAGCATATTATGGCAGGATCGAACTTTGTCGATTATGTGAAGATATTTGCCCGTTCGGGTCACGGCGGCGCCGGTTCGTGCCACTTCCGGCGCGAGAAGTTCGTCGCTTTCGGCGGCCCCGACGGCGGCGACGGCGGCAAGGGTGGCAGCATAGTGCTCCAGGGCGACCGCCAGTATTGGACGCTCATACACCTCAAATACCAGCGCCACCAGTTCGCCGAGGACGGCGAGTGCGGCCACGGAGCACGTTCGACGGGTAAGGATGCCCGCGACATCGTGATTCCCGTACCGCTGGGTACCGTCGCGCGGCGCGTGGTGGAGCATGAGGACGGGACGGTTACCAACGAATACGTGGGCGAGGTTACGGAGGACGGCGAGCGTCTTGTCCTGCTCAGGGGCGGCCGCGGAGGTTTGGGCAACTGGCACTTCAAGAGCGCGACGAATCAGGCGCCGCGGTATGCACAGCCCGGCGAGGAGGGTGACGAAGGGGCCTTCATACTTGAGTTGAAGGTGCTGGCGGACGTGGGTCTCGTAGGCTTCCCGAATGCCGGCAAGAGCACGCTGCTGTCGGTGGTGTCGGCCGCCAAGCCCAAGATTGCGGATTATGCCTTCACCACGCTCGAGCCCAATCTGGGGATAGTCGAGGTGCGCGACCACAAATCGTTCGTTATGGCCGATATTCCGGGCATTATCGAAGGGGCGCACGAAGGGCGCGGCCTCGGTACCCGTTTCCTGCGCCATATAGAGCGCAACTCGGTGCTGTTGTTCATGGTACCGGCCGACAGCGACGACGTGGCGCGCGACTACGGGGTGTTGCTTGGAGAGCTCACGCAATACAATCCGGAACTGTTGGACAAGCAGCGCCTGCTGGCTGTCACCAAGTGCGACATGCTGGACGAGGAACTGATGAATCAGATGCAGCCGCACCTGCCCGAGGGTATTCCTGCGGTATTCATCTCATCGGTTACGGGACTAAACATCACCCGTCTTAAGGACATGCTTTGGGAGGCGTTGCAGAAATGAAGCGATTAGTGCTGCGTTATGCCGCCTGACGGAAAGAGTATCTGATGATTGGTTATGCGCAGCGAATACTCTCCGTTGAAATATTCCACTATACCCCGCAGGGATCCGTACCCTGCGGGGATTTTTTCGGTGCGGTACTCGCATTCCGCTATGGTGCGCACGGATAGAGTGCGGCCCGAGCGGTCGGTTATGGTGCGAGCGGTGTCGACATGGCCGCCAGAGGCGGGATCGGTATCACACCACGCGAGGCCGGCCTCGGGCCCGAATGTAACGTCGTCGATCTGTACTTGGGATCCGACCAAGGCGGGTGATATGCCGGCGATGGATACCACGACCGTTTTTACGGCCTGCGGTGCGGAGGTGTCTATGCGGAAATAGCGGGCGAAGTCGCTTTCGGCTATGCGGTCGACCGTATAGCCGCCCGAAGGCAGGGCTCCGAGCATGACGCGGCCGCCGTAGTCGCCCAGTGCGAGCGATGTGCAGTGTACGGTTACGCGGGCCGCGATTGGGAACGTCTCGGCCGTGCGGCGTGAATCCACCGCTATCTCGATGCCGCCCGAGGCGTCGCAAAGGACTATCGTGCGTGAATATTCCCCGTATAGGTCGTTTGCCGCGACGTACCCTTCGATGGCAATGTCGCCGGTGATGACGACCGATTCGGCCGTGCATAAGGCCTTGAGATGTGCGATGGAGACCCTGCCGCGCGGAGTGTCGTCATAGTCGGGTGCGGATTCGGAGCATGCGGCGGCGCAGCATGCCAGCACTATGGCCGCCGCGGTGGCGGCAATGTCAATCGTAAGGCGTGCAATCGGTTTCATCGCGCATCTTTATCATGTAGAACTCCTCGCCGCCGACCTTGCCGCTTTGCAGTATCCCTGTCAGTGAGACGTTGCCCTCGGGTACGGTGTGCGTGGCGTAGTCGGAGTATGTGGATGTGTATACGGCCACTACAGCACCGGCCGCCGTGGCGAAGAAGTTGTATCCGCCCCATGAGCCGTCGGTATTGGCCTCCCATATGTCGGGGTATCTCTCGGATGTGACGCATTGCAGCCCTCCGACGGTTACGAGCCTTCCGCACATGTCGGGATCCATCTCCGCGACGGCGACGGGCATGGGAGCCACGGCGTGACGTTCGTCATGGCATGTGACATGACGGTCGATGACGGCGCGGGCGGAGAAGTATTCCGTAGGGTAGTAGTCGTAGGACGCGGATGCGAGGCCGATCTGCATGACGCCGTAATGTTCGGCTGCGGCGCAGCCCTGCAAGGATACCGTGACGTAATAGCCTTCGGGGTAGATGTTGTGCAGGCCCGTTATGCCGGCCATGATCTCGGCGCCTCCCGAAGCGTCCTCGATAGTGAATGTCTTGTAGAAGTTCGAGGCCGCATCGTTTGAGGTGACATATCCGCCGATGGTGATTGCGCCGTCTATTTCGACCGTGCGGTCGCGGCATAAGTCGTGCAGGTCCGCAATGGCCATGTCGGGTATGGCGGGGGCGGCCGGTCGGGGTGCTGGTTCGTCGAATCGACGGCATCCGACTAAAAAGGCGGCAGCCGCCGCAGCGAGGAACATGGCAAGCGATTTGATCCTATATGTGAATGAAAGCCGCATATAAACAAAGATAGCGGTTTTTCGGGAAAAATGTGTATTTTTGTATTTGATATTGTCAGAGCGGCCATGTTGAAATTTTTGATACAATCGGAGAACGGTGAGGCCATCGAGCAGCTGATCGTTCCGGACAGCGTGCAGAAGGCGCGTTTCGTTGAGGTGATTAAGAATCTGGCGGATCTCGATGCGCATTCTATTTTACATGACATTGTGTCGTGGCTGGTGTGGACCGGCATCAAGGTGTGCATAGCCCTGGCCATATATTATGTAGGCCGCTGGCTGTTGAATCGCCTGCTGCGTATGGTCGACCGCATAATGACGCGCCGCGGTACAGAGGTCTCGTTGCATACGTTCCTGTTGACGCTCATACGCACTTGCGGTTATATCGTTCTGGTCGTGGTGATAGTATCGGTGCTGGGGGTGGATTCCGCCTCGTTCGTGGCGATTCTGGCATCTATGGGTTTGGCCATAGGTATGGCCTTGAGCGGCACGCTGCAGAACTTCGCCGGCGGAGTGATGATTCTGGTGTTGCGCCCCTACAAGGTGGGCGACTACATCGAGGCGCAGGGCGTGAAGGGTACCGTGCAGGCGATACGCCTCTTTACGACCACGATAACGACTACCGACAAGCAGACGATATACATCCCCAACAATTCGATTTCCACGTCGATTATAAACAACTATTCGACCTCGGAGACGCGGCGTTGCAGTTGGAAGGTTTCGGTCGCCTATGGCGACGACTACGACAATATACGTGACGCCATGTTGAATATCCTGCGCCGCGACAAGCGAGTGCTGGACGATCCGGCTATGTATGTGCGTATAGACGCTCTGGCCGACAGCGCCGTGGTTCTCGAAGCGCGTGCGTGGGTGCTTAACGCCGACTATTGGGATGTGTTGGACAGCGTGATGGAGGCGTTTTATAAGGAGCTGCCGGACCACGGGGCGCACTTCCCATTCCCCCAGCTCGATGTGCATCTGTCGAAGGAGGATTGATTTTGAATGTTATGTTTTAATATAAACCATCAACAAATTTAAGATTATGGAGTTCAAGGATATTCTGGCTATTTCGGGCATGCCCGGCCTCTACAGGTATGTAGCGCAGTCGACGCGCGGCATCATCGTCGAGTCGCTTGTTGACGGCAAGCGCATGAATGCCGCAGGCACGTCGCGCGTGAGCGCGCTGTCGGAGATCTCGATGTTCACCGAGGGCGAGGACATAGCTTTGGCAGAGGTGTTCACCCGCATGTATACCCATACGGGCGGCAAGGAGGGCCTTTCGCACAAGGAGTCTCCAGAGCGTATCAAGGCATATTTTGCCGAGGTGTTGCCCGAATATGACCGCGACCGCGTGCATGTGTCGGATATGAAGAAGGCGCTGTCGTGGTTCAATATTCTGGTAAATGCGGGCTGCACTGAGTTCAAACTGCCCGACGAGGCGGAGGAGGCGGCCGGAAAGAGTGAAAATGCGGAATAACGCGTTTCCCATGCCATACGGATGCTCGACGCCCGTCTCGCAAGAGGCGGGCGTCTGTTTTGTACCGCAGGGACTGCGGACCGTTTGGGGAGGTCAGCACCGGCCGCCTACAGGCAGGTGCGGAAGATGAAAAAACGAGGCCGAATCATGATTCGGCTCCGTTGAATTTTATGCTGTAGAGTTATTTCTGTTCTTTTATGACAGGGAGCTGCATTTTGTCAGACGGTTTGCCGTTCGTGCCGATCTGCGGCCATCCGTCTTCCCAATTTACCCTGTCGAGGAAGAGCTTGCGGCCGCCGCTGCCGCCGTCAGAGGTCGTATAACCGTGGTAGAATATCCAGTCCTGTCCGGCATCGTCGGTTATGATTTGCGAGTCATGCCCCGGGCCTACGACATCGCTGCTGTTTTCGAGCAGCACGACGTGGTTGTTGTTGAGCATCTGTCTGCCATCCTTGTCGACATATGGCCCGAAAAGAGATTTACTGCGTCCGACTACCGTTTTGTATGTGCTGTTAAGGCCGTTACAGCAGGCGCCTATCGATGCGAAGAGATAGTAGTATCCGTCGCGCTTGTGTATATACGTTCCCTCGTATGCCGTGCCTGCGATCTGTATGAGGTCGGTCGGGTCGGCCAAAGACAAGCCGTCTTCCGATAGTTCGGCGATATATATTCCGTGGAAACTGCCCCATGCGAGATATTTGCGGCCTTCCTCCACGAAGAGCACCGGATCTATCGAGTTCTGTACACCGATCTCTTTGGAGATGAACATCTTTCCATGGTCGGTGAATGGCCCGGCAGGAGTATCCGACGTGGCGCATCCTATGCCGCAATCCCATTCTCCGCCCCATACCGACATCGAGTAGTAGAGGATGTATTTGCCGTCGACATAGTTTATGTCGGGAGCCCACAGGCCGCCGCCCGACACGAAATCGGGACGTCCCCCTTCGGGATATATGCCTCCGAGATATTCCCACGTAACCAAATCGCTTGATTCGTAAACGGGGGTGTTGCCGTCGCGTTCGGTCGAGTATACGTAGAATTTACCGTTCTGGGCGCGGATGACCGTCGGATCGGGTGCGTCATGGTTGAGAACGGGGTTGCTGTAGGTTTGGTGGGTGGCCGGTTCTTTTTTACCGTTCGATTTGCATGCCAGCAGTAAGCACGGTAAAGCAAGCAACAGTATCAGTTTTTTCATTTGTGTGTATATTAGTCGTTTCGAAATATTATATCGTACCCTGCGCTGATGTTTTACCGGGCACAAGCTCCGCGCGGCATATGGCAAAAGTACGCTAAAGTATTTGTTTTCAGTTTGATTCCGGCGTGTTACATCCTTTGCGGGACCTCTATTCCCAGATGGCTCATGGCGCGGCGTATTATGCGTGCCACTTCGGCGGCAAGCATCAGGCGCATGCGGCGTTTCTGCTCGTTCTCCTCGCGCAGGATCGAATGGTCGTGATAGTATCCGTTGAAAGTCTTGGCCAGATCGTAGGCATAGGCGGCTATTAGCGAGGGGGCGAAGTTCTCGCCTGCGGCGGCCACGACATTGGGGAAGTCTGCCAGCGACTTTATAAGGGACGTCTCTTCGGGCAGCAGCTCGGTGCATGTGTGCGACTTGTAATCGATGCCGGCTTCGTCGGCCTTGCGCAGGATCGAGCATATGCGGGCGTGGGTGTACTGTATGAACGGGCCCGTATTGCCGTTGAAGTCGATCGACTCGCGCGGATCGAACAACATGGTCTTCTTGGGGTCAACCTTGAGGATGAAGTACTTGAGCGCACCCAGCCCCACCATGCGGCAGATATCGTCGGCCTCTTCCTTGGTGCAGCCGTCGAGTTTGCCCAACTCGTTCGACATCTCGCGTGCCGTCTCAACCATGTCGGCGATCAGGTCGTCGGCATCGACCACGGTGCCCTCGCGCGATTTCATCTTGCCTTCGGGCAACTCCACCATGCCGTACGAGAGGTGGTATATCTCATCGCTCCATGCATATCCCAGTTTCTTGAGTACGAGTTTGAGCACTTGGAAGTGGTAGTTCTGCTCGTTGCCCACTACGTATATCATTTCGTCGAGCCTGTTCTCCTCGAAGCGGCGGAGCGCCGTACCGAGGTCCTGAGTCATGTATACCGAGGTGCCGTCGCCGCGCAGCAGCAGTTTCTGGTCGAGCCCGTCAGCCGTGAGGTCGATCCACACCGAGTTGTCCTCCTTGCGGAAGAAGACGCCCTTGTCGAGGCCGTCCTGCACGAGGCTCTTGCCCAGCAGATAGGTCTGCGACTCGTAATATACCTTGTCGAAGTCGACGCCGAGGGCCTTGTACGTAATATCAAAACCGTCGTATACCCATCCGTTCATCGTCTGCCAAAGACGGTATACCTCGGGATCCTTGGCTTCCCAGCGGCGGAGCATCTCCTGTGCCTGCTGCATGATGGGGGCCTTCTTCTTGGCTTCGTCCTCGCTCATGCCCTGTGCGGCGAGCTCCCTGACCTGTTCCTTGTAGTGCTTGTCGAACTCGACATAGTATTTGCCGACGAGATGGTCACCCTTCATGCCCGACGATGCGGGCGTCTCGCCGCCGCCGTAGAGCTGCCATGCGAGCATCGACTTGCAGATGTGTATGCCGCGGTCGTTTACAAGGTTGACCTTGATGACGTTGTGTCCGTTGGCCTTGAGTATCTGCGCCACCGAGTACCCGAGCAGGTTGTTGCGTATGTGCCCGAGGTGCAGAGGCTTGTTGGTGTTGGGCGAAGAGTATTCGATCATTATGGTGCGTCCCGTGGGTGCGGCGTTGCCGAATGATGCGTCGGCGGCGATCTCGGCGAAGCGGCCGATCCAGAATGCAGGGGCGAGACTCAGGTTGAGGAAGCCCTTGATGACGTTGTATGAGCTGATCTGCGGGTTCTCGGCCACGATGCGTGCGCCGATCTCCTCGGCCGTGGCTTCGGGGGCCTTGCGGCTCATCTTGAGCAACGGGAACGTTACGAGCGTGTAATCTCCCTGAAACTCCTTGCGTGTCTTCTGTATCTGCAGAGCCGAGGCATCGACCGGGCCGTAGAGCCCCTCGACGGCCTGACGTGCGATCTGCAAAATGAGGTTTTCGATGTTCATGATACTCTGATATCTGTTTTTGACCGCAAATTTAATGTTTTTCGCCGAATAAGCCGCTTTGCCTCGCCATATTTCGGTCATTGCACTCGCTGTCGGGCGTGATTATGCGGTTTTGCCGCCATCTGTGCCGCAGCATACGCGACATATGGCCGGACAACCTAAAATTTGTCATGTTCCGTTACTTTATATTTCTTTTTATTATCTTTGCACATTATTCTTTGCGATGGAAATATTCATAATTGTAATTCTGATTATTCTCAACGGTCTGTTCGCCATGTCGGAGGTGGCCCTAATCTCGGCGCGCAAATCGAGTCTCAAGACGCAGGCGGCGCAGGGCAGCCGCTCGGCCAAACTGGCACTGAAACTGGCAGAGGATCCCGACCGTTTCCTTTCGACCGTGCAGATCGGCATCACGCTCATCGGCATTCTTACGGGTATCTACTCAGGTGCGACGCTTGCCGACCGCTTCGGTGTGGTGTTGGCGCGGTTCGGACTGCCTATTGCTACGGCTACGGCGGTAGCGCAGGCGGCGATAGTGGTCATCGTGACATACCTTACGATTGTCTTCGGCGAACTCGTGCCCAAACGTATAGGAATGAATGCGTCGGAGGGCGTAGCCAAGATCGTGGCGCGTCCGATGCATGCCCTGTCGGTTGTGGCGTCGCCGTTCGTGTGGCTGCTGTCGCGCAGTATCGAGCTGGTGTCGCGCATATTCCACCTGCATGAGGCCGATTCGAAGGTTACCGAAGCCGAGATCAAGTCGATAATACAGGAAGGAACCGAGCACGGCGAGGTGAAAGAGGTCGAGCAGCGTATCGTGGGCCGAGTCTTCTCGCTGGGCGACCGCACGGTCGAGTCGATCATGACACACCGCAACGACCTCGTGTGGCTCGACGTCGATATGACTCGCGACGGGATACGCGAGCGCGTGAACGCCACTCCGCACTCCATATATCCGTTGGCACAGAGGAATCCAGACGTGCTGCTGGGCGTGGTCTATCTGAAGGATCTGTTTGCGCATCTTGACGACGAGTCGTTTGATGTACGTTCCTATGCGCAGCCTGTTAAGTTTTTCCATGAGCAGACGGAAGTGTACAATGCGCTGGACCAGTTGCGCAACGAACACGTGGGTTACGGCATCGTATGCGACGAGTTCGGTGTCACGCAAGGCATATTCACGCTGCGGGATATTCTCGAGGCGCTGGTTGGCACCATGCCCGAGGAGCGCGAGGAGCCCGATATCGTCGAGCGCGGGGATGGCAGCTGTCTGGTGGACGGCCAGTGCCCGTTCTACGACTTTCTGGCCCATTTCGGCGTGGAAGATGTGTTCCCGTACACCGAGTACAATACCGTCAGTGGCCTGATTCTCGACGAATTGGAGCATATCCCCGCGACGGGCGAGACACTCAAGTGGAACGGATTCATGTTCGAGATAGTCGATATGGACGGGGCGCGTATCGACAAGATACTGGTTACGCCCGACGCTTCGTGGAAGGATGAGAATGGCTGATATAGATCTGGGGCCGCAGCCGTTGTTTCTGGCGCCGATGGAGGATGTGACCGACCCGTCGTTCCGATACATGTGCAAGCGTTTCGGGGCCGACGTGGTCACCACGGAGTTCATATCGAGCGACGGGCTGATACGCGATGCGTGGAAGTCGCGCGCCAAGTTGCGCATAGATGAGGCCGAGCGCCCCGTGGGCATACAGATATACGGCCATCTGATCGAGCCTATGGTCGAGGCGGCGCGCATTGCGGAGACTGCGTCGCCCGATTTTATCGACATCAATTTCGGCTGCCCCGTAAGGAAGATCGCCGGCCGCGGTGCCGGTTCGGGCATGATGCGCGATGTGCCCACGATGGTGGAGATGACGCGCCGCATAGTAGAGGCCGTGCATACGCCCGTTACGGTTAAGACCCGTCTGGGGTGGGACGAGGATTCGAAGAATATCGTCGACATAGCGCTTCGGTTGCAGGACGTGGGCATTGCCGCCATCACCATCCACGGCCGTACGCGCGCGCAGATGTACCGCGGCGAGGCGGACTGGACCCTGATTGGCGAGGTCAAGCGTCATCCCGACATGGAAATCCCCGTCGTTGGCAACGGCGATGTCGATTCGGGCCCCAAGGCCAAGGAGATGTTCGACCGCTATGGTGTCGACGGCGTGATGATAGGCCGTGCGACATACGGCCGCCCGTGGATTTTCCGCGAGGTGAAACACTTTATGGCTACGGGCGAGGTGATGCCCCAGCCGTCGGTGGAGGAGCGTGTGGCCATAGCGAAGGAGCATCTTGTAAAATCTATCGAGATCAAGGGTGAGCGTGTCGGCGTGCTGGAGATGCGCCGCCATCTGTCCAACTACTTCAAGGGCCTGCCCGATTTCAAGTCTACGCGTCTGAAGCTGGTGACGGTGAACGACCCCGCGGAACTTATGGATGTGATCGACTCGATCGTCGGCCGATGGGGCGGGTTCGATATGGGCGCAGCCGTGCCGCCGCCGCTGGCGCACGACATCTGACGTCCGTGATCCAATATGCGGCCTTGCCGGATCTTTGCTGGAAACAACCTGTTTATCACATGAATATGCGCGCAGCGGCGCGAAATGCAAATGCCCGATTTCGAAATATTCAATGAGACGAGCGATTCCGACCTGAAGGAGTTGAAACGCATGATTCTCGAGTGCGGCGAACGTACCGTGATAGCCAAAGGGGATTATTTTGCTGAAACGGGAAAGTATTGCGGGCGGATTGCGTATATATGTCACGGCAGTTTCAAGTGTGTGCGTACCGACAGCCGCGGCAGGGAGCGTATACTTTCGTTCATGTTCGAGAACGAATTTATCGCCGACTACATACCTGCCCGCAACGGCAGCCCTTCGATGTTGGATATTATGGCGATGGAGGATTCCGTGGCGTATATGATAGATATTGAACGCTACCGCGGGTTTTTCGAACTGGAGACGGATGGCCGTACATATGTACGCCGTTTCATAGAGGTCCTGGCATTCGGCTATATGTGGAAGACGCTGTCGCTGGCGTGCGAGACGCCCGAAGAGCGTTATTTCGGCCTGCAGAAACGGGTGCCGGACATCTTTTCGCGTGTCAACCTGAAGGATATAGCATCCTATATCGGTGTTACGCCCGAAACGCTGAGCCGTATGCGCACGGCGTACCTCCGCCGCAGCGATGGAAAATATTGATTCATATCAAGAGTTTTTGCATTTTTCGGGCGAATGGGGCCGCTACATACATATCATTCGATAAATTTGTCATACCGATGTTAGCCGTAGTGCGGATGCCGCATACGGCTGCATTGTCCGGAAAACAAAAATTTTTACGTACAATGTCTATGAAAACTTCTAAAATTCTGGGTGGTGTGGTTGCTGTCGCTGCCTTGTCGCTTGCAGCGTGCGGCGGTGCCGCTATCGAGGGTACGTGGCTGGAGCCGATTCCCGGGATGGCCGGCGAGCAGGGTTTCACGCTCGAGCAGGGCGGACGGGCCAAGTCTGTCAATATGGCTACGCTTAAATACGAGACATGGAGCCGCAAAGGCGACCGCCTGATTTTGACGGGGCAGAGCTTAGGCAACGGCCAGACGCTACAGTTCTCCGATACGCTGCGTATCGAGAAACTCGACGAGCAGACGCTTATGGTCGAGCGCAGTGGAGGGGGCAAGTTCACATATCGTCGTGCGGCCGAGTGATCGTGCCGTATACGTATATGCATGGTTGGAAAACCGAGTTTGGGTGGCGTGTCGTGAGACTGTATATGTGTCCTCACGGCACGCCTTTTTACAATTTGCGGTTTGGGACGCATACGGATTGAGGCCGCAAGTGCGTTTTTAGATAAAAAGGGTGACATGAAACTGATGCATTTACTTATGCTGCTGCCGTTGTGCCTGAGCGCTTGCGGCGGCACGGGCAATACGCAGCGGGCGCCGTACGAAGGGTTCGAATGGGGCGAGATCACAGGCGCGGGCCTTGCGTTGGAGGCGCAGCACAATGAAAATATACGGCTTTTGGCCGATCCCGGACTGCCGGGAGTAGTCATGGTGCGTAACGGTGATGCGTGCCCGCGTATGTTGATGCGCGTGTTCGATATTGAAAACGGTGATATAGAGGGCGTCGCCGGCATATTGCGCGCCGAGGAGGGTTGGGACGGCAACATGACGTGCCGTTTCGAGCAGGTGAAGTCGCCGCGTCGCGATGTACGCCGTTATGTGATGGTGCCGGACGGCGATTACGCACGTCGTATTGACGAGATGATGAAGACCGAGCCCGTGCCCTCGACATGTAACGGTTGGGGTGTCGGCAACAGCGGTATGCGCTGGTTCGAGATACATGACGACACGCCCGACAAGGCGCTGTTCATGGAGATAGGGCAGGAAGCCCCGCTATTTGACGAGAACAGCGTGGAATTCATGCCGGAGAAGAAAGACGCGGAGATGTCGGAAGATATATTGTATACGATGAATGGCACTTTGACCATAGGCCATGAAGTGCGGTCGTTCAGACCCGACGGCGGCGGGGAATTCTGGTTTGTCGACAAGACGGGGCGTCTGGAGCAGATGTACGACAACGTGACGGGCGGCGAGAAAAACGGCGAGCCGTGCCGTGCCGCACTCAAGGTCGAATACAACGGCCGATGGGACGACGGCTTTGCCGCCGATTACGACGGGGTATATTTTGTGCGTGAGGTGGTAGGCCTGTCAAGAATGTAGCAGGTGCAGGCAGGGTATGTCGCATAAAATACAACGGTGTGCCAGATATCTGACACACCGTTTGTTTTTTGCCGGCGACCTGCGCCGCAGGGCGTCTATTGTTCGGGGGCGGGGGCCACGAACATCGCGGCACGCTTCTTCTTGAGCACCTTGGCTACGGCATCGCACACCATAGGCTCCATTACCGTGCGGTAACATAGAAGGTTGGGGTGGCAGGTGTCGCCGCTCCACTTGGGTGGAAGGCCGCCCTTCTCGTCGGTCAGGGCAGGGTAGTAGTTGAGGAAGTGTATCTTGTTGGCCTTGGCATACGCCTCGATCATCTTGTTCAGGTCGCGTATTTTCTGTGCCGGCTCGATTTCGGGGCGCCATCCGAACTTCGACGTGGGGGTGACGGAGCACAATATCACCTTGATGCCGTTGGCCTTGGCCAGTTCGCACATGGATATGATATTGCCCAGCGTATTCTCGGGCGAGATGTAACCGTTGTTCTGCGCCACGTCGTTCGTACCCGAGAGTATGACTACGGCCTCGGGTTTGAGGTCTATCACGTCGCGGCGGAACCGTACGAGCATTTCCGAGGAAGTCTGACCGCTGATGCCGCGTCCTATGAAATTGTTTTTCTCGAAGAACTCGGGGTCCATGCTGGCCCAGTTATCAGTGATGGAGTTGCCCATGAATACCACGTCGGGCGCCTCCGTGACAGCGGCGTTGGCCTCGGCATAGCGGCCGAAGTTTGCCCAATCCTTTTGTTGGGCCGCAGCGCATGCGGCCGTGGCGATCAATAGTGCTGAAAGGAAAATACGTTTCATATGTCGTGTTTATTGATGTCGTCCTCCGTAGAGACATTACAAATGTACAAAAATCTAAACTAATGTGTGGCATATTTATCCCGAAATAGCTAAATTTGCACTCCGGAAATAAATTCATCGCAGTAAATACCAAATGGAGAACTTCACACCTACCGGTTATACGCTCAAGTGTGTGGCTACGGGCCACGAATTCGAGGATGCGGGCTGGACTCTCGAGTACAAGCCGTGCACCGAGCCTTCGCTCATACGAACCATATACGCCAAGAAACAGCTCGGAGTCAAGGATGACTGCTACGGTCTCTACAAATTCTGCGACTGGCTCCCCGTCAACCGCATGCTGAAGGGTTCGGCTGCACCCGTCACATATAAGAGCGACGGTCTGGCGCGCCATCTGGGGCTTGACAACCTCTATATTACGCTCAACGGCTACTGCCCCGAGCGCGGAGCGGCCATGACCACTTGCTCGTTCAAGGAGACCGAGGCATACAGCGTATGCGGCAGGGCCAAGGCCGACGAAGACCGTATTCTGGTTGTGGCATCGGCTGGAAATACGGCCCGTGCCTTTGCCAAGGTGTGTTCGGAGAACAATATAAGACTGCTGTTGTCAGTCCCTGCCGACAACCTCTCGGCCATGTGGTTCGACAAGCCGCTTTCGCCATGCGTCAAACTCATCGCATGCGACAGGGGCGGCGATTATTTCGATGCCATACGTTTGGGCGACATGCTTGTCAAGTCGCCGCGATTCTACGCCGAGGGCGGCGCCAAGAACGTGGCTCGCCGCGACGGTATGGGGACAACGGTGCTCTCGGCCGTCACGACCATAGGACGTATCCCCGACTACTATTTTCAGGCCGTAGGCAGCGGCACGGGTGCCATAGCTGCGTGGGAGGCCAACATGCGTCTCATCGAGGACGGGCGTTTCGGCAGCAATACGATGCGGCTCATGGTGTCGCAGAACGCTCCTTTCGTCCCCATGTATGATGCATGGCGGGCCGACTCGCGCGAGTTGTTCCCATATGCGGCGGATAAGGCGCGCCGTGACGTAGCCATCATCGATGCCAAGGTGCTGTCGAACCGTAAGCCGCCTTACGGATTGTGCGGCGGCCTGTACGACGCGTTGAAAGCGACCGACGGCGATGTGCTTACGGCGACGAACGCCCAAGTGCGCAAGGCATCCAAACTGTTCGAGGATCTGGAAGGTGTGGACATACACCCTGCTGCGGCAGTGGCGCTGGCATCGCTCATAAAGCAGGTCGGCGACGGCAAGATCGCCAGCGACGCATACGTAATGCTCAATATTACAGGCGCCGGCGAGAAACGTTTTCGCGAGGAGCACGATCCGGTATACCTCGAACCTTCGTATGTATTCCCGCTCGATGCCGGTGCCGACAAGGTCGTGGCTGCGGTGGAGGCTCTGTTCGATTAAGCAAAGGAGTTTGAGTGATGTTATATCCAGTAAGATTCATACCCCGCTTGAAGGAGCGGTTGTGGGGCGGGCACGAGTTGCTAGCCAAAGCCAAGGCCGGCAAGGCGCAGCATGTGGACCCTTCGAAAGCCTACGGCGAGAGTTGGGAGTTGTCGGCCGTTGCGGGCGATGTTTCGGTCGTGGCCAACGGCTTCCTGAAGCGCAACAATCTCGAGGAGATAATCGAGGTGTATATGGGCAATCTCATCGGTGACAAGATATACGACCGTTACGGATTGACTTTCCCTCTGCTGATAAAGAGCCTCGACTGCCACGATGTGTTGTCCGTTCAGGTGCATCCCGACGACGAACTGGCTGCCGAACGCCATAACTCCTACGGCAAGACGGAGATGTGGTATGTGGTAAACCGCACGCCCGGAGCGGCGCTCTATGTGGGTTTCAAGGATACGTCGATCACGCGGGAGGAGTATCTCGCCGCCGTCAACGAAGACCGCCTGCCTGAATTGCTCAACCGCGTGGAGGTGGAACCAGGCGATGTGTTCTTCATTCCTGCGGGCACGGTGCATGCGCTGGGCAAGGGTATAGAGGTGGTGGAGATACAGCAGACATCCGATATTACATACCGTATATACGATTGGAACCGTGTCGATGCGGATGGCCGTTCGCGCGAACTGCATACGGCTCTGGCCGTCGATGCCATCGATTTCGCGCGCGACGGGGCTTCATGCCACATGCTCTACCATGCCGAGAAAAACCGCCCCGTAACGCTGGTCGACTGCCAGTATTTCACCACGAACCTCATCGAACTGGACGGCAGTGCGGAACGTGATTTCGCCTCGCTCGACTCTTTCGTACTCTACATCTGCGCCGAGGGCGAGGGTGAGGTGAAGATGGGGGATAGCACCGAGCGCCTTTCGCCGCTCGATCTGGTGATGATCCCCGCTGAGGCCGACAGCGTGGAGATCGGCGGCCGCGGCAAATTGCTGGAGGTGTATATAAAATAGAAGGATCAAAGGTACGATATATGCGCAGGGATGGTTCGACCAGCCGAACCATCCCTCCACTTTGTGTTTTGACATCACAGCTATTCCCTGAAATTCAATTGCTCTCTGCGGCCCTGTATTCATAAAGGGCCTTGCCGTAGTCGTAGACGAAAGAGACATCGCCATAGGTCTCAACATAGTCGCCGTCGAGATATACCGCATAGGCCGTGATGCTGCGTATGCCCAGACGCGCATAGGTGTCTATGTCGGAACGGAAAACGTCGCCATGCCATGTGAGCCGTTTGGCCGGCTTCTTCCAGTCGCTTACGAGCGATATGTCCATCCAGTATTCGAGCACCTGCGCCGTGGCGGCGGGAAAGACCTTCAGGTTGGCTTCCAGCGCGTCGATATATTCGCCGTGCGTGATCTGCATACCCTCGCGCCGTGCGTCACGTTCGCACAGCGGGCGGTCCCATGTGCGGAAGAACGGGGCGAACTCGAGAAAGACCCCTTCGGCGGGCTTCACCGTCGAGGGCGGCTCCAGCGTATTCTGGTATGACAGATGTGCCAGCATAGCCTTGTCATCCACCTCGCGCAGGGCCGCCATAATGCGGTTCTCTATAAGGAGGGCCTGATCGCTATCGTTGAGGTTGCGGCACTTGTCGCAAAAACACCTCTTGCCGCCGTCGTCGAGCCAGAAGTAGTATTTATGGTTTGTCGGCGGGTATCTCTCCGCACGCGCCTTGGCATTGGCGGCTATGATCTCCAGCGCCTCGGCTGACGACGGACAGCAGTTGTAGTCATTCACACGGTTGCCCTGTTCGTCCATGCGGAAATACTCGGGATGCCCGTCGTAGAGGGCTCGCGGCAGAAGCTCGGCCATGGCATGCTCCTGATACTCGACATATATGCCGTTTCGGGCGCAGCGGTCGAGGAAGTCCCGGTATTCGGGCGTCTGTTTCGTCGCCTCGCCGCAATATATACTCAATGTATTGACATTGGCGCTGTCGGCCATTGCTACCCAGTCGATGCGGGCGGGATCCTTTACGTCGTCCCATGAAAGAACTATACCTCGGGTTGTAAAATAGGGTTGGCTGCCGCGATTGCCGCAACAACCTGCGGCTGCCAAGGCGGCGAGGACGATGGCACCGGTTCGCAAGATGTTTTTCATATGGGCTTTCAGGGTTGGTCAGAACAAAATTACGGATTTTTTTGCTCACGTCAAATTCTGAATAGGTCCTTATGCAATCATATCGGATGCCTTACAAGAAAAACCGGCGGGAGCATCCGTCATGGACGCTCCCGCCGGAACATGTCTGCATATGCTATTTGTAGAATATCGAGCTTATCTCCTTGTAGTTGTGTACGCGCTCTATCACGTTGGCGAAGATGTCCGCCACCGACAGCACCGTGAACTTGTGCAGATCCTTTTCGTGGTTCAGCGGAATGGTATCGGTAACGATGACCTCCTGAAGCTGGCTGTCGTTTATGCGCTCGTATGCGGCACCCGACAGCACGGGGTGGGTGATTACGGCGCGGACGCTCTTGGCTCCCTTCTCCATGAGCATATTGGCTGCCATGCATATCGTGCCTGCCGTGTCGATCATGTCGTCGACAATGATTATGTTGCGGCCCTCGACTTCACCGATGGCGGTCATGCTGCCTACGACATTGGCTTTGGCGCGCTCCTTGTGCGAGATGATTATGGGGGTATGCAGGTGCTTGGCGTAGGCATTGGCACGCTTGGCGCCGCCCATGTCGGGTGCGGCGATCGAGAGATCCTCGATGTTGAGGCTCTGGATGTAGGGTACGAAGATGCCGCTGGCATAAAGCGCATCGACGGGGACGTCGAAGAACCCTTGTATCTGGTCGGCATGCAGGTCCATCGTCATGATCCGGTCGACGCCTGCCGCAACGAGCAGGTTGGCCACGAGTTTGGCGCCTATGGGCACACGGGGACGATCCTTGCGATCCTGACGTGCCCAGCCGAAGTAGGGCATTACGGCAATCACCTTGTATGCCGATGCGCGCCGTGCCGCATCGATCATCATGAGCAGCTCCATCAGGTTGTCCGACGAGGGAAACGTCGACTGTATGATGAACACCGTGCATCCGCGAATCGACTCGTTGTAGTAGGGTTGGAACTCGCCGTCGCTGAACTGAAGGACCTCGGAATCGCCGAGCGTCGTGCCGTAGCTTGCGACTATCTTATCGGCAAGATATCGCGAACTGCGTCCCGAGAAGAATTTGATTTTATGAATCGCCATGATCGTTAAAAATATGTTACAAATATAATAATAGTTGCGATGCAGCCGGTATATACGGCGGCCGGAATTGTCAACTTTTTATAAACAATCGCCTATGTATGCGAGTATTTCCTCGCGGCCTGCGCCCGTCGCGCTCGACGACAGGAACATCGGCGGCAGCTCCTCCCACTGTTCCGCCAGTATGCGACAATATGTGTCGACGTTGCGGCGCGTCTGTGCGGCCGACAGCTTGTCGCACTTGGTAAATATGATGCCGAAGGGAATGCCGTTCTCGCCCAGCATCCCGATGAAGCGCAGGTCTATCTTCTGCGGTTCGAGACGGCTGTCGACCAGTACGAAGAGGTAGTGCATGCGTTCGCACCGCAGCACATAGTCGAGTATTATCTGTGCGAATCCGCTCCGCTGCGCCTTCGAGACCCGTGCGTAGCCGTAACCCGGCAGGTCGACGAGATACCATGAACCGTTTATCAGAAAATGGTTTATCAGCCGTGTCTTTCCCGGTGTCGCCGATACCTTGGCCAGTCCCTTGACACCAGTAAGCATGTTTATGAGCGATGATTTTCCCACGTTGCTTCGGCCGATGAAGGCTATGTCGCGCATGGCGTCGCGCGGGACCTGCGACACCTTTTCGGAACTGCATACGAATTGGGCTCTGTTGATCAGCATCTGTTGGGAATATGGCCTTTAGGCGGCTTACACGGCGCAAAAATAGTAAAAAATCGCAATTACAAAAAAACAACCTCCCTCAAGAGCCTGTACTGCACCCGTAAAGTCAGTTGCGATGGAGATTTTTTTTGCCTTGCGGCATTGACTTGTTCCGAAAAACGTTATATTTGTAGGTTAAACGATTGTCGCAGCTGCGGGCCGTATCTGCAGGGTGTACCGTACATTTATGCGGCATGTCCCATGTCGGGTCTTCGCTGCGTCATACGGTGCGGGACTTCTCGGCAGTCCGCCGTATGACGCGAGGCCGGACGGTTTGGCGTTAACGTGCGAATCAACAATATCGGAAGATTATCGGATTATGGATAGAGGCAACAACGTGGTCGAACTTCGCAACGTGGCCATATACCACAGCGACGACTCGTCGCGCGGCGGAGTGGGTGCCGAGGGAGAGCTGGTTCTCTCGGACGTCAACCTGTCGGTGGCAGCCGGCGAAACCGTATATTTCATCGGCCGTGTCGGCAGCGGCAAGAGCACTCTGCTCAAAACCATGTACGCCGAGATCCCCCTGCACGAGGGCGAAGGCCGGGTGGTGGGCATGGACCTGCGGCGGCTTCGGCGCAGCGCCATTCCGTACCTGCGTCGCCGTATGGGTATCGTGTTCCAAGATTATCAGCTGCTCGACGACCGCAACGTTTTTTTCAATCTCTACGACGTGATGAAGGCTACGGGGTGGAGGCGCGAGGCCGACATACGCCGCCGTATAGACGAGGTGCTGACGCTTGTGGGGCTTGACAACAAGACCTACAAGATGCCGCATGAGCTCTCGGGCGGCGAACAGCAGCGCCTGACCATAGCCCGCGCTCTGATCAACGCGCCGCGGCTGCTGTTGGCCGACGAGCCCACGGGCAACCTCGACCCTGTCACGGCAGACGGTATCATGCGTCTTTTCCGCGAGATCGCTGCATCGGGTTGCGCCGTGATAATGTCGACGCACAACACGGCTCTTATAGAGCAGTATCCGGCACGTACCATACTCTTCTCGAAGGGGCGCATCTCCGAAATAGACATCGAAAGGAGCCTCGATGCGGATCATTCGGATATGGGAAGATAAAGGTGTCGCAGGTTTGGAAAAACCGATAAAAAACCCTATTTTTGTACGTTTTAAACAATGTCTGCGAAACAGAATCGATATATGGCTACAGAACAAGAGAATATCATGAAGCAGGAAGAGGAATACTCGGCATCCAACATTCAGGTGCTCGAGGGCCTCGAAGCCGTGCGCAAGCGCCCCGCCATGTACATAGGCGATATCGGCGAGAAAGGTCTGCACCACCTTGTATACGAGGTGGTGGACAACTCTATCGACGAGGCGCTGGCCGGATACTGCTCTCATATCGAGGTGACAATCAACGATAACAACTCCATCACGGTGAAGGACGACGGCCGAGGAATACCGGTCGACTACCACGAGAAGGAGGGAAGGTCGGCCCTCGAGGTCGTGCTTACGGTGCTGCACGCGGGCGGTAAGTTCGACAAGGGCAGCTACAAGGTCTCTGGCGGTCTGCACGGCGTGGGCGTATCGTGTGTCAACGCTCTTTCTACCGAGTTGATAGCCGAGGTTCACCGTGGCGGCAAGATATACAGGCAGCGTTACAGCAAGGGGGTGCCCTTGACGGAACTGCAGGTTGTGGGCGAATGCGACGACCGCGGCACCACTATCACGTTCAAGCCCGACGGTTCGATCTTCACACATACGACCGAGTACAAGTACGACATATTGGCCAACCGTCTGCGCGAGTTGGCATTCCTGAACAAGGGCATACATCTCTCGCTTACCGATCTGCGTACGGTCGACGAGCAGGGCAACCACCCGAGCGAGCATTTCTTCTCGGAGGAGGGCCTTAAGGAGTTCGTCAAGTATCTCGACGCCACGCGCGGCACGCCCATCATAGAGTCGATCATATATATCGACACCGAGAAGAACGGTGTTCCGGTGGAGGTGGCCATGCAGTACAATGACTCATATTCGGAAAACGTGCATTCGTATGTCAACAATATCAATACCATCGAGGGCGGTACCCACCTTACGGGTTTCCGTACGGCGTTGACTCGTACGCTCAAGAAATACGCCGACGAGTCGGGAATGCTTTCGAAACTCAAGTTCGACATCAATGGCGACGATTTCCGCGAGGGCCTTACTGCCGTTATCTCGGTAAAGGTTGCCGAGCCGCAGTTCGAGGGGCAGACCAAGACCAAACTGGGTAACGACGAGGTTAGCATCGCCGTCAACCAAGCCGTGTCTGCCGCGCTGGCCAACTATCTGGAGGAACACCCGAAGGATGCCAAGGCCATCGTGCAGAAGGTGATCCTTGCCGCTACGGCACGCCACGCCGCGCGCCATGCGCGTGAGGCGGTGCAGCGCAAGACCGTGCTTTCGGGGGCCGGCCTGCCTGGCAAGCTGGCCGACTGTTCGAGCCGCGACCGCTCGATAGCGGAGATATTCTTCGTGGAGGGAGATTCGGCAGGCGGTACGGCAAAACAGGGCCGTGACCGTAACTTCCAAGCCATCATGCCCCTGCGAGGCAAGATCCTCAATATCGAGAAGGCGCAGGAGCATAAGATGTGGGAGAACGAGGAGATCAAGAACATGTTTACGGCATTGGGCGTAAGCATCGGCACCGAGGAGGACAGCAAGGCGCTAAACATGGAGAAGTTGCGCTACGACAAGATTATCATCATGACCGATGCCGATGTCGACGGGTCGCACATCGCTACGCTGATGCTGACGTTCTTCTTCCGCAAGATGAAGGAACTCATAGAGAACGGCCATGTATATATAGCCACGCCGCCCCTGTTCCTCGTAAAGAAGGGCAACCGGGAGCGTTACTGCTGGACCGAGCAGGAGCGTGACGCCATCACCGAGGAGTTCGGCGTGAAGGGCGTGCATGTGCAGCGGTACAAAGGTTTGGGTGAGATGAATGCCCATCAGCTGTGGGAGACGACGATGAACCCCGATACGCGCATATTGCGTCAGGTGAACATCGAGAACGCCGCCGAGGCCGACCGCATTTTCTCGATGCTCATGGGCGACGACGTGCCGCCCCGCCGCGAGTTCATCGAGAAGAATGCCCACTACGCGAATATCGACGCGTAGGCGTATTGGATACTGGGGACCGCATGCCCGGCGAGGCGGTGCGGTCCCTTTGTTTTTGGAGTTAAAACCTTTGATGACATGAAAGTTACGGTAATAGGTGTGGCTGGCGGTACGGGTTCCGGCAAAAGCACTCTGGTCAAACGCCTGCAGGAGGCTTTCGGTGAGGATGATGTGGCGACGTTGTGCCATGACTACTATTACAAGGCTCATCCGGAACTTACGTACGAGGAGCGTACGAAGCTCAACTACGACCATCCGCAGGCTTTCGACACCGACATGATGGTGGCGCACATACGCGCGTTGAAGGACAATGTTCCCATCGAGCATCCCGTCTACTCGTTCGTCGAGCACGACCGCCTGCCGCAGCGCGTGGCCGTGAAGCCGTCGAAAGTGATTATCGTGGACGGCATCCTTATCTTCGAGAACAAGGAGTTGCGTGACATGATGGACATCAAGGTCTTTGTCGATACCGATGCCGACATACGCCTTGCACGCCGCATCCTGCGCGACGTGTGCGACCGCGGCCGTACAATGCAATCGGTCATCGACCAGTACGTCGAGACCGTAAAACCCATGCACGAGGAGTTCGTCGAGCCGTCGAAGAAGTATGCCGACGTGATAATCCCCGAAGGCGGATTCAACTCCGTGGCCGTATCGATGCTCATACAGAGCATACGCTCGCTTATCGACGAAAATAAATAACGTGTTGCGCTTCGCATCCGAACAAAATAGAGGCCTTACTTGATGCAAAGCCTCTATTGTTTTTATGATATGTTAACTACTTGGAATCCTCTGTCGTTAAATATTGTCCGATATCTTCAAGCCTGTATTCCGGGGAACATTCTAACAGATAGTTCAGAATATTCATGTGTCCCGCTCCGAAGATAACTATAATACGGTCTTCCTTGCGGGTCTTTATCCGTTGTATATTACGAAATATCCTCAGGTTACGGTTAAACCAGCGTCCGGTTTCATAATCGGTACCGATATAGTCGTGAGGTTCTGATTCATATTTGAAGTGCCCGATCAGATAGTTCCCCAAACTACGCCGAATATTTTCCGGTTTATTGAGTGATATAAGTTCGGCTATTATTCCGTGGTCTTGAAAAACGGATTCAGGGTGGAACTCCTTTATTGAGTCGGGATGGCTATAAAAGCTATTTTCGAAATCGATATATTCTCGACTGTCGTGCTTGTTCAGCAACTCGTTTATGTTTTCGTAATGCTTTCCCCATTCATCGACACAATATATATGGTTTATCCCTAACTTTTTTGCCAGACGGAACCCTATTTGTTCATACTCGCCCCGCCCGAGCTCATATTTCCCCGCTTGATATAATCTTAACAAAGAGTCTATCTTCCATTGCATCTCTGCAGGGCGTTCTATCGCTATGATCGTTGGAGAAAACTCGGCCAACGCATCGACTAACGTTTCGATTTCATTCTGGTAGGTGAATTCTAAAATGTCGATCTTTTCGTTTTCATCATATTGCACCTTGTCCAGATTGGGAAAGTCGAAATGGAAAGTCCCCAATGTCAAGATTGGAATGGCATCTTGAGCAGATATAGGGGTCGCCGCTACCAACCACAATAGCAAAAACAGATACCATTTTATATCGGCAGCTCTTTTCACTTTGATCATAATCCCGTAATCTTCTTTATCTCATTGAGTTTGTTCAATGCCTCGATCGGGGTCAGCGAATTGATGTCGAGGCCCTTGATCTGGTCGCGTATCTGTATGAGCACGGGATCCTCCAGCTGGAACATCGAGAGCTGCATGTTCCCCTGCTGCGCTACATCCGCCACCTTCTTGGCCGAAGGCTGGCGTCGGCGTCGGAGGATCCGCGTATCGGTTTCGGGAGCGGGGGCCGCCTCGGACGAGGCCTCGGCCACGTCGCCGCTGTATACGGTCTCGAGGTTTGCAAGTATTTCAGAGGCCCGCTTGACGATGCTCTGCGGCATGCCTGCCATGCGCGCTACGTGGATACCGAACGAGTGCTCGGTGCCTCCGCGTACAAGCTTGCGCAGGAAAACTATGGTGTTGTCCACCTCGCGGACGCTGACGTGGTAGTTTTTAACACGCTGGAAGATGCTCTCCATCTCGTTCAGTTCGTGGTAGTGGGTAGCGAAGAGCGTCTTGGCATGTGCCGTGGGGTAGTTGTGTATGTACTCTACCATTGCCCATGCGATGGATATGCCGTCATAGGTACTCGTGCCGCGGCCTATCTCGTCGAGAAGGATGAGGCTGCGGTCCGACAGGTTGTTCAGGATGCTGGCCGACTCCAGCATCTCGACCATGAATGTCGATTCCCCCTGCGATATGTTGTCCGAGGCCCCGACGCGGGTGAAGATCTTGTCGACGACGCCTATGTGCGCCGACTTGGCGGGAACGAACGATCCTATCTGCGCCATGAGTATTATGAGGGCCGTTTGCCGCAGCAGGGCCGACTTACCCGACATGTTGGGACCCGTTATCATCATTATCTGCTGGTCCTCGTCGTTGAGCAGCACGTCGTTGGGGATATACTCCTCGCCCACGGGCATCAGTTTCTCGATGACAGGGTGGCGCCCCTCGCGTATGTCTATGACCTTGCCTTCGTCGAGTTGCGGACGCACGTAATGGCACTCGTCCGCCATCGTGGCGAAGGACTGCAGGCAGTCGACGCGTGCTACGGCGGCGGCATCGCGCAGGATGACGCGCAGGTGCTGCGTGACGAAACGTACCAGTTCGTCGTATATCTGCTGTTCGAGCTGCAGGATACGGTCCTGAGCTCCGAGGATCTTGTCTTCGTACTCCTTGAGTTCTTCGGTGATGTACCGTTCGGCGTTGGTGAGCGTCTGCTTGCGAACCCATGTCGCGGGTACTTTGTCCTTATGCGTGTTGCGGACTTCGATATAGTAGCCGAAGACGTTGTTGTAGTTTATCTTGAGCGGTATTCCCGTGGCCTCGCTCTCGCGCTGTTGTATCTGTTGCAGCACGTCCTTTCCATGCAGCGCTATGCGGCGCAGGTCGTCCAGTTCGGCCGAGACGCCGTCGGCGATGATGCCGCCTTTCTGTATCTGGTTGTTCTGCGGATCGGGGTATATCTCGCGCGCAAGCCTGTCGCGCACCTCCGTCGCGGGATCTATCTCGGTGGCTATGGCGTGCAGGCCGTCGTCCGCAGTCGATTCGAGCAGCGCCTTGAGTGTCTCCACCGCCGAGAGCGACGATTTGAGCTGTACCAGCTCGCGCGGCGTGACGCGCCCCGCGGCCACACGAGACGAGATGCGCTCCAGATCGCCTATCTCGGAGATGTGCCCGCGCAGATCGTGTGCCAATTCCTTGTCATTCAATAAACTCTCGACGATATTCTGACGTCGGCGTATACGTTCGACATCCACCAGCGGCATGGCTATCCACCGTTTGAGCAGACGTCCTCCCATCGATGTGAGCGTGCGGTCCATCACGTCGGCGAAACTGTGCTTGTCGATAGAGCCGTTTGACGAGAAGAGTTCCAGATTGCGTATCGAGAATTTGTCGAGCCATACGTAGTCATTCTGGTCGATCCGCGAGATGGCCGTTATGTGCGAGATCTCCTTGTGCTCGGTGAATTCCAGATAGTAGAGTATGGCTCCGGCGGCCGCGATGCCTTCCTTCAGCGGCTCCACGCCGAAGCCCTTTAGGGATTTGGTGCCGAACTGCTTGCAGAGCTTGTCGTAGTTGAGATCCGACGAGAAGACCCACTCGTCCAGACGGTAGGTATAGTATCGGTTGCCGAAGGCCTTGTCGAAGCGTTCGTCCCGTCCCCGCTGGTATATGACCTCCTTGGGCGAGAGGCTCGACATAAGCTTGTCGACGTAACGGTCGTCACCCTGAGCCATATAGAATTCGCCTGTCGAGATGTCGAGGAACGCCACTCCCGTAGCCTTGTCGCCGAAGTAGACCGATGCCAGAAAGCTGTTCTCTTTGTTGGGCAGGATGTTGTCCCCGAGCACGACGCCGGGTGTGACGAGTTCTATGACACCGCGTTTGACCAGACCTTTAACGGTCTTTGGATCCTCCAGCTGCTCGCATATGGCCACGCGTTTGCCGGCTCGTACCAGTTTGGGAAGGTATACGTCTATGGCATGGTAAGGAAAACCGGCCAGCTCGACGTACGATGCCGCGCCGTTGGCGCGCCGCGTGAGCGTGATGCCCAGAATCGAGCTCGAGGTTATGGCATCCTCGCCGAAGGTTTCGTAGAAATCGCCTACGCGGAAGAGCAATATGGCATCGGGATGCACCGCCTTGATCTTGTAGTATTGGTTCATCAGCGGTGTCTCGACATATTTTTTTTCAGCAGCCATCTCTAATTCGTTATCCTGCAAAGATAACTCATTTTCGACGACTATTCAAAAAATCGCTCGTCGAAATTGACCAGATAGAGTTTCTCCGTGGCGCGTGTGAATGCCGTGTAGAGCCATCGCAGCATGTCGTGCGTCATGGGTTCGTCGCCGAAGAGACAGCGGTCGACAAAGACGGCGCGCCACTGTCCGCCTTGGGCCTTGTGACACGTTACGGCGTAGGAGAATTTGACCTGCAGGGCGTTGTAGTGCGGGTTCTCGCGTATTTGGCGGAACCGTTTCAGGCGGCTTTTGATGTCGGTGTAGTCCTTCTCCACCTCGTCAAATAGCTGGCGGCTCTGCTCGCGTGTCAGCGATGGTGACTCCGAGGAGAGGGTATCGAGCAGAATCTTGCACTCGATCTCCGTATCGCCGTAGTCGCCGAACGAGAGCACGGCGTCGGCAAAGTGGAATCCGTAGAAATCCTCGAAACGGCGGATACGTTTCAGAAGTGCTGTGTCGCCGTTGGCGATGAAACTCATGGGCGCCTTTTCCATGCGCTCGGTGAAATAGTAGTTGTTCTTGACCACCATCAGGCGGTCTCCGCTTTCGATCTGCTCCTCGGCCGAGAGGACATATCGGCGTATGCCCTCGTTGAAGCGGTTGGCCCGTTTGTTCGAGCGGGTGATGACGATAGTTTCGTCGCGGCCGTAGCGGCAGTATGCATCCTCGAGGCATTCGAGGAATTCGCCGCCGCCGACGGCTTCGATGTCGGGGAAGTGCAGGTCGAGGTGCGGTACGGCGCACTCGCCGCGTTCGAGCATCTGCCGCAGCATTGTGGCGTTGCGGAGTATTCCCGAGGCGGCGTCCTGACGCACCACGTCGGTCATCGACGAATAGACCACCTCGCCGTATGCGCGCATGGCTGCGACATCGAGGGCAGGAGAGCGGTCGGCCCCCACGGGCGGCAGCTGGGCATCGTCGCCGACAAGGATCAGGCGGCACTGCCGTCCGCTGCGCACATACAATATAAGGTCTTCGAGCAGCGAGCCGCTGCCGAAGATCTGCCCCTCGGAGGTCGTGTCGGAGAGCATCGAGGTCTCGTCGACTATGAAGACGCACCCCGACTCGCGGTTTATGTCGAGCGAGAATTTCGATTCGTAGTCGGCGTTAGTCCGTTCCCTGTAGATGCGTTTGTGTATGGTATGGGCTTCGGTTCCCGAATATCGCGCAAGCACTTTCGCCGCACGTCCCGTCGGGGCGAGCAGCACGCACGGCACCCCCATGCCGCGCAGCACCTGCACCAAGGCGGCGATAAGAGTTGTCTTTCCCGTTCCGGCGTAACCGTTGAGAATGAAAATAGAGGAGTAATCGTGTGAAGAGAGATACTCCGATAAATTTTCTACAACTTTTTTCTGGCTAACTGTTGCGTCAAAAGAGATTTTTGCGTAAATTTGGCCTGCAATATACGTGTTAAGCATCGGTCTTGAATATTATTGAGCCGCTAAATTTGATACAAACTTAATAACAAATACAAAAAAAATGAAAAAGGGAATACAAATCGTACTTGCATTAGTGATCCTCGGTTTGATTTACGTGATCGCCATGGAGATCTACACTCCTCAGGCCTTCAACAAGGAGCTCAAACACAGGAATGCCGCAGTCATCGAGCGCCTCGAGGATATACGTACCGCCGAGCGCGCCTTCAAGAAGAAGTATCAGTATTTCACCGGCAGTTTCGACACGCTTATCAACTTCGTCCTTAACGACACGCTTGAGATGGAGCGCAAGTTCGTCGATGAGGATGACTCGGTTGCAATGGCACAGCTGAAGAGGGCCGGCAAGAAGAATATCGAGAAGTTCAATATCGCAGTCATAGACACCATATTCTCGCCTCGCAAGCTCTCGCGCGAGGATATCGAGAATCTGCGTTACATACCTTTCACCAACAACCAGACGCAGTTCCTGCTTGAAGCGGCGCGTATCGTAACTGAGTCGAAGGTGGAGATTCCTGTAGTAGAGTGCCGCGCACCTTATAAGATGTACCTTGACACGGTCAAGTACCGTCAGGAAGTGATCAACCTCATCGACGATCAGGTCTACAACTTCAACCAGTATGCAGGCCTGAAGTTCGGTTCGCTTGAGGGTGGTAATAACGAGGCCGGTAACTGGGGCGAGTAGTCACTCCGGTCTGGGAATGCGAAACGATGTCCGCTCCGTTTGTGGGCGGACATCATTTTGTTCATGCGTAGGGGGGCAGACACGTATGGTTCGTACGCATACTGTGCGGACTCCCGCTCCGATAATGTAAAAGGAGTATATGAGAATAATAAGCGGCACATGCGGCGGACGTGTGATCGTCCCGCCCAAAAACCTGAGGGCCCGTCCTACGACAGATTTCGCCAAGGAAAATCTGTTCAACGTCTTGGGCAATATGCTTGATTTCGAGGGATTGGATGTCCTCGACCTCTTTGCGGGCACCGGCTCCATAAGCTACGAGTTCGCCTCGCGCGGCGCCGCCTCGGTCACATCTGTAGAGATAAACGCCGTACATTACGACTTCATACGTTCGACGGCGCGTAAATACGGCCTCGATGCCGTGCATGCGGTGAAGGCAAATGTTTTCCTGTATCTGAAAAATTGTCCGAAACGTTATGATGTGATCTTCTCGGACGCCCCGTACGACCTGGAGGGCAGCGGGCAGGTGGTGGATATGGTTCTGGAGCGCAATATGTTGAATGATGGCGGCATATTCGTTTTCGAGCACTCTAAGGACAAGAGTTTCGATGGCCATCCCCGCCTGTATGATACGCGAAATTACGGAAGCGTACATTTTTCAATATTCAGATGACGTTTTTTTTGAAAAAGTTATTGCTGTTTTACGAATTTATACTATATTTGCACTCGCAAACCGAAAGAGGTGCGTTAGTTCAGCCGGTTAGAATACGTGCCTGTCACGCACGGGGTCAGGGGTTCGAGTCCCCTACGCACCGCCAACGGGCTCTTGAAAGAGGGCCGATAGGATTGAGAGCCTTGTAAACGAGAAGTTTACAAGGCTCTCTTCATATTTATTCGTCTGCGTCGCGGGCGCCGATATCTGACGTCGTCTCGGGCTGGATGGCATGGAGCCCATCTAACTTGCGGGCGACAACGGGGCTGCAGCGGAACTTACGGTAAGTTATGAATGCGGAGTATTGCGTTATAGCGTAACGCCGCTCTTGAATATGGCGAACCCTGCATCGTCGCGCCGTTCGTTGCATGTATGCTCTCCTTCGGCAACACGGTATATGAGTTGCATGAACTTGTCGCACAGGTTGTCCATGTCGTCGTCCTCGACCAGAGTGCCGGCATTGAAATCCATCCATTGCGGTTTGCGGCGGTAGAGGTCGCTGTTGGAGGCTACCTTGAGCGTGGGGACGAAGGTTCCGAACGGTGTGCCGCGGCCTGTAGTGAAGAGTACCATCTGGCATCCCGCCGCTGCGAGGGCCGTCGCGGCCACGAGGTCGTTGCCCGGGGCCGAGAGCAGGTTGAGCCCTGCTCGGGAGAGTCTCTCGCCGTATTCCAGCACGTCGCGTATGGGCGACTTTCCGGCCTTTTGTGTGCATCCGAGTGATTTCTCCTCAAGGGTGGATATGCCGCCGGCCTTGTTTCCGGGCGAGGGGTTCTCGTATACCGGCTGCCCCTGAGCGATGAAGTATCCCTTAAAGCCGTTTATCATGGCTACCGTCTTATCGAAGAGTTCTTTCGTGGCGCACCGGTCCATGAGGATGGTCTCCGCGCCGAACATCTCCGGCACTTCCGTCAATACCGTTGTTCCGCCCATTGCTGTCAGACGGTCGGAGAAGAGCCCGAGCAGCGGGTTGGCCGTAATGCCCGACAGACCGTCGGATCCTCCGCATTTGAGTCCTACGCGTAGCGCTGATAGTGGTACGGACGTGCGTTTGTCCTCCATCGCTATGGCGTACATTTCGCGCAGGAGTGCCATGCCGGAGGCGATTTCGTCGTCCGCCTGCTGGCACACCATCATGCGTATGCGCGAGGTGTCGTATTCCCCCAGCATTTCGCGGAACGCCTCGGGCCTGTTGTTCTCGCAACCCAGCCCGACGATAAGGACCGCGCCGGCATTTGGGTGCAGGACCATGTTCCTCAATATCCTGCGAGTGTTCTCGTGGTCGTCGCCCAACTGTGAGCAGCCATAGTTGTGCGTAAAGGCTCTGATAGCATCGACTCCTTCGCAACGGGTCTCGGCGCGCAGCATATCGGCCAATTTCTCGGCTATGCCGTTGACGCAGCCGACGGTGGGGATGATCCATATCTCGTTTCTTATACCGACATCCCCGTTCGGGCGGCGGTATCCCATGAACGCATGTTGCATCTCGGGCTGCTTCAGTGGTACGGCGGGTACGGGATTGTACGTATAATCCTGTATACCTTCGAGGCAGGTATGTATATTGTTTTCGTTGACCCAGCCGCCTTGCGGTATGTCGCACGATGCGGCTCCGATGCAACTGCCGTATTTTATCACGCTGCGCCCTGCCGTCAGCGCGTCCAAGGCGAATTTGTGCCCTGGCGGTATCTCCTCCTTCATGGTGAAACGCCTTCCGCCGATGTCGACGGCAACCCCTGCGGGCAGTCGTGTAAGTGCTACGGCCACGTTGTCGGCAGGGTTGATCTGAATATACTCTTTCATGGACGTTTGCGTTTGGTGTTACTCTGCCTTGCCGATATATTGCGATACGGCTGCAAGCATGCCTTCCTTGTCTATAACCGACAGATACTCTTCGAGCTTGTCCGTCAGCCCCGTTATGTTGTTGATGTCCTCTCCCCATATGCCGTCGGCAGCCAAGACTCCTTCGGCGACATGCCGCATGTCGGGCTGTTGCCACAGGTGCGTGAGAAGCCTTATGACCTCGGGTGCGTCATTGGGTTGTATGGGTGCGCCGTCGGAGCGTGTGCCGCCTCTGTAATATGTTATTATGGCTGCCAAACCGAGTACGAGCCCTTCTGGCAGTCGCCCGAACCGCTTGAGATATGTTTTCAACCCGGGCAGGTCGCGCGTGGCGTATTTCGAGAAGGCATTGAGCATGATGGAGGTCACCTGATGGTCGACGAAGGGATTTGTGAAACGCTCGATTACATCGTCTGCAAAACGCCGAAGTTCTGTTTCGGGCAGGTCGAGTGTAGGCATAAGTTCGTCGTACATGACCCTGTGTATGAACTTGCCCACGACGGGATGCCGGCAAGCGTCCCGTACGATATTGATGCCTGACAGCCATGCCACTGGGGCCAGCACGGTATGCGGACCGTTGAGCAAGGTCACCTTTCGTGCATGGTATGGTTCCTCGGACGGGACGAAGAGCACGTTCAGTCCGGCCTTGTCCGCGGGGAATTCCTGTGCTATGCTTTGCGGCGCCTCGATTACCCACAGGTGGAAAACCTCTCCCTGCACCACGAGGTTGTCGTCGTATTTCAGCTGCTCCTTGATTCGGTCTATATCCTTGTGCGGGAATCCTGGCACTATACGGTCCACGAGTGTGGCGTATACGCCGCAGGCATTATCAAACCAGTTCTTGAAGTCGTCTCCCAATTGCCACAGTTGGATGTACTGCCAGATCACCTCCTTGAGTTTGTGGCCGTTGAGGAATATCAACTCGCATGGGAATATTATCAGGCCCTTCCGCATGTCGCCTCCGAAATGACGGAAGCGGCGGAAGAGGAACTGCGTCAGTTTTGCGGGATATGCGGCGGCGGGCCTGTCGTCCGGTTTGCAGGAGGGGTCGAAGGCGATGCCGGCCTCCGTGGTATTCGATATTACGAATCTTATTTCGGGCTGTTCGGCCAAGGCCATGAAGGCGTCGAAATCCGTATAAGGGTTCATTGCGCGGCTGATGACGTCGATCAGACGGAACGAGTTTACCGCCTCTCCGTTTTCCAGCCCTTGGAGGTTGACATGGTACAGCCCGTCCTGACTGTTGAGGCGGTCGACCATGCCGTTACCGATGGGTTGTACGACGACGACACTGCCGTTGAAATCGGTCTTCTCGTCCATATTGGATATTATCCAATCGACAAAGGCCCGCAGGAAATTTCCCTCGCCGAACTGCACCACACGTTCCGGACGAAGCACCTTTTGCGCCGTTTGCTTATTTAATGCTCTCATGATCTGTCCTGATTTAAAATTCCACCAATATACGGAATACCCGTCCCGGATTTTCCGACCATCTCAACAGTGCCGTTCCGGCCTCATCCGGAGTGACGACATACGATATGAGGCTGTCGACGGGGCACACTCCGCGGCGAAGATACTTTATTACGGCATTGAAATCCGCCGTCAGGGCGTTACGCGAACCCCTTATGTCCAGCTCTTTTTGTACGAAGTATTTGGTCTGGAACGATACCTCGCTTTTTGCATATCCTATACATACCACGCGCCCTGTAAACGCCGCTTCGTCGACGGCCATGACGTATGTGGCGGGACTGCCGACGGCCTCTATGACCACGTCGGGGCCCATGCCTCCCGTAAGCGCCTGCAGGCGGGCATGCACATCCTCGTTTTTCGAGTTGACGGTATGTGCGGCGCCGATATTCCGCGCCAGTTTGAGTTTGTCGTCGTCGAGGTCTACGGCGATAACTGTGGCCCCGCGCAGCGATGCGCGCACGACGGCGCCCAATCCTATCATTCCGCAACCGATCACCATCACCGTGTCGTTGTCGGTGATGCATCCGCGCGATACGGCATGGAATCCTACACTCATAGGCTCGATAAGGGCGCATTCTCGTGTGGAAAGGCCGTCGGCCGCGATTACTTTCTGCCACGGTACGGCGATGTAGTCGGTCATTGCGCCGTTGCGCTGCACACCCAATGTCTCATTGTCGCGGCAGGCGTTTACGCGGCCGTTGCGGCATGAGGAGCACTTGCCGCAGCTCGTGTATGGATTTACCGTCACCGGCATACCCTTTACGAATGTCTCGGGGACGCCGCGGCCTGTCTCTTCGATTACGGCGCCTATCTCGTGGCCGGGTATGACCGGCATCCTGACCATGGGATTGCGTCCGAGAAAGGTGTTCAGATCCGAACCGCAAAAGCCGACATGCTTTATGCGCAGCAATATCTCACCGTCTTTGACGGCGGGTTTCTCAATGTCGGTCACCATAACGGTTTGCGGTTCCGTTATTTTCACTGCTTTCATAGTTTCATTATTGCTTTTATTTGACCAAGTCGATCCGTTGTGTTACATTCAATTCACGACACGGTAGCCTCTCCATCCGTAATATGCGCAAAATACGAAGCATATCAGTGGTATCAAGTAGGCCGTGGCGTATGCCTCGGGGTTATGGTTCATGAAGTATGCCGTCAGCTGCGGCAGGCATGCGTTGCCTATGATGGCCATCACGAGGAAAGCCGATCCGCTCTTGGTATCGTCGCCCAGATCGGTTATGGCGAGGGCGAATTGCGTCGGGTACATGATCGACATGAAGAACGAGACCCCGATCATGGCGTAGAGTCCCACCATTCCGCCGTAACACATGATCACGCCGCACAAGGCTATGTTTACGATGGCATATGCCATGAGCATTCTTTGCGGTTGGAAGCGGGACATCAGGCCTGTACCGATCCAGCGCCCCAGCAGGAACGCGAGCATGTATAGGCCGAAAAATGTCGTGGCCTGCGACTCGGGAATACCCGCATACGTACAGCAATAGACCAGAAAAAGGCTGTTTATAGCCGTCTGGCCGCCGTTGTAGAAGAATTGGCAGATGACACCCCAACGCAGGTGGCGCCTTTTCAGTACCCCGAAATTGATGAGCGGGCCCTTGCTGTCCTTATGTTCCTCCTCCGGAATCGACGGCAGCCGATAGAAGAATATGATTACGGCAATGAGTATGAGCAGACCGGCCAAAAACAGGTAGGGTATTTTCATGGCGTCGGTTTCGAACTGTATATATGCGTCCCATCCTCCCGGGTAGTCCTGCGGCAGCGATTCGCGGGTATAGTGTTGGCCGCTGAGTACCAGCTTGCTGAGGAACATGGCCGAGACGAAGGCGCCCAGCCCGTTGAACGACTGGGCCAGATTCAGCCGCCTCGATGCCGTGTCGGGCGCACCAAGTACGGTGACATAGGGGTTGGCCGCCGTTTCGAGGAAGCACATGCCGGTAGCTATGACAAAGAATATGCCCAGATATGCCCAATACGACTTGATTATTGCGGCGGGGAAAAACAGCAGTCCGCCCATAGCAGCCAGCAGCAGGCCGAAGATAATGCCCGATTTGTAGCTGAACCGTTTCATGTACATAGCTATCGGGATCGGGAATATGAAATAGGCCAGCCAATAGGCGGTCTCGGTGAAAGAGGCTTCGAACGTGTTGAGCTCGCAGGTCTTCATCAGCTGCCGGATCATCGTCGGCAGCAGGTTGCTGCTGATTGCCCATAGGAAGAATAGGCTGAAAATAAGCAACAGAGGCACGAAATATCGGTTCTTCTTCATTCTGACATATTTTTTATGTATGGCAGTTCGGGCAGTGTGCCGAACCCGTAGAACGAACGTGCGTTTTCGCCAAGGAACAATGTTTTCTCCTTGTCGGACAACTCTTTCGTCTTAACGATGAAGTCGTACGACATGCGGTAGGTGATGGCAGTGATGGTGCGCGGATAGTCCGATCCCCACATCAGTTTCTCCATTCCCACCTCGTCGGCGGCGCGGCGTATGGCCCTGACGGCACCGGCGAACGGGTAGAACTCGTCGTTGAAGAGCCACGTGATGCCGCCCGATTCGATACGTACGTTCTCATGGCGTGCCAGCCGTATCTGCGACAGCCAATTGCGCCCCGTCGCCATCCCGAAGTGGCCTATGGCAACCTTGAGGGCAGGGCACTCGGCAATGGCCTCCTCCATCTCGCCAGCCTGTACGTCGTCGTCCGCAAGGTCTATCGACAGGATCATGCCGCGGCTCTCCATCATGCGGAACATACGCATCATCTCGTCGCTTGCCAGCGACACCCTGCCGCGTTGCGTTATAAGGCGGTTGGCGGGGATCTTTATGGCCTTGAACCCGCGGTCCGCCAGTTCCTCCGCCTGTGCGTAGAACCCGGGCCTGCGGAACTCGCACATGCCGCATACGAAGAAGCGGTCGGGGTATCTTCCCGCCACACGTTCCAGATAGTCATTCTGGAATCCGTCTATGAACTCCTGCGTAACTACGGCGGCAGCTACCTGCGCATAGTCCATGTTGGACAGGAAGACCTCTGCCGTATTGCGCCCGTCGGTCATAAACGGCGGCAGCATCTGCCGAACCTCGCCCATGAACAGTGAGCGGCCGTTTTCGAGCGTACGTATCGGCAGGCCGTCTACGGCCGTATCCTGCCACAGCCACAGGTGGGAGTGTGCGTCGATGATAACTCTGTTCATACCGCCGTCACGAGTTTGCCCAGCTTACGCGCTGCTGGTCGCCGATGATCTCCTTTACCTTACGGACCAGCGCCCAATCTATCGGTTCCTCGATGTAGCGCAGGTTCTTGAGCACGTTCTGCGGGTTGGCGGAACTGAACAGCGTGGTGCTTATGCGCGGGTTGCTTACGGCATACTGCATGGCGAGTTTCTCGATAGGGTAACCCTGCGCGTTGCAGTATTCGACGGCCCTCTTGCACGCCTCGACGAGCGGGGCGGGAGCCGGATGCCAGTCGGGCACGCCGCGCTGTGTCAGCAGTCCCATCGACAACGGCGATGCGTTGATTATGCCTATGCCCTTTGTCTCGAAATAATCTATGTAGTCGGCGAGTTTGTCGTCATTGAGCGTATAATGGCAGAAGTTGAGGACTGTCTCGACCGTACCGGCAGGTACGCGGTCGACGACCCACTGGAGGTTCTCCAACTGCAAGTCGGTGATCCCGACATGTCCCACAATACCCTTGTCGCGCAGGGCCACCAACGCGGGCAGCGTCTCGTCCACCACCTGCTGCAGGTCGGCGAACTCGATGTCATGCACATTGATCAGGTCGATGTAATCGACATGCAGGCGTTCCATACTCTCGAAAACACTCTCCGTGGCCCGTTTCCCCGAATAGTCCCACGTGTTGACGCCGTCATGGCCGTAACGCCCGACCTTTGTCGACAGAAGATAGGCATCGCGCGGCAACTCCTTGAGAGCCTTGCCTAAAACCGTCTCGGCCTTGTAGTGGCCGTAGTAGGGTGATACGTCTATGAAATTCATCCCGTTGTTCACCGCCGTATATACGGCCTCGATGGCTTCCGTTTCGCGTATGGAACGGAATACGCCTCCCAGCGACGATGCCCCGAAACTCAGGCGGGGCACTCTCATGCCTGTTTTTCCGCAAATCGAATACTCCATGATGTGTGTATTTATATAAAGTTATTGTCAGAACTATACTTCGAGTCGGGCGGTTGCGCTCCCCGACGGCCGTACCGGCTGTGCCGTGATATTTTTTGCGGCGGTATTACCGGCGGTGTATGGTCCGTTTGAGGCGTCTCATGTAGTGGCCTGTAAAATATTTGCGGCCGGTCAATCGTCATACAGGTAGAACATACGCTCCATCATCGTCCATTTTTCGGAGGAGGTACTCGACGGCGCGCATTCTTGAAAACGCGCGACATGCTCTTCCCACTCCTGTTGGCGCGGCAGGTGTGCCAAGCGGGACATTGCCTCGTCCCAATCGAAATCGAGTGGCGTTTCGACAATCATGAACAGAGTCGGACCGAGTATGTAGATCTCCATCTCGAGTATGCCGACCGCGCGGATGCCGGCCCGAATTTCGGGCCACGCCTTCTCGATGCTGTGAATACGTCTGTATTCGGCGATCAGCTCGGGATTGTCTTTCAAATGCAGCGTCTGGCAATACCGCTTTACCGGCCTGTCATAACTCCTTACCGTATAACCCTTTTCCGACATGGCCCTTTATTTCTTTATCCTGAATACGGGGATGATCACACGCTTCGCTCCCGCCGGTATGGCAATCTCCAGACCCTCCTCCGTTTGGACGAACGCAACTTTGCCGTATCCCAACAAATCCACCTTGTTGATACGGTTCCTGTATAGATTGCCGCCTTCTGCCAGCGACTTTATCACGACTTTGTTTTCGTCGGGCCACGACAGTACCGTTGCGTACAGGTATTTCTCGGTCTGTGTGAAACGTATATCCTGTGCCGAAGCTTTGCTGTATGTGCCCTCGTTGAAGCCTTGCGCGTTGATGCGTATATCCGAATCGGCTATTGGCCCTTCGCCGAAAATCGTCCACGGGCGTGTGCCATATATGGCTTCACTGTTGATCTTCATCCATTCGCCGAACTCGTCGAGTATCTTCTTCTCTTTCTCGTCGAATGTGCCGTCCGCACGCAGAGGGACGCTCAACAGCAGGTTGCCGTTCTTGCTCACGATGTCAACCAGCAGCCTTGCGACATAGTCGGCAGGTTTGTACCAATCGTTTTCGTAAATCGAAGTATTGTAGTGCCAGCCTCCGATGCATGAACATGACTGCCACGGTTGTTCGAGTATCTCGTTGGGGGCGCCGCGTTCGACATCCCACACCAAGGCCCTGCGCTGGTTTTCGTCGAGGATCTTGCCCAACATCACGGCTTCCAGTTTGCCGTTATGCGTCGCCATGCTGTGGTTGTAGAAATGTGCCGCTATCTTCAATCCGGCGTCGCTGATGGGGTAGAACGGCAGGACCGTAACATCGAAATAGAGCAAGTCGGGATTATAGCGGTTGATCACGTCGAGCGTACGGTTGTAGAAATTGGTGCAATACTCACGTGTCGGCAGGCAGGCACCATTGCCCCAAGCCCATTGGCTGTGGATGGCGCCGTTGTCCCAGCTGTTCTCGCTCAACGGGTGGTTCTGGGCGTAAAGGTCCTGCGGGTCGTAGCCTTCCCACCATTTGCCTTTGCCGTCGGCTTCCGTCAGTCTGCCGTCATACGGTATTCCCGCCTTCGGCCCTTCTGTGTCGTGCCGTTGTGACGGCTCGTACCACGTCCATGCATGGTCGGCATGCAGGCTTACGCCGAAATAGAGGCCATGCCTGCGGGCGGCCTTTTCCCATTCGGCCAGTATATCCCTTCCGGGGCCCATGTTCATGGAGTTCCACGGCTGATACTTGCTGTCCCACAGATCCATGTTGTCATGGTGGTTGCCCAGTGCGAAGAAATATTGTGCTCCGATCTTTTTATAGTATGCCACGAGTTTGTCGGGGTCCCAGTTTTCGGCTTTCCACAGGGGGATGATATCCTTGAAACCCACCTCCGACGGGTGTCCGTAATTTTCGACATGATATTTGTACTCGTTCGAACCTTCCATATACAACGAGCGTGCCATCCAGTCCCCCGAACCTTCGACGCATTGTGGTCCCCAATGGGCCCAGATGCCGAATTTCACGTTGCGGAACCACTCGGGAACACGATATCCTTTCAACGATTCCCACGTGGGTTCAAACTTCCCCTCCATCATCGGCTCGTCGTTCTCCGAAACCGGCACCTTGTATTCCTGTGCCGATAACGTTCCGGCCGTCAGTAGCATGATAGCAGGAATTATCGTCTTTATCATAATAATACGTCTTTTGTCCATATATACAAAATTAACCATTGTCGGGAAAATATTGTTGAATATTATCGACTTTCCATAGGACAATATCGACTTTTCGCGCCGGCAGTCGCTTGAAAAGGCTGATAGGGCCGGTTTGCGCCGTCTTTTCATGCGGTTACGTGTGCTATAGTCAGGCAAAATTCATAATTTTACTACCGGAAAATTACTTGCTACCGACACATGGCCTCATTTATCGACCGATTGCATCCGCTCGTACTCAACGTAGGGTTAGCCGTCCACAATGCCGATTGGAACTGGAAGAACGTCAACAGCCCGTTCCACCGCCTGTACTATATTACCGAAGGGACGGCACAAGTGGTGATGCCGCAGACGACGCTCGACCTCAAGCCCGACCATCTCTATTTCATACCGGCTTTCACCACGCACGGTTACGTATGCGACAGCAGGTTCGTACATTATTATATCCACATATACGAGGAATACGAGTCGAACATTCTTGACCAATGGGATTTTCCGTTCGAACTCGAGGCCGGCGGGATTGACCGCATGTTGTTCGCGCGTCTTGCGCAGATCAATCCCCACATGAAACTGCTGAGCTCCAACCCCGATACCTACGACAATAACCCGACGCTAGAGCAGGAGCTGCGGAAGAACCGCCAGCGGGCCCTGTGCGACAAGGTAGAGTCGCGCGGCATTGTATACCAGCTGTTGTCGCGCCTGTTCAAGTTTGCCCGTCCCAAGGTGGTCACCAAGGACGAACGCATCGTGCAGGCTGTAGATCATATCCAGAGACATATTTTCGAGACCATAGAGTTGGAGACGATGGTGCGCCGTTCATGCCTATCGAAGGACCATTTCATCAGGTTGTTCAGGAAGGAGACGGGGCTGACGCCGCAGAAATACATCATCCGCAAAAAGGTGGAACGGGCACAGCTTATGTTAGTTACGCAGGAGGCTACGGTCAAGAATGTGGCTTTGGCATTGGGATATGATGACGTCTCTTATTTTTGCCGGCTTTTCAAGAAAGTGACTGGCTGCCAGCCCCACAATTATCGCCGCAGCAATGTCGTATAGGTGTCGCGGCATGGTGCCGGTCGATGCGGAAGTGCCGTTGCGGCATGACAAAGGGCGTCGGATCATTCCGACGCCCTTTGTCATGAAATGTGCGTATTGAAGGCTATTTGCAGCCGCAGCCGTTGTTGAGGAATATTCCCTTCATGCATTCAAGCTGTTCCTTGTCGCCTCCGACGGTTATGCATGCCGCAGCCTGTAGGTTCTGCGCCTCGGCCATATCGAGATATACCGATGCCGATAATGCGGCGCGGCCGTCGCTCTTCGAATCCATCATCAACAGGTATGCTATGACGATACGCGCACCCGTTTCCACCAGATTGCGGGCGTGGTACGACTTGGCGTCGCCCTCCATCGCCGCCACGGCCTCGCACATGCGCTCGAACTCGTCTGTCATCTTGCGCAGGCGGACCTTGGCCTTGACGCCTATGTCCATGACGGCTGCGTCGGCTTCGTATTCGCGTATGCGGCCGAGCAGCACTCCGCTGACGGCATAGCGTGCGGCGGCTACGACCTGCATCTGCGACGTTCCCTCGTATAGGGTCGTGACGCGGGCATCGCGGTAGAGACGCTCGACGGAGAACTCCTTGATGAAGCCCGATCCTCCGTATACCTGCACGGCGTCGTAGGCTACTTCGTTCGAATACTCGCCGGCCATGAGTTTGAGCATCGGGGTGAACATGTCGGCATATTTCGAGGCGCGGCGCATCTCGGCGCGCTCGTCATCCGTAAGGTCGCTTTTCGCCGCCAGAGTCTTGGCGATGTCGACATACCTTGCCGTCTCGTAGAGCAGGGCGCGCGAGCCGTCGAGTTTGGCCTGCATGCGGCCGAGCATCGAGTATACGGCGGGGAAGGTGGCGATGGGCACACCGAACTGGCGGCGTTCGTTGGCATAACGTACCGCCTCACGCAGGGCCGCCTCCATGATGCCGACCGACTGTGCGCCGATGTCGAGGCGTGCGCCGTTCATCATCGACATTACGTACTTTATCAACCCCAAGCCGCGTGAGCCGAGCAGTTTGGCCGGAGCGTCGTTGAATGCCAGCTCGCATGTAGGCGAGCCCTTGATACCCATCTTGTGCTCGATGCGGCGAACGGTGACGCCGCCCCAGCTGCGGTCGTAGACGAAGCACGACAGTCCGCGGGCATCGGCCGTGCCGCTTTCGGAACGGGCCAGGACAAGTTTTATGTCTGCGTCGCCGTTGGTGATAAAGCGCTTGACGCCGTTCAGCAGCCACATGCCGCGTTCTTCGCTCCACGTGGCTTTCAGCATGGCCGACTGCAGGTCGCTGCCTGCATCCGGTTCGGTGAGGTCCATCGAGCAGGTGGCGCCGTGCGCGATGCGGGGGATGAACTCCGCCTTGAGTTCCTCGTCACCGAACTCGCGTATGATGTCCACGCACCCCTGCAGTGACCAGATGTTGCAGAACCCTGCGTCGGCGCGGGCAACCATCTCCGAGGCCATGACGAACAGTACGGTCGGGAAGTTGAGCCCGTCGTAGCGGCGCGGCTGCGTCAGTCCGTAGAGGCCCGACCGCGTCAGCATCTCGTGGTTGCGCTGTGTGCCCGAGGCGTACGTTACGCGGCCGTGCTCGCAGCGCGGGCCCTCGGCATCGACGTCGGAAGCGTTCTTTGCTATGGTGTCGGCGCATATCTCTCCCAAGACTTCCATTACCTTGTCGTATGAATCTATGGCGTCATTGAAGTTTTCCGGAGCTGAACGGTACTCGCGGCTCTGTGTATAGCCCTCCTCCTTGAGCGCGACGATGCGCTTCATCATCGGGTGCGTCATCTGACGCTTCAGCCTGTCGTTGTCCTTATAGAAATTGTTCATGGTTCTCTTCCTAACGTCTGTTGTTTTTGATGAGTGCGATCATGTGTTCGACCGTCTTTACGGCGTCGCCTACGATGGCGTAGTCGGCGATGCGGTGTATGGGTGCATCCGCGTCGCAGTTTATAGAGATTATACAGGCCGATTTGTCCATGCCGACGGTGTGTTGCACCTGCCCCGAGATACCGCAGGCAATATAGAGCTTCGGCCGCACTGTGATGCCCGTCTGTCCGATCATGCGTTCGTAGCCTCCGACATATCCGGCATCGATGGCGGCACGGGTGGCGCCCACCTCACCGCCCAACATCTCGGCAAGGCGGAAAAGCACCTCGAAGTTCTCGGCGCTGCCCATTCCGTAGCCGCCGGCGACTATCACTTTGGCCGACTTTAGATCTACGCCGCGTTCGCGCGCCGTCTTCTCGATGATCGAGACGGCGAAGTCTTCTTTCTTGAGCAGCGCCGTCGTGTCTACCATGATGCATTTGCCCTGTACGGGCTTTCCGAGCGGTTCCTTGGCCATAACGCCCTCGCGTATGGTGGCCATCTGCGGGCGTGTCGAGGGCGATATTATGGTCGTAAGCTGGTTGGCTACGAAACTCGGGCGGATGCACTTCAACACACCTTTGTATTCATTGCCCCGATACGAGCAGTCTCCGAGTTCGAGCGCCGTGCAGTCGGCCGTGAGTCCGCATCCCAGTTCTGCGGCAAGGCGCGGGGCCATATCGCGCCCTACGGATGTGGCTCCGGCCAAAAAGATGTCGGGCTGTTCGGCCTCGACGACATGTTTCGCTATGCGGACATAAGGCAGCGTGAGGTAATCCTTCAGTCGCTCGTCTTCGGCGCAGAAGACTTTGGCGGCACCGTAGCGGAAGGCTTCCTCGGCCAGATGAGCCGTGCGGCCGCCTATGATCAGGGCTTCGAGTTCGCCACCCGTTTCGGCAGCCAGACGCCGCCCTTTGGTAAGAAGTTCCAGACCCACCTCGCTCAGTGCACCGTCGCGGGTCTGGCAGAATATCATGACTTTGTTCATCTCTCTACGCTTAATCCTATTCGACAATGTGGCTTTCGACAAGTCTTGCGACAAACTCCGACAGTGAATTCTCGTCGCTTGCCACCCACTCGGTATCCTTATGCCCTGCTACGATGGTGCGACTCTCCACCACCTGTGTGGGCGAACCGCCCAAGCCGTAGCGGGATGTGTCTCCTCCCAGATCGTCGGCCGTCCATACGGTCACGGGCTGTTTTTTGTATTCGAGTATCCGGCGCACGTTGCTCGGGCGGCACTCGGCCGCGCCGCTGCCGCCGACTGTGACGACTGCGGGCAGGGTGGTGCGCACGACCTCCGTCTCGTCATCCGAGACGCGGCGTATCTCTATACTGCCGTCCTCGCAGGGGGTGACCTGTTCGGCGTACGTTACCTGCGGCCATCCGAGCCATAGTGCCGTCTGTGGGCCAACATGGGCCGTGTCGCCGTCGATAGACTGGCGTCCCGCCAATATCAGATCGGGGCTTATCCTCCGCGCAGCCATGGCCAGCGCATACGAGGTGGCCATGGTGTCGGCTCCGGCAAAGCGGCGGTCGGAGAGGAGTATACCCTCATCGGCACCGCGGTATATGCCGTCGCGCAGCACCTCTTCGGCACGCTGCGGTCCCATGCTTATCAATATTACTTGGCTCCCGTCGATACGATCTTTGATGCGGAGCGCCTGTTCGAGGGCGTTCAGATCGTCGGGATTGCAGATAGCCGGCAGTGCGTTGCGATCGATAGTGCCGTCGGCTCCGACCGTCGCCTCCACCGTTTCGCGGGTATCGGTGACTTGCTTCACGAGAACCGCGATTTTCAAACCTTTCATCAATACTAAATATTCTTAAAAACCTGCGCAAAAATAGAACATCGGCCCCTTACGGAAAGAAAAGCGGAGGGTTTTTCCGTCACAACATAGGATGCATTCATCACAAAAATGGCTGCGTAAGACCGTTTTGCGGCATTTTACCTCCTTTTGTACATGTGTTATTTGTATAACAACGCAAGCCGGCTGCCGCGTATGGCGGCAGCCGGCTTTAGCGGACAGGGAGGCACTACTGTTTCTGTGCCGCTCCGATGATGTCTTTCAGACGCGTAATTCCCAAGCGTTGCATCTCGCGGGGAAGATCCTCGATAATGCGTTTGCATGCATAGGGGTCTTTAAGGTTTGCGGCACCTACCTGTACTGCCGAAGCTCCGGCCATCATCATCTCGATTACGTCCGAAGCGCTCTCCACGCCGCCGCAGCCCATGACGGGAACCTTGCATGCCGCCGCAACCTGATATACCATGCGCAGAGCAACGGGGAAGACAGCGGGCCCCGAGAACCCTCCCATCGTGTTGGCTATGACGGGGCGGCGGCGCAGGGTGTCGATACGCATGCCGAGCAGCGTGTTTATGAGGCAGATGCCGTCGGCGCCGGCCTCCTCGCAGGCCAAGGCTATCGAGACGATGTCGGTGACGTTGGGGCTGAGTTTGATGAATACGGGCTTCGTGGTTACATTCTTCACGGCGCGTGTCACCTCGGCGACGGCCGTACAGTCGGTGCCGAAGCTCATGCCACCGTTATGTACGTTGGGGCACGAAACGTTTACCTCGATTATCTCCACCTGCTCCTCGCGGTCGATCTTGGCACAGCATTCGGCGTACTCGTCGACCGAGAAGCCGCTGATGTTGGCGATGATCGGCTTGCGGAATATCGACCGCAGGTGCGGGAGTTCCTCGGCGATGACGGCGTCGATGCCGGGGTTTTGCAGGCCGACCGAGTTGATCATGCCGGCACGGCATTCGGCGATACGCGGCGTCGGGTTGCCGAAGCGGGCCTCGCGCGTGGTTCCTTTGAACGAGATGGCTCCCAGAATGTTTATGTCGTAGAATTCGTTGTGTTCGCGGCCGAACCCGAAGGTGCCGCTGGCGGGGATGACGGGGTTGTCCAGTGCCACGCCGCACAATTCCACAGTGAGATCGAAATCGTTTGCCATAGATGCCTCCTTTACCATATTATCTCCTCGCGTTTCATTACGGGGCCGTCCTTGCATATGCGTTTGTTGCCAGCGAGTGTCTTGCAGCTGCAGCCCATGCAGGCACCGAAACCGCAACCCATGCGTTCTTCGAAACTCAACTCGCCCGGCACGTTACATGAGAGGCTCAACGCCCGCAGCATGGGCAGGGGCCCGCAGGCGTAGAAGTAGTCGAACTCTATTCCCTTTTCGCGTACGGCGTCTGTGACGAACCCCTTGATGCCGAGCGAACCGTCTGCAGTAGTGACATATACCTCAGTACCCAAAGCCATGAATTCGTCGGCATAAAATACCTCCGAGGCTGTGTTGAATCCCAGCACCACGCTCACCTTGCGGCCGCGGGCGATCAGCTCTTTTGCCAGACGGAAGAGGGGCGGAACGCCCACGCCGCCGCCCACAAGCAGCGGGCGGCGACATTCGGCATCGGCATCGAAGCCGTTGCCGAGTCCCGTCAGCATGTCGAGTCCGCGGCCTGCCTCCATACGGCTCATCGTCTCGGTGCCACGTCCCACAACCTTGTATATGAGGACGATCGTGTTCTCCGTGTAGTCGCATACCGAGATGGGGCGCCGCAGATAGAAGCCGTCGAGTTCGATATTGACGAACTGTCCCGGGCGTGTTATCCACTGCGTGTCGCCTTCGACAACCATGCGGTAAACCGCGGGCGTGAGAGGTTCGTTCGATACTATGCGGTATGTTCCCTTCTTGTACATGGTGCTACTCGGCATCGATGGTTGATACTCCGAGCGTGATCTCCTCCAGCACGTCCAGCAGGACGCTGACCGTCTCCAGTGCCGTGAATATCGTCACGTTGTTCTCGGCGGCGGCGCGGCGTATGTCGTAGCCGTCGCGGCGCGTACTGTGCTGGTTGACGTCGATAGTGTTGATCACGTAGGTTACATGGCCCTTGCGCAGCGAATCGTATATCTCGGTGCTCCCCTCGCTCAGCTTGCGCAGGTGGCGTGTGCGTATGCCGTGGCTGCGCAGGAACTCGCACGTACCCTTCGTGGCCTCGATGTTGAACCCCAGATTGTAGAAACGGCGTATCAGAGGCAGCGCTCGCTCCTTGTCTTGGTCGGCGATGGTGACGAAGATCGTACCGTAGTTGGCCACGGTCATGCCCGACGACTGCAGTGACTTGTACAGTGCGCGCGTGAGGCTCTTGTCGTAGCCTATGGCCTCGCCCGTAGACTTCATCTCGGGCGAGAGGTATGAATCCACGCCGCGGATCTTGGCGAACGAGAATGCAGGCGACTTGACGAACCAGCGGCTCCGCTCCTTATGGTAGACCTCTGTTATACCCTGTTCGCGTAGCGAATGGCCGAGGATGACCAGCGTGGCGATCTTGGCCATGGGCACGCCCGTCGACTTCGAGAGGAAGGGCACTGTACGCGACGAACGCGGGTTGACTTCGATGACGTACACCTTGTCGTTGCCGTCGACGATGAACTGTATGTTGAACAGTCCCACGATGCCGATGGCCAGCCCCAACTGCTTGGTATACTCGATAATGGTATCCTTCACCTGCTGGCTCACGCTGAAGGTGGGGTAGACGCTGATGCTGTCGCCCGAGTGTATGCCCGTACGCTCGACATGCTCCATGATTCCCGGGATGAAGACATCCTTGCCGTCGCATATGGCGTCCACTTCGAGTTCCTTGCCCATGATGTACTTGTCGACAAGCACGGGCGACTTCTCGTTTATCTCCACGGCCGAGCGCAGGTAGTGGCGCAGCGTCTCCTCGTTACCCACGATCTGCATAGCGCGGCCTCCGAGCACGAAACTCGGGCGTACCAGCACGGGGTAGCCTATACGGTTGGCGGCGGCGACGCCGGCCTCGATGTCGGTCACGGCCTCGGCTTCGGGCTGAGGTATGCCGACCTTGTTCATTATGTTCTCGAAGAGCTTGCGGTCCTCGGCGTTGTTGATGGCGTCGATGTCCGTACCGATGATCTTCACTCCGAGTTTCGACAGCGGTTCGGCCAGATTTATGGCTGTCTGTCCGCCGAGCGACACCACGATGCCGTCGGGCTTCTCCAGTTCGACGACGTTCATCACATCCTCTACCGTCAGTGGTTCGAAATAGAGTTTATCGCTGATCGTGTAGTCGGTCGATACGGTTTCGGGGTTGTTGTTGATGATGATGGCCTCGTAGCCTGCATCCTTGATCGTCCATATGGCGTGTACCGTAGAGTAGTCGAACTCCACGCCCTGTCCGATACGGATGGGACCCGATCCGAGCACCAGAATCTTCTTGCGGTTGCTTACCGTCGATTCGTTTTCCTGCTCGTATGTCGAATAGAAGTAGGGCACATACGAGGCGAACTCGCCGGCGCAGGTGTCTATCATCTTGTACACAGGGAAGATGCCCTCCTTGCGGCGCAGCAGGAATATCTCCGATTCGCTCATGTCCCACAGCTGGCCGATATATTTGTCACTGAAGCCCATGCGCTTGGCCTCGCGCAGCACGCCGGCGTCGCCCTTGGCGGCGGCTACCGTCTTCTCCATCTCGACGATGTTCTTGAACTTCTCGAGGAAGAGCATGTCGATCTTGGTGTGGTTGTATATGATGAGCAGGTCGACGCCTTTGCGTATGAGTTGTGCTATGGCATAGAGACGGTCGTCGGTGCCCTTGCGGATATACTCCAGAAGCGTCTCTACGGCGTAATTGTCGAACTTCTTGTGGTAGATGTGGCATACGCCGGTTTCGAGCGAGCGTACTGCCTTCAGTAGGCTCTCTTCGAGCGTGCGGCCGATGCTCATCACCTCGCCCGTAGCCTTCATCTGTGTACCCAGCTCGTTGGAGGCATCGCTGAACTTGTCGAAAGGAAAGCGTGCCACCTTCGTCACGACATAGTCGAGCGCGGGTTCGAAGCATGCAGGGGTGTTTGCTATGCGTATCTCGTCAAGCGTGAGGCCTACGGCTATCTTGGCGCTGACGCGCGCGATGGGGAAGCCGCTCGCCTTCGAGGCCAGCGCCGACGAACGCGACACGCGCGGGTTTACCTCGATGATGTAGTAGCGGAACGACAGCGGGTCGAGCGCGAACTGTACGTTGCATCCGCCCTCGATTCCCAACGCGCGGATTATCTTCAGTGCGCTGCCGCGCAGCAACTCGTACTCCTTGTCGGTAAGCGTCTGGCTGGGTGCCACGACGATCGAGTCACCCGTATGAATGCCTACGGGGTCGACGTTCTCCATGCTGCAGATGGCGATGGCTGTGTCGTTCTTGTCGCGCATCACCTCGAATTCGATCTCCTTGTATCCCTTGATACTCTTCTCCACCAGCACCTGATGTACGGGTGAGAGCATCAGCGCATTGTGCATGATTTCTCGCAACTCCTCCTCCGTATCGGCGAAGCCGCCGCCCGTACCGCCCAGCGTGAAGGCGGGGCGCAGTACTACGGGGTATCCTATCTCGAGTGCGGCCTTGACGCCGTCCTCCATCGTATTGACCACGATCGATGGCAGGACCGGCTCACCGATGCTGATGCAGAGTTCCTTGAAGAGTTCGCGGTCCTCGGCCTTCTCGATGCTGTGGAATGAGGTGCCCAGAATCTCCACATGGCACTCGTCGAGTATGCCCTTCTTGGCCAGCTGTACAGCCAGATTCAGACCTGTCTGACCGCCCAGACCCGGCACTATGGCGTCGGGGCGCTCGTATCGTACGATCTTGGCCACATACTCCAGCGTAAGCGGCTCCATGTAGACCTTGTCGGCGATGTCGGTGTCTGTCATGATCGTGGCGGGATTCGAATTGACGAGGATCACCTCATAGCCCTCCTCTTTGAGGGCAAGACAAGCCTGTGTTCCGGCGTAGTCGAACTCGGCGGCCTGACCTATGACGATCGGACCCGAACCGATCACCATCACTTTCTTTATATCTGTTCTTTTAGGCATTTTGATACTCCTCCATCATTTTAATGAATTTATCGAAAAGGTAGAAACTGTCGTGCGGTCCCGGGGCACTCTCGGGGTGGTATTGTACCGAGAAGACCTTGTCGGCGGCGCACTCCGCACCTTCGACCGTATTGTCGAGCAGGTCGGCGTGCGTCACGCGAAGGGGCGTGGCCTCGAGCGATGCGGCGTCAACGGCATAGCTGTGTCCTTGGCTCGTGATCTCGATACCGTTGGTGTCGAGGTTGCGCACAGGGTGGTTTCCTCCGCAGTGTCCGTGTTCCATGCGGTAGGTCTTGGCGCCGTATGCCAGCGCTATGAGCTGGTGTCCGAGCCCTATGCCGAATATGGGTATGCGCCCGCGCAGCGACTTGACGAGTTCTACCACCTCCGGCACGTTGGTCGGGTCGCCCGGACCGTTTGAGATGAGCACGCCGTCGGGATTGAAGGCCATGATTTCGTTTAGGGAGGTGTCGTACGGCACGACCGTAACGTTGCAACCGCGTTCGTTGAAGTAGCGTATGATGCTGTACTTGATGCCGCAGTCGACCGCCACGATGTCGTATTTATGATTGGGCGTACGTGAGAACCAACGCTTGCGGCAGCTTACCTGCTTCACTTGATCGGTGGCGGCAGGCGTGGCGCGTATCATCTCCAGCGCCGCCTCGCGTGAGGTCTCCATATTGACGATGGCGGCACGGCGGCATCCCTTGTCACGGATTATGCGCGTGATCATGCGGGTGTCTACGCCGCTGATGCCCGGTATCCCCTGTTCCTCGAGTATCTCCGAGAAGGTTTTGGTGTAGCGGAAATTGCTCGGTGTGTCGTTGCATTCACGTACGACCATCGCTCCGACAGAGGCCGACTTTGATTCGAAGTCCTCGTCCGTAATACCGTAATTGCCTATGACAGGATAGGTCATCACAACCATCAGTCCTGCGCATGAAGGGTCGGAGAGTATCTCCTGATAACCCACCATGGCTGTGCAGAAGACCAACTCGCAAACGCGCTCGACATCGGCTCCGCAACTGTAGCCGAGGAACTCGCAGCCGTTTTCGAGAACTAACTTTTTCGTAAATGGTTTCATTTGTTCGTATTATGAATTAATTGTATTTCGTTTCGTACGCTTTCCTGCCGTCGCACAGCGTCAGGCGGCACGTGCCGCGCAGGCACCACCCTTCGAACGGGGTACTGCGCCCCTTGGAAAGGAATGCGGCGGGATCGACCGTAAATTCCGTGCCGGTGTCGAATACTGCAATGTCGGCCTTCTCTCCCGCCGTCAGGCCGCCGCCCAAGGCGAAGATGCGGCGCGGGGCCTCCGCCATGAGTTCTATCATGCGTTCGGGGGTGATTATGCCCGTCAGTACGAGTTTCGTGTATATTACCGCGAACGATGTCTCGAGGCCGACTACGCCCATGGCGCTGCCTGCAAGCCCGCGCGACTTCTCTTCGGCCGTATGCGGCGCATGGTCTGTTGCGATGACGTCGATGGTGCCGTCCTGCACCCCTTCGATCAGGGCGTCGCGGTCTGCAGCCGACCTGATCGGGGGATTCATCTTGAAGCGTCCATCTTCCTGAAGGTCGGCGTCGCACATGGTGAGATAGTGCGGCCCTGTCTCGCATGTTATTCGTACGCCGCTGCGTTTGGCTTCGCGTATGAGCGCCACACTCTCCTTTGTCGATATGTGGCATACGTGGTAACGGCATCCGGTCTCGGCGGCCAACGCTATGTCGCGCTCGATCTGGCGCCATTCGCTCTCCGGGCATATGCCCTTGTGCCCGTGTGCGGCGGCATAGGCGCCGTCATGGATATACCCGCCGTGCAACAGGCCGTTCACTTCGCAGTGCGCCGCAATGATGCATCCTTCGGCAGCTGCGGCACGCATTGCGGCGTGCATCGTCTCCTCGCTCTGTACACCGCTGCCGTCGTCCGAGAAGCCTGCCACGTAAGGTTTCAGTGCGGCGAAGTCGACCAGTTCGCGCCCGGCCCTGCGGCGTGTTATGGTGGCGTAGGGCAGAACCTTCACCTTGGCGTCACGGGCGATGATCTCCGTCTCGCGGCAGAGGTTCTCCACCGAGTCGGGAGCCGGTTCCAGATTGGGCATGGCACACACCGTCGTGAATCCTCCGTGTGCCGCTGCCGCCGTCCCCGTGGCTATGGTCTCCTTGGCGGGAAAACCCGGCTCGCGCAGGTGCACGTGCAGGTCGACGAGACCTGCGGTGACCCACAGCCCGCGGCAGTCCACCACCTCGTCGCCGGGCAGCGCAACCGCCTGCGGTGTCACCTCGGCGATCCGGTCTCCGCAGACTACGACATCCGCCACGAAAGATTCTCCGCCGCGTATCACACGGCCATCCTTCAATACGATTCTATGTGCAGCAGCTTTCATATATGTACACAAAAAAGGCGACCGATAAAGCCGCCTGTATATCAAAAACAATAAATAATATTGACGATTTGTCGAAAACCGACGTTGGAAACCGAAAAACGATACCCCCTGCATTCATTGGCACAACAGGCGCGATGCTCGGGATGTATGTCAGTCTTACGTTTCATGAGAGCCGTTCTTCGGTGCAAAGGTAAGCAAAATATTTTATTTGACGCATGTCTATGCCTCCAAAATTACGACAATGTTACATCTCTGTATGCTGGCATTGCCACAACGGCTGCGAGTGTCAGAATACCACCTTGGCTCCTATCTGCATGTGCCAGCGCGAGAGCAGGTCGTTCGGGGTGAGTTTCGCCCCCGTGAAGCGGTAGACCGGAGTCCCGTTATCGACGGCCGTGACCGTGACGGGCTGCAGGCGCCAGCTCGAAGTGTTGTAGTAGGTTCCCCAACTGCTGCACAACATGTTGCCGAAGTTCATCACGTCGAGCGACAACACGATCTTGCGTTTCGACGCTCCGCCGAAATAGAATCCGTGGGCCAGATGCAGGTCCACACGGTGTTCAGTCGGAGCCTGCAGGGCGTTGCGCCCGGAGAACTGGCCGCGGTGCGTGCGCAGATAGCGGTTGCTTTCAATGTAGTCATTCCATGCATCGCGCGAGGTGGCGTCGGCGAACGACATCAAGTCGAGTTCCGCTTCGGTGGGAATATACATGAGTGTCGAACCATAGGCGGCGTCACCGTTGAAGTCGAACGACTCGCCGAAGCAGAGCGAGTAACGCTGGCCCGAGGTCATCTGGTACACGAGCCCCGCCGACACCTCCAGCATGCGGGCATAGCGTTTGGTGTAGCCGAGCGATACGGTCAGCTTGTGCGGCACGTCGTATATCGAGAAGGCGAGCGGACTGTTGTTCAGATCGGTGGCGTACACCGTGTTCCAATTGGTCGACGATGACGACGAGGGAACGTCGCATACGGAGTACGAGTGCCCGAATATGTACGAGGCGTAGAGCGACAGCCCCCAAGGGAAATCCTTGGCTACATGGCCCGATATCGAATAGGAGTACCCGCGCGATGTGTTGCCCATGTAATATACGGCCGAATAGTCGTTGGTGGCGGTGGAGTAGAGCGGCAGCGAATTGGCCTCGGTTTGGGCCTCGGCCGACACGGCCGATATGGTCTCTCCGTTGCTCTCGACTGCGAGGTTGCGGAAAACGGCGTTGTAGAGAGTTTTCGTGTAGAGTGCCTCCACGCCGAAGTTCCAGCCGCCGGGTGTGGTGAAATCGGCCGAGAGGTTGGCCTTTAGGTTCTGAGGGTATCGGAATTTGCGGTCCATGACGTTGAGCATGAACTTTGTGTTCGACAGGTCGGTAGGGGATGGCGTGACGGTGAAGTCGGCCGCCGACTCCGTAATATGCCCGTTTTCGCTTACGCCCGTAAGGCGCAGACCCTTTTGCTCGACGCCCGTGTTCGAGTAGTTGTTTACGATCCATACGAAAGGTACCCGTCCGGTGAAGATGCCTGCGCCGCCCGCAATGTCTATACGTCCTGCCGCCGTCTGCTTGTACCATGACAGGCCCACGCGTGGCGAGAATAGAACCTGCGTTTGCGGCACGTCGCCTACGCGCACGCCGTTCGCCGCGGCGATGCTGCCCGAATTGAAAGATTTGTTCGCTGTCGGCGTATTGAATATCAGAGGGAGTGTGAGCCGTACGCCGTATGTCAGCAGCAGCCGCCGTCCGAGTGACCAGCGGTCCTGAAGGTAGAAGTTCAGCTCCGCGGCGCGGAATCGCGGGCCCCATACGGTCGACCCCGTTATATCGGGATCGCTGTAGTTGTATTCGTAGACGGCGGCGAGGTCGTTCTCGAAGTCGGAGATCGAATTATAGGTATATGTGCCGTAGGCGTTGGCCACGTATATGTTGTGTATGTCGTAGAGCTCGTGGTGCATGCCCATTGTTATGGAGTGTGGACCGCGGTCGACTATAAGGTCGTCGGTCAGTGTCACTACGTTCTGTGTCAGGGCGTTGGTGCCGGCATAACGGTCTGTGCCGATGTATGTGGTTACGCTGCCCGTGGTGCCCGTATTCTTTATTATGACACTCGGCAGGGCGGTGCCGCCGTCGGGGTCGCGGCCGTCGGCCACACGTGAATATCCAGCGCGGAAGGTGTTGTGCATATGGTCAGCAAGGCGCGATTCGAGCGTTATGCCTGCGTAGTGGGCGCGGCTGTAGTTGGCATATCCCGAACCTGCAAAGGTGAACGAGGTGAGCGAGTTGCCGTAGTCTTCGGCGCGGGCGTCAAGGTAGCTGTAACTTGCCGAGAGCCGGTTGCGCTTGCTGATATTCCAGTCCAGTACGGCCAGAAGCGATCCCGCGCGCTGGCGTACGTCGCGGCGGCCATACCCTCCGCCGTCGAAACCCGTGAGCGATTCGTAGCGAGCCGATATGCGGTCCAGTTCCTCGGCCGTAATGGAGACGCCTTCATAGCCTTGGTAGTACGACGATGGGGAACGCTCGAAATCATACTCGCCGCTGACGAAGAAGAAGAGTTTGTCCTTGACGATGGGGCCGCCCAGCGTTACGCCGTATATCTGCGTCGACTGCTGTTCGAGTGCGTTGCGCTCGTCCGAGCCTGTTCCTGCAGGGCGCGAACCGTAGAAGTCCTGATTATTGTAATAGGTATATGCACTGCCGCGGAACTCGTTGGTTCCCGACTTGGTTACGGCGTTCAGCACGCCGCCGCCGAAGCCGCTCAGGCGCACGTCGTATGGAGCTACGGCAACCTGTATCTGCGATATGGCATCCATCGCCACGGGGTTGGCGTTAGACAGGCCTCCGTTTGTGCCGGATGTCGAGAGCCCGTACATGTCGCTGTTGGCCATGCCGTTTATCATGAACGAGTTGTAACGGTTGTTGACACCGCCGTAAGACATGCCGCCGTTTTTCGTTGCCATGGCCTCGGGCACGAGACGTACCACGTCGTAGAGTGAGCGCGATACCGAGGGGATGCGCTCGATTGCCTTCTCGTCGAATTTGGCCAGCATGTCGGCATCCTCGCGCGACGAAGAGGATACCACTACGGCATCGAGCATTGAGTCCTCCTTCATCGTGATGTTTTCCACGCGGGTATCACCTACGTGCAGAATCATCCCGTCGATATGGTATGGCCGGTATCCGAGATAGTTCACTTCCATGCAATATCCCTCGTCGGGGCGTATGCCATGAATCGAGTAGTAGCCTTCGGCATTTGTGGCGACGGTATAGACCGAGCCTGTGACGGGATGCGACAAGGTGACTACGGCACCTGCAAGAATTTGATCCGATGAATCGTTTACGACGCCGCGCAGAGAAGCGGTGGTGATTTGAGCCATGACGTCACAGCTCAATACTGTCAGCAGAAGACAGACGAGTTTTCTCATAGTACGTTTTTGGGGCACCTATTTAAGATGCAAATTAAACAATCGTTGTCGGCGTCCGTCGGATAGGCCCGAGGTTTCCCCGAACGGGCATGTCCGGTACGGAGCGATCGACGGACACAAATATATAAAATTTTTTATGAAAGATGCGCTGCGATGTGATCTTTTCTCAGACCGGCGGTATAAATATTTCTCTATCCGCCTCATGGGGCGAAATGCCTTCGGCTACGATAAATTTCTCTATCTTTGGCGCTGACGGATGAAGTTCGGCATTGTCGGATCTGAGAACAAAATGTTTCATTTGCCTTTGCTCTGTCCTTTTATTATTTTTGCACCGCCCGCCACCGTATATTATGGATGCTATAGTTGACTTTTTTATTGAGTGGGGCTACATAGGCCTCTTCATATCTGCGCTGCTCGCCGGCAGTATCCTCCCCTTCAGTTCCGAAGTGGTGCTTACGGTGCTGGTGCAGATGGGGTCCGACCCCGTAATATGCCTCATATCTGCCTCCATAGGCAATACCCTCGGCGGCCTGCTATGCTATTGGCTGGGATACCTCGGCAATATGGAACGCATCGAGCATTGGCTCAAGATCGACAAGGGCAAGATGGCCAAGGTCGAGGGGATTGTCCGGCGGTGGGGTGCATGGATGGGCCTGTTCGGCGTTTTGCCGTGGGTGGGAGAGGTGATAATCGTGCTGCTGGGACTGATGCGCTGTAATGTATACATAACCACCGTCACTATGTTCATAGGCAAATTCGTGCGTTATCTGCTTTTGGTATATGCCATCGAGGGGGTAAATTCCCTTTTCTGATCACGGCGGTCTGTAATTGGGACAACACGGTAATAATAAGGTTTTTATGACGGCGTATCCGAGAATGGGATATGCCGTTTCCGTTATGCCGCTGCGGCTGCGGCGGTGTTGCCTGATACATTTTTCCGCCTTACGGCCCCGTTTTGGTGTAGAGTTTGATATTACACGGTTCGAATAACAGGCAATCTTCGAACCATGAGAAAATTACTCTTTCTTTTGCTGGGACTCTCAGCATTCTTCGGAAAATCCGATGCTCAGGAGGTGGGCTTAAAGACCAATCTTCTCTATCTGGCGTCGGCCTCGCCCAATTTAGGCGTGGAGATCGGGCTGGGTCGCCGTACGACCCTTGACATCTCGGCCGGATTCAATCCATTTACATTCTCTCACGACCGTAAGTGGAAGCATTGGCTCGTCCAACCCGAATTCAGATGGTGGACGTGCGAGCGCTTCAACGGCCATTTCTTCGGTATACACATGATCGGCGGAGGCTTCGATGTGGGCAACCTGTCGTTTTTCCCTTTCAGCATGTGGGATTCTCTCAAAGACAACCGTTACAAGGGCCATGCGCTCGGTGCGGGCATATCCTACGGTTATGGATGGATTCTTGGAAGGCATTGGAATCTCGAGGCCGAAATCGGTGCTGGTTACGCCCATGCATGGTTTGACCGTTACCGATACCCCGACAGCAGTGTAAAGGTGGCAACGGGCAACAAGGACTATTGGGGCCTGACCAAGCTCGCATTATCACTCGTATATCTATTCTAAAACGAAACAGAGATGAAACATTTTATACAATACTCATTTGCGTTATGCGCCATGCTCCTTGCGGCGCAGGCATCTCGCGCACAGGAGACCATCGTAAGCGACGGCGTGCAGGTATCGGACATCACGATGCAGCGCTCGTCGGGACGTCTCGATGTGGCCATGGATTTTGATCTTACCGATATGAAGATCAAGTCGAACCGTTCGTTGTGGATCACTCCTGTGGTGACCGATGGAACCCGTTACGTGGAGCTTCCAGCGGTAGTAATCGACGGACGCCGCCGCAGCATCGTGCGTGAACGTCAGGGTGACGGTACGCTTGTCCCGGACAACATCTATGTACGCCGCCACAATCACCGCATGCAGAATGTCGAGTATGAGACAGATATCCCGTACGAACGTTGGATGGATAACTCTAAGCTGGTGCTGCAGCAGGAGTGGTGTACCTGCCGCGGCCGCTCGTTCGGGGCAGAGATGATAGCGGCCGCCGCGATGCCGTCGGCCGTGCGGCATGAACAGCCGCAGCAGGGCGGTGCTTCGCAGCAGATGCCGCCCGTACAACCCAAGATGGCATACGCTGCGCCTGTAGACGACGGTAATGTGCGCACGGCACAAGGTACGGCAGCCGTGTACTTCCCCGTGAACAGGAGCGACATCCAGTCGGCATATATGGACAACAAGTCGGAACTGGAGAAGATACGCGGCACTGTAAACGATGTGTCGGGCAATGCCGACAATAATATCTTGTCGGTACATCTGATGGGTTACGCCTCGCCCGAGGGCCCCTGCGACTTCAACAAGACGCTGGCGGCAAATCGCGCTGCGGCAGTGAAGAACTATCTGGTCAGCAACAATATTGTCGATGCGTCGCTTATAACCGTTGATTCGGCTCCCGCCAATTGGGGCGCTCTGAAACGGATGCTTGCAGAGAGCTGCATCAACGACTACCGCCGTATAATCGCCGTGATCGACGACCCGACGATAAAGCCCGAGAACAAGAATGCCGAGATACGCCGCCGTTTTCCCGTCGAATATGACTTCATGCTCCGCACGTGGTATCCCAAGTTGCGAGTCACGGACTATACGATCGATTACAGCGTCCGCCCATACAGTGTCGATGAGGCTAAGAGACTTGTATACACCGATCCCGTGCAGTTGAGCCCCGCCGAGATATACATGGTGGCTCTCACGTTCGAAGAGGGCAGCAAGGAGTGGAACGACATTATCCTGATAGCGGTGCAGACCTACCCGCAGTCACCAGAATCGCGTGTCAATGCCGCCAATGTGGCTATGGCCAACGGTAACTACACCCAGGCGGCTGAATATCTCGACGGCGTATCGGCCACGATGCCCGAAGCCATGAATTCGCGCGGTATCCTTGCAATGGCGCAAGGCGATTACCAGCAGGCCATGACCCTATTCCAACAGGCACGGGAGGCCGGAGTACAGGAGGCTGCCTACAACATATCGCTGCTCAAGCAGCTTATGCAGGCCGGCAGTTGAGATTGACAAACTGGTCCGTATGACCCTCCGCCTTCGGGCGGAGGGCTTTTTGCGTCCCGACGGAATAGGCGCTTGTGCCTCATTCGCTCCGACGACGGCTTCCGATCCTACCACAAGCCCGTGCCGCAGATTGCCGCAATAATGGAGTGCGTGACGGGTATAATGCGGTCGGTCCTGCTATTCGTCCCTTACGCAGCGGATCTGCATGCCGTTGGCGCGGTACATCTCTTTCTGCGCCTCGTAGCGGTTGTTTACGGCTCGTGTGGTGTTCAGGTCGAAGAACATCGACTGCGCCATGGTTTTGTCGGCGGAAGCGATGCCCGTCGTCCAATAGTATCCTACCCACGGCATTGGGGTGTGTTCGTAGCCGTAGTTGTTCATGTTGGTGAGGATTCCGTTCTCGAAACTGCGGCGTCCCGCGCCCGGCATGAACAACTTTGCGCCCGTGGCCGTATCGACTATGTGCCAGCCGTACATGTCGCGTATGTCTCCCAGCGATGCGAGGTCTTCCGACTGGTCGATATCCATCGCCATAAAAGCATCGCCGTCGGGTACGCGCCAGCCGCGCGGGCAGGGGTCGTAGACGCTTTTCGAGGATGACGACCACAGATTGTCGTCATGTGAGGCATAGAGCCAGTCGTAATCGTTGTCGTCCGATCCCAGAACGAAGCACATCGGGTTCTTTATCGTGTAGTCCAGCGTTCCGACAGCATCGTCGTACTCCTCGCCTACATACTTGAAACGTATTACGTTGCCCGCGCCGTTGTAAACGGTGCGGTCCTCGTTGTTGGAGAATTTGTAGTCGACGGGGCGTATGAAAGGATCCTTGCGGCCCCATTGGTAATACAGTCCGTACGATTTGAATATGTCGTCCGTGTCGGTTGAACCGTCGCTGTTGTGGTAGGCCCCGAGGTTGCGGTCCATGAACACGCCTGCGGAGGTGGTTATGGCCGACGCCTCGACATCCGAGCCGGTAATCCACACGTGCCAGCTCCATATTATCTCGTCTTCAGCGTCATAGGCGGCGATAACGGCATTTCCGTCGGGGACGATCGAGCCGGTAACGTTGTCATTGTCGTCGGTGATGTCGGTGTGCGATACGAAGAATGTGAAGGTGCCTTTGTCGGCATCGTAGCTATAGAAGTTTATGAGTTCGCGCTCGCTCTGCCACAGTACATCCACGTTGTCGGGAGAGATGGTCTCCGAACTCTCGCCCTTGTGCGTGACGTCTATGGTGTAACGTGTATCCATCTGCGATATGACATAGCAGTTTGAATATTGGCCGCAAAGGTCTATCTCTTGGTTCAGCAGCGACAGGTACGACGAGGCTCTTACCGAGGTGCCTGCAGCGGTGTATCCCGACAGTTGGAGCGTGCCGTTCTCCTCTACCGTAGAGTCGTCGGCAGTATATGCCGATGGGGCCTTGACCGTCACAGTCTGATTAAGCAGGTCCACATCCTCGACGGTCCAGCCTTGTGGGGTCGAGGTGACTGATACGCTCGTTATGTTGCGTGCTGTGAATGGTATTACGATCGTACTCTCCAACTCGGTTACTATATGCCCGGGAAGCGAGAACGTGAAATCGTACTTTTCATCCGTCGTACATGACCATAACGCCGCGGCATATACCGTTACGGCAGCGGCGAGAAGGTTGCGAAAATGAGACTTCATATATTGTCCTGTCTAAAGTCGGTTCAAAATATTGGGCAAATATACGCAAAGTCGGGCGCAAAGGCAAATGAAAACGCAGTTTTCGGATTTGGCTTTGCCCGGACGTCTCCCATACCGGTAGTGAAAGTCGAGCGTATAGTCAAAAAATCCGTCTTACTGTCGAGCCTTGCCGGAGGTCTCGATTGCTTGTATCATACCCACGCAGTGATTGCTGCCTCGTGAAGAAAATATGCGTGCCTTTCTCAATAGAGGAACAATTATTGCCTATTGTGCAAACGAATCGTAAATACATTTATTATATGTCCGACAAGAAAATTATGGCGGGATCGGCGCAGGCCGATAAGAAGTACCGCATCACCATTGCCGAACGCGGCCCGTATCTGGTTTTCGGGCGGCCGCCATTGGCACAGCAGTTCATCATGTCGAATGACCGCGGCGCAAGCTGGTATTTCCAAGAAGGCCGCCATTTCTCTACCGAGAGCGAACCCACGGCGCTGTGCCGTTGCGGCGCGTCGCATCGAAAACCGTATTGTGACGGGACGCATGCCTCGGTAGTTTGGGACTCGGAGCTGCGGGCGCCGATGTCGCCGTTGCTTGAGGCGGCCGAGGTGACAAGGGGGCCTGCGGTATCTATGACGGACAACGAGCGTTATTGTACCTTTGCTCGTTTTTGCGATGCGGACGGGAGTGCGTGGGAACTCGTCGCCCGTTCCGACAATCCCCGCGACCGTAAATTGGCCGTGCGTGAGGCGTCCATGTGCCCGGGCAGCCGTCTGATGGCGTGGGACAGCGAGACGGGCAAACCTTTCGAGCCGGATTATGCTCCCGAGCTGTCGCTTATCGAGGATATTGCCATGAATTCAAGCGGTGGTTTGTGGGTGCGCGGCGGAATCCGTATCGAGCGAGCCGACGGCATGCCGTACGAGATCCGCAACCGCGTGGTCATGTGCCGTTGCGGACACTCCGAGAACAAACCCTATTGCGACGGCACGCATGCCGCGGTCAAGTGGCGCGACGAAATAGATGGCGTACCCGAAGGAGAGACACTTCCCGAAGAGGTATATTGATCCTGCGGACAGCGTGTCCCTGCGCAGAATGCGGCAGCCCCGAGCTCTTTCAGAGCCCGGGGCTGCTTTTTGCTGCAGGCGTGGCGTATTACTTCTTGTCGGTACGCGATATGGTCTCGCGCATCTGCGTGTCGGCCATGATGTTCTTCATCTTGTAGTAATCCATGATACCGAGGTTGCCGTTGCGGAAGGCTTCGGCCATGGCCAGCGGCACTTCGGCCTCGGCAAGGATCACTTTGGCGCGCGCCTCCTGCGCCTTGGCCTTGTTCTCCTGTTCGAGAGCTACTGCCATGGCACGGCGCTCTTCGGCCTTGGCCTGTGCGATATTCTTGTCGGCATCGGCCTGATCCATCTGCAGTTGTGCTCCGATATTCTTGCCTACGTCAATATCGGCTATATCTATCGAGAGAATCTCGAATGCCGTACCTGCGTCGAGGCCCTTTTCGAGGACTACGCGCGAGATCGAATCGGGATTCTCGAGGACGATTTTGTGCGAATCCGCCGAACCGATCGACGAAACTATACCTTCGCCGACACGGGCCAGCACTGTCTCTTCTCCGGCTCCGCCCACAAGCTGGCGTATGTTGGCACGGACCGTAACACGGGCTTTGGCTATGAGCTGTATGCCGTCCTTGGCCACGGCAGCCACGGGAGGCGTGTTTATGACCTTGGGGTTGACCGACATCTGCACTGCCTCGAAGACGTCGCGTCCGGCAAGGTCTATCGCCGTTGCCATCTTGAAGTCGAGTACGATGTTGGCCTTCTGCGCCGATACAAGGGCGTGCACTACATTGGTGACATTGCCGCCGGCCAGATAGTGGGCTTCGAGTTCGTTGGGGTCGATGTTGAGCCCCGCCTTCGTTCCTTCGATCATGGATGATACGATCACCGATGGCGGTACCTTTCGCCAGCGCATGAGGATGAGTTGCAGCAGGCTGATCTTTACACCCGACACCAAGGCCGAGAACCAGAGCCCAACGGGGATGAAATAGAATACGAGCCAAATGGCGATAAGGCCCAATACGATTGCCACAGCGATTAATCCGAGTTGCAGTTCCATAGTTTATGTTGGTTTGATTGATAATTTCTTTGTTACGGCTCCAGTGTCCGCTGCAGGGGGGCTGTCCATCTTGCCGTCAGGATACTGGTGTTACGCCTTGTCGGCGCGTTTTACCACGACGGTGAAGTTCTCGAACCCGACGACCTCCACCTCGCTGCGCTGGTCTACGTATGCGTCGATCGACTTGGCCTCATATATGCGGCCGTCGATGCTGACCTTGCCCATTGGAGAGAGCCGCGATACGGTGGTGCCGTGCTGGCCGATCTTGACCGTATCCGACGGCGTTTCCATACTCGACGACTCGATCTTCTGTTTCAGCGACAGTTTGCGCCATGTCTTTGCCCGAAGCGATACGACGATTGTCGCGATAGATACCGCGACGACCGCCGCCAATGTCACGGCGCCGCCGGCAAGGCCGAACCGTTCGAATCCCATGTATACGGCTACGGCGTAACTTACAAGCGATAGTATGGTGCCGATGGTCACACCTGGCAGGAGCATCAGTTCCACCACGAGGAAGAAAACTCCCAGCAAGACGAGAAATATTATAAGTCCCATAATTTTATGCTTTTGTCGGTTTCACGATCGGGATTGTCGCGCTCTGCGGCGCCTGCGGTTACTCTTCGGTCGGCTCCTCCTCGGCCGGAGCCGTATTTATTTCGGTAATTTCCGTGGTCAGGTTCTCGTCGCATTTGACGACGGCTTGGGCCACACGTTCGGCCATGGCGCGGCTGTCGAACGTGCCTACTATAAATGTGTCGTCGGAGATTTTCGAGATTTCGCACCCCGAGGCCATCGTGGCGATGACGTCGCGCACGGTGTCGTCCAACATTCCACCCTTGATCACCACACGGAATGCCAGTTGCGACGATTCGTTTTGTTCCGAAAGGTTGGTCTTGCGGCCGTCGCACCATTCGACGATCTGCGGGTCGCGGAATCCTTTTTTCTTGAGCACCTCTACGGCGGCTTCGGCCTCTCCGCGTGTACGGAGGCCTCCGACATAGTAGTAGAAACGTCCGTCCTCACCCTCCTCGACAAACAACGGCGAAGCTCCCCTGAATATCGATACCGCCTGTTTGTATTTATAGTTTCCCAACAATATCCGGTAGATGGTCCCGTACTCATACACTACGCACTCGGGAATCGGGTTGGAGGCGTTGTAGGGGCTTTTCTGGTTGAATTCTATAGCCTCATAGTTGACGAACGAGCGGCGTGCGACATCTATTTTGGGTATGCGGAAATCGATTTGCCGAACGTTTTTCGAGGCGTTCGACAACGAGTCTATGGCAGAGGTTTGGTTGAGGAGCTTGGCGACGTACATCTCGTAATTTAACACGATGGGTTTTTGCAGGCAGTAGTTGGCTACGGCCTCTGAAGCGTAATATTCGCTGGCCGACAGTTTCTCTTGGAGCGACTTGATCATCATGTTCTCCGTAAGGTCTAGCAGATCCTCGCGGTTTTCTTTCTCGAGGAAATATGCGTATACGTATGTCTTTTCGTCGTATATCTCACTCCATGTCTTGGCCAAACGCCGTTCCAAGACGATGTTGTCATCCATTGCTGCCGACAATTCCGTATACACGGCTTCGGCTTCGGCTTCGGTCTCGGCGATCATATAGCGGTCGTAGAGCGACTTGATCTTCTCGTAGTTCTTCATGTATGTAGAGACATACTCCTGCGTTTCGGCCTCCATTTTCTGGACGCGGAGCAGCTCCTTGTAATCGTCGGGGTCGATACTCTTGACGAAATACGGGTTGTTGAGGAACGCGGTGCCTCCGCCGTCGCTCTGCGCTTCGCCGCCGATGTCTCCCATATTCGACAATACGAAATTCTGTTCTATGGCATTGATGCGGTCCACCAGCTTGAGTTTGTCCATCCGCAGCGAAAAGACGGCGCTTTCGGCATCCGACAACAGCAGCAGCAGCGAATCGGAACGCACCTGTGCCAGCGAGTCGCGTACATCGGCATTCTCGGCCATGGCACTGCGGACCGAGCGAATGACACCTATGAGCGAGTCCTCGAGATTGCGCAGTTTGGCGTCGTTGCGCATGAGTTCCATGTATTCGTCGTTGCTCTCCAGCCCGGAGATACGTGCCGTGACCTCCTGTGCCGCAGCCGTGCCGATCCCGTACAGCAATGCCATTATTCCGCAAATGATGAAATATCTTTTTGTCATCTCCACCAACGTATAAAAAACAGTTGAATCAATCCGAATATTTCGAGACGCCCCAACAGCATCAGGAGCGTTAGATTTATTTTCACGCCATTCGACATCATCGAGAAGTTGTCCATCGACCCCACGTCGCCGAAACCCGGACCCACGTTTCCCATACAGGCAACGCATGCCGAAAAGCCAGTCATGAGGTCGCAGCCGAGCATGGTATTGATGAGAGTGCCGATGACGATTATCATCATGTAGGCCACGGCGAAGACCATCACGCTGTTGAGCATGTCCCTGTCCTGCGGCAACCCGTCGACCTTTGTGCGGAAGATGGCATTGGGGTGCTGCTGCGAACGCAGACGGTTGCGTATCATCTTTATTGCAAGCACCAGACGGTCCATCTTCATACCTCCGGCCGTGGAGCCGGCACAGGCACACACGATGGAGCAGAATATGAGTATCATTATCGAGAAGGCTGTCCATGTATTGCAGTCGTCTGTGGCCAATCCAGTGGTACTTATGTACGACACCACATGGAATGCGGCGTAGCGCAGCGATGTGAGAAACGACGGATATACCTTTTCCACGCATAGGCTTATGGCGGCCGCAATGCTTGCGATGGCGATCACAGCGAAATAGAACCGTGTTATTTCCGACCGGAACAGGTTGTTGGGGCGGCCGCAGATGGTGGCGTATATTACGCCGAAATGGACTCCGGCCAGAGCCATGGCTACGATGAGGATAATCTCCATTGCGGGCGAGTCGAAGAATGCCATGCTCAGGTTCTTGGTGCTGAAGCCGCACGTGCTGCATGCCGACATGGCGTGCGCCACGGCGTCGAACCAGCGCATGCCCGCAATCTTGAGTGCCAGTGTCGTTATGGCGGTCAATCCGACATAGACGGCCAATACGATGCGCACTACGGTCTGGCTGCGGTAATGGAAGTTGCTCTTTGCCATCGACGACAACTCCACGTTAGAAAGTATCATCTTGCTTTTGCCGATGGCGGGGAGTATCACCAGCGCGAACATGACCACGCCGATACCACCCATCCAGCATGTGGACATACGCCAGAACTGCATCCCCTGCGGCAGTTCCTCCACATTGTTCAGGATCGAGGCCCCCGTGGTCGTGAAGCCCGAGACGCTTTCGAACCATGCGTTTATGATGGAGAACTCGCCGCCCCACATCAGGTACGGGAATGTTCCGACGATGCTCGATACGATCCACGCCCCGACTACGATGCAGTAACTTTCCTTGTTGGATATGTGGTCGCTTCGCGGCACGAATATCAACGGAAAGCACCCCATGAGCAGGGTGAGCAGCGACGACATGAGCAGCGGGAAGTACGCCGTGTCGACATTGTTCAGGTACGAGATGCCGGCCGACAACAGCATGAATGCCGCCAACAGCAGCAGTATCATGCCTATGTATCGTATCACCACGTTGAATCTCATATCCCTAACTGTTTAACGGCTTCCATCTTTGCGGGTATGGTCGTCACGTCCCCCGTTATTTCATTTTCGACGGATTGTTTACCATCGATTCTATTTTCTCTTTCAGTTCACGCATCTCGTCTTGGCATTCCGCCTTGATGTCGAACGGCAGTTTGTAGCGTATGTAGTCGCCCAGACGGCGGTTCATCTCTATTATCGGCTTGACCGTGTATATCATGACGAAATAGTAGAACAGCAACAGTATTACGATCATAACCACCAGCGATATGAACACGGGGGTCACGGAACGGTAGGCGTTGCGGCTCAAGCGTTCGGCGCGCGGATTGAGCGAACTTTGGACGTGTCCCATGACATTGGTTATCTCGTCGGTGATACGGTCGTAGAGTGGGGCGTATTCGGTATTGTACCAGCGGCGGCCGTCGAAAGGTACGGCGGTGCTTTGGGCGGCGTTGTTGTCTAGTATCGCGGATAGGGTTTCGTTGAGCCGTGCCGTGTAGAGGTCGAGCGAATCGAACCTCGGTTGCGCTTCTGCGGAGACATTGCTGCGCGCCTGCCGCAGCCGGACATCGAAATCGGCGAGGGAGGTGCGGCACGAGTCGGCATAGAGACTGTCGCGCAGCACGGTGTAGTATGTTACCGAACGTTCGTTGTTCTGGATGGCATCGAGCATGTTTTTCGACATCTCGATGCTCTTTCTGCTGCTGTCGAGGATGGCCTCTATGTCGTTGCTCATGTGACTAAGCTCGAAGAGTGATACCAACCCCGAAAAGAAGAGCAGCGCCACTATACTCAAGAATCCGATAGTCACCCTTTTGCGAATACCTGTCATAATTTTTTATACATACTTTCGTACAAATATACGAAAAGTCGGGCGCATAGGCAAATCGGAAACGATAATTTCAAATCAAGCGTACCGAACACACCCCATAATTGATTTTCACCGCGGCAAAACAGCTTCTTTTGCAGATGGGGATAGTATGGAATTTTAGCCGGCATAAGGCCATTCGCACCTTGTCGGAGTTCGGTTCTTATTACTTGAATTCTTCCATTGCGATCCCTGTGTTCAATAGTTCGTTGGCTTTATCTATTTCTATAAAGTTGTTGGCCAAAACATCCGGATATTTTATTGCTGTTCTCAACTGTTCGACGCCTTGTTTTACGCAGAAATCATTTGTTATGGAGAGAACGCCCTGATAATATGAGAATATGGCTTTGTCCGCCGGATATATCTTCTTCCCATCCTCTAAAATCCTCCATGCTTTTTTACATTGTCCGAGTTTTGGCAAGACATTCAACGCATATACCCTTCGCCAGTACAAAGTTTCATGATCCTGCCCCAACTCCTTGTATCTGTCCAAACATCGTTGCAGATAAAAGCCGGCGTCTACCCACAATCCGAGTTTACTTGCCAGATCTCCCATAACTCCCAAGGCATTAGGATCGGACTCTTCGCTTTCGAGGGCATTTTCGTAATAACGGCGTAAATTATCTATAGACTCTTTCTCGTCTCTCTGTATGGCCGTCCATAGAAAAGCCGAAATATATGAACCCGAAACAGGAAACTCTTGCTTATAGTAAAAGCGGTTATTGTCGTTCATCCTCACAAAAGACTCCCACAGAGAGCCTTCTTCTCGGTCTATAACATCATACACATCGTCTATCGAATAATATCTGTCATACAGGTCAGTCAAGGCTCCTGTTATTCCGGCCGGTATTACGGACATATGATCCGCCTCGATATTGTTCAGTTTGACATCATACCGTTTTTCTTTGAGCGTCTCGTATAGGTCCCGGCCGAATGACTGCCTTGCCTCTGTATCATCCATACCTGTAATTACCCGGATAATGGGCGAGCCGGTATCATCCTGCAACTCGAAATCAGGGATCTGTGGCATCTCTTCCGGAGAGAACAGTATATAAGATGTTATGTACCCGTTGCTTTTACTGATGTAGTAATTAAGATAGCTTGCCGTATAGGAATGCCCGACCAACGTATAGAAGCCCGATGTCGGAAGTATCCGGTTTATCTCATTTGCCAGATCGCTGTTGACATAGTTATAAAAAAGCTCCCCGTTTGAGTCAAGGCTGTTATTGTATGTATCGTAACCAACGTCATTCCGATTCCCGGGAGTAGAATAGTCGACAGCTATCACCGCCGTAGGGGGTATATAGTCGAAGGTCTGTAAATAAACCGCGGTCGACGCAATCACATCGAAAGTATAATCCGAATCCAAGACCAATACGACATTATACTTTACATTCGGGTATGTTAATGCCGGCAATGCGACTCTGAAAGAACGGGTATCATGATATGTCGGTGATTTAAACGAATGCCGTTCCACTTTCATTATATTTTGCGACATGGCAATATTGCCCAAAAGGCAAAGACAAGCCAAAAGCAGCTTTTTCATAATTTGGGGTTCTGTATATTAACATTTGCGTGTCGAACCATCTCGGCCGGCATAATATCACTCCAGTATTTCGGCCTCGGCGTCGCCGGCCTCGTCCACCGAAATCAGCCGCACATGGCTTATACGGTTTATCAGGTCGCGGCGGTAGGGTGCCTTCACGCGGATGTAGTTGCCCGTGTATCCTGACATCATGCCTCCGCGCACGGTGCTCTCGAAGAGCACGTCGGCCTCGGTGCCTGTGTATCTGGCGCAGAAATCGCGGTGCAGTCTCTTGCACAGGGCATCGAGCCGCGCCGCCCGCTCGGCGGATACCGCCGCCGGAACCTTGCATGGCATGTCGACAGCGGGGGTACCGGGCCTTTCCGAGAATGGGAATATATGCAGGAAAGACGGCGTGAGGCGTTCCGCAAGGGTGTATGTCTGCATGAAATCATCCTCCGTTTCGCACGGAAATCCCGTGATGACGTCGATGCCTATGAAGGCGTCGGGCATGAGCGAACGCACTTTCCCTATGCGGTCGGCGAATTTTGCGGACGTGTAGCGGCGGCGCATCGAGGCCAGAATGCGGTCCGATCCGCTCTGGAGCGGTATGTGGAAGTGATGCTGGAATTTACGGGACGAGGCGCAGAACTCTATGATCTCATCGGTGAGCAGGTTTGGCTCGATGGACGAGATGCGGTAGCGTTCGATTCCCTCGACACGGTCGAGCGCCCGTATGAGGTCGATGAACCGCTCGCCCGTTGTGCGGCCGAAGTCGCCGGTGTTTATACCCGTGACGACTATCTCCTTTGTCCCTGCGGCCGCGAGGGTCTTGGCTTCCGACACCAGATCGGCTATGGGCATGTTGCGGCTTGAGCCGCGGGCGTAGTGTATGGTGCAGTATGCGCACTTGTAGTCGCAGCCGTCCTGCACCTTGAGGAACGAACGTGTGCGGTCTCCCGACGAGAAGGCTGCGAAGAATCGTGTGAGCGACTCTGTGTCGCAACTGTATATTGCGGCGCGGCCCTTGCCATTCAGTTCGACCACACGTTGATATAGGTCGCCTTTGTAGTTGTTGCCCAACACTATGTCGACGCCCTCTATGGCTGCGATCTCGTGCGGTTTGAGTTGGGCATAACATCCCGTTACGGCGATTATGGCGTGAGGGTTGAGGCGGTGTATGCGGCGTATGAGGTTGCGGCATTTCTTGTCGGCGTGTTCCGTGACCGAACAGCTGTTTATTACGCACACGTCGGCTCCGGAGCACGATTCGATGCGCTCGAATCCCCCCTCCTCGAACATACGGGCGAGGGTGGAGCTCTCCGAAAAATTCATTTTGCAACCCAGCGTATGGAAACTGACGCGACGCTTGTCCATAAATCGTGACTTTGTGTTTTTACACATTAATTAATAATGTGCGAAATTATAAAAAGTTGCCGGAAATGGAAAAACTTTTGATGCAATCCGATATTTGAAGTAAATTTGCGGGCACCAAACCGAATGCCGGACAAACGATGGATTTTTTCTGCGACATATTCCGTTACGAATATCTTATGAACGCCTTTCTGGCAGCCGTCTTTGCAGGTATCACATGCGGTATCGTCGGCACCTATGTCGTGGCGCGACGCATGGTATTTCTCTGCGGCGGTGTTACGCACGCCTCGTTCGGCGGTCTCGGCATAGCCGTCTACATGGGGACCAACCCCATAGCGGGAGCCATGGTATTTGCCGTGCTTTCGGCCATAGGCATCGAGTGGGCGGGCGACCGCGGCCGCATACGTGAGGATTCTGCCATAGGCATCATCTGGTCGGTGGGCATGGCTGTCGGCGCGCTGTTCATGAGCCTTACGCCCGGCTATACGTCGGGCGACCTGTCAAGCTACATGTTCGGCAGTATCGTTACCGTCACCACGCGCGATGTGGTCACGCTCGGGGTGCTGACACTGCTATGTGTCGTAGGGGCCGTACTGTGGTGGCGCCCCGTGATGTATCTGGCCTTCGACCGCGATTTCGCCGCAAGCCAAGGCATGGCCACACGTACGGCGTCGTATGCCATGGCCGTGATCGTGGCCCTGACCATAGTGCTGTCGATCCGCGTGATGGGCATAGTGCTGCTGCTGTCGCTCTTCACGATTCCCGCCGCCACGGCCAACGCTCTCACCAAATCCTACGCCTCCATTACCCGCGGCGCCGCTGCCATAGCCGTCGCTGGCGCCGTGACGGGGCTTCTCATAAGCTATAATATGGAGGTGCCCCCCGGCGCCAGCATAATATTTACCCTCACCGTAGCGTTGATTGTGGTAAAACTGTTAACTTTGCGAAGCAAGAAATCGGCTGATGCGACTCAAAACCATACATAAGCTGGTTCTCAAATCATACCTCGGACCGCTCATTCTGACCTTCTTCATCATTACCTTCGTGCTGATGATGAATTTCGTGTGGCGTTACATCGACGAGTTGGTAGGCAAGGGCCTCGATGCGGGTGTCATCATAGAGCTTATCAGCTATGCAACCATAAACATGATCCCCATGGGGCTGCCGCTGGCCATGCTGCTGGCCGCTATCATGACCATGGGAAACTTGGGCGAGAACTACGAGCTGCTGGCGATGAAGTCGGCGGGCATGTCGCTCATGCAGATCATGAAGCCGCTGATAATAGTTGCCGTCTTCATCTCGATAGGCAGTTTCTTCGTCGTGAACAATCTCGTTCCGTACGCATATAAGCAGATGTGGATCATACTGTCCGACATACGCCGTCAGAAGCAGGTGCTGGAGTTCCACGACGGCCTCTTTTTCGAGGGCATAGACAATATGAGCATCCGTGTCGAACATCAGGACCCGCAGACGGGGCTGCTGTCGGGGGTACTCATATACGACAACCGCACCGCCAACGGCAACATGACCACCACCATCGCCAAGACGGGGTACATCCGTCTGACGCCCGACAAGAAGTTCCTGCACGTGACACTCTACGACGGCGAGAACTACCAGCAGACGCGCAACAATCAATGGTATACGAAGAATGCCATGCGTCATGACCGCTTCGACGTTCAGGAGGCCAAGATACCAATGGACGGTTTCGATTTCCAGCGTTCGGACGACAACGAGATGATACGCAGCTCGCAGGCCAGAACCATCGTCGAACTGCAGCACGATATAGACTCGCTGGATGAGACGGTAGTCAATATGACGGCCAAGTCGTATGAGCCGCTGCTTAGGGAGAATATTTTTGCCCGCGATATACAGGTGTTGCCGCTGCCCGACTCGCTGCGCAAGGACAAAAGCCGTTTCAAGGATGCCTGTATGATTGATTCGATCGGCAAATTGGACGTACGCGAGCGCAGCGCCCTGTGGAATTCTGCCCGTACCATAGCCCTTAATTCGCGTAATGCCTTCTCGTTCGACGAAACGGCGGCCAAGGACGCCCTCAACCAGCTCTACCGCAGCAAGGCCGACTGGCACCGCAAGCTGGCGCTGCCGGTATCGGTGCTGATATTCTTCCTCATAGGGGCCCCTCTTGGTGCCATAATACGCAAAGGCGGCCTTGGCATGCCCATAGTTATTTCGATAGCTTTCTTCCTCATATATTATATTATCAGCATCTCGGGCGAGAAGATGGCCAAGGAGGGTACATGGAGTTCGTTCATGGGCATGTGGATCTCGACTTTCGTGCTCTCGCCCATAGCCGTCTATCTGATGATAAAGGGAACGAAGGACTCGTCGCTGCTCGATACCGACTGGTACCACGGCAAGTGGCTCAAGATAAAACAGCGTCTGGAACCTGTCACGTCGCGTGTCAGAACCGGTGTCATGACTGCCAAACACCGTTTCGGGCGGCGGTAGGGCCTGTCCTGATGCCGAGTTGCGAGTGGCGGCTTGCGGTGTGACCGGCGCTGTATGGTGGAATATCGTATCAAAAGTTATAGATCATGTCAGGGAAGGAACTACGGATAGTATTTATGGGAACGCCCGAATTCGCCGTGCCGTCGCTGCGGCGGCTCGTGGAGGAGGGGTATAATGTCGTAGCCGTGGTTACGGCTCCCGACAAACCTGCCGGCCGCGGCCAGAAACTGCACGAGAGCGACGTCAAGGCCGCCGCGCGCGGGTTGGGGCTGCCGGTGCTGCAGCCCGAGCGGCTCAAGGCACCCGAGTTCGTAGAGGCTATGCGTGCGTTACGGCCCGATCTGGGCATAGTGATCGCGTTCCGTATGCTTCCGGAGGTCATATGGGCCATGCCGCGTTACGGAACATTCAACCTGCACGCCTCGCTGCTGCCGCAATATCGCGGTGCGGCACCCATAAACTGGGCCATAATCAACGGCGAGACACGAACCGGCGTTACGACGTTCCTGCTCAACCACGAGATAGACAAGGGGGCGATAATCGCGCAGTCGGAGATGCCCATCGGCGCGGATGACACCGTGGGCACGATGTACGACAAACTCATGCACGAGGGCTGCCTCCTCGTTACGGAGACCGTGGACAAGATCGCTTCGGGCGACTATACGCCCGTCGAGCAGATGCACATAGACGAGGCGGGCCTTCGCCCCGCACCCAAGATATTCAAGGAAGACTGCCGTATTGACTGGAACCGGCCGGGCCGTCGCATTGTCGATTTCGTACGCGGCCTGTCGCCATATCCTGCGGCGTGGATGTCGATGAGCCGTCTGCGGGATGGCGTTGAGGAACGAACTTCGGCCAAGGTGTTCGAGGTACGTTTTGAGGCCGAGGAGAATGTCGGCGGTACGGGGCGCATCCTCTGCGACGGCCGCGAGAGTATCGCCGTGACGTGTGCCGACGGCGTGGTACATATCCTTGCGATGCAGATGGCCGGCAAGCGCCGCATGGGCAACCGCGACCTGCTGCTGGGATTGAAGGACCTCGATACATATCATTGCGAGTGACCGTCATACCGGTGCCAAAAACAAGCGGCAGACCTCCATTTCGGGGGTCTGCCGCTTTCACAATGTCTTCACGTCAATCTCCAGTTGATACCGCCTTTTGTGCGGCGAGGTCCTTGCCCATCTCCCACGCCTTGACGAAGTCGGGTTCTCCGTAGCCCCATGTGTTGTCTGGCGCGTCGGCACGGTTGCCGCTGCGGCGTACGATGTCGATTATCTCCGTGGCCGTCAGCTCGGGCAGCGCCTGCCACAGGCTTGCCACCATGCCGCACATTACGGGTGTCGAGATCGAGGTGCCGTATGAGAATGTGCGTGCGCCGTTGCTGCCGATGACCTTGAGTCCTTCGCATACGACGTCAGGTTTGATTCGTCCGTCGTACGACCCGCCGCGCGAGGAGAAGAACATCACATCGCGGCTCTTACCGTGCTTAGAGTATAAAGTGGCGACAGAGCCTACGGTGAGGATGTTGTCGGCATCGGCCGGAACAGCTATAGTGCTTAGTATCTCCTCGCCCGAGTTGCCGGCTGCACAACATACAATCATACCCTTCGATGCTGCCATCGATGCCGTGCGCGATACGAGACGTGTGCGTCCGTTATGTTCGTATGATGGAACCTTGCCGTAAGGGGCGTCGTACGATCCGTATCCGAGCGAGCTGTTTATCACATCGGCGCCGACGCTGTCGGCATACTCTATGGCTGCGGCCCAGTTGTCCTCCTCGACGGGCTGTTCCGAATTGCCATCCTCCGATAAGAGAAGCCAATATTCCGCATCGGGAGCCGTGCCGACCATCACGTATGGCGTGTTGGCACCCATACACGAGAGAACCGCCTGCCCGTGGTCATTGTTCCAGCCGTAGGGCGATACGCCCGGCATCACGAAATTGTGCGTTCCGACAATGCGGGTGTTCTGCATCGCGGGGATGGTGTCGGTGTTGAGGAACCCGCCGTCGATGACGGCTATGCACATCCCTTCGCCGCGGAACCCTGCATCATGCAGCGGCAGACCGTTGAGCGACGTTATTTGATTCATGCCCTGCGCGTAGTATGACGTGTCGGGCTTGGGCGGCTCCTGCGAGAGCATGCCGTGGCGGTTTTTGTTGATATTGAGCGGCGATTTCTCGTAGTGTGCGACCTGAATTGCCTCCTTGACAAACGGCAGGGCGCGCACGGCATCCATCAGCGTGGTGTCCTCGCACTGCACCACAAGCGTGTTGTTCCAGCGGCTGCGGAGCAATACCTCGACACCCGTCGCGGCCACCTTGCGTATGTATTTTCCGTATACGGGCAGGTCGGTGTAGTCGATGGCGAGCCCCTGCCTTTCGCGCCGTTCGATCGACCGTGACGAAAGATAACGCTCGGGATGCTTCAGAAGCGGGGCAGTACGGCGCCCCTTGTCCTTGAGGTAGACGCGGTACTTGTAGCAGGGTACGAACTGTTCGGTTTCGGGTTCCGCGCCCGCGGCGCGCAGCGATACGGTCATCGACACGAACAGCAGTAACAGGATCTTTCTCATGCGTCAGTGTTTAAATCGTATATATCTGTAAATTAGTATGGTATATGCGCTATGCCGTCTGCCGCCCTATCTCCCATACGCCGCCGCGGCCGAATATGCCGTCGATCCATGTGTCGAGCATTCCTGCACGCAGTCCGAGGTCGGGCAGTCCATAGCGGCGCCGTATCTGACGTACACGGTGTATGTCGGCTTTCATCTGCAGGCGTGGAATCCCAATATCTTCGGGCCGGACCGGCGCCCCTACGGTACGCAGCATGCGGTACATCTCATCGAAGGTGTAGCATTGCGCCTGCAGGCGCGCCTTCAGGTCGGGCCAATTATCCTTTACGCACTTCAACTGCCTGCGGACTTCGTCGCGGTCGCTGTATTTGGCCATAACCTCGTTCACGGCCGCTTCGGCGAATGGCTCGCCGCGGAACAGCTCTTCGGCCCCGCGCCGCACCTCGCCGGCACTTTTCCATGCGGCGGTGCAGCGGTCGACATCGAGCCTCGTGAAGTCGGTAAGGTACATACGGTCGAACATGGCGCACATGAAGAGTGTACCGACACTCACTTGAAACCCGTGCGACGGGGTAACACCGTTGTACGTATGGTTGCGCATGTTCCACAGATGGCTGAAGAGATGGTCGGTACACGATGCCGGACGGCTCGAACGTGCGGCCTGCATGGCGAAGCCGCTGAGCATCAAACCCTCGACGAGCGGCTCTATGGCCTCGGGGCGCAGCGCCGCGACACCTTCGGGGTCGGCGAGCGCCTGCTTCAGTCCGTCCTGTACGATATGCCACGCGACATCATGTATGGGTTCTACACCTATAAAATCGGCTATAAGCCATTCGGCCCCTGCGGGTATTTTGGCGGCGAGGTCGGCATATCCCGCGGCGGTCATGGGGGCAGGGGCCGCGGCCATGACACCCACGTCGGCGACGATGGCGCGGGGGGCGGGGCAGGTGAAGGTCTGCTTCATACCCTTGTATGTTATCGACGCCCCGAAAGAGGAGTATCCGTCGACCGAAGCGGCCGTAGCCGCACACATGTATTGTCTGCCGTTATGGTAGGCGGACAGTTTGCACAGGTCGTTTATAGTGCCGGCACCGACGGCGACCGGGATGGCGTCAGTGGCGGCAAGGCGTGCGTCGAGCATCTTGACATAACGCCAATCGGCGTGCAGGGCGGCATCGGTAAATATGAACGGTTCGTCGCACCTTATGCCGGCGGCCGCGAGATGTCCGTACACGGCACTGCCAGCGGCTCGCCAAGTATTGTCGTCGGCGACGACCAAAGCTCTTTTTTGTGGAAAAACATCCGTGAACATTTGCGGCAGGCGGTCGAGTATGCCGATGCCGATCTCCATGGCAGCGGTATCAGTGGCGGCGGCCAAAGCGTCGGCTGTACTTTGGTTGTTTTTCATACGATGGGACAATTTTAGCCACAAATATAAAAAAAATATATGCGGAAGCAAATCGTGCCGTTGCGGAAGGAATCCATTAATTCCGAACACAGGGTCTCTGCCGCCACTTTCCCGCCCCCTCTCCTCTTGGCCGCGGCGCACATGCCGGCCAAAGGTTTCATGAGGTGTTCAATGGCTTTTAACGGGCTTCTGCATATATGGAGAAAAGCCGTGTAAGGAGACAAATAGATAAAATAATGTGGTTTTCGGACATGCCGTCGGGATATGTTGTGTTATCCTGAATACCGAATCTCGTGGTTTTACGCCTTGTAAGGCGATGCCGGTTCAGGAATTATGGGTTTTACTGACACCTGCCCCTGCACGAAAATGCCGACCCCGCTTTAAGGCAGGGCCGGCGATGGGTCCGGAATATGCGCACGCTTTATTTTAGGCTGCGTTCGATATATGACGTATAGTCTTTTAATACGGGAGTGTACTCTTCGTGAGCCATCAGCGGCGACGATATGAGAAAGTCGGCTGACGAGCGGTTGATTGCCGTAGGCACGTTGTAGAGCGTAGCTACGCGCAGCAGGGCCTTTACGTCCACGTCGTGCGGCTGTGCCGACATCGGATCCCAGAAGAATATGAGCATGTCTATGTCGCCGTTGGCGATCATGGCGCCAAGCTGCTGGTCGCCGCCCAGCGGACCCGACTTGAGCATTGTTATGTCGAACCGTGAGTTCGCGGCATCCTTGCTGCGACGCTCCATGAGCGTCTCGGCAACGATGCGTCCCGTGGTCCCCGTACATACCAGACGATGCGAGAGCAGTTTCTCCCAGTTCCACGCCACCCATTCGGCAAGATCGTGTTTCATGTTGTCATGCGCCACCAAGGCTACCGTCAATCTTTTATCCATAACTTTAAATTTACGGGCCGAGCCCGATAAAACAATCCTATGCGTCGCAACGGCAAAAATACGGAAATATATATGCCGTGACTCTCTGCAAATGTTAAAATGCGGCTACGTTACTGTGGCAATCGGCACATGCGGAGAATTTATCGCACGCGGCGGATAATCTCGCCGCCGTGGCGTATGGCCTCCTCATTTTGCGGCAGCAGGGACCATGCGCGCTCCGGAAGCGATTTTTTCAGGCCCGTCATCACGTTGTCCATATCCACTATGGGCCGAACCTTGAGATACCCGCCCAGAATCATGGTGTTGAACATCTTGGCACGGCCCGTACGGGCGCACTCGGCAGCCGCGTCGATGGCCCACACTTCGATGTCGGTGCGGGTCGGTGCATGCGTGATGCCGTTTGTATCGTATATCAGTATGCCGCCCGGCCTGATCTTGCTCTCGAACTTGTCCAGCGATTGCTGGTTGAGTATGATGGCCGAATCGTAGTCGTTGGCTATGGGCGACGATATGCGCCGGTCCGACAGTATTACGGTAACATTCGCCGTGCCGCCCCGCATCTCCGGACCGTATGACGGCATCCACGTAACCTCGTAATCCTGCATAACACCCGAATAGGCAAGGATCTTGCCCATCGACAACACGCCCTGTCCGCCGAACCCGGCTATAATCAACGTCTCTTTCATATTATCGTTTGCTCTTGCTTGCACTTCTCAATTCATCGCGGAAGTTCCGAAACCTTTATATCGCCCAGAGGATAGTAGGGCAGCATGTTCTCCTCCAGCCACTTGTTTGCCTCCACGGGCGACATCTTCCACCCGCTGCTGCACGTCGACACCACCTCCACCATCGAGTATCCGTTGCCTGCGAGCGAGTTCTCGAAAGCCTTGCGTATGGCCTTCTTGCACTTTCGCACGTTTGCGGGCGTATGCACGCTCTGGCGGGTGATGTATGTGGCCCCATCGAGATGTACAAGCATCTCCGCGATCTTGTACGGGAAGCCGTTGAGACCGGCGTCGCGGCCATATGGGGTTGTCGCCGTCTTCATGCCCAAAAGTGTGGTGGGGGACATCTGGCCGCCTGTCATGCCGTATATGGCGTTGTTTATGAATATGGTGGCTATGTTCTCGCCGCGGGCGGCGGCATGTATCGTCTCACCCGTACCTATGGCCGCCAGATCGCCGTCACCCTGATAGGTGAAGACCAGACGGTCGGGGTTGAGGCGTTTTATCGCCGTAGCCACGGCGCATGCGCGGCCATGGGCCGCCTCGACCCAGTCCACGTCTACGTATTTGTATGCGAAGACCGAACATCCGACGGGCGAGACGGCTATAGTCGATTTCTCGAGTCCCATCTCGTCGATCACCTCCGCCACCAGTTTATGCACCGTACCGTGGCTGCAGCCCGGGCAGTAGTGCATAACATCGTCGGTGATGAGGCGCGGTTTGTCGTATACCAGATTTTCGCGTTTTATTTCAACCTCTGACATGATCCGTTATTTTAATAGTTTCTCTTTCAACGCCTCGAGCGCTTCGTCGGGTGTAAACATCATACCTCCCTGACGGCCGTAATGTTCGACGGGGGCCTTGCCCGCAACGGCGAGCCTTACATCCTCGACCATTTGCCCTGCGTTGAGTTCCACCGAAAGAAATCCCTTCACGCCGCGCCCTGCAAGCGCCGCTACGGCCTGTGCGGGGAAAGGATAGAGGGTTATGGGGCGCAGAAGCCCGACCTTGATGCCTTGCTTGCGCGCCGCCTCGACCGTCGCCGAACAGATACGTGCCGATGAGCCGAATGCCACGATCACGTATTCGGCGTCGTCGCACTCGATCTCCTCCCAACGTGCCTCCGCAGCCTCTATGGTCGCGTATTTGGTCTGCAGGCGCTGGTTGATCTTCTCCATTTTCTCGGACTGCAGCTCCAGCGAGGTGCATATGTTGCGTTCGCGGCGATTGCCCTTGCCGCATGCCGCCCATGGTCCGCACTCGGCCTCTATCTCGGCGTCGGTACGGCGCGGTTTTTGCGGAGAGAGCACCACCTTCTCCATCATCTGGCCTATGGCACCGTCGGCGAGGATCATCGCGGGGTTGCGGTATTTGAAGGCCAGTTCGAACCCGAGTTCCACGAAATCGTGCATCTCCTGCACCGATGCCGGTGCCAGCACTATGAGGTGGAAATCGCCGTGAGCGCCGCCCTTGCAGGCTTGGAAGTAGTCACCCTGCGAGGGCTGTATCGTGCCCAGCCCCGGGCCGCCGCGCTGGCAGTTCACTATCAGGCACGGCAACTCGCATGCCGCCAGATAACTCATGCCCTCGCTCATGAGGCTGATGCCAGGGCTTGACGACGAAGTCATCACCCGCTTTCCGGTTGCGGCGCCGCCGTAGACCATATTTATTGACGCCAGTTCCGACTCGGCCTGCAGCACCACCATGCCGGTGGTCTCCCACGGCTTTAGTTCCATGAGCGTCTCCATCACCTCCGACTGCGGCGTGATGGGGTATCCGAAATAACCGTCGCAGCCGCAACGGACGGCAGCATGGGCTATGACCTCATTGCCTTTCATCAATTTAATCTCCTTGTCTGCCATATTTTATTCGAATTTTTGCCTATATACCACAATACAACTGTCGGGACATATAATTCCGCATGACGCGCAGCCCGTACATGAATCCGGCTGCGCCATCATTACATAACGATAGCCCTTGCCGTTGACATTGTCCGAAAATGCCAGCACGCCGCACGGACACGAGGCTATGCACACGCCGCACCCTTTGCAGCGCTCGGTGTCAATCTCAAGGGTTCCCTTAATCTTAGCCATATCAATCCGATTAAAAACTCCAACAAAGATACTACTTTTATTTGTAATGTTATCCGCATCAGTGGCATTTAATTCCTTCATGGATCTGCCGCGCATAATAAAAGTCTAATGCAGAATGATAACGGCCGATGTGTCGGGGCATAGGTGTCTTTATTGTCAGGCAAGTCTTTCTTTGCCGTGCGATTTCTTCGTCCGGAAACCGTATATTGAGAAAAATTCATTAAGTTTGTTACCGAATACTATTTATTTGCAAGCCATGAAAAACATACACCTGATCTTCCCTCTTGCCGCTGCCGTTATGATGTCGCTTGCGTCGTGTGACCGTTCGCCCGCCCCGACATTCACATTCGAGAGCTACCAGCAGGAATTCGACACAAAACAGCCTTTCAAGGTCGACATGTCGTACATACGCATAACCAATGCTGACAAAAGCAAGGTCTTGAAAGCCATCGAGGAATCAAACCGCAAAGCATTCTTCGCCATCGAAGGCACGATGCCGCGTACGATGGAAAAGACGTTTGACATGGCGGCTGCGCAGTTCCGCGACGTGAACAACTGCGACGAGCAGCAGTTCTCGCACGGACAGTACGAACTGCTCGTCAAGTCCGACATCGAGGTCTTCGACTGTACGCTTTCGTATATCATTACGGGATACCAGTTTACGGGCGGCGCACACGGTATCGGCTGGGTCAAGGGACTCAACTACTCGCTTGAGTCGGGACAGCTGCTCACGCTCGACGACTTTTTCACGCCCGAACAGAAGGCGAAACTCCCCGCCGCGCTCACGCGTCTGTTGTGCTGGCAGCTCGGCATGGCTGATACAGACATCGCAAAACTCTCCGAGATGGGGTACTATCCCGAAAACATAAAGCCTACCGACAATTTCTTTGTGACGTCGACGGGCATCACGTTCCTGTATACGCCATATGAGATCGGATGCTATGCCGTCGGAATGCCTCGTATCGAACTCCCGTATTCGAGCATCGATTCCCTGCTGGAGTAATGTTCGCGGCGCGGTCGGCTAAGTGCCCCCCCCCAAACGAGTCGGGAGACCCATTTTCGAGTCTCCCGATTCCGTTTTGTCGTGGTGCGCGGGATGCGGGGCGCAGGTCCCGTTATTTTTCGTCGAAGGAGTGTATAACCACTCCCGAGCGCAGCTTGGGCTCGAACCACGTAGTCTTCGGCGGCATTATGTTGCCCGTGTCGGCTATGTCTATGAGTTGTTTCATGGAAACTGGGTAGAGCGCGAATGCCACCTTCATTTCGCCGCTGTCGACACGGTTTTTCAACTCGCCGAGGCCGCGTATGCCTCCCACGAAGTCTATACGCTTCGATGTGCGCAGGTCCTTTATGCCGAGGATGCGGTCGAGCACAAGGTTCGACAGCACCGTGACGTCGAGCACCCCTATCGGGTCGTCGTCGTCATATGTGCCCTCCTTGGCCGTGAGGCTGTACCATTCGCCGTCGAGATACATCGAGAAGTTGTGCAGTGCATCGGGCTTGTATATCTCTGCGCCCTTCTTTTCTATCTCGAACGACACTCCGAGACGTGCGAGGAACTCGTCCTTTGTGAGGCCGTTAAGGTCACGCACTACGCGGTTGTAGTCTATGATGCGCAACTGCGAGGCGGGGAACGTCACGGCAAGGAAGTAGCAGTACTCCTCGTCTCCGCGGTGTGACGGGTTGTTCCTCATGCACTCCTGCCCGACGCGGGCCGCGGCGGCAGTGCGGTGGTGCCCGTCGGCGACGTAGAGCGCCGGTATTGCCTCGAACAATTCCGTTATGCGGCGGTTCTTCTCCTTGTCGCGTATCACCCAGAACCGGTGGCGGAAACCGTCGTCCGACGTGAAGTCGTACTCGGGGGCCGATGCCGCCACAACCTCGCCGACGATGGCGTCTATGCGCTCGTCGTCGGGGTAGGTGAAGAAGACGGGTTCGAGGTTGGCCTTCTGGTTGCTGACATGTATCATGCGGTCCTCCTCCTTGTCGGGGCGTGTAAGCTCGTGCTTCTTGATCGCCCCCGAGAGGTAATCCTCGAAATGGCAGCACATCGCGATACCGTATTGCGTACGCCCCTCCATCGTCTGGGCGTATATGTAGTAATGCTCCTCGTCGTCTTGGCGGAGCCAGTCGCGCTCCTTCCACAGACGGAAGTTCTCCACCGCCTTGTCATATACCTCGGGAGAGTGTTCGTCGACCGAGCCTTCGAAGTCTATCTCGGCCTTGATTATGTGCAGCAGCGAACGCTCGGTGGCCTCCTCGCGTGCCTCGGCCGAATTGAGAACGTCATAGGGGCGCGACGCCACCTCGGCCGCGTACTCTGCGGGCGGACGTATTCCGCGGAAAGGTTTTACCTTGACCATACGCTTCGCTATTTGTTTACTTGGAAACGGGTGTTGCCGTTTTCGATATAGTCCACTATCTGTCGCGCGGCGGCAAGGCCCGCATTTATGTTTGCCTCGGCCGTCTCGGCGCCCATCTTCTTGGGTGTGGCGAAGAAACGCTTGCCGAATAAGGCGGCGAGTTCATCCTTCGTGTCGGGAGCAATGTCGGTGATGTATTTCAGGTCGGGACGCTCGGTGAGGGCGGCCTTCAACCCCTCCTCGTCGATCACCTCCTTGCGGGCGGTATTGACCAGCGTGGCCCCTTTGGGCATCGACATGAGGAGCTTGTATCCTATCGAGCGCCTTGTCTGCTCCGTTGCGGGGATGTGCAGCGAGAGGTAGTCCGACGTGGCGTAGAGTTCCTCGACGCTGTCCGCCTTGTGCACGCCGTCGGCCTCGAATATGGCATTGTCGGTAATGAAGGGGTCGAAAGCGGTCACCTCCATGCCCAAAGCCTTTGCCTTGCGGCCGACAAGACGGCCTACGTTGCCGTAGGCGTGTATCCCGATGCGTTTGCCCTGAAGTTCGCTGCCGGTGCCTGCGGTGAACTGGTTGCGCGCCATGTATACCATCATGCCCAAAGCCAATTCGGCCACGGCATTCGAGTTCTGGCCAGGGGTGTTCATGACCACCACGCCCTTTGCCTTGGCGGCTGGCAGGTCAACGTTGTCGTAACCGGCGCCGGCGCGGACGACGATGCGCAGCTTGGGCGCTGCGGCCAGCACCTCGGCCGTGACCTTGTCGCTGCGGATGATGAGGCCCTCGACATCGGCCACGGCTTCCAGAAGCCGTGCCTTGTCGGTATACTTCTCGAGCAGGACGGTTTCGTATCCCGCCTCGGCGAATATCGCCTTGATGCCCTCCACGGCCTCGCGTGCAAAGGGTTTTTCGGTTGCTATCAATACTTTCATGGTATTATCGTTTTAATGGTCGGTATTGCATGTGCCCATGCGCGCGGAATACCCGCGCTCATGACGCCGTGTCATGTTACTTGTGCATGTTCTCGAACTCCTGCATGCACGCCACCAGAGCCTCGACCGACTCCTTGGGGCAGGCGTTGTAGCACGATGCGCGGAATCCGCCCACGAGACGGTGGCCCTTGATGCCTACCATGCCCTTCGACTTGGCGAACTCGAGGAACTCGGGCGCCAAAGCCTCGTTGCCGTCGCTCATGACGAAGCATATGTTCATCAGCGAACGGTCCTCCTTCTCGACGGTACCGCGGAAAAGGCTGTTGCGGTCGATCTCGGCGTAGAGCAGGGCGGCCTTCTCCTGATTGCGGCGGTACATCTCCTCCATGCCGCCGATGGACTTCATCCATTTGAGCGTCTCGCGCAGCACGTAGATGGGGAATACGGGAGGCGTATTGAACATCGAGTTGTTCTCGACGTGTGTCTTGACGTTTACCATTGTGGGCAGCGGCCGCACCACGCGCTCGAGCATGTCGTTGCGGATTATGACGAAAGTGACGCCAGCGGGTGCGAGGTTCTTCTGCGCGCCGCCGTATATCATGGCGTACTTCGATACGTCGACGGGGTGGCTCAGGATGTCGGAACTCATGTCGGCGATAAGGGGCACGGGAGAATCGATGTCGGTCTTGTATTCGGTTCCGTAGATGGTGTTGTTACTGCATATGTATAGGTAGTCGAGATCCGACGGTATGTCGAAACCTTTGGGGATATAGGTGAAGTTGCGGTCCTCCGACGACGCTACCACTTCGACTTCGCCGTAGAACTTGGCCTCCTTTATGGCCTTCTTGCTCCATACGCCGGTGTTGACATATCCTGCCTTGGTCTTTAGGAAGTTGGCCGGAATATGGAAGAATTGCGTGCTGGCGCCGCCGCCTACGAAATATATGCTGTATCCGTCGGGGATGTTGAGCAGCTCCCTGAACAGGCTCTTGGCCTCCTCCAGCACGCCCTCGAACTCCTTTGTACGGTGCGATATCGAGAGCAGCGACAGTCCCGTGCCGTCGAAATCGATTATGGCTTTGGCCGCAGCTTCGAGTGCAGCATCGGGAAGGATGGATGGTCCCGCATTGAAATTGTACTTCTTCATATTGTCGATGGTTTTATATGGTTATTACTTTGCTTCGCCTTACAAAGTAACTTGAAAAATATGATTAATCAAAATAATAACACATATTTTTTTGCTCGATTTATAGTCTTTTTTAACAAAAATCATGTAAAATATTTAGTTATTAATATTTTTTAATAACAAAATGACGTCCTATTGCCGCAAACACATGACAAACCGAAACAATTTTCACCGGTTACATATTTTAACATATTCGCCGATTATATGCATAAGATCGACTTCTGAAGCGGTTTCAGGACCGTATGGCCGCATGGGGAATGGCCTCTGGCTATAAATTGTTATCCATCGCGAGGTTACGGAGCGTAGGGCGGCGCCGTGGGTGAGGCCTGATTGCCGATCACTGCAGCCTTTGCCGTTCGCAAGTGGCGGCGGCTCCGTTTCCCAAGGACGGATCCGAACTTTTGTCTTTTCGAAATTTGTTTTAACGGGCGTCGATGATTATCTTTGTCGGGATTTTTCCGAGATCTGCCGCACGCATGGTGGCATGCTCGAATTTTCCTTTACGAATCAACAGTTTAAATCCTTCATATATGGTAAAATCCATGACGGGATTCGGCAAGAGCGAGGTGTCGCTGCCGACGAAAAAGATAACGGCCGAGGTCCGGTCGCTCAACTCCAAACAGTTCGACCTGAATGTCAAGCTGCCGATGCTATACCGCTCGCTGGAGTATGCCGTGCGCTCGGCTGCGAGTGCCGCCTTGCGCCGCGGTAAGATCGATCTGACGGTTACGGTTGAGAGCACTGTGCCTCACACATCGGCTGTCATTAACCGCGAAATCTTCCGTGAATATGTGCGGCAGATTGTCGATGCCTTGAACTTTTCGGGCATAGCGGCCGACTACGACGCTGTCGTTCCCGCGGTACTTCGTCTGCCCGACGTGGTGTCGGCCGAAGCGGAGACTCTTTCGCAAGAAGAGAGCGACGCCGTGATGCGTGCCGTGGGGGAGGCCATCGAGCACCTCGATGCCTTCCGTCAGCAGGAGGGGGCGACGCTTATCGCCGACCTGCTGCGCCGCGTCGACAAGATCGAGGAATACAAACGCGAAGCCGAGCCTTACGAGGCGGCGCGCGCCGATACTATCCGCACCCGCATACGCGAGAATCTCGCGCAGTTGCAGGTCGATGTCGACACCAACCGTCTGGAGCAGGAGATGATATTCTATATCGAGAAACTCGACATCACCGAGGAGAAGGTGCGACTTGCGAACCATTGCCGCTATTTCCGCGAAGTGGCCGACACCGAGGCCGAGGCGGGCCGCAAGCTGGGCTTCATCGCGCAGGAGATGGGACGCGAAATCAACACTCTCGGCTCGAAGGCCAACCAGTCGGAGATGCAGATACTCGTCGTCAAGATGAAGGACGAACTGGAGAAGATCAAGGAACAGGTATTGAACATACTCTAAACGATGGCAAACGAAGGCAAGCTCATAATATTCTCGGCGCCGAGCGGTTCGGGCAAGACCACGATAGTGAAGCGCCTGCTGGCGGTATTCCCGCGGTTCGAGTTTTCGATCTCGGCCACATCGCGCAAGCCTCGCGGCACGGAACGCGACGGTATCGATTATTTTTTCCTTACGCAGGAGGAGTTCGCACGGCACGTTGAGGCAGGCGATTTCGTCGAGTGGGAGGAGGTGTATGGCGGTGCCTGCTACGGTACGTTGCGCAGCGAGATGGAGCGTATCTGGGCCAAGGGCAACGTCATCGTGTTCGATGTCGACGTGATGGGAGGCATAAACCTGAAACGTATTTTCGGCGAAAACGCCTGCTCTATATTCATAATGCCGCCTTCGGTCGAGGAGCTGCGCCGCCGTCTCGAGGGCCGCGGCACCGACTCTGCGGAGACCATCGACAAACGTGTGGCGAAAGCGGAGTTCGAGTTGTCGAAGGCTGGCGAATTCGACCATATAGTCGTGAACGACGACCTCGATACGGCTGTCGCCGAAACCGAACGTATCATAGGCGGATTCCTCGCCTCACAGCGTTGAGACCGATGGCGAAGCGGCGGATGATACTCTATTTCGGGTCGTTCAACCCCGTTCACAATGGTCATATGGCCATGGCCGAACATGTCATGGAGCGAGGGCTGGGTGACGAGGTGGCGATGATAGTCTCGCCGCAGAACCCATTTAAGGCCGCGTGGATGCAGGCTCCCGAGATGGATCGTCTGGAGATGGTCGAACGGGCATGCCGCAACTCGCGCTACCCCGACCGCATACATCCGTCGGTGATAGAGTTTTTGCTTGACAAGCCTTCGTATACGGTCAACACGCTGCGCCACCTTATCCGGAACTACGGGGCGGAGATGTCCTTTTCGATACTCATGGGGAGCGACTTGATAAACCAGCTGCCTATGTGGCGCGATGCCGACGAGATCATCGCCGGCTATGACCTGTTGGTATACCCGCGTCCCGACGTGCCCGTGCGCTTTTCCACGCCGCGTACGACCGTGCTGGAGGATGCCCCGCAGTACGGATATTCGTCGACACGCATACGCGATGCGTTGGAGATAGGCGAGGATGTCTCGTCGATGGTCGACGGTGAGGTGCTGCAGTACATCCGTGAGCACGGTTTGTGGAGCGCCGCGGCGAAGATCGCGGGGCTTACGGCAGCCTTGTCGCAAAATCCCGATGATGCGCAGCTTCATATCGAACGCGGCAAGTGCTACTTCCGCCGCAACGAGTGGGGCGCCGCCATCAACGATTTCCGCCGCGCGGAACAGCTTGCGCCCGAGAACTGCGAGGCGCGGCAGTATATCGACATGGCCGAGGAGATATTGCAATTCAGATACAAGGATGTATACAACCCCTGATCGAGTTGGACGATGATAGAGATCGATGACAAGATAGTGAGCGACGACATACTGCTCGAACCATTCCTTTGCGACCTGAAACGTTGCAAGGGTGCCTGCTGTGTCGAAGGCGATGCGGGGGCCCCGCTTGAGGAGGGGGAGGCGGCGGAACTCGAAAAGGAATACCCGAACTATGCCCCGTATATGACCGAGGCGGGCCGCCGTGCCGTGCAGGAACAGGGATATGCCGTTCTGGACGATGACGGCGACTTGACCACGCCTCTCGTAGACGGGGCGGAGTGCGCGTATGCGGTTGAGGAGAACGGTGTGACGCTGTGTGCCATTGAGCGGGCCTGCCGCGAGGGGCGCTGCGGTTTCGTCAAACCCGTGTCGTGCCACCTCTATCCCATACGAGTGGTCCGTTTTTCGAACGGTGCGTACGGACTCAACTTCCATCGCTGGCACATATGTTCTCCGGCCGTAAAGTGCGGCCGACGTGCGGGTGTCCCAGTATACAGGGCCCTGCGCGAGCCTATCGTAAGGCGTTTTGGCGAGGAGTTCTACAAGGCGCTGGAGTGTGCCGAGGATCTGCTCCGCGGGGAAGGCAAGAGATAGAAGTTTGAAACATAAAACGAAAGCCCTCAAATGAAAAGAGAAATAATATCGTTAGCGAGTCTGTTGTGCGCCGTGGCCGGCGTATCGGCGCAGGAGGCGGCCACGGCAGAAGGCGACTCGATGCGTATGGATACGGTGCGGGAGGCGGCCGACAGTTTGAAACGCGATACGTCGGACGTCGTAGTCATACGCCGAGTACCCCTCGAGTCGGGCAGGACCATCGACGACGAGGTGATAGTCGTCGATACCATCCCTTCGTCCAATGAAGGTGTCAACATAGTGCTTTTTAACGACAATACGTGGCGTTATGTCCGCAACCGCAGCATATCGGCCGACGACGATACGGTATTCACATCGGACTGGGATACGATCAAGCTGCAGGCATACGGCATCGAGTTGAAGGATATGCCAGTGTCGGTGGTGATTGACCTGGTCGACTCGCTCAAGAGTTACCACTATCCCCATGTCGGCAAGATCAATTCGAAGTACGGTGTCCGCCGACGTCGAAGCCATCAGGGCACCGATATAGACCTTGAGGTCGGCGATCCCGTCTATGCCGTCTTCGACGGCCGTGTGCGCATATCGCAGTACCAGAACGGAGGCTACGGCAACCTTGTAATCATACGTCACGACAACGGGCTGGAGACATACTACGGCCACCTGTCGGAGCGTCTCGTGAAACCCAACGAATGGGTCACGGCGGGACAGGTGATAGGTTACGGCGGCAGTACGGGCCGCAGTACGGGGCCGCACCTGCATTTCGAGACGCGGTACAAGGGGCAGTCGTTCGACCCCGAACGCCTCATAGACTTCACTACGGGTACGCTTCGCCGCGAGACTTTCCTGCTGAAGAAGAGCTATTTCAGCATATATTCTAAATTTACGCAGGACTTCGACGAGGAGATCAAGAGCGAGGAAGAGGACAGGAAGATAGCCGCGCAGGCCGCTGCCGTGCAGTACCATATTGTAAAAAAAGGCGACACGATGGGCCGCATCGCCATCAACTACCATACGACTGTAAGCAGGCTGTGTCAACTCAACGGCCTCAAGAATCCCGACCGATTGAGCATAGGCCAGCGTATACGTGTAAGATAACGCCCGCACATGGGGGTTCATGAATAATGGGAAACGGGTTCGGCTGCAAAGCCGAACCCGTTTCGTATGGTAATGATGCCAAAAGTGGTTGGTGAAGCATTAGAGTAAATGACCAGAATTGTATAATTCTGGTCATTTGCTTC
>CALUIK010000004.1 GCA_944320685.1 uncultured Alistipes sp.
CTGTTCGCCGATTAAAGTGGCACGCGAGCTGGGTTCAGAACGTCGTGAGACAGTTCGGTCTCTATCTGTTGCGGGCGCAGGAAAATTGCGGGGGTCTGACTTTAGTACGAGAGGACCGAGTTGGACGAACCTCCGGTGTATCGGTTATGCTGCCAAGTGTACTGCCGAGTAGCCGCGTTCGGTTTGGATAAGCGCTGAAAGCATCTAAGCGCGAAGCCATCCCCAAGATAAGTTTTCCCTTGAGGGGCGTAGGAGACTACTACGTTGATAGGCTGCAGATGTAAAGACAGCAATGTCAAAGTCGAGCAGTACTAATTACCCGAAAGGCTTTCTTGAAACAGTTATCTCATTTCCGATGTGTGTCAAGTCCTACCGAGTGCGACGGATATAAGCCGGAGAGGCGCATCGCACGGTTTCGATAAACGAAACGCCAAGTTCATTTAGGTGGTTATAGCAGTGAGGTTCCACCTCTTCCCATTCCGAACAGAGAAGTTAAGCTCACTCACGCCGATGGTACTGCCTGTTTAGGTGGGAGAGTAGGTAGCCGCCTCTTCAAGGTCAGACAGCGATGTCTGACCTTATTTTTTGCCCGTTGCTGAAGCGATGTGAGGAGGGGATGGGTGGGGTAACGTCGGGTGCGGTTGGCTCGTGGACGGTGACGTATGGATGATGTGGGGCGCGGGTGCTTCGAGACGGCGTTAGGATGCAGGTATGCGTGGATGCCGGTTTGCTGCATATAATATATAGGTATGCGCTGCACCATTGGCACTGAGGAAGTGATAGGATGGTTGGACGTTGAAAATGGAAACCCGGTCATGTGTGATTGCAGGCCGGGTTTTCATGTATGGAGACGCTTGTCACGCCATTTCCGTGTATACCTTCCCTTTCTTAGCGTCGTCGGAGTAGACATGCAGGCTGTGTCCCGTGGGGCCGAGACATGTGATACGGTGGATGTGGTTGTCGAACGCGCCTGCTTTTCCTATGGCGTGGAAGGCGCACGGAGCCGTTACCGTCAGATCCCTTATGCGTCGGGCGTTATCGTTGCCTGCAGGTTCGAATATCTCCACGCGGAATCGACCGTCGGCGAAGTGATAGCCCGCGAACTGCGGGTGTGCGTGAATCGAGGTAGTGTTCCCTTCGCGCCAGCTCATCATTATCGCCTCCCATCCCGTAGCGGTGTCTCGTCCGATGTAGTTGCGCAGGTATGACTTGTCGGAGAATGTGTCGAATGCGTGCGGCGGGTTCTCGGCCAGATACCGGAGTATGTATCTCTCTATATCATCGCCGAGCGCGTCGTCAATCACCCTGCCGCGTACTATCTCCATCAGTGCTGTGAATATCCCGTCGTATCCCTGCGCGTCGAGCGAGGGTTCCTGCAGGACGTTTTCGAGTGTCGTCTCTTTCATCGTTTGGGCTGTATTGTTTCCGAAAGCAAAAATAGCTGTTCAAACCGAGAGAACGGTTAGTATAAATACCCAATCTTGCTACGGTTCCGATGTGCGGCGGGCGTAAATATCCGACGGCGCATTAGTATTGCCATGCGGGATGGCGTGCGGAGACGGAGAGTGCCACCGATGGGGTGTTGCGGGCGGAACGACCTGATCAGAAGAGTTCGGGCTGGTCGGTGCCGTGGTTGAAACTCAGGCGGTGGTAGGGCGTTAGTCCGTAGCGGCGTATTGCAAGCCGGTGTTCTCGTGTGGGATAACCCTTGTTTCGGTTCCAGCCGTAGTGGGGGTACTCTGCGTGCAGGCGCATCATGTATTCGTCGCGGTGGGTCTTCGCCAGCACCGATGCGGCGGCTATGTCGGCATATTTGCCGTCGCCCTTGACGATGCAGGCGTACGGCAGGGTGAGGTGCGTACGGAAGCGGTTGCCGTCGACGGCGATAAATTGCGGCGGCGTCTCCAATTGGGTTATTGCCGTATTCATTCCCTCGAACGAGGCGTTTAGTATGTTTATTTCGTCGATGCGTGCGGCGGGGATCTCGGCCACGGCCCATGCGACGGCTTCGCGTTCGATGATGCCGCGCAGGATATCGCGGTTGCGGGCGGTCATCCGCTTCGAGTCGTTGAGCAGCGGATGGTGAAAATCGGGCGGCAGGATTACCGCGGCGGCGAAGACGCTGCCGGCAAGGCATCCGCGCCCCGCCTCGTCACATCCTGCCTCGATGAGGCCCTTACGGTAGCAGTTTTCAAGCATGGTGAACAAAGTTAGCAATAAATTCCGTTCGTCGCGGCATTTTTCGTAATTTTGCCGCATGGCGGGCCGTGAGCCTGCCGTTATTTCCATGAAAAGATGGCAGCGAAGAGAGTTGTAAGGCACCGGTTGATGGATGTTGTCGTCACCCTGATGGCGATAACCGCCATTGCTGCGGTGCGCTCTCAGGTGGCACCTGTGCAGGGGGAGGCCGTGGCCAATGTCGCCACCCCGCTGGGCGGGATGCTGCAGCGGTCGCAGCTTGATATGCCGATACTGGCGGTCGTGATTTGGGCCATGGTGGTCTTCGCCGCCGGAGTGAATGCGGGCCGTTACGGCGTCAAATATTCGCTCTATCCGGCCTATACGCTTATGGCCATACCGTTGTTCGGGCTTGTGGCGGCGGGAGTATTGGTCAGCCGCGACTATTTGGTTACGTCGGCAGCGGCGTTGTGCGGCCTGCTGTCGATGAAATACCTTCATCGGTGCATCATGCGCAGCGGCAGTTACGGCGATCTCTCCCTGTCGATGCTGTGGATCGGGTTGTTGCCGCTGCTCTTCGCTCCCGCGGCGGTGATGGCGTACGCTGTGGTGCCGTTGCTGGTGTTGGTGGTGCGCCCGTCATGGCGCGATTGGACGGTGGCCGTGGCGAGCCTGTTGCTGCCTGTTGTTGCCTGTTGCTATTTGGAATGGTGCCGCGGCGGGGTATTCCTTGACCCCGTGCACTCGCTTTACGATGCTTTCATGACCCCGAGCGGGTTCGATTTCTTCGCCTCGACAAACCCTGCCGGAATATTGCTCATCGGCGTCTTCATCGTGATGGCGGTATGTTCCGCCTCGCTGGTGGTGTCCGACCGCTACTCGCTCAAGGTCAAGGCGCGTGCAGCGATGCGTTTCAACGCCCTGCTGTTGATCGCCTGTGCCGGCATGTTCTTCGTGCCAAGCTGTACGTCTACGGTTTTCGTCTTGGCGGCCATTCCCGCCGCTATGCTGATGCCGCTGATGTTCGTGCGCATGGGTGTGGGGTTCACCGAGACGCTGTATCGCCTTGCGTTGCTGCTGGCGGCGGCAAATACCGCGGTGATGTTTTTGCATTAGCGGCCTGTTACCGTTCACTTGCCGGCGGTGTTGTCATGGCGCTATTTTGGGCGGCGGCGAACCTGTACCATTGGATTGTCCCGTTTACTGCATTTATCGTATAGAACAGATATTTCACCAGCATAAGTTCTGCATGCGGTTCTCCCTGCATCGTGCCAACGCCCCACAGGGCCATGCTCAACAGGTTTATCGCCAGCCACAGTATCCACTGTTCCCAGTATGCGCATGTCATGAGGTATTGCGCCACGATGGCGATGACGGTGATGGCGGCATCCTTCAGCGGTTGCGAGTCCCCGGTGCAGCGGGCCAGGATGAATGTGAGCAGAGCCGTGCCGGCTGCAATGACGGCGCACCACATGCCGGCCTGACGGGGAGACATGCTGCGCGCGCGTACGCGCGATTCGTCGTCGGTCTGCGGGCGCCGACGCCAGGCGTAGATGCCGACGAACTGCATGGGCAGATAGTATAGGGCATGTAGGGCGGCGCTGCCGTAGTATTGCGACTTGTATGCCACGAAGGCATAAAGCCCCACGTTTATCATCCCGAAGAGGAAGTTCAGGATGCTGCGTTTGGCGCTGAGCACCACGCCCATGACTCCCGATACGAGGATGATGAACCCGAGGATGTCGAACGAGCCCGAGAGCAGGCTGTAGGCCGAAGCCGTGACTATGGGGCCCACGATGAGGATATAATCCAGCGGGCGGAGTGTTGCCCGTGAAACGAGTTTGGACATAATGTAAGGGATGGTTCCGACCGCAAAATTAATACGTTATGGCCATGTTTGGACATTGCGGGCGATAATTTTTGCCGCAAAAGGCGGAAATAGTGTTTTTTTTGCTTATATTTGCACTCCCGTATCAACCTCTTATATAGGGCATAAGGTCATGGCGCGCGGCTCGGGTATTCTTGCAGCCGCAGGTCGCGGGATTACGGGCCAATGGGCGCGTATGGTAGACGGTGTGCAGCGATAATGTTGAGCGGTAAATTTCAAATTTTGTTGCAACAATGAACAAGGATGCAATCATCAGGCTCGTGAACGAGCAGATGTGGCCCAAGACGGATGCAGACATACCGTCGTTCAAGGCCGGAGACACGATCACCGTAACTTACCGCATCGTGGAGGGTAACAAGGAGCGCCTCCAGAGTTTCCGCGGCGTGGTAATCCAGATCAAGGGATCGGGCAAGACCAAGATGTTCACCATCCGTAAGATCTCTAACGGCGTGGGCGTCGAGCGTATCTTCCCGCTCTACTCTCCCCACATCGACAAGATTGAGGTGAACAAGATCGGTGTAGTGCGCCGTGCGCGTATCTACTACCTGCGTCAGCTTACCGGCAAGAAGGCTCGTATCAAGGAGAAGCGAATCACGAAGTAGTGCATCGCACTGTTCCGAGGCCGGAATCCCGCAAGGGATTCCGGCCTCTATTTCGCCCGATGCCGATTGGTGCGGGCCGGAAGAGGCGCGAACAGCAGGGTTGGACCTCATTTCGCGTTGTGCCTAAATATTGTCAGCACTTTATTTGTATCTTTGTCGCCCGTAAGGCGCCGCTTCGGCGGCATGCCGAAACGACGAAAAAAGAATCTGTATGAACGTAAAAGTCAAGGGCTATGCTTTGGGCGCTTTGGCCGCTGCCGCGTATGGTATGAACCCGCTGTTTGCACTGCCGCTCTACAAGGACGGCATGGATCCCTATTCGGTGCTGTTTTTCCGTTACCTGTTCGCCATCCCGATCCTCGGGATCATGCTCAAGGCCCGCGGCCGCAGTTTCGCCCTCGCACGACGCGACATCGTGCCTATGGTTGTCATGGGGCTGCTGCTGTCGTTGTCGTCTCTTTCGCTGTTCCTTAGCTATAATTATATGGAGGCGGGTATCGCTTCGACCTTGTTGTTCGTCTATCCCATCATGGTGGCCATGATCATGGTCATATTTTTCCATGAACGCATTACGGCCCTTACGGCGTCGTGCATCCTCGTGGCGCTGGTGGGTATAGCGCTGCTGTATCGGGGGTCGGACGGCGCGACGCTCGATACCACGGGCGTGGCGTGGGTGATGGTTTCGTCGTTATCCTACGCCTTGTATATAGTCGGGGTGAACCGCCCCCGCCTCAAGGGCATAGCCACACTCAAGCTGACATTCTATGCGCTCGTGTCCGGAATATCGATATTCGTCGTATGTACCGACTTTTGCCGCACGCTGGTGTTGCCGTCGGTGTGGTACATGTGGGGCAATGTGCTGGCGCTGGCACTCTTTCCCACGGCCATCTCTTTCCTGTGCACCACGCAGGCCATTCAGTATATAGGCTCCACCCCCACGGCGGTTCTCGGGGCGCTTGAGCCTCTCACGGCGGTATTCTTCGGCGTGACGGTTTTCGGGGAGTCGCTGACGCCGCGTCTGGTGGTCGGCATAATCATGATCATTGCTGCCGTATCGGCTTTGGTGGCCGGCGGAAGCGTTACGAGCCATCTGGTGCGTTTCAAAAAGATGTTCCCGCGGCTGCGCCGCCGTCCGCAGGCGTAGTGTCTGCGATATGCGGACCCGCATGGTTGCCTTGTGCCGTGAATAGGGCTGCGTAACCGGCCATGTTCGTGCGGCGGCGGGCCTCACACCTGTACCAGATGGTTCTTTATGGCGTAGACCACAAGGCTCGCCGTATTCTTGCAGCCGCTTTTCTCGAGTATGTTGGCGCGGTGCTTGTCGACCGTGCGTTTCGATATGAACAACTTGTCGGCTATCTCCTGTGTCGACAGCCCTTGGCATATCCCGACCAGAATCTCTATCTCGCGCTCCGACAGCTGGTCGTGGTCGGCAATCGTCTGCGGCCGTGGCTGCCGGCTCTCCGTATTTGCCGCAGTGTCCGGTACGGAGCGTATCGACTGCGACAGGGAGGCGAGCAGCGAGGCGCTGAAGTAGCTGCCCCCGCCATACACAGTCTCTACGGCCTCTACCACCTCGTCGAATCCCGAATCCTTCAGCATGAAGCCTTTGGCGCCACTGTCCACCATCTCCGAGTAGTAGACGGCATCGCCGAACATCGACAGCGTAATGACCTTCATGTCGGGATACAGAGCCAAGGCCCTTGCCGTTGTTTGTGCCCCGTTCATGCCGGGCATGGAGTAGTCCATGAATACCACGTCGGGATGTGCCGTGGCGAGCAGTCCGAGAAACTCCTCGCCGCTGGCGGCGTCGGCCACGACCTCGAAGTCGGGGCACATCGCCAGCAGCATCTTCAGCCCGTGGCGGAAGAGCGGGTGATCGTCTACAAGGGCTATGCGTATCATTTTTCGCGTCGTTTTTCGCGTACGGGGCGCGGCGTTTCGATGGCGGCAGGGCGCGGCGAGAGCCGCTCGGCACCGCGTACGTTCACCTTGACGGAGGCACACATGCCGCGGCCCTTCGACGACCGTATGTCGAATTCGCCGTTCAGGGAGCTGACGCGCGAGTTGATGTTCGAGAGCCCCATGCCGCAATCCATCATCGCCTGCGGGTCGAAGCCGCGGCCGTTGTCGGAGTATTGCATTTCGAGCGTGTCGCCCGCCACGGAGAGCGAGAGGCGTATCTCGCTGCATCCCGAGTGCTTGAGCGAATTGGTTATCAGTTCGCACACCACGCGGTACATGATGACTTCGATGTCGGAGTCGTAGCGTTCGCCGCGCAGGTTCGTGGCAAACGATATTTTGACCTTGTGCAGGGCGGCGGCCTTGTCGACGAAGATCTGTATGCCGCGTGCGAGGCCGAAGTCCGTGAGGGCGTGCGGCGAGAGGTTGTTCGATATTTCGCGCAGCGAGCGCAGGGCCTCGTCCACGACATAGAGCGTGTTGTTGAATATGTCGCGCTGTTCGGCTGTCATGTCGCTGTGCGACAGCGCCGAGAGCGATACCTTCGCCGACGAGAGCAAGGGGCCGAGGCCGTCGTGCAGCTCCTTCGAGAAGTAGGCGCGCGTCTTCTCCTCGGTGCGCAGTACGGCGGTGAGGATGCGTCTGTCGACCAACTGGCGGTGGTGGTTCAGGCGGTCGATGTATATGAAAAGCTTGTCAAGCAGCACGATGCCCACGGAGACGCACAGTGAGACGACGATGTCGAACCACGTCATGGTCAGTACGGGCATCGGGTGGCCGTAGTTCATCCACAGTTGGACGATTCTCTGTGCCCCAAGCACCAGAAAGCCGATGATGAAGAGTATCCAGATGGCGTTGTATTTGGTGACACGCACCAGACGTATGGCGAAGTACAGGGCGATGAGCTGTACGATGATTGCCAGATATAGCAATACGCGGATCATAGGCTGAAGTCGTTATGGGTTAAACAATACGTGTGCCGGCTGCGGTCGTCACGCTTCGGCGCAATGTTTCAAAATCCTCTCCAAAGCGGGGCGGTGGCCGTAGGATGTCATGTCGACCTGTATGGGCACCACCGATACGTATCCGTTTGCCAAGGCCCACTCGTCGGTGTCCTCTGCGTCGGGCTCATAGTTCGTGTATGCACCCGACATGGCAAAGCTGATGCGGCCGTCGGGGGCGGCGGTAGGGCGGAACTCCTCGCGCCATATTCCGCGGCATTGGCGGCAGAGCCTTATCCCGCGAATGTGCTCATGCGGCAGCGCGGGTATGTTGACATTAAGGCAGAAGGGGGTGTCGAGCGACGGTGCCGCGTCGAAGACCGCGGCGATGATGCGGCGCGAGATGTCCTTTGCGGCGGAGAAGTCGGCTTCGGGGCTGTGGTCCGTGAGCGAGAGCCCTATGGAGGGTATGCCGTAGAAACTGCCCTCGATGGCGGCTCCCATTGTCCCCGAGTATAGTACGTTGATCGCTGAGTTGGAGCCGTGGTTTATGCCCGACACGACCATGTCGACGCGGCGTCCCTTCAGCATGTGGTCAAAGGCGACCTTGACGCAGTCGGTGGGGGTTCCGGTAAGGGTATATATTTCGAGGCCTTCCTCGCTCCGCATCTTTTCGAGCATGAGCGTCTCGGTAAGGGTTATGGCTTGGCTGCGGCCGCTTTGCGGCGTGAGCGGTGCTACGGCTATCACGTCGCCCATCCCGCGCGCCACCTCCACTGCCGCGGCGAAACCCGCCGAGGCGTATCCGTCGTCGTTGGTTACGAAGATGAGTCTTTTGTGCTGCATTGCGGTCGTGAAATTAAATCAGAACAAAGATATGCAAATAATTCCATGATTCGTCGCGGTATTCCGATTTTTCGCCGTGCCGGAAAAATCCGCTTCCGGAGGTTGCAGATGTCGAAAATAAGAGTTAATTTTGAAAAAGTATGCGCCGGACAAGTGCCGTGCGGGGTACGGCGTCGGCGTGTAGCCGTGTCTAAAACCTTAAAAACGAAAATAACCGTAAGTATGAAAGACCTTAAACCTTACACAAAAAAGTACACTAACGCCGATTTCTATCGCGACGGTGTCTTCGACGAAGCTGTTGCCAAGCAGGCGTTTCTTGATATGTTCGACCATTACGGCGTCCCCTTCACCCCGTTTCTGGAGCAGAACTTCTGGGTTGCGGACTTCGGTCTGGGCGACTTCGAGCATGTGGGTATGGGCGGCGTCTTCTGGATCAATAATCCCGAGTACCGGTATTTCGGCCATGAGATATACCTGCTCCCGTCGCAGATGATCGTCGAGCACTACCATGTCGCATCGCCCGGCTATCCAGCCAAGCACGAAAGCTGGCAGGTGCGTTCGGGCAGCGTCTATAACTTCGGCATAGGCGATCCTACCCCGTGCCCGCCCGAACTGCCCGAGAGCCAGCGCGACTATATAACCGTAAGCAACTTCCACGTGATGCAAGTGGGCGACATCAGCGCCCTGAAGCAGATCGAATCACGCCACTTCCTCATGGCAGGCGAGAACGGCGCCATAGTCACCGAGTATGGTACCTATCACGACAATGCGGGGCTGCGCTTCACCAACCCCCGTGCTAAGTTGTAGAATGTCGAACCCGAACAACAGATCATATAATATGAGAACATTGAGTCATTTCGGAATACCCGTGGCATCGAAGCCCGCCGAGGCGGCATACATTGAGCCATTGAAGGTCTCGGTCACGGATTATGGCAAGAGCGCCAACAAGATAGAATTTCTCTACTTCGAGCCTGACAGCCCCATGCATGCGCTTGTGCAGAAGCAGGCGCATGTGGCATACGAGGTGCCTTGCCTGAAGTGCGAACTCGAGGGCGCGAAGGTGTTGCTCGAACCGCTCGACTGCGGCGACATGGTCATCGCATTCGTCGAGGAGGAGGGTATCGCCGTAGAACTTATCGAGCGCCATTGACAGATTGCATATTGGACATCTGCCTGCCGCGGTGTTCCGCGGCAGGCAGATGTTTTTTGCAGTCGGCCTCGGGCCGTATCTGCCGGTGCCGCCCTCTATTGTGCCATTGCGGAGCTTAAACGTTCGGGTGGGGAGGGCTTTGTGCCGCCCGCCGCTGCCGCTCCTGTCATGAATACTGTTCGGTAATTTATAAAGAGATGCCCGGCCTGCAACAGGTCGGGCATCTCTTTGTTATCATGGACGGAGGTGCGTTTTGCAACGGCGCGCCTCATTCCCGTTCCTCTCCGGCCCCTCCCAGCTCGGACGATGGCGTCGTGAGCCTATGGCTTTGCCTTGCGGTGCCGACGGAACGGCAGTGCTATTTGCGTTTCTCCTTGGCCTCGATGCACTCCGTAGCGTGGGGTACGCGCAGCAGGCGTTCCTTGGGTATGAGTTTGCCCGTAGTCTTGCAGATGCCGTAGGTCTTGTTCTCGACGCGCACGAGAGCCATCTCCAGATTGCGGATAAACTTCAGCTGGTGGGCTGCCAGACGGCCGCTCTCCTCCTTCGAGAGGGTCGTGGCTCCTTCCTCGAGTACCTTGAACGTGGGCGAGGTGTCTTCAGTGTCGTTGTCGCCCGAATGGGTTATGGTGGAGCGCAGCAGTTCGTAGTCTGCGCGTGCCTGTTCGAGTTTCTTGAGTATTATCTGCTTGAACTCGGCCAGATCGGCGTCACCATATCTTACTCTCTCCTCTGCCATAGTTGTAAAAATAGTTAAAGGTTGTTACGTAAAGATAGCTTATTTTTCGTAAACGGCCAAATCTTTCATGTTAAAAGCAGTGTTATGCCCCCTGCACGCGCGTGACGGCTATGCGCAGCGGCTGGTCGTTGACGTCGGTGTCGGCGACGAAGGCTCCCTGCGGTTCGGCCGCACCCGCTACCTCCACGGCGAGCGTCTGCGAGGCTATGTAGTCGGCAAAGTCGGCGATGGCGCCCTCGACTTCGGGCTTAGATTCGATCTGGACGCGGATCTTGTCCGTCACTTCGAATCCCGAATCCTTGCGTATGTTCTGTATGCGGTTTATCAACTCGCGTGCCACGCCCTCGCGGCGCAGCTCCTCGGTGACGGTTATGTCGAGCGCCACGGTGAGCTTGCCTTCGGTTGTCACGAGCCAGCCCGGCATATCCTCCGAGGTGATCTCGAAGTCGGCGGGCGTCACGGCGATCTTCTCCGCACCCATGTCGAGCAGGGTCTCGTCTGCGGTCTCGATTGCGGCTATCTGTTCCTGAGTGAAGGTGGCCGTCATGGCGGCTATCTGCTTCATGTATTTGCCGTATTTCGGGCCGAGGGTCTTGAAGTTGGGCTTTATGCGCTTGGTTATCACGCCTGTGGTGTCGCTCAACAGTTCAATCTGCTTGACGTTCACCTCGCCGGCGATAAGGCCCTTCACCGCCTCGATGTGGCGTGCCGTCGCGGTGTCGAGTACGGGGATGAGTATCTTGGTCAGCGGCTGGCGTACCTTGATGTTGACCTTGCGGCGCAGGGCCAGCACCATCGACGAGACGCGCTGTGCGATGTCCATCGTCTGCTCGAGTTCCGTGTCGATGAGCCTTTCTTCGGCTTCGGGCATGAGCGCGAGGTGTACCGACGACTCGGCGTGGCGGCCGCTCACGGCGTTCAGGTCGCAGAAGATGCGGTCGGTGATGAAGGGGGCGAAGGGCGCCGCCAGCATCGATACCGTCTCAAGGCAGGTGTATAGCGTCTGGTATGCCGCGAGTTTGTCGTCGTTCATGCCGCCGCCCCAGAAACGCTTGCGGTTGAGGCGCACGTACCAGTTCGAGAGGTTCTCGCCCACGAACTCCTGTATGGCGCGGGCCGCGGGTGTCGGGTCGTAGTCGTCCATCCAGCGGGTAACGTCCTTGACGAGGGTGTTCAGCAGCGAGATGATCCAGCGGTCTATCTCGGGGCGCTCGGCGACGGGGATCTCGGGCTCCCTGCCCGTGAAGCCGTCGACATTGGCGTAGAGGGCGAAGAACGAGTAGGTGTTGTAGAGTGTGCCGAAGAACTTGCGGCGCACCTCGTCGACGCCTTCGCGGTCGAACTTGAGGTTGTCCCACGGCTGCGAGTTCGAGATCATGTACCAGCGTGTGGCGTCGGCGCCGTAGGTCGAGAGCACCTCGAAGGGGTCGACGGCGTTGCCCAGACGCTTCGACATCTTGTTGCCGTTCTTGTCGAGGACCAGACCGTTCGAGATGATGTTGCGGAAGGCTACCGAGTCGAAGAGCATCGAAGCTATGGCGTGCAGCGTGAAGAACCAGCCGCGCGTCTGGTCGACGCCCTCGGCGATGAAGTCGGCGGGGAAGACCTTGCCGAACGAGCCTTCGTTCTCGAAGGGGTAGTGTATCTGTGCGTAGGGCATGGCGCCCGAGTCGAACCATACGTCTATGAGGTCGCTTTCGCGGCGCATCGGCTCGCCCTTCGACGAGGTGAGGACTATGCCGTCGACATAGGGGCGGTGGAGGTCGATGCGCTCGGTCGAGTAGTTCTCGGCCGACATGTCGCCCACGCGGAAATCCTTGTACGGGTTCTCGGTCATGTTGCCTGCGGCGATGCTTCGGTCGATCTCCTGCATAAGTTCGGCCACCGACCCGATGCACTTTATCTCCGAATAGTCCTCCGTAGCCCAGATGGGCAGGGGTGTGCCCCAGAAGCGCGAGCGCGACAGGTTCCAGTCCACGAGCCCCTCGAGCCACTTGCCGAAGCGGCCCGACCCTGTCGATTCGGGTTTCCAGTGTATGGTGCCGTTGAGCTCTATCATGCGGTCGCGCAGGGCCGTGGTGCGTATGAACCACGAGTCGAGCGGGTAGTAGAGTACGGGTTTGTCGGTACGCCAGCAGTGGGGGTACGAGTGGGTATGCTTCTCGATCTTGAAGACCTTGTTCTGCGCCTTGAGCATCACCGACAGGTCGATGTCGAGCGTCGGGGCGTCGGGCGCGAGCGTCTCGTCGTAGGCGTTCTTGACGTAGCGGCCGGCATACTCGCCGTAGAGAGCCGTGTCGACGTTGTCCTTGACGAACTGCGGGTCGAGATCCTCCACGGGGAAGAAACGTCCCTTGCGGTCGACCATGGGCTGCGTCTTGCCCGCCTTGTCTATCATGAAGAGCGGGGCGATGCCGGCGGCCTTGGCCACGCGGTCGTCGTCGGCGCCGAACGTGGGGGCTATGTGCACGATGCCCGTACCGTCCGACGTGGTGACGTAGTCGCCCACGATGACACGGAACGCATCGCCGTATTCGGCCAGAGGCTTCACCCACGGTATGAGCTGGGTGTAACGTACGCCTTCGAGCTCGGGGCCGAGCCATCTCTTCTCCTCCACTTCGAACGTACCCTCCATCTTCTTGGTGAAATAGCTGCCGACGAGGGCCTTGGCCATGATGATGTGCTGCGGCTCGTCGGTGTATGGGTTACGGCACCTGACGCGCACGTACTCGATGGCGGGGCCTACGGCCAGCGCCGTATTCGAGGGGAGCGTCCACGGCGTGGTGGTCCATGCGAGGAAGTACAGTTTTCCGTCAACGCCATCAAAGAGCTTCTCGCTCTTGGCGTCGCGCACCACCTCGAACTGTGCCGTGCAGGTGGTATCCTTCACGTCGCGGTAGCACCCGGGCTGGTTCAGCTCGTGCGTCGAGAGTCCCGTGCCGGCCGCGGGCGAGTAGGGCTGTATGGTGTATCCCTTGTACAACAGACCCTTGTCGTATAGTTGCTTGAGCAGGTACCACAGCGTCTCGATATATTTGTTGTCGTAGGTGATATATGGGTCGTCCATATTGACCCAATAACCCATCTTGCGGGTCAGGTCGCGCCATGCGTCGGTGAACTCCATCACCGCCTCGCGGCATGTGCGGTTGTACTCCTCGATCGATATCTTGCGGCCGATATCCTCCTTGGTTATGCCGAGCTTCTTCTCTACACCCAACTCCACGGGCAGGCCGTGGGTATCCCAGCCGGCCTTGCGGTGTACGAGGAAGCCGCGCTGCGTCTTGTAACGGCATATCGTATCCTTGATGGTCCGCGCCAGCACATGATGTATGCCCGGCATGCCGTTTGCCGAGGGAGGCCCCTCGTAGAATACGAATGCCGGATGGCCCTCGCGCGTGGAGAGGCTCTTGCCGAATGTGTCGTCGGCACTCCATTTCTCCAATACCTCCTCTGCCGTTTTGGGCAGATCGAGTCCTTTGTACTCGTTGAATTTCATATAGAGCGTATGTTTTTAATTGTCGATGCTCGATTACCCGACGCTGCGGGCGGGTGAATTTTACCGTTCGGAACGGAAGTCCGCAAATATACGAAATATAAACTCAAGAGACAAGCAGGCGGCCGATTTTTGCTGTGTGCGGCCCCGTGCGGCGCGCGATATGCGCATGCGCGGGACCGCACGCATTGCGGCAGGGCCGCCGGGGACGGATCCGGTGCCGTTCGTTGCGGGCATGTCCCATGAGGGACATTAAGGCGGACTGATGAAACGTAGAAGCCTCCCCCGCGAGGGAGGAGGCGCGGTATCTCTTCTGCTGTGTGCCGGTGCCGGCCGTGTCAGGCGAGGTGTATGAGCGTCTTGACGGGGGCGATCTTTTCGAGTCGTTTGCGGCCGCTCAAGCCGTCGAGTTCGACGAGGAAGATGAATTCGTCGATTACGACCCTGTGGGGTTTGCCGTCGACGGTTATCGTCTGATCCAATAGCGATTCGGCTATGCCTTCGCATGTTCCGCCCGTAGCCAGCACGTCGTCGATGACGGCTATGTGGAATGTCCCGTCCTCGTCGGCCTTGCCGGCGGCGATGTCGCTGATGCGGTAATAGAGCTTGTCCAGCCCGTACTCCTTTTCGACCGTCACTTCACGCAGGTCGCCTTCGTTGAACGGGAGCTTGCCGCTCTTGCGTATGAGGATGATGTTTTCGACGCGCGGATCTGTAAGGAGCAGCGGTGCCGTGAAGAGGAAACCTCGCGCCTCGGGGGCGACGATGTTCGGCGCCGTGAGGTTGTCCCCTATCTCCGCAATCAGATGCCGGAACGTCTCCTTGTCCTGCAGGAACGGGATGATGTCGACGAATATTATGCCCCGTTTGGGGAAGTCGTTGTAGAATTTCAGGGTATCTTTCATCTGCTGTGTCGTTTAGTGTCCGGCGGCCTGTCGGACGGTTAACAAAATTAGTAAAAAAATCATATGTCCGAAGGATTTTGTCCGAAAAATCTCCGCTGTTTTGTTTTTTTTCGTACCTTTGCATCAATTGGAAAATAATGAACTTAAAATGCCGAAGTTTTATGACAAGGTGAATGTATTGCATAAACCCGAATGGCTGAAGATACGCCTGCGCAGCGACGACGGCTCCGCCGAGGTGGAGCGCATAGTCAAGGAACACTCCCTGCACACGATATGCAGCAGCGGGCTTTGCCCCAACAAGGCCGAGTGCTGGCGGCGCAGAACGGCGACATTCATGATTTTGGGTGACATTTGTACGCGCGGATGCCGATTCTGCGCTACGAAGACAGGCATTCCCCTTGCTCCCGAAGCCTCGGAGCCCCGGCAGGTGGCCGAGAGCGCGAGACTTATGGGACTTCGACACGTTGTCGTAACTTCTGTTACGCGCGATGACCTCGCAGACGGCGGCGCCGCACATTGGGCCGCTACGGTGAGGGCCGTGCGCGAAGAGAATCCCGACGCAACAATTGAGCTCCTTATTCCCGATCTGGACGCACGGGCCGATCTCGTGGAGATCGTGGCGGCGTCCGAGCCCGATATAATCGGGCACAACATCGAAACCGTCGAGCGACTTACGCCGCTTGTACGCTCCCGCGCGAAATACCGCACGAGCCTGCGTACACTGGAGTTGATCTCCCGCAGCGGTGCGGTCTCGAAGAGTGGGCTGATGGTCGGACTTGGCGAGAGCGATGATGAAGTATTGCAAACCTTGCGGGACCTGCGTAATGCGGGTGTCGAGATTGTAACGCTTGGTCAGTACCTTCGGCCATCTCTGGAGCACTATCCCGTTGCGGCGTATATCACTCCCGAGAAATTCGAATGGTACAGGCTCCGAGCCTTGGAGATGGGTTTCGGCTATTGTGCGAGCGCGCCGCTGGTGCGGTCGTCGTATCTTGCCGATGCCGCTCTTCAGAGCGTGAGACGCAAGGCGCGGGCGTAATGCCGCGGTGAGGGCAGGGCCCTTGTGCGGCGTACGCAGGCGTATGAGAGAGCGTGCATATGGAGATATTGTACCGAGATCTTGGCCGTATGGGCTATGGCGAATGCTGGGCCCTGCAGCGGGCGTTGTTCGACGCCGTGCTGCGGGCGAAAGGTGCGCGGACCCTCTTCTGCGACGGAGAGGGTGCCGGCGGCGTGCGGACCGCGGCATTGTCTTTGGGACCGCAGCAGGCCGGATGGCTGCTTACTGTGGAGCACGACCCCGTCTATACGCTTGGCAAGAGCGGCAAGGAGTCGAACGTGCTTGTGAGTGAAGACTATATGCGGTCGATCGGAGCCGAGTTCTACCATATAGACCGCGGCGGCGACGTCACTTTCCACGGGCCGGGGCAGATCGTGGCATACCCTATAGTCGATCTGGAGCGTCTGGGCATAGGCCTGCGCGAATATATCGACCGTCTTGAGGGCGCCGTCATAGACACCGTGGCCGAGTGGGGCGTCGGTGCGGGCCGCATTGCGGGCGCTTCGGGTGTATGGATCGAGCCCGACGGGACGCGTGCCCGCAAGATCTGCGCCATAGGGGTGCGTTCGTCGCGCTTCGTCACGATGCATGGACTGGCGCTCAATGTGAGCACCGATTTGCGGTATTTCAACCATATCAACCCGTGCGGTTTTACCGACCGCGGTGTCACGAGCCTCGAGCGCGAGACGGGCGGCAAGGCCGGCATGGAGGATGTAAAACGGCGTCTGGTACGTCACTTAGCCGAAAAATTAGATGTTAGAATATATAAATAATAAAAACGTAAGTTATGCCTGTAGAGAAGCGATGGGTGGTGAGACCCCATGGCGATCCCGAGGCCGTGGCCCGTCTGGCGAGCCACCTTCGCATGTCGCCCGTGCTCACGAACCTACTTGTACAAAGAGGCATAGACACAGTAGAAAAGGCGAATAAGTTTTTCAATCCCCAGCTCTCCGACCTGCACGACCCGTTCCTGATGAAGGATATGGACAAGGCGGTGGAGCGTATCGAACGCGCCGTGGCCAACAATGAGAAGATCATGGTTTACGGCGATTACGATGTGGACGGCACCACGGCCGTCGCGCTGGTGTACAAATTCCTTCGCCAGATAGGGCACAAGAACCTTGTTTTCTACATCCCCGACCGTTACAACGACGGCTACGGCATATCTATCAGGGGCATCGATTTCGCCGCCCGCAAGGGCGTGACGTTGACCATAGCCCTCGATTGCGGTATCAAGGCCGTGGAGAAGGTTGTCTATGCGAAAGAGAAGGGTGTTGATTTCATTATCTGCGACCACCACCTTCCGGCCGAGGAGATTCCGGCGGCAGTGGCGGTTCTCGACCCCAAGCGGGCCGACTGCAGCTATCCGTTCGACGAGCTGTCGGGCTGCGGCGTAGGGTTCAAGCTGGTGCAGGCCTACGCCATGAAGCACGGCATCCCGTTCTCCGAGATCGAGCATCTGCTCGACCTGCTTGTCGTGAGCATCGCCTCCGACATAGTGCCTCTGACCGGTGAGAACCGTATTCTGGCCTATTACGGCCTCGAGCGGTTGAACCGCATGCCCTCGTCGGGACTGCACTCCATAATCAAGGTCTGCGGTCTGGACAAGCACAACATTACCATCGACGACATCGTCTTCAAGATCGGGCCTCGTATCAACGCCGCAGGGCGCATGCGTATGGACGAGCACGACGAGAATGCCGCGCCGTCGGGCGGGCATGCGGCGGTGAACCTGCTCATCGAGGGCAACGACAAGCTGGCGCAGGAGTTCTGCGGCATCATCGACTCATATAATCAGGACCGCAAGAACATCGACCGCAGCGTTACGCAGGAGGCGCACGATTACATCGAGTCGCATCCCGCGATGAAGAACCTCAAGAGTACGGTCATATATAATCCCAAGTGGATGAAAGGCATAGTGGGCATTGTCGCCTCGCGCCTTATCGAGACCTACTACCGGCCTACGGTGGTGCTCACCATGAGCAACGGTTTCGTGACAGGGTCGGCGCGCTCTGTCCCGGGATTCGACCTCTATCAGGCCGTGGAGTCGTGCTCCGACCTGCTGGAGAACTTCGGCGGCCACATGTACGCCGCCGGCCTGACGATGCGCCCCGAGAATGTCGAGGCTTTCACAACGCGTTTCAACGACTATGTGGAGAAGCATATAGACCCGCAGATCCTCGTGCCGCAGGTGGATATAGACAGCGAGCTGCTCTTCTCGGACATAACGCCGGCATTCTACCGCCAGCTTAACAGTTTCCAGCCCTTCGGGCCCGGGAATACGGCTCCGGTCTTCGTCACCTACGGCGCCAGCAACCACGGCGATGCCCGTCTGGTGGGGGCGGAGATGGAACACCTGCGTATGGATCTGGTGCAGAAGCAGAAACCCAACACGACGATGCAGACCATTGCCTTCCAGCAGCCTACGCACTACGAGTGGATCCGCTCGGGCAAGGCCATCGACGTATGTTACCAGATCGTGGAGAACCACTACCGCGGCACGGTGACCACGCAGCTGCGGATAAAGGATATAAAGCCCGTAGGCCGCTGACCGAGGTGCGGGAGCGGGATGACGAATATCGAAAATGCAAGCGCGCTCTATCGCTGTCCGCTTCGGCGGAGGGAGGAAAGTCCGAGCAACGCAGAGCGCCGCACGAGTTAACGGCTCGACGTCCGTGAGGGTGTAGTAGCGTAACAGAAAATAACCGCCTGCCGCGGCGCCCCGTGCGTCGGCGGCCGGTAAGGGTGAAAAGGCGGGGTAAGAGCCCACCGCGGAGGCAGCAATGTCGTCCGGCTGTACGCCTTGCGGGTTGCAAGACCATGTATATCGGCAATTAAGGGTTGCTCGCCCGATGCCGAGGGGTAGGTTGCTGGAGGCCGCAGGTGACTGCGGTCGTAGATAAATGATAGAGGCCCCGTCAGGGGAACAGAACTCGGCTTACAGCGCTTGCATGATTTAAAGGGATGTCCCGGACGGGACATCCCTTTTTCCTGTTGCATGGGTGCGCGTCACTCGTATATTTCGAGTTTTGCCTTTCCGGTGAGGCCCGACGGCGGCAGCGGCGACGAGGCGTCGTACGGGTTTACCAGAAGCGAGATCTTTCGCTGTTCGGGCGGCAGCTGCATGTCGCCCACGATGCGGTTCACCCACTTGTTCACCACCTCCACGCGCAGCGTATTGCTGCCCGATTTGACGCAGCCGGTTATGTCGACCTTGTAGGGCGGGCACCATGCGCCGCCCGCATAGAGGCCGTTGACGTATACCTTTGCCATCGCCTCCACGCGCCCGAGATCGAGCAGGATACGGCGTGCGTTGTCCGTTGCGGCCTCGAACTCCGTAGAGTATGTTATCGTTCCCGAGAAATACCGGATTTCGGGGTCGGCATTCTGCGAGAGGTCGGCAGGTGCGGACATCTCGATGGGAGCGGGTGACGACAGCTTGCCGTCGAAAGCCACGTGCCACGGTCCGGTGATCTCGGCTGTACGGGCTGGTGCGGGGTCGTTGTCGGCCCCTGCTGCGGGCGAGCCCTTGCTGCGGAATACTATGAAGCAGCTTTCGAGGGGTTCCAGATGCAGCGGTACGCATACGCCTGCGGCTGCAGGCTCGAACTGCGGCAGCGCCGCGATCGAACCGTCGACGGGGCTCCACCGTTCGGGGGCAAGGGCAGGGTCGACACGGAATTCGGGCGTTGTGTCAACGGCGCGGTAGCTCTGGTTCGAGACGAAATATATCTCTGCGCCCATTATAGATCGGTGGCTGTAGAGCAGTGGTGCGCCGTCTTCGGTGCGGAAGTCGGGCACAAGGCCGATTTCGGCGAATACCTCGTCGAGCGTGCAGCCGTTGTATACGCGACCCTTGCCGTAGGCGTTCGAACCCTTGCCGTCGAAACACCCTCCCCACATCTCGCGCGAGATGCGTTCCACCTCGGTGTCGGCCGCAGGGTAATTCTGCATACTGGGCGAGCGGAGCGGCGGTTGCCCGAGCACGATGGCCCCGTCGCTGACCATGCGCTGTATCTTTGCCAGCAGTTCGGGCCGCATGGTCTCGACTGGCGGCAGGACGAGCACGCGGTATGAGGTGCCGTGCGGCAGCGTGATACGACCGTGGCAGACGTTGGCGTCGCGCATGAGCACCTCGGCGTTTATGTAGTCGAACTGGTAGCCTGCGGGCAGTGCGGGCCTTTGTTCTCCCGTCATCTTTGGGGCGTCCTCCCCGATGAGGTATGCCACGTCGGCGATGTTGAGCCCCTGCTGCAACATGTAGTTACACCGCTTCAGGTAGTCGGTGAATAGGTCCATCTGGCTGAACCATGTGTTGTTCGCATCGAATTCGTTGCCGAAGGATGCGTTTATTCCCGGGTAGCGCGCCGTGTCGGCCTGTTCGATGTAGAGGTGCAGCAGCGTAGCGTTTATGCCTTCGGCGAAGAAACGGTCGGTGCGCTGTTTCATGTCGACGGGGGCGCGTGAATATGCGGGGCCGCCCGAGGTGTTCGATTCTGCCCATATGATACGCTTGCCATAGATATGCCCGCATGATGAGGCGGCGCGGTTTTCTATGTCGCCGAGGCTGCCGGCGCTCCAGAATTCGCCTGCGATCTCGTCCGACTGCCCGCCGTACTGCAGGAACTCGCCCGGGAATCCCCAGTGTCCGTAGCATTCGAGCCATGTGGTGAGCCCGTGTTCGTGGCTCACGTCGCGCAGGCCGGCCACATACTGGTATGCTACTTGATCGGCGATGAGGCGTCGCAGATCCCACAGGAAACGGTCGCTGCGGTCTTGGTCGCCCACGACGTATCCGTAGTATGCGGGCAGGTATGGGAGCATCGAGTAGCCGTAGACCCTCTCGAATGTCTCCATGAAGTCGTCGGTGAAGTTCTGCCCGCCCGTCTCGTAGCTGTCCTGTACCACAACCTTGAAGGTCTTGCGGTCTTCGGCCGGTATGCGGCGCAGGATCTCGCCGATGAAGGCGTCGAAATGCGTTCGTACGTGGCGGCTGCTCATCTTGTCTATTTCGAGGCCCGTTGCCTCGGGCGTGGCGGGGCTGTTCGTTACGCCCGTGGGGACCATGCCAGTGCGCATCACGACCCACCGCCCCTCGGGAACATCCCACGAGAGGGTGCCGTCGGCCGTTATCGAGGCGGATATGTCCTGTACGGCAGCAGGGTCTATGGCGCAGGCCGCATCGTCGATCTCGGCCTGTACGGGCCACATGTAGTGGCTCCAGTACGGCAGCGGCGTCTGGCACATCTTGGCGAGTGTCTTTTCGGCATATGAGGCTATGCGCGGCTGTGCCGATAGTTCGATTTCAGCCAGACCGCCGGCCTGCCCTGTCGGGGCTATGACGAGACGGAAAGTGCGCGACGTGACGGCGGCGAACGACACCGTAACGGGGGCATATGGGTCGAATCCTACGTTTAATGCAGGGTTCGAGCGGTCTACGTTGAATGATGCCACCGTGGTGAAGGTCCCGTCGATCTCGGCCTCGATGCGTGCTCCGTATGCTGCGGGCGCCGGCAGGAACTTGAGCGTGAGCGAGCGGGCGGTATAGGGGGCCTTGCAGTCGAATGTGATGGTGTTGGCGCGTCCTGCGGGGAGCTGTATGCCCGTGGCGGTGTCGCCATCTGCGATCGAGGCTGTATCTGGCGCCGCAAAGTCGGTCGTAACGACGGCATCGGGACGCGAGGCGTAACCTTCGGGTGCCGGATACGCTATCGTGCGTACATCCTCGAAGTCGGCTGCGGGCGCTGCGATTGTGGTCTCGATATGTTGCGGGCCCTCGACTACGATTTGCGACGAGGCAAGATAGCGCATAGCCTCGTCGGGCTTGACCCACGGCCCGCCCGACTGGCTCCAGCCAGGGGAGTTGAAGATGCCGATCTCGATGCCGAGTTCCGAGGCGGTCTTGAGTGCGGTGTGGAGAATATCCCACCATTCGTCGCTCATGAGCAGCACGTTGCGGTCGGTGTAGAGGCCGTCCTGTCCGATGTTGCCGATAAATGCGCGGTTGATGCCGGCGCGTTTCATGGCATGCAGGTCGCGAACGACGCCCTCCTCGGATATGTTGCCCGAGATCCAGTACCAGTATACGCCCGTCTGCACCGACTCGGGCGGCGTGGCGAAGTTGCGGGCGAGTTCGCCCGATGTCGTGCATCCTGCGGCCATAGCCAGCAGGGCCGCGGCCGCAGCCGCCGGGAGTAGTCTCTTCATATGCGAATCGAGTTTTGTAGCAATCACAAATATACCGATTCCGACCGATATATACAACCTGTCGGCCGCGGGACATGCGCCAGAGGTGCCGAATGGTTTATATGGCCGGCCAATTCCGGTATACATGTCCGACCACTATTGGCGGGATGGCGCATGCAGGGTTTCTCTGGCCGGTCGGCCAGCGCAGTGCGGGATATGTATGAAAAGCAGCCGCAACCCTTGGCTGCGGCTGTCTCTGTCGTCCGGCATCGGCGCGGCATGCGCGCCCGACCGGCTGCTACTTGGCGTAGCTTACGGCGCGGGTCTCGCGTATGACGGTTATCTTGACCTGTCCCGGGTAGGTCATCTCGTCCTGAATCTTCTTGGCTATGTCGTGCGAGAGCGACTCCGACTCCTGATCCGAGAGCTTGTCTGCTCCGACGATCACGCGCAGTTCTCGGCCTGCCTGTATGGCATAGGTCTTCACCACACCCGGATATGAGAGTGCTATGTCCTCCATCTCCTTCAGACGCTTGATGTACGATTCGACCACCTCGCGGCGCGCTCCCGGGCGTGCGCCCGATATGGCGTCGCAGACCTGTATGATGGGGGCTATCATCGACGACATCTCCACCTCGTCGTGGTGTGCGCCGATGGCGTTGCATATGTCGCTTTTCTCCTTGTATTTCTCGGCGAGTTTCATGCCGATTATGGCGTGCGGCAGTTCGGGCTCGTCATCGGGAACCTTGCCTATGTCGTGGAGCAGGCCGGCGCGGCGTGCCGCCTTGGGGTTGAGTCCCAGCTCCGAGGCCATGATGCCGGCGAGGTTAGCCGTTTCGCGGGCATGTTGCAACAGGTTCTGCCCGTATGAAGAGCGGTATTTCATCTTGCCGATAAGGCGTATCAGTTCGGGGTGGAGCCCATGTATCCCGAGGTCTATGGCGGTACGCTTGCCCACCTCGACGATCTCCTCCTCGATCTGTTTCTTCACCTTGGCCACGACCTCCTCGATGCGTGCGGGGTGTATGCGGCCGTCGGTCACGAGCTGGTGCAGGGCCAGACGGGCGATCTCGCGGCGCACGGGGTCGAAGCCGCTGAGTATGATCGCCTCGGGCGTGTCGTCGACGATTATTTCGATTCCCGTTGCGGCCTCCAGTGCGCGTATGTTGCGGCCCTCGCGGCCGATGATGCGGCCCTTGACCTCGTCGCTGTCGATATTGAATACGGTGACGGCATTCTCAATGGCTGTCTCCGTCGCCACGCGCTGTATCGAGGTTACGATGATGCGCTTGGCCTCCTTGGTGGCGGTGAGCTTTGCCTCCTCGATGGTCTCGTTTACGTATGCGGCAGCCTCGGCCTTGGCCTCCGACTTCATGTTCTCGATGAGGATGTTCTTGGCGTTGTCGGCGCTCATGCCCGATATCTGCTCCAGACGGGCATTCTGCTCGCGGATGACCCCCGCCAGTTCCTCCTTGCGGGCGTTGAGGCTCTGCAGCTGGTTCTGTACCTGCTCCCTGATGCGGTCGTTCTCCTTGATCTTGTTCTCGAGGTCGCGCTGCTGTGCCGCCAGATTGGATTCCATCTGCTTGGCGCGCTGCTCGCTCTGGGCGATCTTCTGGTTGCGCTCGTTCACCTGACGGTCGTGCTCGCTTTTGAGCTGGATGAACTTCTCCTTGGCCTGGAGTATCTTCTCCTTCTTTATCATCTCACCCTCGGCCTCGGCCTCCTTGAGTGCGGCGGCGCACTGCTTCTTGATCGTATTCTTTGTGATGTACGTGGCGATCAGCATGTATATGCCTGCGCCGACGGGAGCCGATATTATGGCAGTGATGAGTATTATTAACGGTGTTCCCATGATGGTTTATAACTGTTTGTTGGTTGTTAATATTTAAGTAGTTGTCGTTTCGTTGTCTTCTCCTGTGCGGTACTGTCCGCTTGTTGTCCGCATGCCGTGCATGATGCGGAATTTGCCTGCGGTCGCGTGTCCGCAGGCGTGAATATAAAAAACCCGCATAGAGAATCCTTAACTTGTTTGACGAATCTGCCGATAAGTCAATGTGTGGGGCTCCGGAAGCTCGCAATCGTCCAACGGTGTCCGCAGACACACCGGCCTAAACCGGTTAAGGCCTGATTTTGAAAACCCGAGAGTTGACCCAATGTAAAAAGTGTTCAGGTTCGCAAAGCTTTAAGGAATCTATGCGGGTAGATTTTCTATATGTAAAGAACTCGTGTGCCGTTATCTCGTTTGTCTGTCGTCGTCCATCAGGTGCCGGTCTTACCTTTTCCCCGTGCCTTCCATCCTCCGGTCCATGCTTGCCTGCCGGTTGCCTTTGCCTCGTTTGCAACCTGTCGGCCGCCTGCTGTTTCGGTTTTGGTCTGCGGTCCCTTGCAGCCGCTGCTGCACGTCGCCGTGCGAGAGCCCTGCAAAAGTCTCCGATCCGCCCTGCGGCCGCTCCATGTGGGATCCGATGACGGTTTGCCTTGCGGCGGGGACGGGCCTCTTTCCTCTGTCGGCCTCGCTTCTCTTGCCTTTTCCCGGGCGGTCTCATTTACGCTGCCTCGCGTGTACTATCCTCCCGAATACACGGCCGTCTCCCTCTCTCCCTCTTTTCTCTCTCGCTCTTCTCTCTCTTATCCTCGCGCTCTCCATCTCGCCCCTCTCTTTCTCTCTGCCGTTCCCGTGCTGCGCTCTTCCTGCCCGTTGGCCTTTCTGCCAACATCTCTGCACGTTCAGCCTTCCCGTCCTTTCGGCCCTTTCGTCTTCAACCGTCCTTTCGGCCCCAGTCGTACTTTGTGTATCTTCGGCCCTGCTGTCCCTTCGGTCCCCGACCTCTCTGTTCCTTGCCTTCCTCGTGTGTGCATCGCCCCTCTGCGGCCTATTGTTTGGCGCCCTTGTTTCGGGGTATGCGGTTCAGGTGGCGGTCGAGTTTCTGCGAGAGCTCGTCGAGAGCCTTCATGTCGTTGTCCGAAAGTTGGTTCTGGCGGGCGATGGCGATGTTGTCTATGGCGAACATAAGTGCCGTTATGGCCAAGCAATCCTGTACCGAGACGCTCTCTCCGTATGTCTTCTGCACCTTGCCGACGTTGGCATTGACCTGCTTCTCGGCCAGACGGTATACCTCCTCTTTTTCGGGTGCGATGTTCATTTCGTATACGCGGCCCGCTACCCTGAGTCGTATTTTCTGTTCCGTCGCTGCCATGCCGTTCGTCAGCCCTGCTGCACTTTTGTGAGCAACGCTATGCACTTGTCAACCTCCCGCAATAATCGGTTGATGCGCGCACGCGATTTTATCCTGTCCGACGTATTTCCGCTGAGGCTCTCGGCCAGACGCAGTCGCTCGACTTCGGCCTTGAGGTCACGTACGAGTTCCTCGCGCTGCCTCGCCTCGGCCCGCAGTGCATCGCGCTGTTGAAGCAGTTGTGCATATTCGGCTTCGAGCTTTTCGTACTGCCCGATGATCCTTGTGGCCTGTGCTTCGATGTGCGTTATGATGCTTTTGCAAGCCATCTGCTACGGTCTATACGTTGTTTTGACATTCAAAGGTAGTAAAAAAATATGTTAGGAGCAAATTTTCGTGGTGATATGAACTATTTTTGCGACGAAACGTAACGCATTGCATTCCGTTGGGCAATCGCCAGAACGTGGGAGGCGAGAGCCTTTACTGAAATGAACACCCGCCCGCCGTTGATCCTCATGCATTGCCGTCGTTCGGCATATGAGGAGGCCCATGCGGCCGTGAGGCAGCATATCCCCGCCTTGCGGCATTCCCATACGTCGGACAGGGTGTCGCCAATGTATATCGCTTCGTCGGGCTGCAACCCGTATTCCCCCAGCAAGGCGCGCAGATTGTCGGCCTTGATGTTACGCACGGGGCTTCCCGTTAATATGCGGTCGAAGGCATCGCGCAGGCCGAAGCGCCGCAGCGTTATGCCGCAGCTTTCGGCGCCCTTGCCTGTCACCAGCGCCGTTATGATGCCGTGTTGCCGCAGGGCGCCTATAAGTTGCGGTATCCCGTCGAACGGGTGCGGGCATATGTCGTGCAGACGGCTGTATGCCGCAAGGAAATCGGCAACGGCGCGCGGACAGTCGCGTCCCAGCAGCCGTGCCAAGGCTCCCCGCTCGTCGAGGCCGAGTGTGGCGGCCGTTTCCGTTTCGGCCGCTTCGCGTCCGAGGTATGCGGCGGCGGTTTCGCGCAGGGCGAGCATGCTCATGGCGACAGTATCGCCTATGGTGCCGTCGAGGTCGAATGCAACAAGTCGTAACATCGCCTTACTTTCCGTTTATCCGCCGCAATATGCGGCATGGGTTCCCTGCGGCCACGACGTCGGCGGGAATGTCTTTAGTGACGACGCTGCCGGCGCCGATGACGCTGCCCGCCCCTATGGTAACGCCCGGAAGTATTACCGTACCGCCCCCGATCCAGCACCCGGCGCATACGGTTACGGGCAGGGCGTATGTGCGGCGCTCGTAGCGGATGCCGTCCGCAGTGGGGAGAGGCGCCAGCCTTTCGACGAGGTCGACGGGGTGTGTGGCGGTGTATATCTGCACGTTGGGCCCGATGAGCACGTTGCTGCCTATGTCGATGCGGTTGCAGTCGACGAACGTGCAGCCCGTGTTGACGGATACGTTGTTGCCTATGTGTATGTTGCGGCCGTAGTCGCACGTGAAGGCATGCCCGACCGATACATCGCGCCCGACACTGCCGAGCATCTGGCACAGCAGGGCGTATTTATTCTCCTTGTCGTCATAGGGCATAGCGTTGTATCGCATCAGCAGACGGTGTGCGCGCGCCTTCAGCCGCAAGAAGAAAGGATCGTGGCAATCGTACCACTCTCCGGCCATACATTTCTCGTATTCAGTATTCATGACGGTATTTTTTTGTCGTATGGCAAAATTATACATTGCCGGTTGCAAATTTGCGGTATGTTTTTTCGTTCTTTCGGTAAGAATCGGTTTTTTCAGACTATCTTTGGGTATGAGAAGGGAAAATCTGCACGGGGCGTTCGAGATAGGGTTCAACCGCCACGACGAATCGCTGCTCAAGGAGCACGATCATACGTTTTTCGAATTGGTCTATATCTTTTCGGGGACGGGACTGCAGTGGATCAACGGCAACTGTTTCCCATACCATGACGGCCATCTGTTCATAGTGGCGCCGGGCGATGTGCACTCCTTCGAGATACACACTCCGACAGATTTCGTGAACATCCGTTTCAACGACATATACGTCCATTCGTCGGTATTCGGCGCCGGGAATATCCGCCGTTTGGAGTTTATCTTGCAACATGCCAACCACCGCCCGGGTTGTATCCTGCGCAACACGCCCGACAAACTTCTGGTAAGGCCCCTGGTCGATGCCATTGTGAGGGAGCATGCCGACCGTAAACCATATGGCAGCGAGATAGTTGCCCACTGCGTCAATACGATTATAGTGGTAGTGGCGCGCAACATAGCCATGTTCATGCCCGAGGGAGTCGACGAGCGTGCGGATGTACATGCGCTCGACATCCTGCGCAGCATACAGTCGTCGATTTATGATACGGGGCGGGTGAGCGCACGCGAGATAAGCCGTCGTTTCGGTGTCGCGGAGAGTTATCTGGGGCGTTACATGAAACGGCATACGGGCGAGACGATGCGGGAATATGTGTCGCGGTACCGTCTTATGCTCGTGGAGAACCGTCTGGTGTACAGCCGTATGCGGATCGGGGAGATAGCCGCCGAACTGGGATTTGCCGACGAAAGCCACATGAACAAGTTTTTCCGCAGGCATAGGGGCTGTTCCCCGACGGAGTGGCGCCGCCGGCATGGCGCGGTGCCGTGATTTGCGGCAGCCGCGGCTGTCTGTAGCGCACCGTGCGTATATGCGGGCACGCTCCGCGTCAGCGGCGCGGGACCACTTCGCCGTAGAGATCGTAGTCCTCGGCGTCGGTGATGCGTGCGTCGTAGAAGTGGCCGCGGCGCAACTGTCGCAGCGAGGCGGGAATAAGTATCTCCTGATCGACCTCGGGAGAGTCGTATTGCGAGCGTGCCACATAGTAGTCGCCTTGGCGCGAGTCGACGATGACGCGCATCGTGCGCCCCACGCGGGCGAGATTGTTCTCGAAGGATATCCGTTCCTGAAGGCGCATTATGCGGTCGACGCGCCGCTGCTTCTCCTCATCGGGCACGTCGTCGCGCAGTTCGCGCGCCGAATATGTCCCCTCCTCCTCGGAGTAGGCGAAGACCCCGAGTCGGTCGAAACGCACCTCGCGCACGAACTCCTCCAACTCCTTCATGTCGGCCTCGGTCTCGGTGGGGTAGCCGACCAGAAGTGTCGTGCGCAGCGCCATGTCGGGGATGCGGCTTCGCAGCCGCGCGATGAGTTCCATCGCCTCGGCCTTGGTATGGCGGCGCTTCATGGCCGTGAGCATGCGGTCGGATATGTGCTGGAAGGGTATGTCGAGGTATTTGCAGATCTTGGGTTCCGAAGCCATCGCCTCGATCACGTCGTCGGGAAATGCCGTGGGGTAGGCGTAGTGGAGGCGTATCCATTCGATGCCGTCTATACGGCACAGCTCGTGCAGCAGTCCCGCCAGACGGCGCCGGCCGTAGAGGTCTATTCCGTAGTATGTCGTGTCCTGCGCTATGACCATCAGTTCGCGCACGCCCCGTGCAGCGAGCCTGCGCGCCTCCTCCAATAGTGTCTCCATCGGCACCGATACGTGTTCCCCGCGTATGAGAGGTATGGCACAGTATCCGCACTTCCAGTTGCACCCCTCCGAGATCTTGAGGTAGGCGTAGTGGCGCGGCGTTGTGAGCAGTCGCTCCGTCTCGAGTTCGGTGCGGTGTTCGGCGCCGAGGGCTGCGGCGATTCCCGTCCAGTCCTTCACCCCGAAATATCGGTCCACCTCGGGAATCTCGTCGCGCAGTTCGTCGGCGTAGCGCTCGCTCAGGCAGCCTATGACGAAGAGCCGGTCGATGCGGCCAGCCTGCTTGGCCGCCACGGCCGCGAGGATGGTGTCGATGCTCTCGCGCTTGGCGTCGCCGATGAAGCCGCAGGTATTGATGACGACGGTGCGGGCGTCGGTGCGGTCGCTGTCGAAGCGTACCTCGTATCCCGCGGCGGCGAGTTGTGCCATCAGGTGCTCGCTGTCGACGGTGTTCTTCGAACAGCCGAGAGTTATGACGTTTATCTTTTTCACGTTTTCCGGAAAATTATATTATCTGTATTGCCTCTTCGTATAAATTGGCGATGCAGTTTTGCCTCATACGGAATTTTGTGCCGTGGTTGTGACCCGTGCGGGCGTCGATGTCGACGTATATGTTGCCGGATTTTATTTCGGCCAAGAATCTTGCGAAAGAGAATTTACGCAATAATTTGACATCGTTGTATCGGAAATATTCCAAACCTTGGAATCTTTTGACTTCGGCTTGAACATAAAAACAGTTCAGAAGTTTTGTGCCGGCCTTGTAGGCGAGATCGTCGAACCCCCAGTAGGGTTGCGGATTCAATTCCCCGGATCCTGCTCTCTGTTCCACATGCCGCAGCCAATCGTAATGTTTTGGAGCGACTTTGTCTGCATCGAACGAGATCTGTATTCTGCGGTTGTCGAAGTCGAGTATGACGGCGAACCCCCTGTCGCTATATCCATTTCCGCTTATGGTTTGCCTGAAACTTTTTTCATCTTCAGGATATCGTTTTCCAGCATGTCGATGCGGCCATCCGTATAACTTAAGAAAAATTTCCGGCACGAACTTTATGGCGCGAGGCGACGGTTCCGTATGGAATAAGGTGGTTAGTGATGAGGTGTTTTTACGTTGCGCTTTCAATTCCCATTCTGCTGCGTTAGGTATGGGCAGGTTATTCTCCTCGATGCCGAGAAGATCTTCAAGGGTATTTCCTACACCACCGGCATTTCCGGGCCGTGCGTTAGGGATCCATCCCATATCGGCAATTTTGTGAAACTCCTCGATGAGCGACTCTTTCGTGTATATTTTTATGCCAGTTTCCATATTAAAATAAGGTCGGGCCGGATTGGTGCTCTTTTATGCGTTTCTCGGCACTCTCGCAATATTGTTGCGAGACTTCCGTGCCTATATAGGTCCGGCCAAGGTCCATTGCCGCTATTGCGGTGGTCCCGCTCCCCATAAACGGGTCGAATACTATTTGGGCATTTGTCGATCCGATTATTCTTTTTATCAGGTCGACGGGAAAAGGCGCAGGGTGTGAATTGTTCATCTCTTGTGTGAACTCCCATACGTCACCTACGGCGTTCGCTTTGGGCGCCAATCGGAATTTCGGTTTCGCTATGAGATATATCACCTCGTATGTCGGGAGGAAATAACCCGGGTTAAAATTTATACCGCCTTTTCTTCTCCATATTATTATCTGCCTGACAGGGAATCCCGAGACAATATCCTGCCGGTCTTGCAGAAGCCCGTTTTGTACACGCCACTTGTGGTTGTAAAATATGGCTCCGTCTTCTTTCAGCAGTCGGAACATTTCGCCGAGGCATTCGCGCTGCCATGCGACATACTCCTCATGCGGCATGCAGTCATCATATGTAGAGTATCCGAACCTTAATGCCGCTTTCGCCCACTTGCCGGACCGTGTATTGTGTTTCATTCCGTTGCCGGTGGAGTTCTTTAGGTTGTATGGCGGAGACGTGACGAACAGGTCGATCGACTCGTCGGGCATGTCACGCATTATCGTGAGGCAGTCACCGCATATTATGCGGTTGAGGTATTTTGAGATGTCTTCCATCTGCGGTCACTCATTTTTCTCCCCGAAGAGGGCGTCGACAAACTCTCGGCGGTCGAACATGCGCAACTGGTCGATACCTTCGCCGATGCCGATATAACGGACGGGGATGTGGAACTGGTCGCTGATGCCGATCACAACGCCGCCCTTGGCCGTGCCGTCGAGTTTGGTTATCGTGAGCGACGTAACCTTTGTCGCCAGCGTGAACTGACGCGCCTGCTCGAAGGCGTTCTGGCCCGTCGAGCCGTCGAGCACGAGCATCACCTCGTGGGGCGCGTCGGGTATGACCTTCGCCATGACGTTGCGTATCTTCGTGAGCTCGTTCATCAGCCCCACCTTGTTGTGCAGGCGTCCCGCCGTATCGATCAGCACGACGTCGGCCTTGTTCGCCACGGCCGACTTGAGCGTGTCGTACGCCACCGATGCGGGGTCCGACCCCATCTCCTGACGTATCATCGTGGCGCCCGCCCGCTCGGCCCATACGGCCAGCTGGTCGATGGCGGCGGCACGGAAGGTGTCGGCGGCGCCTATGTATACCTTGCGGCCCGCCTTGGCGAGCTGCGCCGCCAGCTTGCCTATGGTTGTGGTCTTGCCGGCGCCGTTCACGCCCACTACCATCATCACATATGGAGTGCCCTCCTTCACCTCGATGCCGAAGTCCTCGGTCGACGAGTGCGACTGTTCGAGCAGCGAGGCAATCTCGTCGCGCAGGATGGCGTTCAGCTCCGACGTGTTCAGGTATTTGTCGCGGGCGATGCGCTCCTCGATGCTGCGGATGATCTTGACGGTGGTCTCGACACCCACGTCGGAGGTTATGAGCACCTCCTCCAGGTCGTCCAGCACCTCGACATCGACGGTCGAGCGTCCCGCCACGGCACGTGCCAGCTTCGAGAATAACCCGCTCTTGGTCTTCTGCAGGCCTTCGGCCAGTTCCTCGCGTCCGCGCTGTTGTCCCGCCGCCTGCACGGCCGGCTGCTGCGATGGTTCTGCGGCGGCGTTGTCCTGTTTTTTCTTGAAGAGATCGAAGAATCCCATGTCGTTGGTGGTTTACGGTGTTTGGTATTCTGCAAAATTACGTTTTTTCCGCAATATACGCAAGGCGGCGGGATGTGCCGGCGGTTTCGTTGCGGGCTGGTGCCGGATATGCGGGCGCATGCTGCCGGAACACACACAAAAGGCGCCTCCTGCCGGAGACGCCTTTTGTATTAGACGCCGTGGTCTAATGCAATGGTGGTTAGTTGGCGAAATATGCCTTGATGTCGGCATCTTCGAGGATGCTCTGCTCCTTGAACACGTAAGCGCCCGTCTTCTCCGACTTCACCATCTTGATACACTTGGTGTATTTCTTGTTTGTACCCGTTTTAAGGGTGGCGACGACTTTCTTTGCCATAGTTCAGTTGCTGTTTACTTGATTTCACGATGTACGGTTACCCTCTTCAGATACGGATTGTACTTGCGACGCTCCAGACGGTCGGGGGTATTCTTCTTGTTCTTGGTGGTGATGTAACGCGACATTCCTGCCACACCGCTCTCCTTCTGCTCGGTGCACTCGAGAATCACCTGCACTCTGTTACCTTTCTTTGCCATTTGTCACTGCGGTTTTTAGTAGACGTTCTTGGGTGCTGCGGCCTCTTTCAGAGCGGCCGAAAGACCCTTCTTGTTGATAGTTTTCATACCGGCTGCGGTTACCTTCAGGGTAAGCCAGCGGCCCTCCTCCTCCGACCAGAAGCGCTTGGTTTTCAAGTTGGGATTGAACTTGCGCTTGGTCTTGCGGTTCGAGTGAGAGACATTGTTGCCTATCACCGAGCTCTTACCTGTAATTTCGCAAACTTTCATCGTTTCGTTGTGTTTTAAAATGCATGCCCTTGCAATAAGGGTGCGCAAAGATAAACATTTTTTACGAATAATCAATCCCCCGCCTCTCTTTTTCGCTCGGGCGCCGAATCCTCGGGTCTTTTGTCGGGTGTCTTGCGGTACGGGCATGCGATGCGCCCGCCGCAGGTTCTGAAGCCCGCACGGCGCCTTGCGTTGCTTCGGATTGCCGGCATCGGACCGCCTGTAGTGCGGCAGGGCAGGCGTGCCGTATTGCCGGTACGTCGTGTCAGGCTCTATTCCAGAAGCCTGCGGTAGAGTCCTATCTCTGCCGGGTCGCCTATCGACTTGCCTTCCACGTCGGAGAGTTTGACGCACTTGCGCAGTTGCTGCTTGTCGTTCATGCGGCATGTCGAGAGTTTCATCACTATGTTGCAGGGGGTGTAGCCCGTGTCGTTTGTGATGTTGGTGCCGATGCCGAACGAACACCGTATGCGTCCCTCGCATGCCTTCTTGATCTCGGCGGCGCGGGGGAAGTCGAGCGCATCGCTGAAGATTATGGTCTTGGTCATGGGGTCGATGCCCAGTTCGCGGTAGCGCGCCACGGCCATGTCGATGAAGCGCAGCGGGTCGCCCGAGTCCTGACGCACGCCGTCGAAGAGCGATGCGTGTTTCTTCGAGAAGTTTTTGAAGAAGACCTCCGAGCCGAAACTGTCCGTGAGGGCTATGCCGAGGTATCCGTCATATACGTCGACCCAGTGTTCCATGGCCAGATAGTTGGCCTGCCGGGGGCCTCCATTGACGGCGGCGATGAACATCGGCAGCTCGTGCGGGTATGTGCCTATCATCTTCATGCCGAGCTTCATGGCCAGATAGCAGTTCGATGTGCCGGCGCAGTAGAGCGCCTCGCGGCGGATGTACTCCATGACGGCCTTGTGCACCTCGAACGAGAAGCGGCGCCGCGTGCCGAAGTCCGAGAAGAGCAGGTGCTCGGCATTCGACAGCTCGATCTTCTCCTTGAGGCGGGCCATGACGCCGCTCATGTCGGCGGCGTGGGTGCTGTTGCGCAGCGTCGAGACTGTGGTGAGCACGGCGATCTCGTAGAGCGTCACCTTGTACATGAAATCCGATGCCTCGATGTGGAGGTGTCCGCGCTCGTCGATCCAAGTCCTGATGCGTTCGGGGTCGAAGCGGAAGCCCCGCAGCCATTCGAAGTAGTTTTGCGGGATGAAGCGGCAGTTGGAGACCATGTACCGGAACTCCTCGTCCGTGAGGGCGAGACGCCCCAGTTCGGCGAAGGCGCGGCGCAACTCGGCGACGAAGGCTTCGTCGTAGACGGTTTCATCGCGGTCGTGGAAGACGAACGTCCCTTCGGCCTGCGGGAAGAGCTTGAAGTAGGCGTATGACGTGGTGAACTTGTAGAGGTCGGTGTCGAGGATTGATTGTACGAACATGTGCCGGAGGTTTATGTGTTTGGGCTATTCTGTTTCAGGTCTCGCTTCAGCTCGTCGTAGAGCATCGATATGGCGTATGCCGAGGCGCGGTTTATCACCTGTCCGCGGTCGGTGCCCGAGTCGCGCATCATGCTGACGGTGCGTGTCGGTGTGGCTACGGCGAACCACACCGTGCCGACGGGTTTCTCGGCCGTACCTCCCGTGGGGCCGGCGATACCGGTGGTGGCGACGGCGTAGTCGGCGCCCGAAATGCGGCGTGCGCCCTCGGCCATCTGGCGGGCGACGGTCTCGCTCACGGCGCCGAAGCGCACTATGTCGTCGTAGTTTACCCCCAGCACGTCGCGTTTGGCCTCGTTGCCGTATGTTACGGCCCCGAGCAGGAAATAAGCCGACGCTCCGGCCATGGCGGTGAAGCGCGAGGCTATGGCCCCGCCCGTGCAGCTTTCGGCTGCGGCGAGGGTCAGCCCGTGCTCCGTCAGGAGTTTGTGAGCCAGAGCCTGTACCGAGGCGTCCTCGAAGCCGACGATGTATTCAGGTATGATGTCGTATAGCCGGTCGAAGAGCGCGTCGATCGTTTTTCGCGTAGCGTCGGCGTCCTCGACGTCGTAGGCCGACAGGCGCAGCCGCACGACGTTGGGCGAGGGCAGGTATGCGAGTTTTATCCCCTGCGGCAGTGAGTTCTCCCAGTCGGCAATACGGGCCGCGAGCATCGATTCGGCCAGCCCTGCCGTTATCATCGTGCGGTGGATGTTGGCGTGGAGAGAGAAGTGGTGCTTCAGCCGCGGCATCACCTCATCCTGCATCAGGTGTTCCATCTCGAATGGCACGCCAGGCAGCGAGACCACAACGCCGCCTCCGGCCGTCTCGAACCACATGCCGGGGGCTGTGCCATGACGGTTGGGCAGCACGGTGCAGGTGTCGGGCACGAGTGCCTGCGAACGGTTCAGTTCGTTGAACTCTATGCCGCGGCGCGCGAGCATCGTGCGTACGTGCTCCGCGACGGCCTTGTCCTCGACCAAACTGGCCGAGAATATGCGTGCGAGGGTGAGTTTCGTAATGTCGTCCTTGGTGGGGCCGAGGCCTCCCGTGAGGATGACGGCCTGCGATTGTGCCAGCGCGTGGCGCAGCGACTCCTCGATGCGGTCGGCGGCGTCGCCTACCGAAAGACGCTCGATCACGGTTATGCCTGCGGCATTGAGCTGTTTGGCTATGCTTGCCGAGTTGGTGTCGACGATCTGCCCGATGAGGATCTCGTCGCCTATGGTTATTATGGTTGCCTTTATCATGATTCCTGCTGTTTGGTCTCTTCTTGGTCCGTATCGTTGCCGGCGGATCCGGTACCGGCGGCAGACGTAGCGCCTTCCGCCGCAGGCTGCGCCTGTTTGCGCTGCTCCTGCTGGCGGCGGCGTTCTTCGCCTTCGGCCTCGGCGCGGTCCCAGCGGACGCGTTCGGCGAGTTCGGCCTGCATCTTCTTGAGCGAGCTTCCTCCACCGTAGATATATTCCGTGCATATCTGTATGAGGATGGCTCCGGCTCCTGCCATGGCCTCCACATCGTCGGCATCGGATATGCCTCCGCACGCGATGACGGGGCACGCCCCTTTGGTGCGGTGGCTGATGTGCGATACGATGTGCAGAACGCGGGCCTTGAGCGGCGCGCCGCACATTATTCCCGGCATGCGCCCCAAGGCGTGTATCTCGCGCGAGGAGTTTTCCAGCCCGTAGCGGCCCGTGGTGCCGCCGCTGACGACCAGCCCGTCGAGCGGCATGGTGAGCATTATGTCTGTTAGACGGTCGATCTGCTCGTCGCTCAGGTCGGGTGAAATCTTGAGCAGTACGGGGCGGTATTGGTTCTGCCCCCGGCGGAACTCGAACAGGGGTTCGAGTATGGCTTCGACCTGCTCCTTGGTGCGGGGGACGAAGGGCTCGGGGCCCGAGCTGTCGCATACGTTGACGGTGAAGTAGTCGGCATACTGGTACAGCGGGCGGAATGAACGCAGGTAGTCGGCCGGAGCGTCGCACTCGGGGGTGGCGTGGTTCTTCACTATGTTGCAGCCCAAGACCGTGTGGCAACGTGTGCGTTTGATGTTCTCGATTACCCGCTCGACGCCGGCGCTTTCGATGATGGAATTGTATATAAGCGCGCGGTCGCCCGCCAGACGGTACAGCCGCCTTGCCGCCGAGCCGTTCTGAGGCCGCGGCGTAATGGACCCCACTTCGACGAACCCGAAGCCCGAGGCGCTGAGGGCGTCGATCATGGTGCCATTGGTGTCGAAGCCGGCTGCGATACCTATGGGCGAGGAGAATTTCATCCCGAAAGCCTCGCATTCGAGTTCGGGCATGGGCGGCGCATACAGTTTGCGCAGGAGGAGTGTCCCGAGCGGGGTCGCGGCGGCCGCGCGCATTGCCCACCGTTTGCGTTGCAGTGCGAAGTCGGGTCCCGTGAAGAACCTGAACGGTTGTGTCAATGAATCGAACATATCGTTTAGCGTCTTGGCATCGCCGCGGAGGACTTTTGCCGAGAGCCGTATTTAATGAATTGCAAATATAATAAAAGGCGGCCGCCGCGGCAAACGAAAACACTCTTTTCGTATCCGGTGTTGGCGGCATGCCGCATGCCGCATCGCAAAATATGGCGGCAGCCGGATTCGGCGGCCTGCCGCGTTGCCGTTAGAAATACTCTTCGCGCAGGCTGTAGCCGTTGCGCATGGCTTCGAACGCGTCGGGGGCCGCCTTGAGCGCCCGCGTTTGTGCGGCTATGTCGAAGTAGCGCCCTATGGAGCCGCACATCTGCTCCCACGATATGGGGCGGCGCTCCACGGGTGACGCCTGCGGCGGATACCATTGTGCGAGCGGCAGGCCGAAACGGCGGGCGGCGGCCCGTACGGCGGCTGCCGTGGCATTGGCTTTGCCCTGCGCCGAGTATCCGGCTATATGCGGCGTGGCGATGAAGGCTTTGCCTAGCAGGCTGCGGTCGATGCGTGGTTCGTCTTCCCAGACGTCGAGTGCGAGCCGCTGCGGCGCCGCACGCAGAGCGGCGGTGTCGGCCACCTCGCCGCGGGCGGCGTTTATGATAACGGCATCGGGACGCATGGTCCCGATCAGGCGGCTGTCGACCATGTGGCGTGTTGAGGGGTCGAGCGGCGTATGCAGGGTGAGTATGTCGGCTTGGGCGGCGACCTGCTCCAGCGGCAGGAAATCGCCTCCTTCGCGCTGCTGCCGCGGCGGGTCGCACCGCAATACGCGGAACCCCCACATGCGGGCGTATTGCTCGACGAGGCCTCCTACATGTCCCACGCCGACGATGCCGAGGCACTTGTGTTGCGGCGCCCATCCCCCGTCCGCGGCGAGAGCCGCTAATGCGGCCCCCATCCATTGAAGTACGCCTGCGGCGTTGCATCCCTGCGCCGTTACTACCTCGATGCCGTGCGAGGCGCAGTATTCGAGATCTATGTGGTCGAATCCTATGGTTGCAGTGGCTATGAGTTGTACGCGCGAGCCTTCGAGCAGCCGTCTGTCGCAGCGGGTGCGGGTGCGTATTATGAGTATGTCGGCATCGGCGGCATCCTCGCGCGTGATGGCGTCGGCTGGAAGGTAGGCCACCTCGGCGTATGGTTCCAGCACCCCCGATATGTAGGGTATGGCTTTGTCGATTACGAATTTCATCTCATTTGCGGAATCGCTGCTTTTGTGTAAATTGGCATGCAAATATACGCAAAAAACGATTTTTTTGTATCTTTGCCCAATTGATTGTACGTTATGGCAGAAAAGGATAGCATGCTGGATCATCTGGATCCCGACACAGGCGACTACTTCGGCGTGCCGTGCCGGCCCGAGCAGGCGCAGCTGGTGCTCGAATCGGCGCCGTGGGATGTTACGGCGCCGGCGGGGGCGTTGTCGTCGTATGCGCCCGATGCAATCATCGAGGCGTCGGAGCGCATGGATCCTTACGACCCCATCTCTCCGGACGAGTGGAAGAGCGGCTTTGCCACGGCCGATGTGGACTATACGCTTCAGGAGCGGTCGCAGCAGTTGCGGTCGGATGTCGATAAACTGCGGTCGCACGCCGTCAGCGGCGGCGGTATCATGGGGCCTTTGGCGGATGACTACTATTCGCGCCGCCAGCGGCGCGTCGAGGAGGGCTGCCGCGACATGGTGGCTGCGGTACGCCGCGAGACCGGCGGGTGGTTGCGGCAGGGCAAGGTCGTAGGTCTTGTCGGCGGCGACCACTCCACGCCGCAGGGCCTTATCGAGGCGCTCGCCGAATGTGAGGAGGGTTTCGGTATCCTCCACATGGATGCCCGCTGCCGCCTGAAAGCCCGCTGCGAGGGCTTCGAATATTCGTGTGAATCGCTGATGTACAACGTGCTGAATGATGTGCCGGGCGTACGGCGCGTGGTGCAGGTGGCGCAGCGGGATTTCTCCGCTACGGAGCACCGCGTGGCGCGGGAGTCGGAGCGCATAGTGTTGTACGACACCGACCGTATCGCCTCGATGCGTTTCGGCGGGGCCTCGTGGCGCGACGTGTGCGACGCCATCGTGGCGGAACTGCCGCAGACGGTATATGTCGATTTCGACATATCGGCCCTCTCGATCGAGAACTGTCCCCACTCGCCTTATGCGGCGCCCGGCGGACTGCGCTTCGACGAGGCGCTCTATATGGTCAACCGCGTGGTGGAATCGGGCCGCCGCATCGTGGGATTCGATGTCGTTGGTGTGGTCCCCAAGGTCGAGGATTGCGTCGATGCCGAAGTTGCGGCGCGAATGTTGTACCGCCTGTGCGGTATGGCCCTGCGCTCGCAGAAGAGAAACGATTGAAGATGAAAGGATATCTGTATACGGCCGTGGCGGCCGTTTGCCTGTCGGCCTTGTCGGCGGCCGTGTCGTGCGGGCGCGAGGGAGGGCTGACTCTCGGTGACGAGACCGACTCGTTGTCGTATGTAGTGGGCATGAATATAGCCTACAATATCATGGAGATGGACTCCACGCTGCGTGCCGACGTGATATGCGCCGCCATAGGTGACGCCTTGGCCGGAAAGGAGATGATTACGGCCGAACAGGCCAAGACGTATTTCCTTGCCTATATGAACTATGGGGCGTACGAGCGCGTGCGCTCGTACGAGGAGCGGTACCTGTCGGATCTCGAGCAGTCGGACCGCGACATTGTGCGAACGCGCAGCGGCCTTACATATAAGGTTGAGGAGTTGGGTGACATGAACCTTACGGCTTCGAGTGACCGCGATACCGTGGCCATACGCTATCGCGTGGAGACGCTCGACGGCGAACTGGTATATTCGTCATATGAGCGTGGAGATACGCTCCGCGCACCTGTCCACAGGCTCATCGAGGGGCTGGGCGAGGGTGTGCAGCTCGTGGGCCAGGGCGGCAAGCTGACCATGTGGCTTCCCTCTGCGCTGGGATACGGCGCCGTCGGCAACGAGGAGCTGGGCGTGAAACCCAACCAGATGCTGCGTTACGAAGTGGAGGTCGTCGAGGTGAAGCGCCGACGGTAAGCCAGCCAGTCGGCGGCCCGTGCCGGCCTGTGGCGGATGGCCATGATGTCTGTAACGGAATGAATGGAAAGTTGTAAAACGATAAATTTTTTAGGTAGAAGATGAAAAAGATTATTTTCGGAGCCGCCATGCTTGTATGCGCGGCGGCTATGGTCTCATGCGGCGGAAAAACGCCGTCGGGAATCTCGAAGGGAAGCAGATCGAAGATGGATACATTGTCGTACGCCATCGGTATGAATATCGGACAGGGGATCTCGGGCGACATGCCCGAGATGAAGTTCGACGCGGCAGTTTTGGCGACGAATGCCGAGAAAGCCCTCTTCGATAAGGGCATGAAGAGCGAGGATGCCGTGGCCGTACTGGAGGAGTTCTTCAGGAACAAGCGCCCGCAGCGTCTGCAGAAACTCGACGAACAGATGCGCGAGCGTATGAAGGACACTACGGCGGCTCCCATCGACCCCAAGGAGGTGGATATCTTCGAGAGCGATGACGAGCGTAGGGAGGTGTCGGAAGCTTACGGTGCCGATATGGGTTCGCGCCTGCGCAAATCGCGCCTGCCCTTGCAGACCTATTGGTTCGTGAGGGGCTTTACCGATTCATATTCGGGCGGCGAGACTGTTGTGACTCCCGATCAGGCCGCCATGTGCATGCAGACCTATTTCATGGTTACGCGCCCTGCCGAGAACAAGAAGGCATCGGAGGAGTGGCTCGCTTCGATCGAGAAGCAGAGCGGTGTGCAGAAGACCGAGAGCGGCCTGCTCTACCGTATCGACCGCGAGGGCGATGCAGCCATCAAGCCCAAGGCTACCGATGTTGTCGAGGTTGATTACGAGGGCAAGTTCCGTGACGGCGAGGTGTTCGATTCGTCGTACGAGCGCGGCTCGTCGACCGAGTTCCCGCTCAACGGCGTGATCAAGGGTTGGACCGAGGGCCTGCAGCTCATAGGCAAGGGCGGGCAGGTCACGTTGTGGATTCCGTCTGACCTTGCATACGGGACCTATGGTTCGAGCATGATCGGCCCCAACGAGGCCCTTGAGTTCAAGGTCGAGCTTCTCGACGTTAAGGTAGGCAACGAGCCCGCAAAGACGGAGGCTCCCGCGGCCGAGGCCGAGAAACCGGCCGAGGAGGGCAGCGCCGAGTAACGGTTGATATTATAAAAGTTGAAGCGGCAGCTCCGGAGAGAGCTGCCGCTTCAACTTTATACCGTGCGATGGAATGCTCTACGGCATTGCTATTTCTGTCGGGGCGGGTTTGCTGCGCCGCGCTCGTCGCAGATGAGCAGCGACGAATCGCCGTAGGAGAGGAAACGGAAGCCGTTGTCGAGGGCGTAGCGGTAGATCCGCCGCCAGTCGTCACCCACATACGCCGCGACGAGCAGCAGCAGCGTCGATTTGGGCTGGTGGAAATTGGTGATGATGCGGCGCACGATGCGGAAACGGAACCCCAGCGGCGTTATCATGATCTGCGTCGAAGCCTTCAGCCGTTCCAGCCCGTGTTGTTGCATGTATGCCACAATGTCTTGTAGGGCGTCACGGCCCGTGTAGTCGTCGGGTATGTCGTACGGCTCCCATTGCCCGACCACGGTCTCTGCATCGGGCTTGCCGTTGCGGTGTATGCGCCATCCGAGCGCGGGGAGCGATTCGAGCGTGCGTACCGACGTGGTGCCTACGGCCGTTATGTCGTCGCAGTGCTCAAGCAGGTGCAGCAGCGTGTCGAGCCGTACCTCGAAGTGCTCGGTGTGCATGGGGTGCCGGGCGGCGTCGTCACTCTTCACTGGCAGGAACGTCCCCGCCCCGACGTGCAGAGTCACGGCCTCGAAGCCGAACCCTTCGGCACGCATGCGCCCGATAAGTTCCTCGGTGAAGTGCAGGCCGGCTGTGGGGGCGGCTACCGATCCCTCGAACTTCGAGTATACGGTCTGGTAGCGCGTCAGGTCGATCTCCTCGCTCTCGCGGTTGAGATACGGGGGGATGGGTATGCGCCCGAGGTGCTCTAACATCTGGCCGAAAGTCATGTCGGCATCCCATGCGAAGCGTACGATATGCTCGCGCGTGCCCCGTTCGGCGATCTCGGCCGTAAGGCGGCACGGGCGGCCTTCATGGTCGAAACGTATCTCCACCTCGCCCTCCTTCCACTTCTTGAGGTTTCCCACGATGCAGCTCCAGCTGCAGGTGCCGCGTGCGGCGAAGGCCCGTTCGTAGTCGGCCGGTTCGTGCGGTTCGAGGCAGAAGACCTCGATTCGCGCCCCCGACGCCTTGTGCATGACGATGCGGGCGCGTATGACCTTCGTGTTGTTGAATACGACCAGCGTGTTGCGCGGCAGCTGCTCGTCGATGTTGCGGAAACGGCTCTCGGTGACGGCGCCGTTGCGGTATACGAGGAGTTTCGAGGCGCTGCGGTCGTCGAGCGGGAATTTGGCTATGCGTCCGTCGGGCAGCGGGTAATCGAACTCGTTTATGTCGATGTGGCGTTCCATGCAAACTGTTTTGGCGGCAAAGTTACGAAATAACGGCAGGATTGTACAACATGCCGGACATGGTTGCGGCGGTATGCCGCATATTGCACGGCGGGGCGGGGTATTGTCCGCCGTCGCATACGAAAAGCCGCAGGAAAGGCCATCCCCTGCGGCTCATGCGGCCGTGCGGCGGTGTCATTCGTGCGTTTTGTATCGCGAGGGCGATATTCCAACGCGCTGTTTGAAATATTTGCCGAAGAATGATTGCGACACGAAGTTGAGGCGGTCGGCCACCTCCTGTATGCTGAGCCCCGTCTGCAGGAGCAGGTCCTTGGCACGGTGTATCACAACGTCGTCGATTATCTTCGAGGCGTTCTTGCCCGTCTTTTTCTTGCAGATGAGCGACAGGTATTTGGGGCTTATCCCCAGTTTCGAGGCATAGTATTCTACGCTGCGCTCCCTTTCGCAGTCGGTGCCGAGGATGCGTATGAACTCCGCCATAAGGGCGTCGGTGCGCGACTGGTTCTCGATTTTGGGCTCCGACGGCAACTTCGTGTTGAGTACCGCCACGAGCGAGTAGAAGAAGGCCGAGAAGATGGAGGTTATGATGCGGTTGTCATAGGCGCTTTTGCCCGAGGTGCGGACGACATCGGCCAGCAGCGCCCCTACGCGGTGCAGATGCGCCGCCTCGGTGTCGGTGAGGCGTATGCATGGGGTGGTCGAGAATACCATGTATACCGAGAGGAAGTCGGATGTGGCAATGTTTATCATATCGAGGAAGTTGCGCGAGTATGTCATCAGGTACCCGCGGCATGCCTTGCTGCACTTTAATGCGCTGACGACGGAATCTTCGCGCAGCATAACGAGCGAATTGGTACGCAGCTCATGGTTGCGGCCGTTGATCGTGATTTTGGCCTTGCCGTTGCAGATTATCCCTATCGTAATGCCGTCGATCGTGCGGGGCGCGCTGTCCAGAGAACGGAACGTGATCAACGGTGACATGATAATGTTGTCCGAACTGTAACTCTCCTCGGCAAAGGTCTTTTTCAACCTTGAAATTGAAATCCTGTGAACTTCCTCGCCATGATTCTTTCTCTCCATAATATAAATTCGGTTAATAATTTCAGTTCTCGTCGTGGTCCTGCGGACATACCACATTCAACTCCCCCCGCAGGCATACGACGCGCATGGGGAACTCTCCGCCGCGTTGTCCGTCGACATCGGTGTCCTCGTCGAGACATGTGGCGAGGGTTAGGGTGCTGGTGCGCAGGAACCTTATTGCAGGAGTCGTTATTCCCAGAATATAGAGCACCATGTCGAATATCGACAGCACCAGATTGCGCCTGCGAAGAAACAGACAGTCGAATACGCCGTCCCGCAGGCTCGACTTGCTGGCGAGCGGGACGCGTCCCGCCGTTTCGCCGTTGAAGACCAGACCCATGAGCGTCTGATAATAGAACGATTCGTTGTCGGTTGTTATTGTGAGCGGGATGCTGTGAAGGTTGCGCAGGTCGCGCATTGCGGCTATGACGTATGCCAGACGGCCGATGCGGTGTTTCAAGTGCTCGGAAGTGTGTTGCGACGTCGTAGTGAAGAGCCCGAAGCTGAATATGTTGACGAAATATATATCCTTGTGGGTGTCTTTCCCGCGGCCGCGGCCTATCTGTTCCACCTTGCCGCAATCGATCTGCTCGACGGTGCCGTCGGCGATCTGCTGCGCAGCCTTTAGGATGTTGCGCGACATGCCGAGCGCGCCGGCGAAGTCGTTGGCCGTACCTGCCGGTATCACGCCGAGCGTGAGCGACAGGCCCTTGCTTTTCATGGCATTGACCACATAGTTGAGTGTGCCGTCTCCGCCCGCCACGACAGCAAGATCCACCGTCTCGCAGCCGTCGAACGGATTTTCTCCGAAGGCTATGAGGCGTGGCCGCATGTCGTATCCCGCGTTGCGGAATATCGACACTATGCGGTCGACGTTGCGCCCGATCTTGCCGCGCCCGGCCTGCGTGTTGTAAATCAATATGGCACTTTTCATAAAACAAGCATTCGCCGCCCTTTCCGTAGCGCAGGGGGCAGTTCATGTCGGTCGTTATATGGTGTGGAATCCTTCGTTGTGTTTGAGCGAGGGGGCCAGAGACTCCGAGTAGTATACCTCGAACCCGCCGTCGGCGTTCGAGGTTATGAAATAGACAGATATTCCCTTGCCTTCCAGCTCGCGGGCCTTCGCTATTGCCTCATCCTTCCCCAGCGCCATGAACATGGTGCCGAAAGCGTCCGCCTCGGCGCACGTGGGGGCTATGACAGTAGCTGAGAGCAGATCGCTTACGGCGCTGCGGCCGCTGCGGGGGTCGATGGTGTGCGCCACCTTGCGACCCTGTTCGTCGATGTAGTAGCGGCGGTAGTTGCCCGAAGTGGCGAAAGCGCAGTCGGTGAGCGATATTACCTGCTGTACGTATGCCCCGGGTATCTGGTTGCCGTCGAAGGGGGTCTCGACACCCACGCGCCACGGCCCGCCTTTGGCCCGCTGCCCGCGGCAGCGCACCTCGCCGCCGATATCGACGATGTAGTTCTCGATACCCATCTCCTCAAGCGCCGCGGCCGCCATGTCGACCACGTAACCCTTGGCAATGGAGTTGAAGTCTATCTGCACGCGGGGGTCTGACTTTATCAGGCGCCCGTTCTCGACACGCAGCTTGTCGAAGCCGACGAATTCCATGATCGAGTCGATGTCGGGGTTCTTCGTGCGGTCCTTTGCCGCGAAACCGTACGCCTCCACCAGCGGCTTTACCGTGACGTCGTAGGCGCCGTCGCTGATGGCGTTGATGCGTCCTGCAAGCTCGAGGTTGAAGGCTATGTGCCTGTCGACCGAGTCGGTCAGGTTGCGGTTTATGCGGTTCAGGAGCGAGTTCTCGTCGAATATGGACATCGAGCTTTTGGCTTCGGCGTCGATGCGCATCATGCGGTCGTAAATATCGGATGCGGGACGGTCGGTTTCAGCCGTTATGTGCAGAAACGTGCCGAGCATCTGTCCGTCGACGTCGACATAGACGGGCTGTGCCCGATGGCATGCCGCGGCCAAGACCGCCGCAAGCGAAATGATGAGGACCCGTATGGTGCCGAATATGTTTTTACTGTTCATGCCGATCTTGGTGCCTGTGGTCGGTATTTCGCCGCTGAACCTGCCGCAGCGGCGGCTCTGACGTGAATTACAGCGCAAATATACACAATTTTACCTAAAAGCCGCCGATTATGGTGCGAATCGGAATTTTTTGACGGTAAAAAACACGTTTCGGCAATAAAATATTTGCTTCAAAATATTTGCCTCTTAATTAAATTCAAAGTAATTTTGTCGCACGCTCTGGCGTTATTCACGGTAAGTGGAATGCGTCGTAGAGCGCAACCCGGACTGCGGCCGCTCTGGAGACTGCGGCGCGGTCCATAAACATTAAACTTTATGGCTTATTTAACTGCAGAGAAAAAGCAGGAGCTTTTCGGCAAGTACGGCAAGTCTAACACCGATACGGGTTCTCCAGAGAGCCAGATCGCGCTGTTTTCGTACCGTATCAGCCACCTTACTGAGCACCTCAAGAACAACAAGCACGACTTCGGTACGCAGCGCGCACTGCTGCGTCTGGTAGGTAAGCGCCGCCAGCTGCTCGAGTACTTGAAGGAGGTGGATATCGAGCGTTACCGTTCGATCATCAAGACTCTCAACCTCCGCAAGTAATTCCTTCCGAGGTGGACGAATGAAGGTAACCGCTGCGTTACCTTCATTTTGTATGACATTTTTATTTGACGATAGATTATAGTATGGAAGAAAAGAAGTTGTACAATGCTGTACAAAAAACGATCACGCTGGCGGACGGCCGTCAGATAATGATCGAGACCGGAAAGCTGGCCAAGCAGGCCGATGGCTCGGTGGTCGTAAAGATGGGCGACACGATGCTGCTCGGTACTGTTGTGGCGGCCAAGGATGCCAAGGAGGGAACCGATTTCATGCCTCTTCAGGTGGAGTACAAGGAGAAGTTCGCCTCGTGCGGACGGTTCCCCGGCGGGTTCATGAAACGCGAAGGCAAGGCCAGCGATGCCGAGGTGCTCGTGGCGCGTCTTATAGACCGTGCGCTGCGCCCGCTATTCCCTGCCGACTATCATGCCGAGGTATTCGTCACGGTTAACCTGATCTCGGCAGACAAGGATATTCAACCCGACGCATTGGCCGGATTGGCGGCTTCTGCCGCACTGGCTGTGTCGGACATACCTTTCGGCGGCCCCATTTCGGAGGTGCGCGTAGCCCGTATCGGCGGCGAATATGTCATCAATCCCAACTTCTCGCAGATGGCCGATGCCGATCTCGACATCATGGTCGGCGGTACGATCGACAACATCCTGATGGTCGAGGGCGAGATGAAGGAGGTTTCGGAGGATGTGATGCTCGGAGCCATCAAGTTCGCACATGAGGAGATCAAGAAGCAGTGCGCCGTGCAGATCGAGCTCTCGAAGGAGCTCGGCAAGGATGTCAAGCGCACCTACTGCCACGAGGTGAACGACGAGGAGCTGCGCCAAACCATAATCAAGGAGCTCTACGACAAGGCATACGCCATAGCTACCAGCGGTACCACGAAGCACGAGCGCAGCGACGCCTTCGATGCTCTGGAGGCGGAGTTCGCCTCGCGCTACAGCGAGGAGGAGCTTGTGGAGAAGGCTCCCCTGATCCACAAATATTTCCACGACGACGTGATGAAGAAGGCCATGCGCAACATGATCCTCGACGAGGGCAAGCGTCTGGACGGCCGCCGCACCGACGAGATCCGTCCCATCTGGTGCGAGGTGGGTTATCTGCCCGCCGCCCACGGCTCGGCCATCTTCACCCGTGGCGAGACGCAGTCGCTGACGACCGTTACGCTCGGTACCAAACTCGACGAGAAGATGATCGACGAGGTGCTGGTGCAGGGCTCTGAAAAATTCGTGCTGCACTACAATTTCCCGCCTTTCTCGACGGGCGAGGCGCGTCCCGCGCGCGGCGTGAGCCGCCGCGAGATCGGCCACGGCCATCTGGCATGGCGTGCGCTCAAGCCTATGATACCCACGGGCGAGGCTATGCCCTATGCGTTGCGCGTCGTATCGGATATTCTCGAGTCGAACGGTTCGTCGTCCATGGCTACCGTATGTGCCGGAACGCTGGCGCTGATGGATGCCGGTGTCAAGATCAAGAAACCCGTGTCGGGTATCGCCATGGGCCTTATCTCGGATTCGGCTACGGGCCGCTGGGCCGTGCTGTCGGATATTCTGGGCGATGAGGATCACCTCGGCGACATGGACTTCAAGGTTACGGGTACGCGCGACGGCATTACCGCCACGCAGATGGATATAAAGGTAGACGGCCTTTCGTACGAGGTGCTCGCCAAGGCTTTGGAGCAGGCGCGTGTGGGCCGTATGCATATTCTGGACAAGATCACGGAGTGCATTGCGGAGCCGCGTGCCGATTACCGTCCGTTCGTCCCGCGCATCGTGCAGATCACCATACCCAAGGACTTCATCGGCGCCGTTATCGGCCCGGGCGGAAAGGTCATTCAGGATATACAGAAGACGACCAATACCACCATCACCATCACCGAGAACGACGAGGCCGGCGTGGTGGATATCTTCGGCGTGGACAAGGAGGCTCTGGATGGAGCTCTGGAGCGTATCAAGGGCATTGTTGCCGTGCCGGAGGTAGGCGAGGTGTACGAGGGCAAGATCAAGAGCATCGTTGCATTCGGCGCCTTCGTGGAGATACTGCCGGGCAAGGAGGCGCTTCTCCACATTTCGGAGATCGACTACAAGCGTTTCGAGACCATGGAGGAGACGGGCCTGCACGAGGGCGACATGATACAAGTGAAGCTCATCGGTGTGGACGCCAAGACCAACAAGTACAAGCTCTCGCACAAGGTGCTTCTTCCGAAGCCCGAGGGCTGGGTCGAGCGCGAGCGCAAGCCTCGTGAGCCCCGCGAGGGCGGCAAGCCCCACGGCGAGAGGCGTGAACCGCGCCGCAGGTGACGTGCGGGTACTGTGAGAAAAATTTTATAACCCAATGTTTACGATAAAAGTTATGAGAAACACATTGAAGCTGTTGGTAGCCGTTGCGGCTGTATCCGTAGCATTGACCGGGTGCAACTGTTTCGGCAAGATGGCCAAGCAACAGAACGAGGTGACGATAAGCTGTACCCCCGATGTCTTGGCTTTGAACAACGGCAAGGTTTCGGCCGACATCACGGTCAAGTTCCCTGCCGAGTATTACAACAAGAAGGCGGTGCTGAAGGTAACTCCTGTCATCGTGTTCGCCGACGGCGAGGTGGAGGGTGCCACGAAGTATTTTCAGGGTACTGCTATCCACGACAACTATACCGTCGTTGATTCGGACATGGGCGGATCGTTTACCCAGCATGTCGAGTTCCCGTATGATGCGCGTATGCAGCAGAGCGAGTTGCAGCTGCGTATCGAGGTGAAGTGCCCCAGCGGCAAATGCAAGACTTTCACGCTGGTTGACGCCAACACGGGTCTGCTTCCGACCAAGGCTCAGGCTGCGGCTCTGGCTGCTGGCGGTGCCGAGGCCGACGCCATCAGGCGGGCTTTCGGCCTTACGATCGCCAAGGGTGTGAATACGCTGCAGAACGATCTGGATTATGCCGCTGTTATGAGCGAGACTGCGAACGACTATAAGAATGTGACCACGGTCGTTACGAAGGCCGACATTATGTATGCGATCAACTCGTCGCGCGTGACGAATGCCGCCGCCAGCACCGACGAGCTCAAGGCTTTCAAGGATAACGTGGTGGAGACGCAGGGCAACGACCGCGCCACACAGAAGCTCTACGTGAACGGTTACGCGTCGCCCGACGGCCCCGAGAAGTTCAACGACAAATTGTCGTCGGCGCGTTCGGAGTCGGGCAAGAAGGCTGCCGAGAATCTGCTCAAGGGCACCGGTATGGATCTCGACGCCGCTTCTTACGGTGAGGACTGGGAAGGCTTCAAGGAGTTGGTAGCCGCATCGGATATCGAGGACAAGGATATTATCCTTCAGGTTCTGAGCCGCTACGATTCTTCGTCGCAGCGTGAGTCCGAGATTAAGAACATGTCGGCGGTATTCACCGCCCTGAAGAAGGAGATCCTGCCCAAGCTGCGCCGTGCGCAGTTGGTTAACAGCACCGATATCAAGGGTAAGACCGATGCCGAGATGTTGGAGCTTATCAATTCGGGCCGTCTGGACGAGCTCACGAACGAGGAGTTGCTCTACATGGCCGAGAGTGTCGTGGAGAACAATATGGGCAAGGCCCGTATTCTGGAGTATACTGCAAAGAAGTTCAATGATGCGCGTGCGTACAACAATCTCGGCGTGGTGTATGCCGACATGGACGAGATGGCGAAGGCTCTCTCCTCTTTCGAGCGTGCCGCACAGCTGGGCCTGAACAACAACGAGATCAACAGCAACCTTGCACTGGCATACCTCGCCAATGGCAACATGGCCAAGGCCGAGCAGTACGCCACTGCTGCCGATGCCCGCACGAAGGCCATGATAGCGGCCGCACAGGGCAATTACAGCCCTGCCGCATCTACCCTGACGGGCTACAATGCGGCAATCGCCAACGTCATGAACAACGACCTGACGGCCGCCAAGCGCGCCATCGTGTCGGACGACTCGGCCGAGGCGGACTACCTGCGCGCCGTGATCGCTTCGAAGGAGGGTGACCTCGATACCGCTAAGACGCAGCTCCGCAGTGCTATCGGCAAGGATGCCGCTTTGGCTGAGAAGGCACAGAAGGATGTCAACCTCTCTAACCTTTTTGCCAGCGGTTTCAAGCTGTAGTGGCGGCGATGTCGTGAGCGGAGCGATCCGCGAAGGTGTTTTCCCGATCCGTGCTGTGCGGATCGGGATTTTTTGTGTGCGGCGGCTCGTGTTTTGTGACAGAAATTAGTACCTTTGTCTGAAGGTAAGAAGAAGTGTGACATGCGCCCGCTGGCGGCGATTCGGCAGGTTGTGCCCTGCGGCGGCCGTGCGGCGCGTAAAACGATACAGCGATGGAGTACGAGAATCATCTGAAGGAGTATGCGGCCGCCCCTTCGGCCGCGGAGGTTGCAGTGTTGGCTGATGGCATGCGTGCCGCGTCGGCGCGCAATCTGAACGGTGAGGTCTACCGCTTCTGCTATTCGGCCATAGACCTAACTACGTTGTCCTGTACCGATTCCGAGGCGTCGGTCGGGGCGTTTGCCCGCCGCTGCGTCGAGTTCGGCGGAAGTTATCCCCATCTGCCCAATGTGGCCTCGATATGCGTCTACCCGTCGTTTGTCGAGACTGTAGGCGTGGCCGTGGACGGTACACCGATGCGTATCACGAGTGTGACTGGCGGATTCCCTTCGTCGCAGACATTCCTCGAAGTCAAGATGCTCGAAACTGCAATGGCTATCGAGAACGGTGCCGACGAAGTCGACGTTGTGATGAATGTCGGCAAGGTGATAACCGGAGCGTGCGATGAGGCGGCAAACGAGATTGAGGTGCTGCGCGAGGAGGCGCGCGACGTCGTGCTGAAGGTCATACTCGAAACAGGAGCGCTGAAGACTCCCGAACTGATCCGCCGCGCTTCGTTGCTGGCGATGCTTGCGGGGGCCGATTTTATCAAGACCTCGACGGGCAAGATCGACGTGGCGGCCACGCCCGAGGCGGCCGTGGTGATGTGCCGTGCCATACGTGACTATTATGGGCACACCGGCCGCAAGGTAGGGTTCAAGGCCGCGGGCGGCATACGTACGGCCGAGGATGCCGCGCTCTATTATACCATCGTCGAGGAGATCCTCGGCGCGGAGTGGCTTACGACCGACCTCTTCCGCATAGGGGCCTCGTCGGCGGCGAACAACCTTCTGTCGGCAATAGAGGGGCATCCTGTCAAGTACTATTAGCGGGGCCATGCCTGCTTTCTGCTTTTATCGGTATAAGGCGGAAGGCGGCTGTCACCTATTCATGAAACATGCGCGGCGGACCGAAAGTCCGCCGCGCGTTGCGTTGCTTATGGTCGGCGATGCGGGTCACTCCCCGTCGTCGAGTTGAAACAGCTCCTCGACGGGACGCGAGAATATGCGGGCTATCTTGAGCGCCAGTACCGTTGAGGGTACGAAGCGGCCGCTCTCGATGGCGTTTATCGTCTGGCGGCTGACGCCCGCCTCGTCGGCCAGCCGCTGCTGGGTCATGCGTACCTCGGCGCGCGCCACGCGGATCCTATTCTTCATGGTCTGCTGTGCGGTTTATCCGCCACATGCGCCATCGGAAGATGAGCATGAAGAGCAGCGGGGTGGTTATCATGTTCCATATCATGAAATAGAGGAATGTTAAGTTGTAGAGTGCAAGGGCCGCAATGACGGTCACTGCCGTGTTGACGTAGAGTGCCGTGAGCAGGGCGTTGAGCCGTACGGCGCCTGTCATCTCGTCTTCGATACGCTCGCGCGAGCAGGCGATGAAGATCGAGCCCACGCAGAGACCTATGATGGCAATGTTGTTCAGCAGGTGTGTCATGCCCTCGGATGCGAGTGCGGCGAAGAGCTGCGACTCGGTATCGGCGGGGAGCAGGTATGACGGCCAGCCGTTATAACCGTCGAGTGTCATCAGTATCCCGACGACGGCTGCTATGGCAAATACCGCCGCTCCGATGCGTCGGAACGGGTACGGCAGAAGAATCAGGCGTTTCATAGCGATGAGTGTTTACGGTTGCGTGCAATGCTTATGCGGAACAGGGCCTCGTAGGCCCAGAAGAGGAGTGTGGGAGATGAGAGAAAGAGGGCAAGGCCATTGTATATGTCTGCGCCCGTAAGGATGGATACGATGGTTATTACCGTGAAAAGCGCAAAGGCGGCGTATGCCACTGTGGCGAGTGCGCGCAGGCGCATGGCCGAGACCATCTCGTCCTCGACCTTCTCGCGCGAACAGGCGATGAGAAGGAGTGAGAGATACACCGCGGCGAGGATCACCCGTGTGAGGGGCTGCGCCTTTGCGGCGTCTGCCGTGGCCGCACCGTCGGGCAGGGCGCCTGCGGGGATGTCGAATATCAGCGCCGCGGCCGCCGCCACAAGCGAGGCGAGCAGCAGCAGCCAACCTGCGGTCTGGAAGGCGTGCGGCAAGAGAAATCGTTTCATTGTCGTTTGTTTTTTGCGGTTCATTTACTGTGTACGTATTCGAATACAATGCAAATGTAAAGTAAAATTTACATTTTGACAAATATCCAAGACAAATTTTTCACGCTGTTCATCTACTTTTGCATCGTCTCTGCCGTGTGGGTGTGGTTTATTTCTCTGTTGCTTAGGCCGATATGTTTCGGAGCAAAGGGTATAAAAAACGGGCGGCGGGCCCGAAAGAGGGCCCGCCGCCAAAGGGTGGTTGCGTGTCGTGAATTATTCCCGTCCGTGAGCTACCGAGCCTGACGCGCGGCTGCTGCCCATGGGATAACCGTCGCTCGTGGTGACATACTGTGCGCCGCGATTATCCGTGCCGCCGTATTCCCACAAGATCTCGTTGTACTTCGACTCGTTGATTTTACATTTGTCGGAGTTAAAAACGGCCGAGGCTGTACACTCCCAGCCCTTGCTGTTATACATGTCGCAATGGCTGCGGCGGTCGCGCAGGATACCCTCGGTGTCGAATGTCGAGCTTGCGGCGAGATTGACCTCCCACAGCGGCAGGTCGATGACGTTGACCGAGCGTACCTCCTTTTTGAATCCGCGCTCTCCGCCGTTGGTGCTCTCCTCATCTACGATATATACATCATGTACGGCATACGTCGCTACATTGTCATAGATTAAGCCGTCGTCGGGCGAGGCGAGGGCCTTTGTCGTGTAGGTGTGGCCGTTGTGGCTCCATGTGAGCCGGATCACGTCCGTGGGCTGCGTGGCAATGACGTGACGTATCTGGTCGCGCACGGCCATGCCGCAATATTCGTAATCCTTGCGCAGCGAGCCCCACGTCTGGAAGTCATAGTCGCGGTGGCCGTCGGCATAGATGTCGGTGTAGACCGTGTAGCTCTCGTCGGCGAATATCTCGTCGACCAGCTCTTGGGCCTCCTGTACCGATCCGATACGCCCGAGATATTCATATCCGACGAGTTTGAGCCGGCGGTCGGTCTCTTGGCCGATCTGCATGCCGTTTTGCAGTTGTTCCTCCCATGCGGGCTTAAGGTAAGTGTCGGTCGCGGCCTCAGTCTGAGATGCTGATGCCGTGGATATCGTCGCGGCCATGGCTGCAACGACAGCGGCGATGGTGAAGCTGAGTCTCTTTTTCATGGCTGTATGGTTTGAAGGTTGATGGCGCAGTATACGGTCAGTCTTTGGCCTCTTTGTGCTTTTTGCTTAAGTGTTAGCAAGTTAATGTTTTTTTTTCGTATGCGCAAATATTCTTGTGTTTTTTTTATTAAATGATTAAGGCGACTGTTACACATCTTATATATTATGTAAGGTGTGTGTACGAAAAGAGCCGCCCCTTTTGTGAAGGGCGGCTCCTTGTATGGATCGTGGCGCTTGTGCGTGGATTAGAATTCCGACGTAAAGTGGAAACGGATATCCTTGAAGTTCTCCTGTGCGAGGGCCAGTGCGTAGCTCGTGTCGGCGAGGAAGACGTCGCGGCCATGCTTGTCGACGGCCATGTTGGCGTGCTTGCGTCGCTTGAAGTCGGCCAGCTGCTCGGCATTGTCGCTCTCGATCCAGCACGCCTTGTGTATAGATATTGGCTCCCAGCGGCACGAGGCGCCGTACTCATGCTCCAGACGGTACTGTATGACCTCGAACTGCAGCGCGCCCACGGTGCCGATGATCTTGCGGCCGTTAAGACTCGAGGTGAACAACTGCGCCACGCCCTCGTCCATAAGCTGGTCGATACCCTTGGCCAGCTGCTTGAACTTCATCGGGTCGGCATTCTCGATATATCGGAACAGCTCGGGTGAGAATGACGGTATGCCCGTGAACTTGAGTTTCTCACCCTCGGTGAAGGTGTCGCCGATCTTGAAGGTACCCGTATCGTGCAGGCCGACGATGTCGCCCGGGTATGCGAAGTCGATCACAGACTTCTTCTCGGCCATGAAGGCTGTGGGCGACGAGAACTTCATCTGCTTGCCGCTGCGTACGTGCAGGTAGTTCTTGTTGCGCTCGAAGGTGCCCGAACATATCTTCAGGAAGGCGATGCGGTCGCGGTGGTTCGGGTCCATGTTGGCGTGTATCTTGAAGACGAAGCCCGTCATCTTGGGCTCGTCGGGATAGACCGTACGTGTCTCCGTGGTCGAGGGGCGCGGCGAGGGGGCTATGCGTATGAAGCACTCGAGAAGCTCGCGCACGCCGAAGTTGTTGACGGCCGATCCGAAGAATACGGGCGCAACCTCCCCGCGCAGGTAGGCGTCGCGGTCGAAGGGGTCGTAGACTCCCTCCACAAGTTCGAGGTTCTCGCGCAGCTGCGCGGCAAAGCGCGGCGTGATGTATGTGTCGAGCTCGGGCGACGAGATGTCGTCGAACTCCACGGTCGAGGCGTCGGCCGTCTGCCGCTCGTCGCTCGTGAAAAGCGAGAGATTGTGTTCGTAGATGTTGTATACGCCGCGGAAGGTCTCGCCGCTCGATATGGGGAATGCCAGCGGCCGCACCTTGATCTTAAGTTCGCGCTCCACCTCGTCCAGCAGGTCGAAAGGGTCCTTGCAGGGACGGTCGAGTTTGTTGATGAAGACCATGACGGGCGTGTTGCGCATGCGGCATACGTTCATCAGCTTGCGTGTCTGCGTCTCGACGCCCTTGGCGCCGTCGATGACGATGATGACCGAATCGACCGCGGTAAGCGTACGGTAGGTATCCTCGGCGAAGTCCTCGTGGCCCGGGGTGTCGAGGATGTTTATCTTGACGTTCTTGTAGTCGAAGCCCATGACCGACGTCGCTACCGAGATGCCGCGCTGGCGCTCGATCTCCATGAAATCGGACGTGGCGCCCTTCTTTATCTTGTTGCTCTTGACGGCCCCGGCTACGTGTATGGCCCCGCCGAAGAGAAGCAGTTTCTCGGTGAGGGTGGTCTTTCCAGCATCGGGGTGCGATATGATCGCAAAGGTTCTGCGCTTGGTTATTTCATCGATCAACGCCATGTCTCGTGGATTTATTTTGCCTGCAAAGATAACACTCCCGCGGCGGCCCTGCAAGACTTTTGGCCATTTATCGGTGTGCGGTCTCCGTAGTCCGCGATTCACTGCCTGCCGACGGACGGTTCGGGTAAAATCCGCATATCGGGTGCGTGATGTCTGAAAATTTGCTAATTTTGCAAGTGGCGCGGCGACCTTGAGGCTGCGCAGCCTTGCTGACCCGAATGAAAATTTTATAAACATGAGACTTCTGCTTAAGATTCTTATGCTCGCCTCGGTGTGGAGTGCGGGCATAGCCGCGGCGTCTGCCGCAGAGAACCCCCGACCTTTCGTAATACCGGAGCTCAAGTCGTGGCATGGCGGCGAAGGACGTTTCGTCCCTACGGAGGATACGCGCATCGTTTACCCCTCGGGCGACGAGACGCTCGAACGGGTGGCGCGGATGCTGGCCGACGACTGCGCCGAGATGTTCGGCTTCCGTCCCGCAATTGCAGCAGGCCGCGGCGGCCGCGGTGATGTATCGCTGGCCGTCAAGGCCGACAAGGAACTCGGGGATGAGGGATATGCAGTGGCCATATCCGGCAAGCGTGTCGATGTGAAGGCCCCCACGGCAAACGGGGTATATTGGGCGACGCGCACGCTGCTGCAGATGGCCGAGCAGAGCGATGACCGCTCGCTGCCGTGCGGCGAGGTGCGCGACTGGCCCGACTATGCCGTGCGCGGCCTTATGATCGACTGCGGCCGCAAGTTCATCCCCCTGCATTTCCTGCAGGACTACGTTAAGATATTGGCCTACTACAAGATGAACACCCTGCAGATACATCTTAACGACAACGGCTTCAAACAGTATTTCGAGGATGACTGGAACAAGACCTATGCCGCCTTCCGCCTCGAGTCGGAGACATATCCCGACCTTACGGCGCGCGACGGCAGCTACTCCAAGCGCGAGTTCATCGATTTGCAGAAACTGGCCGAGGAGCGGTTCGTGGAGATCATACCCGAGATCGACGCGCCGGCACATACGCTGGCCTTCAGCCATTACGACCCGCAGTTGGGCAGCAAGGAGTACGGTATGGACCATCTCGACCTGTTCAATCCGGCCACCTACGAATTTCTCGACGGCCTCTTCAAGGAGTACCTTTCGGGTGACAACCCCGTCTTCCGCGGGCCGCGCGTGCATATCGGCACCGACGAGTACTCGAACAAGGATAAGGCCGTGGTCGAGAAGTTCCGCGAGTTCACCGACCGGTACATACGCCTTGTGGAGAGCTACGGCAAGCAGGCGTGCGTGTGGGGTGCGTTGACGCATGCAGCGGGCGAGACGCCCGTCAAGTCGGAGAATGTGGTGATGAACGCATGGTACAACGGTTATGCCGATCCGCGCGAGATGGTGCGTCAGGGCTACAAGCTCATCAGCATCCCCGACGGGTACCTTTATATAGTACCCGCGGCAGGCTACTATTACGACTATCTCAATTGCCGCATGCTCTACGACAAGTGGACGCCGGCGCATGTCGGCGCCGAGGTCTTCGAAGAGCGTGACCCCGCCATTCTCGGCGGCATGTTCGCCGTATGGAACGACCATGTGGGCAACGGTATATCAACGAAGGATATTCACGACCGTCTGTTCCCCGGTGTGCAGACGCTCGCTGTGAAGATGTGGACCGGAGCAACGGTGACGACGCCGTACGACGAGTTCGACGTGCGGCGCAAGGCATTGAGCGAGGCGCCGGGTGTAAATCAGGCTGGCCGTATAGGCCGCGGCGGAGGTCTGGTATACTCGCAGGCGGCGGTAGATGCCGGCAGCGGGACGCCCCACCGCGAGATAGGGTACGGCTATCGCGTGGAGTTCGACATCGTGGGTGCGGACGAAGAGCGCGGGACGGCTCTCTTCTCGTCGCCCGATGCGGTGTTCTATCTTTCGGACCCGGTACGGGGCATGATGGGGTTCTCGCGCGACGGTTACCTCAATACCTTCTCGTACCGTGTGCGTGAGGGCGAAAAGGCCAATATAGCCATCGAGGGCGACAACCGTTCGACCCGTCTATATGTGAACGGAGAACTGAAGGAGGAGATGAATATCCAGACGCGTTATTTCAACGAGGGCAAGAGCAAGATGCGGTATGTGCGTACGCTGGTATTTCCGCTTGAGAAGGCCGGCAGTTTCCGCAGCAAGGTCTCTAACCTGAAGGTGTATGACCTGAACGGCGTGGAGTAGCGTCTACGGCGTATGGTATTTAAGGCTGGCGGCCGACAGGGCCGCCGGCCGTTTTTTTGCCGTGCGGACTGATGTTTCTGCGTCTGAGTGGATGCGTGCGGTGGGCCGAATGAAAAAAGGGCCGTCCTGAAATGGACGACCCTTTCGTTTATGTGTCGGGGTTGCGGATCTGCCGCTCTCCTCCCTTCGGATTTACTCCAAGTGGGGGCCGGCTGCTACGAGCGACTTGCCCTCCTCATTGCCGGTGAACTTCACGAAGTTCTTGATGAAGCGGCCTGCGAGATCCTTGGCCTTGACATCCCAGTCGGCAGGGTTGGCATAGGTGTCGCGGGGGTCGAGGATGGCGGGATCTACGCCGGGCAGAGCCGTGGGCACCTTGAAGTCGAAGATAGGAATCTGCTTCGTGGGAGCCTTGTCGATCGAACCGTCGAGGATGGCGTCGATGATGCCGCGAGTATCCTTGATTGAGATGCGCTTGCCGGTACCGTTCCAGCCAGTGTTGACGAGGTATGCCGTAGCGCCCGAAGCCTGCATTCTCTTCACCAGCTCCTGACCGTACTTGGTGGGGTGCAGCGACAGGAAGGCGGCGCCGAAGCATGCCGAGAAGGTCGGCGTAGGCTCGGTGATGCCGCGCTCGGTACCTGCCAGCTTGGCCGTGAAGCCAGACAGGAAGTAGTACTTCGTCTGCTCGGGGGTGAGGATAGATACGGGGGGCAGCACGCCGAATGCGTCGGCCGACAGGAAGATCACCTTCTTGGCGGCGGGAGCCTTCGATACGGGCTTTACGATGTTGTCGATGTGGTAGATGGGGTACGATACGCGGGTGTTCTCGGTTACCGACTTGTCGGCGAAGTCGATCTTGCCCGTAGCTTCGTCAACGGTAACGTTCTCCAGCAGTGCGTTGCGGCGGATGGCGTTCCAGATGTCGGGCTCGTTCTCCTTCGAGAGGTTGATGACCTTGGCGTAGCAGCCTCCCTCGAAGTTGAATACTCCGTCGTCGTCCCAGCCGTGCTCGTCGTCGCCGATGAGCTGGCGCTTTGGATCGGTCGAAAGGGTGGTCTTGCCCGTGCCCGAAAGTCCGAAGAAGATGGCCGTCTCGCCCTTCTCGTTGGTGTTGGCCGAGCAGTGCATTGAAGCGATGCCCTTGAGCGGGAGCAGGTAGTTCATGTACGAGAACATACCCTTCTTCATCTCGCCGCCGTACCACGTGTTGATGATCACCTGCATCTTCTCGGTGAGGTTGAAGACAACGGCGGTCTCCGAGTTCAGACCGAGCTCCTTGTAGTTCTCGACCTTGGCTTTCGATGCGTTCAGCACGACGAAGTCGGGCTCGCCGTATACCTCCAGCTCGGCATCGGTCGGACGGATGAACATGTTCTTTACGAAGTGTGCCTGCCATGCCACCTCCATGATGAAGCGGATCTTCAGGCGCGAGTTCTCGTTGGCGCCGCAGAAGGTGTCGACAACATAGAGCTTTTTGTTCGACAGCTCCTTGGCGGCCAGCTCCTTGAGTACGCCCCACGTCTTCTCCGTTACGGGCTTGTTGTCGTTCTTGTATTCATCCGACGTCCACCAGATGGTGTCGCGGGTGGTGTCGTCCATTACGAAGAACTTGTCCTTGGGCGAGCGGCCGGTGTAGACGCCGGTCATTACGTTCACGGCGCCCATCTCCGTAACGACGCCCTTGTCGTATCCGGTGAGGCCGGCTTTGGTCTCCTCGCGGTAAAGCTCATCGTACGAGGGATTGTATATCACCTCGGTAGTACCGGTAATACCGTACTTTGTCAAATCAATCTTTGCCATAACTCAAAATATTTTTAGTTAAACCTAACCTGTTTTGCGCGGCTGTGCGGGCTAAAGCCCTGCGCCTCTTTCCCGTGAGGTTGTTTCCTTTGGAAAAGGCCCTTGTTTCAGCGCTACAAAAGTAGTCAAACTATTCGAATTGTGAAACCAATAACACTATTTTTTCAAAAAATTTTAATTCACGGCCCTTGGCGTGGGTGCGGGATGTGCGGCGGGTCATGTTTGCCGTGCCGACGTGCGGCGCCACGGTCCGATCTGCACGAAACATGCCGGTTCGCCGATATGGTGAAGATATTGTAACGATATTCGTTCGGATTGTTTTTTCTGCGGGATTTTAGTACCTTTGAAACGATATGGCGGGACTTTATTTCCATATACCGTTTTGCAAAACAATATGTGCCTATTGCGACTTCTTTCGCACGGGCGACCTGAGGGCGATGGACGGCACGCTGCGGGCCATGGCTGCGGAACTGGAGCGCGAGCGCGATTTCATCTCCGACCATGAGATACGCACCATATATTTCGGCGGCGGCACGCCGTCGCTGGCGGAGCCTGCGGCGTTGCAGCGGCTGATCGACTGTGCGGGCAGCGTGTTCGACTGCGGCGGTGTGGAGGAGATAACCGTCGAGGCGAACCCCGATGACGTGACGGCGGATTATGTTGCGGCGCTGCGGCGCACGGATGTCAACCGCGTAAGTCTCGGCGTGCAGTCGTTCGACGACGCCGAGCTGCGTTTCATGGGCCGCCGCCATACGGCTGCCGATGCCGTCGGGGCTGTGAAACGGCTTCAGGATGCCGGATTCGGGAACATAACTGTGGATATAATATTCGGCGTCGAAGGTTTCGGGGCCGAGGTGCTGGGCCGGACCCTCGAAAAGACCGTATTGCTCGGCGTGCAGCATGTTTCGGCATACCATTTGACATTAGAGCCCTCGTCGGTGTTCGGCCGGCGTCTGGCGCAAGGCCGGATGCACGAGGTGGACGAGGCGGTGAGCGAGGCCGAGTACGCGATGGTGGAGCGGGAGCTCTCCGCGGCGGGCTTCGAGCACTACGAGGTCTCGAACTATGCCCGCGAGGGGTTCCGCGCGCGGCACAACTCGTCGTATTGGCACGGCGCCCAGTATCTCGGCATAGGGCCCGGGGCCCATTCCTTCAACGGGAATGTGCGGCGCTGGTCGGTGCAGCGCCCTGCGGATTACATGGTCTTGCCGCGGTATGAGTCGGAGCGGCTGGACGAGCGCGAACACTTCAACGAGTATGTCATGACGCGGCTGCGGTGTGCCGAAGGGATTGATACGGAATACATGCGCCGGAGATTCGGCGCCGAGCGTTTCGAAAGGGTTATGCGCGATGCGGGGCAATGGATCGCAAGCGGAGAGTTGCGTTACGCAAACGGAAGACTTTCAATACCTACCGAATGCATGCTTGTATCGGATGCCGTCATAGAGAGTTTTTTTGAAGCGTAGATATTAAAAAATATTAATTTATTGTTAAGTTATTTTATGAAGTCCTGTCGGGGGCCGTGTTAGCGTCTCTTTTTCAAATATAAGTGTTATCTTTGCGGTGCGATTCGACAATAATATTGATTTTTCGTAAAAAGTAAATACAAGCAATCTTATGAGTAATGCGAGTCAGATGTCCGATTACCTCTTTGAGGTAAGTTGGGAGGTATGCAACAAGATTGGAGGCATACATACGGTAATTTCCACCAAAGCACTCACCGTGACCAAACGCATGGGTGACAATTATATCGTCATAGGACCCGATTTGATGCAGGAACATGCGAATCCCGAGTTCGCCCCCGACCATGATCTTCTGGCCGGATGGCGCGAGAGCCTCTACAACGAGGGTATCCGCGTGCGTATCGGCCGCTGGAACGTCGAGGGCCATCCGATTGCGGTGCTCATCGACTTCAAGTCGCTCATATCGCAGAAGGATGACGTGCTGAAGCACATGTGGGAGGATTATCACGTCGATTCGATATCGGGGCAGTGGGACTATATCGAGCCCGTGCTCTTCGGGCATGCCGCAGGCATGGTGATCAAGTCGTATGTTGACAACTTCTGCACCTCGGTCGACAAGGTTGCGGCGCACTTCCACGAGTGGATGACCGCATCGGGCGGGCTCTACCTGCGCAAGGCGTCGCCGTACGTGGCCACGCTATTCACCACGCACGCTACCGTTACAGGGCGCTGTATCGCCGGCAACGGGCTGCCCCTCTATTCCGACCTCCACAAATACAACGCCGACGATATAGCGCGCCGTTTCAATGTCACGGCAAAGCATTCGATCGAGAAGATGGCGGCGCTCTACCACGACGCCTTCCTTACCGTGAGCGAGATCACGGCCAACGAGTGCAAGTATCTGCTCGGGCGCGAGGTGACGCACATTACCCCCAACGGTTTCGAGAACGACTTTGTATGGAGCGGCACCGCCTTCGACGAGAAACGCCGCGAGGCTCGCCGGTCGATGATATCGGTGGCCGAGGCGTGTCTGGGCTGCAGGTTCGAGAAGGAGCCCCTTATCATCGGCACAAGCGGCCGCTACGAATACCGCAACAAGGGCATCGACATATTCATGGAGGCGCTGAAGCGTCTGGCCGCGTGCGGTACGCTCGACCGCGATATTCTGGCCTATATTACCGTGCCGGCGGCCAACAACGGCCCCCGTGCCGATCTGGTCGAGCACATGAAGGATCCGTCGAAGAGTATCGATGCGTCGCAGTGGCGCTTCTCGACCCATTATCTCGAGAACCAGCAGTGGGATCCCGTATCGCAGGCTATCCGCGGCAGCGTCCTCGAAAGCGATGCATCCCGCGTGAAGGTGGTCTTCGTGCCGTCGTACCTCAATTCTGCCGACGGTATCTTCAACAAGAACTATTACGAGATGCTGGTGGGCATGGATTTCACGGTATTCCCGTCGTATTACGAGCCGTGGGGATACACGCCGCTCGAGTCGATCGCCTTCTCGGTACCGACTGTTACGTCGAACCTTTCGGGATTCGGCCTTTGGGCCGTGAAGCAGGCCGACCATGCCGGTGTGGAGGTTATCCGCCGCGATGACAACAACGATACATATGCCGTCGAGCAGGTGGTGGATGCGACGCTGCGTTTCATGCAGCTCGACAGCGAGCATGTCGAGGCAGTGCGCCGCTCGGCCGGCGAGATGTCGAAACTGGCGCTGTGGGACAAGTTCTTCGTGCATTACGAGCGTGCCTATGCCGAGGCCATTGATAACGCCATAGCCCGTACCAACCGAACGGTAGGCGACGGCGGAAACTATACCGAGCAGATCAATTTCGTGCGGCAGCAGCTCATATCGAACAAGCCCTCGTGGCATCGCATGATGGTGGAGAAGCGTCTGCCGTCGCGCCTGCATGCCTTGGAGACCATCTCGAGAAACCTGTGGTGGTGCTGGACCCAGGATGCGCGCGACCTGTTCGAGAGCGTCGACCCCGAATTGTGGAACGAGGTCGAGCGCAACCCCATCGCGCTGATCGACAAACTATCGCTCAAGCGTATCGACGAACTGGAGAAGGATGCCGAGTTCCTCGCGCGTCTGGATTCGGTGAGCGCGCAACTCGAAGCATATATGTCGGAGGAGCCCGATCCGTCGTGCCCCAAGGTGGCATATTTCTCGATGGAGTACGGCCTGCACTCGTCGCTCAAGATATATTCCGGAGGTTTGGGCATCCTTGCCGGCGACTACCTCAAGGAGGCGTCGGACAAGAACCATCCCATGGTGGCCGTAGGCCTTCTCTACCGTTACGGCTACTTTACGCAGCGGTTATCGTCGCAGGGCAGTCAGGTCGCCACATACGAGGCGCAGAACTTTTTCAAGCTGCCCATATCGCCCGTGCGCGACGATGTCGGCAACTGGGTGTCGATACAGATAGCATTCCCGGGACGTACGCTTTCGGCCCGTATATGGAAGTGTCAGGTTGGCCGCACGGCGCTCTACCTGCTCGATACGGACTATGAGGCGAACCTCGAGGAGGACCGTCAGATAACCTATTACCTCTACGGCGGCGACTGGGAGAACCGTCTCAAGCAGGAGCTGTTGCTGGGCGTGGGCGGTATCCGCGCCCTTACGAAGATGGGCATACGCCAGGAGGTGTACCACTGCAACGAGGGACATGCCGCATTTATCGGCATCGAGCGCATACGCAACCTCATCGCCAAGAAGCGTCTCACATTCTCGGAGGCGCTGGAGGTGGTGCGTTCGTCGTCGCTGTTCACGACGCACACCCCGGTTCCGGCGGGGCACGACGCCTTCCCCGAGACGATGATGCGCCAGTACATGTCGCACTATCCCGACGTGTTGGGCATTACGTGGGAGCAGTTCATCAACCTCGGCAAGACCAACCCGAATGATCCGAACGAGCGTTTCTCGATGTCGGTTCTGGCCTGCAACCTCTCGCAGGAAGTGAACGGCGTGTCGTGGCTGCACGGCGAGGTGTCGAAGGATATTTTGGGCAACATGTGGCCCGGGTATTTCAAGAACGAGCTGCACATAGGATATGTTACCAACGGCGTGCACTTCCCCACGTGGGTCGCATCGAACCTGCGCCGTCTCTACGCCCGTTATTTCCCGAAGGGCTTCGAGGGCCACGTATACGACATCCCCGAATGGCAGAATGTACACAAGATCTCTGACGAGGAGCTGTGGAACGAACGCATGATCCTCAAGGACCGCCTTATAAACCACATACGCAAACTCTACAGCGACCCCAAGCAGGTGCGTTTCGACTCGCCGCGACAGATGGTGCAGATCGTCGAGCGTATCCGTCCCGATGTGCTGACGATAGGTTTTGCGCGCCGCTTCGCTACGTACAAGCGCGCCTACCTGCTCTTTACCAATCTGGAGCGCCTGTCGGCCCTCGTGAACAACAAGGAGCATCCCGTGCAGTTCATATTCGCGGGCAAGGCCCACCCGAACGACAAGCCCGGACAGGACCTCATAAAGCGTATCGTCGAGGTGTCGTCGATGCCGGAGTTCGTGGGCAAGATCGTCTTCCTGCAGAATTACGACATGGAGCTTGCGCGCCGCATGGTGCAGGGTGTGGACGTATGGCTCAACACTCCGACGCGTCCGCTGGAGGCGTCGGGCACCTCGGGCGAGAAGTGCGTCATGAACGGCGTGCTTCAGTTCTCCGTGCTCGACGGCTGGTGGGTCGAGGGGTACAAGGAGGGCGCCGGCTGGATGCTGCCGCAGGAGCGTTCGTTCACCGACCAGAAGTTCCAAGACGAACTCGACGCCGAGATGATATACAACACCATCGAGGATCAGATCGTGCCGCTCTATTACGACCGCGGGACTGACGGCATACCCCACGGATGGGTGAACTCGGTGAAGAACTGTATCTCGGACATAGCTTCGAACTTTACAACCAACCGCATGCTCATCGACTACGAGAACCGTTTTTACAACAAACTGGCATCCCGCAAGAGCGACATGGTGGCCGACAACTACCGCATGGCGCGCGAGATCGCCGCATGGAAGCGCAAGGTGTCTGCAGCATGGGACGACGTGAAGATACTCAACGTCCAGCGTGTGGAGATCGACACGGAGGCGATCTTCGTGGACAAGACCTACCACTACGAAATATCGCTCAACATAGGCACGTTGAGCCCCGAGGATATAGGCGCCGAACTGGTCATCGCGCAGCAGATCGAGGCGGGCAGCAAGGCCAATGTGCTGGGAACCAAGGCGCTTGAATTGAGCAACGTCTCGGGCCGCGAGGTGGTACTGTCGGTGGACTATACGCCGGACCGCACGGGTACGTTCGACGTGGCTATCCGCGTCTACCCGAAGAACGACCGCCTGCCGCACCGCATGGACTTCGCGCTGGTCAAGTGGGCATAGACGCTGCTGTCCGCAAGGGCCTTTTTAAAGAATTTTAAATAGGTAAAAAAAAGGAAAAAGGCATCGCTTTACGGAATATTTTATTAACTTTGGTTAGGAATGATAATTTTTCAAGGATTGAGATATGTCTGCACTTACATTTGACAAGAGCGAGTTGGGCAATCTGGAGTATTCGCTCCAGCGCGAGATGCTCGCTACGGACCGTAAGGGCGGTTATATGAGCACGACGATCGTGTGCTGCAATACCCGCAAGTACCACGGACTGATGGTGGCGCCGATCGACGAGAGCGACGAGACGTATGTGCTGCTGTCGTCTTTGGACGAGACGGTGATACAGCACAACCAATCGTTCAATCTGGCTCTGCACCGTTACAAAGGCGTATACGAACCGCGCGGTCACAAGTACATCACGGATTTCGAATATACGCCCACGCCTACGATCACCTATCGCGTGGGAGGTGTGATCCTGCGCAAGGAGCTGCTGTGGATACACAAGCGTACGCAGCTCATGATCCGTTATACGCTGGTGGACGCCCATTCGGATACGACGCTGCGCCTGCGCCCCTTCTTCGCCTTCCGTAACAAGCATTCGCTTTCGAAGGCCAACATGGAGGCAAATGGCCGTTCGTACCCCATACAGGGCGGTGTCAAGTGCCGCCTTTACGAGGGTTATCCGTGGCTCTATCTGCAGACCGACAAGGCGGATGCTGAATTCGTTGCCGCCCCCGACTGGTATTACGGTTTCGAATACCCCGAGGAGATCAAGCGCGGTTATGACGGTTACGAGGACCTGCTTACTACGGGTTATTTCGAGATGCATATCAAGAAGGGTGAGAGCGTGATATTCTCTGCGGCAACTGACGAGATGGCCACGAGCCAGACCATTACCGAGATATATGAGGCGTCGCTTGCCCGCCGTACGCATAAGATCGATTTCCTGAGCTGCCTGCACCATTCGGCGCGGCAGTTTGTCGTGCGCCGCCCGGGCGGCCGTACTGAGATGATCGCCGGCTACCCGTGGTACGGTTCCGTAGGCCGCGATACCTTTATCGCGCTTCCGGGCGTTGTGCTCGAACAGGGTTATAAGGAGGACTGCATGGATGTCCTCGACACCATGGTCCGCGGCATGCGCGACGGCGATTTTGCAGGGTCGGCTTCGGCATGGGTTGCGGCGGATGCCCCGCTGTGGTTCTTCTGGACGCTGCAGAACCTTGAAAAACATATCGGCGCCAAAGAGATATGGTCGCGTTACGGCGAGGCCATGAAATCGGTGCTTGAGGCCTACCGCCGCGGTTTCGGCGGCCGCGTGGTCCTGCATGACAACGGCCTGATATGGGCCGCCGCCGATGGCGAGGCCCTGACATGGATGAATACCAAGGTCGACGGCCGTCCCGTTGCCCAGCGCGCGGGCTACGCCGTGGAGATAGAGGCCCTGTGGTACAATGCCGTATGCTATACGCTCTATCTGGCGCGCAAGATGAAGGACAAGGATTTCGCCGAGCGCTGGGGTGACATGCCGCAGCGTACCAAGGGGTCGTTTATCGCGAAGTTCTGGCTTGGGAGCGATTACCTTGCCGATTACGTGAACAACGACGAGGTAAACGATTTCCGCCGCTCGAACATGATTGTGGCTTGCGGTTTGGACTATACGATGCTCGACGAGGAGCAGGCAGCGAATGTCTTGAGCGTTGTCCGCCAGCACCTGCTGACGTCGCGGGGCCTGCGGTCGCTTTCGCCCCGCAATCCCCTTTACGAGCCGTCGTATGCCGACGACCAGCGGTCGCAGGATCTTGCCAGCCGCAACGGTTCGATATGGATATGGCCTCTGATGTTCTACGTTAAGAGCTGCTTCGCCGTTCTGGGCGATCAGTTCTTGAGCCGCGCCGAAGAGATACTGGCCGCTTTCAATGACGAGATACAGACGGCATGTATCGGTTCGGTGAGCGAGTGTTTCGAGGGCGATCCCCCGTTCCATGCGCGTGGGTGCCTGTCGCAGGCTACGAGCGTCGGCGGACTGCTCTATATAAGCGATCTGGTCGAGTCGCACCGCAAGGGTGCCGCTCCGGCCAAGGGCGCCAAGAGCGCCAAGAGCGCGAAAACCGCGACGAAGAGCGCCGACAAGGCCAAGACTGCGGCCAAGAGCGCAGGCAGCGCCTCGGCCGGGAGCGCAAGGACGACAAAAACCGCCGCCGAGCCGAAAAAGGCCGCCCCCAAACGTACGAGCGCCGCAAAAAAGAAGTAACAGACAAAATTATAGGAGAAAAGAATGAGAGTATTAATGTTTGGGTGGGAGTTCCCTCCCCATATAGCTGGCGGTTTGGGTACGGCCTGTTATGGGATGACCCGCGGATTGGCGCATAACGGCGTGGATGTGACGTTCGTTATGCCGCATGCTTCGGGCGATGAGGATGAGCGTTTCGTCAAGGTGCTCAATGCGAGCGACGTGGACGCACTCTACTGCGATTCGGCGGTGGGCGGCGACGATATTATGCGCAAAATATCGTTCATCCACATCGATTCGAACATGGTTCCCTACATATCGCCGGAGGAGTTCGCCTCATACCGCAGCGAGTATGAAAAGACGGGACGCAAACTTTGGGAAAGAGAGGGTGACAGCTGGACGCAGCGTTACAACTTCTCGGGCCGCTACGGCGCCAACCTTATGGAGGAGGTCGCGCGTTATGCCGTTGTTGCGGCGCAGGTGGCACGCAATCTGGAGGGACAGTTCGACGTGATACACGCGCACGACTGGCTGACATATTTCGCCGGTATCGCCGCAAAAAGGGTTTCGGGCAAGCCGCTGGTGGTGCATATGCACGCTACGGAGTACGACCGTTCGGGCGAGAACATAAATACGCAGACCTATGCCATCGAGCGTGCCGGCATGATGGCTGCCGACAAGGTCATCGCCGTGTCGAACCTCACGCGCAAGATCGTCATCGACCGTTACGGCATTCCGGCCGACAAGGTCGTTACGGTGCACAACGCGGTGCGTTTCGCAGAGAGCGACAGCGTCGCACCCGAGCGTGGCGTCGACGACAAGATCGTCACCTTCCTCGGCCGTATCACCTACCAGAAGGGCCCCGATTACTTTGTCGAGGCTGCGGCGAAGGTGCTCAAGCGCGTCCCCAACGTGCGTTTCGTGATGGCCGGCTCGGGCGACATGATGAACCATGTGATCCGCCGCGTGGCGCGTCTGGGCATAGCCGACCGTTTCCACTTCACCGGCTTCCTCAAGGGGGAGGACGTGCACCGCATGTTCCAGCTTTCGGACGTATACATCATGCCCTCGGTGTCGGAGCCGTTCGGTATCTCGCCGCTGGAAGCGATGCGTTCGAACGTACCAGTTATTATCTCGAAGCAGAGCGGTGTGGCCGAGGTGCTCGATTATGCCGTGAAGGTCGATTACTGGGATGTCGACGCCATGGCCGATGCCATCTACGGTTTCGTGAAGTATCCCGCCCTGTCGAAGATGTTCGCCAAGAAGGGGCTCGAGGAGGTCACGGGCCTGAAATGGAATAATGCCGCCGCCAAGATCAAGGCGGTTTACGAGGCGGCGATTAATGAGAGCAGGAAATAATAAAACACGATAAAGGCTATGAAGACAGTTTGTTTGTATTTTCAGGTACACCAGCCGTGGCGACTGAAAATCTACCGTTTTTTCAATATCGGTAAGGATCACAATTACCTTGACGACTTTACCAACCGCGCCATAATGCAGAAGGTGGCGCGCCAGTGCTACCTGCCCATGAATGCGCTGTTGTTGAAGCTCATCAAGGAGAACAAGGGTGCGTTCAAGTGTACGTTCTCGATAACCGGATCGGTTGTCGAACAGATGCGCGCCTATGCGCCCGAGGTGCTTGACTCGTTCCGTGCTTTGGCGGAGACGGGGCATGTGGAGTTCCTTGCCGAGACCTATTCCCACTCGCTGGCGTCGCTGGCATCGAAAGAGGATTTCGTCGAGCAGGTCAAGCTGCATGCAGCTATGATAAAGAAGGAATTCGGAAAGAGACCCACGGCGTTCCGCAATACGGAACTCATCTATTCGGACGCCATCGGCGAGATGGTGTCGGAGATGGGATACAAGACCATTCTGGCCGAAGGTGCGAAGCATGTGTTGGGCTGGAAGTCTCCCGACTACATCTACACCAACGCCATAGATAACAGCCAGCGCGTGCTGTTGCGCAACTACAAGCTATCGGACGATATTGCATTCCGTTTCTCGAACAAGGGATGGGACCAGTATCCTCTTACGGCCGACAAGTTCGCATCGTGGATCGAGGGCGAAGTAGGCGAGGTGGTCAACCTGTTCATGGATTACGAGACCTTCGGCGAGCACCAGAAGGCCGATACGGGGATCTTCGACTTCATGAAGGCGTTGCCCAAGGCGGTGCTGGCGCACAAGGATATCAGGTTCGCTACGGTGAGCGAGACGGCCAAGTCGTCGCAGCCGGTAGGCGTGCTCCACTGCCCGCACGTGATGTCGTGGGCTGACGAGGAGCGTGACGTTACGGCATGGCTCGGCAACGAGTTGCAGAACGAGGCCTTCTCGAAACTCTATGCCCTGAAAGACAAGGTTAAGGCTTTGAAGAATAAGGATTTCGACTATGTGTGGAATTTCATGCAGACGTCGGATCACTTCTATTACATGGCGACGAAATGGCTGTCGGACGGTGACGTCCACTCGTATTTCAACCCTTACGGGTCGTCGTACGAGGCATTTATCAACTACATGAATGTCCTTTCGGACTTCGAGATCGAATTGGAGAAGGCGGTGACGGCCAAGAAGGCTCCCCGCAAGAGGGAGGTTGTGGCTTGAGTACGGTACGCCGATAATGATTGAAAACTTCGGCGCCACCTTTGGGTGGCGCCGAAGCTTTTTGCTCTCTTGCCGCATTGCGGCGTATGATTTCCGTTCCCTGTCGGACGCTACCGTGCCTCTACCCACGGCATGCTGCTGTCGAAGAACTCCTTGACCTCGACGGCGCGGTCGCAGCAGAGGGCGTCGGCGCCCAAAGCTACGCCGAGGATGAAATCGTCGATCGACTGTCCGGGCCACAGCGAAACGAACAGACCCGCCTCCTTGGCCTTGCGCACGGCGTCGCGGCTTGTGCCGCCCATGGTGCACCCGAGCCGTTTTATCCCCATATCGAGAGCCTCGCGTATGGTGTCGTCGCTGATGGGACGGCCTATTATCAACAGCAGGTCGGCATCGGGATGGAGGCGTTGCATCGTACGCAGGGCACGTTTGTCGCTCGATGTGAACAGGTATGTCGAACTTGCCGGTTTTCGGGACATGGCGATCGTGTAAAGGAGATCGCAATATTTCTCGAGTTGTGCCTCGTCATAGGCTGGGCTTGATGTCTTCATCTCGAATTCGACGTACATCCCCTCCTTGTCGGCAAGCCATTTGCACAACTCGTCGAGGAAGAGTATGTCGTTGCCATGCTTGGTCTTCACCTTGCGGATCTCTTTTGCCGTCATCTTCTCCACTTCGCCGTCACAGGGCGTGAGGCGCGCCAGAGAGGAGTCGTGCGATATGACCAGACGGCCGTCGGCTGTCATGCGTATGTCGGTTTCGTAACCGCGTATTCCCTTGTCGTAGGTGGCCTGAAAGGCGGGCATGGTGTTCTCGTCGTATTCGAAGCGGCTGCCGCGGTGGGCGAAGAACTGCACGCTGCGTCGTTCCTGTGCTTCGGCCGCGGCGATTGCTGCGAAGAGGGCCACGATGGCCATTATCTTTTTCATATGCTGATGTTCGGTTTTGGTGTTGGAAAAGATGCTGGCGGCGGATGCCGCCTGTTTGTATTGCCACTGTGCAGGCAGGGGCGTATTGGTTTCCCGCAGACGGGATCAGACGGTCATGATCTCCTTTTCCTTGGCCTCCATCAGTACGTCGAGTTTCTTCGAGTACTTCTCCAGCAGTTTCTGCGACTGGGTTTCGCCGTCTTTCGATTCATCCTCGGGCATTCCCTCCTTCTGTGCCTTCTTGAAGGCGTCTACGGCATCGCGGCGGGCGTTGCGCAGGCTTATGCGTGCGTTCTCGCCGATCGTGCGCACCTGCTTTACCAACTCCTTGCGGCGCTCTTCCGTCAGTGGCGGGATAGATAGACGGATCTGTTCGCCGTTGTTCGAGGGGGTAAGGCCGATGTTCGAGTCGAGGATCGCTTTCTCGATGGTGCGGATCATATTCTTGTCCCACGGCTGTATGAGCACCGTCTTGGCATCGGGTACGGTGACGCTCGCCACGGCCGATACGGGCGACTGCGAGCCGTAGTAGTCGACATATACGCTGTTCAGGACATTGGTCGAGGCCTTGCCTGCGCGTACGTTGAGGAGCTCCTCCTCGAGGTGCTGTACCGTGCGCTCCATGCGATCGGTCGCCTCCTTGATGATGGTCTTGGTATCCATAACTGTATGCTTAAAGTTTTCGTTTCTATTTTTTCAGTTCGGCGGCTACGGCGTCGATGAGTTCCGCGAACTCCACTTCGTCATACCCTACCGACAGGTACGCCACATTGCCCTGCTTGTCGATGACGAAGTTGCGGGGGATGAAGTTCGAGGCGTAGAGCTTGTATATCGCCTGCTCGGGGTCGAGGCCCGCAGGGAACTTGTATCCGTTTTTCTGTAGGAAGGCCTTGACGGTCTTGGCCGCCTCTCCGCGAGATATGGGCAGGAATAGGAATTCCTCGCCTGCGAAGCGGTCGATGATCTGTTTCTGTACGTGCTTGAGCTCCTCGCGGCATGGCGGACACCATGTGGCCCAGAAATTTACGACCACGACTTTGCCTTTGAGTTCGGAGAGCGTGATCTTCGCCCCGTCGATCATCTCGACCGTGAAGTCGGGGGCCTTGCCGCCCACCTTCACGAGGGTCGATTCGGCGATCTGCTCCTGTTGCGATTTCTGTTGCGCGCATGCCGGAGCCAATGGCGCGGCAGCCGCTACTGCGATGGCGGCGGCAACTGTAAATATCTTTATGCTGAATATGTTATGTGTCATTATGGCTGTTGTTTGGCGTTTGTACCCTGTGTCTGTTATCGGTGCACCAGCGTGCCTATGTCCTCACCGTCGAGCACTTTTTGCAGGTTGCCGGCAGTGTCCATGTCGAAGACGATGATGTCGAGACCGTTCTCCTTGCAGAGCGTGAAGGCCGTCATATCCATCACCTTGAGGTTGCGCATGTATACCTCGTCGAAGGTTATGTCGTTGAATTTCACGGCTGCGGGGTCTTTCTCGGGGTCTGCCGTATATACTCCGTCGACGCGCGTACCCTTGAACAGCACTTGGGCCTCGATCTCGATGCCGCGGAGCGCGGCGGCCGTATCTGTCGAGAAGTAGGGGTTCGAGGTGCCGCCGCCGATGATGACCACGTATCCTGCCTCGAGATACTCTATGGCGCGGGCTTTGGAGTAGTACTCGCCTATGGGTTCCATGCGTATCGAGGTTAGGACCTTGGCCTTGGTGCCGTTGCTTTCGAGGGCCGAATGCAGCGCCAGCGAGTTGATTACCGTGGCGAGCATCCCCATCTGGTCGCCCTTTACGCGGTCGAAGCCGCGGCCGACGCCCTGCAGACCGCGGAAGATGTTGCCGCCGCCGATGACGATGCCTATCTCGGTGCCTGCGGCGGCCGCGGCGCCGATCTGTTCGGCGTATGATTGCAGCACGGCAGGCGAGAGACCGAACTTCTGTCCGCCCTGAAGCGACTCGCCGCTCAATTTGAGCAGTATGCGTTTGTATTTCATGGTGCGTGTCGTATTTTATGCTTTTGCGAAGATAAGAAAAAATCTTGTTTTGCGCAATGCGGCGGCTCTTTTAGCGGGGTAATGTCGCGGTGGTAAGTATAAATACTTATTTTTCGGCCGGCGCGGGGCATAAGTCTGTCCATGAATGTCATTTGTTAGGAATTTTGCGCTATCTTTGTGTTGCTTAAAACGAGATGCGCCGCCGCGATTCCGCCGCGGCGGGGAACTATGGTGATAATAGTTACAAATCAATAATTTATTGACGATATGGTAGATATTTTCGAAAGACTTGAGAAGAATGCCGGAGGTCCCATAGGCCAGTACATGCAGAGAGTGCACGGTTACTTCGCATTCCCCAAGCTGGAGGGCGAGATCGGCCCCCACATGCGTTTCCGTGGTAAGATGATGCTCAACTGGAGCCTTAACAACTACCTCGGTCTGGCCAACCACCCCGAGGTCCGCAAGGCAGACGCCGCAGGTGCCGCCGAGTTCGGTATGGCAGCCCCGATGGGTGCCCGCATGATGAGCGGTCAGACGAAATACCACGAGCAGCTCGAGCGCGAGTTGGCCGAGTTCGTCGGCAAGGAGGACGCTTTCCTGCTCAACTACGGCTATCAGGGTATGGTGTCGATCATCGACTGCCTGCTTTCGCCGCGTGACGTGGTGGTCTATGATGCCGAGGCGCATGCCTGCATCATCGACGGCCTGCGTCTGCACAAAGGCAAGCGTTTCGTCTATGCCCACAACAACGAGGAGTCGTTCCGCCTGCAACTCAAGCATGCGACCGATCTGGCCGAAGAGCAGCGCGGCGGCGTGCTGGTCATTACCGAAGGTGTCTTCGGCATGAAGGGTGATCTGGGCTTCCTTGACGTGATCACCAAAGCCAAGAAGGATTTTAATTTCCGCGTTCTGGTGGACGACGCCCACGGTTTCGGCACCATGGGCCCGGGCGGCCGCGGTACGGCGGCGCACTTCGGCGTGACGGATCAGATCGACGTGCTCTTCAACACCTTCGCCAAGTCTATGGCAGGTATCGGCGCCTTTGTCAGCGGCCCACGCTGGCTCATCAACCTGCTGCGTTACAACATGCGTTCGCAGCTCTACGCCAAGTCGCTGCCCATGCCTATGGTTATCGGTGCGTTGAAGCGTCTGGAACTTATCCGCAACCACCCCGAGTATCAGCAGAAGCTGTGGGAGATCACCCGGGCCCTGCAGAGCGGTCTTAAGGAGAACGGCTTTGACATCGGTGTGACGCAGTCGCCCGTGACCCCCATCTACATGAAGGGCGGTAACGAAGAGGGTACAAACCTCATTGTCGACCTGCGCGAGAACCATGCGCTCTTCTGCTCGATCGTGATATACCCCGTCATTCCGAAGGGCGAGATTATCCTGCGAGTGATCCCTACGGCGGCACATACCATGGAGGATGTGAAGTACACCATCGACGCATTCAAGGCCGTGCGCGACAAGTTCGAGGCCGGTTACTACCGTTCGATGCCTATTCCCATGATGGCTGATCCCGATTTCAAGGTTCGGTAGAATTTGTAGAACCGATACATGGCAAAGACCCGCGGAGACATTCTCCGCGGGTCTTTGCCATTCGGGCGGTACGACGGTATACTGCTGGTGCAGGTGTGTGAAAAATACGCGGGCCGCAGTGTGCGGTTGCGGCATCTCGAAACTGATATATACCGGGGCTGCCGGTCCCGGCGCGGACTATTGCCGCCCCGCATTCACCGCGCGTACGGCTTCGAGCCGGAAACGGTAGATGAGGTTGCGCTCGGGGTGGTTCGCGACGTGGAACGACAGGTATAGCCAGCGGCCTTTTATGTCGAGCCCCTCGGGTTCATGACCGATGTGGTTCAGGTCAACAAGGCGCAGTTGCCGCCCTGTGGCGGCATCCGTCACATGCATGCGGCAGCCGCGTGACGGCACGCCGTCGGGAAGGTATAGGCAGCGTTTTTCCGCGACGCTCCCCTGTGGTATGGCTATGTCGCCTACGGAGATGTCCCCCAGCGCGTCTGCGGCCGTGAGGCGTACGGTGCCTTCGGCGTCCGAATCGGCGAGGCGCGGCAGCGCGAAGCGCCGGAAGGTGCGCCTGCCTTCGACGGTGCAGTAGGCGTAGAGTATTCTCCTCTTGCGGTCGACGCACCAATCCATGGGGCCCGTGCAGTCGTCGCCGTCGTATATTATTCTCTGTACTATGCGGGAGCCTTCGACCGATATGTCGGTTACGTAGCAGGCGCGTCCGCCGCGGCATTCAGATATGTAGAGGAGCGGGAATTTCGACTTGCGCGAGTATCTTTCCACGCCGAACGAGGCGTTGTTGCAGTGCGAATCGTTCCCCTCGAGCTTGAATGTGCCGACGAAGCGGCGGCGTTTCATGTCGAGGACGACACACTGCCCCTTGTCATGGAGCGAGAAGGCGTAACGGCCCCATATGGCCAGCCCTTGGGATGAACCTTCGATGCTGACGGCCGCTGTGTCGATCAATTCCGATGTGTCAAGATACAGCTCTCCATCGTATGCGGGGAGCAGGTACCGCTGGGCCGGTGCTGTCGCTGCCGAGCATATGAGCGCCAATGCTGTCAGAATGAACCGTCTCATCAGAGCATCTCCTTTATTGCACGTTCGATGCCGTCGGTGTCGTATCCGCAAAGAGCCTGCAACTGTGCCACGGTGCCTTGTTCGATGAAGCTGTCGTGGATGCCGAGCGAGCGGACGCGGGGTGTCAGTCCGTTGTCGGCAAAGAATTTTGTGACGGCCTCGCCGACGCCACCGCGCAGGATGCCGTCCTCGACCGTAAGTATGCGGTCGAAGCGTGTGGCGGCTTCGCGCAGCAGATCCTCGTCCAGAGGTTTTGCGAAACGCAGGTCGTAGTGGGCTATGGTGAAGGGACCGCTGCGTTCGATGCGGGCAATGGCCTCGGCGGCGGCATTGCCTGTCGTGCCTATGGTTATGACGGCCATATCCTTGCCATCCTTCAGACGGCGGCCCTTGCCAGTGGGTATGGCCTCGAAGGGCACGCCGCGCCATTCGATCCCTTCGCCGCATCCCCGCGGATAACGTATTGCATAGGGCGATTGCGTATTGACGGCCGTGTAGAGCATGTTGCGCAACTCGAGCTCGTTCGTGGGCGCAGCCACGATTATATCGGGTATGCACGAGAGATATGCCAGATCGAAGCTGCCGTGGTGCGTGGCTCCGTCCTCGCCGACGAGACCTGCACGGTCGATGCATAGCGTTACGGGCAGGCGTTGCAGCGCCACGTCGTGGATGATGTTGTCGTAGGCACGCTGCATGAACGTTGAGTATATGTTGCATACGGGATGCAGGCCGCCGGCGGCAAGGCCTGCCGAGAATGTCACGGCGTGGCCTTCGGCAATGCCGACGTCGAAACAGCGGTCGGGCATCTCGCGCATCATTATGTTGAGCGAGCATCCCGACGGCATGGCGGGGGTTATGCCCACGATGCGCCGGTCGGCGCGTGCCAGTTCGAGCAGCGTCTCGCCGAATACGTCTTGATAGCGGGCCGCGGGGTCGTTCGACGGGGTGCGCTCGCCCGTGTCGGGTTTGAAGCGTCCGGGTGCGTGCCATACCGGCTGGTTGTCCTCGGCGGGGGTGTAGCCCTTGCCCTTAACGGTGATCACATGCAGCAACTTGGGCTGGGGGATGTTTTTCAGGGCCGAGAGTATGCGTACCAACTCATCGATGTTGTGGCCGTCGATCTGTCCGAAGTAGCGGAAGTTGAGGCTCTCGAAGAGGTTGCTGTTCTGCAGCAGCCCCTGCTTCACGGCATTGCCGGCCTTCTGGCACAGGCGCAGCAATGGCGGCACGTGGGCGAAGATGTTCCAGAGTTTGCGCTTGAAACGGTTGTAGTGACGCGATGTCGAGACGTGCGCCAAGTAGCTCTTCAAGGCACCGGTGCCCTCGTCGATGGACATCTCGTTGTCGTTGAGGATGACAAGTATGTCGGTCGATTTCTTCTCGCCGGCGTTGTTGAGCCCCTCGAACGCAAGGCCTCCCGTCATGGCGCCGTCGCCTATGACGGCCACGACCTTGCGCCGCTCGCCGCGCAGTTCCGCGGCCTTGGCCATGCCGTATGCCGCCGAGATGGATGTCGAGGCGTGGCCCGCGCCGAAGGCGTCGTATTCGCTCTCGCTCATGCGGGGGAAGCCGCTTATGCCGCCCAGCTTGCGGTTTGTTGGGAAGAGGTCGCGGCGTCCCGTGATGATTTTGTGGGCATATGCCTGATGCCCCACGTCCCACACGACCTTGTCGTCGGGCGTGTCGTATACGTAGTGTATGGCCACGGCGAGCTCCACGGCCCCGAGGCTCGAGGCGAGGTGCCCCGGGTTCTTCGAGCACTCCTCGATGATGTATTTGCGCAGCTCGCGGCAGTACTGCGGTAACTGCGCGACGGTGAGTTTCTTGAGGTCGGCCGGAGAGTTGACCTTATATAGCAGATCGTATTCTATCGTTTCGATTGAATTCATAATGCAAATATACGCAAAGGCGCGAGTAATGGCAAAAGAAAACACCGGTTTTCGAGATTACAGCCGCCATACCGTATCCTGTATTATCCAAATATAGGAAATCCGCGAACAAAATCCAACTTTGATCGGAACTTTTGTCCGCGGATTGCGGCACGCTGTGCGGCGGTGCGGGGTATGCCTGCCGCCTGTACAGCCGGATGTATGCCTGCGGCCTTGCCGCGGCGCCTTATTTCAGGTGCTTGCGAAGGTCGTCTGCCGAAGATAGATAGAATCCGTTGGTGATGACCTTGCCGTCGCGGCCGATGAGTACGGCATGCGGTATGCCCGAGAACTCGAACAGGTGCGAAAGTCGGTTCCAGTCGTCGCTGCTGATGTATATATGCTCGCCCTTGATCGATTTCTCGGCCATCCACTTCTCGGCCGCTTCGCGCGGCGAGGCAGCCTCCTCGCAGATATAGAGGAACCGCACCGGCTCGCCGCTCAGCTCCTCGACGATATCTCTATGTGCAAGCATACCCGCGCGGCACGGCCCGCAACCCATGCCCCAGAAGTCGAGGTAGAGCAGGTTGCCTGCGTATGGCTCGATGATGCGCTGCAGCACCTTCTCCTCGGCCGTGGCGGGGGCCTTCGCCGCGGTGCCGGCATCCTTTTCGCCCGCTTCGGCGGCGCGCTTCTCTGCAATCTTCTCCTTCGCACGGATGTACCCCTCCACTATCTTGCGCGTGATGTAGGGATTGGTTATGGTAGTGAGCAAGTCCATCGTCGCCTCCATATGGGCATCGACATGCTCTTTCTCGTCTAAATAGTTCATGCCCTTGCACAAGTCTTCCAGTCTTAACAGATGGTCGCGTGCGCGCGTCACCTCGGCCATGAAACACTCCCCGATGCCGTACTTGAGCATGTTTTCGCTGTTAATGTGTTCAATGCTTTCGAGCAAGGTCGCGGCTACGGGCTCTTCGCCGTATCTTTTATTAACCGTATATTCATATGCGGCCCTCGAATGGCTGCGGAATACGGGATTGTACTCGCTGCGGTTGAATATCACCCACGTTGTTGAACTCATCAGCGTGAGGGGGTTGTCGTATATGAACTGTTGATAGTCGCGTATGGCGTTGAACATGCGCGAGGGGTCGAGTTTTTCGAAGTCGGGTACGATTGTATAGTGTATCGAACCGTCCTCGGCCGTGTTTCGCACCATTCCTTTACTGTTATACATCTGGTACAGGTCCTCCATGCTTTCCAGCAGTTCACATCCCGCATTTACCATCACCAGCTCCTTGCCGAACGACGACAGGGGAGTGTCGCGCAGGTATTGCTCGGCGAAGGTGCCGTCCCATACGCTGTTGTATTCGCCGGTCAGCTGGTCAATAATGGCTTCGGTCGCCGTGCGCCCCGCGGCAACTGAGTCCTCCATCTGCCTGTATAGGTCATAGCCACGGGTATGGAAACGGTCGAGCAGCTTGTCGTTCAGTGCGTTTATCATGGCCGACTCGCCTGCCGAGCGGAATGCCGTGTTGTCGGAATTTATCGTGGCGAAGATTTCGAGCGTATCGCCCGGTATGAGCAGCCACGACGCCGCGGGAAAATCGACAAAGACATACTGCGGGTAATCTATCGGTATGTCGGCTTCGTAGGTGTGGTCGGGGCCTATTTCCGCCAGTACGGATGTTTCGCTATTGCTGACGTGGTCGTAGCCTGTCAGTTTTACGACCGACACACCTAACTCGGGCGAGTAGTTGTCCAGATGCACCTTGACGTGAGCCTTTGAGGATTTGCAGAACTCCATGCCGCGGTGGCGGCGGTAGTCGATGTTAACCTCGGCGCGGCTGGGTGGCAGGCTCAGGTAATATTCGGCGGTCATGGTGCGCGGGTCGGTGCCGTCATCCGCGACGGCAGGGGCTTTCGGCGCTTGCTTGACAAGGTGTACGCCGTAGACGTTATTGTGAGGCTGGTTGCCCTCCTCTACCATGTTGAGCCGCTCGACCGATGCGGGCACGGCCTCGAAGAGGAGCGTGCAGGGTATCTTGCCCGAGGCGGGCATATAGGTCTTCTTGCCGAGTTCGATCCCCTCGGCCCCGAGGATATGGTACTTGTTGCCCGTTGCGGGGTCTATGAGGTCGGTATCGGACGAAATCCTCACCCACCAGTTTGGGCGGTTGCGCAACTCGGCCTTGACGACGGTGCGGTCGCTGCCGAGCGAGATCTCCGTAAAGGTAATCCATGTGGGGACGTAGTCGATGTCGGGATTCTCGATCACACGCTGTGCGGCAGCCGTGAGCGCAGCCGCAAGGGCGAACGACAGGAGCAGGAGTCTTTTCATGACAACAGGGTGTTGGAATTATGGCGAATATAGTAAAAAAACGTCAAACTCAAACAATATCGCCGACCTTTTTCAAGGTCGGCGATATGTTCCTGTTATGTGTTTTGGCGTGCCGTTATGCGGCCGTGCATGGGATGCCTGCCGCCTCGACGCGGCGCGCAATGGCCTGCAGCTCCTCCCTGCCCACCTTTTCGAGCGTGCGGCAGGGTGTGTCGCGGTCGAGCGAGTAAACCATCACCTGTCGCGGTGCTATCTGCCGCACAAGATCGAGCCATGCCGCAACCTCGCGTTCGGTGGTGTTGTCGACGCGGCGGCCGTTGCATGTCCCGCGCAGGAACATCGTCTGTACGATGAGCCTCCCGTCGAATAGTTTCATCAGCTCGACGGTGCGGGCTACGGTGTAGTCTCCCGCAGGGTTGTTGACGAGGCGCACCGTTTCGTCGAAGGCCGAGTCGAGTTTCAGCAGGTTGTTGTCCACGCGCAGCAGTGCGCGGCGCACATCCTCGCGGCCGATCTGTGTGGCGTTGCTCAACACCGACACCTTGGCCGTGGGGCAGTGCCGGTCGCGCAGGGCGAGCGTGTCGTCGATGATGGCCTCGAAGTCGGGGTGGAGCGTCGGTTCGCCGTTGCCGGCGAAGGTGATGACGTCGGGCGGGGTGCCGGCGGCGCACATGCGGTCGAGCGTTTCGGCCAGCATGCGGCTCACGTCCCCGCGGGCGTTGAAACGGCGGCGGCCGACGTGGTCGGCGTTCCAGCCGCACTCGCAGTATATGCAGTCGAAACTGCACAGTTTGGACTCCAAGGGCAGCAGATTCACCCCGAGCGAGAGCCCCAGACGGCGCGAATGCACGGGGCCGAAGATTATGTTGTCGTAGAGCGATGTCATGTGGTAATGCTGTCTTGTATGTTGTATGGTATTGTTCGGTGCCGGTGCCCTATTGGCTTTTAGAGCGGCGGAACTCCTTGGGCGTCATCCCCGTGTGCCGCAGGAAGTATTGTCCGAAAAACGACGGATTGGGGAAGTTCAGCTGGTTGGAGATCTGCTGTACGGTGAACTGCGTCCCCGACAGGAGCGATTTGGCCTTTACTATGACTGTCTGCGAGATCCACTCCGTGGCGCTGCGGCCCGAGACCTGACGTGTTATGATGGTGAGGTATTTGGGCGTTATGCATAACTTGTCGGCGAAATACTGCACCTCGCGCGAGGCGGTGATATCGGTGGCCAGCAGCGAAAGGAACCGTCTGAAGAGGGTGTCCTGCCGCGAGCACGGCTGGCGCTTGACGGGGTGGTACTGCGTGTATATTGCGGCCAGTTCGTAGCACAGCGCGAGGAGCATCTGCGCATTGATCTGCGTACGGAAGGGGTGTTGCTTGCGGGAGTTCTTGCTGCGCAGCATTTCGCACAGTTCCAGCACGCAGTCTATCTGCTCCTGCGTGAGCGTCACGCACGGGTAGTCGAGAACTAGCATGTATAGCGATGTGGCCGTGGGGATGTTTATCTCGCGGATGAAGTCGATGTTTATGGCCAGCGTGTAACCCTTGAATGCCTCGTCGGTGCGCAGCGACTGCACGATGGTGCCCGGAAAGGCAAGGCACATGGTGCGTGGCCGCAGATGGTATTTCTGCTCGTTGATTATGACGTCGCCCTCGCCTTCCAGACAGAGGAAGATGCCGCCGAGCCGTAGTACGTATGGCATGTTCTCTTCCTTGTGGAGTACGGTATCGTAATCCTTCTGGTCGATGTAGCTGAACAGATCGGATGCGGCATTGGCGGCGAAGTCGGCGGCTTGGGGTTCAGTAGTATGGGTCGGGTTGTTCATCGACTATGATATTATCGGTGCAAATATACTGTATTTTTGTGAAATAGAATATTACATGCTTGCGCCAAGCAGGCTGCGTGTGCATTTTTATGTGCAAATAGAACATCCTCCGAGCTGCTGAAGCCCCCTGCCACGTGTTGTCTGTGGAATAAATATGCTAATAAATGGTCCGGATGCGGTTTTTATGCCGTTAATGTTGTATATTTGCGAGGACGTGCCGTCTCTTATGGCCGTGCCTTCGGGAAGTAAGGCCGCAAGCGGCCGATGCCGATGCGGCGGCGGGGCGGGAGTGTCATGTTGAACCAAATATTTTGAAGAAGTTATGTGCGGATTCGTAGGAATGTTCGATATAGAGAACAACAGTTTGGAGTACAGGGAGCAGGTGCTGCGCATGTCGAAAAAGATTCGTCACCGTGGCCCCGACTGGTCGGGCATCTATTGCGGCGAGCGGGCGATCATATCGCACGAGCGCCTGTCGATCGTCGACCCGCAGTCGGGACGCCAGCCCCTATATTCGTCGGACGGCAAGATCGTGTTGGCCGTAAACGGCGAGATATACAACCACCGCGAGATACGTCGCGAGCTGGCCGGAGAGTACGGCTTCCAGACGGGTTCCGACTGCGAAGTCATAATACCGTTGTGGCAGCGCATGGGCCTCGGCATGCTGGAGAAGATAAGCGGTATCTTCGCCTTCGCCCTCTATGATATCGAACATGACGAATACCTCATAGCCCGCGACCCGATAGGCGTCATACCCCTTTATATAGGCTGGGACAAGGCGGGACACTTCTATGCCGCCTCGGAACTCAAGGCTCTCGAAGGGGTATGCGTCACTATCAAGCCCTTCCTTCCCGGGCACTACTGGTCGAGCCGCGACGGCGAGATGAAGCGCTGGTACCGGCGCGACTGGGAGTCGTACGACGCCGTGAAGGATAACCCCACCGACATCGGGGCGCTGCGTTCGGCGCTGGAGGATTCGGTGCGGCGGCAGTTGATGTCGGACGTACCCTACGGCGTGCTGCTCTCGGGCGGTCTCGACTCGTCGATCATATCGGCCGTAGCGAAGAAGTATGCCGACAGGCGTATCGAGTCGGGCAGCCGCGATGCGGCATGGTGGCCGCAGCTGCACTCCTTTGCCATAGGACTGAAGGATGCGCCCGATCTGGCGGCGGCACAGCGTGTGGCCGATCATATAGGCACCGTCCACCACGAAATACACTATACGATACAGGAGGGCCTTGATGCCCTGCGCGACGTGATATACCATATCGAGACCTATGACGTGACCACCGTACGTGCGTCGACGCCTATGTACCTGCTGGCCCGCGTGATCAAATCGATGGGCATCAAGATGGTGCTCTCGGGAGAGGGCGCCGACGAGATCTTCGGCGGGTATCTTTATTTCCACAAGGCGCCCAATGCGCGCGAATTCCACGAGGAGACGGTGCGCAAGATCGGCAAACTGCACCTCTATGATTGCCTTCGGGCCAACAAGGCGCTCAGCGCGTGGGGTATCGAGGGCCGCGTACCGTTCCTCGACAAGGAGTTCCTCGACGTGGCCATGCGCATCAATCCCGAGTCGAAGATGGTGCGCGGCGAACACAACATGGAGAAGTGGGTGCTGCGCAAGGCTTTCGAGGATATGCTTCCCGAGTCGATCGTGTGGCGCCAGAAGGAGCAGTTCTCCGACGGCGTGGGCTACGGATGGATTGACACGCTGAAGAAGATCACGTCGGAGGCGGTGAGCGACCGCGACATGTCGCTGGCGGCGGAGCGTTTCCCGATCAACCCGCCCCGCAATAAGGAGGAGTACTATTACCGTTCGATATTCGAGGAGTTCTTCCCGTCGCAGACGGCGGCGCAGTGCGTGCCGTCGGTGCCGTCGGTTGCGTGCTCTACGGCCGAGGCGCTGGCGTGGGACGAGTCGTTCCGCAACATGAACGACCCCTCGGGGCGAGCCGTCTTCGGCGTGCATGTGAAAGATCTCAAGCACTGATACGTCGAGGCGTAAGATGCCTCCGCGCGGCCGCATGCCGCGCGGAGGATTTTTTTGCCGCATGGCTGCTACGACGGCCGTCGATTTGCATATTAAGGCAATAATGACTACTTTTGATTTTCGGAAGAATACAAATTAAACGACAGATATGAGCAGTCTTAAAACATCGTTTGCGGGTTTGGATCTTAAAAACCCGATTGTGGTGAGCAGCAGTTCGCTTACCGATAACGCCGAGGGATGTCTCCGTTTCGAGAAGGCAGGGGCCGGAGCCGTGGTGCTCAAGTCGCTCTTCGAGGAGGACGTAGTACGCCGCACGGAGTCGCTCACCGACGAGACGGCGCACTCCGAATCGGCCGATTATCTTCAGGGGTATCTGCGCGGGCAGATGTTGGGCGACTATCTGAAGCTGGTGAAGGAGAGCAAGGCCCTGTGCTCGATTCCCGTCATTGCCAGCATATGCTGCTGTACGGCAGGTGAGTGGACCGACTTCGCACGCATGATCGAGCAGGCGGGGGCCGATGCTCTGGAACTCAATGTGATGAGCCTCGCTTCGGACAAGGCGGCGGCCGACGGCGCCTTCGAGCAACGCCATGTCGATATTCTCGCCTCGGTCAAGCGCAACGTATCTATTCCTGTGATCATGAAGCTGGGGGACAACCTGTCGAACCCCGTGAGCCTGATCGAGCGCCTGCGCGGATACGGGGCTGCGGCGGTGGTGCTCTTCAACCGGCCGTATCAGACCGATATAGACATCGAGAGGATGGAGTATGTCTCTGGCAGCGTGCTCAGCGACGGCGGGGATCTCTCGAATCCGCTGCGCTGGACGGGCATAGCCTCGGCTGCCGTGAAGAACATATCGTACGGTATCTCGGGCGGCGTGCACGGCGGCGAAGGCGTGGTCAAGGCGTTGCTGGCGGGCGCTTCGGCCGTGGAGGTGTGCAGTGCGCTCTACATGGCTGGCGATGCGTGGGTCGGTACGGCGCTGGAGTTCGTCGACAAGTGGCAGGAGCGTCACGGCTTCGGCAGTGTCGCCGAGTACCGCGGCCGCATGAATGCCGCTTATGCGGAGCATGTCGACCGTCTGGAACGCATGCAGTTCCTCAAGTACTTCGAGGGGTTCGGCCACCAGCATGCACACCGCCAGCAGGGCGGTAAATAGCAGCGGCCGGATTAGTAAACGTAAATAGTGCCGTACTCGTCGAGTACGGCACTATTTGTTGTCGGCGCGGGTGGCCGGTTAAGCCTTGCCGGCAGAACCGAGCACGTTCTCGCACTTGTGCATGTAGAGCTTCTTGAGCTCGTCGCGGGCAGGACCCAGATACTTGCGGGGGTCGAACTCGGCGGGCTGCTCTACGAAGATCTTGCGGATCATGGCGGTCATGGCCAGACGTCCGTCCGAGTCAATGTTGATCTTGCAGACGGCGCTCTTGGCGGCCTGACGGAGCTGCTCCTCGGGGATGCCTACGGCATCCTTCAGGGCACCGCCGTGGGTGTTGATTATCTTCACGTACTCCTGCGGTACCGACGACGATCCGTGCAATACGATGGGGAATCCGGGAAGCTGCTTCTCGATGGCCTCGAGGATGTCGAAACGCAATGGGGGCGGAACCAGAACGCCGTCGGCATTGCGGGTGCACTGCTCGGGCTTGAACTTGTTTGCGCCGTGCGAGGTGCCGATAGATATTGCCAGCGAGTCGACGCCGGTCTTGCTTACGAAGTCGATCACCTCCTCGGGGCGGGTGTAGTGTGCCTCTTCGGCCGAAACCTCGTCCTCGACACCGGCCAGCACGCCCAGCTCGCCCTCGACCGTTACGTCGAACTGGTGGGCGTAGTCTACGACCTTCTTGGTGAGGGCCACGTTCTCGTCATAGGGGAGCGACGAGCCGTCGATCATCACCGACGAGAAGCCCATGTCGACGCAGCTCTTGCAGAGCTCGAACGAGTTGCCGTGGTCGAGGTGCAGGCAGATGGGGATGTTCTTGCCCAACTCCTTGGCATACTCTACGGCGCCCTGTGCCATGTAGCGCAGCAGGGTCTGGTTGGCGTACTTGCGTGCGCCCGAAGATACCTGAAGGATTACGGGCGACGAGCACTCGACACAAGCCGAGATTATGGCCTGCATCTGCTCCATGTTGTTGAAGTTGAATGCCGGTACGGCATAACCTCCGTTGATGGCCTTCTTGAACATCTCGCGGGTGTTCACGAGGCCCAGATCTTTGTACGATACCATAATTCTTACTTTTATTGAAGTTGATGAATATCTCTTTTCCTGTTTGCGGTTTCCGCGATGCAAATATACAAAAATAAATAGAGTTGGCTAAATTTTTGGTCTAAGATCGCGTCTCGGCGTGCCGTGCGGGTGCCGCATTGTCGGCATCCGCACGGCCGCTACGGAATTAATGTCACGACACACAGTCGAAAAATCATCTTTGCGGTCATATCGTCGGAAAAAATGTTTAGTTTTGTAATTACCGGTGTCGGGCTGTCCCATACGAGGTCCGCTACCGGCATGACCGGCTACTAATCCGAAAAACTGATTGATTGTATGAAACGATTGTTGCTAATTTTACTGACGGCCGTGTGGCTGCCCGCAGCAGCGCAGGTGAGCGTGTCGTCTTTGAAGGTGAACCATATGAGCGAACCGTCGGGCGTGGTCGACGCGCAGCCCGTGCTGAGTTGGGTCGTGGAGAGCCCCGACCGCAACGTTATGCAGCAGGCATACGAGGTACGTGTCTTCTGCGGCGGCCGCAGCGTGTGGCGCTCGGGCCGTGTCGAGTCTGATGACTGCGTCACGGTGGCATACGGCGGCGAACCCCTTGTTTCGGGTACGCGTTACGAGTGGCAGGTGCGCGTGTGGGACGACCGCGGCCGCGTCTCGAAGTGGAGCGAGCGCAGTTCGTGGCTTACGGGTATGATGACGGACGGCGAGTGGCAGGCCGAGTGGATCCTGCCGGCCGAACAGACCGATGCCTCGCCGATGCTGCGCAAGGAGTTTTCGTTGTCGAAGCCCGTGGCTTCGGCCGTGGCATACATCACCTCGCATGGCATGTATGAAGCGGCCATCAATGGCGCCAAGGTGGGCGATGCCCATTATGCACCCGGGTGGACGTCGTACGACAAGCGCCTGCAGTACCAGACATACGACGTTACCGACATGCTCGTGAAGGGGGCCAACGCATTCGGACTTGTGCTGGGGCGCGGCTGGTACCTGAGCCTGCTGGGGTGGTCGAGCGGCGAGCACCAGATATATGCCCATGACAAGATGGCGGCGCTGGCACAGATCGTCGTGACCTACCGCGACGGCACGCAGGAGGTGATCGCCACCGACGCCACGTGGAAGAGCTCGACGGGAGAGATCCTCCACTCGACCATATACGACGGCGAGACCATCGATGCCCGTCTCATACAGCACGGGTGGAGCACTGCGGGCTTCGACGACGGGGCATGGCGCGGCGTTGCGGTGGCCGACTACGGGGTGGACAACCTCGTGAGCAGCGACAGCGAACCTGTCGTGACGCATGAATACCGCACTCCAGTCGAGGTAATAACGACGCCCAAGGGGGAGAAGGTGCTCGATTTCGGACAGAACATGGTGGGACGCGAGATCTTTACATACAAGGGCAGGCCCGGACAGGAGATTGTCATCTCGCACGCCGAGGTGCTGGACGAGAACGGCAACTTCTACACCGTCAACCTGCGCTCGGCAAAGGCGCAGAGCCGTTACATATGCAGTGGCGGCGAGGACCGCTTCGAGCCGAGTTTTACATTCTACGGATTCCGTTACCTGAAGGTCGAGGGCATCGACGGCGAGATCGATCCCGACGATTTCAAGGTGGCGGTCATCTTCTCCGATCTGGCCGAGACGGGCAGTTTCTCGTCGTCGAACGAGCAGGTGAACCAGCTCCAGAGCAACATACAGTGGGGCTTGCGCGGCAACTTCGTCGACATCCCTACCGATTGCCCGCAGCGCGACGAGCGTCTGGGCTGGTCGGGCGATGCGCAGGTGTTCTTCCGCACGGCTACGTTCAACCGCGACGTGCAGAGTTTCTTCCGCAAATGGCTCAAGGATCTGGCGGCCGACCAGTGGCCCGACGGTCAGGTGACAGATATCGTACCCATGATCGAGGGGCTCGTAGGTGCCGGACGTACGGGCTGGGCCGATGTGGCCACTATCGTGCCGTGGCAGCACTATATGGCCTACGGCGACAAGCGCATCCTCGAAAACCAGTTCCCGAGCATGAAGGCATGGGTAGATTTCATGGTGGGGCAGTGCAAGGAACCATACCTATGGAATACGGGCTGGCATTACGGCGACTGGCTCTTCTACAGCGTCGATAACGACACGTCGGGCGTTTCGGCCGTGACATACAAGCCCCTCATACAGCAGTGTTTCTTCGCCAACTCGGCCGACGTGACGGCCAAGGCCGCGGCGGTGCTGGGCCTCGACAAGGAGGCGGCATACTATGCCGATGTGGCGGCGAAGGCGCGCGAAGCCTTCTGCAACGCCTACCTTACGCCTGCAGGCTATCTCGTCTCGGCGACGCAGACGGCATACGTGCTGGCCCTGAACTTCGACATGCTGCCCGAGGCGGTGCGTCCCGTTGCGGCGGCGCGCCTTGCGGACAAGGTGCGCGAGTACGGACATATCACCACAGGCTTCCTCGGTACGCCATACATATGCCATGTGCTCTCGGAGTGGGGGTATACCGATCTGGCCTATATGCTGTTGCTGCGCCAGCAGTACCCTGGATGGCTCTATCCCGTGACGATGGGCGCTACCACGATCTGGGAGCGGTGGAACTCGATGATGCCCGACCGCACAATCCCCAACAACGGCATGAACTCCTTTAACCACTACTCGTACGGCGCCATAGGCGACTGGCTATACCGCGATGCCGTGGGCCTGCACGAGACTTCGGCCGGATTCAAGACCATAGCCGTGAAGCCTCATACGGGAGGCGGCTTTACGCATATGCGAGCCGAGCAGATGACCCCATATGGGCGCGCTGCGGCCGAATGGCGCGACGAGCAGGGCATCTTCGTGCTGGAGGTGACGATACCCGTCAACACTACGGCCGAGATATACGTGCCTTCGGCGTCGGCCGACGAGGTTATGCTCGACGGCACGGCCGTGGCCTCTTCGGCCGATGCCTCGCTCGAAGGTTATGCCGACGGCTACACCAAGGTGAAAGTCGGGTCGGGGACCTACCGCTTCGAGGTGAAGAGATAGCGATTCGCGTGTGCATGTAGCAAGGCGGCGGGGCTCAAGCCCGCCGCCTTGTTTCGTTGAGTGTCGCCCGTACGGGTGTGTGTCCTGTCCGCCTCGGCCTCTTGCCGTGCAGGATTCGGAGCAGCGGCACGCTACTTGCGTGGTGGAGGGAAAAACGTGTGCCTATGGACAGTGTTCGGGAACAGTATTGGCGTTATTCGCTCTTCGTGATAATCTTCGGGCTCGGGGCGGTCATATGCATCGAGCTCTCGCCATATATCGGGGGCCTGCTCGGTGCGATGACCATATATGTGCTGCTGCGCGGGCAGATGCGTTGCCTCACGCTCCGTCGCGGGTGGCGGCGTGCCACGGCGGCGATACTGCTGCTTGCCGAGGCGGTGGTCTGTTTCCTGATCCCGCTGACGCTCGTGGCGTGGTTGCTGGTGTCGCGTGTGCAGGACCTGACGCTCGACCAGCGGTCTCTCGTCGGAGCTGTGCGCCGCGTGGCCGAGGGCATCCGTGCGAGTACGGGATATGACCTGCTTCACGGGGTGAACGTATCGTCGGTGGTGGAGGCGGTATCGCGTATGGGACAGGCGTTCCTGCAAGGGGTATTCGGCTTCGGTGTCAATATCGTCATACTGCTCTTCGTCCTCTACTTCATGCTTGTGGGCGGTGCGCGCATGGAGGCCTACTTCAAATCGCTGCTGCCTTTCGATGCCGCAGTAACGCGCAACGTAATGCACGAGATATACATGATCGTGCATTCGAATGCCGTGAGTATCCCGCTCATAGCCATCGTACAGGGCGGCATAGCCTATGCGGGGTACCTGCTGTGCGGTGTTCACAGCGCCATGTTCTGGGGCGTGGTGACATGCTTCGCTACGGTCATCCCCGTTGTCGGGACGGCGCTGGTGTGGGTGCCGCTTGCAGCCTTAATGGCGTTGGAGCACGATTGGGGCGCCGCTGCGGGACTGCTGGCATACGGTGTGCTGGTGGTGACGCAGGCCGATAATGTGCTGCGATTGATACTTCAACGCAAGATGGCAAATACGCATCCCATAGTGACCCTCTTCGGAGTGTTGGTGGGACTGCCTCTGTTCGGATTCATGGGGGTGATATTCGGGCCGCTGATTCTGGCGATGTTCATATTCTTCGTCCACCTCTTCAAGCGCAAATATATCGACCGCGTCGATGCGGCGCATCTTTTCGAGACGGACCATTGAGCACACGCGGGCGGCAGGGATGAAAAAGGCGCCGGAAAGGGACTCTTTCCGGCGCCTTCGGGCCAAATTCCATTCCGTTCGGTTATCTTACGGGCGAGATGATGAAGTTGAAGGTGTAGTCCTTGTAGTCAACCATATACTGCGGCAGCGGCGTCCAGCCCCACGAGTTGATGCAGCCCAGACCCTGCTGTACCAGATCGAAGCAGAGGTAGGTCTTGCCGTCGGGGCGCAGGTCGCCCGAGTGGCGCTGTGCGGGGCCTACCGATACGTCCATCGACTCGATAGAGTAGGGTATGGCCGATGCCGAGAAGGCATTTTCGGCAATGATGTTCAGACCGGCGCCGGCGGTGTCGGTAACCTTGTAGTAACGGAGATCCGAACGCGTACCCGACTCCTGCGGACGCACGTAGCGCTCGTTGTACTGCTCGTCGACATCCTGCTTGTAGATACCCAGATCGGCGCAGCTCTTGCGGTCCGAGTAGTTCTCCATCTCACCGCGGCCGTAGTACTCCAGCGTGTTGAAGCGTGCGGGCAGCTCCATGCGCATGCCGAAGCGGAACATGCCCGATACCTTGGCCTCCTTGTCTGTTGTCATGGCCTCCGATACCTTGATCTGGCCCTCGCCGTTGATGGTGTATGTGAGGGTCATCGAGGCCTTCACGTCGGGCATCTCGTAGTTCGCCGTAACCACGGCCACGCCGTTCTCGACCTTTGCGTCGAAGCCCTTGAGGTTCATGCGCGGGTTGCGCCATGCGGCGAAGCGGTTCTGCAGGTGTGCTCCGAGGTCATTCTCGGTGGGTGCGCGCCAGAAGTTGGGACGCAGTGTCGAACCTTCGGCCATGAGCGAGACTTGGCCGTATACCATTTCGTTGATGAAGCCTGCGCGGTCGAAAGCTATGTGCCAGTCATATCCCTCGACATAAGTGCACTTCTCGAATCGGGTTACGCTTACGGGGCGTGTCGACTCTTTCATGGTGAAGGCGGCGGCCGTGTCGTAATCCTTGATCGACATCTGGTTCTTTGCCACGACGTGACCTATGTCAAGCAGCGGCTGCTTCTGTGTGAGTACGTAGCGTACGTTGAGCAGAACCTCTGCCGCGTCGGGGCATATGTCGGCCGGGGTGTAACCCAGCGTTATCTGCTTGCGCTGCTGCGGTGCCACGTCGAGGCCCTCCATGCGGCCGGCTTTGGTCACCACGCCGTCCTGTACGAGTTCCCACTCCAGAGCATATGGCTTGAGGTCGGTGAAGAAGTTTTCGTTATATACCTCCACCTTGCCCGATGCGAGGTCAACGGGTGACGTCCAGATCGACTGATACTGGTGCTGTACCTCGTATGCCTGTGCCTGCGGTGTGCGGTCGGGGGCGATGAAACCGTTGTTGTTGAACGAGTTGTCGGTGGCGTCGTGGTTGTTGAAGTCGCCGCCGTAGTAGAACGATACCTTGCCGTCCTCATCATATTGAGCCAGACCTTGGTCTACGAAGTCCCAGATGAAACCTCCCTGATAGTGGTCGTACTTGCGTACCAGATCCCAGTACTCCTTGAAGCCGCCGAGCGAGTTGCCCATCGCGTGGGCATATTCGCACTGTATGAGGGGCTTCTTGGGCGAATTCTTGAGGTAGTTCTCGCACCAGTTGTAGTCGGCGTACATCGGGCATACGATGTCGGTGAACTCGGTGTTGATAGCCTGCTCGTAATGTATCGGGCGCGAGGGGTCGTACTCGCGGATCCACTTGTAGCATGCCTCGAAGTTGGGGCCCATGCCTGCCTCGTTGCCCATACTCCAGATGATTATCGAGGGGTGGTTCTTGTCGCGGAGCACCATGCGGCTGTCGCGCTCGAGGTGGGCCTTGGCGTAGATGGGGTTCTTGGCCAGAGTCTGGTCGCCGTAACCCATGCCGTGCGACTCGATGTTTGCCTCGTCCACAACATATATTCCATACTCGTCGCACAGGTCGTACCATTCGGGTGTGTCGGGGTAGTGGCACGTACGCACGGCGTTGAGATTGAATTCCTTCATCAGCTTGAGGTCCTGAATCATGCGCTCGCGCGTCATGACGAAGCCCCTGAGGGGATCAACCTCATGGCGGTTGGCGCCCTTGATCAGGACGGGCTTGCCGTTGACCAGAAGCAGCCCGTTCTTGATCTCCGAAGAACGGAAGCCTATTCTCTGTGCTATGGCCTCGGTGGTGCCGCGTCCGTCGTTGACGTCGACGATCACCTTGTATAGGTTTGGCGTTTCGGCCGACCACTTGGCGGGGTTCTCGACGTCGAACGTCACCTCGGCCTTGCCGCTGCGCGGCGTGGCCGTCTGCTCGGCTACGGTGTTGCCGGCAGCGTCAAGCAGTTTTACTGCGGCGCTCTTCACTCCGGCGGTGAATTCCATCTTCACGTCGAGCGTGGCATCGGTGTACTGCTCGTCGAGGTGGGGCGTAACCATCATGTCGGTAAGGCGGGCCTTGGGCAGGGCGATGAGATCGACGTCACGCGAGATGCCGCTCAGGCGCCACAGGTCCTGATCCTCGAGATACGAACCGTCGCACCAGCGGAAGATCTGCAGCGCGATGAGGTTTTCGCCCGTGTGGACATACTTCGTAATATCGAACGAGGCACTCAGGTGACTGTCCTCCGAATAGCCGACGAACTTGCCGTTTACCCACACGTATACGTTCGACACGGCGGCGCCGATGTTGAGGTAAATGTCGCGGCCCGTCCAGTCGGCGGGAATATCGACGGTGCGGCGGTACGAGCCCACGTGGTTCTGCTCTGTGGGGACATTGGGCGGGTCGTTACGGAAGTTGTTGCGCCAAGCGTAGCCCACGTTCACGTAGATGGGGTCGCCGTAGCCGTTCAACTCCCACATTCCCGGCACCTCGATGGGGTTCCATGCGGCGTCGTTGTAGTCGAGCGTGTAGAAGTCGGTCGGACGCTGGTCTGCGTTCTCGACCCAGTTGAAGTTCCAAGTGCCGTTTAGCGACATGCGGTAGGGGTAAGCCTTGTCGCAGTATGCTCCCTGTGCGGCCTCGGCCGTGTCGAAAATCTTGTAGTAGGCGTGCATCGGGGCACGGTTGATCTGGTTCACCTCCGAGTCGTGCCACTCCGTGAACGTCTGTGCGCGGAGCGATACGGCCGTGAGAGCTGCCAGAAACAGTAAAGATGTTTTTTTCATTGATTTGATTTTATGGTTAGTTTTTAAGTCTTCGGAGGTATTGTCGTGAGGTTTGTCCGTCGGGGCGTTTTTCGCGTCACCTGCGTTTTACGGCCTCGATGCGCGCCGCCACGGGGTAGTGGTCCGAGGGGCAGCGGCGGACATGGCTGCGGAAACTGATCTCCTGCGGCGCGGCGTCGCCCTTCTCTGCTGCGGCATCCTCGCGCGGCGTCCAGTATCCGTCGGTCAGTACGGCATAGTTGCGCACGGCGAACGACGGCGAGACGAATATGTGGTCAATGCGGCTTTCGGTGTGGAAGTCGGGCTTGAAGCTGTTGAATGTGCCGTTGCGGGCAAAACGCTTCTCGGCCGCCTCGAACGAATCCTTCAGCAGGCCCGATGCCGCGAAGGTCTGGTATATCTCGTTCGTCTGGTCGACATTGAAGTCGCCCGTGATGATGACGGGCTCGTCTCCGCACATCCGGCGCACCTTGTCGACGATCAGTTTCGCCCCTTCGCGGCGCGCTTCGATGCCTATGTGGTCCATGTGGAGGTTGAAATACCAGAAACGCAGTTTCGTCTGCCTGTCCTGCAGACGGGCATACGAGCATACGCGCGGCAGAGCGGCATCCCAACCCTTCGATCCTGCGACGTCGGGTGTCTCCGAGATCCAGAAGTCGCCCGAGTCGAGCAGGCGGAAGCGGTCGCGCTTGTAGAATATGGGTTCGTGTTCGCCGCCGTGTATGCCGTCGTCGCGTCCCACGCCCACATAGTCGTATTCGGGCAGTGCGGCAAGCAGGTCGTCGAGTTGGTTCTTCTTTATCTCCTGCGCCCCGAATATGTCGAAGTCAATCCATTCTATCTGCTCGCATATGACGGGACAGCGCCTCTGCCAGCCGTTGCCTTTGCGGGCGTCGCCCTCGTTGTCGTTGCGCATGTTGTATGTGCCCACGGTGAGCGTCTGCGCATGAGCCGCCACTGCCGCTATGACGAGCAGTAGTGTCAGCAGTAAGCGCCCTGTTGCATGTCGTACGGTTTCCATGTTTTTCGGGTTTCGGCCCTGCCCCTGCGCCTTTGCCGGTCTTGCGGGCGCCTGCGGCCGCGTTGCCGCCAATGCAGGTATAAGGCCTTAAACTGTACAAATATACGAATAAAGGCGGGATATGCAAAAAATATCGTCGTTGTGGCGGTGCGTATGCGGGGCCCGATATGCGGCCGGCGGTATGTTTTGCGTTGCGGGGCAATGAATATCCGACGGCCGTGTTTTTTTGCCGTTTATGCGGGCGGCGGGTGCGGCATCCCGCATGGATCCGCACCCGCCGCCGTATGGCCTCTCCGCCGGGAGGGCTATATGCCCGTGCCGCACTTGTCGATCTCGTTCAGGGCGAAGGCGTACGCCCCGAGCGAGATGGCGGTGCTGGTGCCGATCTTCGAGACCATGACGCCGATGCGTTTCTGCGGGTCGTACACCACTTCCCGATCCGACCCGTATACCTTGAGCGTGCGCGATTCGCCGCGGGCGAAGCTGGCGAACTGCTCTTCGTCGTCCAGATCGTACACCTTCATCTGCACGCGGTCGAGCATGCCGCCGTCGAGCGAGAACATGCGCCCGCGCAGTTGTGCCAGCAGTGAGGGCATGATATATTTCGCCGCCGCGGTGATGCCGCCGCCGATGACGATAAGCCCGTCGATGAGGGTTACGGCCGTGGCCATGGCGTCGCCGGCGACCTCGCCCATCATGGCGAACGAGCGGCGGGCGGCGTCGCTGTCGCCGGCGCGTTTGCCCTCGGCAATGTCGAATATGTCCTTTGGTTCGAGCGAGGGGTCGTTCGAGCCCGACAGCTGGGCGTATACGCGCTTTACGGCGCGTACGGCCACGCCGTCCTCGACCATCACGTCGGGCATGTGCTTGTGCTTGAGGCAGAAGGTTTCCACGCACGAGTTGTCGCCCACGTGCAGTTCTCCGTTGGAGACGAATCCGAACCCGAATCCCGTGCCGAAGGTGTATCCCAGCAGGTTGCGGTATCGCTTGCTGCTGCCGGCCTTGGCCAGCCGTTCGTTTATGTCGGGCAGGGCGCCGGCGAGGGCCTCGCCGTAGGCGTATAGGTCGGCGTCGTTGTTTATATATACAGGTATTCCGAACTTCCCGTGCAGGAATGGGCCGAGGGCCACGCCGTTGCGGAACGATGGGAAGTTGGGCAGGTGTCCTCCGATGATGCCGTTAGGGTAGTCGGCGGGGCCCGGGAAGGCGAAACTGATGGCCACGGGCGGCGTGTCGAGGGCTGCGATGACGCGGTTGAACCCCTCGACCATCGTGGCCAGACAGCGGTCGAGGTCGGCGGCGTTGGCCGGCAAGGTTATGGGGTCGACGACGAAGCGGTTTGCCCTGACTGCGCCGAATACGAAGTTGGTGCCGCCGGCATCGAGCGTGATGACGGTGCGGTTATCGTTTCTGTACATAGTAGTGCCGTTTTGGATTGAACTTACGCAAAGGTAATGTTTTTGCCGGAAAAATCGGCGGTGTACGGGCCGAAAATACTTTTTGCGGCAGTTCGGCAGGGGTGCAGTCGTATTGTATTTTCTTATCCTCCCGCATTCCGGCGATAGTTTTTCGTTATTGCCGCGGCGGAGGCAGCCCGGTATGTGTTTCTGCCGTATTATTTTATCGTACAGTATCCGGATGCGGGACATGCCGGGTCGGATACGGCGCCGCCGCGGTGGCGGATACGATGTTTTATCTTATTTATATATAGTATGATATGGCGGTATGCCGCATGCGGGTGCCGGCATGGTTCTTCGGGGCTGGAGATACGGTAAAAAAGGTCTTATATTTTATTGAAAAAATTTGTTTTGTCGGAAAATGTAGTTATATTTGCAACGTAATCGGCCATTGTGAGTGGGCGCATGCGATTGATTCGCAAACGATTGGAAAGGAATTTTTTTGCCGATTGCGGACATATTGACGAAAAAAAGCGTTAGCTTTACTCTGGTTTGCTGAAACTTAGACACTTTTATCGAACCGCCGAGGAATAAAGTTTGCGCTCACGTTGGTTTCAACGTGGGCTTTATTCTTGATTTGGGCGGATAGGTAGTCTAAGACCTCAGCAAACAAACACAGATTTAGTCCACGTCTTTTTTGTTGTCTAATGTCGAGAGGGGAATTGAACACTTTTATGTTTAACCTTTTTATAAACAACAACAAAAATGAAGAAATCAACTGTAACGAGAGCCTACGTGGCTCCTGTAGTGGACGTTGAGTCGATCAACGTGGAGAAAGGATTTGCTCTGTCCAGCGACTTTGAAGGCGCGAAGCCGGGTGGTAATAATCCGGTTGACTGGTAATAGCTGGAGTATCTAAACTTAGACAAATATTTTAATCCGCTCAAATCAAGAAATTATGAAAAAACTTTTATTATGTGCATCTGCCTTTGCGCTTATGCTTGGCAGCTGCTCTAAAGACGATACCGAGGTCGCTCCCGTCGAAGTGAAGGGTAAAGCCGCTTTTTCGGCAAGTATGATCATCGGTGATGGCGTTTCTTCGCGTACGCACGTGGGAGATCTCGTGAATGGCGTTTATCCTTATTATTGGGATAAGGGTGACGCTATTGGTGCTTCTGCATTAGGAACGAGTGCAGTGGTTCCTTTCATTGTTGATGCTTCTAAATTCGAGAACGCGAATGATAATGTTGCTTCTGTAGATTTCTATCCGCAGGGTGAGGATTTGGCATATTTTGGTGAAGAATCAATTTATTTGGCATATCCTTATGATAAGGCTGTGAAGGTTTCGGGTAGCCAAGGTTCTGAGGTAATGAATATGACGATTCCTGCTTCGCAGCGTTATCGTGCTAATTCATTTGCCACAATGACCGCTCCTGCCGTTGGTATAATAAATCCTGAAGACATAGTAGACGGTCAGGTACCTGATGTGGAAATGAAACCGGTGGCTTCATATGTGAGATTTGGTGTTGTCGGTAGTGGTAAACTTACTAGCATTTCTTTGACTGTAAAGAATAGTGAAGGCAAGTATTTTGTCTTGAATGGCTCTGCTGATGTGCCTTTGACTGATGGCAGCGATTATGCTTTAAAGTTGAATACATCTGGCCCTACTGAAACAACTGCCGCTGCAGCACACACCAATACTATAGATTTTGGGAAAGGCGGTATCGACTTGGCGTTTAATGATCCTGCCTATTTGTGGTTTGTTGTTCCTGCTGATGTTAAGTACTCAAATGCTACGCTCACCTTCACTGCTACTGTTGATAATGCTGAATCAGTTGTTGAGAAGACGTATAAGGGAAGCTATAATGCAGTGCGTAATGGCGTTTTGGATATCCCTGTTAATATCGAACTGGGCATGGAGGATAAGGTTCTGATCGAGAACAATGCCGATCTTATAGAGTATCTTTATACTGTCAGCGAGAGAACGGACGGTGACAAGACTGCCGTACTTGTAAATGATCTTAACTTCAGCCGATATGACGCCCGCAATGATATGAACGGAGCTAAAGGCGATATGCTGGATGCATTGACTGAGTATCTGGCCAATGGCTCTGTAATTGAGTCTATTGCAGAAGGTGCACATATTGACGGTAATGGCCATACTATCTCTAACCTGCAGGTAAAAGGTAACGGCATATTTGAAGATCAGCCTGCTTCGTTGAAGAACCTTACTCTTTCTGGAGTAACTGTTAATGTTCCTGCTGAGGCTAATCCGGCTCTGTTTGTTGGAGCTATTAATCTCAATGATTGCTCGGAAGGTGTAGTTATCAAGGGTGGCTATCTTAAGAACGTTGCTGCAGGTGCAACTGCCGCGATGATACAGAATGCATATTATCATACTCTTCCTTTGCCCAAGAAGGTTACTATCTCGTATCCTCGTGTCAACGATTCTCAAGGTGAGTTTGCATATTTTGCCGCAAAACTTACCTTGAATAATGATGTGGATATGAAAGCAAATGGTGACCTGAAAGACTATTTCAATAGCAAATACCGTCGTTTCGGAGCCATTAAGGCGACGTCGGACGTTAAAATCAGCTATGTTAATGCTGCCTCTGTGCCGTACCTTCTCGCAGCTATTTCGTATGAAGGTACAGATAAGGCTATTTCGGTGATTGATACCAAGGGCACCAGCTACTGGACCGGAATCGCAGCTGCAAGTGTAAAGAACGACGATGTTGTTACTGCGGAGGAACTTGCATACTATGTTCTGAATGGCGGAGAAGTGACGCTGACGAACAACATTGATCTTCAGGGCAAGGATTGGAAGGCCGGTAACGGTAGGCTTACCATCCACGGTAACAAGAAGAAGATTTCTAATGCCGTTGTTGTCGCTGATGAGACTCAGTCGCAGTTCTATACATATTCGCTGCTCGGTAATGTAGTGACGGCGGATAACCTTGTCGTAGATGGTGTTGAGATTAACGTCGAGGCCGGCAGCAAGCCTTGTGTTATCGGCGGTGTCGCTTATCAGGGCTCGGCCACGAATATGACGGTCAGCAATGTTACGATCAATGTAGCATCGGACGTACAGTTCTGCCAGAATATATACAACCATGTCGGAGGTTTGATTTCTCATGCTACTGCTGGTTCTGATGGTAATACTGTTTCGTCTGTCGCTATCGAGTGCAACGGTAATGAGAATGCTGGTCCCGTAGGTGCCATGTTCGGTGAGGTTTCAGGCTCGTTCAACAAAAATGCCCTGTCTGAAAGCGCTATCGCTATGGTAGGTTCGTGGACGATCGCAGACACAGGTTCAGTAGAAGGTTGTAACTCGAACAGCGCTATTGTGGAGAATGTCTTTTTTACTCCTGTCAGCTCTGGGGTTATGTCGCTTACGTTTGATGGCTGCAGTACTCCCTGCTATAACAATCTCGTTAATACGACGTCTAGTGACATCGTTGTAGATATTACGGTAGGTGGTGAAACAAAGACGAAGAGACTTGAGCCGGGTGTTAATAAATAATCACCTGATCTCTCGGGCCGCTGCGCGATAGGGCGCGCGGCGGCTCTTTTCCAACAGATGTTGGGCCGGATGTCCGACATAACGGAGGGCGCCGGCAGCGACAAATCTCGTTCGGATGGTTCGCCGGACGTGCGCTGTATATGCCGCTCCGAATGTTGAGGGTGAGGCGCGGCGTGTTTTTCCCCTGTGCAGTGCGAGGTGACCCTACGGGCTGGATTCATTGATCCCTATTTTTTAGTCGGGGCCGTGTGATGAGCGCGGCCCTTTTTTTATCCGCCTCGGTTTTACATTGGTTTATTTGTGTGAGAAACCCCTGCGGCGAAATTACCGCCGCAGGGGTTTCTGTATGTCTGCGCACCGAAGGCCCCGCTGCGGGGCTATTCGAGGCGGCGCACCATCGCCAGATCGTGGCTGGCGTCGCCCGTGCCGAGGTCGAACCCCTCCGAGAAGTCGAGCGGGAACCGGCTGTCCTCGAATCCCAGACGTGCATAGAACGCCTTTAGTCCCTCGTGCGAGGGTATGAGCATGGCCGCAGCCATGCCGCGGCGGCGTACGGTGTCGACAGCCTCCCGCACCAGCGCCGAGGCGAGGCCGCGGCCGCGGTGGGCTTCGTCGGTGGCGATGGCGTAGAGGTATCCCGTGCGGCCGAGCGAGGTCTCGATCTCGACTATGTGGAGCATCGACACGATGTGTCCCGCCCCGTCGCACCGCACCAGCATGTTTTCGGGGCGGTATACCTCCGTCAGGAAGAGATCGATAAAGGAGCGGTCGTCACCGAAGACCCGCTGCCACAGCTCGCGGCACTCGATCTCGCGCGGCGTGAGCGCCCGCAGCGTCATCTTCTCCTGCATGGCGGCCGGGTGGTACGACAGCTTCGAGCGGCGCAGCCCTGCAAGGCCCATGTCCTCCTCGCGGTTGACCCGTGTGTAGCCTTTGGCCGCGAGCGCGCGGGCGAAGCAGCGGTTTATCATGGGGAAGGCCCCTTCGTACGACGAGTCGGCCTTTTCGATATGGGTACAGAATACCTCGGGCGTGATCTGCGACCCGTATGTGAAGGCCGCCATGCGCCCGTCGACGCGCAGTACGCCACCGTAGAGAGCCAGCGCGTCGTAGGCGCCGAAGGCGCGGCGTATGGCCCGCTGCTCCTCCGACATCTCGTATTCGTGTTCGGCGCGGTGTTCCGTGTCGCCGGCCTCGGCCGCCTCCTTGCGCTGCTGCCACGACCGCTCGAGGCGCAGGCACTCATCGATGTCCTGCGGCCGCAGCTCATCGAACGTGTAGTCGTAGAGCGCCTCGAAGCGGTTGACATGGTTGCGCTTGGGCTGGTATTTGCGGCCTGTGAGGTTGCAGAGTTCCTCCACCGAATATATGTAGTCCTGATAGTCGCGGTTGTCGCAGATGGCGAAACATTCGCTGCCGCGGCGCACGCATGCCGCGGCCTCCGTTTCCGCATTGAGGACGACGGGGCTGCCGTCGGCGCGCAGGCCGTAATGTGCGTCGGCCCATGCGGCGAAGCTCTCGGCGCAGCGGCGGCACATGGCGACCATGCGGAAGGGCAGGCCGGCCGTGCGGGCATCCTCCATGAGTGCGGGCAGCAGGCGCCCGAAGTCGGAGCAGCCCAGCACCATATAGCCGCGCTCGCCGTGCCCTATGTCGAAACGTACGACGAGCGAGCCGCACACCTCGGCCCAGACGGTGCCGTACTGGTGCTGCCAGCAGTATATATTGGCGAAGGTGTAGTCGCAGATGGGGATGCCGGCCTCGGCCAGATAGGCGTCGATGGTCGGCTTATCGGTTGTCAGTACCTTGCGGAAGGGTATCATCGACTGTGTATGTTTTGTTCTCTATATGTGAATAATAACTCTGTATCAGGGCTTTCAAATATCGTTCCGTATCGTCGGCCGCGACCTTGCCCGCGAGGTTGTTCTCGAGCCGCACGTCATCCACGGCATATATGTCGCGTATGTGCTGTTCGTCGAAACGCATTAGATAGCGGTCGGTGATCGCTTGGTATATGTTGTTGTCGTAGTTGACGGCCGCGGGGGCGGCCGACGGCTCGTTGAACAGGTCGCGCCCGAAGGCGAAGTATGGGCGGCCGTATCCGAGCAGCCCGAGCAGCGTGGGCATGATGTCTATCTGCGACGCGACACCCGTGTACTCGCCCTGCAGGTTGCTGTCGGGAGCGTACATGAATCCGAATATGTGGTAGTCGGAGGGCGAGTGGAGGAAGGCCTCCGAGAACTTCTCGCTCGAAACGTGGTCGGCGACGAAGACGAAGAGCGTATTGCGGAACCACTCCTCGTGTCCGAACCGTTCGCAGAAGAGGCGGAAGGCGTTGTCAGTATAGGCCACGCACCGGTGATTCTTGGTGAGACCCTCGGGGAATCGGCCCTCGTAGCGGTCTGGTATGACAAAGGGGTGGTGTGACGTGAGGGTGAACATCGATGCGAAGAATGGCTGCTGTGTGCGGCCGAGCACCTCGCCCATGTATTGCATGAACTCCTCGTCCCAGATGCCCCAATAGCCGTCGAAGCCGCCGCGGCCGTGCTCCTTCTCGTAATCCTCGCGGCTGAATGTTTCGGTTATGCCTGCGGCTCTGGCGTAGGCGTCGAAACCCATGGAGCCGCGGTCGGAGCCGCAGAAGAAGAGTGTGCGATACCCTTCGCCGGCGAGTATCGCGGGCAGCGGGCAGGTCGGGGCCAGCGATTGCGGCATCAGCACGAATGGGGTCTTGAACGACGGTATGGAGCTCCACACTGCGGGCAGGGCCTGTATCGAGCGTTTGCCGTTGGCGTACATGCGGCGGAAGGTATACCCCTGCCGCATGAGCGAGTCGAGGAATGGCGTATATCCCTTTTGCTCCTTGTCGGCATAGAGTTCGGGCCGGAGTTGCGCCGAGTGTTCGGCCGAGAAACTCTCCATGATGAATATCACCACGTTGCGATGCGCCATTGACCCTGCTGCCGTATTTATGCGGGCAGTGTCGCGCACGTCTAACGCCGTGGTATCGCCGGCGATGGCCTGCATACGGTGTTCGGGGTGATGTACCGGCGAATATATCTCATCGAGCTGCTCCTCGTCGAAGTAGTGTTCGTAACGTATGGCCGAGGCGGAGCCCGCCGTGCGCAGCACGCAGAATGGGTTGCTCAGGATCAGCGTGGCGCGGGCGTTGTCCGCGGTGTAGAGTGTGGCGTTCGAGAGGGTTATCGGGCGTGTCATCTTGGTGAAACCGCCGCGTATGCCCCCTATCGTCAGGGTTGCGGCCGCGAGCAGGATCATGCTGCCGGTGATGTAGTACCATGCGCCGGCGAAGAGCGCCTCGGGCCGCGTGCGGCGCCGGTATCCCCAAGCCAGCAGGACGATCAGGGCGATGCCGGCCAAGGCTACGGGCCAATTCTCACATGCGAATTTGAGGGCGAGTTGCAGCGAGTTGTCGTTGTCGGCAAAGAATATCTCGTCGGCGGTAAACCGTTTCTGCGTATAGCGGAAATATATCGCGTCGGCCATGTTGAGCGCAACGGCGGCGGCGTTGACAACAACGTAGTACCAGAACATGATCCCCTGCCACCATCCCTTTTCGCGTATGTGTAACGGTATGAGGGCCATGAGTATGTATGCGGCGTTGGCATAGAGTATGGATACCGTGTCGAACTGCAGGGCGCCGCATACGAGGCCCCACCGTTCGGATGCGGGCAACGGCCCTATCAGCGTGTGGTTGCATATGTAGAATACGGCGCGGCACAACGCCATTACGACGTATAGCAGCAGTATGCGCCGCGCGAGCAGCGCCGTATGTGTCTGCAACAGCCGCATGGGATTGCTATTCATGGTGGTAGGGCTCGTTGTTGAGGATGGTGAAGGCGCGGTAGAGCTGTTCGGCGAAGATGGCGCGTACGATCTGGTGCGAGAATGTCATGCGCGAGAGCGACAGTTTGCCGTCGGCGCGGGCGTATACCTCCTCCGAGAAACCGTAGGGACCGCCTATGACCATTACGAGGCGTTTTATGCCGCTCGACATGCGTTTCTGCATCCATTGTGCGAACTCTATGGAGGTGTACTCCGCGCCGTGCTCGTCGAGCAGCAGCAGGTAGTCTCCCTCGGCAACGTTGCGCAGGATCATCTCGCCTTCGGCGCGTTTTTGCGCCGAGGGGGCCATGTTGCGTGTGTTGCGCACGTCGGCGAGAGCCGTCACGGCCATGCGGCAGTAGCGGTTGATTCTCTTGGCGTATGTGGCCAGCAGTGTCTCGACTTCCGGAGAGTCGGTCTTGCCGACCATTATAAGCTCGATGTTCATGGCGGATTGCCGGTTGTGGCGGCTCATGTCCCGATGCCGGCGCACGCGGCCGCATTGCATTATGGCACAGCCCGCGGCGTTGGGCCGCACGTTATCGGACGTCGGTGTTCCATTCGCCCTCGGCCCCGTCGTATATTATGGGGCGTCGGTGTTCCACAGACTTGAGCCATTCGTATGCCTTGTACATGTTGTATCCGTTGCCCGACGGTGCGCCGCCGAGGCAGAAGGCTATGATGCAGGAGTGGTTGCGCGAACGGTAGTACATTGACTTTACGCGCGTGAGGTATTCGTCCGCAAGCGCCGGGTCGTTGGCCGGAGTGCCGCCCACGGCGCGGTTGTTGCTGTCGGTGGGCGAGTTGATGTTGGCGCGGTCGATGACGAACATGCCCGCCTCGTCGCACATGTCGTAGAACCACTTGGGCTGCGGGTAGTCGGGGCAGAGGGTGTTGTAGCCGCGCAACTTGAGCTGCTCGATCTCGACGTATGTCTGCTTGCGGTCGTCCAGAGCATTGAACGGGGTCTTCTGCACGTGCAGGATCTTGTCGAAGCGGTAGAAGTTGCCGTCGCGGTACTCGGTCTTGCCGAAGCCTATCTTCAGGGGGATGTACTCCCACAGCATGCCGTTGCGCTTGAGGTATATCATCACGTCGTAGAGAGGCGGCTGGCCGTCGCCCCACTTGAACTCGTAGGCGTGGTATATGTCGGGGTTGAAGTGCAGCGTGTCCATCGAGCGGCCGTCGATCTCGATCTCGTTGACGCTGTATTCCATAAGTTTGCCCTTGGGGTTGTAGATGTCGAAACCTACCTGTATCGACTCCTTGAAGTTGAAGTCGTTGGCCACCACCACGTCGAGCCGCAGCTTGCCGTACTGCCGGGTGGTGTCGGGTTCGAGCACTATGTCGAAGTCGCGCACGGCAAGACGCCGCTGCGCGAAGAGGTAACTGTTCTCGAACTGCTCGGTCTCGGGCTGGAAGATGTTTTCCTGAAGCTCGGGACGGCGGCTCTGGCGCATGCCGATCATCAGTTCGTTGACCCCCTGCCGCAGATATGGCGAGAGGAGGAAATCGGCCGGTGTGTAGGGATCCTCCACCTCGGCTACGGGTTCGTTGTTGATGAAGAGCGTATATGCCATTCCGACGTTTTCGAGGTGGAAGAAGATGTTGTAATCGTTCATCGTTGCGTCCACCGTGATCTTCTGCACGAAACGGGCCTCGCCGCCGGCGATGGCTATGCGCTGCGGGGCAAAGACCGTGTAGTTGGCGGTTTCGGTACGCTTGTCGGCTACGGCGTCCTCGCGTTTGTCATAGGTGATGAACTCCGAGCGGTAGATACGCGGGCCCTGCGCCGCGGCTGCTATGATCGAGAAAACGGCTGTCGCCGAAAGAATAAACTTTCTCATAACTGATCCTTGTTTAAGCCGGAACCCCGCATGGCTTAGGAAGCGGGCGGGTCCCGATGCAAAGGTACTTTTTTTTTGACAAAAAGCAAATTATTGCCTACCTTTGTGGATTGATAATGTTTCCGGTGCAGGGCGGGCGGGTTGCGGCTTCGCTCCGCGGTGAAAACGGCCGGAATTTTACTTTTTTGAGAAACGATATTGTTATGAAAACTCCGAGAATTGCAGAGATTCTGAAGTCGGGCGAGATCGATCGCGACATCACCGTACAGGGCTGGGTGCGTACCAAACGAGGGAACAAAAACGTGGCGTTCATCGCCTTGAACGACGGTTCGTGCGTGGCCAACATACAGATTGTGGTGGACCCGACGGCGTTCGACGAGGATATGCTCAAGTCCATCACCACGGGCGCCTGCCTGCGTGTGGACGGACGTCTGGTCAAGTCGCCCGGTGCCGGTCAGGGCGTCGAGGTGCAGGCTTCGCACATTGAGGTGTACGGTACGGCCGACCCCGATACATACCCCTTGCAGAAGAAGGGCCACTCGCTGGAGTTCCTGCGCGACATCGCTTACCTGCGTCCGCGCACCAACACTTTCGGCGCCATCCTGCGTATACGCCACGCCATGGCATACGCCATACACAAATATTTCAACGACCACGGCTTCTACTACCTCCATACACCGCTCATCACGGGGTCGGACTGCGAGGGTGCCGGCGCCATGTTCCGTGTGACGACGCTCGATGCCGCCAACCCGCCACGTACTGAGACGGGCGAGGTGGACTTCTCGAAGGATTTTTTCGGCAAGCCGTGCAATCTCACCGTGTCGGGACAGCTCGAAGGTGAGCTCGGTGCCATGGCCATAGGGCAGATATATACGTTCGGCCCCACGTTCCGAGCCGAGAATTCGAATACGCCGCGCCATCTGGCCGAGTTCTGGATGATCGAGCCCGAGGTGGCCTTCTATGATATCAACGACAACATGGATCTTGCGGAGGACTTCCTCAAGTATCTGATCGCATATGCGCTGGAGAACTGTCGCGAGGATCTGGAGTTCATGAACAAGATGTGGGACAGTGAACTTATCTCGCGTCTGGAGTTCGTGCTGCACAACGACTTCGTGCGCCTCGACTATACCGAGGGCGTTGAGATACTCAAGGCCTCGGGCCGCAAGTTCGAGTTCCCGTGCGACTGGGGCTGCGACTTGCAGTCGGAGCACGAGCGCTACCTCGTCGAGGAGCATTTCAAGCGTCCGGTTATTCTTACCAACTACCCGAAGGAGATCAAGGCCTTCTATATGAAGCAGAACGAGGACGGCCGCACGGTGCGTGCCATGGACGTACTCTTCCCGAAAATAGGCGAGATAATAGGAGGATCGGAGCGTGAGGCCGATTATGGCAAGCTTTGTGCGAGGGTGAAGGAACTCGGAATGCACGAGTCGGAGGTGTGGTGGTACCTCGACACCCGCCGCTGGGGTTCGGCGCCGCACTCGGGTTTCGGGTTGGGCTTCGAGCGCCTGCTGCTGTTCGTTACGGGCATGGGCAACATCCGCGACGTGATCCCTTTCCCGCGTACGCCGAACAATGCGGAGTTCTGATCCGGCGCCGCGTGAATGTGTGCAGGCCGTTGCGGCCGCATGTAACTGAACGAAAAACGACCTTGAATTATGAAGAGAGTTATTTTGCTCCTGCTCGTGTCGCTTGCGGCGGGCGGGGCGTGGGCGCAAACCGGCAAGGGACGCACATACAACCTGATATTCATCGGCAACAGCATCACCGAAGGTGCGCTGCATGCGGACAAGGGAAAGACTGCGCCGCCGGTAGCCGCTGCAGGGTATGTCGGCCGCATGATGTCGGGCGATGTCAACTTCCGCAACTGCGGCCGTTCGGGAGCCACGACGGTGGATTTCCTGCCCGAACGCGGGGCGGATTTCCGCCGTGTGGAACAGGCCATAAGGGAGTTGCGCGACATCAGCTACGGGCCCATCGTCTTCTCTATAATGCTCGGCACCAACGATTCGGCCTCGAGTGGCCCTGCGGGGGCTCCCGTGTCGAACGAGGATTACGAACGCAACCTTACCGCGATCATGGCGCGCATACGCGAGCTCTGCCCCGAGGCGGTCTTCGTGCTGCAGCGTCCGATATGGTACAGCGACAATACCTACAACGGTGCGGTATATCTGGTCGAAGGGCAGAAACGCTTGGTCGGATATGCCAACGTGTTGATAGGTATGGCCGAGAAGTACGATGACGTATATATGGGCGACCTGAAGGGATACGACTACTTCCGCGACCGCCACGAGAAATATTATTTTGCCGAGAACGGCTATGCGGGTGTCTTTTACCTGCATCCCAACGAGAAGGGCGCCCGTAAGCTGGGCAAGTTCTGGGCCCGTGCCATTGTCGACGCGATGCATGCCGCCGGGCGCGACTGACCGTGTCGGGACGCCCGCGCGCCGCATGTATGTAACGAATGAATGTAGAGACCTGTCGGATGAGAGTATAACGGTTAATTTTTTTTGTAATGGGTATTTCGCAACGTCAGGTTCAGAAGCTGCAGCAGACGCTGTCTCCGCAGCAGATACAGATGATAAAGCTGCTCGAGCTTCCCGCCATGCAGCTCGAACAGCGTATCAAGCAGGAGGTGGAGGAGAACATAGTGCTGGAGGAGGATGCCGCGCCCGAGGAGGAGCAGGAACAGAAAATCTCGGTTGACGAATATATCCGCGACGACGACACCCCCGGGTACAAGAGCCGCGTGAACAACTATTCGAAGGACGACAAGCAGCGTCCGGTCAACATAACCGAGGGCCGGTCGATGCAGGAATATCTGACCGAACAGCTGGGTTACCGCAACCTTTCGGACCGCGATATGCGTATTGCGTCGTTTTTGGTCGGAAGTATCGACGGCGACGGTTATCTGCGCCGCGATCTGGAGTCTGTATCCGATGACATAGCCTTTTCGCTGGGTATAGAGACCACGATCGAGGAGCTCGAACGGCTGCTGAACGTCATCCACCAGCTGGAACCCGCGGGCATCGGGGCGCGCAACCTGCGGGAGTGCCTTCTGTTGCAGATGGAGCAGCGGCGCATGGATACTCCCGCCAAACGTCTGGCACGCAGGATACTGTTGTCGTATTTCGACGAGTTCGTCAAGAAACACTACGAGAAACTGATGGCCCGCCTGAATGTCGGCGAGGATGAGTTCCGCGATGCCATCGACGAGATACGCCGCCTGTCGCCCAAGCCGGGGAACCTCTATTCGGAGGGCGGGGCGGATGCCGCACCCTATATCGTGCCCGACTTCAAACTCGACTATCATGACGGCCAGTTCGACCTGTCGCTCAACTCCTACAACATCCCCGAGGTGAAGATAAACCGCCGTTACGTGGAGATGATGCGCGACATGGTGGCCCCCGACGGGACGGTCCCCGAGAAGAACCGCGAGGCGGTGCAGTTCGTCAAGAGCAAAATCGACTCGGCCAAATGGTTCATCTCGGCCATAAAGCAGCGGCACGATACCCTCATGCGCACCATGCAGGAGATACTCAATTTCCAGAAGGAGTATTTCCGCGACGGCGACAAAAGCAAGTTGCGGCCCATGATACTGAAGGATATAGCCGACCGCACGGGGCTCGATGTGTCGACAATATCGCGTGTGGTGAACAGCAAATACGTGCAGACGCATTTCGGTATCATACTGCTCAAGTCACTCTTTTCGGAGGCGATGCAGACCGAGAGCGGCGAAACGGTGTCGAGCTACGAGATAAAGAACATACTCCAGAAGTGTATCGACGAGGAGGACAAGCGCCATCCCCTGACCGATGAGACGCTGATGAACATACTTAACGCCAAGGGGTACTGTATAGCGCGCCGTACGGTGGCCAAGTACCGCGAGATGCTCGATATACCGGTGGCGCGATTGAGAAAACAGATATGACGAACAAAAGTGCTATGAGGCTTTCACGTGCGGTGTCGGCGGTGTTCCACCCGTGCCTGATCCCGATCTATGCGGTCGTTACGGTACTCTTCACAGGTACCGTATACTCCTACTATACGATGCGCGTGAAGTTCTATCTCATATGGGTGGTCGTGCTGTATGCCGCCTTCATCCCGATGCTGGCGTATTACCTTTTCAAGCGTCTGGACGGTTTGAACCGCGTGTCGATAGACCGGCGGCGGTTGCGCATGCTGATGCTGATGGTCGGGGCGGTATGCTATATGCTGTGTGCCGTCACGCTGCTCAAGCTGCCCTCGCTGCTGCTCTTCCGCAAGCTGGCGACGGCGGCCGTGTTGTGCGAACTCTTCTGCATACTTGCCGTGCGCTGGTGGAACGTTAGCCTGCATCTGGCGGCCATAGGGGCTGTGACGGCGCTCTTTGTCATGCTCAACATAGTGGGGGTCATGTCGCTCTTCTGGCCTATGGTGGCGGCGATCGTCGTGGCGGGTCTGCTCGCCTCGTCGCGTCTGTGCCTCGGGCGGCATGACGGCTGGGAGGTGCTGGCGGGTTTCGCCGGCGGGTTCCTCGTAAGCTCGCTGTCGCTGCTGTATATCTGACTGTTTGGTATGGCGGGGCATCTCCCGAGCGTCCGGCCGCACTGCACGGGCAGGGCTCCCCTGTTTTGTAGATAATAATGCCAAATAAAGGCCCGCTTCCCTATGGAAGCGGGCCTTTTGACATATGGAGCGGTGCTTCCTACATCTTGTAGAACTCCTCCCAGCCCTTGCGGGGCGGGGTCTGGGTGAGCATGGCATCGGCGAAGCGGTCGTTGACGATACGCTTGGTCTCGCGGTCGAAGACGATCTTCTTGTTGAGGCGCTGTACCATGACACCGAGACAGAATACCTGACACAGCGGGCCGAAAATCTCGAAAGGCGAGCGGGTACGCTCCTCGCCCATGCAGGCCAGCAGGAAGTTCTCGTAGTGGTTCGAAGGGCTCTTCGGCACCTCGGGCAGTTTGTCCGCCATGGCCTTGGCTTTCGACTCGGGGATTATCGAGAGAGTCGAGCCGTGCGAGCCGCCCTTGAAGATGAGGTCCTTCGAGTAGATGATCTTTCCCGGGTTGAGCTTTATGGCCTGTGCCTTCTGGCCGTTTACGGTAGGTATGTCCGATCCGAGTTTCGATGCTCCGTAGCCGTCGGGCAGCTGCGGGTAGTTGCCTATACCGTCGTACCACGTGATCTGTACGGGGGGCATCTCGCCGCGGCGCGGGAACTTGAAGCGTATGGTCGACGACATGGGGAAGAAATATGTGTTCCAGCCCTCGAGTTTGATGGGCTCTACCTCGTAGGGAAGGCCGAGATTGAGGAACTCGTGTATCGTGTCGAGGATATGTGCGCCCCAGTCGCCGAGGGCGCCCATGCCGAAGTCGTACCAGCTGCGCCAGTTGCCCGGGTGGTATTTTTTGTTGAATTCGTGGAACTGCTGTGTGGTGTGCCACAGATCCCAGTCCATGCCGTCGGGAATGGGTTCGGCCTGCGGGTAACGGTCGATGTTGACATCGTATCCGTGCCAGCGGCGCGACATGTTCATGTGGGCGTCGACGGCAGTCACGTCCTTGATAATGCCGGCCTCGGTCCACGCTTTGAACTGGAAGTAGTTTGCCTCCGAGTGTCCTTGGTTGCCGCCCTGAGTTACGAGTTGGGGGTTGCGCTTGGCGGCGTCGATCATGAGTTGGCACTCGTAGAATGTGCGTCCCATGGGTTTCTCGACGTATACGTGCTTGCCCTGATTGAGTGCGAGCATCACGCAAGGGAAGTGCGAGAAGTCGGGCGTCTCCACGACCACGGCCTCGAACTGATTGCCCATCTCGTCGAACATCTTGCGGAAGTCGGTGTATACCTTGGCATTGGGGTGTGCTGCAGCCGATTTGCGGCTCCCTTCCGAGTTCGGGTCGACGTCGCACATGGCGACGATGTTGGCGAGGCCAGTCTTGTCAAACTCGTTCATGACCTCGGCACCGCGGTTGGCCATTCCGACCCATGCGATGTTTACTTTCCCGAGTTTTGCGAAACGCTCCTTCTTGTCCTGTTGCTGCTGCGGGGTGAGTATCCCGGTAGCACCCGAAGCCATGCCGCCCATCATTATGCCGGCCGCGGCGAGCCCCGATCTCTTCAAGAAGTCGCCGCGAGAAATCTTATTGTTCATATCGTTTAATTTTTGGTTAGTATGTCGTATTTGTGAAAAGTGCCGGACGCACCCTTAAAGGTAGTAAAAAAAATCGGATTCATTATGTGTTCGAGGTTTTTTTGTCTGTGGCATTACAAAAAAGCGGCATCCGCATGCGATTGCGGGTGCCGCTTGAGGGGGCGTGCTTCGTGATTATGCCGTCAATGTTTCGGCCAGCGCCTCGATCTGTTGTTCCGAAGCGGCATTCATTGCCGAGCGGAGGGTAACGACAGGCTTGGCGACGGTAATATCCTTCATGTGCGACAGGTGCTCGCACATGATGCGCGCAGCGGCCGGTGCCCATGTGCCGTTTTCGATGAGGCCTACGGTACGGCGCTGCCAATTCTTGCTTTTGAGGCGGCCGATGAAGGCGTCCATCACGGGGAAGAGCCCTGCGTCGTAGGTCGAGGACGCGAGCACGGCGCGGTCGAAACGGAACGCCTCGGCCGTGGCCTCGGCCATGTCGCACCGCGCAAGGTCATAGATGACGACCGCCTTCTCCCCGCGTCGGCGCAGCATCTCCGCCAGACGGCGTGCGGCGTCGGCCGTATTGCCGTATATCGAGGCATAGGCTATCATGACGCCCTTCTCTTCGGGCTCATAGCTGCTCCATGTGAGGTATTTGCCTATGTAATGGCCGAGGTCGTCTCCGAGGACGGGGCCGTGCAGCGGGCAGATGCGCGCAATGTCGAGGGCTGCGGCCTTCTTGAGCAGGGCCTGTACGTTGGCGCCGTATTTGCCGACGATGTTGATAAAGTATCGGCGGGCCTCGTCATCCCACGGCTGGCTGGCGTCGAGGGCGCCGAATTTGCCGAAGGCATCGGCCGAAAAGAGCGTCTTTTCGGTGCGTTCGTATGCCATCATCACCTCGGGCCAGTGCACCATGGGCGCCATGACGAACTGCAGGGTGCGGGTCCCGAGATCCAGCGTGTCGCCTTCGGTGACGACGATGCGGCGGTCGGCATAGTCCGTGCCGAAGAACTGCGCCGTCATGGCGAAGGTTTTTGCGTTGCCGACGATACGCATGTCGGGGTAGCGTTCCATCGCGGCGGCTATGTTGGCGGCGTGGTCGGGTTCCATGTGCAGCGTCACGAGGTAGTCGGGCGTACGTCCTGCGAGTGCCGCGTCGAGGCGGGCCATCCATTCGGTGCCCTTGCGGCGGTCGACAGTGTCCATCAGGGCGATTTTCCTGTCCATGATCAGGTATGAGTTGTACGATACGCCGTCGGGCACGCGGTACTGTCCCTCGAACAGGTCGATGTCGTGGTCGTCGACGCCGACGTATTTGATCGAATCGGAGATTGTGATGTTGGTCATATATTTATGGTTTAATCGTTTCCGTCTGCAAAGATAATATAAATCGCGTTAATCGTCATGCAGCCGTTGGGGGTGTTTGGCTTTCCGTTTGCCGCCGGTCGGGTATAGGGTGCTGGTTGCCTGCGCCATGCGGCCGGCAACGTTTCAAGCAGCCGTCGTGAGGAGGCGGCGTCGCTGGCTGCAGGAGAGACGGTTATAATATGGTGGTCATATTACTTTGCATGGAGCGGAAGTGCAAAATAATTATAATACGAAAAAAAACTACTTTGTGTTGCACAATAGTGTGAAAGTATTTATATTTGCACTGTGAAATGTCCGTAAAACTTAAACGATATGAAAAATCTCTTCTCTCTTCTTTTGTTTGTGCTGATGACGCTTATGGGGCTTACGGCCATGGCTGCTGGCGATGTGCGGGGCCGTGTGGTGAACAGCAGCGGCGAAGCCGTGGGCTATGCCACGGTGGTGGCGATGTCGGGCGACCGTCAGGTGGCCGGTACCACAAGCGACGAGCAGGGGCGTTTCTCGCTTCGTATCGCCGACGGCGAGTATAGGGTGATTGTTGAGTTTGTGGGTTACGCTCCCGTTGAGCGGGTGCTGCACGTGGGCGACGATGTCGATTTGGGCGAAGTGGTGATGGTGGAGCAGGCCACCGAGATAGCCGACGTGGTTGTCTCGGCACAGATGATACGCCGCGAGGCCGACCGTTTCGTGGTCGATGTGGCCAACTCCGAGGGCGCCATCGGCAAGGATGGTGTGGATGTACTTAAACAGTCGCCCGGCGTATGGGTCGACGACGACGGCATCTCGATAAACGGCGCCGAGGGTACTACCGTATACATAAACGACCGCGAGGTGCGCCTTTCGGGCGAGGAACTGGTGCAATACATACGCAATCTGCGGGCCGAGGATATGGCCAAGATCGAGGTGGTGCCGCAGACGGGAGCCGACTACGATGCCGATTCGGCGGGCGGCGTACTGAAGATCACGCTCAAGCGCCGTCTCGACGACGGTGTGATGGGGTCGGTGCGAATGTACGGCGACTTCAGCGACGCGGGCTCCACATATTCGCCCTCGGCGTCGATCAACTACCATGTCGGCCGTTTCGACCTCTCGGCGTCGGGGTGGTATACCAATCTCGATGCGCGCATGCAGACTACGGAGCGTACCGAATACAGCAATATGGGTGCGCTTATGGAGGCTGCGTCGGAGAACCGCGAGCAGGACAGCGACGGCGGTTTCAGTCTCTCGGGCGTTGCGGAGGTACGCAAGAACCACTCGCTGGGTGTCTCGTTCGACTTCTGGCGCTGGAACGACGCCAGTCCGACCGATTCGTACACCTCGTACACGACAGCTGCCGGTGAGCGCCGCAGCGAGAGCCGGTACGGCGGTTTCGACGAGCGTGAGAACTATGCAGCCACACTCAACTACATCATCAAGACCGATACCGTCGGCTCGCAGGTGAAGCTGATTGCCGACTACACGCAGCGCAACACACATACCGGCGCCGACAATTCGTCGCGTGTCACGGAGATGGGGACGACGGTGGACTCGCTCTACAACAACCGCAACAACAGCCTTTTCCGCGTGGCTACGGCATCGGTGGCGTGGGACAAGGTCCTGTCGCAGCACTGGACGCTGAAGGGCGGCGCGAAATATACCTACAATGAGATCAACTCCGACGCCACATACCGCTATCTTGACGGCGGGGCGTGGGTGCCTTCGGTCGTGGACGACTACGACATATCCTACACCGAGAATATCGGCGCGCTCTATGCCATCGCCTCGATGAACTACGGCCGCTGGAGCGCCGTGGCGGGGCTGCGCGGCGAGTATACCTACACATACGGCAAGGGCGCCGACATGGGAAACAGCTACTTCTCGCTCTTTCCCAATGCCAACCTATCGTACCGTTTGGACGAGGCGGGCAAACACTCCATAGTGGCGCAGTATTCGCGTACCATCTCGCGTCCGGGGTTCTGGAGCCTCACTCCCAACCGCATGCAGATATCGGACTACACCTACCAGACGGGCAACCCGCTGCTCGACCCCTCGTATGTCGATACCTACTCGTTGACTGCCGTAGTGGCATACAAATACAGCATTACGTTGAGTGCCAATATCCTCAAGGATGCTATCCAGCAGGTGTCCGTGACCGACGACTTCGACCCGCGCATGATATGCCTCACATGGTTCAACATGCCCGTGATGAACACCTACTCTGTCAATGTGAGCCTGCCTTTCGCCCTCACCAAGTGGTGGGACTGGAACTCCAATGTCCGGGGTTCGATCTACGAGCAGCGCATGGCTCCCGATGCTCCCAAGACGCGGCATACCATGGCCCAGTGGTCGTCGCAGATGACATTCAAACTGCCGCTCAATTTCTTTGTCGACTGCGACTACTTCGGGATGACCGACGCCGTGGTGAGCAACGTGCGTGTAAAGGGCCTGCACAACCTGTCGATGACCCTCAAAAAACGTTTCGGCGATGCGTGGACCGTCACCTGCGCCCTGCGCAATCTTGTGGCGTCGCGTCAGAACCTCGTATTCACACAGGACGATTTCGAGCGCCGCGTGACGGTGGACGGATTCGGCACGAAACTCTGCGTGCGGCTCGGTGTATCGTGGAATTTCAAGAGCGGAAAGGCATTCCGCGCCAAGAGCGTAGAGAGCGGTTCCGATAGCGAGTCGCGCATGTAGCGGCCGTAGCCGGCACGGTATTTGGAATATTCGGTTAGGTGTTGAACGCGCCCCTAACCATTAAGCAAAATCATAAGGAGGACTGCTCCGGCCCCCGTGAGGGATGGCCGGAGCGGTTTTTTCTGCCTATGGTTTCGCCGTGCCGCATGCTGCTGTCGGGGTGCGGCCTGTATGCGCCGGATGTGGCGGCGTGCCCGAAATCCGCTTGTGGCGGCGAGTCTGCCGAAAACAGATGCGGCCCTGTGCAGGGCCGCATTGAACCGTGATATCTATGTGATATTGTTGCGTTTTGATTGTTGCCGGCTGTATTGTCGTCGGCGTTATGTTCGCGGTCAGCCTCCGAAGCGGCCGCCGCCACCGGGCCCTCCGCCGGGGCCGCCGAATCTGCCGGGACCTCCCATCGGACGGGCCATGCCGCGCCGGTCGTTACGCCGTACGCCGCCCTCGTCGATCACCTCTCCTTTGCGGGTCTGGCCGTAGCGGCGCAGGTTGTAGGTGAAGCGTATGCCGTAGTAGCGGCCTATGATCTCGCTCATCGAGTTCTGCATGTACATCGAGTTCCACGAGCGTGAGAAGCCGGTATTGCGGTTGAAGGCGTCGTTTACCGTCAGCTGCACCTCGCCCATCTTGCGCAGTACCTTCATGCCGATGGCGAAATTACAGATGAACTCCGTGTTGTTGAGGTTCTTGCTGTTCTGGCTCAGGCCCACGTACTGGCTGTAGTTGCCGTTCGCGAACAGTGTCAGCCCGAATCCGAATACCACGCGGATGTTGCCCCATGCCGAGTGGCGCATGTATTCGTTGTTGCCGTTGTCGGACATGGTGTTGGTCACCTTGTTGTAGTTGGGCGAATATGAGAAGTTGAAGTCCACGTATTGGCTGAAGTTGCTGCTCAACGATACCGAGCCTCCGCCCGAGAGATACTTCGAGCGGTTGATCACTCCGTTGAGTATCGAGGGCGACTGGTTGAACGATCCGTGCGCGCCGATGTTGAAGTTGCAGCCCATGAAGTTGAGCGGGAAGCCGTACGAGATGCCGCCGTTATAGCTCCAGTCGCCCGAGAGGTTTACGGGCTTCGAGTAGCGTCCCGTCGACGAGAGCGAGGTGAGGTATTCGCCGTCGGGGCTGTAGATCTCGTACCCGGGCTGGTTCATCACCACCGAGTCGACGATCTGCCGCTGGTTCTTCGAGCCGCCGACGTATATCGAGAAGGTGGTACCCTTTTCTATGCCCGAATGGTTGTAGCTCATGTTCAGGCGGTGGCTGTAGGAGGGCTGGAGCTTGGGGTTGCCCGAACGTATGTTGTTGACGTTCGATATGTCGACCACATCCTGCAGTTGTGTCACCGAGGGGTTCGACGTACGCGAGTTGAGGCGCACCATGATTCGGTTCTCCATGTTGATCTTGATGCGCGTCATTACCGAATAGGTGATGTTATGGAAACTCTTCTGCGGCAGGACGTAGACGGCGGGGTACTCGCGGTCGCTGTTCATCAGCACGTTCTGATAGTTGACCTGTGCCGACACCGTAGTGCCGTCGTTGCTGAAGCGGAAGCCCGGGCCCACGCGCTGCGTCAGGTAGTCGGTGTTGTTGCGGTTGGAATATTCGGGGCTTATGAATTCGTTGTACTCGCCCGTCTCCCAGTCGAAGAGGTTGGTAAGGCGGTCGGCGTTCGAGTAGTTGTAGTTTACGTTGTAGCCTATTGTCGCCTGTGCATGGCTGCCGATGGGTTCGGCGTAGGTTACGCCGCCGTTGAGGCTGTAGTTGTAGTTGTCGGATGACGAGCGCTGCTGTATGGGGTCGTTCTCGGCCTTCTCGGAGTAGTTCTCGCCGCCCGAGTTGTTGGTCGAGTAGTTTGCGTTGAAGCTCACATGCAGCGTACGCCCCGCCTTCTGTCCGATGCGCAGGAAGTAGTTGCCGTTGATACCGGTATTGAGCGAGTTGTTGTCGTTGTTGTTCCAGTTCGACAGCAGTATGGGATCGATGCCGCTGATGGGAAAATAGGTGTTGAGCGAATTGCCTTGGCTCCAGCTGTCGTTGAACGACAGTTGGGCGCGCACCATGAGCCGCTGCCGCTCGCTTATGCGCAGTTCGGTGCGGGCGTTGAAGTTATGGTTGCCGTTCTTCGAGGCGTTGTTGTTGGTGGCGTCGTAATGTTCGTATATGTCGTCGGCATTGGACTCGATCTCCTCCTCGGTGAGGAAGTAGTCGCGTTCGGTCCAGCTGCTGCTCTTGTTGTTGCTGGCATTATAGGTGTAACTTCCCTCGAGTTTGAACTTCTCGTCCTCGCCCCACGTGTTGATGTAGTTGATACCGCCCATACCCATACGCGAACGGCTGTTGCCGTTCATGTTGTTGGCGCGGAACCGAAGCGTGGTCTTCGATTTCTCGCGGAAGAAGTTCAGGTTGCCGTCGGCGCTGCCGTAGTGCTTGGTGCTCTCCTCCTCGCGCGGCTCGAAACCGTAAAATGCGTTCATCTTGCCGAATATGGCCGTCTTCATCTTGTTGTGCGTGACGATGTTTATTGCCTTGTAGCTGTTGCCGTCGTCGATACCCGAGAATTCGGCCTCGTCACTCAGCTTATCGAACACCTCGATCGACTTGACGGCCTCGGCCGGTATGGTCTTTATGGCCGTAGCCACGTCGTTGCCGAAGAACTCGCGGCCGTCGATAAGGATCTTCTGCACGGTTTCGCCCTGTACCTCTACCGTGCCGCCGTTGACGTTGATGCCCGGCATCTTCGAGAGCAGCTCGTCGGTGTCTGCATCAGACATGACCTTGTATGCCGATGCGTTGTAGACGAGTGTGTCGCCGTTGATGGTGGTACGCACGGCCTGCGTGACGACATTCACCGACTCGATCCGCGTGGGGTCCTCTTCCATGGTCCATGCCGGTACGGTGAAGTCTTTCCCTGCGGTGACCTTTATCTGCTGCGAGACTGTTTTGTATCCGAGGAACGATGCCGTGAGGCGGTATTCGCCTGCAGCGACACCCTTGAACTGGTATGCGCCGCGTATGGCTGACGATGTGTACTTCTTGTCCGTGGTGTCACGCATGGACATGATCTCGATGACGGCGCCGACGACGCCCTCCTTTTGGCCGTCTATGACGGTTCCGGCAACTGTGCTTCTGTTGCTTTGCGCCACGGCCGAGATCACGATGAATGAGAGTAGGAATCCGAGCAGAGATCTTTTCATCGGGTATAGATTTAGGTAGTTATTGTAAAGTTAGTATTACGTCCAAATTTAGTGATTTTTTCTTGTAGCATACCTTCCCGATGGGTGAAACGGCCAAAACAGGGGGTCAACCGACCATATTCCGCTGCGGAAGCGGCAGCGCGGTGTTTTCATAAAAAAAGCGTTGTCCCGAAAGGAAAAGGGGCTGTCCCTTGGAGGACAGCCCCTTTTGGCGTGCCGCGGCATATATTATTCGTAGCCGTGCTTGTCGATCTCGATCTGTATCGGGTCGACATTGTAGGGGTGCGATGCCACCTTCACGTAGCCTTCGTTCTGGTTAAGGTCACCCTTGTTGTCGACGATTGCCGACTCGGGAACGGGCCACAGCACGTTGTGTACGGCAATTCGGTAGATACCCTTGGCATACTGTACGTATCCCGTGTCGCTGTACTGCGTGTTGGTGCCGTTGCCCTTGTAGTAGAAGTCGTTGTGGGCGACTACCCAGTCGTAGTAGAAGTTGTATCCCTCGTCGGTGCACGGGTTGGTCGTACCCGTGCCCTCGGGGCCCGAGAAGTTCTCCATCGAGTATTGGCGGCCGTTCCACTCGCATGTTTTGCCTGTGCGTGCGTACATGTAGCTCATGCGTACCAGCTCGACGTGGCGCGGCTCGCTGTAGAAGAGTTCGCGGGCACGCTCGGCAAGGATAGCCGAGATGCCGGCCTCGTCGGCCGTGAGATCCTCGGCGCCGGCGCGGCGGCGTACCTCGTTGAGCATGGCGGCGCAGTTGGCGTTATCACCCTTCCAGTAGTATGCCTCGGCCATGATGAGGTAAGCCTCGGCCGAACGATAGACGTACCACGGCGTGTATCCGCCCTGCCAGTCCGAAGTCTGGGTCTCGTCGGGAACGTAGAGTATGTAGTGCGGCCAGCGGAACCAGCAGCGCGTCGAGTCGGCTACGATCATGCCGCCCGGACGTACCAGATGCTTGCCGTAGTATTCGCTCTGCTTATCCTTGAGCGAGAGGTTGTTGTAGTAGAGGTCTTCCATCTCGCGCCATGACTTCTGCGACAGATCGTCCGGATTGTCACTGTTGATGCCGTAGTAGGGGCCTCGCATGTCGTTCTTCTCCTTGTCGGTCCAGATCTCATACTGATAGTATGCCGATGGACGCATCGTAGCGATGCCGCGGCCGACGTTGTAGTCGTTGTCCAGATAGCTGTATTTGCCGTTGGTCTCGGTCTGAAGGTCGATCGTGCAGCCGGTCTGGCCGTCGGGGGTCTTGATCGAACCGTTGGCCCAGTATGGAACGCCGTTACGCATGGTGTAGACGCGGTCCGAACCCTGATCCTTGGTGTCGAGTGTCGAGACCACGACGTGCAGGATCTCCGTGTTGGCGATGCTGCTCTTTGCGGCGCGCGAGTGCAGGTCGAGCATCAGGTTGCCCGACGTGTTGTCGAACTGCTTGGTGTAGATCATGGGGTGTGCCGCCACGATCTCACGGCCTACCTCGAGGGCACGGTCGTAACGTCCCGTCACCAAGCAGAACTTCATGAGCAGAAGTCCGCACGCACCCTTCGAGATGGCACCCATATCGTTGTCGTCGGTGACCCACTCGTAAGCGAACTCCATGTCGTAGTAGCACTGCTCGGCGATCGAGAAACGGTCATACGACGAGAAGTTGTCCTCGGGGGTCTGTATCTCGTGGTCGATCCAAGGCACGTCGCCGAACTGGTGGATCATCTTGTAGTAACGGTAGGCGCGGTGGAAATAACACTTGCCTATAACCTCGTTCTCCTCGGCCTCACTCTCGAAGGTGGCGTTTGCGCGGCGGTCAAGGGCCGTATTGGCATACTTTATACCCTTGAATCCCTCCGACCAGTACCAGCTCATCTGGTTGCTGTCGACCGAAGCGGCCAGACCCGTAGGGGTCATCTGCGTGATGAAGTCGCACATCGAGCTCGATGCGTCGGTCTTGCCGTTGACGGCGATGTCCGAGGTGAACATCTCGGTGAGAATGGGGGCGCCGTCACCGAAATACTCGTGACGCATGTTACGCTCCGCTGCCACAAGCGCAGCCTCGAGACCTTCCGAGTTGACGTATGTGTTCTCCGGGGCGAAGAATGACAACGGTTTGGGGTCGAGCCAGCTCTTGTCGCACGAGCTGAGCAGTGTGGCCGCCGTTGCCGCGACCGCTATGTATGATATAGATCGTTTCATGTTGGCTTACATTGTGAAGTTGAGGTTAATGTTCCAAGTGCGGGGGGTGAGGTCTCCCTGCTCGGGATCGCCCAGATACCATCCCGTCATGACGAACGCGTTACGTACCGTCAGCGAGATCGTGGCGCTGTCCATCCACAGTTTGCTGATCCACTTCTTGGGCAGGCGGTACGAGAGGGCTATGCTCTCCATGCGGACGAAGTCCTTGCGTACGTAGTTGTTGCCCTTGTTCGTAGATCCGATGCGGGCGAAGTCGTTGGTCGGGTTGTCGACGGTCCAGCGGTCGATCTCGATAGTGGTGTGGCGGTCCGGAAGGTCGACGGCATTGGCGGCGCGGTTGAGCGTACCCCACTGGCCGAAGTTGCCGTAGAGCATGAACGAGAGCGAGATTCCGTTGTTGAAGTTGAACTCGTTGCGCCATGAGAGGCGGTAGCGCGGCGTGGTGTAACCCTGCCATACCTTGTCGTCGGTGTTGAGCACGCCGTTGTTGTCGACATCCAAGTACTTGAAGTCGCCGGGACGGAGGCCGTATACGGCGGCCTCCTCCTCTTCGCCGAGCTGCCATACGCCGATGCGCTTGTAGCCGTAGATCTGGTTGGTGTCGTGGCCGATGTACCAGCCGTTGTTGACGTCGTCGCACTCTTTCCGTCCGATCACCTCACCCGTTTCCTTGTCGTATACGTCCTCGTAGGTGCCGTACAGGTGTACGATCTTGCGGCGGTTGAGCGAGAAGGTGAGCGACGAATCCCACGTTACGACCTTGTTCTGTACGGGGGTGGCGTTGAGCGTGAGCTCGAAGCCGTGGTTGTTGAGCTGGCCGAGGTTGTCGTATATGCTGCTGAAGCCCGTGATAGAGGGGATCGAGCGCGATACGAGCAGGTCCTTGGTCTTGGCGACGTAGAACTCGGCAGAGCCGCGCAGCACGTTGTTGAAGAGTCCGAAGTCGAGACCGAAGTTCCACGATTCGGTAGTCTCCCACGAGAGGTTTGTGTTGGCGAGCTTGTCGACCCAGATCTGCGAGGTAGTGAATACGGTACCCGTGGTCGAGTCGATATATGGGTGCAGCGATGAGGTCAGCGTCGACAGGGCGGCGTAGCGGCCGATGTCGCGGTTACCGTTCTCGCCCCACGATATACGCAGTTTACCGTAGTTGAGCCATTTCGAAGCCTTCTCCAAGAATTTTTCGTTGGTGAATACCCATCCTACAGCTACCGACGGGAACGAGGCGCGCGGGTTGCCTTGGCCGAAGGCCGAGTAACCGTCGCGGCGGATCGAGGCCGTGATCATGTAGGTGTCGTCGTACGAGTAGAAGAGGCGTGCCATGAGCGCGTCGCCGGTGTCGTAGGTGTCGTCCGACGAGATGGTCTGCTCGGTACCGGCCTGCATGCGGTGCCAGCCCAAGATATCCATCGGGGTGAAGTTCGTTGCCGACATCGAGTCCGACCAGTACTGGTTCTTCTCGGCGTTCTGCAGCAGGGTGATGTTTATGTTGTGCTTGCCGAACTCGCGCTGCCAGCGGATCACGTTATCGAGCTGCCATTTGTAGGTCTTCTGGTGCTGGCGCGTAGCCGAGCCGCCGAGGGCCTCGTACGAAGGCGACTCCGACGAGTTGTGGTTGTAGTATTCGTACCAGTTGAAATAAGGAGTATAGTTCATCTGATACTCGATGCCGAACGGAAGGTTGATGATGGCATAGAGGCTGGCATTGAGCGTCTGCGTAAGCTGGCGGCGGTCGATGAACGTATTTTCGTAGAAGGGGTTGAGCGTGTTGTTGTCGCCCGAGGGATAGCGGAAGTAGGGGCTGTCCTGATCCATCGTGAAAACGGTGTATGGCGAGTTGTTCTCACGTTGTCCGTGGTCGGCCTGCAGGTATCCTCCCTTGCGTTCGGCGAACTGTGCGTTCATGCCGACGGTCATCCAGTCGGTAACCTTCGACTTGAGGTTGAGGCGCGTGCGCAGGTTGGTGTAGCGGTTGCCGACGATTACGCCCTCGCGGTCGGCGTATCCTACCGACCAGTAGTACGACGTATGCTCGTTGTTGTTGGATATGCTGGCGGTGTAGTCCTGCTGCAGGCCTGTCTGGTATACTATGTCGTCCCAATTGGTTTCGATGCCGGCCAGATAGTTGTCCTGCTCGATGGTCTTGAACTCCAGACGGCTGAGCCACGTGCGGAGCAGCGTCTCCTCATCGGGCAGCGTGGTGACTGGTGTGGCCTGATCGTAGTTGTACCATGTGAGCAGATCAACGTTCTGCAGCTTGCGCGGGTCGGTGAACTTTTCGGGTACGCGGTCGCGCTCCTCCGAGGTGAGCTGCCCCTCCTCGTAGTCCTGACGGAACTTGACGAATCCCTCGCCGTCGAGTACGTTGACGGGGCGTGCGCGGTGTACGAAGCCGATGTTGGCATTGAACGATATTGTGGGCCGTCCGCCGCGGCCCTTCTTGGTGTTGATACAGATTACGCCGTTGGAAGACTTGGCACCGTAGATGGCGGCCGACGAGGCGTCCTTCAGCACGTCGACGCTCTCCACGTCATAGGGGTTGATGTCGGTGATCGAACCGTTGTAGATCACTCCGTCGAGGACGATCAGCGGCGAAGAGCCGGCCGACAGCGTGGTCGTACCGCGGATCGAATAGCTGCCCGCGGCCTCGGCGTCGGTCGACATGCTGACGTTGAGACCCGCGGCGGCCGAACGCAGAAGGTCGCTGACCGAACGGGGTGCTTCCGTTGTAAGTTTCTCGGTATTGACTGTTGAGATGGCTCCCGTAAGGTCCTTTTTCTTGGCCGTACCGTATCCGATTACGACCACCTCCTCGAGTTGGGCCTTATCTTCCTCGAGGGTTACGTCTATCACTGTTTGCGCTCCCACAGTGACGCTGCGGCTGGTATAGCCAACGAACGAGAATTCGAGAATGGGGTTCTTGCTGCGCAGCTGAAGGAAATAGTTGCCGTTTTCGTCGGTGTTCATGCCGTTGGTCGTACCTTTTTCGACGACGCTTGCTCCGATGATGGGGTTTCCGGCGGCATCTTTAACCACGCCCTTGACTGTATTTTGCTGGGCCAAGGCGCTCAAACTGTTAATTCCGAATGCAAGTATCAGAACAACAGTGATTTGCCACCTGAGGGGGGGGGTGAAATTAAACTTCATAATTCTGGTTTTAAGTTTTAGGTAGGTGGTTTTCTGTTAGTGTAGGCGTGTGCCTTGAGCAAATGGCTGTTAAGCGCATGTAAAAAAGAATGTTGTTATTCAAACCATAGGCAGTAGTGACTATAATTATACTTTTATAATGTATGTGGTCGATTGTTTAATTTTACACGAAGATAAGGATTATTTTGTCAGAATACAATACGGCGCAAAAATATTTTCAATTAATAAATCGGCTGCGCCGCCTTTATTTTAATTATGTCTCTTTCTCTGCTCCTGCCTGCACGCGAAGTCTGAAATTTCCGTTGGCGCTCCCCGCCGGTTGTTCCGAGCGACATTTGTCGGCAAACATGCTTGACGCCGGAAAAGGAGACGGCTTTTGCCCCCCCCCTCCGCTGCAAGATTTCACCGTGTGTCTGCCGAACAAAAGTAATGGTTCAAACGCGCTCGAACCCCTGTTTAAGGATGGGTGCACTCTCGCAATAAATCACGACTGCTTTTTGTAGGTTACGGCCGCGAGTGTGTTGAACAGGATGGCGAAAATGCCCAATGCGATATAGTTGTTCCATAATTCGACGATGGAAGCGCCTTTCAGATATACCGACCGCAGGATTTCGACGAAGTAGCGCGGTGGCAGGACGACAGTGATTTTCCGTGCCCACGCGGGCATTGAATCGATAGGAGTCAGCAGCCCGCTCATCAGCATGAAGATCATAATGAAGAAGAACATCACGAACATCGTCTGCTGCATTGTTTCGGAAAAATTGGCAATTGTCAGGCTGAAACCGGATATGGTCAGGATAAACAGTATGGCCCCCATATAAATGGATCCGACGGCCCCCTCCGGCCTGAGGCCGTAGACTGCCCATGCCACACACATCGCCGCAGTTAGTACAAACAGACCTATCAACCAGTATGGCAACAGTTTGGCAAGCGTGAATGTAAACCGGCTGACGGGGGTGACGTTGATCTGCTCTATGGTCCCGCTCTCTTTTTCGCCCACGATGCTGAGCGCCGGAAGGAATCCGCATATGAGGATAAAAAGTATGATCATCAATGCGGGAATCATGTAATGGCGATAGTTCAGCGTCGGATTGAAACGGTTCTGCACCGTTATCAGCTCAGCGGCTCCAACGGGATCTTTTTCGGTATTCAGTTCCGAAAGCGTACGCGAGACGGTTTGTACGAGATACTGTATCCCCATCGAACCTTTGGTCGCATTGACGGCATTGGCGGTGATACTGATGCGCCCGGGCGAGGCGGCCGCCATGTCGCGCTCGAAGCAGGGCGGTATCTCTACAATCGCATCTACCGTTCCCTCTTCCAGATTCTTCATGGCAAGCTTGAAGTCGGAGGTCGTCGCCGTAAGCGAGAAATATTCCGATGCACTGATATGCGAAGCGATGCGGCGCGAAGTGGCGGAACGGTCAAGATCCACGACGGCGACGTTGACGTTCCGGACATCCATTGTCATAATCAGCGGCATAATTAGCATGACGAGGATTGGAAACGCCACGATCAGTCGCGGCAGGAACGGGTTGCGGCGGATCTGCAGGAACTCTTTGCGTAATAAAACCTTGAATGTTCTCATGGCCTATTCCAATTTGTCGTTGAATTTTTTGATGGAGACGCCGAGCAGCAGGACGGTCATGGAGAATAGTATGGCGCAATCCTGCCAGACATCCATGACCGATGCCCCTTGGATCATCATCTTGCGTACGGCATCTATATACCAGCGTGCCGGAATGATGTTGGAAACCACTCGGAAGAATTTCGGAAGATTCTCGATCGGGAACAGCATCCCCGACAACATCAGAATGGGCATCATCATCACCACCGCCGAGATAAGGAGCGCCGCCACCTGTGTACGGGCGATAGTCGACACGAGCAGCCCTAACGACAGCGAGAGCAGCAGGTACAGCATCGACAACGAGAAGATTCCGGCCGCGCCGCCGCTCATCGGTACGTCCAGCAGGTAGCGTGCGAGCAGTAGGATCATTATCAATACAATGCACGAAATGGCGAAATATGGGATCATCTTGGCGAAGATGATTTTGAACGGACGTACTGGAGAGACGAGCAGCACTTCCATCGTGCCCGCCTCCTTTTCGCGGACGATCGACACGGAGGTCATCATCGCGCATATGAGTATGAACAGCAGTCCCATGATTCCCGGTACGAAATTGAATGCACTCTTCATTTGCGGGTTGAACAGCATGTGGGTCTCGAACAGGGATTGCTGCGACTCCGCTCCCAGCAGTACGCCCTGAAGATAGGCGGTCGCGGCTCCCGCCGTGTTGACGTTCGACGCGTCGAGAACCAATTGAATGGCGGGGCTTGACGGCAGGCCCGATACCGCCTGTTGCATGCGGCGGTCGAAGTCAGCCGCGAATACCACGACGGCATCGGCCTTGCCCGAGCGCAGAAGCGCATCGATGCATCCGTTGTCAGTGTAGCCGCAGAAGGTGAAATAGTCGTTCCGAGCCAGCCGTTCGACGGCATCCCGCACGCCGTCCGTTCGGTCGGGTGCAACAACCGCGACTTTTATGTCGTTTACCTCCGTCGATATGGCGAAGCCGAACAGTACCATGAGCATGACGGGTATCAGCACCACGATAAGCATCGTCCGCCTGTCGCGCAGGATGTGCAGCGACTCTTTTTTCACGAATGAAAGGAAATTGTTATCCATAGGTTACTCTCCGCGTTTGGCGCCGCGTGCGAGGGTGCGGAATACTTCATCCATCGACCCTGCGGCAAATTGCCGTTTCAGCCGTGCGGGCGTATCCAGCGCACGCACCTCTCCATCAACCATGATCGATACGCGCGAGCAGTATTCCGCCTCATCCATATAGTGGGTTGTGACAAATATCGTAGTGCCCGTATCTGCCGCTTCATAAATCATCTCCCAAAATTGGCGGCGTGTCACGGGATCGACCCCTCCCGTGGGTTCGTCCAGAAAAACCACCTCGGGACGGTGCATGGTGGCGATGGCGAACGACAGTTTCTGTTTCCAGCCCAGAGGCAATCTCCCCACGAGGGTGTCGCGCTCCGAGGCGAAATCGAGTTTTTCGAGCAGTTCTGCGGCACGCTCCGCCGTTTCCTTTTTCGACAGGCCGTAGATTCCGGCAAAAAGGTCCATGTTTTCCCAAACGGTAAGGTCGTTGTAGAGCGAAAAGCGCTGGCTCATATACCCGATATGGCGTTTGATCTGTTCGCCTTCGCATCTCACGTCGTACCCTGCGACCGTCCCGCTGCCCGAAGTGGGGAAACTCAGGCCGCAGAGCATCCGCATGGCCGTGGTCTTGCCTGCGCCGTTTGCCCCGAGGAAGCCAAAGATTTCACCTCGGAACACGTCGAACGAGATATGGTCTACGGCTACAAAGCCGCCGAAACATTTTGTCAGGTTGCGTACTGAAATTACTATGCCGTTCATCGTTTCATCAATTTTATGAATACGTCCTCAATTGTCGGCGCGGCCGGTTTGATGGACAGCCCGTCCAATTCATTCAGTTGATCCATGAACTGCCTTATGTCGAATCCCCCGCCTGCCACCAGATGATGCACTTCTCCGAAGGGATAGCACTCCGCGACGCCTTCGGCACGTCTTGCGGCCGAGAGCAGCGCATACATGTTCGAGGCCCGCACGGCGTAGAGCGGTGCGTCGAACCGCCGGACGATGCCGTCTGGCGTGTCGATCCCCAGGATACGACCTTCGTTGCATAGTGCGATGCGGTCACAACGCGATGCCTCGTCCATATATGGGGTAGATACGAGTATTGTAATGCCATTTTGTTTCAGGGAGGCGAGCATATCCCAGAACTCGCTGCGCGATACGGCGTCGACGCCCGTCGTCGGTTCGTCGAGAAAAAGCAGTCCGGGGCGGTGGATAAGCGCGCACGAGAGGGCGAGTTTCTGCTTCATCCCGCCCGAGAGCTTTCCGGTGCGGCGTGTGCGGAACGGCTCGATCTGCTTGTAAATCGGAGCTATGAGGTCGTATGACTCCTTGGCCCTGACGCCGAACAGGGCGGCGAAAAATTCGAGATTCTCCTCGACCGTCAGGTCGGGATAAAGCGAGAACCTGCCGGGCATATATCCCACGCGTGAACGGATGGAAAGATAGTCGTTCACGATGTCGAAACCGTCGACCGTGGCCGTTCCGCTGTCGGGGGTGAGCAGCGTTGTGAGCAGGCGGAACAGCGTTGTTTTGCCCGCCCCGTCGGGGCCGATCAGGCCGAACAGTTCGCCTTTCCCGACGGAAAACGACACCGCGTCGAGTGCCCGCACCCGGCCGAAACTCTTTGAAAGGCGCTGTATGTCTATGGCGTTCATAATATGACCTCTCCCGCAAGGCCGATTTTCAGCCGGCCGTCGTTTTTGACAGCGATTTTCACGGCATAGACCAGATTGGCACGGGAATCTTTCGTCTGGATGGTTTTCGGAGTAAATTCGCTTTCGGGTGAGATCCACGTGATATGCCCCTCGTAGTCGTAGCGCTCGTCGCCGCCGAAGTCGGCCGTCACACTCACCTTGTCTCCGAGACGTAACTGGCCGAGCTGGTCGGAGGTGAAGTAGGCACGCAAATAGATATTGTCCAGATCGGCGATCTTCATCAGTGGCTTGCCTACGGATGCGAATTCGCCTGCCTCGGCATATTTTACCAGCACAGTACCGCCTACCGGCGACGTGATGCGGCACTTGGCGATACGGTCGTCGATTGCGGCGATCTGCGCTTCCAGTGCCGCCGCATTGTCGTCGATGGCGGCGGTATTCTTGCCGAGGGTCGAAAGCGTTGCCGTGAGCTGGCTCTCCAGCACGCGGATCTGTGCTTCGATGTCATCGAGCTGTTTCTGTGTCGCGGCCCCGTCGCGCAACATGTTCTTGACCCGGTTGCGTTCTGTCTGCTGTTTGGCGATTTGTTCGCGCAGCGACGCTGCCTGTGCCTTGATGTCGGGGCGGCTGCCTATGAGGGCCGAGAGTTGTGCTTCCAGCTGCTTGCGCTGTAGATGGAGCTGCAAGCTGTCGATCTCGCCGACCGTGGCGCCGTTTGTCACGGGCATGCCTTCCTCGACATTGAAGCGGAGGATGCGTCCCGTCGCTTCAGAGGAGACGACCACTTCGGTGGCCTCGAATGTACCCTGTGCATCGTATTGGATCTTTGGGCCGCACGATACGGCGAGCATCGTCAGGGCGATATGTAAAATCTGTTTCATGGCGTCTATTGGTTTAGTGTATGTTTCAGTCTGTACGTGGCTTGCAGCAGTTCTATTTCGTGGGTGCTGCGGTTCAGCATTGCGGAAGTTTCGTCCGTAATCTTTCGGAGCAGGTCCGTTGCGTCGATAACGCCGTTTTCGAGTTTCGATTCCGCAGCCATGCGTACCGAACGCCGTAGCTCTACGATCCTCGTATCTTCATTTATGGCATTGCGCAGGCGGGTGATCTCGCCATCCTCCTGCGCCGTCTGTATCTGGGTGTTGAACAGGAATACGTCGCGCTGCACGTCGATGCGCCGTTGCGCCGCGTCAATTTTCCCGAGATTGTTACGTTTGGTGTAGAATGCTCCTATATTCCATGACATCCTCACCCCGACAATGGCGTTCAGTTGCCAGTCCGCCGACATCATGCTTTTGAACATATCCAGCCCCGGATAGCCGTAATACCCTTGCGCAAAGACGCTGAAGCGTGGTGTCAGCGAACTTTTGACCGCTTTGCGCTGCGCATCGAGCTTTGAGGCCTCGGCATCGAACAACGCCAGTTCGGGATGGGCGGAGGAGCGGCCCGCCACTTCGGGCAGGGCCGGTTTTTCCAGCGTCCCGCTGTCCAGCGGGCGGCCGATGAACAGCTCGAGCATCCGCCGATAGCTCGCCCGCGACGATACGACCTGCCCGAGGGTTTGCCGTGCCGTGAGCAGCTCGGCCTCGACGGCATCGGCGTCCGCCTGCATGGCCGCGCCGTTTTTGCAGTATGCCCGCATCCGCGCAAGGTTGCTTTCCAACAGTCCGATCATAGCTTCGGTCTGCGCTACCCGTTCGTCTAAAAGCAGAATGCCGAAGTAGAGGTTGTCTATCCGCGATTGCAGGTCATACAGGTTGACATCCACACGGTTGCGCTGCTCTGCGGCCTCCGCTTCGGCTATGGCGCGTCCAGTCTTGGATTGGCCGCCGTCCCAGATCGTTTGGGATACGTCGAGTGCAACCCTGTATTGATCTTTGCGCATTCCGGGTATATTTACCCCTTGCTGTGCGAGCATGTCCGTGAGCGCATCGGGGAATTCGGCTACGGAGGTCTGCCATGTTGCCTGCCCCGAGAGCGTCATCTGCGGGATCCATGCCCGTGCCGCATTGGAGAGATCGTACTGCTCGGTTTGCGAAATCAGGTCGTACTGCCGAATCTCGGGGTAATGCTCCCGTGCCAAACGTCGGCACTCGTCAAGCGACTGGGCGGCGAGCATTGTTGTCGGTATGACGAGCAACAAACATAGGACAAATCGTTTCATGGGTTATTGTTTTTTGATCCTTCGCATGATGATCTCTATATTCTCGGCCTTGCGGTTGGACAATACCTGTCCGCGGCCGGAGTCCGAATGGTACAGCAGATGTTCCGCAAACGGCTGGGTGACGAATGGGAATACGTTGAGCGACAGGATGCTGACGAGCAGCGCCCGTACATCCACGGCCTCCATCTCGCCGCGTTCTGCAGCAAGGTCCACCTCCGTCTGCAGGCGTGCGGCCAGCCCGCCCATATGCCTCGTCAGGTTTTCATGCAGCATGTAGTAACGTTCCGGGCGCTGGATGATTTCGCTTAGGAAAAAGCGCGGAAGGAGCGGATTGGCGGCAATCAGATCGAAATGCGATGCTATGCCGGATTTGATGCGTTCGATGACCGGCATCGCTGGGTCGCCCATTGCCGCAACCATCGTTTGGGCTACGATGGACGAAATTTTCGCAACGACGCGTTCGAAAAGTTGCTCTTTGGTTCGGAAATAGTAGTGCAGCATGGCATGTGTCACTCCGGCCTTTCGGGCGATGGAGGTCGTTCGGGCTCCATCGAACCCCTTGGTCATGAACTCCTCCTCCGCTACCTCCAGAATCAACTGCTCAGTATTGGTTTTTTCTTGCCCGTGCATATCGGATGTTATTAACAGAAATGTTTAACAAGAATGTTAACACAAATATGTGCAATTAATTTTTACCGGCAAAACAAAACCGTTGAAATTTTTGAGTTGTATTTCTTGACGCCTGTATTGTCCCCGTCATGTTACGGCATCCTGCCGGATACGGGCTCCTTGAAGTTGCTCAAAGATTGTAATCTGCGGGATATGAACTGTATTCCGGTCAGAGTGTGTTCGTGTGAAAGACGTATCCGCCGCACGGTATGGATGCGGTCAGTGTACGTGTTCTCGCTGCCGTTTGTCGTCGAGCGCGATGGCCGCGGCCGTTTCATGCGAAAGCTCTTCCCAGAAATTCGTGTCGTAGGAGCGTTTGTCGGCAAGCAGCACGAACGACAGCCTGTCGTCGATACGCATAAGTACGGCGGCTGTGCCGGGCAGTGACCCGGTATGGATCCATTGTTCGAACCCGAGGTAGAATTGCGCGGCGAGCGAATCGGGGAGGATGTCGCCGACAGCCGTGTTGCGGTCTATGCGCATCATGAAACGGGCCATATCCTCGGCCGACGCTATCCATCCGCCGTGTGCGTCCATGCGCCGCACGTCGAGGTAATATGTGCCGCCGATCTCTTCGGGCAGGAGGTAATAGCGGGGTTCGTCGCGCCGCGGACGGCCGCCGTGGGGCTCCCCTATACGCATGCGCCGTATTCCGCATGGACGCAGTATGCGGCGGCGGATGAATTTCTCGTACGGCATGCCTGACACCTTCTCTATTACGCGGCCGAGTACGAGATATCCGAAGTTGGAGTAGCTGTATCGTTCTCCGGCCGGCGCGGCGAGGGGGCGTGCCGCGAACATGCGCGCCATGATCTGCCGTTGCGTGGCGCCGTCGTTTGAGAACATGGGGTCGTCGGGCGCATTCTCCCATCCGGAGGTGTGCTCCAGCAGGTGGCGCACGGTTATGAGCTCCTTGCCCGAGTTCGCGGGGACGGGGCCGTAATCGAGGCCGAGTATGCCGTCGGGACCGAAGACCGTGTCGTCGAGCGATAGTTTCCCCTGTGCCGCGAGCAGCAATATTCCGGTCATGGTGACCGGTTTCGAGAGGCTGGCTATGCGGTAGCGGTTGTGCGTACGGGCTTTTTTATGACTTACGGTGTCCTTCTCGCCGTATGCAGCCTTGTATGCCATGCGGCCGTCGCGTACCACGGCGATGCTTGCCGCCGGCAGGCCGTAGCGCCGCATGAGGGTCAGCACGACGGAGTCCACGGAGGGAAAAGCCCCTCCGTCAGCGGTTGTCCGTGCCGCAACGGGTGCGGTGAGATATATGGCTGCCGCAGCACATAGCAGGGCGCGGCATAAGTTTTTCATGAATGGAATCGGTGTCGCGCAGCAAATGCCGCCGACGTAAAAATAGTGAATTTTTCGACGCCATTATGGGTGTAATATCGGTATTTTGTATTAAATTCACATTTGGTAACGCTTTTTACGGCCGATAATGAACGGATACCCATACCTTTGCCTTGAGCCGGCCTGCTGTGTCGCATATGCCGGGCCGGCCGTTTCGTCAGTGGTCGCCTTATCGGGGATGAGGCCGCGCGGCCGCCGTCGGGCGGACAGGAACATCTGAAACCCATTCTACTGCTATGATAACCGAAAAACTGACCTTCCGCCGCGCGTTTGTCACGCTCAAGGAGTATACGATCATGACCTTGGGCATGTTCATCTATTCTTTCGGCTGGATAGGATGCGTCCTGCCCGCTAAGAGTACGGGCGGCGCCGCTTCGGGCCTTGCCATAGTCATCAGCACGGCCCTCGAGAACGCTTACGGCTGGGAGATACGTATCGGCACCATTGTGCTGGCGATAAACGCCGTGCTGCTCATCGTGGCGGGATTCGTGCTGGGGTGGAACTTCGGCGTGAAGACCATCTACTGCATCGTCATGCTGTCGTTGTCGATGAACATCTGGCAGTCGATGCTCCCGCCTGATGATTTCCTCCATCTGGACCGCTTCCTGTCGATGGTGCTGGGCGGCGTAATTACCGGCTTCGGCGTGGCGATGGCCATCATGCAGGGCGGCTCGGCCGGAGGCACCGACATCGTGGCCATGATAATCAACAAGTACCGTTCTATAAGCTACGGGCGCATAATCTTCGCCCTCGACTTCATGATCATAGCGTCCTCGTTGCTGGTTGGGTTCTCTATCGACGCGGCCATATACGGCTACATCATGACGCTTGTGTTCGGATATACGGTCGACATGATTCTGGCGGGCAACAAGCAGTCGAACCAGATATTCATCATATCCCCGAGGTACGACGAGATCACCGTGCGGCTGAACAGCGATCTGGGGCGCGGCGTCACGCTCATCGAGTCGGAAGGAGGGTATACGCACCACCATTCGAAGATGATAATGGTGATATGCACCCGTCGCGAGACGCTCACGGTGATGAAATTCGTCCGGCAGATCGACCCCGACGCCTTCATGACCGTAGGCTCGGTGATGGGTGTTTACGGCCGCGGCTTCCAGCCCATAAAGCTGTGACGCGTGTGCAGCGGTGCAGGCGCGCGCGGCCCTCTGTCACGAATATCGGTATAACCGGCCGAGCGTCTTGCTTTTAACGGCGGTGTATGTTATCTTTGCAGCCGATTTTTGCGTCATGATGGAGATAGTTGCAGTTGAAGGGGACCGCAAGCGTTACCTCGACCTTCTGCTCATGGCCGACGAGCAGGAGTCTATGATCGACCGTTACATCGCACGGGGCGATATGTTCGCGGCCGTGGCCGGCGGGCGCGTGTGCGGCGTGTGCTTGGTGACCGACGAGGGCGGCGGCACGGCCGAGATAAAGAACCTTGCCGTGGAGCCTGCATGGCGCGGGCGGGGTGTCGGCCGTATGATGGTCGATTTCGTGCGCGGCTATTGCCGCGATCGTTTTTCGCGCCTTACGGTAGGTACCGGGGATTCTCCTGCCACGGTGCCGTTTTACGAGCGGTGCGGTTTCGTGAGGTCGCATGTGGTGAAGGATTTTTTCATCGACAACTACGACCATCCTATCGTTGAGGCGGGCGTGGTGCTGCGCGACATGATATATTTCAGCATGGAGTTGTGACAGGCTTCGTGCATGCCGAAGAATTATGGAGAACGTTGAGATACGCGAGTTCGGGCGGCAGGACATGGCGCTGGCCGACGAGATAGAGGCGCTGGCGGGGCAGTTGACATCATCGCCCGCAGCCTTTGCGCCCGAACGGCTGGCGGTTATGGCATCGGACAGGGCAAGCCGTCTGTTCCTGCTTGTTGCCGCAGGCCGCGTGGCGGGTATGCTGTCCATGGGTGTCTATATGACCCCTACGGGTCGCAAGGCGTGGATCGAGGATGTCGTGGTCGATACGGCATACCGTGGGCGGGGTTTCGGCCGCATGTTGGTGGAGCACGCCGTGGAGTATGCCCGGCAGTGGGCTCCCGTGACGCTGATGCTCACCTCGCGGCCGTCGCGTACGGAGGCGAACGCACTTTACCGCACGGCCGGCTTCGGCCTCAAGACGACGAATGTGTATAGGATGGACATTACCGAAAAATAACCTGCAATGGATGAAATTATGCAACGTGCGGCCGCCGTGGCGGCCGAAGCCGACACGATAACGCTGACGGCATGCCGTGAGGGTTATTATCCCCGTGAGATGGAGGTCACGGAGGTTCGTGTCGAGAATCTGGGTACGGTGTGGATGAAGGTGCGGACCGATGCCACGTCGGCAATAGCCTTGCGCAACGGCATGCTGGCGGGATTATGCCTGCGCCGCGGCGCAGACAGCGTGACGCTAACGGGATATGCCGTATGCGTCGACGGTACCGGTATGGTGGCGGAAAGCGATCTCGCCGGAAGGGGGACATGTACACTGCGATTCACATCCGAGGATGCGTCGGTATGGATCGACCGCCAATCTGCGCATTACGACTTCAGGAACAATGGTTGAGTTGGAGGTGCGTCCCGTCGAACGGCATCCGTTGGATCCCTTCCTGCCGGAAGGATGCCGCCTGCTTATGCTCGGCAGTTTCCCGCCCGAGCGGCGACGGTGGTCGATGGAGTTTTTCTACCCCAATTTCAACAACGACATGTGGCGCATCATGGGAACGGTCTTTTATGGCGACCGCGACCGCTTCGTCGTGCGGGGCGGGCACCGCTTCGACCGTGATGGCGTGATGGCTTTTTGTGCGGAGCATGGCATAGGCCTCTACGATACGGCATCGGAGGTACGCCGCCTTGCGGGCAATGCGTCGGACAGGTTCCTCGAGGTGGTGGCGCCGACCGACGTGCGGGCGTTGCTGCGTGCCGTGCCCGCGTGCCGTGCCGTGGCCGCCACGGGTGAGAAGGCTGCCGCGACATTCGCCGCAGCAATGGGGTGTGCCGTTCCCGCCGTTGGAGCCTCCGTGCAGTTCGATTTCGGCGGGAGACAGATGCGTTTCTACCGTATGCCTTCCTCGTCGCGCGCTTATCCGTTGGCGCTTGAACGCAAGGCCGCCGTTTATGAGGGGATGTTCCGTGCCGAATGCATGTTGTTGCGGGAATGTCCGCGGGCTCCGCGATAAGCCGACACCCCGCAACTTAAATGTTGCGGGGTGTCGGCTGTCATGGTAGGTAGGTCTATTTGTCCTGTCCCTCTTCCGCGAACTCGCTCCAGTCGGGGGCGAACTTGTTCATCAGGGTGCGTACAAAGAAGTCGTAGCGCTTGTGGTCGCCGAAGGTGCCGCCCATGGTGTGGCGCTGGCCCGGAAGTACCACCAGCTCGAAATCCTTGCCGGCGTTTATCAGGGCGTTTACGAGCTGCATGGTGCTGGCGGGGTCGACGTTGTCGTCCATCTCGCCTACGACAAGCATCAGCGGGCGGCGCAGCAGGTGAGCCATCTCGACATTGCTGCTCTCGGCGTACGATTCGTCTACGGGGTATCCCATCCACTGCTCGTTCCACCATATCTTGTCCATACGGTTGTCATGGCATCCGCAGGCGCTGTATGCCGCCTTGTAGAAGTCGGGGTACTGCAGTACGGCGGCGGTGCTCTCCTGACCTCCGGCCGAGCAACCGTATATGCCCACGCGCTCGGCATCCATGTACGGATACTTCTTGGCGGCGGCCTTTATCCATGCTATGCGGTCTGGCAGGCCTGCATCCTTGAGGTTCTTGTAGCATACCTCCTCGAACTCCTTCGAGCGGAACGATGTGCCCATGGCGTCGAGTTGAACCACTATAAAGCCCAGTTCCGCGAGCGAAGTGGTGTTCCAGTTGTATGGCATGAAACTTTTGGGCACGTATGCGCTGCCCGGACCGGCGTATATGTACTCGATTACGGGATATTTCTTCTTGGGGTCGAAATTGGTCGGGCGCTGGATTATGCCCCACATGAGGGTCTTGCCGTCGCGCCCCGGGGCTGCGAAGACCTCGGGCGCCTGCCATCCCTCGGCCAGCAGGGCCGATATGTCGGCCTTTTCGAGTTTCATGACCAGCCTGCCGGTACGGCCGTCGCGCAGCTCGGTGACGGGAGGCGTGTCGGCCTTGGAGTATGTGTCGACCAGCAGCGAGCGGTCGGGCGAGAAGACGGCCGTGTGCTCGCCCTCCTCGGGCGTGAGGCATACGGGTTCGCCCTCGTCGATGCCGACACGGTAATAGTGTACCAGATAGGGATCCTCCTTGGGGTTCATGCCGCTGGCGGTGAAGTATATCACGCCCTGCTCCTCGTCGACGTCGACGATGCTGCGTACATACCACTCGCCGCTGGTGATCTGACGCTTGACCTTGCCTGAAGCCACGTCGTAGAGGTATATGTGGTTGTGGTTGTCGCGCTCGCTTGTCCACAGCAGTTCGGTGTTGTCGCGTATGTATCGGCGCCACAGACGGCTGTAGTTGACAAACTTGTCGCTCGTCTCCTCGACTATGGGGCGTACGGTGCCGGTCGAGGCCGAATATTCCAGCAGGCGGTATACCTTGTGTCCGCGCTGGTTGTATTCGAAGTATATCTTGTCGCTGCCGTCCAGCCAGTAGGGGTGGCCGAGGTTGTACTGGTGGCTGAAGAGCTCTGTCGAGGGGGCGTAGAGCGTCCCTGTGGCTACATCGACGATACGCGGCTCGCGGTAGTCAACGTCGTCGCCGGGCTTGCAGTATTCCATGGTATGGAGCTTGGGCTGGAGCTGGTCGGCGGGTGACGATTCGACGAAACTTACGTAGTGTTTCTCGGCGCGGCGGAGCTTGCTGGCGGCGAGGCGCGTGCCGTCGGGCGACCACGACATGTAGCATGAATAGTAGAAGCCGAGGCCGCCGTCGTCGGTCAGCCGCCGTTCGGTGCCGTCGGCCGTGTTGCGTACGTATATGTTGTAGTCCTTGATGTATGCCTCCTGTGTGCCGTCGGGGCTCTTCACGGGGCCTCCCTCGTTTTCGGGGTCGGTTACCATCCAGTGCTTGGCGGGGCGCTGCGGTCCCCGCGGGCGCTGCTGCGGCTGTGGTTCGGGTATGCCCGCCGCGGCGCGCGCTTCGGATATGGTGTTGTATTCGGTACGGCTTCTCTGCCCTGTATCCACGGCTACGTATTTCTCGCCGTCGGCGGTACGGGTGCGGTAGATGAAGGCCGTGCCCGCCTCGTTCCACCTGACGTCGGCCACGGTGCCGAGGACTTTCTCGTAGGTAAATCTGGATGGCGCATCGAATGCGCGGCGGTAATCCTCGACTTCGCCCTGCGCGGCGGCTCCGAGCACAGTGCCTGCGGCAATGAGTGCGAGGATAGTCTTTCTTGTGTTGGTCATCGTTCGGTTAGGGTTATGTTGGTTAATATGTTTATGAAAAAAGCCCATGTGGGTTATAACCTGACACAAATATATGAAAAGTCGAGTGCATGGACAAATCGCGGACCAAGTTTTGGGTTCGGGTCCTGTCGCGGCCTGTCCGACGTGGTGAAAGTAGGGCGTAGGGGAAAATTATATCCCATGTTTGGGCTGCGGCACCGTATGACGACGTTCCGGTGCGGTACCGGCCGTCGTATGGGGTTATTTTCGTACCTTTGCGGGACCGGAACATATCGTGTGACAGTATAATCGTATTTTATGGAGATGAATGACGACTTTCTGGAGCGGCTCTCGCATGAGCGGTGCCGTCAGGCGCACGGGATACTGCGCCGCAGCGGCATCGTCGAAGCGTGGCGGCAGGCCGGGGCCGAGGTAAATGTCGTGGGGTCGCTGCGTATGGGCCTCATGATGAAGCACCGCGACATCGATCTGCACATCTACTCCGAGCCGCTTACCATCGAGGGCAGTTTTGCCGTGATGGCGCGCGTGGCGGCGTGCCCTGCTATCGGGCGTATCGAGTGCCGCAACCTTACGGCCACCGACGAGCGCTGCATAGAGTGGCATGCCGCATGGGCGGAACCCGACGGCGAGACGTGGACGATAGACATGATCCACATCGAGCGCGGGTCGCGTTACGACGGTTATTTCGAGCGTATGGCCGACGGTGTCGTACGTGCGGCGGACGACGAGATGCGGCGGGCGATACTTCGCCTGAAGTGGGAGACGCCCGACACCGAGCATATCATGGGCGTGGAGTATTACCGTGCTGTCATCGAGGGCGGCGTACGCACCTACGACGGATTGACGGCGTGGCGTGCCGCCAATCCCGTCTGCGGCGTGGTGGAGTGGATCCCGTGACGACAAGTGCAGGAATGCGGACGGGGCGGCCGCGTACGTGGCTGCCCCGTTTTTCACATTAGGTCGTTCGGATTACCATATTCCCGACGGGAGGGCGTTGATCCCTTCGAATATGCAGCTTGTAAGTCCCAGCGCCAGTATGCCCGCCGTGCAGAGTGCGAGGGCGATCTTTGCGCCGAGGTCGCTGCGCAGCGCGGGGATCGGTTCGTTGTTCGGTGTGATGAACATGGCCTTGACCACCAGCAGGTAGTAGTATAGCGCTATTACGGTGTTTATCAAGGCGATGAATACCACGGCATGGAATCCTCCGCGGAAGGCGGCCGAGAAGACGAAGAACTTTGAGAAGAAACCGGCGAAGGGCGGTATTCCAGCCAGCGAAAAGAGCGCGAGCATCATCACTACGGCCAGTTTTGGGTTGGTGCGGTAGAATCCGTTGTAGTCTTCCATCGAGACCTTGCCGCCGCTGTGCTGCTCGACCACGGCTATGACGCCGAAGGCGGCGAGATTGGCGGCCATGTATACCAGAACATAGAATACGAGCGAGGTCATGCCTATCGCGCTGCCGCCGATGACGGCGAGCATGATGTATCCCGCCTGCGATATGGACGAGAAGGCGAGAAAGCGTTTCAGATCCTTCTGCCGCAGGGCGAAGAGGTTGGCCACGGTGATCGAGAACACGATCACGATCTCGAGCATTGTCTGCCACTGCTTCACCATCGGGCCGAATACCTTTACGAGTATTGCCATCAGCACGAATGCCGCGGCGCCCTTCGATACTACCGAGAGGTATGCCGTCACGGCGGTGGGGGCGCCTTGGTATGTGTCGGCGGTCCACAGGTGGAATGGTACGAGCGATATCTTGAATCCCAGTCCCGAGAAGAAGAATACCATGGCTAGGATCTGCAGCGGCGAGCCGTCGATGCGGGCGGGCATGTCGTCGAAGTAGAGCGTACCAGTGGTGCCGTAGAGAAACGATATGCCGTATAGCATCAGGCCGCTTGAGAAGAGCGCCGTAAGGATGTATTTCGCTCCGGCCTCGGCCGAGTAGCGCTTGTACTTGTCGAATGCCACAAGACAGGCCATGGGTATCGACGCGAGTTCGAGGCCGATGAAGAATAGCAGGAAATTGCCGGCGCCGATCATGAAGTACATGCCGAGCAGCGTCGACAGGGTGAGTATGTAGAACTCGCCCCGCTTGTGTTCGGTATCGTCGCGGCGGAGCCATGTGTCGGCCTGCAGGCATACGATGAGGGCGCCCACGGATAGCATGCTCTTCAGGGCCGAATGCAGCGGCGCGTAGACGAACATCCCGCCGAAGAGTTGGGCCGTGCCGTGTACGGGGATGATGTTGACCAGGGTATGCAGTAGCAGCAGGACGCATGTTACGGCCGAGAAACGGCTGCGGCCCCGACTGCCGGCGGCAAGGTCGTAGACGAAGAGCACGATGATGACGGCCATGAGCGAGATCTCGTGCCGCATGTATATTAGTATGTCTGTGTAGTTCATATCCTTATACTTGTCAGTTCATTATGTGAGCCATTATCCCCGAGACGCTGCCGCGTACGGTGTCGCTTATCCACATGGGCGCCAGACCCATGCCGGCGACGGCGGCGATGAGGCATACCACGGCCACGCGCTCGTCCCATGTGGCATCCTTCAGGCGCAGGTGTTCGGCATTGTCGCAGGTACCGTAAAGGATGCGCCCTATGACGCGCAGGATGTAGACTGCCGTTATCACGATACTCGTGCAGGCGATGATGGTAACGGTGCGGTGGAAGGTGTCGGCGTGCATGAAGGCGCCGTTGAATATGGTCATCTCGGCGACGAAGCCGCTCAGGCCGGGCAGCCCGAGGTTGGCGAGGCCCGCTATGACGTAGCCCACGGCGAGGAATGGCATGACGCGCATCAACCCGCTCATCTGCCTTACGTCGCGCGTATGCGTACGTCCGTATATCATGCCTATGAGGGCGAAGAAGAGCGCCGTCATCAGGCCGTGGCTGAGCATCTGCATCACGGCGCCGGTCACGGCCGTGGTGTTCATCATGAGTATGGCGAATAGCACCAGCCCGCAGTGCGATACCGACGAGTAGGCGTTTATGTACTTGAGGTCGGTCTGTACGCAGGCCGAGAAGGCGCCGTATACGACCGATATTGCCGTCAGTATGATGAATATCCACGAGAGTTCGTGCGCCGCTTCGGGCATGAGGTATATGGCAACGCGGAAGCATCCGTAGCCGCCGAGTTTCATCAGCACGCCGGCGTGGAGCATCGACACGGCCGTAGGTGCCGAAGCGTGGCCGTCGGGACTCCACGTGTGGAAGGGGAAGAGCGCTCCCAGCACGCCGAAACCGACGAATACCAGCGGGAACCATATGCGCTGTTGCGCAAGGGGTATGTTGTCCGCCTGCGCTATTTCGAGGATGTTCATCGTCGAGGCCCCGGCGCCGAAGTATATTCCGAGGATGCCGATCAGGAGCAGCGCCGAGCCGCCCATGAGCATGAGCGTGAGCTTCATGGCGGCGTACTCCTTGCGGCCGCTGCCCCAGACGCCGATGAGGAGGTACATCGGGATGAGGGCTACCTCGTAGAACATGAACATCGTGAACAGGTCGATCGAGATGAAGAAGCCGAAGACGCCTACGCTGAGCAGGCAGAACCACATGAAGTACTCCTTGACATTGGTATCCATGCGCCACGAGGCGAATGTCCCCGTGAATACTATGATTGCCGAGAGCAGCAGCATGACAACCGAGATGCCGTCGACACCCACGGCGTAGTGTATGTCGAGCGGGGCGTACCACTCGCGGCTGTCGGTGAAGAGCATAGGCTCGGCGGCACCGGCGTGGCGCTGTGCGAGGTATGCGAATACGAGCCATACGGCCAGCGCGAGAAGCAGCGCGGAGCCCGTGACCATTACGGTGCGTATCTGCGTGCGGTTGCGCGAGATCCACAGCCCGAGCATCATCATGAGCGGAATGGCCGGAAAAAGCGATAGTATATTCATTGCATTATGACGTTTATCTTATGAAGAGAAGTATTATTGTCAGCACGAGCGCGCCTCCGAGGAACCATATGCAGTAGTGTTGTATGATTCCGCTCTGCATTCCCCGTATGAGGTAAGAGGCGCCGTTGGCGCCGCGGGCGAGCATGTTCATGAAGCCGTCCACGACGTTGCGGTCGAACCATGCGACGGGTGTCGAGATGCAGCGGAAGATCACGCGGTGGGTGATGAACTGATAGATCTCGTCGATATAGAACCGGTGGTATGCGGCCGTGTGCAGCGTGGCGAAGCGTCGCGCGAGGCTCTCGGCCGCGGCCTGCCGCTCGCGGGCGTACATCCACGTGGCGAGGGCGATGCCTGCGGTCGCCGCACAGAGGCTTATGGCCGCCACAGTCGGGTTGATATGTATGTCGTATGCGGTGCCGTTGCTGCTGACGAAGTGCCCGAAGGGGATGAATCCCGCACCGAGCGTTACGGCGGCGAGTACCACAAGCGGCAGCGTCATCGTCGCTGGCGCCTCGTGGGGCGTATGCTCGGCGTGGAGCGTACGGTTCTCGCGCCCCCAGAATATGCCGTAGTAGAGGCGGAACATGTAGAATGCCGTGAGACCCGCGATGGCGGTCATCACCCATCCCATCACGGGACTGTAGGCAAAGCATGCGGTGAGTATCTCGTCTTTTGAGAAAAATCCGCTCAGGGGCCATATGCCGGCTATGGCGAGGCATGCCACGAGGAATGTCGCGTGCGTCACGGGCATGTAGCGGCGCAGGCCGCCCATGGCCGACATCTCGTTCGAGTGCACGGCGTGGATTATGCACCCTGCGCCGAGGAAGAGCAGCGCCTTGAACATGGCGTGGGTGAAGAGGTGGAACATCGAGGCCATGTATCCGAGTCCACCCGAGTGGGGGTCGGCCGAAGTGCAGACACCGAGGGCCACGATCATGAATCCTATCTGCGATATGGTGCTGAATGCCAACACGCGCTTTATGTCGCTCTGCACGCACGCCACCACGGCGGCGTAGAACGATGTGAAGGCTCCGACTATGGCCGTGGCGTGCAGCACATCGGGGGCATAGCCTATGAAGAGAGGGAACATGCGCGCCACGAGATATACGCCCGCCACCACCATCGTGGCGGCGTGTATGAGTGCCGACACCGGCGTGGGGCCCTCCATGGCGTCGGGAAGCCATATGTGCAGCGGGAACATGGCGCTCTTGCCGGCGCCGCCCACGAACATCAGCCCCAGCGCCAGCGGTATGATCATGCCGGCGGCGGCGAGGGCCTCGGTCTGCGGATTAAAGGAGAAGGTTCCGGCGTAGTATCCGTAGAAGAGTATGCCTATTAGAAATCCCAGATCGGCGAAGCGCGTGACGATAAAGGCCTTCTTTGAGGCGGCCACGGCCTCCTTGCGGGTATAGTAGAAGCCTATGAGCAGGTATGAACTTACGCCTACCAGTTCCCAGAAGACGTACATCTGGAAGATGTTGGTCGCCACCACCAGCCCCATCATGCTTGCTGTGAAGAGCGACAGGAAGGCGTAGTAGCGTTGGAAGCCGCGTTCACCCTTCATGTAGCCGAACGAGTATATGTGCACCATGAGCGATACGGTCGAGATTACGACGAGCATCATCACCGATATGGGGTCGAGCATGATGCCCATGTCTATCGAGAGCGTGTCGTTTATGGGCAGCCATGTGGTGTTCCACGGTGTGAGCGTGGGGTATAGTCCGTCGGCGGCGCGCCCCTGCCCGAAGAAGTAGGCATAGGCGGTCATATAGCTTACCGCTGTCACCACGGCCAGAACGGCCGTGCCGACGGCGCCTGCGGCCGCGGGGCGCAGGCGGGTGCCGGCGAGCCCCAGAAAGAGGAAGCTCAGCAGCGGAAGCACGAGAATCAGAATTGTGTATTCCATGACGATCGTTGTTTAGGCTTTACCACTTCATTTCGTGCAGGCTCTTGACCTTGATGTTGCGGATGTTGCGGTAGATGTTGATTATGATGGCTATGGCAACGGCCGTTTCGGCGGCGCTGATGCCTATGGCGAAGAGCGTGAAGAAGAAACCCTCGAGATGTTCGGGGAAGAGGAAGCGGTTGAAGACCACGAAATTTATGTCTACCGAATTGAGGATCAACTCGACAGATATGAGCATGGCCAGCAGGTTGCGCCGCGTGACGAATCCGTAGATTCCGGCGAACATCATGATCGTCGATACGATCAGGTAATATTCCATGTGTATCATAGTGCTTACTTTTTTGTCTAACGCTTGCGTGCTATGAGTATGCCGCCCACGATGCAGGCCAGCAGCAGGATGCTGATCACCTCGAAGGGGAGCACATAGCCGTATTTGTCGGGGCTCATGAGCGTGTGTCCTATGGCGGTGACCTCCAGTTCTCCGTGTTCGAAGTGCGAGGGGCGGAAGTCGTGCTTCAACGTGACGTAAAGGCATATCCCGAGGCTGAGGAGCGTTGCCGCCAGCCCCGAATAGAGTTTGTAGCCGCGTATCTGCTCTGCCTTGTCGCCTTGGCTCGACGTGAGCAGTATCGAGAAGACGTAGAGTACGGTTATGCCGCCCGCGTAGATGAGCATCTGCACGGCTCCGAGGAACGAGTAGTTGAGCTGGAAATATATTCCGGCCGTACCGAAGAGCACGAACAGAAGATATGTGGCCGCACGCAGAATGCGGTACGTTGTGACGGCCAGCACGGCGCTCACTACGGTGAAGAGGGCCAATATGGTGAATACGATGAGTTCGAGTGTTATCTCCATGGCTTTATATCTTGTTGAGTGTTTTTACGAGCTTGCTGCGCGTATATACGGCGTGCTCGAAGTTTGTCGAGAAGCGTATGGCGTCGTGCGGGCATGCGTTGACGCACAACTGGCAGAACATGCACGAGCCGAGGTCGTACTCGTACCGTGCCAGACGCCGCTTCGGCTTGCCCGTCTCGGGGTCGGTGACCGTCTCTACGGTGATGCGGATGGTGCCGTTGGGGCATGCCGTCTGGCAGAGGCCGCAGGCGATGCAGCGGTTGTTGCCGTCGGCGTCGTGCGGCATTGTGAGTTCGCCGCGGTAGCGGTCGAACATCTTGAGCGTGGCACGGTTCTCGGGGTACTGTTCCGTCACCTTCGGGGTGAAGAATTCGCGTCCCGTAACCTTGAGGCCCGTGAGCAGCGAGCCCACGCCGTGCAGGAATCCTTTTATATAGCTGTTGTTTGTCATGTCAGAAATGGAGTTTGAATACTACGACTATCACCATCAGCAGCAGGTTGGCCAGTCCTATCGGTACGAGGTACTTCCATTCGAGGGTCAGGATCTGGTCCACACGCAGACGCGGGAAGGTCCACTTTATCCACATGAGCAGCCACACCACGAAGAAGGCCTTGGCGAAGAACCAAACGAAGCCGGGGATGTAATCCATTACCGTGTTGAAGGCGTCGAGTCCGGGTATATGGAGCGGCATCCAGCCGCCGAGGAATATCGTGGCGGCCAAGCCGGCGATGATGAAGAGGTTGACGAACTCGGCAACGTAGAAGAGGCCGAAGTGCATGCCCGAATATTCGGTATGATACCCCGCCGTGAGCTCCGACTCCGCTTCGGGCAGGTCGAACGGTCCGCGGTTGACCTCGGCGTTGCCGGCGATGAGGTAGATGATGAAGGCTATAATGGCGGGTATGTGGCCCTTGAAGATGAACCAGCCGTCTGCCTGCCGCTCGACGATCTCCGAGAGCTGCATGGTGTCGGTGAGCACTACGATGGTGAGGATCGACAGGCCTATCGAGAGCTCGTAGCTGATCATCTGCGCGCCGCTTCGCATGGCGCCGATAAGCGAGTACTTGTTGTTGGAGCTCCAGCCGGCGAGCAGTATGCCTACCACACCGATCGACGAGGCGGCCATCGTGAAGAAGACACCCACGTTGAAATCGAGCACCTCCATGCCGCGGTTTATGGGCAGGCATGAGAAGGCGAGTACCGAGGCCAGAATCACGATGTAGGGGGCCAGATTGTAGAGGAACCTGTCGGCGTGGCGTATGGTGATGATTTCCTTGGTGAGCATCTTGAATACGTCGCAGATAACCTGAAGCGTACCCCACGGACCGACGCGGACGGGGCCGAGGCGGCATTGGAAGGCGGCGCACACCTTGCGTTCCATGAATATCATCACGATGGCTATGACCGTGTACATGAGCAGCAGGCACACCCCGACCACGACGCATTCGAGGAATATGGCCAGACCCTCGGGCATGATGGAGAGGAGTGCCGTATGGATCGCTTGGGTTACTATGCTGAAATCGAACATATTGTTGTCTGTTAAATTGTTATCTGTCTATGTCGGGCACTACGTAGTCGAGCGTGCCGCCTATGGCGATCAGGTCGGCGATCTTCGCGCCGCGGGCTATGGTCTCGAGGCACGATACCAGCGGCAGCCCCGTCGAGCGGAACTTCATGCGGTAGGGTGACTTGTCGCCGCGGCTCTCGATGAAGACGCCGAACTCGCCGCGGCTCCCCTCTACGGCCGAGTAGTAGGTGCCTTCGGGGATGCGTATGACGGGTTTGGTCTTGGTGCGGTATTCGCCTTCGGGAATGTTGTCTATAAGCTGCTCGATTATGCGCAGGCTCTGCTCGATCTCGCGCATGCGCACCATGTATCGCGCATAGCAGTCCCCCTCGGTAAATAGTACCTCGTCGAAATCGACCTCGCCGTACATCGCGTAGGGGTGACGTTTGCGCACGTCGCACGCCCAACCCGAGGCGCGGCCGGTACCTCCGGTGGCGCCGAACGAGATGGCGTCTTCGCGCGTGAGCACGCCCGTTCCCACAAGACGCTGGCGGGCGATGACGTTGCCCGTGAATATCTCGTGGTACTCGCGCAGCGTGGGGCGCATGTATGCGATGAACTCCTTGACGCGGCGCACGAAGTCGGGGTGTATGTCGGCCTGCACACCGCCGATGACGTTGTAGTTCTGTATGAGCCGGCCGCCCGTGGTCTGCTCGAGGATGTCGAGCACCTTCTCCCTGTCGCGGAACCCGTAGAAGAAGGCCGTCAGTGCTCCCATGTCCATGCACAGGCACGAGAAGAAGAGCAGGTGCGAGTCTATACGCTGCAGTTCGTCCATGATGGTGCGTATGTACTGCACGCGGCGGCTCACCTCAAGGCCAAGGCCCTTCTCGATACACATGCAGAGGGCGTGGCGGTTCTGCGACGCCCCGAGGTAGTCCAGACGGTCGGTAAGGGCGAGTGTCTGCGGGTAGGTGAGGCTCTCGCACATCTTCTCGATGCCGCGGTGGATGTAACCGCAATGTACGTCGAGCTTGCGTATGATCTCGCCCTCGAGCGAGACTCGGAAGCGCAGTACGCCGTGCGTGGCGGGGTGTTGCGGGCCCACGTTGATAACATACTCGCCCTCGTCGAAGATCACTTCGCGCTTGCGTATGAGGCTGCCGTCGGGCATGAGCTCGAAGTGGGGCGTGCTGTCCTGTGACACCTCGTTGTTCATGCGCAGCGGGTTGAGCGCCGGGTCGTAGTCCTTGCGCAGGGGATGGCCCACCCAGTCGTCGCGCAGGTAGAGGCGGCGCATGTCGGGGTGGTTGAGGAACTGTATGCCGAAGTAGTCGTATGCCTCGCGTTCGTTTAGCAGAGCGCCTTTCCATACGTCTCCCACCGATGGCAGGCCGCATTTGTCGGGCGCGGGCGTAAAGACACGCAATACGATGTTCTCGCCCGTGGCCGTGGACTCTATATGGTAGACGGCGCCGAAACGCCCCTCGCCCCAATCCATGCCGGTGAGGCTGCGCAGGAAGTCGAATCCCTCCCGCTTGAGCCGCACCGCCAGATCGTGGAACGTCTCGACGGGTACGGTCAGCATGCCGTCACCCTCCGCCGACCATTCGGCCGCGGGTTCCCATGCCGTTATCTTCTCTCGTATAGTCATATTATAGCTTGTGTTCCGTTTCCACATTCAAATCGATCTTTTCGGCGGTGAGGTCCCGACGCATGAGTTCCTCGTACTCCTTTTTGCCGATCTGTTTGTTCACGCCGCCGAAGAAGCGTTCCAGCCGCACCTTGCGCTGCAGTTGCATCAGACCGTAGAGCATCGCTTCGGGTCGCGGCGGACAGCCCGGTATGTAGACGTCGACGGGTAGTATCGTGTCGACGCCGTTGACCACATGGTACGACTTCTTGAAGGGGCCGCCGCTTATGGCGCAGCCGCCTACGGCGATGACATACTTCGGGTCGGCCATCTGGTCGTATAGGCGTTTGAGCACCGGCGCCATCTTGTGCGTGATGGTTCCCGCCACCATGATGAAGTCGGCCTGACGCGGTGAGGCGCGCGTCACTTCGAACCCGAAACGGGCGAAGTCGTAGCGGGCGGCACCCACGGCCATGAACTCTATGCCGCAGCAGCTCGTGGCGAAGGTCAGGGGCCAGAGACTGTTGCTGCGACCCCAGTTGATCAGGTCGTCGAGGCATCCCAACACGACGTTGGTTCCGCCCTCGCGGAGTTGCTCCGCCATCTTCTCGAGGTATTCGTTGTCGATGAAATCCTCGTATTTCATCGACTTTATTTCGGGTTTTCTCATTTCCATTCCAAAGCTCCTTTCCGCCATGCGTAGGCAAGGCCCAATACAAGTATAACAAGGAAGAACACGATGCTCGTCAGGCCGTACAGCCCCAGATCCTGCACCACGACGGCCCATGAGAAGAGGAAGACGGTCTCCACGTCGAACATCAGGAAGAGTATGGCGAATAGGTAGTATCCCACCTTGAACTGCATCCACGAGCGTCCGCGTGTGGGGATGCCGCATTCGTATGCTTCGCCCTTCTGGGGGTTGTACGAACGCGGTGATATGGCACGCGCTATACCCAGCGCTACGGCCACCAATGCAAGGGCCGTCAATATAACGACCACTAATAGAGTAAAATACATAAATATGATCTTTATGGATTCCGATATCACGAAATTGACCTGCGGATCGGGAGATCCGTAACCGCCGGACCTTGCGACAAGGTCCGCATGGCGGGCCGGCGCACGGCCGCCCCTCGGTTGTATCAAATGAGGATGCGTTCCAGCGAGAAGACGTAATAGTCGACAGTGCGGACTATGGCGCCGCTGTAATCGGGCCGCACCGTGTCGCAGGGCGTCATCTCCTCCGGACGTGCGTTCTCCGTTTCACTGCGGTGGCGCAGCATGGCCTTTTGCATCGAGATGCTCGATGCCGGCTCCATCGTACAGGTAAAGAGGCTTGCCTCGGCCGACAGGTGTATGTACAGAGGCACCGATGCCGCGGGCGTGATGCTTGCGTTGCAGTCGCAGGGGGTGGGGGTGTCGCATACGGTCCGGCATGCCGCCTCTTCGGGCGTCATGTTTTCGGCACTCCACGTCATCGCGAGAAGCAGCACGAACATAATATTGATCATTCGCGCTCTCATATTCGACACTTTTTTGCGTTGCGAAGATACGCATTTTTCGTTCTAAAAAAGCAAATTCCGTAAATTTTTTTCGTCGTAGCGGCATGCGGCGGAGAGTGGCGGGGCCGCCGCAAGACAAAAAACGGAGCCTGCGCATGCGACTGCGCAGGCTCCCTTGTCGTGTCTTCGTGCGGCGTGACGTTCAGCCCGTGCCGCCGCGGTTCTAACAGTGCTGCTCGGTGAAAGCGCCGATTTCGAGGTAGCGTTTGTAAAGTTCCCTGTATGCGGCGGCGTTCTGCGCGTCGGGCGTATACTCCTTGGCGAAACCCGAGTTCATGGCGGCGATGGCATCCTCTACCTTGGGATATACGCCCGCGGCCGTGGCGGCGAACATCGCTGCGCCAAGAGCGCATGCCTGATCGGTGTTGCATACCTTGATCGGCATATTCAGCACGTCGCTCATTGTCTGCATGACGAAGGGCGACTTGAGCGCTATGCCGCCGATGCCGATGACGCTGTCGATGCTTACGCCTTCGCTGACGAAACGGTCGACTATGGCCTTGGTGCCGTATGCCGTGGCCTCGACCAGCGCGCGGAATACGCGCGGGGCCGAACTGCCGAGCGTGAGGCCCGTGATTGTGCCTGTGAGCAGCTGGTTGGCGTCGGGCGTGCGGCGGCCGTTCATCCAGTCCGTAGCCAGAACGGTGCTCTCCTCGATGGGGATGCGCTCGGCCTCGGCCGTGAGGGTCGGGATGATCTTGTCGGCTGCTTCGCTGACGATGCGCCCGCGATCGGCGGCGGGAAGCCAGTCCATGCCGGCGACGATGTTCTTGAGCGGGAACTCCAGAAGACGCTTGAACCATGCGTAAATGTCGCCGAAACCCGATTGTCCGGCCTCGAGGCCGATCATGCCCGGGATGACCGAGCCGTCGACCTGCCCGCAGATGCCGCGTATGAGCTTGTCGCCGAGTTCCTCATAGTCGGCCACCATGACGTCGCAGGTGCTGGTGCCGATGACGCGTACCAGCGTGTGGGGCGTGACGCCTGCGCCGACGGCCCCCATATGGCAGTCGAAGGCGCCGCCGGCAACCACTACGCCGGTGGTGAGGCCCAGTCGCTCGGCCCATTCGGGCGTGAGCCTGCCGACGGGTTTGTCGGCTGTCTCGGTCTCCTCGAACAGGCGGGCGCGGAACCCCGACAGCAGGGGGTCGAGCGCCGTGAGGAACTCCTCCGACGGGAGCCCTCCCCACTTCTTGTGCCACATGGCCTTGTGGCCGCAGGCGCAGCGGCTGCGGACGATCTTGTCCGATGAGGTGACGCCAGTAAGCAGGGCGGGCAGCCACTCGCAGTGCTCGACGATCGAGTATGCGGCCTTGCGCACCTGCTCATCCTCGCGCAGCACATGAAGGGCCTTGGCCCAGTACCATTCCGAAGAGTATATTCCGCCCTCGTAGGCCGTGTAGTCGGGGTTCCACTTTCGGCACAGCTCATTCACCTCGGCAGCTTCCCTGACGGCCGTATGGTCTTTCCACAGTATGAACATGGCGTTGGGGTTCTCGGCGAACTCCGGCAGCATGGCCAGCGGCATGCCCGTACGGTCGGTGAAGGCGGGGGTGCTGCCCGTGGTGTCGAAGGCTATGCCGACGACCTGTTCGGCCGTGCCGGCGGGGCATTGGGCTATGGCATCCTTGACGGTAGCCTCCAAGACGTCGATGTAGTCCTGCGGGTGCTGGCGGTAACGGTTGACTGCAGGGTCGCAGTACTTGCCCTCGCTCCAGCGGGGGTAGTATTTCACCGATGTGGCGACGGTATCGCCTGTCTCGGCATTTACGACGAGCGCGCGTGCCGAATCGGTGCCGTAATCTAAGCCTATTACATATTTCATTTGATTCGTGTTTTTGGTCGGTTTTGAAATACGCCGACGCCCCGCGCAGGGGTGCCGGCGTATTTCGGAATCTGTCTCTTTAGCAGAGAGCCTTGTTGAGCAGGTAATATACCTCGTTCATGCGCAGCTCCTTCTTGAACTCGGGGATGGTGGTGTCCTTGTTGATGTATACCATCTCGATGCCGGCGATCTCGGCGTAGTCGGCCCAGTATTCGGCCGTCAGGTCGTACGAGAAGCACGAGTGGTGCGTGCCGCCTGCGAGAATCCAAGCGCCGGCGCCCACCTCGAAGTCGGGTTGCGGGATCCACAGCGCCGAAGCCACGGGCAGTTTTGGCAGCGGCTTGGGCTCGATGCACTTCACGTCGTTCACGATCAGGCGGAAGCGGTTGCCCATGTCGACGACGGTTGCGGTGCAGCCCATGCCGGTCTTGCTGGTGAAGACCAGACGTGCGGTCTGGGCCTTGCGGATGCCGATGCCGAGGAAGTGTACCTCCAGGCGGGGCTTCTTGGCGGCGATCAGCGGGCAGACCTCAAGCATGTGAGCCTGAAGGATCGCGCTGTTGGCGCCGTCGAAGTTGAGTGTGTAGTCCTCGAGGAACGAGCATCCCGTAGGCAGGCCTTGGCTCATGAACCATACGGTGCGGTAGAGCGCGGCCGACTTCCAGTCGCCCTCGGCGCCGAAGCCGTAGCCCTCGGCCATGAGACGCTGCGATGCCAGACCCGGGATCTGGTCGAAGTAGCTGCCGTCGGTCTGTCCCAGATCGTCGAAGTTGGTGGTGAAGCCCTTGGCTCCCTTCGCCTTGAGGATGGCGCGCAGGGCCAGCTCGGCCTTGGCGGCGTTCCATACGACCTTGTAGTTGTCGGTGTCCGGTTTCTCCATCTCGGCGTCGTGGTCATAGAGGCTGAAATACTCGGCGACGAGTTTCTCGACATCCTCGTCCTTGACGGCGGCGTGGTACTCCATCAGTTCGCTTACGGGGCAGTAGTCGACGTGGTAGCCCAGACGCTGCTCGGCCTCGACCTTGTCGCCGTCGGTCACGGCAACGTTGTTCATCTGGTCGCCGAAGCGCAGGATGAGCATATCCTGCGAGTCGGCCCATGCGGCGCATACGCGCATCCAGACGCCGATCTTGCGTTGCGTCTCCTCATCCTGCCAGTGGCCTACGACCACCTTGCGGCGCAGGCGCATGCGGGCGCAGATGTGGCCGAATTCGCGGTCGCCGTGCGCCGACTGGTTGAGGTTCATGAAATCCATGTCCATGGTGTCCCACGGAATCTCGCGGTTGTACTGGGTGTGGAGGTGGAGCAGTGGCTTCGTTAGCTGCTGCAGGCCGTGTATCCACATCTTGGCGGGACTGAAAGTGTGCATCCATGTGATGACGCCGATACACTTGTCGTCGGCATTGGCGGCCTTGAAGGCGGCAGTCACCTCGGCGGCCGAGTTTACAGTACCTTTATATACTACCTTTACGGGCAGTTTGCCCGATGCGTTGAGACCCTGTACCATCTCGTTGCTGTGAGCGTCTACGGCTACGACAGCGTCGCCGCCGTAGAGCAGCTGTGCGCCGGTTACGAACCAGACTTCATAATTTTCGAACATGTCAGTTTAGTTTTAGGTTTTGTTGATTGGTTTGATGCTTTGGTATTTGTCAGCCCTTTTTCTGCCCGTAGTAGGCATTGGGCCCGTGTTTGCGGTTGAAGTGTTTCTCCACCAGCAGGGGGTTCATCGTGAGCGAGGGGTTCACCGTGTAGGCCACGAAAGCCATCTTGGCGACCTGTTCCATCACCACGGCGTTGTGCACGGCCTCGGCGGCGTTGCGACCCCAGCTGAATGGACCGTGGTTCTTGACCAGCACACCGGGCGTGTGTATCGGGTTGAGCCCATCGAAACGGCGTACGATGACGCATCCCGTCTGCTTCTCGTAGTCGCCCCCGACCTCCTCGGCCGTCATGTCGGGCGTGCACGGTATGGCGTCATGGAAATAGTCGGCGTGCGTGGTGCCGATGTTTGGAATGTCGCGTCCGGCCTGCGCCCATGCCGTGGCATATGTCGAGTGGGTATGCACCACGCCTCCGACGCCTTCGAAAGCCTTGTATATCTCCAGATGCGTTGGCGTGTCGCTCGATGGCCGCAGCGAGCCCTCCACTACGTTGCCGTCGAGGTCGACGACAACCATGTCCTCGGCGCGCATGACGTCGTACTCCACGCCGCTGGGCTTGATGACCACGAGGCCGCTTGTGCGGTCCATGGCGCTGACGTTGCCCCATGTGAATATGACCAATCCGTGCTTTACAAGATCGAGATTGGCGCGAAAAACCTCTTCCTTGAGCTGTTTCAACATCGCTGTCGAGATTAAATAGGAGAAACCATGTCGGTCGAAACGGAGCGGCTGCGGCGGGGTGTAGCCCTGCGCGGCCGGCGGCGTATCCATACTTAACAAAGATAGGAAAATTTTTTATATCTAACATTATCATGTCGCGATATATGATCGGGCGTTTACAAGGCTGTTTTCGAAAACGGAGCGTTTTTGGCCGAATTGTCGGTTCCGCGCCATGGCGGATTCACATTGAGGCCGTATTTTTTTACGTTATTCAGGAGTCGGTGTTTTTTTTGTGGTACGTCGTAAAAAAACAGGGATGATTTTTTATTCCGTAAATATTCTCCCGCAGGCGGGATGTGTTACGTTTTCATTAAATGTGTGCGGTCGTCTGCGACGCTTTCGCTTTTGTTGTCTAATTTTGGGGCGCATACGAAAAACGATTTGTTATGGCTAACGGTCGAATCCTCGTTGTGGACGACGAAGAGTCGTTGTGCGAGATCCTGCAATTCAACCTCGAGAGCGAAGGCTACGAGGTGACGACGGCCAACAGCGCCGAGGAGGCGTTGAGGCTCGATATCAAGAGTTTTGATCTGATAATTCTCGACGTGATGATGGGCGAGATGAGCGGTACGCGCATGGCGTCGCTGCTCAAGGCCGACCCCGAGACGGCGCATGTGCCGATCATATTCTGTACGGCGCGCGACTGCGAGGACGACCGCGTGTCGGGTCTTGATCTGGGTGCCGACGACTACATCGCCAAACCGTTTTCGGTGCGCGAGCTGGTGGCCCGCGTCAAGAGCGTACTGCGCCGTACGCGCCATGCGGAAGGCGATGGCGGGGAGTGCATCACATACGAGGGCCTGTGTATCGACAGCCGCCGCAAGGTTTGCACGCTGGACGGCGAGGAGGTGCAGCTTACGAAGAAGGAGCTGGAGATCCTCATGCTGTTGCTGTCGAACCGCGGCCGCATATTCTCGCGCGAGCAGATCCTGCACCGCGTGTGGAGCGACAAGGTGATAGTGCTCGACCGTACCATCGACGTGAACATCACGCGCCTGCGCCGCAAGATCGGACGCTACGGCGACAAAATCGTGACGCGACAGGGCTATGGCTACGGATTCGAAGCGTAGGCTGACGTTCCATCGCCGCGCTTTCCTGTTGCTTATATCGTTGTCATGGGCACTGGTAGCCTGCTTCATCCTTTTCCAATACGTACGCGAGCGGCGTTACAAGGTGTCAAGCCTTGATGCCGTGCTGCAGCTTGAGAATGTCCATCTGCTTGATATGGTCGAGGGTCGGCAGGGCCTCGATCTCGCTCCCTTGATCGAGGTCGACCTGCCCGATACGCTGCGTGTGACGGTTATAGGTTTCGGCGGCGAGGTGCTATACGACTCTTACAACGAGGCGAGCCAAGCGAATGCCGTTTCGGAGAACCACCGCCACCGCCCCGAAGTGGAGGCGGCCTTGTCGTCGGGCTCGGGCTATACCATAAAGCGCCTGTCGGAGAGCACCTCCGAGCGTTATTTCTATTCTGCGCGCCGCGGCCGTTATGCGGTGATGCGTACGGCTGTCCCTTATACGTATTCCCTCTACAGTTCGCTGCGGGCCGATATGGGCTTTCTGTGGTTCATCCTTGCGGTAGCTGCCATAATCAGCATTATCGGTTATTTCGCAACGCGGCGTTTGGGCCGTCAGATCGAGCGCCTGCGCGACTTCGCGCAGCGGGCCGAGCGGGGCGAGCGCATCGAGTGCGGCACGACGGCGGCGCGTGACGAGATAGACGACATCTCGAACCATGTCATTGGCCTTTACGCCGAATTGCAGAAGACCATCGGCGAGCGCGACCGCGAGCATGCCAAGGCGCTGCACGAGACGCAGGAGAAGATGCGCATCAAGCGTCAGCTGACAAACAACATAAACCACGAGCTGAAGACCCCCGTGGCCTCCATATCGGGATATATCGAGACGATCCTTTCGAACGGGCATATGGACGAGGCCACACGCACGGCCTTCCTGCAACGCTGCCTCACGCAGTGCGAGCGTCTGGGCAAGTTGCTATCGGACGTGGCGGCGATTACCCGCATGGATGACGGGCGCGAGCAGATGAACCGCGAGCGTGTGGTGTTGAACGACATCGTCGACGAGATCGCCGAGGAGGTCGCTTTGCAGCCTGCCGAGCGGCGGCTGCGTGTCAACTGCGGTTTTACGGACGATGTGGCCGTAGTGGGCAACCGCGAGATGCTGACCTCGATATTCCGCAATCTGGCCTCGAACGCCGTGGCCTATTCGTCGGGGCGCGACATATTCATAAACCTGCTGGCCGAGGACGACGAAAAATATACCATCTCGTTCGCCGACAACGGCATCGGTGTCGAAGAAGAGCACCTGCCGCGCCTGTTCGAACGCTTTTACCGTGTCGACAAGGGCCGCTCGCGCAAGATGGGCGGCACAGGCCTCGGGCTCGCCATCGTCAAGAACGCCGTGGCGCTGCACGGCGGGGAGATCGAGGCGCGCAACCGCGTTAGCGGAGGCCTTGAGTTCGTATTCACACTCAAGAAGAATTAATAACCACGTAACCGGTCTGTAACGGATCTGTAACATGCGGTACGTTTATTTGCACCAGCAAACTCGCTGAAAATGGATGTGGTGAAGTTATTGGGTTTATTGTGTGTTTCAGCGTCTGCCGCCTTGCTTGCCGCGGAGGCAGGTTGCGGCGGCGTTGTCGCCGCTTTCACCATCTTCCCGCTCATACGTCCCGCCACAGTGCCGGAGGAGGAGAACTCCGCAGACAGTGTGGTCGAAAGATATGTTTCCGACATATGTATCACTCTCGACGAGATGTCCCATATCTACAATCGTACGCTGGTGGCTCTGTTCCGGCAGAACACCCGTGTGTTGCGTGACATGTCGCGCCGCTCGGCGAAACTGTGCCGCGAGTCGGAGACACGCCGCCGTGCCGGCGTCGCCCTGCGCAGCAGCGGTGCCGACGACATGGGGGCATGGCTCTTCGGCACGCGCGCCACGGTATATCTGGCGGAGGTGTGCGAGGCCCTTGAACGTATCGTGCGGCCGGCATGCGAGCATGTGGAGCGCGGTGCCGGAGCCTTTTCCAAGGAGCAGACGATAGCCCTTATGCGTATGAACGACGCCGTTGATGCCATGATCCACAAGGTTACTGCGGCTTTGTGGAAGGACAATGCCGCGGAGGGCGTGTCAGAGGTGCGGCGCCAGCGGAACGAGGTGCTGGATTTCGTGCGCGAGTGTATACGAGAGCAGATCATGCGCGGCGGCGATGAGGAGAACACGGGTACCGACCTGCTGTTCCTGACGCTGTTGGGCGAGACGAAGACGCTGACGCTGCGCATGTCCAACCTGCTCAAGATAAAGAGCTACAGCCTTCAGTCCGCCGATGGGGAGTGACGGCTTGTGCGTGGCCGTTCCGGCAGCATGCCGGCCGACGGGAAAGAGGCGTATGCAGGATTTGAAATAATATATAATTTGAATATATGGAAATAGTTTACTTCGGAATCATCGTCTTTCTTTTTATTTTGGCCGTGTTCGACCTGATGGTGGGTGTGAGCAACGATGCCGTAAACTTTCTCGGCCCGGCCGTCGGGGCTAAGGCCGCAAACGTAAAATACATCTTCGCCGTGGCGGCCGTGGGCGTGATGTTCGGTGCGGCCGTTAGTAACGGAATGATGGAGATCGCGCGTAACGGCATCTTCAGCCCCGAACACTACTACTTTCAGGAGGTGATATGCATATGCATGGCGGTAATGGTGACCGACGTGATCATACTCGACGTATTCAACTCGCTGGGCCTGCCGACCTCGACCACCGTCTCTATGGTATTCGAGCTGTTGGGCGGCGCATTCGCCATAGCCATAGTGAAAATCCTGACCTCGGCGGACGATGCGCTTACTTTCGGCATGCTGCTCAATACGGACAAGGCGCTGTCGGTGATCCTCGGCATATTCCTTTCTGTCGCTGTGGCCTTCTTCTTCGGTTCGGTGGTGCAGTGGATCGTACGCCTGATCTTCACGTTCGACTATCACCGTCATCTGAAGTGGAGCATCGGCCTCTTCGGCGGCATCGCCGCTACGGCCATCATATACTTCATGCTCATAAAGGGTATGAAGGAGTCTTCGCTCATGACCGACGACATGAAGGCTTGGCTGCACGAGAATGCGAGCATGCTTATGGTGGGCTGTCTGGTAGGCTTCACGGTGCTGATGCAGGTGCTGCATTGGCTGCGGGTGAATGTCTTCAGGGTTATCGTCGTGCTGGGCACCTTCGCGCTGGCGATGGCATTCGCCGGAAACGATCTGGTGAACTTCATAGGCGTGCCTTTGGCCGGATACTCTTCATACGTCGACTATATGGCCAACGGCGCCGGCAGCGACACCTTCCTCATGGAATCGCTGAACGCTCCTGCCAAGACGCCGTTCATCTTCCTCTTCTGTGCGGGCGTAATCATGATAATATCTCTCTATACCTCGAAGAAGGCGCGTAATGTGATCAAGACCTCGGTCGACCTGTCGCGTCAGGCCGCAGGCGAGGAGATGTTCGGTTCGTCGGGCGTGGCGCGCAGCATCGTGCGTACCTCGATGTCGGTAGCCACCTTCGTCACCAACGTGACGCCGGCACCCGTGAAGAGGTGGATTAACTCCCGTTTCGATTCCGACAAGGCGGTGATCACCGACGGCGCGGCGTTCGATATGGTGAGGGCGTCGGTGCAGCTGCTGCTGGCGAGCCTGCTCATAGCGCTTGGCACGTCGCTCAAGCTCCCCCTGTCGACGACCTATGTGACCTTCATGGTGGCAATGGGTACGTCGCTGGCCGACCGTGCGTGGGGCCGCGAGAGCGCCGTTTTCCGCATAACGGGTGTATTGTCCGTCATCGGCGGTTGGTTCATCACCGCGGGCGCGGCCTTTACGGCCTGCTTCTTCGTGGCGCTGCTGATGTACTACGGCGGAGTGCCTGTGATGGTGGTATCGATGGGTGTGGTCGTCTTCATGCTCTTGCGCAGCAACGTGCTTTTCAACCGTAAAAAGGAGACCGAGAGCGAGGATACGCTCTTTGCCGAGATCGTTAACGCGAAGGATACTGCGGGCGTGTGGCCCATGGTCAAGGAGCATGTGTGCCGCAGTTCGGTAGGGATGCTGAACTACTCGTCGGAGGAGTACCGCCGCATAACGGACGCCTTCATTGCGGAGGACCACCGCGCCTTCCAGCGTATAGCCCGTGAGATAAACGACCGTAAGAAACTGCTTCGCCAGACCCATCGCAAGGAGACGATATGCATACGCCGTGTCGATAGCCGCACGGCCATCGAGAAGACCACATGGTTCCACCTGCAGAGCAACGCGCAGGAGCAGATGCACTATATCATCAAACGCCTGTGCGACATGTGCCGCGAGCACGTGGACAACAACTTCTCACCCCTGCCCGCGGCATGCGCCGAAGAGCTGGTCCCCGTACGCAACAAGGTGTGCTCGCTTATAGCCGAGGGCGCCGCCGTCCTCGAAAACGGCAGCGAGGGCATTGCCCGCCTTGTCGAGCGGAGCGACGAGGTGAAGCAGCGTCTGGATGCGCTGTACAATACTCAGGTCAAGCGTATAAACGAGGACAGCGAGAACCTGACGGTTTCGTTGGTCTATCTGAACATACTTCAGGAGTCGTCGGAGATGCTCTCGTCGCTCGACCGCATGATCTATTACAGCGAGCGTTTCCGTTGTTGACGTCCGCATCGTAACAGTCCTGTATCGGCGGTCGGAGTGTTTCGGCCGCCGATATTCCGTTGGACATGGTTCGGGCCCGTCCGACCGCGGCGCGCAGATGCCAATTCCCAAAACGCTATCCCCGTTTGCCCTGTACCTGACTTTTATTATATTTGTAGGCGAGATCCGGTATGCCTGTAAACAAACCTGTATATTCATGAAGAGACTTTTTCTGTTGCTGGCCCTCATGGCGATGTGTGCCGTGCCGGCCGTCGCCGCCCGAGATAAGGGTCAGGCGGTGATTTTCGAGACCGATATGGGGAACGACATCGACGATGCGATGGCGCTTGACCTGCTGTTGAAGAAGCACGAGCAGGGCGTGATCGACCTGCTCGGAGTGAGCGTGCACAAGAACAACCCATGCGCCGCCGAGTTTATCGACATAATGCGCCGCTGGTATGGACATCCCCATATCCCGATCGGGGTGGCCGGCGTCACCGTGGCCGAATGCGACGACTATGCCACGCGCGTATGCCGTATGACGGACTCGCGCGGCAACCCTCTCTTTGCGCGGTCGAAGCGGCCGAAGTACGAGCCGGCGGTGGAGATGTACCGCCGTCTTCTGGCGGCACAGCCCGACGGGTCGGTGGTGATCGTCAGCGTAGGGTTCTCGACGACCATGGCCGCGCTCCTGAAGAGCGGCCCCGACCGTTATTCCGACCTTGCGGGGCGTGATCTGGTGGCGCGGAAGGTCAAGTTCTTCTCGGTCATGGGCGGCGAGTTCGAGATGGAGGACTATCCGGAGTACAACATCGTGAACGACGTGCCGGCGGCGCAATATTTCTTCGACAACACGCCCGTTCCCGTCGTGCTGACACCATTTACTTTAGGCAAGCGGGTGCAGTACCCTGGCCGCAGTATCGAGGAGGACTTCGGCTGGACGGCCGCACATCCTATGGCCGAGGCATACAAGGCATACTCGGCCATGCCGTACGACCGTCCTACATGGGATGTGATAGCATGTCTCTACCTGTTTGACGGCACCGAGGGATGTTTCTCCCTGAGCGGCCGCGGCGAGGTGCGCGTGACGGACAAGGGGGTGACGCTGTTTACCCCTGCGGCCGATGGCCGCTTCCGTGTAATCGAGGCTACGGAAGGGCAGTGCCGCCGCATCCTCGACTATTTCCTTCGCGAACTTCCCGCCCCGCCTCGCCGGTATGCCAGATAGGGGCATGTATGAATGCGTGCGGTATCCGGCGGGATGCCGCACGTTTGTTTTCGTATGCGGTATTCCATGGAGGAAGAAAAGCGTTCCGCGGTGTTTTTTGCGGTTAAAATGTCGTTACGCCCTTGCCCGAGAGAAAATTTGTACTATCTTTGCAGCGTCGTCAAAATAATCGTTCGATTATTTTACAATCAGCGAATTATAAATAAACGGAATTTTTCTATATGCAAGATTTAAGTGCGCTCAACGGGAAGACCATAGCGGAACTGCGCGAAATAGGCAAAGTTTTGGGTATAACCGATTCATCATTGAAAAAGAAAGAGCTTATCGCCCGTATAGCCGAGACGGCCGCTGCTGCGTCCGATGACGCGGTCGCCGCGCCGTCGGATACTGCGGACGGCATGCAGGATACCGAGGCGAAGACGCAGCGCAAGCGTGGCCGCCGTCCCCGCATGAACAGCGTCCGTATCGAGGAGAACAAGCCTGCGGGCGAAGGTTCGCCGGAACGTGTGCGCATTGTCGTACCCGAGAGTCCGGTCGCGGCCGCCGAGGAGCGTATTGCGGCGGAGGCCGTGCAGCCGCAGCAGGCGCCGGCGCCTGCGGAAGCGGCAGAGGCGCCAAGGAAACGCGGCCGCAAGCCCAAGGCCGTGAAGGAGGCCGAGGAGAGTGCCGCGGCAGCAGCCGAGGAGGGTGCCCATGCGGCAGAGCCTCGTACGGCGCCGCAGCACCCGCATGTGACGGGCCATGCCGTCGAGGAGGCAGGCCGAGATGTCAAGGAAAAAGAGTATTTCGCCGGTGAGATCATCGGCGAGGGTGTGCTGGAGGTTATGCCCGACGGATACGGGTTCCTCCGTTCGGCCGACTACAACTATCTCAACTCGCCCGACGACATATACGTTTCGCCGTCGCAGATCAAGCTCTTCGGACTGAAGCCTGGCGATACCATCAGCGGTGCGATACACCCGCCGAAGGAGGGCGAGAAGTATTTTCCGCTGATACGTGTCAACGAGATAAACGGCCTTGCCCCCGAGTACATACGCGACCGTGTGCAGTTCGAGTATATGACGCCGCTGTTCCCGAGTGAGAAGTTCAACCTTACGGGTAAAGGCCACAACAACCTGTCGAACCGTGTGGTAGACCTCTTCTCGCCCATAGGCAAGGGCCAGCGCGGCCTTATCGTGGCGCAGCCCAAGACGGGTAAGACCATGTTGCTGCAGTCGATAGCAAACGCCATAGCTGACAACCATCCCGAGGTATACATGATAGTGCTGCTTATCGACGAGCGTCCCGAGGAGGTGACCGAGATGGCGCGCAACGTCAAGGCCGAGGTCGTGGCTTCGACATTCGACGAGCAGGCGTCGCGCCACGTGAAGGTTGCGGAGATGGTCCTCGAGAAGGCCAAGCGTATGGTCGAGTGCGGCCACGATGTAGTGATATTCCTCGACTCGATAACACGTCTGGCGCGTGCCTACAACTCGGTGCAGCCCGCTTCGGGCAAGGTGCTTTCGGGCGGTGTCGACGCCAATGCGCTGCACAAGCCCAAGCGTTTCTTCGGCGCGGCGCGCAACACCGAGGAGAAGGGCTCGCTCACGATCATAGCAACCGCGCTGATCGACACCGGCTCGAAGATGGACGAGGTGATATTCGAGGAGTTCAAGGGCACGGGTAACATGGAGCTGCAGCTGGACCGCCGCCTCTCGAACAAGAGGGTGTATCCCGCCGTTGACGTCATTTCGTCGGGTACGCGCCGCGAGGACCTGCTGCTCACACCCGAGGTGATGAACCGCACATGGGTGCTGCGCAAGTATTTCTCGGAGATGACCACGGTCGAGGCTATGGAGTTCCTGCAGAAACAGATGTCGCTCACGGAGACCAACGAGGAGTTCCTCGCCACGATGAACCAATAGCGGCGAACCAAAAGAACGAATACGATGAAGAGACTTGTCATGTGCGTCCTCGTGGCGCTGTGCGCCGTGCCGGAGGCTTTCGGCTGGGGGCAAAAAGGCCACGACGTTGTGGCGTATGTGGCCGAATGCCACCTGTCACGGCGCGCGGCAAAGCGTATAACCGCGGCGCTGGAGGGACATTCGCCCGTATACTATGCCAACTGGCTGGACAATGCGAGCCATACACCCGAATATGCCTATACGAGTACGTGGCACTATGCCAATGTCGACGAGGGCTATACCTATGAGACGATGCCCCGCAACGAGGCGGGTGACGTCGTAACCGCCCTGAACGACATCATCGCGCGCCTGCGCAAGGGGGGACTCTCCCAAGAGGAGGAGAACATTGCCTTGCGTATGCTCATACACCTTATGGGCGACCTGCACTGCCCGATGCACGCGGGTCACAAGAGCGATCTGGGCGGCAATACCGTCGCTGTGACCTTCTTCGGCGAGCCTGCCAAACTGCACACCGTCTGGGATACGCATCTGGTCGAGGCGGCGCACAAATGGGGCTATACCGAGTGGAGACAGCAGATCGACCGCATGCCCAAGGCCGAGCGCGAGGCTCTGTGCGAAGGCTCTGTAGAGGACTGGTTCGCCGAGACTGCCGTGATCTGCGGCCGCATATATGAGGAGATCCCTGCCGGTGCGAACATCTCGTACGACGAGGTGGCGCGTTATGCCCCCGTCATTGAGGAGCAATTGCTCAAGGGGGGCCTGCGGCTGGCGGCGGTACTCAACAGCATATATTGACACGGCGGGGGGGGCGGCCCGAACCGGCAACATGAAACGACGGAATCCGTTTCGCCTGCGGGCTGCGGATTCCGTCGTCCGCTTTCATCTCCCGCAGGCAGTCTTGCGCACTGCGGAATAGTTCGTGAGGACAGCGTGTGCGCTACTTCACGAAGATACTCTCGGTCGATGGGTGTATCTTGCGGATGGTCCCGTCGGCATTGTATTCCAACGGTTCCATGCATACCGAGCGGCTGTAGCTTGTGCCGTCGGGCAGGCCGCCGTTGTGGGTGAAGAAATACCATTTGCCACGGTACTCCACTATCGATGGGTGGGTGGTGTTGCTGTTGCCCGCGATCTCCGATATGATGCCCTTGTATTCGTAGGGGCCGTCCACGCGGTCCGCCATGGCATAGGCGATCTTCTCGGGCCAGCCCGTGGCGTAGGTGAGGTAGTACCTGCCGTTGTACTTGTGTACCCACGGTGCCTCGGTGAAGGCAAAGCCATCGAAATCGATGCGTTTTATGGGGCCCTCGATCTCGGTCATGTTGTCCTTGAGGCGGGCGCAGTAGCATATCCGGTTCCCCCAGAATATCCAAGCCTGCCCGTCGTCGTCGATGAACACTGCGGGGTCGATGCATACCCACGAGTGAGTGGCGCCGGAGCAGTCCTCGTTCGTAAGCAGCGGGTGTCCTATGGCGTCTCGGTAGGGCCCTTCGGGACGGTCGGCCACGGCCACGCCTATGCCCGAACCGTTGGTGCTGATGAAGTAGTAGTATTTGCCATCCCGTTCGACCGCGTGCGCCGCATATGCCGCCCCGGTCCTGTCCCATGCGAAGTCGGCCACGCGCAGCGGTGTCGGGTACTCCGTCCAGTTGACCATGTCGGTGGTCGAGAAGACGCACCAGTCCTTGAGTTTGTAGCCGCTCTGGTTCCCTTCACTGTCATGCCCCGTGAAGAGCCACAGCGTGTCGCGCGAGACCATCGCCGCGGGGTCGGCCGTGTGTTTGTGCGTTATGATGGGGTTGCCCGTGGCTTGGAACCCGTACTTCCCCCATCGTTGCCGCAGGGCGTCCATCTCCTGCCGTGTGATGGATATGACGCTGCCGTGGCGGGGATGGAAATCCTTGTTGAAGGGACGGGGTATCGAGTCGAAACGGTAGAGGTCGTCGCTTGTCTGGTACTCGTAGCGGCCCGACGTGTAGAGGTCGTACATCAGCACGTAACGCTCCTCGCCGTTGAGTTTGAAGATGCTCGACCCCTCGACGGGAGTCTTGCCGGCGTAGGCGTCAAGATAAACGAAGTCCTCGGCCCACGGGCCGTGCAGCGACGCCGAGGTGGCTTGCTGTATGCCGTTCTTCACTTCGCGGCCGCCTTCGTCCTTGGTGTTGCCCTTATAGAAAAGGTGCCACGTGCCGTCCTTGTATATGATGTCGTTGTCGATTGATCCGTATCTGGCGCTGAAAAGCACCTGCGGCTCGCCTTCGAAACCGTTGAAGTCGTCGTTGGCGTAGGCGTAGTAGGTGACGAGGCCTCCCGAGCCCTTGCGGTTGAGTGTGAAGTATACCATGTACTTGCCGGTCTCGGGGTCGAAGATGGTCTGCGGCGCCCATACCCAGTGCGCGTCGCCGAAATTTTCGGGGTATGTCTCCGCAAGGTCGACGTACGCGTGCGTCCAATGTATGAGGTCCTCCGAGCGCAGCATCACGATGCCCGGGTTCTCGTCCCAGCCGTATTTTACGGTGAACATGTCCGTCGCAACCATATAGAATGACTTGCCGTCCTCGCCCCGCAGGATGTGGGGGTCGCGTATGCCGCCGCTCTTAGATATGGTGTCGGAGGCGATTATGGGGCGGTTGCCATTGAGGGCCGTCCAGTTGACGGCGTCGGTGCTGACGGCGAAACGCAGCTGCTCCTGCTTTTCCGGCTCGCCCCGTCCCTCGAAGTAGGCGAATAGGTAACCAGCATATTCGGGTTCGCCGCTGTCGGAACCCTTGCTGCCGGTACATGAAAAGAGGAACGGCACTATGGCTGCGGCCGCAACCGTCATGGCGGATTTTAAACGGTATGTCATAAGCCAAATCGAATTTCTGCCCAGTCGGACGATGGTGCGTATTTCGGCAAAGGCACCTTTATTCTGCTTTGCGATAACGCCTTGCCGGAATCAAAGATACAAAAAACATTGTTTCCCGCCAACAGCCGCTCAGACGGGAAAGTCGGCGCGGGCCTCGGGGAACGGCTCCCATAACCTCTGCTACTTTCTTCTTCCCATGACATGAGCAGGAAAAAAGGTAGCGGCCTTGCATTCAAATGCAAGGCCGTTTTTCGATATGCTTGTCTAAAGCCTGTACTCGAAGCCGGGATCGAACCGGCACGGCCATTGCTGGCCACAGGATTTTAAGTCCGGCGTGTCTACCAATTCCACCATTCGAGCAGTACACCCCCTGCGGGGACGGACGCGACAAAAGTAGCAAAATAATTTCAATCCGACAACATCTGCTTCGCTATATGGCGCAGTATCTCTTCCACATGCGTGGGCGGGAACCACGCGATGCGTGCGTCGCGGCGGAACCATGTCATCTGCCGTTTGGCGTAGCGGCGCGTGTTGCGCTTGATAAGTTCCACGGCCTCGTCACGCGTGATCTTGCCGTCGAAGTATTCGAACAGTTCCCTGTAACCGACAGTTTGCAGCGAGTTGAGGCTGCGTTGCGGGTAGACGGCGCGCGCCTCGGCTTCGAGCCCCGCCTCCATCATCATATCCACGCGGCGGTTGATGCGGTCGTACAGTTCCCTGCGGTCGAGTTCCGTACCTATCATCACTATGCGGAACGGCCGTTTGCGTACTGCGCCCGTGCGCAGTGACGAGTATGGGCGTCCCGCCGCAAGGCATACCTCCAGCGCCCGCATGACGCGGGCGGGGTTCTGTGTGTCGGCTTGTGCGTAATAGGCGGGATCGAGACGCTTGAGCTCTGCGGCGAGTGGGCCGAGGCCCTCGTCGCGCAGTCTTTGTGCAAGCTGCCCGCGTATTTCTGGCGAAGCCTCGGGCAGGTCGTCCAGACCGTCGCACAGGGCCTTCACATATAGGCCCGAGCCGCCTACGGCGATGACCGTATCGTGTTGCGTGAAGAGCCTGTCGAGCAGCGCGAGGGCCGCCTGCTCGTAGGCGCCGCAGTTGAAATCCTCTTCTATGTGGTGCGTGGCGATGAAGTGGTGTTCGGCACGGCGCAGCTGTTCGGCGTCGGGCTGTGCCGTGCCTATGGGCAGACCGCTGTATATCTGACGCGAGTCGGCCGAGAGGACGGGGGCGCCGAAGTGTTCGGCCAGCGTCACCGCAAGGTCGGTCTTGCCCGCCCCTGTTGGGCCGACGATCACGATGAGAGTTTTGCCGGCGGCCATGGCGTCAATATTCGTCGTCGTAGTTGTCGTCGCCATCGAAGTCGTTGTAGTCGCCCATCATCTCGTCGAAGATCGAGCCGCTCTGTTCGTTGGCTTCGGGGTCGTACTGGTCGGGCGCGGGCGAGTGCTCGAACTGCACGCGCGGATAGGTCATCCCCTTTTGCGGGGACTTTTGCTCGATCATCTCCAGATAATACGCCCGCTGGTTGAGGTTGTCGAACAGGTATATCAGGCGGTCGTGCTCGTTGCCCGCCACTTCGGCTATCGTCGTGCCGGCCATCGGGGCGCTCGGCATGGGGTGCCCGCCGTCGGTCTCCATGCCCATATCCATAGAGGTGTACTCCCGCAGCGGCTGCCACTCTCCATCGGCGGTGAAGAAGGAGGTTATGCAGGGGTCGTACCCCAACATCCGTATGATGAAATCGTGCATGTCGAGCAGCGAGGCATCGGCCGGAACCTCGATGTCGCGGACGAAGTTGTCGTTTTCATCGCTGAGCATGCGGAATCTGTAAACCGTTGACATAGTATCGTGTTTTGAGTTTGTCGCAACCAATGTGCTTCGGGTGTTTCGTGTCGTCTGGGCACCCATACACAAAGATAGCACAAAAAGGCCACACTTCGCCTCTGCGGAGCGAATTTCGTGCCGTGCGGGCATCGTATCGCGCCTGCTGCTTAGTGGGCGGCGCGGATGATATGCCGCCATGCCGCCGGATGCAAAAAGCGGCGGCCCCGCAAAATAACGGGGCCGCCGTGATGCCGTGATGCGGCTTGGCTATTTCGTTGCGTCGCATACGCCGCGCAGGTAGCCGATCGACTCGGCTACACCCGGGTGGGGGTTCTTGCCGTTCTTCTCGAACTCGAGCGATACCTTGCCCGAGTACTTGATCTTGCGCAGGGCCTCGACGATGGGCTTGAAATCCATGACGCCGCGTCCCATCTCCCAAGTCTGGCCCTTCTTCGAGGCCTCGCTCTCATCCTTGATGTGGATGTCGTAGATCCAGTCCTTGTATCTCTTGATATCCTTTACGATGTCCTCGCCCATACGGACCGAGTGCCCGAGGTCCATGCAGCAACCTACGCCCAGCGATGGGTCCTTGACCATCTCGACGACCTTCTGGATGTTGGGGAACGGGGCCCCGTCGGGTCCATGGGTGTGGATGGCTACCTTGATGCCGGTCTCGGCCACCTTCTTTATGGTGTAGTCCAGCAGCTCGTACTTGGGTACACCGATGAACATGTCCGAACCGTAACGCTCGGCATAGGCGAAAGCGCGGTCGACCTCGGCCTCGCTGTTCATGTATATCGGGCCGAGAATATAGCCCTCGACTCCGTATTTCGCACATTTGGCCTTGAAGGCGTCCATCTCCTCTTTAGTGGAGTCGAGCGGAAGCCAGAAATCCTTCACCGACAGATACTTGACACCCAAGCTCTGGAGATATTCGAGCGTCTGATCGATGGTGAAACTGCGATAGGTGTAGCCGGCGACGCCTATCTGGAAGTCGTCGGAACCACGCTTTCCGGTGACCAGTTGCGCCTCGGCGGGGTGTGCGACGGCAACCATCAGGCACACGGTCAGAAGTTGAAAGATACGGTTCATAATTTTTTGCAGGTTAGTTTGTAATAAGTCTTATCAAATACAAATTTACGAAAAAATCCTTGACAATAGCATAAAAAATTATGCCATATTACGAAATATCGCGATAGTGTTCATATTCCCTATGTCGGGAAAATATACTTTGGCAGCTATATGTCTTTTGCAATATATTTGTACGCGGGGGGAGGCCATTGCAAGAAGGGTGGCTGTAAGATGGGGTTTGAGTATGATACAACTCTAAATATTGCAAATATGAAACGCAGGTTCTGGCCGATTCCGGCATTGCCGCTGTGCATGTGGCCGGCGGCGGCCATGAAAACGGAGATGCGTGCCGCAATTTGTCCGGCACGCATCTCCGTTCTGTTTCTCTGCAGGCGTTACTGCATCTTGTAATGCTTGGCCAAGCCGCCGCCGGAGGTCTCGCGATAGAGGCTGGGCAGATTGTGGCCTGTCTCCTTCATCACGTCGACCACGCGGTCGAACGCCACGCGGTGCTTGCCGTCGGAGAGGATGGCGTAGGTGGCCGAGTCGATGGCGCGGGCTGCGGCTACGGCATTGCGTTCGATGCACGGTATCTGCACGAGGCCGCAGACGGGATCGCACGTCAGTCCAAGATGGTGTTCGAGCGCCATCTCGGCGGCATACTCTATCTGCGTGGGGGTGCCGCCCATGAGCTGGCACGCCGCGGCCGCAGCCATGGCACACGCCACGCCTATCTCGCCCTGACATCCGACCTCGGCGCCCGAGATCGAGGCGTTGCACTTGACGACGTTGCCGAAGATGCCGGCCGTAGCCAGTGCCCGCAGTATGCGTATGCGGCGGTAGTCGTTTATGGAGGCAAGGTGGTAAAGCACGGCAGGCATGACGCCGCTCGAACCGCATGTGGGGGCCGTCACCACCTGCCCGCCCGAGGCGTTCTCCTCGGATGTTGCAAGGGCGTAGGCGTAGAGTTTCGAGCGGTAGCTGACATTATCGCCGTACTCCTTGGCCTTGACCCAGTATGTGCAGGCCTTGCGTGCCACCTTCAGGCCGCCGGGCAATACGCCGTCGTTGTTCAGACCGCGGTCGATCGTGTTACACATCTCCTGCCATATGTGGTCGAGATAGTCCCATATGTCGGGTTCGTCGTAATCCTGAACATACTCCCAGAAGGTCTTGCCCTCACGGTCGGCCCATGCGAGGATCTCCTCGATGGTGTTGAGCGGGTAGACCGTGTTGTCCGCTATGTGCGGCATCTCGGGGCTGGCTATGGTGCCGCCGCCCACGCTGAAGACCGTCCAGCCGTCTATCACCTTGCCGGCCTTTATGGCCTCGAACATCATGCCGTTGGCGTGGAAGTCAAGCACCACGTCCGGCTTCCATACGATCTGGGTCGGCGCCGTCTTCTCCAGCACGGAGCATATCGCCGCATCGGTAAGGTGACCCTTGCCCGTAGCGGCGAGCGAACCGTAGAGCGTCACGCGGAACGAATCGGCATCGTTGCCGCGGGCGAGAAAGCTCTCCGCCGCCTTTTTCGGCCCCATCGTATGGCTGCTCGATGGGCCGTTGCCTACCTTGTATAACTCTTTCAGTGATTCCATGGCTATTCTTTACATAATTATGTCATACGTGCCGCAGGATCTCCTCCAGCGACTCGAAATGGCTCTTGTAATCCTCCAGCGAGCGATTGATCACCTCGTATGCCTCCTCACGGCCGTAGGTCGAGACTATCTCGACGCTTCTGTTGCCCGCAGGCTCGTCCGACGCCGGCATATCCTTGTAGGTAAGGAAATAGTGCTTCAGTCGCTCGACCACTGTGTGCGGCAGTTCGGTGATGTCGCCGTAGCCGCGGTATGTGGCGTCGTTGTGCAGCACGGCGATGATCTTGTCGTCGGCCTCGTTGCCGTCGATCATGCGGAAGCCGCCTATGGGCTTTACGCTTGCAATAATGTCGCCATGCGATATGGGGCGTTCCGTCAGGACGCAGACGTCGAGCGGGTCGCCGTCGCCGAGGATGTCGCTGCGGTCGCAGCGCTCCATGCAGAACTTAGCCACCGAGTCGCCGCAGAAACTCTGCGGGATGAAGCCGTAGAGCGCCGGCACCACGGTGGAGTATTTCTGCGGGCGGTCGATGCGGATGTAGCCGCTGACCTTGTCGAGTTCGTATTTGACCGTATCGGTGGGTACCATTTCGATGAATGCCGTCACTATTTCGGGGGTGGCACAGCCCACCTCGATACCGTGCCACGGGTGCGATTTGTATCGCAGCCCCATCAGGCGGGCTATCGGGTCGTTTATCTTGTTTCCCATTCGTCGGAGAGTATTTCGGGTGTAAAATTAGCAAAAAAAGCGAGACCTGAGCTTTGTCGTCTTATCCCACGATGTATCGCGCTGCACGGGGGAAGAGCGCGTATATCGCATGTGTTATGGCCCAGCATGCGGCGAAGACGATGACCACAGCGCAGAGTACATGCAGCGGCGTTGGCAGGTGCAGCGGCGCGAGCAGCAGTACGGCGGGGCCTATGAGCAGGTAGTGCATCAGGTAGGCGCCGAAACTGCACCGCGAAATATCGGACAGCAGGCGTTGTGCTCGGGGCGAGCGTATCTCGGCCCTCTGTACGGCGATGAATAGGGCTATGGCCATTATGACGACGTTTGGCGAGCAGAACTGCCAGAACATCTCGAGGAGCTCGGGGTGTTCGTCGTAGCTGTATTGTGCCGACATGGAGCGGAATCCCGTGTACGTTATGGCATACCCCGAGGCGAAGAGGAGCAGTGCGAGCAGCAGGACCTGACGCGTCTTGAGCGGGTTGCCGTTCTTGAGCAGGTGTCCCAAAAGCAGGTATCCCGAGAAGCCGGCGAAACAGTACAGGGTGCCGAAGTCGTTCCATGCGCACTCGCCGAAGATGTAGGGAGCCACGGCGTAGCGCAGGTATGGCAGCAGCAGCGAACAGCCCCACAGTATGACGAACGTGCGCGTCATGGTGCGGTCCTTCTTTTCGATCCATGCCGACATGAAGGGCATGACGAAATAGAGCCCTATGAGCATGTATATGTACCACATGTGGGTGGTGTAGTTGTTGAATGTGAACGGTATTGCCGCTACGTTGCGCAGGGCGTCGCCGAGTGATTGCGACGGCGCCTGTTCCATCGGGAAGAACGTCGAGACTACATCAGCTCCGCCGCCCAGCACGCCTATGAGCCACGGCGAGAGGCAGTAGATGGCCGACCACAGCAGCATGGGTATGAGCACGCGCGGGATGCGTTTGCGGTAGAATGCGCCTGCGGCCTGCCGTACAGGCAGCAGGAGCAGTCCCGTCATCATGGCGAAAAGCGGGACGCTCGGCCGCATGAGTGAGCCGATGATGGCGCCCCAGCGGCTGTCGGTGGCCTCCACATCGGGTGTTACGTTGTAGATATCGACATAGTGCGCCGAGATTACCATCAGCAGGGCGACGAGGCGCAGCAGGTCTATCCACACGATTCGCGGTTGTTGTTCGTTTCGGGTCATCGGGTATCTTTTTTCGGGTTTATGATCTCGGTCGCTATGGGTTGCGTTCAGTGTAGGGCCAGCCGCCGTCGTCCCACAGCAGCGGGCGGACAATCAGTACGGCACGCCCGTCGGCGGTTCCGCCGCAACGGGCGGTGCCGGCAGGCTGTTGTCGGGGGGAAGGCACAATGGTGCCCATACGGCTGTCCTTGTGGGGAATGGCATATGTCAAGTCGGTAGATACGGACACAAATATACGCAAAGTCGAGCGCAGAGACAAATCGGAAACGCAGGTTTTCGGATTGGGCTTTGCCGAGACGTATCCTGTATTATCCCAATATACGCAAACCCTGTGCGAAAAATGGCATCCGCGCGGCATTTTGCGGCGCTGCTCTTTTTTTTGCAGGCGGAGAGGGGCATGGGGCTGGCAGGGGCGCTGCCGGATGGAGATCGGGAACGTTATTTTTGGACGCCGAGGCGGCGCAGGATAAAAAATACTCGATTTTTCTTTGCAGATAAAAAATTATGTTCTACTTTTGCATCGTCTTTAAGGCAAGAACATAATTGGGCTATGGTGTAATGGTAACACTACAGATTCTGGTCCTGTCATTCCAAGTTCGAATCTTGGTAGCCCAACATCAGAGGACCCCCGCCGAAAGCGGGGGTCCTCTGTTGCGTGCAGGTGTATTCGGGCTTTGGCAGGGAGGGGCCTTATGCCGTTTCTTGCCGTGAGTATCTACGTGCGTGCATGTCGCAGTCGTTGTCTTGTTCCCTTTCGTCGTGCGGGGTATCGTCTGTCGTGTCTTCTGCTCAAAGTCGCCGAGGCGGAGGAGCGCGGCATCGCGGCAGTAGCGGGGAGGGGAGCGGGATTATGGAATCTTCGGAGGTTGGTCCCGCGAATATGAGGAAGAGGTGTGTCTTGAAATAGAAAAGCCTTTCAGGTAACTGAAAGGCTTTCGGCAGTTAGTGGGAGCTGAGGGATTCGAACCCCCGACCCTCTGCCTGTAAGGCTTAAAATGGTGATTTTCAGCTATTTAAATCTGTTTAGTGCAATTCCCGAAATACTTGGATTTCAGTAAAAAGCACTGCTTTGACTTTTTGCTCGCTTTTGCGTGATTTCGATACATTCCGTATATTTGTGTACCGAATCTGTACCGGGGTTGCACCACCAAAAGACAGAAAAACGAAATGCCGCGCTGATGAATTATGCCTACACAAAAGACGGAGTTACCGTTGCCGCCGTACTCGATACGGGCCACCGCCGAGCCGATGGGAAAAGCCCCGTGCGTATTCGCGTAAATTATGCCGGTCGGCGGGTGTATTTTTCGACGGGAAAAGTAATGACGCGCGAGGAGTGGGAACGAATGGCCACGTCAAAGTCCCGTGCGGCTATCGATGTGAGGCAGGATATAGAAAGCTCGTACAATATTGTGCGAGACATCGTGCAGGAGCTGACGACGGCGGGGGCATTCTCTATTGACGCCCTCAATCGGCGGCTAAAGACTGCATCGGGTGGCGATCTTAATACGATATTCAAGGCGCGAATCGAGGATTTACGGACGACTGGCCGCATCGGCAATATGCTTTGTTACGTTGGCGTGCTGAAAGGCGTTGAGCGCTTCGCAGGGGAGCATATTTCACTGTCGGCAATCAATGTCGGGTGGGTTGAACGGTACGCAGAGCACTTACGCGATGAGGGGAAGAAACAAACGACAATAGCGATACACTTGCGGACGTTGCGGGCGGTGCTTAATATAGCCCGCCGCGAGGGGGTGTTAAAAGAAGCGCAATATCCGTTCGGTCGTGGCCGCTACGAGATACAGGAGGGCGAGGGGCGCAAAATGGCCCTTACGCTGGAGCAGATAGGAAAGATCGCACGGTACGATGACGGGACAGACACCACGGCCAAGTATCGCGATTATTGGCTGTTTCTGTACCTATGCAACGGGATCAACGTTGCGGATGTAGTGCGGCTTCGATACTCGGATATTGTGGACGGAGAGATACGTTTCGTGCGGCAAAAAACGGCTCGGACGACAAAGACGGTAAGGGAGATACGGGTAACGATAACCGACCCTATGCGGCGAATAATAGAGCGGCGGGGGCAACCGAGAGATGCCTCTGATACGTTTATATTCCCCGTACTTACCGGCAAGGAGACAGCCGCCGAACGCAAGATGAAAACGCAGTTTTTCACACGGGCCATTAATCGGCGTATGGCCGACGTGGCCGAGGCGTTGGGCATAGATCATATATCGACATATACGGCCCGCCATTCATTCGCCACTGTGCTAAAGCGGGCAGGGGCGAATATTGCCTACATATCCGAATCGCTGGGGCACCAAGATTTGAAAACGACCGAGACCTATCTCGCCAGCTTCGAGCGGGACGAAAGGCAGAAGAATGCGGAACTACTGACAAAATTTTAGTCTTTGTTATGGATAATTTAAGCGAGGCTTTGCAATGGTGCCGCGATATAAACGGGTGCGACTTGTCGGACAGCTGGATAGAGCGATTTATATTTTCGTGTGTAGGGTGCCCGCCGCTGGTTGCAACACCGTTAAACGGCTGGTGTGACTTCTCCTATTTTTTGGATACATGGAGCTGCACCACCCCGAGCGACGGAATACGTGCAAGTTTGGGGCGTATGGTGTCGGAGGTTTTTCGGGTTTACGGGTACGATACCGAGACAAACCGCCCGATCACGACAAAGGAGGCATTGCGGGCGCGAATATCCGCACGACTTGATATGGTCGATCTGGACAATAATTTTCGCGATTATTGTATAGAATCTATCTACGACACGATAGTACGGGTTTCGGTCGATTTGTGCGACACGGCCAGCCTGCACGAACTCAATATATATGACATTTTCGACGGGCGGGGGTTCGATTCCGCGCTGCTGCATTCTATATTCGGGACTATACCCACGAAATCGGGACGGGCTGGAGGTGCTGACGCTTTGCCGACCCAAAAGAGAGGCGAGATGTTGCCCGTGCGAGTTCGTGCGCATATTGTGTATGAATTAATGAAACGGGGAGGCGTAACACTCGCCCAATACGACAAAACTGATATAGCCCGATTAATTAATGCCGCAATAGGAGGCAACCCAGCCGCAAAAATCCGAAACGTCGATATGTATAAAAATTTTCCATATGAATTAAATGCCGAGGATGCCCAGATAATAGCGGGTTTATTCGAACCGTTCAAATAGCAATCAACAAATGGCAAATAGTGCGGGTAGTTATATATACCCGCACTTTTTCGTGCTCTTTGTAACTATATCCATATAATACGGCGGGCAAGCCGTTGAGGCAACAACCGCCCCGAGCCGCTACGCGCGGCAGGCGGTCAACCTCAACGGGGCCGCCTCGGAAATTCATTTCGGGGTGTCCTTATTTGAAATGACCGCATCGGCCGATTGGGATTTACAGTACGGCGGCCGCCTTGCGTATGCGTTCCAATATGGCCGACAAACCCGTATCGCGGCGGGCGGTCTGCATATTGTAATCGGATTGTAAGCCTATCCACAAATTAGCATTTATTCCCGTTGCCGCCTCGATTTTCAATGCCGTATCGGTCGTAATCGGTCGGTGTCCGTTGATAATTTCGTTAAACGCTGTATAAGGCATTCCGATAATACCGGCGAATTTCCGTTGCGATATGCCGCGGGCCTGCAATTCGTCTTTGAGTATTTCACCCGGGTGTATCGGTTCGGCGCATATCAATTCATGTGGTGCGTAAATTCTTTTCGTCGTATCCATATCGCTATCGCTATCGCTTGTAATGGTTGCTAATATCCAACAATCGGCACACGGTTATTATTTGTTCGTTCATTACCTCCCTTACGGTAAATTCGAGACGGTATTTGCGGTTGATCCTCACAGAGGATATACCCGTCTTATCGCCTTGCAGAGCCTCGTAATTTAAGGAGTGGATACGGTATAACCCCTCCACGGTTTCCGACCGTTTCAGCAACATAACGCACTTGTAATATCCCCGTATCACTTCGGGCTGGTAGCGGTGCTTCTTGTCGCTTGTGTGTCCCTGCTCGAACAGCTCCCGCAAATATTCCTTGTCGAACTCTATGAACATTGTACCGTATTGTTACCAAGTGCAAATATAATGCTTTGTTTCGATGTGTCCACAAAAAAAGTGAATGTATTTTGCGGATTCAACAAAAGACGCTATATTTGCAATATCCTAAAAATTACAAGCGGTACGAATGCCGCCGATATATTCGGCGTTTTTTGTACCCATACGTGAAATTTATTTGCCCTTGTCGTGTTCGGTAGCAGTAATGCCCGAGCGGTCAGCTTGTAGACCGTAGGAGCACGTAACAAGGGCTTTTTTATTCCTAAAAAATTACAAGCGATGCCACACACCAAGAAACAGGGCACGATCGTGCCCGATGCCACCACCGTATCTGACGGGGCAAAGACAATCCTCAATCCACCTCTCACTGCCGCGGAAGTTCTCGGGGCCGGAGATCGAATCCTCGGGGCGATATGTTCGCCCGAAAAAGAATCATGCAAACTATAATCGATGGGGGCTATGACAATCGATGATCTTAAAAACGTGCGTTTGAGCGAGGCATCACGCCGTTATCTCGGTATTTATCTAAAGTTATCCGATCTATACGGAGAAGTAACCGATATTACAGGGTTAATATACCATCCCGAATCCGTAGACCGCATAAACGAGGGCTTCACGGAGGCGTTATCGAAATTACATAACGAGGCAATGAAGTTATTTGTAATATCTGTTGAGGAGTATATAAACGATTTGGACAACCATACGGAGCTATGATTTACGAAGTGTTGCAAGACGGGCGGCGCGTGGGGTTGTATCCCACGGAGGCCGTTGCGCGACTTCACGCCGCGTATATGCCGCAAGGGCTTTATGTTCTCCGCGAGTGGATCGAGGATGGCGAATTTCTCGTGTATAACCGCGAGACGTGCCGAGTGCTGGAGATAGACACGCGGGACTGACCCGACAGGCGCGTGGGGTGGATACTAACAACCCCACCCCGCTTATGCGCCTTATCCCCTCTTTGGCGCACACTGTTTGCCCCGACAGGAAAGCCCTGAAACCCCGCCGTACGGGTAACCCATTGAGGGAAATTTTTCCCCCAGTGAGTACCCCAGCCCGATTTTATGGGTGTACCGGCTTCCCGACGGGAATTTCCAAAGAACGGAAATCCGTTCTTTTGCAGACGAGGGGCAAACGGTGCTCGCGCCCATACCCGACCGACCCCGCCGCGGGGCGGTTATCTGCCTATTGAACCGATAACAAGAAAAAACCATGAAACGAATTTACGTAAACAGAAGATGCGACCTAACGGACGCTATGTGTACTATGGAGGCCGCAGGATTGAAATGCTACCGCGTGCGGACGCTGTGCGAATGCGACAGTATAGGACAAGGGAACCGACGGTACGGCGTTCTTGCCCTCGACGACTGTATGGCTGTTGTGGAGGTGGTGCGGTGCAAGAGCTGCACGAGACGCCACGCCGCCGCAGCCGAGGCACAGGGCGGCGACGGGCACGGCCCCGACCCCGACCCAACCGAATATGAAGAACCGAACGGCGTATGCCCCATATAAAACCATGCAAGCGTATGAGAAGAACGACAAGGGCGCGGGAGTTGTCGGCCGCCGACGTGTGGGCGATCGCTATGCAGATACGGCGGCGTGCCGCTGGCGGCGGCGACGGTATCGAGATAGTGCGCAAGGGACACATAATTTTCGTGTACTGCTGTGCCGAGGATGATGCACCGCCCAGCCGCGGGGTGGTGGCGCGGCGCATACACATATCCGATGTGTGGGGCGCCGACGGGCGGCGGCTCGACTATCTGCGCGACGTCCTGCAGCTGCTGTGCGGGTAGATGTACCGAAATAGTTATACCATGGCTGGGGTCGTCTCGGATTTACATACCCCAAAATTGGGATATCTAAACGGAGGAAAATTCCCCCTCGTCGGCATATGGCAAAAGCCGTTGAGGCGACAACAGCCCCCAAGCCGCTGCGCGGCAGGCGGTCAACCTCAATGGGGCCGCCTCGGTGACCTTATCGGGGCAGGCTGGAGGGCGCAGGATGTCGGCCGAATAAGCAGCGCGGACGGGGTGTAACGGTTGTTGAGGTATCAAAAAACGAAGTTGTGACATTTTTTTGACACTCGTAGATAGTGATAAAAATTGCGGGGGTATTTTCGGGGTAAATCGGAGGCAGACATACGTACAACGTCAAAAATGTGGCAAAAAATTGCGGGGGTGATTGCGGGGGTAATTTTAACCCCCGCACTATACAAAATGTAGAACTTTGCATTGTCGATGATCGGCAACGCCCGAGGTACAAGGGCATAACACATTAAACAATTTATCTTATGAGCAAGTTAACACTAATCGACCCCGATGAATTACGAATGATCATTGCGGAGGAAGTCGGGACGGCAATAAAGAAAGCGGGAACGGCAGACCCGCGCCACGTGGAGAATGTATGCAGATTCGACAACCTTTCATTACCCGCGGCCGTCGAATACCTGCGGGAGCTGGGATACATAACCACCGTCAAAAGTCTGTACGGACGCATAAGCACGGGCACGATCCCGTGCCGCAAGGTGGGGCGCCGTCTGATATTCTCGCGCAAGGAGCTGGCCGAATGGGTGGCGGGCCAGACCTCGACACCGACAACGCGGGCCGCCCGCCGAGCCAACGCCGCCGCGAGGTTGGCTAATTGTGTAATTCATAAAACAGCCAAGGTATGAAAGCGAGAAAGAGCGAGGCGGTAAAGCCGCCAAGAAGAACCGCCGCAGCGGCTCGCAAGGAGCACGCCACGGCGTCAACAATGAGGCAGAACAAAGGTAATGAAAATTATTCGCCTCAACAAGCCGTAACGGGAAAAGCGCGGCGCACCCCCAAAAAGTACTCGGGGATGAGCACCCCCGAAATCGTGCAGAGACTTCCACCGATGCAGAAGCGCGTTTATGATGTCCTCGCACGTGGAGGCCGATATACTACGGGGCAACTCGTTCTCGCCCTTGACGGGTATCTGTGCCACGCTGGCGGCGTGATACGGGATTTGCGCGCCGCGGGCATAGCGGTATGTGATGAATGGGTAAACGGCAAGAACGCCCGATATAAACGATACTTTTTGAGAAAGGAGACAAGCCATGAATAAACGCGATACATTCTATTTTCCCCATGAATATAACGCCAAAGACGATCCCAAGTGCGAGAGGCTTATATGGGAAATGGGGATGGAGGGCTACGGGATGTTCTGGGCATTGCTGGAGGTGCTGCGCGCGCAACCCGATTATACGTACCCCGTCGCAAATATTCCGATAATTGCGCGTAAATACAATGCCGACCCCGAAAAATTGCGACACGTCGTGTTCGACTTCGGACTGTTCAGTATCGTTGACGACAGGATATTTTTTTCCAACGGCTTAACCGCTCGTATGCAAGTTATCGACGACCGCCGCAAACGGCTTTCTGAAGCAGGACGACGAGGTATGGCGGAGCGGTGGCGAAGCAGGCATGAAGCGTCCGAGAATAGCCAAGCTATAACCACGTTATTACAACCTTATAACAGTAAAGTAAAGCAAAGTAAAGGAGAATATATAAAGAAACATACTAACGTATGCAAAGAAAGCGCGGACAAGCCGCGCAAGGTCGCAGCCAAACGCGGGGCGTTTGTTGCTCCATTGCTCGGAGAGCTGCGTGCGTATATTTCCGAACAAGGATTGACGAACGTAAACCCCGAGGAGTTTATGGACTACTACACGGCCAACGGCTGGCGGGCCGGTAAAAACCCGATGAAAGATTGGAAAGCCGCCGTGCGTAATTGGAACCGCCGCCAAAAAGAGTTCACTACGACCAAACCGCAAACCGATGGAAGCTATGAGATCAAACCGAGATACGCCGCTTTGTGCTGACGGCTATTTGACGCACGACGATGCGCTGGAGCGGGCCGTTTTAGGTGCGCTTCTCCTCGAACCACGATATGTCGCAGACGTTCGGGGAATCATACGGCCCGCCGCATTCTACAACGAGCATCACGCCGCCTTGTACGGGCTGATGTGCGATGCCGACGACGAGGGCACCGCCGCAGACCTCACGACGATAACCGTACAGGCACGGCGCATAGGCATAAAACCCGATTATGTCGCCTCGCTCACGGAATCGATAGGCACGGGCGTTGAGGTCAAGAACCACGCTCGACAGCTGGCCGATATGGCGGTACGGCGGGATATGGTAACATTTGGGGCAGAACTTGCGGCACGAGCAAGGCAGGGCGACGAGGTTGCGGAATGGGCGGCCGCACGGCTGGACGAGATAGCGGGCGTGGCTGCGCGCTGTGCTGCGATGCGTCCTATCGGCGATGTGATCGGAGAGACATTGCGAGAACTCGAACGACGGCAACAGGCACAACGGCGGGGCGAGTGCGTCGGCATTCCCTCGGGGCTGCACACACTCGACCGCATTACGGGCGGTTGGCAGGGCGGCCAGCTCGTAGTCCTCGCGGCACGGCCCGCAATGGGCAAGACGGCGACCGCCCTGACGTTCGCCCGTTCGGCGGCGGTATCGGGTACTCCTGTATGCATCTTTTCTTTGGAGATGCCAAGCACGCAGATCGCAGGCCGTATACTCGTCGGGGCGTCGGGAATAAGCTCGGGGGCGTTCCGCTCGGGTGACGTCACAGCGGATGACTGGGGACGGCTGGAGCGAGGCGCGGCGGAACTGCGGCGGCTTCCCGTACACATATCGGATGCGTCGGCCGTCTCTATGGAGGACATACGCTCGCAGTGTCGGGCAATGCATCGGAAAGGTAATTGCGGTATGGTCATTATCGACTATCTGCAACTGCTGGACGGCGGCGACGACAGACGGGGCAACAGGGAACGGGAGGTGGCCAAGATGAGCCGCGCGGCAAAACTGCTCGCAAAAGAACTGGACGTGCCCGTGGTGTTGCTCGCGCAACTGTCTCGCAAAGTTGAGGAGCGAGCCGACAGGACACCGTTGCTATCCGACTTGCGGGAATCGGGAGCCATAGAACAGGATGCCGATATGGTGATATTCATAGACCGCCCCGCCGTGTACGGAGTGGAGACTTTCGATGCGGGCCGATTTGGTCAGATAAGTAGCGCAGGAGCGGGCCGTCTTATCATAGCTAAGAACCGAGAGGGCGGTACAGGCTTTACCCTATTCCGCCATAACGAGAGCTTGACGAGGATAACCGACTACGGCCACACGGATGCAGCAATGCAGGGAAGCGACGCACACCCCGAACCGTTTTAAGAGGCCGTACCCCCATCACGGCACGGACTTTTGCGGGGTATGATGCTGGTGTATGTCACCCCGAACCGTTTGCGGCCCGTGCGGCTCGATTTCCGCCGATTTGGCGGCACATCTCCCCGCAGATGATAACCTCTCCCGAAGCAATGGGAAACGAAAATAAAGGCGCATTTATGAGGATGCGAATATTTCGACCGCCATAATCGGTAGCACTGCGAAGTCGGGTAAGGATCGGAGAAGCAGGACAAGCCCGAGAAAAAACACCTGCACAGGATTCAAAAAACATATTCAAACAAAAAAACTATGAACGCATTTAAGATTTCAAACATTATGGGCGTCGGGGTAATGCTCGACAGATGCACGACAACGATAACGGACAGCGCGGGCGAACGCCGAGGCGACGACGAGATAATTATGTACGTTCCCGACTGCCTCGAATATGATACCGATTTCCTGCACGGCGGCGATTGCGCGACGCTGCATTTTACCCCCGCGCAGGCTAAAGAGCTGGCGGGCCGGCTTTGGGCACTCGCGGACGGTATGGCCGAACCTCAACGCCATGCACGCAAAGGCCTTGCGCGTCCGTCGGGACGGCGTGGACGCCTCCGCGAATGATATGCGCCGCGTTGAGGCGCGGCGGAGTTATGGATGATACGAGGGGCGGCAGACACCGCCCCTTTGTCGTATTCGGCGCATTCGTTTCGGCAATACAATATTATGTTAAATATCACCGCGGGCCGTTGAGGTTAACCGCCCGCCGCGCGCAGCGGCTCCGCGATTATGTCGGCAAAATGCCGTGTTTTGACGCTGAAAATGCGCGGAAATTCGCACTTTCTGGCAAAAAAACGCTCAAAATGCGAGAAAGACAACCGAAAAACGGCAAAAAACAATCGAAAAATAGCCCCTATATGCGCCCCAGCATTACAGCGGGCGACAGTGAGGCGGGGCACATTGATGCCCACCACGTGAATACAGAGCAACCAGCCCGCAACGGATACGGCAGGCGGCACGGGTGAGGCCACAGCACCGCCCAGCCACAGCCACGGGGCAGTACTGCGACGCCCTCCACTGCCGCCAGCTTGACGATAAGACGACCGACAGCAGGAAGCGCACGGCACAGCAGCCCCACAGCGGCGAGGGGGTAAGGGGGGGCGGTATAGAGAGGGGTAAGGGGGTGAAATTTTATCGGTTTCACCCCATGAAACCTCGCAGCTGCCTATGTCTACACGCACGGCATTTTTTTCAAAAAAGCCAAAAGCCCCGAGGCATATTCCGCGATATGTCGTATATTTGGGGCAATAGCAAACAACAGCAAACAATGGATGCACGCGACAAACTTTCGGTACGGCTCGATCCGTTCACCGCAAACCAGCTAACCCACATATGCGATGATGCCGGTGTTAAAATGTCTGAACTCGTCCGAGGCATACTCGCCCGCGTGGTAGACATCATAACCGATGAAGCGGGCAATATCGACAAACACGAGTTCGCAAAGTTCTTCGGGCGTCGGTTTCGCGATTGATGCGGCAGGGGGGCCCGTAGTGGGAACTCCTTATGCACGGCAGCACCTGCAAAATATTGCAAAAGCGAACAAATCCCAAAGGGAAAACACCGAATTTTGCGGGGCTTTATGTCGTATTTGGGAAGTATGCCCCGAGCCGTTACGCGAGATGGGCGGCAATTCATTTCGTGAAATTATCTTATCGTTGAGGGGGGGGCGCATTTCGCGACCCCCTCTCCTCGCTCTCGTTGTGCGGTTTATCATTATTCGCGCCTAATCGGCTTGCAACAGAAGAATATCGCAGGCCGCTTTGCCCTTTCTGTATTCCCGTTTATATGTACCGAATATGTACCCGTCATAAATGAAACGGTAATGATGCCAAAAATGGTTGGTGACATATAATGTAACCGACATAATATTTGGCAGTTATAAGGATAAAACAGAGATTAGTAGAAACGGGTTTCTACTAATCTCTATTTTTATGTCAAAAAAACGAAAAATACGATGTCCTCATTGTG
>CALUIK010000005.1 GCA_944320685.1 uncultured Alistipes sp.
GTGACCAACTGTTCGAACAACTACGGGCCGTACCAGTTCCCCGAGAAGCTGATCCCGCTCTTCATAAACAACATCCGGCACGGGCGTCCGCTTCCCGTCTACGGCAGGGGAGAGAATGTGCGCGACTGGCTCTACGTGGAGGACCATGCGCGGGCCATCGACCTCATATTCCATAAGGGAAGTGTGGCCGACACGTACAATATCGGCGGTTTCAACGAGTGGAAGAACATCGACCTTATAAAGGTGATTATCCGTACGGTAGACCGCCTGCTGGGCAATGCGGAGGGGGCGAGCGAGCATCTTATAACGTACGTTACGGACCGCGCGGGGCACGACCTGCGCTATGCGATCGACTCGTCGAAGCTGCAGCGGGAGCTGGGGTGGGAGCCGAGCCTGCAGTTCGAGGAGGGCATCGAGAAGACGGTACGGTGGTATCTGGACAATCAGGCATGGATGGATAACATCACCTCGGGCGAGTACGAGAAGTATTACGACGAGATGTACAGGAACCGTTAACGGTCGAAAATCCGATCGCGATGTGAAATTGGCCCTGCCGTAGTGCGGCAGGGCCAATTCCGTATTTCGAGTGGTGTTAATGCTACTCGCAAATACCGTGCTCGTAGTCATCGAGGTACTCCGAGAAGGTCTTTCCGGTCTGTTGCTTGAAGAAGCGCATCAGGTGGCTCGGATCCGAGAAACGGTAGTCATCTGCGAGTTGGCTTACGTTGCGGCCTCCGAACAGGAAGTCGTTTTTGAGCGCTTCGAGAAGACGTTGCTTGAGCAGGTGGTTAGCCGTGACGCCGAACTGATCCGAGACGGCACGGTTGAGCGTCACACGGCTTATCTGCATCATGTCGGCATACTCCTCGACGCGTTGCACTTCGCCTATGTGTTGTTCGAGCAGCGACTTGAACCGAAAGGCATAGTTGTTCTTGGGTAGGGCTGCGGGCAGGTTGTATGCGGCGGCATATGCGCGGTTGAGCGTTACGAGCAGATAATAGAGGAGTGATACGATTATGTTGTAGCTGTCGAATGTCGGTTGCCGCAACTCATTCCTGATCTTTGTCAGCAGCCTGATGTATTCGTCGAAATCCTCACGCGCAGGGTCGATGCAGGGCGGGGTGTCGGTCTGGTAGCAATATAAAAGTCGGTAGACAAAGAATTTGTCTACAAGGAACGTCCGCATGAAATCTTCACGGAAGATGAGGAACGTGTAGTCGAGTCGGGTTTCGTCGGTGATCCATCGTTGCTGCTGGTGCGGCGACAACAACAGCACCATGCCGTCATGGAGCTCTATCCGCCGCGTGTTTAGCAACAGTGTGCCGCAGCCCTTGCGAAAGAAAAAGAACTCGAAGAAGTCGGTGCGGAAGGCGCTGTGTTCGGTCAGCACGCCGCTTATCTCGTCGCTGCGGCCCGTGTTGATGTAGAAGTCCACACCGCATTGTGTCTTGCTGAAGGGTACGTAGACAAGTTTCTCGGGAAAGGTTGTGTTTTTCATCTGGCAGAGGGTTGGTTGGGACAAAGATATGATTTTGATTTATCAAAATGGCATGTCTGCGTCATTTTCGGGTATGCGGTACGCGGTAAAAACTCGCTTTCTTTGCAACAGCGGAATCGAAAGGTTTCGCCCGACCCGAAATTATATGGCTATGAGCGTTTGTATCAAATCGTTGATTCGTAATCTGAATATCGTTGTAGGATGTTCCGTTGGGTGCGTTTATTGCTATGCGCGCAATACGTGTCGGCGATTCCACATGACGGATGACTTTTCCACGCCGGAGTACATGCCGCGCAAGCTGCGTCTGATCGATTCGGCCGAGCCGCACAATTACCTTATGACGGGCATGAGCGACCTGTCGGATTGGCGGCCCGAGTGGAACGAGGAGATATTCGATCGCATCGGGCGTAACCCTCAGCATGCCTATCTGTTTTTGACGAAGCGTCCCGAGCGGCTCGATATGAGTATCGACGACGATAATGTGTGGATGGGGGTTACGGTCACATGCCGCGCGGACAAGCAGCGTATTGCTACCTTGCGCGAGAGAGTGCGGGCGCGGCACTATCATGTGACCTTCGAACCGCTGTTCGGTCCGGTTGGCGAACTCGATCTGGCGGGTGTGGAGTGGATTGTCATAGGCACCGAGACGGGCCGCCGTCGCGGGAGGGTAGATGCACATGTCGAGTGGGTGTCGGAGATAGTCGAGCAGGCGCGCCGTCAGGGGGTACCTATATTTATGAAAGAGGATCTGTTGCCGATCATGGGCGAGAACGGCATGATACAGGAGTTGCCCGAAGCACTCAAACAAAGAGTATGGAAGAGGAGATAATTCGCGACATCGACGTACAGAGCGTCATGACCCGATCGTCGCTGCCCGTGGGCGGCTACTCGGTCAATCCTTACGTGGGGTGTCCCCACGCCTGCAAATATTGTTACGCTTCGTTCATGAAGCGTTTTACGGGCCACACGGAGCCGTGGGGCACGTTCCTCGACGTGAAACATTGGAAGCCGATAACCGACCCTCACAAATATGACGGCCAGCGGGTGGTCATAGGGTCCGTTACGGACGGTTACAATCCTTACGAGGAGCATTTCCAGCGTACGCGCCGTCTGCTGGAGCAACTGCGCGGCACGACGGCCGAGATCATGATATGTACCAAGTCCGACCTCGTGCTGCGTGATCTGGACCTGCTGCGCGAATTTCCGCGCATGACGGTGTCGTGGTCGGTCAATACGCTCGACGAGACGTTCCGTGCCGATATGGACTGTGCGGTTAGCATCGCGCGGCGGCTGGAGGCCATGCGGCAGGTCTACGAGGCGGGTATCCGCACCGTATGTTTCGTCTCGCCCATCTTCCCGGGTATCACCGATGCTGAGGCCATCATCGACCGAGTGAAGGATATATGCGATCTGGTGTGGCTGGAGAATCTCAATCTGCGCGGGCAGTTCAAGCCGACGATCATGGATTATGTGCGCGAAAAACATCCCGAACTCATGCCCCTTTATGAAGCGATATACAAGCGCAAGGATATGAGTTACTGGCAGGCGCTTGAGGCTCGGATTGCCTCCTATGCCGCAGATCACGGCCTGCCGTATCGCGTGAACGACCTTCCGTACGGACGCTCGGAGAAGGGGCACCCCGTCGTGGTAAACTTCTTCTACCACGAGAAGATTCGCCTCTCGAACCGATAGGAATAGAGATGGCGGGGTAGGCAAGTGACATGTAATGATGCAGTAAGATGTAAACAGCGGCGGAAGAGTCTCTTCCGCCGCTGTTGTGTTTGGCTCAGGTGTATGTCAGAAGAAGAATCCGAGGCCGAGCTGGAATGTCGAGATACGGTTCTCGCCGGTGGTGATGCCGAGCACCTCGCTCTTCTTGAAGGAGCCGTTGTAGCGGGCCGTGACGTTGAGCTTCCACAGACGTACGTCCACACCTGCGGCATATCCCATCGTGGGACGGTCGATTCTCCACTTGGTATCCTGTGTCGAGCCTCCGACATCGGTCATGAGGTTGAATGTAGGGCCGACCTGTACGGCCAGAAATCCGAGAAAACGCAGCTGCAACAGTACGGGCAGATCGAGCGTATTCATCTTGACGCTGCCGTCGATACCCGTCGGGCCTGCCACGTCGAACGTGTTGCGCGAATATATGAGTTCGGGGCGTATGCCCAGCATGCCCCACGTGAGTTCGCTCTGCAAGCCTGCATACCATCCCGAATCGGAGTTGAAATCGAAATCCTTCGCCCCCTTAAGCTTGTTGGCCTGATAATTCCATCCGGCCTTGATACCTATCTTGGCCTTCGGGACCAAGCCTGCGTGCGCCTGCGCTCCCATGCACAGGACGGCAAGGAGCAATATCAACCTTTTCATAGTTTTTCCTGTTTTAGCGGTTTTACATTCGTTTATATGTTGTCGGCGGCTGTACGGCCGGCTGTTGTGCGTATGCATGTTACCTGCCGCGTGATCCCGCAGACCGTTTCCCCGAGGCTTTGCCGCTGTCGCTGTTGCGGGCGGGCTGTCTCTTCTGCGGCGTTTGCGGCGATGCTTTCTGCCGTTTCTGCTGTTGCGGCGGCATTATGTCGCCGCGGAGCGAACCCTCTCCTGCGCCGTCGCGGCGGGTGTCGTTGTTGCGCATGCCGCGCACGGGATTGCCGCTGTCGCGGTACGGCGTATCCGCGGGGCCGCGTCCGGGGGCCTGCGGTACGTGCCCGGGCTGCGGACGGTATTTGTATCCGGGGGTGTCGCGCAGTACGGGCTGGGTGTGTATGCCGCGGTATTTCCTGTACTTGCTGCGGTGCGCGCGGTTGTAGAGCCACGGGTCGCGTACGTCGAGCACCACCTTGTAGAACTTGTATAAGTCACGCGGGCCTACCTGCGGCGGCAACTTGTGTGCCGACACCCACCGCCCGTAGCTGTAGTAGTAGAACAGGGCGCGGTTCACATCGTAGTAGATGTTGAAGTCGGGGAAGTAGTAGTACGGTGCGCAGGCGTACCCTGCGGGGCCCCACGGCGGCTGTGCCGATATGTTTACCGCGGCGCCTACGGTTATGCCCTCGCGCGAACCCTGCATCATGACACTGCACGATGCGAGGCATGCGGCTGTTGCAAGTATTGCCAAGATCCGTTTCATAGCAGTACGTTTTTCCGGTTATCCTCGGTTGCGGAGGCGTTCGCCTGCGGCCTTTTGCCGCCTGTGCTGTCGGTGATCCGCCTCCCGTGTACAAACATACGAAAAATAGCCGTAATAACCTCATAAAATCGGTGTTATCGGCAGTACGGCATCCCGCCGCACTCTTATTCGCCTATGATCCATTTGCTGCCCGGTACGAGCGATACGATTTTTGCCGTGACGAAGCAGCTGGCAAAGGTCGCGGCGGCGATGGCCGGTATTGCGGCGACGGTGGGCAGCGCCAGCGCACCCTTGAATATCCCGACCCAAAATCCGAGCCAGAAAATATGCATCAGGTAGACGCCGTAGCTGAGTTTCGACATCGTGGTGATAACCTTGGGGGCTCTCTTGTGTTCGATGCAGGTGAAGAGCAGGAAGGTGCCCACGGTAAGTGCCACGCAGTTGATGGTGCACATGGCCCAGCCGATCTCTATGACGGGTGTCTCGTGCGTGACGCCCGGCACGGCCTGCACGTAGAACGAGAGTATTGTGGCGGCGGCGCCTGCCGTCATCAGTATCAAACCCGTAGCGAAACGGCGGCGCCGGCCCCATGCAAGGTGCTTGCGTATGTAGTGTGCTATTACGGAATATCCGAGGTATCCCGAGAAGTACCACAGCATGTGGTATTCGTTCCAGAAGCACTCGCCCCACAGCTCGCCGCACCAGCGGTGCAGGTATGGCATGCATGTCGAGATGAGGAAGAGGATGATGAAGAAGCGTTCCTCGCGGGCCGTGGCGCGTTCGAGCCACGGCGAGATTACGGGGATGAAGAGGTAGATGCTTATGAGCGGGTACATGAACCACAGGTGCCCTGCGAGCGTGGGGAAGTTGAGCGGCAGGCGCCGCAGGTCGTGCGCCGCCGTGGCGCCGTCGATCTGTCCCCAGAGCATGGGCAGGGTGCTGTATAGTATCATGAAGACTATGAACGGCGGCAGTATGCGCGTAAAGCGGCGGCGGTAGAACTGCCACGAGGTCTGTGCGGCGGGCATGGGCATGAGCAGGTAGGCCGAGACTATGATGAACAGCGGTACCGACATGCGGGAGAAGCCGTCGTAGAGCGATACCCACAGGCGGTCCGTCTCGTTTGCCAGAAACGATTGCGGCCCCGCCATGTCGGTCGAGCCGGCCGCGCCGTAGAAGTTCTCGCTGGCGTGTACCAGCATCACGAGAAAGCAGGCGAATATTCGCAGGTAGTCCAGAAATACGATTCTCTGTTGTGGGTTTCTCGGGTTCATATCCATTGTTCGGGAGGTGTTTGCAGTTTGTTCCGTTATTTTGTGTGGTGTCAGCGCCGTTCGAACTCCACGATAAGCGCTTGCCGTGCCCCGACGCGGGTCGTGTCGTTCGGTTCGACAGCCTCGCCCGTCATCACGTTGCGGCCGTTGCGCAGGCTCTGCGTGATCTCGGCATAGCGGCTCCACTCTATGGGCTTGGCGCCGCGCGTGTTGTTTATGAAGACGAAGACGGCATCCGTGTCGTCATAGCGGAAATAGGCGTATGTGTTGCCGCGGGGTGCGAAATGGAGCGTACGGCCCGAGTGTATTACCTTCTTGCCCTTGCGCCACTCGAAGAGGCGGCGCGTATAGTCGAACAGTTCCTGTTGTACCGAGTCGCGCTGCGCCGCGTCGAAAAGCGACACTTCGTCGCCCTCCCAGCCGCCCGGGAAGTCCACGCGCAGGCCGCCGTGGCCCTGCGATAGGTCCTTCGAGGTGAACATCATCTCGTCGCCGGCGAATATCTGCGGTATGCCGCGCAGCGTTGCCAGCAGAGCCATCGAGAGCTTCATGCGGTCGGGGTTGCGGCGCACTACGTCGCCTATGCGGTCGGTGTCGTGGTTGGCCGTGAAGATCATCATGTGGGAGAGGTCGTGGTATACGAAGTCGTTGGAAAGGGTCTCGTATACGCGCGACATTCCTCGTCCCGTGCGCAGTGAGTCGCTCGACAGCGCCTCGCAGATGGCGTCCCGCAGCGGGAAGTCCATAATCGAGGGCAGGTGCGAGTCGAACCCGTCGCGGTTCGCGTTGCCGCCCTGCCAATATGCGAGCTGCGGTATGTTGCCCGTCCAGCACTCGCCCACGATGTTTATGCCGGGGTACTCCTCGCGCACGGCACGGCACCACTCGCTCATCGGCTCCTTCTCGTTGTAGGGATAGGTATCCACACGCAGACCGTCGAGGTCGGCATACTCGATCCACCATACGGCCCACTGCTTGAAGTATTGCAGCAGGTAGGGATTGTCGAGGTTCATGTCGGGCATCGAGCGGTCGAACCACCCGCTCTCCTGTATCTCGAGGTCGGCGCGCGAGGCGTTCGGGTCCATGTTTGTCGAGAAGAGGTTGTTCGTGCGCGTGTATTGTGGGAAGCGGTGTACCCAGTCCTCGAAGGGCATATCCCGCATCCACCAGTGGGCGCTGCCGCAGTGGTTGGTGACGATGTCCATTATCACCTTGAGGCCGCGGCTGTGGCTCTCGGCGACGAAGGTGCGGTAGAGCTCGTTCGTACCGAAGCGCGGGTCTATGCGGTAATAGTCGGCACAGGCATAGCCGTGGTACGAACCGTGGGGTTCGTCGTCGAGCAGCAGGGGCGTGCTCCAGACAGCCGTGGCGCCCGTCGAGGCTATGTAGTCGAGGTGGTCGATCATGCCCTGTATGTCGCCGCCGTGGCGTGAGAAGAACCCTGTGCGGTCGGGTTTCTCGCGCGTGTCGTCCGTGGCGTCGTTCGAGGGGTCGCCGTTGGCGAAGCGGTCGGGCATAAGCAGGTATACCATGTCGGCCGTAGTGAAACTCTTGCGCTCGGCCGAGGCGTCACGACGCTTCTCCAGACGGTAGGGGAGCGAGAAGCGCTCCTCGCCGCGCGTGAACTCTATCATATACTCTCCCGCCGCGGCGTCGGGGGCGATGTCGATGTCGATAAAGAGAAAGTCGGGATTGTCGGCCTTATGCGTCGCTGTGACCTTCACGCCGCGCGTACCGCGCGCCATGGCCACGTCGCACGACGATATATCCTTGCCCTGCACCATCAGCTGCAGGGGTGTGCGCATTCCCACCCACCATGACAGCGGTTCTGCGCGGACGATACGGTCACCCGCCGCTTCGGCGGCGACATTCTCACGGGCTGTGTTGCAGGCGGTGATGCTCATGGCGGTAAGGATAATTGTTGCAAGCAGTGTACGGTTCTTCATATTATGTGGTGTGTTTTGTTCCGCAGGAACGGATACGGACGGCAACAGCGCCGTATATACGCTGCGCTGTCGTCGTCCGTTGTCGTCCGTTGTCGTTCGGGGCGGTCTTGCCGCGGCTTCATTCAATGTCCGGCGGGGCTCTATGCTTTCGAGCCCTTGGTGCCGCCGCCGAGCGAGTAGTTGAAGATGTTCTCCTTGTAGCTGGTGATCTTGAACGACGCCTCACGGCTGCGGCGCAGCGCTATGTCTACAAGGCGGTCGATAAGGCGGTCGAACGATACTCCCGACGCCTCCCACAGGTAGAATGACAGCGACCCCGGAATGGTGTTGATCTCGTTGACATATACCTTGCCCGTGGCTTCGTCTATCATGAAGTCGATGCGGGCCACGCCGTCGCACCCGAGTGTCTTGAATGTCTCCACGGCGGTGGTGCGTATCAGGTCGGTGGTCTGCTGCGGCAGCCGTGCCGGTATCTCGCGTACTGTCGAGCGCATGCCCTGCGACTTGGTGCCGCCGCGTTTTGCGCCGCCCTTGCCGCCGCCGAGATACTTGTCCTGATAACTGAGGATCTCGCCGCTGCGTACGGGGGCCTCGCATACCGATGCCTCGCATTCATAGTAGTCGCCCAGCACCGAGCAGTTGATCTCGCGCAGCTGCTCGACAAGGTGTTCGACGATGATGCGCTTCGAGTAGGCGGTTGCGTTCTCTATGGCCTCTATGAGGTGTTCGCGGTCGTGTACGGCCTCGATGCCGACGCTCGAGCCCGAGTCGGCGGGTTTGACGATGACGGGATAATTGAGCTTGCCCTCCACGCGGTCGATTACCTGCTGCTGGCGGTCGTACCACTCCTTGTCGGTGAGCCATACATAGTCGACCACGGGGATTCCGCTCTGTGCGAGGATCATCTTCATGGTAATCTTGTCCATGCCGTTGGCCGAGGCGAGGACGTTGCAGCCGGCGTAGGGTATGCCTGTCATCTCGAAAGCTCCCTGCACCGAGCCGTCCTCGCAGTTGGTGCCGTGGAGCGCGGGCAGGATGACGTCTATCTCGGCCGCGACATCGCTGCAGAAGGGTCTGCGGTGTACCTTGTAGAGGCGGTTGTCGCCGTATACGGGACGCATGTATACCTCTTCGCATGAGGCGAAGAGCTGGTCCATGTGCTTGTAGTTCTCGCTGTGCCGCAGCGCCTCGCCCGTATACCAGCGGCCTTGCTTGGAAATGTATATGGGCGTTACGTCGTATTTGTCGGTGTCGACGGCCTCCATGGCCTGTATGGCCGTGATGACCGATATTTCGTTTTCGACCGAACGGCCGCCGAAGACGACGCCGATATTGGTTTTTCCGTTCCTGTTCATATCTTATCTGTTTTCGGCACGCTCTGCGGCGGCCGGCCTGTTATTTGTTTTGTGTGGCTGCGTCCCGTTGTTGCGGCTGTTGCTGTTAACGGAACGAATCGGGAAGGTCGTTCTCGTAGAGTATGACGTCGCCCTGTGTGAGCGTACGGTTCAGGAAAGCCGAGGCTTCGGTGAACGATGCCGTCTGGTGTATGCATTCGGCGGGGAATCCCGCCTCGGCGAGGCCTTGGGTTATGGCTTCGCGGTTGGTGAGGTTCACAACCACGGCCACGTCGCACGCCTTGGCCATGTCGCGGCCGAACTGCCGATTCAACTCCGCCTGACGCTCGCCCAGTTCGACGAAGCCCGGGGTGACGATGATGCGGCGCCCGCCCACGTCGACGGCGAAGTCGCGCAACACCTCGAGAGCCATCCTTGCGCCCGCGGGGTTCGAGTTGTAGGCGTCGTCGATGACCGTGATGCCGCCCGAGGCGCGGTTGATGCTCAAGCGGTGCTCGATCTGTTCTATGCGGCGCATGGCGCGCTTCTGCAGCGCCTCATCCACACCCAAGCGGTCGGCTACGGCGATTGCTGCCAGCAGGTTGAGTATGTTGCCGCGCCCTGCCAGCTGTGTGGCGTATCCCGTGCGCAGGGTCCCGTGAGCGGTGACCGAGAAGTCGGTGAGTTTCGACGTGTAGTTTATGTCTACGGCGCGGTAGTCCGCCCCTTCATTATGTACGGCGTAAGTCACGATGCGGCTGTCGTGCGGGGCATTGCTCGATGCTATGGGTTCCGAGTCGAGGTTCACCACGCCCATGCCATCTTCCGGCAGCGCGTCGAGGAGTTCGAATTTCGTGCGCAGGATGTTGTCCACCGTGTGGAACGTTTCGAGGTGCATCTCGCCGACGGCGGTGACGATACCGATCGTGGGGTGCACCAGATCGCATATCTCGCGTATGTCGCCCGGCTGCTTGGCCCCCATCTCGACGATGAATATGTCGTGGTAGGGTTTGAGCTGCTCGCGCACCGTGCGCACGACGCCGAGCGTGGTGTTGTAGTTTCCCGGGGTCATCAGTACGTTGTATTTTTCGGAGAGTATGCGGTAGAGGTAGTTTTTGGTCGAGGTCTTGCCGAAGCTGCCCGTGACGCCTATGACGGTAAGGCGGGGCATCGAGGCGAGCGTCTGCTGCGCCTCGCGGTAGTAGCGGTGTACGATATATTTCTCTATGGGCCTGTTTATCACGTCTGCGGCGAGCATGAGTACGGGCAGTGCCAGCAGTCCCAGCGCTACGGCCGGCATGAAGTGGGGGATGTATATGAACGACAGGATGATTGCCGCGAGAGTCAATACCCCCGCCGTGATGAGGAGCCGTATGACGCGCATCGTGTAGACGAGCGGTTTCTTGTATTTGACCTTCAGTTCCTGCCATGCCAGATAGAGCATGATTATAATGGCCATACCGACGACGTTGTCCGTCAGTATCCAGCAGGCGACGGCCAGCGCTGCGATCGTGGCGGCCCACTGCGGTTTGTACGACTTGGGCAGCCAGCGGCGGTAGCGCGAGAAACGGTATGAGTTCTGCTGGTACATCATGATGTCGTATCGCAGCATGGCGAACCACAACGTGGCGTAGGCCGCCAGAAATATCAGTACGAGGATCTTGTTCATTGTCTACTCGGTTTTGTCGGTTTTATCGCCTGCGGGGACGCCTTCCGTATCTTTGCCCATGAGGAAACTCTCCGCCACACGCAGGAAGAGATCCGTGTTGTCAAGCCACGAGAAGTGGCTGCCGCCCTTTACGGTGACTATGCCGGCATCGGGTATGAGGCTCTCCATGCGCTTGGCGTCGGCCAGAGGCGTGGTGGTGTCGCGCTCGCCCCAAAAGAGGAGCGTCGGTGCCGCAATCTGCGGCATCACGTGACACAGGTCCTCGTTGACGCACCTCGACAGTATGGCACGCATCATGGGCGTGGCGTTGTTGTAGTCCGACGATCCCGTCTTGGTGCGGTAGCGGTCTATCATTCGTTGTGCCCGCGGGCGGCCTATGGCTATGGGGAGCACGCGTTTGGCAACCTTGTAGGAATATACCTTCCAATAATAGCTGGCCGAGCGGCGCGGTTTGACGCCTGCGGCGTCGACGAGCATCACCTTCTCCACCTCGTTACGCGAGGCGTAGAGTATAGCCACGCGGCCGCCGAAGGAGTGGCCTATGAGGATGGGGCGCTCGATGCCGTTCTCGCGGGCGAAGGCCTCCACCGAGCGGGTATATTGCTCGACGCCCCACACTTCGTACGGCTCCTCGCTGCGGCCGAAGCCTGCGAAGTCAAAGGTAAAGACGCGGAAGCGCGCGACAAAGAATGCTCGCACGCTGTCGAATACGGTGCCGTCGCACCCCCAGCCGTGAAGCAGGAAGAGCGGCCGTCCCGAGCCCTCCTCGGTGCAGTGGAGGCGTATGCCTCCGTATGTGTAATCTCTGTCCATGGTTTCTGAAAGCAAATGTACATATTTTTTCGCATATGTACTCATCGCGCGGTGCCATTTACCGGCGGCGACTGGAAAAATGGCTCTTCAAGGGACAAAAAAGCAGTCCGGCCCCTGAGGCCGGACTGCTTTTTTGTCGAAATACATGGTTTACTGTTGCTTGTTCATCACATCGTTCTGACGGCTGATGCTTTCGATATGGATTGCTTCGAGCACCGTGCGCACGAACTCCTCGCTCAAGCCCATACCACGCGTGAGCGAGAGTATTCGGCGGCATATATCCTCCCAACGGTTGCTCTGCAGGATGGCGACGTTGTTGGCCTTCTTTATGCGGCCGATCTTCTCGCTGGTCTTCATGCGCTGGCTCAGGAGCTCGAACAGCTCGGCGTCGATCTGGTCGATCTGCTGGCGGCAGAGGTTCAGCTCGCTCGTGTATTCGGGGTCGGTCGCCGTTTTGGCGCGCCACATGACGTTGTCTATCATGGTGATGCAGTCCTGTGGCGTAAGCTGCTGCGAGGCGTCGCTCCATGCCTTGTCGGGGTCGATGTGGCTCTCGATGATGAGACCGTCGTAACAGAGGTCGGCCGCCTGCTGCGAGATTCCGTAGAGCAGAGGGCGGCAGCCGCATATGTGCGACGGGTCGCATATCATCATCATCTCGGGGAAGCGGCTGCGCATCTCGAAGATCATGTGCCACATTGGCGGGTTACGGTATTTGCTGCGACCGAAGTACGAGAATCCGCGGTGTATGAGGCCTATGTTCTCGGCAGGCACGCCCTCATTGATGAGGCGGTTCACGGCGCCGGCCCAGAGGTTGATGTCGGGCACCATAGGGTTCTTTATCAGCACTACGGCCTCCTTGTTGCCGTGCAGGCTCTCGGCTATCTCCTGTACGGCAAATGGCGATACCGTCGTGCGCGCGCCTATCCACAGGACGTCGACGCCGTGGCGCAGGGCGCACTCCACATGCGCGTGGTTGGCCACCTCGACGGCTATGGGCAACCCCGTTTCGGCCTTCACCTCGTTGAGCCACTCGAGTCCGGGTTCGCCTATGCCCTCGAAGGTGCCGGGCTGCGTGCGGGGCTTCCACACTCCGGCGCGTATTACGTCCACACGTCCCGAGCGGGCCAGCTGCAGGGCCGTCTCGACGGTCTGTTCGCGGGTTTCAGCACTGCACGGCCCCGCTATGATGAGGGGCCGTTTGGCCCCGAGTACGAATTTTCCCATTTGAATGAGTTTTGGTGGTTATTCAAGGATCTCCCTTATCTTGTTGGCCCGATGCATCGATTCGATGAGCCCGTCGCGGTCGTCGCGCTCGATCATGCGCCGCAGTATCTGCAGCTGGTGTATGTGCTCGCGCAATACGTCCAGCACATTGTACTTGTTGCCCAGAAATATCGGGGCCCATGTCTGCGGCAGGCTCTTGGCTAGGCGTACGGTGCTTTCGAAACCGCCGCCGGCAAGATCGAATATGTGCTCCTCTTCCCGCTCCTTCTCCAGCACGGTCAGCGCCAGCGCGAAGGAGGTGATGTGCGAGATGTGTGACACATATGCACAGTGCATGTCCTGCTCCTCGGCCGACATGTAGCGTATGGGCATGCCCAGCGTGCGGTAGATCGTCTCCACCGCGCCTGCGGCATCGTCGTCCGAGCGCTCGCGCTCGCATATGACCACGGTGCGTCCCGCGAATCCGCCGTGTACGGCGGCGTCGGGGCCGCTGTTCTCGGTACCCCACATGGGGTGCGTTGCGACCAGCCGCCCGCGGTTGGGGTGCATCATGGTCAGTTCGCACAGTTCCTGCTTTATGGAGCCCATGTCCATGACTATCTGGTCGCGGCGTATGCGGTTGAGGATCTTGGCGGCCATCGTGGGAATGGTGTCCACAGGCGTGGCGAGTACGATCAGGTCGCTCTGCCCGAGAGCCGTCTCCATGTCGACGATCTCGTCGACCAGCCCCAGTTCAAGGGCGCGCCGAGCGCCCGCTTCCGAGCGCTCGATGCCCATGACATGGTCGCTCAACCCCTTGTCCTTGAGGCTCAGGGCGAACGATCCTCCGATAAGGCCCAATCCTATTACGGTGGTCTTCATCGCTTGTGCGGGTTATCTCTTCAGGCGCGTCTTTACACGCTGTGCGGCCTCGGCCAGACGCTCTTCGGGCATGCACAGCGATATGCGGATGAAACGGGTGCCCTCGCTGCCGAAGATGCCTCCCGGCGTGGCGAAGACGTCGCATTCGTCGAGGACCTTGTCCGAGAAGGCGAAGCAGTCGCCCTCGAACCACTCGGGCAGGGCTGCCCAGATGAAGAGGCCGGCCTGTCCCTTCTGATACGTGCATCCCAGCGCGTCGAGCAGCTCGTAGCCCTTTGCCTCGCGGGCGTAGTAGGTCTTGTTGAGCTCCGTAAACCACTCCTCACCCAGTGACAGGGCCTCGGCTGCGGCGGCCTGTACGGGGAAGAACATACCCGAGTCCATGTTGCTCTTGAAGCGCAGGATATCGCTCAGCCACTCGGCACGGCCTACAACCACTCCCACACGCCAGCCGGCCATGCTGTGGCCCTTGCTGGTAGAGTTCATCTCGAGAGCCACGTCCCATGCTCCCGGAATAGAAAGTATGCTCAGGCGCAGGTTGTTGCGCACGAAGCTGTAGGGATTGTCGTGTACGAGCAGTATGTTGTGGCGACCGGCGAAGTCGACGAGTTTCTCGAAGAGTTCCTTGGTGGGGTGCGTTCCCGTCGGCATGTTGGGATAGTTGACGAACATGAGTTTCACGCGGCTCAGGTCTTGCTTCTCCATCTCTTCGAAGTCGGGGTAGAAGCCGTTTTCGGCCTTGAGCTTGTACTCGAGGACCTCGCCTCCCGAGAGGGTGACGGCGGCACGGTAGGTGGGGTAGCCCGGGTTGGGCACCAGAACCTGATCGCCGTCGTTGAGGAATGCCATACATATATGCATGATGCCCTCTTTCGATCCCAGCAGGGGCAGAACCTCGTTCTTGGGGTTGAGTTTGACACCGTACCACTTTTCATACCAGTCGGCATAGGCCTGACGCAGCAGGTCGCTGCCGTTGTATGGCTGGTAGGCATGTACGTCGGGGCGCTGCGCCTCCTTGCCCAGGCGGTCGATGACGCTCTTGTGGGGCGGCATGTCGGGGCTGCCGATGCCGAGGCTTATGATGTCGCGGCCAGCTTTGCGCAGTTCGGCGATTTCGCGGTTCTTCTTCGAGAAGTAATACTCCTTGATGCAGTCCATCCTGTGCGAGGGAGCAATTTCAACCTTTGCCATAATTTTCAGTTTTTAGAGTTAATATTTAGTTTGAACTTTTCGCCTTGTCTTGTCGTTTGCCGTTGGTTTCAATTACTTTCCGCTGCGGTAGACGCCGTAGACGTGCACCTCCTCGGTAGCCTGCTGCAGGCGGTCGAGGTTCGTGATGTAGTCGTCCAGACAGCGGAACTCGAGGTCTATGTGGAAGAGGTAGTGCCACGGCTCGCTCGGTATGGGGTACGACTGCAGCTTCGAGAGGTTTATGCCGTTGAGCTGGCTCAACGCCTTGAGCAGCGATCCCTCCTTGTGGTTGGTCTTGAAGTAGAGCGACGCCTTGTTGGCATGGGGATCGATGTTGTGGTCGTGCCGCTTGAGGATCATGAAGCGCGTGTAGTTGCTCTTTATGGTGTTGATCTCGGGCGCGAGGATCTGCAGGCCGAACATCTCGGCGGCCAGTTCGCTCGCTATGGCGGCGGTGTGGCGCAGCCCCTTTTCGGCTATGTGCCGTGCGCTGAGGGCCGTATCCTCGCTCTCGATGAGTTTCCACGGGTGCTGGTCGAGGTACTCGACGCACTGCAGCAGGGCCATAGGGTGCGACTCTACCTCGCGTATGTCATCGAGTTTGACGTCCGGCAGTGCCATTAGGTTCTGCATCACGGGCAGGTACACCTCGCCCGCAACCTGCAGGTTGGCGTCCTGAAGGATGCTGTAGTTGGCGATGATCGAGCCGGCGATCGAGTTCTCGATTGCCATGACGCCCTTGTCGGCTTCGCCGCTCTTGACGGCGGCGGCCACGCCGCGGAAGGTGTCGTGGGGCATGATCTCTATGTCGCGGCCGAAGTATTTGTTGGCCGCGATCTGGTGGAAACATCCTTCGTATCCCTGTATGGCTACTTTCAGCATAGTGTCGGTTAAAAAAATCCTGACCGTGCTCGCACAGGTCAGGATCAATATCATCGTTCATAAACTCCTCTTTTTTAGCACGCGACCTCCTGACCGTTCACACGGTAGTAATAAAATCGCTTATAAAAGAAAGAATTCATATCTTTAAAGTCTCTTGTAATTGAGATACCCTTTATTCGATGGCAAATATATCGCTATTTGTCGAGAATTCAAAATTTCGGGTGAATATTTATGCGGGTATTTACTTAATATATTTAATAACGTCGCGGTTGCGGGGTTTTGCGGCGGGCTGTTCGTCGGCATATCCCATCCCTATACATAGCAGCAGATCATAGCCTTCGCTCAACTGCAGCGACTCCAGATATGGTTTTCCCTCGGGTGTCGAGAAAAAACCGAGCGGCCCCATCATGCAGACCGATCCTATGCCGAGCGAGTGGGCCGCGAGGACCATGTTGCCGGCCATAAGTCCGCAGTCGACCTGTGTGCATGGGCCGGGTTTGTGGGCGATGAATACCACGGTGGGGGCGTTGCGGAACATGTTGACGAACGACGGGTCGGCGGCTGCCTTTTCGGCGGGGGTGCCGGCCACGGTCTTCTTGTATGCGGCGGTGGCGTTGTCGAGCCACTCCTTCGAGTCGACTACGCGCACCTCCCATTGCTGTGCGTTCATGCCGTTGGGGGCGTTTATGCCGCATTCGAGGATCTTGTCCAGCACGTCGTGCGGTACGGGCTGGGGTTTGTAGGCGCGTATGCTGCGGCGCGCCATGATGGTCTCTATTACCTGATTCTTCTCTTGTGTGGGATCGTTGCCTGCGGTCTGCTGTGCGTCGCATCCTGTGGCGGCAAAGGCGGTGAATGCCGAAATGATCAAAAATTTTTTCATAGCCGTAGTATTTTGTTGAAATAACCATCCCCGTGCTTGACGGGCCGATCTTTACAAAGATATGGAATAATATCGACATGTCAAAGTACTGTGGGGCGGCATGCGCGCGCCGTTGGCGGATGGCGGGTGTCAGAGTTCGTTCATGCCTACTATACCGTTCATTACGGCATATATCGTGAGGCGGCCTATGGATTTGGTACCGAGTTTCTCGGCTATGTTGCGGCGGTGGAATATGACCGTGGCGGTAGATATGTTGAGCATGTCGGCGATCTCCTTGTTGATGTACCCCTTGACTATGAGGGCCAGCACGTCTTTTTCGCGCTGCGACAGCAGCTCGGCATAGTCGGGTGCAGGACGCGGTGCCATGCCGTGAGCCGCGTGTGCGGTTCCCTGCATTGCGAGAAAGCCCTTCAGCAGCTCGCGTTCCGGCTGGCGTATGTCTACGGTGCGGAATTCCGACGGCAGCTCTGCCGGCGTATTCCCTTCGGTCAGGACTATGCAGCGGCGGTATTGCGGGGCGAAGAAGGGAAGGTTGCGGATCACCACCTCCACCGCAACGAAGTAATGTATTGCTTGGCACTGCTCGTCTGCAAGAAACTCATCCATCGAGTTGTATGTCGCTGTCTCCACTGCGCGGAAGGCGCCGATAAAGGGCGCGATGTCGGTGATGATTGTACGCATGGCCATGCAGCACAGCGAATTGGGGTGTATGACCGCTATTTTCGGCTTGGTTTCCATACGGCAAAGATACGCAAAGACGGGTGCAGAGACAAATCGAAAAAAAGGTTTTCGGATCCGGCCCTGCGGTGCCGCCTCATGTTTAGGACAAAGATAGCGGTTGCGCCGTTACGCGAAAACTATAAGATGTGATAGTTGTGCCGCGTCCCCCCGTTGACTACCTTTGCCGCATGAAACTACTTTTCGCACTGCTGACCCTTGCGGGCGGAGGTCCCGACGACCTTGTGCCCGAACCCGTCGATACGCTCCAGAACATCGAGCGGGTGACGGTGGTGGCGCCCGCCGCCAAACAGAACTTTTCGCTGCAGCGGCAGCCTATCGCCTCGACGGTGCTCGGCCCTGCGGCTATCGAGCGCGAGCGTGTGCTCTCGGTGAAGGACCTCACGGCCGTGGTGCCGAACTTCTACCAGCCCGACTACGGGTCGCGCATGACCTCGTCGATATATGTGCGCGGCTTCGGCGCACGCATCGACCAGCCTGTGGTCGGCGTCAATGTCGACGAGATACCATACCTCAACAAGAACAATTACGATTTCGACCTGTTCGACATTGCCCGCATCGAGGTGTTGCGCGGCCCGCAGGGAACGCTCTACGGCCGAAACACCATCGGCGGGCAGATCAACGTATATACGCTTTCTCCCATGGGCTACCGCGGCGTGCGCGCCTCGGCCGAGTACGGTACGGGCAACACGGTGCGGGCGAAGGCGTCGTACTACGGCCGGCCGACGGAGCGGTTCGGTATCTCTGTGGGCGGGTACTATACCCGTACGGACGGTTTCTTCGACAATGAGTACGACGGCAGCGACTGCGATTGGGGACACAGTGCCGGCGGCCGCGTCCGTACGGTATGGGAGCCTGCGGGCGGCTGGTCCGTCGACAACGTCGCAACGGTAGCGTCGAGCCTCGAAGGGGGATATGCATATTGTCTCTACGACGAGGCCGGCGCTACCGTGTCGCCCGTAAACTATAACGATCCCAACAGTTACGAGCGCCTTTCCGTAACCGACGGCCTTGTCATCAAGCACGAGGGAGAGAATGTGCTCTTCTCCGCCGCAACGGGATACCAGTATCTCTATGACCGTATGCGTATCGACAACGACTTTACGCCGCGCTCGCTCTTCACCCTCGTCCAACAGCAGCGCGAGCATGCCCTCACGGAAGATGTGGTAGTGCGCAGCAATGATGCTGCGCGGCGCTGGCAGTGGATAACGGGCGCATACGGTTTCTACAAGCATCTGCGCATGGAGGCGCCCGTGACATTCCTGCGCGACGGTATCGACGACCTGATCCTCGGGGCGGCGAACGACGGCATACAGAGCGTGATGCCGTGGGCCGAGTTGATGATCGAGGAGGACGCTTTCGACATTGCGAGCAATTTCACGATCCCCACATACGGCATGGCGCTCTATCACGAGTCGTCGCTGCGAGCCGGCAGGTGGCGGTTTACGGCCGGCCTGCGCCTCGACTACGAGGCCTCGCGCATGGACTACGACAACTATACGGCCATACATTACCGTCTGAGCCCCATGATGCCGCAGTTCAGGGAGCTGTCGATGCCTTTCGTCGGACGGGAGCGGCTAGACTATCTTGAGCTGCTGCCCAAGTTTGCTGCCAATTTCTCGACCGGCGCCGGCGAGTTCTATGTGACGGCGGCGCGCGGATACAAGGCCGGCGGGTTCAATACACAGATATTTTCGGATATACTCCAGAATCGTCTTATGGCGGCCATGATGGAGGATATGGGTATGCCCGCGACGCCGTCGCCCTACAACGAGGCATCGGCTACTACGTACAAGCCCGAGTACAGCTGGAATTACGAGGCGGGCGGCCACCTTTCGTTCGCCGGCGGCCGCCTCCGCGCCGATTTCGCCCTCTTCTGGATTGAATGCCGCGACCAGCAGCTCACCGTATTTCCCGAGGGCACCACGACCGGACGCATGATGTCCAATGCGGGCCGTTCGCGCAGCCGCGGTGCCGAGGTGTCGCTGTCGTGGAATCCCACGGCGTGTTTGGGCGTGTGGGGCAATTACGGCTTTACCGACGCGCGTTTCGTCAAGTTTGACGACGGCGAAGCCGACTATGCCGGCAACGTCCTGCCTTATGCCCCGCGCAACACCGTATCGCTCGGGGCGACCTGCCGCCTGCATGTGGGTGCGGGCATGTTGGACGACGTGGTATTCAACTGCACGTGGCAGGGGGCGGGCCGCATCTATTGGAACGAGAGCAACTCGCTGTACCAGAAATTCTATTCCCAGCTCGGGGCGTCGGTCGAGTTGCGCAAGGGCGATTTCACACTCTCGTTGTGGGGCCGCAACCTCACTGGGACGGATTTCTATACGTTCTACTTCAAGTCGGTGGGCAACAGTTTCTTCAACCACGGCAAACCCCGTCAACTGGGTCTGACGCTGAGTTACGCCATGTAGGGTGTGGCTGTATAAGTCTGACGTGCAGACCATGATGGCCTGCACGTCAGATGTTTTGGCGGTGAAGATACGGGCTGCTATCTGCTGCTGTCGGGTTGTGCCACGTCCTGCTCAAGTATCTGGCTCCGAAGTCGGGCATTGCTGTCGAGCAGTTTGGTACGCCGTTCCCCTTGCATGACTATATCTATCTGGCGGTCATGGGAACTTTGCGACATCAGTCCGTTGATGTAGTTTATTTCGTTGCGCGTGAGGTCCAGTATCTCCTCAAGCGCTATGTGGTAGCTGTCGATGCAGCGGAAAAACATCTCGTCCGGCATCTCCCTGTTCATCGTTGCCTTCAGCTGTTTCAATTTGTTCAACTCGCGCATGACGGTCTCGAGGTATGCCGTGGAACAGTTCGTAAGTGTACTTTCGCTCAGCAGCAGGCTCTGTATCACGTCGGGATATGGCATTCCGAAGCGTTCGAGCAGCGTGCGCGCCTTCCTGTATGTGTCGAGAGACGGTGTGCCGTCGTTGTGCTTTGCGGCCGTATCGGCGGCGCGGCCGATCAGTTCCAATGTGTTGTTGGCGTCGAGTACGCATAGGGTCAGCGTCTTCACCGTAGCCTCGCGTTGACGTCGGGAGGTCTCGTCGCGGTCGATCCACAGGGCGAACACGACACCTACGCAAGTGGCCAGCAGGGGCCACAGTATGTAGACTATCGTGTCGTACCATTTGTCCTCTTTCGGGGTTCGGTGGAAACGTATGTATACATACAGTATGGCCGAGACGAGGCACGATATGAGAGTGGCGTATAGGAGTATTCTGGTCATGTATATGGGATTTGTGTAGTACTGTTGCAAATGTAGCGATAAAAGATTTCCCGTCGTCGCTTTGCGTGCGGTTAATGCGTGCCGATAAAAAAGAGCCGCCCGAATAGGGCAGCTCCTTTCGTTTCGGCTTGTCAGGTCTTACTCGAGGATCTTGACCTTGATGTTGCGGAACCACACATCGTCGCCGTGATCCTGCAGGCCGATGTAACCCTCGTGGTTCTCACCGCCGCAGTTGAGCAGCAGGTCGTATGCCTCGGGCCACTTGTCCTTGCTGAACTTCGATTTGTCGAGCAGCTCCTGCCACTGGGGGGTCCACAGGTGATACTCTACCACGGGTGCGTCGTTCTGATAGTGGACGATCGTGCCCTTGTAGCAGAGGATCTTCACCTTGTTCCACTCGCCGTAGGGCTTTGCATTCTGCGGCTTGGCGGGAATCATGTCATAGAGCGATGCCGACATACGGTTGCCGTCTACGCCCAACTTGGCGTCGGGGTGATTCTCGTTGTCGAGTACCTGATACTCGGGTGCCGAGATGTATATGGGCTGGTTGGGAACCTCCTGCGCGAGGTAGAAGATACCCGAGTTCGACCCTTTCGCTACCTTGTACTCGAGTTCGAGCTCGAAATTCTTGAACTTCTGGTCGAAGATGATGTCTCCGCCGTCACCGGCCTGAGCCTCGCCGCCGCCCGAGCCGTTGAACTTCAGGCAGCCGTCCTCGATAACCCAGCGCGAAGGCAGCTCGGTCTTGTTGTACCCTCTCCAACCTTTGAGGCTCGTTCCGTCGAACAGAACTACGGTGTTCGCGTCATCGGCCTCCTTTTCAGCCTTCTTGGTGTTGTTGCCGCCGCAGCTTGCGAGCGTTGCGGCCGACACCAGAGCAGCCATGAATAATACCTTTTTCATTTCCTTATAGGTTTAGATAAAAGTTTGTTCGTTATTTGGGCATTGCGGGAAGCAGCGTATCCCATCCCTTGCGGTAGTTGTGCTTGATCATCTCCTCGGCGAACTGCTTTGCGTTGATCGGGTCGGTGTAGGTCTTGTTGAAGGTCGGGTGACCGTCGTGTACCGAGAAACCGTCCTCGATCATGATGCGCAGCGTCTCGTCGTCGCCGATGTTGGTGAAGCGCATGTTGGCGCCGTCCCACTCGAGGGTCTTGTTGAGGCCCTGCAGACGTACGCCCAGAACACCCATTACGACCATTTCGTTGAAGGGACCTGCCTCCGAGAAGTCAGAGTTGGACTTGGTGCGGTTAGCCTTGTCCTCCTTGCAGGCGCGAACCCAATCCTTGCCGTGCGAGAGCTCGACCTTGCGGGCGCGGGCGGGAGCGTTGGGCACGCGGCCCGACAGCAGGTACGGATTGACACCGTAGCAGCCGCAGATGAGAACATCCTTCGTGCCGTAGAAGATACAGCCGCCGCCTTGATCGTTGAGGTTCTTGCCGGGCTCGAGACCTTCGGGACGCGGAGGCGTAAGACCGCCGTCGTACCACGTAACGGTAACCTCGGGCAGCTTCACCTTGTCCTTCTTGCCGCGCTCGGGGAATACGTAGGTCACCATCTGGGCCTGTGGCGCGCAGTCGGTGAGCAGTGCCGTCGACGAGCCCTGTACCTTGGTGGGGTAGCCGAGCTGGAGAGCCTTGAATACGGGGTGGAGGATATGGCAGGCCATATCGCCCAGAGCGCCCGTACCGAAGTCCCACCATCCGCGCCAGTTCCACGGCTGGTAGATCTTGTTGTAGGGACGGTAGGGGGCCGAACCGAGGAAGAGATCCCAGTTCAGGGTCTCGGGAATGGGATCCACCTGCGAGGGACGCATCAGGCCCTGCGGCCAGATCGGGCGGTCGGTGAAGGCATCCACGCGGGTAACTTCGCCTATCTCGCCGTTCCAGATCCAGTCGCACACCTTCTGTACGCCTTCGCCTGACGAACCTTGGTTACCCATTTGGGTAGCGACACCGTTCTTGGCTGCGAGCTTGGTAAGCAGGCGCGACTCGTAAACGGTGTGGGTCAGAGGCTTCTCGCAGTATACGTGCTTGCCGAGTTCCATGGCGTTGGCGGCAACCAGAGCATGGGTGTGGTCGGGCGTTGCGCACATCACGGCATCGATCTGATTCGCGATCTTGTCGTACATTTCACGCCAGTCCCAGAAGCGCTGGGCTTTTGCATAGCGGTCGAAAGTGCCCTTGGCATATTTCCAGTCGGTATCGCAGAGGGCTACGATGTTCTCCTCCTTGAGGTCATCCAGCACTGCCGAACCGCGTCCGCCGATGCCGACACCGGCGATGTTGAGTTTGTCCGAGGGAGCCTTGTGCCCGAAAGCTGCACCCATCACGTTGCCGGGAACAACCGTCATCGCTGCCAGACCTGCTGCAGAGGTCTTCAGAAAGTCAGCTCTTGAGATTTTCTTTGACATCTTTGTTTGTGTGTTTAAGGTTAATAAAGAGTTATTTAATTATACGGGTTTTCCGTAGCGTTTCTTTCTCTTGTAGCGTTTCTTTCTCTTTCCGTTACCGGTTTTGGTATTCGTCGTACTTACAATTCCTGTGTTGCGGTGCCGGCCGTTGTCCTGTCCGTCATGCTTTCATCGTCTTGCCGTTCAATAACGCAGGCTCGGGAGCGATTCAAGGTTGTATATGCTGCGTTCGATACAATTCTTCGGCGGCAGCGTGTAGCTGCGTACCTCGACGAATATATCCTTTACCCCTGCGGCGATGGCCTCGGCGATGATCTTGTCGAAATCAATCAGGCCGCTTTCGGTCGCTATGCCGAAGTCGTGCAGGTGGAGCAGCAGTACCCGCCCCTTGTAGTGTCTTAACATCGAAACCATGTCTATACCGGCCTCGTGCGCTTCGCGCGTGTCGAGTTCGAACCACACCTTGCCTTCGGGCATCCGCGCGGCCATGGTGTCGAAGAGCGATACGCCGTCCGTTGCCGTGAGTTCCCTGCGCGATGGGTGCAGGCATAGCTGCATCTCCCGCTGCCGTACCTTTTCCGCTATGCGCGTGAAGTAGTCGGCGTAGCTGTCCGCAGTTTCGGCTGTCAGTGCGTCGGGAAGACGCGAGATGACGATGTACCGGCATCCGAGTTTTCTGTGTGTGTCGAGCGCCTCGTCCCACCACTTCATGACCGGATCCTCCGCCGAAGTGTCTGTTGCGGCCGCTCCCTTGGCTGCAGGTGCCGTCTGCCGCATCGCACCCTCTTTTTCGGGAACCGCGCTGTCATTCATCTCTACGGCTTCCTTGCCGGCGGTCTCCTCTGCCGGCTGTGGCAGGTCGTTGTCATAGAACTTGCGCAGGTGTGCCGATGTGATCTTCAGCCCCGCCTCGTCGGCGGCCCTGCGGAAATCTTCGGGCTTGAGGTCGTATATCCTGCCTCCGAAATATGAGTCCGTCTCTATCGTTGTGTAACCCATGCGGGCCACATCCAGCAGCGACCCTTTGGCCCCTCCGTACATGTCGGACTCTATGGACCGCATGTAGAGGCCTATGTCGTTCTTAATGTCGCTCAAGGCTTCGCCGACAGCCTCCGTTAAAGAGTTGACCGCCTTTTTAAATCCGACGACCGCATTGACGGCATCTATCGCCGAGGATAGCCCTTGCTTGAAAAACGTAAGCCTGTCCATTGTCTTGCGGGGTTATTGGCCTCTCTCCTCTTTTATTCCTCGTAACCCGTTTATCGTTTGTTACCATTTCGAGAGTCTCTTCCGTGCCATCCGGTCAGGCGGGCGGTACCACTTCGGTTCCAATCCCGTCCGTCCGTTCACTCACTCATTATCTATTTCCTCTCCCGTCTTCTCTCTCTTTCTTTCTTTCTCGGCTCTCTCTTGTGCACTAACCGTGCTTCGCGGCTCCATGCCCTGATAATCCGAATCATCCGACCCTCCGCCACAGGGCGGGGAGTCGGAGTCACGGTCTATTGTTTGTCGCCTGCATTTTCCCTGTCGCCGTTTTGCTGCGCGGCGGCATCGTCTTCCTCATTTGCAGGAGCGTTGTCGCTGTCGGCTGCTTCGTCGCTTCCCGCGTCGGCGGCTGCCTTTGCGGTGCTCTCCTCGGCGGCTGCTTCTTCGGTTACGCTCTTCTCCTCGGCGGTTGCCTTTGCGGCGTTCTCCTCGGCGGCTTGGGCCTGCAGCATGGCTTGATACTCCGCCTCTTCCTTGGCTTTGCGGACCTCGATACGTTGTGCTATGGTTATACCGTACTCATAGAGGGCATAACACGGCACGAAGATGAGTATCTGGCTCACGATGTCGGGCGGTGTTATTATTGCTGCGAATACGAGCAGTGCCACGACGGCGATCTTGCGGTACTGACGCATCGTGCTCGAGGTGATGAGCCCCAGCGTCGCCAGCAGACGTATGAGCAACGGCAGCTGGAATGCGAGCGCTGCGGCGAAGGTCACACCGAGGACGGTACTCATGTACGACCCTACGTCGATGATGTTCTTGATCTCGCTGCTGACGGAGTAGTTCCCGAGGAAGTTGATAGCCAGCGGCGCGATGACGTAGTACCCGAAGAGCACTCCGAGTATGAACCATACGGGGGTCTCGAGAACGTAGCGTAAGCTCTGCCTGCGCTGGTGCGGCGGCAGGGCAGGCTTGACGAAGAGCCACAACTGCCATATCAGGAACGGAAACGCTATCACGATGGCTCCCACCAAGGAGCTCTTGATGTGCAGCATGAACTGTCCCGCCATCTTGTTGTTGAACAGCTCCACGCTTTCGGGGTGGATGTTCAGGGCGTCGGACCCCATGGCCGTCGCCAACCATGTAAAGAGCCTGTTTGTCGGAAATTCCGGCGTTACGGGAGCGAATACCACATCGAGGACCACTCCCTTCATTGTGAACAGAACGATGAAGAGCAGGGCAAAGACCAAAGCTACGCGGATAAGGATCTTTCGGAGTTCATCGAGGTGTTCCCCGAAAGTCATCTCCGCGCTGTCGTTGGCTGTTTGTGTGCTCATATATATTCCGATCCGAAATTACTCTTTGGTGGCAGTCGTTTTGTTGGCTTCGGGCTTGTCGTCGTCATCCTCGATGGGTTTGTTGACGGCATCTTTGAACTCCTTGATTCCGCGGCCTGCCCCACGCATGAGCTCGGGAAGTTTCTTGCCTCCGAAGAGCAACAGCAGAACCACCACGATAAGCAGCATTTCGCTCGCGCCTATTCCTCCGATAAAAAGTTGTTCCATAACTGTACTTTTTACTTATAATAAATAATAAAGTGAACTATGTTTTTCATTCCAAAGTTACGAATAATATTTCATTCGTACAACATTGAACGATTTTTTATTTTTTTGATGCGGCCGCACGCTTTCGTCGGAAGCGTGCGGCAATATGACATACTGCTGTTTGCCAGCATGTTCCATCTGATGGGGCTGCGCTTTTGCCGTGCGATTGCGTTTTTGCCCGACGTCATTATAAAACGTAGGGCCCCGCTCTATTATTGTGCGCCGTCTTTGCCGTTTGGAAGCGGTTTCAGATACTGCTCGAAGTAATCTGAAATCTTGTTGTGCAAGTGTACGGCATCCTTGCCGAAGACGTTGTGTTCGGCCAAGGGATAGGGGAAATAGTCTACCTGCACATTGCTCTCGATGCATTTGCGCACGAAGTTGAGCGAGTGCTGCCATACCACAGTGCCGTCCATCGCGCCCTGACATATGAGCAGCTTGCCTTTCAGGTCGGCGGCGCGGTTCAGCAGGCTCACCTTCTCGAAGCCTTCGGCGTTCGTCTCGGGCGTCTCCATGTAACGCTCGCCGTACATCACTTCGTACCACTTCCAATCTATTACGGGGCCTCCGGCCACGCCAACCTTGAAGACGTCGGGGTAGTTGGTCATGAGCGATATGGTCATGTAGCCGCCGTAGCTCCAGCCGTGTACGCCGATGCGGTCGCGGTCTACCCACGGATGTGACATGAGCCACTTCATGCCGGCCATCTGGTCCTGCATCTCGCACTGCCCGCACTGTTTGTGTATTGCCTTCTCGTACTCGGCGCCGCGGTTCGAGGTACCGCGGTTGTCCATGACAAAGACGACGTAGCCGCGCTGTGCCATATACATCTCCCAGCGGCGCAGCTGCGCCTGATAGCTGTTGCGCACCATCTGCGAGTGCGGGCCGCCGTAGACGTAGAGTATGGCGGGGTATTTCTTCGCCGGATCGAAACCGAGAGGCTTGATCAGGCGGTAGTAGTTGTCGTATTTGCCGTCGGCGCTCTTCACCGTACCGAGTTCTATGTCGGCATATGCGTACCCCTCGGTGGGGTCGGGCGCGCGGAACAGTTCGCGCGAGAGACGATTCTCCGTCGAACGCATTTCGACGATGCGGGGTACGCGCAGCGACGAGTAATCGTCGAGAAAGTAGCGTCCGCTGTGGCTCACCGACACGTTGTGCCACCCTTCGTCCGGCGTGAGGCGCGTTGAGCGTCCCGTGACGATGTCGACCTTGAAGAGATGGTTCTCCACGGGCGACACTTCTGCGGAGGTGTAGTATACGTAGCGGCCGTTCTGCGCCACATACCTGACGTCGGCGTCGGTGGCTGTAAGGCGCTTGACATTGCCCTCGTGGTCGCAGAGGTAGAGGTTGTAGTATCCGTCGCGGTTGTCGGTCGTATAGATGAAGCGCGAGGGGTCGTTGCGCAGGAATACGAGCGGGTATTGCGGCTCGACGAAGCGGTCGTTGTGCTCGGTAAGCAGCTGTTTTACGAGGCGTCCCGTCGTGACGTCGTACATGTTCAGGTGCATGTTTTTCTGCCGGCGGTCGAGCACCTGTACGTAGATGTGCTTTGCGTCGGGCGCCCACGTGACGTTTGTGAGGTAGCGCTCCTCGTCGAAGTCGGTCACCGTGAGGTATACGGTGCGGGCCGTGGCGATGTCGTATATGCCCAGATCGACCCTCTCCGAGGCCATGCCGTTCATCGGGTATTTGATGTTCCGCAGCGAGCCCGTGCGGGTGGTTATGTCGACGAGCGGGAAGTCGGTCACGCGAGACTCGTCCTTGCGGTAGAAGGCTATCTTCGAGGCGTCGGGCGCGAAGAATATGCCGCCCGTGATGCCGAACTCGTTGCGGCTGACACTCTGGCCGCAGACGATGCTGCGGTCCTCGTATTCTGTTACGGCGTGTTCGTTCTCGCCGTCGAAATAGTAGAGGTTGTTTGCGCGCGTGTATGCGTAGCGCCCGCCCTTGCCCGGCTGGCGGGTGAGGTTGGCTACGCCTTCGGGCACGCGGCTTGAGGCGACGATGCTGCTGCGTCGCAGGTCTATGGTGCTGCGTACGCCGTTCGATATGACCACGAGCGTGTTCTCGTCCTCGAACGAATATGCGGGGAATGCCTTGAAGTCGGCGGAGAGCAGCCGATTCAACTCTTCGAGCGTAATGACGGTCGATCGTTTGCCGCTGCGGGCGTTGACGGCTACGATGTCCGTGCCGTCGGTTATCGAGTAGCTGTCGCTTTGTGCCACCCAGCGCACGGGGTAGGACGCGGGCGAGAGCTCGCGGCTGAGGATGGTCTCCTCCATTGTGAGGAGTTTGCCTTGGGGCTGTTGCGCCGCGGCCGGTATCGTTGCGGTCAACGCCATGATTGCAAGTGTTATAAAGTATTGTTTCATTGTCGGTTTGGGTTGGTCCGCGACATACGGCGCATGGCGGGGCCGGTTGGCTGCACGCGGTATGCGGCGGTGTGAACATGTATCTAATTGTGTGCGAAAATATGAAAAGTTGTCGATAAATCCAATTTTTGCCGCAGGTAAAAACTCCTTGAATATTATCCCGCGGGAGCATTGCCGCGTGCGGGGGCTTAATGCGTTCATGGCGTGCGGTGCGGCGGTGCGGCGGTTCGGCGAGGCCGGCAGCCGGCTGCGGGTCTCGGCTCCATAGGTAAAGAGAAGCCGTAAGGAGGATTGGATCCATCCTTACGGCAGACAAAAGAACGGGCCGCTAAAGATGTGCACGGCCCCGATTATAGAGGGAATAGATTGGAAAATAGGGTTGTTGCAATTCCTTACTGCCGGAATACGGCCGTCTGTTTGCCGTGCCTGCCGTATCCGTCGGTTCAAAGATGGAAATTATTTTTGTAAGAAAAAAATATTACAGGACAAATAGAACATTTTTATTGCCGGATATTACTTTTTTGTACTCTTTCGGGCTCATGGCGGAAGTGTCGTGCCATTTTTTTTGCCGTTCGATTCCTTCGATCCTGCGGTTATCGGCCTTTATTTCGTATTTTTGCCGTGCGGCCGCCGGAACGGGTGTTGCCGGTGTATCGGCCGGCGCGTCTGACGGCTATGCAGCCCGTGTGCCGTCTGTACGGCTGCATGACAGCAAAATTTATTGTCGTATGAGAGGAAAAGTGATTTTTGCGCTGCTGTTCGCCATCGTCGTGTCGGCTGGGGAACTGTCGGCTTCAGGGGATGGCGGCGCGTCTGCCGGCCGCCCCGTAAAGATGAAGGAAGTATGGATGGCATATGATGCTTTCAATGCCGTGTACCTCGATGCCGCAAAATACATTTATAAAAGCGACTCGTCTGTGCCGGCCGCAGTGGACCGCTTCAACGGCGCGGCGGCGATATGGTGCCAGCCCATCTATTGGGACATGGCGATGAACGCCGCGGCGCTGGCCGGGCGGTGCGGCGAGCGGCGCCGCGCCAAGGAGTACGCGGAGTTGTGCCGCCGCATATTCGATGGCGAGAGGGCGCACTATGCTGATTTCGATTTCGAGGACAACAACGAGAATACGGGATGGTTCATCTACGACGACATCATGTGGTGGACCATATCGCTGGCGCGTGCCTATTGCATGTTCGGCGACGAGGAGTACCTGCGCCTTGCGGAGCGGAGTTTCTCGCGCGTATGGTACGGGTCGGAGCGTGTTGGCGATACGGGCTCGTACGACGAGGCCGCCGGAGGCATGTTCTGGCGCTGGTATCCCATATCGTCACCCGAACCCAACCGCTCGGGCGACGGCAAGATGGCCTGTATAAACTTCCCTACGGTCGTGGCGGCGCTGACGCTGTCGGGATGCGTGCCCGACGGGCGCAGGGCCGAGGATGGCGACAGGCCCGTGACGCATACGCGCGAGCGCTACTTCGAGATGGGGCGTGAGATATACGGGTGGGGCGTTGAAAACCTCTTCGACGCCGCTACGGGACGCGTAGCCGACAGCCGCCACGGCGATGGCGAGCCCGACTGGAAGACGCATGTATACAATCAGGGGACCTTTATCGGCGCCTCGGTGCTGCTCTACCGGGCCACGGGCGAGCGGCGCTATCTCGACAATGCGGTCGCTGCGGCCGACTATGTGGTGGAGGAGATGTCGCGCGACGGCATACTCCCGTTCGAGGACGGGATCGAGCAGGGTATATATACGGCCATTTTCGCACAGTATATGGCGATGCTGGTCTACGACTGCGGGCAGCGGCAGTACCTTCCGTTCCTGCGGCGCAATATCGCCGCGGGGTGGTCGAACCGCGATCGCGTGCGCAATATATGCGGCGGCGAATATGGGCGGCCGCTCGATGCCGGCGAAACGGTGGACAGCTATTCGGCGTCGGGGATACCTGCCCTGATGCTGCTATTTGCGACGGAGCGTTAAGGACTTGCGAATCTCGTTCCATATTCATATTTTTGTACTGAAACCTTAAACACGGAGAATAACCTTAAAATTTTCGCTATTTCTATGAAGAAGACAATTATGTCGGCAGCGTCGTTGGGCCTGTCGCTCGCCGGCGTCTGTCAAACACCCTATTGGCAGGATGTGTCGACGGTGGAGGTGAACCGCGAGGCTCCCCGCACAGAGTTCGTCACTTACACGAGCGAGGAGAAGGCCCTTACGCGCGACTTCTCGTCGTCGGAAAATTACCAGCTGCTGAACGGGGATTGGAAGTTCCTCTATTACGACTCGTACAGGGATGTCCCCGCGTCGGTGGCGGACCCAGCGACAGACGCCTCGTCGTGGAACGACATCAAGGTGCCCGGCAACTGGGAGCTTCAGGGCTACGGTACGGCCATCTACGTGAACCACCCCTATGAGTTCAGCCCCGTGAACCCGCGGCCGCCGCATCTGCCCGAGGCTACGCCCGTGGGCGTTTACCGCCGTACGTTCACCGTCAGCGACGCATGGAAGGACAAGGATGTGTTCCTCAACATCGCAGGCGCCAAGTCGGGCGTTTACGTCTATGTGAACGGCCGCGAGGTCGGTTACAGCGAGGACTCGAAGGATGTTGCGCAGTTCCTGCTGAACGATTACCTCAAGTCGGGCGAGAATACGCTCGTGTTGAAGATATACCGCTGGAGTACTGGATCTTACCTCGAGTGTCAGGATTTCTGGCGCATAAGCGGTATCGAGCGCGACATATATCTGAGCGCGCAGTCGAAGGTGTCGATACGCGATTTCGAGGTCGTGTCTACGCTCGATGACTCATATACTGACGGCCTGTTCACCCTCAAGGTGACGACTTCGGGCAGCGGGGAGTGCGAGGTGGCGTACAAACTCGTCGATGCGGCGGGTGCCACGGTGCTCTCGGGAAGCAGGAGTGCGGAAGGCGGCGGCGAGGTGACCTTCACGGGGACGGTGCCCGATGCGAAGAAGTGGTCGGCCGAGGAGCCCAACCTCTACCGTCTGATGATGAGCGTCGGCAGCGGCGGGTCTCGGGAGTATGTCCCCTTCAATGTGGGTTTCCGCCGCTTCGAGATCGTGCCTGTCGACACGAAGGATGCGCGCGGACGCAATTACCGTGTGCTCCTCGTGAACGGCCAGCCCGTCAAGTTCAAGGGTGTGAACGTTCACGAGCATAACGAATATACGGGTCACTACGTATCTGAGGCGGACATGCGCCACGATCTGGAGATCATGCGCCGGAACAATATCAACGCGGTGCGTACGAGCCACTATCCGCAGCCGCGCCGCTTCTACGAGTTGTGCGACGAGATCGGAATATACGTGTACTGCGAAGCCAACATCGAGTCCCACGGAATGGGTTACAGCTTGGAGAAGGGCGGCACGCTGGGCAACAACCCCGAGTGGCGGGTTCCCCACCTCGACCGTATAAACAACATGTACGAGCAGTTGAAGAACTATCCCTGCGTGGCCATCTGGTCGCTGGGCAACGAGGCCGGCAACGGATACAACTTCTATCTGGGTTATGACCTCATAGCGGCCAAGGAACATGGCGAGGGTCGTATGAACCGCCCGATATGTTACGAGCGTGCGCAGTGGGAGTGGAACAGCGACATGTACGTTCCGCAGTACCCGGGAGCAAGCTGGTTCGAGAGTATCGGCCGTAACGGGTCGGACCGTCCGGTCGTCCCCTCGGAGTATGCCCACTCCATGGGCAACTCCACGGGCGGCCTGTGGCTGCAGTGGCAGGCCATATACAAGTATCCCAACCTTCAGGGGGCCTTCATCTGGGACTGGATCGACCAAGGCTTCGCCGAGACCGACGAGAACGGCGTGAAGTATTGGGCCTATGGCGGTGATTACGGCGTGAAGTCTCCCAGTGACGCCAACTTCCTGTGCAACGGTATCATAGGTCCCGACCGCCGACCGCATCCCGCAATGGCCGAGGTGAAGTACGCCTACAGCGACATCGCCTTCCACCGCGCCGGTGACGGATATGAGATCGAGAACCGTTTTTACTTCAAGGACTTGAGCAACTACCGCGTGCGTTACGCCTATCTGGCCGACGGCCGCGAGGTCAAGAGCGGCTACATTACGGTGGACGCCGCCCCGCAGTCGCGTGCCGCGCTGGCTGTACCCGCGCTCGGCAAGATGCGCGCCGACCAGACCTACACGTTGCGTCTGGAGGCCGTCACGATAGCGGAGGAGCGGCTCATTCCGGCCGGTTTCGTCATTGCCCACGAGTCGTTCGAGTTGCAGCGCGCAAAGCGCCTTCCCTACGCTTCGGCCATGAGCAAGGCGTTGAAAGTGACCGATACCGATGAGGCGATTACCGTTTCGGGCGGTAAGGTGGACTTCGTCTTCGACCGCAAGAAGGGTTATGTTACATCGTATAAGTATGGCGGCCGCGAGATCCTGAGCGACGGCTTCGGCTTGCGGCCCAACTTCTGGCGCGCTCCGACGGACAACGACTTCGGGAACGGCGAGCACAAGCGTTGCGTAGAGTGGCGTCTGGCCGGCACGGAATTCGAAGCCGAGGCTGCGGTGTCGACGGGCGAGAACGGCGCCTCCGTGATCGACGTGGTGTATTCGCTGCCCTTCGACGCGTCGCTCAAGGTGACTTATACGGTCAATGCCGCGGGCTTCGTCAACGTACGCAGCAGCTACTCCGGCGGCAAGGGCGAGAACCTGCCCGAGTTGCCGCGTCTGGGCATGCGTTTCCGCCTGCCGCGTGCGATGGAGAGCTTCAGCTACTACGGCCGCGGCCCCGAGGAAAACTACTGGGACCGCAACAACGGTACGCTGCCCGGTCTATATGCCACGACGGCTGTCGCCGAGAACTACCCGTATGTGCGCCCGCAGGAGACGGGGCACCACACCGATACGGAGTGGATACGTTTCAAGGGCCTTGAGATCGTAGCCGACGACCGCATGGAGTTCAACGTGCTGTGCAACGCCATCGAGGAGTACGATCCTGCCACGAACACCAAACGCGACTTCCAGTGGCGCAATTTCTTCGAGGGTGATAAGGCTACGCAGAACGACCGCCGCCAGATGCATACCAACGACATCGATACGTCGGCCAACGACTTTGTGGAGGTATGTCTCGACTACCGCCAGACAGGTGTCGGCGGCTACGACAGCTGGGGGTCGCGTCCCGAGGCGATATACACGCTTCGCAGCGACGGCAGCTATGAGTGGGGCTTTACGCTTGACCCGCGATAGCCGGTTATTATGCGGGGCATGTATAGATACCAGCCGACTCCCGAAGGAGCCGGCTGGTTCTGTATAGGAGGTAAGCATTCCGGATATACGGCTTTATGGCTGTACGGCGGGCAGGAACTGTGGGCATTGGTTGCAGTTTGGTTTCGTGACGTGGGCGAGTATATGGCGGGAACAGAGTGGCGTTCCGTACGGCTATGCGCAAATAGTGAGTTGGATATGGGGTCGGGATGCTAATTTTTCGGGCCGTTTTTTTGTCAAAAGGGAAAATATGGTTACATTTGCACTCGATTTTCAATTTTCACGAAATCAGCCCGGATGGCGGAATCGGTAGACGCGCTGGTCTCAAACACCAGTAGGTTCACCCCTGTGCCGGTTCGACCCCGGCTCCGGGTACGATGCGAAAGGTTGGATATTTGCAGACAAAATATTCAACCTTTTTTTGTTTGTCCTTATTTCCCCCCCCCTGTATTGTTCCATTCATGCAATCTACTGGGGCTTTATCTTGAAATTTGTCTTAATTTTGGGGTATTGTAAAACCTCGCATTTATGGATAAAACGATGGACGGCTCCTTGTCAAATATAACGAAAGGGATACGGGCATTGTATCCTGTATCCGATGCTTCTCTAAGATTATTGTTTGAAAAATTCAGGAGGTTGGAACTCCCCAAAAAGACTCTTGTTATAAAGGCGGGGACAATAGACGGGCATGTATATTTTATAGAGAAGGGGTTTGCGCGTTCTTATTGTCTGCATGATGGAAAAGAAACAACCATCTGGTTTTCACGTGAGGGTGATATAACGTTCGCTATGAAGGATTTGTATCATAACGAACATGGATATGAAAATGTGGAGTTGCTGGAGGATTCTATACTGTATGCAATTGAAATAAAGGATTTGAATAGCCTTTATGAGACAAATATCGAAATTGCGAATTGGGGGAGGATTATTCATCAGGAATGCTTGCTTTACATGGACCAGCATCATAATGCCCAATTGTTTTTACCGGCAAAAGAGCGGTATGAGATATTTTTGAAGGAGTCGCCAGATGTAATCCAGCGGGCAAACTTAACATATATAGCTTCCTATTTGGGAATAACGCCGCAATACTTGAGTTTTTTACGTACCGGAAAGTGATTTTTTAATATAGATGAATCCGCAGGTTGGCATAATGGACTATTTTTGTCGAAAAAACAAAAATGATCAATTCACTGACATCTTTGCGCTTCATTTTTGCCATGATGGTTTTTGGGGCGCATTGCTATGTTATAGACGATTTTTTTAGTACGCATTTCTTCAAGGAGGGGTTTGTGGGGGCAGCTTCTTTTTCGTGCTGAGCGGTTTTATCATCGCATACAACTATCAGCACAGGTTGGAGGAGAACAGGACAGACAAAATAACTTTCTGGGTCGCACGTTTCGCGCGTGTATACCCTCTGCACTGGCTGACGCTATTTGTTGCCGCTGTTTTGGGAAACTACGTTGCGGCATCCGGCGTGATGGACTGGCTGGCGCATTTCCTGACATCCATGACCCTTACCAATGCCTATATCCCCAAGGAGGACTATTTCTTTTCATTCAACAGCCCTTCATGGAGCCTGTGTTGCGAGCAGCTGTTTTATTTCTGTTTTCCCTTCCTCGTTCCGCTGGCAAGAAGTTGCAGGCGCCTGCTTTATGTATTTCTCGGCATGGCGGTGGCAGTCGTTGTCGGCATGTACCTGACTCCGCCGAAGAAATAAAAGGATACTGGTATGTCAACCCGATAGCCCGCTTCCCTGATTTCATACTCGGCATGTTGCTGTTCCGGCTGTATGAATATCTGAAAAACAGGAATATTACAACGCTGCAAGGTAACATCATGGAATTTGTGTCCGTAGCGGTATTTATGTTTTTCTATCTGTATGCCGCCGAAATCCCCAAAGTGTACCGCTATTCCTGTTATTACTGGCTGCCTGTAGCCATGGTGATTGTCAGTTTCGCTTTGCAGAAAGGCGCCTTGTCAAGGCTGTTGAATAGCCGTCTGATGGTGACGGGAGGAGAGATAAGCTATGGTTTCTATCTGATACACCTCTTCGTATTGCTGTCTTATGCGGAATGGCAAAAGACTGCGGAATTTAAGGTAGAATGGTATTATTCCGTGCCTTTACTGTTTGCCGTCGTCGTTCTGCTGAGCCTGCTGTCGTACCGTTATTTTGAAAAACCTCTGAACAGGAAAATCAAACTATTGCTCAACGAATAAACATGGAACAACTTATGACAAAAAGTCCTCGTATAGAGGTTGTAGATGCCTTGCGGGGCTTTGCCGTAATGGCAATTATTTTGGTTCATAATCTGGAACACTTCATTTTTCCGGTATATCCCGACAGTTCTCCGGCGTGGCTGAATGCGCTGGATCAGGGGGTGTTCAATGGAGTTTTCAGTCTTTTTGCCGGAAAGGCATACGCCATCTTTGCCCTGCTGTTCGGATTCACATTCTACATTCAGACCAACAATCAGAAGAAGCAGGGAAAGGATTTCGGCTATCGTTTCCTCTGGCGCATGGTGCTTCTGGTTGGTTTTGCCACATTGAACGCCGCCTTTTTCCCTGCCGGCGATGTGCTTCTGCTGTTTGCTGTGGTAAGCCTTGTGCTGTTCCTGACCCGTAACTGGAGCGACAGGGCGATCATGATAACTGCCGTTATCTTCTTGCTGCAGCCTGTTGAATGGTATCACTATATTGCGAGCCTGTTCAATCCGGCCCACCAGTTGCCGGACTTGAAGGTCGGGGAGATGTATGCGGAAGTGGCGGCATATACCCAAGCCGGAAACTTCGGCGATTTCCTGCTGGGAAACATCTCGCTGGGGCAGAAGGCGAGTCTGCTATGGGCGGTTAATGCCGGACGGTTCTTCCAGACTGCGGGATTGTTCCTGCTCGGTTTCTATATCGGAAGAAAGCGGCTTTTCGTTTCATCGGAAAAGAACCTTCGCATATGGGTGAGGGTACTGATTGTCGCAGCCGTATCGTTTGCGCCGTTGTACACGCTGAAGGAACTTGTCATGGATAATGACGCTATTGTGCAGCAGTCTGCCGGAACAGCTTTTGACATGTGGCAGAAACTTGCCTTTACGCTGGTACTTGTCGCGTCCTTCGTTATCCTGTACCAGAACGCTAAGCTCCGCAAGATGGCGGGCGATCTGCGGTTTTATGGCAAGATGAGCCTTACGAACTATATCACGCAGTCCATTATCGGTGCGGCGATATATTTCCCTTTCGGCCTGTATCTGGCCCCTTATTGCGGATATACAGTCAGCCTGCTGATCGGTATGTTCACATTCTTCCTGCAGGTCCTTTTCTGCAAATGGTGGCTTGGCAAACACAAGCAGGGGCCTTTGGAGTACATCTGGCACAAATGGACATGGATAGGGACGGATAAATAAAAAACGTACGGAATAGTTTGTCGGTTCAGTCCTGTATATGCCGTTCCGGATCCGGGGCTGGGTGTACGGGCTGAACCGATTGGCGTTTATTCAAAGAATAACGCAAGGTAATGCACGGTGCCGTTTACATTTTTCAGGGTGTCGGGTATCAGTTCAATAACCTGACAGCACTCTGAGGGCGCATCAAACGGAAACTTTATGCCGTAATCTTCAGCCTTGCAGTACCCGAAACGAGGATAATAGTCTTTATGCCCAAGCAGGACAGCTGTCCCATACCCAAGCGCGGCGGCTCTTTTATGAGCCTCCTTGAGCAGCAGCCCTCCTATGCCCCTGTTCTGATATTCAGGGAGAACGGCAAGTGGAGCTACCGCCAGAGACGGTTGGGCCCCGCTCTCCGATACGATTGTCACTCTCGTCAACAGAATATATCCCACTATTTCTTCATGACCAGTTTTGGCGACCAGCGATAGTTCCGGAATATATGTACCGGACTTGTGCAGTCTGGCCACTAAAAGGTGCTCCCGATGGTCGCTTTCCGGCATGCCGTCGAATGCCGTTTCTATCAATTTGCAGATTGCCGGCAATTCTGCATCTTCTTCCTGTTTTATCCTTATGTCCATACTAAACAGAGTAAGATTGACATGCAAAAATAATGCTTATATTTATAATTGACGCAGTGGTAATTTAACGCAGTGTTTTTCCGCCTTCCCCATTCGCGAGGCAATATGGGATATGTTTGGCATATTATACGGTTTATCACCATGTTGCGATGAGAGGACGTACTTTGCGGTATTTTATCGGATGTATATTGTTTTGGAGCGTTAGTACGTTTGTTGTCGGGGGGGGGTAACTGCGCATGATCGGATAAGCCGCGTTCGAGGCTGCTGTTTGATGCAGCGGAATAGCCGTTTTGATTTATGACAGCCGCCGTAACGCGACTGTCCTGAAGGTGGCATGGCAATTCGGGTGCGGCGTGACAAAGTTCAATGGCGTCCTGCCGTTTTGCTTAACTTAATACAATATATGGATTTACGCTTCGTAGGACGTAAGGACGGATAGAAAGAATCCCCCGAACGGCAGAATTATTAAAAAATTTTATTAAATTTGCGACATTGAACAATCGTATGGACATGACACATTTGAGATCTTTGACTACTGGTGAGATAGCGGCGCTCGAGCGCCGCGGCAATACCGCCACGTCGTGGGCCGCGGTGAGGGTGGCGGAGGACTTCGAGCCGAAGCAATTGTCGTACAGCCATTTCGACGGCGATGTCGAGATCGCCTCCGGAGTGAAGGTATATCGTTCGCGCGTAGCGAATTACCGTATTGGGGAGGGTACGCTCATCGATACCGTCACGGCGCTCGAGTGCCGCGGCCGTTCGTCGTTCGGCAACGGTGTCGAGGTTGCCGCCATGAACGAGAACGGCGGCCGCGCCATCAAGATATACGATACGCTTACGTCGCAGATGGCCTATGTGATGGCCGTTTACCGCCACAGGCCGCAGATGATCGCGGCGCTTGAGTCGATGGTCGACGCTTATGCGGGGCGGCGGTCGTCGTCGTGCGGTGAGGTGGGTCGTAACTGCCGTATTGTGGGTGCGCGTTTCGTGCGCGAGATGCGTATCGGCGACAATGTCACCGTAGACGGTGCCTCGGCTCTCGAGAACGGAACCTTGTGCGACGGCGTGAAGGTCGGTGTCGATGTCAAGGCGTATGATTTCATCGCTGCCGAGGGGGCCGTTATCGACAATGGGTCTATCGTCAAGCGCTGTTTTGTCGGCGAGAGCTGCCGTCTGGACAGCGGTTTCACTGCTGCCGAGTCGCTATTCTTCGCCAATTCGCACTGCGAGAACGGCGAGGCGACGTCGATCTTCGCCGGCCCGTATACCGTATCGCACCACAAGTCGTCGCTGCTGATAGCGGGCATGTTCTCCTTTTTCAATGCCGGCAGCGGCTCGAACCAGAGCAACCATCTCTTCAAGAGCGGCGCGGTGCATCAGGCGGTCCACCTGCGCGGCTGCAAGTTCGCATCGAGCGCATACATCATGTCTCCTGCGCTCAACGGGGCATTTACGATGGTGATGGGGCACCATTCGTACCACCATGACACGTCGGCATTCCCCTATTCGTATCTTATCGAGCGGGAGGGGCGTTCGCGGCTGATGCCCGGGGCCAACCTCGCCAGCTACGGGGTTGTGCGCGATGTGGAGAAATGGCCGGCGCGCGACAGGCGCAGGGTGTTCCGCGACGTGGTCAACTTCGAGGAGTACAACCCGTACATAACGGGCGCCATGCTGCGTGCCGTGGGCGCTATCCGTGAGTTGCGCCACGGCGATCCCGACGCCGAGGTGTATCGCTACGACAAGACTTGGATACGCACTGCCGACCTGCGGCGCGGCCTGCGGCTTTACAACAAGGCCATTGCGGCGTCGCTCGGCGCCATGATCGGAACGGGGCGTGCCGACCCCGAGTTCGACGGAAGCGGTGAGTGGTTCGACGTGGCGGGGCAGTACATTACGCGGCGCGAGACGTTGCGCATACTCGACATGGTCGAGAGCGGCCGGCTCTCTTCCGTGGATGAGGCCGACGCCATGTTCCGCGCCTTTGCCGCGCACTATGCCGACTATGCCCATTCGTGGGCGGTGGATGTTTTGGGGGCGATCCTCGGGCACGAACCGACGGCTGCGGAACTTGCCGAGGCCGTTACGGTAGGGCGGGCGGCCCACGAGACACTCCGCCGCATGACCGATGCCGACCGCGAGCGGGACAGTTCGATCGAGCTGTCGGTGAGTTACGGTCTCGACTCGGCGGACGAGGAGGAGCGTATCGAGGACTACCGCGCAGTCCGCGGCCTGAAGGAGTAGCCTGTACGCCGATGCCGCCTGCGGCGGAAACGTGCGGAAGAATGGGAATATACGTTAAAAAAGATTATTTTTGCGGTTGCGGCCGTGTCGCTCGGGCGGTGCGGCCGCAACTGTTTTGGGACATACGGAATGAGAATGAGAAGACTGCTGTCGAAGATATTTCACATATTGGGTATCGCGGCGTGTGTATTGTTCGGCCTTGCTGCCGTTCTGGCCGTTGTCGGGTATTTTATCGGACGAGGCCAATTCCGCGATCCCGTTGAGGAGTATGCACTTGTCGGGAGCAGGGTATATACCCGTGCACCTGCCATGATGGTCGACGCGGTTTTCGATTCGCTGCGGTTGAGCGGCCGCGGCGTAAGGATCGGGGTGATAGACACGGGCTTCGGCGGCATGTACGAGCGTCGGTGGACGCGTGATCTGCATGTTGCGGCCTACGCCGATTTCGTCGATGGCGATACGACAGGCTTTTTCCTTGCGGAACGGGGCCGCGATCGGGATCACGGGGCCTACGCGCTGGCCTGCATGGGCGGATGCGTCGGTGGCGGCGATACGATCAAGGGCCTTGCGTGGGAGGCCGAATACTATCTGGCCGAAGTCGACGATTTCGGCCGCGAGCCGCGGGCCGAGGAGGAACGTATGATGCAGGGCATCCGCTGGCTCTTGGCGCACGACGTCGACATAATATCGTCGTCGATAGGCTATACGGTGTTCGATGATTACGGCGGCTACTCGCCCGGAATGCTCGACGGGCGTTCTTCGCGCATATCGCGGTTCGTGGACAGTGTGCTGACGGCGAATCCCGGCCTGATCTTCGTGCAGAGTGCCGGCAACGAAGGCGACGGGCAGTGGCGTTACAACACTTTCCCGTCGGATGTAAGGGAGGTGATCTCCGTGGGGCAGATTGCGGGTGACGGCACGGCGCGCGAGGCGTTGAGCTCCGTCGGCTGGGATGGCGTGCCGTATGTGAAGCCCGACCTGTGTGCCTATGTGCAGCCGCCGAGACGCGGTACATCTTTCGCGGCGCCTGCGGTTGCGGGTCTGTGCGGTGCTTTGCTCGAGTACCGCCGCATGAGCAGGTCCGAGATGCGGGAGCTGTTGCAGGCCGCCGGTACGAATGCTGCGGCGCCCGACCGCGAGGTCGGGTACGGCGTACCGCAAACGGCGCGCATGCATCTGCGGCCTCAGTCGGGCAATGGTCGGAGAATATGAAAAACTTTATGATATGGGAATGGTGCGAGTGATGACCGGCCGCACGGCCGCCGTATGCATGGCCGTATGTGCGGCGGTATGCGAGGCGGCGGGGCAGCCGGCCGTAATAAGTGTGAACGATGCGGTGAAGCATCAGACGATCGACAATTTCGGCGCCTCGGATGCGTGGACTATGCGTTTCTTGGGCGAGGCTTCGGAGGAGACGGTGCGGCAGACGGCCGACTGGCTCTTCAGCACGGAGTGCGACGCGGCGGGGCAGCCGCTGGGTATTGGCCTGTCGATATGGCGTTTCAACCTCACGGCAGGGAGCGCCGAACAGGGCGATGCGAGCCGGATCAACGCGTTCACGCGCGGCGAGAGTTTCTTTGCCGAGGACGGGTCATACGATTGGGACAAGCTGCGCGGACAGCGGCGCATGCTCCGCGAGGCGCGGGCGCGCGGAGTGGAGCATTTCCTCATGTTCCTCAACTCGCCCGATGTGCGGTTCACGCAGAACGGCCTTGCGACGAATACGGGCCGCGGCGATACGTATAACCTCAAGCCCGAGTGCGCCGATGAATGGGCTTCGTACATGGCCGACGTTATAGAGGGCATCGCACGTCACGACTCGGTGCGCTTCGATTATGTCTCGCCCTTCAACGAACCCGACGGCCATTGGAACTGGATCGGCCCCAAGCAGGAGGGTACGCCTGCCACGAAACATGAGATAGCGGCCCTTACGCGGCGTCTGGGCGAGGAGTTCTCGCGGCGCGGCCTCAAGACGCGGATCGTCATACCCGAGTCGTCGGACTACCGGTGTCTTGTCGGAACATACATGACTGACAGCCGCCGCGGTTACGGAATACAGTCGTTCTTTACGCGTGACAGCGTCGATACCTACGTCGGCGACGTGCCCAACGTGCCGCGCATGGTTGCGGGACATACCTACTGGACCACCACGCCACTTACGATGCTGCGTGACATGCGTGTGGCATTGCGCGATACGCTGCGTTCGCGCGGTGTCGATTTCTGGCAGACGGAGTACTGCATAATGGGCAATGACGAGGAGATAGGCGGAGGCGGCGGCTACGACTTCACCATGCGTACGGCTTTGTACGTCGCGCGCATCATCCACCACGATTTGGTCTTCGCCGACGCCCGCGCATGGCAGTGGTGGCGCGCCGTGGGCGAGGACTACAAGGATGGCCTGCTGCGGGAGTTCCACAACGAGGGGGATGCGCCGTCGGAGTGGCGTGTGAGGGATTCGAAACTGTTGTGGACTGTGGGGAACTTTTCGCGTTTCATCCGTCCCGGGGCGCGGCGCGTGGAGGTCGAGTGCGACGGCTTGGAGGAGGCCACAGATCCCACGGGCTTGATGGTTTCGGCATACGAGAATGCCGACGGCAGCCGTGTGGTCGTGATAATAAATTATGCGGAGATGCCGTCGGAAGTGTCGCCCGACTGGGGCGGCCGCACATGCTGGCGGGCGTACCGCACTTCGGATGCCGAAGGTGAGAACCTGAAACCCGTCGGCGAGACGCGCGGCCGCGAAAAGGTTGTCATACCGGCCCGTTCTGTTGTGACGCTGGTCGGGGCGCCCCGTTAGGGGCGCGGCAGCCCCGAGGTAAGGCATGATGGGGCGCGGCTCTTATCCCCGCGCCTTATACGTTGCAGTAGAGCGATACGTCGTCGGCGGTGATGCGCTCGCCGCTGAGGATCATGAGCCTCTCGACCACGTTGCGCAGTTCGCGTATGTTGCCGCTCCACGTCATGGCAGTGAGCGCCTCGACAGCGTCGGCATCGACAGGCTTGGGCGTTATGCCGTGCTCGCGGCCTATCTGCTCGATGAAGTATTGCACCAGTTCGGCGATGTCGCCCTTGCGTTCCCTGAGCGGCGGGACCCGTATTACTATGACGCTCAAGCGGTGGTAAAGGTCCTCGCGGAAGTTGCCGCGGGCTATTTCGCTGCGTATGTCCTTGTTGGTTGCGGCGATGACGCGCACGTCGACCGTGAGGTCCTTGTCGCTGCCCACGCGGCTGATCTTGTTCTCCTGAAGGGCGCGCAGGACCTTGGCCTGTGCCGAGAGCGACATGTCGCCTATCTCGTCCATGAAGAGCGTGCCGCCGTTGGCCTGCTCGAATTTACCCTTGCGCTGCTTTATGGCCGAGGTGAAAGCCCCTTTCTCGTGTCCGAAGAGTTCGCTCTCGATCAGCTCGGAGGGTATGGCCGCACAGTTCACCTCGACGAAGGGCGCGCCTGCGCGGGCGCTCTTCTCGTGAAGCCAGCGCGCCACGAGTTCCTTGCCCGTACCGTTTTCGCCCGTTATGAGGACACGGGCGTCGGAGGGGGCGACCTTGTCTATCAGCCGCCGCACATGGTCGATGGCCTCCGACGATCCTATGATGTGCCCTGTATCGGCGGGGGTGCGCCTGCGGGCCGCAGGTCTGGCCGCCTCGGGTTCCGGCTCGGTCTCGCTGTCGACGATGCGGCGGAGCGATCCGAGCAGGCGGTTCATGTCAACGGGCGCAGTGAGGTAGTCTGCGGCTCCGCTCTTGACGGCCGCGACGGCGCCGTCGATCGAACCTTCGGGGGTCACTATTATAAAGGGTACGCCCAGCGCGGGGATGTCGTCGCAACCCTCGCCGGCCACGATGGCATCGTAGCCGCGGCGGGCGCATACGGTCTCGGAGAGCTCGTCGCGTTCCGCCACCGTTGTGGCGAAACCCTCGAATTCGAGCCTTTCGCGCAGCGTGTTTCGCATACTTTTTGATTGTTCGATGATTAAAACTTTTGCCATATTTTGATTATTGACAATTTTGCATTTACTTTGCGGAATCAAAGATAGGCTCTTTATTCGGTGATTCCAATCCCGCAACGATTCGGGGCCGAAGTCGTAAAGTGCTGTTTGATAATCTGAAAAAGGTTCATTCCCCGCGACCGAAAATGCCGTTCATGTATCCGTGCGCGTTATTCGCAATCGGGGGTAGGGGGAATGGGCCCCACATACGTTTTATGAAGAAGAACTATAATTACACACGCCGCAAACTCTACCTTCCGGAGTATGGCCGCCACATTCACGAGATGGTCGACCAGTTGCTTGAGATCGAGGACCGTGACCAGCGCAACCGGCAGGCGCGCGCCGTCATTGCCGTCATGGGCAACCTGAACCCGCTTCTGCGCGATACGGCCGATTTTACCCACAAACTGTGGGATCATCTGTTCATAATGTCTGATTTCAAGCTCGATGTGGATTCGCCCTATCCGCGTCCCGCGCGGCAGGACCTTATGGTGTCGCCGCACAAGATGCCGTATCCGCAGGAGCGGATCGCATACAAGCATTACGGCAAATATGTGGCGCGCATGTTCCGCGAACTGCGCGGGGAGAAGAACCGCGAGGCTTTGGACCGCGCCGTGGACTCGCTGGCGCGGTATATGCGTACTAAGAGTTTTGAATACAATCAGGAGCACCCGAACAACGAGGTCATAATAAAAGACATAAAACAGATGTCCGAAGGTGGCATCGAAATAGATGAAGTGGCCTTGAATAATCTCCGAAGCGACTATAAACAGCACCTTCCGGCGCGTCAGCAGAAAGGTGCGCAGCGGCCGCAGCAGAAGACAGGGGCGAAGACCGCCGTGCAGAAGAATGTCTATGCGGGGCAGAAAAACCGCCCCGGCCAAGGTGCGCAGAAGAACAATCGAGAGGGAGTGCAAAGGTACAATTCACAGAAGTGATCTTGGCGGTTTCGAAAAAATCGTTATATTTGTATTCCGTATGAAACCCGAATTGAAAATGAACAGAGTTTTTTTCGCAGCGCTGGGCATGCTCGCCGCGTTGAGTTCGTGCCAGTCGTCGAAAGTGAAAATTACGGGGCGCTTCGTCGGGTCGCAGGCGGACATGGTCTATTTGGAGCAGGTCACTACGCTCGAGCAGAACGTGATCGATTCGATACGCTTGAACGAGGATGGCGATTTCGCCATGAAGATAGACAACGTGCCCGCAACGCCGTCGCTCTACAACATAGTCTATGACTCTGAACGTATCCCGCTTCTTATCAAGGGCGGCGACCATATCACGGTCAACTCGGTCGGCAGCGTGCTGCGCAACTATACGGTCGAGGGGGCGCTCGAATCGGAGCTGCTTCAGAAATTCTACAAGAGTTACGTCGACGGTGTCATGCAGATGAACGACATCGTGTCGCGATTCACTGCCGCCGATCTCGGTGAAGCCGAGCGGGATACCCTCACCATGCGTTATTCGGAGTTGTATCGCAGCATCAAGCGTGACCAGCTCCGTTTCATCGTCGAGAACAAGGACAAGATCGCCGCGGTGTATGCGCTCTATCAGCGTTTGCCGGGTGACGCCTATCTCTTCAACGGGGACAGTGACCTGATCTATTACCGTACTGTGGCCGAGGGCATCGAGCAGACCTACCCCGAGAGCCCGTATCTGCCTATCCTGCGCAGCCAGGTCAGCCGTATGGATGCGCAGATAAGCCTGCTGTCGCAGGTCAAGCTGACCGATTTTCCGGAGATAAACATGCCCGACATGTACGGTAACGACATCAAGCTCTCGTCGCTCGAAGGCAAGGTGATACTGTTGCACTTCTGGTCGGCGACACTGGGAAACGGCAATGCCGTGAATGCCGACCTGAAACATATCTATGAGAAGTACCACGATCAGGGCTTCGAGATATATCAGGTTGCCGTGGATACTTCCAAAGCCGTGTGGATCAACGCTGTTCAGGAACAGCATCTGCCGTGGATCTCGGTTAGCGACCTGCAGGGCAACGCTTCGCCCGCATTGAGCGTATACAACGTGAAAAAACTGCCGTCGAACTACCTTATCGACCGTGAAGGCAACATCGTGGGCAAGGATCTTGCGGGCGAAAAGCTCGACGAGGCCATAAGGCAATATATCCGGCAATAGATGTATTACTTCGCTTCGGATGTCCATCTCGGCGCCGACGGGTCCGACGCGACCCGCCGCCGCGAGCGGCATTTCGTCGCATGGCTCGATATGGCGGCCCGCGATGCCGAGGCGATATTCCTCGTGGGCGACATATTCGATTTCTGGTTCGAGTATGTGCGCGTTATCCCAAAGGGATTCGTGCGTACGCTGGGCAAACTGGCCGAGCTGGCGGACCGCGGTATAAAGATATATTTCTTTACGGGTAACCATGACATGTGGTGCTACGACTACTTCGGGCGCGAGTGCGGCATCGAGGTCTTCTTCTCGCCGCGGCGGATGCGTCTGTCGGGACGAGAGGTCTTTATCGCCCACGGCGACAACATGAACATCGGCGACAAGCCAATGCTGCGTTTCATGAATGCGATTTTCCGCTCGAAGGCTGCGCGCAAGATATTCTCGTGGGCGGTGCACCCCGATCTGGCGTTGCGTTTCGGGCACTGGTGGAGCGGCAAGTCGCGCAAGACGCATGCCGCGGAGACGCTGACGCGCGAATCGCTGCGATTCCTCGTCGACTATGCGCGCGAATACAAGGCGGGCCATCCCGATGTCGATTATATCATCTTCGGACATATGCACTACCCGTGCGACTACTCCGAGGATGGGTTGCGCGTGGTTTTTCTCGGTTCGTGGGACGATGATGCCCCGGCCTATGCAGTGCTGGACGGCGACGGAAATATGGAACTTAAACGATTCGAAGCATGAAACAGTATCTCGACCTGCTGCGGAAGATAAGGACCGAGGGCGTGGTGAAGAGCGACCGTACGGGTACGGGCACGCGCAGCATATTCGGCTATCAGATGCGCTTCGACCTGTCGGAGGGATTCCCGCTGCTAACCACGAAAAAGGTCTTCCTGCGCGGTATCATACATGAACTGCTGTGGTTTCTGGCGGGCGATACCAACATGAGGTATCTTGCCGAAAACGGTGTGCACATATGGGACAATGACGCCTATCGCTACTATACGGAGCGGTGTGCGGCGGCCGGTATTGCACCCCTGTCGCCCGAGGGTTTCCTTGCGGCGGTGCTGCGGCGCGACGCATCTCCTGTTGGCGGGTACGAGTACGGCGACCTGAACCATATCTACGGTTACCAGTGGCGCAGCTGGCCCCGCCCCGACGGCGGCAGCATAGACCAGATACGCGAGGTCGTCGATACCGTCAAGCACAACCCCGACTCGCGACGTATGATAGTATCGGCATGGAACGTGGCCGAAGTGGGGCAGATGGCACTGCCGCCGTGCCATGTGCTGTTCCAATTCTATGTCGCGGGCGGACGTCTCTCGTGCCAGCTGTACCAGCGCAGCGCCGATACTTTTCTCGGTGTGCCTTTCAATATCGCGTCGTATGCATTGCTCACGATGATGATAGCGCGCGAGTGCGGCCTCGAGGCGGGGGAATTCATCCATACGCTGGGCGACACACACCTATATCTGAACCACATGTCGCAGGTCGACGAACAACTATCGCGTACGCCGCGCCCTCTGCCTCGCATGAGGCTCAATCCCGACGTCAAATCCTTGTTCGACTACCGTTACGAGGACTTCACGCTTGAGGGATACGACCCATGGCCGGCGATCAAGGCCCCCATGTCGTTCTGATGCGGCGGGCCGCGGCGGAAACGGTCTGCTATAAGAGCAATGGACGGCAGTGAATGCTGCCGGTCGTGTAAAGGGAGGCAGATACGGAAGCAACCAAGAGGCATAGGCGCCGGACGATAAAAACAGGATATAACCGGAATATGATAAGTATAATTGTCGCTGTTGCGGACAACGGCGTTATCGGGGACAAGAACAGTCTCCTTTGGCATATATCGGAGGACCTGCGCAACTTCAAGCGCGTCACGACGGGGCACCCCGTCGTGATGGGCCGCAATACCTATCTTTCGCTGGGCAGGCCGCTGCCGGGGCGTACGAACGTGGTGGTGAGCCGCACGGCCGGAGAGATCGAAGGGTGCCGTGTGGTACGCTCGCTGGAGGAGGCTTTCGCGCTTTTCCCCGCAGACGAGGAGGTCTTCGTCATAGGCGGGGCACAGATCTACGCCCAGACGATCGGGATGGCCGACAGACTGTATATCACGCGCGTGGAACATGACTATGAGGGCGACACGTCGTTTCCCGTGTGGAACCGCTCGCAGTGGCGGCTGGTGTCGGACGAGCGCTTCGAGCGTGGAGAGAAGTATCCCTACCCTTTCGTGATAGAGGTATACGAGAGGGTGAAATGAGTATCGACAATGTAAAACCAATACCGTAATGATGAAACCTTGCTCTTTGATAATGGTTGCGGCGGCGGTATGTTCGCTGCAGACGGCTCTGTGCGGCGGGTTGGAGCGTCCGCAGCCGGTATTCAACCGCGCGCCGCTTGTGGAGACGCCATATGCACAGCTCGCCATAGGGGACATACGCCCCGCGGGGTGGCTCCGCACGCAGATGCAGACGATGCTCGACGGCATGACGGGACATCTCGACGAGATATACGCCAAAGTCGTCGGCGACAACAACGCATGGCTCGGCGGCGAGGGCGACGCATGGGAGCGCGGCCCATATTGGATTGACGGCGCGCTGCCGATGGCTTATATCATGGGCGACGAGGCGCTCAAGGCCAAATGCGTGAAGTGGGTCGAGGCTATCCTCGCCAGTCAGAAGGAGAACGGTTATTTCGGACCCGATACCGACCGGCCGTCGATGGACGGCATGCAGCGCGACAATGCCGCCGACTGGTGGCCCCGTATGGTTGCGCTCAAGATCCTGCAGCAGTATTATATGGCTACGGGCGACGGCCGCGTCATCGATTTCATGACGCGCTACTTCCGCTATCAGGCCGAGACGTTGCCGTCGAAACCTTTGGGCCACTGGACTTTCTGGGGCGCCGAACGCGGCGGCGACAACCTGCTGGTAGTCTATTGGCTCTATGATATTACGGGAGACGAGTCCCTGCTCGATCTGGGCGACCTGATCCACGCACAGAGCTGCGACTGGACGGGACGCTTCACCAAGGACAACCACCTTTATCGTCAGAACAGCCTCCACTGCGTCAACCTTGCGCAGGGGTTCAAGGAGCCTGTTATATATTACCAGCGCTCGAAGAGCGGCGAGCACCTGAATGCCCCGATCGAGGCATTGCGGCGCATACGCTATACTATAGGTTTCCCCACGGGGTTGTGGGCAGGCGACGAACTGATACATTTCGGCGAGCCGACACGCGGCTCGGAACTGTGCACGGCAGTGGAGATGATGTATTCGCTGGAGGAGATGTGCCGCGTCACGGGCGACAACCGTTATGCCGATCTTCTGGAACGTGTGGCATATAACGCGTTGCCGACGCAGGTGTCTCCCGAAGGTGATGCGCGCCAGTATTTCCAGCAGGTGAACCAGACGGCCGTGACGCGCGACATGCGCAACTTCTCGACCACGCACGAGGATACCGATCTGGTGTTCGGCACTCTGACCGGCTATCCGTGCTGTACGTGCAACCTCCATCAGGGGTGGCCGAAGCTGACGCAGAACCTGTGGTACGCCAATGCCGCGGGCGGCCTCGCGGCATTGGTATATGCCCCCTGCACGGTGGAGACGGCGTTGGCGTCGGGCCGCAGGGTATGCATCGAAGAGCAGACCTGCTATCCCTTCGAGGAGACGGTACGGTTCAAGGTATCGCTGCCTGAAAAGCGCCGGCAGGCGGAGACCTTCCCGCTCGATATGCGCATTCCCGAATGGAGCGACGGATATACGCTGACGGTAAACGGCGAGCGGGTCGAGCCCGAAACCGTGGGCGACCGCACGATACGCCTTACGCGGGCATGGGCTGACGGCGACGAGGCAGTGCTCGAGTTCAACGCTTCGGTGCGCGTGTCGTACTGGTACGACAACGCCGCCGTCATCGAGCGCGGCCCGCTGATCTACTCGCTGCGTATGGAAGAGCAGTGGCGGAAGCGCGAATGCGAGGGCGAGGATGCGGCCCGCTATGGCGAATACTATTACGAGGTGACCTCACCTACGGCGTGGAATGTGGCCTTGCGCAACGACGACCTGACGGGGGACAATCCCAAGGAACGCTTTACCGTAGAGCGTCGTGCGTGCGGTCCGCGTCCGTGGTCGCCGCAGGACGCCCCGATCGTGATACGCGGGCGCGGCGTACGCTTCCCTTCGTGGCATCAGGTGCGCGGCTCGGCTGCCAACGTCAACTATCTGTCGCAGATATACCCCGAGGAAGAGGTGGCGGAGGAGGTGGCGATCGAACTTGTCCCCTACGGCTGTACTACGCTGCGCATCACCGAGTTCCCTGTGCGTTGACGACGTCGGCATTGTTGCCGTCAGGTCCTTTTTGCAGGCGGGAAAATAGGTATTTATACCACCCCGAGGCCCGTATCTTTATAGTAACTTTGCTGGCGCAAGCAAAGTTACTTTTTTTATGGGAAAATATTTCGATATGCTGCTTGAGGATGTACGCCTTCGCGAGGGGCTTAAGGCGTGCATGAACTGCGGTGTCTGCACGGCGGTATGTCCCGCCGCGGCATTCTACAACTACGACCCGCGGCAGATCGTCAGCATCGTGCAGACGCGCGATGACGATGCCATCGAGGCGCTGCTCAAGAGCAATACGATATGGTATTGCGGCGAGTGCATGTCGTGTCGCCCGCGCTGCCCGCGCAGCAATACTCCCGGGTATGTGATACAGGCGCTGCGTACGCTGTCGCAGAAGCTGGGCTTCTTCGTCGAGAGCGAGAAGGGGCGCCAGCAGCTGGCCCTTAAGCGTACCATCGGCGACAATATCCTGCGTACGGGCTACTGCATCGTGCCGCGTCTGGTGAAGGCCGAACTGCATCCCGAGCAGGGTACGGTGTGGAAGTGGGTGCTGGAACACGACGAGGAGATATACGGGCAGTTTTCGGAATCGTACAACCGCGAGGGGGCCGGTGCCTTGCGCAAGGTGAGCGACGCGACGCTGGAGGAGCTCCATCGCATATTCGACGTTACGGGCGGTACCGAGATGTTCGACACGATAGAGCGCTGTTCCGACCGCAAGGCGCGCGAGATGGGGTACGACGGCGCCGACGACCATTATTTTATGGATACCTATACCCAAAATTCCAACGACCACTATTAATGAATATGAAACGATCAAGCTGGACCGAATACCAGAAAGAGATAGCCGACGACCGCTATTACTATGCCCGCAGCTGCATACGCCAGAATTTCTTTCCGGGCAGCGAGAAGGCTTTCCTCAACATCTTGGGCAAGGACCTCGGCCGCGACATCTTCGACGACCCCCTGCATACGTCGTGTACGGGCATCGGGTATCATTCGGACATTGTGCCGCTGGAGACCATCATGACGGTGGTGGCGCGTCAGTTCGCGCTGATGTCGGAGGCGGGGTACGAGAATTTCACCTCGTCGTGCATCACCTCGTTCGGAATATATACCGAGATACTCTCCACGTGGGAGGAGTTCCCCGAAACGGAGGAGCGTACGCGCGAAAACCTCTATAAGGCTACGGGACGCGAGTTCTCGAAGCCGAAGAATCTGGCCCATACGTCGGACGTGATGTTCCACCACCGCGAGCAGATCGCGCGGCAGGCGAGGCGGCGTCTGGTGAACGTGTATACGGGCGAGCCGTTGCGTGTGGTGGAGCATATTGGATGTCACTATGCCAAGATATTCCCCAAGTCGGGTATCGGCGGTTCGGAGTTCCCTTACGTGCTGGCCGGTATGGTCGAGGCATGGGGCGGCGAGATCGTCGACTACCCCGAGCGTCGCCATTGCTGCGGTTTCGGTTTCCGCAACTATCTGGTGCAGGCTAACCGCGGCTATTCGGTGGCCAACTCGCACAAGAAGCTCGAGAGCATGGCCCCCTATAAGCCGGATTTCATCGTCTGCAACTGCCCGGGCTGCTCGATGTTCCTTGACAAGTGGCAGTATACGATCGCCGAGATGGAGGGCATTACATACGGCGCCAACGGCGGCGGCATACCCGTGCTTACATATGAGGAGATGGCTGGCCTCGTGTTGGGGTACGACCCGTGGGAGCTGGGTATGCAGATGCATCAGGTCGACGTCGAGCCGCTGCTCGACAAAATGGGTGTCGAGTACGATCCCTCGGCCAAATATCTGGGCCGCAACGGCAAGTATATAGGCCAGCCCGAGCGGGCGCTGGTAAACAGTTGTTCACAGGATACACTCTACAAGATCAAACGATAGGCATGAAACACGTGATAGTCATCGGCGGCGGTATCGCCGGCATGCAGTGTGCGGCGGAGCTGGCGCGCGGCGGCATTCGGGTCACCGTGCTCGAGAAACAGAGCGATACGGGCGGCAAACTGCGAAATTGGCACAAACTATTCCCTTCGCTCACGCCCGCGGGCGAGGTGCTCGGGGGGCTGAACCATACACTGCGGCGTTTGCCTAACATAGATGTGCGCACGGAGTGCGAGGCGGCGGAACTCTCGCCGCGGCGGGTGGTACTCGCTACGGGCGAGGAGCTGGAGTGCGACGCCGTGGTCGTGGCCACGGGCTTCACGCTTTTCGATGCCCGCATCAAGGAGGAGTACGGTTACGGCATATACGACAATGTGATCACGTCGGCCGACCTCGAGGAGATGTTCAACACGGGCAAGGTGTCGACGACAAGCGGCGCCGCGCCGCGCCGCATAGCCTTCCTGCACTGTGTCGGTTCGCGCGACGAGAAGGTGTGCCAGCGCCACTGTTCGAAGGTGTGCTGCGTGACGGGAGTCAAGCAGGCCATGGAGATGAAGGAACTCTTTCCTGCGGCCGACGTCTTCAACTTCTACATGGACATACGCATGTTCGGCCCCGGGTACGAGGAGATGTACCGTGAGGCGCAGCAGCGCTGCAACATACATTTCGTGCGCGGCCGTATCTCGGAGGTGAGCCCCACGATCGACGGCCGCCTGCAGATCAAGGCCGAGGATACGCTCACGGGGCGCCCGCTGAAGATCGGTGTCGACATGCTGGTGCTGCTTATAGGCATGCGCGCCAACGACATGAATGCCGTGCTGGAGCAGCGGTGCGGTCTGGAGCGCCAGACGAGCGGGTTCATGCGGCCGCGCGACCAGTTCCTGCACAATACCGAGAGCAATGTGGCGGGTATATTCTACGCAGGGGCCGTGACGGCTCCCAAGAGTGTGGGCGAGTCGCTGAACGAAGGTACGGCGGCGGCACGCGGAGTGATCGAATACCTTGCGGCAAAAGAGTGTACGGACAATAGCACCATTGACGAATGATAAACTTCGGATATTCCATAAACAAGCCCCGTGTCATAGACATCGACCGCAACAACCTCCACAAGAGCAACGAGATCCTGCGCGAGATGCCCGAGCTGCAGGCCTGCATCGGCTGCGGCAGCTGTACTGCGACATGTACGGCGGGCAACCTCACGTCGTTCAATTTCCGCAAGGTGCATACGCTGGTGCGGCGCGGCGAGTATCAGGGGGCGTATGAGGAGATGAACAAGTGCATGCTCTGCGGCAAATGCCGTCTGGTGTGTCCGCGCGGTATTAACACACGCGGTGTGGTAATGTTGATAAAACGCAAACTGGGAGATTTCTGACATGAGTTTTTACGCCGATTTCTGCATACCGTTCATTGCTGGCGCGACGGTTATGTTCGCCGCCATCGCCCTGAAGTACGTCACTTGGCTCAAGCGGCTGCCCAAGAGCGACCTTATGCTCATAGCGAAGGGTATCCCCACGCCGCGCACGGCAGGGGCCGTGTGGGAGATCTTCCGCGAGTCGCTGTTGCACCGCCGCATATTCCGTGTCAACCCGTTGCTGGGATACATGCACATGAGTCTTGCCTTCGGCTGGTTCCTCCTTATCGTGGTGGGGTGGACGGAGACAGTGGCGTATCTCGGGATGCGGTGGGTACCGCTTCAGGGCCATGTCTTCTTCAAGTACTTCATGCCGATGAACGGTATCGAGGGACACAAGCCCTTCTTCGATTTCGTGATGGATCTGTTGCTGCTGTTCGTGCTCTCGGGCGTGGCGCTGGCTTGGTTCAAACGGTTCCGCTCACGTTCGATGGGTATGAAACGCACTACGAAACACGTGCTTTTCGACCGTGTGGCCCTGACGGCGCTGTGGTTCGTCTTCCCTGCCCGTTTGGTTGCCGAGAGCATTACGTGCGGCCTCTATGGCGGCGGGAGTTTCCTCACGGGAGGCATAGGAGCGGGTTTGGCCGCAGCGGTTCCGCCCGAGGCGCTGGCAATGGCATACGAGCCGGCATGGTGGTTCTATTCGTGCGCCCTCGGGGTGTTCTTCGTGGCGATGCCCTTTTCGCGTTACATGCATATCTTTACCGAGATACCGCTCATATTCCTGCGCCATTACAGCCTGCGGCCCGAAGCCAAGGAGAAATCGTACGACAACTTCGAGATACAGGCTTGCTCGCGTTGCGGCATATGTATAGACCCCTGCCAGCTGCAGAGCCAGCTGGGTATAAACGACGTGCAGTCGGTCTATTTCCTGCGCGACCGCCGTTACGCGATGCTGCAGCAGAAGATAGCAAACAATTGTCTTATGTGCGGCCGCTGCGAGGCCGTGTGCCCCGTGGGCATAAACCTGAATACGTTGAGGCTCAACTCGCGCTCGACGATGCGCAACATCCCCAATGAGCGGCGTTACAACTATCTCGCGGGGCTCGACCGCTCGCAGGGCGAGGGACGCGTAGGCTACTTCGCGGGATGCATGACCCTGCTTACGCCCAAGACCCTTGCGGCGATGCAGCGTATATTCGAGGCGGCGCGTGAGGATGTGTGGTGGGCCGACAAGGATGGCGGCGTATGCTGCGGGCGTCCGCTCAAGCTCTCGGGTGAGGTGGACTCGGCACAGAAGATGATCGACTACAACAAGGAGCTCTTCCGCCGTCACGGCATAACCACGCTGGTGACCTCGTGTCCAATCTGTCTGCGCGTCTTCCGTGAGGAGTACGGCCTGCAGGGCGTCGAGGTGTTGCATCATTCGGAATATATCCTGCGGCTGATGCATCGGGGGCGCCTGTCGGTGAAATATTCGGCCGCGACCTTTACATATCACGACCCGTGCGAACTGGGGCGTGGCAGCGGCATATACGACGAGCCCCGCGCCGTGATCGAGGCTGTTGGCCATTTGACGGAGCCGGCCCATACGCGCGAGGATGCCCTATGCTGCGGTTCGTCTGTGGCGAATACCGCCATAAACGATGCGCAGCAGCTCAGGATAGCCGAAGGCGTGGCGCAGGAGCTGGACGCAACGGATGCCGAGACCGTGGTTACGGCGTGCCCGCTCTGCAAGAAGGCCATCATGCGTGGTACGGCGCGGCGTGTGGCCGACCTGTCGGAGATCGTTGCCGAAAATCTCGGCCGCTGATGCTGCGGTAGCGAACCTGTCGTATGGCGACAGTGTCGCGTTCGCAGCATGAGGCAGGGGAGAAGTGACGAAAATATTGCATTTTCTTAAAAATATTTTGTGTGTAACGTTTTTTTTATTACCTTTGCACTACTAAAACGGAAAGATAGGAACGTTTTAGGTCATACATCGCGGGGTGGAGCAGTTGGCAGCTCGTCGGGCTCATAACCCGAAGGTCGGAGGTTCGAGTCCTCCCCCCGCTACTTGTTGGAATCGGCAATGTGTTGTTCTGCAACTCGTTGCCGATTCCTCTTTTTGTTTCTTGGCGCACGTTATGACCGAGATGCGGGTTTTCGCGGTCATCATTGATGCGTTCAGTCTCCTCTCACAAACCTGAATCGTCCCGCCGACCCTCAAGGGACAATGCAGCATCGCATGACCCGCACGGGCAATGCGGCGCACGACTTCACCCCTCCACTCTATAATAAAACGCAGTATATCAACGGCTATATTTGCACTTGTCCAGCCTTTTCCATTAAGGCCGCCTACTGAGAGTTAGCGAAAAGGAAGAAGATGCGTGATAAGGTGAGGATCGAACAAGAACTTAACAATCGGCAGGCATTTTTATCTTTTGCTACGGGTCGGTCTGAACGGGGAAGACAAAACAGCACAGGACTGATATGTGTTATCTATATTATTGAATATTAGTGAATTATCGGATTCAAGTATCAATGAGGATACAAATGTAAAATTAGAACGTCTTTTAGAACGGAAACTTTCATGTACCAATGTATTAGGATATGATTAGATTTCATACCCGTAGTTAGATAAACAGCTTGTCATTAAGAGATTATCATGGGTAATTAGTACCTTTGCAGCAAAACAGAGATATGGCGGATGACACTATAAATATTCGAGAGTATGTTCCTTCTGACAAAGAAGCTGTATTAAAATTGATACGGCTAAATATTCCACAATATTTTGCGCCGGAGGAGGAGACAGACCTGAGTAATTATTTAGATAACGAAAGGGAGTATTATTATGTCCTTCTTTCCGGGATGGAGATAATCGGATGTGGAGGTATAAATATGGCCGATGACGGAACAAGAGGTAAAATCAGTTGGGATATTGTACACCCTGACTGGCAGCGACGTTCCCTTGGCTCACTATTGTTGAAACATCGTCTCAATGTATTAAATTCTATGGGAATTAAACGCATTACGGTAAGAACTTCTCAGGTAGCATACCAATTTTATCAAAAACGAGGATTTGTATTGAAAAACATAAAAAAAGATTACTGGGCAAAAGGTTTTGATATGTATGCTATGGAGTATGCGGTAAACAGCTGATATACACATAACAATCAAAGAACTGATTTCACGTCGGCTTCTGCCGGTCTTCCAATCATACCGACCGTCCGCCACATCGCCAACCTCTTCGAGTGTATGGTGATGTTTCATTTGTCAAATGGCTGTAGGCTCTCCGCATAGTCACATGGACCATGCGGCGGCCTATCTCGGACCCGGACCACCGGGGCCTCCCATGCCGGGGCCGCGACGGCTGCTCCCCATGTCGTAATCCACGATGTTCTTCGAGGCGTTCTTGCCGAAGTGGCGTATGTTGTAGTTGAACTTGATGCTGAAGTAGCGGCCTATGACGCTGTTCCATGCGTTCTGCGTATAGCCCGAGCCGGTGGTGCGGGCGAATGCGGTGTTCTGGTTGAAGATGTCGTTCACGCCAACGAGTATCTCGCCGAGCTGGCTGCGGAAGACCTTCTTGCCGATGTATGCGTTGCAGAGGATGTATTGCTCGTTGTATGCGTTCGTGAAACCTATGTACTGATTGTATGCGGCGCTGGCGGTGAAGGTGAGGCCGCCCCAGAGTACGAGTTTCAGGTTTCCCGATGCAGTGTGGTTGAAGTAGCGGTTTGCCGTGCCGCTTGCGGCGAGCGAGTTCTTCGACTCGTAGTATGTGCCGTTCCACGAGAGGGTGAAGTCGACATTCTCCGATATGTTGCTGCCCAGCACTATGCCCGTGTCGTAGCTTATGGTCGAGGCGGTGTTCTTCGCTCCGTTTATGAGGGTCGGGGTCTGCGAGTACGAGACGCCGGCGCGCAGGTTGAGGTTCGACGAGAGGAACCCGACGGGAAGACCGTAGCTCAGGTTGGTGCGCAGGTTCCAGTATCCGTCCATGTTGGTGTAGGTGGTATATTGCAGCGGGTTGTAGGTCGTGGTGGTGCCGTCTCCGTTGTCGACCTCGATGGTGGTGTTGTAGTCGGTGCTGGTGGTTATGTAGTCCGAGGTGTTCTGCATCGAGAACATCCACATGAAGGTGCGGCCTTTTTCGACATTCGAGTTGATATAATGGAAGTTGACCATATTGCTGTACGAGGGGTTCAGCAGCGGGTTGCCTCGCGAGATGTACTGTGCGTCCGACACGTCGTAGATGCCTTGCAGGCGTGTGATGCTCGGGTTCTCGGTCATCGAGTTGACAAAGAGTCGTATCGTGTTCTGCGAGTTGATGTTGAAGTTGCCCATCATGAAGTAAGTGAGGTTGTTGTACGAGTGCGATATGCGCTCCGACGAGGTGTCGCCGTCGAGTTTCGAGTATTGGTAGTAGAGGTTTGCCGTCATGACGGTGCCGTTCTTCGAGTAACGTATGCCCGGGCCTGCGCGGTGGGTCGTGTAGACGCTGTTGTAGGCGTTCGAGAGCGAGGTGTCGGGGGTGACGCCCGTGATGTCGTACGACGAATCGTTAGCCACGTATGTCTTGTTGTCGCGGTCCTGCCCGTTGTACGAGAAACTGTACTGCATCGAAACCTGTGCATACTTGGCTATCGGTTCGGTGTAGGTCATGTTGGCGCGCAGCGACAGTGTCGACGACGGTGCCGTGGTGTAGAGGTAACGGAGGAGGGGTTCGTACGTGACGGTGCCGTCGCTGCCGGCTGTCGCCTGCGTCTCGATGTTCGAGTGGCTGTATGTCTCGTTATTTCCGTTGTTGAAGTATGATATGCTGCCGTCGAGGGTCAGCGTACGTCCCGCCTTGCCGAGACGTGCGCGGTATATAAGGCCCTCGGTGAGGCTGTAGCCGCGGTTGCGGCCGTTCGAGGCGTTGTCGACGATGTTGTATCCGCTTTCGCCGGTCTGTGTTCCGTAGGTATTGCTCAAGGGGTCGTTGCCCTGATAGCTGAAGTTCGTGCGTGACATGAGCGACTGGTTGGCCGATATGTCCCAGTCGAGTCTGGCGTTGAAACGGTGATTGGCGTTGAGCGTCTGCGAGAAACCCGAAGTGGAGAGGGTGTCGACAGGCGAGGGTGCCTCATACCACTTTATGATTTGCGAGAGGTTGTCGGTGTTGGTGCGGTTGTAGAAGTAGCTCCCCTCGAAACGCACCTTGTCGTTCTCGCCCCATGAGGTGGTAAGGTTGGCGCCGATAGAGGCCACATCGGCTACGCCGCTCTGTGCGCTGCCCATGCGCGAGCCGACGCCGCGGCCCATACCGCCGCCGCGGCCCGTGCCGCCGCCCGAGACGCCGAGGATGTCCTCGAACCCGAAGTTGGTCTGGTTGACGTTGTTCAGCAGGCCGATCAGCGTGAGGCGCGAGCGGTTCTGGAACAGATTGACGTTACCGCCGACCATGTATTTGTTTGAAGCCGTCACATCGTCCGTGTCGGGCTGGTAGCCATAGCCGGCGTATACCTGTCCGAATATGCCTTGGCGCATGTTCTCGTGCGTGACGATGTTGATGGCCTTGTATCCTTCGCCGTCGTCCATACCCGAGAATTCGGCGTTGTCGCTCAACTTGTTGTATACCTCAATGCTCTTCACCGACTCTGCGGGCAGCGACTTGATGGCTGTCGATACATCCTCGCCGAAGAACTCCTTGCCGTCGACAAATATCTTCTTTACCTCCTCGCCCTGAGCCTCTACTGTGCCGTCGGTGACGGTAATGCCGGGCATCTTCTTCAGCAGCCCCTCGACGTCGGCGTCGGCCGAAACCTTGAAAGCCTCGGCGTTGTAGCTTACCGTGTCGCCCTTCTGCGAGGTGCGCATGGTCTTTACCTCCTTGACGACGGTCTCGATCTTTGTCGTCGACTCGGTGAGGGCGATGCGCCCGAGGTCGGTCGAGGTTCCCCCGACCTTGAAGTCGTACGCCTTGTCCTCATAGCCGAGGAACGATATGACCATCTTGTAGCTGCCGTATTCGAGGCCGCTTATTGCGGTCGAACCCTCGTAGCCCGAGGTGTAGTAACTCTTCTTTTCGGGGTTGTCTGTTGGCATAAGTTCTATTACGGCGCCAGCTATGCCTTGGTCGTTGGCGGCGTCGGTGACGGTGAACGATACCTTGCCTGTCTGTGCGTGGGCCGCAATGCCGAATGCGGTGCTGAGCAGTACCAAAAGCATTTTTTTCATATCTGTATCGGATTTTCTGTCTTTGTGGAATATCTCCGACGCAAAATTAAAGGCGCGTAAACGGCGTAGGTGCTGGTATGCCGACCAAGCGCCTCAATGCGTCGGTAAGGCGGCTCCCGAAACGGGTGAAACGCCGCCGCGCACAGGGCGGTATGGCATATGCTGAGGGTTGTTGTGCGGGAACATGACCGGAATATTGTAAAAAACGGTTCATCTGCGGCGTTAAAACAAGACAGCCGCACCCTCGAACAGGGTGCGGCTGTCGCCGTATCAATATGTCCGGACTGCGGTCGGGCCGCGTCCGCTTTGACAGTTAGTCCTTGAACTTGGCCGAGAGGAACTCGCGGTTCAGGCGGGCGATATGCGTGATCGAGATCGACTTGGGGCACTCGGCCTGACATGCGCCGGTGTTGGTGCAGTTGCCGAATCCCAGCTCGTCCATCTTGGCTACCATGGCCTTTGCGCGGCGCGCGCCCTCGACGCGGCCCTGCGGCAGCTTGGCCAGCGACGATACGCGCGCTGCCACGAAGAGCATGGCCGAACCGTTCTTGCAGGTTGCGGCGCAGGCGCCGCAACCGATGCAGGCAGCGGCATCCATACTCTCGTCGGCATCGGCCTTGGGGATTGGTATTGCGTTGCCGTCGGGCACCGAGTTGGTACGTACCGATATGAAGCCTCCGGCCTGAAGTATCTGGTCGTAGGCGCTGCGGTTCACTACGAGGTCCTTGATTACGGGGAATGCGGCCGAACGCCACGGCTCGATGGTGATGGTCGCGCCGTCCTTGAACTTGCGCATGTAGAGCTGGCATGTGGTTACGGCCTGTTCGGGGCCGTGCGCGTGGCCGTTGATGTGCATCGAGCACATGCCGCATATGCCTTCACGGCAGTCATGGTCGAAGGCCACGGGCTCCTTGCCCTCGTGAACGAGGTTGTTGTTCAGAATATCCATCATCTCGAGGAACGACGTGTCGGGCGAGATACCCTCTACGTGGTACGTTTCGAATGCTCCCTTCGATTTAGCGTCTTTTTGACGCCATATCTTTAATTTGAAATTCATTGTTCGATTGTTATTAAAGTTCAACGTCAAAATTAATCCTTGTAGTTACGCTGTGCGGGGTGTACGAACTCGAAGTTCAGCGGCTCCTTGGTCATCTCGGGCTCCTTGTCCATGCCCTTGTACTCCCATACGGCGGCGTATACGAAGTGCTCGTCGTCGCGTTTCGCCTCACCCTCTTCTGTCTGGTGCTCGACGCGGAAGTGTCCGCCGCACGACTCCTCGCGGTTGAGGGCGTCGCGTGCCATGAGCTCGCCCAGCTCGAGGAAGTCGGCCAGACGCAGCGCCTTCTCCAGCTCCACGTTGAACGAATCGGCCGTGCCTACGAGTTTCAGGTCGCTCCAGAACTCCTTGCGCAGGGCCTGTATCTCGACGATGGCCTTTTCGAGCGACTCCTTGGTGCGGGCCATGCCCACGTTCTCCCACATGATGTGGCCCAGACGCTTGTGTATGTCGTCCACCGACTGCTTGCCATTGATGGCGAAGAGTTTGGCGATCTTATCTTTGACGCCCTTCTCTGCCTCGGCGAAGGCGGGGGTGTCGGTGCTTACCTTCGGTGCCTGAATCTTGTGCGAGAGGTAGTCGCCGATGGTGTAGGGCAACACGAAGTATCCGTCCGCAAGGCCTTGCATCAGGGCCGATGCTCCCAGTCGGTTTGCGCCGTGATCCGAGAAGTTGGCCTCGCCGATGGCGTAGAGGCCCGGGATCGTGGTCATGAGGTTATAGTCAACCCATATACCGCCCATAGTATAGTGCACGGCGGGGAATATCTGCATGGGCTGCTCGTAGGGATCCACGTCTGTGATCTCCTTGTACATGTCGAACAGGTTGCCGTAACGCTGCTTGATCACATCCTTGCCCAGACGCTCGATGGCGGTCTTGAAGTCGAGGAATACGGCCAGACCGGTCTCGTTCACGCCGAATCCTGCGTCGCAACGCTCCTTGGCGGCACGCGACGCGACGTCGCGCGGCACGAGGTTGCCGAAAGCGGGGTAGCGGCGCTCGAGGTAGTAGTCGCGGTCGCCTTCGGCGATGTCCGACGGCTGCTTGCGGCCCTCGCGGATTGCCTTCACGTCCTCTATCTTCTTGGGAACCCAGATGCGGCCGTCGTTACGCAGCGACTCCGACATGAGGGTCAGCTTCGACTGTTGGTCGCCGTGTACGGGGATGCACGTGGGGTGGATTTGCGTGAAGCAGGGGTTGGCGAAGCCGGCGCCCTTGCGGTAGCACTGGAATGCGGCCGAGCCGTTCGATGCCATGGCGTTGGTCGAGAGGAAGAATACGTTTCCGTAACCGCCCGTGGCGATAACCACGGCGTGGGCGCCGTGACGCTCGATCTCACCGGTTACGAGATTGCGGGCGATGATGCCGCGTGCCTCGCCGTCCTCTATGACGATGTCGAGCATCTCGTGGCGCGGGTAACTCTTTACCGATCCTGCGGCGATCTCCTTGTTCAGGGCTGCGTAGGCACCGAGCAGCAGTTGCTGTCCAGTCTGGCCGCGGGCATAGAAAGTACGCGATACCTGCGCGCCGCCGAACGAGCGGTTGGCCAACAGACCGCCGTACTCGCGGGCGAAGGGAACGCCCTGTGCCACGCATTGGTCGATGATGAGGTTCGACACCTCTGCCAGACGGTATACGTTGGCCTCGCGTGCGCGGTAGTCGCCGCCCTTGATGGTATCGTAGAAGAGGCGGTAAACCGAGTCGTTGTCGTTCTGGTAGTTCTTAGCAGCGTTGATACCGCCTTGTGCCGCGATCGAGTGGGCGCGGCGCGGCGAGTCCTGTATGCAGAACACCTTGACGTTATATCCGAGTTCTCCGAGCGAAGCGGCTGCCGATGCGCCTCCGAGACCCGTACCTACGATTATGATGTCGAGCTTGCGCTTGTTGGCGGGGCTCACGACTTTGATGGCCGCCTTGTGGTTGCTCCACTTTTGAGACAACTCGCCGGCGGGAATTTTAGAATCTAACTTTAAGGCCATATTCTTTGTTTTTTAATTGTTCAAGTGAAAAGCTCTCATTAAAGGCTGCCTGCGCATGCCGAGCATCCGCCGCACAGGTTATATACGAAGTAGACCAGCACGACAGCCATGAATCCCAGCACGATGATGGTGGCGAAGATGTTAGAGATGCACTTCAGGCGGGGATACCACGTGTCGTTGGCCCAGCCTACGGTCTGGAACATCGACCAGATGCCGTGGGTGAGGTGGAGCCACAGGGCGCCGAGCCAGATGATGTAGAGCACCACATAGTACCACTGCGAGAAGGTATATGCCACCAGCGTCGCGCCGTCGTGAGCCGAGATGAAATAACCGCCGACGGTCGAGCCTTCGCCGCCCATGATCTCTACGAGCTGCATCTTGCTCCAGAAGTTGATGAGGTGGAGCAGCAGTCCGAGCACCACGATCACACCCAGTACGAGCATGTTTTTCGATGCCCACTCCACGCCCGGTTCGTTGACCGTAACGGCATAGCGCTGCGTGCCGCGGGCGCGGTAGTTGTTAAGGGTTAGGATCAGCGCGTAGACGAAGTGCAGGACCACCAGCACGGCCAGACCGACCGTTCCGGCGAGAGCGTACCAGTTTGCGCCGAGGAATTCACAGATCATGTTGTAACCTTCGGGTGAGATGATGGCCACGAGGTTCATTGACATGTGGAAGAGAAGGAAGAGAACAAGGCAACAACCCGTCACACTCATCACCAGCTTCTTTCCGAGAGATGAATTGCATAAAAAACAGCTCATAATTTTCAGATTTTGTTTATTTTTGTTTGTGAAAATGTTTTTCAAGGCATCGCAAAGATAGTAATTGTTTGCATAATAACAATAGCGCAGGGGGTATAAATCTTTCGCATGACGCTTTAATGTCGAAAGTTATGAAAAAAAATATCATACGGGCCTCCGTCCGCCGCTTTACGGCCGAGATGGACGAGGCGTCGCGGCGCCTGCAGTCGCACGATGCGGCCGTGCGCCTTGAGCGGGTGATACGCCGTCACGGCGCTGCCGTGGTGGCGCTATTTTCGCCGCTGCCGGACGAAGTCGACATATCCCCGCTGCTGGACTCCCTGTCCGACGTGCGTATCTTGCTGCCGCGCGTGGAGGACACGCCGCAGGGCGTGCCGTGCATGGAGTTCTACGACTACCGCGCCGACGCTATGGCCGACGGCGCCTATGGCATACGCGAGCCGCAGGGCGGGCTGCCGTGCCCGCCTTCCGAGATCGACCTCATGGCGGTGCCCGGCATGGCATTCACGCGCGACGGCCGCCGTCTGGGCCGTGGCAAGGGATATTACGACCGCTACCTTGCGCGCGAAGGGGTCCGTGCTTGGTGCGTCGGCGTCTGCTTCACCCACCAGATCGTGGATGACCTGCCGTGTGAGGAGCATGACCGCCGTGTCGACGAGGTGATTGCAAGCGGAGGCCTTTAGCCGGGCACCGGTGCGAAAACTGTGTTTTCCATTTGTCTCTGCTCTCGGCTTTCACTGTCATTGGCTTCGCCTTAGACAGGATGCGCCTCGGCAAAGCCAAATCATAAAACTGTGTTTTCCATTTGTCTCTGCTCTCGGCTTTCATTATCATTGGCTTCGCCTTAGACAGGATGCGCCTCGGCAAAGCCAAATCATAAAACTGTGTTTTCCGTTTGTCTCTGCTCTCGGCTTTCACTGTCATTGGCTTCGCCTTAGACAGGATGCGCCTCGGCAAAGTCAAATCATAAAACTGTGTTTCCCATTTGTCTCTGCTCTCGGCTTTCACTGTCATTGGCTTCGCCTTAGACAGGATGCGCCTCGGCAAAGTCAAATCATAAAACTGTGTTTTCCATTTGTCTCTGCTCTCGGCTTTCACTATCTTTGCATCCATGAGCCAGCAGCAGGATACACTCAAGGCGCAGGTCGCCGCATTACCGCTTTCGCCGGGGGTCTACCAGTTCGTCGACAAAAACGGTACCGTTATATATGTGGGCAAGGCCAAGTCGCTGCGTAAACGGGTATCGTCATATTTCGTGCAGAGTCGTGACCATACGCCCAAGGTGCGCGTGCTGGTGCGGCAGATCGTCGAGATACGTCATTTCGTGGTCAACAGCGAGCAGGATGCGCTGCTGTTGGAAAATTCCCTCATCAAGACCCTGCAGCCGCGTTACAACATCCTGCTGAAGGACGACAAGACATATCCGTGGATCGTAATCCGACGCGAGCCGTTCCCGCGGGTCGAATCCACGCGGCAGTTGCGGCACGACGGCTCGCAGTATTTCGGCCCCTACGGGTCGGTGTCGATGCAGCACTCGATTCTGGAGTTCATACGCGAGGTGATACCGTTGCGTACATGCAAGTTGAACCTCTCGCCGCAAGCCGTGGCGCGGGGCCGTTACGGCGTCTGCCTGCAGTACCATTTAGGCAACTGCAAGGGCCCGTGCGTCGGTGCGCAGAGCGAGGCCGAGTATGACGAATTGGTCGATATGGTGAAGCAGGTGCTGCGGGGCGACCTGCGTCCCGTGCGCCGCTATCTCGAACGGAACATGCAGGAGGCGGCCGCGGCGCTCAAGTTCGAGACGGCGCAGCGTTTCAAACAGCGGCTCGATGCGTTGGAGAATTACCAAAGCCGCTCGGTCATCGTCAGCGCCAAGATCGTCGACTGCGACGTCTTTTCGCTGCTGGAGGACGACGACGTGGTATACTGCAACTTCATACGCCTGCGCCACGGCTCGGTCGTAGCGTTGCATACGGTCAAGTTGAGCCCCGGCGTGGAGGCATCGCAGGCCGAGATGCTGACAATGGCCATACAGTACGTCGTCGACAACATCTCGCATGACCTTTCGCGCGAGGTCATAGTGCCGCTGCTGCCTTCGACGACGTTGCTTTTCGACAAGGTGGTCTTCACGGTGCCCAAGCGCGGCGAGAAGGCCGAACTGCTGGAGTTCTCGCTCAAGAGCGCGCGCATATACCGCGCCGAGCAGATGAAGAACCTCGAAATAAAGAATCCCGAACGCCATACCGAGCGCTTGATGAACGCCATGCAGCGCGAACTGCACCTCGACCGCCAGCCCCGCCATATCGAGTGTTTCGACAACTCGAACCTGCAGGGCACGAATCCCGTCGCCTCGTGCGTGGTGTTCCGCGACGGACGCCCCTCGCGCAGGGAGTACCGCCATTTCAACGTCAAGACCGTCGTGGGGCCCGACGACTTCGCCTCGATGCGCGAGATAGTGTACCGGCGCTATTCGCGCCTGCTGGAGGAGGGGGCCGAGCTGCCCGACCTGATTATCGTCGACGGCGGCAAAGGTCAGTTGTCGAGCGCTTACGGGGTGCTGTGCGAACTCGGTATCGAGCGTCAGGTGCCCATTGTGGGCCTCGCCAAGCGCATCGAGGAGATATTCTTCCCGGGCGACCCTATGCCTTACTACCTGAGCCGTACGGGCGAGCCGCTGAAGGTCGTCTGCCACATACGCGACGAGGCGCACCGTTTCGGCATCACGTTCCACCGACAGAAACGCAGCAAGGCGTTTATCGACAGCGAACTGGAGCATATACGCGGCATAGGTGCGAAAAGCGTGAACGACCTTATGCGTCATTTCCGCACGGTGTCGAGGATCGGTTCGGCCACGCTGGCAGAGCTGGCGGGCGTGGTGGGCGAGGCGCGGGCTCGCGCCGTGTACGGGCACTTTCACGGCGTCGAGACAACCACGGATGAAAATCGGAATGATGGAGAAAAGGAAAACTGAATATGAAAACCTGCTGTGGGATCTCGACGGTACGCTTACCGACCCTGCCGTAGGCATCACCACGGCGGCACAGATGGCGTTGCGCCGCTGCGGCATAGAGGTGGATAACCGCCGCGGGCTGTACAAGTTCATCGGGCCGCCTCTGATGGACTCTTTCCGCGATTTCTACGGTTTCACGGACGCGGAGGCCGCGCGCGCCTGCGGATATTTCCGTGAATATTACAATGTTACGGGGCTCTTCGAGAATGTGATGTACGAGGGTATGGACCTGTTGCTGGACCGTCTTGCGGCGGCGGGGTACAAACTCTATGTGGCCACCTCGAAGCCCGAGCCGATAGCGCGGCGGGTGCTTGAACACTTCGATCTGGCGCGGCGGTTCCTCTTCATCGGGGCCGACACGACGGATCACCGGCGCCCCACCAAAGCGGCAGTCATAGAGTATGTGCTGGAGAGGTGCGGCATTGCGGCCATGCGTGAGAGGACGGTGATGATAGGCGACCGCAAGCATGACGTCATAGGTGCCCGCGCGGCGGGCATCGATTCCATCGGTGTCCTTTACGGTTACGGCTCCGAGGAGGAGATGCGCGAATGCGGCGCCACGACTACCGTGCGCGATGTGCCTTCGCTATGCAGGCTGCTGCTTGCGGACGAATGACCGTCGGGGCGGGCTGTCTACGGAGAACCACGAAAAAACATATGACCATGAAACGAACCTTGTTGATTATCGCCATGCTGTTGTCGTTCGGTGCCGTCCGTGCACAGGGCGCTGCGGCGTCGGCCATGCGCAGTATCCGTGACTTCGGCGTACTGCCCGAGAACACCCCGCGACAGAATGCAGAGAACCTCCAGCGGGCCATAGACTGGGCCGCGGCATCGGGTGCGGCGCTTTTCGTCGAGCCTTCGGAGGATGGCTATCCCGTCGCTTCGGGAATCCTCCTGCGGCAGAACGTCTCGCTCATAGGTGTGCACGGCCCTACGGGGCGCGGCACAAAGCATCCCGACCGCAACGCCCCAGCGGGGTCGTTGTTCGTCATCACCGACACCGAGGCCCCGTTCCTTACGGTGGAGTCCTCGACGCAGGTGCGCGGCATACAGTTCTGGTACCCCGAACAGGCTTTCGACGACCCGTCGAAGGTCATCCCCTATCCGCCCACGATACGTATGACGTCCGAAGGGACGGCGCAGGGGGTGACGCTCTCGTGCCTCACCTTCTACGGCGAATATGTGGCGATGGATTTCCGCGGCCGCCCCGACAACATCTGCGAGCAGGTGCTCTTCGAACACTGCTACGGCTACCCTCTCAGCGGCGAGTTCATCCGCATAGACTACTGCTACGACATCCCGCGCATCCTCCACTGCCATGTCAATCCGTCGAACATGCGCCTTTTCGGCCGCACCTTCTCGCGTGCGGTGGTGGACAGCGTCATCGCACGGCCTACCTTTACATATGCCATCGACCATACCGACAATGCGCAGCTGATCGACCTCTTCACCTTTGGCGTGCATGGCGGCATATGGCTCGGCCCCGACACCTACGGCCAGCTTACCAACTTCAACCTCGACTGCGTCACCGTAGGCATATACAAGTCTGGCAGCAGCACCTTCAACCGCAACTGGCAGATCGCGCAGGGCTCGATAATAGCCAATGTGAAGGGCTGCGGCGACGGGATACACCCCATAGTCGTCACGGGCGAGGGCCATACAGCCATCACTAATGTCGAGGCCTTTTCGGGCGATAACGGCGCCCTCACGGCAGACGGCTATTCGGACGATTTCATGCTTGTCGAGGGTGACAGGCCGCTGACGGTATCCCTCATCGGATGCCGCATGCGCAACTACCGCTCCGACGGGCCGCTTACGGTGCGCAATCCGCAAGCCCGCATCGCTGCCGTGGCATGCATAGACAAGGATGAACGCTTCTACGATACAAGGATCGACCCCGAACAGTAATAATCCGTAACACAATCCGATATATGAAAAGAATTTTGCTTGTCGCGGCCGCGTGCATCGCCGCAATGTCGGCCTACGCGCAGGAAAGCACCCTCCTGCTCAAGGATATAAACATCCGCGACCCCTTTATCCTGCCCGATGCTTCGTCGGGGACCTATTACATGTACCGCTCCTCGTCGATAGAGGCGGGGGACGGTTCTGAACGCGGCGGCGTGGAGGTGTTCCGCAGCCGCGACCTCGAACATTGGGAGGGACCGAAACGTGTCCTCACGGTGCCGGCCGACAACTGGATCACGGGGCGCGTGTGGGCGCCCGAAGTGCACCGCTACAGGGGCCGTTATTACCTGTTCGCTACGTTGAACAGCGACATCGTGTGGAAGAAACAGCGCAAGTCGCACCCCGCCTATACGATGCGCGGCACGCAGATCTTCTGGTCGAAGTCGCCCGAAGGGCCTTTCCTTCCTTTCCCGTCGCGCGAGCCGGCCACGCCGATGGACGAGATGGCCCTCGACGGCACGCTCTGGGTCGAGGACGGTACGCCGTATATGGTATATTGCCACGAGTGGGTACAGCTGATGGACGGCGGCATGAACGTGGTGGAGCTCAAGCGCGACCTCTCGGGACGCGCCGGCGAACCTGTGCGGCTTTTCCACGCCTCGGCGGCGGAGTGGTCGACGGGGTCTCCCGCAGCGGACGGCGAGCGCAGCTACGTCACAGACGGATGTTTTCTCTACCGTACAGCGGGCGGCAAACTGCTGATGATATGGTCGAGTTTCGGTGAGGAGGGCTATGCCGTCGGCATCTCGGAGTCGGAGACCGGCAAAGTGACGGGGCCGTGGCGCCATCACCCTAAGCCGCTCTTCAGCCGTGACGGCGGCCATGGCATGCTTTTCCGCGATTTCGATGGCAACCTTAATATAGTGATGCATTCGCCCAACTCGCCGGGTGGGGCGGAACGGGCCGTAATCCTGCCGCTGGAGGAGCGCGGCGACATGCTCTATGTGAAGGAGTGACCGCCACGACAGATCAGACGCCTTCGGCCCGATTGTGCGGCCGAAGGCGTCTGATCTGTACACAAGGCCTACTATAACGATTCGAGTATCCTGAGGAGCTCGACGGCGGTGTCGGCTATGTAGTCGGCTCGGTTCTGTTCGAGCTCCGTGCGGGGCCGGAACCCCCAGCTGACACCTATGGCTGTGATGCCGGCGTTATGCGCCGTCTGCATGTCGATGCACGAGTCGCCCACCATGACGCATTCGGTGCGTGAGACCCCTGCCATGCCGATTATCATGTCGACGAGCGCCGTGTCGGGCTTCAGGGGCACGCCCTCGCGCTGGCCGCATACGGCCACGAAGTCTATGCCGGGGAAAAATTCGCGTATGAGTTTTTCGGTGCCTGCCTGAAACTTGTTCGAGGCGACGGCCATTTTCACGCCGAGGCCGTGCAGTGTTCCGACCACCTGTGGCATCCCGTCGTAGGGGCGCGTATGGGCGTCTATGTGATCGATGTAGTGGTCGAGGAAATCCTGCCGTGCCGCCTTGACGTATTCGGGCGTACGCAGGTTCTCGGGCAAGGCCCGTTCTACGAGGCGCAGGATGCCGTTGCCGACGAACGTGCGGTATTCTTCGTATGTGTGCTGCGGCAGTCCCCGCAGCGAGAGCATGTGGTTGCAGCTGACGGCCAGATCGCCTATGGTGTTGAGCAGGGTGCCGTCGAGGTCAAATATTACGAGTCGTGTATTCATCTTTTTTGCCGTTTCGTTTTTTGTATATCCTGTATCCTATGGCGGCAGCCAAGACCGACATGAGGGGGCTTGCGATGTTGAATATGCAGTAGGGCAGGTATGTGAGCGTGGCCACACCCAGTACCGTCGACTGCGTCATGCCGCACGAGTTCCACGGTATGAGCACCGACGTCACTGTGGCCGAGTCCTCCATGCTGCGGCTGAGAAGGCGCCGTTCGAGTCCCCGCCTGTCGTAGAGGTTGCGGAATAGGTTGCCCGTGAGTATTATGGATATGTACTGGTCACCAGTGACAAGGTTGAAGAACACTCCCGACGAGACGGTTGCGCCCACAACGCTGACCGTACGGTGCGCCATGCGCAGGAACAGTTGCGAGATTGCTGCGAGCATGCCGCTGCCGTACATAATGCCGCCGAAACACATGGCGCATATGATAAGCCATACGGTGTCGAGCATGCCGCTCATGCCGCTCGTGGCTACCAGATCGTCCAACAGCGGGTCTCCCGTCTCGACGGCGGTGTCGGTGGTGGCGGCGAGGATCATGGCCTTGAACGGCGCGAGCAGCGGCCCTGCTTCACCGGCGATGCGCTCCACTATCTCGGGCTGAAATATCACCATTGCTGCGGCCGCCAAGGCTACCGAGGCGAAGAGGGTGATTATGGCGGGTAACTTGCGGACGATGAGCAGTCCCGTCACCACGGGAACCATCAGCAGCCACGGCGATATGTGGAATGTCGAGGCGAGCGCCTGCTCGATGCTCTCGACGCCGACGGCGGCATCGGCTGCCGCGACGAAGCCTGCGGCGCCGAAGACGGCGAGCGCAATGGCCATCGAAGGGACGGTTGTCAGGAGCATGTATCGTATGTGCGTGAATATGGGCACCTGCGCCGTCGAGGAGGCGAGGACGGTGGTGTCGCTCATGAGCGAGATCTTGTCGCCGAAGTATGCGCCCGAGATTATGGCGCCGGCGATCCATCCGTCGTCGAAGCCGAGGGCGCGGCCTATGCCCATGAGGGCGACGCCTATGGTGGCGACGGTGGTCCACGACGATCCCGTGAGCAGCGAGACGACGGCGCAGATGATGCACGAGGCGATGAGGAATATCGACGGGTGGAGAGCCTTCAACCCGTAATATATCAATGTGGGGATCACGCCGCTGGCCATCCATGTGCCGGCTATGGCGCCGATGAGCAACAGTATGATGATGGCGGGCGTTGCGCTGTGCATGTTCTCGACGATGGCCTCCTCGAGCTCCTGCCACGAGCGCCCATAGCGCCATATGGCCAGCGCTGCGCACACGGCCGAGGCTGTCAGCAGCGAGAATTGGCTTCCGCCGGTTATGGCGTCGCCGCCGAAGAGGTGTATGGCGAGGGCGAGGAATATGACCAGCACGGCCAGCGGTATGGACGATACTGCGAGCGAGGGTGTGGGAGTTTCCGTGTTTCGGGCCATGGCATGGTGTTATACGGCTGCAAAGATAGCGAAAGGTGAGGGCAGAGACAAATCGAAAACACGGTTTTCTGATTTGGCTATGCCGAACCGCATCCTATCAAAGGTGAAACCAAAGATAGCGAAAGGTGAGGGCAGAAAAAACAAGCTCGCTTGATTTTTTATGCCGAACCGCCTCCTGTCTAAGGCGGAGCCAAAGATACGAAAAGGTGCGGGCAGAGACAAATCGGACCCGAAGTTTTCGGACAGGGATGCGGCGGAGGGATTTCCGTCCTGTTTGGCGGATAAAAACATCGGGGAATATTAAGGGATTTGGAAAATTCTTCATATTTTTGTAAATGGCGCCGTCGGCCCGAACGGGCGGCGGACGTGAAAGCATGCGGCGGCGGGTTGCTGCGTAAGGGCGGGCCGCCGGATATGGGGGCCGCTGCGTGAGGTGCCGTTGCTGAAGGGCGCGTTTGTGCCGGACCGTACGCAGCGGCTTGGAAAAGAACCTAAACGATAACCTAAAACCATAAGACAATCATGAGAACGTTCAATCATGTCGGTATGATTACCGATATTGTTCCCGAAGGGGCCGTCTTTAACGAGGGCCTCGGCGTATGGCTCACGGACTATACTAAGAGCCCGAACAGGATCGAGTTCCTGAAGTTCGAGCAGGGCAGCTGCATGCCGGAATTGGTACAGAAACAGGGGCATGTCGCCTATACGGTGCCTTCGCTCGATGAGGCGCTCAGGGGATGTAAGGTGATATTCGGCCCCGCCGTGTGTGACGAACACCTTACCATTGCCTTCATCGAGGAGGAGGGCGTGTCGATCGAGCTGATGGAGGTGAAATGACCTTTGTCGCCGTCATGTAAATGTAAAATCAAAAAAATGATAATATGCAGACGAAATTCATAAACAATCCCGAAAATGTCACGGCCGAACTGTTGGAAGGCTATGTGCTGGCGTACCCCGATCAGGTGAAGCTGGCCGATGAGAATATCGTGGTGAGGGTCGATCCCAAACCGGAGGACAAGGTCGCTATCGTCACTTTGGGCGGCTCCGGCCACGAGCCCGCCTTGAGCGGTTTCGTAGGCGAGGGCATGCTCGATTGTTCGGTCGTGGGCGACATATTCGCCGCCCCCGGGGCCCAGCGCCTGTTCAAGGCCCTGCAGCTGATGAAGCGTGAGGCCGGTATCCTGCTCGTGGTACTCAACCATTCGGGCGACGTCATGAGCGCCAACATGGCATGCCAGTTGGCCGAACGTGCCGGTATAAAGGTCGCCAAGGTGCTGACGCATGACGACATAAGTGCCGGTATCGGCGCCGACGACAACGACCGCCGCGGCCTTGCGGGATGCATCCCGCTGTACAAGATCCTCGGTGCGGCGTCGGAGGAGGGCAAGTCTCTCGAGGAACTGGTCGAGATAGCCGAACGCTACAACAAGAACGTGGCGACGCTCGCCGTGGCGATGAAGTCGTGCTCGCACCCGCAGAACGGAGCCGTCATTACCGACCTTCCGGAAGGTATCATGGAGATCGGCATGGGCCAGCACGGCGAGGGCGGCGGAGGCCAGAAACCTCTGGTTTCGGCTGACGATACGGCAGCCGAGATGGTCGGCCTGCTGTGTCGGCAGTTGGAGCCCGCGGCCGGAAGCAATGTGATGCTTATAATCAACGGTGTGGGGGCTACGACGCACATGGAACTCAACATCGTCTTCCGCAAGGCCTACAAGGAACTGGCGGCACGGGGGCTGAATGTCGTGTACGGCAGGATTCAGGAACTGCTCACGGTACAGGAGCAGGCCGGCTTCCAGATGATAGTTGCCGTGCTCGACGACGACCATGTGGAGTATCTCAAGAACCGAACGTCGAAGGCTCCGTATTGGACCACCATAGGCAAATAAACGATTGGGGCGATGAGGTGCAGATTGACCGTAGACGACTTCAAGGAGATGCTTGAGTGTGCCTTGAAGAATATAAAGTCGCGCGAGGCGGAGTTCTCGCAGCTCGATGCCGTCACGGGTGACGGCGATCACGGGCAGGCCATGGTCGCCGCTATGACGGCCGTGCACGAGAGTGCGCTCCGTGGCAGCGAATTCAAGTCGATGCTCAACGACATGGGGTTCGATGTCATGATGCAGGTGAGCGGTTCGACGAGTACGCTTCTGGGGGCCTTTTTCCTCGGCATGGGCGACAACGCCTCGGGTACGGAATTGGATGCCGAGGGCGTGAAACGCATGTTCCGTGGCGGCCTCGAGAATGTGATGAAGCAGACGCAGGCCAAACCCGGCGACAAGACCATGATGGATGCCCTCGTCCCTGCCGTAGAGGCGATGCAGGGATGTGTATCGGAGGATATTGCCGAGGTGCTGAAGTGCGGTGCCGAGGCTGCGGCCGAGGGCGCGCGTTCCACCGTGATGATGAAGGCCAACTTCGGCCGCGCGCGCAATTACGGCGAACGCTCCATAGGGTATGCCGACAGCGGAGCCATGTCGTGGAGCTGCATGCTCGCATCGTTCGGCGAGGCGTTGGATAAATAATAGTCGTAAACCATAAAAACAGTATATATGGCAGATATGGATGGCTTCCGTGAAGCCTCTGATTTCGGGATAGGACGGACGGCCGGCGCTGCCGCCTTCCATGTAAAGGGTGCCTCGTCGCTGGGATGGGGCATGAAGGACAGGCTTTCGCGTATCTTCAACCCCGCGACGGGCCGTACGGTGATGCTGGCGTTCGACCACGGCTTCATCATGGGCCCGACGTCGGGACTCGAGCGGATAGACCTGAACATCGTTCCGCTCGTCCGGTACGCCGATTGTCTTATGTGTACGCGGGGTATATTGCAGACTTCGATTCCCGCCGATGTGAACAAACCCGTGTGTCTGCGCAGCGACGCCGGTTCGACCGTCCTCACCGAACTGAACCGCAATGTGCTCATCGACATAGAGGATGTCATACGCTTCAATGCTTCGGCTATGGCTGTGATGTTCTCTGCGGGTGACGGTGAGCGTGAGGCCGTTACGGCGGCCAACCTCGCGCGGGCTGCGGATCTGGGCAACCGCTTCGGCATCCCCGTGATGGGTGTGACTGCCGTGGGCAAGCAGATGGCGCGCGATGCGCGTTACTTCGCGCTGGCGTCGCGCGTGTGCGCCGAGAACGGAGCTTCGATCGTGAAGACATACTATTGCGACGGCTTCGAGAAGATCGCGGCGTCGTGCCCCGTGCCCGTGGTTATCGCGGGAGGTAAGAAGCTCCCCGAGAAGGAGGCGCTGGAGCTATGCTACAAGGCTGTGAACGACGGTGCCGCAGGTGTGGATATGGGCCGAAACGTATTCCAGAGCGACGCTCCCGCCGCCATGATACAGGCCGTGCATGCCGTGGTGCATGACGGTATCACTGCGGAGCAGGGATATGAGATGTATCGCGAGTTGAAGGGATAACCGCTCCGGCTGCCGCCATCATCGGCGGTTTATATGCGGACGGCCTGCCTCCCCGATGCGCAGGGGCGAGGCGGGCTGTATGTTTCTATGACGGCAGGGCTGTGCCCGCGCCTTGCGTAAGGCGGTTGTTCAACGTCCGATTTTTCATTACCTTTGTGACATGAAGGAGGAGCCTATGATAAAGCTTTCGTTATTGATTGCCACCTACAACCGTGCCGACCGGCTTATCGAGACGCTCGAATCGGTCGTGGCGCAGGATGCTCCGGCTGAACTGTGGGAGTGTGTCGTGGTGAACAACAACTCGACGGACTGCACGGCCGAGCGGTTCGCCGCATTCGCCGCGGCGCACCCGCAATATAACCTGCGCATGGTCGAGGAGCACAACCAAGGCCTCTCGTATGCCCGCAACCGCGGCATACGTGAGAGCACTGGCGAGTATATGGCTATAATCGACGACGACGAACGCATTGTCCCCGAATTTATCTCGGCCTATATTTCGCTATTCGATACCGTCCCCGAGGCGGTGGCGGGCGGCGGCCCCATCGTTCCCGTATATCCCGCCGGACGGCCGGCGTGGATGTCGTGCTTTACGGAGCGGCCCATCGCCAATACGATGTACTTGGGTGACCGTGTGCGGGAATTCCCCGAAGGCCATATCCCGGGCGGCGGCAATATGGCCATACGCCGCAGTGCGGTGAAACGTTACGGAGTCTTCGACATATCGCTCGGACGTGTGGGCACTTCGCTCACCGGCGGCGAGGAGAGCGACCTTTTCGAGCGCCTGCGGCTGGCCGAAGCGAAGTATTACTATACGCCGAAGGCGGTGATGTACCATATTATCCCTGCCGAAAAACTTTCGCGCGAATACTTTTCGCGCCTGAGCTACAATATCGGTGTCAGCCAACGGCGGCGGGCCGCGTTTTACCACCGCGTGGGGCGTGCGCGTGTCGCCGAGTGCGGCAAGTGGGCCGCGACGGCGGCTTTGGCAGCGTGGTTTTTCGTGACGCTGCGCTGGAGCAAGGCCCGTTATCTGGTTCTGATGCGCAGCGGCATCACGCGCGGGCTGTGGAGTGCCGCCGGACACGGCGGGTGACGCCGCCGTATCGAAACGGAACGGCAGTATCAGAAGAACAATGCGGGCGGAACGCTATATAAGGGTTCCGCCCGCATTGTCTTTCTGCCGGATACGGTCAGAATCAAAAGAGGTATTTGTCGTTGCGCACGCGTTCGAACAGCATCCTCATGTCGCTCCACGCCTCCTTGCCGAGGGTGGTGCCGACGATCTCGATGACCTTGCCTGCGGCGATGGCGCCGAGCGTGCCGCATTGGCGCAGCGACAGGCCGTCGCACAGCCCCGCGAGGAAGCCTGCGGCATAGAAGTCACCCGCACCAGTGGTGTCGACCCGCTGTGCCGCAGCCATGATACCCACATGTACCACCTCGCTGCCGTGCTTGATGATGGCGCCGCGCGTGCCGATCTTGACAACGGCCAGAGTATGCAACTCCGATATGGCCTGCAGGGCATTTAAAGGCTGCAACTCACCCGTGAAGGCCGCAGCCTCGCTCTCGTTGGCGAAGACTATGTCGACGTGCTTCTCGACCACGTCGCGCAGCAGGTCGCGGTTCTCCTCCACGACGTTGAAGCTGGCCAAGTCGATGGCCACGTCCATGCCTGCGGCGTCGGCCTCCGAGGCTATACGCTCGATAAGGGCATGGTCCTGTACCAGATAGCCTTCGATGTATAGGCAGTCGTAACCCTCTAAGATCTTGCGGTCAATCATGTCGGGCCGCAGCTCGAGGGCGGCGCCGAGGTGCGTGAGCATTGTGCGCTCGCCGTCGGGCGATATGAGCGATACGCACTTTCCCGAACGTTCGGTGCCGCGGAAGATGCGGGGCTCGATGTCGAGGTTGCGCAGCGCCTGTTCGAAGAAGTCGCCCGTAGTGTCGTGTCCCACCTCGCCGATGAAGCCCGTGGCATATCCGAGCGAGGCGAGGGCGCGGATGGTGTTGCCTGCCGAGCCGCCGAGCGAAAGGGTGTAGGGAGAACCTGCGACGGCTTTCGATACGGCCGTCTGCAGGTCGGCGCCGACCAGATTCATGGACCCCTTCGCCAGACCGTACTTCGCGAGTATGGTGTCGTCGGGCAAGTTGACGAGCATGTCGGTCAGGGCGTTGCCTATACCTGCGATTCTCTTCATTGCGTGCGGTTTGGGGTTGTTATGCGGCGGGCCCCTTTACATGGACAGTATCTTTACCACTTCCAAGTCGTCCTTGAGGTTGAGGTGCGACGTGTGTGCCACGGCCTTCTTGAAGGGGACATATACGAGTTCTCCGTTCTTGATGCCAATCATCACGTTTCGCTGGCCCTCGCTCAACGCCTCGATGGCCATGGCGCCCATCTTCGAGGCGAGGATGCGGTCCTTGGCCGTAGGTGAGCCGCCGCGCTGGATGTGCCCGAGGATGGTGACGCGGGCGTCGAACTCGGGGAACTCCTTTTTGATGCGCTCGGCGAGGCCCATGGCGCCGCCCGTAGCGGGATTCTCGGCGACCAGCACGATAGCCGAATTCTTGCTCTTGCGGAACCCGTTGTGTATCAGGTCGGCGAGCTGGTCGACTTCGGTCTCCATCTCGGGAATTATGGCAGCCTCGGCCCCCGACGCGATGGCGCCGTTGAGGGCGAGATAACCTGCCGTGTTGCCCATCACCTCGACGAAGAAGAGGCGCTCGTGGCTGGTGGCCGTGTCGCGCAATTTGTCGACGGCGTCGATGATGGTGTTCAGTGCCGTGTCGTAGCCTATGGTCTCATCGGTGCCGTCGAGGTCGTTGTCGATGGTGCCGGGCAGGCCCACGATTGGCACGTCGAACTCGTCGGCGAAGATCTGCGCGCCAGAGAGCGAGCCGTCGCCGCCGATGACGACCAGCGCGTCGATGCCTGCGGCCTTCATGTTTTCGTATGCTTGGCGGCGTCCCTCCTCGGTGCGGAACTCCTTGCTGCGGGCGGTCTTGAGGATGGTGCCGCCCTGCTGTATGATGTTGCTGACGCTTTGCGACTTGAATTCCACGATCTCGTTCGTGACCAGACCGTGGTAGCCGCGCATGATGCCCTTTACCTTATAGCCGTTGTAGATGGCGGTTCGAGTGACGGCACGGATGGCCGCATTCATACCCGGGGCGTCGCCGCCCGAGGTGAGAATTCCTATGCATTTGATAGCCATGATTCTTGTCCTTTAAATTTCGATAGACCTCGCAAAAGTAGTTATTTTTCGCCAAATACACAATATCGTCGGCAGCCTGTCGCGGGCCGTGCATTCCGCTGCGGGCGTTTGTTCTCCTGCCGCGCGTTCTCCGGTCCGGAACAGGTGTGGCCCGGCTGTTGTGTACCGGGCAATGGTTGTGCCGCCGTTGTGCGGTACATAAAAATGAGCCGTCCGGTTTCATGCCGAACGGCTCCCGTCAAAGTTGCTTATGGTTGGGTTGTTGACAGTTTTTGTATTTGTTGTACTCCGATACGGGCCGGAGGCGCTTATTCCATCTCTTGTACGCTCTGCTGCAGCTCTTCTCCCGCCTGCTGTATCTGCTCGCCGGCCTGCTGCAGCTCTTCGCTCGCTTCCTGCAGGGCTTCGTTGGCCTGCTGCATTGCACCTGCGGCATCCTTGCCTATTACTACGCTGCCGGCGGCTCCGACAACATCCTTGGCGGCGTCCACTACATCGCCCGCTGTGCCCATGATATCGCTTATCGCCTCCTTCGTTATGCCGGCGCTGTCAACGGCAGGGCCGTGCGAGTAGCGTACCTGCACGCCGTCGATGGTGAAACTGCACGTGACGGTGGGGCCCGCCTCGCTCTCATCGACTTCGGTGCTGCACTTTACGGTTTTGGCATCGCATAACACGCTGGCCGATCCGTCGTCATGCATGATCATGGTGACGGTACGTCCTTTGGCGATGTCGAACTGCGTATTTCCGTCATTGAAACGCAGGCTCTCGCCGCAGAAATCAACGTCGCTCTTGTCCCCGCAGAAGATTACTTGGCTGTCGCCCTTGGTGATGGCATTCACCGTTCGGTCTTCTGCCGTGAAGGTGATCTTCGAGATCACGTTATCCGGCAATGTCTTCGTCTGCATGTCGTCCTCTGCATCAGGATTGTACTCCTCGCCTATCTTGCTGCGGAAGTCGGCTATGTCCTTCTCGTCGAAGGCGTCGTAGAGCTTGTTCGAATTGTTCGAGAAGGCCGACTCGAAGGCATTCTCTATCTGGTCGTGGAGACGTACGGGGGACTTTATGGCCGAGATGGTCATGCCTGCCAGCAGGAGGATCCATATGACGAGTGTGGCAAGCAGGAAGCGTCCGCTCGGTTTGTGCGTCACCAGCAGCATGATCGACAGGTATATGAGTACGACGAGCGGGATGATTATCACCATGATGAAGCACAGGAAGGCCAGCCCCGTGGTGAAATCGAATGCAAAGAGCGGGACACTGCAGAGCATGACGAACCCGAGTACCGTAGTGCCGAGGACGAGTCCTATGAGAAGCAGCACGACGAAGATCTTGAGCATGATGAGCAGTATCTTGCCCAGTACCGAAACGACGTTGGCTATGAGCGTGCGTTCCGGCTCTATGATAGCGGCCGCGGGGGGCGTATTCTCACGGATGCTGCGGGCGGTGATGCGTTCGCCCTTCATCTCGAGTTTCTGGCGTGCCGACGAGGCTGGCGGCACGGCGAACCACATGATGATGTAGCCGAGGATGAATACCCCGAATAGGTTTGAGGTGAATGGCACTAACCATATCAGCCAATGCAGGCCCAGCGACCCGAAGATGGTAAGCAGCAGCGGTGCGAACATGGCCAGACGTATCCACGTGGGGTCGGTGTCGAAGTAGTTGGCCAGACCGGCGCATACGCCGCCCAGCTTGCGGTTCTGCATGTCGCGGTAGAGACGCCGCGGGATGCGCGGGTTGCCGTTGCTGTCGGTGGTTTCGGCCTGATATTCGGTTCGCTCGTTATGTTCCTCGTCTATCTCCGAGGCCGAGCCGAGCTGCTTGATGATGTTGTCGATCAGCGGGCGGGCGATGATGGCGCCGGCCGGCTGCGCCGATAGTATGAGTTCGGCGATGCGCGCCTCGATGTCGGCAATGATCTCCTCGCCCGCGGGGTCGTCCTTGTAGGTGGCGTTGAGCGAGTCGATGTATGCGTTGAGGGCATTATAGGCGTCGTATTCGAGTGTGAACGATACGCCGGCTATGCTGCATTTCTTGATTTCGTTCATGACGGATCGGTTTTTCATTGTATTGACCGTATTGGTTATGTCGGGTTACAGCTTCTTTATGCTGCCGCTGCTCGACGTGTTCTTCTCTTCCGATGCGAGGCGGCCTTTGGCGGCATATTTGACCGACCCTCCCGACGAGGCCTCGGCGTCGATGGATTTCGAGCAGGTGATCTTTATCGAGCTGCTCGACGAGGCGTCGGCCTCGACATTGCGGGCGATGAGCGAGAGGGCGTCGACGTTGGCGGCTGACGAGGTCTCTATCTCTATGTCGCCCGCTTCGCCGCTCAATTCGGCCTTCGCTGCCGATGATGCCGTGACATTGCACTCTACGGCCAGCAGCGCCAAGTCGGCGTTGGCGGCGCTGTTCAACTCTATGGTGCACTTGTCGGCCTTGATGGCGCCTTCGATCTTGCTGGCCGACGAAACGTTCACGGTGCAGGTGCCCACATCGCTCTTGGCGATATTCACCTTGGCGGCGGACGAAATGCCGACGGCGAGGCTGCCGCTCTTGATTTCAGGCTCGATAACGACCGACGAGGCGCTCGAGGCGTCGATCGACGAGAGGCCGCTCTTGTAAGGCACGCTTACCGTTACGGATATGTTGTTGAGTGATTTTATATCGTTGTCGATACCTACCTTGAGGGTACCCCCTTCGACCTTTACTATGACGTATGGCATGATGTTGTCGTCGGCCCTGATGACGGCATCGTGGCCGCGGCGGTCCTCGACTACGACATTCACGGCGCGCGAGGCATCTATCTTCGTGTAGTCCGATATGGAGACGCTGCGGGTTATTATGTTGCCGCTGCCGGTGAGTCCCGACTTTGACGTTACGGCCATGTCGTTGTACGGGGTGGCCGTGTGGGCAGTTGCGGTACAGCTCGATGATGCGAGCAGCAAGGTGGCGCAGAGGGCGCTTATCTGTATTATTGCGGTTTTCATGGCGTTTTGTGTTTTATTGTCTTTCGTAGTGTCGGTTGTCGGTCCGCGGGCGGTTATTGTCCGTGGCGGATGATGCGTATCTGTTCCACCATCTCATCCCATGCCTCGTCGAGTGCGGCGAGCTGCGCCCGGCCCGCTTCGGTGAGCATGTAGTACTTTCGCGGCGGCCCTTGCGGCGACTCCTCCCAACGGTATGTCAGCAGGCCGGCGTTTTTCTGTCGCGTGAGGATCGGGTAGAGCGTACCTTCGACGACGATCATCTGCGCCGCCTTCAGTTCGGCGATGATCTTCGGCGCATAGGAGTCCCCGCGTGAGAGTATGGCGAGGATGCAATACTCGAGGATGCCCTTGCGCATCTGGATTTTTACATTTTCTTCGTTCATGGCTTTTCCTCCGTTATTATTTTGTGTATTCGTTGTCACGTGTGGTGCCCGTTTCGGGCTCGTAGGGTATGACGAGCCACAGGATCAGGTAGAGCCACAGCGTCGAGCCGGCCAAGAAGATGAAGAGTATGGCCAGAACGCGCAGCAGTGTCGAGTCGATGTTGAAATAGGCGGCCATGCCTCCGCATACGCCCGCTATCGAGCGGTCGGTGCGCGAGCGATAGAAGCGGTTGGGCGCCTTGTTGCGGTATTGTTCGGATTCGAGAGGACGATTTGCCGCGCCGAAGTCCTCGGGCCGGCCGATCTGAGCCATCGTATTGCGTACTACGCTGTATGTGATGACCATCATGGGCGAAGGCACTTTCTCGCGGAAGATTTCAGCTATACGGCTCTCGATGTCGGACATTGTTTCGGTGTCCGACTCCGGCAGACGGCGGCTTATGTCGTCGAGATAGGCGTTGAGAGCGGAGTAAGCATCCATGTCCATCGTAAAGGCCTGTTGTGCGATGTTTACGTTGATCGTCTCTTTCATGGCATGTATGTTTTAGTATGGTTGAATATTGTCGTACTGCAAATATAGGAATAATTTTTATACTTTGCATCACAAAGTAGTATTTTTTTAATCATTATCCTGTTTTTTTATTCTCCGTGTCCGACATGCCTCTTTCGCCAAATCTTTTCCTGTCGGTGCAATATTCTGCATGTCAGTGTTATGCGGTTTTTTGTGGCTTGCGGTTTGCCGATGCGGCCGTGGCGGTTATGCCATGCCTTAACTTCAGTATGGGGGCGACCCATAGTGCACAGGGTGCATGTATGCCATGCCGTCAGATATGAATATCGGTTAGGTGCGGGGCAGGAGCATATCAGGCGGCGACGGTTGCGCATTGCGGGAAAAAGAGTTACCTTTGGCCGGTTTTAATACGCTGACGTATGATCGAGATAATATTGGTGATGGTCTCGGGCGTGGTTGCGGGACGTTTGCTGCGGCATGTGAAGGCATTGCGCGCGCTGCCCGTGACGACGATGGCGACGGTCGTGGTGCTGCTGTTCATCATGGGATGCGAGATCGGCGGCAACGACGCCGTGATGGAGGGGCTGGCCACATCGGGCGTCGAGGCGGCAGCCATAGCCGCGGCGGCTACGCTGGGCAGCATGGTGGCTGCGCGTGCCGTCTACACATTGTTTTTTGCAGGGCGTGAACGCACGGCGGAGAAGAATGAGGAGTAGCATTGTCATAGTCGGCGCCTTTGTCGTGGGCGCCGTGGCGGGGTGGCTTGGTCTGCTGCCCGCGTGGGTGGCGGAGAGCCGCCTGTCGTTATGGGTGCTTTTTGCCCTTATGTTCCAAGTGGGGATGGGTGTAGGCAGTGACAGCCGCCTGCGCGAGATCGTGCGTACGCTATCGCCGCGCATGCTTCTGGTGCCGTGCGCTACGATTGCGGGGACGCTGGCGGCCGCCGCGGCCGTCTCGCTGCTGATTTCGCGGTGGAGCGTGACGCAGGTGCTTGCCGTGGGCAGCGGATTCGGATACTATTCGCTTTCGTCGATACTCATATCGTCGGTGGGGGAGGCTTCGATGGGTGTTCAGGTCGCTTCGGAACTTGCGACGATAGCTCTTATGGCCAACATCTTCCGTGAGATCCTTACCTTGTTGTTCGCGCCGCTCATGGTACGGTGGTTCTCGCCTTTGGCGCCAATATGCGCCGGCGGCGCTACCACGATGGATACCACGCTGCCCGTCATCACACGTTTTTCGGGCAGGGAGTGGGTCTTCATCTCGATAGCGCACGGTGCTGTGGTCGATTTCTCTGTACCGTTCCTCGTGCCGTTCTTCTGTTCGTTATATTAACAATGGAATCGCATATTCGCCGCGGGGTTCCGTCATGAAGCCCTGCGGCGCACGCTTTGCCTCGGGCGTCAGAACTTCATGTACAGGCCCAGCAGTATGTTGCGGGGGCGTATGGCAAACGAGGACGACGATCGGCTCAAGCCGTCTAAAAGGGTATAGGCATATTCCCGTTCGTCGAGCAGGTTGCGTGCCGTGAGCGACAGCTCCCAGCCGTTGCGGAATGTGTATGCGGCCGTGGCGTCGAAAAGCAGCATGTTCTTGTACTCGGCTGCTGCGATCTGCGTGCGGTAGTGTTCGGCGGCGAGACCGAGGCGGAGGCGCTTCGACGGGGCGATGTCGGTCGATAGGCTCTGTGACAGCGACGTGGTCGAGGTGCGCGTGCCGCTGACCTGTACCTCGAGTTGCGAGCGGGTGTAGCCGAGCGAGTAGGCGAGACCCCACCAGCGCCGCAGTTTCAGGTCGAACGACGGTGCCACGGTGAGTGCCCGCGTGCGGTAGGGGTTGTACTCGCCCTGCTGTATCATGCCTACGTGCGAGAGGTTCCACGATACGTTGACCCCTATTTTACCCTTCAGGGCGTCGATACCCTTGCTGACGCCGCCGGTGACGAATGTCACGGATGTGTCGTAGGGGGCGGCGACGGCCGTGGTCACTATATAGTCGCCCACGAAGTTCTGCGACGCGGTGGCGTTCAGGTGCGATCGGGTATAGCCCGCCGAGATGTTTGCGAATACCGACGAGAGCGGGTTCTTGTACTCGGTGCGGGCCGTGACGGCAGCCGAGGTGTCGTTGTCGAAGATTTCGTAGCCGCGTCTCATGTAACGGTAGTTGGAGAGGATGGCTCCCGTGTATATCTCCTTTTCGGCGAGAGGCGAGCGGGTGTAGGACGCCGTGACCGAGAAGGACAGCATGGGCGTGGCGATTGCCTTGAGCGTGAAACGCGGGGCGAAGGTGATGTCGTCGATGCGGCGGGTGTTGCCGGCCGTGCGGTCGAGGATCGAATAGAAGTAATATGCCAGCGGTATGTTGAGCGACAGTTTGAGAGATGGGGCGTCGTATGTGAACGATGGGTAGAGGTCGGCCTGCGACATCGAGAGCCGCATGTCGTTGTCGGTAGTCTCTGCCGTTGGGCTCTCCCCGTCCGCAGTGTCGCCGTCCGCAGTGTCGCCGTCCGCGGTGTCTCCGAGGCCTGTGAGCGACGAGCGCAGCGAGCGTACGAGTTGTGTGAAGGCGCCGTTGAGGCCTATGCCCCAGCGGCCGAAACGCCATGTGATTGAGCTGTTGGTAGACGATCGGAAGGCCCATGCGTCTATGGTCTGCAGCTGTCGCGAGCCGTCGCGTTCGACGGTGAGTGACTGCGGCGTGCGCATGTAACCGTTTGCCGAGCGGATGGTCAGGGTGCGGCGCCCGAAGCGTTTTGTAAGTTCGAGGTTGTCGGAGATGCTTTGCGAGGGGGTGTGGGCGCGTTGCAGGTTGGGATAGGTGCCGTCGTCGCTGCGCCATACGTCCTGCCATACGATGCGTGCCGTGAGGGTGTTGTTCAGGTACGTACGGTCGGTGTTGGCCAGCAGGCGCACCGAGGCGTCTAACGTATGCGCAGCATCGGCAGCGTGGGCCGAGCTGCGCGTGGAGATCGAGTCGCCGCCCACGTAGTGGGTGGTCGAGGAGGCGTCGTCGGAGGCCAGCCGTTCGTACAGGTACGAGGCGTCGACATGCATGCTGTAGTCCTCGCCGAGACGCAGCATGTTGGAGGTGTTGTAGAGGTGCGAGGTGTTGAAACGCGTACGCAGGTTGCCTATGGGTGCGGCCGAGGTACCCACGGATATGTATTGCGGGAGCGAGTAGCCGGATAACGACCCCGTATATCCCACCTCGGCGCCGATGTTGTCGCCTGTGTTGCAGCTCTTGGCGGAGTTCATCGTCGAGAAGCGTTTTGCTATGCACATGGCGAAGAGCGAGCCGTTCCATAACGCGGGCGAGAAACCGCCTGCGGCCGCGGCCGAACCCGACCATCGGTTCTTTACGCGGCTGTCCATGCGTATGTTGAGCGCCGCCTTTTCCGAGAATTCCATGTCGCGCAGGATCTTCTTGGGCTGGTGGTTCTCCATGACGTCGACGCCCTTTATGTCCTGCGGCGAGATGTTCTTCGTGGCCAGCGAGTAGCGGTCGCCCAGCATGTCTACGCCGTCGATGTAGAGCTTGTTGATCGACTCGCCCTGATACTTCACGCGCCCCGACTCCTCGATCTCGATCCCCGGCATCTTCTTAAGTATGTCCGAGAGTGTCTTGTCATCGGTGTCGGTGAACGCCCGGGCGTTGTAGGAGATGGTGTCGCCCTGCATGGATATGCGCGGCGCCTTGACGACCACCTCGCGTATGGTGGTGGCGGCGGTCTCCATGACGGCGTCTATGGGTTCCGCCCAACCGTCGGGTGCGATCTGGCGCGTGGCGTAACCCAGCATCGAGAAAACGAGGCGGCTGCCGGCTTCGGGCGCGCTCTTGCGCAGGATGGCATATGCGCCCTTGCCGTCGGTGGTGGAGTAGGCGGCGAGGTTGCCCTCGGCGTCGGTGAGTTTTACCACCACTCCCGCCACGGGCTGTCGCGTCGCGGCGTCGGTCACCGTGCCCGTGATGCGGCATGGGCCCTGCGCGCGGACTGCGGCGGCCGAGATAATGACTGCCGCGGCGGCGAATGCTGTCTTGTGTATTATGCTCATGGTTTCAGGAGCTTGTCGCTGCCGTGGCTGTCGTCACGGCTGTTGCTGTCATGGTTTGTAGTCGGTCTCGATCATCGAAAACTCCTCCATGCCGTTTTCGGTGGTGGGTTCGCTGCCGTCGCGTGTCTCGATGATCATCTCGCCCGACAATATCATATACCCTATGGGGTTGTTCTTGAAGCGGTGCAGCTGCCGCAGGTACTTCTCGCGTGTGGTCTCTATATATTTGCGGTCGGAGTACTCGATCGTCCGCTCGACGTTGCGCAGGCCTATGATCTCGAACGAGTAGAGGCCCTCGTCGTCGGCTGCGGCCATGATGAGGCCGGGCAGGCCGTGCAGTTTCCACGGGCCGCTCATGACGGGGATCTCCTCCGCGAACCACGCCGTGAAATGGCGCCCGTAGAGGGTGCAGTCGGCGCGGCGGCATGCGTAGCCGAGGATTTCCCGCTTTTCGTCGCCGATCGTCCACCCGATCTCGGGCACCTCGTCCTCATAGAGGTAGTATGTCGATCCTATGCCCTCGGTCAGGGTCAGCCGCCCCGCTTCGGGATACCCCATGTATAGACAGGCTGTGGTACCGTCTTTGCGCTGTGCGGTATTCATTACGTTAGTCGGGTCGGCTTTCTGCAGCGAGTCCATCGCAAATCGGTAGTAGCTGTAGAACTTCGAGACCCCGCCGCCCGTCTGCAGGATCATCCGGTCCTCTTTCATGCGGATTGGCTGCTCTTCGTTGCCGCGTTCGGGCGAGAGGGCCTTGTAGACGCATTCGAGCGTCGAGCGTCCTATCTCGCGCATGGCGGTCACCTCGGCGTTGGTGCCTGTCTTGTTCACGGTGATGGACTTGATGTTGTTCACGTCTATCTGCGCGTGGGCCGCGAGCGTGGCCGCCAGCAGGGCGGCCAAGGTAATGGCTGTGGTTTTCATGTCGTGAGTTTTTTTGTTCCGTTGCACGAAGTTACCGAGATACGGCCATGCGGCGTGTTAATGGCCGGTTAATAAATGTTAACGAATGTTAATGCGTCGTCAGCGATAGTCGCGCTCGAGAAAATCGTACGTGAGAGAGTCGTTGCGCAGCCGCTCCTCGAGGGCGGTGTTGCGTGTGCCGTCCTCTTTGGTCAGTTTTATGTCGACACCGCTGTTGCGGCTGAAGAACCCGATCGGGTCGAGCAGGAACTCTCGCTTGCGTTGGAGGTACTTCTCGCGCGGGGTGTCGATATATTGGCGCGTGTCGATGTCGATGGCCTCGTCGCACTGCTCGATGCCCTCGATGCGGAAGGAGTAGTCGCCGTCGGTGTCTTCGACTGCCATGATGAGCCCAGGCAGGCCGTGGAACTTCCACGGGCCGCAGCTCACGGGTATCTCCTCCGTGAACCACGCCGTGTATGTACGGCCGCGGAAGTCGCATTCGGCGCGGCGGCACGTGTAGCCCAGAACAGCGCACGTGTCTTCGCTTATGCGCCATTCGAATGCGGGCATGGGCTCTGCGCAGCGGTAAAACTCCGCCGAGAAGGAGTCTGTGAGGGTCAATTCTCCCGCGGGCATGTTCTGGAATATCGTGAGACGGTCGCCGCCCGAGTATGCCGTGGGATTGCTTTGCAGCTCTTTCGGGGCAGAATCCTGCAGCATGTCGTCGATGGCGCGCACCTTCTGGTCGTAGAACTTCGACATCGAGGGGCCGCATTGCAGGATGAAGGTCTGCTCGACCCACCTGTCCTGCGCTCGGTCCTTGGACCAGCGCAGACGGTAGGCGCACTTGAGGGTTGCGCGCCCAACCTCGGTGCGCTCCAGCGGCCCTGTCTGGTAGGATATGGCCCCTTTTTCGGTGTCGAAGACGATGAAACGCTGCGGCGTCTGCTGCGCCTGCGCCGTTGCCGTGCAGGCCGCTGCGGCGAGTGTGATGATGATGTGTCTCATATTTGCCGGTGTGTTTTGTTTTACGTATGCAAAGTTCGCATGCGGGGCGGTGCCGAAGTGTTAACCGTGAGTTAAAGCCGCGGCCGGAGTGTTAAATAGTATTAAACCGTGCCGACTGTTATGGTTCGGCCGCTGTTTTATGCCTATCTTTGTTTCGGAATCGGATCCGGCATAACGGCAGGCGATGAATAAACGGCAGTTCAAGATAGTGGCGGTCGTGATGACCGTGGCGATAATGACTTTGGCGCAGATGCAGGGCGTGTGGCTGACGCGCCTCTACCGTCAGTCGGTGGAGCGTTATGCCGACCAGATACGCACGGCGGTCACGGCTGCGCTCTACCGCAGCCGCCTCGATTCGCGTTCGGTCTACAGCCTGCGGTCGAATGCCCCTGTTGCCGATTCGTTGGTAATAATGCGCATGCGGGGCATCGGAGCCGATACCATCCAGTCGATAAACATAAACCTCTCGCGTGGCGGCGGGGCGATAAATATGGTGGTGCTGAACTTCGACGACGTGCGTTTCGACGCTATCGATTCGCTGTTGCGCGACGAACTTTCCGTACGCGGCATCAGGGAATACGAGGCGACGGTAACTTTCGGGGCACAGCAGCGCCGCTTCGACCATGCTGCCGATGCGACGGGCCGCTCGCGTCTCGACGGCCGTCGGTGCCTTGCCGTAAGCGAGGATTTCGCCGTGGCGGGCGGCAGTGCGGGCGGTGACCGCCTTACCGTGCAGGTGCGTACCGAGCATCCGTATTTGTCGATGTTGGGCGATATGGCGGGTGTTATAGTCTCGTCGGTGCTTATAGTGGTTCTCATAGCCGCGCTTTTCGCGTATCTGTTGCGGACACTCTTCCGCTTCAAGAGCGTCGAGCGCATGCGCCTTGACCTGACGCACAACATAACACACGAGTTGAAGACCCCGATTTCGGTGGCCTATGCCGCGGGCGACTCGCTTCTGAACATCGAGCAGATGGCCTCCGATCCCGCCGTGCGGCGCGAATATATCGGGATCATGCAGCGCGAGCTGCGGCAGCTGTCGGAGATGGTGGACCGCATCCTTCGTATGTCTTTGGAGGAGAGCGAAGCATTTGCCCTTGCCATCGGGGATTGCGATGCCGCGGAGATCGTTGCGGAGGCTGTGCGGGAACACCGCGCCGCCTACGCAGGGAAGCGGGTGGAGATCACGGCGGATGTCGGGGCGGATCTTGTGTTGCGCGCCGACCGTTTCCATCTGGTGAAGGCCTTGGGAAACCTCATCGATAACGCCGTGAAGTATTCGGACGACGAGGTGCATGTCGCGGTGCGGGCCGCCGCCGACGGCGATAATGCGGTATTCGAGGTCGCGGATGACGGCATAGGCATGGCCAGCGGCGAGGCGGAGCGCGTATTCGACAAGTTCTACCGCATACCGTCGGGCGACCTGCACGAGGTAAAGGGTTTCGGTCTCGGGCTCTATTATGTGCGGACCGTGGCCGAACGTCACGGCGGCAGCGTGCGCGCCGAGAGTGCGGGGCGCGGCCGCGGGTCGAGGTTCTACATTATATTACCGCGGTATGGCAGAGGATAGGGTCGATGTATTGGTCGTCGAGGACGAGCCGACACTGCTGCGCATCGTATGCGACGCACTGCGTGCCGCGGGCCTCACGTGCGCCGGCGCCGTGGACGGGGCCGAGGGGCTGCGGCTCTTTTTCGCCCTTGCGCCGCAGGTAGTCGTTACCGATATTATGATGCCCGCAATGGACGGTTTCACTTTGGCCGAGCGTATTCGCAAGGCGGATGCCGAGGTGCAGATACTCTTCCTCTCGGCCCGTTCGTCGGCCGACGACGTGGTGCGCGGCTTCGATACCGGCGGAAACGATTACCTGCGCAAGCCATTCGCCATGACCGAGCTGCTGGCGCGTGTGCGGGCGTTGGCGGCGCGCCGTACGAAGGCCGAGCCCGTGCCCGTAGAGTTCTCTTTCGGCCGTTTCAGATTCAATACGTTGAGTTGGACGCTCTCGGGTGGGGCGGCGGGTTGCTGCGTGCTGCCGAACCGTGAGGCGCGGGTGCTGTCGATGCTGTGCCGCCGCATGAACGAGGTGGTCGATACGCGCGCCATACTTATGGAGGTGTGGGGCGACGACAGCTATTTCAACGCCCGCAGCCTCAATGTCTTCATCACCAAACTGCGCCACCGTCTCGAAGAGGACGGGTCGGTGTCGATAGTGAATGCGCGCGGCGTGGGATACAAGCTGCGGACGGATGATTGACGCCTGTCTGTGATCCATGCGCAGTGTCTTTCCCTCCCCTGCGTGCGGGCCGTTATGTGTGAAGAAGGTGGGGGCGGATGCACGTGCGAAGGGCGTTGCCGTCGCTCGTCCCGTGCGGCAAAACGGGGGACAACAGCATTTTGTCCCCCGTTTTGTATGTTCCAGCCGTAATACGTCAGTCGGTGAGCAGCGTCAGGTCGCTGTCGGGCACGGGGTAGTTGTGCGAGGCGATCCAGCGTTTGGTCTCGTCGACCATCTCGGGCGTTATGTCGAACGTGTAGTTGGCATAGTCGCCGATCTCGAAGCGGCCTGTCACGAAGAAGCCCCAAGCCTCGAAGAAGCCGGTAAGGTCGGTCTTGAGCAGGTCGCATGCCATCTTGATGAACTCGTACATGTTGTTTATCGATGCGTTGCCGGTCCCTTTGTCGGGAGTATTGCGCATACGCTCCATCATGTCGGCGTAGAAGTCGTCATATCCTTTCTGTCTGGCATATAGGTGCAGCTGCCAAAAGGGTACGAGTTTCTGGAACGGGTCGCCTACGGTCATGATAAATGGTTTCTCCGCAGCCTCGACGACTGCCTTGTGCGCAGCTTCGTATGTACCGTCGGCAAGGCGGCTGGGCGATCCGAACGACGTGGTGACGAACATCGTGAAGAGATTGTTGCTCACCTCGGTCATGCCACCCCATGTCAGCTGGGGCTGCATCTGCATGACGTGCCCTATTTCGTGGTTTACGCCCCAGTCTTTCGATATGTCTGGCCCGAGGGCCGATTTCATCGTGCTCTCGTTGCCCAAGAAAGCCACGCCGTCACCGTCGCGGAACATGAAGTAGTTGAAGTTGACGCGGGCAAGGATGCGTTTGTCGGGGATGCGGCCGTATTTGACGGCTCCCGAGAAGAGGTATTGGCGGTACATTATATCGTCGTATGCCTTTGCCAGAGCCGTCCCCTTGCCGTAGTCGAATTTCTTGAGGAACTCTACGGGGTAGGCGAGCTGCATGTATCGGGTCTTGACATCCATTACGGGGCTTACGGCATTGTCCAGCAGAGCGTTCCAATCGTCGTCGTCCTGCGTGGCGGCGTCGAAGTATCCGTTTGCCTTGCCCGTGACGAAATGTATGGTGACGGCGGGAGCCATTTCGGGATCGTCGGCGAAGTAGTCGATGTAGACGTTACCGGCCTTTTCGACATATACGACATTGACGCCTTCGCGCAGGGGAATCGTCTGACGCTTGAGCCCCCAGCCCTGCGGGTCTTCCGTCGGGGCATATCCTTCGGTGGGCTGGCGCATCCAGTCGGGTATGAGCAGGTTGACCCTGCGTCCGTGGAGGTCGCCTACGAGGACTATATGTTCGCCTTGTTCGAGATATACGCCCGTGATGTTTTCATAGCGGCTGTATCCGTCATACAGCTTGAGCTTTTCGGCGAGGACCTTGTCCGAAGCCACGGGCTTGTAGCTTGCCAGCAGGTATTGCTGGCGGTATGTGCCTGCCGCCATCGTTTCGGCGAGCTGCCGCATGGCCGGCGAGCGGAAGTCGTCGAGGCGTCTGGCCTTGAACTCCCCGCCGAGGGCCGAGGCGGTCCAGTCGGTAAAGTATCTCAGGTCGTGGACTACGTCCTGTGTCGAATGGTATGGGACGGAGGTCTGGCTGCGGCATGGCTGCATGCAGAATATGGCGGCCATGACCAATACGGCGAATGTTAGCTTCTTCATTGTGTTTGTTGATAAACTTGATAAAATTAAGAATATATTTCCACTTTTGCAACCGCCGGAGCCGGCTTTGCAGCGCCGGCCTGTAGTGCCGGTCAGTCGAGGATGATAGTGAATGTCACGCGCTTATGGCTGTTGTGTGTCAGGCGCAGCGTCCCTCCGTGCATGTGCACTATCTGACGCGATATGGCGAGGCCTATGCCTGAGCCGCCGTTCTTGGTCGAGAAGAATGGTGTAAAGATGTTTTCGGCGATTTCGGGCGGTATGGGGCCGCCGTTGTCGCTCACCTCGATGTTGACGCGTTCGTTGCCGTCGATGAAGGAGCGTACGCTGATGCGTTTCTCTTCGCCGAGCGCTGCCGCCGCCTCGCGTGCGTTCTTGAGCAGGTTGACCATAACCTGCGACATGAGCATGCGGTCGGCGTAAAGCATGGTGTCGGCAGGCTCTATCTCCGTCGTGAAGACGTCGCCGTGCAGGTCGTTGAGCGAGGCCGCTTCATTGATCAGATCGGCGAGGTAGAACGGTGCCTTCTGCGGTGCCGGCAGACGTGTCACCTGACGGAACGAGTCGACGAACGCCAGCAGGCGCTTGCTCGTGGCGTGGATCGTCTGCAGGCCGCTCTGCATCTCCTCGCTGTCGGGAGCTGCCGTGAGCAGCGTATGGCTTATCGACGTGACGGGAGCCAGCGAGTTCATTATCTCGTGGGTGAGGATGCGGGTGAGCTTGTCCCACGACTCGATCTCCTTGTCGTTGAGTTCGTTGTTTACGTCGCCTATGGTTATCACACGCAGATCGCGTTCACCCAGCTTCATGTCCGCGCAGTTGAGCGACAGGTTCATCTCGCCCGTCTCGTTGACATAGCGTACGAGCGTCTGTTCGCCGTTGCGTATCTTTTGCATGGCGTCGGCCAAGGCTTCCGAGATGGGCCGCAGCTGGTTGATGTGCGTAAGGCGCATGAGGCCGAAGAGGTTTGTCGCCTTGCTGTTGGCCTGTACCACGGCGCCGTTCTTCATGACGGTGATGATGCCTATGTTGGCACACTCCATTATCAGCTCGAAGTATTTTTCCTTCTCGCGTATTTGCAGTTTGGCAGAATCGAGCACCTCCTTTATGCGGTTGAGCGAGTAGTTCACCAATGCGAAGTCGGTGACGGCGGGCGTGTCGGCGAAGCGGAAGGTGTAGTCGTCGTTCTTTACGGCATTGAAGATGAACGATATGCGCTTTATTATATCCTGATATATATTGAACAGAGACAACACCGCGTAGATCAACATCGGCAATGCGGCAATGAGTATGGAGTGCTTGTGGAGCAGGATCGCGGCCGTGGTTATGGCCGCGGCGGCGGTGATGAGCACAATGTCGAATATGATTCGGTTGTATGGGATCTTGCGCTTGCTCATAACCCGTAACGCTTGATCTTGTTGTACAGCGTCTGGCGCGTTATGCCCAGCTGTCGGGCCACGAGGGTGAGGTTACCGTTATGTGCGGCGATGGCTTGGCGGATCATGCGGCGCTCCATATCCTCGAGTGTGGTGTCGGCCGTATCGGCGGCATTGGCTCCGGCATCTGCCGCGGCGCTCTCGGCGCCGGAGGGAGGGAAGGCGTCGGGAAGTATCGTGCCGCCGTCGCTCATGATGACAGCCTTCTCGACAGCGTGCTGCAGTTCGCGCACGTTGCCGACCCAGCGGCGCGAGGTGAGGGCGTCGGCCGTGGCGGGGGCGAAGGCGAGCCCTTCTTTGCCGTATTTGGCGGCATAGCGGGCGAGGAACATCTCAGCCAAAGGCATGATGTCCTCCTTGCGGCGGCGTAGCGGCGGCAGCTCTATGTGTATGGTATTTATGCGGTATAGCAGGTCCTGCCGGAACGCACCTTCGGCGGCCATGGCCTGAATGTCGCGGTTTGTGGCCGAGATGAGGCGTATGTCGACCGCACGCGGAGCGTTGCCGCCCAAGGGCATGATGTTGCGGTTCTGTAGCGCCGTGAGCAGTTTTGCCTGCAGGTGCTGCGGCAGATTGCCTATCTCGTCGAGGAAGAGCGTGCCTCCGGAGGCGGTCTCGAACTTGCCGGCGTGGTCGCTGTGTGCGTCGGTGAAGGCCCCTTTGACGTGGCCGAAGAGTTCGCTCTCGAAGAGCGTGTCGGGGATGGCGCCCACGTTGACGTCGACGAAAGGTTCGTTGCGCCGCAGTGACAGACGGTGGATCTCGCGTGCGAGGATATCCTTGCCCGTTCCGTTCTCTCCCGTGATGAGTATGTTGGCGTCGGTGACGGCCACCTTGTCCACGATCTGGCGTATGCGTGCCATGGCCTCGCTCCCTCCCCAGAGCATGGGAGCTGCGGCCGGAGCCTTCGAGGCACCCTTCCTGTTGTCGTTGCGGCGCGTGGCAAGGCGGTAGGCGTTGAGCAGCGAGGCGATCATTTTGTCGTTGTCCCACGGTTTGACCACGAAATCGACGGCGCCCATCTTCATAGCCTTTACGGCAAGGTCGATGTCGGCATAGGCGGTGAAGAGCACCACCTTGGTTGCGGGGTAGCGGTCGAGGATCTGCTGCAGCCAATAGATGCCCTCGTTGCCGGTGTTGATGCCGGCGTTGAAGTTCATGTCGAGCAGCACCACATCGGGACGCTCCGTACGCATGAGCGAGACGAGCAGATTGGGCGACGAGAGGGTCAGCACCTTCTCGAAATGTTTGTCCGCCAGCAGTTTCACGGCCGAAAGTATCGCCTTGTTGTCGTCCACTATGAGTATGCTTCCCTGTTTGGCCATCGCGAATCTTTTTTCACAAAGATACTCTGAAAAGGGGCGAATGTCAAAAAAATTTATGGAAGTGTCAAATTTTTATACGGTTTTAGGGGGCTGAGGTTTGCTAAAGTATTGATAGTTAGTGTTTTGATGCGAATGGCACGCCTTTGGCATGTATGAGGGACAGACGGAAAAACAATTGAAAACATATATGAAAAAAGCATTTTTCACCCTTGCCGTGTCTATTTTATTGATACCTTCACAGGCGCAGGATCGCATGTCGCTCGAGGACTGCATGGCCTATGCCGTAGATCATTCGACGTCGGTAGGGCAGCAGGTCAACTCGCTGGAGAGCACGCGGCAGGACTATATCGGCGCCGTGGCGTCGGCCCTGCCTTCGGTCGGGGCCTCGACCGGCGGCAACATGAGTTTCGGCCGTGGCCTCGACCCCGAGACAAATACCTACACCACAACCTCCACATTCAGCAACTCGTACGGCATTTCGGCTTCTGTATCGGTATTCAACGGCCTGTCGGTCATAAACTCGATCCGTGCGACGAAGGTGCTGCGGGCCAAGGGCGTCGAGGATCTGCAGCTTGCGCGCGACGAGGTGGCGATGAACACTATGTCGGCATACTTCGACGTGGTGTACTATACGGGTGCTGTCGAGATCGCGCGCGAACAGCTGGAGACGAGCCGCACGGAGCTCGAGCAGGTTCGGATGCTCTACGAACTGGGCGACAAGGCTCTGGCTGACGTGGCGGAGGTGGAGGCGCAGGTGGCCAACTACGACTACCTGCTCACGCAGCAGCAGAACAACCTCGCGCTGGCCATCATCGCCCTGCGCAAGGTGATGAACTACCCGCAGGGGGAGCCGCTGGAGGTTAATACCGAGGTAAACATCGACGGCATTATGGTAGGCGAGCCGCTGTCACAGGTTCTGGAGTACGCCCTCAAGTACAACCCCAAGGTGCGCTCGGCCGAGATGAACAACCGTTACTACCGGATCAATTATGCCACGGCAAAGGGCCGTTACCTCCCATCGATAAGCCTTTCGGGCGGATACAGCACCAACTATTTCACCAATCTGGACGACGGCTCGAACTACGCCGGTTTCTTCCGTCAGCTGAACAACAACCGAGGTTCCTATGTCGGCGTGTCGATGTCGATACCTATTTTTTCGGGTTTGAGCCGCCGTGTCTCAAAACACAAGGCGAAGCTCAACTTCGATAACGCCGTGCTGCAGCACGAGGAGTTGTTGCGCACGCTCGAGAACGATGTGACACGTACCTATCAGGAGATGCAGAACTACGGCAAACAGTACGTGCTGGGCCAGAAGAAAGTGCATGCCAACGAACTGGCGTACCGCAGCGTGTCGCAGAAGTTCTCCGAGGGCATGGTCTCGGTCGTCGAGTTGCAGACTGCGGCCAACAACCTGCTGCAGGCGCGTTCCGACCTTTTGTATGCGCGGTTGCAGTATATAATACAATGCCGCATGGTCGACTATTACAACGGCGAGCCGCTGATCCGCCGGTAGGCTCGACGGCACGACCCGCAGCGGCTCGATGAACAGAGGATGGATAATATAAGTAAAAACATACAGCTATGGATATCAAACTCGAAAAGAAGAAGGGCTGGAGAGCCCTCCTGCAGATGAAGAACCTGCCTTATGCCTTCGGCGGCGTGTTCATTGTTTTCGTAATATGGCTTCTGGTGCGCGACAACGCCTCGACGCTGCGCGTGGATGCCGACGTGGTGACCGTCTCGGAGGTCGAAGCGGGTGAGTTCAACGACTATGTGCGCCTTACGGGTACGGTGCAGCCAATCACTACGGTGCAGATCTCGCCCCTTGAGACCGGCGTTGTGGAGCGTATCGTGGCCGAGGAGGGCACGAAGGTCAAAAAGGGCGACGTCATCGTCGAGATGTCGAACAACTCGCTGAGCATGCAGATCCTGCAGTCGGAGGCCGACCTTGCGGAGAAGCAGAACATACTGCGCAATACGCTTATATCGATGGAGCAGGAGCGCCTGTCGCTGCGGCAGGAGCAGTTGCAGCTGGACATCGACGTCGAGCGCAAGCGCCGCGATTACGAGCGCAAGGAACGCCTCTACAAGAACGAACTCCTTTCGCAGGAGGAGTGGATGCAGGCCAAGGAGGATTACGAACTGGCATTGAACAGACGCACGCTCAACACCGAGAAACAGCGTCAGGATTCGCTCTTCCGCTCGAATCAGGTGGGGCAGATGGAGGAGAGCCTCCACTCGATGGAACTCAACATGCAGCTCATTCGCGAGCGCGTCGACAATCTCAAGGTCAAGGCGCCGATCGACGGCGAGGTGGGAATGCTCGACATCGTACTGGGCCAGTCCGTGGGCCCGGGTGCGGCCATAGGCCAGGTGAACGATCTGTCGGCATACAAGGTGACGGCACAGATCGACGAGCACTATATCGACCGCGTGACGATAGGCCTCACGGCCTCGTTCGAGCGTCAGGATACGCGCTTCGAGATGCTCCTGCGCAAGGTATATCCCGAGGTGCGCGAAGGCCAGTTCCGATCCGACTTCGTATTCACGGGCGACATCCCCGAGAATATACGCAGCGGCCAGACATACTACCTCAATCTGCAGCTGGGGCAGCCCACCGAGTCGATCATCATCCCGCGCGGCTCGTTCTACCAGTCGACTGGCGGCTCGTGGATATACGTCGTCGACGCCTCGGGCGAGAAGGCGCACCGCCGCCAGATACGCATCGGACGCCAGAACCCGCAGTATTACGAGGTCGTCGAGGGCCTCGACGCCGGCGAGCGGGTGATAACCTCGTCGTACGACAACTTCGGCGACCACGACGTGCTGATACTCAAATAACCGAGCTATTTACCAATAAACAACTTTTACCTTATGCTGTACGATTTCCTCATGTTGCTTCGCCGATACAAGGTCTCGTCGGTGCTGAACATAACGGGCATGGGTCTGGCCTTTGCGGCGGCCTACCTGATGCTGGTGCAGGTGGTCTTCGATTTCTCCTACAACCGTTCGCTGCCCGATGCCGCCGACATCTACCGTCTGGAGTACCCCAGCTGGTACAACGACGGCCGCTGGGGTACCACATGGAACCGTCACAATCCTATGGAGTATTGCGAGGGCATTCCCGAAGTGGAGGCTGCGGCTACATTCCGCTGCGAGGGTTACACGAACCGCGATTACTCGATCCGGCGCAACGACACGATCGACAACCTCACGATGAACAGCACCAACTGCGAGCGTGCGGGTCTCGATGTATTCGGATTCGAATGCGTGGCCGGATCGTTCGACGACTTCATCGGGCCGTATACGGCCGTCATATCCGAGACGGCGGCCAAACGCTGCGGGCTTGGTGTCGGCGATGTGCTGCATTCGGGGCGCGGCGCCACCGAGGGCAGCCATACGCTCACCATAGTGGCCGTATACCGCGACTTTCCCGAGCCGAGCAGTGTGGCAAACAACGATATGTTCGTTGGCATGGTGCCTGTGGAGCAGCACGACCGCTCGAACTGGAACGACCCCTTCTACCTGCGCCTTGCGCCCGGCACATCGCCCGAGGCTGTGGAGGAGAAGATCAAGGATTTCCTGCGCGAGGAGGCCGCCAACGAAGGCTACACGCAGGAGGAGACCGAGCGGCTGTTGCCCACGAAAGCGCCGCGCCTGAACAACGTGTGCGACATATACTTCTCGCGCGATACGGAGGGCAACGACGGCCTGACGGGCAACATCTCCACCACCTATACGCTGTTGAGCATCGCCGTGCTGGTGATCGTTATCGCCTTCATCAACTTCATCAACTTCTTCTTCGCGCTGATCCCCGTGCGCATCCGCGCCGTCAATACGCGCAAGATATTCGGCGCCTCGAACGCACGCCTGCGCGTGGGGTTCGTGGCCGAGACCGTGGGGCTGTTCGTCGTGGCGCTTGCCGTGGCCTACGGCCTTGTGGTGATCTTCAACGACACGCAGATGGCAACTTACCTGTCGACATCGGCGGCCGTAGGCAGAAACCTGCCGCTGGCGCTGGGCTTCGTGGCCGTAGCCGTGGCGGCGGGTATCCTGATAAGCCTCTATCCCATATTCTACATCACCTCGTTCTCGCCCGCATTCGTTATCAAGGGCTCGTTCCAAGCCACACGCTCGGGCCGCGTGCTGCGCTACACGCTGGTGGGCGTGCAATATGTGATCTCGATCGCGCTCATCATCGTGACGCTATTCATACAGATGCAGCACAACTACATGATGAACTACGACATGGGATTCGACAAGGGCGGCATACTTGCCGTCGACGGCCCCACAATGTACAACTACCAGCAGATGGATGCCCTTGCGGAAAAGCTCCGTCAGAACCCCATGGTTACCGACGTCACCTTCAGCGCGGGCGACATCGTGGCGCCGCAGCGCATGGGTTGGGGGCGTGAGTTCAGGGACAAGACGATCTCGTTCCAGTGCTATCCCGTGGCGTGGAACTTCCTCGACTTCATGGGTATCAAGGTAGTCGAGGGGCGCGACTTCACCAAGGACGACTACCAGCGCGCAAACGGTGTCTTCATCTTCAACGAGAGCGCCAAGCGGGCCTTCGAGTTTACCCTCGACGACAAACTGAACGGACACGCCAACGATACCGACATTGTGGGCTTCTGCGAGGATTTCCACTTCATGCCGCTGCAGTACGGTGTGGAGCCCTTCTGCTTCTACGTCTTCGGTTCGACGGCGTGGTACTACCCGAGCCATGTGTATGTGCGCATAGCGGCCGGTACGGGCATCCGCGAGGCCATCCGCTATGTGCGTGAGGCGGTCATGGCGTTCGACCCCTCGCTCGAGGCCGACAAGGTGTACGTCAGCATCTTCGACGAGGAGCTGGGCAAGTACTACGATGCCGAGGAGCGGCTGGCGCGCCTTATCGCGGCCTTCTCGCTGCTGTCGATCGTGATCTCGATGCTGGGCGTATTCGGACTGGTGCTCTTCGAGACGCAGTACCGCCGCAAGGAGATCGGCATCCGCCGCGTGAACGGAGCCTCGGTGCGCTCGATACTCGAGATGTTCAACCTGCAGTTCCTGCGTATCGTGGGCATATGCACCGTCATCGCCCTGCCGATAAGCTACTACATCGTGGACCGCTGGCTGCAGGGCTTCGCCACGCGCATGCCGATGCACTGGTGGGTGTTCGTGGCGGCCGTGATAATCGTGGGCCTGATAACGGTGGTGACGGTTACGGCACGCAGCTGGCGCGCCGCCAACGAGAACCCCATAAACGCCATACAGCACTGATGCGGCGGCCGCGACGGCGGGCCGCATCCCGAAAACAGGATTTACGACAAGAAAAAATATTAGAAAACATTTAAAAATTTACAGTTATGTCAATGTTGAAAGTTGAAAACCTCAAGAAGAGTTTCTTTACCGAAGAGATCGAGACCATCGCCCTGAACGGCGTGTCATTCGAAGTGGAAGAGGGCGAGTTCGTCGCCGTGATGGGGCCCTCGGGCTGCGGCAAGTCGACGTTGCTCAATATTCTGGGCCTGCTCGACAACCCCACGAGCGGCGAATACTACCTCATCGACCGCGAGGTGGGCAAGCTTCGCGAGCGCGACCGCACGAAGTTCCGCAAGGGCAATATAGGGTTCGTCTTCCAGTCGTTCAACCTGATCGACGAACTGAACGTCTCGGAGAATGTCGAACTGCCGCTCATATATTTGGGCGTCAAGTCGTCGGAGCGCAAGGAGCGCGTTAAGAAGATACTCGACCGCATGAACATCTCGCACCGTGCCGACCACTTCCCGCAGCAGTTGTCGGGCGGTCAGCAGCAGCGTGTGGCCATAGCCCGCGCCTTGGTGGCCAACCCCAAACTGATCCTCGCCGACGAGCCCACGGGCAACCTCGACTCGAAGAACGGTCAGGAGGTGATGATGCTGTTGCAGGAGCTCAACCGCGAGGGCACCACCGTCATCATGGTGACGCACTCGCAGCACGACGCCTCGTACGCCTCGCGCACGCTCTGTCTCTTCGACGGCGAACTGGTGACCGACGTTCGCAACCGCCTGTAGGGGTGCCCCCCCCCTCGGGTCGCCCGCCACCGCCGACAGGTGGGACGGGTGTGCCCGAACGCGAAAGTTTAGGTGCGGAGCCTGATATTGAAGTGTAGAACGACGACAGATAATTGGAGTAGGAAACTATGAAATCATTGAAATATTCGCTTGCCTACCTCGGCAAGAACCGTGGCAACGTGGTGTCGCGTCTGCTATCGCTGTCGCTGGGTATAGCTGTAGCGATTCTGATATTCTCGTACGTGGGCTTCGTGCTTACATACGACCGGTTCCTGCCTGACAGGGACCGTATATACCAAGTCTGGATGCAGTCGCCGCAGTTCGGCATGAGCGACAAGATGTTCCTGCCGATGGCGCCATCGCTCAAGGCCGATATGCCGCAGATCGAGAGCGCGGTGCATCTGATCAGCCGCACCTACCAGATCGAGAGCGGTGGCGAGACATACGACGTTGAGGGGTTGCTGGTGGGCACCGAGTTCTTCGACGTGCTGGATTTCGGCGTGGTGAGCGGCGATGCGCACCGCGTCCTCTCGGCCGAAGGACGGGGTACGGCGATGATCTCGGAGCGTCTGGCCCGCAAGCTCTTCGGCCATGGTGACCCGCTGGGGCAGCCGTTGATGGGCGAGGGACGTGAGGCGATTACCGTGGGAGGGATATTCCGTACGCCGCCAGCGAACAACTCGCTCGGCAGTTTCGATATGCTCATGTGGCTGTCTTATGATCCTGCCGACGGCTCGGGATGGAACGGCGGAGACTCGTTCCCCTCGTACATAAAACTCGTCGAGGGGGCCGACATCGCCCAAGTCGAGGATGGCGTGGAGGGCTTCGTCGAGAGGCACGGCATGACGGACTTCTTCAAGGAGTGGAACGTGAAACTGCTCTTCCTGCCGGTGACGCAGAGCCATTTCGTCTCGAATACGGTGCGGCAGATGCAGTACCTGCTCTCGGCCGTGGGTTTCGTGGCGCTGATGGTGGCGTGCCTGAACTATGTCATGCTCTCCATCTCGTCGCTGTCGCGGCGCAGCCGTACTATAGCCGTCCTGCGCTGCAACGGCGCCGGTCGCGGCGATGTATTCTCGATGCTGTTGTGGGAGACGCTGCTGCTGGTGGCGGCGTCGGTGGCGATGGCGGCGTTTGTGATATTCTGCCTCGCCAGCGAGATACGTACGCTTCTGGGATATGACGTGGCGGAACTGTTCGCCCTGCGGCGTATTTGGATTCCGTTTGTGGTGTGCATTGCGGCATTTTTGCTGTCGGGCATAATCCCTGCGGCGCTGTTCTCGGCCGTTGACCTGCAATACGCCTTCCGCGGCGGCAGCGACAACCGCACATTGTGGAAACGGTCATTGCTGTTCGTGCAGATCGCCTGCACCACCGGCGTGGTCCTGTTCCTCGGTATCAGCGTCCGGCAGCTCGACTATGTGCGGCGTGCCGACTACGGATACGAGTACGGCAACGTTGTGACGGCGGCCGTTCCGGCACGTATCTCCGTGCTGCGTACGTTGTGCGGCGAACTGCGCGCCCTGCCCGAGGTCGAGGAGGCGGGACTCTCGTTCTCGCTCCCCGTGTGGAACTATTCGGGCCAGCCGGCCAAGGACGAGTCGGGCAAGCTGCTCTTCAGCTGCCGCTGGGAGGTGTGGGATTCCCACTACGTCCCGACGATGGAAATGGAGATCGTTGAGGGCCGCAACCTGAACGAGACTGATGGCAGCTATGCCGTGCTGGTGAACGAGACCTACGCCGCCAACCGCGGTTGGACGGGCTCGGCCGTGGGCCGCGAGATATACGACGGCGACGGTCCCTTTGAGATCGTGGGCGTGGTGAAGGACTTCAGGATGGCTGGCGGCGATGTGATGCCCATCGTCTGCCACAACGCGAAATACGTTTACTCGAGCGATTCTGACAAGCGTAGGTTCATGCTCTCCGTTCGCCTGAACAGAATTACGCCCGAGGCGTTGAAGAAGGTCGCGGCTACTATCGACGGCATTTATGACGAGAGCTACCGTTATACGCTCACACCCTATAGCGAAGAGATGGAGCTGCTATTCACCGACCAGAGGCAGATGCGCAACGGCATGCTGCTCGTATGCGCGGTGACGCTCGTAATAGCCCTGTCGGGACTTGTCGGATATGTCGACAACGAGATGCAGCGTCGCCGCAAGGAGATCGCCCTGCGCAAGGTGGCGGGAGCGTCGGCGCGCGAGGTGATGGCGATGTTGGGCCGCAATATGGCGTGGATCGTGTTGCCTGCCGTCGCTGTAGGAACGGTGATGGCTATCTATGCGGGCGATGCCTATTTGAAGATTTCGTCGGTGATGCGGTGTACGCTGCCGTGGTGGTTTTATGCCGCGGGTGTGCTGTTCGTTGTGGCGGTTGTGTATGGAATACAGGTCATACGTACGTGGCGGACCGCATGCGCCAACCCCATAGATATGATAAAGAGCGAGTGACGGAAGTGCCGACGGGAGTATGTTGCGGATCAAGCTACGTACTCCGGCGCTTCTCGCCGCAAACTTGTAATGACGCCGTCTGCGTGGCCGGGGTTCGGTCCGTGGGCAAGGATGGTAAAACAAACAACACGATAAAGATAAGACCCATGAAGATTGCAATAAAGAATTTTCTGACCACGCTGCGGCGTTACAAAGTGGCCTCGGTGCTCAACATCGCGGGCATGACTATGGCCTTTCTGGCCTTTTATGTGATAATGTCGCAGGTATATTACGACATTACCTACAACCGTTCGATCAAGGATTCCGACCGAACGTATATCCTGCTGACGCGCTTCGCCGAGGACTGGATAGCTCTCGCGTCGCGCGGTGTTGCCGAGAGGACGTTCGGGTTGTGGCCCGATGTGGAGTGTTCGGGTACCATACGCAATAAAGGATTGGGGGCGGAGTATGTGTGGGTGAAACGCACTGAGTACAACTACGATCGTTACGATTACAGGACGGCGACCATGTCGCTGCCGCTGCTCGACGTGCTGTCGTTCCGCACTGTCGAGGGCGATTTGCGGCGTCTGTCGGAGCCTGAGACCGTCATTATCTCGGAGTCGCTGGCCGAGCGTATGGGGGTGCATGCGGGCGACGATGTATATCTGCCCGACATGGATGCCAAAGAGGATGATCCCGATGCCGGCCGCAAACCTGCGCGGCGCATGACGGTGGCGGGCGTATATGCCGATTTCGCCCCTAATACCATGATGGGTGACGTGCATATCGCGATGGATGCGGGAGACGACCATCTGACGGGCGACAAGCAGCACTGGGTGAATTACACCTACTATGTCAAGCTGCGCAAGGGAGCCTCGCCCGAGGCTTTGGCCGAGGTTTGGAAGCGTACCGAGCCGAATGTCGGCGACGATGGCGTGAGGCTGGTGCCCATCCGTGATATCTATTATTGGCAAACGCTGAAGTTCGGCACCGTAGAGCAGGGGACGAAGAGCGGCACGGCCGTGCTGTTCGGCATAGCGATGCTGATTGTTGTTGTGGCATTCATCAACTTCGTGAACTTCTTCTTTGCGATGATCCCCGTGCGTCTGCGCGCCGTAAACATCTGCAAGGTTTTCGGGGCCTCGACCGCAGCCCTGCGCTGGAACTTCCTCTTCGAGTCGGTCGGTATGGTGCTGTGCTCGCTGCTGCTGGCCCTCTACCTTATGGTCGTGGTGCAGGAGAGCTTCCTCGCGGAGTATGTGACCTGCTCGCTGGCCATGTCCGACAACCTGCCGGCGTTGGCGCTCGTGCTGGTGATAACGGTAATTATAGCGTTGGCCTCGTCGTTGTATCCGGCGTGGTACATCACCTCGTTCAATGCCTCGTTGGCCGTCAAGGGCGGCTTCGCGGGCTCGGTGACGGGACGGCGCATGCGTCTGGCGCTTACGGGGGTGCAGTTCATCATTTCGATAGCCCTCATCATAGTGTCTGCGGCCTTCTGGACGCAGTACCGCTACATGATGCGCTTCGACATGGGCTTCGACCGCGACAATGTGCTCACGTTCGAATCGACGGGCGCCATTGCAGGCCGCGGCAATGCCTTCCTGTCGTATCTGGAGAGCGACCCCGACATTGCGGCCGTCACCACGGCTTCGGACGACGTAATAGGTCTCGAGAATACGAAGAGCTGGTGGGTGGACGACATCTTTGTCGAGGTTAGGAACTGCGACGTGCGTTATAATTTCTTCGACGTGATGGGCATTCCCCTTATCGACGGCGAGGGTTTCTCACCCTCGGACGAGAATCGCAACCGAGGTGTGGTCGTAAACCGCTATCTGGCCGAGACGCTGGATCTGCATGTGGGAGACCTGTTCACTCTGGGCCGCGTGGCGGGCATTACGGACGACGTTATGATGCACGACGTGTCGCAGAACAAACAGTTCATGGCGTGGGGCTGCGCTACGGATAACATGCGCTTTTTCTATGTGCGTGTACACGGCGGCAGCGACATAAAGCGCGTGTGCGACTTCATCCGTTCGTCGGTACGTGAGTTCGACCCTGCGGCCGACGAGCCCTCGATAGAGTTTGTCGACCAGCATGTGGCGCGCCTCTACGACCAAGTGAAACGTCAGACCGTTCTGGTGTCGTTGTTCGCGCTGCTGTCGGTGGTAATATCGCTTATGGGCGTCTTCGGTATTGTCCTCTTCGAGACGCAGCACCGCCGCCGCGAGATCGCCGTGCGCCGCGTCTTCGGCGCCTCGACCTCGGGTATCATCTGGATGCTCAACCGACGCTATGCCATGATCGTGGCCGTATGTTTCGTTGTGGCGGCACCCGTGGCGTGGTATGTCGTCGTCCGCTGGATGGAGCGCTTCGTAAACCGTACCGACATCTCGTGGCTCATATACCTCGGTGCTCTGCTGCTGGTGCTGGCCATAACGCTGGCGCTTGTGACGCTGCGCAGCTGGCGCGCCGCAAACGAGAACCCCTCGCGCGTGCTGGGCGGCGAGTGACGTGGGGCGTGAGATACGGAAATAAGGAAAAATTGCAAACCGGAATATGAAAATAGCATTCAAAAACTTCATTACGACACTGCGGCGTTACAAGATGGCCTCGGTGCTCAACATCGCGGGCCTGACGCTGGCCTTCATGGCATTCTACGTGATGATGGTGCAGGTGACCTACGATTTGGGCTACAACCGCTCGATAAAGGATGCCGGCCGCATCCTGACGGTGAATGCCAACTGGGTAGGCGGCGGATTCTCGCTGACCTCGCCGCGCGCCCCCTTCGAGGCGGCGCTGGCGCAGTGTCCCGAGGTCGAGGGCAGCGCCATCATCACACGCCGCTGGGATGTTCCCGTGTGGGTTCAGGAGTCGGAGTTCAGCTTCACCGAATATGCGGCTGTGATGGACTATATATCGCTGCCGTCGCTCGACCTGCTGGGCTTCCGCACGGTGGAGGGCGACCTTCGGCAGATCGAGACCCCCAATACGGTAATCCTGCCCGAATCGCTGGCGCGGCTCTACGGAGTGCATGCCGGCGACCGTATCTTCACGAGCGACACCAAGCCCGGGGAGAAACCGCGCCCCTCGCACGAGTGGACCGTGGTGGGTATATACAAGGATTTCGCCGACAACACGCTTATGGGCGAGCCTCGTATATACAGCTACTTGGGCGACAGGGACATGAACGACACGTCGCAATATGGCTATATCTGTATGGTAAAGATGCGTGACGGGTCCGTGCCCGACAGCTTCAAGAAGGCGTGGGACGACAACATGTACCGCCAGCGCGTGGCCCGCGCACGTGAGAATGATGCCGCGCAGAGAGCCGAAAAGGGCGGCGGCGAGAGAGACAGCGACGGAGGCGGCGGGAGCGGCACGACAGCCGCCGAGACGGATGCCCAATACGAATACCTGCGCAGCGATGTGCGCCTGACGCCGCTGACGGATGTCTATTTCGACACCTCGCTCGGCTCGGGAAAGGACCACGAGCACGGCTCGCGATCGACGATGCTGACGTGTCTGGGCATAGCCATCCTCGTGGTGGCCATAGCGCTGATAAACTTCGTCAACTTCTTCTTCGCGCTGATCCCCGTGCGGCTGCGCGCCGTCAATATCTGCAAGGTCTTCGGCGCCCCGACCCGCACACTGCGGTGGAACTTTCTCTTCGAGGCCGTGGGGCTGGTGGTGTGCGCGCTGCTGCTGACGATGTACCTCACGATCGTGCTGCCCGACACCTTCGTGGCGGAGTATGTCTCGCGGTCGCTCTCTTTGAAGGATAACCTTCCCGCCGTGCTGCTGCTCTTCGGCATAGGAGTGGTGGCGGCCCTTGCGGCGGCATTGTATCCGTCGTACTACATCACCTCGTTCAATGTCTCGCTCGCCGTCAAGAGCGGCTTCGCGGGCTCGGGTGCGGGACGCCGCCTGCGTCTTGTTCTGGCCGGGGTACAGTTCACCGTCTCGATAGCCCTTATCGTGGTGGCCGCCTGCTTCTGGCTGCAATACAGGTATATGATCAATTACGACATAGGGATCGACCGCGAAAACCTGATGAGTTTCAACCTCCCGTACAAGGATGCCGCCATGTATCCCGTATTGACGGAGCGCATGAACGGGATGCCCGAGATCGTCGGCGTTACGGCATCGGTGGATGCCGTGGTGGGGAACGGCTCGGCCGAGGTGATACGCATGAAGTACGAGGGGCGCGATCTGGAGCTCCATTTCCGCTACGTGCGCAGCAACTTCCTCGACGTGATGGGCATAAGGCTCGCCGAGGGTGAGAACTTCACCTCCGACATGGACAACGCCGCCACAAGATACGCCATCTTCTGCCGCAGTACCTGCCGCGAATACGGATTCTATCCGGGCTTCGTGGTGATGGCGGGCACCGAGCCGATATGCCGCGTGATAGGTATCGTGGATGACGTGCTGGGACAGCCGCTCGACTCGAAACAGAGCAATACGGTATACTGTACGGCGTCGGAGGATCAGTGGATGGGCGACATCTATTTCCGCACGGCGGCAAATGTCGACATCCCGCGCCTGTGCGACAAGATCCGCGCCGTGGCCAAGGAGATAAATCCCGACAGCGAAGAGCTGAATATCGAGTTCGTGGACGAACTGTTGCAGCAACTCTATGAAAAGACGCAGCGCAGTGCCGCGATCATCGGCCTCTTCGCCCTGCTGGCTGTCGTAATATCGCTTATGGGCGTCTTCGGCATCGTCCTCTTCGAGACGCAGCACCGCCGCCGCGAGATAGCGCTGCGCCGTGTGATGGGCTCGACGGTCGAGGGTATCGTCTGGATGTTCGGCCGCCATTACGTGACGATCGTGGCCGTATGTTTTGTCGTGGCGGTGCCTGTGGCGTGGTACGTTGTGAGCGAGTGGCTCAACACCTTTGCCTACCGCATTTCGACACCGTGGTGGATATTCGCAGCGGCGTTCCTGCTGGTGACGGCGCTGACGATGGCAATAGTCGTGGCGCGCTGCCGCCGCACGGCGGGTGAGAACCCTGCCCGTGTGCTGGGCGGCGAGTGATGCCGCGGCTATATGTAAAAGTTGTTTATGGAGAGAGGGGCGCGAACGGTTCGCGTCCCTCTCGGTTTATCGGTGGTGTATGTCTGCCGCACTATTTGCACGCTGCGTCGTTTGCCGTGGTGGCGTAGAGGCCGATCATGGCGCCGGTGAAGCCCCCCGCGACGTTCGTCGAGAGGATGTCGCCCGATACGGTTGCAAGGTCGGTGTACTCACCGCCGCGTCCGGCATAGCTGAAGGTGTATTTGTCACCATCGGCGCTTACGCGCAGGCCCACGGGCAGGCGGTCTCCGATCTCGGCCGAGGCGACGGTCTCCGACTTGCCGCGCGCCGTACGTTGGAGTACGATGCAGGTTTTCTCACCGCACTTCGTCACGCCGAAGACGTAGTTGAACGCCTCGCTCTGGTAGCATACCATGCCCGCAAGGTCGCCCTGCGTGCGGGGCACGTAGTAGAGCGTCGTCGAGGCGGTGAAGCGGTTGTGCTGCTGGCGGTAGAAGAGCGTCGACGTGGGACGCGGGGCCTTGATGTTCACGTCGAAGGGCTTTATCTCAAGGCCGTGCTCGCCCACCGTGGCGAAGTGCTCACGTGCGCCGCGCACACCCACCCAGCGCATGTCGAGCTCGGGCGACGTGAAGTCATCGCTGAAGGTGAAGTTGCCGTTGGGCATGAATCCGTCCTCGCCGCAGCGGTTCTCGGCACCCGCGGGCATCTTGAGCTTGGGCTTCAGGGGTTCCATGCCGCCTTCGAAGACGGGGAAGGTGCCGCTCCAGTCGACAGGCAGGATGAAGGTCTCGCGGCCCGTGTTGACGCGGTTGGCCTCGTTGGGGCGTATGGCGAGGAAGACGCCCCAGTACTTGCCGTCGGGGCCCTCCACAAGGTCGGCATGGCCCGCCCAGTCGACCTTGTTCTGCCGGTCGGCCGGCAGGTGGCGCTGCGACAGTATGGGGTTCTCGGGTGCGGGGGTGAAGGGCCCCTTGGGGCTGTCCGAGATGAATATCACCTCGCTGTGCCAGCCTCCCGTGCCGCCCTCGGCGCACATGAGGTAGTATTTGCCGTCCTTCTTGTAGAGGTGCGGCGCCTCGATCCAGATGGGTTTCTTCGAGAGGTCGACGCCGCCGTTGACGATCACCTTGTCGCTGCCCTTGACGACTTGGTCCTTCTCGGTGTCGTACTCCCATACCTTGATCACGCGGTGACCTTCGTAGAGAGGTTTCTCGGGACCGTCGTTGTGGACGATGTAGGCCTTGCCGTCATCGTCGAAGAAGAGGTCGGGGTCTATGCCCGCAAAGTCGAGTTTGATAGGGTCGCTCCATCCTTGGGCGGGATCCTTCGTCTTTACGACCATGTTGCCGATACCGCCGGCGAACTGCGTCGTGATCATGTAGAAGGTGTCGTTGTGGGGGTTGTAGCGTATGGTGGGGGCGTAGATGCCGGCGCTGATGCCCGTATCCTCTACCTTGAGCTGCGAGGCGCGGTCCAGAACGTGGCCTATCTGGCGCCAGTTCACAAGATCGGTCGAGTGGAAGATGGGCACGCCCGGGTTGATGGCGAATGACGAGCATACCACGTAGTAGTCGCCGCCCTTGCGGCAGATGCTCGGGTCGGGATAGCAGCCCTGAAGGATGGGGGTGTAGAACTCGTCCTCGCCGAGGGGGTTCTGCTCATAGACTGCGTCGGCACCCGTGTACTTGAAGTTGCTGAAGACGGGAATGCCGGCCTCGGGGGTGAAGCCGCCGCACGAGATGGCGGACAGCGCACACGTTACCGATACCATTAGAGATAGGAGTTTTTTCATAGTCGCGTTGTATTTAGTTTCGGTTAAGTTCGTATGGTTTTCCGGCGCCTGCATGACGCTTTCGGAGAGGAGGCGCGGGGCGCGAATGTTCCCATATCCAATCGGTTCGCAATGTTCGTAAAAAAATGCGACATATCCAAGTAATGGTACGGCGGGCCGTATCGCTTATGATTATTCCGACGCTAAGGTGTTGCTATTTCGCATAAATAGAATAACTTTGTAATGCGTCGGCGTGTCGGAATCGCCCGCAAAAAAAAATCGAGGGGACGATTTGAAAGTTACTCCGTCGTCGGATTTCGCAATATTTTTAGTTATGATGAAACATTTACGTATAGTAGGGGCTGTAGTCCTGTCGATGCTGACGTTCCGCGCTGCGGCGGACGGCGCTGCTGAATTGAAATTGCGTTATTCGGCTCCTGCCGCCACGTGGTGGGAGGCGTTGCCGTTGGGCAACTCTCACCTCGGCGCCATGATTTACGGCGGCGTCGGCAGCGAGCAGATAGACCTCAACGAGGAGACATTCTGGGCCGGATCGCCGCATAACAACAACCGCGAGGGGGCGAGCCACCATCTCGACGAGGTGCGGCGTCTCATATTCGAGGGCCGTACGTCCGATGCCCGCGCCATGATCGACGCGCAGTTCTTCACGCCGCATCACGGCATGCGCTATCTGCCTCTGGGCACATTTAGGTTCGACTTCGCCCATGGCGACAAGGCCGGAAGCTACAGCCGTTCGCTGAACCTGCGCGACGCCGTAGCGTCGACGGCTTACGAGGCCGGCGGCGTCCGTTACAGCCGTACGGCCTTCACTTCGTTCTCGGACAATGTGCTGGTCGTGCGTTTTGAGGCCGGCAAGGCGGGGGCCCTGTCGTTCGACATGTCGTACTCGTGCCCGCTGGAGTATAAGGCTGAAGCCGTCGGCGACGAGTTGACGGTAGAGTGCGCGGGAGTCGAACAGGAGGGTATTCCCGCCGCGTTGAAGGCCGTGGCCGTGGCCCGTGTTGTCACCGACGGCGAGGTGTCGGCAGCAGGGGAGCGGCTGTGCGTGAAGGGTGCCGCGACGGCGACTATATATATATCCGCGGCGACGAATTTCGTCCGTTACGACGATGTGTCGGGCGATGCGCACGCAAAGGTAGAGGCGGCTTTGGAAGAGGCCTGCGCCAAGAGCTACGGTGATCTGTTGGCGGAGCACCGTGACATATACGGGCGACAGTTCGGCCGCGTGGAACTGTCGTTGCCCGAGAGCCAAAATGCGGCGCTCGACACCGACCGCCGTGTGGCTGCCTTCAACGAGGGGAACGATCCCTCGCTGCCTGCGCTGCTGTTCCAGTTCGGCCGTTATCTGCTTATAAGTTCGTCGCAGCCAGGAGGACAGCCCGCCACGCTGCAGGGCATATGGAACCGTGAGAAGAACGCCCCGTGGGACAGCAAGTACACGATAAACATAAACACCGAGATGAACTATTGGCCGGCCGAGGTTACCAACCTTGCCGAGACGCACGAGCCGTTGTTCCGCATGGTGGAGGAGCTCTCGCATACGGGACGGTCGACGGCACGCGAACTCTACGGCGCCCGCGGCTGGGTGACGCACCACAATACCGACCTGTGGCGTATTACGGGCCCCGTCGACTATGCCGAGACGGGCATGTGGCCCAACGGCGGGGCGTGGCTGGCGCAACATCTGTGGCAGCACTATCTGTTTACAGGCGACAAGGAGTTCCTGCGCCGCTGCTATCCCGTGCTTAAGGGCACGGCCGACTTTTACCTTACGGCGCTGACGGAGCATCCGGCATACGGGTGGATGGTGACGGCACCTTCGGTGTCGCCTGAGCATGGCCCCAACGGGGTGGCGATAACGGCCGGCTGCACGATGGACAACCAGATAGCGTTCGACGCCTTGAGCAGCACGCTGCGGGCGTGCGAGACGCTGGGCGGGAACCGCAAATATGCCGACTCGCTGCGCCGCATGATCGTCCGCCTCGCCCCGATGCGCATAGGCCGCCACAACCAGCTTCAGGAGTGGTTGGAGGATCTGGACGACCCGCGCGACCAGCACCGCCATATATCGCACCTTTACGGGCTCTATCCGAGCAATCAGATCTCGCCATACAGCCATCCGCTGCTGTTCGAGGCGGCGAAGCAGACGCTGCTGCAGCGCGGCGATATGGCCACCGGCTGGAGCATAGGCTGGAAGATCAACTTCTGGGCCCGCATGCAGGACGGGAACCATGCCTACCGTATCATTAGGAACATGCTTAACCTGCTGCCGAACGACGGCGTCATAGGCCGATACGGCGCGGGACGAACATATCCCAACCTCTTTTGCGCGCACCCTCCGTTCCAGATCGACGGTAACTTCGGGTTCACGGCAGGCGTTGCCGAGATGCTGTTGCAGAGCCACGACGGGGCGGTGCATCTTCTGCCCGCGCTACCCGACGCGTGGGGCGAGCGCGGCAGTGTCAAGGGGCTCGTCGCGCGCGGCGGCTTCGTCGTGGATATGGAGTGGAGAGACGGGGGACTGTCCCGTACGGTGGTGACGTCGCGTGCGGGCGGGGTGCTGCGGCTGCGTTCGTATGTACCCCTGACGGGGCGCGGCCTGAAGCCGGCCAAGGGCAGATGCCCGAACGAACTGTTCGCTCCTGCCGATATAGCTGAACCTCTGGTGTCGGAGGAGCTGGCCGCGCCGAAGAGCCCCGAGTTGCGGAAGGTATATGAATACGACATAAAGACAAAGGCCGGGGAACAATATGTCTTCACGGCAGAGTAACGGTATAACAGGAAAGACGATGATTGGGAAACAAAGATTTGTCATGGGGGCGGCTGCCGCCGTATTCGCCCTATGCACAGTGTGGAGCGCGTGTGCGCAGTCGAGCGACAATGGCGACGGGACCTTCTCCAACCCTGTACTGTGGGCCGACGTGCCCGACCCCGACGTGATACGTGTGGGTGACGACTACTATATGGTGAGCACGACGATGCATCTTATGCCCGGTGCTCCCGTCATGCACTCGCGGGATCTGGTGAACTGGCGGACGGTGGGGTACATATTCGACCGCCTCGATGACAAGCCGAGCTATGACCTTGTCGGCGGCACGGTCTACGGCCGCGGACAGTGGGCCACGTCGCTGCGATACCACGACGGTATGTATTATGCCTACTTCTCGCCCAACGACACCCCGTTCCGCGGATATGTGTACAAGGCGAAGGACCCTGCGGGCGAGTGGACGCTCGTGTCGCGCATACCTCATTTCCATGACGCCTCGCTGTTGTTCGACGACGATGGCCGCGTATACATGTTCTACGGTGCGGGACAGGTGCGCGAGTTGAAGCCCGACCTTACGGACGTGATGCCGGGCGGTGTGGACGCACGTGTCTTCGAGCGCGGCGCCGACGAGACGGGGCTTCTGGAGGGCAGCCGCGTGATAAAGCGCGACGGTCGTTACTATGTACTGATGATCTCGTGGCCCGGAGGCGGCATACGGCGGCAGGTGTGTTACCGCGCCGACAATATCTTGGGACCCTACGAGAAGAAGGTTGTTCTCGATGTGTCGTTCGGGCCCTACGGCGGCGTGGCGCAAGGTACGATCGTCGACGACGGCAAGGGCAATTGGTACGGCGTGATATTCCAAGACCGCGGCGGCGTGGGGCGCGTGCCCATGCTGATGCCCTGTCGCTGGGTCGACGGCTGGCCTATGCTGGGCGACGCGACGGGACATGTGCCCGAGGTGATGAAGAAGCCCGCGGCAGGGCGCGCATCGCAAGGGTTGGTCGTGAGCGACGACTTCGGCGGCAGGCGGCTCAAGCTGGATTGGCAGTGGAACCACAATCCCATCGACTCGTGTTGGTCGCTGCGCGAGCGGCGCGGATGGCTGCGCCTGACGACAGGGCGTGTGGTGGATAACCTCTTCGTGGCGCCGAATACCCTCACACAGCGTATGGAGGGGCCCGAATGCCGCGGTATCGTGGCATTGGACCTTTCGGGCATGAAGGATGGCGATGTGGCGGGCTTTGCCGCCTTCAACGGCGATTCGGGTGTGCTTGCCGTGGAGTGCCGCGACGGAAAGAAATATCTGTCGATGCGGAGCGAGCGTGTGAGGCTTGCGGACGATACGAAGAGCGTCACGGACGTGGCGTGCGAAGTGTTCGAGACGGTGGAGCTGACCTCCGACAAGATATATCTGCGTATCGACGGCGATTTCCGGCCGGGCCGCGACATAGCCTCGTTCCGGTACAGTTACGACAACAAGTCGTGGACGCCGGTAGGGTGCGGCTTCAGGATGGTGTTCGACTACCGCCGGTTCTTCATGGGGACGAAATTCGCCATCTTCAATTACGCCACGCGTCAGGCGGGAGGGCATGTCGATGTCGATTTCTTCGACTACGAACGTATACGGAATTGATATTGCCTGCCGCAGACTGCGGTATGGATGTGAAAATAAAACAGTGCAGGGAGAATGAAAAGTGTGTTATTGTTTCTGGCCGCCGTATGTTGTGCGGCGACGGCCGATGCGGGCGAAAGACGTATTGCGAGCCCCGACGGAAGGCTTGAGGTGGTTGTGTCGGACGAAGGCGGTCGGGCCTCGTACAGTGTGACGTATGACGGCGAGGTGTTCCTCGCGCCGTCGCCGCTCGGCCTGAAGACCAATGTCGGGGATTTCACGCAGGCTCTGGCTCTGGGTGAGCAGACGGTGGTAGAGGCCGTCGACGAGACCTACAGCCTGAAGAATATAAAGAAGAGCACGGTGCACTATACGGCAAACCGCGTACGTGTGCCATTCGTGCAGGATGACAAGACGGTATTCGACGTGGAGTTCAGCGTCGGCAACAACGACGTGGCCTTCCGCTACAACCTACACCGTGCTGGCGAGGCCCGCTGCTGTGTCGTGGAGAGTGAGGCTACGGGCTTCCGCATGGCGGATGGTACGACCACGTTCCTCTGTCCGCAGAGCGGCGCCATGGGAGGGTTCGCCCGCACCACGCCGAGCTATGAGACCCCATATACGGTTGACGACGCGATGGGCAAAAACGGCTACGGCGAGGGGTACTCGTTCCCGTGTCTCTTCCGCAACGGCGACAAGGGCTGGGTTCTCGTCTCGGAGACGGGTGTAGACAGCTATTACTGCGCCTCGCGTCTAATGGGCGAGGAGGACGGCCTATATACCATCGGCTTTCCGCAGCAGTCGGAGTTCAACGGCAACGGTACCGCCGCGCCGGGCGTGACGCTGCCCGGACGCACGCCGTGGCGTACGGTCACCGTGGGCGCCACGCTTGCCCCGATCATGGAGACTACGGTGCCGTTCGACGTGGTGGAGCGGCGCTACGAACCCTCGAAGGACTACTCGGCAGAATACGGTTGCGGCACATGGAGTTGGATCATCGCCGGCGACGGCAGCATGAACTACGACGTGCAGCGCCGCTATATCGACTTTTGTGCCGACATGGGTTACCGTACGGTGCTGGTCGACGCCCTGTGGGATACGCAAGTCGGGTATGACCGCGTCGGGGAGTTGGCCGCGTACGCCGCATCGAAGGGCGTGGGACTCTATCTGTGGTATAATTCAAACGGCTATTGGAACGATGCGCCGCAGGGCCCGCGTGGCAGGATGGACAACATAATCGAGCGCCGCAAGGAGATGCGCTGGATGCAGAGCATAGGCATCAAGGGTATCAAGGTCGACTTCTTCGGCAGCGACAAGCAGATGGCCATGCAGCTTTATGAGGAGATCCTTGCCGACGCCAACGACTTCGGCCTGCTGGTGATCTTCCACGGCTGTACGCTTCCCCGCGGCTGGGAACGCATGTATCCCAACTATGCCGCGAGCGAGGCGGTGCTCGCCAGCGAGAACATGAACTTCTCGCAGGGCAGCTGCGACGCCGAGGCCTTCAATGCCTGCATGCACCCCTTCATCCGCAACACGGTCGGCAGCATGGATTTCGGCGGCAGCACCCTGAACCGTTACTACAATGCCGCCAACAGGCCCGGCGGCAGCATGCGTGTGACGTCTGACGTCTTTGCGTTGGCTACGGCCGTTATGTTCCAGAGCCCCGTGCAGCACTTCGCCATGGCGCCGAACAACCTGCATGATGCGCCCGTATGGGCCGTCGACTTCATGAAGCGCGTCCCTACGACGTGGGACGACGTGAAGTTCATCGACGGATACCCGGGCCGTTATGTCATCATGGCACGCCGTCATGGCGACACGTGGTATGTCGTGGGCGTAAACGCGCAGGAGGAGACCCTGAAGACGGAGGTCGACCTTGCGGCGCTGGGCCTTGAGGGTGAGGTTGCGATGTACGAGGACAACGACAGGCTTGAGGGCTCGGTCCGTCAGGCAAAGGTGGGCCGGCACGGCAAGGTAACCGTCACGATACCGCAAAACGGAGCAGTAGTTATAACCAACAAATAGAGTGACGACTATGAAAAATGCATTGAAATATATCGCCGCGGCCATAGCTGCGGCGGCGGTGTGGCCCGCTGCGGCGCAGAACCCCATTGTACAGACATGCTATACGACCGACCCCGCACCGATGGTGCATGACGGCCGCCTGTATGTATACACGGGACACGACGAGGACGGGGCGGACTTCTTCTGGATGCAGGAGTGGCGCGTCTATTCGACAGAGGATATGGTCAACTGGACGGACCACGGTTCGCCGTTGGCCATAGAGTCGTTCGAGTGGGGCGATGACCGTGCGTGGGCGGCGCAGTGCGTCGAGCGCAACGGCAAGTTCTACTGGTACGTGTGCCTGCACTCGAAACTGAGCAATACGATGGCCATAGGCGTGGCGGTGGGCGACTCGCCTACGGGGCCATTCAAGGATGCCATAGGCAAGCCTCTGTATGAGGGTAGTTGGGATTATATCGACCCTACGGTGTTTATCGACAACGACGGGCGGGCATATCTCTATTGGGGTAATCCGAACATATACTTCGCGGAGCTGAACGCGGATATGGTCTCGCTCAAGGGAGAGGTGCGCAAGCTCGATCAGACGACCGAGAGTTTCGGCGCCCCGAACCCCGAGGAGCGTGTCAAAGGTGAGAAATATACGGATACATATACCGAAGGGCCGTGGTTTTACCGCCGCGGCGACGACTACTATCTGCTCTATGCCGCGGGCGGCGTGCCCGAACACATAGCCTACTCGATGGGCGAGGGTCCCGCCGGACCATGGCGTTATGTGGGCGAGATCATGCCCCTGCAGGATACGGGGTCGTTCACCAACCACTGCGCTGTGATCGATTACAAGGGCAACTCGTACTTCTTCTACCACACGGGCAAGTTGCCCGGGGGCGGCGGTTTCGGCCGTTCGGTTGCTGTGGAGCAGTTCACATATAACGACGACGGCACATTTCCCGTAATCAACGCTACGGCCGAGGGCGTGGCGCCTGTAGGTACCTTGGATCCGTATGTGCGGGTCGAGGCCGAGACCATTGCTTTTTCCAGCGGTGTCGGGACCGAACCCAATGCCAAGACGGGTGTGTATGTGTCGGATACGCACGATGGCGACTGGATCAAGGTGCGTGAAGTGGACTTCGGCGCCGCAGGCCCCGACGGGTTGCGTGTAGCGGCGGCGAGTGCCCTGCGCGGCGGCCGTATAGAGGTGCGTCTCGACAGCGTGGACGGCAGGCTCATATCAGTTGTTGAGATCCCGTCTACGGGCGGCTGGGAGAGTTGGAAAACCTTTAAGGCCGATGTGGAGGCCGGTGTGACGGGCGTGCATGACCTCTATTTCGTCTTCAATGGCCGCAAGGGGTGCAAACTCTTCAACCTCGATTGGTGGAGATTTTACGAGTAGTGTGGCCGTTGACCCATTGTCAGGAGCGGACGGTGTATGACTGTGTCAGACCTTATCCTAAAGGTCTGACGCAGTTGTTTTATGTGTTGTTGTCGCGGGTTGCTGCGGTCTTGCGCCAATGAAATCGTTGTGTATGGCCGATACCGGCGATGTAGTGCGGGCAATGATGTATCGTAAGTACGAACTTGCCGCCTTGAGGAGAATGGAGATTGAAGGGATTGGGTATTTATGGTGTCGCGTTTCGAATGTGCGGTAGGGCGCAGTGGCGCGCATATAACCGGAAAAGGGTCACGCATGCGTGACCCTTTTCCGGTGACTCCGACAGGATTCAAACCTGTAACCGCTTGATCCGTAGTCAAGTACTCTATTCAGTTGAGCTACGGAGCCAATTGCTTAATTGCGAGTGCAAATGTACGGTAAAAAATGTTCAGATGCAAATTTATTTTCTTGTTTTTCCCGTTCGGAGACTTTTCGTGCGGCCGGCGGCTTTCTACTGCCGTCTGTCATGCCGTGGTTGCGGAGCCTTTATTCAACGGTTATAGTGCCTGACGTCAGGTACTTGTTGCCTGAAACCTCCTTGACCAGCTTGCCGTTGACCCATACGCGTATGGTTATGAGGGTCGCATCGTCATGGCATCGGGCTTCTATCGAGAATACAGCAGTGTCGGTTTTGAACGACGATTCGTAGTGGTTGTTTATTACCGTTCCCGATTCGTTTTGGTCAGTGGGGCAGTATATGCGCACTGGTTGATCGGTGCTGGCTTCGATGGTGAAGCGCACATCGTTCGCATTGCTGTTCTTCTCGGAGCAGCCCCCGAACATCATTGCCGGAATGGCAATGATCATGATAAGTAACATCTGTTTCATAATCTTGAAAATATAGGTTTGTTTTCCGGCAGGATCTCCTTTCGGCGGTCGGGCATTGCCGTCGGGCAGGGATCCATTGGGTGCAAATATATATGTCGAGTGCCGTTTGTCGTATGCGGCCGGCGGATTTATGGTGATATACGATGGTTTTATTCCCTTATGAGATGCCTGTATTGTCTGGAATGCAAGGATGTGCCGTAAAATTGTCACGGCTCAAGACAACAGCAAGGCCCCGGGCCGGCATTGCGTCGGTGCGGGGCCTTGCGTGGGACAGGTTGCCGCCGTTACAGGTTGCGCAGTGTGTATTCTACCATTTTGCGGCGTATGTTGTAGCCGTCGGACGGGTACATCGAGTGATTTTGGTCGGGGTAGACCATCATGTCGTACTGTTTGCCTGCGCGGTTCAGGGCCCGGCACATCTCCATCGTATTCTGGAAGTGGACGTTGTCGTCGGCCGTGCCGTGCATGATGAGCAGCTGTGTGTGCTCGTCGTCGAGCAGCTGCGCGAAGTTGATGGGCGAGTTGTCGTCATAACCTGCGGGGTTGTCCTGCGGCAGGTCGTTGTATATCTCGGTGTAGATGGTGTCGTAGTAGCGCCACGAGGTGACGGGGGCCACGGCTATGGCCAGTTTGTAGAGGCCGCCGCCCTTGCAGGCGCAGCCCAGAGCCATGAACCCGCCGTACGACCATCCGTATATGCCTATGCGGCCGGCATCGACATAGGGTTGCCCGCCGAGGTAGCGCGCGAAGGATATCTGGTCCTCGACCTCAAGGGCGCCGAGGTTGCCGTAGGTCTGTTTCTTGAACGCTTCGCCCATGAATCCGGTGCCGCGGCCGTCGCAGCAGGCGATGATATAGCCGTGGGCGGCGAGGACGTTCTCCCAGTCGAGCGAGAAACTGTCGGCAACGGACTGCGAGCCCGGGCCCGAGTATTGCGTCACGAGGACAGGATAGCGCTTTGACGGATCGAAATCCGCAGGTTTGATCATGTATGCGTTGAGGCTGTCGCCGCGCTCGGTGACGAATGTGAAGAACTCCTTGCGGGGCATCTGCTCCATGCGTGCTGCCAGTTCGCTGCTTTCGGCCAGTGTGCGCAGCAGGGTGCCGTCACCCTTGTGCAGGGTCACGGTGTTGGGCTTGGTGGCTGTCGAGAAGGTCGAGATATAGTATTTCATGCCCTTGCTGGGAGCTATGGAATATGTTCCGTCGCCCTCCGTGAGGCGCTGCTTGCGGCGGCCCTTGTAGTCTATCGAGTAGAGGTTGCGGCGCAGGGGCGAGGTCTCCGTAGACATGTAGTAGATGGCCTTGTCGGTTGTTTCGACGACTTCGGTCACCTGCCACGGTCCCGACGTTACGGGGTTCAGCAGCCCTTTCTCCGTAGAGTAGAGATATATGTGGTTCCACCCTGTAGCAGTCTCGTTGAGGGCGATGAAACGCTCGCCGTCGATGAATCGTATGGTGCCCGCGTCGGGACGCTCGACGAAGGTGGGCGAGGTTTCGTCGTAGATCACTTTTTGCGAGCCGTCGCCACGGACGAGCACCACCTCGAAGTGGTTTTGCTTGCGGTTGACACGGTAGTAGAAGAGTTCGCCGTCGGGCGTCCAGTCTATGCGTGGGAGGTATTGGTCGGTCTCGGTGCCCGTGTCGATACGGTTTTTCGCCCCCGAGGCTATGTCGTAGATCCACAGTTCGACCGTAGAGTTGCGGTCGCCGGCCTTTGGATACTTGAACGAGTAGGGGCGGTTGTAGAGTTCGCCGTCGTAGCGCATCATCTCGAAGGTCGGAACTGCGCTCTCGTCGAAACGCAGGTAGGCGATGCGTTTCGAGTCGGGCGAGAAGGCGTAGGCGCGCGTGAAGCCGTACTCCTCCTCGTAGACCCAGTCGGCAGTGCCGTTGATGACGGCGTTCCACTCGCCGTCGTCGGTGACGGCGCGGGCTTCGCCGCCCACGGGGGCGACAAAGAGGTCATTGTCCTTGGCGTAGGCCACCATCGTGCCGTCGGGCGAGAGGGTTACGTCGCGCACGCCCACGAGCGTCATGACGGCCCCGCCGTCGCCGCCCAAAGGCACTATCTGCCAGTCGGCATAGAACGAATGGCGGTAGACGGGCTTGTGGTTGCTGCTGAGAAGTATCGCCGTCTCGTCGGGCGAGAGCGTGTAGGACGAGAACGCCCCCGTATAGAGGGTCTCCTGCAGCGAGGCGTCGGCATAGCTGTGGCACACTACGGCGTTGCCTTCGCGCGTCGTGTAGTGCTCGCCGTCCTGCATCGAGCGCAGTCCGTAAACGCCGCGGTTGAGCGACGAGATCTCGATAAGTTCGCGGTATGTCTGCTGCGCAAGGGCGGCCGTCGAGACCGTCAGAAGTGTCGCAACGAGAAAAATCTTCTTTATCATGTGCGGTGTTTTTTAGCGGTTTTGCCGTACGGTCATGTATCAGATGTCATCGACGTTGAATTCGTATCCGAGACGCTTGCCCGTCGTGAACTTCGAGTTGTCCATCTTGGTGTTGAACTGGTCGACAGTAACCCGCTTGTTGTCCTCGTATGGCGGCGTGAGCAGGTCGAAGTTGATGGCGTAGTTTACGGCCGTTTCGGTTATCGCCACCAGCGCCTCGCGCGATATTTTCTCGCGCCCGAATCCCATCGGTCGCATCGACGTCTGGCGTTTGCCCTCGACGAAGAAGCTCTTTTCGCGGTTGATGAATATGCGTCCTATGAGGTATCCCTCGTCGGCGTTGCGGTTGAACTTGAACGAGTCGGAGAGGAAATTGTATATGTTGATCACCCCGCAATAGGAGTTGCAGCGGTCCTGCTGCACATACTCGTTCTGCCATATGATGTGGTTCGAGTCGAACTCGAAGACGTCGGTGTGCATCTGGAATATGAGCAGGTCGCTTGCTATCTGCAGCTGGGCCTCGAACTTGCCGCGGTCGCGGTACTCTATGCGCACGCGCTTGTCGAGTTTGTCGTCCAGCTCGTCGTCAATCTCCGAGGCGATTTCGATGAGTACCTCCTTCAGCATGTTGAACGTCGAGAAGGTGTTGTCGAAGACGTGTTGCTTGAGAGTCGACTTGGCGACTATCGTGGCGAGAATCTTCTCGCGCAAAGGGGTGTTGTCCATATCGTGTGGTTGTCGTTTGTTGCTTTCATGCCGGATGCCTGTATGCGATGCGGGCTATTTGAGCTTTACCGTCTGCCCCGCGGCTATCGTTTGGCCCTTGCGCAGGCGGTTCATGCGGGCGAGCTTCTTCTGGCGTATGCCGTACTCCTGAGACAGCGACCGCAGTGTCTCGCCTTCGCGCACGATGTGCTGGCGCACGTTGCCGCACCACTTGGCCTGCTTGCGTTCGATGTATATCATCTCTCCCTTGACGGGGTTGGCCGTCGAGCGGGGGTCGGCCTCGTTGTACTTGCGCAGCGTACGCTCGGTAAGTGCGAAAGTGCGGGCTATGCGGGCGAAAGTGTCGCCCTCGCCCGCTATGACGAAGTGGGTGCGGTTGTTGACGTATACGCTGTAGCCGTTGTACGTGCGTTCGGGTACGCGGTAGTCGTTGGGGTCTACCTTGGCCGTGTATGCGGCGGGCGTCTCGACGCTGCTCTGCGAGGCGAAGTCGTCCGTAATGCCCTGTTCGGCACGGCGGTGTGCGGCATATAGCGCGGCGCCGTTGTCCTCGTCGAAGAGGTATAGGCTGTTGTCCTCGATGATGCGTATGAGGCGCTGCGCATAGTCGGGGGCGGTGGCGTAGCCTGCGGCCTTGAGGCCGCGTGCCCAGCTGCGGTAGTCGTCCGACGAATAGGCGAAGAGCGAGTCGTAGCGCGGTTGCTGGTCGAGGAAGTCGGCGTGGTCCTGATACGACTCCTCCACGGTGTCGTACTTGCGGAAGCATTCGCCCTTGGCGTCGTCGTCATGGTAGACTCGGTCGCCGCGCCAGTTCGACTTGCACTTGATGCCGAAGTGGTTGTTTGATTTGCGGGCCAGCGAGCTGTTGCCGCTGTCGGATTCGAGTATCCCCTGCGCAAGGGTTATGCTGGCGGGGATGCCGTAGCGTTCCATGTGCTCGATGGCGATGCCCTTGTACCGGTCGATGTACTCCTCCTTGGTTATGCGGCTCTGTGCCTGAAGCTCGGCGGCGAATGCCGCGAGCGCGAAAAGCGCGAGGTATATTGCTCGTTTGGAAAAAATCATTATCTTTGTATTACCGTGAAGGCAAAGATAAATTTTTTTGGATAAATTACCAATAACTGACCGCGATATATGTTTACCGGGAATGCAAATGCCATTTTCAACAGGGCGATAGCCGATTATCACATTTTCGACGATGTCGACCACAGGTTCGAGAACCCATACGAGGCCGGTTCGCTCGATGCCCTGCTATATGAGAAGAACATGGTGGACACGGTACAGTGGCACCTCGAGGATATCATACGCGATCCGGCGATCGACCCCGTCGAGGCGCTGGCCATTAAGCGGCGTATCGACCGCTCGAATCAGGTGCGTACCGATATGGTGGAGTATATCGACTCCTATTTCCTCGACAAGTTCAAGGGGGTGGCAGTGGCGCCCGACGCGAAAATCAATACCGAGACGCCTGCATGGGCAATCGACCGCCTGTCGATCCTTGCGCTCAAGATATACCACATGCGGCTTGAGACCGAACGCACCGACGTGGGGCAGGAGCACCGCGACGCCTGCGGCCGCAAGCTCACTACGCTGCTGTCGCAGCAGGCGGACCTATCGACGGCCATCGAGGAGCTGCTCGATGACATAGCCACGGGGCGCAAGTATATGAAGACATACAAACAGATGAAGATGTATAACGATCCGGCGCTTAATCCGGTATTATATGGCAACAAACAGTAAAGAGCCCGCAACGAATAGACTGCGCCGGCTGCCGCGGCATGTGGTGGCCATACGTCTCTCGGCCATGGGCGACGTCGTGATGCTCGCGCATACGTTGCGGGCATTCAAGGCGGCATATCCCGACGTGAAGGTGACCGTCGCCACGCGCAGGCAGTTCGAGTCCTTCTTCGACGGTATAGACGTCGACTTCATTTTCGTCGATACTAATGGCCGCCATCGCGGCGTGGCCGGTCTGTGGAAGCTGTACCGCGACATAGGGCGCCGCAATGTCGACGCCATAGCCGACATGCACGGGGTGTTGCGCTCGATCGTAGTGCGCTCGCTGTTCCGCATGAGCATGTATCGTTGCGCCAAGATCAACAAGGGCAAGGTCGAAAAATGGTTTCGTGTGGGGTATAACAGCCAGAACAGCGTGCCGTTGAAACACACTGTCGTGCGCTATTGCGACGTGCTGCGTGATCTTGGGTTCGAATTCGATAATCCGGCACCCGCCGTGAAGATGGCGCGCCCGAATCCCATGGGGGAGAAGCACGGTCTCTGGGTCGGGTTCGCTCCATTCTCGGCGCACGATGGCAAGACCTATCCCGCCGACCTGCGCGTGGAGGCCGTGCGGTTGTTGAGCGGGCGTTACGACAGGGTCTTCATACACAGCGGCTGCGGCGCCGAGGCGGAGTTTGCCATGCAGATGGAGCGTGCATATGGTAATGTCACTGCCGTTAACGGAAAGGTCGATATGGCGGGGGAGCTGAACCTCATATCGAATCTCGACTGTATTGTCTCGATGGACTCGCTGGCCATGCATATGGCATCGCTGGTGGCTACGCCCGTAGTGTCGGTATGGGGGGCCACACATCCCGCGTTGGGATTCCTCGGTTACGGCTGCTCGCCCGAAGGGGTGTTGCAGGTGGATATGCCGTGCCGCCCGTGTTCTGTATACGGCGAGATGAAGTGCCAATACGGCGATTACCGTTGCCTGCGCGCCATTACGCCCGAGATGATCGTCGCAAAAGTGGATGAGATGATAGCCTCGGCGCAAAAGGAGCCTGCCGAGAAAGAGGAGAAGGCATAACGCATTTGTCCCGCAGGGCGTACTCCGATGCAGTGAGACACCGAAGGCTGTCCTTTCCGTAAGGACAGCCTTCGGTGTCTTGCACGGCCTGCTGCGGCCATTGCGGCAACGCCGCGTGATTATGCCTCGACCGAGTCGATATCCTTGAACGCCTCGCGGATCTTCTCCGTTACATGCGTGCGGATGCTGCGCTCCATCGACAGGATCATGTTCTTGATAGCCTTTGGCGTAGACTTGCCGTGGCCGATCATCACAGCCGAGTTGATTCCAAGTACGGGGGTGCCGCCTACGTTCTCGTAGTTCATGGCGTCCCAGAATGGGTTGGTGGTACCCATCTTGTGGTTGATGACATAGAGACCCTCGGCCATCTTCAGCGCTATGTTGCCGACGAACCCGTCGCATATGATGACATCGGCGATCTTGCCCGAGAAGATGTGCGACGACTCGACGTTGCCTGCGAAGTTGTACAGGCCCTTGTCGCTGTCGGCCTTCATGGCCTGATATGCCGCCTGCGTCAGGGCATTGCCCTTGGCCTCCTCCTCGCCGATATTGAGCAGGGCGACGCGGGGATTCTTTATGCCGAGAACCGACTCCGCATATATCGAACCGATGAGGCCGTACTGGCTCAGCACCTCGGGTTTGCAGTCGACGTTGAGGCCCACGTCCATCATCAGCGCCTGCGTCCCCGCTATGGTGGGCAGTGTTGTCGAGATGGTGGGGCGTATCACTCCCTTGATCGGTTTGGCCACATACATCGACCCTACCATCATGGCCCCCGTAGATCCGGCGCTGGCGAAACCGTCGATGGCGCCCTTGGCCAGATGACCGAAGCCTACGGCGATACTCGAGTCGGGTTTCGACTTGAACGCCATGGCGGGATGGTCGCCCATTTCGATCACCTCGGTCGTGTGTACGATCGTAAAGCGGTCTGCCGGACAATTCTCCGCTTCGAGACACTCCTCGATTTTTCCATTGTCGCCGAAAAGCACTATGCGGCTCTCGCCGTCTATGGCGTCGAGTGCCATGACCGCGCCCTTGACTACAGCCTCGGGAGCGAAGTCTCCGCCCATCGCATCAATTCCTATCTTTAACATCGTCTCTCTCTCTTTGTCGGTATGGGTTTGATAAAATTACAGAGAGAGCCCGCAGGGGAACTCTCTCACGCAACCGGACCGGTCCGTTATTCTGTCTTCTTCTCGATAGCCAGCTTGCCGCGATAGTAACCGCACTCGGGGCATACGCGGTGGTAGAGCACCGATGCTCCGCAGTTCGAACAGGTGACGATCGTGGGGACGACTGCCTTGTAATGGGTTCTTCTCTTATCGCGTCGAGTAGACGAGATCTTGTGTTTAGGATGTGCCATTTTACAATATCTTTTTTAAGTTATTCGTATTTTCTGTCCTTTAGTTTTCCATGCATTATATCGAGCGGGTCTGCCGATGCCCTTTTACGCCCTTGGCCGACATCGCTGCGGTGGGGCTTTTCAACTTTTCCTTTCCTGCATGCGGGCCTTCAACTCCTCCAGCTTGGAGAGGTTCTCTGCGCTCATGCCCCGGGACTTTGACGTGTCGGCCCCGTCGGTCGGCCCGTCTGCGGCGGAGGCCTCCTCGGCTTCTGTGTCATCTGCGGCGGTGAAGCGGGCCATCATGTCGGGGTTGCACCCTCCGTCGGGATGTACCCTCCGATATGGCAGCGAAAGCACAATGCTCTCGTATATATATTGCATAAGGCCGATATCCTCCTCCTCGGGGGATACCCACATGTTCTCTCCGTCGTATTCGTCCGCCTGTTCCGAGATGTGCACGACCAATTCCCCGTCGAAGTGTACGGGGATGGTACAGTCCTCCAGACAGCGGTCGCACTCGCAGACTACATCGCCGTCGATTCCGACTTCGAGAACCGCCTGCGAATCGCTCTTGCGCATGGCCACATGTACCTTGCAGCGGCCGTCTTTTATCTCCTTGCTTTCATAAGCCTTGAAAAGCGCCCCGTCGACGTCGAAGTCCACTTCGTGGAGGCCGTTTCTCAGAGCCTTATACGCGATGGAATATTTCTGTTCGAGCTCCATTTCGGTACAAATAGCTGGCAAATGTACAAATATTTCGGAATATGTGCAAATTATTGCTACATTTGTCATGCCTAATTTGTCCGACGGAGATTATGCAACACAGGTATACGATACGTCTGCGCAGCAGTTTTGCCGAGTTGTGGCGTTACAATGTTGTGGTCGAGTGCGGCGGTTTCGACGTTGCGGGAGGGCGCGTGTGCTTTGCCTCGGCGCAGAGCATCATAGCCCCCGTAGGTTCGGCCCTGAAGCAGGCTCCCGACGAGCCGCGGCATCCGCGTGAGCTGACCGTCGAGACTGGACCGTGCGATTCGATCGCAGCCTACGTCTATGTCATACCCAATACGCTGCCGCTCCAGCGCGAGGTGCAGGAGTGCCGTGCGTTCGACCTCAGGGTGCGGGTGGCTGCCGACGGCGAAACCATATACGACGCCGTGCACAAGGTCAACCAGTGGGGCGGTGCGTCGATAGAACTCAAACTGCCTGCCGGCGAGGCGATACCGTTGTGACGCTTCAGACATGCGGATATGCTCGATTCCCCGACAGAGGTACGGCTGCCGGAGAATCCAGTTTGCGCAGGGACCGGCGGTATCTTCCCGATACAGGCCTCGGGCTAAATAATCGGGGAGCGTTGTATCCGCCATCCATCCGGTTTTGCGTGCGGTGTATTATTTGTCCGTGCCCTTCCCCTTCTGCCTGCCGCAGATGCCGCGCTGGTATGCGACTATCATTTCGAGCATCGGATCGTCGGGCCCGAACGTGAAGCCGCACGAGCGGTCTTCGCGCGCAAGATTCCATACGAGGACAACGCTTGCACCCATTCCTATGTATACGTCGAACTTCTCATGCATGGCCTCGGCGCGGCGCGTGCGCGAGGTGCGGCAGCCGTCACCGCCCTCTATGCCCGTCTCACCGACGATCAGCGGCTTGTCGAGGTCGTACATCGCCTTGAGGCACGGCTCGAAGTGGGGCGATTCGATGGTGTTCGACTGCTGGTAGTCGTAATCGTATTCGTGCAGGTTACCCACGTCGATGTGTGGGCTGTCGTGCATGGCGCGGTAGTTCTCGTAACCATCGTACGCCCAGCCGGCAAAGGTGCCGCTCTCGATCAGATGGTTCGGGTCGTGGCGCTTGATTACGGCCGCGACCTCGTGCAGGAAGTCGCGTATGGCGGCCCAGTCGGCCTCTCCGGGTTCGTTGATGATCTCCCACATGGCTATGGCCGGCGAATCCTTGTATCGCGTCGCCATCTCTATGACGTGCGGCAGGTATTCGCGTCGGAAGCCGCTCTCGTACCACTCCTGTGTCTTGCCGCTGTTGTCGCCGTCGGGGGCGCCGTCGAAATGCCCGCAACTGCTGCGGCCGTCGCCGAGCGAGAGGATCAGCTTGATGTCATGTTTCTCGGCAAGTTTTATCAGGCTGCCGGTACGGTGGTTGAAGGCGGGCGTGGCCCACGTGCGCACGATGGTGTTGGCGGGCAGCGATGCAAAGAGCGCTTCGGTCTGCTCTTCGGTGAAGAGCTCGTAATCGTGACCGCAGCCGCACAGTTGGAACGAGTTGAACGAGACGCAGCGGTAGGGCTTGCCGTCGAGCATAAGCTGCCTCCCCTCACGGTAGAGGAACCCCTTGCGGTATTTCGGTTTGGCGGACAGTTCCCAGCAGCCTGCCGCGGAAAGGGTGAGGATTGCTGCTATGAGGAGCGTTATGGCGAGTTTTGTCTTCATGCGTCAGTTTTTTGACTGTTGTTTGAGCGTTTTTCCCGGGGCGGGGTAGCGGCATGCGGCGTCGTCGAGCACCAGCACCCAATCCTGTGCTTCGCCCGCGGCGGGCGGGGTGAATGTCAACTGCCCGCCGTCGTTGTCGATCGTGCCTATCTTTGAGGCCTTGCCCGTGCGGGGGTCGTACCACCATGCCGTGATGCGGTTGCCGCGCAGCATGTCGCCGCGCACGGAGAAGGTGCGCCCGATCGGGGCGTAAACCATCGCATAGGAGCCCTCCGAATCCATCGTCGCGACGAAGCGGTAGCGGCCTGCGCCCGGGACGGACGATGCCACCTCGGACGTCACGATGAAGTCGGGCGAGGGGATGCGCTGGAAGTATGGGCGCGATTCCATCAGGCGTCGCAGGTGGATCACCTGCGACGCGCAGGGTTGCGCGATGGCATCATGCCACGGCATCAGCGGCCGGTTGATCGGGCTGCGGTCTTTGGCTGGGTCGTACATCTGCCATACGGAGTGGTGGCCGTATGTTATGCCGGCCGATCCGTAGAAGACGCTCCAGTAGAGTGTGCGGCGCACGTCCCACGAGGTAGAGTGTCCCTCATCGTCGGGACGGAACTCCAGCGGGTGGTCCTCATAGAGGGGTTCGATGTCGATTATAGGCTTGGGTGGCGTGCGGCGGAAGTCGTCGAGAATCTGTGAGTTTGAGTTGTAGCGCTGGTTGTGCCCGCTCTGGCGGCCGTTGAAGTCGAGCCATTCGTCGTTGTGGAACCACCGCGACGAGGTCTGCCATCCGGTGGGATGGAAGGTTATCAGGTGGCGTGTGTCGACGCTGCGTATGCCGCGCGCCATGGCCCGTATTATTGCCTGCTTGCGCCCGTCGTCGGGATTGCGGTCGCCGCCGAGGATCCATATCACGTCGGCATCCTTGTAGCGTTCGGCTATGAAACGCCCGTACGATTCGGCGTTGCGTTCGTTGAATATTACCTTTCCCTCGTTCCAATACCGTCCCCATGTGGGCAGCAGACCGACGTACATGCCGAGTTCGTTGGCGCGGCCTACGATGTAGTCGACATGGTCCCAATAGTCGTTCTGCGGGCCCTCCTTCACTGTGGGGCGTGCGGGGTCGCTGTCGATGAGCGGCAGGTCGCCGTAGGCGTTGCGGACATCCACGCCGTCGAGCTCGGCCAAGGCCACGGCCTGTATGACGTTGAACCCTTTGGCGGCGCGGTCGCGCAGGTAGAGGTCGGCCTCCTCGCGGTCGAGACGGTGGAAGAGCTCCCATGCCGTGTCGCCCTGATAGAAGAAGGGTCGGCCGTCGGCATATTGCAGGTAGTGGCCGTTTTCGGATACGGTGATGGGCCGCTCCTGTGCGGCGGCTGGCGTAAGGAGCGCTGCGGCCGCTGCGGCGCATGCGAGCATGTGAAGTGTGCGTTTCATGGTCGGGATGGTTTTTTGCATTGGGTCGTTATTTCTTGAATCTGTATGCGCGCGGGTCGAGCAGCACGCCCATCGTGAGCGCCTTCACCTCGGCCTCGTCCTGCTCCGTGAAGCTCGTTACGTGCAGCACCTCGCCGCCGCGAACCTCCTGCAATGCCGCGCCGGTGAATATCCCCGGCAGCCATGCGTGGATGAAGGTGCCGTCGCCGTAGGAGTCGCCGCAGCGCCCCTCGCCGCAATATTCGTTTCGATGGCGGAACTGGTGCACCATGTGGTCGAGCATCGGGTTGTGCATCTCGGTCAGAAGGCGCCACTCGCCGCTCATGGCGTCGTTCTCTTCGGCGCGGCAGTTGTCGGGCCGCGGCAGGACGTTCCACTCGTTCTGGCACTTCTTTACGATCCACCAGTTGTCGTCGCCCCAGCTCACCACGCGGAAGTTGGCCGCGATGATGCGCGAGGCCCACTCGTAGTGGCCGTTATATACGCGCAGGTCGGTATAGTAGACGATGCACTTGTCGGCGATCGTGGGGTCGAGGCAGAAGGCCGAGGCCAGCGTCGCTCCCTGCCCGCCGATGTTGACGATCATCGGGCGGTCGGGGTGCTTGGCGTGGTGTTCGTTTATCAGTTTTACGTAGAGTTCGGCCCCAGCCGACATTTTGCGCTCGCCCGCAGCCTCGCTCTCGGCCTCGGTGCCGACCGTTATCGGCGGCAGGCAGTCGGGGTCGATGCCTGCGGCGAGAGCCGTATTGCGCGAATCGTGCGCCGTCTCTACCCAGTCGGGGTGGGAGAAGGTCCAGAAATCGGTCAGCACGGGCGTTACGATCAATCCCGCTATCTCCATGCGGCCGAGCGACGCCATGGCGTACATCCATTCGTCCTCGAAGACGTCGTCATAGACATCGTTGTCGTAGATGACGGGATTTTTGACTTTCTGCCCCTCCTTGACGGTGATGCCGTGTATATACAGACCTTTGGGGTATCCCGGGCGGTCGAAGCCCCAGTCGCCGATGACGGGGTGCGGGTTTCGGCTCCAGTCGGTGGTCTCGGCGTTCCAGCGGGCGGCCGCGGCCGTCGTTATGCCTGCGGCGAAGGCCAGCAGCAGTGTGAACAGGTGTTTCATGTGTGTAGGTTCAGGTTCTCGGTTATGCGGCACATCTGCGTTATGTACCGTTATGGTAACAAAAATATATATAATTTTCAATTAAACAAATTTTTATGTCTGTAATTGCATTTTTTGCATAATGCATATTATCTTTGTTGCCATAACGGTGCATAACGGTTTGCGCTTAAAAATACGACGCCATGAAATTCAAGCCAGATCCTCATTCGAGCCGTACGTTGTACGACCAGCTGGCGGAATACATATCCGGACATATTGCCGACGGCTCGCTCGCCGCGGGCGAACGGTTGCTTTCGGTGAGCGAGGCGTACCATGCCTACGGCGTCTCGCGCGATACGGTGCTGGCGGCATACCGCACGCTGCAGCGGCGCAAGATGGTGGCATCGGTGGCTGGCAAGGGCTTCTTCGTGTCGCGGCGCAGCGCATCCGATACGGTGCGCCTGTTCATGCTTTTCGATGCCATGAACCAATACAAGGAGACGCTCTACCGCTCGCTTATAGACAACCTCGGCGGGGGTTACGATATAAGCATCGCCTTCCACTACTACAATGCCGGATTGTTCGACACGTTGGTAACAGATGCTCGCGGTAAATACGACTATTACGTGCTTATGCCCCATTTCAACAGTGACGTGACAGCCGTGCTGGACAAGATACCGGCCGAACGGCTGCTTCTGCTCGACGCCTTTCCCGAGGGTTACTCGCGCAACTGCGCTGCCGTCTACCAGCGGTTCTATACAGATGCGTACGAGGGGCTGAAGGCTTTGCGCGGCAAACTGCAACGCTACGGGTCCCTGCATATCGTATATAATGACCGTTTCCAATACCTGCCCGACGACTATGCGGCCGGCGCTTACCGCTTTGCCGGCGAGTTCCGTTATCCAGTTTATGTCGAGCGCGACTTCGATATGGACTGTATTGCCGCTGGCCATTGTTATATGGCTGTGTCGGAGCGCGACCTTGCGGCTATTATAAAGAGCATAACGGCAAAGGGGCTTGCGGTGGGGCGGGACATCGGCCTGCTGAGCCTCGACGACACGCCTTTGAAGGAGGTGCTTATAGGCGGTATAACGACCCTTACTACCGATTTCGAACTTATGGGGCGTACTGCGGCGGAACTGATCCGAAGCGGCGAGCAGCGGCGTATAGCCAACCCGTGGCGGTTGCACCTGCGCGGCAGTCTGTAGTGTGGCGGCCTTCGTGCGTGCGGTTCCCTGCGGTGCGGCTTCTACCGTATCACCCAATATAATACGAAGGAAGGCCGTATCGTATGATACGGCCTTCCGCTTTATCCGTTATGTATTGGATTACTTGTTGTAAGCCTTCATAACCGAGATGAGGTCGAGAACCTTGTTCGAGTAACCCCACTCGTTGTCATACCATGCGACAACCTTCACGAAGGTGTCGGTCAGAGCGATACCGGCAGCCTTGTCGAAGATCGAGGTGCGGGGATCGCCGAGGAAATCCGACGATACGACAGCCTCCTCGGTGTAACCCAGTACACCCTTCAGCTCGCCCTCCGATGCCTCCTTCATGGCGGCGCAGATCTCGTCATACTTTGCGGGCTTCGCAAGGTTTACGGTCAGGTCGACAACCGATACGTCCAGCGTGGGAACACGCATCGACATACCCGTCAACTTGCCGTTCAGTGCAGGGATAACCTTACCTACGGCCTTGGCAGCGCCGGTCGACGAGGGGATGATGTTGCCCGAAGCGGCACGGCCGCCGCGCCAGTCCTTCATCGAGGGACCGTCAACGGTCTTCTGCGTAGCGGTGGTCGAGTGAACGGTGGTCATAAGGCCGTCGGTGATGCCGAACTTGTCGTTCAGGACCTTGGCGATGGGAGCCAAGCAGTTGGTGGTGCAAGATGCGTTAGAAACGATCTTCTGGCCTGCGTAGGTATCGGTGTTTACGCCGCATACGAACATCGGGGTAGCGTCCTTCGAGGGGGCCGACATAACGACATACTTTGCGCCGGCGGCGATGTGGGCCTGAGCCTTCTCTTCGGTGAGGAACAGACCTGTAGACTCTACTACGTACTCAGCCTCAACCTCGTTCCACTTCAGCTGCGAGGGATCCTTCTCGGCGGTAACGCGGATGGCCTTGCCGTTAACGATCAGCTGGCTCTTTTCGAGGCAGTAGTCGATGGTGCCGTCGAACTTGCCGTGCATGGTGTCATACTTGAGCATGTATGCCAAGTAATCCACGGGGCAGAGGTCGTTAATGCCTACTACGTCGTACTTGTCAGTCTGAGTGCAAGCTGCACGGAATACCATACGGCCGATACGTCCGAAACCGTTGATACCAATCTTAATCTGTGCCATAATAGATGTTTGTTTTTTATAATAGATAAAACTCTGTTATTTTTTTCACACCGCAAAGATACACACTTTCATTTTTTTTTCAAAATTATTTTATTAAATTAAGTGTCGGCCGTTTAAATTCCCGATCCGTTGCGGCTGCCGCGCGCTCCGATTCGGCGTACCGCCATGTGTACTGTGTTCGGTGTCAACATTATGCACCCTATTCCGGCTGCCGTTTATTCGAAGCCCGCAGCGGGTTTTCTTTGGTGCTGCGTGACATGTCATGGGCAGCATGAGGTTGCGCGGGAGATGCCGTTTTTACGTTGCTGGACGTACGGGCCGTCGGCGTATTACACCTGTTTCGCCCTGCGGCCATTATGCCCGTCCTCTGTCGTCTCCACCATCTTGGCGCGCTTGGCCATGGCCGAAGCGAAGACGAATTCGTTGAGTTCGCGGTTGTCGGCGTGCAGGATGTCGTGTTTCGATCCCTCCCACCACTTGCGGCCTTGATAGATGAAGACGATCTTCTCGCCGATCTCCAGCACCGAGTTCATGTCGTGAGTGTTGATTATGGTGGTGATGTTGTACTCCTCCGTAATGTCGCGTATGAGGTTGTCGATGACGATTGACGTCTGCGGGTCGAGGCCCGAGTTGGGCTCGTCGCAGAACAGGTAGCGCGGGTTGAGCACGATGGCGCGGGCGATTGCCACGCGCTTTATCATGCCGCCGCTCAGCTCCGACGGGTATAATTTGTGGGCGTTGTCGAGGTTCACGCGCCGCAGGCAGAAGTTCACGCGCTCCATCTTCTCTTCCTCCGACTGATTCGTGAAGAGGTCCAGAGGCAGCTTTACGTTCTCCACGACGGTCGACGAGTCGAGCAGCGCGCCCCCTTGAAATATCATGCCCACATTCTTGCGGATACGTTTGCGGGCCTTGAAGTCGAGGTCGGTGAAACATACGTCGTCGTAGTAGATCGTGCCCGAATCGACCTCGTGCAACCCCACGAGGCTCTTGAGCATCACCGTCTTGCCCGAACCGCTGCGCCCGATGATGAGGTTCGTCTGACCAGCGTCGAACTCGACCGAAATGTCATCGAGGACGGTGCGGCCGTCGAATGATTTCACTATGTGTTCCGCCTTTATCATTGTTTTACGTGAGCAACAGCTGCGTGAGGATGAGGTTGAAGATCATGATGACGATCGAACTCGACACCACGGCGCGCGTCGAGGCCTTGCCCACCTCGAGCGAGTTTCCCTTGGCGTAGTATCCGCAGTAGGCCGAGATGCTGGTGATGATGAAGGCGAAGACGGCGATCTTGATGAGCGAATAGGTCACCTCCCACTGTACGAAACAGTATTGCAGGCCCTCGACGTAGTCGGCGGGGATCATGATGCCCGTGAGGGCCGCGATCATGTAGCCGCCGATAATTCCTATTATCATGCTGAGGATCGTCAGGAACGGAAAGAAGAAGACCGTGGCCACGATCTTGGGCAGTATGAGGTAGGAGGCGGAGTTTACGCCCATGATCTCGAGGGCGTCGATCTGTTCGGTGATGCGCATGGTGCCTATCTCGGAGGCTATGTTCGACCCCACCTTGCCGGCGAGGATCAGCGCCACAACCGTCGACGAGAACTCGAGCGTCATGGTCTCGCGCGTGGCGTATCCTATCAGGTAGCGGGGGATGAAGGGCGACTCGAGGCTTATGGCCATCTGTAGCGTGATGGCCGCGCCGATGAATACGGAGATTATGGCCGTGAGCCCTATCGAGTTGAGACCCAGTGCCTCCATCTCGTAGAATATGCGGCGGCGGTATATCCGCATCTTTTCGGGACGCGAAAACACCTTCTGCATGAGCAGGAAATATCTTCCTATCGATTCGAACATTCCTTGAATGTTGGACGATCGGGCCGGGTTCCGGCCCGCGTCAGCTGCAAAAGTACTGATTTATTTTCAATCTGCAAAAAGCGGGCCCCGCCTGCCGCGGGGAGGGGCCGCGATGAAAGGGCTGATTGTTAAGCCATGTTATGACTTGTCAATTTCGGCCATTAGAGCGTCTGTCATAATCAATACTTTGATTATGCGTTGATAGTGCATGATGTTGTCGTAAGACAACATTTTTCCGATACGGTCTTTGAGCCATTTTTGGGCAGGTTGATAGCCTCCGATATAAAATTCCCAAGCCGTTATGGGTACATTGTCAAAATATTGTTCCGCATTGATCCATATACGCCCCGTTCCCCCATCGGGCAACAGTTCCCATCGTATTTTTTCGACGGTGTTGTTTCCTGTTATCGGGTATTGTGTAATAAGTTCCGACAATGCGGGATGCTCCATGAGGTGTATGCGCCTAAGCTCGCTGCCGATTGCGGACATCCTGCGGAATTGTTCGGCTCCTTTCGGGTAGGGGACACGCGGGAAATCGACTTTCAAAAATTCCTTGTATTTTTCACGGTAGGCAGGGCTGTGCAATATCGCATATATGTAATCGATCAAGTCTATCGGTGCAAATTTATCCTTGTCTCCGCTTCTTTCCGCCTCGAATTCCAAATGGGCCGCTTTGGCAATTTTTTTAACTATATCTGTATCAATGTTTGGAGTGCGTTCTGATTGTTGGTCGTAAATATATAATGGACAACAAATCGAGATGCCTTTATTGCTGTAAAATATCCTGTTGTCAACAATGTCTTTTGTCGCTAATACATGAGACCAATTGTTCGTTATAGCCTGCCTTGCGATAACTAACCCTATATTATCGGTCTCAATAAAATTGCAGAATATTTTTTCTCTGCCCCAATCAACCATTTCGGAGGTATAATAAATATATTGTGCGTCGAACGGTCGATATAGGATACTTTGCACTTTTTCCTCATGGTTGAAGTTTTTTATTATGATTCGAGCTTTCGATAAACTCCATCCGCGGGAATCTCCGGCCAAATATTTACCTTGTTTCTTGTTCGGGAAAAACTCTTTGCGGATTTCGTCGTCTGAATACTCGTCGTCTGAAAAGTGTTTTATTCGGGATATAAGAGCCTCTTTATTTGTGTCTATGACAAGCGAGTCTCTTGCTGTAACAACGCCTGTAACACTGACCGGCATTAATTCATTGATGGAAAACCCTCGTGAGTATTCCTCCCGTCCGGTTTCGTCTTTGGGCATAAGGAAGTAGAAAGGAGCTGTCGGGGTCACTTTCTCGAATGCGATGGAACGTATGTCGTTGGCAAGCAGGTAGTCGTATTTTGCCTGCCTCCGGCCGTACACGTCGGCATGATATACTTCGGCCAAGGCTCCTTTGGCTTTGCGCCCTGTCTTTACGAAGATATTTATCGAGACGCCTTGCTGGATGTCAAATACATTCTCGTCCTTGCTCCCGTCAGGCGCGGTTTCCTTTTTCTTGCTGTTGCCGTGCAGGTCGATGATATAGATTTTGTCGAAACTGTGTAACAGGTTCCAACGCATGCCGCGGAATGTGGGGTTGTCTATAAAACTGTGATTGTTGATATAGGCAAGAATTCCTTCGTCGTTGCGGTCTACATAATATTGTCCGAGTCGGATGAATTTTACGTAATCGTCGTTGAGCCAATGTTTCCGTTCGTTGATCCCTTTGCCATTGACATATTTGTAATCGTCGATAAGGCGTGTAATCCATTCGCCGTTGTTGGAAGAGATGCCGCTGTACGGGGGATTTCCCAATACGACCATTACGGGCGTGTCCCGTTTGATACCGTTGGCACCGTTGGCCTCGCGGGCGAGAAATTGCGAGAAAAGGGTTCCCGTGTCTTTGTGGTATTCCTCCAGAGAGTTTGTCAGGAATACGCGCAAGCGGGCGTCCTTTACGGATTTGTAGCCCGTATCTGTCAACAGGAGGTCGAGCTTCAGGTGCGCCATCGTATATGAGGCAATGAGTAGCTCGAATCCATTGAGGCGCGGCAGCAGGTGTTCTTCGACATAACCCTGCCACATTCCGGCTTGCCCGTTGAATTTCTTGTATATCTGACTGACCGTTTCGGCAAGGAATGTTCCGGTTCCCGTTGCGGGATCGAGAATCTGGACTTTGTGGAACCACGCTTTTGTCTTTTTCTTGTTGTCGGAATACCGGTTGTCCTTGCTTTGTATGACACTTTGTTCCACAGCGATCTTCGAAGTGTCCGCCAACCCCATGGGCAGGCCGAATTCGGCTTGCAGAAGCGCATCCACGGCGCGTACTATAAAATTCACTATGGCCTGCGGAGTGTACCATACGCCCCGGCTTTTACGGAGTTTGGGATCGTATGCCGACAAAAAGTCCTCGTAGAAATGGATTACGGGGTCGGTCTGTTGCGTACGCTGCCCGAACCCTTGCATGACTTCTTGCATGTCCGTCGCACGGAACGTTTCGGCCAAGTCATCGACGATCCAGCATATCCGTTCATCGAGGTCGAACCCTGCGATGTCCTGAAACAGCTTTCGCAGGAATGGGTTGGTTTTGGGTATTAGCGTTGCCGCCTCGTGACGACTGAAGGTTTCCATGGAGTCATCATGCAGTCTCGCGGCAAACATCCCGTATGCTATGGTTTGTGCATAGACGTCTGCGAACTCTTTGTCTGTTATATCGTGGATCAAAACCTCCTTGAATGCCGCCATTTGCCCCTCGAGGTTGCTCTCTCCGTCGCCTTGAGCCAACGTGCGTTCGATCACGTCGGCCAGTAGACGGGCTTTGCCTGCCATGATATGCGCTAATTTCGCAGGCGATGTTATATGTTGGGGTTTGGCGTTCCCGAAATGTTTTATTATTGATTCAAACTTCTCGAAATTTTCTTTGAGGGGTGTGATTTTCTCTCCGTTGAGTTTCGCAATGCACACGCTGTCTACGAAGTCGCCGTTTTCATATAGCCAAAAATCAAGGTAGTCGGTGAAAATTATGTTGTCCAGCGATGCGCGGTATCGCTGAAACTGTTCCTTGTGTTTGTTGCGGCCGCCGAGATCGGAATCGCCTATATCTTTAGCTTCGATAAATGCAATGGGGATATTGTCTTCTTTCCGTTGGAGAATGTAGTCCGGTGCTCCGCATGCTTGCCGTGCCGGTTCGTTGGATACGGTCAGGTGGGGAAGCATGGTTGCCAAAAGCTGTTGCAAGGCGGGGCGATATGTATGCTCTCTGGCCACGCCTGTCGCAAATTGCCGCTGTATTTCTAATATATATTCCTGAATATTCATAATGGCATCTTGCTTATTTGATAATAGGTTCGCCGTCGCGCCACACCACCTCGACATTCGACAGGTACCATGTCCTGCCGTTGTCGTCGTTGCCTTGATAGAACAGGTATGTGCGGCCGTCGGTGTCCTTGAAGATGTGGGGGTGGCCCGACTCGCTGCTGTTCCACGAGCCCGGGTCGCCGTTGGCGAGAAAGGGCTTGTTGCTCATCTTAGTCCAGTGTATGCCGTCGTCGCTCACGGCCACGCCCACCTGCTGCGGGCGGTTGTTGTAGGCACCGGCGTAGAACATGTAGTATCTGCCGCCGTGTTCGACCACCGACGCACCCTCGGTGCAGGTCTCCTCCCACGGATATTGGGGTTCGAGTACGGGGCCGTCACCCACCTGCCGCCACTCGCCGCGCGAGAAGTCGGTGCCGGCGGGCGCTTCGGCCGCGCCTATGATCTGGCGCTTGTAGTCGGTCGTGCGCGTGGCATAGTACATAAGGTAGCGGCCTTCGACCATCGCCACCTCGGCGTCGATGGCGCGGCCGCAGGTCCATGCGGCGGGTTCGGGCGCGAAGATCGGGTTCGAGGCGTCGCGCTCGAAGTGTATGCCGTCAGTAGACCATGCGTGGCAGATGGCATCTTTCTCGTTGTTGCCGTAGGTTTGGTAGAATAGGTGAACCGTGTCGTCGCGAACTATGGCGCAGGGGGCGCAGAAACCCTTGGCCTCGTAGCCGCCTGCGGGCTCCATTATCGCTGCGGGGGTCCAATCCGTGAGGTTGCGGCTCTCGGCGATGCCCACGGTCCAGCCCTCGTCCTTGGCCGGTGCCATCGAGTAATACATCAGGTAACGGCCCTTGAACCGTATGACGTGGGGGTCCTTCGAGACCTTGCGGCCGTTGCGTGTCGAGTCGGCATAGTGCATCGCTGGCAGTTGCGATACGGGTACTGCGGGGCCCTCTGTCGGGGATGTGCCGCATGAGACGGCTGCCGTGAATGCGGCCGCGGTCATGGCGAGTAGTACGGTGGTTTTCATATGGACTATTTAGCGGGGCAGTATTCGGGTGCCGTGTGCCGTAATGTGGCAGGATCCTGTGCCGGCGGTTTTATTCGCCTCCCTCCTTCACCTCTTTGACCTCCTCGAAGTCGATATAGTCGCCCACGTCCGACTTGACGCGCTTCTCGCGCACCGATGTGGCGTAGATCTTGACCTCGCCTTCGCCGGCCGTGCGGCCGTTGCTGCGGGTCTGTTCGCTGCGGGTCCGGTATCTGCGGCCAAAGTCGCGCGATGACGCTTCCTGCTCCATACGCCTGGCCTCTCGGCGCAGGCGCACGAGCATGATGACAGGCCACGCCGCGAGCAGCAGCAGAAACACCAGCGCCCCGATCAGCACGGCACCGAACAGCGACGGCACGAATACCGCCAGCATGACGATGATGACCACGGTGAGGGGGTTGTTCCTGACAAAGGAGATCATGGCGTCTATTATGGCTGAAAATATGTTCATTCCTGTTTGTGTTGTTGTCTATATTCAGGGCGAATTTACAAAAAAATCGCCATTTGCCGAAATTCCGGCGGCGTGTACGGATAAAATTGCTAATTTTGGCACTGAAACAAACAAGTCCCGTTTTATGTCACATCAACTTTTAGCCGTTTCGCCGGTGGACGGCAGGTATAACAAGATAACGTCGGTATTGTCGAATTATTTTTCGGAATTCGCACTCATCCGCTACCGTGTATATGTCGAGGTTGAGTATTTCATCGCCCTCTGTCGCCTTCCGCTGCCGCAGTTGCGCGACGTGCCTGAATCGGCGTACGAGGCCTTGCGTGATCTCTACACGTCATTCGACATGAAGGATGCGGAGCATGTCAAGGAGATAGAGAGTGTCACCAACCACGACGTGAAGGCCGTGGAGTACCTGCTCAAGGAGAAGCTCGATGCTTTGGGATTGGGACGTTACCGTGAGTTCGTACACTTCGGCCTCACCTCGCAGGATATAAACAACACGGCCACGCCGCTGCTTCTGAAAGAGGCGTTGCGCGACGTCTACCGTCCCGCCCTTGCGGCCGTGACGGAGAAGCTGCGGTCTATGGCGGCCGAGTGGCGCGAGGTGCCGATGCTGGCGCACACGCACGGGCAGCCCGCGTCGCCCACGTGTCTGGGCAAGGAGATGATGGTCTTCGTCGAACGCCTTGAAAAGCAGGCGGCGCAACTCGATGCCGTGGCCCCTGCAGCCAAGTTCGGCGGCGCCACCGGCGGGTTCAACGCTCACCATGTGGCTTATCCCGACATTGACTGGGTGGCATTCGGCAACCGATTCGTGAACGGGACTTTGGGCCTCTCGCGCTCGCAATATACCACGCAGATCGAGCACTACGACAACCTCGCTGCCACGTTCGATGCCATGAAGCGTATAAACACCATACTTATCGACCTCGCGCGCGATATGTGGACATATATCTCTATGGAGTATTTCCGCCAGCAGGTGAAGAAGGGCGAGGTGGGATCGAGCGCCATGCCCCACAAGGTGAATCCCATCGACTTCGAGAATGCCGAGGGCAATTTCGGCATGGCCAATGCCGTGTTCGGGTTCCTTGCTGGCAAGCTGCCTGTCTCACGCATGCAGCGCGATCTGACAGACTCTACGGTACTGCGCAACGTGGGTGTTCCCGTAGCGCACTCGCTCATAGGCTTCGCGTCGCTGCAGAAGGGTCTGGGCAAGGTGATTCTGAACGAGGCGAAACTGGCGGCCGACCTCGAGGACAATTGGGCGGTCGTGGCCGAGGCGATGCAGACGATACTGCGCCGTGAGGGTTATCCCAATCCGTATGAGGCTCTGAAGGCCCTCACCCGTACGGGCGGGCACATTACTGCCGAGACCATCCGCGACTTCATCGATGGGCTCGACGTGGACGAGGGGGTGAAGGCCGAGATGCGTGCCATCACGCCTCACAACTATACGGGTATGGTACGGTAGCTTGGACCTGCAACACAAGCAAGGGGTGAATGAGCGCAAGGCCATTCACCCTTTTTGTGTTAATCGGAGGTTGAAAATATTGCTATATGGCAATACTATATGCATCGGCAGTTACAACATTGGTGATGATAGTCCCTTCCGGAATGGTAACCTTTTCCCCTTTTATACATAAAAAGAACAATCCGACTGGACATAATACTGTTAGGCCGGTTCCAAGTCCGACTCCAAGGGCAGCGCCTTTTCTGTCGTCGCCGTGACGCTGGAATAGTCCTTGCAGATAAATGGTTTGTCCATCTACGGCCGTTGTCGATATTATATCGAGTCTTACCGAGGCTCCTTTGCCGACTCCCTTGGCTTTCTTGATTTCTGCATTTATGTTAACCGGGGTTCCGCGGCGAATCACGACCGTCCCGTCGTCGGCCTTTATATCATTGCTTACGGTTGCGGATACTTGTTGCGAGGCTCGGCTGTTGCTGTCGCGGCGCATAACAAAATTGCAAATTTTTTTTATATTGTATCCCTTGGTATTAATAAATGTGTGTGTGGGGGGGGATTACTAAAGTCTTATAGTTGGCTTGTTTCTCCTTTTTTGTATCTTTGTACGTCACGGGGTGCGGCAGGGGCGTACGTCAGCCCGCCGCAACCACAACTTTTGTACAATGGAACCAAACAGAGTATCGGCGGCGGCGTTCGCCGACACCAAGCAGCATTACGAGATTCTCGACGGCCTTCGCGGCGTTGCGGCCGTTACGGTGGTCTGCTTCCATCTCTTCGAGGCTTTCGCCACGAGCCACATAGACCAGCGTATCAATCACGGTTACCTGGCTGTCGACTTCTTCTTCATCCTGTCGGGCTTCGTTGTGGGTTATGCCTATGACGACCGTTGGCCGCGCATGACGGCAGGGGAGTTCCTCAAGCGGCGTTTCATCCGCCTTCACCCGCTGGTAGTGCTTGGGGCGCTGATAGGTGCGGCGCTGTTCTACTTCCAAGGCTGTCCCGTGTGGGACGTGTCGGGGATCGCTGTCGGGGCGCTTGCCGTGGCCACGCTGATGAACGCCCTGCTGATTCCGGCGCCTGTAGGGATGGAGGTGCGCGGCGTGGGAGAGATGTATCCGCTGAACGGGCCGAGCTGGTCGTTGCTGTTCGAGTACATAGGCAACGTACTGTACGCTTTCGTGCTGCGGCTGCTTCCGACCAAGGCTCTCGGTGCGCTGGTGGCCGCAGCCGGATGCGGGCTGGCGGCATTTGCCCTGTGGGGGCCGTTGGGGGACGTGTGCGTGGGCTTCTCGATGACGGGTGACAATATCGTGGGCGGCATGCTGCGCCTGCTCTATGCATTCCCGATGGGACTGCTGCTCTCGCGCGTGTTCCGTCCGCGGCGTGTGCGCGGCGCCTTCTGGATCGGTGCCGTGGCCATCGTGGCGCTGTCGGCCGTGCCGCGCATAGGTGGCAGCGAACACCTGTGGATGAACGGCCTGTACGATTCGCTGTGTTTCCTCGTGGCATTCCCGCTTATCGTGTGCATCGGCGCCTCGGGCAGGACCACCGATGCCGTAACGACGCGTATATGCAAGTTCTTGGGCGACATATCCTATCCGCTCTATATGGTGCATTATCCGTTCATATACCTCTATTACGCGTGGGTGAAGAACGAGGAACTGACATTCTGCGAGAGTTTCCCGGGTGCCGCGGCCCTCGTGGTTGGGTCTGTGGCGCTGGCATATGCAGCCCTGCGCCTCTATGACGAGCCGGTGCGGCGGTTCCTTACGCGGCGCATGCTGCACCGCAGGGTGTGATTCCGTTGCGGTGTGTGGCATGATACGGTGCGGCGGGGCCCTGCGGGAGTTCCGCCGCGCTGTTGTCCATGTCGGGGCGGACCTTACGGTTTGCGGCCGATGTAGTCGGCGAGGGCGTCTACATATTCGGCGAATGCGGCGCTGCCCTCGGCCGTTATGGCGCATGTGGTGCATGGCATCTTCCCCTTGAAGCTCTTGGTTACGGTGATGTACCCCGCCTTTTGCAGTTTGTCGATCTGCACGCTGAGGTTGCCCGCCGTGGCCCCCGTCCGCTCGCGCAGGTAGACGAAGTCGGCGCTCTCGGCCGAGATGAGTATCGACATCACGGCCAGCCGCAGTTCGGAGTGCAGGAGCGGGTTCAGTTCCTTGAACATTTGCGGTTGGTTTTGTAGTTGAGGATATGCCCCGGTATGACCATGAAGAGGAGGAACTGTGTGGCGAATACGAGGTTGTTGACGCTGTGCCAGTGCATCGCGTCGGCGGCGGAGCCGGACGGTAGCTCGCCGAAGTAGATGCTGCGCAACGGATATATCAGCGCAGAGAGCGTGAATAGGAAGCCTGCAGCGGAGGTTGTCGTGTCGCGTATTATCCGCCCCGTGATCGTGGTGCCGATGCCTATCAGCACCACTACCGTGAATAGCATCGATACGTGGTAGAACATCGAGAGGGGAACGGCCACGGTCAGAATCGAAATGCTGCATACCGTCCACACGGCCGTGACTGTGCGGTCGAGGTAATTCTTGGCGCCCGTGTCGCGGCGCCCCATGAGGAGCATGCCCGCAATGCCGATGACGGGAATGGCCCACCATGCCCAGAGCCACGGTTCGGGGTCGGTGAATGTGCGTTGTACGATGAATTCGAACAGGGCGACGGCAATAGTCGCGTAGCCCCATATGAGGAACGGCACGCCCGAGTTGCGCGCAAGGCGTGTGCGCGTGTCGCATATCATGCGGGTTATCAGTTCGAGGCTCTGCTGCTCGGTGAAGGTGTTGTTGTCGTTCATTGCAATGTAGTTTTTACTGGTTAGCTGTTGCGTAGTTCTCGGGGTGCGCCGTCATCCTTCTTTCCGCAGTGTGCGAGCAGGTAGTCGATTGTGCAGATCAGTTGTCCTATTCCCCAACCGCCGATAACCCACAGCACCCACATGTATTCGGTGCAGGTCACATGGTTCACGACTGCCAGAAATGAGCATACGACTGCATAACTTACCCATGACATGATGAATTTGCGTTTAGGCGTTTCCATAGTTTCCGTTTTTTGTTTTTTATTTTTTATTCTGTTCTCGCCGTTGCCGGCGTCTGCCTCCGGTACTTCCCGTTGCCGGCTCGGATCGCATCTTTTTCGGCTGCGTAAGGTATATTATGCGGTCCGTTGCGGGGCTGGCATTCTGCCATTGGGCTGTCTTGCGCGCGTTACGATGACAATCACGACACAAATATAAAGTAGTTTATAATATAAACCAAATTTTCCCGCGATTAATTTGATGCGACTTCCATTGTGCGGGGTGGATTAAGTCGGGTGCATACTCCGGGAACAGGCCGCCGCGTACTTTCGTCGAGGCTGTTTGCGCTGGGCATGTGTTCGGTTCGGGGCCGCGGCGGGGGCTTTGTCGCAGCCTGCCGCATGACGGTGACGCAGTGGTTATCCGCAGCGGCGCCGCAGGTAGAGGCCCGACTGTATCAGCAACAGTATCACGTACAGGTATTCTGCCGTCCAGAAGAGCGATAGCGATGCTTCGGCGCGATGCAGCAGCCACAGGTATGCCAGATAGAACGCGATGGTCGTCAGCTGGAAACGGAAGGCCGTGCGGGCTGCCCCCGTGCCAATGACGGCGTTGGTGGCAACATACGAGGGTAGCGCGAAGAGGTAGTTTGCCAGCATGACCGCGTATGGGATACGTGACAGGAGTATCAGGCCCTCGTCTGCGGTGTAGCATCCGACGACCGTTCGGTGTAGGAGCAGCGCCGCTGCGACGAGAGGCATGCCTATGGCGTATCCCATGGATGCCGTGCGGCGGCACAGGGGTATGATGTCGCGGTTGCGGCCTTCGCCCGAGAGGTTTCCCGCAAGCGATCCGGCGGTTGTGGCGAAGGAGTTTACCAGAACGAAAAACAGAGTGGAGACACTGCGCAGTATGTTTGCCACGGCCAGATTCCTCTCGCCCGTATGTTCGATGGCGAGAAAAAAAAGGAACCAAGGCATGATCCCGATGGATGAGTGCACCATGCTCCAGCGCGATACGTCCGTGACTGTGCGCAGGGAGGCTGGATCGAAACGCAGGCGTATTGTGCGGCGCACATCGCGCGGGAGGACAGACATGCGCCACAGCAGGAACAGCAGCGCCGACATCTCGGCGAGCGACGAGGCGATGGCGGCGCCGGCTATGCCCATGTCGAGGCCGAATATGAGCAGTGTGTTGCCAGCGATGTTTACGGCCAAGGCTATCATGGCGGCTGCGGTCAGCGGCCGCGTGACGGTGATGCCGACGAGGAAGGCTCGTATGGCCAGAAACGGGAATGAGAAGGCTATTCCCCAAAGGCGCCAGTCGAGGTATGTCGTGACGGCACCGTATATGGCGTCGGACTTGACTATGGCCTTGAGCAGCGGTGGCGAGACGAGCTTCGAGAGGGCGATGCATGCCGCAGCCATTGCGGCAAGCAGTATTGCCCCCTGTACGAATGCGTTTGCTGCGGCATCGCGGTTGCCTGCACCGTTGTTTCGGGCTATGACGGATTGCATTCCGAGGCTGAAGCCGAATCCTATCATGTATACCGCCAGAAACCAGATCCCTCCCAAGGCCGATGCTCCCAGTTCGGTTTGCCCTACGTGCCCGAGGAATAGGGCGTCGGTAATGTTTATCAGTTGCTCGACAAGGATGCTCATCATGACGGGAAGGTTGATGAGCCATATTTTTCTGTATGTGTATTTCATGGTTTTTGGTTGAAGCGGCCGCGCGCAGTGCCGTGTGCCGATGTGCGGCGCGCGGCGGGGTCTGAAAAAAAGTGCTGTCGGATTGCTGGTACGACTGAAGATGGCGAAGGAACCTTTGTCCTTCGACACGCCCCGGGCGGTTACCTGCAGATTTGCCACTTCATATACGATACATGAAATATAACGGATACCGCAAAGATACGGAATAAATCGGCCGCATGCGTATGTATGCACAAATATTTTTGCAGGTTATGCCGCTCGCTTCCATGCGCGGGCCGGGGGCAGGATATTGCGGCGTCGAAGCCGGAGGAAGGTTCGGCCTGTTTCGTAATAAAACCGATGCTGTTGTGTTTTGCTGTATGCAAGCGCAGTTGAAGGGTGCGGAAAAGGATTTTATGTTTGATTCGAAATGAAAAGCAATTTTTTTATTTCGTTTTGTTTGCTTTTGTGATAATGTAATCTTATCTTTGCTGAAGAATAAATCACCTGGAACTATATGAGCAACACGTATGATGTGATCATCATCGGCGGTGGGGCCACTGGCGCAGGCATTGCGCGCGACTGTTCGCTGCGCGGCATCAAGTCCCTGCTGCTGGAACGCTCCGACATATCTACTGGCGCCACGGGCCGCAACCACGGCCTGTTGCACAGCGGCGCGCGTTATGCGGTGACGGATCACGAATCGGCGGTGGAGTGTATCCGCGAGAATATGACGCTGCGCCGGATCGCCGCGCATTGTGTCGAGGAGACCGACGGGCTCTTCGTTACGCTGCCCGAGGACGGCCTCGACTATCAGGCCCGTTTCGTCGAGGCGTGCCGCAATGCAGGGATCCGTGCCGAGGTTCTGGACCCCGAATATGCGAAGCGTATCGAGCCTGCTGCCAATCCTGCGCTCATAGGTGCGGTGCGCGTGCCCGACGGCGCGGTTGATCCGTTCCGGCTCACCGCGTCGAACATCATCGACGCCAAGGCGCACGGGGCGGAAATACGCACCTATACCGAGGTGATGGAACTGATCCGCGACGGCGCCCGCATCGTGGGTGTCAAGGCGTATGACCACCGTGCCAAATGCGAGTTGTCGTTCCATGCGCAGGTGGTGATAAACGCCGGAGGCATCTGGGGCCACGGCATCGCCGCCAAAGCCGGCATTACGGTCAACATGCTGCCGGCGAAGGGCGCCCTGCTCATATTCGGACACCGCGTCAACAAAATGGTGCTGAACCGCTGCCGCAAGCCGGCCGATGCCGACATCCTTGTGCCCGGGGATACGATTTCGCTTATAGGCACCACGTCGAGCAAGATTCCGTACGACCAGATCGACAATATGGTAATCACCCCCGACGAGGTGGATATCCTGCTGCGCGAGGGCGAGAAACTGTCGCCCGTTCTGTCGCGGACGAGGATTCTGCGCGCATATGCGGGCGTACGCCCGCTGGTCGCCTCGGACGACGACCCGAGCGGCCGTACCGTGAGCCGCGGCATCGTGCTGCTGGACCACGCTGCGCGCGACGGTATGGAAGGGTTCGTCACGATCACGGGCGGCAAGCTGATGACTTACCGCCTGATGGCCGAGTGGGCGACGGATCTGGTATGCAAGAAGCTCGGCATGTCGGCCGTATGCCGCACGGCGGAGCTGCCGCTGCCCGGGTCGGCGGGCCGACGCAAGGACGTGGAGAGGCAGATAAGCGGCAAGCCCGTTGCCCAGCGCCGCTCGTCGATAGCGCGCCACGGCGACATGGCGGTCAATATCGGCAGCGGCGATTCGATCAAGAACAGCCTTGTATGCGAATGTGAGGAGGTTTCGATAGGGGAGGTGGAGTACGCCATGGACAACCTCTCGGTAAACAATCTTGTGGACCTGCGTCGTCGTACCCGTGTCGGTATGGGCACGTGTCAGGGAGAGTTGTGCGCCTGTCGTGCCGCAGGGCTCATGGGACGACGCGATGCGGCCTGCGCACGCAAGGCCAAGGCCGATCTGGCGTCGTTCCTCAACGAGAGGTGGAAGGGTATTCAGCCTGTCGCGTGGGGTGATACGCTGCGCGAGAGCGAGTACACGACATGGGTCTACGAGAGCGTGTGCGGGTTGTCGGACGAACAGAACAAAACAACGGAACAATGATATTCGATACCGTTATAATAGGCGGCGGCCTTGCCGGCACGTTGTGCGGCATACATCTGGCCGAACAGGGAAGAAAATGCGCCATAGTGTCGCAGGGACAGAGCGCGATACATTTTTCGTCGGGGTCGTTCGACCTGCTGGGCCGTCTTCCCGACGGCGGCGCCGTCGAGGATCCCATGGCCGGCATTGTCGAGTTGGAGCGAACGTGCGTCGGCCATCCGTATTCCGTCATAGGCAGCGCGCTGTGCGGAAGGTATGCTCGTCTGGCGCCCGAACTGCTGCGCAGGGCGGGAATACCCGTGGCCGGCGACTGCCGCCGCAACCATTACAGGATAACCCCCATGGGGAGTCCGAAGGCCACGTGGCTCACCATCGACGGCTACATGACGGCCGAGAGCCGCGACCGTATGCCATACGGACGGGTATGTATAGTCAACATAGAGGGCTTTCTGGATTTTTATCCCGAGTTTATCGCCGAGGAGTTCCGCAAGCGCGGCGCGGAGTGCTGCATAGACAGTGTGAACCTTCCTGATCTGGAACGCATACGCAAGAACCCGAGCGAGATGCGCTCGGCCAATATAGCGCGGGTGTTCGACCATGAAGAGAACCTCGAGGCGCTGGCGGCGAGGGTCCGTGCCGCGGGCGAGGGCTGCGACGCCGTGATATTGCCTGCCATTATCGGCATCAACCGCAACGATTCGCTGGAGGTGCTGCAGTCGAAGGCCGCAGTGCCGATACGGCTGTTGCCGACGCTGCCTCCGTCGATACCGGGCATACGTGCGCAGCAGTCGCTGCAGCGACGTTTCCGGGCGCTTGGCGGGGAGTATTTTCTGGGTGACGCTGTGGTCTCGGCGGATATTGCTGCGGGGCGTGTGCGGCGTATCTTTACGGCCAATCACGGGAACATCCCCTTCGAGGCGGACGATTTCGTGCTGGCTACGGGCAGTTTTTTCAGCAAGGGGCTGGTCGCGACGCCTGACCGTGTGGTCGAGCCCGTCTTCGGTGCCGATACGGTGTATGAGGCGGACCGCTCGCGGTGGTATACGCAGCGCTTCTTCGACCGCCACGACTATCAGGCCTTCGGCGTGAATACCGATTCCGCTCTGCGGGTGGTGAAGGGAGGAACGCCCATCGAAAACCTCTATTGCGCAGGTGCCGGTCTCGCGGGTTTCCATCCCGTACAGGAGGGTTGCGGCGCCGGTGTGTCGATGATGTCGGCGTTATATGTAGCGGAGGCGATATTAAAAGGCAAACGATCATGAACACTCAACAGAATACGGTCAGCGAGAACAATTTCGAGCAGTGTATAAAGTGCACCATCTGCACCGTCTACTGCCCCGTTGCGGCGGTCAACCCCGACTACCCGGGGCCCAAGCAGGCCGGTCCCGACGGCGAGCGCCTGCGCCTCAAGCAGCCCGACTACTTCGACGAGGCGCTGAAATACTGCCTCAACTGCAAGCGGTGCGAGGTGGTGTGCCCGTCGAACGTGCGCATAGGCGACATAATACAGGCGGCGCGCATCAAGTACGGCCCCAAGCATAACACGTCGGTGCGGAACTATATCCTCGCCAACACCGACCTCGTGGGATCTCTGGCCACGCCTTTCGCTCCCGTGGTGAATGCGGCCGTGGCGTTGAAGCCCGTGCGCATGGCCATTGACAAGGTTATGGGCATAGACCACCGGCGCATATTCCCGAGGTATTCGCACTATACGTTCGAGTCGTGGTACCGCCGTCATGCGGCGGCCGCACAGGAGGCGTTCGGCATGCAGGTATCGTATTTCCACGGCTGTTACGTCAACTACAACAATCCGCAGCTGGGCAAGGATATGATCCGCATAATGAATGCGCTGGGCTACGGCGTGCGGCTGCTCGACAAGGAGAAGTGCTGCGGTGTGGCTCTCATATCCAACGGGCTCTACGACCGTGCGAAGCGTCAGGCGCAGACGAACCTTCTGTCGATACGTTCGGCGATCACGGATGCCGGCCGCGATGTCATAGCCACCTCGTCGACATGCACATTCACCATTCGTGACGAATATCCCCATCTGCTCGGCCTCGAGAACGACGACGTGCGCGACCGTGTGGAGCTGGCGACGCGGTATGTCTACCGCCTTATTGCCGAACGGGGCGCCGTTCTGCGCTTCAGGGAGGATGCAGGGCCGCTGCGAGTAGCATACCATACGCCCTGCCACATGGAGAAGATGGGATGGGCCTATTACTCGATCGAGCTGCTGCGTATGATTCCCGGCGTGGAGGTTGCGGTTCTCGACTCGCAGTGTTGCGGCATTGCGGGCACCTACGGCTTCAAAAAGGAGAACTATCTCACGTCGCAGGCCGTGGGCGCGCCGCTGTTCCGTCAGATCGAGGCTTCGGGCGCCGATGTGGTGGCCACAGACTGCGAGACCTGCAAATGGCAGATCGAGATGTCGACTTCGAAGCGGTGTGAGCATCCGTTGACGATCCTCGCCTCGCGTCTGGCATGACTGATACGGATCAGACTGCAAACCGTTAAAACATAAAACAACTAACCTGATATGAAGCAGTATATTCTTGCGCTCGACCAAGGTACGAGCAGTTCGCGCGCCATCGTCTTCGACGAGACGGGCGCGACATGCGCCGTGGCGCAAAAGGAGTTCCGACAGATATTTCCCCGTTCGGGATGGGTGGAGCATGACCCCCACGAGATCTGGGCGTCGCAGGCGTCGGTTATAGCCGAGGCCATCGCCACGATGGACATAAACGGCCTCAACATTGCCGGCATAGGCATCACCAACCAGCGCGAGACCACCATCGTGTGGGACTCGGAGACCGAGGAGCCCGTGTACAACGCCATCGTGTGGCAGGACCGGCGAACGTCGGACTACTGCGACAGGCTCAAGAACGAGGGGGTGACGGAGATGATCCGCCGCAAGACGGGCCTTATAATCGACGCCTACTTCAGCGCCACGAAGATCAAGTGGATTCTGGACAACGTTCCGGGTGCCCGCGAGCGTGCCGAGAAGGGGAAACTGCTGTTCGGAACGGTCGACACGTGGCTCATATGGCGGCTCACGCGCGGCGATGTGCATGTTACTGACGTGAGCAACGCCTCGCGTACGATGCTCTTCAACATCAACACGCTGCAGTGGGACGACGAACTGCTCGAAATGTTCGGCATACCCCGCTCGATGATGCCCGAGGTGCGGTCGTCGAGCGAGGTGTACGGCCATACGAAGACCACCATCTTCGCCCACAAGGTGCCTGTCGCAGGTATTGCCGGCGACCAGCAGGCGGCGCTATTCGGACAGATGTGCACCGAGCCCGGGATGGTCAAGAACACCTACGGCACGGGCTGTTTCCTGCTTATGAACAGCGGCGAGAAACCGATCATGTCGCAGAACAACCTCATCACTACCGTGGCGTGGAAAATCGGCGACAAGGTGAATTACGCGCTCGAAGGCAGTATCTTTGTCGGCGGGTCGGTCGTGCAGTGGCTGCGCGACGGTCTGGGCGTGATAAGTTCGTCGTCGGAGGTAGAGGAGCTGGCCTCGCGCGTGCCCGATACCAACGGCGTCTATTTCGTCCCTGCGCTGACGGGCCTCGGCGCTCCGTGGTGGGACCAGTACGCCCGCGGCACAATCGTGGGCATAAGCCGCGGCACCACGACGGCGCATATTGCCCGCGCGGCGCTCGAGGGGATCGCTTTCCAGACGATGGACATCACGGCCGCCATGTCGCGCGATGCGGGCATACCGCTGCGCGAACTCAAGGTCGATGGCGGCGCCTCGCGCAACAACCTGCTCATGCAGTTCCAAGCCGACATCCTCGGCACGCGCGTCATACGCCCGCAGGTGGTGGAGACGACGGCCATGGGTGCGGCATATCTGGCCGGCCTTGCCGTGGGGTATTGGTCGGGCGTTGACGAGATACGCAAGCAGTGGCATGTCGACCGCGTATTCGAGCCTTCATGGGAGGAGGGGGCGGTATGCCGGGCCAAGGAGGGTTGGGCCGATGCCGTAAGGCGCACGCTGAGCGATTATGCCAAGCGATGATGGCGCGGCAGAGCCCCGAAACGTCCGCCCGCGGCGGATTCCGCTCTGCGATACGGTTACGAAACATTGAAAACGAAAACCTGAAACCCGAACCGATATGAATGAAGTGTTTTTGAAAAGCCTGTTCGAATTTATCGGCACAGCCGTCCTTGTGCTCTTCGGAGACGGCGTGGTGGCCTCGAACGTATTGAAGAAGTCGAAGGGCGAAAACGGCGGCTGGGTCGTTGTGACCATCGCATGGGGGTTGGCCGTCATGCTGGGTGTGTTCATCGCGGGGCCCTACTCGGGTGCGCATCTGAACCCTGCCGTGACGCTGGGGCTCGCCGCCGCAGGGACTTTCCCGTGGTCACTGGCCGTTCCCTACATCGTGGCGCAGATGCTGGGCGGTTTCGTCGGCGCGGTGCTCGTGTATGCGTTCTATAAGGACCATTACGACGCCACGGACGATCCTGCGCTGAAGTTGGCTACGTTCTGTACCGCTCCGGCCATACGCAATTACGGCCGCAACCTTTTCAGCGAGGTGCTGGGCACTTTCGTCCTTGTATTCGTGATTCTGGCGCTGGCTACCGAGGGCAATACCCCCGAGATGGGCATGGGTGCCATAGGGGCCTTCCCCGTGTCGATGCTGATCGTGGCGCTGGGCATGTCGCTCGGCGGCACTACGGGCTATGCGATCAATCCTGCGCGTGACCTCTCGCCGCGTGTGGCGCATGCACTGCTGCCGATCAAGGGCAAGGGTCCGAGCGATTGGGCCTATTCGTGGGTGCCCGTCGCGGGTCCTGTTGTCGGCGGTATGCTTGCTGCCGGCCTCTATTGCCTGATATTCCGTTAGCTGAAAGGCTTTCATGTTACCGTAAACTGCTATCCGAACATGACACTGTCAGAGAGACACAAGACCATTCTGGACATGCTGCGGGAGACCGGACGCGTCGATGTGGCCGACTTGAGCTTGCGGCTTAAGGTGTCGGCCGTGACCATACGCAAGGATCTCGATATGCTCGAAGAGAGGAGCCTGCTCTACCGCACCCATGGCGGCGCCATCCTCGCCGACCCATATATAGCCACACGCAAGGTGTCGGAAAAGGAGAAACTCCATACCGAAGCCAAGCACCGCATCGGGTTGAAGGCGGCCGGACTGCTTTCGCCGCAGGATGCGTTGATGATAGCGTCGGGCACTACGGTGCAGGCTTTTGCACGCTGTATCGCCAATATGCGCATGACGGTGATAACGTCGGCGATGAACGTCGCAATGGAACTTATCGACAAACCCGACATCGAGATCATACAGTTGGGCGGCATCGTGCGCCATTCGTCGGCGTCGGTGGTCAGCGAGTATGCCGAGCGCATGCTCGACAATTTCGCATGCAGCAAACTGTTTCTGGGTGTGGACGGGATAGATCCCGAGTACGGGCTCTCGACGACGCACCTGCAGGAGGCCATTCTCAACCGCGCCATGATTGCCGCCGCCACGAAGACCGTCGTGCTGGCCGATTCGTCGAAGTTCGGGCGTCGCGGTTTCAGCAAGATATGCGACATGGGGGACATCGACCATGTGATAACCGATTCGGGCACACCGCCCAAGATTATCGAGGCGATGCAGGAGCATGGTATAAAGGTGACCGTCGCGGAACTGGGCGAGTGAGATATGCGTTGACGGCCCCGCAGCAGCAGAAGATAAGTCTGCTGCGGCGGGGCCGTTTGTGTCGGGCATTATTTTCGCTTTGCATTTTATTGTCTTGCACGTGCGGTTGCGTGTGTGCCGTAGGAGTGTTAGCGTATATTCGGGACATCTGTGGCAGCCCGTCGGAACGGCCGCAGAGCCGCTGCACGTCCGATATGCGCGATGAGGTTATCGTATAAATTACATTAAGTTTGCAATCTCGCGACGGAATGGTTAATTTTACGTTCGAAACCTGAAAACTTCCAACACTCATGTCCGTACAGACAAATCAATCGCTGTCGGTAGATTGTGCCGTGTTCGGCTTCAACGGCAAGACCCTGAAGGTACTGCTCATCGAACGCCGCTACTACAAGCCCGATACGCACCTCGATCCGCTGAAACTGCCCGGGGCCATGATTCTCGAGAACGAGACTCTTCCCGAGGCGGCTTACAGGGTCCTTGAGGAGGCTACGGGACTGAAAAACGTCTACCTGAAGCAGATGGACATATTCTCCGACCCCAAACGTGTGAGCGGCCAAGAGCTGGAGTGGATCAACCGTTACCACGGCATAAATACGACGCGAGTCGTAACGGTCGGATACTACGCGCTGGTAAAACTCGACAACCGCATGGTGGCCTACACGACGGCCAAGGGGGCGCATTGGGTCGATGTCGACGACATACAGCGGCTGGCGATGGATCACAAGCAGATACTGACGTCGGCGCTGTCGGTTCTGTGCCGCGAGATGCTGCAGTCGCCCGTAGCCTTCGAGCTGCTGCCGCGCAAGTTTACGATACGCGCCTTGCAGAATCTCTACAGTGCAGTACTGGGCATAGAGATCGACAACCGCAATTTCCGCAAGAAGATACTTTCGTCGGGATTCCTCACGCCCACTGCCGAGAAGGAACAGGGCGTGGCCCACAAGCCGGCAAGGTACTACATGTTCAACCGCAATGCATACCGCAAGGCGGTACGCGAGAATCTGAAACTCGGTTTCATCAACAATTGGAAGTATTGACACTCCGCCGCGCGGCGGCACGGTCTGGCAGGCAACGAACGAAACACAATATATAGAGACATGAAAAGTTTGGGTATAGACATAGGCTCCTCGTCGGTGAAGGTGTCGCTGCTCGACATAGCCACGGGCGGGTGTGTGGCATCGGCGACGAACCCTTCGCAGGAGATGCCGATAGAGGCTCTGCATGGCGGCTGGGCCGAGCAGGACCCCGATATGTGGTGGCATTACGTATGCGAGGGCATCCGTCAGGTGGGTGCCAAGTTCCCGCTGCGAGACGTGGTGTCGATAGGCATTACATACCAGATGCACGGCCTCGTATGCCTCGACCGCGAAGGGCGTCCGCTGCGCAAGTCGATCATATGGTGCGATTCGCGCGCCGTGGAGATAGGCGCCGCCGCGTTCGAGAGCATAGGCCGCGACTACTGTCTGGCCCATGCGCTCAATTCGCCCGGCAACTTCACGGCCTCGAAACTCGCATGGGTCAAGCGCAACGAGCCGGAGCTGTTCGCCCGCATCGACAAGTTCATGCTTCCGGGCGACTATATAGCCTACCGCCTTTCGGGACACGTCTCGACGAGTGTAAGCGGGCTGTCGGAGCAGATATTGTGGGACTTCGCCGAGGAGCGTCGTGCCGACTTCGTGGCTGACTGTTACGGTATACCCCATGTCATGATACCCGAGGCGTGTCCTTCGATCGGCACGCAGGCCGAGACCGACGCCGCGACCGAGCGTCTGCTGGGCATTCCGAAGGGCACTCCTATATCTTACCGTGCGGGTGACCAGCCCAACAACGCTTTCTCGCTCAATGTGCTGGAGGCCGGAGAGGTGGCTGCGACGGGAGGGACGAGCGGAGTGGTGTACGGTGTGGTAGATACGCCCAAGGCAGACCCGCAGTCGCGTGTCAACACCTTCGTACATGTGAACCATACGCCCGCGAGGCCGCGTTACGGCATCCTGCTGTGTATAAACGGCACAGGCATAATGAACTCGTGGATACGCCGCAACGTCGTACAGAGTACGCTCGGATATGCTGAGATGAACGCCCTCGCCGCTACCGCCCCCGTCGGGTCGGACGGGGTGGTCGTGCTCCCCTTCGGCAACGGAGCGGAGCGTGTGCTGGGGAACCGTACCACGGGTGCGGGGATCGTCGGCCTCGACCTGAACCGCCATACTGCGGCCCACGTGCTGCGTGCGGCGCAGGAGGGTATCGCCTGTTCGTTCCGTTACGGCATAGACATCATGCGCGGGCTGGGTCTCGCGCCCGACGTCATACGCGCCGGCGAGGCCAACCTCTTCCTTTCGCCGCTGTTCCGGCAGACGCTGGCTACGCTTGCGGGGGCACGTATCGAGCTGTTCAACACGGACGGGGCTTTGGGAGCGGCCCGCGGTGCCGCTCTGGGTGCGGGGTATTACGGCAGCCGCGACGAAGCCTTCGCATCGCTGCGGCGACTTGAGGCGGTGGAGCCGGCAGCCGGTGACCGCGACGCCCTGGAGGAGCAATACGGCCGCTGGGTGCGCGAAGTCGAGACACGGCTCGGAACGGCGTAACGTCTCCGCGATTGAAATCAGGAAGCGAACAAAAGTTACAGAAAGTAGTTCAATCAAAAACAATCAGACTATGGCAACGAAAAGCTATTTCCCCACGGTGGGGAAGATCCCTTTCGAGGGTAAGGATTCGAAAAACCCGATGGCATTCCGCTATTACGAACCCGAGCGTGTGGTTATGGGCCGCAAGATGAAGGAGTGGTTCCGTTTCTCGATGGCATGGTGGCATACGCTCTGCGCCGAGGGCGGCGACCAGTTCGGCGTCGGCACCAAGAGGTTCCCGTGGAACGAGGCGGCATGCCCGCTGGAGCGCGCAAAGGCCAAGATGGACGCGGGCTTCGAGTTCATGCAGAAGATGGGTATCGAGTATTACTGTTTCCATGACGTGGACCTCGTCGACGAGGCGGCTACGGCCGAGGAGTATGAGAGGAACCTCAAGGAGATGGTGGCATACGCCAAGCGGAAGCAGGCCGAGACGGGTATCCGTCTGCTGTGGGGTACTGCCAACGTTTTCGGACATGCCCGCTACATGAACGGTGCCTCGACAAACCCCGACTTCGATGCCGCGGCGCGCGCCATGCTGCAGATCAAGAACGCCATCGACGCCACGATAGAGTTGGGCGGCGAGTGCTATGTATTCTGGGGAGGCCGCGAGGGCTACATGTCGCTGCTCAACACCGACATGAAGCGCGAGAAGGAGCATATGGCCACCATGTTGCGCATGGCGCGTGACTATGCCCGCGCCAAAGGATTCAAGGGTACGTTCCTCGTCGAGCCCAAGCCGATGGAGCCCATGAAGCACCAATACGACGCCGATACGGAGACCGTTATCGGATTCCTGCGCGCCCACGGCCTCGACAAGGATTTCAAGGTGAACATCGAGGTCAACCACGCTACGCTGGCGGGCCACACCTTCGAGCACGAGTTGCAGTGCGCTGTCGACGCCGGCATGCTCGGTTCGATCGACGCCAACCGAGGTGACTACCAGAACGGCTGGGACACCGACCAGTTCCCGATAGACCTCTATGAGTTGGTGCAGGCCATGATCGTGATCCTGCGCGGCGGCGGCCTTCAGGGCGGCGGCACCAACTTCGACGCCAAGACGCGCCGCAACTCGACCGATCTGGAAGATATATTCATCGCCCACATATCGGGTATGGATACGATGGCGCGTGCTCTGCTCATCGCGGCCGATATTCTCGAGAACTCGCCCTACGAGAAGATGCTTGCGGAACGCTATTCGTCGTACGACAGCGGAGAAGGCAAGGCGTTCGAGAACGGCGAGATGACGCTTGAGCAGGTGGCCGACTACGCCCGCAAGCACGAACCCGTGCAGCGCAGCGGCAAGCAGGAGCTCTACGAGGCCCTGATCAACATGTACATCTAATGTCTCACTGTTCCGCCGCCGGTACAAACGCCGTCGGCGGAATTTTTTATGCTTTCGGGAGCCGAGCCGCACGCGCCGTACGCACCGCATGCGTCACGCGCGGCCGGCCGCAACCAAACACCTAAAACTGCAAATATGACTTCACCCCAATCAAACGGAAGCCGGGCATATCTCTTTTCGGTCGTGCTGGTGGCTGTGATCGGAGGACTGCTCTTCGGTTACGACACGGCCGTGGTGTCGGGGGCCGAACAGGCGCTCGACCAGTTTTTCCGCATGGCGACCGACTTCACCTACACGGCATGGATGCATGGTTTCACCGCTTCGAGCGCCCTTATAGGGTGCGTCATCGGCGGCGCTATCTCGGGTCTGCTGGCCGCACGTTTAGGCCGCAAACGCACGCTCGTCGTTGCCGCCGTCCTGTTTTTCGTTTCGGCCGTAGGTTCGTGGTGCCCCGAGAGCGGCATCCTTCCCTACGGCGAGGCTTCGTTCGCACTGCTCGTATCGTTCAACTTCTACCGCATAATCGGCGGTATAGGCGTGGGATTGGCGTCGGCCGTATGTCCGATGTACATAGCCGAGATTTCGCCCGCACGCATACGCGGCACGCTCGTCTCGTGCAACCAGTTCGCCATAATCTTCGGCATGCTGGTCGTCTACTTCGTAAACTATCTCATACGCATCAATCTCGGCGATACGTCCGAGGCCATACAACAGGCTATGGTCGACATCGGGTGGCGCCGCATGTTCCTCTCGGAAGCTTTCCCCGCGGGGGCCTTCTTCCTGCTCATACTGCTCGTGCCGGAGACACCGCGTTTTTTGGCGCTGCGCGGTAACGACGCACGTGCCTTTGCCGTCCTCGAACGCATAAACGGTACGGCCGAGGCCCGTACGATCCTCGGCGAGATAAAATCCACTGTCAATGAGAGGCGCGAGCGTCTCTTCGCCTACGGCAAGACCGTTATCGCGGTGGGCATACTGCTGTCGTTCTTCCAGCAGGCCATAGGTATCAACGTGGTGCTGTATTATGCCCCGCGCATATTCGAGAATATGGGCGCTACGGGCGACGCCTCGATGCTGCAGACTGTGGTGATGGGTATCGTCAATATCATCTTCACGGTCGTGGCGATCTTTACGGTCGACCGTGTGGGCCGCAAGCCGCTGCTTATAATCGGGTCGACGGGAATGATGATCGGCATGGCGGTGCTGGCCGCGCTGTCGTTTACCGACACGATAGGTATTGGAGCTCTCGTCTTTATCATCATCTACACGGCGTCGTTCATGATGTCGTGGGGACCGATCTGCTGGGTGCTCATCTCGGAGATATTCCCCAATACGATCCGTTCGCAGGCCGTGGCTATCGCCGTGGCGGCGCAGTGGGTGTCTAACTTCCTCGTCTCGGCGACGTTCCCCTCGCTCAGCGAATGGAGCGTGGGCGGTACGTACTGCATCTATGCTGCGATGTCGCTGCTGTCGTCCATCTTCGTATGGAAGATGGTTCCCGAGACCAAGGGCAAGACCCTCGAACAGATGTCGGCGCTGTGGCGCGGCCGCAAATAGCGGCGCCGGAACCCTAACGGGCGAAAAGGGCTGCGGGCGGCGGCCCTTTTTGTTTTGGCGTATATCGGCCATGACGGGACTTGGCCGTGTCTGTTGAGGCGGCGCGATGGGTAATATTGGCAATGATTAGTAATATTGTGCCCCGTGTCGGGTTTTATCATGTTATGCAGAACGGATACACCCCGCGGCATCTGAGGTGCTGCGGGGTGTATCCGTTCTGTCGGTGTCGGCGGGCGATCTACAGCTCGATCGTCGCCTGCACGTCCTGTACGCCCAGCTCCGCACTGCGGTATGTCGGTGCGGCCGATGCCACATGCAGGGTGTGCGTCCCCGGCAGGAGTTTCTTGCTTCCGTCCTCCTGTACCGTGGCCAGACGGTCGACGGGAACCTGAATCTTGACCGTGCGTGTCTGGCCGGCCTTCAGGTGCTCGCGGCTGAAAGCCACAAGCTGCGACTGCGGTGCCGCCGTGCCAGCTGCAGGCGACGAGTGGTAGAGCTGTACGGTCTCGTCGATGTCGGTCGCGCCCTCATTGCTCAACGTGATCTCTACGGTAACGGCCTTGCCTCCATCCACGGCGGCCTTGGCCGCCCCATAGGTGACCCTACCGTAGCTCAGGCCGTAGCCGAATGGCAGGAATATATTGTCGGTCATGTATTTGTATGTGCGTTCCTTCATCGAGTAGTCCTCGAATGGGGGCAGTTTCTCGGTCTCGGCAGGGAAGGTCACAGGCAGGCGGCCGCTGAAGTTGGCGTCGCCGAAGAGCAGATCTCCCAGCGCCTCTCCGCCGGCCTGTCCCGAATACCATGCCATAACCACGGCGTCGGCCAGTTCGTATATCTCGCGCAGGTCGATGGGACTGCCGCCTGTGAGCACTACGACGATCCCTTCGCCCTTGTATCTCTTGAGTGTGCGCAGGTAGTTCATCTGCGACTCGGGCAGGCGCAGGTCCATACGGTCGCCGCTGGTGCTGTTGGCGATCGATTCGCCCTCCTCGCCCTCTACATTGCCGTTGTTGCCCATGAATACGATGGCGACATCCGCACCCGCGGCTTCGCCTATGTTCATGTTGGCGGCAAGGCCGTCGAGCTGCATGAATCCCGTGTGGTAGGATACCGTGGTGCCGGCGCTGACCTTCGATACTATGCCCTGAAGGTATGTGCTGTAGTCATCGCTCACCCCGTAATAGTTGCCCATCTGGTAGAAGACGTCCGTGGCACCGCTGCCCGACAGGTCGAGCGAGTGTATGTCCTTGTCGAGGGGCAGGATGCCGTCGTTCTTCAGCAGTACCATGCTCTCCGTGGCGGCACGTTTGGCCAAGGCCCGGTGTTCGGGCGAGCCGAGCGCATCCTCGGGCATATTGTTGTAGGGGCACTGCGGGTCGTCATGAAGGATGCCCAGCTTGAGCCGTGTCATGATAGTCGGACGCAGGGCATTGTCCAGATCCTCCTCGGTTATGAGCTGCTTGGCGTATGCGTCCTTGAGCGTACGCATCGACGAGCCGCACTCGAGGTTGAGGCCGGCCTTGAGTGCCTTCACGGCGGCATCCATCTCGCAGCGGGTGCACTTGTGGCCCGTGTAGATGTCGGTCACGGCCCCGCAATCCGAGACGATGTGGCCCTTGAAGTGCCACCTGTTGCGCAGAATGTCCTGCATGAGGAAAGGGCTTGCCGAGCAGCAGTCGCCGTAGACGGCGTTGTAAGCCGTCATGACGGTCTCCACATTGGCATCCTTGACCAGCATTTCGAATGCCGGCAGATAGGTTTCGTAAAGGTCCTTCAGCGAAGGCTCGACATTGGCCGAGTGGCGCGTGGCCTCGGGACCCGAATGGACGGCATAGTGCTTGGCGCAGGCTGCCGCCTTGAGATATTGCGGGTCGTCGCCTTGGAGTCCCTTGACAAAGGCCGTCCCCAGCATCCCCGTCAAGTATGGGTCCTCTCCGTATGTCTCCATGCCGCGGCCCCAGCGCGGGTCGCGGAAGATGTTGACGTTGGGTGACCAGAACGAAAGTCCCGAATACCGGCGGTAATTGCCTATGCGCTGTGCGACTTGGTATTTGGCGCGAGCTTCGTCCGAGATGGCGTCGCCTATCCGCTTGAGCAGCTCGGTGTCGAAGGTGGCGCCCAGACCTATGGGCTGCGGGAAGACTGTGGCGCGGCCGCTGCGGCCTACGCCGTGAAGGCCCTCGTTCCACCAGTCGTAAGGTTTGATGTCGAGGCGTTCGATTGCGGGTGTCGAGTTCATCATCTGCCCGATCTTCTCGTCGACGGTCATGGCATCGAGCAACTCCTCGACCTGCTGCTGCATAGGAGCCGGCGCCTGTACCGTCTGCTTCGTCTGCCCGCCGCCGCATGCGGCAAGCAGTGCCGCGGCGCACAGAAATGGGATGTGTCGTTTCATATAGGTTTGGTGTTAAATGTTGGCGTGTTCGGATTTATACGGGTGCGGCCGTTCTTGGACGCAATATCCTGATGCGGCGCCATACTGTAAAAGGCTGCACCGTATTGTTATACAAATATACGAAACGTCGTCCGAAAAACATTGCACCGATGAGCCGTATACGATAAAACCGTAGGCGTTTAAACCTCATCCTGACGCTATCTGTCCGCGTTGAGCAGGCCCGCGGCGCAGGTGGCGGCCGCAGGGACGTCGCTCAAACCGCCTCTATTTACGCCGTAACGCGTCCAGTACGCAGCTTGGAGGAGATTGTCCGTTGGGATGCGGAGCATGCGCCTATGTCTGTTTTTTTACGCTAAATATACACCGTTTTTTTGTATGTGCGGTCCTGACCGCGACAGTCCGTTGCTGCCGTTGCGGCTTAGGCCGCGACAGCCTCCGCTTTGCCGGTCAGCAGGCGGCGGGCTGGGCGTACTTATGACAAGAATCCACGATCGGGAGGTGCCTGACGTGGATTCTTGCGCTTGCGGCGGGTAATGGCCGTGTCGGGAGAACGGCTGCGATGCGGGGCGGCCGATGCGAGGCTTATAATTCGAGACGTACGAATACGTTTTCGTAAGGCTTTAGTTCGAGCGAGTCGGTGCGTTTGCCCACGGGTTCGTCGAGTACGTTCACCACCTCGAACCGGAGCGGGTTGCCGTCGGCGTCCATCAGCGTGAGGCTGGCCTCCCTGCCGTCGGTCTCGCGGAGGTTTACGAGTACTGCGCCAGCCTTTGCCTGCGACGGCGAGCACGATGTCATGAGTACGTGGTCGCATCCTGTACTGAAGAACGACCTCGACCATGCTTTGCCGTTATCGGCTTCCGCTGCCGGCATCACGCGGGCATAGAGCGGGATACGGTTGCCCCAGCCGAAGACGGAAGCTGCGGTGTTAGATACATCGTCGCTTGAAGTGAGCGTGTAGCTCCACCTGAGCTCACCTTCCTGCGAGGCTCGGAAATTGGTAGTCCAATAGTTGTTCGTCACCCATGAGAAGATATGCGGCTTTTCGTATTCCCGCGGCTGGCGGTACGGGTCGTTGAGCAGTTCTCCCATCATGAAGAGTGGTATGGCATCGCAGCTTACGAGTATCTGAGCCCGACCGTTTCGCACCGATACGAAGTTCTGTACCGTATTCCATGATGCCGAAGAGCCCTGGATCTGGTTCTCGCCGGCATGGACGACGCCGCCCGGCACGTCGAAGAAGAGTTTACCGGCCTCCAGTGCGAATGGGAAGGCCACATACAGGGCTGACGGGGCGGTCTCGGGAAGGCGCCGCACCGTATAGTTGAGGTCGATGCGCTTTACGGCGTTGTAGAGGAACATCTCTATCCGTACCCCGAAATCGGGGTCGCATCCCTCGGCCGTGCCGCGGAACGAGACCGATGTATATATGTCGCCTCTGACGGCCCCCGTGAATCGCACGTCGCGCAGGCCCGAGCGGCGGCAGCGCTCGAATACCTTGCGCTCCATCTGGTGGCGGTCGCCTTCGAGCGATTCGTAGATCAGGTCACCGAGCCTCCATTCGGAACCGTCGTCGACCATCTCCATGTCCAGTTCCTTGTCGAAGAGCGAACGGATGCCGCCTGTCGCAGGGTCGAACACTATGCGGTAGAAGTCGTTTTCGACCGTATTGTCCTCGGGCTCGAATGTATCGGGGGCTGCTGCTGCGCCCTCGTCGAGCACTATCTCGAAGGTCTTGTAGCCCATGGCGGGGATACGGTCCGCCCATACGGCGTAGTAGCGGCCTTCGCTGCGCGAACGGAGGGGTTCTACGGCCAACGCGTTGCCGTTTTCGTCGAGCAGGCGGAAAGCGCGGTCCTTGGGGATCACCTCGAAGTCGATGTATACGGTTGCCATCGCCGAGCGCTCCCGTCCCAACGGGTTGAAGAAGGTCAGCGTCGGACGCTCCGAACGGTGCAGGCCGCCTTGGAGCCGTCCGATAGAGGTCTCGTAGAGCATCTGTGCACTCTTGAGCGCCTCCCAGACATAGGATCCCTTTTCGGCCCACTGCACCTGCGAGTTTTCACACTGCGGGTCGCTGATGCTCTCCGCCGCGCCGAAAGTGTGTTCGTCGTAGAAGAGCAGGTTCTCGTGTATGCGGCGCAGTTCGTCGTGCATGCCTTCGACGCCTTTGTCGCCAGCCATGACGGCCATCGAGAGCATGCCGCCTATGGTGATCATGTCGGACTGGGTCTTACGCGATGCCGCCGTCTCGCGCGCTGCCGAGCCGAAGCCGTCGGTCCACCAGTCGGGATAGGCCGCACGGTATACGGGAAGGCGGTCTCCGTATTGTGTGTCGATCTGTTCGAGGAATTCATGTACGGTGGCGCTGCGCAGTTTGGGCCATGCGTAGTGTTTGTTCCAGTCGCGGATGAGGGCGCATTCGCGCATCGACGGGGGAGAGTTGTCGGTTGAGTAGCCGGAGTACTGCACTGCTACAAGCGGGAACTCATAACCGTTGTCGCGGAGCGAACGTATGTATGAGAATACCCCTTTGCGTACACTCTCCATGTCGCCGCGGTCTATGCCCCAGAAGTTCCCCGTCATGTAGTGGTCGGCGCGGAACGAGAGAAGGCTCTTGCCCGAGGGGGACTCCCAGCGGTAGAGCGTCGGGCGATCGAACGGGATCAAGGCGCGGTGGCTGTTCGATCCCATGGTCAGGTATTTCACCCCGATGTCGGGCAGGTAGTCGGCCAAGCACCAAGCCACTCCGTTGACGTCGTCCTGCATGGCCGTCTCGACGGGAATGCCCAGTTCGTGGAAACGGGCTATCGGTGCGAGGAAGGTCTTGTAGGCATTTTCGCCCGACAGCTCCGACATGTTGAAGAACATGGCCGTTACCTCGATCTGTCCGTTCCTGACGAAGTGCAGGAACCGCTCTACCTGTTCGGCGGGGCGTGTGCGCAGCCATTCGCGCACGGCCCATGACGCCTCGCACGACCAGCGGAATTTAGCATCGTCGGGGTAGTCGGCCGTAGCGTCGCAGTAGTCGAGTGCATAGTCGATATATCGCAGGTGCTCGGTGAGTATCTCTGTTTGGGGTTTGGTGTAACCTATGTCGGTATGGGTATGCTGTACGAGGTATACAGTCCACCTCTCGGCCGGTTGTATCTCGGTTTCGACGGTGTCGCTGCCGTCCGGCGTCCCGACTGCGAAACGCACGCGACGGCCGTCGTACCCGTCGGGAATGCCGATTTGTATGCGGTTGATGCCTGCCGCGAGGGTCAGCCTGCCACCGGCCTTGCCGTCATAGCTCCACTCGGCTGTGCAGGGGCGGGTATCCCAGTTGGCTATGTCGAGGGTTACGGGATGCAGCAGCTCTTCGTGTGTCCGTCCGTAGACCAGCGCTGGCTCCGAAGCGGCCGCCAGCAGTGAGACTCCCCCTTCTGCCGGAGCGCTTTCCACCGGTTCCGACGCTTCGAGGGTCACGGCGTCGAGTACCATCCAGCTGCCGGAGAGTGTACGTACTGAGAGTATGTTGCCGCCCGTACGGAGTGCACCGCGGGGAATCTCCACCTCGGCGCAGAACCCCTGTGACGAAGTCTTGCGTGTGCCGAGGTAGTTCTGGCCGGTGCCGGCGGGCGTCTGTACCTCCGTGCGGAAATCATTGAGGATCACCTCCAGCCGCGGGGGCAGGGCGCTGTGTACCTCGACAAAGTCGAGTTTCAGCCGTAGTGCGGCATCGATGGCGGCCTCGCGGACACCGAAGCGGACGATCACTCCGCCATGCGGGTTGCCAGCCCATGAGTCGGCGGGGCCCGGTATGGCGAACGGAACGTCGGAAGCGGAACTGCACCCTACCGTGTAGAGCGCGACGCCGACGGGAAAATGTTTGGGGATCTCGGTGTAGTTTCTGTCGTCGAGCGCGAACTCCGACGATGAGCCGTCGGCATTGCCGATCTGCCACAGAGTCACGGGATACTGATGCGCCCAAAGGCTGCTGCACATAAGGGTCATAAGTATGGACAACAGCGCGAATCTGCGGTTTGTCATAGCCATATGCTTTTGTATTTCAATAATGTCTAATAGTGTCAAGTGTGGTGCCGTTGGGTACGGTTGCGGCATGCGCTGCCGCGGCGGCCTTACCGCCGCAATGCCGATACGGCTTGTTGCCGGTTGGTGCCTGTTTGTCGTGGCCATATGCATTTGTTCATACATACGCCGCTTGACAAATATATGAAGAGATTTCCAATAAATCAACCCGCGGTGTCCATTCTCATGTTGCGGGGCTTTGCGCCTGCCTTATGCGGGGATTTTCGCAGGTCGTCGTGATTCGACTGTATAATGTTGTATATGCGTGTGATACGCAGGGGCTGGAAGCGGGGCGGGTCCCTCGTGTGCGGCGTTGGAAGGCTCTTGAGGGACGCGCTGAAGCGAAAAGGGGAATAAGCGATTGCGGAATCAGAAAAAAACACTATGTTTGTACATATGGAACCGCATGCATAATCTGCAGGGCATTGCCGTGTAAGCCTCCGATGCGGCAGGTCCGTGACGGAGAGGTCGTGCAAGGTGCATCTGGGATATGGGCGGCGGCGGATTAGCCCGCCGTACGGGTAGATGGGGCAGGGTGTCATCCCCCTTCAGGTTTCAGCAGTATCCCGTACAGTCCGGAGATGGTGTGCATAGGCATGTGTGTCCAGAGCCTTGCGGAACTGCATGCAATAAGCTTCATTGGAACGATAAATGAACACATATAAATATGGCATGAAAAAAATTCCGATACTGCTTTCTCTCCTCGTGTCGCTGGCATGGGGCAGCAGGGCCGAAGCCGCCGTACAGGATGGCTCCGGTGCCAGAATAGAAAAGGTTTTCGTGATATTCAAGACCCATCTCGACATAGGGTTTACCGACCTCAGCTCGAAGGTCGAGCAGCGTTACGTCGACCTCTACATACCGAAGGCCATCGAGGTCGCGCGCCGCCTGCGTGAGGAGGGGCGCGGCGAAGGCTATGTGTGGACGACGGGTGCATGGCTCGTCGATGCATACCTGCGGCAGGCGTCGCCCGAGGCCGCAGCGGAACTCGAGGAGGCGGTCCGCCGCGGCGACATCGTGTGGAACGGCATGCCCTATACGGTCGAGTCGGAATCCATGAACCGAGCCCTGTTCGAAGGTATCCTGCGGCTGTCGCGGCGCCTTGACGCAAGGTTCGGCAAGCATACCGTGGCGGCCAAGATGACCGATGTGCCGGGGCATACGCGCAGCATAGTCCCGCTGTTGAGCGAGGCGGGGATACGTTTCCTGCACGTGGGGACCAATCCTGCCGTCAGCGTGCCCGACGTGCCGCCCGTCTGCCGGTGGCGCGATCCGTTGGGGCGTGAGATAATACTTATGTACCAAGGTTCATACGGCGACACGATGATCCTGCCCGATGGCCGTACCGCCGTGTCGGTGAACCTTACGGGCGACAACCACGGCCCCCATTCGGTGGAGGAGGTGCACGGCATATTCGCCTCGCTGCGCGAGCGCTATCCCGGGGCCCGTATTGTGGCGGCATCGTTGAACGACGTGGCGGAGGCGATAGAGCCCATGCGCGGCAGTCTGCCGGTGGTCACCTCCGAAATAGGCGATACGTGGATCTATGGTTACGGCAGTTCGCCGCTGCGTATGGCCCGATTCCGTGAACTCGGACGCCTTTACGACGAATGGATCGGTCAGGGACGTCTGGACCCCGACAGCGACGAGGCCGTCGACTTTGCCGTTCGGCTGGGGATGATCGCCGAGCACACGTGGGGAGTAGACGTGAAGACCCATCTTCGTAATTGGGACAAATATGACTTCGGCTCCTTTACGGCGGCACGCGGCACGCAACCCGAATTCCGCTTTGCGGAACAATCGTGGCACGAGTTGGACGAGAATATCGACAAGGCGGTGGCGCTGCTGCCCGATACGTTGCGGGCCGAGGCGGCGGAGGCCCTGCGTAGGATAGGCGAGGTGGACCGTCGCCCTGTCGCGGGCGATGACACCGACCGGAGACTGGATGCCGAGGGCCGGTACGAATTGGGAACAAAAACTGCGAAATGCCTGCTGGGAGGTATCGCCTACCAGAGTTTTTCGAGTGAGGACTATGCCCGTTTCCAAGATGCCTACCTCACCAGCCGCGTGCAGTGGGCGGTCGAGGACAACGGCAAGCCGGGGCTGGAGAGCAGTCCTGCCCGCAGTGCCGTTATCGAGGCCCGTGTGGCGGCGTGTGAGGTGGAGCGCGGCAGGCGGGGACGGCACATACGCGCCGAGATGGTCTTCCCCGAGGATGAACGTATCGACGGACGCGTCCTGCCCGAGGCCGTGCGCTGCGAATGGGTGATAGCGCGCGACGGACGCAGTGCCGCATGGACGGTGGACATCGTCGGCAAGCCTGCGAACCGCATGCCCGAGGCATATTGGGTCTCGTTCCGCCCCGAGGAGATCATATCGGTCGTGGCCGAGAAGACGGGAGACCGTGTCGACCTGCTCGACGTGGTCCCGGGCGGCAACCGCCAGATGCACGGGATAGACCGCTATGTGGATGTGGTTACGCGAGGCGGTACGCTCCGCATCACATCGCCGGATGCGCTGCTTGCGGTAGTGGGCGAGCGCGGCGCCTTGAACTATTCGACCGAACGGCCGGATCTGCGGCAGGGTATCCACTTCTGTCTCTACAATAACCTTTGGGGCACGAATTTCTCGATGTGGTGGGGCGGCGACATGCGTTACAGGTTCTATGTGGAGTGGCTCGATGACGCGGGGAAACGGTGAGAATAGCGTGCCGCCGCTGTTTGGGTATCGATTTGACTGATTGCGTATAATGAGTGCACAGATAGACTTTTCAAGCAAGATTCCGTATCACGTGCAGGCGGAGAATATCCTGCGCCGCATGATCAACACCGAGAAATACCGTTCGGGGGCCATACTGCCGAACGAGGTGGACCTCGCGCAGGAACTCGGAATATCGCGCAGCACCCTGCGGCAGGCGATCAACAGGCTGGTGGGTGAAGGGCTGCTGATCCGCAAGAAAGGGGTGGGGACTACGGTCAATACCTTAGGCAGGGCGAGCAGCAATGCCCGAAACTGGATGAGTTTTTCGCAGGAGATGAAGTCTTTGGGCATCACGGTCAGGAATTACGAACTGCACATATGCTGGGAGTGTGCTGCGCCGGAGGTGGTGCGGTTCTTCCATGCGGCCCCTGATACCCGTATGCTGCGCATGTCGCGTGTGCGCGGGAACGAGCAGACGCCCATCGTCTACTTCTACTCCTACTTCAATCCCGCCATCGGGATGACCGGCGATGAGGACTTCTCCCAACCGCTATACACGATGCTTGAGCGGCGTTACGGTGTCGTGGTCCACAAATCTGTCGAGGAGGTGAGCGCCATGTTGGCGGATGGCGGACTGGCCGCAAAGCTCGGTATAGGGGTCGGGGACCCTGTCCTCAAACGCAAGCGGTTCGTGCTCGACGCCGCAGGATTTGCCGTTGAGTTCAACGTGGGGTATTACCGCGCGGACCTGTTCACATACCGTATCGAAGCCGGCAAATAGGGGTGCAGGCCTTCCGGCCAAGAAAAGCGCAGAATGAAGTTTGCGCGGACTTTGCCATGAATGCCGGCAAACAGCCTGTGGCGCGTCGTGCAGCCGGCTGACCCTGCAAAAAAGGGCATGCAGTACGGAGCCGGATGTCGGGAAAAGAGAGGCGTCTCGCTAAACTTGTGTGAAATAGATACTCAAAAGCATGAGCGGCGTGTTGCAAAATCCTTAAAATTAGGTATTGTCCGATAATTTCAGCCCCTGTACCTTTGTATGTGCAGAACGGAAGCGCTGTTCATTATAAAAATGCAAGTGTTGAAGAAGGATATTCATGGACGCATATTGGCAGTCGCCAAGCGGCGTTTCAAGCAGAAAGGCTATTCCAAAACTTCCATGCGCGAAATAGCGGAATCGTCGAGTGTTGGTGTCGGGAATATCTATAACTACTTCGCGAGCAAAGATGAATTGTTCCGTGAAGTGGTCCGTCCTGTTTTGTGCGCTTTGGAAGCCATGCTGCAAGAACACCACGGCATACGGGGCGAAGATATTATGATGATGCGGTCGGAAAAATACCTGAAATCCTGCATTGACGAATATGTTTCGCTTATAGACAAACACCGTTCGCTAATGGAAATACTGTTGTTCCGTGCGCAAGGTTCTTCATTGGAACGCTTCCGTGAGAATTATACCGACCGTTCCACGGAATTGGTTAAGGCGTGGTTCGCGTCCATGCAGCGGAAACATCCCGAAATCAATACGGCTGTGTCCGATTTTATCATTCATTTGCATACGGTATGGATGTTCACGATGTTCGAGGAACTATTGATGCATTCCGTACCCCGGCAAGAAATGGAGGCTATTTTGCACGATTATATCCTGTTTGAAATCCAAGGTTGGAGGGCTATTATTAAGATATGAAATACAGACAACGTACATACGAACATTCAACCGCATCAGAACGGTTGTCAAGGAGGAAATCTTCACGGAGGTTTCCTCCTTTTTTTATGAACAATTCTGGATATCGTTCACTATTAAATATCCCAAAATATGAAACAGAAATACGAGTTTAAGAGCATTGTAGCGGAAACATTGCTTATTCCGCTATACATGAGAGCCAAAGAAAGCCGCCGGGATAATCCCATCCTATATGACAAGACTGCGGAATGGCTGGCGGACAGTTTGGAATACGATTATTCCCAGTTCGACGGGGCAAAGTTGAGCGAAGTGGGATGCGTGGTGCGTGGATGGTATTTCGACCGTGCAGTAAAACGTTTCATCGACACGCATCCCCGTCCGGTAGTCGTAAATGTAGGCTGCGGATTGGATACCCGTTTCCAGCGTATCGGAAGTCAGAAAGCAGTCTTTTATGATTTGGATTTGCCTGAGGTCATTACGCTACGCCGGGAATTGATACCCGAACAGCCGGACAATGTCTATATTGCAGCGTCCCTGCTGGATACTGACTGGATGGATGACTTGCGCCGGAAGCATCCCGATGCAGAATTTATCTTCATCGTGGAGGGGGTACTGATGTACTTCTACGAGAAGCAAGTAAAATCCTTCCTGCATCATGTGGCAAGCCGTTTCGGGGGAGGCGAATTGTGGTTTGACGTGTGCGGCACGATAATGAGCCGTCACGGAGTGAAGCCCGATTCGCTCCGCAAGCACGAGGCCCAGATCCGTTCCGGATTGAGCGACGGGCACGTGGTGGAACAATGGGAATCGTCTTTAAAGCTCATTGAACAGGCTAACTACATGGAGAAAAACAGGACAAAACGGCGGCAAGCGATTATAAAATCAATCGTTATAAATACTTGATTTACAACTAATATGTTTTAACAAACGGAGAAATCAGCTATTGGCGTTTAGTCCTAATCGGA
>CALUIK010000006.1 GCA_944320685.1 uncultured Alistipes sp.
GAAGCAAATGACCAGAATTATACAATTCTGGTCATTTACTCTAATGCTTCACCAACCACTTTTGGCATCATTACCATTTATTATTAATTATATAAACGACGATAACAGTTTAAGCGATAGCAGAACCATAAGATTCGAATACGGGCACAATTCAAATTGTGCCCGTATTCATATATTCCCGTTACATTTTCCCCGAACGAACACATTGGCAGGATAACGCACGTCGCTCAGGAAGAGACCCTGTGCCGGAGCACCCGCACTCGCACGTGAGAGGTCGCGGCTGCGGACTATATCCTCGAACTGCGCGACCGTATATCGCCCGCGGCCCACGTCGACCAGCGTGCCGACGATGGCACGCACCATATTGCGCAGGAAGCGGTCGGCGCGGATGGTGAAGGTGAGCAGGTCGCCTTCCTGTTGCCACCCGGCCTGCATGATGTGGCAGATGTTGGTCTTGTTGTTGGAGTTGAGTTTGGCAAAGGTGGTGAAGTCGTCCACCGTCGTCAGGAATGCCGCGGCACGGTTCATCGCCCCGACATCCAGACCGGCGCCGTAGTGCCATGACGAGAAACGGCGGAAGGGATCCTTGCGGCGGGTTATGTAGTAGGTGTATTCGCGTTCCACGGCGTCGAAGCGGGCATGCGCCTCGGCCGCAACGGGTGTCACAGCGGATATGGCGATGTCGGGAGGCAATATGCGGTTGAGTTTCGCCGTGAGGTGCGCGCAGTCGATCCCATCGGCAGCGTCGAAGTGTGCTACATAATATGAAGCATTGACCCCCGTGTCAGTACGGCCTGCTCCGACGGTCTCCGTATCGCGGCGCAGCAACGTCGAGAGCGCCGTTTCGAGCGTCTGCTGCGCGGTGGCCGCGTCGCGCTGCCGCTGCCATCCGCAATAGGCTGCGCCGTCGTAACACAACTCTACGAAGTATCGCATATTACATGTCGTGATTTACTCTTTGATGTATGGAATGTGCGCCTCGCCGGTGACAACATTCGGATCGAGCACGAAGAGGTTTTCGATATGGCCCGAACCTCCTGACTCGCCCACCTCCAATATGCAGTTGTTTTCGGTTGCATTGTTTGTGCCGAAGCCTACATGCGGATTCAGCACTAACGAGAGAAATCGACCTGTTGACTTGAATGCCGTATGTTTCGTTCCGCGCTTCGAGTACCAGTACGCATAGCATTTGTCGTAGATGCTGCGGCCGCCGCAGATGAAGCCTGTGGCGAATTCGTCGCTGTAACAGAAGTCGTACCAGTTGTTTCCGTGTTCATCCATAAAACCGCAGCTGGCGGCATACGAATCGTCCGATGCTCCGTAGTAGAGGGGGTGTATGTTGCGCAGGCTGTTGGCCTCGCTGCGTATGTGGAATCCCGTGTACACGCCTCCGATGCGCATGTTGGAGAAGGTGTTGTCGAAGCCTTCGACCAGCACGCCGACCGATTCGGGAAGGTTGTTGCCTGTGATGTTGACGTCGTGGATGTCGCAGTCCGACGAGCCGCTGTTTACGCCTCGTTTCACATGTATGCCGAGCGAGACGTTCTTTATCGAGGTGTCGCGAATAACGGTCTCGCGGCCGCTGTCGATTGATATGCCCACTGCTGTGCCGTTGCCGTCGATGACGCCGCCAGCGAGGTAATAGTTGCTGCCCGGAGTGGTGATGTCGTTGGCGGCATCCTTTCCTCCGAGGCGTATCATGGCCTCATCGTGCGACCACTCGGGCGCGGCCTTTATTACGGCGTAGTTCGACAATTCGAGCGCGACGCTCTTGGTCGGATCGGCAGGTGTAAGTATCGGCTCGGCTATGAGATACACCCCGTCGGGAAAATATATCGTACGGTTGGGGTTGTCGTCGATGATCCGCTGTATGATGGCGCTGACGTCCGTAAGGCCGTCTGCCGTGAGGTAGTCGGTTACGATGACATAACCTTTGTCCGAGGCGGGCGTTTGTGCCGGGCATAGCGTGACGGCAAAAGCGGCGACTGCTGTCGCCAGAAAAGATGAGATCTTCATGATGTCGTAACAAATAATAATTTTTCAAAGATACGCAATAACGGGTGTAAAAACAAATCGCCGCCCCTTTTTGTGCCGCAGTGTACCGACTATGCGTTATGTATTTTTCGGCGGCAGGATATGACAACGGCCGCAACGGTTGGTTCCGCTGCGTCCCGCAGGGGGATTAATCATTTTCGGCAGAATGCTGTTTCATGTATTTTCTTGCAATTCGTTTTAACCGACCGATAGCTTGTTCGGGCCTAAAGGGGATGCATCTCATAGACGTTGAAGTCCACGCCATAATGGCGGCGACCTCTTTCCTGTTGCGATAGAACCGTACATGGCGTTTTACGTTTTTCTCGAATTCGAAATATTGGTCCGGCGGAATGAATGTATATATACATTCAGTATCTTGTGGAATGGATATATGCATTTCATCGATCCTGCCGTCAGGAATGGTATATAAGGTCACAGTAAAATGCCCTTTACCGATGCTCCACTGCTTGTAGCACATATTGCATATCTGTTCCTTGCTGAAGGACTTGAACAGCGCTTTGTAGAGTTGCCTTTTATTCCTTTCAGTTACGGTAAACTCCGGATACCGTTCGAATAATGATATCATCGGTCTGCCGTTTGCGTACATCCCGCTTCTTTCTTTCGTGTTCAATGTGTTGGACAATATGTAATATCCAATGACCTTTAGTTTCTCAAGTATTATCATTCTGTATGTTACGTTCATTCCGTAAACGATGTTCCTGCCCGAATAGAAGTTTACGGGCTGTCCCGCCGCGGCTGCGGCCAGTTCTGCGGCTATGGTATCCTGTATGGCGGCTTCGATAGCCTTACGGCTGTTCTTATACAAGAGGGAGTCTTCCACTGTGATGTATTCCGGGGGCGGCGTTTGTGCCGTGCAGGGGCGGACGGCGACTGCGGCCGTCAATGCTGCTGTCAGGAGTAATATTACGCGTTTCATTGTTCTGATGCTGTCAGGGACTTGAAATTAGGAATACTGCGGCCTAAAGCGGTGATTTTCTTTTGTTTTTCTGGTAAATTCCAATATATATACAGTAATGCTTCTTCAATTAAAGAAAAATTTGTATCAGATGGGTCTGAGAAATAGTTGTAGTATTTTTTCCAGAATGTATCGTTGTAATCTTTATCGTTGTATATAATCACTGTTTCAATTTGTCCTAGTTCCATTAAATACGCGAGTAAATATTTAGCTTCAAATTCACGGTCGGCCATAGTATCTAACCAGTTGTTCTCGGATTGGTAATAATGGAAAAATTCTTCCAACAACACACCTTCGTCAAATGAATTATTACATACTATCCTTTGTTTGTCTCTCTCGAATACGCCCGGATATGTGGCATTTTCGTAGTATATCAGTTTTACGGTTATGCCTTTGTTATCCATATAATCTACTATATTCTTGAAAACCTCTACATTATTGTAAAGATCTTTTATAATATCTTCTAATTTAGAAGCCATATCGTCATAATTTGAGTGAATTCTGATATTCTTCCATCTTTTGTTGAAATCAATTGTTTCGATGATATCCGTATTGGGAAAACCACCGCCACCGTTTGGAACATCGCGGCTTGGTCCGTTGTAACCGCCCAACCCACCGCCGCCTCCTCCGCTTCCGGCGCCTTCACCGTAACCCCATGAATTAAACGACCCGTATAGATCTGATTCGTTGTCGGGTTCTTCTGGTAAGTTAGGACCGTTTGGAGTTATTATAATGACTTCGATATCGCCACCGTCGATAGTGTCATCGTCGCCGGAACGCGTAAGGACATTTTGTTGGCGGAAGAATGTGTAATCATCGAGTGCTACGCTGACGGCCTTGCAGTTTTCCCATAGCGTGTGTGTTTCCTGAAATATGGTTGTTTCTTGTATTTTATATCCATTCTCCAAAAGAGTTACATATAATGGCAGACCTGTAATGTCGGTATACACGATAGACCCCGAAAAATCGTGCTGCCGACCGATGTTGGTTATCTTTTGCATATCGCTCATTACATGTGTTCTCGCATAGTCGATATTCGGAATGAAAATCTTGATATAGGTGAATACGGAACCTTTCTCTTTGTCTTTGATACTGACAAGACTGGTATATGTCCTTACTGTGACGTCGTTAATGCGTACCAGATATTCGTAATCGGTGTGTATTGGAACCTCGATATAATATTGTTCGGTTCCGATGCTTGTCTCGGCATCTTCCCAGTCGACATTGATATTCCCGAAATTGAATCCGGCTTTTGGTACCGATGCACGGGTGTGCGGTGCGTGTGAGGCGTATGTTTCGAAGTCGTAGATGGCTTCGGCGACAGAAAACGGCTGCGGCGATTCTATTGCAGGCTCTTCAGTGAATTCTTTGCTGCAGGCTATGCAGAGAATACCTACCGTCAACGAGGCGAGTAAAGGTCTGTGTAGTGAGGATAAGTGTTTCATATGGCAAATATGTCTTGGTTGTAATCGGGTTTGTATTTCAAATTTAATATATATTTCTGATTTACGCAAAATACACGGCATGGATTGTGATAAAAATCAATTTTTTTAGAATATATATAAAATATATGGTTCGGGCAATGGCTTTTTTAAAGGGTATAGTCCGTTGCTGGAGGTTTTGTCCTTGCAGCGATGTATCATTGCTTATTATGTATGGCGGCAAAAATGAAGTACCCGAACCTTATCGGGTTCGGGTACTTGATGCAGTATGATCGGATCGTAAATTCCCGTATTGATCCGTGAAGTATGGCAGGGATGTTACCGCTGCGGAATATCAACTTCGGTTTGGCGGCCGTCTATGAGATAGTCGGTGAAGTAGTCGACCATGCGCCAGTAGAAGTATTCGTTCATGTCGCCGAAGCCGTGGCGCTGCTGCGGCAGCATGAGCATGTCGAAGCGTTTGTTGGCGCGTATCAGGGCGTCGACCACGCGCAGCGTATTGCCCGGATGGACGTTATTGTCGATGTCGCCGTGCACGAGCAGCAGGTGGCCCTTGAGCTGGCGTGCTATCTCGGGGTTGGTGCTGATGCGATAGACAAATGTCGTGTCGCCCTTGTCGCTCACCTGCTCCTTGACACCGTGGTGCGTCTCGCTCCACCAGCGGTTGTAGATGCGGTTGTCGTGGTTGCCAGCGCACGATACCGCCGCCTTGAAGAAGTCGGGGTATTGCAGTATCGCCGCCGTCGACATGAAGCCTCCGCCCGAGTGCCCGTGTATGCCCACGCGGTCGATGTCAATATAGTCATACCGGGCAGCGAGCTGCTCGATGGCGGCTTTCTGGTCGGCAAGGCCGTAGTCGCGCAGGTTGCCGTAACCGTAGTTGTGGTACCACTTCGAACGGTCGGGGTGGCCGCCGCGGTTTCCCACCGTGATGACGATGAATCCTGCCTGTGCCAAGCGGTCGGTCCGGACATTCATGCGCGTATAGGGGTACGACGTCGCCTCGACCTGCGGGCCCGGGTATACGTAGTCGATGATGGGGTAGCGTTTCGTCGAGTCGAAGTCAAAGGGTTTGTACATTACGCCGTAGAGGTCCGTCACGCCGTCGGCGGCCTTGACTGTAAAGGTCTCGGGGAACTTGTAGCCGTTGGCCAGCAGCTGCGAGAAGTCGCTTGTTTCGAGCACCATCAGTTTGTTGCCCATGCAGTCGTACAATGCCGTTTCGGGGATGGTGTCTACGCGCGAGTAGTTGTCGACGAAGTATCGGCAGGCGTCGTCCACCTGTGCCGTGTGGAAATAGTCGCCCTTGTTGAGCAGTTTGACGTCGCCGCCGTCGAGGCTTACCGAATAGAGGTGCTGGTAGTAGGGGTTCTCGCCCTCCTCGCGGCCCATGCCGGTGAAATATACCGTACGGTGTTTCTCGTCGACGTCGATGATCTCATGCACGTGCCACGGGCCTTCGGTAAGGCGGCGCATGAGGTTGCCTTCGTCGTCGTAGAGATAAAGATGTCCCCAGCCGTCACGTTCGCTCCATTGTATCAGTTCCTTACCTCCTCCGACGGCCGAGAGCGGGCGTACCTCGATGTATGTGTTCATGCGCTCCTCGATGAGCGGCCGCAGCGTGTCCTGCCCGATGGTGTAGGAGCAGATGTCGATACGGTGAAGGTCACGGCTTGAGCGTGTCACAAAGAAACGCTCGTTGTCTCCGAGCCATACGCGCGGTTGGTCGTACATGTGTCGCTGTTTCTGCTCGCGCGGTTTCGATGCTATCGACAGGGTTTGGTCCTTGAAGCGGCCCGTGGCGATCTCGCGGCGCGAATTGTCGGTCATGTCGAAGAGGTAAAGGTGGTAGATCGGAGCCTCGGCCTCGCCCGGCATCTGGTATTTGTATGTTTCCAGCGTGGGACGCGGCTGCGCCATCGAGTTTATCACCCACAACTCGCGCACGGCACGCTCGTCGGTGACGATGGTGGCGAAGTAACGCGAGTCTGGCGACCAGAGCCCGTAGACACCGCGGCGCTTGCCGTTGCATAGGGTGTCGGTGTTGAGCAGGCTGTAGGGCTGTCCGTAACCGAAGTCCTTGACGCCGTCGGTGGTGATCTGTATATCCACGACGGTTGAGTCCTTCTCGTCCTTCTTGAGCTTCTCGTAATCCTCGCGCGACATGCGGTAGAGGTTCATGTCCTTGGCGTAGACGACGGTCTTGCCGTCGGGCGAGACGGAGGCCCAGCCCAACTGTTTGGTCTCTTTTTCCTTGTCCTTGAGGTGGGTGAGTTCGCCCTTCTCATAGTCGTACGAGAAATAGAATATCTCCTTGCCTTCGGCCTTCTTGGGTTTCCTGCCTGCAAGGGAGTCCTCGCGCGAGAGGGCTTTCGGTTTGGCATCCTGCGACGATACCACCTCGAAGGTGAATGTGCGGCCGTCGTCGCCGACATCGAGGTTGCGGATGGGCAACTGTTCGGCGATGAAGGGGTCCTTTATGATCTCGGTGAGTTGCGCCGCCAGCTTGGCGTGGTCGAAAAGAGGTTTGCGCTGACGTTTGTCGGGGTCGACGACATACCACCGTGTACCCTCGCCCGTCTTGTACGAGTACCAGAACTTCTCGCCCGATTTGAACCAGTGGGGGTCGACCGTAGTCGAGAAGAGCATGTTGTTCAGTTTGCCGGCGGTGAAACGCTCGGCCAAAGCATAACGGTTGCGTTGGCGCACCTCGTCGTTTTGGGCTTGAATGGCCGTGGCAAAGAGTACCAGCAACAGCAGTAAGGAGAGTTTTTTCATCGTTTATGTGTTAGTTTGTCGTATTCGATCGGAAAAATTTGTCGAAGAACAGCATGTGGTATTTCAGCGAGTATTTCCAGTAGTCCCAATTATGCGCGCCCGGGCGTTGGTAGAAGTCGTGTGGGATGCCGGCCTCCATGAGCTTGTCGTGCAGGGTGCAGTTGACGCCGTAAAAGAAGTCCTCGGTGCCGCAGTCGAAGATTATCTTCAGCGAGTCGGGATCGATACGGTCGATCATGTTGATTACGGTATTCCGCTCCCAATTGTCGGGGTGCTCCGCTATGGTGCCGAGGCGTTTCGACATGCCCCAATTCTCGGGGAATGGGCGTATGTCGACACCGCCCGAGAGGCTTCCCGCCGCACCGAATGTATCCTGATGGCGTATGGCGAGGTACAGCGCCCCGTGCCCGCCCATCGACAGGCCCGCTATGGCGCGTGCCGTCGGGACGGCCTTGGTACGGTAGTGCGAGTCGATGTATTCTACGAGTTCGTGTGCCACAAATGTCTCGTAACGGTATGTCGGGTCGACGGGGCTGTCGAAATACCAGCTGTCGAAGCCGCCGTCGGGCATGACGAGTATTACGCCGTAGGTGTCTGCCATAGGGCCGGCATCGCCCTTTTCGCTCCATGCCGTATAGTTGTCGCCGTGGCCGTGCAGCAGGTATACCGTACGCAGGGCGTTCATTGCCTCGTAACCGTCGGGAAGAATTACGATGACCGGTATATCCTTATTCATGGCCTCGCTGTGTACTTTTATCTCCTGACGAGTGAATGCCGACGCCGCAAAAGTAAACAGCAGCGCCGCAAATGTTATGATCGTGCGTTTCATATATTTGGGTGTTGTTATGTATTATACATCAGATGTTTATCGCGACGGTACGACACGTTTTACGGTGCCGTCGGCGTTGAACTCCAGCGGGTCGATGCACACCTCGCGGTGGGTGCCCGGGTTGTCGGATATGTGGTTGCGGTTTATGCGGTGGTAGACGATGTACCACTCGTCGGTGCCGGGTACCTGCAATACCGAATTGTGCGCCGTACCGTATATCTGCTGTTCGGGGTCCTGTATGAGTACGATGGGGTCGGCCGCCACCTCGATCGGACCGAGGGGTGAGCGCGATGTGCCGTATGCCACATGGTAATTGGCGGCGCCGGTGTCGTCAACCGACCACATGAAATAATATAGTCCATTGCGGTAGAATACGTACGGTGCCTCGCGGTAGGCGTAATCCTCCAGCGTGCCGCCTTCGGGCGTCATTACTTTCAGCGTGCGCGGCTTTATCGAGAGCATATCCTTGTTCAGTTCCGCGCCCGCCATGTATCCGTTGCCCCAATAGAGGTATGTCTTGCCGGATACGGGGTCGGTGAATACGTCGACGTCGATCTGCTGCCCGTGTCCTACGGGCGAGTCGGTCACGATCGGGTGGCCGATGTCGGTAAATGGCCCAGTTGGCGAATCGGATACGGCCACGCCTATCTGCTTGCCGCCGCCGGCTTTCGGGTTGCCGCTGAAGTAGAGGAAATATCTGTATTCGCCGTCGATGAGTTTCTCCTCTATGGCGGGGGCCCAAGCGTTGCCGTCGGCCCATGCCGACTGCTCCTTCAGGTCGAGCGCGACGCCTTCATAGAGCCACTGCTGCAGGTCGTCCGACGAGAAGACGGTATAATACCAGCCGCCCCAGCCGTCATAGCCGTCGGTGGTGGAGTAGATGTAGTATTTGCCCGTCTTGTTCGAGTAGAGTATCTCGGGATCGGCGTGGAACCCTGTCAATATGGGATTCTTCGGCGGCTCGGGCATGCCTTCGGGGCGGCCCCAGCGGGCGAACAGCTGTCGCAGCTCACCTGCCGTGACGGGGATGACGGTTCCGTGGCGCGGATGGAAGTCCATGCTCACCTCGTGGTCGATGGCGTGGAACGATCGCAGGTCCTCGCTCTCGGTGAATTGGTAACGGCCGCGCATGTAGACGTCGTACATCAGTATGTAGCGATTCTCGCCTATGAGCTTGAATGTCCCTGCACCCTCGACGGCTTCTGCCGTCTGCTGCTTGTAGTCGGGCTGTTCCTCCCATTTGCCCGATGTGAGCGAGTGCGTCGTGGCTGACTTTATGCCGTTGCCGTGGCCCTCGGTCTTGTAGAAGAGGTGATATGTGCCGTCGCGCAGCACTATGTCGCCGTCAATGCACGAAAGGCGGTTCTCGGGTATGAAAAGCGGATGCGGCTCGCCCTCAAGGTCAGTGAACGAGTCGTTGGCGTAGGCGTAGTATATTACGTCGGGGCCGTCGCCATATTTCATCGACCAATATATCATGTATTTGCCCGCTTCGGGATCATATATGGTCTGCGGGGCCCATACGCGCTTTAGGTTCTCCTGCCCTTCGTAGCGTTTCTGCATGTTGACCACCGAGTGTGTCCAATTGACCAGATCGGTCGAACGCATCAGCACCATGGCGCGGTTCGAGTCCCAGCCGTTGCCGGAGACCATGTCGGTAGCCACCATATAGAACGTGCGGCCGTCCTCGCCGCGCAGGATATGCGGGTCGCGCATGCCGCCCGTGGAGCTGATCTGTTTCGAGTCGAGGACGGGCCGGTTGTTGTTCAGTGCGCGGTAGTTGAAGCCGTCGTAACTCACGGCGAAGCATATTGCCTCCTGCGAGATGTGGTTGCCCGTAAAATAGGCGAACAGGTAGCCTGCATAGTCTTTTTCGGTTACGGGGTCGGTTTCGGGTGTTGCAGCAGCTGCCGTGGTGGCCATGCCGAGCAGAATAAGGGTTGTCAGCAAATAACGCTTCATCGGATTAATGCTATGGGTTTCTCGGGTACGGCTCACGGCCGTACGAAGAGAGCCCCGACGGCACGGTGTCGTGCGCGGCAAGGCTTCTTTACCGACAAAGATAGTGAAAGTCGGGCGCAGAGCCAAATGAAAACGGCGTTTTCGAATCCGTATCGGTCGGGATGCACACGTATTGGGCCGATATGCCAAAAAAGGGCGAAATTTTTTTTACGATAGGGGATTAATAGTTATTTTTGCAATTCAAGGTTTAACGGAAAAAGTGTAATTTTAAGTCATGAAACTGAAATTTATTTTTGCGGCGGCGGCATTGGCTGCCATAGTTTCTTCATGTGCCGACAGCAACAAGGCCTCGTTGTTCAACGGTAAGGACCTCAACGGATGGGTCTGCGTCGTGGACAGCGCGAGCGATGTGTCGGCAAGTGAAGTCTTCGGCGTGGTGGATGGCAATATCCGTATCGAGGGAAATCCTTTCGGGTATATGCGTACGCACAAGAAGTATGGCGACTACCGGCTCCATGTCGAATGGAGGTGGATAGGCGAGGGCACCAACAGCGGTATCTTCCAGCGCGTGCAGGGTGACGACAAGGTATGGCCTACGGCCGTGGAGTGCCAGCTCAAGGCGGGCAGGGCCGGTGATTTCGTGATGTTGGGCGGAGCCAAGATCGCCGAAGTGGAGTGTGTGGGTGATTTCCCTGTCAAGGATCGTGTTGCCGGCGAGTGCGAGAAGGCTGTGGGCGAGTGGAACGAGGCCGATATTGTATGTACGGGAGGCAAGATAACCGTTTATATAAACGGGGAGCTTCAGAACGAGGCCACGTCCGAGTACAAGAACGGGTATATCGCCCTGCAAAGCGAAGGGGGGCCGATAGAGTTCCGTAACATATATCTTACGAGCGTGGAGTAGTCCGGCACGTTGTGCGGGACAGCCGGCAGCTTGCATGTAGCGCCTGTTGTTGCTGCAGGAGTTTCGGTACACGGGCGGTCGGCCGCGTTTGCGGATTTGCAAAAGTGGATCCGTTTTACTACTTTTGTCGGAAACAATATCCTAATATAAAGGTAAAAACTGAATCGGTATGGCAAATTTGAGAGATCTTAAAAAAGAGATCGACTATCGTTTGGAGGAGTTCGTCTTCGATTGCGAGATGGCGATATATTTCCAGCCCTCGAAGGAGGATGCTGTCGTGGAGTTGATGGAGAAGGCCGTGGAGTTGCGCAATGTGCTCTATGCAAAGGCCAACAACCCGACCGAGCCGCACAACGCTTCTCTCGTGCGCAAGTATTACGCAGCTTTCCGCCGCGATATGGTGTCGTCGTTCGAGAGCCTGTTCGGCGATTTGAGCCGCCTCAACGAGGCCAAGTAAGGCAGCGTGCATGTCGTAAAAGAGCAGGATCCTATCGAAAAGGGTTCTGCTCTTTTATTTTGGTAATGATGCCGAAAGTGGGCGGTGGTATAGAATGTAACCGGCATAATATTTGGTAGTTAGGAGGGTAAAACAAAGATTGGTGGAAACCGGTTTCTACTAATCTTTGTTTGTATCAAAAAACGCAGAATACGATGTACCCCTTTGCGGATTTTTATAGACAATGGAATGTGGTATTCGTAACGGTTGTACTCGCTATTATTGCAAGATAAGTTCCCTTAGATATTTTTCTGCATATTCGATATTTCCCCTGAATATTAACTTTCCGTCAGGATCAAATATAATTACAGTAGGAAAGCACGCAACTCCAATTTCTTTTAAGATTGGATTGTCCTTGTCTATTGCAAGAATAGGGAAAGAACAATTTCTTTTATTCAGAATATCCTGACCTGTTTCACAGGTCTCTCCGTCTTTGTCGTCACAACAAAATACCGAATATATCTCAACACCTGATTCGGATTTATATCTGTCGTACACCTCCTGCACTTTGGGGAAAGTCCGTATACACACACTACATTCACCCGACCAGAAATCCAGAACGACGTATTTACCCTTAAATTTATTCAATGGCACATCTTCCCCCTGTTTATCCTGAAGGATTAGCGGATTATTCACGATTTGCTCGGTTTTGCCTGAAAAAGTACCGAAATCAAGATAGTTCCCGTATTTTACATATCCGTCATAAGCAAACCAAACATATAATCCTCCAGCAATAACTACTAAAATAATTTTGGACGATAACTTTAACAAGGTCACAAATATGCACCCCAAACCGACAGCCAACAATCGGGCTAAAAATTCCGGGAAAGATACTAAAGTACCATTGAAATCCATTATACGCAACGGGATATCTATGAATGCCAATATTATCGCCAATACAATGCCAATACTTGACAGGCGTCCCCTGTATTTTCTCAACAAAAATATTGTTAAAATAAAATAAAGGACGCTCATTACAAGGAATGACAATGGGAGACCATACAGAGAGAATAGTTCTAATTTATAATACCTCATTAGAAATCCTAAAAAGAATATACATAGAGATATGATAAATATTCCGACGTATACTAAAACCTTTTGAATTTTTGTCATAATATAAAGAATAAATATAGTGTTATGCTATCCGCCGGATTCGGACGCAGGTAATTATCCATGATGCGGGCATCCGTCGCCCTCGTGGTGTCCGAGCACCGTGTGCGGGATGTCGCCGTGCGAGATGATCTGTATGGGGCAGTTATATTCGCGCAACTGTTCGGTTGTGATGATGTTCGAGTCGTGGCGGTGTACATGGCGGTTGACGCATACGATGGATTTTACGACGCTGGTTATGGTCCCCACGTCGTGCGTTATCATCACTATGGCCATGCGGTTGTTGAGGCGCTGCAGCATTGCGTATAGTTCCCGTCCGAAACTGCTGTCGACGAAGTTGGTCGGCTCGTCGAGTATGAGCAGCTGCGGGTCGGATATTATGGCGCGGCACAGCAGGGCGCGCTGCATCTGGCCGCCCGACACCTCGCCTATGGGCTGCGAGGCTATGTCGCCTATGCCCGCTTCGTCGAGAAGCCGTGCCGCGAGACGTCTGTCCGCAGCCTTGTAGAGCCCGAAGAAACCCTTGCCGCTCTGCAGGCCCGAGAGGGCGACCTCCTCGATCGAGATGGGGAAACGGCGGTCGAACTGAGATACTTGTGGCATGTAGCCTATTTTGTAGTGGTTGCCGCAGCGCAGCGAGTTGTCTATGGCTATGGTGCCGCTGTGCGGCACGGCCCCGAGGATCGCCTTGGCCAGCGAACTCTTGCCGCCGCCGTTGGGCCCGATGACGCCTATGAAGTCATCGTCGTAAATATCGAGGTCGACATTCTCCAATGCCACGTGCCCGTCGTACGATACCCCTACGCCGCGCAGCGATATGAGCGTTTTTCTATCCATATGCGCATTTACTGCCCGCTTTGCGTTATGGTGCGGGTGATTTCGAGTATATTGCCTTCGACATCCTCCGCCATGGGGTCGATCTCGCGGCATGCGACGCCTATGTCGCGTGCCACGACCTCCACGACCGACTTCGGGAATTGCGACTGGTAGAGCAGTGCCGTGACATGCGCCGCGCGTGCGCGGTCGATTACGCGGGCCAATTCCCGCGCCGAAGGCTCCTTGCCGTCGGTCTCGACGGCGATCTGTTCCATCCCGTATGCCCGGGCAAAGTAGGTGAGGGCAGGGTGGTAGACGACGAACGCTTTAGTCTTCGACGCTTCGCACATGGCGCGGCATTCGTCGTCGAGCCTGCGCAGCCGACCGTCGAAGTCTTCGTATGATCGGGTATACTTCACCGAGTCGGGATAACGCATCATGACTGCCTCGTATACGTTGCGCGCCATTGTCCTTAGCTCGCGCGGCGAGGTCCATATATGGGGGTCGATACCGTGGGGCATGCCCATGGCGGCATCTCTGCCGCGGGACGCTATCGCTTCGTGGCGCCCGTGCGAGCATGAGCCTGCCATGAGCTCTATGCCGCGGCTTAGGTCGACGAGATTGTCCTTGTGTTCCATGCGCGCAAGCAGTGCATTCTCGAAGTCGATGAGTCCCGTAGCGAAGACCATCTGCGACTCGTTCATGCGGATGTATTGTTTGGGTGACGGCTCGAATGTTTCGGGGCTTGCACCTGCCGGTACGAGAACGTCGATAGCGAAGTCCTGACCTACGATCTGCTCGATGATATGTTTTACCGGCAGTATGGTGGCGGTCATAATCTGACGGCCGTCTGCCTTTGCAGCGCCTTCACCGCATGAGGCAAGCGACAGGGATGCGGCGGCAATAAGCGGCGATATGTATGCGGTGAATTTCATTGCGTCAAGTCAGTGTTTCGGCTTTGCGGCCGTAAACATGCAAATATACGAATTTTGCCGATATAATTCGGCCTGCCGCGGCCAAAAAGGAGGTGCCCGCATCTGCCGTCGGGCGTGCGGGGACAAAAAAGTCCGATCCCCGCCAAGGGGATCGGACTCGTATGGTATGTATTGCGGTTTATAGCGTGGTGAGTTTGAAGTTCTTCCAGAGTACCTTGATGTTGTTGCCGTCGTGTATCTGGAGCATGATGCGGCCCGGGGTCTTGCCGATGAGTTCGTCCTCGATGTCGACCATGGCCTCGCCGTTGAGCCATGTCTGCACCTTGCCGCCCTCAACGCGCAGGCGGAGCATGTTCCACTCGCCCTCCTTGAGGATCGTCTCCTTCTCGTCGGGTATCTGTACGAGCCAGCCGCGTCCGTAAGACTCGTATATTCCGCCCGTGTCGTTGCCCTTGGGAGCGACTTCGCACTGCCAGCCGTTGACGATGTTGTTCTTGTAGCCGCCCTCGACGAACGAATGGAAGAAGAGGCCCGAGTTACCGTTAGTGACCTGCTTGAACTCTACTGTCAGATCGAAGTCGTCGTAGTATTCGCGTGTGCCGAGGTAACCGTAGCGCAGATCCTCGCCGTTTTCAGTAACGAGATTGCCCTCGCCGTCAACCGATACGCGCATGCTGCCGAAGAGCTCCCAGCCCGTGAGGTCCTTGCCGTTGAACAGGTCTACCGTCTTGCCGGCCTTGCGGGGCAGTTCCTTGATCTTGATGTTGCGGAACGAGGCGGGATCGCCGTGGTCCTGAAGGCAGATGACACCCTCGTGCGCAAGACCGTACTCGGTGGCGTCGCCCCATTTGCCGCTGGCTTTCTTGGCGAACCAATCGTCGGTCCATGCTTCGAACTCAAGGATCTTCTCGCCGTTGAGCCAATGCTCCACATGGCCGTTGTCGAAAACGATCTTTGACGTGTTCCATTCGCCGACGGGATTTACGTGCATCTTCTCGTAGTCGGGCAGGTGCATGGCGTAGTCGACGCCCAGCTTCTGCCACTCCTCGAGTTTGGCGGGGGTGTTGACCTCCTCCCAGCCTTCGTTGTCGATGAGCTGATACTCGGGCCCCGTAACATACGGTACGGGGAATTTGGGGTTCTCGACCACGTGGTAGAGCATGCCGCTGTTACCGCCGTGAGTGAGTTTCCAATCCCATACCAGCTCGAAGTTGGCGTATTTCTTGTCGGTTACGATATAACCCGAGGCATCGCCTCCCTCGCCCGATGCCTGTATGCAGCCGTCTACAACACGCCAGCCGTTGGTGAGCGAGTCGCCATTGTAGTCGCGCCAACCGTCGAGGTTTTCGCCGTTGAAGAGAAGCTGCCAGCCGTCGGCCTCCTCGGCTGCGGTGAGCATGTTGTGCTGCTGGCACGATGTCGCGGCTCCTGCGGTTATCGCGGCAACTGCGATCACGGATAGAATTTTCTTCATAGTGTTTATTGTGTTAAAGTAGTTGTATAAGCCGGTGTATTTGTCATAGTTATCCATCCCGTGCATTATCCTGTCTTTTGCGCTATATACCTTGCCTTCAGAGAATAGCCTCCCTCCTGCGTGGTGCATGCCTCGAGTATCAGTCCCTTCATGTCGTCTGTCGGGACGGCCCCGGCGGTGCAGTGGGGCAGGAGGTCGGTGTACCATACATGCCATGTACGGCCGTTGAAAGATGCCTCGGCGCAACGGCATTCATAACCCATTATGCGGCGTGTCGCGCCCGTATCGTGCCACGGCGAGGATGTCGAGGCGTTGGCCACGAAGCAAGCCTGAGGGTCAATGTCGGCAGGGCAGTACTCCCCGTCGAACCGGCGTAATGCCATCTTGCGGCTGCACGATGGCCTCATGTGGAAGAATCCTTTGCCGCGGCTGTTATATACGGTGTCGACATGCAGGTGGAGAAAGTCGCTGCGGCCGCAGTCTGTACGTTCGTATATCACGTCGAGTGTCGATGGAGGGACCTGTTGAAGGCCGGACCCGACGGCACTGTCGGCGACGTGTCCCGCTCCGTATCCCGATGCGTATGTGTATACGAAAAAAAACGCGACTGCGGCGGCTACGGACAATGTGTTGATATGTCGAATCGGAATCTTCAAGTTCTTGCACGTTTTTCGTTTGTATGCGTCCGTCCGGTGTCGGGCCTTATCGCTTATCGGCAGCATTATGCTGTTCGCGCGGTTCGAAAGCCGCTTGGCCGTACGCTTCCCGATACAAAAATAGAAAATAAAACTGAAAATGACCATTATTACGGTAGCTTTTGGCCGTTTTTATTACGAAAACCGGCGGGTTTCGGTTGCAATTTTATATCTTTATACCAAATATGAATATTACGGTCCGAGTCTCGGGTGAGTCCGGACTTTTGCTTTCGGGCTTAACCCGCAGTGTCATGAGTGGTTCGAACATAATACATACTGAAATTTACAGCTCTCCGTGCGGGGATCTTCTGCTCGGTTCGATGGATGGAAGGCTATGCCTGTGCGATTGGGCGGCCAAACCGAAGCGCGCAGAGACGGATGCCGTGTTGAAACGGCTGTCGGGTGCGGATTATGTAGTGGCTCCGTCGGAGACGACGCGGATGGCCGCAGTACAGTTGGATGAATATTTTTCGGGGCGGCGTATGTCGTTCGACGTACCGTTGCTGCTGTTCGGGACGGAATTCCGCCGTATGGTGTGGGAGGCTCTTCTAGGGATACCCTATGGCGTGACCGTGTCGTATCGCGATATGGCCGAACGTGCCGGCAGGCGGAGCGCAGTACGTGCCGTGGCCGCCGCAGTAGGGGCGAATCCGGTCTCTATATTTGTGCCGTGTCACCGTGTCATAGGAAGTGACGGACGTCTTGTCGGATATGCTGGCGGCATGGAGGCCAAACGCATGATGCTGGAACTTGAAAAGAGCGCCGGTGCCGTGATGCGATAGGTGGTGGTTTTGCACTAATACGAGAAGTGTACGGATTGCTGTGATAAAATAAAAGTTTACATCGAAGATGAGCGAAAAGGAAAAAATGCTGTCCGGTGAATATTATGATTGCGGAGATGCCGAGCTTCTCGCCCGTTGGCATGAGGCAAAGCGCCTGCAGCAGGAATACAATACGACAGCTTCGAGCGATATGCAGCGCCTTGACGGGCTGTTGGACCGCTTGGTAGGCAGGCGTGGCGCGAATGTATGGATAGCGGCGCCGTTTTTTGTAGATTATGGCGAGAATATATATTTGGGAGACAATGTCGAGATAAATATGAACTGTGTGTTTCTCGATTGCAATACCATCACGATAGGGAACCGTTCGGGCATCGGCCCCGGGGTACACATATATACGGTGTTCCATCCGACGGATCCCGATGAACGGCTCTCGCGCGAAAGCAATTTCTGGCGGTCGCGTACGGCTCCTGTGGTCGTCGGCAGCAATGTGTGGATCGGCGGCGGCAGTATCATCCTGCCCGGGGTGACTATAGGTGACGGTAGCACCATAGGTGCCGGCAGCGTTGTAACGCATGACATACCGCCGCGTTGCGTTGCCGTAGGCAATCCGTGCCGCGTTATAAGACGGTTGTAATATATAATACAATGTGTATCAATATGTTGCATGTTGAAGGCGTTGTGATTTTCCTTTCTTGAAAATCTTATTGCCGACGTCTGTCGCATAGCCGTTATCCGTGACGCATGTCGCAGCGCGATGGTTTCAAGGTATTGCTTGTCTTCCTGTATGTTAAATTATGCAGGGATCAAGGTTGCGTACAATCATGAGACAAGGATTTCCATGCATGCACGGAGTTTGTAAGATAATATTTCTCGATAGGGATTAATAGGTTTAATTACTCGCATTTATTTAACATAATGGAAATATTACATCAAAACAATGCTTCCCGTGCGATTGAGGAATATATGGCCTGTACGACTTTGGATGGCCTTCTCGTTGTCACTTATGCAATGATTTCGAGATGGATCCTTTTGAATTCGCGAGCGGCGTGGCGCTCGCGAAACGACGTATGGCCGCATCGCGGCAGTATGCGTACATCGCATGCGATGCCGGCATCGGTCATTGGGAAGGTGACACCCTCGACCGGATGCGGGTCGTGATCGCCGTGGATGATAGTCGCTGGCGTCTTTATATTACTTAATAATATTGAACGTCACTCATTACGGCTGCGTATGGCTTGCGCTTCGGCCCATACGGCAGCATATGCATTGTCGTCGAACGGAATGTCGTTGATGTATGGTATGGCGTCTACGTTATCGCTGGAGGAGTCCCAATGAGAATTATGCGGCGTAACGATTGGGGATAGTGCGCCGCATATATCGTCGCCAGCCATGCGCCCCACGAATGTCCTATCAGTACGACGCGGGATGACGGGCTCGCATATTGTGATATTTGACAGTGAAGCTCGTCTACGAGCAAGTCGACGCCGGACCGTGACTGCATAGCCTCGACAATGTCGTGCACGGTTCCTATTTCGGGATCCGACGGCATTGTTTCCGTTGTTAATGAGCAACTCGGCCAATGGCCGCCTGTAGCCTGTAGCCTGTAGCTCCCGGGCCTCCGTGCAACAGAAATATCTCATATGGCGCTTGGCCGTACAATACCCCTCCTTTGTCCCATATTTTTCTCGGTTAAGAATCGCCAATTATGTTAAATTGTGCTCCCGTTCTCGCAATACAATGCAATGGCATTTGCCGATTACAGTTGCGCCGTTACCGTGAGGGATTATAGCTTTCGAAGGTATGGTCGTCAAAGAGGACGATTATGCGTTTCACATTCCCGCGATGCGCGATGTTGTCCGCTGTGGCCGCTGCAATATCATTTCCAGAGCCCATCCCGTACGGTTTGGCTGCCGCAGGGGGTGTTGTTTCTGTCGAATGCTCTGCCACGGAGGTATCTGCGAAGAGCAGAGGTGCCGGGCGCGATGATACTGCCGGCTCTGGTGCCGTTGCGGCAGTATCGCTTTTTTCGCGGTACATCGGGCCTTGGTCGAGCAGCAGCCAATCGGGGCTGACGGCAGGAAAGCGGCGGAGGATCTTCTGCACGAAGTCGAAGCTCGGTTTGTTTCGTCCGGACAAGATATGGGATATTCCCGATGGTTGGATACCGAGCAGTTCTGCAAGGCGGCTTGACGTCAGTCCCTCGCTTCGCATCAAATTGAGCAATTTTTCACGCATAACCGATGTTTTTACAAAAATAACACTTTTTTCTTTTGTAAACAAGCCGCTTCTGTACAAATGTAACTATAAACATTGTGGCTAATTTGTTTACATCTGTAATGACAAATATTAGGTTAAAAACACCCGATCAATTGTATTGATGTATTACTTTATTTTAATATATATAATATGCTGGTATATAGATTGTTAATGTGCGATTAATGCCCGGCGCAGGCTTTTTTGCGCCAATTGCCATTCATGACGCGTTTGTATGCATGTTCGTGTTGAGGTGTTTGTATATAAATATCTGATTATGAATTTAATATCAATTAGTAATTTAGTATTTTAACACCGTCTCGTTTCTTCCTGATGAGGTCAATTACCGATGCCTCTCGTGGTTTTACCGATGTAACAGTAAACAATGATTCCCGCTCCCCTATCGTTAATTATGTAAACATAGGGCCACTTTACAAATGTAAAAACGCATTGATGTTTACATTTGTAAAACCATGCGCTTTCCTCCTTAAGGCAGAATTTTCTATTCCCTATTGTACGGAATTACATTTGTTAAAAAACGCATACGGACACAATATTATGTTAAAAACAAAACTGGGTAACATTGAATATGTTACCCAGTTGGTTTTCAATATGATATGTCGTGCTTACTCCTGACTGGCCGATATGGCTTGAGCTATTTGCGCGAACTCGTCTGAAGATAATTTCAATTTCTCGGCACAAAAATCAACATCCTTTTCGCTGTTCATCGGTATAAGATGTATGTGTGCATGCGGAACTTCGAGGCCGAGCACCACCATTGCGACTTTTTTACATCCTGAATAGCTGCGGATTTTGTGCGCGACTTTCTTGGCGAATACTGTCATGCCGGCGAGCGTCTCGTCGTCGAGGTCGAAAATATAGTCCACCTCCTTTTTGGGGACCACGAGCGTGTGCCCTTTTGCAAGCGGATTGATGTCGAGGAATGCGTAGTAGTTTTCGTCTTCTGCTACTTTGTAGCTGGGAATCTCCCCTGCAATGATCTTTGAGAATATCGTTGCCATGTCGTGTTTGTTTATCTGTTATTTCAAGTATATGTTCATTATGTACGTTTTGTGGTTTTTACCCTACGTAACCTGTGTCGTGCTGGCGTCTGTAGCGAATCGGGGCGTCATAATTATATGCGTTTGCGGCGCCCCGGATGCCGGCCGTCGTGGGTGAGCATCTACGGTCTTATATATGGCCAAATATTCCATATCACCATTGCGGTTCCGGCGAGATGCCGACATCATCTCCTTACATATTGGCAACCGTATAACCGTATGTTTTTCAATACTCTTCGTATTTAGGTTTGAGAATCTCGGAGTATATTACGGCTCGTTCCATGTCGAACTCCCCGATTATGCGCTCCAGTTCGCTGTCGCTATGGTGTGTGGTTGCTGACGTCGCTGCGGCATACCGTTGCGGGGATATGTCGTTATTTTCCGTCTGCAGCTGACGCCGTGCCGAAGCCTCCGTCATGGATTTGTTGCGGTGCGAGGTGTCGCGTACATGCCTGTCGGCTGCGTTCAACATATGCGCTTCCGATGACATTGATGGGCCGGAGGCAGCCGTCTTCGTTTCGGTTGCGGGATACGGCGGCGGAGTTTGCGGCATGGCGTCGGATCTGGCCGGTGAGGTTTTCGGCGTGGCTGTGGGGCGCGGTGCCGAATGGTGTTCCTCGCGGCGGCCGAATATCTCCTCGAGCTGTTTCCGCAGTTCCCGGGCGGTATCCTCATCCTCGGGTTCCTGCTGCGGATGCCGTTTCGGGCTCTTCTGCGTGAGCGATATGACGGCTCCCAAAATGAGCAGTACTATCCATATATTGTCCATTGGCGGTTAGTTTATTACTCGTTTTACGGTTTCCATGCCCTTTATCCGTCGCAGGCGTTCGAGCAGGGCGTTGAGGCTTTCGGCGTCGCGTACGTACAGGCTCATCGTCCCTTCGAAGATTCCGTCGTGCGACTGTATGTTAACCTCGCGCATGTTGATGCTGAAGTCATTGGTGACCACGTTTGCCAGATCGAGCAGCAGCCCCATGCGGTCGATGCCGAGAATCTCGATCTTCGACAACGGAGACAACTTTTTACACTGCGACCACTGTATCTCCTCCTTCATGATGCACTCTCCGTGCTGTGATGCGAGGCGGTTGAGTTCGTCGCACGAGGCCTTGTGCACGATTATCTGGTGCGTTATGGGGTCCTTGAAGCCAACGACGCTGTCGCCCGGGATGGGCTTGCAGCAGTCGGCTATGACGAATGTCGGGGTTTCCTGCGCCGGTTGCTGTGCGTTACCCTCTTTCTGCTCCTGTGTCGTGTCGGTGTCATCGTCCGCATCCTCCTCGTTGTTCTTGATGAAGAGTGTCCAGAACTTCAGCAGTTTGTTCTTTGCGTTCGATTTGACCACCTTCTCCAGATTGTCGAGCGAGATTATTCCGGCTCCGATTTTCGTGTACAACTCCTCTTTGGTACTGCTGTCGTAGGCGGCGATCAATTTGCGTATGACACGGCCGTTGGGCGTAATGTTCAGTTCGGCAAGTTTCTCGTCGAGGAGCTTCATGCCTCTCTGTATGTTGTGCTCCTGCTCGCGTTTGAGGTAGCTTTTTATGGCCTGCTTGGCTTTTGACGTGAGGACGAACTCCAACCACTCGGCCTTTGGCTTGGCCGAGTCCGACGTGATGATCTCCACTTGGTCGCCCGTGTTGAGCTGCGTGGTCAGGGGCATTATCTTGTGGTTGATCTTTGCGCCTATGGCCGTATTGCCTATCTTGGTGTGTACGTCGTACGCGAAGTCGAGTGCCGTGGCTCCGTACGGCAGGCGTCGTGCCTCGCCCTTGGGCGTGAAGACCGCGACCTCGGAGGTGTAGAGCGAGAGTTTGAAGTTGTCGAGGAAGTCGACGGCGTTCTCCGTCGGGCTGTCCAGCGCCGCGCGTATCTTCTTGAGCCACTTGTCGAACTCGTCCTCGTCGTGCGAGATGGTGGCATGCTTGTACTTCCAGTGTGCGGCGAATCCCCTTTCGGCGATCTCCTCCATGCGCTGCGTGCGTATCTGCACCTCGACCCAGATACCGTCGGGTCCCATGACGGTCGAATGCAGCGCCTCGTAGCCGTTGGCCTTGGGTATGCTGATCCAGTCGCGCAGGCGGTCGGGCTTGGGGGTGTATATGTCGGTTATCGACGAGTATATCTGCCAGCACTGCGTCTTCTCCGACGGGAATTCCAGCGGTTGGAAGACGATGCGTATGGCGAACAGGTCGTATATCTCCGAGAACGGGATCTGCTTACGCATCATCTTCGTCCATATCGAATATACGCTTTTCACACGTCCCGATATCTCGTATTTTATGCCGTTGCGGTCGAGTGCCGCCGATATGGGGGCGCAGAATTTGCGGATATACTCCTCGCGGGCCTCCGAGGCCTCGTTGATCTGGCGCGTGATCTCCTCGTATTCCTTGGGGAAACGGTATTTCATGCAGAGGTCTTCGAGCTCGGTCTTTATGGCGTAGAGGCCGAGCCGGTAAGCCAGCGGCGCGAAGAGGTAGATCGTCTCACTGGTGATCTTGATCTGCTTGTTTTGGGGCATGGAGCCCAGTGTACGCATATTGTGCAGGCGGTCTGCGATCTTGATCAGGATGACGCGCACGTCGTCCGAGAGCGTGAGCAGCACCTTGCGGAAATATTCGGCCTGAAGCGACGTGTCGGCGTTGAATACGCCCGACATCTTCGTCAGGCCGTCGACCATGGTGGCGATCTTGTGACCGAAGATGTGTTCTATGTCCTCCACCGTATAGTCGGTATCCTCAACCACGTCGTGCAGCAGGGCGGCGACGACCGACTTGACACCGAGGCCGATCTCGTCTACCACGATCTTGGCCACTGCGATTGGATGCAGGAGGTACGGCTCGCCAGAACGGCGCCGTACCCCCTGATGGGCCTCTTTGGCAAGGAAGAATGCTCGTTTTATGAAGGTCCAGTCCTCCTCCTTCTTGCATATCTTCTTGCACGATTCCATCAAATCGGCCCACTTGCTCTCGATGAGCTTCTCATCCTCCGCAGTATAGTTCATACTTGCCTATTTTTGAGTTTTCATCGCTTCGCGCACCTTGCCTTCGATCTCGTCGCAAAGTTCCTTGTTGTTCTTGAGCAACTCCTTCACCGCATCGCGGCCCTGCCCGATCTTCTGCTCGCCGTATGAGAACCACGAGCCTGCCTTGCGGATGATGCCGTAGTCGACGCCGAGGTCCACGATCTCGCCTATTTTCGAGATGCCCTCGCCGAACATGATGTCGAATTCGGCCTTCTTGAACGGAGGGGCCACCTTGTTTTTCACCACCTTGACCTTGGTGCGCGTACCGAGCTGCTCTTCGCCGTCCTTGATGATGGAGGCGCGGCGTATGTCGATGCGGACGCTGGCGTAGAACTTCAGCGCGTTGCCGCCCGTGGTTGTCTCGGGGTTGCCGTACACGACGCCTATCTTGTCGCGCAGCTGGTTGATGAATATGCAGACGGTCTTGGTCTTAGAGATGCTTGCCGTGAGTTTGCGCAGTGCCTGAGACATGAGGCGTGCCTGAAGTCCCATTTTCGAGTCGCCCATCTCGCCCTCGATCTCTGCCTTGGGCGTAAGGGCCGCCACCGAGTCGATGACTATGATGTCGATGGCGCTCGAACGGATGAGCGAGTCGGCGATCTCGAGCGCCTGCTCGCCGTTGTCGGGCTGCGAGATGAGCAGGTTGTCGACGTCGACGCCCAATTTCTGGGCGTAGAAGCTGTCGAAGGCGTGCTCGGCGTCGATGAAGGCTGCGATGCCTCCCGCCTTCTGCGCCTCGGCTATGGCATGTATGGCCAGTGTCGTCTTGCCCGACGATTCGGGGCCGTAGATCTCTATCACGCGCCCTTTGGGGTATCCGCCCACGCCGAGAGCCATGTCGAGGGTTATCGAACCTGTCGGGATTACGGGGACATCCGTTACCGAGTCGCTGCTCATACGCATGATCGAGCCCTTGCCGAAGTCCTTCTCTATCTTTTCCATCACCGCGTTAAGCACCTTGAGCTTATCGGGGTTGACCTGTGTCTTTTCGGTTGCCATATTTTGTTGTAATGTTATTCGTTTTTGTCCAGTTCGTTTATAATCTGCGTGTAGTGGTTCTTTGTGTCGACCTTTTCGAATATTCGGTCGATGCGTCCCTGCTCGTCTATGATGAATGTTGTGCGCGCCACGCCCATGTATTTGCGGCCGTACATCGACTTCTCGACCCATACGCCGTAAGCCTCGCATATCGCGTGGTCGGTATCCGCCAGCAGAGTGAAGTTCAGCTCGTGCTTGTCGCAGAAGTTGCGGTGCGAGCGTTCGCTGTCGGGGCTGACGCCGACGATGCGGTAGCCCCTGCGGGCGAGTTCGGCCTTGCCGTCGCGCAGGCTTTTGGCCTCGAGCGTACAGCCTGATGTGTTGTCCTTGGGGTAGAAATACAGTATCGTGCGCATGCCTCGAAGGTCGGCAAGCGATAGAGTCTGACCGTCTTGCGTCGCAGCTGTAAAATCGGGGGCAGGATCTCCCGCCTTGAGTCTGGTCATAACAGCGGATTTTAAGGGTTATAATAATCCAAAGTTACGTATTTTTCCCCGAATACCGAAATTCCGTACACATTTTTTAATCCCACATCATGACGGTCTGCACCTGTCGGTCGAACTCCTCCTGCGAGGTATTGAGCCTTTTATGGCAAGCCGGACAGCGTATCGGACGCTCCATCTCGACGTAACTCTCGCACCCTACGCAGCGAGGCAGCATGCCGAATGATTGATCTTCGCAGTAGTCGAATTCCGTGTTGCAATGTTGGCACCGGATCTTGTAGGCGATTCCCATGGTCGTAAGTTTTTTACGGTTAAACACTCCGTTAGATTTGGTTTCGTAGTGCAAAGTAACGGTGGCTGTGTGACAACTTGTGACACAAATGCGGATTCGTTGTTTTTTTCTGCTTCGATGGGCGTAAAGTCGGCCTGGACAGTTTCCCGTGGCGTATGACTGGCGCGGAGGCATAATTGACTGCGGGCGGTGTCCACTGTCAATTGATTTAATTGGAAACGTATAGGCCGACAGCCGTTATTACTTTTCCGTGAGTGTGTTATCGGCCGCCGACGGCCAGAAACGTCGGACGTAATCGTTGATGTATTGTATGAACTCGGGTGATTCGACGATTTCAATGTCGTCCATCAACCCTACCGCAAAACGTGCCGCACCGGCATAGTCCGCCACGTCGGTGTCCAGAAGCCAGCGGCCGTCGGGCAACGGTGTGACGTGCTGTTCCGCCAAGGGGTACTCCTCAAGCAACAGGTTGCGGGCCATGATACCCATGGCGAGGCGTATGTGCAGGCGGCGTGTGCCGTTCATGCGGAATATATCGACGAAGCCCTTTACGTGTGCGCCTTCGTTCCGCCACGGGTCGTCGGTTACTGTCACCGACCCTATGCGTGCCGTCTTGAACAATTTGCAGACTCCGTCTTCGGTGTCGTAGCACCATACCTGAACATAATTTGTGGTGAAGGCGAAGGGTTCCACATACCGGTCGCGCACGGCCGAACCGTGGGACGAACGGTAGTCGTGCAGCACGGCCTGACGCTTCTGCTCGATGGCCTCCACGATGTTGCGCACGTTCGAGGCGTTGTCGCCGCGGACGATGGTATCGGCAAGAATCTTGTTGTCGTATACCGAGTACAGCTTGCGTTTGAGGTTCTGTTTGAGAAGATTGGTATCGTCGATACTTTCGATGGCGCGCTTGAGGATGACGGCCTCCTCTTCGGTGAAGTGCACCAACTGCGAGATATCCTTGAAGTGCGGCGATTCTTTGTCGAGGCGTATTATGCCGTTGCTCTTCTTGATGACGAAGCCCGCATCGCGGAAAGTGTCTATGTAGCGGTACACCGTGCGGCGCGACATGCCCAGCCGCTCGGCGATGTCATCCACCGTGTAGAGCGTGTTTGCCGTGAGCATCTTCATCAGACGCAGCATGCGTTCAATCTTGGGCTGGTCCATCCTCGGGGGCGGCCTTGCGGCTGTATCGTGTTAGGTATTGTTCAAGTATGTGCATTATCTCATCCTCGTCTGCGTCGATGTTGTTCAGCGCGATAGAGCATGGCGAACCGACACAGCAGGTGTTGGCTTTCATCAGTATGCGGCCGAAGGCTGTGCCGCTGTTTTGCTCGATGAACCGCTGCACGTCGTGCAGGTGTATGACGAGCATGTGCTCGCGTGCGATGTCTACCCTTTCGAATCCGTTTATATCGCTCCACGGAAGCTTGTAACATACTTGTGAGGGAGAGTTTATCGTGAGCGATGCCGGTGTCAGTACAAGTACCTCGCGGCGGAACGAGCCGCGCAGGAAGTTGCGCAGGCCGATGATGAAGCACAGGCCGAAGAAGGCCACCCCAATATACCCTATCAATTTGGTCATTATGCCACTCGGAATGGATGTGACATAAAGTGACGCGGCTATCATCGCCGGTGCCGCGATAAATGTTATGAGTATTATCCGCAGCTTCTTGTAATAATAAACGTGGTTCATGGTTTAAGGTTGTTGCGGCGGTATTATAATCCAAGCTCCTCGTCTATTAGGATCACGGTTATGCGTCCCTTCGGGTGGCACTTGTGCAGTATGAGGCGTTCGTTGCAGATGCGTTGCGGCGAAGCGCAGTCGTGGCAGCGCCCCGTTACTGCGCAAGGTGTCTTGAACCCCTCATGCCGTGCGACATTCTGCGGTGCAGCCGTTTCGCGTATGCGTGCATAGGCCTCCTCCTGCGTGGAGACGATCTTGTTGCGGCCGGCTACGAGCACCACCTTTCGCGGTCCGAAGGCTATGGGGGCGATGCGGTTGCCTATCATATCGAGCCAGTGCAGCGAGCCGTCGGCACATACTGCGTTTATGCCTGTTAGGAACAATCCGCACGTAAGGGCCTCGCGGCGGCGTTCTATGAGGTCGCGGAACGGTACTCCCGCCTCGAATGTGTCTATGAATGGTATCTCGGTTTGTTCGCGCAGCCAAGCGACGGTGCCGGTAGCGTGGAGGGTCATCGAGTCGCCGAAGGATATGCTTGCGGGTTGTAGCTCGCCGATAATGGAACGTATAATCGTTCCCGCTCCGGCGGCCGTGGCGGCCGTGCGCACATCGAACCCGTTGCGCGTAAGTGCCTTTATGCAACGTTCTGTAGTTTCGTTTGTCATATGAGTACGGACTTTCAGATAACGGGCGCTGTTCGTCGGCATGCATGATCGTGTCCTCTTGCCCTATCCACCCCCCCCTATCTCTCGGCTCCATCTCGGGCAGGGATGTTGTGGCGGTTACTTGCCGAGGATGAGTTTCTCGATCTCCTCGATCTGTCCCTTGAAGACCTTGTCGGTCTCGATCATGTTGGTCACGGCCTTGCATGAGTGCAGTACCGTGGCATGGTTGCGTCCTCCGATGGCGGCGCCAATGGCCGCGAGCGGCGCTTTGGTGTGTTGTTTTGCCAGATACATGGCTATCTGTCGTGCCTGTGCCACCTCGCGCGTACGTTTCGATGAATTGAAGCTCTCCTCGTCGATGTCGAAGTAACGGCATACTGTTTCGGTGATGTGCCCTATCGATATCTCCTTTTGGTTGAGCTGCACGTACACCTTCAGCACCTCCTTTGCCAAGGAGGTGGATATGCGGCGCCCGAGGAACGAGGCGTTGGCCACGAGTGACGAGAGGGCGCCTTCGATCTCGCGGATATTGGCCGAGATGTTCTCCGCCAGGTAGTTCACCACCTCGTCAGAGATATTGACATTCATACGCCCTGCCTTCACCTTGATGATCTTCACCTTTGTTTCGTAGTCGGGCGTGTCGATCTTGGCAGAGAGACCCCACTTGAAACGGGTGAGGAGCCGCTGCTCTATATCCTTAAGCTCGACGGGGGGCTTGTCGGAGGTGAGGATCAGTTGCTTTCCGGCCAATTGCAGGTGGTTGAATATGTTGAAGAAGGCGTTTTGCGTGCCGGCCTTGCCCGTAAGCTCCTGTATGTCGTCGATTATCAGTACGTCGATCATCTGGTAGAAGCGGATGAAGTCGGTGATTTCGCCGTTCTTGTATGCAGTCTGGAACTGTGCCTGAAACTTGTTTGTCGAGACATAGAGGACCTGCAGTTCTGGATGCCGCTCGCGTACCTCGTGGCCTATGGCCTGCACGATGTGTGTCTTGCCGAGACCCGAATCCCCATATATATAAAGAGGGTTGAACGGTGATGACCCGGGTGAGAGCGCCACAGTCATGCCCGCGGAACGGGCCAGACGGTTGCACTCGCCTTCGATATGGTTGGCGAAGGTGTAGTTGGGGTTCAGCTGCGGGTCGATTGTTATCTTCTTCAGGCCCGGTATGACGAACGGGTTCTTGATATTTGCCGTGTCGGTTCGGGTGCTGAATTGCGATATGGCCGTGGTGTCGGCGGAGGCCGACACGGGCATCTTCTCCTCGACGCTGGGCACGGCATAGAACAGGCGTGTCTGCTGGCCGTATATCTGGTATATTATCTGTGAGAAGAACTTCAGGTAGTTTTTCTCGATATGTGTGACGTAGCTCTCGTTTGGGACCTTCAGGCGGAGGTTAGTGCCGTCGAATTCTAGAGGTATGATGGGTGCGAACCATTTTGAGAACTCCTCCTGCGAGGTCTGTTCCTTGATACGGTTCAGGCAAGCCTGCCATACGTCGTTATTATGTCGAGAGTCGATCATCGTAGCACAACAAATTGTCTGTCTTGTCCGTTATCCGAACAGAGGTTCTTGGCTCCGGCAGAAGCGAATTTGGACCCTGCGGTACCTCATGGGAACCGCGTTTTGTCTGTTCGCAACGTTCGGGATGAGTTCTTTGTTCGGCACCACAAAGTTGTGAATAAATTTGTTAAAATAAATTGCCGGTGCTATTGTTTTTTATTTTTTTTTATATATAGACAAACAGGGCTTTTTTGCACCCTCCATTTTAAGTCTCTGATATTGAATATTCGAAAAAAAAGCAGTATTTTTGCATATCAGAAATCGGTATGTACCGAACATTAATTATAACTAAACCTTATAGAAAGATGGCAGACCAATTGGACTCAATCGTCATGTCGAAAGCCTTAAAATGGCTCGGCGGCGATTATGACGAGGCGACAAAATCACAGGTTAAGTTCCTGATCGATAATGATAAAAAAGAGTTGACCGAGAGCTTCTACAAGGATCTCGAATTCGGTACTGGCGGTTTGCGCGGCATTATGGGCGTGGGAACCAACCGTATGAACATTTATACAGTTGGCACGGCGACGCAGGGCCTTGCGAATTACCTGAAGAAGAATTTTGCGGGCGAGGCGATACGTGTCGCCGTAGCTCACGACAGCCGCAACAATTCGCGTATGTTCGCAGAGCGTGTGGCCGATATTTTCGCTTCGAACGGCTTTAGTGTCTACCTGTTCGACGCGTTGCGTCCGACCCCCGAGTTGAGTTTCGCCATACGTGAGCTCAAGTGCCACTCGGGAGTGGTGATCACGGCTTCGCACAACCCCAAGGAGTACAACGGTTACAAGGCCTATTGGAACGACGGTGCGCAGGTGACGGCGCCGCACGATACGAATATCATCGCCGAGGTTGAGAAGATCACCGACAATGCGCAGGTGCTTACCGGCGCCAATGCCTCGAATATCGAGATTCTGGGAGAAGGGTTCGACCGTATATATATCGACCGCATAAAGCGCGACGTGCAGCTCTCGCCCGAGAGCGTGGCCAAGTATCATGACATGAAGATCGTCTACACGCCGCTGCACGGAGCCGGTATGCGTCTTGTACCGGCTTCGCTGCGCAATTTCGGTTTCTCCAATATAATAATGGTGCCCGAGCAGGCCGTTATCGACGGCAACTTCCCCACTGTCGAGTCGCCCAATCCCGAGGAGCGCAAGACCATGTCGATGGCCATAGATTTGGGCCGTCGCGAGGGGGCCGATCTGGTGCTTGCAACCGACCCCGATTCGGACCGTATAGGCGTGGCGTTGCGTAACGGCAAGGGAGAGTATGTTCTGCTGAACGGCAATCAGACGCTTGTGCTGCTGATGAGCTACCAGCTTACGCGCTGGGCCGAGCGCGGCGAACTCGACGGTAACCAGTATGTCGTGAAGACCATCGTGACGTCGCTTATGGCCAATGCCGTTGCCGACAGCTTTGGTGTCAAGTGTTACGACTGCCTTACTGGATTCAAATACATAGCCCGCATCATCCGCGAGAATGAAGGCAAAGCCAAATATATCGGCGGCGGCGAGGAGAGTTTCGGATACCTCGCAGGCGACTATGTTCGCGACAAGGATGCCGTGTCGGCATGCTCTCTGGCGGCAGAGGCTGCGGCGTGGGCCAAGGATACTATGGGCCTTACATTGTACGAATGGCTACAGCAGCTATATGTGAAGTACGGGTTCTACCGCGAGGGGCTCGTCTCTGTGGTGCGCAAGGGCAAGGACGGCGCCGAGGAGATACAGCGCATGATGGTTGAGTTCCGCAAGAAGCACCCTGCGCAGCTGGCGGGCTCGGATGTCGTTACGGTACGCGATTACAAGACGCTCGAGGAACTGGATGTACGCACGGGTGCCCGCAAACCTATCGAGCAGGAGTCGAGCAACGTGCTGCAGTGGATCACGGCCGACGGTACCATAGTCTCTGTGCGCCCTTCGGGTACGGAGCCCAAGATCAAGTTCTATTTCGGTGTGAAGGAACATCTTGCTTCGGTCGATGGGTACGACGCGGTTCTGGCCGCCCTCGATGCCAAGATCGAGCGCATCAAGCGTGAGTTGAAACTCGTCTGACATAATATTCTTGAGTATTTTGCTGTGGCTGCCCTTTTGTAAGGGCGGCCGCTTTTCGTGTATGTCGTTGGTTTTGCCGCTAGTTTAGTATTTTCTATACGGGCCGGATTCCAATGCCCTGCTTTGCCGAGTCGTTTTTTTTTTTTTTTGATAAATAACTAATAAAATAGTTGTGTGACTAAAAAAATAGTTGTACATTTGTACATACGATCGGAAGGCAAAGAAGTCCGAGATATGTTGAATAGCGCAAATAACCTAATCTGAACTATGGGAGAGAGACTGAGACAGCGGCCGCGGGAGCTGACGAAGGCCGAATTGGAGATAATGCGTATTTTGTGGGATCGCGGCGGCGGCTTTGTCAACGACGTGTTGGCCGAGCTGTCAGACCCCAAACCGGCCTATAATACCGTGTCGACCATAATCCGCATACTGGAGAAGAAAGGTTTCGTCGCCCATCGGGCCTATGGCAAGAGCTATGAGTACTACCCTACGGTCGACCGCGATACCTACACGCATGGTTTCATGTCGTCGGTGTTGGACATGTTTTTCGGCGGCTCGGCCGAGCGGCTTGTGTCGTTTCTGGCGTCGCGGCGTTCTATTTCGGTCGAGGAGACTGATGCTATAATCGAGATGCTTAAAAGGGAGAAGCGATGAACGGCCTGATATATATGCTCGAGGTGGTGTTGTGCAGCGCTCTTTTCGTTGCGTTGTACAAGGTGCTTTTCGAAAGGCGAATACCACATCGTGCAGCGCGGATCTACATCGTGGTGTCGATGTTCGCAGCGACGATGATTCCGGCATTTGAGATCCCTGTTTATACTTCTGCTTTTTCCTCTGCCAAGGTTTCGCATACAGATATTATATACCGCATGCTGACAATACGGGATGCGGCCGATACGGAGGCAGGTACAATGGCGGCCGTGTCTGATGTGACGAGCACGCAAGAGGAACAGCGTTCGGCAGTGTTTGCTGTCATGGCTGTTTTGTACGGTATTGGAGTGGCGGTGAATGCATATCTTTTCCGTCGCCGTTTGAAGGCCGTATACGGGTTGCGCCGGCGTGCCTGTTGTACGGACTGTGCAGGTTATGTACTCGCCGTGAGCGACGAGGTTAAGGAGCCGTTTACTTTCGGCCGTACTGTTTTCATAAACGATGGTATCGGCGGCAGGGATCGCGAGCAGGTTCTGGCACACGAATGCAGCCATGTCCGTCACCGCCATACGGCGGAGAGGCTGGCCTTGGAGGTACTTCGGTGTTTGTTTTGGGTTAATCCGTTCGTGGGTATGGCATCGCGGCTTTTGGTCGAGGTGCAGGAGTACGAGGCCGACGGCGACGTGCTCGCCTTGGGATACGGCTTGGATGAATATCGGATGCTTATTTTCCGACAACTCTTTGGTTATAATCCGGATATAGCCTGCGGGTTGAAGGGTCAAACCATAAAAAAACGATTTGTTATGATGACATCTTTCAATGGAGGCCGAGCCTCCATTCTACGCCTTGGCGCGGTGTTGCCGCTGACGGCGGCGATGGTTCTTGTATTCGGATGTGTGCGTGCCAGAGCAGGAGCCGGTGTTTTGCCGCAAAACGAGTACGAAGTTGTCGACTTTGTTCTTGACGGCAAGGTGAAGAGTGCGTCGGAGGCGTGGAACAGCGTCGCGGGTACGTTGCCGAGGTTCGCATTCTGGGATGACGGTACGGTTGAAATTATGGCCGACGAAGCGTGGGGTTACTTTCGCTCGGGATGGTACGACTATACGTTCGACGGAGAAGAGCTTGAATTGTCGGGCGCGGCCGACTATACACTGCCGTGCAAGGTGGAGCAGGGGGCTGACGGTATTGCTACGCTACATATCTCGATTCCGGACGCTGTCGTCGGAGAGATTACCCTCAAGCCTGATGCCGATGCCGACACGTCGACAGGCGACATGGTGTGCCGCCGATGGGAGGGCCTGCTGCCTGCGGCGTCGTGTCCGGGTATACGTTATTCACTCGCGGTACACAGCCGCGAACACAGCGGTGACGGTACGTTCCGTCTTGTGATGACATATATAGAGGCGGAGGATGGCAGGGACGTGTCTTATGCTTACAGCGGACGTCGTTATACGCTGCGCGGCATGGCGGGCGACGACAACGCTACGGTCTGGCAGTTTGTGGCCGATAATGGCGAAATCTTCAATTTCCAGTACGACAGCGGCGGTAATACGCTTACTTTGTTGAACGCCGAATTCGAACGGCCGCAGACAAAACTCAATTATACGTTGACGGTCGTAGAGTGATTTTTTCCCTACATGAAACGAGCCGGTACTTCCGTATGGCGTACCGGCTCGTTTCATGTAATGTATGCCTATCGGCAGATGTACCTTACGATCTTGCGGTAGCCCTTTTCGTTGGGATGCAGGCCGTCGCGGAAACAGCTCTCGTCGATCTTTCCGTCGCGCCCCAGCAGTTCGCCGCCCGCGTCGATGAGTGTTATGCCGAGCGGCTTGAGGGCCTCGGCAATGGCCTTGTTTACGGATGCTACGCGCTGCTCCATGTCGCGGCGCGGGAGTATTGCCATGACCTTGATCTCGGCATCGGGCTGGCGATCCCGTATGGCCTTGACGAGGTGTACCATGCCGCGTGCGATCTCGGCATCGTCATCGCGCCACAGGTTGTTTGTACCGATGGCCAGCACCACTTCCCGCGCCTTGAAGCCGTCGATCTCGCCATGGTATATGCGCCACAATACGTTCTCTATACGGTCACAGCCAAAACCAAGGTTGCGGAACCCGCGTGGTGCCATATATCTCTCCCATGATTCAGGGCCGTTCTGCGATTTGGCAAGGGGTTCGCCGCCCCAATAGTTTATGATCGAGTTGCCTATTATGACACGTTCGGGCGCTGCCGCCGCATTCATTTCGAGTATCTCCGTGTGCCGCTCGCGCCATTCGTACATGAAGGGTTCGCCGCGTTGTGTGACCGGATGTGTCGTGACCGTGCCGCCTGAAGGCTCGTGCAGCATCTTACGCAGTACGGTCTCGTATGTGTCGGCCATGCGCTGCATGCCGATGTCGGTCAGGTGTACATAGTCGACGGTAGCCTCGTCCGGCATGGACAGCTGTTCGGGCGTGATGTAATGTACGTTGCCGATACCCTCCTCTTCGATCAAACGCATGGCTTCGCGCCCTGCCTCGTCGAGGCGCTGTTCCGTCGCTGCGCGGCTTTCGATAAGATGCGAGTCGGGATAGCCGCTGAAGGAGGTGACAACGATCGGCGTCGAGGAGTGGCGTGCACGCAGCGACCGCACGGCATCCACTGTGCGGCGCACCACCTCCTGTTTCTCGAATCCGGTAAGGTTGGGATAGCAGTCGAGTATGTATGCCGCGGCATCTATCTCCCCTATCATCTCTATTACCCCTTTGTCGAGACGGCCGTTGCCCGAAAAACCGAGATTTATCACCGGACGGTCCATCCTGCGTTCGAGGATGTTTGACCATGCCATCGCTGGCCGCGAGGCGCATCCGCCCTGTGCTATCGAGGTGCCGTATACGACGATGGGTTTCTCACGGCGGCATGGCACGAACTTGAATGACGCCCCATGCGGTACGCCTATCTCGAGCCATTTGACCGTGTTGTACATGGGCAGGTATAGACGGTATTCGTAGCCCATTTTGTGGTTGCGGTCTGACTTTATGGCATCATACGTATATGTTATCGTATCACGGAAGGAGTACTGCCCCGGGAGATGTGTCATTACGCCGTCGCTGTCGATGGCATACAGGTCGACGCCCGATACTCCCGTCGCGGGCATGTGGTCCATCGAGCGGCGTTGTTCGACGGAGTAGCGCACCTCGATATGCGATGCGTCGCTGTAGAAGTGGATGGCCAGTCCCGACGAGTTGCGCGACAGGTTCCATACGGCCTGCGGCACCTTTTCGCGGGCCCGATCCGGAAGACGGACGTAACTGTGTCCTATCTCCTTCACGAATCCCTGATTCTGTATTACGCACTGATCCTCTTCGAGAGGATTGTGCCATACTGTCTGTGCCGGAGCTGTCCCGAACAGGAGCGTGGCGGCGAGGGAAAAAGCAAAATTCTTCATATCGGATCGTAGCTTGTTTTCTGTTCCCGATGGCTGGAGACGGTGTGGCTGCGGTTGCGGCGCGTCATTTCACCCGTATTATGTTTATACCATCGCGCAACGGCAGGATAACGTTTTCGACACGGCTGTCTTCGGCGACCATGCGGTTGAACTCCAGAAGTGCCTGCGTGTGGCGGTCGTTGTGCGCTACGGGTTGGACCACCTTGCCGTACCACAGTATGTTGTCGGCGAGGATCACCGAGCCGCTTGCGACGAGGCCGTTGTCGAAAAGCATATTGTAATATGCAGGGTATTCGCGCTTGTCACCGTCGATGAAGACCATGTCGAAGCGTTTGTCCAGATGCGGCGCTATATCTAACGCCGAACCTATGTGCAGGCGGATGCGGCTGCCGTATGGCGAGCGGTCGAAATAGGACTGCGCCAGCGGTTGCAGTTCGTCGTCTACCTCGCATGTGTCGACCGAACCTCCGTCGTCGAGTCCCGCAGCCATGCATAGCGACGAATAACCCGTGAAGGTTCCTATCTCGAGGATGTTGCGTGGCCGCAACATCCTGACGAGCAGTTCAAGCAGCTTGCCCTGTATGTGTCCCGAGATCATGCGCGGGTTCAACACGCGCAGGTGGGTTTCGCGGTCGAGATCATGCAGCAGCTGCGCTTCTGGCGACGAGTGGTCGCGGACATATTTTTCGATGTCGTCCATTACCATTTATGCGGTGGGGTTGTCTATTTATACATCAGCATCGATGTCGACGAGAATATTTCGTTGGCCACGTCGGTTATCTGCTGTGCCGTGACGGCCGCGACCTTGCGGTACACCTCTTCGAGCGTGTCGATGTCGTCGTGCATGAGCAGGCTTTTGCCTGCGCCGAGCATGTAGCTCTCGTTGTTCTCCATCGAGATGGCCATTTGTGCGAGAAACTGCTTCTTTGCCATCGACAGACGGCGTGCCGAAAGTGTCTCGCGGCGCATCATGCCGATCTGTCCGGCTATGAGTTCGCAGCAGTGGTCGGCGTTGTCGTGCTCCGAACTGAAGTATATGGCAACGAACCCGCAGTCGTTGTATGGCGTATATGATGCTTCGATGTTGTACGACAGCCCGTTCTTCTCGCGCAGCAGCACGTTGAGCAGCGAGTTGGCCGAGGGGCCGCCGAGGATGTTCACCAGCAGCGACAGCGGTACGCGCCGCTCGTCGTTTATGTCGTATGCGCGTGCACCTATGATGCAGTGTATCTGATGAGTGTGTTTGTTCATCACCTTCTCGAAAGAGGGTGTTACGGCGGGTATGTGGCGCTCGAAGGAGCGTGTCGGTGTACGCCGTTCGGCGAGGTACCGTGCCGCCGTGTCGCGGGCAGTGGTTACGGAGAAGTTGCCTATTGACGAGAATACCATCTGGTCGGCGGTATATGTCCGCGAGGTAAAGGCGCGTATGGCTTCTGTGCCGTGGCGCGCGAGCGCGGCCTTTGTGCCGAGGATGTTGTGCCCGAGCTCCGAACCCTCGAAAATCATCTCCTCGAAAGAGTCGAAGATCATCTCCGACGGCGAATCCTTGTAGGTGTTGATTTCGTCGACGATCACCTCGCGCTCCTTGGCCAGTTCGCGTTCGGGGTATATCGAGTCGAACGCCACGTCGGTGATGAGCTCTACCGCCTTTGCGAAGTCGCTGCGCAACGTTGTGGCGTGGATCGTGGTATCCTCTTTTGTGGTGAAAGCGTTGAGTTCGCCGCCGAGGTTCTCGAGGCGGCAGTTCACCTGATAGGCCTTGCGCTTGCGCGTACCCTTGAACAGCGCGTGTTCGGTGAAGTGGGCCAGTCCGTACTCATCGCGCCGTTCGTCGCGGCTGCCGGCGTTTATCACCAACGCACAATGCGTTATGGCGCTCTTCACGCGCCGGTGTATGCCCTTTATTCCGTTGGGCAGGGTGTATGTTTCAAACTCCTTCATTTCAGTTGTTTATCGGCCTTGTAGCCCCTTGTCTGGCGGAAGCCGTGTTTTTTCAGGTAGTATTTTATCCCGGGCATATGTCCGCTGCCATATATAACGGCTATACGCGGCCGTTGAGAGCCTATGATTCGGCGCACGACATACTCGTTGCGGGGATACAGCACAAGGCGCAGCTTTCCGTTTGTTGACGGCTTGTCGTCCATCGGCTCATATCGCTCCATAAGTCCGGTCGCAAAATCATACTCGGAGAGTTCAACCTCGCCATACCGCTTCTCATACAGCCCCATCATGTCGTATATCGAGTAGTCTATCCATATATCCTTGTCGGTGGTCAGCCCCAGCAATTCCAATGTCTGCGACACATACTTCTGCTTTTTATTCCTTTCGGGCAGCGATTGATTGTCCGGATCGGCATATCCGCCCTTGCCTATGTAACTGCCCATAACGCGGCGATCCTTTCGGATGATTGTATCCAACCGTTGTAGTTCCGCATCCGTGAAGGTGACGGTGTCGCAGAACCTGTACAATTCGGCCATGGAGATCTCGCGTACGGTATCCATGTGATACGGCATTCGCATAACCCCCTCGCAAAAGGTTACATAACCGTCGGCCTTAAGAATGTCGATATAGTCTCGTAATTTGGCATAGCTGCCGGCCGTTGACAGATGGCGCATGGGAACCAATACAACCTCTTTCCCCGTCGTGGGGCTGGCCATCTTTTGAACCCCGCTCAAAGGGTTTGTTTCATAGTGATGCCGGGTGTATATGCTGCACGAGGTGAGCAACACCGTCGAGGCAAGTGTAATTACATAAACCAGCTGCTTCATCGTTACGTCGGTTTCAGCTTTCGTGATTTATAACACTCTTGTTATAATCTTGCTATGAAAATATAGTTTGGCCGCTGTCATTGGCCCGTATGCATCTTGAGGAACCGGCCGGTGTAGCTTGCCTCGCACTGTTCCAGATCGCGGGGTGTGCCCTCGAAGACCACCTTGCCGCCGCCGTCGCCAGCCTCCGGCCCGAGGTCCACGACCCAGTCGGCGCACTTTATAACGTCCATGTTATGCTCGACGACCACTATCGTGTGCCCCTTCGATATGAGTGCGCCGAAGGCCTTGAGCAGGCGGTTTATGTCGTGGAAATGCAGTCCCGTGGTCGGCTCGTCGAAGATGAACATTATGCGTTTGCTCTCGTTGTCTTTCGAGAGGAACGAGGCGAGTTTCACGCGCTGGCTCTCGCCGCCCGAGAGCGTCGACGACGACTGCCCCAGCCGTATGTAACCGAGCCCCACGTCCTGCAGCGGCTGCAGCCGCTCGACTATGCGGCGGCAGGTGGCGTTCTCCCTATCCTCGCCGAAGAACCCGATGGCGTCGTCGACGGTCATCTCCAGCGTGTCGTATATGCTCTTGCCGCGGTACTTTATCTCGAGGATCTCGTCCTTGAAACGTTTGCCGTTGCATGCCTCGCAAACCAGCTCCACGTCGGCCATGAACTGCATGCTCACCTTGATCGTACCCTCGCCCTGACACTCCTCGCAGCGGCCTCCCGCCACGTTGAACGAGAAGCTGGCGGCCGTGAGGCCCGTATGCACGGCCTGCGGCTGGTCGGCGTATAACTTGCGTATCTCGTCGTAGGCTTTCAGATATGTTACGGGGTTCGAGCGCGACGACTTGCCTATGGGGTTCTGGTCGACCATCTCCACCGAGCCGACCATGTCCGTGTCTCCGTCTATGGCATCGAAGTCGCCCGGCTTCAGTCCCGTGTCGAGGAGCATGCGCCGCAAGGCGGGGTACAGTATGCCCTTTGCGAGCGACGACTTGCCGCTGCCGCTTACGCCCGTTATGCATGTCATCACGCCGAGCGGTATGCGGACGTCAATATTCTTGAGGTTGTTCTCCCGCGCGCCGCGTATCACTATCGAGTTGCTCCAGCCGCGCACCCTTGCCGGAAGCTCTATGCGGCGGCGGCCTGCGAGGTAGTCGGCCGTGAGGCTCCTTTCGGCCGTGTCGAGCAGTTTGATGGGGCCGCTGAAGACGATCTCGCCGCCATGCTCGCCGGCACGGGGGCCGACGTCGACTATGTAGTCTGCGGCGCGGATGATCTCCTCCTCGTGTTCCACCACTATTACCGTATTGCCAAGATCTCGCAGCTGTTTGAGTACCTTTATAAGGCGGTGCGTGTCGCGCGGATGCAGGCCGATGCTCGGTTCGTCGAGTATGTATAGCGAGCCAACAAGGCTGCTGCCAAGCGATGTGGAGAGGTTTATGCGCTGGCTCTCGCCGCCCGATAGCGTCGACGAGAGACGGTCTAACGTCAGGTATCCCAAACCCACGTCCGACAGGTATCCCAGGCGGTTGCGTATCTCTACGAGGATGCGTTTGGATGTCTCGGCGTCGTGTGCATCCAACTGCAACGTGTCGAAGAAGCCTATGAGTTCGTCGACGGTCATGCGTACCAGTTCGGCTATGTTCCGCCCGCCGATCTTTACATAAAGGCTCTCCTTGCGCAGGCGGGAGCCGCCGCAGTCGGGGCATGTCGTCTTGCCCGTGTACCGTGCCTTCATGACTCGGAACTGTATCTTGCGCCGCTCGCTCTCGATATACTCGAAGAATTCGTCAAGTCCGTGGAAATATTCGTTGCCGCGCCACAGTAGCAGCTTCTGTTCGGGCGTGAGGTTATGATACGGTTCGTGTATCGGGAAGCCGAACTTGTATGCGTTTTCTATGAGCTGTTCCTTCCACCACTTCATTGTGGCGCCGCGCCAGCAGGCTATGGCTCCGTCGTAGATGGTCTTACCCTTGTCGGGGATGACCAGGTCCTCGTCTATGCCGATGATCTTGCCATATCCTTCGCACCGCGGGCATGCGCCTATCGGGTTGTTGAAACTGAAAAGGTGCTCCGAAGGCTGTTCGAAAGCTATGCCGTCAGCTTCGAAACGCGCTGAGAAGGTACGTTCGCTGCCTTCGATTATGACACTGCATTCGTCTCCGCCGTAACTGTATGCGCGTGCCACCGAGTCGCGCAGGCGCAGCAGGGTGTCGTCGTCCGAGGCTACACGCAGGCGGTCGACCACGAGACGAACGCCCGACGGATCGTCCGTCGAATCGATCGTGGGCATGAACTCCTCCATCGTAAGGGCCTGTCCGCCGACCCAAACGCGCATGAATCCGTCCGATAGCAGTTGCAGCAGTCTGTCGATAAGGCCCTGATCTTTTTTAAGGATTATCGGGCAGGTTATGACAACTCTCTTGCCGTCGCCCTCTGAAGTAATGTACTCCACTACATCGTCGACACCGTAACACCGCACCTCGCGGCCCGATACGGGCGAGAAGGTATGGCCTATGCGGGCGAATAGCAGCTTCATGTAGTCGTATATCTCTGTCGAGGTACCTACCGTCGAACGCGGGTTGCGCGTGTTGACCTTCTGTTCGATGGCTATTGCCGGGGCTATGCCCGAAATATCGTCGACGTCGGGTTTGTTTATGCGCCCGAGGAACTGCCGCGCATATGCGGAGAGGCTCTCGACATAGCGGCGCTGCCCTTCAGCGAAGATGGTGTCGAATGCGAGGGTCGACTTGCCCGATCCCGAGAGACCCGTGATTGCGGTGAGCGTGTCGTGCGGGATGGTTACGTCGATATTCTTGAGGTTGTGTACCCTCGCTCCCTTTATATGTATGCAGTTGTCGTTTGCCATGTTTGCTGTTCGGTTTGTTTTGCGCTTCGCTACGGAAGAAGCTCCACCGTCGCCCCTTCGACCTTACGAAGACGCCCTTCGAGCACGCCAAAGCGGCTTTTGCGTATGGCGAGCACCATAGTGCATAGGTTGTCGAAGTTCTGTGCCTCGATCATGGGCTGTTCCTCCTTGACAATGCGCATCACGTCGTTCATCACCGTATAGGAGAAGTCGACCCGCACGTGCGCGTCTACCGTGCGTTCGACGACGTGTGCCGCATCGATGGCATCGGCCGCCCCCTGCCTGTATGCGGCGATAAGGCCCGGCACGCCGAGCTTCGTACCGCCGAAGTAGCGTACCACCACTATGATAGCGTCGGTTATGCCGCGCGAGAGCATCTGTCCGAGTATGGGGCGTCCTGCCGTACCCGACGGCTCGCCGTCGTCGTTGGCGCGGAACCTTTCGCCCGCGGGCCCGAGCCGCCAAGCATAACAGTGATGCGAGGCGTCGTAGTATTGTTTGCGCAGGGCATCAAGGCGCAGCGATATCTGCTCCTCGTTCTCGACATGGTAGGCGAACGAGTAGAACTTGCTGCTGCGTTCGCGCATGACGGCTTCCGCTTCGCCCTCGATGGTGAGATATGTATCGGGAGTCTCGTCCATGCCCTCGCACCGTTTATTCGATTTTACGGAACATTCTGTTCCAGCGTATGTTCGACGGGAAGCCCTTGTTGCCGCTGCGGTCCATCGAAAGCCAGATGAACGATGCCTTGCCCACGATGTGGTCTTCGGGGACGAAACCCCAGTAACGCGAATCGGCCGAATTGTGGCGGTTGTCGCCCATCATCCAATAGTAGTCCATTTTGAAGGTGTAGGTGTCGCTGCGCTCGCCGTTGATATAGATGCCGTCGCCGCGCACCTCAAGGTCGTTGTCCTCGTAGACGTCGATTATACGCCCGTAGAGCGGCAGTATATCCTCTGTAAGGGTTATGGTGGCGCCCTTCTTCGGGATCCACAGCGGGCCGAAGTTATCGGCGGTCCACGGATAGCGCCCGTCGTGCGGGAAGGCCTCGTCCTCGGCCGTATAGCGGGTGACGCTTATGACGTTGTCCATCTTCAACAGTTCCTCTACATCGTTGTCGGTCAGAGGCATGAAGTAGTGGTTCCCGCTGCCCGAACCTTCGGTTATGCCCAACTTCTCGAATGTGTATTGTGTCAGCGGCGATGATGTACGCACGGTGTAGCAATACTGTTTACCGGGGATGGTCTGCTGCGGCTCGCCGTTTACGAATAGTTCCGAGTCGATGATGCGTATCGAGTCGCCCGGCAGAGCGACGCAGCGTTTGATGTAGTTCTCGCGTTTGTCGACCGGACGTGTTATGACGGTATAGTTGTTCTCCAGTTCGCGGCGCCCTTGCTCCTCGCCGTATTGATGCTGGTAGTCGCGCAGCACGTCGTAGTAGGTTACGGCCTGATTCTCCAGCAGCACGGTGTCACCCGCTGGAAAGTTGAAAACCACTACGTCGTTGCGTTTGACCTGACGCAGGCCCTTCAGACGATGGTATGGCCATTTGATGCACTCGCTGAACGACTTTTTGGTCTGCGAGAAAGGCATGGTGTGGTGTACGAATGGGAATGACAAGGGGGTATTCGGCATCTGCGGGCCGTATGTCACCTTGCTGACATAGAGGTAGTCGCCTATGAGCAGAGTCTTTTCCATCGACGACGATGGTATCACGTACATCTGGAAGACAAACAGGTGGATGAGCGATGCTACAACGGTGGCGAATATGATGGCGCTCACCCATTCGTATACGCTGCGGTATGCGGCGCTCTTTTCGCACAGGCGGGTGTTTTTGCTCCATACGTAGCGGTAGAAGAGGCGCGAGATGTAGAGGTCGTATATCACGGGCACGCCGAGCAGAAGCCACAGATTGCCGGTCCATACCACGAACCACAGCACGTAAAGTATGGTCGCGAGCGTGAATCCCACCCATTTGTTGCCGAAGAATTTTCTGATCTTTCCCATTGTCGGTCTGTTTTTTGTTTTATCTATCAGTCGCGGCCGCGGCCCGAAAATTACATGCCGTCGGTAATAAACGTTGCCGAAGCGCTACAGAGTATGCGCTTCGAGGTCTTTTACCGCATGTTCCGGCTTTTAACCCGTGATGTCAGGCGGAACCTGCGACTAAAAGAGGTCGTCCATGGTATATACGCCGCGCTTGCCGCAGAGGAACTCGGCCGCGATGACGGCGCCGAGGGCGAGCGTGCGCCGGTTCTTTATCGAGTGGCGTATCTCGAGGACATCGTCCTCCGAAGTATATGTCACCGAGTGGTCACCCGGTGTGGCACCTATGCGGTACGAAGTGATGCCTATCAGTGCGGGATCGTCGGTGGCTTCGTTCACCCAGCCGCTCTTGCGGTCGAGGCGTGCTATGACATCCTCGGCCAGTGTGACGGCCGTGCCGCTGGGAGAATCCTTTTTCTGTGTATGGTGCGTCTCCTCGATCGAGACGTCGTAGGCCGGAAAACGGTTCATCATCTCGGCGAGCTGGCGGTTGAGGCGGAACATGAGGTTCACGCCGAGCGAATAGTTCGAGGCATAGAATAACGCCCCGTCGCGCTGTCTGCACAACTCCTGCAACTCACCCAGACGCGATGTCCAGCCGGTGGTACCGCTCACTACTGCGGTGCCGAACTCGAGGCAGGTGCGTATGTTGTAGTATGCGGTCGCTGGCGTGGTGAACTCTATCGCCACGTCTATACCTTTCATATTTTCGGCCGTAAGGTCCGAAGCGTTGCCGACATCTATCGTGAGCGATATTTCGTGGCCGCGGTCGCGAAGGATCTTTTCGATCTCGCGCCCCATTTTCCCGTATCCTATTATGGCGGTTTTCATAATCGTGCGAAAATTCGAGAATCGCGCAAAGATACGAAGAATTTGTCAAAAATTTCAGCCGTAACATGATTTAAAGAGTGACGTCGGGATGTGGTTTGCGGCAGGGCCGGCGTGCATGCCGCCCCGTTGGCGGATATATGGCCGCCGCCGCTGCATACGGCGTCTGTCTGGCTCTCGTGTGCGTGCGGTAAAAAGAAGTCTTTGCGTCGAGGCGCATGGGAAGATATGTCGTGATAAATCTTTGAATAATGGATTGCGATTATTATATTTGTAATATTGGTAAATCTTGAAGACAAAAAGAATGAAGAGACTTGTATCCATGATTGTAGCCGGATTATGTCTGCTGCTCCTATCGATGGCTGTAGCTCCTGCTGTGTGCGCCCAGACCGACTCCCCCGCCCCGAAAAGGTCCTATAAGGTGAACAAAGAGCATATCGAACGGCTGGAGGCCGAGAGGGAACAGCCGTCGAGGCTGTCGAAATACATCAAGACGAACCTTGCGGAAGAATCGCTGCTGCACAAGTTCTATTTCCTGCTTTATATGTTGATGCCGTTTGCCATCCTCGGCATAAGCCTGTGGATCGATATTACGGACAGTTGGGACGACATCAACAAACTCTTTATGCTGGGATTGTCGGAGTTTGTCTTCGGTGTTGGCAATGCCGGTATTGGCGCGGGCGCTTACCCGTGGTTCTGTGACTTCGATATAGTGGGATGGATCGTGACTATACTGTGCTTCTGCTATATGCTTCGGCTGCTTGTCAAACAGACCGCGTTATTCCTGTATTTTGTCAATAGTAACAGCGACGGGCGGCTGATGAAAAAACTGCTGTATTATGCGATCTATTTAGGCATTGCCGTTTCGGTTACGATGCTGCTTGCGGCCAAACCTTATTTCTGGCTGGCCCCGATCGTAGTAGGCGGTGCTTGGTATTGCTTTTACCGATACGAATATGGCGACTCTTCGACTGCGACGAGGATGCTTGTCTATACGGGTGTGATCTTCGGCGGATTCGTCATATTCTTGCTTCAGGTGATAGGAATGATACTTGTCGTGGCGCTGGTATTCTTCCTGCTCAATGGTCTTGACAGCATAAAGACATCGTCTGTGGATGCGGATGACGCCGCTCCGTCATCGAGTGAAGGGATGCTGGAGAGAGCAGCCGACGGGACGCCCTTCGTGCATCACCGCGATGGTTCGACTACGCAGCTGAAAGACAACGGTGACGGCACCTTCAACGACGGAAGTGGCAATAATTGGAGTGGAAATGGCTCGGGTTCCCTGTTCCGGTGATGTATTTGAATGGCATTAGTATGCAATATACGGCCGTAATATAAACAGAGATAAGGCACTTGCGTATTGCAGGTGCCTTATCTCTGTTTTTAACCTGTCGGTTTGTTTGGTGAACCCGCCGGGGTTCGAACCCGGGACCCCAACATTAAAAGTGTTGTGCTCTACCGGCTGAGCTACGGATTCTCCCATGCCAATCACGCGGCGGCCCGAAAGGCGCGTCCGATTTTTGGTGGTGCAAATGTATGGATAATTTTTCGTTCCACCAAAATAAAAAGTTTTTTTATTGGCATGCGGCCGCCGATTTGTCTTGTCGGCACATGTCGCTATTGCATCGGAGAGCTTATCTCGGCCACTTCTGCCCCTACGAAACGCACCAGATCGGACGGGGCGATACGCAGTTGCAGACCGCGTACGCCGGCGCTGACATATATGTGGCCGTGCTCCATGCATGTAGCGTGTATGTATGTAGGGAACCGCTTTTTCATACCTATGGGCGAACACCCGCCGCGTATGTATCCTGTCGTCGGGAGCAGATCCTTCATGTGGAGCATCTCGACTCGTTTGTTGCCCGAGACCTTTGCCGCGGCCTTCAGGTCGACCTCGTGGTCGCCCGGTACCACGCATACTATATGTCCCGTACGGTCGCCGGTGAGTACCAGCGTCTTGAATACGGTGGCTATATCCTCGCCCAACTCTTCGGCCACATGCGTGGCGGCGAGGTTTGCCTCGTCTACGGAGTATGGTATCAGTTCGTACGGTATGCCGGCCTTGTCAAGCAGGCGCGCCGCATTCGTCTTTTCGATCTTCTGCTTTGCCATTTGTTTAATGTTCTTCGTCCGCAAATGTAAGAAAAAGATGGCGACGTTATGCCGTGCGGGCGCCTGATTCGGCTGTGCGCGCGGCCTGCCGCCGAATCCCGTACCCTGCCGCTTTGCGTGGTCAGTGCCCGAACCGCGAGGTGTCGACCTCCTTGTGCTTGCGTTCCTTGTAGCCGCCGAACCGGTATGAGAAATGTAGTGTTGTGGTACGTGTGTACCGTTGCGATCCCATGTCGAGCCACTGTCCGCGGTAACGTACGCGCGTAAATGGCATTGCCGTCTCGAATATGTCGCTGCAGCGGAGCGACAGCGTCGCGCGTTCACGGCCGAATGTCCACTTCAGGGCCGCATCGACCGAGCCGAGCGGATCGACGTCGTATGTTCCCTGTATGGCTTCCGACTGGAAGAACCCGTTGACTTCGAGCGCAATGTCGGGCTTGTTGTTCAGGAGGAACGTGTTGTCGAGCCGCACCATGCCTACCCATCGGGCACGATCGAACGACATGTCGTGGTACGGGTCACAGCTTTGACGCATGTGCAGCCCCGTGAGAGTGAACCGCGAGTCGAGCCATCGCCCTATGCGGAACGGTATGACGGCATTGGCGCCCGACTGCCGGTTCCGATCCCAATTCAGAGTCTGGTATATCAGCGCCAGACGGTCGGATGCCTGCCATGCCGCCTGTACGAAGTAGTCGGGCATTTCGTTCCAGAAGAGTACGAAGATATATTTCTGACGGTAAATATATACGGCTTGCGCCTCGTAGCTGCGCGAGGGCCGCAGGCCCGACGTGCCGTGTATTTCGGAATAGCCGTCGATGTACGATACGGCGCCCTGCATCTCCCAGTATGATGGATATGTCTTGTCCGACGAGAAGTTGAACTGCAGGGTGTGTCTCTCCGACGGCATCCAGTTCAGCGACGCCTGCGGATAGAGCGACCAATTTTCGTATGTGCCCAGACGGTAATATTCGCCTGCGAGTGACAGGGAGAACCCCATGCGTCCGAACTGCCGCCCGATGCCGGCGTATATGTTGCCGGTATATTCGTCGAGGCGTGCATCAGTGTCGGCGGTGACGGGCTCGCCCTCGAGAACAGTGTAGTGTTGCCAGTCGTGTGAGGTGGAGAAGCCGAAGGCGGTGCCGGCGGTGAGCTGCCATCCCGAGTCGAACGTATGCGAGTGGTCAAGCGTAGCGTTGAGGCGGTCTGTACGCTGTCCCGAGGCGATGTCGAACGAGGTGTCCTGCATCGTGGCGTAGTCGTTGTGCAGGGAAGAGTGTTCGGGGTTGTCGTAGTGGGTGTAGTCGACGCCGATGTCGAGGCCCTTGGGCGATGAGTACCGCAGCGCGACGTTGTGCAGCGACTTGTCTCCGGCCGTCTCCGAACGGGAGTCGACGTATGTGCCTTGTGATAGCGAGAGACCGCGGCTGTCGGGTGTGAACGACGCCGTATATGTGGCACTCAGCCTGCCGCGATCTTCGGGGGCGTACTCGAAGGCGGCGCGGAAGGAGTGGCTCCATCCTTGACCCATTATCGATTCCTCCTGACGGATGTCGTACCGCTGTTCTCCGAGCGTATGTATCGAATGCATGCCGTAGATGGTCTTCTCCTTGCCTCGGTTTGAATTGTACGTGACGTCGGCCGACCACTTGGGCGAGGTGGCGATGAAATTGCCGCCGAAATTGCAGCTTCCGTAATAGCGGTCGGCATAGTTGCCGTGGACCTCGCCCGAGAAGGAGGTCTCGCGGCTGCGGCGCAGCACTATGTTTATCGCCGCACCTCGTACGTGGTATTGCGGCGGGGCGCTGTACATCACTTCGGCCTTCTCCACCTTATCGACGGGTGTCGAGCGCAGCAGCGTGGCGAGCTGATCGGAGGTCATGGTCGAGGGGCGTCCGTTGAGGATGACGGTCACGGCGGAGGCGCCGGCGAGCGTAAGTGTTCCCGACTGCTCGGCGACACCCGGCAGGCGCGTGAGCGCTTCATAGGCATTGTTTACTGCCTGATCCTGCGTAAGCCGTTCGAGGTCGTAGCTCAATTTCCCGGGTTCGACCGTGACGACGGGGCGTTCGCCCTCGACCACGACGGCGTTCATGGCGACGGCATTGTCCTTGAGTACGATGTCGCCCAGATCCGACCGGTCGGACTTCAACGTATGCAGTTCGTATGCGAGGTGCTGTATCTGCAGCATGTAGGGACGCAGCGGCGAATGTATGTCGAAGTTCCCGTCCTTATCCGAGGCGACGGCATGGATGTATGTGGAGTCGCAGTCGAAGAGCACCACGGCGGCGCCGGCTACGGCCATGCCCGCAGTATCTACCAGCCGTCCGCGGATATGTCCGTCGGACAGTGCCGGTGTTTGTGCGAAGGTTTGGGCCGCCGCGATTATTGAGACAATCGTTGCGGCGGGCAGCAGTTTCAGCAATAGAGGTTTCATGATTTTGCAGTTTTTTCGAATGATTTCCGTACTGCAAAATTAGTAGTGAAACGGCCTTGCCGGTGTGGATTTTATCTTGCTCCCCTATCGGTAACATGTTGATATGCAATGGTTGTCATTGCCGAAAATCTTGCTTTGGGCTGCCGGACCCTTGCTCCGGCGGCGGAGGTGCACATTACGCGAAGAATCCGAGCAGCGGGTCCCTGTCGGCGGCCTGCGATTCGGCGATACGGCGTTTGAGTTTCGACTTGAGCGTATAGACGCCGTTGAGCGACATGCCCAGCATGACGCATATCTCCTGCGGCGAGAATCCGGCTATGACGAGTGCGGCGAAGTCGTAGTTGCGTCGGGTCCAGTCGGGGAACTGCTCCTTGAGCCGCGTGACGGCGCGGTCGCTGTACAGGTCGGCCATGTCGACCACGTCCTTGAGCATCGCAGGGCTCAACGCCAACTCACGCATTTTTGCCGTCAGACGCTCTCCGTCGCCGTATGTGTAGCATGTGGCGGCGATGTCGCGTACGGCGGCCACGCGGCCTTCCAGAATGCGTTTTACGGCCGCCTCGCGGGCATCCGAGGCGTCGAGGCGCGACGTGAGGCTGTCATGCGACTCGCGGTACGAGTCCAACAGCGCAAGCGACTCGTTGAGTTGTTCGTCGCGGCGGCGCAGCTTGCGGCGGTACCATACGACGGCGCACACGGCAACGGTTATGACCAATGCAGCAACCAACACGGCGATCCACGCACGATAACGCAGTGACGCCTCGCGCAGGGCCGCCTCGTTGGCCGTACGGAAACGGCGTTCGAGCTCCGCCACCTGTGCTCCGCGCTGTACCTCGAAGAGTGAATCCTTCGCTGCGATATATTTCTGCGCAAAGTCATAGGCGCGGGCGTTGTCGCCTGTTTCGTGGTATATCTGCGCGGCGCCTTTGTAAAGGTCGACATTCCCTTGGTGGAATTCGGCCGTGCGCGACAGCGTGCGTTCGATGTAGTAACGGGCCGAGTCGAGTTGTCCGTTGCGTTGGAAGATGATTCCCGAGGCCACGTCGTAGAAAGTGCGTCCCGTGTCGTCCGAGACGGCCGTGCCGTATGAAAGCGGCGCCGATCGTATCTCGTCGAGGTCGATGCTGTCGCGTGCGGCAAGCAGCTGCTCGGGCGTCCAATCTTCGAGATACGTGTGGTACAGGAGGTTCTGCAGCCTGACCTGCTGGGCGAAATATCGGAACGGTATCGTATCGCACGCCTCGACCAGCGGCGCGAGCGTCTCGATGGCCTTTGCATAGTTCCCGTCGGCGCAATATGCCGCCGAGAGCATGAAACGGCTGTATCCCTCCTGTTCGCCGTTGCTGTTGGCGCGAGCCGCTTCGACAGCCTTGGCGAAAGGTTCCACGGCGTCGTAGCCCTGTTCGAAGTACAGTATCCCGAGCGTGTGGTATATGGCAACGAGCAGTGTCATGGTCTTTTCATCTTCAGGACTGTCTCTCTTCTCCATTTTGTTGCCAATGGCCTTTTCGGCAAAGATCGCCGCTTGAGTGTATCCGTGTATGGCCTCCTCGAGGTTGCCCGTTTGCATGTACGCCTTGGCGTATGTGTACCATGCACCGGCTTGCTCGTGGGCGGAACCGTGGCGGTCGAAGTACCTTATGGCATTCACCAGAGACTCCTTGCTTGCCGCCGTATCCCCCTTGTGGGCCTCGGCCAACCCTTTCAGCAGCATGCATCGGGCTCGGTCATTACGGTTGAGGCGCTGCAGACTTATCTCCCGCAGCAGGTGCAGGGCACTGTCGGGGTGTTCCTGTGCAAGGATGTTGTCAACCGAGATTTCCGTATGGCTGTGCGGTGTGCAGCAGACAACGGTAAGGGCTGTTATAATTATAATTATGATGTATCTCATTGTCAGATTCTGTTGCAAACACGTTCCGTGCATGTGGCGTGACGCAGCGTGGTGCCGTGGCTATGGTGAGGGCAGAGCCGTCATTTTCGCCGTGCGGCGTCCTGTTTGTCCCTGCGGTATATCTGGTAGGAGTTCACGATGTTCTGCCAGACGATGTACGCCGTTGGTGCTACCGACGATATGGGGTCGAGGAATGTCTGCGACATCCACACTGCGAGGACCGTGTTCTTCTGTCCGAGCGACTGCCCTCCGGCCACGACATCGCCGTAACGGCGGCCCAGACGGCGACCAATGGCGAACTGCGCTATGCATATTACGAAAGCCGCTGCGGCAAGAGCCGCCTCCACCGTACGGTCGGCCTCGTTGTGGTCGATGAGGAAGCATGTCGTACGCCCTATGATAAATGTCAGCGACAGGAGCCATATGTAGAACGATATCTGTCCGTGGCCGCTCACCCATTGTGCCGTGCGCGGTACGATGAGGCGGCATAACTGTGCCGCGGCGAATGGCATGATGAGCAGCGGCGCTATGCGGGCGAGGATCTGTGCGAAGGTGCATTCGCCGTTGCCGGTGAATGACAGTACCACTGGCGCGGCGACGGCAATGGCCATGTTGCACAGCAGGCTGTATGTGGCCATGGTGGCCACGTCGGCACCGAGCATGCCCGCGATGACCACTGCCGCCATGGCTACGGGGGCCAAGATACATATCATGGCTCCCTGTGCCACGACTGTGTTCAGAGGCCGCAGGGCAAGGTATATGGCCACACATCCTGCGATCTGTATTGCGAGCAGCCATACGTGCAGCATCGAGGGGCACATCTCGCGCGGCTTGACGCGGCAGAAGGTGACGAAGAGCATGAGGAAGATGAGTACGGGAGTCACCATGTGCCCCGACCAGTCGTCTATGGATGCGACGGGGCGGCACAGCACGGCTCCAACGACCATAGCCAAAGGCATGGCTATGGTCTTCACGTTGCGGTGCAGGCATTCTTGTATGTGCATTGCGGTACGGTATTGAAACAGGCCGAGCATGCGGCTGCCGTAAGTGCACTTGCGTTGCGGCACCCTTTATGCGTGGCTATGCGAGCAGCTCCCTGACCTTGGCTGAAATGTCCTTGCCGTCGGCACGCCCTGCGAGGCGTTTGCTTGCCACGCCCATTACGCGGCCCATATCCTTGATCGACGAGGCGCCCGTTTCGGATATGATGGCCTTGACTTCCGCCGCAAGCTCCTCGGCCGTGAGCTGTTGCGGCAGGAACTCCTGCATTACCTTGACCTGCGCCATCTCCTCTTCCGCGAGGTCGGCACGGTTCTGTTGCGTGTAGATGGCTGCCGAGTCGGTCCCTTGCTTTGCGAGTTTGGTGATGATCCTAATGACGTCGGCATCGGGCAGCTCGTCGACGGCAGTACCCGAGGTCTTTGCCTCGATGATATATTTCTTGATGTTGCGCAGTGCGCTGAGACGGACGGCGTCCTTGGCTTTCATGGCGGCCATAATCTCGCTCGAAATGGTTTTTTCCAATGACATGGCTATTGTCGTTTAAAGTTATGATTCAAATCATGCATATTGTTATTCGTCGCTCTCTTTCTCGAAGAATGCCAGCACACCGCGCATCAGCATGTCGCGTTGTGCGCCGTCGAGGATCGACTCGAACGGGAAGGCCATCACCATGCTGCGGTAATCGTTGCCGTTGTAACATACGGCGGCCGGCTGGTTGTTGGTGGCGTAGCGCAGGGCTATGTACGCATTGCGGCCGTACGGCGAGATACACCCGGGTGACTCCACGCCGTAGAAGTCGCGCGACGGCTCGCGGTTGAACCCTATAGTCTGACGCTGCATGCCCATGGGTGAGGCGACGATACGCGCCTCGCCCCGACGCGTGGCCATGTCGCCGTTGTAGGATATGTGGAGCGTGCGTCGGGCGAACTCCTTGTCCGAAGACGTGGCCTCCGGCCCTTTCCACAGATCGCCCGCCACATGGCATCCCGAGACGAATATGTTGCCTCCGTGGCGTGTGTAGTCGGCGATGAGGCGTTGCAGCGTCTCGGACATGACCTTGAAGTCGTATCCCGACGTGCCGCGTCCTATGGTGCACGAGCGTTGCTTGCCCAGAATGAGGTCGACTGCATCGTAGCGGCCGAGGATGGCGTCGCCCCGTTCGACGGCCTTCACCGAGGCTGAACAGAACGAGTATCCCGCTGCGGCGACAGACCGCCCGTGCAGCGCCGGATAGTCGAAGGTATTGCCCGCGATGACACGCGCCTCGTAGTCGCTGTAGCACGAGCCGAGTGCGTCGTTGTCATTCTCCGAGCGCGACAAGGCGCGATCGAAATTGCGTTGTTCGCCTATGAACGATATATCCTTTATGTATGCGGCGCCCGAGTCATAATTGTTGTAGAAGCCGGCCAGCGAGTCGCCCTGTATGTTCATGGGTGCGCTGACACGCTCGAAGCCGTTTACGATGATCATGCTGCCGCGTTCGTTTTCGGCGCGGTGTGCCGCAAGGGTCTCGCTCGGGAAACTCTCGCCGCCCTTGTTTACGGCCGTGACGCGGTAGGAGTATGTATGCCCGCGCTGTTGCGTCATGCGCACCGTGGTGCCGTCGACGCGGATGCCGTTGTCGAAGCCCCCGTCGTCCTGCCGCGTATATACGATGTAATAGTCCGGATCGGCTGAGAGTTCGAGTTCGTCGGTGACGGGATGCCAGCTAAGCACCACATCGGGAGTGTCGTCGTCGGCGAACTCCACGCTGAAGGCCTCTACGGGCAGCGGCTGAACTGTATATGGCACATTGTATTGGCTTGACAGGTAGCGCAGTATGCCCTTGTATATCGAACGGCTGACGAAGAACTTGAAACGCGGGTCGTTGCCGTAGCGCATGTCGGCGAAATTCTGGTGCGAGAGCGATTCGAGCAGCATCGTCGGGGCACACGGTACGCGCGCCTCGTAATACGACCGGTTCCACATTCCGCGGCGGCTCCAGTTGGGTTCGTAGACGGCGCGTATGTCCTCGACCATCTGCGTCATTACGATGTCGGTCAGCTCGCGCGAGAGGTAGCGGTCGGCTCCGCCTTCGAAATGACCCTTGTTGTCCTTGGTGTAGAATATGCCCAGCGTGCCGATTATGTCGTCGTTGAGCCTGACGCCCGCATCCGAGTGGAATGCCAGCGCCATGTCTACGGGTATCGCCTTGCCTTTCTCGTCGGGCAGGCGTTCCGAGCCGCCCATGAGGGCGTTGACCCAGTGCGCGCGCGACATGTAGTCGTCCTTGTAGTCGTCGGCGCCCTCCTTGGGGGTATAGACCTCCTCGTCGAAGCCCGACCATTGGAGCCAATAGCGAGCCCCCTCGCAGAAACGGGGATATTCGCTGGTAAGGGGTTCGTACTCGATGGCTTCGTCGCGCAACGCTGGCGATACATCGCGCGCGATATTGCCGTAGCCGCCGCCGATCTTGACGGCATCGGCTGAAACCGTACGTCCCCCTTCGGTGGTGACATTCGACAACGAGACGAGCGTGCGTTCCCCGCCTGCGGCAAAGGGAAAATTCCCCAAGTATATCCACATGCCGCCGCCCATGGTCTGGTTCACGGCGAAACAGCTCTCGCCGCCGAGGTGGTGTACCGTATATACGGCATCGTCGGCGCTCTCGGCACCGTGGCTCGCGTAGGATACGTATACGGCGTATTCGCCATCCTCGGGGATGGCCGCACGCCACTCGGCGCGGCTCCCGTTGCCCGAGGTGATGCTCTTCACGGCGCGCGTGGTCCCGTCTCGGAATGGGTTTTCGCCGTCCATGTATACATCTTTCTTGTGGGCGAATCCTACGACGTCGTCGCTCCACGCCTGTGCTCCGTCGGTCTCGGCGTAAGATGTGTCGTCTATCCCGCGGTCGTTGTCTATGATTATTTCGCAGAGTTGTGTGTCGCGTTCGCGCGGCAACAGTACATTTGCTCCGGCATTTTCGAGCATAGGCACCAGATACGGCAGCACGAAACTCTGTGTGAATAGGTCTTCGACCGTTTCCCACAGGCGCGAGCGCTGCCAGCGCCAGATGTTTTCCTTCTGGTCGAAATATCGGCCGTGGCTCTGCCACATGGCGATGTGACGGCCGGCAAGGCCTTCCGTAGGGGTGTTTAGTGACGACAGCGGGCGTACCAGAGGACGCTTCGAGCGGTTTGTAAATCTTGTACCGGTCTGTCCCGAGGTACGGTAGTAGTTGGGTATGAACTCCTCTATGCGATGGTGGTCAGTTATGATCGAGAGTTTGCGGCCGGCATACTCCGCAGGCAGCGCCATGCGTACGGAGTCGTATATCGCCGCCACGTTCTCCTCGCGGAAGGGATAGTATGATAACCCTATCGATGCGTATATCTCAACATGCCCGTCCGTTATGCGGGTACGGTCCACGCGGACCGTACCGCCCGATATTTCGCGTGCGACGATACGGGTAAGCGTCTCGCCTATCTCGCGTTTGTGTTCCGATGTGATACCTTCGGCGTCAGATGCCGCAGGCAGAAACATCAGTGCCGCAAGGGCGGAAAGCGCAATTTTACGATGCAGTCTCATTTCGTGGATGTGATATTAAAAACAGCCCAAAGATACAAAATAATGCATTATAGCCCAATAGTTCGAAACCTATGGCATATCCCCATTTCTCTGCTGCCCACCATTGCAGCAGGTAGCTTGCCACGGGGGCTGTGACAGCGATGAACGGCACGAACCGTTGCCGTATGTCGCGTCGTGTTGCCAGCCCGAAGACGAAGAGCCCGAGAATCGGCCCGTATGTGTATCCCGCCACCTTGAATACGAGGTTGATCACGCTGTCGTTGCCGAAACGGTCGAAAATGAGTATTACTGTCGTTATGACGGCGGCCATGGCCACATGGGTGCGTTTGCGCAGGCGCTCCAGCCGTTGTTCGTCATTGCCGCCGCCGTGCATGATGTCGAGAGTGAACGATGTCGTCAGGGCCGTCAGGGCCGAACCGGCAGCCGAATATGTGCATGAGACGAGGCCTACGACGAACATTATGCCTGCGATCTTTGGAAGGCCGCCCTGTACGGCCACCAGCGCGAAGGCTTGGTCGCCTTTGGCCGGCTGCGGCAGCCCCTCGCGGGCGATGTATATGTATATTAGTGCTCCCAGCGCGAGGAAAAGCAGAATGACGACGATTTGGCACAAGGCCGTCAGGACGATGTTTATCTGCGAGTCGCGCTTCGTACGACAGCTCAGGTTGCGTTGCATCATGTCCTGATCGAGTCCCGTCATGGCTACGAGGCACAGCGCGCCGCCTGCAACCATTTTCCAGAAGTAACGGGCCGAGGCAGGGTCGCCGAAGAACCACATGCGCGAGTATGGCGAGGCCGCCACGGCCTCGCATGCCTCTGCGGCCGAGAGGCCCATGCTGCGGCACAAGCACCATATGCATACGGTGATGGCCGCCACGAGGCATACGGATTGCAGCGTGTCGGTAGGTATGAGCGAGCGGACGCCGCCCCATCGCGTATAGAGCCATACGAGCAGCATCGTGAATATTATGTTCGCGATGAATGGAAGGTTGAAGTGATCGAATACAAGTATCTGCATGACTGCGCATACCACATATATCTTTAGGGAGGTCGCGATGGTTTTCGAAATGAAAAAGCACCATGCACCCGTGCGGTGCGTCGTGATCCCGAAACGGTCGTTCAGGTATTGGTACAGTGAAACGACGCCGTGGCGGTAGAATACGGGTACGAGGACGAAGGCTACGATCAGTTGTCCTATGGTGAAGCCTACCGTCATCTGCATGTAGGAGAACGAGTCGGCGGCAACCGACCCGGGGACCGATATGAATGTCACGCCCGACATGGCGGCACCTATCATCGCCAGCGTGGCCATATACCATGTGGTGCGGCGGTTGCCTATGAAGAACCCCGCATTGTCGGCATGTCGCCCCGATATGTAGGCCAAGGCGAAAAGTACGGCCAGATAGGCTGAAAGAGTCAATAAAACCGATAACGGAGACATAACTCGCGGGATCATTTGCCGCGCAAAGATAACAATTCGCCACAAAAAAATTGTAGTGTCGAATAAGTTTAATATCTTTGCCTTCAGTTTGCGAATCAAAACGGCAATAGCAGTAATTATTTGTTAACTAATATAAGTTACTATGGCTAAATCATTGAAGATACGAGATTTGACTTTGCGTGACGGGCAGCAGTCCTCATTTGCTACACGTATGACGCAGGAGCAGATAAACCGTTGTCTGCCCTACTACAAGGATGCCGGTTTCTATGCCATGGAGGTATGGGGCGGTGCTGTCCCCGACTCGGTGATGCGTTATCTCGGAGAGAACCCGTGGACTCGTCTTGAGACCATATACAAAGCCGTAGGCGACGTGTCGAAACTGACAGCCCTGTCGCGCGGCCGTAACCTGTTCGGCTATGCACCCTATACGGATGAGATAATCGACGGATTCAGTCGTAACGCCATAGAGAGCGGCCTCGGCATAATGCGTATCTTCGATGCGTTGAACGACGTGAACAACGTGAAGTCGACGGTCAAGTACGTCAAGCAGTACGGCGGCATCGCCGACTGTGCGGTATGCTATACGGTGGATCCGAAATATCCGCAGCCGTCGTTCTTCGAGCGTCTCTTCGGCAAGCGCGCCCCGAAGCCCGTATTTACGGACGAATATTTCCTTGACAAGGCCAAGCAGATGGCCGCTCTGGGTGCCGACATGATCACCATCAAGGATATGTCGGGGCTGATTCCGCCGCGTCGTATCAGCCGTCTGGTCAAGATGTTCAAGCAGAACCTCAACGTGCCCATCGACTTCCACACCCACTGTACGCCGGGTTACGGCCTTGCGTCGGTATTCGCCGCCATCGCCGCCGGCGTCGACATCGTCGACACCAACTGCTGGTGGTTCAGCGAAGGTACGGGTGCCCCCGCTTTGGAGTTCGTCTATATCTTCTGCAAGAAGTTGGGTATAGAGATCGGTGTTAACATGGATGCCGTGTCGAAGATCAATGCGCAGCTCAAGGATATACGCAAGGAGCTCGAGTTGTCGGTGTTCGGCGCCGAGAAACCTGCGCCCAAGGCTTTCGACCCTGTTAAGGATGCCATCCCCGACGAGGTGGACGCGCTCTTCGATAAGGCTGTGAGGGCCGCCCAGACCGAGAATTTCGACGAGTTGCTTGCCGCAAGCCAGAAGATCGAGGCATATTTCGGATTCCCCGCTCCCAACGAACTGGTGCAGAAGGCCGAGATACCGGGCGGCATGTATTCGAACATGGTTGCCCAGCTCAAGCAGCTCAAGGCCGAGGATATTCTGCCCCGTGCCATGGAGTTGATTCCTTCGGTGCGCCTGTCTGCAGGTCTGCCGCCGTTGGTTACACCCACGTCGCAGATAGTAGGCGCGCAGGCTGTAAACTGCGCTTTGGACGAGAAGGCCGGACGTCCGATGTATACCAACAAGAGTTCGCAGTTCGTGGGCCTTGTCAAGGGCGAATACGGACATACCCCCGTAGCCATAGACCCCGAGTTCCGTTTCAAGATATGCGGTGTGCGTGAGGAGACCCCTTACGATACGTCTAAATACAAGATGCAGCCCAATCCCGAGCTGCCCGAAGCAGGCGGCGTGAAACTTGCGTCGAACGAAAAGGAGGTGCTGTTGTTGGAACTCTTCCCGCTGGTTGCAAAGAATTTCCTCACGAACGAGAAAAAGAAGGCTTACGAGGCCGCACAGGCTGAAGCTGCAGCCAAGGCAGCCAAGGCCGCTGTTGCGGGTGAGAAGAAGACCGAAGAGGAGAAGGTGCCGAGTGTGTATGTCATGCCCACCGATATAAAGGGAAATGCGGTGGCCGCTCCCCTGCCGGGCCGTGTGATCGAGGTTAAGGTTAAGGTTGGCGACAAGGTGTCGATCGGTCAGTCGGTCGTAATCCTCGACGCCATGAAGATGGAGAACTCGATTACGTCGGACTATGCCGGCGTTGTAACCCGTATCTTCGTAGAGAAAGAGCAGGCCGTGCCGGCAGACGCTCCAATGGTCGAGATAGGATAACAGGTCTTTTGACGATAAAGTCCGCCCCGCAATCTGCATGATTGCGGGGCGTTTTCGTATTGCCTGCGGCAAGGACCGTATGATACGGCCGCAACATGTTATTTCATTATGCGCAGCGTGATATTGGATTGCCGTTCCGTATCGTGGTATATCCTTATATCGCACGGTACGAAGTCTTCGGTGGTACATGTGTATGTGTCTACCATCTGCTGGGGGTTGCGGTCGAATAGCGGGAACCATGTGCTGTGTATCTGTATCTTTATGCGGTGCCCGGCCATGAAGGTGTGTGCTATGTCGGGCATGGTGAGAGTTATGCGCTCGACCTTGTCGGGTGTGAAGGCTTCGGGCGACGAGAAGCCGTTGCGGTATCTGCCGCGTATGATGTCGCCGCGTACCAGCATCTCGTACTCGCCGTCGGGACCTACGTCTATAACCTTCACGATGAAGTCGGCGTCTGTGGACGATATGGATGCGTAGAGCGTCGCTTCGACGGCTCCGGCGGCGGTAATGTCATTCTCGAGGCACGGAGAAAGGAATGTCAGCACGTCGTCGCGCCCGTCGAGGAATTCCTGTCCGGCCGTCATGTACTCCTTGCGGCGCGGCCATGCCATGTCGGGATAATACGGGACTGGATCGCGAGGGTCGGATGTATAGAAACTGTAGGCTTCGGATATGTCCGACGGTGTGGCGGTCAATGAGCCCTCCTCGGCGAGGTATAGTGTGAACGTATCGTTTTCCGTTTCGGGGCTCCATCCTTCCACCTCGCGCCAGCAATTTTCGCCCGAGAAGAAAATGAGGCCTCCGGCTGCCGAGGCGCCGCTGTCGTCGGCATCGCGCAGATAGTGGTCGAAGAAGGGAAACTCGACCTGCGTGCGGTAAAATTCAGACAAAGATTCCTCGGTGAAACGCGTCTGCCCTATCGTGTTGGCTTCTCCGGCCCCGCGCCAAGCCCCGTGGGTCCACGGGCCCATCACTATGCGGCATTCGGCATCGGGGCTGTTACGCCGCAGGGCACGGTATATGCTCCATGTGCCGTATAGGTCTTCGGCGTCGAACAGGCCCCCTACCATGAGTATGGCAGAGCGTATGCCGTGTGTGGCATTCAGGGCGCTGCGCTGCCGCCACCATTCGTCGTAGTGCGGGTGCGCGGTCATCTCGTCCCAGAACGGTATGCTGCCTGCGAGCATGCGGGTTATATCGGCGACGGTGTTGTTCATAAGGAACTCCACGGGATTCCCTTCGATAGGGGTGTCGAAGGCTTCGGGACTGTCTGTCGGCTTGGTACGGCCTGCGGTGCCGAAGTTGGGGAGGAATCTTACAGCGTCGCTTAAGGCAAAGGCGCCGTTGTGATGGAAATCGTCGCCCAAGAACCAATCGCATACGGGAGCCTGTGGCGAGACGGCACGTATCGCAGGGTGTCCGCTGGCGGCAGCCATAAGGGTGTAGAATCCCGAATAGGAGTTGCCGAAGACTCCCACGCGGCCGTTGTGCCGCCGGATTTTACGCAGGAGCCATTCGACGGTGTCGTAGGCGTCGGTCGTCTCGTCGATGCCGCCTGAAGCCTTGTCCGCGGTAAGGGGACGTACGTTTACGAACTTCCCTTCGCTGCGCCAGCGGCCGCGCACATCCTGAAACACGATGATGTATTCGGCGCGGAGGTATTGTCCGTATATCGGCTGCTCCCAAAACGAGGCGTTGCGCCGTCCGTACGGCGCACATCCGTAAGGGGTGCGTGTAAGCAGTATCGGGTGGCCGCCTTTGCGGCTCTTGGGCGTGAATACAGCCGTGTAGAGACGGATGCCGTCGCGCATGGGTATCATGTATTCCCTCTTGACGTAGTTGGCATTGAACCATGAGGCGTCGATTGGCGTTTGTCGTTCCGCCTGTTGCTCCTGTGCGTGGATCGTACATGCCAATATGAGGGTTATTATCGAGGTGACGATGCGTTTCATCGGGCAGGGGTTTGTTCCCTGCAAAATTAATACATTTTGGCAGTAATGCAAGTCATTCGGCATTGCCGCGTAGGTTATTGTATATGTCGGTGACGTAAAGTGTGAAGATGGGGAAGAACATCATGCCGAGGCACGGCAGCATTACCGAGAGCACCTTGCCTATGGCCGTCACGGGAAATATGGCAGCACCTACTGTCGTGACGTTCATCCATGCCCACCACAGAGCGTCGCCGAAGCTGTCAAGCGAGTTGTTGACGGTTATTTCGTAGTCGTAGAATATCAGCGCGGCGAGATATGTGAAACAGACAACCGTGAATACATATGCTGTCAGCAGGCGCCGTACGCTGGGGCCGATGAGCCAGCGTATGACCACTCCCATGGCTACGAACGACCTTATCAGCGGCAGGGATGCCACAGCGACTTCGGCGCTGCGGTATATGCAGGCGCCGCTCCATTGCAGGATGTTGAGATATGGGATCGACAATAAAAGGAATACTATTTTGGGGGCGAAGCGTCTGTGTCCTTCGTAGTCGGCTATGATCCCGCCGGCAAAATCGGCCATGAATACGAGACAGGCCGCGAGTTGCAGGTGCATGTACCATGTCGAATATGTCCGGTGGTTGCCGGTGAGGACCTCAATCGAGATACCCGTCAGGAGGGTTATTCCTGCTATGAGGCTGGCTATGCGCAGTATGGAGTCTGTCCGCGGCATTAAGTGGATGCTTTGCCGAGGGTGGCGGCAAATGCCGTGCCGCATAAATTTATTGTATGGCATTTATTTTTCCGGAAAAGTTTTGCAAGAATGAAAATTTGAATTATCTTTGCACCGCATTTGAAGATGGCGAGATAGCTCAGCTGGTCAGAGCGCATGATTCATAATCATGAGGTCGAGAGTTCAAGTCTCTCTCTCGCTACACGCGAAGATCACCCCGAAAGAGGTCTTGGCGTTGAATTCGGGATGTAGCTCAGCCCGGTTAGAGTACACGTCTGGGGGGCGTGTTGTCGCTGGTTCGAATCCAGTCATCCCGACTAACCGAAAAGCCTCGATATTCAATCGAATATCGAGGCTTTTTCTTTTCATCCCTGCCCTATCCCCGCCGCCGGTGGAACGGCTTGCGGTTTTCCAGTGTTATGCTGAGTGTCAATTTATAATAAGAAAGTCTCCACGGAGTACGCGGAGACAGTAGGTTTAAAACCTTCGGCATATAGCCTTATTGTGGTAAGATGTAGAATCCTTACGCCACAAATATAATATATATTATTGGATTTTCGCAATTATTGTTTAATTTTATGGAAAAACTCTTGATTATTATTAATTATGACGAAAACACTGGGCGTTGATCTTGGGACAAATTCAATAGGATGGGCCATAGTTGAAGATACCGGGAACGGATATATCTTGGAGGATAAAGGGGTCGATATTTTTCAGGAGGGTGTAGCCAGCGATAAAAACAATGAAAAACCGGCCGTACAGGACAGAACCGATGCAAGGGCGTTGCGTCGTCATTATTTCCGCCGTCGTTTGCGTAAGATAGGATTGCTTCGGCTTCTCGTGCAATATGGCTTATGTCCGTATCTGGCTGACAAGCAGTTGGATTCATGGCGCGTAAAGAAACGTTATCCGCTTGATGGCGATTTCATTCGATGGCAGCGTACGGATGATAACAGGGATAAGAATCCGTACCACGACCGTTATGTCGCTTTGACGCAAACGCTCGATCTCGAAAACAGGGAGCATAAGTATCTGCTTGGCCGTGCGATTTATCATTTGGCCCAACGGCGGGGTTTTATCAGCAATCGCAAAGAGGTTGGCAAGGACAAGGAAGACGGTGCCGTGAAGGAGGGCATCAGAAGTCTGTCGGCCGAAATGGAGAAATCGGGGTGCCGTTATATAGGAGAGTATTTTTACAAGCTTTACCAGCATAAGGAGAAGATTCGCGGCAGATATACCTCGCGAAACGAGCATTATAGGGCCGAGTTCGACGCTATATGCGAACGTCAGCAACTGCCGGAGGAGTGGCGAAAAAGCATGTGCCGTGCCATATTCTATCAGCGGCCGCTGAAATCACAGAAGGGCCTTGTCGGCAAATGTACTTTTGAGCCTAAAAAGAGCCGTTGTCCTGTATCCCACCCCCGATTCGAGGAGTTCCGTATGTTGGCTTTGATAAACAATATAAGGGTTACAGCCCCGGGCGATAAAGCGCCGAGGCCGCTGTCCCAAACGGAAAAAGCTGTCATCGTGCCTCTCTTTTTGCGAAAAAGCAAACCGTATTTCGATTTTGAGGAGATTGCGCGCAAGATTGCTGGCAAAGGTAAATATGCTTGCAGGGATGATCGTAGCGAGGCCCCGTACAAGTTTAACTTCGCTCGTACCGCTACCGTGTCGGGCTGCCCTGTAACGGCTGCAATGACAGCTATATTTGGGGATGGCTGGGTTTCGGAGATGCGCAGTCTGTATCGGCTCGGAGATGGGAAAACGGAAGAACAGGTGATTAATGACATATGGCATGCTCTATTCTCCTTTGATGATGAGACACGTCTTAAAACGTGGGCGCAGGAGAATCTTCAAATGACGGTGGAACAAGCCGAGGATTTTGCTTCCATACGTCTGCCGCAGGATTATGCAGCCCTGAGCCTGAATGCCATAAATAAGATTCTACCATATTTAAGGTGCGGTTATCGTTATGACGAGGCTGTGTTTCTTGCCAATCTCAAGGCGGTTCTCCCGAGCGATGTTTATGCAGATGAACGGCGTCGGCATGAAATTGAGAACGATATTGCCGGTATGTTGAGCGGCTACAAGAGAAATCCGTATGACAAATATGATTCCAAAAAGCGTCGTATAACGGACTATTTCAGCGAACATGGCCTTGATGTCGCACATATTGACCGGCTTTACCATCCGTCGATGATCGAGACCTACCGGCAGGCGACGCCCGATGCCGGGGGACGCATGCAACTCGGTTCTCCGCGTACGCCGTCGATCCGCAATCCGATGGCCATGAGGTCTCTGTTCCGTTTGAGAGCCTTGGTCAATCGTCTTCTGCGGGACGGTAAGATAGACCGAGATACGAGGATCAATATTGAATTCGCAAGGGGCCTTAATGATGCCAACCGCCGCAAGGCTATTGAGCGATACCAGCGTGAACGCGAGGCCGAAAACAGAAAATATGCCGACGTGATCCGCAATCAATACCTGACGGAAAGCGGCTGTGATATCGAGCCTTCCGAGGATGATATATTGAAGTATCGCTTGTGGGAGGAGCAAAATCATATATGTCCCTATACAGGACGGCAGATACGTCTTTCGGATTTTATTGGTCCGTCACCAGCATTCGATATCGAGCATACTGTTCCTCGGGCCAGAGGCGGCGATGATTCACAGATGAACAAGACGCTTTGTGATAGCCGCTTCAACCGCGAACGGAAACGGGCAAAGCTGCCGGCAGAGCTATACAACCACTCTGAGATCATGGCGCGCATTGAAGATTGGAAGAACCGGGTGGAGGAGTTTCATAAGAAGATCGAGGCGCAGGTGCGGAAGAGCAGAAGCGCTGCGACAAAACAGGAGAAGGACGGTGCCATACAGCAACGCCATTATCTGCAGATGCACCTAGACTATTGGCGCGGAAAATATGAGCGTTTTACGATGACGGATGTGCCGGATGGGTTCAGTAACCGCCAAGGTGTAGATATCGGTATTATCGGCCGTTATGCACGGCTCTATCTGAAGACGGTTTTCGATCATATTTATACGGTCAAGGGTGCCACCACGGCCGCTTTCCGCAAGATGTGGGGGTTGCAGGAGGAATATGCCGAAAAGGAAAGGACGAATCATGTCCACCACTGTATCGATGCTATTACTATTGCCTGCATCGGCCGCAAGGAGTATGAGCGGTGGGCGCAGTACGCTGCCGACGAGGAGCGGTACCGCTATGGCGAGAGCGGTAAACCTCGTTTTGAAAAGCCGTGGCCTACATTTACCGAGGATGTCAAGGCTGTGGCGGATGAACTGCTCGTTTCGCACTATACGCCCGACAACATGGCCAAACAGACGCGTAAGAAGATGCGAGTCAGGGGAAAAGTGAAATTGAATTCGGAAGGCAAGCCGATATATATACAGGGAGACACGGCCCGCCGCAAACTGCATAATGATACCTTCTATGGTGCCATCAAGCGGGGTGATGCGGTGAAATACGTCGTGCGGAAGTCTCTCGGGCAGCTTCAGCAGTCGGACGTGGATAAGATTGTGGACGATGCGGTCAAGTCGCGGGTAAAGGCGGCGATTCGGGAAGTCGGTTTTGCCAAGGCGATGGATCCCGAAGAATACACTATATGGATGAATGAGGCGAAACGTATTCCCATACGCAAGGTTCGCATCTTTACTCCAAGTATAACCAACCCTATGGCGTTGAGGAAACAACGCGATCTGTCCGACAAGGAGTATAAACAGGATTACCATGTAGTCAATGACGGCAACTATTGCATGGCCGTATACGAGGGGCGTGACAGACGAGGCAAAACCAAACGTACGTTCGAGATAATCAGCGATCTGGAAGCTGCCGGATATTTCAAGCGCAGTGCCGATCGTGCTGACCGTCCCGATCTGGTGCCGATGGCCGATTCGAACGGTTATCCGTTGAAGTGTATCTTGAAGAAAGGGACAATGGTTCTGTTTTACGAGAAGTCGCCGGCTGAACTGTATGAATGTTCTCGCAAGGATTTGGTTAAACGGCTTTATAAGGTTATCGCGATGGCGGCTGAAGGTCGTGTACAGTTTTTGTTCCATCAAGAAGCCCGAGATCGAACTACGTTGAAAGAGATATGCGGACAGGGAGCATCACAATTTAGGTCATCAGAGCTTTCGCCTAAATTACGCCTCAGTGTTTCCAACTTTAATATGCTGGTGGAGGGTTACGATTTTGAATTGACGGTTACAGGAGAGATAAAATTCAAACACTCGATGCCATGCTGAAACGGGCCCTGTTCTTTTCGACGCCCTACTGCCTGAGTTTGCGTAACGGGCAGATGGTTATCCATACCCGGGAGGCCCCCGCGATGAAGAAAAGCGTGCCTATCGAGGATATAGGGTTTGTGGTGTTGGAGGATGCGCAAATTTCCGTCACGCTGCCTTTGCTCAATGCCCTGTCGGATAATAATGTCGCAGTGATTATATGCGGGGAGAACCGTATGCCCAACGCCATGTTGATGAATCTTGATTCCAACAGGACGCAGGGTGGAATCTATCGATCTCAGATCGATGCGAGCGAGCCGTTGAAGAAGGGTTTGTGGAGACAGATTGTGGAGGCTAAGATTAGGAATCAGGCGTCTCTGCTGCGAAAGTTGGGGCGTGACGGCGATAGACTGAAGCCTTATTACATGAATGTCAAGAGTGCCGATTCGGATAATCGTGAAGGGGTCGCCGCCAAGATCTATTGGGCGGAACTTTTTGGACCGCAATTTATTAGATCGCGCGATGGCGTCAGCCCCAACAACCTCCTCAATTACGGTTATACCATTTTGCGGGCTGCGGTTGCTCGGGCAATTATGGGTTCGGGGTTATTCCCTGCATTCGGGATATTTCACCGTAACCGATACAACGCTTTCCCTTTGGCGGATGATGTGATGGAGCCTTATAGGCCATATGTGGATGAGATGGTATATAATCTTTTACAGCAAGGCCACAGGCAGTTGACAAAGGATGTTAAGGCGGCCCTCTTCAGGATTCTGTTTGCGGATACGAGATTTGACAAGGCCGTGCGCCCTCTTGATGTGGGTCTGACATTCACCTCTTCTTCATTGGCCAAATGTTTTGCGGGGATACAGAAAAAGATAGCATATCCATTATTGGAATAGAGATATGTCAGAGTTGCGTTTGAATGCGTACCGTATCATGTGGTTGTTTGTGTTTTTCGATCTTCCGACCAATACCAAGGTCGAGAGGCGTCATGCCGCGCAATTTCGCAAGGCATTGGAGAAGGATGGTTTTTCAATGATGCAGTATTCGGTTTATGTCCGTCATTGCGCCTCGAAGGAGAATATGCGGGTACATATAAATCGGGTGCGGAGATCGATGCCGCCGTCGGGATATACGAGCATTCTTGCCGTTACGGACAAACAGTATGGCGATATTATGAATTTCTGGGGAAAGGTCGAACGTGCAAAACCCGATCTGCCTCAACAACTGGAGTTTTTTTAGATATTTTTGTGTATATTCGGATAATATAGGTACATCTCGGCAAAGCCGAGACTGAAACTGTGTTTCCGATTTGTATATGCGCCCGGCTTTCGCTATATTTGCCTTGTCCTTTGTCCTTTGACATGCTGAAACGCATCAAACCGACTTCGTCAGAGCGTACTTTAGTACTTTTTAATGTGGGTGATATTGATATATAACACAATATATCAGTTGATTAGTGGCTGGGCGTTGTGGTTTGATGTAGATTTTTGATAAGATACAACCAATTCCTATTGGTATATTCTTGTTAACGGGTTGTGGTTTGATGTAGATTTTTGATAAGATACAACCATCGCCATGAATAAAGTTGCGTACCGTGGGTTGTGGTTTGATGTAGATTTTTGATAAGATACAACTTTCGGTTCCAATGCTTGAACAACTACGATAGTTGTGGTTTGATGTAGATTTTTGATAAGATACAACTGCCGCTTCGATATATGGAAAAACAAAAACGTTGTGGTTTGATGTAGATTTTTGATAAGATACAACATACCCGGAACAAATCCGCACCCGGTTAGTGTTGTGGTTTGATGTAGATTTTTGATAAGATACAACGTAACAATATTGCAACGCTTGTGCCTCTGTGTTGTGGTTTGATGTAGATTTTTGATAAGATACAACCGGACGGCAATATACAGCCATACGCACACGGTTGTGGTTTGATGTAGATTTTTGATAAGATACAACAAGGCAACCCCGGTTCCGCCGAGGGTCGATGTTGTGGTTTGATGTAGATTTTTGATAAGATACAACAGAGACGAACGTTGCAATGCGCAATCTGTAAGTTGTGGTTTGATGTAGATTTTTGATAAGATACAACTATCGCCCCGGATAAAATTGCGTACCGTCGGTTGTGGTTTGATGTAGATTTTTGATAAGATACAACAATTACCCAGTAATCTAATTCAGAACAGAAGTTGTGGTTTGATGTAGATTTTTGATAAGATACAACTACAAAGGTTACTAATGCTACGACACTGGTGTTGTGGTTTGATGTAGATTTTTGATAAGATACAACCATATTCTGCGCATAATCGACATTCGGGAGTTGTGGTTTGATGTAGATTTTTGATAAGATACAACCGTTGTTCTGGCGTAGTATCTATGTTATATGTTGTGGTTTGATGTAGATTTTTGATAAGATACAACCCGTCCGTTTACCATTAATAATACTTCTGGGTTGTGGTTTGATGTAGATTTTTGATAAGATACAACAGTCGCCGAACAAAGACAGCCGTGATCCAGTTGTGGTTTGATGTAGATTTTTGATAAGATACAACTGACGCTCTCGCGCACCATACCGTTCAGGCAGTTGTGGTTTGATGTAGATTTTTGATAAGATACAACTTCAGCTCGTAGAGCGCCGTCGCTCCGCCGTTGTGGTTTGATGTAGATTTTTGATAAGATACAACTGCACGAAGTTTTTGTACAGGATGCGCTCCGTTGTGGTTTGATGTAAAATTTGAATGATAATGGTGTGAAATCGAAGAATAGGGTCTGTACTGTGCTGGGAATTGGCGATGGCCTCAACACGTTCTGCCCCGCTTGCGGGAATCCGCGTAGCGCATAGGCATTTTCACGCTGCGTCTCCGCTCCATTGAAGAACTGCAAGCGGAACCAAGTTTGCTGATGATTGTCCGAATACTCTTTGCCATAACACTGTATCGTATATACATTGAGCGGCCAGTGCGATCACACTCTTATTCCTTACGGCATGTTCGAAGCAGTTAAGCCTATCGGCTATTGAAAAAATCATTGTTGCTTTTCGTCGTCGAATATTGGGCAGGTTCAGAAACTTACGGTGAAACTGTGCATCCCGTCCCCGTAGCTGTACCCTACCGTCCATCCGTGGTACTCGCATATGGCGCGGGCAATGGCAAGCCCAAGGCCGCTGCCCTTCGTCTTCTCGGAGGGGCGGTAGAAGCGATTGAAGATGAGCCGTGCGTCCAACGCGGGCTCATCGGACGTATTTGTTATTGTCAATTCCCTGCCTTGAACGGTTAGGTAGATTTTGCCGTTCGGGCGGTTATGGCGTACGGCGTTGATCACGAGATTGTTGACGAGGCTTTCGAGCAACGTGCGGTTGGCGTGGACCGCAGGTATGGGATTTTCATAGTGTCGGGCAAGCGTGATGCCGGCGGCAATGCTTTTCAGCGAAGGGACCAACTCTTGCAGGAAGCCGACGAGGCCGATGTCTTCCATCTGCCCGTACTGGCGGTTGTCTATTTTGGCAAGCAGCAGCAGGTTGCGGTTCAGGCGGGAGAGACGGTTCGAGGTTTCGTACAGGCTCTGTATCAGTTCCGCCTGTTGTCGGGTAAGACCGGGTTGCTGAAGCAGGAGGTCGAGTTTGCTTTGGAAGATGGCGAGCGGGGTCTGCAGCTCGTGCGAGGCGTTTTCGGTAAACTCCTTCTGCGTGCGGTAACTGATGAGGCTGTTGCGCATCAAGGCGGTCAGTGTGCGGTTCAGACGGGCAAACTCTTCTACATCGCTTTCGGGCAAGGCCGGCGGATTGCCCTCTTCCAGCCGGAAGTCTTCTATCAGGAGAAGTGTCACGTCAAAAGGCTTCCACAGCCGGCGGGAGATGAAACGCAGGGTCAGTACGATCGCTGCAGCCAGCACTCCGACTATAAGTCCGAACTGGAGCATCACGCCCTGCATGATGTCCTGCTCCAAATCGAGTGCGGGGATTGGGCCGCCTTGCTCCACCGCTTCGATTATGTCTATCATGTCCTCGGCATAATAGTGCTTGGTGAGGAAGTAGAACAGCGGCGTGGCGAGTGCCAGCAATATCGCGATGCAGGCGACGAACTGTGCCAGCATCTTGTGTGAAAGGCTTTTCATGATTCCACCCATTTATATCCGGTTCCGTACACGTTCTTGACACAATCCCTTACGCCGGCCTCCGCCAGTTTCGCCTTCAGGTTCTTGATGTGTGTATAGACAAAGTCGTGGTTGTCCAGCATGTCCGCCATGTCCTGAGATGCTCTGCCATGGCGCTCTTTGATATGACACGGTTTCTGTTGCCGATAAAGAACAGCAGCAGTTCATACTCCGTCCGAGTCAGTACGACAGGCTGGCCCTTCACGACTACCGACTTGGCTGGCAGGTTGATTTCGATGCCGTTGCTGCGTAGCATGTTATTTGCCGCAAACTCCTTCCGGCGGATGATGGCGTAGATGCGCATCGAGAGTTCCGCCAGATGGAACGGTTTGGCGAGATAGTCGTCCGCTCCGATTTCCAGTCCCCGCACTTTATCGTCCAGCGAGTCTTTGGCCGACACGATGATGACCCCGACCGGATTTTGCCGCTTCCTTATCTCGCGCAGGATGTCCAGCCCGTAGCCGCCGGGCAGCATCAGGTCGAGCAGCACACAGTCGTAGTCGTAGAGCTCGATCTTCTCCAGCGCCTCGGTACAGGTGAAAGCCTGCTCGCACACATAGTTCTCGGAGCCGAGGTATGCCACGATGCTGGCGGACAGCTCCCTTTCGTCTTCGATTATCAGCAGTTTCATTGCGTTTGATGGATAAACACGGAAATTGGGAATAAAGGTAATGTGTAAAGTTGAAGATATATTGAAGATGGATAGGATTTTTCGCTATATTTACTCACAAAATTGCTTATACTAAAAACGATATGGATATTCAGGCGTTCATCTGCAAATACCGCCGGGCATTTGGCGAAACGGCGGAACTGCCGCTTCTGTTCTATTATGATGATGAACCGGTGGCAGATACGGATAAGGTAAACGGTTGTCTCTTTAGGGGAATGGATGCTGCGAGAAAAGGCAGAGGGCTTAGCCTGAGTGCCGAAACCATCGGTTGTGGCGGAGGCAGGCTCTATGCCGCCTTTGCTCCGATGCCTGAACATGTCCCTGACTTTGTGTCGAATAAAGAACGCTACAAGGCCTCTCCTGAGGATGTAAAGGAGTGCATTGGGCGGCTTGACATACGGCCGGCTGCCAAAAGGTACCTTAATTTCATACGGATTGACCTCGCAAAGAGTTTTGAGCCCATGGAGGGAATCCTGTTTTTTGCTACTCCCGACATGCTGTCGGGGCTGGCAACTTGGACATTCTTCGACAATAATGCCGATGATGCGGTCTCTTGCATTTTCGGCTCAGGCTGCTCTTCGGTCGTATCACAAACCGTGAGAGAAAACAGAACAGGCGGCCGTCGTACGTTTATTGGCCTGCTCGACCCTTCCGTGCGCCCTCATGTAGAAAGCAATGTACTGAGTTTTGTGATTCCGGCAAGCCGTTTTAAAGAAATGTACCGGACAATGGACCATTGTTGCCTCTTCAATACGAATGCATGGAACAAGGTAAAAGAACGGATAGCTAACAGCATATGACCTGTGCTTATTTCAGTAACATTAGTATGCTTCCGCCCGTAATCAGCAGTGCTCCCGCCACCACCCGCAGGCTGACCGGTTCCTTCAGGAACAGGAACGACAGGCAGATGGTGATGACCACGCTCATCTTGTCGATCGGCGCCACACGCGACACCTCGCCCGTCTGCAACGCCTTGAAGTAGAACAGCCACGACAGACCCGTCGCCGCGCCGCTCAACACGAGGAAGAGCCATGCATGGCGGGGTATCGCCCGTATCTCGCCAGCGTGATGCCCGAAGAGCACGATGCCCCATGTAATGAAAAGTATAACCGTCGTGCGTATGGCGGTCGCCAAATCTGAGTTAATGTCCTTGACTCCCACTTTGGCGAAGATGGCAGTCAGCGCGGCGAAAAACGCCGACAGCAGAGCGTAGTATTTCCACATGGTTATTTCCTCCTAATGGATTTAGCCAAAACAGTCATCCATTTACATAGGTGAAGCAGTGAACAGGCGCAAAGAGCCAATCCTATTTTGTAACGCCACAATCCGATGCCTGTCGCGGCGGATAATATAAAGCGTGGGGACCAATGCCCAGTTGCTACAAAAAATCTGTTTCATACCAACAGCCTAAAATCAATCTAATGTAAAAGTATCGCATATACGGCAATATGTGACTTGATATTGTCGGATTTTTAAAGATTATACGCTTTTTCCGTAAATCCGCCTCATCACTGCCGGCAGCACTACCAGCAGCAGTGGCAGCCCCGCCGCGAAGCCGCCTATCACCGCTACGGCGAGCGGCTGCTGCATCTGTGCGCCCGTCCCAATGCCGAGGGCGAGCGGCATCAGGGCGAGGATGGCGCCGATGGCGGTCATCAGCTTGGGACGGACACGGAGGGCGATGGCATAATCAACCGAATCCTCCATCGTGCCGCCCTCCCTGCGGTTGGTCTTGTATTGCCATACGGTGAAGATGCTGTTCTCAGCCAAAATACCCACTATCATGATTATACCCGTGTAGCTGCTGACGTTGAGCGGCACTCCCGTTATCCATAAAGCAAGCAGGCAACCGCAGATACCCATCAGCGATATGAACAGTACTGCAAGCGAGATGCGCCACTCGCGCATGAGGAACATCAGCACCGTAAGTACCAGCAATGTGGCAAGGGAGAGGATGGATGCCAACTCACGAAACGACTGCTGTTGTTCGGAATATGCGCCGCCAAATGAAATACTGTAACCCGATGGCATGTGCAGCTGCCGTTTGAATTCCCGTTGCAGGTCGCCTGCCGTACCGCCCAAGTCGCGCCCCTCCAAGCGGGCGGTCAATGTGATATTGCTTTTCAAGTCCTCGCGCCGTTGCTCTATTTCGCCCGGTATCACCTTGATCCGGCAGAATGTCTCAAGCGGACGTGTGGAGCCATCGGGCAGGAAGATGGGCTGGCGGCGCAATAGTTCCGGCGAATTGTCGGGGAAGTCGGTGAAACGTAAAAGGATACGTCGCATCTGCTCGCCGTCCTGCACGGAGCCGATTTGCAGACCTCCGGTCATCGCTGCCTGAGCCGGATTCGGATCTATCACATTTTGACCGGATAGAGGTATACCGCCCGTGTAGGCTGCAAGCTGCTCTTGGAAGTCAGTCAGTGCAATGCCGTACCGTGACAGTTTCTCATCGTCAGGAACGAATACGAGGGATGCACCGGCAGGAATCAGCCCGTTGTCAATATCCACCCCGGGTACGGACTGCATTATCTTTTCCGCCCGTGCCGCCATTTGTTGCAGAACAGCATAGTCATCGCCGAATATCTTGACCTCAATGGGCTGGGCGGTGCTCATCAGGTCACCCAAGAGGTCAGCGATGCGTTGTCCGAAGCTGATGGTCATTAAAGGAACAGCCCGCGAGATACTGTTGCGCAAGTCGCTTATGACTTCGGGCGTGGTTTTGCTCCGGTCTTTCTTCAGTTGTATAAGGTAGTCGCCGAAGTTGGAGGGACGTGTCTTGAACGACATGCAGAGGGCCGTGCGGCGCGAATATGTCTCCACGTCGGGGTGCGCCATAATGATGCGCTCCATCTGCCGGCAGAGACGGTCGGTTTCCTCTATGTCCGTACCTGCCGGAGAGTGGTAGTCGAGTACAATCGTCCCTTCGTCCAAGTCGGGCAGGAACCCGGAAGCCATCTGTGTGGAAGCATACCAACCGCCGAATCCCAGAAGCAAGACAAAGGCGGCGGCAATGGCAGGTTTCCTGTATATGATGGTAAGAAAATGCACCTTGCGGATAGATGCCTCTTCAAGTTCTTTCGCATCCGACGACTTCGGATGCACCCGCCTCTTGTAGCCTATCATCAGGTGCAACACAGGGAGCAAGAGCCATGTGACAAGGAACGATGCCGCCATGGTAAGCTGCATCGTGTCGGAAAGTTCCTTGAAAAAACTCCCTGCCAGCCCGCTCATCAGCCTGAAGGGGAAATGTATGACAATGGTTGCCAGAGAGGATGCCACCATCGCCGGAAACAGCATCCGTATGGCATTACGCACCGCATCGAAGCGGTCCTTGTCGGGATGTTCCTCATGCTCACGGTATATCTGCTCGATGATGACGATGGCATCGTCGATAATCAGGCCGACTGATGCCGCCATCGCACCGAGCGACATCACGTTGATGGTGATTCCAGCCAGATAACATAGCAGGATGCTGAACGCCACGGTGACGGGAATGGTCAGCATCACCACGAGGCTTGACCGCCACGAACGCAGGAACAGAACCATCACCACAATGGCAAGGAACAGCCCCTCGTAGATGGTTTTCAATACGCTGTGGATGCTGTCGCCGACGAAGGCGCTTTGGTTGTAATAAGGTTTCAACTCATAGCCCTCGGGGAGTTGGGCGCGTATCTCCTCAGCCTTGGCCTCCGCCTCCTTGGCGAAGGCAAGCAGATTGACGCCGGGCTGTTTGACCAGATCCACCAGCACGGCATCCTCTCCGTCGGCGTTTATCTTCAGGAACTCCTGCTGCTCCTGTATTTCCACTTGGGCAAAGTCGCGCAGGCGGATGATGCGTTTGCCGTCGTTGCGCACGATGACCTCTTTCAGCTCTTCCAGTCCGTCAATGCGCGTGTCGGTCAGCGATAGGTAAAGGCGGTTATAGTCCGCCACATTGCCGTTGCCAAGCACGAAGTTTGTTCGGGCGAAAGCATCCTTTATCTGTGCGGGTGTGATACCCAAGGAGGACATTTTCATCGGATCGGGCTTGACGACAAATTCCTTTGCCTTGCCGCCACGAACCACCACGTTGCTGATACCGCTGACCTGCGAGAACATCGGCCGTACTACGAGGTTGCCGACATCGCGCAGGTCGATGCGGCTGTGTGTCCTGCTCTCCAATGTGAAGCCGTAGACAGGGAAGAGAGACTGGTTCATCGCTTCGGTGGATATGACCGTTCCGGCAGGCAGGAAGCCGCTTATCTCGTTGATACGGCTCTCCAACTGCGTTTTCAGGGCATAGATGTCCAGCCCCCATTGGAAATAGACATCGATGACACAACAGCCCCTCGATGTGCTGCTTTTGACCACGGTCGTGCCCTGCACTTTTTTCACTGCGCTTTCCAAAGGCTTGGTGACGGTTGTCATCATCCTGTCCACGGGTTGCTGTCCTGCATCGGCTATGACGGTGATGCGCGGAAACAGCACTTCGGGAAACAGATTGGTCTGCATTCGGGTGTAGCAATAAAATCCTGCGAGCAGGAGCAGCAAGCCTACAAAAAGGATGGGCTTGGCGTAGAGCTGGTGGAAACTTTGCTTTCGTATATTGTCCATAGTCGCGCTTCATTGAATGACGGTTACCCGAGCCTTGTCTTCCAATCCATATCCGCCCGTCTGGATGATGCGGTATTGCAGGGATAGTGTCGGGGACAGAATCTCGATGCTTTCTGTCGTGCTGTTCCCGATGTTAACAAGGACTTTTATGGCGGTGCTGTCATCGGCAAGCCGCATAATCCAATGCTCCGTCAACGTCTCGTCGCATTGGACGGCGGACTTGGGCAATACCGAGACCTCCCCGTTAACATTTCGGGAGGTGAAGATGGCTTTGGCATTCAACCTTTCGGGAAGAAAGGCGCATCGGCTATGGCTACTACCCTTTCCGATTGGGAAGCGGTATTCATCGTCACCAACGGGGATTGTACGGTTGCCGTGAGGCGTGTGCCGTCGGGCAGTTCCATAATGCAGCGGCTTCCCGGCTTGGCATGTTCCCGCTGCTCGTAAGGCACGTTTATCTCGAATACGAGGCTTCCGGCATCGGCAAGGATGCAGAGCGCCGTGCCTTCCGGCGCATAGCTTCCGGTTTGTGCCTGCGCATCGGTCACAATGCCGTTGCGCTCCGCCTTTATCTCAATGTACTTTTCAGGATTCCCCAATGCGTGCTGCTCCTTGCTCTGCAAGCGGTAAAGGACTTGCCCCGCTCTCACCCTCGTACCTGGCTTTACCCGTGCCTCCGTAACAAAAGAAGGTATCGGGGCAGTGACTGTCGTTTTGCATTGATAGGATGTGGTCGCTATGAGAACGGTTTTTTGCGGGATATGTCCACGGACGGGATGCGTCAGGGTTACTTCCGTAGCGAGTTCCGTTTCGGAGGCGTTCTCCGCCTGCCCTCCTGCGCAAGCAGCCAGACAGATCGATGTGAGCCACAGGAAATGTATTGTTTTCATATCCGTTTACTTAATAGTTCCAATAATTGCAAGTGACAACGACAAGCTGACGGTTTGCTTGTAACAGCATGCAGTCTCTTTCCGCCTGTATCCTGCTGCGCAGGACGGTGATGTAGTCCAGTACGGATACTTGCCCGTCCTCCATTTCTTTGGCGTAGTCGGAAAGCACCTCTGCATACCCTTCGAGCCGGCGTTTCAAGGCATCCTCCCGACGGTTGTACTTGTCCAGTTCGGCGAGGCATTGGTTTAGGCGCATTTGGCGTTGGTATTCGGCATTCTCCCTGTATGTACGGATGCTATGTTGCTGCAATTCGGCCTGCCGCTGCTTCCACCGCCTTTGCCTGCCGTCAAATATCTTCCATCGGAATGTCACTCCCGCGCTCCACCCGAAGTGTCGGTACCATCCGGCGTAATCGCCCACTTGCAGGCCGCCGTTCACAAAGAGATCCAGCCGGGGCTTGTATTGCAAGTTGAAGGAGTGCAATGATGCCTCCGTGTTCAGACTGTCCAATTGGTATTGCTCCGTGAAAAGACTACCGTCATATATAAAAGACTGTCTTAATTCCACCACGGCATCTTCTAAAGCCACGTCTGCCGTATCCGCGATGCCGCACAGCAGGTTCAAGTCCATCAGATGCGTATGGTAGGATTGCATGGAGGAAAGGTGCAGTTCCTCGTTCGCCCTACGTTCGATGTCAATCAGGCGCAAGTCCGACTCCTTGGCCAATCCGTTTTCCACCAGCCGTCCGACTATTTCCTCCTGACGGGCCAGCACCGCACCGACGGAATCGGCAAATGCCGTCTGCTTCTTGTCGAGCAGGCAGAGCAGGTATTGTTCTGTCACGGCACGTTCCAACCGATGCTCCTCCATGCGGAGATGGTTGCGGGCAATTTCCGTGGTTATCCGCGACTGTTCCTGTGCCACTCTGTAGGACTGATTGCCCAACAAAGGTTGCGTCCACGTCACTCCGGCGTGGAGGAATCCGCTGCTTTCACCAAGGTCATACCCATAATAATCCGTAGCGTCGCGTGCGTTCCACTGAAAAGAGGTCCGCCCTCCGTCCTTGGACACAATCGGCACGAACAGGTAATCCCCGTTCACTTCCAGCAAGGAATGCCTGTACATTGCTTTCAGGCGTTGCAACTCGTCCTGTTCGATTTGCATTCGGTTACGGTAATCGTTGAGCAGCGGACTGTTCCGTTTGGCGGCCTCGATATAGCAATGCAGGGAGTTGCTCTGTCCGTATGCTGCGACGTCAAAAACGAAGAATGCCAGAAATAATACAATATGCCTCATACCTTGCTGTTGGTTTTCGGCGAAATTAGAATGTGAGTTTGGAGAAAGTTTGAAGATATAATGATGTGTCCCTCCCCGTGTCGGGAAACCAGAATCCATAAAACCGGTACAGGCTTTATTTGCAGACAGGGCTGCACGGGATTTCCCTGATAGCTGAAAAGCCTGCGCGCCCCGCTCGGTTTGTGGCGGCGGCCACCTGCACAAGGTCAGTTTTTACAGTAACACCGTACGGCCGCCTTCGCCGCAATGATACTGGACATCGGCGCCGACCTTTGTATTTAGGATAATTCCATTGTCTGTGCTCGTGGATGCATGGCATTTATCCCGCTGCCGGAAGGTATGGAACAGTATTTAATAGAAGGAAACCTCTTTTTCCCATGTGCAAAAGCCCCTGCTTGAGAAAGCAGGGGCTTTGTAATTTACGGCACGTCATAGATTGCCAGTTGTAAATCCTTATGTCTTACATCTGCATATTTTATTCCCGACGCAGGAGGTGTCCGTTCATGCATATAAGCACGTATTATATTCCGCCTCCAAGTGCATGATATAGCGAGACTACACCCTGCAATTCGGAGAGCCGGTCCGCAATGGCCGATAGCTGTGCTGAAAGCAGAGCCTGTTGTGCCGCCAGCACTTCAAGGTATGTTGTCGAACTGTGCCGCATCAGGAGTTGCGTACTCTCTACCGCCCGTTCGAGCGATCGGAGCTGTTCGCTGCGGGAGTCCGTTTTGGCGCGTGCGGTTTGTACCTGCGTCAATGCATTGTTCACTTCCGCACCGGCGTTGAGCAAGGATTGCTGGAATGCGAGGCGTGTTTCCTCCTGCTGTGCCTTTGCGATCTTCACGCGGGCACGGTTCTGTCCCGCATTGAAAATCGGTTGCAGGAGTGATCCTGCCGCCGAGAGCAGCAATTTTCCGGGATTTGTCACGACAGCTCCAGCACTGTTCGTCCAGCCTGCCGATCCGCTCAGCGTCAGCGACGGATAGAGCGCGGCGCGGGCTTCGGCTGTTGCATAAAATGCCTGCACGAGAGCCTGCTCGCTTTGGCGGATGTCGGGACGACGGGACAGGAGCTGCAACGGAACGCCGACGGCCAGCTCCGCCGGAGCGGACTGCGCCTCCAGTGTCGTGCGTTCGATTGCGTGCGGCGTGTCGCCCAACAGCAGCGCGAGCGAGTTTTCCGTCTGCCGTATGGAATACTGCAGATCGTACAGCGTCGTTTCGGCGGCATGGAGTGTCGCTTCGGTCTGGGCGATGCCAGCATCGTTCGCATCCCCTGTCGCTTTCAAAGCCCGCATTACGCGCACTTGCTCGCGGTAACGCTCTACGGCCTGCTCCGTGACAGCCATCCGCGCATCGAGGCCAAGCAGTTGATAGTAATAGTCGGCCACGTTGGCTATCAATTGCGTCTGCACTGCATCGCGGTAAGCCTCGCTTTGCAGCAGGGCCGCACGCGAACGCCGTTTGGCATTGGTCAGACGGTTGAAAATATCGACCTCCCAACTTGCAGTGACGGGAACGCTGTACGTCCACGCGGCTTTCGTACCGTCGAAACTGCTTGTGCCACCCGTCGGTGCGACATTGAACGACGGCAAATAAGCCAGCCGTGCCGCTTTCAGCGTGGCTTCGGCTTCCGTAATGCGCAGCCGTGCCACCTGCAAGTCGGTGTTGTGTACCAGCGCCGTGTCGATCAGGCGTTGCAACGGCTCGTCGTCGAACAGCTCGCGCCATCCGATGTCGGTGATTGATGCGGTGTCGGCGGTCGCGTACTCCGCTCCATATAGGTTGTCGGTTTGTACCTCGGGGCGGGAATATGGTTTATAAATGCTGCACGCGGTTAACAGCGATGCCGCCATTATCATTATGATCGTTCTCTTCATCATTCCTCATTTTTTCTGTTTTTCAAATCCTCTATTTCGGCCTGTATCGACCATTCATCGGCCCGCTCGAACTGCACAGGGCGAATCTTCTCCTGCAGCCACTGGAAGACGACGAACAGTACCGGCACGATGAAGAGCAGGGCGAGCGTTCCCACAAGCATGCCTCCGGCGGCTCCCGAACCGAGCGTGCGGTTGCCGTTGGCTCCGACACCCGTCGATACCATGAGCGGCAGCAGGCCGAAAATCATAGTCAGGGCGGTCATCAGAATCGGGCGCAGACGCACTTTCGCCGCACCGACAGCTGCTTGAATGAGCGACATGCCCGCCTCGCGACGCTTGACTGCGTATTCAGTAATAAGGATGGCCGTTTTCGCCAACAGGCCGATGAGCATTATGATACCTGTCTGCATGTATATGTTGTTTTCCAGCCCCATCATCTGCGCGAAAAGGAACGAGCCGAACAGGCCGAACGGGAGTGACAGCACTACGGCCAGCGGGATGAGGAAGCTTTCGTACAACGCGCTCAAAATCAAATAGACCAGCACGAAACAGATGGCAAATATCATCACGGTGTTGCTCGTCGAGGTGCTCTCCTCGCGCGTAATGCCGCCGAACTCGTAACTGTATCCTTTGGGCAGCGCCGTTGCCGCCGTCTCGCCTATGGCGCGGATGGCTTCACCCGACGAATAGCCGTCGGCGGCGGCGCCGTTCACGGCAATCGAGCCATAGAGGTTGAAGCGGTTAAGCGATTGCGGGCCATAAGTCTTGGCCAGCCGTGCGAACTGCCCGACAGGAGCCATTTCTCCGCCAGATGTACGTACGTAGATGTGGTTCAGCGATTCGGGCGTAACGCGGTACGACGGATCGGCCTGAATCATTACGCGGTAGAGTTTCGAGAAACGGTTGAAGTTCGATACGTACTGTCCGCCGTAATAGCCCGAAATGGTTGCCAGCACGTCCGATGGCGATATTCCCGACCGTTCGCACTTGGCGGCGTCGATGTCGAGCGTATATTGCGGATAGCCCGACGAGAACGACGAATAGGCAGTGCCGATCTCAGGACGTGCGGAGAGTGCCGCAATGAATCCGCGCGTCGCTTCGTCCAGTTCGGCGACAGGTTTGCCTGTCTTGTCCTGCACATGCAGTTCAAAGCCGTTCACCATACCGTAGCCTGTAATCATAGGCGGCGCGGCGGCGAAGATCTGCGCATCGGGAATCTTGGCCGACAGTGCGTTGATGCGGTCGATGATCGACTGCACGTCGTCGCCCTCTTCGGAGCGTTCCGACCAGTCGCGGAGTGAAAGGATGATCATACCTGCGCTCGCGCCCGAACCGCTGAATGAATAACCGCTCACTGTGGCATAGTGCTCTACCTGCGGCATCTGCTGAATCTCTTTCTCTATCTGCGACAGTATGTTGGTCGTTGCGTAAAGCGATGTGCCGGGCTTGGTGGTAACGCTGACCATGACCGATCCGGTATCCTCGTCGGGAACCAGCCCCGTCTGCGTGTTCTTCATCAGGACGACGAGCATCACGACGGCTGCCGCGAGTGATCCCCATGCCACTAAGCGGTGGCGCACGAACCAGATGACGCCGCGCACGTATCGCTGAATCATGACCGAAAAGGCGGCGTTGAACGCCTTGCGGAACCGTGCGGCGAAGTTTTCGCGCACGTTGCCCTCCTCATCGACGTAAGGTCGCAGCATCAGAGCGCACAGCGCGGGCGATAGTGTCAGGGCGTTGACGGCCGAAAGGCCTACGGCGACAGCCATCGTGATACCGAACTGCGTGTAGAAGACGCCGGATGTGCCTCCCATCATAGAAACGGGAATAAATACGGCCATAAAAACGAGCGTCGAGGTGACGATTGCGCCCGTGATGCCCTGCATGGCGTCGTTCGTGGCCATGTAGGCCGATTTGTAGCCAACATCGAAACGCGCCTGTACCGCCTCCACCACCACGATGGCGTTATCGACCACCGTACCGATCGCCAACACAAGGGCGAACAACGTCAGCAGGTTGATCGAGAATCCCAGCAGCGACATGACGGCGAACGTGCCGACCAGCGAGACCACGATGGCGATGGTCGGAATGAGTGTCGAACGGATGTCCTGCAGGAAGACGTACACAACCAGCACGACCAGCAGGATCGACTCGATAAGCGTCCACAACACGTTTTCCATCGAGGCGTAGAGAAAACGGTTGACGCTCAACAAGTCGGCGAATGCCAGCCCGTCGGGCAGATCTTCTGCCAGTTCCGTTATGAGGGCGTCGATATTTTCCACCACTTCCGTAGCGTTCGACCCTGCACTCTGGTATGCTTCGCCGATACATCCGGCGTGGCCGTCGGTAAGGGCTCGATAGGAGTATGCTTCGTCGCCCATCTCCACACGGGCCACATCCTTGAGACGCAGGATATCGCCGTTCGGCAGTGATCGGATGACGATCTGTTCGAACTGTTCGGGGGTCGAGAGGCGGCCGCTCCATTTGATAGTATACTGGTATGCGTTTTCATGGTTCTCGCCGAATGCACCCGTTGCCGATTCGAGATTCTGCTTTTCAAGGGCGGCGGTTATGTCGGAGGGAATCAGTTTGTACTGTGCCATGACGTCGGGCTTGAGCCAGATACGCATCGAGTAGTTCGATGCCAGCACGTTGAACTCGCCCACGCCCGCGATACGCTTCATGCGCGGCTCGACGTTGATCTTCATGTAGTTGTTGATGAACTGCATGTCGTAGCTGTCGTCGGGGCTGTAAAGTGCGATAACCTTTAACAACGATTTTTGCTGCTTGATGGTCTGCACGCCTATTTTCGTCACCTCGGCAGGCAGCAGTCCCTGTGCCTTTGACACGCGGTTTTGCACGATGACAGCTTTCTGCACCGTCTCGGCATTGGCTCCCGGATAGGAGGTCGTCACCTGCACCGTCGGCGGCGCGATGTCGGGATACTGCTCGATAGGAAGGGCCATCATGGCGATAACGCCCAGCAGGACGATCGTGATCGATATGACGATCGAGAAGACAGGGCGGTCTATGAAAAATCTCAGATTCATACGTTGTCTCCTGTGTTATCGGTTGTTGTTCACATTGATTTCGTCCCCGTCGTTGAGCAGGCCTACGCCAGTGGTGACGATTACGTCGCCGGCGGAAAGCCCTTTCGTCACGGTGTAGTTCACCCCGTCGTGTATCGGGCTGACCTCAATGCGGGTAGCGGCAGCCTTGCCGTCAATGACACGATAGACGAATATTTTGTCCTGCAGTTCATGGGTTGCCGCCTGCGGAATGACGATGGCGTTTTTCAACAGCTGCGGAATCACTACGTTGCCCGTACCTCCGCTGAACAGTACGCGGTTCGGATTGGGAAATACGGCACGCAGCGAACCGCTGCCCGTATCGGGATTCAACACGCCGCTGATGCTCTCGATGCGTCCCTCTTCGGCATAAAAGCTCCCGTTGTTCAGCAGCAGGCGCACGGCAGGCATGTTCTCGATCGTACGGTCGAGCGAGCCGTAGCGCATGACCATCTCCTGCAACCGGTTTTCCGACATCGAGAAATAGACGTACATCTCGGAATTGTCCGCGACGGTCGTGAGCGGCTGCGGGGAGGTCGGACCGACCAATGCGCCCACACGGTAGGGAATCGTGCCGACCACGCCGTCGGCGGGGCTTTTCACCTCCGTATATGACAGGCTGTTGCGGGCATTGGTCTCCTCCGCCCGTGCCTGTTCCAGCGAAGCTTCGGCGACGGACAGTGTATTACGGGCTGTAGCGAGATCGAATTCCGAGACAACATTCTGCCGGAACAATTCCTGTTTGCCCTCATAAGTAATGCGTGCCGTTTCGACCTGCGCTTCGGCAGCGCTGACATTGGCGACGGCTGTGCGCAAGGCAGCCTCGTAAGGCACTCTGTCTATCACGAAGAGCGATTGTCCCCGTCGCACTTTCTCTCCCTCTTTGACACAGACGCGCTGAATCGTACCCGATACCTGCGGATAGATCTCGATATCTTGCCGCCCCCGTACCGAAGCGGAATAGGACTCCGTAAGCGTCACATCTGTTTCGGTGACAGTCTGTACAGAATAATTCACATGCTGTTGCGGAGGAACAGCCTCATTGCACGATATCAGACATGCAGTCAATAATATCGCCGCACTCGATAATTGTTGTTTCATGGTTACTTTATATTGTTCAGGGCGCAAAATTACAGATAACCCGATGGCAGGGTGATATACAAATCCAAACAAAAAGGAGACTTTTGAAAACTATTGTCGCAATAACGGCAGATTTTTCCCATATTTGTAGTGAAATGGAAACACACGTATTCAGAAAGAGCGAATATTATCAGGAGACGGCTGATCCGAGCGGTATGGCAGGCACGGTAATTCACCCGTCGGAGTGTACGATACTGTTCTGTGTCAGCGGATATGCTCTCGTCTCGGTAAATTTCGTGCGGCGCGTCGTGCGGCGCGGAGATATTGTCGTGGTTTTATCCGATACGCTGTTATCGGTGGACGCCGTAAGCCGGACCTTTAGGGCGAAGCGGATAGAAGTGGCCGCCAACCTGCTCGACGAAGCGACCTTTTCACTCTCTTCCGATTTTTTCGATCGGATATACGACAATCCCATATTTCCGACAACCGGAGAACAGCGTACACTGTGGGAAGCATGGTACGGCCTTAACGACTACTGCATGAGCATAGACGAATATAAACCGGCTTATATAATGCTTTGCAATCAGTTGCAGAACCTTTTCCTCGCCATGGAAGCAGCAACGAAACCTGCGGTACCGACGAGAGACATCAAGCCGGTCAGTCAGACTCGCCGGCTGTTCAACTCTTTCTGCCGGCTGCTGGTAGAGCACGGCCGCTCGCAGCACGACGTAGGGTTTTATGCCGACAAACTGTGCGTCACGCCGTACTACCTCTCGAAGGTCACTTTCAAGACCTTGGGTATATCGCCCAAGGAGTTGGTCGATAGACATATCATCGTGGAGATGAAACGATTGCTCGTTACCACCGACTTGTCCGCGAAAGAGATCGCCGAGCTGTTCCATTTCGACAATACCTCTTATATGGGCCGTTATTTCCGTCGGCATACGGGTATGACGCCTACCGAATTCCGAGAACAGTAAGAGGCGGGATAAATGCGTGGATAGTGTACCGGTGAGACGTTTGAGTCATTGGAACATGAATGGATCTTTGTAAGGGCGGAAAAATGATTCTTGTCCTTATGTGGCAAATACCGTGGCCTTGTCCATGCGGGCTGGAGCATGCATGGCAATCGGAGGGGGCATGGCTCGGAAATGGTTTTTAATAACGGTTGACATATGTATATTGCGTCGAAAATTCTTGCCGCGGCGCTTGGCGTTGCGGTCATATCGGGGTGCGGGCGGCCCGTTGAGGTGGTGTGGGAGAGCTCCACGCTGAAGAGAGTGACGGACGGTGTCTACGCCCGTGCCAAGGTGTTGTCGGACGGACGCATGGCGTTGGTTTACAGTGATGGCCCTGCGGTATGTATGCGTACGAGCCGCGACGGCGGCGATACATGGAGCGAGGCGGCTGAAGTGGCACGCGACGGACGATATAACTATACCAATTCGGAACTTTTGGAACTTCGTTGCGGGCGTCTGATATACATGTGGAATGCCCGTCCGCGTGTGGCCGGAGAGTGCGAGTACAAGATCATGGCCGCCCTGTCGGATGACGGCGGCGATACATGGCGTGAACGTGAGATATTCCGTGGCGGAACACGTTCGAGCGAAGGGTGCTGGGAACCTGCCGCGTTGGAGCTTCCAGATGGCAGTATCGAGCTGTATTTTGCCGACGAGTCGCCATACGGCAGTTCTGACGAGCAGCAGATAAGCATGATGCGCTCGACGGACTGCGGGGAGACGTGGAGTGCGGCGGTGTGCGTATCGTTCCGTCGCGGTGCGCGTGACGGAATGCCCGTGCCGATATATCTGCCGCATAGCGGCGAAGTGGTAGTGGCTGTCGAGGACAACGGTATTGCCGGGCGATTCAAGCCCGTCACGGTGCGCACGGCCGACGGGTGGCTTGAAGGTTATGCCGCGGGGGCATCCCCGAGGCGCAAATCGGCTTTGAGCGCAGATTGCAGACTTCATGATACGATATATGCCGGAGCACCATATCTTGTGCGCCTGCATGACGGAAGGACGCTTCTGTCCGTGCAGTCGACCGAAGGGAGGCACGGCACCAACGAACGTTATGCCAACATGCAGGTATATGCAGGAGACCGCAATGCGGAAAATTTCTCGCACCGTACCACCCCCTGTCCGGATCTTCCGCCCGAAGGCAATGCCTTATGGAACTCTCTGTGCCAGATCGACGACGGGATCGTTATGGCCGTCATGTCGGTCGGCGGTGTCGAAGACGGTGGAATATGGACGATAAAGGGGCGTTTGAGGTAGAAAAAGGATTCCGTGCGGGTCAGCGACGGCGGCGGAACGGTATCCATCGTCCCTTGCGGTAAAGGCCGTATATTAGATACGCCGAGAGCAGCGAGCAGAGGATCACTACCGTCAGTGAGGCTTCGGGGCCGAACATGCCTCCTGTAAGCAGTTCGGGGCCGGAGGTCTCGGCTTGGAAAAGGCTCGTCTTCTTTACGGAGCCCGAAACTGGAAGCCCCCATATCCTTCCTTCGGTGAAGTTCCATGCCCAATGTATTCCTATAGGAAGCCACAAGTTGCCGCAGTGTGCATACGCCGCCCCGAACAGTACGCCCGCCTCGACGGCTATGGCCACGCTTGTCCAAAGCGATGCGTTGGGGTTGATTATGTGCGCTCCGCCGAAGAGCAAGGCCGAAAAGGTGATTGCAGCTGCGCTTCCGAGTGAACGCTCGGTTATTCGGTATATCGTGCCGCGGAAAACACACTCTTCGGCGGCAGCCGTAAGCAGACAGTACAGGAATATCCAGAATAGATCCGATGTTGGTGTGAATGCCGTAATGCGGTATCCGCCGCCGAGAGACATTACCGCCACCGCCGTCGTGATAAGCAGGAATCCCGTAGCGAGACCTTTGGCTGTCTCGGGCAGTGCCGTGTGGCAAGGCAACTCGATAATGCGCCGTCTTTCGAGAAGCCGGCACAATATGGCGTAGAAAGCTATTACGAGCGCACCGGCAAGAAAATAGCTTGTCCCGGCAAGCGGGAGACTGCCTGTCGAGATCATTCCCGCAATGTGTGCCGTGACCGACCTGAAGGCCATGATGAGGATCGTGAGCAAAACGATGCGCAACGGCGCCCAATATAGTATGCGGTGCAGTCTCGGAACCGCCGTCGAGGCCAACCGATCCCGTAGCGACAGCAGCTTCATTATTATCAGTATCCACAGCATGGCAGGCGTCTCGTGTGCGGCAGACGCCCGAAAGAACGCTTTGCGGCAGGCTTTCGGGCGAGGGGTTACTCCATATCGGGTTTTACGATGCCTTTCTTGGATTGCCCGTCGACATATATGTACAGCGGTTTGTCGAATTCCACGCATCGCAGATACTCGCCGTCGTAGAGTGACGGCATAGCATCAAGGGAGGCAATGTCGAGCGTACCCTCGCCTCGCGACGGGTTGAGCGACAGGTACCCTACGCCTAACGACGTCACGTTTTGGAAAAAATGTGTACCTTGGCTTGCCTCTATATTGAAGTCGGGCAGTGCCGATTCTACTATGACGCGGGCCTCGGATATGTGCCCCCATTTGACAGGTACGCCCAGATTGGGATCCGATGAACCCCAGCGTCCCGTGCCTATCAGGACGTATTCGCTGCCTTTGTCGCGCAGGCGTTTGTTGAATTCGTAGAGCTCGTCAGCTATCTCCTGTGTCTTGAGCGACGAGAATTTGTCGAATTTCATGTATATGATATGGCGAATGTCGTGCATGAGGCCTATGCCGAGGGCACATTCCGAGTAGACTATGGCGCCAGTGCGGTCGACTTTCGTCCAATCCAGCTTGGCACTCTCCTCGTTGCGGATGATGGGGCGTATCTGCAGCAGGTTGAATATCTGCACCGAGCCGTACGGCACGTCCATGTTGACGGCGAACTCCAACTCTACGGGACACCGCATCTCCTCCTCCCCTATCTTCAGCAGGTCGCGTATGATATCGGCCAGAGGGAACGAGCCGTATTTGAGTATGCGGTTGAAGGTTATGACGCGGAAGTAACGCGACAGCGTGGGGCTCTCGCTGATGCGGTTGTTCTGATAATCGTAGTAGGAACATGTGTACTTGGAGTTGCGGAAGTCGCCCATACGCGAGACGGGTATACGTTCGATGTTGACCTCGTCGTTGGTTGAGGGCCGGAACCGGTCGGGGTTGAGGCTAAGGGCCATGACTTCGGTCTGGGCATCGCTCACGGCCAGCTCGGGCGTCGATGTCTGCAATGCCTTGTCGGGGTATGCGGGCGAGAAACGCATGCTCCTGCCGCCGTCGACGACGGCCTTGCCCAGGCCCATGACGATGTTGCATACGCCGTCTTCTGCCTTCTCGTACCCGAGCGGGTAGAGGTTCTGCGAACGTGCTACGCCTGACAGCGTCGGGAAATAGTATCCGTTCTGTTCTGTGCCGCACACCTCCTGTATTAGGACGGCCATCTTCTCCTCCGACAGGAGGTTTTGCGACGACTGTATGTAGGCGCGCGATGAGGCGTAGAAGACCGAGGCGTAGACGCTCTTGATGGCGCGCACGAGCATGCGCAGCATCTGGTCGTCATTCTCGCAGCGCGGGATCATGTAGGTGGAGTATATTCCGGCGAAGGGCTGGTAGTGCGAGTCCTCGAGTTTCGACGAGGAGCGTATGGCCAGCGGACGGCGGCATGTGCGGACGAAGACCCGCAGTTTGGCGTATAGTTCGGACGGAAGCACCGAGTTGAGGAATTCCGACAATATTCCCTCGTCGTCGACCTCCTGCGAGATGACATATTTGAGGCCGTTCAGGCGTATGAAGTCGTCGAAGTAGTCTGTTGCGATGACAAGGCTGCGCGGGATCATTATACGCACGTTGGGGTACTTGTAGTAGTGGTTGTACTTGGCCAGCATGCTGTTCATGAAAGCAAGGCCGCGGGCCTTGCCGCCGATGGAGCCCTTGCCGAGACGGGCGAAGCCGATGGCGTCGCTGTATGTCGCCTCGTCGAACTGTGCCACCACGCCCTGACCGAGCATGGTGCGGTAATCCTTGAAGAGCGATACCAGTGCGGCGCGGTGCTCGTCGATGGAACTGAAATGGCTGCTGTTGATGCTGCGCAGGACCTTCGCCAGAGGGAAGAGGCCGCGCGAATAGAGCCATTTAGAGAGATGCATGTGTTGCAGGTGGTGTTCCAGAATGTCGTCGGGGACGGTAGCTATAAGTTCCTGCATCTGTTTCAGGTCGCGGGCCCGTCCAACGACCTCGCCCGTCTGCAGATCGCAGAACTCGAACTCTCCGAAGCCGAACTCACGCAGGATGACATCTTGAAGTTCTGACAGCAGCGTTTTTGAACTTTTGGCGATGAATCCCGCACCCATAGACTCGGCCGCGGTACGGTAGTTCACCTGCGACGACTGCAGGATGACGGACATCCACGGTGCGTCGGCCTTGATCAGTTTGCATAGGTCGATGCCCGCGTCGCTCTTTTCGTCCTCGGATTTGTCTCCGGCATGGAGAATGAGTCCCACGTCGGAGATGACGCCCAGCAGGTTTTTCTTATATCGTTCGTATGTCTCTACGGCCGAGGTGTAGTCGGTTGCGAGTAGCACTTTCGGACGGGCGCGCTTGCGCGAGATCTGCTGCTGTTCGTTATAGGCGTCCTTGAGGAACTCGCTGTTCTGCAACAGCAGTATCTTGTACAGTTCGGGAAGGTATGTCGAGTAGAAGCGCACCGAATCCTCGACCAGCAATATCGCCTGTACACCACCCTCGAGTATGTCGGATTCGGCATTGAGGCGGTCCTCCATGAGCTTGATGATGGCGATGATGAGATCTGTATTGCCGTGCCAGCAGAAGATGTTGTCCAGCGCCGCGCACTTCTGTTCGGCAATCTGGCGGTAGATCTCTTTCGAGAAGCTGGTGAGCAGCACCACGGGCAGCGACGGGTATATGGCCTTCACGCGGCGGGCGAAGTCGAAGACGTTGGGTTCGCCGACGTTGTACATAGTCAGTACGAAATCGAAGTCGCTGCGTGTCTGCAGCAGCTCCAAGGCGTCGGCCGTCGACTCGACACGCGTGAGCGATGGCGGGTTGCTCATATTGAGCTCCATGTATTCGCGGTTGATCTGCGATTCGATGTGGCCGTCCTCTTCGAGTATGTATCCGTCATATGTGCAACACACCAGAAGTATCTTGTGGATACGGTGCTGCATGAACTGGTAAGGAGTCTGATTCTCGAGATTAAGGTATGCGTGGTCTTCCATTGGTACGGTACGGTAATGCGGTGGCTTTTAAAGTTTCCAGCTCGGCTGCCATGTGAGGGTGAAGCGTCCGTCCTCGATGTTCACGGGCAGCCATATGTAGCGTCCGTCGATGGCGTTCTCGGGCTTCCAGCGGTCGCCCATGTATATGATCATGCCATCGCGGCCCTCGACGGGGAGCATGTAGGTGCTCTGCGAGTGGAATGTCTTGTCGGCATCGTCGCCGATACACGGGTTGCCCAACTCGGTCCACTCCCCCATCACGTCGTCGGCCACAGCCGAGCGGGCGGCGTTGGGCGCCCAACCCGTACATCCCGACATCATGAGGTAGTATTTGCTTTCATGCTTGAATATGGCGGGCGCTTCCATCGAGCGGCCGACGAAGGCGCGTACGTAGCGTCCCGTATGTGCTGTGTAGTCGTCGGTCAGTTCGGCGATCTGGAGTGTCTGGTTCTCCTCCGAAGCGTATATGTGGTATGCCTTGCCGTCGTCGTCGACGAAAAGCGTCATGTCGCGTGCCATCTGGCCTCCGCCGAAATCGCGCACGAGGAATCGATCGTTGTCGGGAACCGTCGCTGCGTTGCCAGCAGCGATGGCCTCGGCGGCCTGCCGTGTCTCGGCACTCACGTTCAATGGCCATTTGCCGGCGTTGACACGTCCCGCATTAAGAAACTCGTACGGTCCCGTGACGTTGTCGCTGACGGCGACGCCGCTCATGGCGGCCGAATAACCCTTATCCTTCAGCTCGAGGTGGAACCACATGACGAACTTGTCCGTCTGTGCGTTGTATATGACTTTGGGCCTTTCGAGTATGCATCCCTTTTCGATCGGGCTGCCGGACCCATCGGGAGCTACGGCGAGAGCTATACCCTCGTCGCGCCAGTCGTAGAGGTTTTTGGACGAGTAACAGTGCACGCCCACATTGGCGCGGTTGCCGCCCTCGCCTTCGGTCTTGTGTTCGCCGAACCAGTAGTAACGGCCGTCGTGGTATAGCATACCGCCGCCGTGGGCGTTGATGGCCACACCGTTGTTGTCGAGCCATACTTCGCCCGGGAGGAATTCTTTATTGCCGGCGCACGAGAGACATACGGCTGCCGCTGTCGTCATGAGGCACAGGGTAATGAGTTTTTTCATGGTATTATATGGTTTGTCTTAGTATCTACAAAAGTATAAAAAGGAGCTCGAAGAGACAAATGAAAACTGCAGTGATTTATAATTTGGGTATTACCGGAGCAAGCGCCGTTTTGTCGAATATCTGCAAAAACGGTCGGTTTATGTCACGGATTGATTAATTTTGCACGATCGACCAACAATTGAAAATTATGAAAGTAGATGTAAACGAGCGGGCCTGCAGGGCGCGCAAACTTTTCGAATCGGGATATAATTGCGCTCAATCAGTATTTCTGGCGTTCTGCGACGTGACAGGACTCGATGAACAGACGGCAGCTACTTTCTCGGCGCCTTTCGGCGGCGGTATGGGGCGCCTGCGCGAGGTGTGCGGCACGGTGAGCGGCATGAGCATGGTCGCGGGGTTCCTCTACCCCAACAGCCGCCCTAACGACAGGCCGTCGAAGATGCGCACATATGCCGCCGTACAGGATCTGGCCGAGCGGTTCCGAGCGGAGAACGGTTCGATCGTGTGCCGTGAACTTTTGGGGCTTGCGCAACGTAAGGACGACCCTACGCCGTCGGAGCGGACGCCTGAATATTACAAGCGCCGCCCGTGCTCGGAATATGTAGCCGTCGCGGCCCGTATCGTTGCCGAGAGGATCAATGCTGCGGATGGCGGCGAATAGGTATTTGCGGGAGAAGCAGGCTGTCAGCTCGCCGGCCGCGACGGATATTTTGCCGATGCCTTATGTCGAATATACTGATGCCGAAGCATTCGGTGATTTCCCGTTTGAATGCCGTATCTGCTGTCGGTGTTGCATACGGCGCATAGTGCGGTTACGCTTCGTTCTGCGAATTGCGCTGCTTGAGCAGGTCGCGTATCTCGGTAAGAAGCTGCTCCTCTTTTGTGGGAATGGCCGGGGCCGGTGCGGGCGCATCTTTTTTGCGGGATACGCGGTTCATGAGTTTCACTATGAGGAATACGCATAACGCCAGTATGGCGAAATCGATGCACTGTTGCAGGAAGGCTCCGTAACAAAGATATACGGGTTCGTGGGCAGTTGCGGACGCGTCGTGCGTCAGGAAATCCGTACCTGCGGCCACGGCATCACGCACGCGCGATATGTCGAGTTTTAGATCCGTGAAATCGACATTGCCGATGAATACGCCTATGGGCGGCATCAGCACGTCGTTTACAAGCGACGAGACGATCTTGCCGAATGCGCCGCCTATAATAACTCCGACGGCCATGTCCATTACGTTGCCCTTGAGGGCGAACTCTTTGAATTCCTTGAAAAATGCCATATCGTTTTGTTGTTTGACGTATCAGTGATACGCCGGGTGGAACGTAGTCGAGTACAAATATATACAATTGGATCGATATGGCAAATGACGTTCCGCAGATTGCGAGGATTAAGAAACGATTAAAAGATGTCAGTTTTTTTGTCTGTTCGCATTAAATATATACCTTTGCAGCGGATTTCGATGAATACCCGTCGTATCCGTAAATGCAGCATATTGCGATGACGTTCATTGCCCTATACAACACTCTTAACGAAATTTGCGCGTTCAGGCGCAATAGCAGTAACAATTGTTACGAACTATACGGAACGAAGAGGGCGCGCGCATATGTCTGCACAGCCCTCTTCCGTGTTCTTGGACATGGGTGCCGAAATTTTGGCGACAACTCTCAGTTTTCATTTTTCATATTAACTTAATTTTAAATCAGATCGGAATGAAACAACTTTTCTCTTTGATTCTTTCGCTTGTGATGGTCTGCACGGTCAGCGCGCAGGTCACTACTTCGAGTATCAACGGTAAGGTCACCGATTCGAAAGGCGAGGTGCTGGTAGGTGCTACCGTTATCGCGGTGCATACCCCTACCGGAACGCAGTACGGTGCCTTGGCCAACATCGACGGCCGCTACAACATTCAGGGTATGCGTACCGGAGGCCCCTATACGATCACCGTATCGTATGTGGGGTATCAGTCTGTCGAACTTACCGACATTACGTTGAGCCTCGGCGAGCCCCGTACCTTCGACGTGGCGCTCAAGGAGTCTACGGAGATCGATGCCGTCGTCGTTGTCAGCACGGCCAACGACCGCTTCAATGCCAACAAGACCGGTGCCGCAGTGAACTTCTCGCGCGGCGTTATCGAGAACCTTCCCACCATCGACCGCAGCATCGCCGATGTGGCGCGCCTGTCGCCTCTTGCAAGCTCGACGAAGAGTTCTACGGGCGGCATCTCGTTCGCCGGTACCAACAACCGCTACAATTCGTTCCAGATCGACGGTACGGTGTCGAATGACGTATTCGGACTCACCTCGTCGGGAACCAACGGCGGCCAGACCTCGACCAACCCGATCTCTATGGAGGCCATCGAGGAGATTCAGGTGGTAATCGCTCCCTATGACGTGCGCCAGAGCGGTTTCACGGGCGGCGGCATCAACGCCGTAACCAAGTCGGGTACCAACTCGTTCCGCGGTTCGGCCTATACCTATTTCCGCAACAACAACCTCGTGGGCAAGGGTGCTTCGGGTGAGAAGTATGCCGAGCAGAGCACGCAGACCTACGGTTTCACCTTCGGCGGCCCGCTGGTAAAGGACAAGCTCTTCTTCTTCGTCGGCGGCGAGTACTACAAGGATCAGACCCCCGCTACGGTGTACGACGAGAACAATATCGACGGCTTCGTCACGATGGACCAGCTCAACCAGATCCGCGAGCAGTACAAGAAACTTACGGGTTACGACGCTGCCGGCTTCGGACAGCACACGCCCGAGATCTGGTCGGCGAATGTCATAGCGCGTCTCGACTGGAACATCAACGACAACAACAAGATGATGCTGCGCTACAACTACGGCGGCGCTTCGGCCGACAAGTACTACACTTCGTCGAGTTCGTACTACTTCAACGATGCCAGCTACTTCCAGCGTAACGAGACCCACTCTCTGGTAGCCGAGTTGCAGTCGCGCATCAGCAATTCCGTTTCGAACGAGTTGCGTGTAGGTTACACCCGCGTTCGTGACTGGCGTGAGGCTGCCGCTCCCGACGGCGCCCCCACCGTGTCGATCTCGGTAAGCAATCCTACGGGTGATTCGAACAAGAATACAACCGTATATCTCGGTAACGAGTATTGCTCGTATGCAAACCAGCTCGATCAGGATATCTTTACTATCACAGACAACTTGACGTGGTACAAGGGTGATCATACTATTACCTTCGGTACGCACAACGAGTTCTACAAGATGTATAACGTATATGCGCAGAATGCTACCGGCGCATGGTCGTTCAGCTCGCTTGATGATTTCATGAACAATAAGGCCGATCAGTTCAAGTATACCTATTACCAGAGCACTGATCTGGATGAGAACGGCAACTGGGGTGCCAAGTTCGGTGCCGCGCAGTTCGGTCTTTACCTGCAGGATGAGTGGCGTGCCAACGACAAGTTCACCCTCACCTACGGTCTGCGTATGGATGTTCCCGTGATGTTTAAGGATCCTTCGGTAAACAAAGACTTCAACGACTCGGATGTCGCCAAGAAATACGGCGTGGCTACAGGCGAGGTGGCTTCGGGCAATGTCCTGTTATCGCCCCGTTTGGGATTCCGCTGGTATGCCGATGAGGATAAGAATATTCTGTTGCGCGGCGGTCTGGGCCTTTTCACGGGCCGCGTACCTTTCGTGTGGATGTCGAACCAGTATTCTAATACCGGTGTAGATCAGGTTTCGGTTACCGGTTACAGGCCGGAGGACGAAACCGACCAGCCTATTCCCGCTCTTGGCTCCTCTATTACGGCCGATGATGTCAAGGCAATGGGATTCAATGCCGGAGCCGCCACGATAAATGTCGTTGACAAGAAGTTCAAGTATCCTCAGGTGTTCCGTGTAAATCTGGCTGCAGACTTCAACCTCGGCAACGGCTGGTCGGCTACGCTGGAGGCTCTCTACTCGAAGACCTTCAACAACATGTACGTCCAGAACATCGACTACGAAGACAGCGGCAAGAAGTTCTATGCCGTAAATGCCGGTATGGCCAATGTCAACAACACCGCAATCGTTTACGACAATATGACTTCGTACAGCGATATAATTTACCTGAAGAATACCAACAAGGGTTACTCGTACTCGTTGACCGCACAGGTGCGCAAGTCGTTCGACTTCGGTCTTTCGCTCGATGCGGCCTACACGTTCGGTCACTCGTACAGCATTTTCGACGGCACCTCGTCGGTTGCCTATTCTAACTGGAAGTACAACTACGCACGCAATACGAACGATCCCGAGCTGTCGCTCTCGTCGTTCGACATACCCCACCGCGTAATCGCTTCGGTGAACTACAACACCCGCTACGGCAAGAACAACCGCTGGGGAACCAATCTCGCCCTTATCTATGAGGGCCACTCGGGCCAGCCCTACTCACTCTATTATTATTTCAATAAGAACCTGCCCAACGGCGGATATTCTATGAACGGCGACGGCTACAACGGCAACGACCTCATTTATATCCCCAATGCCGTGGAGGTTATGAACATGAACTGGGCTTCGGATCAGGATATGAACAACTTCGAGAACTTTATCCTCAGCAACAAGGTGCTGCGCGACAACCGCGGCAAATACAGCGAGCGCAACAGCATCCGCATGCCTTTCGAGAGCCAGTTCGACTTCAGCTTCTCGCAGGACTTCTACTACAACGTGAAGCGCGGCGGCAAGATCACCTTCATGTGGACGATCATGAATGTCGCCAACCTGCTCAACAAGGATTGGGGCAAGTACTACGCCAACATCTATGCGATCGCTCCGTTGACCGTAACGGGCGTGTCGGAGGTTCTCAACAGCCAGAACGAGGTGATTGGTTACGAACCTACCTACTCGTTCTATGAGAACAACATGGATCTCGACGACTACTTCTCGCGTTGGAGAATGCAGTTCGGTGTAAGAATCACCTTCTAAGGAGGCGCGCGTAACGCCAGATAACGGGAGGCTGCATCATTCGATGCGGCCTCTTGTTATTTTATGGCGTTCGGGTTATCTTTGCGGTAAAGGTAAGGTGTCAAATGAGCAAACTCGATCTCTACGGCGTGGAGTACAATCCGCGCGAGGCCGACATGTGCGGCGATGTCAGGGCCGGTTTCCCGAGTCCGGCCGAAGATACGCCGCATGAGAGGCTCGACCTGTTGAAGTTGTTGATACGCCACCCCGCCGCGACATTCTATTTCCGTGTCAGCGGCGTCAGCATGGTGGACGACGACTTCGACGAGGGCGACATAATCGTTGTCGACCGCAGCCTTGAGCCTGACGACGGCCGAGTGGCGGTATGTTTCGTCGACGGCGAGTTCACGCTGAAGCGTATCCGCCGCGACAAGGATTGTATCTGGCTTGTGCCGGCAAATAAACGTTTCGCCCCGATTCGCGTGACGGCCGACAATGAGTTCGCCGTGTGGGGCGTGGTTACCTACGTTATAAAGAAGGTGTGACGCCATGTATGCTCTTGCCGACTGCAACAACTTTTTCGTCTCGTGCGAGCGCCTGTTCCGCCCCGATCTGAACGGGCGGCCCGTCATCGTGCTCTCGAACAATGACGGCTGCGCCATAGCACGCAGCAACGAGGCCAAGGCGTTGGGCATAGGCATGGGGGCGCCGCTGTTCAAGATAGCCGACATCATAAGGCGCAGCCATGTGGCGGTATTCTCGGGCAATATGGCCCTTTACGGCGACATATCGCGCCGCGTGCAGCAGACACTGATGGAGTTTACCCCTGCCGTCGAACGTTACAGTATCGATGAGGCGTTTCTCGACCTGCGGGGCATGGAGCCGGTAGATTTCGATGCTTTGGCCAAAGAGGTTTCGCGCCGCTGCCTGCGCAATACCGGTATCCCCGTGTCGGTGGGCATAGCTCCGACGAAGACCCTTGCCAAGATAGCGTCCAAACTGTGCAAACGTTATCCGAAACTGCGCGGCGGGTGCTACATGTACCGTGCGGAGGATATTGTGAAGGTGTTGCGGAAGTTCCCCGTCGAGGATGTGTGGGGGATCGGGCGCCGCTTCTCGAAGCGTCTGACCGAACTCGGTATAATGACCGCATACGACTTCACCACCCTGTCGCCCGAGTGGGTTCGGGCGCAGATGAGCATTGCCGGTGTACGCACATGGCGCGAACTGCGGGGTGAGGCCTGTATAGGTTTCGAAGAGGGTTTTCAGGCCAAGCAGTCGATATGTACCTCGCGCAGTTTCGCGTCGGAGATATATGACTTCGATGCCTTGGCCGAGCAGGTTGCCAAGTTCGCCTCGATGACGGCCGAGAAACTGCGCCGCCAGCACTCGGCATGCAACCAGATGACGGTGTTCGCGTGGACAAACCGTTTCAAGGAGGAGTGGGTGTCGAACCGCGGCAACAGTTGTGTCACGGTATTCGAGATGGCGACAGACAGTTCGATAGAGATGGTCAAGGCGTCGCGTGCGGCCCTCGGAGAGATCTTTGCCCGCGGCTGCGGTTACAAGAAGGCAGGGGTCATTGCCACCTCTATAATCCCGAAAGACGGCGTGCAGGCCAATCTCTTCGGCGATACGGACGTACAACGCCATGACCGCCTGATGCGAGCCATCGATGCCATAAACGGACGGATGGGACACGATTCGGTGATTGTGGCCTCGCAGGGTTTCGGCGACGTACGCAACCAGCACCAGTACCGCTCGCCACGCTATACCACCGAATGGAGCGACATACCGACTGTGTCGTTAAGATAGCGTGGCCGCATTATCTGCGGCGCATCTCTCTCTTTATATGTTAATTTGTTGAAAGCAGCATTCCGCGCAGACGGGCGCAGGAACCGTCTGCGTCGTGTTTGTTGAAGTGGAACGGCACGATGCCCTTTGCCTCGGCAGCTATGGTGTTCTCCTTGCGGTCGTCGATGAAGAGAGTCTCGGCCGGTTCGAGTGCAAAGCGGTCAAGCAGAATGTCGTATATCCGGGACATGGGTTTCACTACATGTTCCTCGCATGAGACCACGTCGCCGTCGAAATAGCGGTAGACGTCGGTTTGGCGCAGGAAATCGATATATTCGCGCGACATGTTCGAGAGCACGTAGAGGCGGTATCCGGCAGCCTTCAGGTCGTGTATGAGCGACTCGGTAGGCACTATCGCCTCCTGCTTTTCTATCGAGAGCATCACAAGTCGCCGCGCATACTTCTCATCGACGCCGCGATAGGCTGCAAGGTCGCTTATCATCTTGTCGAAGGACGACTTGCCGAGATCGTAGTCAATCCAGAACTGCGGCATCGGCGACTCTATGACGTATGAGAAGAATCGTTTGAATTCATCGCTGCATTTGGCCGGATCCTGTGCGAAGACTACGCGGCCCAAATCGAATACTATGTTTTTCATGGGTGCAAAGATAACGATATGGTCGCAGAATCGCAAACGCGGTCTTCGCCTGTGACAGTCGGCGGCGTTGTCCCCTGCGGAGTGCGCAGCTTCTTCGTGCCCGCCTTGTTCATGCGTCATGACATGTCCGTCCGTTTTATCGCAGCAATATCTAAAAATTTCGTAGCAAATCTTGTTTATCTAAAAAATTAGTAGTAGATTTGCATCGACTTAAAACCACTGATACGCATGGCTGGGAAATATATATTGGCATTCATACTGTCTGTCGGGGCGTCGTATTGTCTTGGGCAGACGGTTGCAGGACGTATCGACTCTGCGGCCATCCGGCGCGAGGTAGTGGCCGACGACGGTATATCGGAGGCGTTGGCCGAGGCTTCGGAGGCGGAGTATGCATACGTCGTGAACGGACGTGAGATGTCGGAGAACGAGGCCGACATGCGGGTCAGGCCGTGGAACGTGCGTTCAATCCGTTCGCACGAGGAGGATGGCAGGATATTGTTGCGCATACGTGCCGGCGAGATGACGCGCCAGTACCTCAAAGGCAATGTATGCGGTATTCGCTGGGACAGCAGACGGTTGGATGATGGCAGCACGCGGCGCTATATCTCGTCGTATATCCTGCACAGCGACTATGACAGTATCCGCCGTGCCGAGGGTTGCCCGAAGGATAAGGTGTTCGTTCCCGAGGAGCGCCATTGGCGGCAGCTGTCGCCCGACGCGGTCTACATATTGAACGGCCGCCGCGTCGACGGCGGTATTCTGATCTATCTCGAAGGTACGTTGCTGCAGAAGGTTGACCTGCAGTACCGCCGCCGTGACGTACGTCGTTTCGGCGCCGAGGCGGGGAAAGGAGTCATACGGGCTCGTACGTTCCGCTCGCACCGCCCGCTGATACTTATAGACGGTAAGAGGGCGCGGCTGAAGCAGTGGCTTGCAATGTGCAACATTGAGACCATCAACATGCAGACGCCGGTAAACTATCGCGCGCTATCCCCCATCGACGCATACAAGCGTTACGGACGGCGGGCGAAATACGGTGTCCTTTACATAAGCACACAGTGGATGACTGAAGAGTGAGACTTGGATTTTACATCGGAAACTAAATAACAGAAGAGATATGGCTGGATTGAAACGCCGCAAGCAGGATCTGACCCGCGGCGAGGAGGAGGTGATGCAGGTTTTGTGGGAATTGGGCAAAGGTACCGTTAACGATATCATAGGCCGTATGCCGGACCCTAAACCGAAATATACGACTGTGGCCACATTCATCAGAATATTGGAAAACAAGGAATTCGTGCGCCATGAAACCGTCGGCAAAGGGTTCGTCTACTACCCTGCCGTCGCCAAGGAGGAATATGCGCGTACGGTCGTGGGCAATATGCTGGCGTCGTATTTCGACGGTTCGATGTCGAATATGGTGTCGTTCTTCTCGCGGCAGGAGGATATCTCGGCACGCGAACTTGACGAGATCATGGATATAGTCGAGAAAGCCAGAAAACCGTAACACATGAATATGCGGCGATATGGGTGATTTAATCGTATACATGCTTGAGACGATGGTATGCAGTGCCGTGCTGATGCTTTTTTACGGGCTTCTGCTCAACCGCAAGGTGCCGTTTGCCGTATGCCGTGCGTATCTGCTTGCGGCGGCAGTCGTTGCGGCAGTCATCCCGTTGCTGCGTATTCCGGTATGGCATGCGGCCCCCGGGGCTTTGGCTGCCGGAATTACTGCGGGAGAGGTCTCTTTGGCCGTTGTCGCCGGTGCCGGTGGTATCGGTATGCGCGATGCCGTGCTTGCGGTATATTCTGCCGGAGTAATCGTATCTTTGGCTGTGACAGCAGTACAGTTGTGCCGTATATGGGGCATGGCGCGCCGTGGGGAGACAGTGCGCGACCGTGCCCCGCGTATCGTTCGCACGGCGGAACGCATATCCTCTTTCTCCTTCTTCGGTACCATATACTTGAGCCGTGAGATTGCCGAAGCCGACATGGCGGCCATAGTGACGCATGAAAACAGCCATGTACGACACAAGCATTCGGCAGAGAAGGTGGCCATGCAGTTGTTGCGCGCCCTTATGTGGTGGAATCCGTTTGTGTGGATAGCGCAGCGCCGCCTGTCGGAGGTGCACGAATACGAGGCCGATGCCGACGTGTTGGATGAAGGTTACGATGTGAACGATTATATAGCTTCGATATTGAAGAACCTGCTTGGTTATAGTCCGGACATAGCCAACAGTTTCAGAGATTCCTTAACCAAAAAAAGATTCAAAATGATGATTACGAAGAGAAGGAGCAGATACGCCCTGCTCCGTACATTGGCTGTGTTGCCGTTGCTTGCTGCCTTGCTGTGTACGTTCTCATTTACCGCCAAGGCTGTGGAGCCTGTGAATGTCGGGCATGCGGCCGTAAAGAATGTATCCGGTGAACCTGTTGCGGGGGTGGCGGCGCAGGACGAAGACGAGGTCTATATGAAGGCCGAAACAAAGCCCCGTTTTCAAAATGGAGACGAGAATAATTTCCGGAACTGGGTCATGGCACATATAAACTATCCCGAAGAGACCTTGAAAAGCGGAAAGACCGGTCGTGTAATTGTTAAGTTCATTGTCGAGAAGGATGGTTCGATCGGTGATGTCTCCTTGCTGGAAACATTCGACAAGGCTGCCGGAGAAGAAACCATAAGGGTGGTCGAGAGTTCGCCCAAATGGTCGGCAGGGATGGTGAAAGGCAAGGCCGTACGTGTACAGTACATTATGCCTATCAACTTTTTACGTGGCCCCGAAAGTTGACGGGTTTTTCTATTACCGACGAATAAAATACAAGTAAACAATACTGGCGTGTGGCAGCCTCCCGTGTTAATGCCGACGATTATATTCTCCCATGTCATGTGTAATATGAGAGACATACTGGCCATATGCGCGCGGCAATGACGGCATACATACGGTCGCCGCACGCCTGTACCTTCTACGGCATGTATGAAATCCCGGGCCTGAACCAGCGTTTCTGCCCGTTGCAAGCTGTGATATGACAAATAAAAAACGTGCGCCGCATAATTGCGGCGCACGTTTTCGATGGAGAAGCGGCACTCTACTGCGCTACCGTCAATGTCTCCGAGTCGGGCTTGTCGAGAATGCAGGTCTCGGCCTTATTATCCTCGTAATCCCAGTAAAGGATCTTTATACCTTCGTAGTCGTCTAAGTTTATATCGATGTTGGAACGTATCTTCCAGCATGCATAACCCGAAAAAACATTGGTAGTACCGTCGCCGTCGTTGTCATGATAAAGTTCCAGATAGAGATACCCGTCATCGGCATACAAATCCTGGAACATTCCCTGATGGTCGGGGCGTTCGTTGTATACAAGATATACGTTATGCTCCTTGCTGGCGGAACTATAGGGGAATGCTATGCCGAGCGTAATCCAATTGTTGGCATAATAACCATCATTTATTGCGATACCGGCCGTATATTCAGAAATATTCCCATCGATATCATGGTCGTCTATATAACGCACGTAGTCGGTAATGACACCGTAAACCCCATTGAGCGTTATTACCATGTCATAGCCGGCATAGCTCGACTCCGCCTCGTTTATGGTGTAATATATCATAGCGCGCACCTCGCTGTCGAACGGAGGGTTGATCTGTATGTCCCGGGCATTGGTCACATAAGCCGTCTTGCCGCTGTCAAACTCCACATAAATACCGCCGCCAATAAGGCCGCCGCCTTCGACGAGAGTTGCGATGCTCACATACATCGGGTCCGAATCCTTCTTGTTGCACGACGCGAAGAGTGCAAGGACAGAAGCCAAAACAAGTGCAATGGAAAATAGTTTTTTCATTTTAAACAAATTTAAATTGTATCCGTTCTTTTATAACGCAAATATACTTCAAAAAGTGTACTAAACATTACATATCGGAAACATTTATGCACCTTCACCTGATCATTAGACATAAAAAAGCCTTTTTCACGTAGTACTCGTTGTCTATGAAAAATGGGTGCCATCCCAAAAGCATGTTGAAACACCACACAACGATACGGGAATACGCACCGGTGACATGATAAAATGGCGGGGGCCGCCGTTCACTCGGAACGCAGCCCCCGCCGCAGCTATGGTTGTAAATATGTGCCGGCTGCAACTTCAACCAACTATCGGCGCCATAATTGCTGCATGGAGAGTTTTTGACAGTCTCTCGGACGCCTTATGCGCCGAAGTTGTCGTAGAGGATATTCTCGGGCGGTACCCCGAGGCTGTCGAGCATCTTTACGACCGAGGCCGACATCATCGGAGGTCCGCACATGAGGTAGATGCACCCCTCGGGATCCTCGTGGTTCTTGAGGTAATTCTCGTAGAGGACATTGTGAACGAATCCGGCCTTGTATGGAACGCCTGCCGCATCCGCTGCGGGATCGGGACGGTCGAGGGCCAGATGGAACGAGAAGTTGGGGAACTCCTTCTCGATGGCGTGGAAATCCTCGAGATAGAATGCCTCCTTGAGTGAACGGGCGCCGTACCAGAACGATACGGGACGCTTGGTCTTCTCGGTTTTGAACAGGTGCATAAGATGGCTTCGCATGGGGGCCATGCCGGCACCGCCGCCGATGAATATAAGTTCCTGATCGTCGGGCAGGTTGTCCGGCAGGAAGAATTCTCCGTAGGGACCGGAGATGGTGATCTTGTCACCCGGCTTGAGCGAGTAGATATACGACGAGCATACGCCCGGGTTGACGTTCATGAAACGGCCGGTTGCGCGGTCGAACGGCGGCGTGGCGATACGCACGTTGAGTTTGATGACATTGCCCTCTGCCGGGTATGTCGCGCACGAGTAGGCGCGTACCTGAGGTTCGGTGTTCACCATCTTCAGGTCGAAGATGTGCATCTTCTCCCAATCCTCGCGGTATTCGGGGTCGACGTCTATGTTTTTGAAGTCGACGGTAACGGCCGGCACGTCGATCTGGATGTAACCGCCGCTGCGGAAGTTCAGTTCCTCGCCTTCGGGCAGTTTTACCACGAACTCCTTGATGAAGGTGGCGACGTTGTGGTTAGAGACCACTTCGCACTCCCACTTCTTGATGCTGAGCACCGAGGCGGGAACGGCGATCTTCATGTTCTCCTTGACCTTCACTTGGCATCCCAGACGCCAGTGGTTCTGAATCTGTTTACGGTTGAAAAAACCGGTTTCGGTTGGCAGTATGTCGCCGCCGCCTTCAAGCACCTGGCATTTGCACTGTCCGCAAGCTCCCTTGCCGCCGCATGCCGAAGGCAGGAATATGCCTTGTGACGTGAGCGTATTGAGGAGCGACGAGCCGCCGGCGACGGTCAGCACCTTCTGTCCGTCGTTGATGTCGATGGTGACATCACCCGACGTGGTGAGCTTGGCCTTTGCGAAGAGAAGCAGAGCCACCAGAATCAGCGTCACCGCAAGAAAGGCTGCTATTGCAACGATAATAACTGTAAGTAAATTCATTTCTTATTTCTCTTGTTAAAGGTTACAACTTGATTCCCGAGAAAATCATGAACGCTATACCCATCAGGCCTGTGATGATGAAGGCGATGCCGGGGCCCTTCAATGCCGCTGGAATACGCGAGTACTGCGCCTTTTCGCGGATTGCGGCCATCATGACGATGGCGAACCACCAGCCGAGACCCGACCCCAGACCGTAGACGACGCTCTGCCATGCGTTGGTGATGGCGCCTGCGGCGACCTTCTGCTGCATGAAGAGCGACCCTCCGAGGATGGCGCAGTTTACGGCTATAAGCGGCAGGAAGATACCCAGCTGGTTATAGAGCGTAGGCGAGAACTTCTCCACTATCATCTCCACGAGCTGCGTGAACGAGGCGATCACGGCGATGAAGACGATGAACGAGAGGAAACTCAAGTCGACACCCTCGACCAGTGCGTTGGCCTTGAGCACATGCTCGTTGAGCAGGTAATTGAGAGGTACGGTCATCACCATGATGAAAGTCACGGCGGCACCGAGTCCCACTGCGGTCTTTACGTTCTTCGATACGGCGATGTATGAGCACATGCCGAAGAAGAAGGCGAAGACCATGTTGTCGATGAAGATCGAACGTATGAAAAGATTGAGTGTTTCCATATTCTACCCCTATTTTTCCTGCAAATCCTTATTCAGTGAACGGTGAATCCATATTATGCAGCCGACGATGATCAGCGCCATGGGAGGGAACAGCATGAGACCGATGTTCGAGTAGAATCCGCCGTTGGCGATATACCAGCTCTCGGGGATGACCTGCATCCCGAATATCTGGCCCGAACCGAACAGTTCACGGAAGAATGCTATGATGAGCAGTATGGCGGCATAGCCGAGGCCGTTGCCTATACCGTCGAGGAACGAGTCCCAAGGCTTGTTGCCCAAAGCGTAGGCCTCGACGCGGCCCATGATGATACAGTTGGTGATGATGAGTCCCACATAGACCGAGAGCTGCTTGGACACGTCATAGACATATGCCTTGAGGAATTGGTCGACGAGGATCACCAGCGCGGCGATGACCACGAGCTGTACTATGATACGTATACGCGACGGAATACCCTTGCGAAGGCTCGACATCACGAGGTTCGAGAAGGCCGTAACGACCATCACCGACAATCCCATTACCAGCGCGGGCTTCATCTTGACCGTCACGGCCAGCGACGAGCATATACCCAGAATCTGGACTATGACGGGGTTGTTAAGGCTCAGCGGGTTGGTTAGATTTTTAATGTTCATATTCCGCTACTTTAATTGTTAGACATGTTTGAATTGGCCGCCTTGTTGGCATCGATGTACGGGAGGTAATTCTCCAGACAGTCGTGCAACATGGCCGTCACGCCGTCCGAGGTCTTCGTACCGCCGGTGATGGCGTCCACCTCGTGTGCGTAGTTGGGGTCGTTGGGGTTCGTTCCGCCCTTCTTGAGAGTGACCGACACGAATTTGCCGCTGTCGTCGAATATCTTTTTACCGACGTATAGGGCATGATGCGCTGACGTGGATATTTCGGCTCCCAGGCCCGGGGTCTCGCCCTTATGGTCGATTACGATACCCTTTATCGTGTCGAGGTCGGGTTCCAGAGCCACATAACCCCAGATGGCGTCCCACAGTCCTACTCCGTATACCGGAATTACAACGCAGCCGTTCTTGGCTTTGAAGATTGGGAACTCGCCCGCTGCCAAGGTCGACTTCATGTCTTGTAGGGCAGCGAATACATCTGCCTCGCTCTTTCCTGCAATGGGGTTGCCTTTGGCGTCGAGGATCTGCGCCTCGGCGATCACGTCGCCGTATTTCGCCGTCAGGGGATCCTCCCCAAGAGCCTTGACGATCTGCTGTTGCTTCTCGTTAAGGATGTTGGCATTCTGGCGATCCTGAAGCGAGAACGATGCAACGGCCAGAAGTGCGGCAACGATAACCACCATCACAACCGAGTAGAGGATTATGTAAGCGTTGCTGTTGATGTCGCTGAAGAGTCCCTTGGGCTTCTGCTCGACGAACTCCGATGCCGGAGCACCGCAAACGGGACATTTCTCCGGTGCGGCATCGCCTTCATGAACGTATCCGCACACTTTGCATATAAATTTTTTCTTTGCCATATTCCCGTCTTATTTTACAGTCTTGATACGATTCTTTCGTCTTCTGATATTGGCCTCCACCACGAAGTAGTCAATCGTGGGCGCGAGGGCATTCATGAAGAGTATTGCGAGCATCATGCCTTCGGGATATGCGGGGTTGATGACGCGCGTCATCACTGCAAGCGCTCCAGTCATGAAGCCTACGATATATTTACCCGTTTCGGTCTGTGCCGAGGTTACGGGGTCGGTGGCCATGAATACGGCACCGAATGCGAAACCGCCGACCAGCAGGTGGTAATATGCGGGGTACTCCGTAACGCCGAGGGCTTGGAACAGGTATCCCATGGCCAGACCTCCAACGAATACGCTCAGCATCGTACGCCACGATGCCACGCCCGTGAAGAGCAGGATGGCAGCGCCGATAAGTATGCACAGCGTCGAGGTTTCGCCGAACGACCCGGGAATGAATCCGAGGAATGCATCCAGCGCACTCCACTGCATGTCGCCTTTGGTTGCAAGTTGCTCGAGAGCCGTTGCACCCGAGACGCCGTCGACCTGCGCACCCATCATGGTCCACTTCGAATACCACACCTCTTCGCCTGACATCTGCGGCGTGAAAGCGAAGAATACGAAGGCGCGGGCTGTCAGGGCGGGGTTGAAGATGTTCATGCCCGTACCGCCGAATACCTCCTTTACGAATACCACCGAGAATGCCACGCCGAGGGCCACCATCCACAGCGGTGTGCTGACGGGCATGATCATCGGTATGAGGAGGCCGGTGACGAGGTAGCCCTCGTTTACCTCCTCGTGGCGCATCTGCGCATATGCGAACTCGATGGCCAGACCTACGATGTAAGATACGCAGAGCATGGGCAGGATGCGCACCAGACCGTAGAGGAAGGCGGTAAAGCCGCTGAGGCCCACCATAGCGCCGGTGTTGTAGCATCCGAAGAGGAATGCGGGGATGAGAGCCACAATAACCACGATCATCGTGCGCTTCATATCATTGCAGTCGCGGATATGGGCACCTTTCTGCGTGGTGGTGTTGGGCACGAAAAGGAACGTTTCGAAGGCTTCGAACGTCGAGCCCAGAAAGCTCAGCTTGCCGCCTTCGGAAAAGGTCGGCTTCAGATTGTCTACTATTTTTCTCAGACCCATAACTAACACTCCTTAATCATTAAGTTAATACCGTCGCGTACCAGCTGCTGAATCTCGGTCTTCGAGGGATCGACGAATTCGCACAGGGCGACATCCTCCTCGATGATCTCGTAGATGCCGAGGTTCTCCATCTTGTCGATATCGCCGGCTATGATGGCCTTGAACAGGTACATCGGATAAATGTCCATAGGAAGATACTGCTCGAACAGACCCGTTACCACGAAAGGACGCTCGCCGCCGTTGAGATTGGTATCGAGGCGGTATTCCTTCTTGGGGCAGATCCATGAGAAGTACGAGCGCGACACCGAGAACTTGTTGAAACGTGGTGCGGCCCAACCCAGAAGTTCGTATTTGTCGCCTTCGGGGATTACGGTTATCTGGTTGGCGAAGAAGGTGACGAACCCGTCGGCTGCGACCTTCTTGCCCGTGAGTACGTTGCCGGAGATGATGCGGACGCTGCCGCCGTCGGTTTGGGATTTGATATTGCCTTCTGTGACGGATGCTACGGGCGCTCCGCTTATGATACGGTAATACTGCGGTTTTACAACCTCACTTCCCGTCAGTGCGATGACCTTGTGCAGGTCGATCTTGCCCGTTGTGAAGAGGCGCCCGATGGCGGCCACATCCTGAATGTTGACCGTCCATACAATATCGCCCTTGGCGATGGGATCGATGTGGTGGATCTGGATACCCACATTGCCTGCGGGGTGCTTGCCTGCAAATGTGTGCAGCTCGACGCCCGAAATGGTGGCCATCTCACCTTCTGCACCAGCCTTCACCGATAGGTGGACCTTGCCGTCGGTGAGTTTTGCCAAGACATCGAAGCCCTTTTGCAGAGCCGGTTTTTCGCCGCGGAGGGTGAAGTTCATGTCGGGGGCCAGGGGCGCCGAATCGAACGCCGATACGAAGACAGCCTTCGGTTTGTCGTCGGGGTTGGCTACGATGCCGTATGGCCTCTGCTGGATCATGGTCCACAGGCCCGATTTGAGCAACACCTCCACAACCTCGGCGCGGTCGGCCTTACGCAAATCGAAGACGGGGAACTCCTCGTATTCCTGTTTGGCGTCGGCATCTACCACCACATTGAGAATCCTGCGTTTCTCGCCGCGGTTTACGGCTGCGACCGTGCCGCTCACGGGCGATGTGAACAGGACGCGGCTGTCGTTCTTGTCGAAGAACAACGGCGCGCCTGCCTTCACCTTGTCGCCGACCTTCACCAACAGTTTGGGAGTCAACCCTTCAAAATCCAAGGGCGAGACGGCGTACTGCTTTGCCATCGGCGCTTCCGCCAACGACTCCGACGCCCTGCCTTGGAGATTGATGTCGAGACCTTTCCGTAGTTTAATGATTTTCGACATAGATTTGTAATTAAATGAATGGTTTTTGCTTGTAATTATGCTAAAGTAAGTTCGTTACAACGGATTTCAGGGCATAACCTCCTTAAAACGCGCACGAAGGTACGATTTTTTTTGCAGTTTTCGTAAGAATCCATGCAATATTTTATTCTGTAAGCGAATTTTATTATTTTTCCTAAATTTGCATAATGATTATACCTTTCGTCGACATACATACGCATCGTTTTTCGGGGCGCGGCATCGAGTTGCGTGCGCAAGGTGTGCACCCGTGGCGGGCAGGGGATCGCGATTGGACAGAAGCGGTTGCGGATATTTCCGCCGACGCGCGGGCCGTGGGCGAAACGGGGCTCGACTATGCGTGCGATGTCGACCGTGCGGCGCAGGAGCATCTGTTCCGCCTGCATCTGGAGGCGGCAGAGAGGCTGTCGCTGCCCGTGGTATTGCATTGCGTGAGGGCTTTCGAGCCTGTGATGGCCGTATTGAGCCAATACAGGTTGCGTGCCGCCATATTCCACGGGTTCATCGGATCGCCGCAGCAGGCGGCACAGGCTCTCAAGCGGGGATATTACCTCGCGTTCGGACCGGCGGCGCAGAGGTCGCCGCGGACGATGGAGGCATTGCGCGGCTGTCCCGACGACCGTATTTTCGCCGAGACCGACGACACTGGTGTCGACATAGCCGATGTCTATGCCATGATATGCGATGCGCGTGGCATGACGATGGAGATCCTCAAGGAACGCATCGTGCGGAACTATTACGATATATTCGGGAATGATGGATGCAAATAGGGAAAAGTGGCTGGAACGCACCGCATTGCTGCTCGGGGAGGAGAAGCTGGGGCGGCTGCGCCGCTCGCGTGTACTTGTCGTAGGTTTGGGCGGTGTGGGGGCATACGCCGCCGAGATGATCGCCCGCGCCGGTGTCGGGCATATGACCGTAGCGGATGCCGACGTGGTGTCGGAGTCGAACATCAACCGCCAGCTCATAGCGCTGCACTCGACCGTGGGGCGGCGTAAGACGGAGGTTATGGCCGAGCGCCTGCGCGACATAAACCCCGACATCGACCTGCGTACGGTGGCGCGCTTCATCAAGGACGAGGAGACATACACGCTGCTCGATTCCGACCGTTTCGACTATGTGGTGGACGCCATCGACACCCTTTCGCCGAAACTGGCGTTGATAATCGGTGCGATGGAACGTGGTATACCGCTTGTCAGTTCGATGGGTGCGGGCGCCAAGACCGATCCTGCGCGGATGGAGATCGCCGACATCTCTTCGACGCACCACTGTCCGCTGGCGCACATGCTGCGCAAACGTCTGCACAAGGCGGGTATACGGTCGGGGTTTACGGCTGTCTTTTCGCCGGAGCCGGTGCGCGAGGGGGCCGTTGTGCTGTGCGAGGAGCAGAACAAGAAGTCGAACATGGGAACCATATCCTATATTCCCGCAGTGTTCGGCATAGGCTGCGCGTCGGTTGTAGTGCGTGGCCTTATCGGGGAGTTTTGAAGGCAGGTTGAACAGTCTGAAGGTTGTGAATACGAAATTTGAAGATATCATGAAAATAGTCTTTCTGGATGAATATTCGGTGTGCGGCCGCAGTATGGCCGCCGTCGGACGGTTCGGCGAGTATACGGGTTATGAGGTCACGACGCCCGAGCAGGTTGTGGAGCGTTGCGCCGATGCCGACATTGTGATAACCAACAAGGTGGTGATCGACGCCGAGGCCATGTCGCTCCTGCCCCGCCTGAAACTGATATGCGTGGCGGCTACCGGTATGAACAACGTCGACCTTGCCGCCGCGGCCGACCGCGGCATCGAGGTGCGCAATGCCGTGGGTTATTCGACATACGCCGTGGCTGAGACGACGCTCGGCGCCGCGTTGGCCCTGCTGCGCGAGACGGTATATTACGACGGATACTTCAAGTTGGGGCGATATGCCGCCTCGGACCGCATCTTCAACTTCGACCGCCCGACGGGGCAACTGCGCGGCCGCCGCTGGGGTGTCGTGGGTATGGGCAACATAGGCCGTGAGGTGGCTCGTCTGGCAACGGCCTTCGGGTGCGAGGTGGCATATGCCTCTACTTCGGGAACCGTGCGTAAGGAGGAGTATCCTGTCCTGCCGCTTGACGAATTGATCGCCGTGTCGGATGTCGTGTCGGTGCATTGCCCGCTGAACGACCGCACGCGCGGTTTGATCGGCGGGGCGGAACTGTCGCGCATGAAGCCTTCGGCAATACTCATCAACGTCGCGCGCGGCGGTATAGTCGACGAGACTGCGCTGGCGCGGGCGCTCGATGCGGGCGCTATCCGCGGCGCGGCGCTCGATGTCTTCTCGTCGGAGCCGCTGCGCGAGTCGCCCTTATATACGCTGAAAGACCCCTGCCGCCTGCTGGCTTCGCCGCACAACGCATGGTCGCCAGTCGAGGCGATCGACCGTTTGGTGGATTGCGTGGCTCGCAATATCGGTGATTTTGTCCGCGCCCGTTCCGCCGAGTAGACGGTAAATTGCGGATGCGGCACGGTATGCGTCCCGCCACGTCGTTGCGACGAGGCGGGACGCTTTTATCGTGTGGCCGCTTCGAGGCGCATGGAGGCGGTTACAGCCCGCCGTCTGCCGTTTCCGCACGTCGAATTCCGGATGTCGCTGTCGTGGCAGTTCGTTGGCGATGTAAAATATATATATATGCAACTTGGAAAATCGGGTTTTATAACTATATTTGTACTGTACTACCAAGATGATACGGCTGTGGCGATGCTCTCCCGAATTCACGGGTGTCGTCCGGCCGGAGGCGATAACGGTTGTGTTTATGAGGATAGGACATTTTTTTGCAGCGTTGGCGCTGCTGTTCGATGCGGTTGCGGTGCAAGCCGATCCGGAAGGGAATATGTGGCTTTGGCCCGTGGAGGGACGTGCGACAGGCGAAGGCATTATCTACAAGCCGCAGACGTACATAGGCGGCGAACTCGATTTCGATGCTTTATATATAACGGCCCCCCACGGAAGCTCTGTGGTCGCCCCAACCGACGCCACCGTATCGTCGGTGGGTTGGAATTACGCAACGTCGATAACGTCGAGCATTGGCGGCGGCGAGATAGATCCCGACGCAGATTTCGACGCTATGGCCAAGGATATGGCCGAAGAGATAGGCCGCGGATGCGATCCGAAATATGTTAACCATTTCATAGGTCTGCGGCTTGCTGACGGAAGGACCGTGTACATAAGCGGCTTGTGCATCGGCCGCCGTTTCAAGACGGGCGAGAAGGTGTCGCGTGGCGAGAGGATAGGCTCGGTGCATTATTCTTACCGTCTTATCGAGGAGCCGTCGATAGAGTTGAGAGTATCGTCGCCGCGCGGCACACCGGATGATCCCATGACGCCGTTCGGCCTCACGACGTCGTTCATCCCGCCGCAGGAGCTGAAGCCCGTGACGGAACTTACGGCCGAGGAGGCGAAGGAGGATTTCGATGTGCTGATAGACGCGTTCGAGGAGTGTTATCCGTCGCTTGACGACCTCGTGGCGGACGAAGAACTGGAGAGTTATCGCCGCCGTGTGACGGACGGATTCTCAGGGACGGTGCCTATAGAGGATTTTTATCTGTTGATGCAGCGTACGGCAGGGCTTCTGCATGATTCGCACATATATCTATATCCGTTGGAGGGACGGCACGACGATTTCGTATATGCCGACGTCTTAATCGGTTACGTTAACGGCGGCATGTGTGTTACGGGAGCCACGGAGGGGTTCGAACAGTATCTTACCCGCAAGGTGACAGCCGTGGACGGCATACCGTCTGACTCGCTGCTGCGCAAGGCCGTGAAGTTCGCGCGCGGATATGACGCCGCCTCGGAGGACTGCGTCCGTAGTTCGCTGTATAATTTCTCGAACTACTATCGCCGCTTTTTCGAATCTGCGTCGCCCGACGGCGGTTACACGCTTACGTTCGACGATGGCAGCACGCTGGAGGCGAAGGGCCATGTCTACCGCGGCGGCCCGCTGAAGATATCGCCCGACGGCTCGAAGTACATGATGACGAACAAGTACGCCGACGGCAACTGTTCGCTTCGCATGATCAACGACACTACCGCTTACATAGGCATAGGCACATTCCAGCTCAACGAGACCGAAGTTGACGAAATACGCGATTTCATAGCGGAACATTCCGCCGTGCCGTATATGATAGTCGACGTGCGCAACAACGATGGCGGACACGACTGGGCGCTGAGACGCATTCTCTCCTACCTGAGCGACGAGCCGTATGCGGCTACGGATGGTTACAGCAAGGTGATGAAACGCGGCAGGTTCGCTTCGTTCGCCCATGCGCGCAACTATACGGCCGATGACGAAATATTCGGCGATGAATATCGCGAGGTGGAGGGCCGTGAGGGGCTGTATGCGTTCGGTGAGGCGAAGGCCCTCATGCCCGACTCCGCGGTTCACTACGGCGGAAGGCTCTATGTGCTCGCCGACGAGAGGTCGTGCTCGGCCGCTACCCTGTTGCCGGCCATGGTGATGCGTTCGCATCGCGGCGTGATAGTCGGCCGTGAGACCCGCACGGCATACCACTACATGACGGCGTTGAAGTTTGTCGACATCTGCCTGCCCAACTCGCGTGTGACGTGGCACATACCGCTGGTAAAGTGTGTCTTCGATACGACGGAGAATCCCCGCATACCCTACGGCCGCGGTGTCATTCCCGACATATATGTACCTTTGACCTATGAAGAGGTGGCCTCCACCAACGGCGATGCCATCCTTAACCGTGCGCTGCAGGCGATAGCCGACGGCGAATATCTCGACGGAAACACTTTCGGGGATGAATCCGGGGACGGGGGTGCGGTGCCGGCATGGGTTTGGTGGACAGCGGGAACCATAGTTTTGGCGGCATTGCTGGTGACGTCGCGATGCGGTAAGATGTGTTGATTGTTGATAGACAAAAGAAATAAACGGCCGTACTCCATTTGCGAGATACGGCCGTAATAGTTCTGTTGTCGGGCACGGATTTTACTTGCAGGCTTTCAGCCCGCGTATCACGGCCGAGGTGAATCCTGCGTGTTCCATCTCGTTAAGGCCGCGGATGGTGATGCCGCCCGCCGTGGTGACACGGTCTATCTCCTGCTCGGGATGCGACCCGTTGTGCAGGACGAGCTGCGCCGCGCCGATCATCGTCTGTGCCACGATCCGCGATGCCTGCGAAGCCGGCATCCCCAGTTCCACACCGCCTTCGGCAGCGGCGCGCATGTAACGCATGGCGAAGGCTATGCCGCACGAGGCGAGGATCATACCTGTCTCCAGCTGTTTCTCGTCGACGGCCATCGATTCGCCTATCATGCCGAATAGCGATATGATGGTGTCCATCTGCTCCTCGCTGGCATTTATTGCCGTGACGAAGGTCATGCCGCAGCCCAGTTCGACGGCCGTATTGGGTATGGCGCGGAATATGGCCCACGGCTTGGGCGTAGGCTGGAGCCACTCGGCTATATGTTCGAGTGACACGCCGGCAACGACCGAAACCAGTATTTGGCGCGTGGCGTCGAGCGCGGGACGTATCTGGCGAACGACGCTTTCGGCGTACCATGGCTTGACGGCCACGATGACCACATCGGCGCCCTTTGCGGCGGCCATGTTGTCGGTGGTTACGGTTATCGTCGGGTATTTTTCATGCAGGCGCTCGAGTTTTTCGGACGAACGGTTCGAACATACTATCTCTCCCTCGGCGAAACGCCCCGAGGCGGCCAGCCCGCAGGCTATGGCACCGCCCATGTTGCCGGCGCCTATGATTGCTGCTTTCATAATCCGATATTTGTTGGTTACACAGGTAAAGGTACGAAAAATCCCCGAGAAGCCTTTGCCTCGCGGGGATTTCGACCAATATGCAAGACTTTTATTTCATCTCGACAAGAGGTGTGCCCGTCATCTCGGCCGGCTGCTTGAGGCCCATGAGTTTGAGTACCGTGGGGGCCACGTCGGCCAGAATGCCGTTATGTACTGCTTTCACGCGATCCGATACCACAACGATGGGCACGGGGTTGAGCGAGTGTGCCGTATTGGGCGTGCCGTCAGCGTTGATGGCGTGGTCGGCGTTGCCGTGGTCGGCGATCATGACCACTTCGTAACCGTTGGCCTTGGCAGCTTCGACAACGGCCGAAACGCATTCGTCAACGGCCTTCACTGCCTTCTGGATGGCTTCGTAGACACCCGTGTGCCCTACCATGTCGCCGTTTGCGAAATTGAGGCAGATGAAGTCGAACTTTTGTGTGCCGAGAGCCTCCACCAACTTGTCCTTCACCTCGTATGCGCTCATTTCGGGCTTCAGGTCGTATGTCGCAACCTTGGGCGAGGCTACGAGAATACGGTCTTCGCCGGCGAACTTATCCTCACGTCCGCCGTTCAGGAAGAATGTGACGTGGGCGTACTTCTCGGTCTCGGCTATACGCAGTTGCGAGAGGCCGAGCGAAGAGACGTACTCGCCTATGGTGTTCTTAACGTTCTCCTTGTCGAAGAGTATGTGCAAACCCTCGAACTTGGCGTCATATGGAGTCATACAGCAGTAATATAGCGGCAGCGTGTGCATGCCCTGTTCCGGCATGTCCTCCTGCGTCAGGGCGATGGTGATCTCTTTTGCGCGGTCGTTGCGGTAGTTGAAGAAGATGACCATGTCGTCGGGCTTGATGCAGCCTATGACGTTGCCGTTCTCGTCGATGCGGACTATGGGCTTCACGAATTCGTCGGTGACGCCATTGTCATAAGAGCGCTGCATGGCTTCCACCATGTCTGTGGCGGCATCTCCCACTCCGTTGACGAGCATGTCGTAGGCGATCTTCACACGCTCCCAGCGCTTGTCGCGGTCCATGGCGTAGTAACGTCCTATTATCGATGCTATCTTGCCCGTCGTGGCGTTCAGATGCTTCTCGAGGTCGGCTATGAAACCCTTTCCGCTCTTGGGGTCGGTGTCGCGGCCGTCCATGAAGCAGTGTACGTATGTGTTCTCGATACCGTAGTGCTTGGCTATCTCGCATAGCTTGTAGAGGTGGTCGATCGACGAGTGTACGCCGCCGTCCGACGTAAGGCCCATGAAGTGTACGCCTGCACCCTTCTGCTTGGCGTATTCGAATGCCTTGACTATTTCCGAGTTCTGCATGATGGAGTTGTCGGCGCAGGCGCGGTTGATCTTGACAAGGTCCTGATATACCACACGGCCGGCTCCTATGTTCAGGTGGCCTACCTCCGAGTTGCCCATCTGCCCGTCGGGAAGGCCGACGTTCTCACCGTCGGTACGTAACTGCGCGTGAGGATATTTCTCGGTCATGGCCGTGATATATGCGGGATGCATCGTGTAGATTACATCCGATTTCGAGTGGTCGCCGATTCCCCAACCGTCGAGAATCATCAATAATACTTTCTTATCCATAACTTTATGTGTTTTTACTTCAATTTAGACATTATTATTTCGACAGCCGTATCGATCGCCTTCTGCAACCCTTCGGCATTCTTGCCGCCGGCAGTAGCGAAGAATTTCTGTCCTCCTCCTCCGCCGTCGATGGCTTTGGCTGCCTCGCGTACTACGGCCCCTGCGTCGATGCCGCGCGCTACGACGTCGTCGCCGAGCATTATGGTGAGCGTAGGCTTGTCGCCGGCCGTCGAACCGAATACCATCACTATGTCAGAAGCCTTTGACCGCAAAGTGTAGGCCAAGTCCTTCATGATGCCCGACGCGTACGGCAACTGGCGGGCGATGACGAAAACATCGTCGGAACGTTTGCGCTCTGCAAGGATCTTGTCGGCGAGGGAGGCAACCTGTTCCTTATGCAGCTGCTCGACCTCCTTCTGCAGCAATTCGTTGCTGTCGAGCAATTTCTGGATAGATTGCTCTACTTTAGGGTTGTTCAGGAGATTTATAATATTGTGTATCTGGTCCTCCACAGCGTAGAGCATCGATTCGGCCTGCTCGGCCGTAACGGCTTCTATACGGCGCACTCCGGCCGAGATGGCGCTTTCGCTCAGGATTTTGAACAGGCCTATGGTTCCCGTGGCCGAGGTGTGCGTACCGCCGCATAGCTCTACCGAGTCTCCGAAGCGTACCATGCGTACGCGGTCGCCGTATTTCTCGCCGAAGAGCATGATGGCGCCGGCCTCGCGGGCCTCCTCTATGGTGGCGTCACGGCGCTCCTCGAGCGGGTAATTGGCGCGGATGGCCTTGTTGACCAGCCGTTCCACTTCGCGCAGCTGCTCGGGTGTGACTTTCTGGAAGTGCGAGAAGTCGAAGCGCAACCCTTGCGGTGTTACCATCGAACCTTTCTGCTCGACATGCGATCCCAACACCTTGCGGAGCGCTGCGTCGAGAAGGTGCGTGGCCGTGTGGTTATTGGCTGCGGCCTGACGTTTTACGGGGTCTACCACGGCTGTGAATTCGGCCGCCGGATTCTCCGGCAGGTGTGCTGCGATGTGTATGATAAGGCCGTTCTCCTTTTCAGTCGCTATGATCTCCACCCTTTCGTCGGCATTCTCGATATATCCTGTATCGCCTATCTGGCCGCCAGAATTGCCGTAGAATGGCGTGTGGTCGAATACGAGCTGGTATGTGGTCTTGCCTTTCGAGGTGACGCGGCGGTAACGGGCGATACGTACGTGAGCCGTCAGGGTGTCGTATCCTATGAATTCGCTGCTCTCGATGGGCAGCAGCTCCTGCCAGTCGTCGACATCCTGAGCGGCGGCGTTACGCGAGCGTTGCTTCTGCATCTGGAGTTCCTTCTCAAAACCTTCGAGGTCGACCTCGACGCCCTGCTCGCGGGCGATGAGTTCCGTAAGGTCGATAGGGAATCCGAACGTGTCGTATAGCTCGAATGCATCCCTACCCGATATGCGGCCGCCCTTGCCGACGCGGGCGATGACGCCGTCGAGAAGGTTTATGCCCGTAGCCAGCGTACGCAGGAAAGCCGTCTCCTCCTCTTCGATAACACGCTCGATGAGTGTCTGCTGCTGGCGCAGTTCGGGAAACTGGTGCCCCATCTGTTCGGCCAGGCCTGCTACGAGCTTGCATAGTACGGGTTCGTTGAAGCCCAGATATGTGTACCCGTAACGTACGGCGCGGCGCAGAATGCGGCGGATGACGTATCCCGCCTTTGCATTGGCGGGCAGTTGCCCGTCCGCTATCGAGAAAGCTATGGCGCGCAGGTGGTCGGCCATCACGCGCATGGCGATGTCGCATTTAGGGTCGTCGCCGTAACGGCGTCCCGCCATGGCCGCGATGCGCTCGATCGTGGGTTGGAAGACGTCGGTATCGTAGTTCGACTTCTTGCCCTGAAGAATCATGCAGAGACGCTCGAAGCCCATGCCCGTGTCGACATGCTTTGCCGGCAGGGGCTCCAGCTCGCCGCTCGCCTTGCGGTTGAACTGCATGAAAACGAGGTTCCATATCTCGATTACGAGGTGGTGTCCCTTGTTGACCATCTCCCGGCCCGGTACGGCGGCGATGTCGGCCTCGTCACGCAGATCGAAGTGTATCTCGCTGCAGGGGCCGCAGGGGCCTGTCTCGCCCATCTCCCAGAAGTTGTCGTGCCTGTCACCCTTGATTATGTGGTCTTCGGGGAGATACTGTTTCCAATAGTCGTACGCCTCTTGGTCGAAGGGGACGCCGTCGGCGGCGCTGCCCTCGAATACGGTGGCATACATGCGATCCTTGGGAAGGCGGTATACCTCGGTGAGAAGCTCCCATGCCCAAGCTATGGCCTCCTTCTTGAAATAGTCGCCGAAAGACCAGTTGCCCAGCATCTCGAACATGGTGTGGTGGTAGGTGTCGTGCCCGACCTCTTCCAGATCGTTGTGCTTGCCCGACACGCGCAGGCACTTCTGCGTATCGGCCACACGCGGATACTTGCGCGGAGCGTTGCCCAAGAATATCTCCTTAAACTGGTTCATTCCGGCGTTGGTGAACATCAGCGTGGGGTCGTTCTTCACCACCATGGGTGCCGACGGCACGATCGTGTGCTGCTTGCCGCGGAAAAATTCGAGAAAAGCCTCTCTGATTTTGTTAGATTCCATATATATCTTTTACTTGTCTTGCCGTTTGTATAAACGGTTGTTCCGGATTGCAAAATTACACATTTTACGTTAAATTTGCACCGATAATTAAGTTATTTTAAATATGAAGTTGCCGGTATCCGAGAATCGTGTGGAGGACGATGTAAAGAGCCTCGTCTACCGTTTGCGGTCATATCGCCTGCTGCGCAACCTCCTGATAGGATTTATTCTGGTGGCGTTGGTCAATGTCATGTTCACATCGCTATTCTATACGCCAAAGATGTACCGTATAATCGAGAATAATCGGGAACTCGTATTGAAATACGAGATACTGCAGAACCGCATCAAGGCTTCGCAACACAGGCTCGAGGAGATCAAACACCGCGACAACTATGTCTACCGCCCACTCTTTTCGTCGGATACTGTAACGATTGACGGCATATATTCGCCTTACGACCAAACGAAATACGCCTCGGTGGCGGATGATGAATATTCCCCGCTGATGATGGGCACATGGCTCGAACTCGACCAGCTGGCCCGCAGCCTCTATCTCGAATCCAAATCGCTCGACGACCTTCAGGTGCTGGCCAAGGACAAGGAGAGGTTCTCTACCGCCATTCCGGCCGTATGGCCTATAGACCGCACCAAGTTGCGGAACAAGATCGGAGCCTTCGGTTACCGCATGCATCCGATCTATCACCGATGGAAATTCCACAGCGGTGTGGACCTGCCCGGGCGTATAGGCGATCCCGTGTATGCCACGGGCGACGGTGTGGTCGAAGAGACCGAACGCAACCGTTCGCGTTCGGGGTACGGTACGCAGATACTGCTCGACCACGGTTTCGGATACCAGACGCGGTATGCCCATTTGAGCAAGATACTCGTCGAGCGGGGCGACTCGGTCAAGCGCGGCCAGATAATAGGAGAATTGGGGAATACGGGCGCCTCGACGGCGCCGCACCTCCATTACGAAGTGCTGTATATGCGCTCGTTCGTCAATCCAGTCAACTATTTCGACAAGAACATGTCGGCCGAGGCATACAAGAGCCTCATGAATCAGATACAGGATGCGAACTACGAGGCCGATTGATAGGGATAGCGATATGAACAACGATGCATTGAAACGCGGACGCCGCATACGCAGGCAGAAAACGGTGAGATTCTTTATAAACCTCTTCGCATGGGTTGCCGTGGCCTTGTTGTATTATGTCGGGTTCTCGATTCTGTTTGACACGCCTGCCGAGCATCGCATGCGCCATTCGGCCGACAAACTGCGGCAGGAATACGAGGTTTTGTCGGCACGTTACGATTCGCTTGAAATGATACTCGATAACATCACCGAGCGCGATCGCAGCGTTTTCCGTGTATTGTTCGAGGCCGACCCCTATGATTTCGACACTGAACGTAACGAGGCCCGTCTGGCGCTGCACGAGAGAACGGTATCGAAGCCGCAACGCGAACTCGAGGCGGACCTTGCGGCGGGTATCGGCCGCCTTAACGAACGTGCGGCAGCGTTGGAGGCGTCGTATCAGACCATAAAGGAGTTGGGCGACAGTCTCGGCGAAAAGAGCAACAGCATACCGTCCATACAACCTGTGGTGAACAAGCAGCTGACGTTGCTCACGGCGGGTTACGGCACAATTCTCAACCCGTTTTACCGCGCTTTGGAGTCACATCAAGGTGTGGATTATACCCTTGCCGAGGGGTCCAGCGTATTTGCGACGGCAGACGGCGTGGTGAAAGAGATATCGGACAAAAACTCCACTTCGGGCAAAACCATCGTAATAGATCACGGGAACGGTTATCGTACGTCATACGGGCATCTGTTGAGCATTCTTGTGCGCCGCGGGCAGAAGGTACATCGCGGCGACCTGATAGCGCTCTCGGGCAATTCTGGCCTGTCGCTGGCACCGCATCTCCACTATGAGGTGAGGTACAATGACATAAGGGTCGATCCCATACACTATTTCTTCATGGAGCTGACACCCGACGAATATCAGCGTATCATACGGATATCGCAGTCGGGAATGCAGTCGTTCGATTGATCCTGCCGGTGTCGCGGCGGGTGAAATATTCCGTGTCCCGAGGTTGTCCGGTCTCCGTTATTTTGTTAACTTCGTGGCAAAATAGCAACCCATGCAATCCTCATTCCTTGCCGAAACGGCGAAATGCCTTTTCGATAGATACGGCCGCGATATTTCGTCGCTGGCAATCGTGCTGCCGTCGGTGCGTGCACGTCTGTTCTTTACCGATGAGTTGTCGCGTTTGGCCGACAGGCCCTTGTGGAGTCCGCAGTATATGTCCATGGACGATATCATGCGCGAGGCGTCATCATTCTCTGTGGGGGAAAAGGTGCGTTTGGTCACAGAACTCTACAAGGTATATTCGGAATATCACGACGAGCCGTTCGACAAGTTCTACTTCTGGGGCGAGATGCTGCTCGGTGATTTCGATCTTATAGATAAATATATGATCGATGCCGACATGCTCTTCCGCAATATATACGATCTTAAGGTGCTGGAGTCAGATCTGTCGTATCTGACGCCTGAGATGCGTCAGGTGATAAGTGTATTCTGGAGCCACTTCAAGGATGAAGCATCGCTTTCGGAGGAGAAGCGCAAGTTTTTGTCTATATGGAAAACGCTTGCGGCCGTGTATCACGGGTTCCGCGAGCGTCTGGCCGCATCGGGGCAGGTATACGCGGGGATGATGTACCGCTCTGCCGCAGAGAATGCGGGCGGTGCGACAGCAGGGATAGACATCTCGCGCCGTTATGTCTTCGTCGGATTCAACGCCTTGTCGGAGAGTGAAAAACAGGTATTGAAATACCTTGCTGCGAATGCCGCGGCATGCGAGTTCTGCTGGGATTGCGATTCGTATTATATGGACAATGCCGAACAGGAGGCGGGGCGGTTCATCCGCGAAGATATTGCCATGTTTCATCAGACATATGATATGAAGCAGGATAATTTCCTGTCTGTCAGAAAGCAATTGTCTTCCATCTCAACCGTTTCAAATGTCCTTCAATGCAAATATGTCCCGACTCTTCTCAAGGATATGTCGCCGTCGCTGGAGTTTGACAGGAGTACGGCCATCGTGCTCACGGACGAGTCGCTGCTCATGCCTCTGCTGCATTCGCTGCCGCCGGAGTTGGGCGACAATATCAACGTGACGATGGGATACCCGTTGCGCCAGACTACGGCCTATGCCTTTCTGGAGCGCCTGCTTGAATTGCAGCGCAATCGCCGCCACGGCAATGGCGGTGATACTTTCTACCATATCGACGTGGCGGGAATATTGTCGCATCCGTATATCGCGGAGATAGACGGCCGGAATGCCGTGCGCCTGCGGGGAGAGATCGTCGAAGGACGCTACATACGTGTCGAGGAGGGCTTTTTTGCGGATGATCCCCTCTTGCGGCGCATATTCACTGCAGTGAATGACTGGCGTACTTTGGCCGAATATCTTTCCGACGTTATCGGCGCGGTGTCGGAGCGTTTCGCCGACAGTGGCGGGCGATCGCTGCATTTGGCCTATATGTCGATTATTGCTGACAATCTGTCGCAAGTAAATAATTCGTTGAAAGATTGCGATATCGATATTTCTACCTCCATCTACTCTTCACTTGTGAAACGGCACCTTCAGACGGTGCGCATACCTTTCAGCGGCGAACCTTTGAAGGGCCTTCAGGTGATGGGCATTCTGGAGACGCGCAACCTCGATTTCAAGAATGTCATAATCCTGTCGATGAACGATGATAACTTCCCGGGCGATATGGGCGGCGCTTCGTCGTTCATACCGTACAACCTGCGTGCCGCATACGGGCTGCCCACGCCCGAGCACCACGAGAGCGTCTACGCCTATTATTTCTACCGTCTCATACAGCGCGCCGAGCGGGTGGAGATGCTTTACTGCTCGCATGCCGACGAGAAGACTACGGGCGAGTGCAGCCGCTACATATACCAACTGATGTATGAATCGCCATATCCTATCGAACGTGTGAATGTTGGTGTGGATATAAATGTCGATATACCGGAACCGATATCCGTGGCTAAATGCGGCCGTACGCTCAAGGCGCTTAATGTCTACCTTGATGCCGGCTCTGGGCGTATGTTGTCGCCTACGGCGCTGTCGCGCTATGTCGCGTGTCCACTGCAGTTCTATTTTGCCTCCGTGGCGGGTATAGACGAGCGCGAAGGCCTTGCGGAGGAGGTCGACAACCCTATGTTCGGTACAATCCTTCATGCGGCCATGCAGAAACTGTACGGGCCGCTGCTGGGTGCGCAGCACCCAGCCCCGCAGTTGGAGGCACTCGTCCGCAGCGGGGCTGTCGAACGTGCCGTGGAGGAGGCCATAAACGAAAATTACCTCAAGATTCCGAATGCCGATGCTTCGGATTACGGCGGCGATCTGATTCTGGTACACGATATTGCCACTAAATATATCAAGCGTGGCATCATCCCCTACGACATGGCGCACGACGCCTTCGCCGTAATGAATGTAGAGGAAAAGATAGCATCGCGTTTTGAGTTGGGTGACGGACGCAGCGTCTCGATAGGCGGCCGTGCCGACCGTATAGATTCGCTCGACGACGGTTCGTTGCGCGTGGTCGACTACAAGACGGGGGGACGCCACTGCGAGATCGATTCTTTGGAGTCTCTCTTCAACGGCGAGGAGCGTACCAAGGTCGGCAATATCCTGCAGACGTTCATCTATTCGATGATAATAGCGCGGACTTACGGGCGCAATGTCCGTCCGGCACTCTATTTCGTGCGGTACATGCAGAATGCGGATTTCTCGCCTGCAATCGTGGACAGGAGCACCGGCGGTGCCGAAGTCGACTATGCGGCATATGCCGGAGCGTTCGAGGCGGCGTTGCGCGGCAAACTGTCGGAACTGTTCGACGTATCGGTGCCGTTCGTGCAGTGCGATGCGGGGGAGGCCGATAAGACGTGCAAATACTGTCAGTACAAATCGATATGTAAAAGGTGAAGCATGAGAGCTAAGATATTGAGCGCGAGTGCCGGATCGGGAAAGACCTACCAGCTGGCATATAAATATGTATATGATACGATACGTAATTACGACGAGAAGCCGTACCTGTACCGCGCCATCCTCGCCGTAACGTTTACGAACAAGGCTACGGAGGAGATGAAGAACCGTATCCTGCGCGAGATAGACACCCTCGCCTCGCATCCCGAACGCAGCAGTTACATGCCGTTGCTGCTACAGGACCCGTTGTTGAACGAGGCTCTGGTCGTGAACCGCGCGCGGGCCGTGCGGGCCAAGATCCTGCACGACTATTCGCACTTTACGGTTCTGACTATAGACAAATTCTTCCAACGCATACTGCGCGCCTTCATCAAAGAGTTGGGCATAGACCTGAATTACAATATCGAGATCGAGACAGCTTCGCTGTTGTCCAAGAGCGCCGATTCGCTTATCGATGACATTTCGCGCGACGATACGTTGAAACGCTGGATTACGGGTTTCGCGCAGGAGAATATCGACGAAAACCGTAAATGGGACGTGCGCGGAGACATTATTGATCTGGGCAGGGAACTCTTTGACGAGAGCGCCAAGCGTGCGGTCATGGAGGCTCTGCCCAAACAGCGGCTTATGGATCTGCTCCGTGACGGGGAAGGCAGGTTGGCGGCGGCAGCGGCCGAGATGCGGCGTCTGGCGCAGGACGCCGTGCGCGAACTCGATGCGGCGGGTGTCGAGAGCGTCAATTTGTCGAGCGGCGTGGGTGGCGTTGTGGATTTCCTGCGGGCGACGGCCGCCGGCGTCATTGCCGCGCCGAACAAGACGGTGCGCAAGAAGATACTTTCGGATGAAGAGTGGAAGAAACGCGATGCGGCGGCCGAGGCTGTGCATGGTACGGCGGGCCGCATACTGGGCATATACGACGGCAGTGCAAGACTGCGGGAGACGATGGCGCTGATGCGCGGTACATACCGCAGTTACGCCCTACTGGGGGACATATATGCCAAAATCGGCGAACAGTGCCGCGAACAGGGCGTCATGCTGCTTTCGGAGACAAAGTACATACTTTCAAGTTTTATCGCCGACAATGACGCTCCATTTATCTATGAGAAGATGGGCAACCGTTACGAGCGTTTCATGATCGACGAGTTCCAAGACACCTCGTTCATGGAGTGGTGCAACTTCCTGCCGTTGTTGCGCAACGCAATGTCGCAGTCGGCGGATACGTCGGTGCTGATCGTGGGCGACGTCAAGCAGTCGATATACCGTTGGCGCGGCGGCGATTGGCGCATCCTGCAGCAGGAGGCGGCGCGGCAGTTGGGAGAGAAGAATACCGAGACCTGCATGCTGTCGGACAACTACCGCAGCCTGCCGTGCGTGGTGGAGTTCAACAACATTGTCACTCGGCGCATCGTGGAGGCCGACAATGCGTCGTTGAATGCTTTGTTGTGCAAGGCGGCCGGCGAGGGCCGATTGAGCATACCGGCGCGCGATGAACTCGTCGATACGCTGCAGCGGGCTTATGCAGGCCATGCGCAGACTCCGCGCCGTACGGGCCGCGGCGATGGGTATGTTCGGGTTGAACTTTTCGACGGGGAGCCGCCGCTGGTGGAGTGCATCGAGTCGATCGTAGCCCGCGGATATTCATACGGCGACATAATGGTCCTGTACCGCAGCAACAGCGACGGCGCCCGTGCTGCGCGCATATTGCTTGAATACAAGCGGCGCAACAACCGCTTCAACATCATGACGCAGGACGCTCTGGTGGTCGGTAATGCCGCCGTGAGCGGCTTCGTGATAGCGGTGATGCGTCTCTCGCAGGATGCGGAAGATGCCATAAGCCGCGTCGTGGCGAATGCATATCTGGGTCGTGATTATGATGCCGCGCTGACACCGCGCGACATATCACTGCTGGCATATATCGGCCAGCTCACGCCCGAGGCGGCCTTCGAGAAGATAGTGGCCGAATACGGGCTCGATTCCCGCACCGAGGAGACGGCATACCTGCAGGCCGTGCATGAGCAGGTGGTGGCTTTCTGCGCATCTAAGGTGGCCGACATACAGCTATTTCTGAACATGTGGGACGAGCGGGGCGCTGCCCGCGCCCTCAGTGCGGAGAAGGGCGACAACACAATAGAACTGACTACTATACATAAAGCCAAGGGGCTGGAGAAAAAGGTCGTGATACTACCCTATTGCAAATGGGGACTCGACCCGTCGAGCGGCCGCGGCAATATCGTGTGGGCGGAGCCGCACGGCGGAGACATGCCGGATATGGGGCGGTTTCCCGTGCCATACCTCAAGTCCATGACGGAATCGGCTTTCTGCGACGAGTACTACCGTGAGAAGGTCTATTCTCATGTCGATGCCATAAACATGCTGTATGTGGCTCTGACGCGCGCCAAAGAGGCGCTGTATGTGTTCGTGCCGCGGTCGAAGCGTATGAATATGGGGGTGTTGCTGTGGAATGCCGCCGCGACGGACAAGGATGCCGGATTTGTGGAGTACGGCACGTTGTCCGGGCCCGAAGCGGAAAATAAGGACGACGATGCGGCGGTCCGCAACGTCATAGTGCGAGGGTACCCAACTTCGGATGTGGCCATGCCCCTGCGCCTGCCGGCCCAGCGATATTTCGAGGAGGGGGCGGACGGAGTACGTGTGCCGACGCCGCGCAGTGTCGGCATACTCATGCACGGGGTGCTCGGCAGTGCGGTAAACAGGGCGGATGTCGAACGCCGTATCGGCGAGATGCGCGGCTCGGGAGAACTATCCGAGGCGCAGGCTCGCGAGTTGTCGGAAGCCGTGCAGCGCGAGTTCAGCCGTCCGAAGGTCGCAGAATGGTTTTCCGACAGATGGGATGAGGTGCGTAACGAGTGCGACATCGTAAGCCGCACTGCGGCGGGTACGCGGCGGCCCGACCGCGTCATGATACGCGGCAGCCGCGCCGTAGTCGTCGATTACAAGTTCGGCGCCGTCCGCAGCGGCAGCCACATGCGGCAGGTGGCGGAGTACATGCGTCTGATCTCGGGGATGGGATACACCCATGTGGAGGGTTACGTCTGGTACGTATCGCAGGGCGATGTCGTAGATGTTGTGTTATGAGGTATTTTCATTACCTTTGTCTTTCGGTATGTTCAGGCAGATAGCATATATTATCCCCGCTTCATTCCGCCGCCGCAGCGTGACGGCCGCAGTCACCATATTGCTGCGCGCCGTACTCAACTTCTTCGGCATAGCGCTGCTCGTGCCGTTGCTGATGCTCATACTCGACGGCGATGCGATACATTCGCACCACGTGTTGCAACGGGTATACGAGGCGTTGGGTTTTACCGACGACAACCATTTCATAGTGACCGTGGCCGCGGGTGTCGTGGCTGCCATAATCGTCAAGGGCGCGGCCGACATGTTGCTCTACCGCAGCGAACGGGACTACATATTCGGGCTATACCGCAACTTGTCGCGCAGATTGTATATCGACTATCACCGCCGCGGTCTGGAGTTCGTACTGCGCAACAACTCGTCGGAACTGTCGCGCAATGTCAATATCGTCTGCCTCAACTTCGTCGTGGGGGTGCTGCGTCCGATTGCGGTCATCGCGGGCGAGGCCTTGCTGTTTCTGCTTATAATTGTGGTACTGGCGGTATTCCAGCCGCTTACGGCTGCGGCGCTGGTGGCGATATTGGCGCCTGCCGTGTGGCTCTATTACCGCATCATACGCCGCCGTATGGAGAATTACGGCAAACAGGAGAATGAAGCGCAAAGAGCCAAGTTCCGCAATGTGGCCGAGAGTTTCCGCGGATATGCCGATGTGGAGATAAACAACGCCTTCCCGCGTATGCTGTCGGCCTTCGATGAGGCTACGGAACGTGTCATCGCCATGCGCAAGCGCGATGCCTCGCTGGCGCTGCTGCCCCAGATATTCACCGAGACGGCCATCGCCGCGGGCATGGCCGCTATGGTCGTGGCGAGCGTATATGTCAGCGGAGGTAGTATACGGCTGCTTTTCGGGCTTTTCGCCGTGGCGGCCGTACGGCTCATGCCGTCGGTACGCAACATATTGTCGGCTTATACGTCGCTGCGTTACAACCGCTATACACTTGACATTCTCGCCTGTGTGGGCGGGGACGAGCGTGTCGAAAATGACGTCAGGCGTCTGCCGATGCATTCGTCACTTGAGTTGCGTGATGTGACGTTCGGCTATGACGACGGGGCCAAGGAGAATGTGATATGCGGTTTTTCTCTCAAAGTGGCCCGAGGCGAGAAGATTGGCATACGCGGTTCGTCGGGTGCGGGCAAGAGTACGTTGATGAACATTATGCTGGGGCTGTACGTGCCGCAGCGCGGTGAGGTGCTGGTGGACGGCCTGCGGCTCGATGCGGCGAACCGCCGCATGTGGCAGAACTCTGTCGGCTATGTCCCGCAGAGCGTATTCATACTCGATGCGACACTGGCAGAGAATGTGGCTTTGGGCGACGATGCGGAGCATATCGACCGCGAGCGCGTGATGCGGTCGCTGGAGATGGCGAGCCTCGGCTCCTTTGCGGGTTCGCTGCCCGACGGCATCGACACCATGATCGGCGAAGGCGGCAGCCGCGTATCGGGCGGCGAGCGTCAGCGCATAGGCATAGCGCGGGCCTTGTACCGCAACCCAGATGTACTGTTTTTCGACGAGGCGACGTCGGCTCTCGACCGCGATACCGAGCGCAGCGTCAACGAGTCGATAGCACGTCTGTCGGCCGACAACCATGATCTGACCATAGTCGTAATAGCCCATCGCGAGACCTCGCTGGCTTATTGCGACCGCATAATAGATATATAGGAATGTACAATGATTATCTGATAGCGCGGCGGCGCATCCGTACCTCCGGGGCAGATTCCGACCTCGTGATGTTGGGGCTGAAGTCGTTCCGCCCGTTCGAGGTGCCGTATGACGCCGCCATGCCTACGTCTGCCGTGATCGAGACCAACTGTCATCCCGAGATAGACATGTCGCGTGTTACGGAACTGACCCGTTTCGAACTGGAGGGCTGGGGCGGCGCTGAGTGCGTATTCGGCCGTACAGGCGCGGAGTATGTCCTTCGCATCGTGAGCGACGGCGAAGGTGAACTGCTGTTCCTTTATGACATTGGGACTGACCGTGTACGGTGCAATATATCACGTGAAGCGCCCGATATGTCGGCCGTGCGTTTCGGCATGTGGTTTATGACGGCTCTGGCTACTGTCGGCCATGATGTTACGCCGGTGCATTCGTCGGCCATCGTATGCGACGGCCGCGCCGTGCTTTTCCTCGGCGAATCCGGTACGGGAAAGAGTACCCACACGAGGCTTTGGCGCGAAAACATAAGCGGCGCGGCGCTGCTCAACGACGACAGCCCCTTCATAGGTTTTGTCAACGGTGCGGCTACGGCGTTCGGTGCGCCGTGGAGCGGCAAGACTCCATGTTACAAACAGGAGGAGTACCCTATTGCCGCCATCGTCCGCTTGAGCCAGGCGCCGTACAACGCCATTCGGAGGCTGAGTCCGTTGCATGCCATTGGAGCGCTGCTGCCGTCGCTGACGCCGGCTTTCGGCTATGACGAGGATTTGCAGGACAAGATGGTGAAGACATTGTCGGCGGTAATATCGCAGGTGCCGGTCTACCATCTCGAGTGTCTGCCCGACGCTGCGGCGGCACACCTGTCTTACGATACGGTATTCGGTAAGGGGGAGTGACGGTTATGGAGGTACGCAGTATCGACAACGAGATATTCTTCCGCGAGGTTGCACGCCTGCTTGAGGAGGGCGACAGCGTTACCATACGTGTAAGGGGCAACAGCATGCGGCCGCTGTTGCGCAACGGCCGCGACAGGATTATCCTGCGGCCGTATACCGCGGAGGATATACGCAAGGGGGCCGTTATGCTTTTCCGTTACCGCGGATTGTATTGCGTGCATCGCATCGTACGGATCGAAGGCGACACGATAGTCTTCGCCGGCGACGGGAATTACCGCATGGAGGAACGGGTCTCGCGCAGCGATCTGATGGCTGTAATGTATGCTGTGTTGCGGCCGAGCGACGCGGTGGTTGAGTGTACGTCTTTGCGCTGGCGGGTGCCGTCGGCTTTGTGGCTGGCAGTGCCGCAAATCGTAAGGAGATGTATATTAAGCCTTTTATGGCGCTTATGTAAAGGGAATAATCAATAGTCATATGGATATAAGAGTAGGACACGGATATGACGTGCACGCTTTGGCCGACGGGCTGAAATTGGTGCTCGGGGGTGTAGAGATCGAACATACGAAGGGATGCGTGGCGCACTCCGACGGCGATGTGGCGATACATGCCATCTGTGATGCTTTGCTCGGCGCGCTCGCGTTGGGCGACATAGGAAAACTTTTCCCCGACACGTCGGAGGAGTTCCGCGGCATCGACTCGAGGATACTGCTTCGGCGTGTTGTCGACCTTGTGGCAAGCCGCGGCTATACGGTATCGAATGTCGACTGTACCATAGCCATGCAGCGGCCGAAGCTCCGTCCCCATATCGATGCCATGCGCAAGGCGTTGGCATCGACGATGGGAATAGAGTGCGGCCGTGTGTCGGTGAAAGCTACGACGACCGAGCGGATGGGTTTCGAGGGGCGTGAAGAGGGGGTATCGGCCCATGCAGTCGTATTGGTGTACCGTTAGCGTCCGGATTGCAGGCGTACGGCGGGAACGGACCTTGCCGTGACAGCGGCATGCGCTGGTTGCGCAGGTGTGGCGATCGGACCGGTCAGCGCGGCGTTACGGCGGCGACGCTCGGAGGGTGTTTTCTCCTGTAGACGTTTGCCTATGCTGCCGATGTATCGCATGGCTGTTGCGGGGCCTTGTATCGTGAGGACGGCCTCTCCCGTTACAGTGGATATGACTATTTCGAAATCGTAATTTTGCCCGTCGTATGCCGCTGAAAACGATATGAACCATTGCGTTTGGTGTTTTGTGGCCGTATAGCCGCCGATCGAATCGGTATCGAAATTCAACATCGACACATATTGCGTTACGCCGCGCTCGACGGGCATGTGTACTTCGAGGTCGACTGGGCTTATGTATACGTAGTAGAATTCGGCGTATATCATCCGCATATCCCCTTTCGGCGCCGCCTGCATGGTCGTGGGATAAAAGGCGAACGATTGCGTGGCGACGAGGGAGTCGAGACCGAATGAGAAGTCGCGTGCGCGGCAGGCGCGACGTTCGGCTCGTGTTCGGGGATCGGGGCGCGGGTTGTCGCGCGTGACGGTGTCGGACGATTTGAAGTCAGGTTTCATTGCGGGCACGATAGTCTCGGCGGGAATGCTGTCACAGGCTGACGAAATGTTCTGTACGAGAGAATCTGGCTGCTGTATATGCATTATAGAGTCGCCGACGGCGGACGCTTGGGCGCCCGCCGTGATGCAATATAGTGCGGCAACTGTACAAAGGGCGGAAAATGTCTTCATACGGCCATGTTAGTATATCTTTGTGATTGTACCCGTGTATTGTACGGGGCTGTACCATGAATTGCTTATGGTGAGAGTCGCGCTGCCGTAACGGGCGTCGATTTCGAAGGTGAAGGTATAGTCGATGGCCGTGGCATATAGGTTGGCCTTGAACGATACGATCCACCCGTCCTGTGTCTTCTGCTCGTTGAAGTTCGAAACGTTGGGGACACCCGTATTCAACAGTACGTATTTGTACGGCGGTACATAGCCGGCATAATACGGCAGGCACACGTCGAGCGAGCCGCGCCACAATGTTACCGTATATACGGTGTTGGTGATGAACTGCATGCTGCCTGCCGGCTGCTGCTGGATGGTCTGCGGGTTGAATTCGAAGTTGCGCGACTGTACGAGCGAATCGATATACTTCTCCATGTCGGCCAGACGCTGCGCACGCCGCTGGGCGCGTTGCTCCTGATTGTAGCTCTTCAGGTCTTTCTGGTTGGCTGACTGCGCGAATGCTTCGGTCGAGAAGGCTCCGCAGAGAGCGCACATTGCGATGATGAGTAGTCGTTTCATGGCATTAATCGTTAATGATTCATGCCATATGGACTTTCAAAATCCTTGCCTGAAAATCGGGGCGCGGTATAAATTACAATCCCAATTCTACCTGAAAGCGCAACTGCCAGCGGTCGAAACCGTCAGGTATGATATTGACGTCGCGCTCGGCGTATGCGTTGTACGATATGTCGGCCTGAACTTTAAGGTTATGCCCTATGATATATCGCGTAAGGCCGAGTGTCGTCTGGTTGTGGTTCTGGTATCCGGCCAACCGCCGTATCGTCTCCGACGGAAAGAGCGTCGAGTTGCGCAGGGCGATTTCCCATTTGCGTTTTATGAGCCAGCTTGTCTGTATGTTGAGACCGCTTCCCGTATAGATATAGGCTGCGGGATCCTCGTCGAAGAGCGGACGGTCGCATGTGCGCCCCATGAAGTCGGTGTAGAATGCCCAGCCTCGGTACTTGATGATGAAATCGACGAAATAAGAGCCCAGATCGCGGGTGGCGTCACCCGGCATCAGCGCCCCGCGCTGTCCTTCGAGCCGTGAAGTACGGTCGTTGTAGGAGTATGCCCCTGCAACGAGTATCCTCAACCGCTCGTCGTATTCGTAGCAGCCTTCCACGATTTCGCCTTTGGCCTTGAAACGTCCGAACGGATATAGTTCGAGGCGGCCGGTGTATGCGAATCCGCCCTTTTTTGAAGTTCCCCAGTTGCGACCCTCGCCCGAGGTTATGGATGCCTTGGCCGAGATGTTGAATCCGTCGCCGCGAAGCGGGTTGAGTTCCCCGAAGAAGCCGAAGTCGCGGTCGATGTTGAATTCGCTGTTGACTATGCTTCGGTCAACGAACTGCAGTGCACTCGACGAATTGATGCGCGCACGGTTGGCCTTGATTTTTGTCTGGCCGAACCCTATGTTCCACACGGCATTGGGAACATAGTAGACTATGGCGTCGCGTATGATGTTCTTGCTGCCGTTGGGCAGGTCTTCCGAGTCGTAATGGGTGAATCCGAGTTGTATCGAATATACCAGCTTCGGGGAATATATGTATCCGTCGAAACGCAGGCGCAGGCGTTTGACGCGGGCGTCGGCCTGCGTGAGGGTGAAATCATTGTCGAAGTTGAAAGCCAATAGGTTTTGCATTCGGAAGCGCATCGTCACCTCGAAAAGGTTGTTGCGCGGGCGGAAGGTTATGCCGTTGCCGACCTCGATGTTTGGCATGTGACGCAACTGTTCAAGCAGGTAACGCGAAGAGTCCGAGAGGATTATATTGTCCTGCGATGACAGAAATCCGTTTTTTGGCTGGGAATTGGCGGCCGAGAGCCCTGATAAAATGCAGAAAATAGCGATAAGTAAAGACGATCTCATTCTGTTTGCTGTATTTGATTTAAACTCTGTCGGAATTCAAAAGCCTTGCTGTCATACACCCATGTTGCGCAGGAATTGTCCTGTGGCGCTCGCCTCGCATAGCGCTATGTCGTGCGGCGTCCCTTGTGCTACGATACGCCCCCCAGCGGCTCCGCCTTCGGGCCCAATGTCGATTACGTGGTCGGCGACCTTTATTACGTCGAGGTTGTGTTCGATGACGATGGCCGTATTGCCGCGGTCGACCAGTTTGTTTATCACATCGAGCAGTTGTCGTATGTCTTCGAAATGCAGTCCCGTCGTCGGTTCGTCCAAGATGTAGAGCGTATGTCCCGTGTCATGCTTCGACAATTCGGCCGCGAGTTTTATACGCTGGCTTTCGCCTCCGGAGAGCGTCGTGCAGGGTTGTCCGAGTGTCAGGTATCCCAATCCTACGTCCTGTATGGCCTTCAGCTTGTTGTATATGGACGGTATGCTGGCGAAAAAGTCTGCTGCGATGTTGACCGTCATGTTCAACACTTCGTCTATGTTGCGTCCCTTGTATTTCACCTCGAGCGTCTCGCGGTTGTAGCGGTGGCCGCCGCAGGCCTTGCAGGTGACGTATACGTCGGGCAGGAAGTTCATCTCGATGGTCTGCACGCCGGCGCCGCGGCACTCCTCGCAGCGGCCTCCGCGTACGTTGAATGAGAAGCGTCCCGCCTTGAAGCCTCGGATCTGTGCGTCGGGTGTTGCCTCGAAGAGCTTGCGTATGTCGGAGAACACTCCCGAATATGTCGCGGGATTGCTGCGCGGCGAACGGCCTATGGGCGATTGGTCTACGACAACCAGTTTGTCGACATATTCCGTCCCTTCGATACTGTCGTACGGCAGAGGCTGGCCGAGCGAACGGTACAACTGGCGGCTGAGTATCGGCCGCAGGGTTTCGTTTATTAGTGTTGATTTTCCCGACCCGCTGACGCCCGACACGCATATGAACTTGCCGAGCGGGAACTCCACGTCGATGCCTTTGAGATTGTTGCCCCGTGCGCCGCGGATGACTATGCTGTGCCCCGATCCTTCGCGCAGGTGCTGCGGGATCTCTATCTTGCGTCGGCCGCACAGGTAGTCCGCCGTGATGGTGTCAGAACGCATGATGTCGTCTATGGTGCCAGCCGCTACGATGTTGCCGCCGCGGCGTCCCGCCTTGGGGCCCACGTCGACGATGTAGTCGGCCGAACGCATCATCTCTTCGTCATGCTCGACCACGATGACCGAGTTGCCGGCGTCGCGCAACTCCTGAAGCGTGTGTATTAGGCGGCGGTTGTCGCGCTGGTGCAGCCCTATGCTTGGTTCGTCGAGTATGTAGAGTACGTTCACGAGCTTCGATCCGATCTGCGTGGTTAGGCGTATGCGCTGGCTCTCGCCGCCAGATAACGACCGCGACGAACGGCTCAGCGACAGGTAGCCCAGACCAACGTCCATCAGGAAGCCGAGGCGTTCGCGTATCTCTTTGACTATCTCCTGCGCTATCCGCTTCTCCTTATCCGAGAAGTGTTGTTCGATGCCGGCCATCCACGCCGAGAGGTCGGAGATCGACATGGCAGACACTTCGGCTATATTCAGTCCGCCGATACGGAACTGCAGGCTCTCTTTCTTGAGGCGCGTGCCGCCGCAGACGCTGCACGGGCGGCTCATGAGGAACTGTTCGCGCCATTTCTGGCCGCGTTTCGACTCCTCGTCGTCGCTGCTGCGGATTACATATTCTGCGATACCCTCCCACGGGATCATGCGCCGCCCCGATACCGATGCGAATTCCGACAAGTCGACCGTCAGGGGTTTGGGGTCTCCGTAAAGGATAGCGTTCATGCCCTCTTCGGAGATGGTGCCGACCGGATCATCTAAAGTGAAATCATAGCGGCGGCCGAGAACTGTCAGCAGAGCGAATATCTTGTTGTTCTTATACTTGCCCAAAGGTTCTATTGCGCCTTCGCGCAACGACAGACCGCGGTCGGGAATGATCCTGTCGAGGTCGAATACTGTCTCCACGCCGAGGCCGCTGCATCGCGGGCACGCCCCCTGCGGTGAGTTGAACGAGAAGGTGTGCGGTGCGGGATCGTCGAAAGCGATTCCGGTCGAAGGGCACATCAGGTGGCGCGAATAGTATCGCATGCCGTCAGCATCGTAGTCGTAGAGGGCCATCGTACCCTTGCCTTGGCGCATTGCCTCCTTGAGCGATGCCATGACGCGCTCTGCGGCGCCGGCGTTGACCGACATGCGGTCTACAACGAGTTCGATGTTGTGCACCTTGTATCTGTCGAGTTTCATGCCGGCGGTGATCTCCGTGATTGCGCCGTCGATGCGGGCATAGATGTACCCGCGTTTGGCGAGCGATTCGAACAGCTCGCGGTAGTGCCCCTTGCGGCCCTTGACGATGGGCGCCATGAATGCCACGCGGCGGCCGTCGAAACCTTCGAGGATGAGTTGGCAGATGCGTTCGTCGCTGTAGTGCACCATCTCCTCGCCCGTGACTGGCGAGAAGGCGTGCGAGACGCGGGCGTAGAGCAGGCGCAGGAAGTCGTTTATCTCGGTGACGGTACCGACCGTCGAACGCGGGTTCTTGTTGGTTGTCTTCTGTTCGATGGCCACCACGGGACTCAATCCCGAAATCTTGTCTACGTCAGGGCGTTCCATTGTTCCCACGAACTGCCGCGCATAGGTCGAGAGCGTCTCCATATATCGGCGTTGCCCTTCGGCGTATATCGTGTCGAAGGCAAGCGACGACTTGCCCGAGCCCGAGAGGCCTGTTATGACCACAAGCGAATGGCGCGGGATATCGACATCCACATTCTTGAGATTATGGACTCGGGCGCCGATTATTGATATTTTGTCGTTATCGTTGATTGCCATAGCCTTTTTTCATCCGTGCGGGATGTATCAGAACATCTCGAGCAACGAATGCAAAATATGTTGCAAAGATAACAAACCTACGAGATCGGCGAAACAAACGGCCAAAATAATAAGTGTGAAATACCTTACGAACTTCACTCCCCATGCCAGAGCGATGTGTGATGCGATTACTGCGCCGATCATGTTGCCAAGACCGTGCCACAGTCCGTATGAATAGTCCACCTGACCGTTAATCATGAATATTAGCAGCGAGAATGGTGTGGCGATGAATATTATGAAGCCCTTGATGACGTTGGCGGTGATGATGTCGAGTTTCATAGACCATATCGTGACGGCCAGAATGGCGTAACCCAGGCCGATGTATATGTAGCCGCCGTAGAAACCCAACAGCAGGAACCATACGTAATGCAGCGGCCGCAGCTGCAGAGGGTGGCCGCCGTGTATGCGCGGGTGTTTGTGGCTTTGGTCGAAGATCATGTACAGGAGCACAACGGTAAGCACCACGGCCATGCATATCCTGAAAATCGTGTCGCTGATGTGCGTGGCTACGAGCGAACCTGCTATGTTGCCTATTACGGCCGGAATGGAGAGCTTTATTCCGCTCTTGACGTCGAGCAGGCGCTTGCGCAGGAATGCGAGTGTGGCCGTGAGGTTCTGCAATACCACCGCTATGCGGTTGGTGCCGTTGGCAACATTTACGGGGAGCCCGAGCACCATAAACAGGGTCATGGTTATGATGGCCCCGCCGCCGGCGAGAGTGTTGATGACGCCGACAACGATGCCCGACAGCACAAGCATCAATATGATCGTAGTTTCGTTCATAAGCATCATGTTTTGCCGGCAAATGCGATTGAAGATCGACAAGCGGAAGTGCCCGATTCCATAAAATTACAAAAAATCGGGAAAACGTAAAAATTTTCGGCTGAAAATCGTTGCAGTCGAACGAAAACGGAGACTTTAAGGCCTATTTGCGGGCAATGCAGAAGAGGTCGAAACACCCCTCCCCGTATGGCGCCACACAGTAGTCGTCCATCGTTATCGAGGATGTGAGCGAACGGTTGCCGGCCAGTAGCCGGCGGCGGTTCAGGCGGTTCAGCAGGTCGTACGGCAGGCGCAGCATCCATGCCGGCAGGCGGTGTTGCAGGTCGAGAGGATCGAAGCGGGTGATGCGTTCTACTCCGGCCTTGTTGGCGGCGTAATACTCCATTATGCGGTCGTTGCCGAAGACGCCCCGGCACTCCACTTCCGAGAAACAGCCTTGCAACAGTTCGGTCAGCTGCAGTGCCGTGTATTCGCGCACGTGCCACGGGTTGCGCGTAAGCGACATCGGGGCGTTGGGCGTCGATACGATAAAGCGCCCGCCTGACCGCAACACACGGCTCACCTCGCGCACGAACTCCTTGTCGCGAGCGATATGCTCTATCACCTGTAAAGATATGGCGCAGTCGAACGAACCGTCGGGAAACTCTATCGGAGGAACCGTCATGCGTCGGAACTCGGCGTTGGCAGGCAGTGGCTTCCGCAGTGCGGGTACGTTCTTGTCAACGGTGACGAAACGGTCTGCTGCGGGGGCTACGACATCGATGCCGTAGCCCATGCCCGTGCCTATCTCCAGCACGTCGCCCGCAACCAGTGAGGCGGCCTCATGGTAGGCGAGGATAGAACGCTGGAAGACGTAGTTGTCCGATGCGTCGCGGTCCGAGACCCTTTCTGCTGTGTGTAGGGGAGACATGGCGGCTATTTTGTTTTCTTGAGTTCTACGCTTGTGCCGTCGGTCGTGACTGCACCGCGCTTGAGCAACATGCCCAACGCACGCTTGAATACCTTTTTGCTCATGCGTGTGGATGCGTGTATCTCTTCGGGTGAGGAGTCGTCCCCTACCCCTATGCGGCCGCCGGCGTCGCGTATCAGGCGCAACAGATCCTCGGCCGAGCTGCTGACCCCTTCGTACCCCTCCTGCTGCAGCGACAGGTCGATGCGGTTGTCTTCGGTGATGCGGGTGACATACGCCTGCGTGTGCTCGCCCACCGCCACGGGCCGGAATATCTGATTGCGGTATATCATGCCCCAATGGCGCGAGGCGACGATGACACGGTAACCGAGAGGGCTCTCCGAGGCGACGAGTATGTCGACTTTCTGATGCGGCGAGACGGTTATGACCTCGTTGCCGATGTATGGTTTGAGTTTCATCGTGGCGACGCAACGCCCCGTGATGTTGTCTACGTAGAGGTAAACCGTATAGCTGCGGCCGGGGACCACGCCGCCCTGCTGGTTGCGGTTGGGCAGGAACAGGTCCTTGCCGTGCAGTCCCCAATCGAGGAATGCGCCGTGGGGGTTCTTGTCTACGACCTTCAGGCAGGCGACGCGGCCTTCGGTTATTAGGGGCTGCTCGGTGGTCGCCACGAGGCGGTTTTCGGAGTCGTGGTATACGAATACGCTCTTCTCGTCTCCAACCTTGTCCGTGAGCGAGACGTAACGGTTCGGGAGCAGCACTTCTGCCCCCTCGTCGTCGGTGAGGTATAGTCCGTAGTCCGATATGCGGCTTACCTTCAGCGTTTGGATGCGTCCTACTTTCATCGTATGGATTTATTGGGCAAAGGTACGAAAAAATATGGAATATCGGCTGCCGTGTCTCCGCTGCCGCACGGTACGGCGTCGGGACGGGATGAGAACGCCGTTTCCGCGCACCGGCGGCGATAGGCCGCAAATAAATTTGGTCGGCTGGCCGTCTTGTATTATATTTGCGGGCGAATCAAGTTCATTTGACATGATAAGCAGAAGATTGCTCAGGATAAAGGTAGTCAAAGCCCTCTACGCCCATCTCAAGTCGGATTCGGATTCGTTGGCCGTATCGGAGAAAAATCTCGTAGCGTCGATCGACAAGACCTACGATCTCTATTTTCATTTGCTGTCTCTTGTAACCGAGGTCGCGCGTTACGCAGAGGAGCGTCAGGAGACGGCTAAACGCAAGAAGCTCCCCACGTTCGAGGATCTCAACCCCAATCGCAAATTCGTGGAGAATGCCGTCGTGGAGCTGCTTTCGCGCAGCGATGCGGTAAATGACTACAATGCGTCGCACAAGTTGTCATGGGCGCGGTTTCCGGAGTTGATCAAGACGCTCTTCGAGCAGATGGAGCGCAGCGACTATTATAAGAAATACATGGCTTCGCCCGAGCGTTCCTTCAAGGAAGACCTGTCGCTTGTGGTCGATTTCTATACGAACGAACTGGAGGAGTCGGAGATATTGGAGGAGGTGCTCGACGAGGAGTCTATCCTGTGGAACGACGATCTCGGTTTCGTGCTGGCGATGGTTATACGCACGCTGTCGGGCATACGCCAGTCGCACCGCGACGTGAAGGTACTGCCGGAGTTCAAAAGTCCGGACGACCTGCTCTTCGCAAAGGAGCTTTTCGCAAAGGCGGCGCTTAACTTCGATGCGCACCTGCAATATATCGAGAAATTTACCCGCAATTGGGATGTGGAGCGTATAGCCTTTATGGACAACCTGATAATGGTTACGGCGATGACCGAACTCACGTCGTTCCCGTCGATACCGGTCAAGGTGACGCTCGACGAATATATCGAAATAGCCAAATACTATTCTACGCCTGCAAGCAGCACCTTCATCAACGGCGTGCTCGACAAGATCGTCGCGTCGCTTAATGAGGAGGGCCGGATCAACAAGAGCGGCCGCGGCCTGATCTGACATTCCGGCAGGGATTGCCCTTTCGACTGAACTCCGAATATGAAACCTGTTGCACGAAATCTTATTCCTATGGCGATTGCCGTTGCAGCTGTCGTCGCCTCGTGCGGATCGAGGCATGCCGAGGTCGTGCATGTGACTGACGTACTGCATGTCGACGGTGGTGTCTTGGCCGAAGGCGCTGCCGATACGCTCCGTTTGGGCCGCATGCGCCAAGGCGAAAAGGCGGTCAAAAGGCTGCGTATAGAGAATGGCTGCAACGAGCCGATAGTGATAGTACGCCACGCCACGACGTGCGGTTGTGTAGTGCCCGAATATGAGCGGCGCCCGATTCCCGCAGGCGGCAGCACCGACATAGTGTTTACGTTCGATTCGCGGGGTGAGTACGGCTGGCAGATGAAATTATTGGATTTTTATCTCTCCTCATCGGCCCGGCCTCTGAAGATTTACGTCGAAGCCGAAGTGGAATAGTATTGCGTATTTGCGAATAATCATTATCTTTGCGTTGCGAACCGATAGAAATAAGCAAAAACATTTAAAACAAAGATAGAATATGATTGATTTGCTTCAGGCCACGGGCACTGCTGGTGCCGCTGCCGGCCAACAGCCCGGAATGGGCGGTTTCTGGATCATGATAATCCTCATGATCGTTGTGCTCTACTTCTTCATGTGGCGTCCCGAGTCGAAGCGCCGCAAGGAGATGGCCAAGTTCCGCGACGGCCTCAAGAAGGGCGACAAGATCATTACTGCCGGCGGTATCTACGGTACGGTAAAGGAGGTGAAGGAGACTACGCTCCTTATCGAGGTGGACAGCGACGTAACGCTTCGTATCGACAAGAATATGGTCGTTGCCGACAATTCTCAGTTACAGAAGTAATCCCGCACGGGGATGACATCGAAAAAAGGCCGCATCATCGTGATGCGGCCTTTTTTCGATGTCGGGTGCGCTACACGTCCTCTTCCACCCCGCAATCGCAGAAATGGAACTCTTCGCGGGCCTTGTCTTTGGGAAAAATGAAATATATGCAGAGCGCCTCGGTGCACAATTCATCTTTGGAGTCGTATATCTTAACCTCTATATCTATTACGTTGCGCCGTATGCGAGCAACCGTGGCGTGGAGCGTGATATAGTCATCCGTGGTGTGTATGGGCTTCAGGTAACGCACCTCCATGCGCGAGGTTACGCCGCTTGTCTGAAACTTGCGGAATACGACCCAACTGCTGATCTCGTCGGCAAGCGTGGCCTGAATGCCTCCGTGCAGAGTGTCGACCCACCCCTGAAATTCGGGGCGTGGCTTCCAACGGCTGACTATGCGGTCTCCGTCCTCGTAAAACTCCATTCGCAGCCCCTGTTCGCTGTGCGGATCGCATCCGAAACAGCGGTATCCCTCCATTCCCCGCCAAGGATTTATGATTTTTTTCATTGCGGAATTGTTTTGTGCCGCGGCCACGGTATCATTAAGGCTATTATGGCCGACGTCGGTTGTATATTCTGCAAATATATGAATTCGGGTTGAATCGCATTCCTGTGTAACGTAATATTTATCGCCTTGTGGTCGGTATGCCTCTCCCGAGGCTCTGTGGTGAAAATAATGGCGCCAGAAGGCGGTACGATGGGAATAATTCAGACAAACTTTGTAAATTTGCACAAATTTGAAAATACAGGATATGTACGATGTCATAGTGGTAGGCGCCGGTGCGGCCGGCATGATGGCTGCGGCAACCGCGGCGAGAAATGGTCGTCGCGTACTCTTGATGGAGAAGATGGAGAAGGCTGGCCGCAAGATCCGAATTTCAGGCAAGGGCCGTTGCAACCTCACCAATGCCCGTCCGCCCGAGGAGTTCCGCGAGGCGATCCGTACCAATGCAGACTTTTTCGAGGTGGCGTTCGCAGAATTCAACAACAGGGCCACGATCCGTTTTTTCGAACGGCTCGGCGTGAAACTCGACATCGAACGCGGACAGCGTGTATTTCCCCGCAGCGGCAAGGCGTGGGATATAGCCAACGCTCTGGCCGACTATTGTGCGGAGAACGGCGTGGAGACGATGTACGATACGCGCGTGGCAGACATTCTTGTCGTCGACGGCAAGGCATACGGCGTGCGTTATTTCAACAAGCGCGGCTTCGAACGCAAGGAGGAGGCTCCGAATGTCATTGTCGCCACGGGAGGCGTAAGCTACCCCGCTACCGGATCTACGGGTGACGGTTATATATTCGCCGACCGGCTTGGACATACGATTGAGGCGGTACGCCCGTCGCTGACGCCGTTGCGCACGTCGCATCCGCAACGCAAATATCTTGACGGACTGCTTTTGAAAAATGTTTCGGCGAGGCTCTATGTCGACAATGAGGTTGTATGCGAGGAGTTTGGCGAGATGGGATTCTCGGAGCGCGGTATCGAGGGCGCCATAGCGTTGCGCATGAGCCGCGATGCCGTCGATGCGCTGATCGATGAACGCAAGGTCAAGATCATCCTCGACATGAAGCCCGCCCTGACCGAAGAGATGCTTGCCGACCGTATACGGCGCGAGATCGAGGATATGGATCCCGAAGAGTTCTTCGCCGAATTGTTGCGACGTCTCGTCCCCAAACAGATGGTTATACCTCTGGCGCACGAGTTGGATGTGCATTCGAAAAATTATATCCGCAAGGTGACGGATGCCGAAATCGCCCGTTTGGTAAAGGTTCTCAAGGGCATGACATTCCCTATTGTCGACTATGCCCCGTTCGAGTATGCCGTGGTGACGGCAGGCGGCGTGCGGTGCGACGAGGTAAACCGTTATACGATGCAGTCGAACAAGGTCAGGGGATTGTATTTTGCCGGCGAGGTGCTGGACATAGATGCCAACACGGGCGGATACAACATGCAGATTGCCTTCTCTACGGGGCGTCTGGCAGGCCAGCTCCGTAAATAGTATAATCCGGTAGGTGCAAAGATGAAGTTATCTGGCCGAAACATAAAACGCCGTTTGTACGACCTGCGCAATTTGCCGTCGAATCTGAAAAGGGCACGTTATTTTCGGGGGCACGGCGTGCATTCCCCGTTCGTGTATGCCGTGGTAAGGCAGGTTTTTATGCGTTCGAAGCTGTTTCCGGAGGGGGCGACGGACCTTTATTACGAACTTCTGGCACGTGGCATATCGCAACGGCGGGCTGTGCAACTGCAGAATCTCATGACTCATTGCGGGTACACGAGTTTCAGTATAGATGCTGATTGTGGTGCGGAACATGATATTGTACGTTGCGACATGATGATCGCTACGAAAACCGTTGCGCCGGATTATTTGAAGACGATGGCGGCCTATGCCGCCGAGATGCGGTCGACGCTTTGCATAATGTCTCCTGCGGCTGATCGCCGGCGCGACGAGACATGCCGCGATATTGTCGCGGCGCACGGTTGCACAAGTATTGATAACCGCGGGTATCTCTTGATATTCAATAATTACCTGCCAAAACAAAGATTCAGATTATGAAGTTGTATACCACGAGCGGCGATAAGGGACTGACGTCGCTCATAGGCGGGGAGCGTGTCCCCAAAATCGACAGCCGCGTCGAAGCGTACGGTACGGTGGATGAACTGGCGGCCTTTACGTCACTTCTCGCAGACAAATTGTCGGGCGAGAATAAACTCGCAAAGAGTGTCGGGGAGTTACGCCGTGTAGAATCCCAACTTATGACCGTGGCCGCCCTGCTTGCCGTGGGCGATGGCGGCGAGGGCAAGGCCGCACCGTTGTCGGCGGATGCTGTTTTGTTTCTCGAACAGGCGATAGACCGCATGCAGGAACGCCTGCCGGCGATAACCAAGTTTACGATCCCGGGAGGCGACGAAAAAATTTCGTTGTGCCATGTCTGCCGCACTGTCTGCCGCAGAGCCGAACGTGCGGCGCTGCGTGCCGATGCTGAGCATGCTGTCGATCACGACGTGCTGGTATATTTGAACCGCTTGTCGGATTATTTCTATGCTCTGGGGCGTACGGTGACCTCTGTGCTCGGTGTGGAGGAGATATTGTGGATACCGTGACGTATTTATGCAACAAATAGTCGCGCGGTTGTTAACAATATATGACAAAGTATTTGCTTTTAATGTTTTTTTTCTATATTTGCGGCCGATATAAATTCGCGACAACCATATTTGTATAAAACTACGAGATATGTATTGGACTTTAGAGTTAGCATCAAAGTTGGAGGATGCACCGTGGCCTGCAACTAAAGACGAGTTGATCGATTATGCGATCCGTTCGGGTGCACCGCTGGAGGTTCTGGAAAATCTACAGGAGATCGAAGACGAGGGCGACATCTACGAGTCGATAGAAGATATTTGGCCCGACTACCCTTCCAAAGATGATTTCTTCTTCAACGAGGAGGAATATTGATAGCCTTTATTTAGGTTAAATAACAGAATACCAGCGCGATAGACAATGAGAATTTGTTTGTCGCGCTGGTGTTTTATAGTCTCAAACGGTGCGGTTTGTTTGTCTAAATTACGGTTTTT
>CALUIK010000007.1 GCA_944320685.1 uncultured Alistipes sp.
CCGTGCCTGGTCGGTGATGTTGTTCTTGGCGGCGGTCTTCCGGATGAATGCGGTCACTTTCATATGTATGTCCTCCTTTCTGTCTTAGTCTATCATGTCCACAAGCCTGCGCTTCATGTCATCGTCTATCGTGCGGTAGCGGCTGAACGCCCTGCTGCCCTCCACATGCCCCGACATGGAGGCGATAAGGTTTGGGTCGGGCACCTGCCTGTATAGGTTGCCCACGAAGGTCTTGCGTGCCGTGTGGCTCGTGGCCACCTCGTACAAGGGTCTTTGCACGGTATTGTAGCCGTGCGTGTCGAGGATGGTGACCATCCTGTCTATGCCGCAACGCTTCAGCAGTTCCCGTATGCCGAGGTTGTAGGTGTGTATCTGCCTGAACGGGAACAGTCTGTCGGAATTGGCATCGTATCGTTCCAGTATCTTCAACGCCTTTTCGTGCAGCGGCACCCTGACGGTCTTCGCCTGACATTTCTTCGTCTTCTGCGGCATATATTCCAGAAAACCGTCCTTGATATTGTCCCTTGTGAGACGGTAAAGGTCACCCACGCGACAGCCGACATAGCAGTGGAACACGAAGATGTCACGGATGACGGCCAGCTTCGGGTTGTCGCTCAGGTCTGCGTCATACAGGATGTTTCTTTCTTCGGAAGTGAGGAAAAACGGGTCGCCGTAGGTAGGCTCCTTGCAACCGTAGAGGGCATAGACCTCGTTGTCGGAATACTTCATCTTCTTGCACCAGTGCAGGAAAGTGCAGAAAAGGTTCATGATGTTGATGACGGTCGTACCGGAAAGCGGCCTCGGACGGTGGTTGATGAGTAGGCGGGGAGCATAGAAGTCGGGATATTCCTGCCGCAGCAGGTGTTCGTTCACCACATAATCCCGGAAAGCGTTCATCTGCTCCAACGTGACGGTCTCCACGAAGAGGGTGAAGTCCGCCTCGCCCAGTATCTCCCGGCGGTAGTCGTGGTAGCGGGTCATCTTGCGCTCGAAGCGGACGATATGCTCCTTTGTTCTCTCCGCACCGTCAAACTTCTCCAGATACTCGTGGACACGGGCGAGCAGGTTCGGGTGGTTGCGCTCGAAGGCACGGGCAGGGTACAGCACATCTTCAATGACCTGCCTCATCCACCTGCTGTCCGCCTTGTCCGAAAAGGTCTTCTCCGCCCGCTCTATGATGGCGGCGATCTGTTCCGGCAGCCGTTTCTGCTCGGCGGCAGGAACAGCCGTCGTGCGCCTGTAGCTGAGGGTGTCGGAATCCCAGTACTTGTCTTGCACTTCAAGCGGGGAAACAACCTTTATGTCCACATTCTTATCCCTGACCCTGAAACAGATGTTCGAGGCCCCGGGGGAAGACTTTTTCAGATAGACGGTAACTTTCATCTGCGTTGCTTTTTCGGTTATGCGGCAAAGGTATAACAAATTCCCGTAAATGTTCCCATATATCCCGAAGAAACTTGCAACGGATTAAGACAAATTAAAAAGTCATTCCCGAATCTGATACCACATAAAATACAGTATATCAATGATTATATTTGCAGATGTTTAGCTCTTTTTTTCATTTTGGGCTGTATCCGACTCCCCTAATATCATATATTGCAGTTCCACGCTTTCTGTTTTATAAACCGCCGCATTGGAGTCTGTGCAGCCTAAAAAATGTGGTATGAAAAAATTTCTATTATTCATGATGGTTTTTACTATCGCCGTCACAGAATTTTCGTGCTCTCAAAACGCCGAAGTTCAAAGCTCTAAAGTCTCCGATAGTACAACAAACGCATCCAAAACTCAAGAATGCCCCTATAAGTTTCTGGGAATACCGATCGAAGGCTCAATGGATGCTTTCGCTCAAAAACTCGAACAAAAGGGGTTCAAAAGTTTTCTATTACCAAGCACGCCAGGTCGTTTTTTTCAGGAGTATTTTATGAATACAATGTATTAATAGCGCTTATTTCCGGACAAGTAGACGAGGATAACCTTTGGCGTGTCCGTGTAGTTATTAGGGGTATAGGCAACAATGTTTCGGATGCAATCAACATATATATGGATTTTCGTAGTGGACTTATCAAACAGTACCAATATAACAATAAAGGATGGATACTTGAAGATCGTGATGATATAGGTACATTGTCAACATATGAAATACAACAAGCTCTGGATAGAGGCACTCAGTTTCAATTCAGTATAGAGGACCCATCTGTTACAACATTTAATGGGACGTATAATCTTTATTATATAGTTCTTACTTTATATAATGATTCTTTAGAAACATCTGTAACATTGGATTATTACAATCCCATCCAATCAAAAAAATTACTAGAGACAGTGAATCTGGAACGTAGTAAAGATCTATAATAGGATACAAACCAATCATTCCACAACCATAAAAACTTGAACCCATGAACGACTACAAAACATTCAGAGTAACCATCATTGACGATGAGGCCTCAGTAATAAAATGCGAATACCCGTTGGTAAGCAATGTGGCGATGTATAAAGTGTACGCCGCCGATACCAAACGATTTGACCAAATCCCACGCAACATCCCGGGTGTCTATGTAATACGGAAAATAGATAAAAGCGATGACAGCGACTCTCTGTATCGATACTACATAGGTCAAACCATAGAAATGGCACAACGCATGCGCTACCACAACCGTAATAAGAATGTACCATTGGATTTCATATATTGCACATTGCGCAAGGAAGACGATTTTCCGGAACTGCAAGGTTGTCTGCAATATATCGAGACAAAAATAATTGAGAAAGCCGACAACACGAAATTGGAGAACAGCGACACGAAAAGCAACAGTAATTTTAAGATATCACAGGATCTAATAAGTGTCGCCGATAAATATATCAGCCAATTTGTAACAATGGCTTCGCTGCTGGGGTACAAGGAGCTTTTCAACCAGTCGGCTAAAGAGGCTTTGAGCAATGGCAACGACAACGACAGAACTGACGTAAATGTCATGCTCACCATAGGCGAAGCCGATGCCCACGGCATATATTATGCCGACAACTCGCTAAAAGTATTGGCCGGGTCCAGATGCGGCAAGAGCGATATGGCAACAAAAAGGGACGGCGGGAATAAAAAATACGACTTGAGTCTGATAAAGACGTTGAAGGAGAAAGGCTACCTTTCCAATGAAGGCGTCTTTCTTAAAGACAAATTATTCGAGTCACCCAGCAAAGCGGCACGCATAATTTTAGGATACCCTATCTCAGGCTTGACCGCATGGCACGTCAATAAAAATGAATCGCTGAACGATTATATGGAACGTATAGCTACAGAAATGTAAACTTCAATGCCTGAATACAAAAAATGCCCTTTCTGCGGAGAAGAAATTCTCGCCGAAGCAAAAAAATGCAAGCATTGCGGCGAGATGCTGGAAAAAATCGGTAACACAGAAGATCACGATACATTGGATACCATTTTCGAAATATTGGAATCATTCGGGTCACTTATCGGAGGAGGGATTAAAATTGCCTTAATACTCGCCATTGCGCATTTTACAATACCGCCGGAAATAACACATGAAATGCGCATAAAAGAAAATATTCAACAATTAGCAAGGAACTGCACTGCTGATTCATCAGATAATGCCGAGACCGACGTAATAGACAATTTATTTCTCAATGGCTCAATCAATCTCATTTTCGAGTTAAAATATGATATCGAGATAGAAGACCACACATTTTTCGCTTTAGGATACATAAAAGACAAATCAACAAACCAACGCACACCAGTCAGCATAGCCGCTTTCGGCATGGTAATATGGTTGAACGATTTGAATCTTATTGGCACATAGCAATTCCTTACAATATTATATAAATGATTAGGCCTGATAGCGACATAATGTTATCGGGCCTAATTATTGATAATAAATCAACTATAAAAAGTCAGCCAATTATATTTCGGCAAAATAATTGATTTTAATAATAATTGTTTAACTTTATAGTTTACGACAAGCAACTATATCCAACATAATATTAGCGACCTAATATGATAATATCATGAAAAAAATTATCCTTACAACTGCGGCGCTTCTTGCCGCGTCGCTCCGCGCCGATGCATGCACGGGAATAACACTGCGCGTGCAGGACAAGAGCACCGTCGTAGCCCGCACAATCGAATGGGGAGGCAGCAACCTCAACAGCCGCTACGTCGTGGTACCGCGCGGATACGAACAACACTCGATGCTGCCGGACAGCAAACTCAAGGGTGCGGCCATGCCCTCGAAATACGGGTATGTTGGGCTCTCGGTCGAGATGGAGCAGTTCGTCGCCGAGGGCATCAACGAAGCCGGCCTCTCGGCCGGGCTCTTCTATTTCCCCGACTACGGCCGCTATGAAGATTTCGATCCAGCGCTGGCATCCACATCCGTGGCAGACCTGCAGCTCGTGGCATGGATGCTGGGAGGATACGCAACCGTCGACGAAGTGATGCGCGCCCTGCGCGGCATACACGTAGTGGCGCTCGACCCCCGTGCCTCGACCGTCCATTGGCGCATAACAGACGCCTCGGGACGGCAGGTGGTGCTCGAGATCGTCGACGGGCACATGCAGTTCCACGAGAGCAAGCTGGGCGTCCTGACCAATTCGCCAGGGTACGAATGGCAGATAACCAACCTGAACAACTATGTCAACCTCTACGCCGGAGGCGCCGCCGACAAGGATTTCGGAGCGATACGTCTGGCGGCGTTCGGCGCAGGCAGCGGCATGCTCGGCATACCGGGCGACGTGACGCCGCCGTCGCGTTTCGTTCGTGCGGCATTCTATCAGGTTACGGCGCCGCCGTGCAATACCGCCACAGAGGCCGTCATGCAGGGATTCCAGATACTCAACAACTTCGACATACCCATAGGCGTCGAGTTCGCCGCAGGCAAGATCCCCGCCGACATACCCAGCGCCACACAGTGGACCTCGGCCACCGACATCGCCGCCCGCAAGATATACTACCGCACGATGTACGACAGCGCCATCCGATGCATAGACCTCGGAAAGATCGATTTCGGCTCCGTGACCTACCGCAGCGAACCGCTCGACAAGGTGACGAGTCAGCCCGTCGTCGGGATAGACATCTCATAACGGGCCCGCACCGCCCGCCACGCACGTTTTTTTCGGGGCACGGACCGGTACTGTTACGCAAAAAAATTATTAATTTTGTAAGCGGTGGCGTTTTATGCGCCGCCGCTTTCCACAATATCCCAGACCATGAAGAGATCTTACATCAGCCAGCTGCGCCGCGGCATGTCGTTCATGTTCGGCATCGCCGCCGTCGCCGCCACAGTTGCGTGCGGCCAAAGACGCGAACCCGTCGACTATGTCAACAACCGCATAGGCAACATCAGCCACCTGCTGGTACCTACCTATCCCACCACGCACCTGCCCAACTCGATGCTGCGCATGATCCCCGACCACAACGAGTTCACCACCGACCGCATGGGCGGCCTGCCCCTCAACGTCCCATCGCACCGCAACGGCAGCGTACTGATGATGACGCCCTACTGCGGCGGGGAAGAAGGGTTGCAGCCCCGCATGAGCTACCGCTACGATCAGGAACATACCTCGCCCACGCGGTACGACGTCTATCTCGACGACTACGGTATCGTCGCCGACTTCGTGCCGGCGTCAAAGGCGGCCATCTTCTCATGTACGTTCGAGCAGGCAGGCGGACGATATATACAGATCGCCTCATCGCACGGCGAGATCCACGGCGAGGGAAATGCCATGTGGGGCTACGACAACTACCGCGGGATAAAGCAATACTTCTACCTCGAGTTCGACACCGCGCCCGAGGCATTCGCCGCAACGGCAGGCGAGGTCAACAGCGCCCGATTCTCCGACGGAACAGAATGCGTGAAGGCTCGTTACGGAATATCGTACATAGATACGGAGCAGGCCGAGCGCAACCTGCGCGCCGAGATCGCGACATGGGACATGGACGCCGTGGAGCACGACGCCCGCCGCGCGTGGAACGACGCATTGGGCCGCATCGAGGTCGAAGGCGGCACCGAGGACCAGAAGACGACCTTCTATACCGCCCTCTACCGCTGTCACGAGCGCATGGTATGCATATCGGAGGATGGGCGTTACTTCAGCGCCTTCGACGGCAAGGTGCACGACGACGAGGGCACCCCCTTCTGGACCGACGACTGGGTATGGGACACCTACCACGCCCTGCACCCGCTGCAGACGATACTCGACCCGAAGGCCGAGGAGCAGAAGATCGAATCATACATACGCATGTACGAGCAGTCGGGATGGATGCCCACCTTCCCCTGCGTCTTCGGCGACTCCCACTGCATGAACGGCAACCACTCGGCCGCCGTCTTCGCCGACGCCCTCTGCAAGGGGCTTGAATTCGACGTCGAGCGCGCTTTCGAGGGTATCCGCCACACGGTGCTCAATGAGACCATGATCCCGTGGGTACGCGCTCCCAAGACCGAACTCGACGACTTCTACCACGCCAACGGATGGTTCCCCGCCCTGCACCCGGGCGAGCAGGAGACCGTCGCCGCCGTATCGGGAGGCGAGCGCCGTCAGGCCGTGGCCGTCACGCTGGCCGCCTCGTACGACGACTGGTGCATCTCACGCCTCGCGCAGCACCTCGGGCTCGGCGAGGAGTACGACTTCCTCCTGCGCCGCAGCTTCAACTACCGCAATCTCTTCAACCGCGAGACCGGCTTCTTCCACCCGAAGGACGCCGCAGGCGAGTTCATCGAGCCGTTCGACTACATATTTTCGGGCGGCCTCGGTGCCCGGGACTACTACGACGAGAACAACGGCTGGACATACATCTGGGACGTCCACCACAACATCGCCGACCTGATCGCCCTCTTCGGCGGCGAGCAGCCTTTCACAGAGAAACTCGACCGCCTCTTCGCCGAGGGGCTGCACACATCCAAGTGGCAGTATTACTCGACGCTGCCCGACTCGTCGGGCAACGTGGGGCAGTATGTCATGGGTAACGAGCCGAGTTTCCACATACCCTATCTCTACAACTACGTGCGCCGTCCATGGCAGACACAGAAACGCATACGCATGCTTATGGAGAGCTGGTTCCGCAACGACCTGATGGGCATCTGCGGCGACGAGGACGGCGGCGGCATGTCGGCCTTCTACGTCTTCTCGGCCATGGGATTCTATCCCGTGACGGCGGGCCTGCCATACTACGTCATCGGCAGCCCGATATTCGACCGTGTGACGATACACCTCGACAACGGCAACGACTTCACCCTCATCGCCCACAACAACTCGGCCGACAACAAGTACATACAGTCGGCGCGCCTGAACGGCAAACCCTATGACAAGAGCTACTTCTCGCATGAGGAACTCATGGCGGGCGGCACGCTCGAACTCGAGATGGGGGACCGCCCGTGCCTCACGTGGGGCGTGGCGGAGGAGTCGGTACCGCCCTCTGAAGGGTCAGAACTGCGGCCCATGAACAGCCGATAACAGCCTTGCGCAAGATGACAATATTTATAATGTAACCACGCAATACCATCCACGTAAAATGCACCATTTCGACAGCGATTACATGGAGGGGGCACACCCTGCGATTCTGGAGCGCATGGCCGCAGAGAACTTCGCCAAACACGACGGTTACGGCTGCGACCCCATATGCGACTCGGCACGCCGCCGCATACGCGAGGCGTGCGGCGCCCCCGATGCGGAGATACACCTGCTCACGGGCGGCACCCAGACAAACGCCACCATGATCAAGGCGCTGCTGCGCCCATACGAGGGTGTCGTGGCGGCAGACACGGGACACATAAACGTACACGAGGCGGGCGCCGTCGAGGCCACGGGACACAAGGTACTCGCGCTGCCACATACCGACGGCAGGCTCGCTGCCGACACCGTCGCACGCTGCGTCGATGCATTCCTCGCCGACGGCAACCGCGACCACATGGTATGGCCCGGCATGGTATACATATCGCAGCCGACGGAGTACGGCACCCTCTATTCGCTCGCCGAACTGGAGGCCCTGAGCCGCGTATGCCGCGACCGCGCCATTCCGCTCTACATGGACGGTGCGCGTCTGGCCTACGCCCTGGCCGCTCCCGCCTGCGACATGACGCTGCACGATGCGGCGCGCCTGTGCGACGCCTTCTACATCGGCGGCACCAAGTGCGGCGCCCTGCTGGGCGAGGCCGTCGTAATACCACGCGCAGTCATGATACCCCACCTCTTCACCACAGTCAAGCAGCAGGGGGCACTGCTGGCAAAGGGATGGGTGCTCGGACTGCAGTTCGACACCCTGTTCACAGACGGACTCTACCTGAAGATAGCGCGGCAGGGCATAGACACCGCCCGCCGTCTGGCCGAAGGGCTCGCGGCGGCAGGATACGGGACGCCGTTCAAGCCCGAAACCAATCAGATATTCCTGCGCCTGCCACCCGAACGGCTGCAGGAACTGTCGGCACACGCCACTTTCAGCCCGTGGGAGACCCTCGACGACGGCAGCAGTATCGTGCGTCTGGCTACGAGTTGGGCTACGGACATGAAGGAGATAGAGGCTTTTTTGGACGAACTGGGGCATCCTTAAAGAAAAAAAACGCCATACACAAAATATTTAATCAAATTTATTGCGCAAAAATAGGTTTTTGCTGTTTTTTTTATTATATTTGTTATGCGATAATAAAACAGCAGGCCTATGAAAACCGTTCGTCTACTTACAGCTGCTTTTCTCCTGTGGACGGTGCCGGCATTTTCGCAGGGCGAGGTCAACAGGATATACGACGCCACCGATCTGATGGAGAACACCGACGTGGCCAAGAGCATGGAGGTGTTCGGCAGAGCATTGTCTTCATATTCACAGAATTACCTGACGAACTACGAGTTGGGGTACGCCTACTACCTGCAAGAGGATTACACGCGCGCGGGACGCATATTCAGCCGCCTTTCGCGTGACATGTCGGTAGACGACCGCCTCTATCAGGTGTGGGGCAACAGCTACGCCGAACGCGGCAACGACAAAAAGGCCGAAAAGATATATCTCCGCGGCCTCAAGGCATTCCCGCATTCGGGTGCCCTGCACATGGAGCTCGGGACCCTTGCATTCAAGGCCAAGCGCTACGACGAGGCCCTTATGTACTACGAGCGCGGCATAGAGCTCGACCCCTCGTACCCCAACAACTATTGGCGCGCCGCAGGCATATACCTCAGCTCTCCGGAGTCGGTCTGGGGCATGATATACGGGGAGATATACATGAACATGGTATGCAACGGCGAACAGAACCTTGAGGTGAGCCGCATGCTGGCCGAGGCATACGACTCGAACATATGGCTCGAACGTGACGACAAGGAGCAGCTGCTCATCTATATCAGCTTCTCGAAGAACAATACCATATGGTACGACGATAACCTCAAGGTCATGCGCTTCCCCTACGGGGTGGCAGTATACGAGCCCACGCTGGGTGAGGCCGTGGTCAAGGTGGGGCTGCCGCCGTTCTCGACGGACGAGCTGTGCAGGATCCGCGAACTCTTCGTTGACGAATACTACTCGGAGCCGAACGACTACGGGTACGTCTACCCCAACCTGCTATTCGACCGCCAGCGTGAGATACGGCAGGCCGGACATATGGAGGCGTACAACCGCTGGATCCTCCGCGGCGGAGATCCCGAAGCCTTTGCCGAGTGGTGCGCGGACCACAACGAACAGTGGCGCGCCTTCGTCGAGTGGTTCAATTCACACGAAATGACCGTGGACGAAGACCACAACTTCCGCAGTTGGCAATATACAGCAAAACTGCCCGACTGACAGGGCAGGCGCCGCTCAACAGCCAAAAAGACCGAAATGCATGCCCCGATTGGCATGCCTATTGGACGCAAGAATATAGGAGAGAGTGCCGACAGGACGCAATAATGGACGCAACGGAGGTAAACGACAATTATCGGGATGAAAAGATCCCCGCAGTACAGGACGCAAAGAGGAGAAGAAAAGCTATCGGACACATTTACAGGCACTCTCTCCATTTTATGGAGCACCGGCAGCATAGGCGCAAAAAGCCGCGGGACACAGGCAGGCCACGCTCACAGACGACGCAAGCAAACCACGCTTACTGATATTGATGACGGCAACCGGATGCGGAATAAGCTAATCAGGACAGGAATACGGACAATAATAGAGCCGCCGGCAGGCCAGAGCCGCCGGCGAGAGCCTCGGGATCGGGAGAGGGCATAAAACAATATTCCGACGGCACGGACGCATTTGAGACGCAAACTTCGGACGCATTCTTCGGACGCAAATTTTGGACGCAAACCATTAGGACGTAAACAGGACGCTATCAAGCCGTATCGGAAACAGGACGCAAAGAGAAGAGAAGAGAATTGAAACAAACCACAGCCCCCTCCCATCCCTTTACAGGCATCGGCAGCAGGCCGCAGGTAAGGGTTGCCACACACGGCACGCCTCGCCTGCGGCCTTATTATGCCGGCACATATTGCCCTCACCGCCCTATGATGATACAGACGGGAAAGAGGTCTGCGATCTCCATACCCGCAGTACACGATTGCCCCCACGACAGCCATAATACATGCCGCGTCAGACAATGACAAGTCCGAAAACCAAAGTTTTCATTTGCCATTGCCCCCGACTTTGCGTATATTTGCCGCCATAGGGACAAAAATCAACTTTTCCACACGTTATTCATACCTATGAGCGAACAATCGAGAGCATCCTTCGGGGGCAAGATAAGCGCCATACTCGTTGCGGCGGGCAGCGCAATAGGATTGGGAAGCATATGGCGTTTCCCCTACATGGCCGGCGAACACGGCGGCGCAGCATTCCTGCTGGTATATCTGCTTTGCGTATTCGTGGTTGGAATACCCGTCATGCTCGCGGAGTTCGCCGTAGGTCGCAAAACGCACCTCAACGCCGTGGGTGCATATCGCTCGCTCTCGAAACGCTGGAAATGGGTCGGATACAACGGCGCGCTGGCAGCATTGTGCATATCGGGATACTACTATATCGTCGCAGGATGGTCGCTCGAGTATCTCGTAAGTTCCCTCTTCGGCCCGCTATACACCTCGGCAGACAGCTTCATCGAGCAGTTCGGTGCCTTCCAAGCCTCGCCGCGGCAGGCGATATATACCGTAATCTTCATACTCCTCACACACATGATCATCGTGCGGGGCGTGGTGAAGGGCATCGAGAAGGCCGCCAAGGTGATGATGCCGGCACTATTCGTCATACTCATCGTCATGGCCGTACGCGTGGCATTCATGCCCGACGCCGCCGAAGGATACCGTTTTTTCCTGAAACCCGACTTCCGCGAAGCCTTCTCCGCGGATACACTGTTCACCGCCATCGGGCAGGCGTTCTTCTCGCTGTCGGTGGGCATGGGGTGCATGGTCACGTACGCATCCTATTTCAAACGGGACAACAACCTTACCACTACCGCATTCAGCGTATCGCTGCTGACGCTTCTCGTGGCCGTGCTGGCTGGCCTTGTCATATTCCCTGCGGTCTTCAGCGCCGGGCTCGAACCAACGGAAGGAGCATCGCTCATATTCGTCACCCTGCCCGAGATATTCAAGGGCATGCCCCTCGCGGCGCTGTGGTCGGCCGTATTCTTCATACTGCTCACGCTCGCATCTCTCACATCGACCATATCGTTCCACGAGGTGCTGACGGCATACTTTGCCGAGGAACACAACCTCTCGCGCAAGAACGCCACACGCCTGACCTCGGTACTCTCTGTGGCGCTGTGCGCCCTGACGCTCGCCTTCCGCTTCGACATCGACCTCGGGCGATGGCTCCACTTGGAGAATATCTCCTTCTTCGAGATATTCGACTACACCTCGGCCAACATACTCATGCCCCTCGGAGGTCTCTTCACGTGCATCTTCGCCGCATGGTACATGAAGCCCTCATTCCTGCGCGGCGAAATGACGAACTACGGGGATTTGCGCGGACGCGCATTCCCGCTGCTGCATTTCACACTGCGTTTCGTCACGCCGCTGCTGCTGATATACATCTTCGTCTGCAACCTCGGGCTGTTCTGATCTGAAGCGCGGCACGCACGGCAGCCGCAGGCCAGCACCTCCGCATCTCCGCATCTCCGCAGGCGGTACAAAAGAGCGCCGCGCCTTTTCGGGCGCGGCGCTCTCGCACGCACTGCCGCCGCTACTCCTTCGCAGCCAGCGGCGCGGCAGCCTCATACACGCGGGCCGCCATCTCCTTGTCGATCATGTAGAGTCCCAGCTTGTCGTCACCGACCATATTCAGTTCGGCGATAATATCCGCGGCGTTCTGCTCCTCCTCGACCTGCTCGTCGACAAACCACACCAGCATGTTCGACGAAGCACGGTCGCGATCCTCCTCGGCGATGGCACACAGATCGTTGATCATGGCCGTAACCTTCTGCTCATGCTTGAGCGTATCCTCGAACATGGCCAGAGGCGATGCCCACGACGTCTCCACGGGAGCAATGGGCGCCAGCTCAACGCGCGCGCCGCGCGCCAGCAGATAGTTGATCAGGATCTGCGCATGGTCCTGCTCCTCCTTGAACTGTACGGCAAACCAATTAGCCACACCCTTCAGTCCCTTGTCGGCGGCATCCATCGACATCGACAGGTACAAATAGGCCGACCACAACTCGGCGTTGATCTGCGCATTGAGCGCATCGTGCATCTTCTTGCTTAACATAGCTTAAATTTTATAATGAGTTTTACTTGTCTTTCCCTTGACACAAAAATAGTCAATAAAACCATATCGCGGTCCACGTACGGCGAAATTCGACATCGTTTTTTTCTATTGCGACATAATCAGCACCTATCGTACGGGCGGCATGCCTCCGGCGCGGCGGCATGTTCCGGCGACGCCCCCACCGTACGCACATGGTGAAAGGCCGGCCGCGTCCTCTCCGTACCCACCGGCCGCAGCAGGGCGCAGGCAGCCGAAAAATGGGAACTGCCGCGGATAATTCCACTTTTTTTTGTAATTTTGCAAAGATTTTGACATGCAACGAAATAATATCACAAACCGAATAAAAACAAACCAAGCCATGGCTGATTTCATCTATCAGGAACCCTATCCCATCGAGAAGGACACCACCGAGTACCGCCTTCTGACGAAGGACTACGTCAAAGTCGTCGAGTGCGACGGACGTAAAATACTGAAAGTAGACCCCAAGGGGTTGGAACTGCTCTCGAAGGAGGCATATGCCGACGTATCGTTCTACCTGCGTCCGGCACATCTGGCCAAGCTCGCCTCGATCCTCGACGACCCCGAGGCATCGGACAACGACAAATTCGTCGCCTACACCATGCTTTTGAACCAGGCCGTAGCGGCCGAGGGCGAACTGCCCACGTGTCAGGATACCGGCACGGCCATATGCATAGCCCACAAGGGCGAGGACGTATATACGGGCGCCGACGACGCCGAATGCATTGCCCGCGGCGTATACGAGACCTACAAGGGCCGCAACCTGCGCTATTCGCAGGTAGTGCCTTTCTCGATGATCGACGAGAAGAACTCGGGCACCAATCTCCCCGCACAGATCGACATCTACGGCGGCAAGCCCGGCATGGAGTACGAATTCCTTTTCATCACCAAGGGCGGCGGCTCGGCCAACAAGACCTTCCTCTACCAGCAGACCAAGGCCCTGCTCAACGAGGAGTCGCTCATCAAGTTCTTCAAGGAACACCTGACGGACCTCGGCACCTCGGCATGCCCGCCCTACCACCTCGCCGTATGTATAGGCGGCACATCGGCCGAGATGTGTCTCTCGACGGTGAAGAAGGCTTCGGCCGGATACCTCGACCATCTGCCCACGTCGGGCAACGAGGGCGGCCGCTGTTTCCGCGATCTGGAGTGGGAGCAGAAGGTGACCAAGATGTGTCAGGAGCTGGGCATGGGCGCACAGTTCGGAGGCAAGTATTACGTACACGACGTGCGCGTCATCCGTGCGCCGCGCCACGCAGCAAGCTGCCCCGTCGCCATCGGCGTAAGCTGCTCGGCCGACCGCAACATCAAGGCGAAGATCACGCCCGAGGGAATCTTCCTCGAGAAACTGGAGAAGAATCCCGCACGCTTCCTGCCCGCACAGGCACCCGCCATGTCGCCCGCCGTCGACATAGACCTCGACGAAGGGATGGACAAGGTGCGCGCAATACTTACCAAATACCCCATCAAGACGCGCCTCAACCTCAAGGGCACGCTCATCGTGGCGCGCGACATAGCCCACGCCCGCATCAAGCAGATGCTCGACGAGGGCAAGCCGATGCCTGAATACTTCAAGAAGCACCCGGTATACTACGCCGGTCCGGCCAAGACGCCCGAAGGCATGGCCTCGGGATCGTTCGGCCCCACCACGGCGGGACGTATGGACCCCTATGTCGACCTGTTCCAGAAACACGGCGGTTCGATGGTGATGGTGGCCAAAGGCAACCGCTCGAAAGCCGTGACCGACGCCTGCAAGGCCAACGGAGGCTTCTATCTGGGCTCCATCGGCGGTCCCGCTGCCGTGCTGGCCAAGAACTCGATCAAGAGCGTCGAGGTCGTCGACTTCCCCGAACTGGGCATGGAGGCCGTGCGCAAGATCTACGTGGAGAACTTCCCCGCCTTCATCATCGTCGACGACAAGGGCAACGACTTCTTCGCCGACTTCCAGCATTGATTCTACCCAAACCGCAGAAGTTTCGCACCCGCAAGGATGCGGAACTTCTTTTGCGGTTTTTTAGCCGCCGGCGGAAAATAAAACCGCCCTTGCCTGCGTTTTGCGATATAAGACCTTATCATACGATATGACACGATTTTTCAGACACATACTTCTGCTGCTGACGACGCTGTCATGCATCGGTGCCGTGCATGCCGCCGACACCCACACCTTCGAGATCAACACCCCGCTCATAGTCACCGCAGGGGAGATGTTCCGCGTGGAGTTCGTCCTCGACACCAACAATCCCGACGACGGATCGTTCACTCCGCCCGATTTCGCGGGCCTCGACATTCTGGCAGGCCCCACGACATCGACGGGATTCGAATTCCGGAGCATAAACGGCGTGAATACCCAGAAAAAGACTTGTACCATCACATACGTGGTGATGGCGCAAAACGCCGGCAACATAACCATAGGCTCCGCCTCGATCAGTGTCGACGGCAAGCGTTACACCACCAAGGCCACCCCCATAGAGGTGGTCGACGGCGGTGCCGAACGCCAGCAGCAACAGCAGGGGCGCGCCGCAGAACAGGGCAATGCCGTGCAGAACAAGGTGGCCAAGGACGACATAGTGCTGCGCCTGAACCTCTCGCGCACCAACGTCTACAAGGGAGAGCCCATACGCGCCTCGCTTACGCTATACACGCGCGCCAGTATCGTGGGATTCGAGGATGTGAAGCTGCCGTCGTTCAACGGGTTCTGGTCGCAGGAGCTCCCCGTGGACAACTACAAGCCGCAGCGCGAGACCCTCGACGGCAAGGTCTACGACTCGCAAATCATAAAGGAGTACCTGCTCTACCCGCAGCAGAGCGGCTCCCTTACCATAGAATCGGCCGACATAACGGCCATAGCGCGCGTGGTGATACAGAACGCCCGCAACTTCGACCCCTTCTTCGGCGGCGGCGCCGAGGAGTACAACGTCAAACGCAAACTCTCGACAGGCAACATCACAGTCAAGGTGGACGAGCTGCCGGCAGGCGCCCCCGCATCCTTTGCCGGAGCCGTGGGCGAGTTCACCATCTCCGCCGAGATGCCGCCCGCACAGATCAAGGCCAACTCGGCCGCAACATATACGGTGAAAGTCTCTGGTACGGGCAACCTCACCTTCCTGCAGGCGCCGACGCTCACGCTGCCGTCGTCGTTCGAGGCATACAGCGTCCGCAACACCGAGTCGATACGTTCGACAACGCAGGGGACGACGGGGTACCGGCAGTTCGAATACCCTTTCATCGCCCGCGCCGAGGGTGAATACGACATCCCCGCCGTGGAGTTCTCCTTCTTCAGCCCGCAGAAAGGGGCGTACGTCACCCTCGCCACCGAACCGCTCAAGATGGAAGTCTCGCCCGACGTCTCGGGAGACAACCGCCCCGCACAGGTGGTAGCATCACCCTCGAAGGAGGATGTCCGCCAGCTGGGCACGGATATACGTTTCATCAAGATGGGCCGTGCCGCCCTGCGCAAGGAGGCCGCGCCGCTGATGTTCAGCACTACATACTTCGTCCTGCTGTTCGCGATCCTCGCGCTCTCCGCCGCACTCTACTTCGCCCTGCGCAAGATGATCCGCGACAGCAAGAACACGGTTCTGGTACGCAACCGCCGCGCCAACAAGGTGGCGATACAGCGTTTCCGCGCCGCCGAGCGCCACATGCAGGCCGGCGACCGGCAGGCATTCTACAAGGAGATGCTGCATGCCTTCTGGGGTTACATGAGCGACAAGCTGAACATCCCCGTAGCCGACCTGACGAAGGAGTCGATACGCGAGGAGCTGCAGCGCCGCGGCGTTACAGCCGACGAGGCACAGCGCTTCACAGACATCATGACGCGCTGCGACGAGGCGCAATACTCACCCTCGACGTCGGTTGAGATGAACGAGGTATACACCGAGGGCGTGAGGTTGATCTCACACATCGAGTCGATCGTAAAACGTTAAAAAAACATCGCCATGAAGATATACATCACCATAGCGGCCGCACTGTTCACCCTCGCCTCCGCGGCACAGGAGGCGGCTATGCCGGCGGCTGGAGGCCAAGACTCCACACAGGCCGCACCCCTCGCCGCACAGGCGGCCGGCGCACAGGCCGAAATAGACCCCGCCACCGCTTCGGCCGAGGAGTTGTGGCAGGCAGGCAACACGGCCTATTCGGCCGGAGACTACACCCGCGCCGCAGAGTTGTACACGGCCATAACCGACAAGGGCCTGTATTCGGCCCCGCTGTATTACAATCTCGCCAACGCCCTCTTCAAGAGCGGAGAGACGGGCGGCGCCATATTGTACTACAACCGCGCCCTTCATCTGTCCCCGGGCGACGAGGATATCCGCCACAATCTCGAGTATGCCGAGCGCTCGACCAAGGACAAAATCGAGGAGATACCCGAATTCTTCCTCGTATCGTGGGCCAAGAAGGTGCGCAGCACCATGAGTTGCACGGCATGGACCGTCATCTCGCTGCTGCTGTTTGCCGCCACGCTCGCATCCTGCCTCGTCTACCTGCTCTCGCAGCGGATCGCCATGCGCAAGGCGGGTTTCTACGGCATGGCTGCGGCGCTGCTGCTGTGCATCGCCACGACGCTGATGGCATGGAGCGAACGCAACATGCTCGTGGAACGCAACGAGGCCGTCGTAATGAGTTCGTCGCTGTCGGTCAAGAGTTCGCCCGACAAATCGGCCACCGACCTCTTCGTTCTGCATGAGGGCACCGTCGTAACCATAGGCAGCACCGTCGACGGCTGGGCCGAGGTGCGCATCGCCGACGGCAACAAGGGTTGGGTCGAGACCGAACGCATAGAGAGAATCTGATCCGCAAGCCCATGTCGAAACTTCTGCAAGAAGCGGTATCGGAATTCGCCAAGTTGCCGGGCATAGGCCGCCGCACGGCCCTGCGTCTGACGATGCACCTGCTCAAAATGGAACCCGACGCCGTAGAGCGCATGGCCGAGAGCATCGCCCGTTTCCGTCGCGACATACGCCGCTGCTCGTCGTGCAACAACCTGTCCGACACGGACATCTGCCCGATATGCGCCGACCCCGAACGCGACGGCACCACTATATGTGTCGTCGAGCAGGTCGGGGATCTAATGTCGATCGAAAATACACACCAATACCACGGCCTGTACTATGTGCTGGGGGGTGTCATATCCCCCATGCAGGGGGTCGGCCCCTCGGACCTGAAGATCGACAAGCTCATCGAGCACGTGGCCGAAGGGGGCATACGCGAGGTTATTCTTGCCATCTCGACCTCCGTCGAGGGTGAGACAACACTATTCTATATAATGAACCGTCTGAGACAATACCCCGACGTCAAGGTTACGACCATTGCCCGCGGCATAGGCTTCGGCGACGAACTGGAGTATGTCGACGAGTTGACCATAACGCACGCCCTGCGCAACCGACGCGAGGTCGAGTAGCGCGGACTTCCGGCGCCAATACCCGACAGGCATCCGAACCATATCCGCCGCAGCCCGCAAAGGTTGCGGCGGACGTTTTTTCATATCCGGACAGCACAAGGCGGAAGCATACGGCAAAAAACAGAAAAAAAATCGCCATAACGATGTTATATTTGTTCTCAGTAAACGTATAACCATCGAGACCGCGATAAAAGGGCGGCATACGGAGAGCATTACCCTCAATGAACAGCGAAGATTTCAACCGGGAGTTCATCGCAGCCAAGGACTCGGCGTACCGTTACGCCATAACCCTACTGCACGACCGTCATGCCGCTGAAGACGCCGTACAGGACCTGTACGAAAAGTTGTGGCGGCGCCGGATCCTCATCCGCGCGACCGGCTTCCGCCCGCTGGTGATGACCAGTATGCGCAACATGTGCCTCGACCGCCTGCGGTCGCAACGGCGCGGCGGCATGCGCCTCGACATTGCGGCGGCGGACAAAAGGACTTCGGTTGCGGAGTACGACGCCGTCGAGAACGTGGAGTTGCATACTCTGGTGCGGCGGCTGGTCGAGGCTCTCCCGCAGCGAGAACGCGAAGTGATGCACCTGCGCGACATGGAGGGGATGGACATCGAACAGATAGCCGGCATTACCGGCTCGACCGAACAGAGCGTGCGCATGGCCCTCTCACGCGCCCGCTGCCGAGTGAGAGAGGGACTGTTAAATATAATGAACCATGGACTCTGAACTTTTGCCGCGGCTCCTCGGCCGCTACTACCGCGGCGAGACGACACTTGCCGAAGAAGAGGCCCTGCGCAGCCATCTCGCGCAACGCGCCGAAGCCGGCACCGCCGATACGCTCACTCCCGAGGGGCGCGCCGCAGCAGAGATGCTGCGCCTTGCGGAGACAGAACGCAAAACCAAGGTTGTGATACGCCTGCACGAGGCGCCGGCGCGCCCGTGGCGAATAGCCGTGGCTACAGCGCTCTCGGCGGCGGCGATAGTGGCCGTGGCGGTAACACTGAACCGCCCCACGGTATACGGATACGTGAACGGACGCCCCGTCACGTCGCTGGCCGAGGCGCGTACCTGCACGGAAGACCTGTTCTCCGACATGCATGCCGGCAAGGCCGACCGCACCGCCCCCCTGCGCGAGATACTCGACATAGAATAAAGGCAAGACCGAAATAAAACAACATAAATACACGCCATGAAACACTGCACTCTCCTTCTCCTGCTGCTCACGGCAGCCCTTCTGACCGGTATCGGCAAGGCCGAAGCACAGTCGATGCGTCTGGGCATCGACGGCATAGAGTTCCGCTCGCCCGACGAGAACCAATCGTCCGTATACGTGGGCCTGCCCGTATGGTACTCGTCGTCGTCGTTCAACATCGGCCGCAACATCCCCACCTCGATCCCGGCATTCGAGTTGGGATGGAATATGCTCTCTCCCGTCGACTACGGCATCTATGAGGGCATGGGCTACGGCAGCTTCCTCAACCTGAACAACTGGAAATCGACACAGGTAACCGTCAACCTGCTCAACTTCTCGGCCTTCAACCGCCGCCGCAACGTCGGCATATCCTTCGCCATAGGCATCCGCGCCAACAACTTCCGCCTCGACAAATCATTGACCCTTGCCGACGGGGAACAGATGGTAACCCCATCGCCCATTGGCAGCGATCTCGAGGTCAAGAAGAGCAAGTTCACCGTCGCCGCCATACACATCCCCGTCGAGGTGTCGTTCGGCCGCTGGGACAAGTTCTCCATCGCCGCCGGAGGCTTCGCCGACATCGTGATGAACTCACACACAAAGATCAAGTACAAGGGCGGCTCGAAGGACAAGGAGCACAACTTTCCCGTCAACTTCATACAGGCGGGCGCCACGCTGCGGCTCTCGTTCCACAGCTTCTGCCTCTACTGCAACTATACCCCCACAGCCATCTTCAAGAGCGGCTGCGGCCCAAAGACACAGATGTGGACTATAGGAATCGGCTTATAAAAATAACGCGACAATGAGAAAGGCCATAGCAATACTCGTATTGATGCTAGTCTCCGCACTGGCGGCCGCCCAGACTCCACAGTTCATGGAGGTATACAACCGTACCCTCACGCGCTTCGACCGCAACGCCGACACCGACGACACATCGCTGCGTACGTCGGAATTCTCGGGCAGGATGCTGCGCAGCATCCTGCCCGACAAGGCCTGCGACAGCGACCACCTTGTAAACCGTATCGAAGCCATACGTCAGATAAAGTTCTCGGGACCGACACACATAGACCTTTACGAGCGCCTGCGCAAGGTCGCCGAGAGCGAGCCGTACGAACGTATAACGATTATGAACATCGACAACGAAACGGTATACGTCTATACGGCGCCGTACAAAAAGACGGAAAGCGAGTTCCTGATCTTCATAACCAAGGGCGAGGCGCGCCTCGCATGCGACATCGTGGGCGACATCACCCTCGACGACGTCACAAACCTGCTTTTCGGCCGCAACTGATCCCGCCACCGGACATGCAGAACGGATGCCCCCGCCGCAAGCGGGGACATCCGTTCTAACATATCGTCCCGACGATACTATTTATCGGTTTCAGGGGCCGGCTCCACAGCCTTGAACACGGCCTGCATCTCGCCATTGCTCAACAACATCAGCATGTCGCCGTCGATCTCGTAATGCGTAGCACTGTCGAATATCTTGCCCAGCTCGTTCTCCAAATCGACATCGGGGCACATCATCCGCGTCGAAGCCACATTGCTGAACTTGATACCGCCCTTATCGGTCGTAGTATATCCGCCCATCATACGGTTGCAGGCACCGATACCGCCAAAACGGCCGTCGGCTTCGAATGTGAAGAGGAACTGCTCGGGCTCGATACTCAAATCGCGCTCCATCATACGTACCAGATGCCACTGCGTACCCACCAGAGGTTTGGCATTCTTTCCCTTGCGGCATGCACAGCAGCCCACCACAAACAGGGCCATTGCGGCAACTACAAAAAATCCGAATACTCGTCTCATAACAATCATCTTTTATTGGTTACAGGCCGTCCCGTACAATCTTCATTCCGGGAGCACCGCAAATATACGCAAAGTCGGGCGCAGAGACAAATCGAAAACGCGGGTTTTCGGATTTGGCTTTGCCGAGGCGCATCACGTATTATCCAAATATAGCGAAAACCCATAAAGACAGCACTGCAGCTGACATTCCTCCCGGCCAGCCGTCACGCCGCAGCGCACACACAACCGCATATACAACAACGTTTTATACCAGAGCTAAAAAAATAAGGCGAATTTATTTCCATTGGAAATTTGTTACATTGGAAATTTATATTTACCTTTGCCGCATGACAGTCGGGGAACGGAATTTGCCATAACCCCGCATGCCGGTAAAGATAATCGGAATATATAAGGGAACAATACGACAACACGGGCGCAGCCCGCAAAACGACAACCATGAAAAGACTTTTAACCGCACTGACATTGGCAGCCGCCCTGACGGCATGTACGACAAACGCACAGACTAAAACCGATAAAAAAGACAAGGATATGAAAACGATCGAACTCGACAAACAACAATTCGTCGAAAAGGTATTCGACTACGAATCCAACCCCACGACATGGAAATACGAGGGCACGAAGCCCGCAATCGTAGACTTCTACGCCACATGGTGCCGGCCCTGCAAAATGGTGGCACCGATACTCGAGGAGCTGGCCGTGGAGTACGGCGACAGCATCGTCATATACAAGGTCGACACCGACCGCCAACAGGAGCTCTCGGCCGTATTCGGCATACGCTCGATACCCTCGCTGCTCTTCATCCCCGTACATGGAAAGCCGCAGATGATACAGGGCGCCATGGGCAAGGCCGACCTGCGCAAGGCAATCGATACCATACTGCTCGGGAAATAGCACAGTGCCGCCTTCGGGCGGTACGCGGAAAAACGGAACAACGATGGACAAACTTTGCGCCATACGCGACCTGCGGCAGGCCGTAACCCGCTTCGAGGCCGATTTCGAACGCCGTTACGGCATAAGTCTCAACGAGGGGATGGTGCTGTGCAGTCTCAAGGAGGGGGCGCGCCTGTCGTCGGGCGAGTTGGGCGAACTCCTGGGCCTGACCCCCTCGAACACCTCGAAAGTCATCGCCGCCGCCGAGCGCAAAGGGCTCATAGCCCGCACGCTGGACCATACCGACAAACGGCGCATGTACTTCACTATCACCGGAAAGGGCCGCTCGACATTCGACGGCATATCCTGTAACGAGATACACATGCCCGAAGCGCTGGAACGCGCGCTGGAACGCTGACATCGGTTCCGGACATCAAGGCGGCGGGCTCTGCATGAAAGCAGAGCCCGCCGCAATCTCATTTCAGCGGCCGCGGGAATACACTCCGCCCGCCGCAATCCTGTGCCGCTACAGCCTTATACCTTCGAAGATGTTGGACTGCTCGCGCGGCACGACCTTGCCGTAGAGTGTTATGGTATTGGAATTGAGTGTGGGGCTTATACGCACCGAAGCGTTGTGGCTGCCCTCGGGAATGGAAAGCACCACGGTTGCGGATATGGCCCGCCCCATCACGTTGATCGACAACGTCGTGTTACCCCGCTTGTCGACGCGCCGCTCGACATTGATTATACGTCCGTCCACCGTCACGCCGCCGACACCGTTCTGACCGCCGCCGCTTGTGATCGGAGAGACCTGAACCATAGCCTGATCGCCCTCGACCGACACGAAATTGAGATTAGAATACACGCGCGCCGTGCCGCCGCGCTTGAATACCAGCATGTCGGCCTCGAAAACGAAATCCATACTGTCGATGGCACGCATCGCCTCGGCATATTCCAAAGAGTCGCGCAGCTGCTCCAGACGCTTTGCCATAGCCTTATCCTCCGCGGCCTGCCTGCGCGCCGCACGCCCCGTATCCTGCGCCACTGCCGCCATCGCCGCCGACGCCAGCAGGGACAATATCAATATAAACCTTTTCATACTTCGATTATTTTACATTCTGCATATAATAAACGTAATCCGCCCGTGCTATATTATACCGTACGGGCGAAACAGCAACATCGGTGCCGGACATCGCATACTTTCCTTTTCGGAGGATGTTTCGTATATTTGCATCGTGTCGCACAACAAGACCCACACTCCCGCCGCGCCGCAACACAGCGGACAATACACAGGGCGGCGGCAGACACCCGAGGCAGAGCCCACGCTGCGGGCGCACACCACGCTGCGCATAGGCAACATGGTCTGCCCGCGCTGCATAATGGCAGTACAGGCGCTCCTCGCCGAAGAGGGGTACGGGCAGGCTCGCGTCGAACTCGGCAGCGCCGACGTCGAAGGCGCCATACCGCCCGGGAAGATGGAACTCATACGTCGCCGCCTCGAAGAGATCGGGTTCTCGCTCATCGAAGACCCGCGCGAAAGCCTCGCCGAGCTGGTAAGGGTCGCCGTCATACGCCTCGCACGCGGCGGCCGCATGAAACGCAACCTCTCGGAGGAGATCGTCAGCGAAGTGGGGCACGACTACAGCTCGTTGAGCAAACTCTTCTCCTCGCGGCACGGATGCACCATCGAGCGGTACTTCATCATACAGAAGATCGAGCGCGTCAAGGAACTGCTTCTGGACAGCGACATGCCGCTCGGTGAGATTGCCGAGATGCTGGGCTACTCGAGTACGGCATACCTGAGCGCACAGTTCAAGAGCATCGAGGGCCGCACCCCTACAGACTTCCGCCGTGACGGCTCCGCACGCCGCAATACCATCGACGCGATATATCCTGCCGGCCGCGAAAAACATGGCACCCGAAAAATTCCGAAAAAACAATCCACGATTCCGTAACTGCACCCGCGCCGCCACAGCTATCTTTGCTTCATCGAACAAGACCCCAATACAATGGCAAAGACAGACTATTGCCGACGGGTGTTTCCCGTAACCGGCATGAGTTGCGCGGCATGCGCCGCACGCGTGGAGAAGACCCTCGCAAAAGAGAAGGGCGTCAACAGCGCCGCAGTCAATTTCGCCGCAGCGGAAGTGACGGTCGAATACGACGGCACGGTATGCCGGCCCGAACGGCTGCGCGAAGCCCTGCGCCGCGCCGGTTACGGCCTCATATGCGACGACCCCGACCATGCCGCCGCCGAAGCCGAAGCCGCACACGCCGCACGCATGCTTTCGCTGCGGCGCCGCGCTGTATGGGCCGCCGCACTGTCGCTGTGTCTCGTGGCCGCACAGATGCTCCTGCCCGCCGGCGCGGCGGGATACGCAGCATGGATTCTGGCCACATGCGTGGTATTCGTATTCGGACGCGGCTTCTTCTCGGGGGCATGGCGGCAGTTGCGCCACCGCACCGCCAACATGGACACGCTTGTGGCATGCAGCACGGGAACGGCCTATCTGTTCAGCGCGTTCAACCTCCTCTTCCCGCAATTCTGGACATCACGCGGCGTGGAACCGCACCTGTACTTCGAGTCGTCGGCAATGATCATAACATTCATTCTCGCCGGCAGATACATGGAAGAGCGGGCGAAACGCAAGGCCTCCTCGGCCATCGGCCGGCTTATGGGACTGCGGCCCAAGACCGTACGCAGGGTCGAGGCCGACGGCTCGCAGCATGACATCCCCGCCGACAGCATACGTATCGGCGACACCATACTCCTGCGCCCGGGCGAGCGCATAGCCGCCGACGGGGTCGTGACGCACGGCGCATCCTACGTCGACGAAAGCATGCTCAACGGCGAGCCCGTCCCCGCCGCCAAGGCCGCAGGCGACCGCCTGTATGCCGGTACGGTAAACGGCAGCGGCTCGCTCACGATGAGCGCCGCGGGTGTCGGCAGCGACACCATGCTCATGCAAATCGTCCGCATGGTACACGACGCGCAGGGCAGCAAGCCCCCCGTACAACGCCTAACCGACCGCATAGCCGCGGTATTCGTACCCGTGATCATGGCAATAGCAGCCATCTCGTTCATCGCATGGCTCGTCTTCGCGCCGACGGCAGGGCTTTCGCACGGGGTTCTGGCAATGGTCACGGTACTCATAATAGCCTGTCCCTGTGCGCTGGGGCTCGCCACCCCCACTGCCATAATGGTGGGCATAGGCCGCGCCGCCGAACGGGGCATACTTATCAAGGATGCCGAAAGCATCGAGACGGCCCGCTCGGTCGATACCGTCGTATTCGACAAGACAGGCACGCTCACCGAGGGCCGCCCCGAAGTAACCGACCTCCTGTGGTTCGACGACAAAGTGAAATACGCCCCCATATTGGCGGCCGTGGAACGGCTTTCGGACCACCCGCTTGCGCAGGCCATAGTACGCATGCTCGAAACAGATGCCGGCACCGCCGAGGCGGCGCACGGAACCACAGCAGACTCCTTCGAGAATATGGTAGGGCGGGGCGTCACGGCTGCCGTCGCAGGCCGCCGATACCTCGCGGGCAACCGCGCCTTGATCGCGGAACAGGGCATAGCCCCCGCCGCCGACATCGACGCCGCGGCCTGCCGTTTCGAATCCGAAGGCAAGAGCGTGGTATGGTTCGCCGTCGGCGATAACGGAGGCCGCGTTCTGGCCCTCGCGGCCGTAACAGACCGCATACGCGAGGGGGCGGCCGAAGCGGTGGAAATGCTGCACTCCATGGGCATAGCTACCGTGATGCTCACCGGCGACAACGCCGCGGCAGCCGCGCGTGTGGCCCGGGCGACGGGCATCACATGCTGCCGCGCCTCGATGCTGCCGCAGCAGAAGGCGGAATATATACGGTCCATGCGGGCGTCGGGACACCACACGGCAATGGCGGGCGACGGTATAAACGACAGCGCGGCGCTGGCCGAGGCCGACCTCGGTATAGCCATGGGCGGCGGCAGCGACATAGCCATGAGTACGGCGGGAATCACCCTCGTGGCATCCGACCCGCGCAAGATAGCCGAAGCGATACGTCTCTCGCAGCTCACCGTGCGCACGATACGCCAAAACCTCTTCTGGGCATTCTTCTACAACATGATCGGGGTGCCCGTAGCCGCCGGCGCATTATACCCGATATGCGGGTTCCTGCTCAACCCCATGATAGGGGGCGCGGCTATGGCCCTGAGCAGCGTGTGCGTGGTGACCAACAGCCTGCGCCTGCGCCGCATCGACACACGTCCCGCGGCAAGGAAGGGTGCGAAAGCCTCTGTCACAGCCGCCTGCGGCGTACACGGGCGCGAAGGAGATCAACCTCAAAAAACATATGTCATGAAAAAGAGATTCAACGTCGAAGGCATGATGTGCGACCACTGCCGCGCACATGTCGAGAAGGCCCTCAACACGGTGGAGGGCGTCAAGGCAGTCGTAACGCTCTCGCCCGCCGAGGCGGAAGTGGAGTTCACCCGCGGCGAAAAATCGACCGAGGAGCTGCAACGGGCCATTTCGCAGCATGCCGGCGACTACCGTCTGAGCGAGAAATAACGGTACAAGATACGGAGCCCCTTGCGAGGGCTCCGTTTTTAATCGCAGCATATCGGGAACAGACCCGATGCAACATCCTAAAGTATCCTCCGCACCCAGCCGAACATCTTATACGGCATGTATCGGAACGGCAAGTCGAGCCATGTGGGCGTGATGACCACCGCACGGCGGTGCGAAAAGGCGTCGAAACTCTCACGGCCGTGATAGCGGCCCATGCCCGAGTTACCCACGCCGCCGAAGGGTATGTTCTCGTTGGCTATATGCATTATGGTGTCGTTGATGCAGGCGCCGCCCGACGAGGTACGGCCTATGACGCTGCGGCCAACGTTTTCAGGTCCGAAATAATACAACGCCAGCGGCTTTTCGCGCTCGGTGACAAAATTCACCGCCTCGTCAATATCATCGAAGGCGATCATCGGCAGCACGGGCCCGAATATCTCCTCCTGCATGACCGACGACGAAGGGTCGACGTCTGCCAGCAGCGTAGGTTCGATATACAACTCCCCGCGCCGCACGCCGCCGCCTGCGACAATGTTGCCGTCATCCATGTATGCCGCTACGCGGTCGAACGCCCTCTCGTTCACCATGCGTACGAAATGGCGGTCCTCACACGGGTCGTCGCCGTGCATGCGACGCACCTCGCGCCGGAAAGCCTCGGCGAAACGCTCCCGAAGCGGACGGTAGATCATCAGGTAATCGGGCGCAATGCATGTCTGTCCCGCATTGAGGGTCTTGCCCCACACAATGCGCCGCGCCGCCAGCTCCACGTCGGCGCCGCGGTCGACGATGCAGGGGCTCTTGCCCCCGAGTTCCAGCACCACGGGCGTAAGATTCTCCGCCGCCGCACGCATCACGATACGCCCCAGCGACGGGCTCCCCGTGAAGAATATCACGTCGTAACGCTCCCCGAGCAGGCATCCGTTCACCTCGCGGTTACCCTGAACCACGGCTATGTAGCGTTCGTCGAAGGTCTCCGAGACCATGCGCTCGATGGCCAGCGACACGTTAGGCACATAGGGCGAAGGTTTCAGCAGGGCCGTACATCCCGCCGAGATGGCACCGACAAGAGGGTTCAGCAGCAACTGAACGGGATAGTTCCACGGCGCCACGATAAGAGAACACCCCAGCGGCTCGCTCACGATACGGCTGCGCGAGGGAAACATCTTCAGCGGCGTGGGGCGCCTCTCCCACCGCATCCACCTTTTGAGGTGGCGCAGATGGTTGCGGATCTCACCCGCCACGATGCTCAATTCGGTCAGTACGGCCTCCTCCTCCGACTTGTGCAGGTCCTGCCACAAAGCCTCGCATAAAGGCCTCTCCCACCTTTTCAAGGCGGCATCCAGACGGCGCAGCTGCTCGCGCCGGAAATCGAATCCGAGCGTAGCGCCCGACCCGAAATACGCCCGCTGCGCCACCGTCAGTGCCGCGATACGCTCGGGCGACGTGTTTTCAAGTTTCATAGCATTCAGTTTTTCATTTCCGATCATAACACCGGCAACGACCCTGCCGCTGCGGAGGCGCTACGGCCTTCACTTACCGCGGCGGCCCGTAAAGTTGTCCATCGTCGAGAAGATGCCGCACCAATGTCCGAATATGGTATCGAACCACGATACGGGCAGTATCCCCTGAAAGAAACGTATCAGATGGAACCCGAGCGGTATGCCGCAGAAATCGGTGTTGCGCTCGATGGCGCGAATGATCTTGCGGGCCGTAGGCTCCGGCTTCAGGATGGGCAGTATACGCGAGTGTACGCCATCGAACATACCCGTATTTATATAATACGGGGCTACTGTAGTGACGTGCACATTGCTGTGCGCCTGCTGAAGTTCGATGCGCATCGAGTCCGACCACCCGATCACCGCCCACTTGCTGGCAACGTATACCGACATCCGCGGATTGGAGATCATACCCGCCGCCGAGGCGATGTTGCATATGTGCCCCGCGTTGCGCTCTATCATGCCGGGCAGCATCTGCCGCGCCAGCGTCATGGGAGCCGTGGCGTTTATGGCCATCGTACGCTCGATCTCGTCCTGCGACATGCTGTCGAAAGTCTTGTTGCCCGTGACAATGCCGGCACAGTTGACAAGGATGTCCACATCACCGCACTCGCGTTTCACACGCTCGTACGTCTCCGCCACAGCGGCGCTGTCCGACACGTCGACACGGTAGCATGTCACCGCCGACGGCCTGCCGGCCTCGGCTCCCAGAGCCGCACCGTCGGCCTCGTTTATATCCCACACTACCAGATGGCGCGCCCCGCGCTCGAGGGCCATACGGCCCATTATGCGGCCTATGCCCGATGCGCCGCCCGTAATGAGCACGCACCTGTCCTTGATTTTAGTCATATATCCTATCTTTGCGGCCGACAGGGCCACCGCCGGCCGATATTCCTATGCAACAAATATACTAATTTCAGCGACACGACGTATCGTCGCCTTCCCGCGAAAGGGCGGTCCGCACCGCCGCTGCGCACGCCTACTCGGACCTGACAGAATCGAGGCATGACTGCATTTCGCGCACCAATTCGGGGTGCTCGGCTGCCACGTTATGCCGCTCGCCCAAATCGCGCTCCAGATCGTACAGCTGCGGGACGGTGTCGTTGCCCAGCTCGATGCCGACACTGCGGTTGTAACGCGCACCGCGGTTGGGCTCGATATATTTCCATCCGTCGCGCACGAGCCCCACGGCTCCCGCGGTGCTCTGCTCCACGACCCACTCGCGGTCGGTGAGGTCACGGCCCAGAAGCCGCTGCAACGCCGGACGGCTGTCACGCGCCTCCCCCTCAGGAATATCCACCCCGACAAGTTCCGCCAGCGACGCAAAAATATCTATGTGGCTCATCAGGGCGTCCGACACACGGCCCGCCTTGACGCCGCCCGCGGGCCAGCGCACCACGAAAGGCGTGCGCGTACCCGCCTCGAAGGAGCTGTACTTGCCGCCACGCATATCCCCCCACGGACGATGGTCTCCCAACAGCTCCACGGCGCCGTCCTCATACCCGTCATCTACAACGGGACCGTTGTCGCTGCTCAATATCACCAGCGTATTGTCGGCAATGCCCAGAGAATCGAGCGTACGCATTATCTCGCCTACCTGCCAATCGAACGACAGGATGGCGTCGCCGCGGGGCCCCATGCCGCTGCGTCCGGCAAAGCGCTTGTTCGGCACGCGCGGAACATGTATGTCGTTGGTACCGAAATACAGGAAAAACGGCGTCTCCGACTCGGCGCTGCGGCGGATGAAATCCACGGCCTTCTCGGTAATGCGGTCGCATATCTCCTCATCGACCCACAACGCGCGGCGGCCGCCGCGCATCCACCCGATACGGGAGATGCCGTTGACGATAGCCATGTCGTGGCCGTGCGAAGGCCTTTGTTTTGTCAGCAATTCGGGGTTATCGCGTCCCGTAGGCTCGCCCTCGAACGGACGTGCATAGCTCACCTCGATCGGGTCGGCGGGATCGAGCCCCACGACCCGCCCGTCCTCGATATATACGCACGGCACACGGTCGCCCGTCGCTGCCATAATGAACGAGTAGTCGAAGCCTATATCCTCCAGTCCGGGTGTTATGTGTCCGTTCCAGTCCTGCTTGCCGCGCTCGTCGCCCAACCCCAGATGCCACTTGCCCACGGCCGCCGTAACATATCCCGCCTCATGCATCATGTCGGGAAGGGTATAGCGATCAGGCCGGATTATCATTGCCGCATCACCCGGGGCAATGCCCGTTCCCGGCACACGCCACGGATAGACGCCCGTAAGCAGCCCGAAACGCGCCGGCGTACTCGTCGACGAGGTGGTATGCGCCGAGGTAAAACGCACCCCTTCGGCCGCCAGCCGCTCGACATTGGGCGTAACGACTGTAGAGAAACCGCCGTTGCAGCTCAGGTCGCCGTAGCCCACGTCGTCGCCATAGATGATGATCACATTGGGACGCTGCGGTCCGCTGCCGCACCCTGCAGCCGCCAGAGCCGAAAGGCCCAGCGCCGCATAACCTAATTTTCCGCAAGTCCTATTCATGACACATGTTTTACTACAGGGCCAATCGCCCATACACCAGCAAAGGTAATAAAACACCTCCGCCAAGCCAAAACAAAAACCATCTTTTCGGCCCGCGGCAACAGTCCGCGCAGCCTCACCCAAAGATATGAAATTGTTATCACTGCCGACACATGCCGCAATATAAAAAAGGCGAAACGGCGTATATCGCCTCCATTCCGGCCACAGCGGCCGGCAAGGCGCCATTCAGGCCTCCTGTCCGTCAAAAAGGCGGCCCTCCCGCCATCGGGAAGGCCGCCACTTATCGCATCGCGCGGATTACTCCACGGGGATGTCCTTGTTGACGTTCTTCGAGCCCACCAGAGCGTAGAAGAGCATGAAGAGGATACCTACGACAATCACCCAATAGCTCTGAATGAAGCCTACGGCATCGGCAGCCCAACCCTGAATGAAGGGAAGCACGCCGCCACCGCAAACCAAAGCCATGAAGATACCCGAAGCCGCAGGGGTGTACTTGCCGAGGCCCTCGGCCGCGAGGTTGTATATCGAACCCCACATAACAGAGGTGCACAGACCACAGAGGAACATGAATACCATGCTCAAGGGCACCTGCGCGTCGGCGATGGGAACACTAACGGTAACACTCTCGGGGATGAACATGATGCATAACACGAATATCAGCGCCACGGTGCATACCGTCGCCAGCATCACCTTGCTCGGCACCTTGCCCCCCACGACGCCGCCGATAAGACGGCCGCACATCATCAGGAACCAATAGAAACCGACGAGCGTGCCGGCAATGGCCGGACCTACACTCGGCAGGCTCGACATATAGAGGTTGGCCGTGTTGGGAATGCCCACCTCAACGCCTACATAGAAGAATATGGCCATGGCCCCCAGTACGAAGTGACGGAACGACATCGGGCCGTGGGGATCCTTAGGGGCGTTGCCGCTCTTGCGGGCGGCCTTCTCCTCGGGAGTCTCCATATGGGGTTCGGGAATATTCGACAGCGAAATGATAATGAACGCCAGAGCGAAGATAGCCATGGCCGCGATCATCGCGGGAGCCGCATCGCTCACGCTGGCCGTCTCCATCGAACCGCCGATAAGATAACCCAGCAGGATGGGGGCTATCGTACCGCCTATCGAGTTGCACGAACCGCCGAACTGAATGAGCTGGTTACCGCGGTTACCGCCGCCACCAAGAGTGTTGAGCATGGGGTTCACCACGATGTTCAACATACACATAGAGAATCCGGCCACGAAAGCTCCGAGTACATATACGCCGAACGATCCGGCATATCCCGAAAGGAACTGGATGCCCACGCCGATGAAACCCACCGTGGCGGCGGCCAGCGACGTGAACTTGTAACCCTTGCGCTTGAGGATGATACCTGCAGGGATACCCATGCAAGCGTAGGCGATGAAGTTGGCCAGAGTTCCCAACTGTGCCATGGCATTCGACGCACCGAACTGGTTCTTCACGATAACGCCCATCGAACCCGCGAAATTGGTCACGAATGCGATCATGAAGAAGAGCAGGAACATCACCGCAATGGCTAAAACATTGCTTTTTTGCTGTTTTGCTTCCATTTTCTTGACTTTAATTTTAGATTGGTTAATGAATATTTGGTTTTCGTTTACATTACTCAAAGCGTCAGCGGTCGCGTTCCGCGACATAGGCACACAGGTTCACCAGAGCCGTCCGGTAGGGAGAGTCGCCGTAGCGTGAAACTATCTGCACGGCACGTTCGATATATGTATGCATCGTGCGCGCAGCCAGCACCAGCCCTCCCGAGTTCTCCACAACGCCTTGGATGTAATCCACGGCCGCAGGGTCGGCGTCGCATTGCGACAGACTGTCGAGCAGCTGCATGCGCTCCACGGGGGTGCAGCGTTCCATCACCTCGATCAGCGGCAGCGTGATCTTGCGTTCGCGCAGGTCATTGTTGGCGGGCTTGCCCGTATGCGCCGAGCGGCTGTAGTCGAGTATATCGTCCTGTATCTGGAAAGCCATGCCCAGCGCCTCGCCGAAGCGGCGCATCTGCTCCACATCGCCGCGCGGCGCTATGACCGACACGGCACCGGCAGAGGCGCTCACGCTGATAAGGCTCGCCGTCTTCTTGTATATGATCTCGAGATAATCCTGCCGCGTGGTATCCATATCGCGCGAATGCTGGCTCTGCAACACCTCGCCCTCGCAGAGCGTGGCCACAGAACCTACTATGTGCGACACCAGATCGTACTGTGCGCTCTCCATACCCGAGGACATCGTCCTCGCCAGAATGTAGTCTCCCAGCACCACGGCGTTGCGCGACTGCCACAAGGCGTTGGCCGAGGGGCGCCCGCGGCGCGTATCGGCTTGGTCTATCACGTCATCGTGCACCAGCGACGCCGTATGCAGCATCTCCACCATCATGGCCGCCAGATAGGTGCGCATCGAACAGTTGCGCTCGCCAGCCACCCATGTACGGTTGTTCGCCGCCGACGTAAGCGCCGACGTAAGCATGACAATAATGGGGCGCAGACCCTTGCCCCGTGACGAGAGCGTATGCGCCAACATCTCCGACATCAATTTGCCCTCCGAACTGAAACGGCTCTTTACGAACTCTTCAAACGCCTCCAAATCCGAGGCTATCGGAGCGCGAATCGCATCAAGACTTATCATAGCAGGCTTTTTAGCACATGTTGTTGGTTCTGCAAATATAGTAAAATTTCGCAATCGGACACCGCAAAAGGAATGTTTTTCGTAACTTTGGCCCGATTAACATCCCATTTATGAATATCGACACCCGATCATACAGGAAGGCCGCAGGCGCAGCCGCCGCCATAGCACTCTTCTTCCTCATTGCGGCATTGTACTTCGCCCCGCAGTTCAGCGGCCAGACGCTCGTGCAGCACGACGTACTGCAGTACGAGGGCATGTGCAAGGACATACTCGACAACCGCGAGGCCACGGGCGAAGACGCACAATGGACCAGCCGCATGTTCGGCGGCATGCCCGCGTTCCTGATAAACGTAAAGTATCCGGCACAGGCCGTCAAGGGCACCATAGGCAAAGTGGTCAAGATCGTCGACACGCCCGCCTCGTTCCTGTTCTTCGCGATGACAGCCATGTGGGTTGCGATGCTGCTCTTCGGGCTATCGCCGTGGGTGGGCCTGATAGCCGCCCTCGCATACGGATTCTCGACATACTTCATGCTCATCATAGGCGCCGGGCACATAACCAAGATGTGGGCGCTGGTCTACGCCCCGCTCATGATGGCGGGCGTATATTACACCCTGCGGCGCAACATGTGGGCCGGCGCCGCCCTTACGGCCCTCTTCACCTCGCTCGAGATAGGGGCCAACCACCCGCAGATTACATACTACTTCATGCTGGCAATGGCCGCCCTATGGATCAGCGAGGGCATCGCCGCCATGCGCTCGAAGCGCGGACGCGACTTCGCCCGCCGTACGGCCCTGCTCATAGCGGCGGGAGCAGCGGCCGTGGGGTCCAACTTCGCGCCCCTGTGGTATACGTGGCAGCATACGAAGGAGACCACGCGCGGCGGCTCGGAACTCGCGGTCGAAGGTGACCACGGCGACGAGGGCCTCGACCTGCAGTACGCCACGGCATGGAGCTACGGCAAGACCGAGACGCTCAACACCCTCGTGCCCGACCTCATGGGAGGCGCCTCGGACGACACATTCGCCGCCGACGGCCCCGTAGCCGACGCTCTGCGCCCCTACGGCATGGAGCAGGCGGCACAATACATGCCCCGCTACTGGGGCGACCAGCCGTATACGGCAGGCCCCACATACCTCGGCGCCGCGGTAATATTCCTCGCCATCACGGCCATGTTCCTGCTGCCAGGCCGGCAGCGGTGGTGGATCGCCGCCGCAACGCTCCTCACGCTCTTCATGGCATGGGGCGGCAACATGATGTGGTTCACCGAGCTGCTCATGCGCTGCCTGCCGGGCTACAACAAGTTCCGCACCGTATCAATGGCCCTCGTGGTGGCGCAGTGGACGCTGCCGCTTCTCGCGGCCCTCGGCACAGGCTTCGTGATAGAACGGAGGGCCGACGACAGGCGCCTCACACGCGCCGTGCTGCGTTCGGCGGCCATATGCGCCGCGCTGCTGCTCATACTCATCGCGGGAGGCCGTTCGCTCTTCGACTTCGGCATGCAGGACGACGGCGCCTCACTCACCGAACAGTTCCGCCAGATGCTGCTCGAACAGGGCGGCGAGGAGTATGTCCGTCAGGGCGCACACGAACAGATGGGATGGAGCGTGGCCGCGGCCATGGCCGACGAGCGTGCCGCCGTCATGCGCGCGGACGCTTGGCGCTCACTGCTCTTCATCGCGGCCGCCGCTGCGGCACTGCTGCTTTACATACGCCGCAAGGCCGTCAAGAGCGGCGCGGCGCTCTGCCTGATACTCACGGCGATCGCGGCTGCGGATCTCGTCGCGGTCGACACCCGCTACCTTTCGTGGAAAGATTTCGTCACACCCCGCGCGGCACGCATAACGCCCACTGAGGCCGACAAGCTGATCATGCAGGACAAGGACCCCGCGTATAGGGTGCTCAACACCTCTGTCTCGACATTCAACGACGCCACCACGTCATATTTCCACCGTTCGGTCGGAGGGTACCACGGCGCCAAACTGTCGCGCTACCAAGACATTATCGACCGCTACCTGTCGCAGGGGCATGAAGGGGTGCTCGACATGCTCAACGTACGCTACGTGATAGGCCCGTCGGCCACGGCCGAAGATGTAACCGCGCGGCAAACGGCGAACGGTGCGGCTTGGACAGTGCAAAGCGTCGTGCGCGCCGCCTCGCCCGAAGAGGAGATATCGCTCACGGGCTCCGTCGACACCAAGCGCGAAGCGGTAATGGCCGACGAATTCCTGCCCGAAAACTACAACTTCGCCGAGGGCAGCATAACCCTCGACGAGTACCGCCCCAACTACCTGCGCTACACCTCCCGCGCCGACGGCGACGCACTGGCGGTATTCTCCGAAATATACACCCGCGACGGCTGGCACGCCTACATCGACGGCGAAGAGGTGCGGCCGCTGCGCGCCGACTACATACTGCGCGCGCTAGAACTGCCGGCAGGCGAACACACTGTCGAATGGCGCTACCGCGCACCACACTGGAGGGCGGTCGAAGCCGTAACGCTGGCATTCTCGCTGGCGGTGCTCGCGGCATTCATCGCAACCGTAATAATCAGCATACGAAATGAGAGACGACAAGCGACTGAGGCGTAAGGTACGCCGTTCATATGTGGTATCGACGGTGAGCATCGCGCTGGTGCTCTTCCTCATGGGATCGGTGGGATACATGCTCGCCACGGCCCTGCAGACGGCACGCGACCTGCGCTGCGGCATAGCCTTGTCGGCCGAACTGGACGACAATGTCGACGAGAGCGGCCGCGCCCGCATCGAGCAGCAGCTCATGGCCATCGACGGCGTTGTGGCCGTACGCTACTCCGACAAGGAAGAGAAGATCAACGACGAGGAGTTCCGCCGCATGTTCGAGGCCGAGATCGAGGAGATCTTACAGGAAAACCCGTTACGCAACAGTTTCGAGGTGTCGGTATCGGCCGTCGACCGCGCCTCGCTCGACGCCGCAGCCGACCGCATGGCCGCCATCGAGGGTGTCGTATACGTGGCCTACCCCGCCGCCACGATCGAACGCCTGCACTCCACCATAACCAAGATAACGATCGTGCTCACGGCATTCGGTGGGGCGCTGCTAATAATATCGCTCATACTGCTCAACAACACGATACGCCTTGCGATATTCTCGCGCCGCTACCTGATCAACACCTTCAAGCTCGTAGGTGCGACCAAAGGCTATATCATGCGCCCCTTCCTCGGTGCCGCCGCCAAACAGGGTATCTGGGCCGGCATAGCGGCAAGCGCCCTCTTCGGCGGCTCGATAGCAGCACTCAGCGGCACCATGCCCGAAATCACGGCCCCGACCCAAATGGTGCAGATAGGCGCCACCATCTGCGGCATGATCCTATGCGGCGTGATCATCTCACTGCTGTTCACGGCTTTCGCGGTAAACAAGTTCGTCAACATGAAGTCGAACAAGATCTACCTCTACTGATCCGGCGCAGCCCTCCCTGCAAACGCCATCAGGCAAGCGGGCAGCCTGCCCACCTGCATGCAAACGCCACGGCGGCGTGTCGGTATCCACCCGACACGCCGCCGATGTTTTTCTTCCGTCCCGTACGTCCGCACACTGCATCACGACGGACGGATACATTCCCCGCATCGTCTCAATGCGGCAGCCCCACCCGCAGCACATGACACACCTGTTGCCCAGCCGCAGACACAAGCGCACAAGACGGGCGCCGAGGACAAAAAAGCCCGCGCCCATAAAGGGCGCGGGCTCTGAAAACAGGCCTAACATCAGAGATTGAGCGCAGTCTCGCCCGAAATCTCCGTTTTATCCATCGACACCTCGGTGTAGTTGATCTCACCGGTGGTGGTCTTGTCCTTCAGCGAGGCAGGGAATACGGACAGCGTGTAGCTGAGCGTGTAGTCACGCCCGCTCGGAATCGCCACATCCTCGAACTCGAGGTCGAGGATGCCGCTCTTCAGGTCGGAATAATCCACCTCGACGGTGTAGCTGTCCGAGTAGGTGAAGCCGTCACCCGTGACCGTGAACTCCAAGTCACCGCCGAACATGGCCATTGCCCCCGAAACGCCTATAAAGCTGATGGTATACTTTCCATCCTCCTGCAGCGTAGCCGTACAGCGGGGATGGTCGATACCCTCGATCATCGACGAGGTGAAGACGCTCTTGGTGATAGACGTCGGGATAGAGAGATTGCCGTGGGCGTCCATCGTATAGACCTTGAACTCGTACGAGGCCATCGTAAGGCCGTCGATATATAGTTCGTCGACAAGTTCCTCGGTCTCGATTATCTCTTCGGTCTCGCCGTAAACCACCCTTATACGCTTAGATATTTGGTCAACGGGGTTGGTCCACTGCAACAGCACGCGCTGGTTGCCGGCCGTAGCCTTGAGATCCGAAACCTTGCCCGAATATATCGATCCCGTAAGATAGTCCTTGTACAGTTCATCCATGTTGCTGCACGATGAGACTCCGAGCGCCAGCAACAAAACACACATTACCAATTCAATACGTTTCATACCTGATATTCTTTAGTTAGCCTCTTTTCCATAAAGCGTTATCTCCGACATACAGCCGATGGTTCCGTTGTCGAAATCCTTAACCGCCTTGAAACGCAGGTAACGGAACGGACGCGTGAACTGCGGGTCGTCGGGATATACCCAGAACTCGCTGCCCTCGGTGAATTCGAGCTTGGCCTCGGCCTCACCCGCGGGCTTGTTGAGAGTGTACTCGCCCACATACTCCCAGTCGTCGAGCACGCCGTCCGACGGATCGGGATCGTTGCTGATGTATATGTGGAACGTCTTGACCGAATATTTCGCCCACTGATACTGGTTACGCTGCCAGATACGCAGACGGCTGATACATACCTCGCGGCCCAGATCGATGAAGTACGAGAAGGGATAGCTTACGCCCGAGTGGAAGTAGTTGAGCGAATACTGTACATCCTCGTCGTACATGCCGTCCCAGAACTTGGCTATACTGCCCTCGTAATTGGTCTCCTTGGCATTCTTCATGCTGTCCTTCGTATACATGGGCATGTACTCCTCGCAAGGGTGCTGGTCCTCCCACTGAGGCTCGCTGTAGTCCCAGTTGCTGCCGTAGAGGAGCTGGTCGCGCAGGAAGGTGAACTGGTCCTTCGAGAGCTCGTAGTCCTCCAGCGGAGTCATCGTACCGAAGTCCATCGTCTCGGTGGTGTTGCCGTAGCGGTCCTTGATATAGGCCGTAACAGTATAAGGTATGGCCTCCAGCTGGTTTATGAAGATACGGTCCTCGGGCAGGTTCGACGAATAGACCTTCAACGCCTCGCGGCCGTCATCGGTCTTGATGTTGACATAGATGTCGACAGCCTCCTCGAGGGGGTTCTCAAGCGTGATCACCAGCGCCGAGAAGCCCGGGTAGATGTTCAGCGTGCCGGCTATGGCCGTAACGTTGGGCTCCAGCGGCGTGACGCTGACCACAACAGGGTCGGACTCGTTGGCGCTGTTGTCCACGGCATAGAGACGCACCTCGTAGGGGCGTACCGCCCCGAGACCGGAAATCATAAGGCTGTCGCAATAGACCGAACTCGTACGCGAAATGGTCTGGCCGGCATCGGTCTCATACTCGGCACGCGCATAGAGGTAATCCTCGTCATCGGGGATCGTATAGCGGAAATATCCGCCCCCGTTGACGGGCGTGAACTCCACGTTCGAGAGCATTCCGGGCGGGACGGTATCCCGCAAACCATCGCTCTCGGTCTTGCAGCCCATAAAGCCTGCGGCAAACAGGGCCGCCATGATAACTATATGATATTTGGCTTTCATAACAATAATTTTTCAATCTCTGTTTTACCGATAAACTAATATCCCGGATTCTGGTCCACCTTGGGATTCTTGTTGATCTCTTCGCTGGGGATAGGCATCAGATAGCTCTTCGGCGTGATCCACGTACGGGGCTGCCACGTCGTCAGCTGGTAGAAGCTCTCGGCCGTAGAGCCGTCGGGTGCGTTCCAGCCCTGAACCGACTTGTTGAAGAACTCGTCGCCGCGCTTCCAGCGGCAGATGTCGTAGAAGCTCTGGCCCTCGAACGAAAGCTCGATCATGCGCTCCGTGTGGATTATATCGCGCAGACCGTCCTGCGTCAGGTGCTTGCCCACGGTGTTCACAATCGAAGGATCGTTCCACACCTCCTCAATCGGGCGAAGCAGGCCGGCGCGCGCACGGACGGCATTGAGCTTGTCGTATACCGGCTGTCCGGGGCCGTAGTACTCGTTGTAACACTCGGCATACATCAGGTAGAGGTCCGACAGACGGATCAGAGGATAGGGGAAGCTGACCACACGCTGCCATGAAGTACCGCGCGACTCGGGGTGCACGAACTTCTTGACGGCGATGCCTGTCCAGTAGTAGTCGGTAGCGCTGCCGCTGTTACGGCCGCCCGGCCACTCGCCGTAGCGCATCATGGGATATACGCGCGTGTCGTAGTCGCGCCAGATGCAACGGTCGACTGCTATCCATGCATAGAATCGAGGCTCGCGGTTCAGGTAGAGCTTGACGGTCTTCTCGCCCGGCTGCATGTAACCCAGATGGTAGGTGTCGTCGGGAATGGTGGTGATGTCGAGACGGTGGTTGTAGTCGAAGGTCTTGTCCTCATCCACGGGCACACCGTTGCGCGTGTAGAACAGCTCCGACATACGGAACGATGCCCCCAGCCACTGGAACGAGAATTTGCTGTTGTTGGGATCGTCCGGATCGCCGCGAAGGTTCGACGCCGCAGCGATACTGCTCGATGACGTATAGTAGATATTCGAATAGCCCCATATCACCTCGCTGTTCCACGGGTCGTTGATCGCAAAGCGCTTGTTGTAGCAGTACTTCATGATCTCCGACTTGTCCCAGTCGTCCTGATCCCAGAACTTTACCTGCCCGTTGAACTCATAGAGGCTCTTGCCCTGGTCCTCGGCTGCCTTGATTGCTATCTCAACAGCATCCAGAGCCTCCTTCCACTTCTCCTTGTCATAGGCCTGCGGGAAATAGTGCTCGCCGGCGGCATTCTTGAAGTTGCTGTAGAACTCGCTATTGCCATTGAAGAAGGGGCTGGCGCGGTAGAGCAGTATCTTTGCCTTCAGAGCCTTTGCGACAACACGGTCGATCTGGCCGAGGAAAACCTCGCTTCGCGAGTTGTAGAGGTCCTCCTTCTCGTTGCCGTTCTCGTCATAGAGGACGTCGTCGATAAGACCCAGAATGTACTGGAAGCACTCCTCTACGGGCTTGCGCTCCTGACGGATCAGGTCTATGTCGTCATAGGGCTCGTAGTTCTTGTCGGCGATGATAATCGGGCCGTAGAGGCGAAGCAGGTAGAAGTGGTAGTATGCCTTGAGTATCTTCACCTGCGACATCCAGTCGATACGCTCCTCCTCCTGCATGTTGGGTATGTCGCCCAGTCCGTTGAGGAAGATGTTGCATATACGGATACCCTCGTAAAGGTCCTTTGCGCCGCCGGCGCCCGACCAGAATCCCAGAATGGGATCGGTCGCGTTGTTCCAGTCACGCATGAGTTTCGAACCGCGCGTGTACGTCCGCACGCCGGCCACACCGGCATCGAGACGGCCGATCCACTCGTCACCGGCAAGCGCCATCGACTGGTGGACACCCTCGATATCGGGCATGTAAGAGTAGCAGTCGGCCAATGCATTATAGGCCTTCTCCTTGGTTTCAAACAGGTTCGACAGTTCGACCGTATTGTCGGGTACTATATCGAGGTAGTTGCATCCGGCCATCGCCACAGAGGCCAATGCCGCCAATATCGTTGTTTTGAAATATCTTTTCATGTGTCTCGTGATTTAGAAAGTGATCTGAAGGCCCAAACTGAAAACCCGCTGCAACGGATAACCCAAACCGTTGGTACCCATCTCGGGATCCCACAGGTCGAATTTCGAGATCTTGAAGAGGTTAAGGCCCGAGAAATAAACCCTGCAGCTCTGCAGCGGGGTCTTCTTCAGCAGGCGGTCGCTGAGAGAATATCCGAACTCAAGCGTCTTCATACGCAGGATGGCACCGTTGCGGATCCACCACGTAGACTGCTGGGTGTTGTTGGCATTGGTCGAGGCCGACAGACGGGGCCAGAAGGCATCCGACACAGGGTTGTCGGGACTCCAGTGGTCGTCGGCGATGATCTGCATGGCATTCTTGTAACCTACGAAGGGCGAGATCGAGCCGGCGTTGATGAAGAACGACACGCGGTCCTGGCCTTGGAAGAAGGCAGACAGGTCAAATCCCTTCCAGCCTACCGACAGACCGAAACCGTAGTTGATCTCGGGTGTGGTCGGGTAACCCAGAGGCACCTGGTCGTCGTCCGTGATCTGACCGTCGTTGTTGATATCCTTGTACTTGATATCGCCGGCCTGTGTCGTGCCCCAGCTCTGCGTGGGCGAGTTGGCCACGTCGTCGGCGTCGATGAACAGACGCTCGGCAACATAACCGAAGGCCTGGTTAACCGGATGGCCGACCTTCGTACGCCACGGGTACTTGTACTCGGGCTCCGACGCTACGACCAGTTCGCCGTGGGCGTAGGTGAAGTTGAAGCGGCCCGTAATATAGAGGTCCTTGTTGAAACTGTGCTTTATATCGATCGAGGCGTCGATACCGTTCGACTTGACCTCACCGAGGTTGCCGTACACGTTGGCGCTCATACCCATCGAGGGAGGCAGGTTCTGGCGCTCCATGTAGATGCGCGAACGGTACTCCGTAAAGTACTCGATCTGGATGTCGGCGAAATGCAGCAGGTTCATCTCGATACCCACGTTCTGCTTCTCCGATATCTCCCACTGGATGTTGGGATTGGCGTAGCGGTTGATCGAGAAGCCGTTGAACGCGTTGGTGAAGGTCTTGCCCCATCGGTAACCCGCTCCGCCGAAGGAGATATCCGACAGGAAGAAGAAACGGTCGGTAGCGCTGGCTATCTCGTCGTTACCCACGCGTCCCCACGAATACTTGAGCTTGAAAGTGGGCAGCACCTCGCGCAGGGGCTCCCAGAACTTCTCGCCCGAAATCATGTAACCCACGCCGATAGCGGGGAAGAGGCCCCAACGCTTCGAGCGGTCGAACTTCTCCGAACCGTTGTACGTGAGCGAGCCCTCGAACATGTAGCGTCCGTCGTACGAATAGGTAACACGCCCGCGGATACCCTGGTTGCGTGCCGGCAGCGTTGCCTGGATCGTGGCGCCGCCGCTGGTGTTCTTGTCCTCCTCCTGGGTGTAGATCACGACGGCACCCACGTTGTGCTTGTCGTTGAAGGTGCGGTTGTAGTGCAGGCCCAGCTCGTAGTAGGTCTTGCTGGTAGCCGTACGCGACGTTGCGGGATCGCCGAGCGTCTCGGTACCCTCGTGCACACGCGAAAGAGTATAGGTGTCGTTCAACTCGTCGTAGCTCTCCAGAGCGTAGAGGTAGGGGTCGTACGAACGCTTGCTCTCGTATGATCCGTAGGTGGCGATCGACGCCTTGCCGCGGAACATGAGGCCGCGGGTCACGAAATCGAGGTCCTGCTCGGCCGTGAACTGCGAGATTATCGTATTGGTGAAACCGTCCTTGTAACCCTTGACCATCTGGGCGTAGGGATTGGTCATCGAACCCGACGGGTCGATACCGAACAGGATGTGCTTCACGCCGGCAAACTCCTCGTCAGGCTCGTACATCATCGGGAACTCGACGGGGTTGCCGTTCATGACGTTGTTGAAGATGGTGGTGGCATCCTCCACGGGGCCCGTATAGTTCTCGAACACCGAGTTCATGTTGACCTCCATGCGCGTGGTACGTGTCAAGTTGATGTTGACTTTGGCCATCAGGTTGAAGCGGTCGATGTCGATGTTGTTCTTGAAGTTGTTGGTGCGGTTCTCCTGCAGGATGCCGGTATCCTTGTCGTAGGTGACGGCCATGTAGTAACGCGCGACCTTGCCTCCGCCGTTGGCATTGAGCGTATAGTGCTGGTTGTAGGTCAGCTTCTTGAACATCTCGTTGTACCAGTCGATATTGGGATAGATCATGGGGTTGATGCCCGAGATCGTATTCTGTATCTTCTGGGCCGAGTAGCGGGGCGAGACGACAGGGTTGTCGTTGTACTGCGCCTCGTTGAACATGCGCATGTAGGTAATACCGTCCACCATCTCGGGCAGCTGTGTCGGCATCGAGATCTTCGATTCGTGACGGAACGACACCGATAGCTTGCCTTCGCGGCCCTGCTTGGTGGTGACGGCGATAACGCCGTTTGCACCCTTCGAACCGTAGAGGGCGGCGGCCGTGGCATCCTTCAGAATCGAGAAATTCTCGATGTTGTCGGGCTCCACGTCGGCCAGGTCGTCGGCCGTAACCTCGAAACCGTCGAGCAGGATAAGCGGGCTTTGCGCGTAACCGAACGTGGTGACACCGCGGATGAAGAACTCGGCGTTGTCGCGGCCGGGCTCACCGCTGCGCTGGTACGAGATAAGGCCCGGGATACGCCCCGCCAGCGATGTGGTGAAGTTGCTCGACGGCACCTTCAGTTCCTTGGGATTGACCGCCTCGATAGAGGCTACGATAGACTCCTTCTTCTGTGTCGTGAATCCCGTTACCACGACATCTTCGATCACACCTGCGTCGACGGCCAGCTTGACCTCCAGATCGGTCTTGCCCTTAACGGCCACCTCCTGAGCGACGTAACCGACATAAGAGACCTCCAGAACGTCGGTCTCCTTGACCGAGAGCCCTCCGAATGTTCCGTCGGGATCGGTCATGACACCCGTCGTGGTACCCTTGATCATGATGGTGGCACCGGCCAACGGCATGTCGTTGCTTGCATCCAGCACACGTATGTTGACGCGCTTCTTCTGTTGCTGATCGGCCTCAACATACTTCACGTTCTCTTTTATCCCCTCTTTTTCAGCGCTATGCACATAAGGTGGATGGGTTATGACAACCCCCCCCACAGTAGAGAAAGACAACCGTAGTAGAAGATTTTTCTCATAGATATTAAGTTAGGGTTAAATAAATTAATTAAAAGCCAAGTTTTATCCAAAACCCATCAAAAATAAGCTGTTTTTTCTCATTATTCGAAGCAATGCATGAATCACAACCAACAATTCACGGAATCGTAACAAGCCACCGCCGCCAGCATTCGGGACACCGATATTATATAACACCCCCCCCTCGCGGCCGCCGCGAAAAGCGCGCTTGCATATTTCGCGCACAATGCGTATCTTTGCAAATTGCAGCGGTCTGCATACCCGACCGACCATACACGACAACGCCATAGCGATAAAGACAACATGAAAAACGCCATCGAAAAACTACGCAGAAGGTTCAACTCCGCCACCGACAAGAACGACGACAGCATGCCCGTCACGATGAAGAACTACATCCTCCTGCTGGCGGGATTCGTCGTCATAATAATAGGGATGGCACTCATGTGCGGAGGCGGGAGCGATTCGCCCGACGAGTTCAATTACGCGATGTTCTCGTGGCGGCGCATAACGCTCGCGCCCATACTCGTGGTGGGAGGTTTCGCCTTTGAGATATACGCCCTGCTCAAACGCTTCTGACACGCCTGCCGGAACCCGCAGACGAACCCTGCGGCATGACCGGCATGCACCCATCCGGCGCCGCCGGCACACGGCGCCACGCGACACGACCGTACAAATGAATAAACCCCATACAAAACCATGTCAATAATCGACGCCATTCTTCTCGGTGCGGTTCAGGGCCTCACCGAGTTTCTGCCCGTATCGAGCAGCGGACACCTCCAGATAGCGAAGGAACTGCTCGGCATAGAGATGGAGAACAACGTCACGTTCGACCTCTCGCTCCACGTAGCCACCGTCCTCAGCACCATCGTAGTGCTGTGGGGGACTATCAAGCACCTCTTCACGGGGCTGTTCTCCAAACCCTACAACGACGATCAGCGGTATATCGTCAAGATCATCATCTCGATGGTTCCCGTGGGAATCGTCGGCCTCCTATTCATCGACTACATCGAGGCCGCCTTCGCCTCGCTTACAGTGGTGGGAGCCATGCTGCTGCTCACGGCCGTGCTGCTCACCTTCGCATACTACGCCAAGCCCCGCAGCAAGCAGGAGATATCGTACCGCGACGCCTTCATCATCGGCTTGGCACAGGCTGCGGCCACCATGCCGGGACTGTCGCGCTCGGGTACGACAATAGCCACGGGCCTGCTGCTCGGAAACCGAAAGGACGAGATGGCGCAGTTCTCGTTCCTCATGGTGCTGCCCCCGATTCTGGGCAACGCCCTGCTCGACCTCATGAAGGGCGACTTCGGCGGCAGCGTCGAGACCCTGCCCCTCGTGGCCGGATTCCTCTCCTCGTTCTTGGTGGGATGCGCCGCCTGCAAGTTCATGATCGAAATCGTCAAACGCGGCAAACTCATATATTTCGCCATATACTGCGCCGTCATAGGCGCCATAACCCTCATAGGATCATTCGCATAACACCTGCATGGAACAGACTCTCGACCTTGGAGGAGTGGACTTCGCCGAAGGCTATGTCGCCGTCATCGACAAACCGCTGCGCTGGACCTCGGCCGACGTGGTACGCAAGATAAAGTTCACCCTGAACAAAAAAGAGTACAGGAAGATCAAGGTGGGGCACGCCGGTACGCTCGACCCTTTGGCCACGGGCGTGCTTATAGTATGCATAGGGCGCGCCACAAAGATGGTCGACACGTTCCAAGCAGAGGAGAAGGAGTACACCGCCTCGCTGGAACTGGGAGCCACAACCCCGAGTTTCGACATGGAGCACCCCGTAGACCGCCGCTATCCGTATGAGCATATCACGCGCGAAGCGGCCTGTGAGGCGCTGCAGCGCCTCACAGGCGAGCGCCTGCAGATGCCCCCGATATACTCGGCCAAGAAGATCGACGGCGTGCGTGCCTACGAGATGGCCCGCGCCGGCGAGGAAGCCCCCGTACGCAAGGCCCTTGTAAACATCTACGAAATGGAGATCACACGCTTCGAGCTGCCGCACATGGACATACGCGTGCGGTGCAGCCGCGGCACCTATATCCGGTCGCTGGCCGCCGAAATAGGCGAGGAGCTCCACAGCGGCGCATACCTCACGGCGCTGCGCCGCACGCGCAGCGGGGGTTTCAAGGCGGAGGATGCGATGAACCTCGACTTTTTTCTCGAAAAGCTCTCACAATGTGAAACAAAATCCGGAAAATAACGTATTGTAAATTGATATTTGTGTCTTTCCGGACCAATGTAAAGCCATAGAATTATGAAGCTGTCTCAATACGGGTACGATTTCACGGCCGACATGCTGGCAAAATACCCCGCAGAAAACCGCGACGAAGCACGGCTCATGGTGATAAACCGCGCCACGGGAGCCATCGAGCACCGCATCTTCAAAGACATAATCGACTATTTCGAGGAGAAGGACATCTTCGTCTTCAACGACACGAAGGTCTTTCCCGCACGCCTCTACGGCAACAAGGAGAAGACGGGCGCCGAGATAGAGATATTCCTGCTGCGCGAACTCAACCGCGACCTGCGGCTGTGGGACGTGCTGGTAGACCCCGCCCGCAAGATACGAATAGGCAACAAGCTCTATTTCGGCGATGACGACATGATGGGTGCCGAGGTGATCGACAACACCACCTCGCGGGGGCGCACGCTGCGATTCCTCTTCGACGGCTCGTACGACGAATTCAAGGCGGCACTCTACCGCCTCGGCGAGACACCCCTTCCCCGCTGGGTGCGCGAGAAGGTGGAGCCCGAGGATGCCGAACGCTACCAGACGATCTTCGCCAAGCACGAGGGCGCCGTCGCCGCCCCCACGGCAGGCATGCACTTCTCGAAACACCTGCTCAAGCGCATGGAGATAAAGGGCATCGATTCGGCCTTCATCACGCTGCACGTGGGTCTGGGCAACTTCCGCACGGTGGATGTCGAGGACCTCTCGAAGCACAAGATGGACTCGGAGCAGTTCTTCGTAACCGAAGAGGCCGCCGACAAGGTCAACGCCGCCAAACGCGACGGCCACAAGGTGGTGATCATAGGCACCACCGTCATGCGCGCCGTCGAGACGGCGGTATCGACCAACGGCCTGATCAAACCCATGGAGGGCTGGACCAACAAGTTCATCTTCCATCCCTACGACTTCACCGTGGGCGACGCCATGGTATCGAATTTCCACCTGCCATTCTCCACGCAGCTGATGATGGTCGCGGCTTTCGGCGGCTACGACCTCGTCATGAACGCCTACAGGGTGGCCAAGGAGGAGGGGTACCGTTTCGGCACTTACGGCGACGCCATGCTGATTCTTTAGAAAAAAATTCGTATCTTTGCAAGGAATGTAAATTACCCCAAAAGTTATGGCTTCACGCAAGATACTTTACGTATGTCAGGAGATCATGCCCTACTTGCCGGAGAGCGAACTTTCGGGTCTGAGCCGACGTCTCGCGCAGGCGATGCAGGAGCGCGGCAACGAGATCCGCACGTTCATGCCCCGCTACGGGTGCATCAACGAGCGGCGCAACCAGCTCCATGAGGTAATACGCCTATCGGGCATGAACCTCATCATCGACGACAACGACCACCAACTCATAATCAAGGTGGCGTCGATACCGGCGGCACGCATACAGATATACTTCATCGACAACGACGATTACTTCGCCCGCAAGGCGGTGCTCACCGACACCGACGGCAACCCCTTTGCCGACAACGACGAAAGAGCCATATTCTTCGCCCGCGGCGTACTGGAGACGGTGCGCAAGCTCAATTGGTCGCCCACGGTGGTGCACTGCATGGGATGGATGTCGGCTGTGGTGCCCGTCTACTTGAGAAAGGTCTTCAACGACGACCCGCTGTTCCGCGACGTCAAGATCGTCGTCACCATCGCCGACGACCGCTTCGAGGAACCGCTGGAGGCGCACTTCGCCGAAAAGATCGCCAACGAGGGGGTAAAGGACGAAAAACTCGCCATTCTTGCAACACCTTCATACGAAAATCTCTATCGTTTCGTTATTGATTATGCCGACGGCATAACCGTAGCTTCGGCCGGCGCTTCGCCGGAACTGGTAGAGTACGCCCGCAGCAGCGGCAAACCCGTACTCGAATACCGCAATCCGGAGGAAGAGGACTTTTTCGACAATTACAACAGATTCTATGAAGAACTGCAATAGATTAAACCGCATCTTCACCGCCGCCGCGGCAGCAGCCGTAGCAGCTATGGCAACCCTCGGCGGCTGCACCACTACCGCCGACTACACGTTGGGCGAGGAACTCGCACCCGGGAACCAGCAGATGAAGATGCGCCACCGCATATACAGCGGCGGTGTACTCGCCGAGGCGGATCAGGAAGATACGCCCTGCAAGATATTCGAGACACGCCTCTACCGCACCGATTCGCTCCTGTCGTCGTCACTCGGCACACTCTATCTCGGCCTGCAGAACGACAAGCGTTTCGGCATGCGCCGCCTCGCCTTCGCCAGCCAGTTCACGTTCGCCCGCGGCGTTGTCGATACCGTAGGTTTCGGCTTCAGGCCCATATACGACTCGGCGATGTTCCGCTTCTCGGTCGACACCTTCGCCGGGGACTCTACCAAACCGATAAGATACAACGTCTACGCCCTCACGTCGGACCTCGTCAACGAGGAGTCTGAAGACTCGACATTCTATATCTCGTACGACGCACGCAAGGAGGGACATATCGAGGCAGACGCAAAACCCATCTTCACTTTCAATTTCCCCGATCCGGACAAGGGCGTATACCCCTCGTCGACATCGGTGCGCATGGAAGAGACCCCCGAAACGAGGGCCTTTATCAACAGGATATGGTGCATCAACACCGAGGACAGCGACTGGGACGGTATGGCCACGCACAACGTAGAGGCATATAGCAGCGATTCGGCGTTCATCCACAATTTCAAGGGGCTCTACATCGAGCCGGCGGAGACGAGTATCGCCGAAGGCGAAGGTTCGGTCGCCGCATTCGATCCCACGTCTACGGGATTCGAGCTTCTGGGCCGTACGCGCAACATGGGCGCCGACGCCGACATCATAGCCGACACATTGGACTACACGTATTACTTCAAACTCGAGAGCGCATCCATGGGCAACGTCAGCGCCAACAGCGTCGACTTCGACTTTACGAACGCCGAATTCGGCTCGATCGCCTTCGACGAGACGAACGAGAACCGGCCGCAGGTAGAGTTTGGATACATCGACGGCTGCGGCGGCGTCATAACGGAGCTGAAGTTTACGGACGAGTTCCTCGCCTCGCTGCGCAACATACACAGCGGCGACGAGGATTACACGGCCGCCGCCATCAATCAGGCCAGCCTGAGCATTTATTTCGAAAAATCGGACTACGACTACACCAAACTCGACCCCATAACCATGGCCGAGACCTATGAGGTGTCGTTACCGCGGCTCGGCATGTACACCAACTACAAGCAGCTCACTCCTGTGGCGGACTACCTCTACACACAAGAGCTGTCGGGCGCTACGCTCGCATACGACGGCTACATAAACCGCAGTTTGGGCTGCTACAAGATGAACATATCGTCGTACATACAGGCCATCGTCAACGAGGTGCTCGCGCTCGAGCCCGACGGCAGCGGCAATATAGACTACTCCAAGGTCAACGGCACGACGATATACCTCGGACCCACGGCCTACGACCAGTATACGTTCAACCGTTCCGTCATTCAGGGTGGCGACTACACGATAAACCCCGCAAGCATACGTCTCGAACTTACATACACGCTCGTGAAATAGAGACAACGATACGAATACGGCAAACCTAAGTTTTACGGCTTAGGTTTTGTCGTCTAAACGAACAAAGGATTACAATGCAGGAAAACTTAGTAATAGTAGAGTCTCCGGCGAAAGCCAAAACCATAGAGAAATTCCTCGGGAAGGACTATGTCGTCAAATCGAGTTTCGGCCACATACGCGACCTGTCGAAAAAGGGGCTGGGTATAGACCTCGACGCGCACTTCGCCCCCGACTATGAAATCCTGCCCGACAAGCGCAAGGTGGTGGATGAATTGTCGAAACTGTCGAAAAAGGTCGACACGGTGTGGCTGGCATCCGATGAGGACCGCGAGGGAGAAGCCATAGCGTGGCATCTGGCCGAGGTGCTCGAACTGCCCGTAGACAAGACCAAACGCATCGTCTTCCACGAGATAACCAAACCGGCAATACTCCACGCCATCGAGACCCCCCGCACCATAGACATGAATCTGGTAAACGCCCAGCAGGCACGCCGCGTACTCGACCGCATCGTCGGCTTCGAGCTCTCGCCCGTACTGTGGAAGAAGGTCAAACCGTCGCTCTCGGCAGGCCGCGTGCAGAGCGTGGCCGTGCGCCTGATCGTGGAACGCGAGCGCGAGATCATATCGTTCCGCTCGACGCCCTACTACCGTGTGGTGGCACAGTTCTACCGCACGGACGACGAGAACAAGACCCTCTTCAAGGCAGAGCTCGGAAACCGCTTCGAAACCAAGGAGCAGGCCGAGGAGTTCCTGAAAAAGAGCATCGGAGCGACCTACACCGTAACACGGGTCGAGGAGAAGCCGGCGAAACGCTATCCCGCCGCGCCCTTTACCACCTCGACGCTGCAGCAGGAGGCGGGACGCAAATTGGGTATGTCGGTGGCACAGACCATGACGGTGGCACAGCACCTTTACGAGCAGGGTCTCATCACATACATGCGTACCGACTCGGTGAACCTCTCGCAACAGGCCATAGCGCAGTGCAAGGCCGAGATCACGGCTCTCTTCGGCGAAAAATATTCGGCCGCGCACAACTACAAGACCAAAACCAAAGGTGCGCAGGAGGCACACGAGGCGATACGCCCGTCGTATATCGACCGCATGCACATCGAGGGCACCACAGCCGAGAAACGGCTCTACGAACTGATATGGAAGCGCACGGTGGCCTCGCAGATGGTCGCCGCCGAGATCAACCGCACGTCGATAACGATCGGAGTGGACGGCACGCCGTGGCTGTACGCCGCAACTGGTGAGGTGACGCGTTTCGACGGTTTCCTGCGCCTCTACTCCGAATCGACCGACGACGAGCAGTCGGAGAACACCGAGGGCACCCTTCCCAAACTTACGGAAGGCGAAAAGGTGGAGGCGACGCAGGTGACGGCAACGGAGCGTTTCACGGCGGCCCCGGCACGTTACAACGAGGCGTCGCTCGTGAAGAAGCTCGAGGAGCTCGGCATAGGGCGCCCCTCGACCTACGCCCCGACCATCACGACAATAATCAACCGCGGCTATGTCGTCAAGCAGAACCGCGAGGAGCAGCGCCGCGGCTACGTTCAGTTGACACTCGGCACCACAGGCAAAATCACCGAAAAGAACCTCACAGAGAGTTACGGCAAGGAGAAGAACCGCCTCTCCCCCACCGACATCGGCATGCTTGTGAACGACTACCTCGAGTCGCAGTTCTCGCAGATCATGGACTACAACTTCACGGCCAACGTCGAAAAGGAGTTCGACCGCATAGCCGACGGCAAGATAACGTGGAGCCAAATGATAGAGGACTTCTACGGGCCCTTCCACAAGATGGTGGACAAGGCCATCGGCACGCAGAACGACAAGAGCGGACAGGTGCGCATACTCGGGACGGATCCCGCGACGGGGCACACCGTAAAGGCCCGCATCGGGCGTTACGGTCCCATGGTGGAGATCGAGGGCGCAGAAGGCCAGAAGAGCCGGTTCGCCTCGCTCAAGAAGGGGCAGCTCATAGCCTCGATCACACTCGAGGAGGCGCTCGACCTCTTCGCCCTGCCGCGCAATCTTGGCACCTACGGGGGAGAGGAGCTGGTGGTGGGCATAGGCCGCTACGGCGCCTACGTCCGCTACGGCAAGTCGTTCGTATCGCTGGCCAAGGGCGACGACCCCTACACCATCAGCGCCGAACGCGCCGTGGAACTCATCGAGCAGCACAAGGCGCAGGCCGCAGCGGCGGCGACACCCCTCAAGACCTTCGCCGAGGATCCCGAAATGATAATCAAGAACGGCCGCTACGGCGCCTATATCGCATACAAAGGCAAGAATTACCGTATGCCGCACGGACGCACGGCCGAAGATATGACATACGGGGAGTGTCTCGAAGCGGTGAAGACCTCCAAAAGGAAATAACGACAGCCATACCGGAACACAAACCTTAAAGCCATAACGATTATGAAGAAATTTACCATGCTTCTGACTGCCGTTCTGGCCGGCGCCGCGCTGACGGCCGGAGCACAGAACACCGACACCCCCGAGGGGTACAAATTCACCGACACCAAAACGGTACAGACGGTGCCAATCACCAACCAATACCGCAGCGGAACCTGCTGGTGCTTCTCGACCATCTCGTTCCTCGAGGAGGAGATACTGCGTGCCGGCGGCCCGCAGGTGAAGCTCTCGGAGATGTGGGTCGTACGCAACATCTACTTCGAGAAGGCCGTCAAGTACGTACGCCTGCACGGCTCGCTCAACTTCGCCGTGGGCGGCGCCGCCCATGACGTGACGCACGCCATCGAGGAGTACGGCATCGTCCCGCAGGAGGTGTACAAAGGCCTCAACTACGGCACCGAGCTGCCCGAGTTCGGCGAGATAGACGAGGTGCTCAAGGCATACGTCGACGCCATCATCAAGAACAAGAACGGCAAGCTCACACCCGCATGGCAGGACGGCCTGAACGCCATCCTCGACGCCTACTTCGGCCCGCGCCCCGAAACCTTCACATACGAGGGCAAGGAGTACTCGCCCAAGACCTTCGCCGAGTCGCTCCCCATCAAGATGAGCGACTATATCGAGTTCTCGTCGTATACCCACCACCCCTTCTACGAGACCTTCGTCATCGAGGTCCCCGACAACTGGCTCTGGGGCGAGGTATACAACGTGCCTCTGGATGAGATGATGCAGGTGGTGGATGCCGCCATAGCCGAAGGGCACCCCGTGGCATGGGGTACCGACGTCAGCGAGAAGGGCTTTGTCGGCGGCAAGGCCATAGGCGTCATTCCCGAGGTTGCGGAGAAGAACATGGTAGGCTCGGATGCCGAGAAGTGGGGCAAACTGTCGAACGCCGAGAAGGAGGCCCGCATCTACAGCCTCAACGAGCCCGTCAAGGAGAGGACCATCACGCAGGAGATGCGTCAGGAGGCTTTCGACAACTACGAGACCACCGACGACCACGGCATGGTGATCGTGGGCACGGCCGTCGACCAGAACGGTTCTCCATTCTACAAGGTGCAGAACTCATGGGGCGAACGCCCTCCCTATGACGGTTTCTACTATTTCTCGCGCCCCTTCGTGGAGTACAAGACAATGGATATCATGGTCAACAAGAACGTCGTACCCAAAGAGATCCTCAAGAAGATCGGCCTGAAGTAACACCCGGGCCTTGGTAAAAGCCATGCGGGCGGATGATTTCGGATCATCCGCCCGCACTCTTTTAGCGATATCGCCCACTGGCGTCAATACAGGCGCGTCCCCGCGATAACGACACAGTCTGCGCACAACAGGGTATCCCCGCCTAAAAATCGGGTCGGCGCTACATGTGGTCGTAACGCTGCGCGGCGATCTGGCGGCGGAACTGCCGCAGCTGGGAAAAGAGAAGCGCAGCGGCCAACAGCACCGACACGCAGTCCGCCATAGGCATGGTATACCACACACCGTCCACTCCCCAGAATTCGGGCAGGACAAGCAGCAGCGGTATAATGAAGAGCATCTGCCGCGTCAGCGACAGAAATATGGCCCGCTTCGCCTTGCCTATGTATTGGAAGAAGTTGCCAACGACTATCTGGAAACCCACGACGGGATATAGCATCATTATTATCTTCAGGCCGTGCGCCGCGGCATCGATCAGCGCCGTAGCCTCACCGCTGCCATCCTCGCTCACGAAGAGGTGCACGACGGCATAAGGGAATACCTCGCTCACGATGAATCCCACCGTCGTGATGGCCATTGCCCAGCCTATGGTCATGCCCAGAACCTTGATCACACGGTCGTACTTCTCTGCTCCGTAATTATACCCTACGATAGGCTGCATGCCTTGGTTCAGTCCCATCACCACCATCACGAAGAGGAATGCGACGCGGTTGACGATACCGTAAGCGCCGATATAGAGGTCGCCGCCGTGGTCACGCAGGGCGTTGTTAATGAGGATCACCACCACGCAGGCGCACGACTGTATGAAGAACGGCGCCATGCCTATACCTATGATATTCCTTATGATTTCCCATTTGAAACGGAATATTCCGCGGCGGAAATGCAGGAAGCTGTCGGCGCGGGAAAAATGCACTATCTGTATCGCCAGCGATACCATCTGCGCAATCACGGTCGCCAGCGCCGAGCCCTTGATACCCCATCCGAAAACGAATATGAAGAGTGCCGCAAGCACCACGTTGACACCCACCGATACGAGCATCACGTACATCGACTTGCGCGGATACCCCGAAACGCGCAACTGGTTGTTCAGTCCCAGATATAGGTGCGTGATGACATTGCCCATGAGGATGACGCTCATGAAGTCGCGCGCATAGCCTATCGTATTCCCGCTGGCGCCGAACAGGTAGAGCAGGTCGTCCAGAAAATAGAGCCCGAGCACCATGAAGATGATACCCATCGAGATATTGAGCAGTACGACGTTGCCGAGAATCATCTCGGCGGCAGGTTTGTTGCCCTGACCGAGGCGTATGGAGGTGAGGGCCGCCGAACCCGCCCCGACCATTGCGCCGAAGGCTGCGGCAAGGTTCATCAAGGGCATGGTCAGTGCCAAACCCGATATCGCCATCGGGCCCACGCCGTGACCGATAAATATACTGTCGATCATGTTGTAGAGCGACGACGACACCATGGCTATGATAGCCGGCATCGCATACCTCTTGAGCAGCGACGACAGATCGTCTGTTCCTAAAGATAGCGGAGAATCCTGTTCTTTCATCGCCGCAAAATTACAAAATTTTAATTATATCCCAACGATTATTACCCCAAAACGGACCTTGCGCCGCAGCTCCGCGACCTTTATACGAAATACACCACGACGTGGCCGTCAGGCGTGAAGCGCATCCGCATCTCAACCGTCGCGCCGCCCGTGACGCCGCCGCAGATATGTCCGCCGTCGAAATCGACACTGCAGATACGGATGTCGCGCCGGAAATCGAGGCCGCGGCGTCCGTACATTTTGAGGAGGCACTCCTTCGCACACCACACGGCGGCAGCAAGACGGGTGTCTTCGGACAGCAACCGCTCAGCATCGTCGAGAAAGCGCGGTGCAGCCTTTGAGAAATCGCGGTCGGCACGCTCCATATCGACGCCGCAGCGCCTGTCGGACAATGCCACGGCCACCATATCGCGGCAATGCGATACGCTCACATAAATGTCGGGATGCGAGACGAGGCACGGGGCTCCGGCATCGTCGTACGAGACACGCGCACCATCGCCCATATAGCCGTAGAGCAACGCCCGCCATGCCAGATACTCGCGGCGGCGGTGTTCCGAAGCGAAAACGGCGGCCGCACGCAGGTCCTCGTCGTGCGCCGTCGCCGCAAGCTCCGCCTCCGGCGGTATCGGCCCTGTCAGAAGCACCCTCCGCCCGCCGGCCGGATATATACCGTCATTCCGATCCGTCATCATTGCTCACAACGACCTTTATCTTGTCCACACGGCGGCCATCCATTCTGTCCACCGTCAGACGCACGCCGTGCGTCTCCACCGTGTCGCCCTTGCGCAGCAGGTCGCGCTTGAGTTCGAGCATCAACCCCGCCAACGTCTCGGCACGTCCCTGCACATCGGACATGGCATCGTCCTCCATGTCGAGGACACGTTCGAAATCGACAATATGCGTCTTGCCGTCGAACAGATATGTGTTGGCATTGATACGATGGTAGAAGGTCTCCTCCGAATCGCTCTCGTCGGTGATCTCTCCCACGACCTCCTCGAGTATATCCTCCAGAGAGACGAGGCCCTGCGTGGCGCCGTATTCATCCACGACGATGGCCACATGGATCTTGTTCTCCTGAAAATCCCGCAACAGGTCGTCGATCTTCTTGTGTTTGGGGACAAAATATATCTTGCGCAGAAGTTTCTGCCACTCGAAATCGTCACCTCTGTTGATATACGGCAGCAGGTCCTTCACGTACAACGCGCCCTTTATATCGTCCAGATCCTCGTCATAGACCGGTATGCGCGAGTAGCCCGACCCGATGATCACGCGCTTCACTTCGTCGTAGCCCGAATTCATGTCGAGCGCCGTGATGTCGATACGAGGGCGCATGATCTCTTCGACCTCGGTATTGACCATATTGACTATGCCCGACAGCATCTTGTGCTCCTCGTTCGAGGAGGTGCGCGTCAGGTCGACAGCATCGGCCAGATCCTCCATCGAGATCTCGACATTATGCGTTGCCAGACGGCTCAACCTTCCTCCCGCACGTATCAGCACGTATGTGGCTGGATAGCACAGCCAGCTGAAGGCCCTGACCGGATACGCCACGGCACGGGCGAAAGGGATGGGGACCGTCTGCGCCAGCACCTTCGGCAGGATCTCACCGAAAAGCAGCAGCAGGAACGTCACGAACACCGTCTTGAAGAGGAATTCGTAGCGAGCGAAGTGCCACAACGAGTTCATCACGTTCGAAGAGAGAATGACGATACATATGTTAACCAGATTGTTCGTCACCAGAATCGTCGCCAGCAGGCGGTCGACATTCGACAGCAGCGATACGATCAACCTGTCACGCGGGTCCGAGCTTTGCGACATGCGCTGCAGCTCTTTCGGCGTGAGCGAGAAAAACGCCACCTCGGATCCCGAAACCAAAGCCGAGACGGTCAGCAGAATCAACGTAATGGCGAGCATCACGCCCGCCTCGGACGTGAAACCCAGATATGTGATAGCCGTAGATTCCAAAAATTCAAACATTTAAGTTCTGCCGCCACAACCCGCCGTCAGAAGAGCGGCGTGTCGTAGTTCTTCTTGTGCTCGTCACCCTGCTCGGCGCGGTCGTCACGCAGCACCTCCTTGCGGCGCGTGACACCGTCGTTCTGCTCAATGACGAACATCACGTTGCGGCGCTTGAAGGCCGGAGTCCGTATCTCGGCCTCGATGTTGCTGTATTTCGACGGCTTGCGGTCCAACACCGCCGGCGCCGGCGCGTGGTGGCGCGCCACCTGCGGCACAGCGGCCGGTGAGGATGGTACGGCAGCCGGCGACGGCTCCACACGCGGCTCCTCGTCCGTATCGTCAACGGGAACGATGTCCACATCGAAAGGCTGCTGCGCGAATGGTGCCGGCGCGGGTGTCCTGCGCACAGGCTCGTCATCACTGAAACCCGTGGCCACGACAACAACCTCCAGCACATTCTCCGGCATGGGCTTCGAGCTGGCGCCCCATATCAGATTGGCCCGATGCTCGACACCATCCTCGTCCTTGTAACTGGCGTAGCTCTGTATGTAATTGAGCACTTCCATCGCCTCGTCGTACGCCACATCGTCGATATTGGCGGCGGAGATGCTTATAAGTATGTTCTTTGCTCCCGAGATAAGATTGTTGTCCAGCAGCGGCGAACATAGCGAACGGCGTGCCGCCTCCAGAGCACGGCCCTCGCCTTCGGCCGAGGCCACACCCATGTGCGCGCGGCCGCTGCCGCGCATCACACGCTCAAGATCGGCGAAATCGACGCGGATAAGGGCGCTCTCGACAGTGATTATCTCGGCGATACCCTTCGTGGCGGCGGCGAGGATGTCGTCCGCCTTGCCGAAAGCCTGACGTATCGGCAACTTGCCGTACATCTCGCGTATGCTTTCGTTGTTTATCACCAGTAGCGAGTCGGCATACTTGCGCAGTTCCTCGATACCCTTGACGGCCTGCTCACAGCGCGTCGGTCCCTCGACCGTAAGGGGGGAAGTGACGTTGGCTACGGTCAGCAGCCCCATCTCGTGCGCCAGCTTCGCGATCACGGGCGAAGCACCCGTACCCGTACCGCCGCCCATGCCGGCAGTGATGAAGACCATGCGCGTACCCGATCCCTCGATATACTGCTTGATCTGGTCGAGCGACTCCACGGCAGCCTCACGGCCGCGCTCGGGATCGTTGCCCGCGCCCAGACCGTCGTGCCCCAGACGTATCTTATCCTTGACGGGAGAGTTGTCCATGGCACGCTGATCGGTGTTGCATATCAGGAAATTAACCCCTTTGATACCCGTGTTCCACATATGGTTCACGGCATTGCCGCCGGCGCCGCCTACCCCTATCACCGTTATTATCGAAGATGCCTTTTGGGGCATCGTGAGCTCATTCATCAAATCCTCCATTGTACAGTTGCTTTAATAATCGTCGCCATCGTCACTCTCATCGGGGTTCTTGAATGCCTCATCGAAAGCCCGGCGCGCCTTTTCGCGCAGACGCGAGAACCATCCTCCCTCGTTTGAATCGATATCGTCATCATCGTCGTAATCCTCCGAGACCGGATCTGCCGGAATCTCCGCAGGGTCGCTCTTCGCGGCTGCCGCCGCACCGGCCATGCCAGCAGCGGCGCCAGTGACAGCGCCTGTTCCCGCAACGTGGGCCTTGGCCGCATCCGCAGCGGCCACAGGGTTCTCCGCCGTCTTCTCCACCGCCCGTACGGGCTTGCGCTCGGGCTCCTCGGCACGTACGTTGCCTACCGGGCAGGGGCCGACCTGCGCGCCGTCGATGAGGATCGACACGGCAAGCGTGAAGGCGGGCGACGCCACCTTCTCCAACGACTCGGTCGCCACACCCATCTCGGCGCATGCCACGCGCACATCCTGTCCCGTGACACGGTGGAAGAGTTCGTCGGCATTCTTCAGTGCCGCACCGCCTCCCGTAAGGACGATTCCGGCCGAGAGTTTCTTGGCGAAACCGGCTTCGCGGATCTCGTTCCACACATACTCCGCAATGTCGGTCATGCGCGCCTCGATCACGGCGGCCAGATTGAGCCGCAGGATCGACTTGAGCGACCGGCTACTGCTGCGCACCTGAATTATGTCGTCGGGCGTAAGCGCCACCACGGCCGAGCCGTAGCGTGTCTTGAGCTTCTCGACCTGCTTTTCGGGTATGCCGTAGGCGCGTATATCCCCGTTTACGGCCGAACCGCCTATGGGTATCGAGACCACATGGCGCAATGCACCGCCGTAATATATGGCCACGTCGGTTACGCCGCCGCCGATGTCTACAACAGCCACGCCCTCCTCCTTTTCGTCTGTCGATACAACCGAGTCGGCCACGACGGCGCCGTTGGCGAACATGCCCTTGATCTTGATGCCGGCGTCGAGGAAGACGCGGCGCAGGCGGTCCTTGGCCATGTGCTCGCAGAGAATGAAGTTGTAGGTCGACGAGAGCTGCTTGCTGTAGCATCCCACGGGGTTCTTCATTTCGGCACCCGTATCGCCGCGGTAGCTTATGGGGAAGAGGTCCATTATCACCTCGCCGTCGGCCGCCTTGACGTTGCGCATGCGCTCCATCAGGGCGTTCACATCGCGCTGCGAGATGCAGTTGTCCACATCCTCGACGAAGACGTGGTCGGTATAGCGCGCACTGCGCACGAACTTGCCCGAAATGCCCACATATGCATCGGTAATGGTGATACCGGCATCCTTCTCGGCACGCTCGCGGGCACGGCGCAAGGCCATGCCCACAGACTTGCTGTTGTCGACCATGCCGGCCGAGACGCCCTCGGTAGGCTCCGAAACCACAGTCTCGATGTTCAGCACACCGCCCTCGGCCACAGTACCGACAGCCACGACCACATTGGACGAGCCCACATCGACCGCTATAACGTAACTCCTCTTGTCCACCTTATCCACTATGCTCTTCTTGTTTTGTTTTCAAACATACGGAGGGTGGCCGCATCGCACGGCCGCCCCGGATCATTTGCGGCACACCACCTGCCCCTTGTATTTGACCGAGATGGTACGATAGTTCTCCCACCCGATATTGCCGAGGCCGTTCTCGTAGAACGCCAGCAGTCTGTCGAACTTCTCCTCCACATCCTCTATCGCCCCGAACAGTACCGTATGGTCGCCAGTACGGGGTACCAGCTCCACCTCCAGATCGCCGTTGCTGATGGTTACGGCCACGATCTGCACGATTTCGGCACTCCAGAACGAATCCTCTTCTATATATTTTACAAAGTTAATCAGTTTGAGGAAATCTTCATATCTTTTATGTAACTTTTTTTGATTCTCGCGTTCGGCCTCCTGACGCGCCGTCACGGCATCGATACGGCGCTCGTTTTCACGCTCCTCGTAACGGTATTTCCGCCGCAGGTCGGCCTTGTGGGCACGCAGGCGCGCAACCCTCTCGTCGAAGTTGTCATGGCTCTCGAAGATACCCTTCTTGATAAGCATGCGCCGCACCGCCCTGACCGAATCGGCGATCTCCTTCTCCTTCTCGAAGAACGGCACCTTCTCATGCTGCATTTCCACGATCCGCGCCTCCGACTGCTCGACGAGCGACGCTATGTAATCCCCCGCATAGCCCACATACTGCGCCGGCACGGGAGGCACGTAACTGCCCGTAACCACAGGAACGTATACCGCCGTCAACGTCGGCGCGGGGAAAACAAAGCCGTCGGCCGTGACATAACTGTCGTAGCCGTCCACGCGCAACCGCAATGCCGGTCGCCGCTGCGACACCTCCACGCGCAACACCCCGTCGTAGGAGACATAGGCGTTCACGCGGTCGACAAACCCCTTCTGCCGCACCACACGCTCGATACCCGCCAGATCGACCCGATCCAGCGGCTCGCCAACGGTCGCGATCTTGCCGCGCGCGATCCAGTTGCGCACAAGCTCGCCCGTCACCAGAGATTCGTTGCGCACGCTGTCCTCGACGACCACCTCGAGCGACCGCACCGCAGTCTCGGCCCTGTGCATGTCGGCACGGTGGCCGAAGTAGAACACGAACCCCGCCACGAACGCCCACAGGAACAGCGTCAAGCCTATATTTGCGAATCTGCGCATATCCGTAATCTCCCCTTGCCCCCAATCATCCCTTACGCCGCAGCACCTCCGCCACAGCCTCGCAGCAGGCGTCTATATTACCCGCTCCGAACGTCACCACCACATCCGTCTCGGCCTTCGACAGCCATGCGGGCAACGCCTCGCGTTCCACCATATAGCACGGCACCGCCACCCGATCGGCTATGATCTGCGACGTAACGCCCGCGATAGGCTCCTCGCGCGCAGGGTATATCGGCAGCAGCACCGCCTCGTCGGCGAGCGACAGCGCCGCGGCGAACCCGTCACACAAGTCGCGCGTACGGGTGTATAGATGCGGCTGGAACACTGCCGTCAGCTTGCGCGCGGGGAACATACCGCGCACCGACCGTATCGCCGCCTCCAGCTCCTCGGGATGGTGGGCGTAGTCGTCCATATACACCTGCCTCGGAGTATTGACATAGAACTCGAAGCGGCGCTTCACCCCCTCGAACGAGGCCAGCGCGCGGCGCACGGCGTCGTGGTCGAAAGCTTCGCCGCGGGCCTGCGCAGCACACCATACTGCCGCGACGGCCGCAACCGAGTTTTCGACATTCACCCAACCCGGAACACCCGTCCGGCAACCTCCGACGGCACCCGACGGCGTCATTATGTCATAATCGTAATACCCGCCTCCGGCCGGCCGCATGTTCGCGGCATGGAAATCGCACGGCTCGTCGCACGAGTAACGCCATACGCTCACACCCTCTGCCGGCAGGTCGATATCGACACCCCGCTTGAGGATTATGTGTCCGTTCGGCCTTACCAGACCGGCAAACTGCCCGAAAGCCTCGCGTACGGCCTCGAAGGTGCCGTATATGTCGAGGTGGTCGGGAGCGACAGACGTTATGACCGCCACATCGGGCCGCAGCCGCAGGAACGAACGGTCGAATTCGTCGGCCTCGACGGCGAGGCGGTCGCCAGCACCGAGGACGAGGTTGCCGGCAAAATTTTTCGATATGCCGCCCAGAAAGGCGCTGCCGCCGCCCGTGGCCACGCGGTTGATCCATGCTATGAGGGTCGAGGTGGTGGTCTTGCCGTGCGTGCCGGCCACAGCCATCACATACTTGCCCTCCGACAGGTGTCCCAGCATCTGCGACCGTTTCTCCAGAAGGAAGCCTCCTTCGGCGAAGAACCGCATCTGCGGATGGTCGTGCGGCACCGCCGGAGTGAATACCGCCATCGTCACCGACGGGTCGCGGAATGCCGCGGGGATATTCTCCACACCGTCCTCGTAGGTGATGACGGCGCCTTCGCGCGCCAGCTCGTCCGTCAGGTGCGACTCCGTACGGTCGTACCCGGCAACACGGCACCCTTCGTGCAGGAAATAGCGCGCCAAGGCGCTCATTCCGATCCCCCCGATGCCGAGGAAGTATATGTTAGGATAACGTTTCATATCGATAATCCGTTTCTCTCGGTTTTACCACACTTTCTCGATCTGCCGCACCACGCGCTCCGCCGCATCGGGCACACCCAGCGCCGCTATATTGCCGGCAAGCGCTTTCAGCCGCCTGCTGTCCGACAACAGTTCCAAAGCGCGTTCCATGCCGCACCGCACCGCCTCGGCATCGCGCACCATGACGGCGGCATCGCGCGCAACAAGGGCCTCGGCATTGCGTGTCTGGTGATCCTCCGCCACATTGGGCGAGGGGACGAATATCACCGGCTTGCCCACAAGGCAGAGCTCCGAGACGGTGCAGGCGCCGCTGCGCGACACCACTACGTCAGCCACCTCGTAGGCGTAGTCCATGCGGTCGATGAAGGCTCCCTGCCAGATATTGCGCACGGGGTGCTCCGCCAGAAAGGCGCGCATCTCCGCCTCATAATACTTTCCGGTCTGCCACAGCACCTGCACCGGAGCCTCGCCGTCCAGCGTCGCAATCCACGACTTCATCATCTCGTTGAGCGAACGCGTTCCGAGCGATCCCCCCACGACCATCACCACGGGCAGGTCGGCCCGCAACCCGTAATACTCCAGCGCCTCGGGCCGCTTCGCCGCCGCGCGCGAGAAGTTGCCGCGCAGCGGGTTGCCCGTCTTGACGATGCGGTCGGCAGGGAAGAAACGCTCCATACCGTCATAGGCGACGCATATACGGCAGGCGCGACGGGCAAGGATCTTGTTCGTCACGCCGGCGTACGAGTTCTGCTCCTGTATCACGGTCGGCACACCCATACGCTGCGCCGCCCACAGCACGGGGGCACTGGCATAGCCGCCGAAGCCGGCAACCACATCGGCCGAGAAGTCGCGTATGATGCCGCGCGCCGCCGCAACACTGCGCACAACCTTAAATGGTACCAGCAGGTTCTTCGGATCGAGCCGTCGCTGCAGCCCTGCTATCGGGAGCCCTACGATGCGGTATCCCAGCGCCGGCACCTTCTCCATCTCCATCTTGCCTTCGGCACCGACGAACAACAGCTCCACATCGCCGCCCCACTTGCGCCGAAGTGCCTCGGCTACGGCTACCGCGGGATAGATATGCCCGCCCGTGCCGCCGCCTGAGAGTATAACACGTTTTTTCATATTTCCGTTCGTATAGTTTCTCGGCCCGCCTCGGCGGACACTACTCCGCCCTCCACGGGCGGTCACAAAACAAACCCACCTCAACGCCCCCACCCCTCGCGGTCGAGCGAACGGTAGGTTATGGCCTCCGAGACGTGCTGCGGAAGTATCTGCTCCGTCCCCGCGAGGTCGGCGATCGTCCGCGACACCTTGATTATACGGTCGTAGGCGCGCGCCGACAACTGCAGACGGTCCATGGCCCGTTCGAGCAGAGCCCGCGCCTCCGAGGTCAGGAAACAGAAGCGGCGCAACATTGACGGCGTCATCATCGTGTTGGTATGTATGCCCGTACCGGCAAAACGCGCCGACTGTATCTCCCGCGCCGCCATCACGCGGCGCCGTATCGAAGCGCTGCTCTCGGCCGCGGCCGTCGCCGACATCTCTTCGCGCGAAACCGGCGTCACCTCCACATGCAGGTCTATACGGTCCAACAACGGGCCGGAGATGCGTCCCATATACCGCCGCACGGCCGAAGGCGTACACGTACACTCTTTCGTCGGGTGGTTGTAGAAACCGCACGGGCATGGGTTCATCGACGCCACAAGCGTGAAGTTCGACGGATAGTCGACAGCATACCGCGCCCGCGAGATTGTTATGCGCTTGTCCTCGAGCGGCTGCCGCAACACCTCCAGCACGTTGTGCCCGAACTCGGGCAGCTCGTCCAGAAACAGCACGCCGTTATGCGCCAGCGACACCTCCCCCGGCTGCGGGTTCTGCCCGCCGCCTATGAGGGCCACGGGCGAGGCCAGGTGGTGCGGCGCACGGAACGGACGGTGCGTCATCAGGCCGCGGCATATACCCAGCTTTCCCGCCACGGAGTGTATCTTGGTGGTCTCCAGCGCCTCCGCTGCCGTCATCGGCGGCAGGATCGATGGCATGCGCCGCGCCAGCATCGTCTTGCCTGACCCGGGAGGGCCAATCATTATCACGTTATGACCGCCCGCAGCGGCTATCTCCAGTGCCCGTTTGGCGAATGACTGACCCTTCACATCGGCGAAATCCTCACCATAGGGCGCCTCATCCTCTGCCGAATACGCATGCCTCGGTTCGGGCGCTATCTCCTCCGCGCCGTTGAGCGACGCGGCCACCTGCGACAGACGCTCGACAGCCAGCACATCGATGCCCTCCACGACGGCCGCCTCGGCGGCATTCTCGCGCGGCACATATATGCGCCGCAACCCCTGCTCTCGCGCCGCGGCCGCAATGGGCAGCACGCCGCGCACGCCACGCACACCGCCGTCGAGCGACAGTTCTCCCACGAAAGCCGAGTCCGTTAGTCGCTCTGCCGCCACCTGCTCCGTAGCGGCAAGGATGGCAACGGCAATGGGCAGGTCGAAACCCGACCCCTCCTTGCGCAGGTCGGCCGGAGCAAGGTTCACCACGCACTTGCGCGCCGTCATGCGGAAGCCCCCGTTCTCGAAAGCCGAACGTATGCGCTGCTCGCTCTCGCGCACGGCATTGTCGGGCAGTCCCACCAGAAAGAGGCCCAACCCTCCGCCCGTGACGCTCACCTCGACCGACACCCCTACGGCACCGATACCTATAACCGTACCCGTATAGCTGCGAACTACCATACGCCCCTGTTTATCTTGTATTCACCTCTTGCATTCATTTACCCCGCACAGCCGCCGGCATAATCACCCGCCGGCCGGGGCCGGCACGCCGCATGTCCGTCAGAACGGCACGTCGTCCGACAGCGGAGCCTGACGATCGACATTCAGCGGCCCTTGGTCCAGCCCGAACTCGTTGCCCGCCATCGACGCCCCCAAACCTCCCGACATAGGGCCGAAACCGCCCTCGGGGCCGTTCGCGCTGCTCGAGATCTGGTTGTAGGACACGCTCCCCATGGGATCCGCCGCCGTGGAATTCTCGTCGGCATCCATGTCGGCGAAACGCGCCTGATCCTTCAGGAAGCGCAGCTTCACGTCCGTCACGGCACCGTTACGGTGCTTGGCGATGATGATCTCCGCCATACCGGCCGTAGGCATGCCGTTCTCGTCGGTGTTGATACCGTAATACTCGGGGCGGTGTATGAAAGCCACGATGTCGGCATCCTGCTCAATGGCGCCCGACTCGCGCAGGTCCGACAGCTGCGGACGCTTCGAGCCGCCGCGCGTTTCGGTCGAACGGTTCAGCTGCGACAACGCTATGATGGGCACATCCAGCTCCTTGGCTATAGCCTTGAGCGTACGCGAGATGAAAGCCACCTCCTGCTCGCGGTTGCCCTTCGAGTCCTGATTGCCGGTCATGAGCTGCAGGTAGTCGATGACGATGATCTTGATGTCGTGGTGTATCTTCAGGCGCCGAGCCTTCGAGCGGAACTCGAAGACCGACAACGCCGGCGTGTCGTCAATATACAGCGGAGCCGTACCAAGAGGTTTCGTGGCACTTTCGAGATGGCGCCACTGCTCGGGCGTCAGACGGCCGCTCTTTATATCGGTACCGCTCAACCCCGTCTCGGCCACGATAAGCCGCATCATCAACTGCACGGCCGACATTTCGAGCGAGAAGAAAGCGACGGACGCCTCGTGGTCGATGGCCATGTTGCGCGCCATGGAGAGCACGAAGGCCGTCTTTCCCATCGACGGGCGCGCCGCTACGATTATCAGGTCTGACGGCTGCCATCCCAAAGTCACGCGGTCGATAGCCATGAAACCCGACGGCACGCCGTTGAAGGCGCTGGTGTTCTTGCTCGCCTGCTCGATCTGTGCCAGAGCCTTCGCCAGCACATCCTTGGCATTCTGCACCGAACGCTTGACGTGGCCTTCGGCGACCTTGAATATCTCGCTCTCGGCAAACCCTATCAGATCGGTCACATCCTGATCCTCATCGTAGGAGCGGCGCTGTATCTCCGTGGCGGAGCGTATCAACTCGCGCTGGACATATTTCTGTGCAATGATCTTGGCATGGAACTCCACATTGGCCGCCGACCCCACCTTCTGCGTCAGCTGCGCGAGGTAAGCCGCGCCGCCCACCTTCTTGAGCTCCTTGCGCGCCTTCAGGCGTTCGGTCACCGTATAGAGGTCTATAGGCTTAAGCTCCGCCGACAGGGACTCTATAGCCTTGTATATGAGCCTGTGCTCCTCGGTGTAGAAGGCATCGGCCGTGATATACTCCTGCACGGCGATTATGCTGTCCTTCTCCAGCATGAGGGCGCCGAGCACCGTCTCCTCAAGCTCCACAGCCTGCGGCGGCACCACGCCAGCCACGGGCATGTCGGCGAGTTTATCGTAAGCGGCCCTGTTGGAGGCCGACGGAGTAAATTCCTTTGCCATAAAAAGGGGTATGATATTCAAGTTCCAAAATTATACAATTTCCGCCGAACAGCAAGGCGTTTTTCCATATTTCGCGCCGCGCGGCGTCCTTCGGAACGCAACTATGGCTTAATGCCCAGACTGTTGCGCGGCACAGCCAGCACCGCCACGCTCAACCTTGCCCCCTCGGCCGCAGACATGACGGCGCTGCCGCACGAGACGACCGTAGCGCCCGTGGTGAAGACGTCGTCCACAAGCAGCACATGGCGCCCCGCCAACCGCTCGGGATGCCGCACCGAGAATATGCCCTCGACATTATCCCACCTCTCGTGCGCCGTGCGTGTCGTCTGGCTCGAATTGTAACGGTGGCGGCGGACGCAATGGCGCTCCACACCGACCCCCAGCTCACGGGCAATGCCGTCGGCAAGATGTTCCGATTGGTTGTATCCCCGCATGAGCAGTCTGCGCGGATGCAGCGGCACGGGAACCACGACATCTACCGTACCGTACAACCCTCCCTCCTTCATGCAGGCGCCATACCAGCGTCCCAACTCGTATGCCGTACGCCACGCGCCCGAATACTTGAAACGGTGCACCGCCCCGCGCCATGCGCTCCCCTCAACGAACCAGAAGAATGCCGAGGCCTGCTCGACGGGAAGCAATCCCCAGAACTTGCGGCTCATGGCATTGTCGTGCTCGAGCCACAGGTTCGTAAGCGGCGCCGTGATCTCGCACATCGGGCATACGACGCCTCCGCGGCGCGCCAAAGGCCCGCCGCACACGGGGCACGTGCGCGGAAAGATGAGCGACGCCACATCGGCCGCTATGTCACTGAACATCGACATCCACCGCAATGTTTATCTGCCGCAGCCTCTCCTCGGCCGACATATCCTTAAGGCACCCGCGCAACAACTCCCGCGCCCGCGACACGGGCCGACCGCTCTCGATCTTAAGCATGATCTGAATGATGAAGACCCCGCGTACGCGGTCTACGGGCGGGGCCACCGGACCGAAGACCCGTCTGCCGAAACGCTCGCGCAACGCCGCAGCAAGCCACAGAGCCCCCTCGCGCAGGCGGGCGGTGTCGCGGTCGCGCAGCGTCAGCCTGACAAGCCGCGAATAGGGCGGATAACTGAACGTATGGCGTTCGGTCAGTTCGCTGCGCGCCATGGCCTCGTAGTCCCCCGCCGCAACCCACCGCACCACGGGATTATCCGGCTCCGAAGTCTGTATGACCACCGTGCCGCCCGTCTCACGGCGGCCGGCACGCCCCGCCACCTGTGTCATGAGCTGGAAGGCCCGCTCCGAAGAGCGGAAATCGGGGCTGTTCAACAGGTTGTCGGCATTGAGTATGCCCACGACCGAGACGTGTCCGAAGTCGAACCCCTTGGTAATCATCTGCGTACCGACGAGGATGTCGCTGCGGCCGCTCTCGAAGTCCTTGATTATGCGGTTGTAGGCGCTCTCCGAGGTGGAGGTGTCGCGGTCCAGACGCGATACGCGCGCCTCGGGAAAGAGATCAGCGATACACTCCTCGACCCGTTCCGTACCGAAGCCCATCGGCGCAGGATCAGCCGTACCGCACTGCGGGCATACACGCGGTACAGGGGCCGTATATCCGCAATAGTGGCACTCCATGCGCCCCGACGACTTGTGCAGCGAGAGCGTGACGTTGCAGTGCGGGCAGCGCATAGTCCACCCGCACTCGCGGCACGAAACGAAAGGCGAGAAACCGCGCCTGTTCTGGAACAGCATAACCTGCTCGCCACGGCCCAGCGCCTGCTCCATGGCCCGTATAAGTTCCATGTTGAAATGGCTGCGACGCTCACCCCGCTTGACGGCACGCATGGTGTCCGAGACGATGATACCGGGCTGCCGCGCCCCGCCGTAACGCTCCTCTATGACCGAATACCCGTACTTGCCCCACAAGGCGTTGGCGTAACTCTCCAACGACGGCGTCGCACTGCCCAGAAGCACGTGGCACCCCGTCATCGAGGCCAGCACCACGGCACAATCGCGCGCGTTGTATCGCGGCGCCGTGTCGCCCTGCTTGTAGCTCGCGTCGTGCTCCTCGTCGACGACAACCAGCCGCAGACGGCGCAGCGGCAGAAACAGCGCCGAGCGCGTCCCCACGACCAGCTCGCCACCTTCGCTGTGCAGCAACCGCATGTAGGTCTCCGTACGGCGCAGCACGGTCAGTTTCGAGTGGTATGCCGTCACACGGCTGCCGAAGACCCGCTCCATACGCTCCACCAGTTGCGCCGTAAAGGCAATCTCGGGCACCAGCATCAGCACGTCGCCCCCCGCAGAGAGGGTCTCGGCGATAAAGTCCATATATATTTCGGTCTTGCCCGAGCCCGTAACCCCCCGCAGCAGGTGCGCCGTCATGCCCGACGCCCACGAGGCGCGTATCTCCGCCGCCACACGGCTCTGCTCCTCAGTCAGCCGCGGCGGCGCAAAGCGCGGAACCCCGCCACGCTCCGCATGGCGCTCGCGCTCCGTGACCTCGACATACCCGGCCTTGCGCAATGCCGCGAGTATCGGGCCATCGATATCGAGCAGGCGCCGCGGCACAGCCCCGTCCATATCGCGCCCGCCATCGCCGAAGGATGCTATCGTCTCCAGCGCATCGCAGCGGCGCGGGGCACGGCGCCGTATACGGTCGCACTCCGCCGCCAAAGCCCCCGCATCGCGCCACCTCCCCGACAGGGCGACATACTGCTCCATGCGCGGACGGAACACCTCCGCCGAGAACTCCGCCTCCGAGGCGCCGCGCGGCTTGGCCATCGACGGCAGCGCCATACGCATAACCTCGCCCAGCGTACACATATAGTAGTCGGCCACCCATTCCCAGAAACGCATCTGACGCTCGTCCAGCAACGGCACGTCGTAGAGGCGCCGCCCGATGCTCTTGACACGCTTGAAATCGGGACGCACCGCATGCAGGCGCCACACAATGCCCGTATATATGAAACGGGGACCGAACTGCACAGCAACGGCATCGCCGCAACGGAGCTCCTCACCGTCGGGCACGGCAAACGAATAGGCCGGCTGGGCCAATGGCAGTACTATGTCGGCGTACATCATAGCATATCCCGTGATCGGATACCAAAGATAGCGAATAAATAGCTACCGTTACATATTGTGTCACGCGTTTTGTGCATCAAATCGTAGGGAAAACAATCAAACGGCGGCACGTTTGCTTCATGATACCCGCCACGGCATCCGCACAGGCATACGACGTCCGGCTCCTGAAGCCTCTGTCCTGCAAAACATTAATCATATCATGTCCAACCGATTCGGGCCTCTCCTCCCGCCGCCCCATGCCGGACGGATGAAAAACCCGTTCACGCGCGGACTTATTTACAAATATCTATTAACTTTGTACAAATTACGGAATACAGGCTATGGAAACATGACATGGCACGCTTATGCCAATCAGGTCCGGATGGAGGAGCCGTCCGCTTCATTGGGAGAAAAGGTAAAGTATCAAAAAAGAATCCCGACCGCGGGTATCCGGCATTTTTGGCGGGACAAGCCCCACATGATAGAACATACGGAGCAGAACCGTTGGCATATTCGCATGACATAATACATGCGAAGGGGACGGGCCCTGCGAACGGCAAAACCCAAGGATCGCGATCCAAATGATGCCTGCGCCGCCCGCAGCATCGCAATGCAGCTATTACAATCAATATTCCAACCCTATTAAGGTTACGCGCAGATATGTACCCGTGGGGCGATAACCGCAGATTCAACAGCTACGCAGCCTATTTCAGGCGCACGTTCGGGCACCGCATGCAGAAAGTGGCCGTAAACGCCGGCTTCACATGTCCCAACCGCGACGGCACCGTCGGCCGCGGCGGCTGCTCGTTCTGCGACAACGCCGCCTTCACCCCATCATACTGCACCCCCGCCAAAAGCATCACCCGGCAGATCGACGAGGGCATCGAATTCCATCGCCGCCGATACCGCACGGCCGAGGGTTTTATGGTATATTTCCAATCCTTCTCCAATACCTACGCGCCGCTCGAACATCTGCGGCGCCTCTACGACGAGGCCCTCGCGCACCCCCATGTCGCCGGCATCGTCGTCGGCACACGCCCCGACTGCGTCGACGAGCGCAAACTCGACTACTTCGCCACGCTCGCCCGCGACCGTTACGTGGCCATAGAGTATGGCGTGGAATCCACCTCCGACGTGACCCTGCGCCGCATAAACCGCGGCCACGACTACGCCGCAGCGCGCCGCGCCATCGCCCTCACGGCCGAGCGCGGCATACATACCGGCGCCCACTTCATCCTCGGCCTGCCCGGCGAACCGCGGCAGATGCTCATAGACCGCACCGCCGAGATAAACGCCCTGCCCCTGACGACCGTGAAGTTCCACCAGCTGCAGCTCTTCCGCGGCACTCCCCTCGCTGCCGAATACGACGCCGAACCCGAGAAGTTCCGTTTCTGGAGCGTAGATGAATACATCGACCTCTTCATCGAGATCCTGCGCCGCCTGCGCCCCGATCTGGTCGTGGAACGCTTTGCGGGAGAAGCACCCCCGCGCTTCCATCATGCCGAAGGCTGGGGGCTCATCCGCAACGAGACCCTGCTCGGGAAGCTCGACCGCCGCCTCAAGGAGCTCGACGCACATCAGGGCGACCTCCTCGACAGCATTAACGGCATCCGCACAGGAACGGCCGCGGAGAGTGCCCGCAAGCAGAAGTGACAATTTTCAGCACAAGCGTCAAATAAATTTGTCAAAGAGCGCACCTTATATTATATTTGCGGCGAAATCGAGAGGAATAGAATAATATTTAATATCAAAACGCCATTAAGCGGTTACAATGTATAAGTGATATAACCATGAAAATCTCACTCGACACGATTTTGAAGGCAGTAAAGGAATACTTCATGATGGCCATAGGCATGTTGCTGTACTCGTTCGGATGGGTCGCCTGCATAATCCCCGCAGGAGGTATGGGCGGCGGCGCCACAGGTCTCTCGATGCTGCTCAACCACTTGGTCCCCGCCATATCAATCGGACAGTTCGTCTTCATAGTCAATGTCCTGCTGCTGCTCGTGGCAGGGTTTATCGTCGGATGGAACTTCGGCATCAAAACCATATACTGCATCATCATACTCTCCATAGCGATGGATATGTGGGGCATGGTCCTGCCTGAAAACATACTCGAAATATACACCCAGAATATCGACTCGCACAACATCCTGCTCGTGATCCTCGGCGCCGTCATCGCCGGCACCGGCGTGGCCATATGCTTCGCTCAGGGCGGCTCGACCGGCGGCACCGACATAGTCGCCATGATCATCAACAAATACCGCACCGTAAGCTACGGCCGGATAGTCATTGCGGGGGACTTCGTCATCATTGGCTGTTCGCTCTTCTTCGCCACGGACCTCGCCTCGGGAATAGCCACCGTAATATACGGATACATTATGGTGGCCGTATACGGATACACCGTCGACCTAATACAGTCGGGAAACCAGCAGTCGAGTCAGATTATGATCATAAGCAACGACTACGAGAGCATCGCCACCGCCATCAACAACGAGGCTCACCGCGGCGTCACCCTCATCGACGGCATGGGATGGTACACGCAGCACAGCTGCAAGATCGTCATGGTGGTATGCCGCAAACGCGACGCCTCGAGCATACTCAAGATAGCCAAGCGCGTCGACCAGAACGCCTTTATCACTATGGGCTCCGTCATGGGCGTCTACGGCAAGGGATTCGACGCCCTGAGCAAGATATAACGAACGCCCCGAACGGCAGAGAGGGCGGAGCCATGCGCGCTCCGCCCTCTCTGTCAATAACATTCCGTTCGCCGTCACTTCTTGTTGTAGGCATTCATCGTAAGGTCGGGCCCGACGGCCACGAATGACAACGCCGCCTCGCCGAATACCTTGAGCCGCTCGGGCAACGCCGCACGCTCCCCGTCGGTCCAATGGCCCAGCACATAATCGATCTGCCCGCCGCGGGCGAAATCGCCGCCTATACCGAAACGCATGCGGGCCCAATCCTCGCGCCCGAGCAGTTCGGCAATGTTCTTCAAGCCATTGTGGCCGCCGGCACTTCCTTTTTTGCGCATACGCAACTCACCGAACGGCAGCGCTATGTCGTCGGATATGACCAGCAGGTTCTCGATGGGGATCTTCTCCTGTTCGAGCCAATAGCGCACAGCCTTGCCCGAGAGGTTCATATAGGTCGACGGCTTGAGCAGTATAACCGTACGGCCGCGGTGCCGCAGCGTCGCAGTCGAGCCGTACCGTCCCGCCGTAAAAGAGACGTTGGATGCCTCGGCCAAGGCATCCAACACTTTGAATCCGATATTGTGACGGGTATCGGCGTACTCGGCGCCGATGTTCCCCAGTCCTGCAATCAGATATTTCATCCGCCACTCGGATTACGCGCCGGATTATTACTGCTGGCTGCGCGTTGCGCGCGTTACGCGGACTGCGCACACAGCCGTCGTTGCGGGGGTTACAAAGGTCAAACCCTCGAACTTCAGGTCGCCGACGAAGATCGTCTGGCCCACCTTAAGCGGGGTCACGTCGATAACCAGCTCGTCGGGCAGCTTGTCAACGGGAGCCTTCACGGTGAGCTTGCGGGCCGACAGGGCCAGCTTACCGCCCACCTTCACGCCCTCGGCGGTACCGTTCAGGCGTACGGGAATGGCTATTGCGACGGGCTTGCCCTCCTGAACACGGTAGAAGTCGATGTGAAGGATCTGCTCGCGTACGGGGTGGAACTGCACCTCGCGCATTACCGCCTTCTCGACCTTGCCGTCGATGTCAAGCTCGACGATATACGAATTGGGGGTGTAGATCAGAGGTTTTACCTCCTTGGCGTCTACGGTGAATGCGACCTCCTCGCCGCCACCGTAGATCATGCAGGGCACCAGACCCTCGCGACGGAAAGCCTTGGCGGCCTTCTTGCCGAAATCGGCACGCTTCACTGCTTTGAGCTGAAGTGTTTTCATCTTTTTTGTGTACTTTAATGTTATTACCTGCGGCATTACTCAAGGGACTCCGACCGCCGACTCCTCATGCGTCGCCCGCGCGGCGCCACATTCCTCCGCTTCGGCTGCATGCCGTTTCCCATACCTTCCGGCTGGGCATCCGTCCATGCGCCTGCGGCCCTATCCACGGCCCGGTCTCTCCCATCATGCCTGAAATCGAGGGCAAAGATATGCCTTAATCTCCAAAAATCAAAATTTTCCGCCTCCATAATAGGCTCCGCCGCAAACCGCAGGGCCGGCGGCAGGACCCCGTTCGCCGTCCCCCGGCGGCCGGCCGCTACCGCTCGCCGGCGAGGCCCTTCGCCTTCAGCGCCTCCGCCACGGCATGCGCGCTGAAGACGGGGTTGGTAAGCACCGGCACGCCCAGAGCACGGGACACGCTCCCGCCGACATATGCCATGGAGCCCTGCGTGAAGATCACAACGTCGGCATCCGAAGCCTCCGCCGCGATACGCTCCGCAAGCAGCCGTTCGAACCGACCGCGTTCCATGCCGAAACCGCCGTCTATGACCACCTCGCGCACCTCGATACGGCAGCCGGCCTCACGTGCCGCCCGCTCAAGCGTCCTCCGTGTGGGCGCTATCGAGCAGGGGAATGTCGCCACAACCGCCACGGTGCCGCCGCGGCGCACAGCTTCGCGGCACATGGCGTCGTTGACCATCACTACCGGCACCCCGACAAAACGCGCCGCGTCCTGCATGGCATAGGCTACATCCTCGACCGTAGAGCAGATGCTCAACACCGCATCGGCCCCATCCTCTGCGGCCTGCATGTACGTCGCGGCGATACGCGCCGCGGCATGCGGCACGACATAACCGGCCTCGCTGATCTCGTTGAACGCCTCGGGCACCTCATACACCAAGAACTCGACATCCGCGCCGACACTCTCGCGCAACGCCCGCTCGACGTCGGCCTTGAGTTCGGGCGTGGTGACCGTATAGACCAAAGCCACCCGCGGCGTCCGCCTATCGGGCTGCGCCCCGCACGGCACCGACATCAAGATCGCCGCCGCAAATGCAAGCAACGGCACAAAATTCCTCAACCGTTCCATAAATATCACCATTTAACGTTTGTACGGATCGTACATTCGGTCCATTCCAAGCCTGCGGCCGTCCGCAAAACGCAAGGACGGGCACGATTGCCCGTCCTTGCGCACTCTTCCGGCATCTTACGCCTCTTTTTCCACCATATTCGCCGCGGCATCGCGGCACAATACTGCGATATTAGAATATGATGAAGTTGATGCCAACCTGCAACACATGCGTGTACTCCTTGTAGCGCACATTCGACGCCGGCATGTCGTACTTGCCCGTATCGCAGATGTCGGGGCGGTGCATGTTCAGCTGGTAACCCAGCTGCAAGTCCATCTTCAAAGACCCGCTCACGATGACGCGCACACCGCCTCCGGCCGCCGCCATGGCCCCCGTCTTGGTGTTGCCGCTGAAATAGAACTGCGGACCGAGGTTGACGTAGTTGAACCAGCGGTGGCGGAAATTGCCTTTAGACGGACCGTAATAATATGTGGCCGTAGCATACAAGGGCAGGGCGTAGTCGTTATACTGGAACAACATGCCCGCCTCGGCGCCTACCGTCAGGTTGTCGGTGAACTTGTATCCCGTTCCCAGATGGACGCTCCCGCCCGACAACGACGGTGCGCGGTCGTAACGCACCACATCTCCGCGGTCGATGTAACGTATGCGGTCGAACGCCCCGAGCGCCATGTTATAGCTGCCGCCGAAGGTCACGGTCCAGCGACGCTCCGACATACCGAGGTCATACTCGCGCACCTCTCTCTTTTTTTTGTATTTGGGTACTATTCTCTGCGCTTCGGCCGTCATGCCGCAGCAAAAGAGGGCCAGCAGAGATAAAAGCAGATATTTTTTCATTCCGTATCCGATAAATTGCTACACCGCAAGAACACCGCGGCGCATCCTGTGTACACACTAACGCGCCGCAGCCGCGTTTTATTTTATGCGGCGGCTATTTTATGCCGCGAACGTGTTTCTCCCACGCCCATGCCGAGCGGAGCGTGTCGTCGAGCGAACGTTCCGCCTTCCAGCCCAGTTCCGTATTCGCCAGCGTCGTGTCGGCCCAAATGGCCACCACGTCGCCCGCGCGGCGCGGTGCGATCTTATAGTTGAGCTTCAGGTTGTTCACACGCTCGAAGCTATGTACCAGTTCCAATACCGAGGTGCCGTTGCCCGTGCCGACGTTGAATATCTCATACCCCTGCTTGTTGCGGTTCTCCACCATGCGGGTGATGGCCACGACGTGTGCCTTGGCCAAATCGACCACATCGATGTAGTCGCGCAGACACGACCCGTCCGGTGTGGGATAGTCGTCGCCGAAGACGCTCAGGCACTCGCGCACGCCGGCCGCCGTCTGCGTGATGAAAGGAACGAGGTTCTGCGGCACGCCGCGCGGCAGCTCGCCGATGAGGGCCGACGGATGCGCCCCTATAGGGTTGAAGTAACGCAGCGCGATACCCTTCAGGCCGTCGTACGCAGCGACCGAGTCACGCAGTATATCCTCACACATCTGTTTGGTGTTGCCGTAGGCCGAAGTGGCGGGTTTGCGGGGCGTCTGCTCCGTAACGGGCAGGTGGTCGGCCTCGCCGTAAACCGTCGCCGACGACGAGAAGACGATATTCTGGCGACCGAACTCACGCATCAGGTCAACCACATTCATGAACGACGTGAGATTGTTGCGGTAATACTTCATGGGGTCGGCAACCGACTCGCCCACGGCCTTGTATGCGGCGAAGTGGATCACCGAATTGAATTTGTATTGTTCGAAGACGCGGCGGAAAGCCTCCTTGTCGCAGCAGTCGACATTGACGAAGGGCACGTCGACGCCAGTGATCTTGCGGACGCCCTCGACACCGCTCATGTCGGAATTGGACAGATTGTCGGCCACGACCACATCGTAGCCCGCATTTATCAACTCCACGGCGGTATGCGAACCTATGTAACCCGCACCGCCTGAAACCAGAACCATCTCTTTCATCGCTATAGTGTGTATTTTTTACTTACCTTTGCAAAGGTAATAAACTTCTTTCAAACGATCGCAATTTTCGGCTTCCAACATCGCCGCACCGGCACTCTTTCTATACGCCCCCTATGCGGCGCCAGCCGCATGCACGGCGTGCGGGATACCGGTGCCGCCGTCACTCCGCCGCCGCGTCAGCCGGCGACTCCGCCGCACCGCCGCCCTCGACGGCATCCTCCACGGTCCCGAACGCCGTCAGCGCATCGGCCAATATGCGGTACAGGTTATCCCCGCCGTCGGTAAAGTACACCGTACAACGGAAGCTGTCGGGGCGTTCGGCTAAACCCTCCACGCGATCCACGCGCGAGTGCAGCGACACGGCGGAACCGCCCGAATCCAGCAATTCCAGAAACGGCCTTGCCGCCGCCAGCAGCTGCTTGACATCAAGGTAAAAGGCACCGTAGCCCTCGCGGCAGCCGGCAAGCGCCGCAGGGTCCGAGGCTTTCGGCAGCGACATCATGCCATCGACGGTCGAAATGACCATATCGCCGTCACGCACGCCTATCCACACGTTCGTGCCGTCGGCCTCGACCACATAGCCGCCATCCCTCTTCTCGACAGGCATATCCGTCCACAGTTTCTGCACCACGAAGTCCATATCCATCAGCTCTCTATCCGCCACGCGTACCATCAGCGTGGCGGGAACATGCACGTTGTTATCGGCTATGACCGGCGCACCCATCACGACAGCCATGTCTCCCGACAGAGACTCCACGATGCGCCGCAGCCGCGCGAAATCCTCATCTTCGCCGGTATCGGCAAAATACGGCAGCCGCGCCAAAGCCTCCGACACCTTGCCCCCGTCTATCGCGTTGTACATCACGAACATCGACGACGCGGGGATACAGTCGGCATAACGTCCCTTGACACGCATCATGCCTGCCGTATTCTCCTCGAGATAACGTGCCGCAGCGTCGGTCTCGGCAACCACATCGTAACGCATCTCGGCGACACCGCTGCCGCTCGAAAGGCCCAATACCATCGATATGTCCTCTATCGGCAAATCATTGCCGTAGATATTCTTCATCACCGCGAGCTCATCCTCGTCGAAGATAGCGCCCGAAACCATCACCGCGATGTCGGCATCGGCCTCCATCATACGGCGGAAACCCTCCGTCGCGGGCCCGCCGCCTCCATTATGCTCCAGCGCGCGGCGCCACCACGCGGCATCGCGTTCTCCCCGGGCATCAGCCGCTACGGCCACATGCGAATCGAATACCGCGCAGCGGCCGTCGTTCTCGACCCACGCGACATCGCCGCGGCGATGCACCCTGCTCACGCACAACTCCTGCACAGTGCGTCCGAACAGCGCCGCATCCGACAGGGGCATTATCACCGCCGCCGATGCATCCCCGTCATTCGAAATTGCGACGTAAACAGGCTTGCCGGTGTCGACACCCCACTCCTTCGGCGAAGAGACGGTCTCTGCGGCCTGCAGCCCGGCCATCTCCATGACCTTGGCCATGAACTCCTCACCGCCATTCTCTTCCAATATACGCCCTGTACTTATACGCATCACGACGGCGGCATCCGCCGGTATCAATGACACGGCATCCTGCGCCGCACATACCCCGCCGCACAAAATGGCCGCCGCAAGCAGGGTTCCCGACAAAACGCTTTTCTTGAACATAATACTGTAATAACAGATTACTGCAATATGCATCCCACAAATATAGTATTTTTTTGCCATATGCCGCCGCCGGCCATGAAACTTCTCCGCATGCGGTACACGACAGCCATAAAAACGGGCGGCGCACCCGTCCGGCCATCGGATCGGGTGCGCCCCCGCGTGAAACGACACACGGCAACGGGATATTCACCGGCCGCCGCGCGCAGCGGCCGCTTGTCTTACTCGGCCTGCCACTCGACCGTAACGTCGTCGATGGCATAATAGGTAGGCATGGCAAAGCCGTAATCGTTGACCGTGTCGCCCGTCATGTCGAACTTCACCTCGACAACCTCGCCAAGCGACGAGAGATTCCATGCCGTCCACTCGGTGATCATGTTGTCCTTCTCGGCAAAGGTCATCGTGACAGATCCCGTCTCGTTGCCCTCGGCGTCATAACCCGTGGCGATGATCTCCACCTTCTGACCTTCGGCGATGGCGGGCGCCGAAGGGTTGCCGTTCTTCGCGATATTGAGGAAATAGCAGGTGGAATTGACATAACAGCCGCATACGACGCGCGCCTTGCCGTCGGCGAACCTGAGCGACGGGCGGAAATCGCCCCACTCGCTCTTGTTGCCGTAACCGATCAGGAACGTGTCGGAACCGTTATGGCCGCCGCGCGTGGTGGCATTCTCATTCGAAGCGTTATAGACATAGAGGTCGGTGGTGTAGTCGCCATATGCGGCCAGATCGTTCGAGTTGTACGACGACACCACCCAGCCGCCGGAGAAGTAGCCGTCAGAGAAGATATTTGGTCCGGTCAGCGAGGTGGCGCCGTCTTCCCATACATAGTCGGACGTAGCGACCGCACCCGTATATGTGGCACCGAACGACGAGGCCACGAAAGGCGTCCACTCCGAACCCTCGAAAGTAACGATGGCCGTCTCCATCGAGGGGCCGTCCTCAGAACAACTTGCGAACATCGCTGCCGCGGCGAACATCGCCGCAATAAGTCTCATCTTTTTCATCATTCTATTTTTTAGGTTAAACGTATCCCTGCTCACCCCTCATATCGTCAGCATATCCCACAACACCGCTCGGGTCCCTGCGTACGGCAGCGCCGCATGCAGGTATAATAGGCCTGCGGCCGCATCCGCACCCGTCGGGCGGCGGATCTCGCATAATGACACGGCATTCGGAATAAACCTTGTTTCGCACCCTCCCGTTCGCCGCAGGCCGGGTGCGCAGGGGCCGGTATCGGCAGGTCTTCTGACTCGCCCCGCAGGCGGCACCTTCCCGATCCCGCAGGACCAGTGGTCAAAGATAGCCGCCCAACAATTCCGCCCCACAGGCGGAGGAGCATACAGCAGCGGGAACTGTACGGGCATCCCACCCGTTTCCCTTTTGATTCCCTGACCGGCAGAACCGGCTGCGGGAAACCGATACGGTTGCAAATATAGAATGTTCGGACGAGACCGCCAAATTTCTCCTCCTGTTTTAGGCGGCATGCCGGCCATTCCCGCCATCGGGGACGGGGCCTGCGGCCCGCACAACCCGCGCAGCGGCAATATCATGAGATTTTTACACCGAAAACAGGATTTTTTATATACTCTTTTGTAATTTTGTCTCCCGCACTGCGACTTATATTACGCATAACACAAACAACCCTACCGAACATGAATATTCTGCAGATAGCGAACGTCACCAAACGCTATGCGGGCCACACGGCCCTCGACGACGTCTCGCTCGAGGTGCCCAAGGGCTCCATCTACGGTCTGCTCGGCCCCAACGGCGCAGGCAAGACCACGCTCATACGTGTCATCAACCGCATCACACTGCCCGACGCCGGCGCCGTGACATTCGACGGCCACCACATCACCGACGACGACATCCGCCACATAGGTTACCTGCCCGAAGAACGCGGACTATACAAGAAGATGAAGGTGGGACAGCAGGCCGTATTCTTCGCCCAGCTGAAGGGCCTTTCGCGCCGCGAGGCCGTCGAACGGCTCAAAAAGTGGTTTGTCCGTTTCGGCATCGAGGACTGGTGGGAGAAGAAGGTCGAGGACCTCTCGAAAGGCATGGCACAGAAGGTACAGTTCATCACCACGGTGGTACACGAGCCGCGCCTGCTCATCTTCGACGAACCCTTCTCCGGTTTCGACCCCATAAACGCCAACTTGCTCAAGCAGGAGATACTGCGCCTGCGCGACAACGGCTCGACGGTGATATTCTCGACCCACAACATGTCGAGCGTCGAGGAGATATGCGACCACATCACCCTCATAAACAAGTCGCGCAACATACTTTCAGGTTCGGTCGACGAAGTTCGCCGCCGCTTCGGCGAAAACATCTTCGAGGTGACCTACAGAGGCGACCCCGCCACGCTGGAGAACGCCGTGGCGCCAATGGCCGAGATTCTGGGGACAGCCGAGGTGAGCGACACGCCATACCACACCACGCGCCTCAAGCTCGACCCCGCGGCGACGGTGCGCCAGACGGTGGCCGCCGTGAACGATGCCATCGAATTGCGCTCGTTCCATGAGGTGATTCCCAGCATGAACGACATATTCATCCGCGCCGTCGAGGGCAAGTTATAAAGGGAGGGGGCCACAGGCTCCGAACCGCAGCGAACAACAAAACATCACGACAATGAACAAGATACGCATAATCATAGCCCGCGAATTCAACGAGCGGGTACGCAAAAAGTCATTCATCATAACCACCATCCTCATGCCGGTGCTGATGCTGGCGCTCATGGCGGCGCCCACGCTGATCATGCTCTTCGCCAAAGGCGATACCAAGCACCTGCTGGTGATCGACGACAGCGGCATCATTGCCCCGCAGCTCGAAAACGGCGACGACGTCATATTCGAGGCCACAGACCGGAGTCTCGAACAGGCACGTGCCGACACCGACGTCTTCGGCGTGCTGTGGATAGGCGGCGACATAGTCGACAACCCCGCCGACGTGAAGCTATACACCAACTCGTCGTCATCGATGGCGCTGGAGAGCACCATCACCTCGCAGATGGAACGCATAATCGAAAACGAACGGCTGAAGCGTTACAACATCGAAAACCTCGAGCAGATAATGAAGGACGTAAAGGTGAAGGTGTCGCTCTCGGCATACCGCACCGACCTTACAGAGGGAGAGGAGCCTGCCGAGGCCACCTCGTCGGCGCTGGCATACGGGCTGGGAGGCCTCATGGGCATTATATTGTATATGTTCCTCATAATATACGGCTCGATGGTGATGACTTCCGTCATAGAGGAGAAGGGCAGCCGCGTGTTAGACGTGCTGGTGTCGAGCGTATCGCCATTCCAGCTCATGACGGGCAAGATCCTCGGCGTGGCGTCGGTAGCAGCCACACAGGTGGCGATATGGGCCATACTGATATGCGGCGTGGGGGCCGCAATGATGTCGGCGCTCGTGCCCTCCGACGTGATGGAGACCGTGCGCGCCGTCGAGGCCGGCACGATCACCTCCGCCCAAGCCGGTATGGATGCCGACCTTATCTCGGCCGTATCACTGGCCACGAACCCCGCGCAGATGGTCATGATGTTCGTCTACCTGCTGCTGTTCCTCGTGGGAGGCTTCCTCTTCTACTCGGCCATGTTCGCCGCCGTGGGCTCGAGCGTCGATTCGATACAGGACGCCCAACAGCTTCAGACTCCCATAACCATACCCATCATCCTCGGATTCATCCTTATGATGACGGTATTCGAGGATCCCAACTCGACGATAGCATTCTGGGGGTCGATCATACCATTCACCTCGCCCATCGTGATGATAGCGCGAATACCCTCGCACATACCTTCGTGGCAGATCATACTCTCGCTGGTGCTGCTCTACGCATCGGTGGTTGCGATGATATGGCTCGCGGGACGTATCTACCGCGTCGGCATCCTCATGCACGGCAAGCGGCCATCGTTCAAGGAGCTATTGTCGTGGATCAGACAGTAGCGGCACATATATGTGGATGAAAACGGCCATATCATCGCTCTTCCTACTTTTAATACCCGTGATACAAGGTTGCGGGTTCGTATATCAGCGGCATCTTACCGGGAACTATTATTTGATAGCGGTAGATACCAAAGAAGATATGGATGTGTGTTATCACCGACAAAACGATGATGATGCGCCTTATACGGGAATAACCGGAGCAAGTGTTTACGCAGTGGGATATGACGATGATTTTATTCTTGCCAAGGCATATCGCGCCCTGAAGGACAGCACGGGCATATCCTTGCATCGCTACGACAGGAATGCCACCGAATATTACATCATTCCCGTGAACAACACGCAAGAGACATGGGAAGCGCAGGAAAACATATTCGGGCCATTAGGCAAACAGGATTTCGAGGACAAACGGAAAGAACTTGGCGTGCCGGATGATATAGCACTCGACGAGCTGTAATCAATCATCGACGCAGCGCGATAACGTTTGGCGCGTTTCACCGCTTTGCCACCCTGCATACGGGAAAGTCAGATGCCGCCTACTCCGGCCATATCGGTCGAAAGAGTGGGCGGCATACATATGGACAGCGGTTATTCAAAAAAATTACGTACCTTTGCACCATAAACCCCGACAGTAAGCGTTAGCTGGACATGAGACTTCACGGAGGACATACCCGCAACGGCGGCGAACGCATAACGATGCATTCGACGGCGACGGCACATGTCCATTGGTTCAGCGGATTCATATGATCGTTCCGCGCCCCACAGGCGCCGCGGGGCCCGGCATCTTGCGCCCCGCCACATCACAACATTATTTAACACGAACGACAAACCGACCTGCCGCAGCCGCAACGCGCCGCAGCAGACCTTTGCCGCCGTAGGGTGCACATACGACAGGTCATAAATCCGACAAGAATGTTTCGCATACTGTTCATTCTCATCGCAGGGATAGCGGTGGGGCTGGCTGCGCGCCGCACCCGACTGCCCCGCGCCGCCGAGCGCGGCATACGCATCACCGTCCCAACCCTGCTCTTCGTATTCGGGACGGCCGCGGGCGCCGACGACGCCCTCATCGACAACATAGGCCGCTACGGTTGGCAGGCCGCCGTCATAGCCCTGCTCGGTATCGCCGGCAGCATAGCCGCCGCACGCGTAGCAAAACGAATAATAGGGAAAGGAGGCGGCCGATGAAAGGGAACCTCGCGATAATAGCATGCCTCGCCGCAGGCATCGCGGCAGGCAGGACGGGCCTCGCACCCTCATGGCTCACGGGCCACGACCTGCCCGTATACATACTCTCGGCCCTCATATTCCAAGTGGGCATAGGCCTCGGCGCCTCTGACGACCTGCGCCGCATGCGGCAATCGTTCGGCGCGGGGATGCTGCTGCTGCCGCTGGCTACAATAGCCGGCACGCTGCTCTTCTCGGCCGCAGGGGTCTTCCTGCTCGGGGACAGAAGCCTTGCGGACTGTCTCGCCCTCGGCAGCGGATTCGGCTACTACTCCCTCTCGTCGATACTCATAGCCGACATTAAGGGTGCCGCACCCGATGCCGCCGAACTCGCCACCATAGCCCTGCTGGCAAACATAATACGCGAAATGTCGGCCCTGTTCGGGGCATCGCTCTTCGCACGCTGGGGCGGCCGCTACGCCCCCATATCCGTCGCGGGGATCAACTCGATGGACGTATGTCTGCCCTCTATCGTACGCGAAGCCGACGGCAAGGATGTAGTGCCGCTGGCCGTGACGCACGGTATGGCGCTCGAGGTCAGCGTGCCGGTACTAATAGGCATCTTCTGCGGCGCGTGACGCCGCAGAAGAACCAAACCGCAGAACCTTAAGCCCGCATACACCATCCGCCCGTACAAAAAAGGACGCAACACACGATTTTTCCCTTATCTTTGCCTGTGGAAGCCATCGCAGCACCGCGGGGAAACACGGGAGAGCGGCCGGTGAGCACTATTTTCGACCGCTCGCGTCCGTATCGGGATGCACGGCAGCCACGTGCGCGCACTATCGGACAAAGCCCATGAGACGATAAGTGCATTCTCCGGAAACATAAGCTTCGGCATGGAACCAATATGCAGTAGTAAGGTATAACAGCCGCACAACAGCAGTCTGCCCCCGTCATACACCGATTGACTTTCATAACCGTACTCTCTACGACATGGGAGTACCATAAAAATACAGATTATGACTTGGATATTCATCTTCCGCCTTGTCGTGGCCGGCCTGCTCGGCACCGCCGTCGGCCTCGAACGCGAGTGGCGGGTCAAGGAGGCGGGATTCCGCACCCACTTCCTCGTATCACTCGGCAGCGCCCTGTTCATGATAATATCGCAATGGGGCTTCGACGAGTTCCTTGCCGCCCACGACGGGTTGCGCCTCGACCCCAGCCGCGTAGCGGCGCAGGTCGTAAGCGGCATAGGCTTCATCGGGGCGGGTGCCATCATATTCCACCGACAGATAGTGCGGGGACTTACCACTGCTGCCAGCCTGTGGGCCATATCGGGCGTTGGAATGGCCACCGGTGCAGGGATGTACGGCGTGGCCATAGCGGCCACCGTACTTACACTCGTGGGACTTGAGGTATTGAACCTCTTTTTCGGCAACCTCGGATCGCACCGCATATCGCTCGTATTCTCGACGCTCGAACGCGACGCCGTAAGCGAGACTCTCACGCGCCTGCGCGAGGCGGGATATGCCGTCGTATCCTTCGAATTGGAGAACGAACGTACAGCAACGGGCATAATATACCGCGCGCGGCTCCTCATACAGATACGAAAAAAGTCCCGTTCTGACAATACATTCCTCGAACTGCTGCAACAGGACAAACGGATACTTGTCGAACGGATAATCTGACGCCGCAGCCGCACCCTGTGACAAAAGGCTGAGCCGAATGAAATGATGCCGCAACGGCGTATGCTGCCACCCGCACGATACGCCGTTGTGCGCCCTCGTACCATCCCCGCTATAAACGCTCGCCGCCGCACTCCGCATCCTCTCCCGATGCACAAAAAACGGCTCCCCACGCGGGGAGCCGTATCGGCAATATGATTTCGGACGCGGCCGATTTACATCTTCTTGCCTACGTTGGTCTTCTTCACTGCCTTGGGAACTGCGGCACCCTTGACTGCGACACTCTTCGGTGCCTTGGCCTTGGCGGCGCTCTTCTTCTCCTCCACTACCGTGGCATCCTCCACGGCGTCGGTCTTCTTGGCAGCGCTCTTGCGTGAACGGCGCGTCTTGGGCTTCGCCTCCTCCGCCGACGCCACCTTACCGAAGGTGTAGGCGTCGTTGAAGTCCACCAGCTCGATGATGCACATGTCGGCGCCGTCGCCCAGACGGAAACCGGTCTTCAGGATACGTGTGTAGCCGCCCGGACGCTCAGCTATCTTGGGGGCAACGGTACGGAACAGCTCCGTCACGGCCTCCTTCTGCTTGAGGTACGAGAATACTACACGGCGCGAATGGGTAGTGTCCTCCTTCGACTTGGTTACCAGAGGCTCCACGAACTGCTGTACGGCCTTCGCCTTGGCAACAGTGGTCTCGATTCGCTTGTGCAGGATCAGCGACGCAGCCATGTTCGACAACATGGCCTTGCGGTGGCCCGACTTCCTGCCGAGGTGATTGAAATTCTTATTGTGTCTCATAATTAGTCTTTATCAAGTTTGTAGATTGATACGTCCATTCCGAACTTAAGGTTAAGCGATGCCAGCAGCTCGTCCAGCTCCGTGAGCGACTTCTTGCCGAAGTTACGGAACTTCAGCAGGTCGTTGCGGTTCAGCTTTACCAGATCGCCTACGGTATCGACATCAGCGGCCTTCAGGCAGTTCAGAGCGCGTACGCTCAGGTCCTGATCCGACAACTTCGTCTTCAGCAGCTGACGCATGCGCAGAGCCTCGTCGTCGAGCGTATCGTTGTCGCTGCTGTCGTCCATGTTGATGGTGATCTTCTCGTCCGAGAATAGCATGAAGTGCTGGATGAGTATCTTGGCGGCCTCTTTCAAAGCCTCCTTGGGATGGATTGATCCATCGGTAGTAATCTCCAAATTCAACTTTTCGTAGTCGGTCTTCTGCTCCACACGGTAGTCCTCGATAGAATACTTCACGTTCTTGATGGGCGTGAAGATCGAGTCGATGGGAAGAACATCCAACTCCTTCTCGGCGGGGGTGTTCTCTTCAGAAGGCACATATCCGCGCCCCTTGCCGATCGTAAGCGTGATCTGCATCTTCGTACCCGGCGCAAGATGGCAGATAATCAGATCGGGATTCAGGACTTTGAACGATGACAGGTAGTTCGAGATATATCCTGCGGTAAGCTCCGTAACACCCGCTACGTTGACGGTGACCTTCTCATAATCCTGATTGTCAACCGTGCGCAGAAAACGGATCTGCTTGAGCTTGAGGATAATATCCATCATACCCTCCATCACTCCCGGAATAGCGGCAAACTCATTGTTCACTCCGGCTACCTTTACGGTCGTAATTGCATAACCCTCCAACGATGAGAGCAAAACGCGTCGCAAAGCGTTGCCGACTGTCATACCGAAGCCGGGCTCCAGCGGCCGGAACTCGAATTTTCCGAACGACGCGGTGGCTTCGAGCATAATAACCTTTTCAGGTTTCTGGAATGCTAATATTGCCATAAATTATTGAATTTGTATTAATTACTACTTCGAGTACAGCTCGACGATCAGCTGTTCCTTGATGTTTTCGGGGATCTCCTCTCGTTCGGGTTTCTGCAGGAGCTTACCGCTCATCGTGGCGCCGTCCCACTCGAGCCATGCGTAACGGCTGCGCGACGAACCGGCTACTGCCGACGTAATAACCTCCAAGCTCTTCGACTTCTCGCGTACCGACACGATGTCGCCTACGCGAAGCGAATACGACGGTATGTTAACCACCTCGCCGTTGACGCAGATGTGACGGTGCGACACCAGCTGACGGGCTGCGGCTCGCGTCGGGGCGATACCCAGACGGTATACCACATTGTCCAGACGGCACTCGAGCAGCTTCAGCAGGTTCTCACCCGTGATACCGCCCATACGGGCTGCCGCCTCGTACGTGCGGGCGAACTGCTTCTCCAGAATACCGTAGGTGTACTTCGCCTTCTGCTTCTCGCTCAACTGCTCGCCGTACTCCGAATTCTTCTTGCGCTTACGGGCCAGACCATGCTGTCCGGGAGGGAAGTTCCTCTTCTCGAGAACTTTGTCCGCACCATAGATAGCTTCGCCGAACTTACGCGCGATCTTCGATTTAGGTCCTATATATCTTGCCATTGTTTTTAACTTTTTTAATACCCTTTAACTAAAAGTCTCTATAGGTCGTCACCCAACCCCTGCATTACACGCGGCGGCGGTTGGGAGCGCGGCAGCCGTTGTGCGGCAGCGGAGTCACGTCGATGATCTCCATCACCTCGATACCGGCACCGTGGATCGTGCGCACGGCACTCTCGCGGCCCTGTCCCGGACCCTTGACATAAACCTTCACCTTGCGCAGACCCATGTCATAGGCAACCTTCGCGCAATCGGCCGCTGCCGTCTGCGCTGCATAGGGAGTATTCTTCTTCGAACCGCGGAATCCCATCTTACCGGCAGATGACCAGCTGATTACCTCGCCGACCTCGTTGGTGATGGTGATTATTACGTTGTTGAAAGTCGAGTGTACGAAAGCCATACCAACGGCACCCACTTTGACAACCTTCTTCTTGACCGTTCCAGTTTTCTTTGCCATAACTCTCTATTTATTACTTCGTTGCCTTTTTCTTGTTTGCTACGGTCTTCTTGCGGCCCTTACGCGTGCGGGCATTGTTCTTCGTGCTCTGTCCGCGCACGGGAAGACCCAGACGGTGACGGATGCCGCGGTAGCAGCCTATATCCATCAACCGCTTGATGTTCAGCTGCACGACCGAACGGCACTCGCCCTCGACCTTGATGCCCATCTCGGCTATGGCCGAACGGATCGCGCCGACCTGCTCGTCGGTCCAGTCGCTTACTTTTACGTCGTACGAGATCCCTGACTTGTCAAGAATCTTGCGGGCCGTGCTCCGGCCTATACCGTAAATATAGGTCAAGCCTATTTCGCCCCGCTTGTTTTTAGGTAAATCTACACCTACTATACGTGCCATAAATTCCTTTCTTTAATTAATCTTTTGAACATTACCCTTGGCGCATCTTGAACTTGGGATTCTTCTTGCAGATGACGTAGAGCTTTCCCTTGCGCTTCACGATCTTGCAATCCTCGCTACGCTTCTTGATTGATGCTTTTACTTTCATGGTTTTTCAAGCAATCTGATTATTTGTACCTAAAGGATATGCGACCCTTACTCAAATCGTAGGGGGTCATCTCCACTTTGACCTTATCGCCGGGAAGGATCTTGATATAGTGCATGCGCATCTTTCCCGAGATGTGGGCCGTGATAACGTGTCCGTTATCCAATTCGACACGGAACATCGCGTTCGACAACGCCTCGATGATGGTTCCGTCCCGTTCAATAGCAGTTTGTTTTGCCATAGAGCCTCTCTACTTAGTTGTTAAGTGCCTGTTCGATTATATTAAAGTCGGTCAATACGTCGGGCCCGTCGCGACGGATCGCGACGGCAAATTCGAAGTGGGCCGCAGGCTTGCGGTCCCGCGTGCGGACGGTCCACCCGTCCCGCTCGAAGACCACGGCCTTGTTGCCCATCGTTATCATCGGTTCTATGCAGATGACCATACCCTCCTTCAGGAGAGGCCCTCTGCCGCGGGCCCCGTAGTTGGGGACACCGGGGGCTTCGTGCATCTCTCGCCCCACACCGTGACCCTCGAGCTCGCGTACTACGCCGTAGCCGAAGCTTTCGACGTACTCCTGCACCGCCGCCGAGATATCGCCCACGCGATTTCCCGCCCTGGCCTGTGCCGTACCCTTATAAAGAGCTTCTTTGGTGACTGCCAGAAGCCGCTTTGCCTCCTCGCTGACTTCGCCCACGGCAAACGTATATGCCGAATCGCCAACAAACCCCTTCAAAAGCGTACACAAATCGACCGATACTATGTCGCCCTCCTCGATGACACGATCCGACGGTATGCCGTGCACAACCTGCTCGTTGACCGATATGCAGGTCGACGCAGGGTAGCCTTCATACCCCAGACACGCCGGTATGGCTCCGTTCGCACGGATGAAATCCTCGGCTATCTTGTCCAACTCGCGCGTGGTGATACCCGGACGCATGTGACGCCCCACCTCGGCCAGCGTACGGCTGACCAGGATGTTGTTCTCGCGCAGGATCTCGATCTCTTCGTCTGTCTTCAGATGAATCATCTTATTTTCGTATTGTTCCGCGCCGCTTGCACGGCTCGTCCTCCTCTATTACAATCAAGGCGCCTCCTCGTGTTATCCTCGTCGGAAACCTTGGCGGAGGCTCAGTTTAATAACGACCCTGAATGCGTCCCGTCTTCATCAGACCGTCGTAGTGACGCATCAGCAGGTAGCTCTCAATCTGCTTCAGAGTATCGAGGATCACACCCACCATGATCAGCAGCGACGTACCTCCGTAGAAGTATGCGAAATGCTGCTGTACGCCGAGGAACTTCATCGCCAGCGCCGGCATGATCGACACGAGCGCCAGGAAGACAGATCCCGGAAGGGTGATTCTCGTCATGATGGTGTCGATGTAGCTCACCGTCTGCTTGCCGGGCTTCACTCCCGGAATAAAGCCTCCGTTGCGCTTCATGTCCTCTGCCATCATTTGAGGGTTGATGATGATCGCCGTATAGAAATAGGTGAAGGCGATCACCAACACTGCCAGCGTGAAGTTGTACCAAAATCCCTGAATGTTGGAGAAAGCCCCCTGCAATCCCGGGATCAGCATCGGGATGAACATCAGTGCCTGCGCGAAGATGATGGGCATCACATTGGCCGCATTCATCTTCAGCGGGATGTACTGACGCACGCCGCCGTACTGCTTGTTGCCGATAACACGCTTGGCATACTGTACAGGCACCTTGCGGACGGCCTGTACCACGGCTATCGTTACCATGAACACCAGGAACAGGATCACAAGCTCCGCCACGAACATGATCAGGCTACCCGTCGAGGTGCTCACACGGGCCGAGAACTCGGCCAGCAGAGCCTGAGGCAGACGGGCCACGATACCGATCATGATGATGAGCGAGATTCCGTTGCCGATACCCTTGTCGGTGATCTTCTCGCCAAGCCACATGGTAAACATCGTACCCGCGATAAGGATGACGGTGGCATAGGCGAAGAAGAGGAACGTTCCGCCATAGACGAACGCCTCGGGCATTCGTGCATAGAGGTTGGCCACGTAGGCCGGACCCTGAAGGCACAGCACCACAATGGTGAGCAGACGCGTCCACTGGTTCATCTTGCGGCGGCCGCTCTCTCCCTCCTTCTGCAGCTTCTGCACGGCAGGCACCATGATACCCAGCAGCTGGATGATGATCGACGCGGTGATATACGGCATCACGCCCAGAGCGAAGATAGCGGCATTGGCGAATGCACCTCCCGAGAATACGTCCAGCAGCCCCAGCAGGGTGTTGCTGTTCATCTGGTCAGCCAAAGCCGAGTCCGCGCCCAATGCATTGGGGTTGATACCAGGTATGACCACAAAACAACCCAGACGGAATACAAGAAGCAGGCCCAGCGTATAGAGTATACGCTTGCGCAACTCCTCAATCTTGTATATGTTCTTGAGTGTTTCGATGAGTTTCTTGTTGGTAGCCAGCAGCAGCAGGATGATTACCACCACCACTATACCAACAATCATAAAACTGTTCATATCGAATCGACGTTTTTAGGTTACAACTTTTCCACGCTGCCGCCGGCGGCAGTGATAGCCTCCTCGGCGCTTTTCGAGAAGGCGTGTGCCGTTACCGTCAGAGCCTTCGTGAGAGAGCCGTTGCCCAAAATCTTGACCTTGTCGTTCGATGACACGAATCCGGCGTCTACCAACGTCTCGACCGAGATCGCCGTAAGCGAATTCTTCTCTGCAAGAGCTTCCAGAGCCGAAAGGTTGATAGGCTTAAACTCCACCCTCTTCAGATTCTTGAATCCGAACTTGGGAAGGCGTCGCTGCAAAGGCATCTGTCCGCCCTCGAATCCCAGCTTGCGCGAGTATCCCGAACGCGACTTGGCTCCCTTCAGTCCACGGGTGGCATAGCCGCCGCGACCCGAGCCTGCACCGCGGCCTACTCGCTTGTCGTGATGCGTAGCGCCCTTTGCGGGCTTCAAGTTATTGAGTTCCATATTGAATTCAATCTTTAATCGTTAAACTTATTTTACCTGCTCGACCACCACGAGGTGCTTTACGCGTTCGAGCATACCCTTGATGATAGCCGAATCCTCGTGCTCGACACTCTGATGGATCTTGTGGAGACCCAGCGCATCGAGATTCTTGCGCTGCTGCGACGAAGCGCCGATACGGCTGCGAACCTGAGTGATTTTCAATTTTGCCATCCTGTTGCGCTTTTTATCCGTTAAACACCTTGTTCATAGATATGCCGCGCGCCTGTGCCACGCTGCGGGCATCGCGCAGCTCGCACAGAGCCGCCACCGTAGCCTTCACCAAGTTGTGGGCATTCGACGATCCCTTGCTCTTGGCCAGCACGTTCTTCACGCCGACCGACTCCAGTACGGCACGCATGGCACCGCCCGCGATGATACCCGTACCGGGCGCGGCCGGACGGATCATTACCAGCGAACCGCCGAAACGCATCTCCTGCTTGTGGGGTATCGTACCGTTGATAACGGGGATCTTGACCAGATTCTTCTTTGCATCCTCAACGCCCTTTGCGATTGCCGACGTAACCTCCGATGCCTTGCCGAGGCCGTAGCCTACCACACCGTTCTCGTTACCTACCACGACAATGGCAGAGAAGCTGAATGTACGACCGCCCTTCGTCACCTTCGTGACGCGGTTGATGCTTACGAGCCTGTCCTTGAGCTCGAGGTCGCTTGTACGAACTTTCTTTATGTTGGTATTTGACATATCGCTTAGAATTTAAGACCACCCTCGCGAGCGGCGTCGGCTAACATTTTGATTCTTCCGTGATAGAGGTAACCGTTACGGTCGAACGACACGGTCGAGATACCCTTCTCGACGGCGCGGCGCGCGGCCAGTTTGCCTACCATTGCCGCCACCTCGCTCTTGGTCTTGCCTGCCGTCTCGGCAGCGATCTCCTTGTCGAGCGAAGAAGCCGTGGCCAGAGTTACACCGGCGAGGTCATCAATAAACTGCACGTAGATCTGCTTGTTGCTACGGAATACAGTCATGCGAGGCTGCTCGGGCGTTCCGCTCACGATCTTGCGGATACGCATCTTGATCCTCTCTCTTCTTTCTATCTTATTCAATGACATAACGCTTGACTTGTTTTAACTATTTAGAAGCTGACTTACCGGCCTTGCGACGCAGGGTCTCGCCCACGAACTTGATACCCTTACCCTTATAAGGCTCCGGCTTGCGCAGCGAGCGGATCTTCGCTGCCACCTGACCGATGAGCTGCTTGTCGATGCTCGTAAGCGTGATGATGGGGTTGCCCTTCTTCTCCGTAACGGCCGTAGCCTTGATCTCGGGAGGAAGCATAAGTGCCGTATCATGCGAATATCCGAGGCTCATCTCCAGGATGTTACCCTTGACTTCGGCCTTGTAGCCGACACCCACGAGCTCCTGCTTGATCTCGTAGCCCTTCGATACGCCGATGACCATGTTGTTGATCAGCGCACGGTAAAGTCCGTGCAGCGAACGGTGACGCGGCTGGTTGGTAGGACGGCTCACCATGACGGCAGGCTCCTGCTTGCCAGTGTGAGCGTCGGTGTGCGTTCCGACCTCGACCTTAATGTCTGAATCAACCTTCTGACTCAGTGTCCCAAGTGGCCCTTTCACCAATACCGTGTTATCGGGTGCGACCTCCACCGTCACTCCCGCCGGCAAGATTACAGGTAATTTACCAATTCTTGACATTTTGTTTCGTTTGTTTTGTTAGTGAATTCGTTTTTCTTTGGCGTCTCTCTTACCGTCCCCTGCCGTTAGTATACGTAGCAGAGAACCTCGCCGCCAACATTCTCCTTGCGGGCCTTCGCGTCGGTCATGATACCCTTCGACGTCGACAGGATGGCAATGCCCAGGCCGTTCAGCACGCGGGGCATATCCGATACCGACGCGTAACGGCGCAGACCCGGGCGGCTGATGCGCTTGAGGTCCTTGATGGCGTTGGTCTTGGTAGCGGCATCCCACTTCAGAGCGATCTTGATGGTGGGATGGCCCTTCTCGTCGGTGTCGAACTTATAGGCCAGAATATAGCCCTGCTCGTAGAGAATCTTCGTAATTTCCTGCTTAATTTTTGAGCCAGGAGCTTCAACCACTTTGTGGTTGGCTTTCACTGCGTTTCTAATTCGAGTTAGAAAATCCGCGATTGGATCTGTCATAATGAATTAAAAGTTAAAAATTAATACTAAAATCGGTTTTCGTCAACTGCTTTCCCCGTTCGGGGGCTCCGCCGCTCGGGCCTTCTGCCGCCCGTACAGGGCATACCCGCGCGACCGCGACAATGCGCGCAAATATACGCATAAAATTCCGAAAAATCGCCTTTTTATCTTTAATATTTAAGCGATTATACGGTTTTTCGCGCAAAAACGCACCCGAAAGCGTGGATTTCTCCCGATCGGGCCGCCCCAACGACAAAAGTCGCAACCGGCACCGCGCTCCGCGCGCGGGTCAGCCACAACCATGTCGTCCCGTCCGAACGGTCCCCATCAAGAGCACCGTATGCCGCTCGCTGCGGCCGGTGTCGGGCTGCGTAACTCGATGCCTAACCCTTTCCGCCGTTCCGATACCGAGAAGTTACCGCCCGCGGGCGGCACTTTCCTCCGTACCTGATACGGAATACTCGGGATTCTGCATCCGTATTGAAGGCCGTCTCTTGGATACGCTCCGCGCGCATCACGGGCACCTTGCGGACGGGACGCGCCGATACAACGCCCAGCCCCTGTCGGGCACCCTCCGAATACGGCCCTCCGAAGAGCATATCGGCGGGGTCAGAGCCGGAACTCTTCCGCACGCCGAAAAACCAGCCGGAGCGCGGCACATGCTGCGCCCCGACGCTATCGTATTTTACCAGCTTGCCTTCTTGACACCCGGGATGAGGCCCTTTGACGCCATCTCGCGGAACTGGATACGGCTGACGCCGAACTGACGCATGTAACCCTTCGGGCGGCCCGTCAGCTTGCAACGGTTGTGCTGGCGTATGGGATTCGAGTTGCGGGGCAGCTTCGACAGAGCGATCCACGCCTCCTCGTGATCCATCTCGCCGCTCTTGACCTTGGCAGCTATCTCCTCACGCTTATGGGCATAACGGTTTGCAAGTTTCACACGCTTCACCTCGCGTGCCTTCATTGATTCTTTTGCCATACCTATTGGTTCTTTTTAGCGTTCTTGAAAGGAAGGCCGAACTCGCGCAGAAGGGCGTAGCCCTCCTCGTCGCTCTGTGCCGTCGTGACGAAAGTTATCTCCATGCCGAAGATCTTGGTGATCTTGTCGATATCGATCTCGGGGAAGATGATCTGCTCGCTGATGCCCAGCGTGTAGTTGCCGCTGCCGTCGAACTTCTCGTTGATACCCTTGAAGTCGCGGATACGGGGCAGGGCCACTGCGATCAGTCGCTCCAGGAACTCGTACATGCGGTTGCGGCGCAGCGTGACACGCACGCCGATAGGCATGCCGCGACGCAACTTGAAGTTCGAAATATCCTTGCGAGACTTCGTCTGAACTGCCTTCTGACCGGTTATCTGGGTAAGCTCGGCCTGTGCAACGTCGATAAGCTTCTTATCCGACACGGCCTGTCCCATACCCTGATTGATGACGATCTTTTCGAGCTTGGGGCACTGCATTACGCTGGTGTAGCCAAACTCCTTCATCAGAGCAGGCACTACCTGCTCCTTATACTGCGTTTTAAGTGTTGGTACGTATGCCATTATTTGATCTCCTCTCCTGACTTTTTAGCGTAACGAACTAACTTACCTTTGGCGTCCGCCTTGCGGCCGATGCGAGTGGGTTTGCCGCTCTTGGGATCGAGCACCTGCAGATTCGAGATGTGGATCGGAGCCTCCTGCTCGATGATTCCACCCTGAGGATTCTTGGCATTGGGCTTGGTAGCCTTCTTGCAGAGATTCACGCCCTCGACGATAGCGCGCTGCTTGGCCGGATCAACCTCGAGCACCTTACCCTGCTGACCCTTGCTGTCGCCGGCATTGACGTAAACCATGTCCCCTTTCTTGATATGTAACTTGACTGACATCTTTTACTTCTTTTTTGATTACAATACTTCAGGTGCCAACGAAATGATCTTCATGTACTGGTCGCGCAGCTCGCGGGCCACGGGACCGAAGATTCGAGTACCGCGCATCTCGCCCTGATTGTTCAGAAGCACAACGGCGTTGTCGTCGAAACGTATGTACGAACCGTTGGCGCGTCTTATCTCCTTGGTCGTTCTTACTACAACCGCTTTCGAAACGGCTCCCTTCTTAACGTCGCCCGACGGGCTGGCGCTCTTCACAGCTACGACGATCTTGTCGCCGATAGATGCGTAGCGGCGCTTTGTTCCGCCAAGCACACGGATGCAAAGGACCTCCTTCGCACCGCTGTTGTCAGCTACCACTAATCTACTTTCTTGCTGTATCATAACTACTTAGCTCTTTCAATGATTTGTACTAATCTCCAACGCTTCGTCTTGCTCAGGGGGCGCGTCTCCATGATGCGGACGGTATCGCCCTCCTTCACGCTATCGTCGGTGCACTCGGCTACGAACTTCGTAGTTTTGTTCACGAACTTGCCATAGATGGGATGCTTAACCTTACGCGCTACCGCAACCACAATGGTCTTCTCCATTTTGTTGCTGACAACCAACCCGATGCGCTCTTTTCTAAGATTTCTTTCCATAGTGGTAATTAACATTTAGGGTTCTTTTGACGCAGAATCGTCAGCATACGAGCTATATCTCTGCGGGACTTCTTTATGATCGAAGGATTCTCGACCGGTGAGACCGCATGCTGCACCTTCAACGACGCGAGCTTAGCCTTCTCGGCCTCGATGCGTTCCTGCAGGTCCTGTACCGACATATCCTTTATTTCAGCACTTTTCATCTCTTTCTCTGTTTAGTGATTATTCAACATAATCGCGTCGCACGATAAACTTGGTCGTAATAGGCAGTTTCTGCGCTCCCAGACGAAGCGCCTCCTGCGCTACCTCCAAGGGCACGCCCTCGGCTTCGAAAAGTATGCGTCCCGGAGTTACGGGAGCCACGAATCCTTCCGGATTACCCTTACCCTTACCCATACGCACCTCGGCGGGCTTCTTCGTGATGGGCTTGTCGGGGAAGATGCGGATCCAGATCTGACCCTCACGCTTCATGTATCGGGTAATCGCCTGACGCGCCGCCTCGATCTGGCGGCCGGTGATCCATGTCGATTCAAGTGCCTTGATTCCGAACGAACCGTATGCAAGCTGGTTTCCTCTTTGAGCGAAACCCTTCATACGACCCTTCTGCATTCTTCTAAACTTGGTCTTTTTTGGCTGTAACATAACTGTTTTTTCGCTTTAAAAGGTCCTACTTACTATTGTTGTTGCGTCTTTTTCTCGGAGCGCCCTTGCCGCCGCGGTGCTGCGGCGCGCCGCCCTGCTGCGAGGCTGCGCCCTGAATCTCGAACAGGTCGCGCTTGCCGTATACCGTGCCGTGGCATATCCATACCTTGATTCCGAGGATGCCCACCTTCGTCAGGGCCTCGGCCAGGCAATAGTCGACATCGGCGCGGAACGTGTGCAGAGGGATACGCCCCTCCTTGATCATCTCGCTGCGGGCTATCTCGGCGCCGCCTACACGGCCTGAAATCTGAACCTTGATACCCTCGGCGCCCATACGCATCGTAGAGGCGATCGTGGTCTTGATGGCACGGCGGTACGACACACGGCCCTCCAGCTGGCGGGCGATGTTGTTCGCTACGATCATGGCATCGACCTCGGGGCGCTTTACCTCGAAGATATTGATCTGTATCTCCTTGCCGGTGAGCTTCTTCAACTCCTCCTTCAGTTTGTCGACCTCCTGACCGCCCTTGCCGATGATGATGCCCGGGCGGGCCGTAGAGATGGTAACCGTAACCAGCTTGAGCGTGCGCTCGATGATAATGCGCGAGATGCTCGCCTTGGCCAAACGGACATTCAAGTACTTGCGGATCTTAGCGTCTTCTACCAATTTCTCTGAGAAATCCTTACCACCATACCAGTTGGAATCCCAACCTTTGATGATACCAAGACGGTTTGCTATTGGATTTACTTTCTGTCCCATTTGCTTACTTGTTTTCTGCGGTTACCATTTTGTCTACTACGATGGTCACGTGGTTCGAACGCTTGCGGATACGGTGGGCGCGGCCCTGAGGCGCTGCCTGTATGCGCTTGAGCATACGGCCGCCGTCGACCATGATCTCCTTGACGCACAGCGTGACGTCCTCCAGACGCTCGCCCTCGTTCTTGGCCTCCCAGTTGGCGATAGCCGACTTGAGGAGCTTCTCCATTCTTACAGACGCCTCTTTCTTCGAGTAGCGAAGAATGCCCAGCGCCTTGTTTATCTCCACGCCGCGGATGATGTCGGCAACCAAACGCATCTTGCGCGGAGAGGTCGGGCAATCGCGCATGACGGCGATGGCCTTCTGCTTCTTTTCAGCCTTTAATTTCTCGGCTCTTATTGCTTTTCTTGAACCCATTGTCTACTATTTTTTCTTGTTACCTGCATGACCACGGAAATTGCGGGTGGGGGCGAACTCGCCCAACTTGTGTCCCACCATGTTCTCGGTTACGTAAACGGGAATGAACTTGTTTCCGTTGTGGACAGCTATCGTCTGACCGACGAAGTCAGGCGAAATCATACTTGCGCGCGACCATGTCTTGATGACAGTCTTCTTGTTACCCTCGGCCTGCGCTATAACTTTAGCCTCCAGCTTGGGGTCGATGAATGGTCCTTTTTTTAATGAACGGCTCATTATGATACTCTATTTAATTATTTTTTCTTTCTTGAAATAATGAACTTCGAGGTCGTTTTCTTCGGGTTACGAGTCTTATAACCCTTAGCCAACAATCCCTTGCGCGAACGCGGGTGACCTCCCGAAGCACGGCCTTCACCGCCACCCATCGGGTGATCAACAGGGTTCATCACGACACCGCGGTTGCGCGGACGGCGGCCCAGCCAGCGGTTGCGGCCGGCCTTGCCCGAGCTCTCGAGGTTGTGATCGACGTTCGATACCACGCCGATGGTGGCGCGGCAAGTTACGAGTACCATACGAGTCTCGCCTGAAGGCAACTTGATGATAGCGAATTTTCCTTCGCGTGCCAGAAGCTGAGCATACGAACCGGCCGAACGTGCCATCGCAGCACCCTGACCGGGGTAGAGTTCAATATTGTGCACCACCGTTCCCAGAGGTATCTCACTAAGGAACAAGGTGTTTCCGACCTCGGGAGCAACACCCGCACCGCTCATGACCGTCTGGCCGACCTTCAGGCCGTTGGGAGCGAGGATATAGCTCTTCTCGCCGTCGGCGTACACCACCAGAGCGATGCGTGCCGTACGGTTCGGGTCGTACTCGATAGTCTTTACAGTAGCGGCAATACCGTCCTTAGAGCGCTTGAAGTCGACGTTACGATACATCTGCTTGTGACCGCCGCCGATGTAGCGCATGGTCATCTTACCCGTATTGTTACGTCCTCCCGTGCTCTTCTTGGCGCTGAGCAGCGACTTTTCGGGCGTCGTGCATGTGATCTCGTCGAAGGCGCCAATGATCTTATGTCTCGTACCGGCTGTTACCGGCTTAAACTTTCTTACTGCCATGTCTGTTAGATATTACTGTAAAAATCTATCTTGTCTCCATCCTTCAAGGTGACCACGGCCTTCTTGAAGTTGTTGGCGCGGCCCTCGAGAAGGCCCGCCTTCGTGTAGCGGCTCTTGAGCTTGCCCATGTAATTGGCGGTGTTGACATCCGTCACCACGACGTTGTACATCTGCTCCACCGCGTTGCGGATCTGCAGTTTGTTAGCTCTAACGTCGACGATAAAACCGTAGCGGTTCAGTTTTTCGCCCTGAATCGTCATTTTCTCGGTCAGTATAGGCTTAATTATAACTTCCATCTTTCTTGCGTTTTTAAGCTAACATTACATTCAATACGTTCTCTGCTCCCTCGACCATAACCAGCACGTTGGCATTCATAACCTCATAGGTGTTGATGTTGGCGGCCAGAATGGGCTTCACCGAGGGAATGTTGCGGCATGACAGCTGAAGGTTGGCATTGCCTTCGGGCAGTACGAGCAGCACCTTCTTGTCCGCGACCTTCAGTGCCTTGGTCAGAGCCTCGACCTGCTTGGTCTTGGGGGCCTCCAGCGTCATCGGCTCGACTACCGTGATGGCGCCGGCCTGTGCCTTGTAGGTCAGGGCGCTGCGACGCGCCAGACGCTTGAGCTTCTTGTTGAGCTTGAAGCTGTAGTCGCGGGGCACGGGGCCGAATACGCGGCCGCCGCCCGGGAACAGAGGCGACTTGATGCTGCCGCAGCGTGCGCCGCCGGTACCTTTCTGGCGCTTGAGCTTGCGCGTAGAGCCCGCAACCTCGTTACGCTGCTTCGACTTGTGCGTACCCTGACGCTGATCCGCCAGATACTGCTTCACGTCGAGATAGATAGCGTGGTCATTAGCCTCCACGCCGAAGACCGCATCCGAAAGGACCACCTTGCGTCCGGTCTCTTGTCCTTGTGTGTTATAAACAGCTAATTCCATACTACTTCTCAATTGTTAAATAAGCACCTTTTGCCCCGGGAATCGAACCCTTAACCAGAATGAGGTTGTTCTCGGGAATAACCTTCAATACCTTCAGATTTACAACCTTAACCTGATCGCCGCCCATACGTCCGGCCAAACGCTTGCCCTTGAATACGCGCGACGGATAAGACGAGGCGCCCAGCGAACCCGGCTTGCGCTGACGGTTGTGCTGGCCGTGGGTCTGGCCGCCGACACCGCCGAAGCCGTGGCGCTTCACTACACCCTGAAAGCCTTTGCCCTTCGAGATCCCCGTCACGTCGACCCAGTCCTCCTCCGAGAACATATCGACGGTGAGCGTGTCACCGAGGTTCACTTCGGGCATACCCTTGAATTCAGCCATCTTGCGCTTGGGGGTGGTGCCGGCCTTCTTGAAGTGTCCTAACAAACTGTTGCTGGTGTGTTTTTCACTTTTGTCGTCATAGGCAACCTGAACGGCCTCGTAAGAATCCTTCTCGACCGTCTTGATTTGCGTAACTACACACGGACCAGCCTCAATGACAGTGCATGGTATGTTCTTACCCTCGGCACTGTAAACGGAAGTCATTCCGATCTTCTTTCCAATTAGTCCTGACATTTTTCTGTCGAATTACGTTTGTTGAATAAAGTGATTTGTCTTCTTCTCGAGTCTATATTTTCGTTTACGGATATCTTCTCATGCGTATACGCACACCGGGGCGCAACAAATCAATGCGCCCCGCATGTGCCTGCCGTCATCAGACCTTGATCTCGACCTCCACGCCCGAAGGGAGCTCCAACTTCATCAGAGCGTCGATCGTCTTCGGCGTCGACGAGTAGATGTCGATAATACGCTTGAAAGTGCAGAACTGGAACTGCTCGCGCGCCTTCTTGTTGACGAACGTCGAGCGGTTGACCGTAAAAATCTGCTTCTTCGTGGGCAGGGGCACCGGACCGCTGACCATGGCGTCGGTAGCCTTCACGGTCTTCACGATCTTCTCGGCCGACTTGTCCACCAAGTTGTGGTCGAAAGACTTGAGTTTGATTCTAATTTTCTGGTTCATATCTTAAACTCGTTATTATTCTAAATCCTTACGCTTTCCGCTCTTCTCGATGATCTCCTTGGCGAGGTTTGCGGGAACCTCCTCGAAGTGCGAGAACTCCATCGACGACGTTGCGCGGCCCGACGAGATCGTACGCAGTACGGTCACATAGCCGAACATCTCCGACAGGGGCACCTTCGCCTTCACGACGCGGGCCGTACCCTTCGACTCCATGCCTTGGATCTGGCCGCGGCGCTTGTTCAGGTCGCCGATGATGTCACCCATGTTCTCCTCGGGAGTGACAACCTCAACCGACATGATGGGTTCCATGATAACCGATCCGGCCTTGGGAGCAGCCTGACGGAAGCCGTTGCGGGCGCATATCTCGAACGAGAGCTGGTCCGAGTCCACGGGGTGGAACGAACCGTCCTTGAGCGTAACCTTCATCGAGTCGATAGAGTAGCCTGCAAGGGCGCCGTTGGCCATAGCCGACTCGAAGCCCTTCTGCACTGCGGGGATGAACTCCTTGGGGATATTTCCTCCCTTGACCTCGTCGACGAACGTAAGGCCCGTCTTGCCCTCCTCGGCGGGACCGATCTCGAAGATGATGTCGGCGAACTTTCCGCGGCCGCCGGTCTGCTTCTTGAACACCTCGCGGTGCTGGACCGTCTTGGTAAGGGCCTCCTTGTAGTTGACCTGCGGGGCTCCCTGATTGATCTCCACACCGAACTCGCGGCGCAGACGGTCGACGATGATGTCGAGGTGGAGCTCACCCATACCGCTGATGATGGTCTGACCCGTCTCCTCGTCGGTACGTACCGTGAAGGTAGGATCCTCCTCGGCCAGCTTCGCCAGAGCGATGCCCAGTTTGTCAAGGTCCTTCTGGGTCTTGGGCTCAACGGCCAGACCGATCACGGGCTCGGGGAAGGTCATCTGCTCGAGTACCAGAGGTGCGTTCTCGGCGGTCAGCGTATCGCCCGTGCGGATCTCCTTGAAACCGACGGCGGCGCATATGTCGCCAGCCTCGACACGCTCCAGCGGGTTCTGCTTGTTGGCGTGCATCTGATAGATACGGCTGATACGCTCGCGCTTGCCGCTGCGTGCGTTGAGCACATACGAACCGGCGTCGAGCGCACCCGAATATACGCGCACGAATGCCAAACGGCCTACGAAAGGGTCGGTAGCGATCTTGAATGCCAGACCGCAGAAAGGATCGTTGACCGTAGCATGGCGAACTTCAGGCTGCTCCGTCTTGGGGTTGATGCCCTCGACGGGGGGCACGTCCAGCGGCGAAGGCAGGAACGCGATGATCGAATCAAGCAGTTTCTGCACGCCCTTGTTGTGGAACGACGAACCGCAGAGCATCGGCACCAGCGACATGTTGATCGTGGCGGTGCGGATGGCGGCGATCAACTCGTCGGGAGTGATCGAATCGGGGTCCTCGAAGAACTTCTCCATCAGGGCCTCGTCCGTAGCGGCGACCTCCTCGATAAGCTTGGCACGCCACTCGGCTGCCTCGGCCTTCATGTTCTCGGGAATCTCCTTGAGCACGAAGTTGTCGCGCACGGTCTTGTCGTCGTAGTAGTAGATAGCGTTATTATATATAAGGTCTATGAGTCCCTCGAACTTGTCCTCCGAGCCGATGGGAAGGACCACGGGCAGCGCCGTAGCGCCGAAGTGCTCCTTGATCTGCGCGCATACCGACAGGAAGTCGGCACCCGTGCGGTCCATCTTGTTGACGTAACCGATACGGGGGACATTGTATTTGTCGGCCTGACGCCACACCGTCTCCGACTGGGGCTCGACACCGCCAACGGCGCAGAACGTGGCAACGGCGCCGTCGAGTACACGCAACGAACGCTCCACCTCGACGGTGAAATCTACGTGTCCCGGGGTATCGATCAGGTTGATCTGATACTGGTTGTCCTTGTAGTGCCAGAATGCGGTGGTGGCAGCCGAAGTGATGGTGATACCGCGCTCCTGCTCCTGAACCATCCAGTCCATGGTGGCGCCGCCCTCGTGAACCTCGCCGATCTTGTGAGTCTTTCCCGTGTAGAAAAGGATACGCTCCGAGGTTGTCGTCTTGCCGGCATCGATGTGCGCCATGATGCCGATATTACGAGTGTATTTAAGATCTCTTGCCATTTAACGTTACCTTTATTAGAATCTGAAATGCGCGAATGCCTTGTTCGCCTCCGCCATGCGGTGCATCTCCTCCTTGCGCTTGAATGCGGCACCCTGCTGGTTGTAGGCATCGACAATCTCCGATGCGAGCTTCTCGGCCATAGACTTACCGGCGCGCTTGCGTGAGTAAAGGACAAGGTTTTTCATGGAAATCGAAATCTTGCGCTCCGGTCTAACCTCCATGGGAACTTGGAAGGTCGCACCGCCTATACGCTTCGATTTTACCTCGACTTGGGGTGTGATATTCTCAAGAGCCTGTTTCCAGATTTCCAACGGAGATTTATCAGCATCCTTCATCTTCTTGCTCACCAACTCCAGACTGTCGTAGAAGATGGTGTAAGCAATACTCTTCTTTCCATCCAGCATAAGATTGTTCACGAAACGAGTCACCTCGACGTCGTTGAACTTGGGATCTGGAAGTAGAATTCGCTTTCTTGGCTTAGCTTTTCTCATTTTTTATCTTAATAGTTAATGCGATTGACTATGGGGTTTATTTCTTTCCGGCCTTGGGACGCTTCGCACCGTACTTCGAACGACGCTGGCGACGGCCGTCCACGCCGGCCGAGTCGAGCGCTCCGCGAACCAAATGATAACGTACACCCGGCAGATCCTTCACACGGCCGCCGCGTACCAATACGATTGAGTGCTCCTGCAGGTTGTGGCCCTCGCCCGGAATGTAGGCGTTAACCTCCTTGCCGTTGGTCAATCTTACACGCGCCACCTTACGCATAGCCGAGTTGGGCTTCTTCGGGGTCGTGGTGTACACACGGGTACATACGCCTCGGCGCTGGGGACACGCTGCGAGTGCCGGAGACTTACTCTTGTCCTCCATGCTTACTCGACCGTTTCTTACTAACTGTTGAATAGTTGGCATTGTAAAACTTTTTGTCCTTTAATGTTAATTAATCAAATTCCGTTTCCAAAAACGTCCAAAACGGATTGCAAAGGTAAGCAATTTTTTTTAATAACACTATCTGCCGCTCTCTTTTTTCGGCTTTTTCCAGCAATTTACGCCGAAATCGATCTTTTTTACTTATAGTTTTCATAAAACTATAATGCATAACCTATAAATATGTATTGAAACGGGTTCCGCTCAACACATTACGGATGTGTTATTACCTTATCGCAGCCGCAGCACCTCCCGCTTCCGGAGCCATCTCCTCACCGCCTTCCGCCTCCGCCAAACACGGTACTGGCGCACCATTCCCATATTCGGACACAAACGTTCCCGACAGAGACATTTTTTCGCCAGACTATTGTACCTACGCTTACATTTTATTAACTTTGTATTTGATGCGTGCCCTATCGGAAGATACGCGGGTCCGTACGCCTGCATTCCGCCGATACGACGCAATGCCGGCTCCCAATACGGAAAGATACGCCACCGACATGTTCATGGGCGGCAAGCCGCCGCACCATGAGTTTGCACCCATACCGAACGGCAACGCCTCCGAAACGAGCGGACCGAATACGCCACACGAAAAACAGCGCATATGAAACACAGACCCCTGCGCGCGGCCGCGCCGCTGATAATACTAATACTGCTCGGACCGATCGTCGAGGCATCAGCCTTTCGTGCCGGCGCCGCGGCTCTGACGGCGGCAATATCGGGCATATACGGCATTAAGGCCCCCGCAGTCCGGCTCCAGCCTACAGGCCGCGGCCATAGCGATACGAGTTTAAGCGCACGGCAAACGGTATGCAGCGGCACTGCAGGACTGCTGCGCGCCGACATACGCATGTCCGGCACGGGTCCGAGGCTGCGGACCGACCGCTCCGTCCCACGCGAACTGCAGGAATTCGTCGGCAGGCTCAGCGGGATGCAGCTCGTGATTATCGTATTGCTCATAATCATCCCCGTCTCCATACTCACGCCTCTGCTGGCCATGCTCCTTATCGGAGGCCGGTGCGACAAATGCGGCCGCTACCGCGCCATGCGCGTCACCGACCGCGAAAAAACGGGATACGACGAAAGCCTCGGGCCGGACCGGCATCCGATATACAGAAGCAGCTTGACGCGCGTCTGCAGATACTGCGGACATACGGACTCCGTCGAGCAGTCGGACGTCGAGCCGAAAAACCGCCGCAAGGGCAGCACCGCCGTATCCTAAACCGGCCAAAGGCCCAGCCTCCCGCACCTGACCACATCAGCCACCGCATGTCCCCGTCATGCCGCAATGCCGCGCCGGAGAGGCTATTTTTCGGCTTTTACGTGCAAAAAAGTGGTTTTTTGCATATCTTTGCCTTCCGATTGAATATATAAACACAATGGACTACAATTTCAAGCAGATCGAATCCAAGTGGCGGCAGCGTTGGAACGATCAGCAGACCTATCGGGTCGAGATCGACAACAGCCGTCCCAAATACTACGTTCTCGACATGTTCCCCTACCCCTCGGGGGCGGGACTGCATGTGGGACACCCGCTGGGATACATAGCATCCGACATATATTCGCGTTACAAGCGCCTGTGCGGATACAACGTCCTGCACCCCATGGGATACGACGCCTTCGGTCTGCCGGCCGAGCAGTACGCCATACAGACGGGGCAGCACCCCGCAGTAACCACCGAGCAGAACATCAACCGCTACCGCGAGCAGCTGGACAAGATAGGGTTCTCGTTCGACTGGAACCGCGAGGTGCGCACGTGCGACCCCGCATACTACAAATGGACGCAGTGGGCCTTCCTGAAGATGTACGCCCACTACTATGACCGCACCGCACGCAAGGCGCTGCCCATAAGCGCCCTTGAGGAACGTTTCGCCGAGCGCGGCACCGACGGGCTCGATGCCGCCTGCACCGCCGAGATGCGCTTCACGGCCGCGGAGTGGACGTCATGGGACGAGGCGCGGCGCGAGCAGGTGCTGCAGAACTACCGGCTGGCCTACCGTGCCGACACGATGGTGAACTGGTGCCCCAAACTTGGTACCGTGCTGGCTAACGACGAGGTCAAGGACGGGCTGTCGGTACGCGGCGGGTACCCCGTCGAACAGAAGCGCATGAAGCAGTGGTCGCTGCGCGTGACGGCTTATGCCCAGAGGCTCCTCGACGGCCTCGACACGCTCGAGTGGAGCGAATCGCTCAAGGAGATACAGCGCAACTGGATCGGCCGCTCGGTCGGAGCGCAGGTATTCTTCGACATCGAAGGGTCGGAACGCAAGCTCGAGATCTTCACCACACGCCCCGACACCATCTTCGGCGTCACGTTCATGGTCATCGCCCCCGAGCACGAGTGGGTTTCGGAGCTGACCACCCCCGATAACCGCGCCGCCGTGGAGGGGTACATCGAGCAGACGAAAAAGCGCTCGGAGCGCGAGCGCATCGCCGAGACGCGCCGCGTAAGCGGCGTGGCGACGGGTTCGTATGCCGTCAACCCTTTCACGGACAAGGCCATTCCCATCTATATATCGGACTACGTATTGGCCGGTTACGGTACTGGCGCCATCATGGCCGTGCCGGCGCACGACTCGCGCGACTACGCCTTCGCCCGCCACTTCGGGCTGGAGATAGTCCCCGTGGTCGAGGGCGGCGACATAGAGAAGGAGTCGTACGACGCCAAGAGCGGCCGCATGATCAACTCGGGATTCCTCACCGGCATGGATGTCAAGGAGGCCATCCCCGCCATGTTCGACGAGGTCGAACGCCGCGGTCTGGGCAAACGCCTCGTAAACTACCGCCTGCGCGACGCCATATTCTCGCGCCAAAGATATTGGGGCGAACCGTTCCCCATATATTACAAGGGCGATACGGCCTACCCGCTGTCCGAGGACAAACTGCCGCTCGAACTGCCCCCGATCGAGAACTTCGGACCCACGGAGCAGGGCGAGCCCCCCTTGGCCCGCGTCAAGGGGTGGACGACCGAAGAGGGCTATCCGCTCGAGCTATCGACCATGCCGGGATTCGCCGGTTCGTCGGCATACTACCTGCGGTATATGGACCCTCATAACGACAAGGCGCTCGTCTCGAAGGAGGCGGACGAGTATTGGCGCAGCGTCGACCTCTACGTCGGAGGCATCGAGCATGCCACAGGTCACTTGATGTACTCGCGTTTCTGGAACATGTTCCTCTACGATCTGGGGTATGTCTGCGAACAGGAGCCCTTCAAGAAACTCGTCAACCAAGGCATGATACAGGGCCGTTCGAACTTCGTCTACCGCGTCGTCGGCACCAACAAGTTCGTCTCGCTGGGGCTGCGCGCGCAATACGAGACGCAGGAGATACACGTCGACGTCAACATCGTGCGCAACGACCAGCTCGACCTGGAGGCCTTCCGGCGCTGGCGCCCCGAATTCGCCGACGCGGAGTTCATCCTCGAGGACGACAAATATATCTGCGGGTGGGCCATCGAGAAGATGTCGAAATCCATGTACAATGTCGTCAACCCCGACAACATCGTAGAGAACTACGGCGCCGACACGCTGCGCATGTACGAGATGTTCCTCGGGCCCATCGAGCAGTCGAAGCCGTGGGACACGAACGGCATCGACGGCGTGCACAAGTTCCTGCGCAAGTTCTGGCGTCTCTACTTCGACCGCGACGGCAAGCTCGCCCTCACGGACGAGGCACCCACGGCGGCCGAACTCAAGAGCCTGCATAAGACAATAAAGAAGGTGCGCGAGGATATCGAGAATTTCTCGTTCAACACTTCGGTTTCAGCCTTCATGATATGCCTCAACGAACTGGGACAGTGCCGCAAGCGCGCCGTGCTCGAACCGTTGGCCATACTCATCGCCCCATTCGCGCCGCACATAGCCGAGGAGCTGTGGGAGACGATGGGACACAATGCGTCGGTCTTCGACGCCGCTTACCCCGACTACGACGAGGCATACCTCGAGGAGAGCGCGTTCGAGTACCCCGTCATGGTAAACGGCAAGCTGCGCTTCAAGCAGGAGTATCCGCTCTCGGCCACGGCCGCCGACATCCAAGCCTCGGTCGTCAAGGCCGAAGGGGCGCAGAAGTGGCTCGCGGGAAAGACCCCAAAAAAGGTGATAGTCGTACCGGGCAAGATAATCAACATAGTGATATAGCAAACCGACATTCCGCCCCATGAAGTTCGCACCAATGCTTACGGTCGCGGCGGCCGCGGCCGTACTGAACGCCTCGGCGCAACAGCCGCTCGAAGTGAAGTTGTGGGACAACGCCTCGGCGCCCCACTCCAACGGCATCACCCAAGCCGAACAGGTCGGCGAGGGCAAACGCATATCGCATACCACCGAGGCGGTGCTCTACATCTACCGTCCGGCAGCGGACAAGGCCACGGGGCAGACCGTTGTGGTATGCCCGGGCGGCGGATATTGGATCGTGGCCATGAGCCACGAGGGCGACGACGTAGGCCGCTGGTTCGCCGAACACGGCATCACTGCTGCCGTACTCAAGTACCGCATGCCCAACGGACACCCCGAAGTGCCTATGGAGGATGCCGCCGAGGCCCTGCGCTACATGCGCGAGGAGTATGCGCACAAGGATGAGGCGCAGCAGGTCGGCATCATGGGATTCTCGGCAGGCGGCCACCTCGCCGCCGCCACGGGCGTCGGCGCTCTGGCAAAGAACCTCCGCACGCAGGACGACCCGCGCCCCGACTTCATGCTGCTCTTCTACCCCGTTATCAGCTCTTCGGCAGGCAGCCACGGCGGGTCGTACGACAACCTGCTCGGCAAGGAGCGTACGGCGGGAGAGAGCCGCCGCTGGTCACCCGACCTGCTCGTAGACGAGGCTACGCCGCCCGCGCTGCTGATACTCTCGGACGACGACAACGGTGTCCCGCCCATAAACTCCACGCTCATGTACAACGCCATGAAGGATGCGGGGCATCCCGCCTCGCTATACATCCTCCCCGAAGGAGGCCACGGCTGGGGCGCCAACGAGACGTTCCGCTACCGTGACATGTGGCAGACGCTGACGCTCGACTGGCTCGGACGCATCGCCCACGAAAGACAATAACGCGCCGCAACGGGCACATGCACCGGACAGGAGACCCTTACAAAGGTCTCCTGTTTAGGTTTCCTCGGCACAGACACAGGATTTTCCGCACGAAGGATTGCACCATGCGGCCGAAAAACGTAACTTTGCATACGGGCGGCACGTACCTGCATACCGATTCCGACAGACTTTACAGGCCACAAGTACAGATTATACCAACCGTAAAACAAACGAACCATGAAAATTTGCACCATCATCCTTCCGCTGGCCGCCGTACTCATTATCGCGGCCGCACCCGCAACCTGCGCCCAAAACGCCGAAAAGGGGAGCCCTGCAAAACACATGTCCGGACTCCCGAAACAGCACCGCTACACAAACCCTACGGGCGACGAATTCCCCATCATGGCATGGTTCTCACTTCTGGGCGATCAGGTCGCGCCCGACCGCTATCGCGAAATGGCCGAGGCAGGGTTCAACCTGTCGTTCTCTCACTTCTCATCTGCGGAACAGGTGGCCGAGGCCCTCGACGCCTGCCGCGGCTCGGGGGTGAAGATACTCATCACCTGCGCCGAAATGGCCTCCGACCCCGAAGAGACCGTCCGCCGCTTCCGCCGCGAACGGGACAACGCAGGCTACTTCCTGCGCGACGAACCAATATGCGACGCCTTCCCCGAACTTGCCGAGTGGGCACGACGCATACGCTCGGCCGACGACAGCCGCATGCTCTACCTCAACCTGCTGCCCAACTACGTCCACCCGCGCGACCTGCATGCCGACAGCTATGCCGACTATGTGCGCCGTTTCATCGAGGAGGTGGGACTCGGGCTGGTATCGTTCGACAACTATCCCGTCACCTTCGACGGGGTAAGACCCCAATTCTACGCCAACCTCGAGGACATATCCTCCGAATCGCGCCGCGCCGGCGTGCCATTCTGGGCCTTCGCCCTCGCCACGGCGCACGACCCCTACCCCGCAGCCACACGCGCCTCGCTGCGGCTGCAGATATTCAGCAATCTGGCATACGGGGCCCAAGGCATACAATATTTTACATACACCTCGCCCGGCACCGAGACATGGAACTTCCACAACGCCCCCATCGACCACTCGGACCGCCGGACCGAAGTATACGATCTGGTGCGTGAACTCAACCGCGAGGTTCAGGCCCTCGGCGACGTCTTCCTCGGCGCCCGCACCCTGTGGGTGCGCCACACCGGCGGCACGATACCCGAAGGCACCAGCCCGCTGGGCGGGCTGCCGCCGCAGATCCGCCGCGTAGAGTCCGACGGCGAGGGTGTCGCCGTCTCGCTGCTGCAGAACGGACGGATGCGTTACCTGATGGTGGTCAACCGCAGCCTCGACCGCACGCAGCGCGTCACCGTAGAGGCCGCCGAGGGAGTGATGCGCATAATGTCCGACGGCCGCCGCATCCCCGCTGCACGGTACTCCCCCACACTGGCGGTCGAGGCAGGCGACATGCTGCTGTTCGGCTGGGAAGAGTGACAACCTGCTGTTATTTGAATAACAACACAAAAAAAGTACTATATTTGCATCCGAAACAAGAACGTACTAAAAACATACTGTTATGGCTTACTTAACAACCGAGAAACTGACCATCGTCGGCGCTGCCGGCATGATCGGTTCGAATATGGCGCAGACGGCTCTCATGATGAAGCTGACGCCCAACATCTGTCTCTACGATCCCTTCGCTCCCGCCCTCGAAGGCGTAGCCGAGGAGCTCTTCCACTGCGGCTTCGAAGGAGCCGCCATAACCTTCACCTCCGATGTCAAGGAGGCCCTCACCGGCGCCAAGTATATCGTATCGTCGGGCGGCGCGGCACGTAAGGCCGGCATGACCCGCGAGGACCTGCTCAAGGGCAACGCAGCCATCGCCGAGGAGCTCGGCAAGAATATCCGCACCTACTGTCCCGACGTCAAGCATGTGGTCGTCATATTCAACCCCGCCGACATCACGGGCCTCATCACCCTCATATACTCGGGCCTCAAGCCCTCGCAGGTGACAACCCTCGCCGCTCTGGACAGCACCCGTCTGCGCAGCGAGCTGGCCAAGTATCTCCACATCTCGCCCGACGAGGTGTGCAACAGCCGCACCTACGGCGGCCACGGCGAGCAGATGGCCGTATTCGCATCGACCACGACCGTACAGGGCAAGCCCCTCACCGAACTCATCGGCACGACCATCCCGCAGGCCGACTGGGAGGCGCTGCGCCAGCGTGTGATCCAAGGCGGCAAGAACATCATCGACCTGCGCGGCCGGTCATCGTTCCAGAGCCCCGCATACATATCTATCGAGATGATCGCCGCAGCCATGGGCGGCCCCGCCTTCCGCTGGCCCGCAGGCGTATACGTCTCGACACCCGAGTTCAACCACATCATGATGGCCATGGAGACCTCGATCACCCGCGACGGCGTAAGCTACAAGGTCGTGGAGGGTCTGCCCGAGGAGCACGCAGCGCTCAGGAAGAGCTACGAGCACCTCTGCGCCCTGCGCGACGAGGTCATCTCGCTGGGAGTGCTTCCTCCCATCGCCGAATGGAGCAGGATCAACCCCAACCTCAAGTAACATCGCCTCAAAAACGGCGCAGGCCGCGATCAAGCCAAATGGCGGCGTACCCGTAATGGTACGCCGCCATTTTTTCCGCATGCAGCGCGACAGCGCCTCCGCGGCCCGTTACTCGCGCGCCACGTCGTACTCGCCCGCGCCTCCCGCAAACTCGTTCTGCCCGATCACGTCGTTCTTAACACGCTCGAAGAGGAAACGGTGGGTGTTCCAATGCATCTGCGCATACTCTTCGTTCTGGCGCACCACATTGCGGCGGAATACCAGCCCGTCGACCGAACGGGCAAATAGGATCGGCACGTCGAACGTGTCGAACTCGTTGTCCTCGATCACGATGCCGCTATGGAAATATCTCTCCTGAAGGGGCAGATCCGGCACCTCGGGGTAGATCGATATTACGGCGTTGGTAAACTGGTACATGCTCGTCAGGGCGTTCACGAAACGGTTGCGGCGTATCGTCACATCGCGGCACGCCCCCGTCTCGAACCAACCGTTGCAGTCGCCGCACAACAATATGGCCGTACCCGACGTATGATCGAAGAGATTGCCCTCGACGAGGGTGCGGCGCGGTGTGCTGAACAGCGCCCCGCGCGCGCGGTTGTTGCGGATAACATTGTCGGCAAAGTACACCTCGGGGGTCCACTCCAGATTCTCGATGCCGAAATCCTCACCGCGGCCGATGTTCTCGTCGAGCGGCTGCTCGAATGCAATGCGGAAACGCTTTACGCCCTTGTCCACGGGATTGTCGACAGCCTCGATGGAGGCGATGACGTTCGTGCCGTCCAGCACCTCCATGCGGCGCGAGGCGATGAACTGCACCTCGTCGCCGGCATGCCCCCACACGAAACCGTAGCTTTGGCCGTGCATGTAGTCGGCCATGAGCGTACGGTCGTTCTCGCGGCTGACCACCTTCAGGTATGTGCCGTGGACGTTTATCGCATCATCCATCATGTTTTCGTACAGCCCGTTGCGCGAGACGATACGGCCCTTGCATCCGGAGAAGTGGGTGGCATCGGCCTGCGTGGTGAAATAGCGCGGGTCGTCCGCACCGCGCAGCGCCACCGAGAAGCCGTCGAGCGTAATGCCGTCGCACACCTGCGCCAGCAGTCCCATACCCTCGGCGTAATGCACCGTGACATCCTTCAACATGGCGTTGGAGTCCCGGTATAGGAAAATCCCGGGCGCAGGACGGCCGTAGCCGCGGAAAACCACCACGGTGCCCTCGACAAGCGCCGTATTGCGCCACGGCGCGCGTATCGTGCGCGGAGCTACCTCGACCACGCCGCGGGTACCGACGCCTATGTCGCCCGTATTGTACACCACACGCTTCGTGTCCCCCTCGAAGGCCATGCCCAGCGCCGGCACATGCTCCCAGCCCTCGCCCTTGGCCACGAACATGCTGTCGCGTATCTCATACTCGACCCATGGCGCCACCTCGTATGTGATCGTACCGGTGTCGGGGTCGTTCTCCGTCACGCGCACTTGGCTGATGTGAGGGTTGGCGAAATCGACACTCAGGTTGCGCAGCGTACAGTTGCGGCAGTCGACTATCGCCACGGGGAGCATACGGCCGTGAAAGACGAGTTCCGCCCCCTGCCCGTCGAAAGTGACGTTGCGCATGTCCTCCAGCACGATGCCCACAGCCTTGGGGTTGGGCTGATCGTGGTTCGAGATGTAGTATTCGCGGCTTGCTGCGCCGTCGGCATGGAAGTCGTAACGCCCCGCGGGCAGCACGATCCGCACGTTGCGGCCGCCGCTTTCGGCCTTTATCCTCTTCAGGGCCGAATAGACCAGCGGCGAGGCGTTCTCCCCGCTATCGGGCACAAGGCCGTAATCGGCAAGGTCATAAGTCTTGGTACATGAGGCTGCGGCCAGCGACAACAGCATGGCGGCTAAAAAGGCGGGTTTCATTGTTTCGTGTAGGTTTTGGCTTTGTAATTTACCAAAGATAGCGATATTCCGCATAACCGGAAAGCGCAGCACGGTTTTTTAACCGAAAATTCGCACTCCCGACACCTCACTTCGCCCTCCGCGCCATTATAAGGTGCAGCGCGCACAGGTTGGCCGCAGCCAGAACAGCCCCCGCAAGGCCCCACAACACCATCTCCCGCACGGAGAATAGGCTCGCGGCTGCCGCCGCGGCAATGATACAATATGGCATGGAAAGCAGCGATGTCGCAACTCCCGGGACATATCCTCCGACAGCCGCAGCCTGCGCGCAGTGCACCGCGGCATGCAGGGCGAATGCCGCCACACAGCACCACCACGCAACGAACCCCGCACCGGCCGCGGCCGCGGCCGTACATGCGGCGACAATGATGCACTCCTCGGCGGCAGCGGCGGCGAAAGCCCCTGTACGCACACGCGCCAGCACCGCCAATAAAGGTTTCATCCGCGGGAAGCGACGCATGAGAGGCGACGCATGACGGCCCATCCACCGCCTCATGAAAAGGAGCTCCTCCACCTCGTGAAGCAGGAATACGGCCGGAAACACCACCGCGAACGACTCCGTCAGAACCATAATATCCTCTCGTTTTTGAAGTTCGGCGACGGCGAGTCCGCATAAGGGTCGTAGTTGTCGATGTTGCAGCCGTACTCCTTGAGCGACGCTATGCGTCCATCTACATCCCAGCCGACGACCGACACGCCGTCGAACTCCTGCACGACGCCGTCGCGCATCTCGCAGCGGAAACTCCACTCCACCGCCGACCAGCGGCCGCTATGGAAGAAACGCCCCGCATCCCATCTTACGACACGGCCGCGCGTGTTCCACTCGCGGAACCAATGCGCGATCTCCGAAGCGCCCCTGTAATACGGCCCCCAGCTCTCGACATAGAGCGCGTCGGCGGCGAAAATGCGCGTTATGCCTCGATCCTCACCCGCGAGCCACATGCCGAACCACTCCCGCAGCAACGCCTCGCGCTCTGCCGCGGCCGAAACCTCCATTCCCGATATATCCCTCATAATAAGCGTATCTAATCTGTCCCGTCGGAAAGTCCTGCACGCAGCGTCACGAAACCCGAAGGCGGCACCGGCACCTCGACACGGGTGCGGCCGCCGCGGCGTTCCGCCGCGAGCACCCGCTCCGTCGTTCCGTCGAGACGCACCGTACGTACCTCCGAGACCCCGAAGCCAAAACTTACCCCTACGGGGCCGCCGTCCGCCCCTGCATTGAAGATACGTATCTCGGCCTCCCCGCCGCGACGGCGCGCCGAGGAGAGCTCGTATCCGGCGCCCTCGATCTCTACGAACGGGCGGCCGGCAACGCTCTTCCTCTCCGCGGCCCGCACATACAGCGGTTCGTTCCAGCCGCAGCAGGCGTCCCACACGCCGGCTTCCCGCCAATCGCCCGCGTGCGGCAGCAGGGCGTAGCGTATCTCCGTAGGGCCGTCCAGCGTATAGTCGCGCCCCCAGAGGCCGCGGCCCGAATACTGTACCGTGAGCGAAAGCGGCACGCCGCCGCCGTGGGCATACGACGTGGTATGGTCGGTCATGAGGGTGAGGCCGCGACCGCCGTCCCCCGTCACGTCGACCCAATCCACCACTACATTGTGTTTATGCGCATCCCACGTCTTGAAAAAAGTGTCGTCGAGGGTGCTGCGGCAGACCGAGAAGGGGGCGTTCTTATGCAGCGTCTGCCGTCCCGCCACCGAAGGGAACATGAGCAGCAGTTTGTAGCGGTCGTCCTTGAAGGCCCGGCGGTTTTCCGTCGCCTCGCCGCTGTCGGCATACTCGCCTATGCCGCGGTTGCGGCTCCATGATATGCGCAGCGAGCAGTCGATGACGGCATCGCCGCGGCGCAGGGAGATTGTCTGGCGGAAAGGCTCTCCGGCAATGGTGCCGCAGACGGCCACACGCACCGTCAGCGGTGTCAGCTCCTCAACCTCGATACGCGCGGCCTTATCGGCAGAGGAGGCGAAACGGCCCTCGTCGTAAAAGTACCCGCGCAGGGTGTTGAATCCCCATTCCGAATTCCGATCCACCGTCTCCGTCCCCGACCGTTTGTCCACAAGGCTCACTATGGCGCCCCCGCGCGCCGTATCCATCACCATGCGGTAAATGTCGCTCTCGACGACAAACCCCTCCGCCGCGGCGTATGCCGCACACGCGCCGTCGGGCCTGCGGGGCCGTCCCGATACGAAACGGTAGCGGGTCGTGCCGAACGCCGGCGTCTCCGCCTCGAAAAGGCACACCGTACGGCCTTCCTCCACGACAGTAACGCATGGGACGGAGCGGCCGCGGCCGTCGACTACACGGAACGGGGAAGCGGCCCCCGCAATCTCGGACGGCACCTCCGCCCGCACCACGCCGCGACGCGGCACTCCTGCAGTATTCACCACGTCGAACGCTGCGGCCGCCGACATGCCGCCCAGTAGCTCCTCCGCCGCACGTACGGTACCTCCGCACCACTCCACAGCCTTGTCCGCCCATGTACAATCGCCATCGACACGGTTGTACGGGACGATCCAGCAGTCATGGTGCTGCGCCAGCATAAGCGTACGCCACATCTCGGCCACACGTACCGAGTCGGCCGCACCACCGCCCCCGAGCCAACGTATAAGGTCTGCCTTCTCGGCCTGCACGGCGCGGTTCTCCGCCGCCCGTACCGCCCGCGCCACACGCTGCAGCGCCTGACTGCCCCACATGAGGTTAACCAGAATATCCTCCTGCGTAAGGTGCCACGTATCCTCCACGCGGCCGTCCCACACACGCTCGAAATATTCGCTCCACGTGACGTAACGCGAACCGCCCGCCGTCTCCGCTCCCGCACCTATCCACGGGCCGTTGCGCCAGCCCGCATCCTGAAAGCACATCCCCGCAGGGAAACGCACGCCGGCACGGCGGCAGGCGTCGAGATACGCATCGGAGTTGTTCCATGCCGCGGTCTGCCATGTCGACCCATCGACAAAGGCCTCGCACTCGTAGCGGGGCAATGCCGGGATCGAGTCGCCCGAAGGCCCCACCCACGACACCACGCCGCGGCCATGGCCCCGCAGGTATCCGCCCCAACAGGTGTCGGGGCACTTCAGCACGGCATAGCGGAAACCGAAGCCCCGCAACACCGCGGGCAGGCAGTCGGTAAAGCACGGCTCCTCGGACGAGTAACACTTCAGTTCGGCATCGGGGAAATGTTCACGCAATTTGGCGATGCCGTACTCGAAATGGCGGACGAGCGGTTCGCCGTGTATGTTGAAGCAATAAGGCTGGCCGTAGGCCGGATTGACGAACTCGACGCGCGGCGAAACTGCCGCGGTGCGGAAGGCCTCGTAGTCGGCAGGAGTGTGCAGCCGCACCGAATCCCATGTCTCCGGCTCGATCTCGAGATTGATCCTCCATTCGGGAGTCTCAGCCAGCCCTTCTGCGAAGAAACGGGTGCACCACATGGGATAATGACCGTAAATGCCGCCGTGATAGCCGTCGGCGAAGGAGGGCCTCTGCGCGCGGGCCTCGGGCACAAAGGGGCACACCGCCGCCAGCACAGGCAGCAGCAGGCGTAAAATTATGCCATACAGACGATTCATCTTCGGAGCGCGAATGCGCAGAGGTGATACGCACCCGCTGTACGCTCCAAAAATAATAATTTTTCCGTTAGACGCCATACGTCGGGATGCCTCGGCACGGCGGCGGCAACGGCATAAAAAGCTTAACGGCCCCTGTCGGGACGTATCACGGCCGCAATCCACAGCAGGATGACGGCTCCGGCCACCGACGTAAGGATACTGCCGACAGTCCCGACGGCAATTATCCCGAACCACGAGAAGATCCAGCCGCCCAGCAGGCCGCCGATAAGGCCCACGATGAGATTTGCCACGAGGCCGGCGCCGCCGCCCCGCACGATCATGTTGGCGATCCAGCCCGACAGCAGGCCGATCAAAAGGTACCAGAGAAAAAACATAGTCACAAGGTTTTACATACGACAATCATTTGCGGCGGCACGCGCCGGCACATGTCGAATGCAAAAACAGTACCCGCCGCAACCCATGCGGCGCCCCGTACAAAAAAGCGGGCCCGAGGGTCGCCCCGGGTCCGCCATATCCGCCGCCCTGTACGGCTACTCGTTGATGATATCCACCACGCCGCGCATGCCGGGGTCGGCCTCGATCACCACTTTCCTGCCGTCAGCAGAGGCATCGGGCACAAGCACCACGGCTCCCTTGTCATACTCCGACTCGTCGAGTTTAAAACACAGGACGTTGGTCAGAATACCCTGACCGTTGTCCCCTTTGGCGTCATGGCGGAGCTCATAGAGCCCGTAGCCGGGCTTGTAATCCTCGTGCGTGGTATCATCGATACGATAGAGCGTGAAATCGTGCTCCGTATGGCCGTCCGAACTGTACTGCACCGTCAAATTGACATATCCGCCGCCCATCTCGCCCAAGAATACCGAAATGGCATCATCGCCTGCGGCAGAGGTATCGCCGTCGGCAGGGTAATCCTTGATATTCCCTGTCACGGGGAACATCAGCCAGCCGAGGTTGAATCCCGCGGTATATTCGTCCGACACGGCCTGCGACGACCCCAGCACGCGAGCGTAGACACGCTCCTTGTTGAGCAAGGGGCGGTTTATCGTGGTGTTGATGATCTCCATCGATGTAAGGCATAGATATTTGTCGCCTTCATCGTCCACGAAATAGCAGGTGTAGGGATCCAGAACACGGACAGTAAACAGTTTCTCATAGACGAATGTCGTCTCATCGCCTTTGTTGCACGAGCCCAGCGACAACACCGCCGCCAAAATCGAGCACAGGAAAAAAAGTTGTCTTTTCATTTCAATATAAAGTTATAGTCAGTCCGATATACGGCAAACGCAACGGCACCGCATTTTCGTATGTCGGCTGAAACGCGGCAAATATAACGATTATAAGCCAATCGGACAATACGATGCGCCGCTGCGCCCCGAAATCTGAGCCCCGCAGCGCCGCGAAACCGCTGTCGCGTCCAAAAAACAGGGTCTTCACCAGCTTTTTACAAAGAAAATGATTACCTTTGCCCAGACAGCGATTTCCGGCGGCTCGGACCGGCGCCGCAATTAATGTAACCGTTACCACCCCACCCACAAGACAATGGCAGAACCCAACTTCGAGAAAGAGCTCAAGCGCATGGAACGCAACGGCGTCATCACGCGCGCCCAGTTTCTGCAACTGATGGCCGTGGCCGGCGCATTCCTCATGCTCGGCACCGACAAGGCCTACGCCGCCAAAAGCGACGCCCGCGGACGCATCGTCATCGTCGGCGGCGGCGCCGCAGGCATAAGCATGGCCGCACGCCTCAAACGCACCCTCAAAAACCCCGACATCACCATCATCGACCCGAGCGACCGGCAGTATTACCAGCCGGGCTTCACCCTCATAGCCGGAGGTGTATACGGCGCCGACGACGTATGGAAGCCGCAGGAGGATTGCATGCCGGAAGACGTGAAATGGGTCAAGGACTCGGTGACGCTCGTACACCCCGTGCAGAACCGCGTCGAGACTGCCCGTCACGGCATTATAGACTACGACTATCTGGTGCTGGTGCCCGGCATACAGATCAATTGGGGCAAGGTGGAGGGCATCTCGCTCGAAACCCTCGGCACGGGAAACGCCCACAGCATATACGACCACAAGGGCGCGCAGCTTACATGGCCCGCGATGAAGGAATATGCCGAGAAGGGCGGCCGCGGCGTATTCTGCGACACATACACCAAACACAAGTGCGGCGGCGCCCCGAAAAAGGTGTGCCTGCTTTCGTGGGACAACGCCCGCAAGAACGGCACCACCGACCGCCTCGACATGACATACTACACGGCCGAAACACAACTCTACGACGTGCCGTACTTCACCACCCGTCTCGAAGAGATATACCGCGAGCGTAGCATTCCCATCGAAACCGAGGTGCGGCTCAAGGGTATCGACACCCACGCCAAACGCGCCTACTTCGAACGCATAACCACCGTTGACGGCCAGAAGACGTCGACGCCCTTCAGCGAGGATTACGACTTCATGCACTTCATGGCGCCGCAGTCGGCCCCCGATTTCGTCCGCGAATCGGGCCTGAGTTGGACCGAAGGCAAACTCGCCGCCGACGGCTGGGTCATGGTCGACCAGCAGACGCTCATACACAAGACTTATCCCAACATCGTCTCGCTCGGCGACTGCGCCGGCATCCCCACCAGCAAGACCTCGGCCGCCGTGCGCAAACAGGTGCCCATTGCCGTGGAGAACCTCATCGCCACGATGGAGGGACGCCGCCCAGAGGCCATATACGACGGATACGCCGCCTGCCCCATCGTCACCGACTACGGCCACGTGCTGCTGTGCGAGTTCGACTACGACAAGAACCCCAAGATATCGTTCCCCTTCTCGCTCTTCGACATGTCGAAGGAGCAATGGATAGCGTGGATACTCAAGGTATACATCCTCAAGCCGTTCTATTTCCAGATGATGCTCAAGGGCCGCGATTTCTGACAGGCCGCCACTCCCGATAACGCAGGCGCAGCATACGGTTTCCCGTATGCGGCGCCTCTTCCCTCATGCCCCATGCCCGACACATGGCTCCTCCGCCTGACTGCCCGATACGGGCAGCCGCAGAGAAAAACTATATTTTATAGTTAACAAACTATGTAAAATAGTTGCATGTGGATTTTTTTTAGTTACCTTTGTGATACGGGAGTGCGACAGCGGGCGCGGAGAATACCCCGACGCTGCGGCGCCGGTCTCGCAACACCCCCACTATAACCATATTGTACACCGGAACAGGAAACATATCATGGAAAAACTCACACCACGCGAAGAGGAACTGATGCGCTGCTTCTGGAAGCGCGGGCCGCTGTTCGTCCGCGAACTTGTGGAGATGGCACCCGAGCCGAAGCCTCACTTCAACACCATATCGACCATGGTGCGCGCGCTCGAGGCCAAAGGGTACGTGGCTCACAAATCATTCGGCAACACCTACCAATACTACCCCGTAGTGGACGAGCAAGCCTTCTCGCGCCGCACGCTGGGCAGCGTCATAGACCGTTACTTCAAACGTTCGGGTCTCGGCGCCGTCTCGGCCCTCGTGGAGGAGGAGCTCATCTCGGTCGACGAGTTGCGCGAGCTGATCGACCGCATCGAACGACAAAACGACAAATGACATGGCAACGGATTTTCTGACATACAGCCTCAAGACGGCTCTCTGCATCACGGTCTTCTACCTTTTCTTCAAACTGCTGTTGAGCCGTGAGACGTTCCACGCCTTCAACCGTCGTCTGGTGCTGGCCGCGACGGCCGTGTCGTTCGTGCTGCCGCTGTGCGTCATAACGGTACGCCGCACGCTGCCCGCCCCGCAGGTGCGCGCGGAGGCGGCTGTCCCGATACCGCACGCTGCCGTTGCCCCCGCAACTGCCGTTCCCGAACCTGCGGGCGGCACCGAACCGCTGGCAGCCGTCCCTACCGACTCGCTTTCGGCTGCGGCAGCCGACACCGCTCCCGTGACAAAGAAACCTGCCGCTGCGGTGACGCCTGCTGCAGCCACGAACGGAGAAACGCGAGGTTTTGACATACCGTGGCGGCAGGTTGCGGGAGTGACCTACCTGCTGGGGGCGACGGCCGTGGCAGGTCTCACACTCCGCTCCGTGATGCAGCTGCGAAGGCTTACGCGCCGCGGCCGCCGCGAGAAGCTCAACGACGGCACTACACTGGTGCGCGTAGATGGCGACGTCACCCCCATAAGCTGGTGGCGCAACATAGTGATCTCGGAGCGCGACCTGACCGAGAACGGCGAGGCCATCCTCGCACACGAGCGGGCGCATATACGCCTGCGGCACTCGCTCGACCTGCTGTTGATCGATCTTGCAGGTGCCGTGCAGTGGTTCAACCCCGCGATGTGGCTGCTGCGCCGCGACCTACGCGCCATACACGAATACGAGGCCGACGCCGACGTTATCGCGAGCGGTGTCGATGCCCGAAGCTATCAGTTGCTATTAATAAGAAAAGCTGTCGGCGGGAGGTGGTACTCAATTGCCAACAGCTTCAATCACAGTAAACTTAAAAACCGTATTACCATGATGTCACGTAAAAAATCGTCGCAGCGGACACGGGCGCGCGCCCTTCTTCTGCTGCCGCTTGCGGGCCTTGCGCTCGGAGCTTTTGCCGAGACGGTATACGTCCGTTCCGACGACAAAGTTACAAAAGAATTTTCGGAAACCAACCTTTCGGGGGCGGAAATTGCTGTCGGGGAGGCTCCTGTCCCGATGCGGCGCGAAGATCCGAACCTTTCAGGGAACAGTACTGCCACTCCCGACACCATCCGCCGCCGCGGCGAAACGATCATTTTCGGCGATAGGGATGCCGACCTTCCTCCCGAACTGAAGGAGCGCATAAAGGCCTATTTCGAGAGCGACGAGTGGAAGCGGAAAGCGGAAGCCATGGATGAGGCGGGCAGGAAGCTGGAGGAATACTTCAACAGCGACGAGTGGAAGGCCAAGACCAAGGAGCTGGAGAAGCTGGGCGAATATTTCGAGAGCGACGAGTGGAAGCAGGCTGTCAAGAAGATGACCGAGCAAGGCGCCAAGATGGAAGAATACTTCAACAGCGACGAGTGGCGGCGGAAGCAACAGGAGCTGGAAAAGCTGGGCCAATATTTCGAAAGCGACGAATGGCGCGAGGCTGCCAAGAAAATAAACGAACAGGGCGCCAAAATGGAGGAATACTTCAACAGCGACGAGTGGCGGCGGAAGCAACAGGAGCTGGAAAAGCTGGGCGAATATTTCGAGAGCGACGAGTGGCGCGAGGCGTGGAAGCATGCGGAGCAGGCGACCCGAAGCGGCGACGATGACTATTTCCAGAGCGACGAGTGGCGCGAGGTGAAGCGCAAGTTGGAAGAGTGGCGTGCCGCGCACGATGAGAGCGGGATGCCCGAGTGGGTGGCAGAGGCTCGGCGCGATATGGCGCGCGACCATGAGGCTCTGCGGCAGGATATGGCCGAGACACAGCGGCGGATTATGGAGACGCAGCGGAAGATAGCCCAGACGCAGGAGAAGATAAGGCAGTCGGGCGGCAACGACCGCTCCGTCCGCCGCGAGATAAGGAAGACCCACCGCGAGATGGAGAAGACCCATAAGGAGATGGCGCGGGCGCGTCAGGAGATCGAGCAGGCGCAACAGGAGCTCGAACAGGCCGCCCGGGAGATCAGGCAGGCGAATAAGTAGATCGTACGGCGCTGTACCGGCATACAATTCGGAGACCCTTACCATAAGCAATCAAATACATAACCAAAGGGTGGGGAACGGCTGTGCCGTTCCCCTTTTTGCTCGCCGCCGCAAGGCACAGACGTGGCGGAATCGCTCGCGGCGGGGCCGAAGGTTATGTTTTCTCGAATTTTATGCGTAAATTTGCCGTGCTAAATCCGAAACAGTAGAAATTACCCTCTTATGGCAGACAATTCGATACTTACGCGCCTCGACGGCCTCAAACTCAAGTACGAGGAGATGGGGCAGAAACTCACCGACCCCGAGGTCATAGCCGACGTCAAGCAGTTCGTGCAGCTCAACAAGGAGTACAAGGAGCTGGAGCCCATCATCGAGACCTCGGAGCGTTACCGCACCGCGCTGGCCAATCTGGCCGAGGCGAAGGATGTGCTGGTGAACGACAAGGACGAGGAGATGCGTGAGATGGCACGCGGCGAGATCGCCGAACTGGAACCCGCCATCGCCAAGATGGAGGAGGATATAAAGCTGCTGCTCATACCCAAGGACCCGCAGGACGAGAAGAACGCCATAATGGAGATCCGCGGCGGCACCGGCGGCGACGAGGCGGCAATATTCGCAGGCGACCTGCTGCGCATGTATACCAAGTACATTGAGTCGAAGGGGTGGCGATACGAGATAACCTCCTTCTCGGAGGGCGCCGCAGGCGGATACAAGGAGGTTGTGATGAAGGTGACGGGACAGAATGTCTACGGCACGCTGAAATACGAGTCGGGCGTGCACCGCGTACAGCGCGTGCCACAGACCGAGACACAGGGCCGCGTACATACCTCGGCGGCGTCGGTGGCCGTGCTGCCCGAAGCCGAGGAGTTCGACGTCGAGATCTCGATGAACGACATACGCAAAGATATATTCTGCGCCTCGGGACCGGGCGGGCAGTCGGTCAACACCACCTACTCGGCCATACGTCTGACTCACATACCCACGGGTATCGTCGTGCAGTGTCAGGACCAGAAGTCGCAGCTCAAGAACTTCGACAAGGCCTTCGAGGAGCTGCGCACGCGCGTCTTCAACCTCGAGTATTCGAAGTATCTCGACGAGATCGCCTCGAAGCGCAAAACGATGGTATCTACCGGTGACCGCTCGGCCAAGATACGCACCTACAACTACCCGCAGGGGCGTATCACCGACCACCGCATCAACTATACGATATACAACCTCTCGGCCTTCATGGACGGCGACATACAGGACTGCATCGACCACCTCATCGTGGCCGAGAACGCCGAGCGCCTCAAGGAGAGCGAGCTGTAACTAAAAACGACAAAAATTGCGGGACTTGTATTTACTTTAGTCCCGCAATTTTCATGTACACTCTTATTATTATTGCAATATACGGAATAATTTTTACTCAACCCATTAAATTCTACTCAACAAGCCTACACAAGTTTTTAGAATTTGTTCTTTTTCCATCTCTATATTATCATCTTGTATATATTCATCTCCAAAGTTATTGCCTTGTCTTCGATTCTGCGGAGCCTCAAGACCTTCGATCATTATACCCTCCAATGCATCAATAAGATGTTCGAGATCCATTGAAATACGTTTATCCACTTTAAAAATGGTTCCATCCGGATTTATTCCATCAATACTAAACCAAGAAAATCTATTCCATCTCCCAGACAAACGATCTTTTGTATGATCTTTTAATCTCTTTAATATAGGTGTTTTTAATGCTTGCCCAACATAAATCACCTCTCTGCCATCATACAATACATATAACCCTCGAACATCCTTAAAATCTACCACTTCTGAGCCTACATTTTGTCTGCCTTTCATTTTACCACGCCCCCACTCTATTTTTGTTCTATCCCAAAACATACCGAAAATTTTTATAATTTTCGATTCATTAGCTTTTTCTATTTCCTGATTGATTTTACTATTTATCTGTGCATCTTCCGCATCTATCTCTTTATTATCTCGTGATTTATTTTTATTATCAACCTCGTAATTTATTCCCACTTGGGTCAAACCATAGAATCCCCCACCTAAACTATTAAACAAATCAGGGCGCGTCGACATATAAGCATTTGCTGTATTTTTAGGTGTAATGCCATACGTTTCACGAAGATTTTGTTGTATGATAGCATCTGTAATATCACTATAATGCATAGGGGCATAAACACCATTATCTTGCTTATTATTCTGCAAGACCTTAACAATAGCATCAATCCATTTCATCGCCATAAAATTTTAAATTCAACCACACAAACATAATAAATAACAGTATTAATTGCAATAACACAACAACAAAAAATACATTTCATGCCATACAAATAAACGTCATAAATCAAATACCTGTATACATTATATTTTTTACTTATTATATATAAAAATTAGGTAACTATTTATATTCAAAAACAGTTACCTAACTCACAAAAAATCAGCGTATCAGTTATTGACGCGGTATGCCTTCTGCACCCCCTTTATCTTCATAATGGAGTGTATGAGCGTATCGACCATGTTCGTGCCGGGAACCTCGACGCTGACGGTGCCGCGCGCCGTACCGTCGCCGCGCGAGATGAAATTCATAGAGCGTATGTTGAGTTTCAGTTCGCGGCTCACCGTCTCGGTAATCATGTTGGCCAAACCCGAGACATCCTGCGCCACGATGGCTATGGTTGCACGGAACGCCCCCTCGGCACCGCTGCGCCACCGCGCCTCCATCACGCGGTACGGGTAACGCTCGCGCAGGCGCTGCGCATTGGGGCAGTCGGCGCGGTGTACCGTTATACCCGACGAGATGGTGACGAACCCGAAGATCGGGTCGCCCTTGATCGGGTTGCAGCACTTGGCCAGCTTGTACTCTATTTTCCCGATACGGTCGTCTATGACCAGAGCGTCGGCAGAACGCGGCGCCTGCTGCGCCTCGATCTTCTTGATCTCGGCCTTGCGCTCCTCGGCCTCTGCCGCCACGGCGCGCCGCTCCTCGTCGGCGCGGCCCGACACCCAGCGCGTAAGAATCTCCTTTATGGTCTGCAGGTCGAGTTTCTGCGTGCCGATCATCGACTGCACCTCACGCCCCGTGCGCACCTTGAGCTGACGCCCCAGATAGGCCACGGCCTCGTCGATCGAGATCCCGATCTTCCAGTTCTTGAGTTTGCGCTCCAGCTCCTCGCGCCCCATGCGGGCATGCTTCATCTGCTCCTCGCGCAGGTATGACTTTATGCGCGAACGGGCCTTCGAGGTGACGCAGACATTCAGCCAATCCGACTTGGGCGTCTGGTTCTTCTGTGTCAGCACCTCCACTATGTCGCCGTTGTGCAACACGTCGCGTATCGACGCGGCGCGGTTGTTCACCTTGGCGCCCGTGCAGGTACACCCCAGATTGGTATGTATGTCGAATGCGAAGTCAAGCACCGTAGCCCCTTCGGGCAGCTTGCGTATGTCGCCGTTGGGGGTGAAGACAAAGATCTCGCCCGAGGCGGGCTTCGCCTCGAAACGCTGCGTGAGCGAATGTGTCGTCTCCTCAAGCACCTCGCGCAGGCGCCCGAGCCACGCCTCGCTCGTCTGTCCCCCCTGATTCACTCCCTTGTAGCGCCAATGCGCCGCGATGCCGCGCTCGGCCACGGCATCCATGCGCTCGGTGCGGATCTGTATCTCGACCCAGCGGCCGCCGCCCGCCGAGACAGTCGTATGCAGCGACTCGTAGCCGTTCGACTTGGGGATGGTGATCCAGTCGCGCATGCGCTCGGGGTTGGGCGTGTAGCAGTCGCTCACGATCGAATAGACCGTCCAGCAGAGCTGTTTCTCCAGCTCACGCTCGCAGTCGATGATCACCCGTATGGCGAAGATGTCGTACACGCCCTCGAAAGGGACGTTCTGCTTGTGCATCTTGGCCCATATCGAATAGATCGATTTGGTGCGGCTCTTGATGTGATAGCGTATGCCCTGACGGTCGATCTTCTCGGTGATTGGCTCCAGAAACCGCGCGATGAAGGTCTGACGTTCGCTCTCCGTCTCCTCGAGACGGCGGCATATATACTCGTATTCCTTGGGCTCGAGCCACTTGAGCGCTTGGTCCTCCAGTTCGCTCTTCAGGTTGTAGAGGCCCAGCTTGTGCGCTATCTGCGCATAGAGGTTCATGCTCTCCCAGCTCTTCTTGCGGCGCTTCTCAGGCGGGAACATGTCGAGGCTGCGCATAACCTCCAGACGGTCGGCCAGCTTGATGAGGATCACGCGCGGGTCCTCCGAGTAGGATACGATCATGTCGCGGAAGTCGCTTGCCTGCTCCTTCGACACCTTGAGCTTGATGTTTGATATGTTGTACATGCCGACGATTATGCCCAGCACCTGCTCGCCGAACTCCTCGCGTATCGTGCGCGAAAGTTCGGGCACGCTATCGTGCCGCTCGCGGTTTGCCACGCGCATCACGTCGTGCAGCAGTGCCGCCACGGTCGAGTTGCGCCCCAGCCCTATCTCCTGCGACACGATCAGCGCCACGGCCGCGGCGTGGTCCATCATCGGGGTGCCGTCGTAACGTGTGTATCCGTCCATCCTCTCGTCGGCGAAGAGGATCGCCTTGTCCACCAGCTGCTGCGTCACGGGCGAGAAGGTGTCGCGGACGAACCGCCGCAAGGCGTCGTATTTCTGCAAAGCGTCCATGTCAACTCCTGTTTACGGGTTTGCGTACAATGAATATGTGGTCGGCCGGCAGCGCATACAACGTGCGCTCGGCCGCGGTAAACTCCGCGGCATAGTCGCGGTCCTCGACATCGAAGCCCGCCTCGGCCAGCCGCGAGGCGTAGTCGCGGCCGTAGACACGGCGGTGATCGTATTGCCCGAAGAGGCGCGTGCGCTCGTCGCGATCCGTAACGGTGTCGTCCTCGAATGTCGCGGCACGCGAGAGGTCCACGGGCGAGAGGACTATGCCCCAGCCGCCGGCGCGAAGAATGCGGTACAACTCGCGCATGGCCTGGCGGTCGTCCTCGACATGTTCCATGATGTGGTTGCATATTACCGCATCGAACGAGGCGTCCGCCAAAGGGATATGCTGTATGTCGAAATGCATGTCGGCAAGCGGGCTCTCCAGATCGGCCGTGACATAACGCTCGGGCACATCCCCGTACAACCGTCTGAAACGCCGCATCAGGGCCGCCTCGGGCGCCACATGCAGCAGACGCGGCCGTTCGGCCGCAAGGCGCGTCTCGCGCTCGATGTAAAGCCACAGCAGACGGTGGCGCTCCAGCGCCAGGCACCGCGGGCACAAGGCATCCTCACGCGGCGTCACATAGCCGTAAGGCAGGAACCTGCGCCGCCGCGTCCCGCACAGCGGGCACTCGCGGCCGCGGCCCACATACACCAGCCCGAGCAACGGCACGGCCCACCCTGCGGCGCGCTGCAACAGCGGCCGCGGCAAGGCATTCAATATGAATCGTATAAACCGTCTCATTCTACAGTATCTCCCGACAGCGGACCGCCGCTATTCCGCTCCCTCCTGCCTGTCGAGCAGTTCCGTCACGGCAGTCTCAGCATCGTATAGCCGTCTCTTGCAGAAAGTTATCAGCTCGGTGGCACGCGTCACTTCGCGCGCAAGCTCGTCCACGCCGATCTCCTCGCTGCGCAGGCGTGTCAGAATCCCCTCGATGCCGGCTACGGCCTCGGCATATGTCAGGTTTGCGATGGTATCCTTTTTTGCCATATCGTATATACTCGTTTGTCTCCGCCCCGTTACCGCGCACCGCTCCCGTCGTCCGTCTCCGTCACGCTCACTCCGAGAGCGCCGTCGTAAAGTTCCACGCGCAACACATCTCCTGCCGCGGCCTCCGACGCCGCCGTCAGCGCCACGCCGTCGCGCCGCACCACCGCAAAGCCCATGCGCATGATACGCCGCGGATGACGTCCCTCGACCACACCTTCGGCCACGGCCAGCCTCGTACGTTCGCTCTCGACACGCCTTCGCGCCGCCGCCGCGAGCTGCTCGCGCAACAAATCCAGACGCGCGCCGCATGCCGCCGTCAGCGCCGCCGCTCCGTGCGACACGTCGGACGCCAACCGCTCCAGCCGCAGGCGCTCGCCCCGCGTGCGGGCCTCCGTCATCTCGCGCAGGCGACGCGCCGACTCGTCGAGCCACGCCTCGCTGCGCGCCATACGCTCCGTAAGCCATGCCGCCACGGCCGTCGGCGTCTTCAATGCCGTATGCGCCACCATGTCGGCCACGCTCGTATCCTTGTCGTGTCCTATGCCCGTAATCACGGGCAACGGGAACTGCGCCACATGGGAACAGAGCCTGTATGAATTGAAACAACTCAAATCGCTTGCCGAGCCGCCGCCACGGATAAGCACCACGGCATCGAACTCGTCGGCACGTTCGGCAACGGCGCACAATGCCGCCACCAGAGACTCCTCGGCCGCGGCGCCCTGCACCACGGCATCGAACAGCGTCACCGTAAAGGCATATCCGCCCCCGCGCAGTTCGTTGCGGAAATCGCGGTAGCCCGCCGCGGCGGAACTCGACACCACGGCTATGCGCTGCACAAGGAGCGGGAGCGGCATCTCGCGGTTCATGTCCCACACGCCGTCGGCCTGCAGCCGCCTTATGGTCAGCTGCCGCTGCCGCTCCACCTCGCCCAGCGTGTACGAGGCATCGAGGTCGGTCACCTGAAGCGTCAAACCGTAAAGTTCATGGTACGACACCAGCACCTTGGCGAGAACCCTCATGCCCGCCTCAAGGCGGCACCCTGTCTCGGCCTCGAAATAGGACGACAGCATGGCATACTGCGACCGCCATATCACGGCCCGCGCCTGCGCCTTGGGCACGGCGCCAGCATCGCCGCGGCATGCGGCCGCAGGCTCCGCCTTTTCCACCAGCTCGAGATAACAGTGGCCCGAATGGTTCACCTTTATCTCGGCGATCTCGGCAACCACCCACAACGGCACAGGCAGCGACATCTCCACAGCCCCCTTGATACGGCGCTGCAACTCGCTCAACGATATGTAGCTCTCTTCCGGCATATCGAAAACGGGAGCCCTCCGGCACAATCCGCTGCCCCGACGAAAGCTCCACTACAAAGATACGAAATGTATTCGAAAATATTGTACCGCCGCATACAGAGGCCCCGCACGGCCGTCAGATCGCGATCTCGCGCTGCCGCGGCAGCGTACGGCCCTCGGGCAGAGTTATGCGCAGGACATGATCCGTAGCCACGCCCTCGCCGTCCTTCAGCGCAGGGCTCCAGCGCGGAGCCTCCTCCATGGCCTTCAGCACACGGCGGCAAAGGCGCTTGTCGGTAGCCTCCAGCACATCGCGCACCGTGACGCTGCCGTCGGCCTCCACCCTGAACGATATGACGACGCGCGCCACCGGATCGCTCTCGGCATCCCATTTGACCATGCCCGCAACGTAACGGCTGTACCCCGTCCGCTCGCCACCGACCTCGAAACGCGGCGGCGTGTCGTACCGCAATACGATGACCACCACTCCGTTGTTGGCCTCCTCGCCGTATTCGGCTATGGTCTGTTCGTTGGCCGGCAGCAGTGTGTTAGAGACTATGTCCGAGGGATCGATATCCTTCACCTGCTCCTCGCTCATACGCTCTCCGTTGACGATATAAAGAGGCACCTGCACATTCTGCGCCTGCACGGGCCGCCATGCCACCGCAAACAATACCGCCACGGCCGACAGCCACGCCGCTCTCACCCACACGCGCCGCACAGACGGCGCCGATCCATCCTCTGCAATATACATCCGCTATAACTTGAACTTGTAATCTATGCCGAACACATGGCAGCACTCCTTCATGAGCGACCACTCCTTCATCTCTCCGCCCCGCTTGTAACGGGCGCGGTAATCGCGGTTGAAGTGGACCATATAATAGAAATCGAGGCTGTTATGGTTGTTTATCTTGTATTTTGCGCCCAATCCCAACCGAATGCGGTTGATATAGTTGTCGCGGTAGAGGGCGTCCGTCCTGTAGTCGCCTACCGGCCCGGGGGCGTTGAGCGTGGTATACAGTTCCGCAAAGACATAGGGCTTCCAATGCGAATGCCGTATGTCGTATGCCGCCTTCAGGCGCGAGCGCAGCGTGATGAACGGGTCGGGCTTCTCGTAACGGTTGGTCGAGTCGCTGCGGAACTGGAAACGCACCCTTTCGCGCAGCGACAACTCGAAACGGCCTATATCGTAAGAACCCGTGACGTCGACATTCAGGCGGTGCTTGATGCCCCAGCCGTCCTCGAGGTCGTTGTCGTTGACGAAGACATACTCCACGCCCGCCTTGAGATACTTCAACGGCTCGTATTCCACGCCCAGACCCGACAGCACCTTGTCTACGGAACCCCAATTGTTGTTCAGACGCACCTCCTCGCTCCATTGAAACGCAAACTTCTTGCCGATGGGCACTTCGAGCGCACCGCAGAAACGCGCCTGAATGTCATCGGTGGAGGTTTCGGTCAGAGGCAGGCTCTGCGCATGGGCCGTATACCCGACCGCAACGGCGGCCAAAGTAACAAAAATTCGTGACAAGTGTCTCATAAGGCTTATTACGTTTATGTGACAAATTTAGGCAATTAATTCTGTAATGAAATTGAAACGGCAGAAAATTCGGCCCCAGAGAATATATATTTCGCCGTAAAAAAGATTTTTTTCCGCCCCTCCTCGGACACTTTACGGCCGACCTTCCCGCCGCCGCACAGGCAAAACGGCAGAATCATTAACCCGCAACACAAATTCCGCAACGGCCTCCCGAGATGGATATTCTATCTTTGCATCCGGACGGGCCATGACCCGTCCCGTACAACCGCAGAGAAACGGCCCCGCACATGTTCAAGACGCTGCCGGCAATCGCGCTGATGCTTGCCGACGTGCACACCGCCGGCCGGAACCCTTCGGGAGCTGCCCTGCAAATTTATCGAGGGCACCCTTACGGATGCCCTCCGCGGCGAATGGGACGATAGCAGAAGACCGTAACGGTCACGGGAAGGCCAATAAAATGACGCCTGCTTATGATTTGGCGGCGCTTCCGACAAAGCCGCGGCGGCATCGTCGCAAGAAGGCATCCCGACAGGCAAATTCCCGCCTACGGATTTTCACATGCGCGCATATCGCTTATTACCTGTGGTATCCAATGCATGAAGCGGCCCGCCGCAACGGCATTTTCTGCAAATTTCATAAAAATCAACACCCGCAAGTTGAAATTGCGGATCATAATTCCTAAATTTGGAGGATTAAAAACTCACGCCATGCAAATTCGCAAAGCCCGAGAAAAGGATATTGAAAGGATCAATGACCTGCTCTATCAGGTCTGCATGATCCACCACAACGGGCGTCCCGACATCTTCAAGGCGGGCGCCAGAAAATATACCGACCGGCAGTTGGCCGAGATACTGAATGACGAGAAGACCCCTGTTCTGGCCGCCGTCGACGACAACGACACATTAATCGGGTATGCCTTCTGCATTTTCGAGGAGGTCCGAGACAACAACATCCTGATGGATGACAAGTCACTCTATATCGACGATCTGTGCGTCGACGAGCGTTACCGCGGACAAGGCGTCGGCAGGGCGCTCTATCTGGCGGTCAAGGACTTCGCCGCAAAGAACGGATGCCGCAACCTGACTCTCAACGTGTGGAGCTGCAACGCCTCGGCCCTCGAATTCTACAAACGGTGCGGCTTCACCCCCCGCAAAACAGTTATGGAGCAGAAACTCGGCCTCTAACGGCCGCCAAATCGTGAAGGCATGAAGATCACCCTGTTGCAGAGAGACATCGCATGGGCCGACCCCCAAGCCAACATGCGCAGAAACGACGGACTGTTCTCGGACGACGGAGACACCGACCTCTATGTTTTCCCCGAGATGTTCTCCACCGGTTTCTGCACCGAACCGGACGGCATTGCGGAGCCTGCCCCGTACGAGACCCTCCGATGGATGAAGGAGAAGGCCGTGCGGTTCCGCTGCGCCGTCGCCGGCAGCGTCGCCGTCGAGGAGGCGGGGCGCTATTTCAACCGCTTCTATTTCGTTTTTCCCGACGGCAGGACCGCGCAGTACGACAAGAGACATCTCTTCACCTTCGGCGGGGAGCATCTCAGGTTCACGCCCGGCAGGGAGCGCGCCATCGTCTCCTACATGGGGGTGCGGATACTGCCGCTAATATGTTACGACCTGCGGTTTCCCGTATGGTCGCGCAACCGCGGCGATTACGACCTCATAATATATGTTGCCAGCTGGCCCGCCCAGCGGATAAATGTCTGGAGGCACCTGCTTCGGGCCCGCGCCATGGAGAACCAGTGCTACGTGGCGGGGGTGAACCGCTGCGGCAGCGACCCGGGCAACCTCTACGAAGGGGGCACCGTCATGGTGGACCCCTGCGGCAATGTCATGGCCGAATGCCCCGACGGGGCCGAGGGCCGCATAAGCGCCGAAATAGACCTTGACAGACTGAAGGCGATCCGCGCCGGATTTCCGGTACTCGACGACGCCGACGACTTCCGCATCGGGGTGTGAGCCCGGGACTTGAAAACGAACTAACCGAATACCAATCGATAAGATATGACGCAGATTAAATTGCTGCTGGGCGACGAAGCTATTGCCGAAGGAGCCCTGCAAGCGGGGATAAAAGGGGTATACGCCTACCCCGGAACCCCGAGTACGGAGATTACCGAATACATACAGCACGCCGCGGCCGCCCGCGACAACGGCATACACTGCACGTGGAGCTCCAACGAGAAGACCGCCATGGAGGCGGCGCTGGGCATGTCCTACGCCGGATGCCGCAGCATGGTGTGCATGAAACATGTCGGGATGAACGTCGCAGCCGACGCCTTCGTCAATGCCGCCATGACCGGTGTCAACGGCGGAATGGTGGTCGTGGCCGCCGACGACCCATCGATGCATTCGTCGCAAAACGAACAGGACTCACGTTTCTACGGCAAGTTCGCCATGATCCCCATACTCGAACCCTCCACACAGCAGGAGGCCTATGAAATGGCCGTATACGCCTTCGCCCTCTCCGAGCGGGAGAATCTTCCCGTGCTGTTGCGCATAACGACCCGCTTGGCCCATTCGCGCGCCGCCGTGCGGATCAGGGCCGGACGGACGGAGCCCGCAAAAAGGCCCGTGGCCGACGATCCCTCGTCATGGGTGCTGCTGCCGGCGAATGCCCGCCGCAAAAACGCGGCGCTGACGGAAAAACAGACCCGTCTGGAACTCCTCTCGGGCGAGAACCCTCTTTTCAAGGTCCTCCTGTCGGAGCGCCCCTCGGGGAAGGGTATCGTCACCTGCGGCACGGGATACAACTATGTGATGGAGAACGGTGCCGTGGAGGCAGGGTTCCATCTCATGAAGATCGCGCAATACCCTGTCCCGACCGAGCGGGTGCGCGAGTTCGCCGGCCGGTGCGGCTCCATCCTTGTGGTGGAGGACGGCCAGCCCTTCTTGGAAGAGCAGCTCCGCGGCATCGTCGGCGGAGGGTATCCGCTCAAGGGTCGGCTTACGGGAGACCTGCCGCGGACCGGCGAACTGAACCCCGACAATGTGGCAGCGGCCATGGGGATCGAAAAATCCCCCGTGCTGCGTGTACCCGAGGGGGTTGTGCCAAGACCGCCCGCACTGTGTCAGGGGTGCGGCCACCGCGACGTATACATAGCCCTTAACAAGGTGCTTGCCGACTATCCCGCAGCAAAGGTCTTCGCCGACATCGGGTGCTACACGCTGGGGGCGCTGCCGCCGTTCTGCGCCATAGACACGTGCGTCGACATGGGCGCCTCGATCACCATGGCCAAGGGCGCCGCCGACACGGGACTGCATCCCGCCGTAGCAGTGATAGGAGACTCGACCTTCACGCACAGCGGAATGACCGGACTGCTCGACGCCGTCAACGACAAGGCCGACATCACCGTCGTCATCTCCGACAACCTTACCACCGCCATGACAGGCGGGCAGGACTCGGCCGGCACCAGCCGCTTCGAGGCGATATGCGTCGCCCTCGGCGTCGAGAAGGAGCATGTGCGGGTAGTGGTGCCGTTGGCAAAGAACATGGATGAGATCACCCGTACGATCCGCGAGGAGATAGATTACAGGGGAGTCTCGGTAATCATCCCGCGCCGCGAGTGCATACAGACCCTCGCCCGCAAGAGACGGAGGGAAATGTCAAAAAACAATCAGGAGACTGCGAAATGAAAAAGGATATAATTCTTTCGGGCGTGGGAGGACAAGGCATCCTCTCCATCGCCACCATCATCGGGGATGCCGCGACCAGCGCGGGGCTGAACCTCAAGCAGGCCGAAGTGCACGGCATGAGCCAGCGCGGCGGGGAGGTCGAATCGGGCCTCAGGCTCTCCGACACGGAGATACACTCCGACCTTGTGCCTCTGGGCGCCGCTGACATCATACTTTCGATGGAGCCTATGGAGGCGCTCCGCTACCTGCCTTTCCTGCACGAAGGTGGCTTTGTCGTCACCTCCTCGTCACCGTTCAGGAACATCGACCCCTATCCCGAGGAGGCGGTGCGGGCGGCCCTCGCCGGCCTCGACCGCGTGATCACCCTCGACCTCGACGGCATCACGCGGACCAACGCCATACCCCAGTCGGCCAATGTAGTGCTGCTCGGCGCCGCAGCCGGCATCATCGGCATCCTTTCGCCCGAACAGCTGCAGCAGAGCATACGCAACATCTTCGCGGCGAAGGGCGAGCGGGTCGTCGAAATGAACCTGAAGGCTTTTGAAATAGGACGGGAATATGGCGGCAGACAATAAGGTTTTCGCAAAAGAGCTGGTGGACGAGATCGTCGCGCGGCTCAACATCGCCGACCTGGCGAACGCCACCATAGGCGAGGTGTTGCTGGTGGCCTCGGCACTGGAGGAGAGAACCGGCATCCCGTTCATACGTATGGACCAAGGCTCTCCCGGGCTACCGCCAAACCGTATCGGCATCGAGGCCGAAAAGGCGGCGCTCGACAGCGGCATCGTGTCGCAGTACCCCGCGGCGGCGGGCGTGGCGGAGCTAAAGGAGCAGGCGTCGCGTTTCGTCAAGGCCTTTCTGGACCTCGACATCAGCGCCCGCTCCTGCATCCCGACCACGGGCGGCGTGGCGGCATCCTTCGCCTCGTTCATCGCCACCACGCAGCGCATCAAGGGCAAGGACAAGGTTCTGTTCATCGACCCCGGGTTCCCGATACAGAAGTCGCAGCTCAAGATACTCGGCATCGACTGGGTGTCGTTCGACATATACCGCTACCGCGGCGAGGGCCTGCGCGGCAAGCTGGAGGAGATGATGGGCGGGGGCGACATAGCCGCCATAGTCTATTCGAACCCCAACAACCCTGCATGGATATGCCTCGAGGAGTCGGAGCTGCGGATAATCGGGGAGATGGCCGGCCGCTACGACGCCATCGTCATGGAGGACATGGCATACTTCTGCATGGATTTCCGCCAGAATATGGGCAGGCCCTATGAGCCGCCCTATCCGCCTACCGTCGCAAGGTATACCGACAACTATATACTGATGCTCTCATCGTCAAAGATATTCAGCTATGCAGGGCAGCGTATGGCGCTGGCCTGCGTGTCGGACGTCCTTTTCGACCGCCGCTACGGGGAGCTGGCGCGCCGGTACGGCGATTCGGGCATATTCGGGCAGACATTCACCGCCTCGATCCTGTACATGATCACCAGCGGTTGCACCAGCTCGACACAGTACGCCTACGCCGAGATGCTGAAGGCGGCCTGCGAGGGCCGCATCGACTTCGTCGCCGACACGCATGTCTATGCCGAACGGGCCGAACGGATGAAACGCATATTCATGGACAACGGGTTCCACATCGTCTATGACCGTGATGTCAGCCGGCAGGTGGGGGATGGATTCTTCTTCACGCTGGGATACGGTTCGATGAGCGGCGGGGAACTGCTCAAGGAGCTGCTCTACTACGGCGTAAGCTGCATAAGTCTGGGGACGACGGGCAGCGAGCAGCCAGGCATAAGGGCATGCACGTCCCGCATGCGCGAGGAGCTGTACCCTGTCCTGCGGCAACGGATGGAGTGGTTCCGCAAGGATCACCCGCTCGGCAGCTGACACTCCGGCAACCGCATCCGTCGCCGAGGCGCGGATACCCGAACAGGAATTCAAACTTACCAAAACACTTTATGGGAATGATCTGGAACAAGACCAAGGAGTGCATGAGCCGCGACGAGATGTCCGACCTGCAGGGCAAACGGCTGCACAAGCTTGTAGAACTTGTCTATCACAACGTGCCTTTCTACCGGTCGAAGATGCAGGCGCTGGACCTGACGCCGGAAGACATCCGCAGCATCGAGGACATCACCAAACTGCCGTTTACCACCAAGCAGGACCTGCGCGACAACTATCCTGTCGGGCTTCAGGCGGCCAGCCAGTCCGAAATCGTGCGGGTGCACGCCTCGTCAGGCACGACGGGCAACCCGACGATCGTAGGCTACACCCGCCGCGACCTGGAGATATGGAAAGAGTGTTCGGCACGCGCCTTCACCTCCTACGGCGTGACCCGCGACGACATATTCTCGGTCGGATACGGATACGGGCTCTTCACCGGCGGCCTCGGCGCGCATTACGGCGTCGAGTACGTGGGCGCGACCGTCATCCCCACTTCAACCGGCAATACTGACAAGCATCTGCGCCTGCTGCGCGACCTCAAGATCACGGGAATAGCCTGTACTCCATCCTATGCGCTCTATCTGGCCGAGGCGATGGAGCGTAACGGAATGACCCGCAACGACATCGCGCTCAGGATCGGGGCGTTCGGGGCCGAGCCGTGGACCGAGAACATGCGCGAGGAGATCGAGGCACGTCTCGGGCTGCAGGCATACAACCTCTACGGGCTCAGCGAGATCATCGGCCCGGGCGTATCATACGAGTGCGAATGCAAGCACGGCTCCCACATCTCGGAAGACCATTTCTATCCCGAGATCATCGACCCCGAGACCCTGCAGCCCCTGCCCTACGGGACGACCGGCGAGCTGGTATTCACCACCCTCACCAAAACCGGCATGCCGCTGCTGCGCTACAGGACAAAGGACCTCACGTCGCTCATCTGCGGGACGTGCGCATGCGGCAGGACAAACGTGCGCATGACCCGCATCATCGGCCGCAGCGACGACATGCTGATTATCCGCGGCATAAACGTCTTCCCGTCGCAGGTGGAGAGCGTCATCCTCGAAATGCCCGAATTCGAACCGGTATACATGCTCGTTATCGACCGCATAAACAACCGCGACACGCTTCAGGTGCAGGTCGAGGTGCGCAAGGACTATTTCAGCGACGAGCTCGGCGCCATGCTGCAACTGCGCAAGCGCTTGGCCGACAATCTGAAAAGCGTACTCTCCATCAGCGCCGACGTCCGCCTCATGGAGCCCAATTCCATCCCGCGCTCCGAGGGCAAGAGCGTGCGCGTCATCGACAAACGACAATTAAAATGATCGGACTATGACTATCAAGCAGATTTCGGTTTTCTTGGAAAACAAGGGCGGCCGCCTGAACGAAGTGGCACGGGTGCTGGCCGCCAACGACATCAACATGCTGGCTTTCTGCATCGCAGAAACGACCGACTTCGGTCTCATGCGGCTGATCGTGCAGGAGGTGGACCGCGCCGTGGAGGCACTCCGCAATGCGGGCTTCGCCGTGATCCTCACGGATGTGATAGCCATACACTGCCCAAATCGGACAGGCGCCCTGTCGAAGATTCTGGAGAGTCTGGCCGAAGAGCACATCTTCATCGAGTATATGTATGCATTCGCGCAGTCGGAACGCGCCGACGTCATCATCAATCCCAACGATCGCGAGAAGTGCCTGCAAGTACTCAAGCGGAAACATCCCGACATCCTGTAAGGGGCCGCCCGCGGCCCGTAGAACCGTATGGCGCAAACAGCGCGGCGCCGCACCTTGGCTCTTGGAAGGTACGGCGCCGCGTTCCACATGCCCCGCCTGACCGGCGGCCGCGTCAGGCAAGGCTGCGCAGGGAGTCGTCGTTGAGCGCCCTAAGCCCCCTCTCCGCAATCACGCCCTCGGTGCGGTCGGGGTTGTCGGTGCGGAAGATCAATATCCCCTTCCCTGCAAGCAGGAACGAATAGAGATATGAGATGCCGATACCGGCCTCGCTCAACATGCGGACAGCATCGGCGGCGCGGCCGGGGATGTTGTCCAGTTCGATTGCGAAGACCTCCGACACGTCGGCGGAGATGCCCGCCTGCCTCAACGTCTCCAGCGCACGCACCGGCTCGGTGCAGATGATGCGGTAGATTCCGTATTCCACGGTGTCCGATATGGTCGAGGCGATGAGCTGTATCCGCGCCTCCTTGAACAGTTCGAGCACCCGAAGCAGCGTCCCCGACTTGTTCTCCACGAAAATGGATATTTGTTGTACCGTCATGGCTCTGTTATATTAATGTTTTACGTAAATCGCGGACACGAACCGCCTTGCCCTCCTGCTTCGGGAGCGAACCCTTCGATACCAGACGGACAACCGGCGTGACGAGTATCTCGTCTTTCAGCTGGCGGGCGATCTCCTTGGTCAGCGACTGCAGGCGGCGGTAATCGTCGGAGAAGGCATTCAACTCGACCTCGACGGTCATCAGGTCGTTCGCCTCCTCGTTCGTGAGCGTGATGAGGTAGTCGTTGCCGAGTTCCGCGAACTGCATCAGCACTGTCTCGATCTGTATCGGGAAGATATTTACCCCCTTGAGGATGATCATGTCGTCGCTGCGGCCCTTCATGCGGTCCAGACGCAGGTGACACCGCCCGCAGGGACACGCGCCCGGCAGGATACGCGTAAGGTCGCGCGTGCGGTAACGCAGCAACGGCATGGCCTCGCGGTTGATGGTGGTAAGCACCAACTCGCCGACCTCTCCCTCCGGCACCGGCTCAAGCGTCACCGGATCGACTATCTCCACGATGTAGTAGTCCTCCCATATGTGCAGTCCGTTCTGCTCCGTACACTCGAAAGCCACGCCCGGGCCGCACATCTCCGACATGCCGAACGAGTTGTAGGCCTTCACGCCGAGCATCTGCTCGATACGCCGGCGCTGCTCCTCGGAATGGGGCTCGGCCCCTATGATGAGCGTGTGCAGGTGCGTGTCGCGGCGCGGGTCTATCCCCATCTCCTCCATCACCTCGTACAGCCGGCCGGCATAACTCGGGATGGCGTGCAGGGCCGTGGTCCCGAAATCGGTGATGAACTTGATCTGACGCTTGGTGTTGCCTGCCGCGGCGGGGACCGTAAGCATGCCCAGCCGCTCGGCGCCGTACTGGAAACCCAGCCCGCCCGTGAACATGCCGTATCCCGACGAATTCTGGAAGATGTCGCCCGGGCGCAGCCCCACCATATAGAGGCAGCGCGCCACGGCATTGGCCCATTCGTCGAGATCCTTCTGCGTGTGCAGGATCACCGTGGGCGTCCCCGTCGTGCCGCTCGACGAATGGAGGCGCACAACGCGGCTCAACGGGACGGCGGACATCTTGAACGGATAGCTGTCGCGCAGATCCTGTTTCGTCGTGAAAGGGATCCTGCTCAGGTCGGACAACGACCGTATGTCGTCGGGGGTGATATGGTTTTCGGCGAAGCGCTTGCGGTAAAATTCGGTGTTCATACACTGCCTGACCGTCCTTTTCAGACGTTCGAGCTGCAAGGCTTCAATCTCCGATCGGGTCAGTTTCTCAAATTCGGGGTGCAAATACATGGTCATCGCAATTTATAAGCGTTGATGCGAAGTTATTGAAAAAAGTGATAAAAATGACGTTCCGACGCGGATTTATTCTCCAATCGCGGGTTTCACATGCATAAAAATGCCGCCACACGGCGACCGGCGTCCTCCGCCACATTTCACATTTCAGGCATTTCACGCTACTCGGAAACGTACATGCTAAAGAATTTCCATATCTCGGCACCCGTATCCATCACATCGTCCGACCAAGAGTGGGAACCGCCCTCTATCTCATAGAGCCACACCTCTGAACCTCCGGCGCCGCCACGGTACCTGTGCGCCGTGACGCGGAGACCGCTCACGCCGAGAGGCAGCTCCTCGGTTTCCTCGTACGTGCACCTGTTGGCAGCGGCCCAGTAACCGGCTGCCAGCGGGACGGCTATATACGCGCCCCATCCCCCCTCGTTGCACGGGTCGCCGCACCAGAGAGAGGTCCTGTCGGCCGTACCGTGCAGTTCCATAAGGGGAACTGGCTTCACGGCCTCCAACTCACGGTACATCCACTCCAGAGTAAGCCCCGCTATCGGGGCGACGGCAGCGAAGACATCGGGCTTGCGATAGGCCATCAGGTAGCACATCTCCCCGCCGTTGGAATGCCCCGTGCAGAATACGTTTCGGGCATCGAGCCCGTACTCACTCACCAGATAGCGAACAAGACAGCAGATGAAGTCCACATCGTCGGTCCGCAGGCCCTCCTGAAACGGGTAACCCACATTCCAGCAGGCTTTTCCACGGGCATCCGCGGCACCTTGCGGGAAACAGGCCGCAAACCCGTACCGGCGCGCGGCATCCAGAATGCCGAATCTCTCGGGCGAGGCATGGCCGCCATAGCCGTGCAGCATGACCACAAGGGGTCTTCCGGCCGCGAGGCTGTCCGGCACATACAACCTGTAATGGCGCTCCATACCGCCGTGGCGGAATACGAAAAGGGAGTCGGCGTCCACACCGCACCCCGCGGCGGAGGCGGAAAAGGCGGACAGAAGAAACGCCGACACTGCCAGCAGTAGTTTTCTTGTCATGGTCGGAATGTTCGGATGTTATCATTGCATGCCGCGTGCTCCGCCGCGGCATGCAATGATAAGCATAATAATGCAGAATTGCAAGCGGCAGCGGCGGCAGGAAGAAAGAGTGCATGACAACCCGGCCGGAGAGCCGTTCTCCGGCAGCACTAATGCGGACGACCGCGCCACCCGATATGCCATGAGACCGGCACGTAGTGGGGAGAGGCACACAGGTTTACGGCCATGAACGGGGTAAAGAGCGGTCTAACCGATTGCGGCATGGTTTACGAAGGCCGGCAGAAAAGCCAAGAAAAAAACAGAGGATTGAAGTTTTAATTTAATTGAAAAAGTTATAATTTTGTTGCCGTATCTATTTGGAGGACAGGAATAATAATATCTCACTATAACAAGCACAAGCAAAAATAATCAGGCTACAAGTGAAAAATATGAATGTGCTGCAATATCATTATAAGCTGAAAACATAAAAAGAAGCTGTAAATAATTTACCTTAATTACTAAATTATATGAATAAAACAGGAAATAAAAAGCAAAGTTTTGCAACTTGTTTGATATGGGGAATGTTATGGGGAATAGTTTTTGGTGCTGCGATGGATAAGTTGGCTGTAGGTATTGCATTAGGAAATGTGTTTGGGACGATATATTACTTATTACGTGCAAACTCTGATAAAAACTCAAGTGATGAAAATAAAGAAAACTCTTAAACGAATATTATCTGATGAGCAATAATTATATCTTAAAGTGAGAGAATAATTGAGAAAAACAAATTTTATATCATTCGTGTCCACTAAAAATTGAGGACAGTAATTATAAAGTTTAACAATTAAAACAAAGTAGGTTCACTTGAG
>CALUIK010000008.1 GCA_944320685.1 uncultured Alistipes sp.
AAAGACGCACAAATCATCCTGCTTGATGAAGCGACCGCCTCACTTGACCCCGAAAATGAAGTGGAAGTACAGAAAGCAATCGATTCGTTAATTAAGGGACGTACCGTTATCGCCATTGCCCACAGGCTTAAAACCATCAAGGATGCCGACCGGATTATTGTCTTGGACAACGGGATGATAAGGGAAAAAGGTACGCATGAAACATTGATGCAGGCCGAAGGGTTGTATGCCCAACTATGGAATATTCAGGAACAAATCTCAGGCTGGAGATTGTGAACCGTTACAATTGTTGCAGGCGGGCCGAAAAGGAATAATAATTTTATTCCTTTTCGGCCCGCCCTATACATCTGGAATCGTTTGCTCCGGCCCGACAGCCCCGTCGGAAAGTTGCTTGTTTTATACAGGGTGATTGGTGCATATATGCGGTCACGAACGACTACTCCCTACGATGGCATGTTCCCCTCCGGCTCGATGGATTGCCGAATGGCCTGATCGCGGCAATTTGAGGCAACCTGTTTTTGGGGCCTGTCCATTTCCGTATGGCATGAATGGAGGCATTGCCGTCACTACTGGATGAAATTGTGGATGCGGTTGGCAGGGTTAAGCGGCGTCTGGTCGATCAGTTCGAGCGATTTGACCATATGGAGCGTTCCCTGCTTGTATTTCTGGAAGTGTGCCGAGGCGATATGCCGTTCATAGGCCTCGCGGCTCGCGTAGGTTTCGAGGATTGTGATCCGGCACGGATTCTTCTCTTCGGCAACGGCATACATCGTCAGCACGCCCGGCTCTGTGCGCAGCGAGACTTCACCTACTTCGGCGGCGAAGCGCATATATTCGTCCAGATACTCCGGCCGGACCTCGATTTTCGAGAGCCGCACTATGCCGTCGGCAGCCATCGGCTCCTTGGCGCACATGGAGGGTTCGCTGTCGAGGCGGAGGCACCGGCCGATTACCTCGCCCGTGGCCAGATAGGAGTAGGTAGGGAACTCGAACAGCACGGGTTTCAGACGCGCGTAGTCGATCCGGCCGCGGTCGTCGAGCACCTCCGCCGAGGCGTAGGTCGCAGCGATCGAACAGATGAAGTTGTCGAAGCCCTCCGTTTCGTAAATATCCACGACGTCGCACTCCATCGTCAGCGGCGAGCGGTCTATCACCGGCGTGCCGTTCCCGCCCCAATGATATGCGAATGTCTGCGACTTGTCGACCTTGGCGCCGCTCACGCTCCCCACATAGTCGGCTTCGGGCAGCATTTCCCGGCTGACGAGATTGACCGAAAGTTTGCGTGATTCGCGGATCCCGCGATTGGTGTAGTGGCTTTGGCTCATGCTGACCAGAATCCGGTCGTGGTCGATAATCCCGACATGCGCTACGACGAGCCAGTTTACGCGGCCCTCCACCTCCGCCCCGACGACTGTCAACGGCATTGGGTAAAGTGCCAGTGTGTTTCCGATCTGTTTCTTTTCCATGGTGATTGTATTCGAATGGTTCGACGGTTGTATCTGTGCCATGCTGCCGCCCGACAGCGTCAAGCCCAGCAGCAGGCACGTGAAATGGATCATACGGTTTGTCATGGATAGACGGATTTATTGTTTTGCGTTACAAAAGTAGCGGATCGTCCGCTTACGGATGTAACGAAAGCATGGAAGTTTGTACCAGTTTTACCGGATCGCGTGCCGCTCCGATTCGGATATGTGTCCGGAAATAGTTATTTTTGCGAAGAAACCCCTCAAGCCTTCCACAGATGAGCAAGATTCTGAAGATAAACTGCGTAGGCGATTACAGCCGTTGGGTCGGCCACAACGACCGCCATCCGCTGGTGAGCGTCATTGACTATGCCGAGGTGTCGCCGATCCGCCACAGCCTGAACAACTACAGCGTCTACGGGCTCTTTCTGCGCGACGACGCCAGTGTGGAGCTCGATTACGGCTGCGGCAAGTACGACTACAACAAGGGCACGCTGCTGTGTGTGGCCCCGGGGCAGGTGGGCGGCAAAGAGGACAACGGGGAGCGGGTCTCGATTACAGGATGGGCGCTTCTGTTCCATCCCGATCTGCTGCGCGGCACGCCGCTCGAGAAACGGATCAGCGACTACACCTTTTTCGATTACAGCGTCAACGAGGCCCTGCATATGACCGACGAGGAACATGATATCCTTGTTTCGCTGATGAGCCAGATGCGCGAAGAACTCGCCAAGAACCGCGACGAATTGCAGGATGTCATTTTGGTCGGCTATATCGGGCTGGTGCTCAACTTCTGCCGACGTTTCTACAACCGCCAGTTCCTCACCCGGAAGATCGAGAACTCCGATATCCTGACCCGTTTCAACCGTCTGCTTGCCGACTATTTCGAGACGAAGCTGCAGCTGACCCTCGGCTTGCCCACGGTGCAGTATTGTGCCGACAAGCTGTGCCTGTCCCCCAACTACTTCGGCGACGTCATCAAAAGGACGACCGGCGATACGGCCAGCAACCACATCCGCCGGTTCGTGATCCAGCTCGCCAAGAACGGACTGGCCGCCGGAGAGAGCGTTTCGCAGGTGGCCGACCGCCTCGGGTTCGAGTATTCGCAGCACTTCAGCCGCATGTTCCGGAGACAGGAGGGCATCACTCCCTCGGAGTACGGCCGGATACGGCGCTCCTGACGAACAGTCCTTCGGCATTCCGCCACATGATCCGGTCGGCATGCCCCGACAGCTCCACATCGGAGGCGAGGGTCTGTTTCAGTCTCTCAAGATTGGCTTGCAGCACGTCATCGGGCTGATAGGGATAGTCCGAACCGTACAGGATGTGATCGGGTGTGGTGATGGCGAGCAGTGCGTGCAGTACTTCTTCCGTCGGGTTGCCGGCCAGATCAAAATAGAGACGCGACAGGTTGCCTTCCCAATCGATCGGCTGCATGTAGCCTTGTTTCACCATCGCCGGAAGTATGGCGCGCATGCGAGGCAGGGCCAGTGGCAGGAACGAGCCGCAATGTGGCACTACGAATTTCAAGTTCGGATAGCGGGCCGGTACGTTTCGCGCGAGCATGTTCACCACGGCCCGGGTGGTCTCTGCCGGATATTCGTACATGGCCGGCGGGGTGGTGGAGAGTATCTCCTCCTGATAAGGCGTCGGCCGGTGAGGGTGGATGAGGATGACGGCGTGGCGCTCGTTCAATACCTCCATCAGCGGGTCAAGCGCCTCGTCGCCCAGATACTGCCCGCGGCTGTTGGTCGCCAGCTTCACTCCGTCGGCCCCAAGCGTGTCGAGTGCATAGACCGCCTCGCGGATGGCGGCATCCACATCGGGCAATGGCAGAGCGGCACAAAACCTGAACCTGCCCGGGTATCGCTGCTTTATCTCGGCCGAAACCTCGTTTACGCGGCGGATGCATCGGGCGCTCTCCGCCGTATCGCCGTAATACGGCTGCGGGGCCGGCATCGTCAGTACGGCGGTGCGGATACCCGCGCGGTCCATAAAGGCGATGTGCCGTTCAGCATTCCATGCGGGAAGCGGAAAGGTCTCTTCGAGTTCCGCCCCGTGCGCTTTCAGCACCTCAATGTATTCGGGAAGAATGATGTGGGTATGCAGATCTACGGTTTGCCCGTATAGGGATGCCGTCCCGAAAGGCACTCCCGCAAGCAGCAATGTGAACAATCTCCTTTTCATGTCGCGTACTGTTTAATTTACTCTTCACGGCTTGCCCCGAGTTCCTCCAGCCATGCCGGTATGCGGGTATCCATGCTGCCCAAAGAGGCGGAAGTCAGCAGCAGTGACTCTTCAAAAGCGGCGTCGGGGAGCAGCGAGGCGGCATCCCGCTCGGATGCGGCTATGCCGCTGCTCCCGCTGCTGGCAAAGAGGACAATCCGCTTTCCGGCCAGTAAGCCGGCATGATTATGCAGAAAGGCCTGCATTGGAGTGGCCATATGTCCGAACCAGATAGGATAACCGATAAATACGATGTCGTAATCGTCGAAATCTTCGACGGAGGTGGCAATGGCCGGATAATCGCCCCGTGCGATGGCGTCCAGTTCCGCACGCGCACGGTCGAGCATCGCGTTGTAGTCCTCTTCGTAAGGGGTTTCAGGTTCTACCGCTGTCATGTCGCAGCCCAATACGGATTGAATGGTCCGGGCCATCCGTTCAGTGTTGCCGCTGCGCGAGCAGTAGAGGACCATGCAGCGACTGTTCACGCCGCCGCCTTCAACGTTGTCAGTGTTTCCGTTGTCTCCGGGCCGGATGAGTTCCGGCTCGTCCGGCACCGGACCGGTCTCACCGCACGCCGATGCCACGGCAAGCATTGTCAACAGCATCCACGGGATTAAAAGCAACTTCCTCATATTCTATTCTTATTTAATTGTTTGGCCATTCATGCGCTGCAAAGATACGGCGATATGAACCGAAGCCTAATAGCCGTACCCTCTGTGTTTGTACCCGTTTTACGGGAAATGGATCGGCAAAAAGGGGACAACGCCTGCCGACCTGCAAACGCTGTCCCCAAAGGTCGGACAAGAAACCGGCTATTTGTACGACTCCCTGTATACGTCCACGATATCCTCGTCCGACATATGTACACGGTCGCTGGTGAACATCACGCCCATCACCTCGCGGGTGTTGCGCATCAATGTCTCGAACTCGTCGGGCGTGATACCGTAGTCGGACATCTTCAGGTCTGCCACGCCGCAGGCTTCCTGCAGACGGGTCAGGGCCGTGAGGAAGTCTTCGGGCTTCGTGGCTTCGGGCATACCCATCGCCTGCGCCATGCGCACGAAACGGTCATCGCATGCATGGTGTTCGATGAAGTATTTATAGTATGCCTTGCTGACCATGATCAGGCCTGCGCCATGCGGCAAAGCCGGATGGTATGCGGAGAGGGCGTGCTCCAAAGCGTGTTCGCTAGTGATGAGCGTGAGGCACATCACGACGCCCGACAAGGTGTTGCCGAATGCCACATGGGTTCGGGCCTCCATGTCCTTGCCGTCATTCACGGCGCGGGGCAGGTACTTCGCAATGTTCTCGATGGCGGTGAGGGCATACATGTCGCTCATCAGGTTCGCACCACGGGCGATGTAGCCTTCCGTGCTGTGGAACAGGGCATCAAAGCCTTGATATGCCGTGAATGCCGGCGGCACGCTCGCCATCAGTTCCGGATCCACGATAGAGAGTACGGGGAACAGGGAAGCGTCGCCCACGAATGCCTTTTCAAAGGTATCCTCTTTGGTGATGACGCCCGAATTGTCCGTTTCCGACCCTGTGCCTGCCGTGGTGGTGATGGCTATGATAGGCAACGGTCTTACAGCAATCGGATTGCCTTTACCGGAGCCGATGGGCACATAGTCCCACAGTTCGCCTTCGTTGGTTGCCATTACCGCTATGGCTTTCGTGCAGTCCATAACACTTCCGCCACCCAGCGCCACGATGAAGTCGCATCCGTTTTCACGTGCGACCTTTGCTCCGGCGTCAACATTGCCGACAGTGGGGTTGGGCATCACGCCGTCGAACAGGAAAGTTTCCACGCCTGCCTTGTGCAACTGTTCCTCCGTGCGCGACAGATAACCGTTGGCGCGGGTCGATTTCCCGTTGGAGATAACGATGAGGGCGCGCCTGCCCGGCATCGGTTGCTCATTCAGTTTGTCCAGCATTCCTGCCCCGAACATCACACGGGTCGGGACGTACATGTCGTAATTCGTATTCGTATTCATATGCGAGTAATTTAATGATTGCTGATGCAAAAGTAACGGAGTGCCCTCGGAGCGGGGATAACCTATTTACTGACATTTGTATCCGATTTACGGATTACTTTCCCATTACCTCCTTAACCCTCGCCAGAAGACTCGGAATATCCAGATGCTGCGGGCATTTAGCCAGACATTCGCCGCAGCCTATGCACGAGGACGCAGGGTCGCCGCGCTGCACGGGCGACATTGAGACAGTATAATCCGCCATTGCGCGCTCCATGTTACGGTGCATGATGTAGTTGTTGTATACGTAGGCGAAGATGTAGCCGACAGCGACATTATGCGGACATGGAATGCACTGGTAGCACCCCGTGCAGTCGATGTGTCCCGGTGCATGGCGATAAGCATAGATGGCTGCCCCCAACGCTTCGCGTTCGGCAGGCGTAAGCATATTCGGCTTTGCCTTGGCTGCATATTTAAGATTTTCCTCCACATCTCCCATGGAACCCATGCCGCTGACGGCTACGCTCACTTCGGGAATGTCCCACAGGTAATCCAGCGCCCACTCCGCATCGGGCTTGTGGATACCCGTGGAGGCAAGCGCGTCGCGCATCACTTGCGGCAGGTTGGCAAGAAAGCCCGTGCGGACAGGCTTCATCACGGCAAGTCCCATACCGTTGGACGCGGCATATTTCGGCCCGAGCACGCCGGCCTCGTATTCATAGTCGAGATAATTGTGCTGGATAAGGCAGAAATCCCACGCAGGCGTATATTCCACCACCTTCTTGAAGAGTTGCAGGCTGTCGTGGAAAGAGAAGCCCATGAAGCGTATCTTGCCCTGCGCCTTCAGATTTTCCATCTTCTCGATGAGCTTGTACGGCAACACATAATCCTTCCACGCCCGATGCATGATCATGTGGATGTGGTAGAAATCGATTACATCGGTATCTATGGTCCGCCTTGACTGGTCGAAGAACTTTTCGAAATCGTCTGCACTCCGCATCTCCCACCACGGCATTTTGGAAGTTACGTATACGCGGTCGCGCCAGCCTCCGGCGAGTGCCTTGCCGACTGCCTGCTCGCTTTCGCCTCCCATATATACGCGTCCCGTATCGATGTAGTTCACTCCGCCCTCGATGGCGCGTCGTACCATAGGCGTGGTCTGGTCGAAATCCACATGCCCGTTCTTCATTGGCAGGCGCAGCATGCCGAAGCCCAATGCCGACACGTTCACACCCGTGCGTCCCATCGGACGGTATTGCATCTGCGGGTTGTAATTGAGTATATCTTTCGACAACTTCTCCCTTGCGGCCTGCTTCCCGACCTCCTGCGCCAAGACTTTCGGTCCGATTATCGTACCGGCTGCGGCGGCAATAAACCCGCTCTTGATAAAATCCCGTCTATCCATGTCATTTCCCGTTTATCCATTCCAGACCTCGGCCGAGCATAGCTGCGGCCTCCGAGTCTGCAGCAAAGGTAATCCTGCAGGATGAAACGGACGTAACGATTTCATGGGAGAATGTGCCGTTTTTACGGATTGTGGTTGAATATCGAAGTCAGTAAGGCAGCATGCCGGATTTGTAGGGTATATTGTGCCATGTAATGCAGCCGGCGGTGAGGATAGAGGCCGGACAACCGGCGGCGATATGGTTGATCAGCTGCCCTGCCTCGGCCTTGTATAGTCGGTATCCGAAGAGCCGGTTCCGGCGCTCGGTTCGATCTGGCGCTGCGTATGGGTATGGACTTAGGCCGGAGGAAGAAAGATAACTGCCATGTATGAAATGGCTGCTGCCTTTCGCTTCAACAGAAGTGGTGGGAGGGGGGGATAAAAAAAGCCTTGCATATCATCGATATACAAGGCTTCATACTCTCTTCGGCCCTTTTGCTCCGGCCTTTTTGAGCGGAAAACGGGACTCGGACCCGCGACCCCAACCTTGGCAAGGTTGTGCTCTACCAACTGAGCTATTTCCGCATTGTCTGTACAAACCGTCCGATTGTGCGGGGTGGGGTTCTTCAAGCCTCATCCCCTATGCAACGTTGTCGGATGTCCGTATCCTGCAACCTCTAATTGGCGTATCAATCGGATTGCGAGTGCAAAGATATGGCAAAAAAATTATTCTCCAAAACTTTTTCTGATTTTTTTGCGATTTTATTTCATTTTCATTCTAATCCGTATGCGGTATGTCTGTGGCCGGCGATGCGCATGTCGCTGATATTGACCTTTAAATGCCGTTGTGTGCCGGCGCTTTGAATTTTTGGTCTCGGGGGTTCTGAAGGGGCAGGTGCAGACATGGCTTAAGAGGCGAGATGGAGAAGGACACTTGGCAAAGGATGCGGCATTGCGGCAGTCGTTTTGCGGCGGCATGGCGTTGCCGGCGCAGAAATGTGCGCGGCAGGCGGTTTTGCAAAAAAGTGATGAAAAAATGTAAAAAAAGACACTTCGATAATAGATTTCAATAAAAAACATTACTTTTGTACACGATTCGTAAACTTTCCACAATGAAAAAGATCCTTATTGTAGGTGCGGGAGGGCAAATAGGTTCCGAGTTGGTGACCTATCTCCGCGGTATTTACGGCAATGGCAATGTCGTTGCGGCCGATCTCCGATCGTCGGAGCGACTTGCTGCCGACGGCCCGTTCGAGATTCTCGATGCTCTGGATGCGGAGCGTTATGCCGAATTGGTGCGCAAATACGGCATAGATTCGATTTTCAATCTGGCGGCGCTGCTGTCGGCCAAGGGGGAGGCGAATCCTTTGCTCGCGTGGAAGATCAATATCGGTGCGCTGACCAATTCTCTGGAGGTCGCGCGGCAGTATAACTGTGCGCTCTTTACGCCGAGTTCCATCGGCGCCTTCGGAGGCGATTTCCCGCGTGACAACACTCCGCAGGATACCATCATGCAGCCAAATACGATGTACGGCGTGTGCAAGGTCACGGGCGAACTGCTGTCTAACTACTACCATACGCGCTTCGGCGTCGATACCCGCTCTGTCCGTTTCCCTGGTATCATATCGAACGTGGCACTGCCGGGCGGCGGCACGACTGACTATGCCGTGGAGATATACTATGCGGCTGTCAAGGGCGAGCGTTTCGTGTGCCCGGTATCGCGGAACGTGTATATGGATATGATGTATATGCCCGATGCCCTGCGCGCCGCAGTTGAGCTCATGGAGGCCGACCCTGCGAAACTCAAGCACCGCAACAGTTTCAATATCGCGTCGATGAGTTTTACGCCTGAGATCATTTACGCCGAGATCCGCAAACGGCTGCCCGAGTTCGAGATGGTATACGACGTGGATCCTGTCAAGGAGGCCATTGCCGAGAGCTGGCCCAACAAGCTCGACGACACGTGTGCACGCGAGGAGTGGGGGTGGAAACCGCAGTGGGACCTGTCGTCCATGACCGACGACATGCTGCGGGCCGTAAGAGCCAAGAATCTTTAGCTTATAGAGATAATTGTAATAGTTGAGAGTGGGCGGGCATATCTTCGTGTCCGCCTTTTTCCGTTCCCGCCTTTTTTGCTTTTCCGTCCGAAAGGCTTGCCCGGACAGACTATAAATGTTATATTTGTATGATGGAGTGCGGCTCTCCAACCTAAGCTGTGCCCCATGTCGTGGTGTAAACCTGTTGACATAGTGTTTTTTAGGGCATTATTGCCGCGGTCCGGCGGTCTGTCCAGCCTGTTTTCCGGCCATATGCCGGAGTGGTTGTGCGTGCCGCATGGGTTCGGTGTGATATATGTGATGAGGTTATGGAAACTCGTATCAAACTCGTTTTGTCGGCCGCGCTGTCGCTCTGTGCGTTTGCGGCGGCGGCTTCGGATGTGGTTTACGTGTCGCCGTCGGGTGACGACAGGGGCGGCGACGGAAGCGCCGCAAAACCTTTCGTCTCGTTGCAGAGGGCGTTGGACCATGCCGCAACACTGCCCAAAAGCGATACATTGTATATCAAGGTCCGCGGAGGCGAATATCGTCTGACGGAGCCTGTAAGGGTTACGCCCGACAATTCGGGTACGGCGTCGGCTCCCGTTGTCGTCATGCGCGACGGTGCGGAGCCTGCGGTATTCCGCGGCAGTGCTACGTTCGGGGGCTTCGAACCCTGCGGTGAGGGCGTATGGCGTGCCCGTGTACCCTTTGAGTGCCGCAGGGCCGGTTTCGAGCAGATGTATGTCGGCGGCGAGCGCCGTTTCCGTGCGCAGCTGCCCGACCGTGGGGAGTTCTTGGATATAAATAAGGTCGAGGAGTTCGTGATCGATTCGTCGGCGACGAACCGTACGGGCAAGAATTGGGCCGTGCTGAAGGTTACGTTGGGCAAGGAGATTGCGTTGCGGCTCGGACGTATGTCCCGCGGCGAGTGGAACGACGCGATATTCGACTTCTACCATAAATGGGACGTGACGCGCCTGCGGCTGCATTATCTTGATGCGGAGCAGGGCGAGGCCTATTTCGTCGAGGATGGCATGGCACAGTGGAATCCTATAGACGTGAAGAGCAAGTTCGTCGTCGAGAACTGTTACGCCGCCCTCGACTCGGCCGGCGAGTGGTATCTCGACCGCGACGCGGGCTGGCTCTACTATATTCCAATGCCGGATGAGAACCCCGAGACGCTGGAGGTGTCGGTGCCTGTTGTCGACAAATTCCTTGTTATAGCGGGCGACGAGGCATCGGGACGTCGTGCGGGTCATGTGATCTTCCGCGACCTGTCGTTCCGCGAGGCGGGATATTGGACTCCAGCCGCAGGCAATGCCGCAGCGCAGGCTGCGGCGCCCGTGGAGGCGGCTGTCATGGCCGACTTCGCCGAGGGTGTGGTGCTTGAGCGGTGCGAGGTGGCTCATACGGGGTTGGGCGGCGTGTGGTTCCGCCGCGGCTGCCGCGAGTCGTCGGTATTGCAGTGCCATCTGCATGACCTTGGGGCTAACGGCGTCAAGATCGGCCAGCCGGAGATGCCCGAGCCCGATATGGTGACGAACCGCATTACGGTCGACAACTCGATCATACAGCACGGCGGTTGCGTATTCCCGTGCGCCGTGGGTGTGGTTATCTTCCACGCTTCGGACAACAACGTGACGCACAACGACATCGCCGATTTCCGTTACAGCGGGGTTTCGGTGGGCTGGGTGTGGGGATATGCCGAAAGCCCCGCCAAGCGCAACCATATCGACTACAACCATATCCACCATCTGGGCTGGGGTGAGCTGTCGGATATGGGCGGCGTCTATACACTCGGGCTGTCGGAGGGCACCACCGTGAACGGCAATGTCGTGCACCATATCTATTCGCGCTACTACGGCGGCTGGGGGCTGTATACCGACGAGGGGTCTACGGGCATCACGTTGCGCGACAACCTTGTCTATGCCTGCAAGAGCGCCGGCTTCCACCAGCATTACGGCAAGGACAACATTATATGCAACAACATATTCGCCTGCCAGATACGCGCGCAGCTGGAGGCTACGCGGCAGGAGGAGCACCTGTCGTTCACCTTCAGGAACAACATCGTCTATTTCGGCGGCGGCGATTTGGCCGGCGTGAACTGGAAGGGCGCGAACATGTTGTCGGACAACAACTGTTTCTGGGATACCCGTTCGACGGACCTCTCGTTCCAAGGGGTGCCGATGGCGGAGTGGAAGGCCGCGGGCAAGGATGTGCATTCGGTCGTGGCGGACCCGGGGTTCGTGGATGCCGCGCGGTTCGATTTCCGGCTGAGAAACAGGCGTGTGGCGCGCAAGATAGGCTTCGAGCCGTTCGATTACTCGCAGGCGGGGGTCTACGGATCGGAGGAGTGGCGCGGGAAGGCGCGTCTCGATCCGGCTCTGGAGGAGGCCTTCGACCGGCTTGTCGAGCAGACCGAGGCGCTCGGCATAAGCCAATGGTAGGCTGTGCGGGGCCATGCGGCGGAACCGACCGAGCATTATGGAACAGAAGAATAAAAAGCCTTAACTTACATAATCCTTATGTCGAATACACCTCTTAACGGCGGCGCGGTCTATGACGCCCGTTCACTGGGCAGGCCCAAGATGCTGGCTTTGGGACTGCAACACATGTTCGCCATGTTCGGCGCGACGGTGCTTGTCCCTGCAATTACGGGCCTGTCGGTCTCGGTGACGCTCCTTTTCGCGGGGTTGGGCACGCTGCTCTTCCATGCGATGACGCGGTTTAAGGTGCCGGCATTCCTCGGGTCGTCGTTCGCCTTTATCGGCGGGTACGCCGCCGTTACCGAGATGGGGGCCGCGAGGGGCCTCTCGACGGCCGAGGCGCTTCCCTATGCCTGCGTCGGGGTATTCTTCGCGGGGCTGCTCTATTTTGTGCTGGCGGGGCTCTTCGCCCTGTTCGGCGCCCGCCGCGTGATGCGCTATTTCCCGCCTATCGTCACGGGGCCAATAATCATATCGATTGGCCTGATACTGTCGGGCTCGGCCATCGCCAACTGTATGGCCAACTGGTGGATCGCCATGCTGGCCATAGCCATCATCATCGCGGCCAACATCTGGGGCCGCGGCATGGTGCGCATCGTCCCCATACTGTTGGGGGTGGTGGGGTCGTATGCCGTGGCCGCGCTGTGCGGTCAGGTCGACTTCACAGCCGTGCGCGAGGCGGCATGGCTCGGTGTGCCGTTCCGCATGAAGGATACGGCCTTCGCCGCCTTCGTCGACCCCGATTGGGGACTGCTCGTCTCGTCCGTCATCACCATCATGCCGATATCGTTGGCAACGATGGTGGAACACATAGGCGACATGTGTGCCATCTCGTCTACCGTGGGGCGCAACTATCTGGCCGATCCGGGCCTACACCGTACACTCGTTGGAGACGGTATGGCCACGTCGCTGGCATCCCTGTTCGGCGCCCCGGCCAATACGACGTACGGCGAGAATACCGGCGTGTTGAACCTGACAAAGGTTTTCGACCCGCGGGTGATACGCATGGCGGCGGTCTTCGCAATACTATTCTCGCTGTCGCCCAAATTTGCGGCGTTGGTCAGCTCGATGCCTACGGCCACCATCGGCGGCGTGTCGCTGGTGCTGTACGGGATGATTTCTGCCGTCGGCGTGCGTAACGTCGTGGACAACAAGGTGGACTTTACCGCCTCGCGTAACGTGATAATCGCGGCGATGATACTCGTGTTGGCCATAGGTATCAAGTATGGTGCCAATGATGCCGTCTCGATAGGCTTCACCTCGTTCTCGGGGCTTGCCGTGGCGGCCGTCGTGGGCATAGTGCTTAATGCGCTGTTGCCGGGCAAGGATTATGTCTTCGGGCGCAACTCTAAAGGCGACACGTCGGTCGACTTCGAGGTGAACCGCGTCACTGAAGAGTGATGCGCCGCCCTGCAGGCATGCGCCTCTCTGCGGGTACGGGTGGCGCGGGATAGGATGCGCGCGGCTGCCCCCATTGGACTGGTGTCGCAGCCGAGTGATAATATGTAAAAATAAATAATATCAAACATCATTAAAGTCGAAACCTGAAAAATGGTCCGTTATGATATGATAGAATGCGGCGGCGGGGCTTGCCGCGTTACGGTGCAGGTTGCGTCGTTTACCGTTTCGGGCGGCGTGTGCGAAAGGCATGCGATGCTGCATGTCGAGGGGGCCGGACGCCCGTTTGCGGAACAGGCCGGAGCGCTGGCGCAGGCTTTGGGGGAATTGCGCGGCCGCTTTGCGGATGCCGTGATCCTTATGTGCCGGCTCTACTTGAGCGATGCCGCGGCACAGCAGAAGGCGGCGGCCGAACTCTTTGCCGGCGTGCCGCTGTCGGTTATACAGCAGCCGCCGATGGATGGCAGCAAAGCCGCTTTGTGGGCTATATTCTGCGACGGTATGGAACGGGTAGGGGAGGCGGCGTTCAGGCATAACGGATATACGCACAGATACGACCTTATGTGTGAGGCGGCGGGTGCCGACAGCGCGGAACAGACGGCGGCGCTGCTCGAAAGATACGAGGCGTCCTTGTCTGATTGCGGCATGGCGTTGGCGGACGATTGCGTGCGCACGTGGTTCTTCGTGCGCGATGTCGATGTGAACTACAAGGGCGTGGTCGATGCGCGGCGTGAGAATTTTATCGGCTGCGGCCTTACTGAACGCACGCATTATATCGCCAGCACGGGTATCGAAGGCAAACCCGACCGTCGCGACGTCTTTGTGCGCATGGATGCCTATGCCGTCGAGGGGCTGTCTTCGGGGCAGCAGCGGTATCTCTATGCGAAGGAGCATCTAAACCCTACATATGAGTACGGCGTTACGTTCGAGCGCGGCGTGCGGGTCGATTACGGCGATCGCAGCCACAGCCTTATATCGGGTACGGCAAGCATCGACAACCGCGGCCGCGTGGTGCACGTGGGAGATGTGCGTCGTCAGACGGAACACATGTGGGAGAACGTTGCGGCGTTGCTGCATGAGGGCGGCGCGTCGATGGCGGATGTGATGTCGATCGTCGTCTACATCCGCGACACGGCCGATTACGGTGTCGTGCGCGACATGTTCGCCCGCCGATGGCCCGATATTCCGACCGTCATCACGCTTGCGCCGGTCTGCCGCCCCGAGTGGCTGGTGGAGATGGAGTGCATGGCGGTGACGGAGCGCGCAGACGGCCGTTACCGTCCGTTCTGACGGACGGTAGCCGCAGGCGGGAAGGTGACTGTGCGGGCTGCTCCGTGCGCTGTGGTTTCGAAGAGCTCGTTTTTTTGCATGCCGTTCCGTCTGCGCGTGACGCCACCTTGTTCCCGCAGGGAAAGGGGAATGTGAGAAGTACGTGCGGACGCGGGAACGGAGACGTGCGGAGACGGGTGGAGGTTGACGGCGTTGAATAAAGCCGTGCGCGGCGGGATGCGCCGGCGATGGCATGTATCGGAACTCCCAAAATAACAGGCTTATGAAGAAATCTCTACTCCTTGCATGCATGGCCGTATCCGCGATGGGCGCTGCGGCACAAAATGTACAGTTCCATTACGACTTTGGCCGCAACCTCTACAACGACCTGAAGAGGACCTCGGAGTCTGACGGCCGAGCCCCGATCACCACTACGGTGGAGATGTTCCGCGGCGATACGTGGGGCAGCACCTATTTCTTCATCGACCTCGACTACAATTCGGGCATGAAGGGGGCCTATTGGGAGATCTCTCGCGAGATATGCTTCTGGAAGGAGTCGAAGATGGGATGGCTGTCGGCACATGTCGAGTATGACGGCGGGTTGAGCGACGCTGCGGGTTCGTTCAACAACGCATGGCTCGCAGGCCCCACCTATTCGGGTCACTCGAAGGATTTTTCGAAGACATGGTCATTGAGCGTCATGTACAAGTATATACCCAAGACGGTGGATAATGCCGGCAGGAAGCAGGAGAGCAATTTCCAGATCACGGGCGTATGGGGCGTCGACTTTGCAAAGGGATGGTGTACCTTCTCGGGTTTCATAGATTTCTGGCGCGAATGGCGTCCGTGGCAGGATACCAGCCACATCCTGCTCTCGGAGCCGCAGTTCTGGGTGAACCTTAACAGGATACGCGCTTGGGACAACGTACGCCTGAGCGTCGGCGGCGAGGTCGAGCTGTCGAACAATTTTGTCTCGAAGGGCTTTTACGCCATACCTACGGTAGCGGCCAAGTGGACTTTCTGATCTGCGGATGCCATGTCGCTGTAAATTGTAATAAACAGAATAATATGCTGAAAAAGATTTTCGGATTCGATCCGGCGGTTACCACCCTGCGCACGGAGATATTGGCCGGTATCACCACCTTCCTCACCATGTCGTACATTCTGGCCGTGAACCCCAGCATGTTCAGCCGTCTCGACGGCATGCCTGCAGGAGCCGTCTTTACGGCCACGGCCTTGGCCGCCATCACGGGTACGCTGATCATGTCGCTCTGGGCCAAGCTGCCGTTCGGTCTGGCGCCGGGCATGGGCCTCAACGCCTTCTTTGTCTTCTCGGTATGTATGGGTATGGGCTATTCGTGGCAGTTCGCCCTTACGGCCGTGCTCATTGAAGGTGTCATATTCGTAATTCTCACGCTCACCAATCTGCGCGAGGCCATTGTGAATGCCATTCCCGCTTCTCTCAAGAACGCCATAGGCGCCGGCATAGGACTCTTTATAGCCTTCATCGGTCTGCAGAATGCCGGCATCATCTCCAATAACGACGCTACGCTGGTGTCGCTGGGCGAAATCACGAGCGGCGCTCCGTTGTTGGCCGTGATAGGCCTGGCGATCACGTCGATCCTCGTCGTGAAGAACGTGCGCGGCGCACTGCTCATCGGCATCCTGCTCACGACCGCGATAGGTATCCCCATGGGGATTACCAACTATAACGGACTGATGTCGACGCCGCACTCGATCGCCCCCATATTCTGCAAGTTCGAATGGAGCCATATATTCTCGCTCGATATGGTAGTGGTGATTTTCACTTTCCTCTTCATCGACATGTTCGATACGATCGGGACATTGGTCGGCGTATGCACCAAGGCCGACATGCTCGATTCGCAGGGGCGCATTCCGCGCGTCAAGCAGGCGTTCATGGCCGATGCCGTGGCTACTGTGGCCGGAGCCTGCTTCGGGACTTCTACTACCACGACATACGTGGAGAGCGCAGCGGGTGTGGCTCAGGGCGGACGTTCGGGGCTCACGTCGTTCGTCGTGGCATGCTGTTTCTTCGTGGCGCTGTTCTTCTGCCCGCTCTTTCTGGCCATACCGTCGGCGGCTATGGCCCCCGTGCTCGTTATCGTGGGGCTGTTCATGCTTAGCCCCATACGCAGCATCCCGCTGGATGATTACGCCGAGTCGATTCCCGCATTCATATGCATCATCATGATGCCGCTGGCATACTCGATCTCCGACGGCATTCTGCTCGGCATGATAAGCTATGTGGCCATCAACGTGCTGTGCGGCAATTTCAAGCGCCTTACTCCCACGATGTATGTGCTGGCCGTGCTGTTTGTCCTGAAGTACATATTCATCTGACACCGTGCGGTGTGCGCATCCACGCAGCGCGTGTGGCGGATTGCGGGCGGCGGTTCCGGAAACATCGGGCCCCGCTTTTTTTTGCCTATTGTGGATTTCGATTTTGTCAAGTGATGAAAAAAAACTACATTTGTAAGAATGTTAAATCCTAACTTTATACAATGATGAAATCGAGATTCTTATTTGTTGTTGCGGCTCTGTTGTTTTCAATGGCAGTAAGCGCGCAGCCGCGTGCGGAGTATCCCCGCCCGCAGTTCGAACGAGCCGACTGGGTCAACCTTAACGGCGAGTGGAGTTTTGCGCTCGACCTGTCGGATTCGGGCCGTGACCGCGATTTTTATAACAGTAAGGGCTTCGACGGCCGTATTACCGTGCCGTTTGCTCCCGAAAGCAAACTTTCGGGTGTGGGCTATACCGATTTCATCAACAGCGTATGGTATCAGCGCGAGATCCAAATACCTGCGGAGTGGAAGGGCAAGTGCGTGAAACTCAATTTCGGCGCCGTGTATTACGAGTCGGAGGTATATATCGACGGCAAGTTCGTGGGCCGTCATTACGGCGGCTCGGACTCGTTCTCGTTCGATGTGACCGACTTTGTGGGTGACGGCGGCGTGCACAGCCTTGTGGTGCATGCCGAGAGCGACCTGCGCAGCGGTACGCAGCCCGGCGGCAAGCAGTCGACGAACTATTATTCGGTGGGTTGCAGCTATACCCGTACCACGGGCATCTGGCAGACGGTATGGATGGAGGCTGTGGACGCCATGGCACTGGAGCGCGTGCAGGTGATTACCGATATTGACCAAAAGCATATAGTCGTCATACCGACATATTACAACGTCGCCGGCGGCAATACGTTGTCTGTCGTGGTGAAGGACGGCGGCAAGGCGGTGGCGCGTGCCGAGGCCCCTGCCGTGCAGGGCATGCCGGTAGTGGTGGCGTTGAAAAACCCCAAACTGTGGAGCCCCGAATCGCCCTTCCTCTACGATGTGGTCTATGAGGTGAAGAACGCCGAGGGCGAGACGCTCGATACGGTCGACGCCTACGTAGGCATGCGCAAGGTGCACATCGACGGCAACAAGATCTACCTGAACAACAAACCCTATTATCAGCGTCTGGTGCTCGATCAGGGCTTCTATCCCGACGGTATCTGGACGGCGCCTTCTGATGAGGCGCTCAAGCGCGACATCGAGCTCTCGATGGCGGCCGGCTTCAACGGCGCGCGCCTGCACCAGAAGGTATTCGAGGAGCGTTTCTACTATTGGGCCGACAAGTTGGGATATATCGTCTGGGGCGAGATGGCCTCGTGGGACAAGGACAGCAACTCGGTTGCCGCGGCCCGCAACTTCATGTCGGAGTGGGGCAATATCGTGGTCCGCGACCGCAACCATCCGGCGTTGATCGTGTGGACGCCCTTCAACGAGGAGTTTGGTGTGCCGTCGAACGAAGCTGGACGCTTCCTTACAGACGTATATAACGAGACGCGGCGTCTGGACCCGACGCGTCCCGTCAATACCGTCAGCGGCGGTATATATGTCATCTCGGATTTCTGTACGGCGCACAGCTATGAGCAGGACGGCGAGAAACTGCACAACATGTTATTCGACGGCGAGAAGTTCTACCAGCCGCAGGGCCCGGGCAGCGGTTTCGAACGTGCCATCCACAAACTCTATTACGACGGTTCGCTGCCTTATGTGCTCGATGAGTTCGGCGGCATCAAGTGTGCCGAGACCCAGCCCGCTGGCGGCAATTCGTGGGGCTACGGCGATGCGGCGCCCACGCGCGAGGATTTTTACAACCGCCTCGAGTCGTTGGTTAAGGCCGTTGTGGAGCACAGCGACAAGATCTGCGGTTTCTGCTATACGCAACTGACGGATGTCGAGCAGGAGCAGAACGGCGTATATTACTACGACCGAGGCGAGAAGTTCGACATGGAGCGCGTAAAGTCGATCTTCCAGATGGAGGCGGCCGGTTACGAGCAGTAGGACGGATATGTGCTTAAGGTTGTGGAGCGGAGCCTCCGCGGCGGACAACGGGACAGTATGACAAGGAGATTATTAACCATAATTGAAAAACACAAAAGATGCAAATGATTGGAAAAGCAGCGAAAATAGTGTGCATGCTGGCCGCTTTGGCGGTCTGCGGCGGTGCGGCGGCGTCGGTCCCCCGTGCCGAGTACCCCCGCCCGCAGTTCGTGCGTGCGGATTGGGTCAACCTCAATGGCGAGTGGAGTTATTCGATGGATCCGGTGATGACCGGATGGGAGCGCGGCCTTATGGAGAGCCGCGGTTTCGCCGACAAGATCATCGTGCCGTTCGCCCCCGAAAGCAAACTTTCGGGTGTCGAGCACAAGGAGTTCATCCCCTGCATATGGTACCAGCGTGAGATTACGGTTCCCGCGGAGTGGGAGGGTAAGGACATCCTGCTCAATTTCGGCGCCGTGTATTACGAGTCGGAGGTCTATATCGACGGCAAGTTCGTGGCGCGCCACTTCGGCGGTTCGGATTCCTTCTCGGTCGATATTACCGATTTCGTCAAGGCGGGCGGTATGCACTCTCTTGTGGTTAGCGCCAAGAGCGATCTGCGCAGCCGTGAACAGACGGCGGGAAAGCAGTCGCTGCGCCACGGCCCCTTCGAGTGCATGTACACCCGTACCACCGGTATCTGGCAGACGGTATGGATGGAGGCAGTGGCCCCGTGCGGCCTCTCGCGCGTGAAGTACACGACGGACATTGACCGCAGCGTTGTGTCGTTTGAGGTTACTCTGCGCCGCAACCGCAGCGGCAATACGCTCACGGTGAACGTACTCGATGGCGGCAAGAGCGTCGCTTCGCAGACTGCGCCCGTATCGTCGGGCTCGGTGGTGACGCTGCCTGTAAAGAAGGCGAAGCTGTGGAGCCCCGAGTCGCCATTCCTCTACGACGTGGAGTTCGAGTTGAGGGATGCCGAAGGCAATACGGTCGATAAGGTCACCTCATACTTCGGTATGCGCAAGATACACACGGAGGGTAACCGCATATATTTGAACAACGAGCCATACTACCAGCGTCTGGTGCTCGATCAGGGCTTCTATCCCGACGGTATCTGGACGGCGCCTTCTGATGAGGCGCTCAAGCGTGACATCGAGCTCTCGATGGCGGCCGGCTTCAACGGCGCGCGCCTGCACCAGAAGGTATTCGAGGAGCGTTTCTATTATTGGGCCGACAAGTTGGGTTACCTGACGTGGGGCGAGGCTCCGAGTTGGGGGCTCGATGCCAACTCGCCCGTTGCGGCGCGCAACTTCATGTCGGAGTGGCGCAATCTTGTGGTGCGCGATATGAACCATCCGTCGCTGGTTACATGGACCCCCTTCAACGAGGAGTTCTGGCCCGACGAAACGCAGTACCCGCGCTTTATATCGGACATATACGACATGACCAAGCAGCTTGATCCCTCGCGTCCCGTCAATACCGTCAGCGGCGGCATACATATCAGGACCGATATCTGGACCGAGCACCACTACGAGCAGGACGCCGAGCGTCTGCGCAACATACTGTATAATGAGAGCGACGGCAAGATGTTCGTACGCCAGCCCGACGTGCAGGCGCGTCCGCGCGGCAATGTAGGCTTCAACCGCCCCGAGCTCAACAGCCCGTACACGTTCCCCACATACGAGGGCGACATACCTTATATACTCGACGAGTTTGGCGGTATCAAGTGTATGGAGGCCAACCCCGCCAAGGACGGGGCGTGGGGCTACGGCGATGCGGCACAGACAAAGGAGGATTTTTACAAACGTCTCGAGTCGCAGGTGCGCATGCTCATGGAGTTGAGCGACCACATCTGGGGATACTGCTATACGCAGTTGACCGACGTGGAGCAGGAGCAGAACGGCATATATTACTACGACCGCGGTACGAAGTACGACATGGAGCGCGTACGAGCCATATTCCAGATGGCGCTGCCGGAGCAGCAGACCGCAACCGAGGAGAGGTAGCGGTGGCGGCGGTGGATATTGCCATCCGCCGCCCATCGCCTATTTAGTGGCGGCAGCGGTCACGACAGGATCGAGTGCGGTCGGCGGCCCGCCGACCGTTGGATACCACTGTCGGAGATAGAAAAGGGAACAAGGCATAAAATATAAAAATCGTATTATGAAACGCATTGTTTTGGCAATGGCCGCACTGGTGTTGATGGCCGGCTGCGGCGGAGGTGAAAAACCCGCCGACGGGTTGAACCTCATGAAGGAGGAGAATTTCAAGTGCGAGATCGAGGGCAAGCCGGTATCGCTCTATACTCTTACAAACGGGACCATCACCATGCAGGTGACCAATTTCGGCGGTCGCGTGGTGTCGCTGTGGGTGCCTGACCGCGACGGCAAGATGGCCGACATAGTGCTGGGTTACGAGAATATCGACCGGTATCTGCACAACACTGGAGAGCGTTTCCTCGGCGCGACGGTGGGACGTGTGGCCAACCGCATCAACGAGGGCCGTTTCACGCTCAACGGCAAGGAGTACGCCGGCCCGCAGAACAGCAACGGGCAGATGCTCCACGGCGGCGACAAGGGTGTCGATATGATCGTGTGGGATGTCGTTGAGGTGATGCCGACGTCGATCGTGCTTCGCTGCACGCTGCCCGACGGGCAGGACGGCTTCCCCGGGAATCTGACCATCACCATGACCTATACGCTTACGCCTGACAACGAATTCCAAGTGCTCTATCTGGCGCAGACCGATGCCCCGACGCTTGTCAACCTGTCGCACCACTCGTTCTTCAACCTCAAGGGTGAAGGTGGCGGTACGGTTCTGGATAACGTGCTGACCATAAAGGGCGACTACATCACTCCGACAGACGAACGCCTGATTCCCACGGGAGAGTTGCGCCCTGTCGAGGGTACGCCGTTCGACTTCCGTGAGCCGCACGTCATCGGCGAGCGTATCGGAGCCGACGACGACCAGCTCAAGAACGGTAACGGTTACGACATGAACTGGGTTCTCGCACGCGAGGACAACGGTCAGGTGGAGACTGTGGCTACGCTCTACGACCCGGTGACGGGACGCTGCATGGATGTTGCGACCGACCAGATCGGCCTGCAGTTCTACAGCGGCAACTTCTTCGACGGAACTTATAACGGCAAGTACGGCGAACCTCTCCGTTTCCGCGAGTCGGTAGCTCTGGAGACCCAGAAGTTCCCCGACGCCCCCAACCACGACAACTTCCCCTCGATCGTGCTCAACCCGGGCGAGACCTATTCGCAGACCTGTATCTATAAATTCTATACCAAATAATGATCAGCAGGATTAAATTATCGCTATTGTGCGCCGCAGCCGTATCTTCGGGTATGGCCGCCACGGCACAGAACCGATGGACGATACAGCCCGATGGCAAGACTATCCGGATGGAGGTCAGCGGACAGACCATACCCCATGACGACCATGTCGAGATGAGCGGCAAGTTCATGGCCGTGGTGCTATATTGGGATATAGACGAGAACGGCGGGTTCGGCGTGGACCGCTCGCTGGTATTCCCCATGTTGAGGACTATCCCCAACAATACGCATGGCAGCCTGATGCTGCGCCAGAATCTGGACATTGTGTCGCAACTGCGAATAAACAATAACAACTTTCTGACATTCAAGACCCGTTATGTCGAGCTGAACGGCGCGATGCGTGTGGTCGAGGAGCACCGTCAAGGTGATTACGGGCTCGAGGTCGAGCGCGTGATCTTCCCCGCGATGGAGGAACCGGCCATGTGCGAGCGCTATGTGGCGCGCAACACGGGTTCGGTGGATTACGCCCTGCAGGTTCCCGAACTCGTGCAGACTGTCGTCACCGATCCCGCCCGCGGAGTCGAGGGGGCTTACCGGATCGTGAGCCATGTCGACGGCGGCGGCGTATATACCGTCAGGCCGGGGGAGAGCGTGACCTTCTCTCTGGTTATCGAGGCTTTGGGCAAAGGGGACGAGCCTGTCTCGACCGATGCCGGTGCGATGCTGGCCGAGCGCGAAGCCTTCTTGTCGGCGATCGACTCTAATCTGGTGCTCGATACGCCCGATGACGTTATCGATACGGAGTTCCGTTATGCCAAGATCCGTGCTTCGGAGAGCATCTTCAAGACCAAGAGCGGATATATGCACGGCCCGGGCGGCGAGAGCTACTATGCCGCCATCTGGGCCAACGATCAGGCTGAATATGTCAACCCCTTCTTCCCATTCTTGGGATATGATGTGGGCAATGAGTCTGCGCTTACGGCGTACCGTCTCTTTGCACGCTACATGAACGACGAGTATAAGCCTATCCCGAGTTCGATCATCGCCGAGGGGGACGACGTATGGGCCGGTGCGGGCGATCGCGGCGATGCCGCCATGATAGCATACGGCGCGGCGCGCTATGCCCTGACACGCAGCGACCGAGCCGAAGCCGAGGAGTTGTGGCCTCTTATCGAGTGGTGCATCGAGTATTGCAAGCGCCAGATCAATGAGGCGGGCGTGGTGAAATCGGACCGCGACGAGCTCGAGGGACGGTTCCCTTCGGGCGATGCCAACCTCTGCACCTCCACGCTCTATTACGATGCGCTGATATCGGCCGCATATCTGGGCCGCGAGCTGGGCAAGAGTCCGTCGCAGGTGGCCGACTACCGTCGCCGCGCCAAGGCGATGCGCGCCGCCATCGAGTCGCACTTCGGCGCTACGGTGTGCGGGTACGAGACATACCGCTACTATGAGGGCAACGACATCCTGCGCTCGTGGATCTGCATGCCGCTGATAGTGGGTATCTACGACCGTGCCGAGGGTACGATCGACGCGCTGTTCCATTCGGACCTCTATACGTCGGACGGTCTGCTGACGGCACAGGGCAGTGAGACCTTCTGGGACCGCTCGACGCTATATGCCTTCCGCGGCGGCTATGCGGCCGGATACCCCGACTTCATGACCGAGCAACTGTCGTTCTATTCGAACCGCCGCCTGTTGGGCGACCATGTTCCCTATCCGATCGAGGCATGGCCCGAGGGTAACCAGCGCCATCTCTCGGCCGAAAGCGGACTCTATTGCCGCATCATCACCGAGGGTATGTTCGGCATACGCCCGACGGGCATGCGCAGTTTCGACCTCAAGCCCGAGATCCCTTCGACGTGGGACCACGCCGACTTGCGCCATGTGCGCGCCTTCGGCAGCGACTTCGACATCCTCGTAAAGCGCCTCTCGCCCGACAAGCTTCAGGTTACCGTATTGCAGCACGGCGATGACGGCAAGCGTAGCGAGCAGCGTTTCACCGTAAAGCAGGGCCGTACGATTGCGGTGAAACTTCAATAGTCGTATGTGGGGCAGTATGGATGACGGCCGCAGTGCCATCCGGTTGTATGTGGGATGGTATCGTTAAACAAATGGCTTATTATTTAATAAATAATAATTAATAAAACTAAAACCAAAAACCTATGAACATCGAATTGGTAAGAGAGAAGTTCGCCGAGAAGTTCGGAACCACCGGCGACGTTTACGCATCTCCGGGCCGTATCAACCTCATCGGAGAGCATACTGATTACAATGGGGGCTTCGTATTTCCGGGCGCCATCGACAAGGGCATCGTTGCGGAGATTCGTCCCAACGGTACGGACAAGATCCGCGCCTATGCCGTGGATCTGGATGATTACGCCGAGTTCGGCCTGCGCGAGGAGGACAAACCCGCGGCATCGTGGGCATGCTACATCTTCGGCGTTGCGCGCGAGATACAGAAGCGCGGCGGCAAGGTCGAGGGCTTCGACACCGCCTTTTCGGGTGACGTGCCCCTCGGAGCCGGCATGTCGTCGTCGGCGGCGCTGGAGTCGACCTTCGCCTTTGCGTTGAACCATATCTACAACGGGGACAGGATCGACAAATTCGAGTTGGCGCGTATCGGCCAGTCGACCGAGCACAACTACTGCGGCGTGAACTGCGGTATCATGGACCAGTTTGCATCGGTATTCGGCAAGAAGGGCAACCTGATGCGTCTCGATTGCCGCTCGATGGAGTTTGCATACTTCCCGTTCGATCCCGAGAAGTTCGGTTACCGTCTGGTGTTGCTCGACTCGGTCGTCAAGCACGAACTGGTGGGTTCGCCCTACAACAGACGCCGCGAGTCGTGCGAGCGTGTGGCCAAGGCGCTGGAGCAGGAGACACTGCGTGGCGCCACGATGGAGCAGCTCGACGCCATCAAGGAACAGATCTCGGACGAGGACTACAAGCGTGCCCGCTATGTGATAGGCGAGGAACGCCGTGTGCTCGACGTGTGCGACGCACTGGAGCGCGGCGATCTGGAGACCGTGGGCGAGCGTATGTACGAGACCCACTGGGGCATGTCGAAAGACTACGAGGTATCGTGCGAGGAGCTCGACCTGCTGGCCACCATCGCCAAGGAGTGCGGCGTGACGGGCTCGCGTATCATGGGCGGCGGCTTCGGCGGATGCACTATCAATCTTGTGAAGGAGGGCCTTTACGACGCCTTCATCGCCAAGGCCAAGGAGAGGTTCGCTGCGGCGTACGGCCACGAACCCAAGGTTTACGACGTCGTTATTTCGGACGGCGCGCGCAAGTTGGATATTTAAACCTGAGTGCGATGAAACTGTTTCTTACGACGGTCGCTGCCGTGTGCCTCTGTTGGGGCGCATCGGCGGAGATCGTTCTTCCGAAGGTTCTGGGCAGCAACATGGTTTTGCAGCAGCAGAGCGAAGTGAATCTTTGGGGCAAGGCCGACGCCGACTCGAAGGTTACGGTCGAGGTGTCATGGAGCGACGCCAAGATACAGACCCATAGTGATTCCGAGGGCCGCTGGGCCGTCAAGGTGGCTACGCCTGCCGCATCGTTCGACCCGCAGACGATAACCATCAGCGACGGCAAGAGCGTGACGATAGATAATATCCTCATAGGCGACGTGTGGGTGTGCTCGGGCCAGAGCAACATGGAGATGCCCGTCAAGGGTTTCGGCAACCAGCCTGTCGAGAACTCTATGGAGTATATCATGCGCGGCGGCGAAGAGGCCTCGCGCATACGTATGTTCACCGTGCAGCGAGTACGCTCCTTCGATAAGGATCTGGAGGACTGCGCCGGCGGCGAGTGGCAGTGCGCTTCGCCAGCAAGCGTAGCCGACTGTTCGGCTACGGCATACTTCTTCGCCTACAGCCTGACGCATGCGGCAGGTATTCCCGTGGGAATCATCGCCACCGATTGGGGCGGCACGCGAGTGGAGTCGTGGATGCCGCTGTCGGCCCTGAAGGAGTGCGTTACCGAGGCACAGTTCGAACAGAAGTTCAAGCTGCACGATATAAAGCCGAGCGAGCTGTATTGTGCCATGATAGCCCCCATTAAGAACTTTACGGCACGCGGATTCCTGTGGTATCAGGGCGAGGCCAATCTCGGTGACATCGACCACTACGACACCATGATGGCGCGCATGGTCGAGCAGTGGCGCAGCGACTGGGGCGATACTGAGAATGCGATGCCTTTCTACTATGCACAGATTGCACCCTATTCGTACGGCAATTCGAACGATATTTCATATCCGCTCTTTGTCGAGGCGCAGGTGCGGGCCTTGAGCAAGATACCCAACTGCGGCATGGCCGCCACGACGGATATAGGAGCCGAAAACTGCATACACCCTGCGCAGAAGTTCGAGGTCGGTCAGCGCCTTGCGGCACTGGCCCTGGCACAGACCTATGGGCAGGGAGGCTTCGAGGCGAAGGCCCCGCGCATGGAGTCGTACGAGATCCGTGACGGCAAGGTGACGGTGCGTATGAGCAATGCCGGCATGGGCCTTGCGCCGTGGTACGGCGAGGCGGTCACGGGCTTCGAGATCGCGGGCGCCGACCGCGTGTTCCACAAGGCCAAGGCGTCGATCTCGGGCAGCAGCGTGACGGTATGGAGCGACGAGGTGAAGGAACCGGTCGCCGTACGCTACGCTTTCCGCAACTACATCGAGAATAACCTGCGCAACATGTTCGGCATTCCGTCTGTGCCGTTCCGCACGGACGACTGGAATGATGTGAAGTAACAGAAATGCCGAAGGCGTTTTCAGGCTGTCGCATGATAGTGGCGACAGCCTTTTTTTGTGCGCCGCATGCGCAAAACGGTGCTGCGGAGGGTTTTTATCGTCACCGCGGATAATAATTGGCGGCATAATGTCGTTAAACCAAAAAATATGTGTAATTTTGTACGCTTAATACCCTGCATACTGTTAAAACATTCGGTATGAAAAAATGTGTCACCACGCTTGCGGTCGTTATCGCGTTTGTTGCGTCGTTCTGCGGTTGCTCCGGAATCCAGAAAGTGATTAATACTGACGATGCCGACCTGATCTTTGGCCGCGCCATGCTGTATTACAATGCCGAGAAATGGAATAAGGCCGCCTTGCTGTTTGAGAGTTGCGAGCACTATTTTACAGGCACGATGAAGGAGGATACCGTGGCTTTCTACATAGCACGCTGTAAGTTCAAGGCTCACGATTTCATGTCATCGTCGACACTGTTGGACGAATTCCGCCACAAGTTCGGGCGCAGCGCATTCCTGGAGGATGCCGAGGCGATGTACGCCATCAGCCTTTACAACATGTGCCCGGGGCCTACGCGCGACCAGTCTATGACGAGTCAGGCGGTGATAGCCATTTCGGAGTTCATGTCGCACTATCCCGAAAGCGAGCAGTATGCCTTGTTCAAGGATATGACGGATGACCTTACGTGGCGCATGCACGAAAAGGCGTATTTGAATGCATATACGTATTACAAGATCGAGCGGTATAATTCTGCGATCATAGCGTTCCGCAATGCGTTGCGGCAGTACCCCGACTCGCACCGCCGCGAGGACCTTCTTTATTACATAGTGATGTCGTCCTACAAGTTGGCGAGCAATTCGGTCGAAGCCAAGCAGATGGATCGTTACATGTCTACGCTCGACTCATACTATTCGTTCATCATGGAGTTCCCCGAGTCGAAGTATCTTAAGGATCTGGAGCATGTCGAGGAGCAGACCAAACGCTTCATAGAGAAGAACCGCAAGGAAGAATAACAACGACAAAATTACGCATAAGATGGAGATCAAGAAGAACATTCCCAACAACACGATTACCCGCAAGTTGGTCGATCTGGACAAGAATACGGGCAATATCTACGAGAGCATCAACATCATAGCACGTCGTGCCAATCAGATCTCGACGGAGTTGAAGGCGGAGCTTACGCGAAAGCTGGCAGATTTCTCGTCGCCCACCGATACTATGGAGGAGACCTTCGAGAACCGCGAGCAGATAGAGATATCGCGTTATTACGAGCGCCTTCCCAAACCTACGATCATCGCGACGGAGGAGTTCCTCGACGGCGAGCTCTTCTATCGTGAGGGAGACAACAGCACCAAGTAGCGGGGACGGTCACGCGCGGTGCGGTTCATGCCGCGCCGGTCATATATCATAAAATTCGATTCCCCGCATATGTTGAAAGGTAAGCATATCATATTGGGAGTTACGGGTAGCATAGCTGCATATAAGGCGGCTGTGCTTTGCCGTTTATTTGTGTCGGCGGGAGCCGAGGTGCGTGTGGTGATGACGCCGCTGGCCAAGCAGTTCGTTACGCCGCTGACGATGGCCACTTTGGCCAAGCATCCTGTTTTGGTTGAGTTCTTCAACCCCGAGAACGGCGAGTGGAATTCGCATGTGTCGCTGGGCGAGTGGGCCGACTGTATGGTGATAGCTCCGGCTACGGCCAACACGCTGGCCAAGATGGCGTGCGGTGTTGCCGACAACCTGCTGTTGACGACCTATCTCTCGGCCAAGTGCCATGTTGCGGTGGCCCCGGCCATGGACCTCGACATGTATGCCCATGCGGCTACGCAGCGCAATCTGGCGCAGTTGCGCCGTGACGGCGTGTACGTCATCGAACCTGAGCAGGGCGAGCTGGCGAGCGGACTTGTAGGCAAGGGGCGTATGGCGGAGCCTGCGCACATAGTCAAGGAGGTAGATGCGTTTCTCGGGAGCGAGACGCTGGCCGGCCGGCGGTTTGTCGTGACGGCGGGGGCTACGATCGAGGCGATCGATCCCGTACGGTACATATCGAACCATTCGACGGGAAAGATGGGTTATGCCGTTGCTGCGGAGCTGGCTGCGCGCGGTGCTTCGGTTACGCTCGTTAGCGGCCGTACGGCCCTTGCCGTACCCGAAGGTGTCGACCGTGTGGACGTTGTTTCGGCCGAGGAGATGTATAATGCCGCCGTGGAGGCTTTTGCGGAGGCGGACGGTGCCGTCATGTGCGCTGCGGTGGCCGATTATACGCCTGTTACTGTGGCCGATGAGAAGATCAAGAAGGGCGATGCTGACATGTCGATACCCCTTCGCCGCACGAAGGACATAGCGGCGGAATTGGGCCGCGTGAAGGGCGGTCGCCTGCTTGTGGGCTTCGCTTTGGAGACGGATAGCGGTGCGGCGAACGCCCGCGAGAAACTCGAACGAAAGAATCTCGATTTCATCGTCCTAAATTCGCTGCGCGATGCGGGCGCCGGATTCGGGTGCGACACGAACGTGGTGTCGCTCATAGATGCGGTGTCGTGTGTCGAGCTGCCCCTTATGAGCAAGCGGGAGGTGGCGGCGCGTATAGTCGACCGCATGGAGAAATTGCTAAACTGAAGTAGGGTATGCTGCGACGACTTACAGTCGAAAATTATGCGCTGATCGAGCGTCTCGACATGGAGCTTGATCAGCATCTCAATATTATCACGGGAGAGACGGGAGCCGGCAAATCGATCCTGCTTGGAGCGCTGGGGCTGCTTCTCGGCAACAAGAACGACAGCGGGACGATAGGCGACACGTCGCGCAGTTGTGTCATAGAAGGTATCTTCGATGTAGCGGGCTACGGACTCGAGGAGTTGTTCGAGCGAAACGACCTCGACTATGAGGCGCAGACGGTCATCCGGCGTATGATCTCGCCTGCGGGCAAGAGCCGTGCCTTTGTCAACGACGTGCCTGTACAGCTTGCCGTATTGCGCGAGCTGGGGGCGCACCTTATAGACATACATTCGCAGCACCAGAACCAGATTCTCGCTGACGAGGCGTTCCGCGTGCGTTCGCTCGATACGCTGGCCGGCTCGTCGGAGCAGGTTGCCGCGTATGCCGGAGTGTTCGGGGCGATGCGGGCGGCGGAGCGCGAGCTGCAGCGCATGGAGTCGGAGGCAGAGGCAATGCGGCGTGACGAGGAGTGGCTGCGTTATCAGGTCGCGGAGTTCGAGGCGGCGCAGTTGCGCGATGGAGAGTTGGCGGAGGCCGAGGGCGAATTGTCGGTGCTGGAGAATGCCGACCGTATAATCGAGGCTCTCACGTCGTTGCGCAATGCTTTGGATGCCGACCAGATCGGCGTGCTGGAGCAGCTGGCTGTTGCCGAGAATACGCTTGCGCATCTGGGGGATAGTTATCCCCGTGGTGCGGAGATGGCCGCACGGTTGCATTCGGTGGTGTCGGAACTCAAGGATATAGGTGCCTCGGCTGCGGACGAAAGCGACCGCATAGAGGCCGATCCCGAGCGTCTGCAGCGCCTTACGGATCGCGTCAATATGATATACTCGATGTGCCAGAAGCACCGCGTCTCTACGCTCGGGGAGCTGATGGCCGTGGGTGATGACCTTGCCGCGCGCCTTAACCTCATACAGCATGGCGATGAGGCCTTGGCCGCGCAGCGTGTGAAGATAGAGACATTGCGGCGCGAGGCGTCGGAGCGTGCCTCAAGGATACGCCGCATGCGCGAGGAGGCCTCGCTGCGGGTATCGGCTGGTGTGGCGGCTATGCTGGTGAAGCTCGGCATGCCTGAGGCGCGTTTCGAAGTGGTGGTGGAGGATGCCGGCGAGTTGCTGCCGACGGGAGGCGACCGCATACGCTTCATGTTTACGGCAAACGGGCGCATGGCGCCGCAGCCGGTGGAGCGTGTGGCATCTGGCGGAGAGACCTCGCGCGTGATGCTGGCATTGAAGGCCATGCTGGCCGAGCGGTCGAAGCTGCCTACGATAATATTCGACGAGATAGACACGGGTGTGTCGGGACGCATAGCCGACGCCATGGGCGAGATCATCTCGTCGCTGGCCGAAAGGATGCAGGTGGTCGATATAACCCATCTGCCGCAGGTAGCCTCGAAGGGCGACACGCATTTCGTGGTCTACAAAGAGCAGGGCCGTACAAATATCGGAAGGCTCGACCGCGAGCACCGCGTGCATGAGATCGCCAAAATGCTCTCGGGCAGCACCATCACCGATGCCGCCCTTTCGCAGGCGTCGATACTTCTCGGCGGAGCGGGGCGGTAGGCCCGATTCCGCGCCTGTGCAGGCCGCTTGCACAAGGTCCGTGTGGAGGGCCTGAGGTGCGTATGGGAGAACGGAGCGAGAAAGTGCGCGGAACGTGCGCGGGGCGGAGCGAGTATGAGGTATTGCGAGATTACACTTAACCCAAAAACATAGTCGTATGAAGAAAATTTTACTTTCACTCGTTGTTATCGGGTCGTTGGGCCTTGCTGGCTGCGGCGGCAGGTGTGCGTTGAAGAAGGAACTCAAACAGGCTCTCGCCGTGGCTGTAGAGCAGGAGAAGGCGCAGGCGGTGCGTATGGAGGGTATAGAAGGCAAACTGCCGCAGACATATGAGAAGGGTGAGGTGCGCGTGGCGTCGCCGTACAGCTGGATAAGCGGCTTCTTTCCGGGATCGCTGTGGCTGCTGTACGAATATACCGGCGACGAGCAGTTGCGCGCGTATGCTGACGAGTTTACGCGGCGGCTGGAAGTGTTGAAGGACCATACGGGTACGCACGATCTGGGATTCATGGTATTCTGTTCCTACGGCAACGCCTATCGCCTGACGGGTGACCCGTATTACAAGTCGATAATCGAGCAGGCGGCGGCTTCGCTTGCCACACGTTTCAATCCCACGGTGGGGTGCATACGTTCGTGGAATACGGGTCGCAAGGAGAATCCCGAACTCGATTTCATGGTCATCATCGACAACATGATGAATCTCGAGATGCTGGAGTGGTGCGGCGGCAAGTATGCCGACATTGCTCGCCGTCATGCTGACACCACCATGAAGAACCATTTCCGCGAGGATAACAGTTCGTATCATGTTGTGGCGTACAACGAACTGACGGGCGAGGTCACCGACCGCCGTACGGCGCAGGGCCGTTCGGATGACTCGGCATGGTCGCGCGGCCAGTCGTGGGGCCTCTATGGCTATACTATGATGTACCGTATGACGGAGGACAAGAAGTACCTCGATCAGGCCGTGAAGATTGCCGATTACCTGATTCCGCGCCTGCCCGAGGATGCGATACCCAATTGGGACTACGATGCGGCCGAGCAGTCGAAGGACTCTTCTGCCGGAGCGATCATGGCATCGGCCCTGATAGAGTTGTATGGCTTCACGAAGAACGAGACCTATCTGGCTACAGCCGAGCGGCAGCTGCGCTCGCTCTGCTCGGATGCCTATCTGGCCCCCGTAGGGGAGAATGGCAACTTCGTGCTCATGCACGGTGTGGGCCACTATATGGCCGGCTCGGAGGTCGATGTGCCCCTGTCGTACGGCGACTATTACTTCATCGAGGCGGCGATGCGTTATCTGGCATTGTAGGGCTGCGCCTGCATTATTGGACATCGGCGCTCGGATCTTCAGAAACGAGCGCCGATGTCTTTTCGCGGCCGGCACGTACGGTCATGGCAGCAGGTCGGCCAGTGGTATGGCTTGGAAGGTGATGTGGGCTTGGCTGCTCTCGTAGAGGATGCCAACCGTCTCGGGGTCGATCATCGTAAGGCATGAGTACCCCCATCCGTCGCCGCCGTCGAGCAGCACTTGGTTCTCTGCAGGCCATGTATTTCCGTTGTCGAAGCTGACCTTGACGGTTATGTCGCGGCGGGCGCTGCCGCTGTCGGGATTCGAGAAGAGCAGTATGTCGCGTCCCGAGGCATTGTCGGCAGCCGCGACCGATATGAGGCTGGCCATACATACTGGTTCACGCAGCGCCTTGCGCGACGACGGGTGTTCCTTCCATGTTGCGCCGAGGTCGCGCGTTATGGCCACGGCGCGGCTGCCGCCGCGGTTATCGCGCATGTTGAGCATGAGTTCTCCTGTCGGCAGTTCCGCCACTTGTGCCTCGGTGGTGTTGGCACGCGCTCCTTTATGCATATGCCAAGTGCGGCCGCTGTCGCGGCTGTACATTATGGCCGAGCGGGGTATGCGGTCGGCATCGATATATTGGGTGGGGAATACGAGCGTGCCGTCTCGCATGGTGATGCCGCGTCCGGGCCCCTGCAGCAGAAAATGCCATTCGGGGCGCTTCACCTGTGGCGTGATGTTTATCGGGGCGCTCCATGTCTTGCCGTCGTCGTCGCTGTATGCCAGCACCAGTTGCCCCGTTTGGTCGGGGCCCATGCCCTGTGCGGAGTTGTTCCATGCCATGCCGTAACCCATTCCGTGGCACCATGCCGCCACTATCCATGCGCGGTGTGTGGTGTGGTCGTAGAGGATCGACGGGTCTCCCACGCCGTTCTGTGCCGCTGGCAGGCTCCCCTCACGGGCGAAACTCAGCGGCAGCCGCATCCGTTCCCATGTACGGCCGCCGTCGGTGCTGCGGCTGAGGCCGATGTCGATATGCTGCTGCAGGTCCTTCGACGAGTTGTGCCGTACGTCGTATACGGCGAGCAGGGTTCTGCGCGATGTGGTGACGATGCCCGGTATGCGGTAAGCGGCGGCGCCGTCATCGTCCGCGTGGCGTACCCCCACGGCCATGCGGTGCGGGTGGCCTGTGCGGCCTGCAATGTCGAAGAGGCGTTCGCTGCCGTCTATGGCGACTGTCCTGATTGCGGCCGAGAGCTTGTGCGTGAGTGGGGTGCCGGATTTCATTTCGATGCTTACCCACAGGTAGTTTATACCACGGAATAGTTCCTTGGCGGTGTCGAGACTTATCCGTTCAGCGCCTTTGCAGCTTGCGAGTAGCAGGCTGTAGGACGGCTCGGCCGCGCGGCTGCCGTCGGGGATATAGTCTGCCGGAGCAAGACGTCCGGCAGGGGCACTGCGGGCGTCGGTGCCCCCGTAGTACAGTTTCACCTGCTTGACGTATCGTGCCGACTGGGGGTCGAGCGTCATCTCCATACCGTCGAGCGTGCCGCCGTCGGGGGCGTCGATGCGTATGTGGAAGAGCTCATTGTCACTGCGGTCGAGCAACAGGGGTGTCGAGGTCTCGCCGACGGTGATGCTGACGGAACCCTCGGGTTTGTGTGTCATGCTGCGGGCGTGAATGTCCGTGTTTGCGGCAAGGAGTAGCGCAAGGATCAGCAGCGGTGTTTTCATGGCTCTTTGGGTTGGTCCATTACAAAAGTAACAATAAAAAGCCGAATGTCAAATTGTCCGCGCGCAGTGGGGCGCGGGAGAGCAAAAGTCTGCGGTCTGTTTTGAGAAGGCGGTGTCTTGGAAGACGTGCCGGGCCGCTATTGCAGCAGCGGTTGGGCGATGATTGCGGCAAACAGAATGCCGGTGGCGGCACACAGGGCCACGATCAGTATATTGGCCGTTTTGGGATCGGGCTTGCTGTGTTCTGACATGTTCGTCGAGACATACTCGCGCAGGAAGATATATATCGCGGGAACGATGGCGCAAGCGAGCAGTGCGTCCTCGGGAATGTCGTAGCAATATATCTTCGATACTCCGACGATGGACCAATGGCACAGGAAAAGCAGTATGAAGAGGTTTACCCGTTTCGAGAAGGCCAGCATGAAGCCTATGGTGAAGAGCGCTACCGAGCTCGGCATCACCGAAGACGCCACCATGGGGAAGTGCATGCCGCGCGCGGCCGATATGATCGGAAATGCCAGCGGCAGCAGCATGAATAGCACGCCGGTGCGTTCGTGCCTGCGGTTGCGTTCGAACGCCGTGTAGCCCGTAACGGCGTCGTAGACCCATATTGCCGCCATGATGGCCCATATGAATGCCGTGGCCCAGTAGTAGGGCCGCTCGCGGCAGAACCAGAGGTAGTAAACCACGGCGATCCATATGTTGAGCAGCACGATGTAGCACTTCATGGCGCGCTTCACGGCGCGGGTCGGACGGTGGAAGAGCAGTATGACGAGCAATGCCCCGACGAGGACTGTCGCCGCCTGCAAAACCCATGTGTTGCGGTTGTATTCGGCTATGGTATTCCAGAACAGTTCCATGTCATGCATTGTTTTGGCATTGCTGCCTGCGGGTCATGGTATAGGCCTTGCTCGGGAACATGAGTATGGGGAGCGTTGCCCCCGCGGCGAGCGTCAGTATCACGAATACGGTGATCATGCCGTTGCGCAGGGCAGTGTCGAGATAAGCCGCACAGACGGCGGTGTCGTCGATTTTTTGGAAGAACATGACGATCGAGAACATGCTTTTGTAGGCGTACATTCCGGGGATCATGGGCAGCAGTGCAGGTATCGACATGACAGTGGTGGGGCAGTGTATGCGCCGCCCGAGCATCATGCTTCCGAAACCTATCGTCAGTGAGGCGCAGAGTGACCCCGTGGCTATGTCGACGCCAAAGTATGTCATGAGCGTGAATCGCAGGGCGTGTCCCGCGGCTGCGAGCAGCGCTATACGGGGGAATGCCCTCATCGGCGGATTGGATATGGCTCCAAAGCCCAAGGCGGCGACGGCGGCGAAGAACCCGTCGGCGAGTATAGCAGATACTGTCTCTATCATAGCAGTTCCGATTTTACCATCATCAGTGTGGCTGACAGCCCTATGGCTATGCAGGCGATGAGCATTATGGCAGCCGTAAGGCGCGATATGCCAGTGAGTATATGCCCCTCGATTATGTCAATGAAGCCGTTTATGAGAGGCACGCCCGGGATGAGGAAGAGTACGCTCGTAGCCAAGGCCACGTCGGAGGTTGTGTCGAGGATGAGCGACAGCGAACTCATGAGCGAGGCGGCGAAGGCCGCTGCGATGAATAACAAGTAGTGGTTCATCCCCCGCTGTGCGAGCTTCTGCTTTACGAAGAATCCGAAGAGCGTGGCCGTGAAGACTATGCCCATGGCCTTGAAGTCTCCTCCGAAGAGGCGGCAGAACGAGGCGTTGGCCAGACCTGCGAGTATCATCACCAGCATGGGGTCAAGCCGTGGTTTCGCGCACAACTCCTCGTAGCGTTGTTCGATCTGTGCGAGCGGAAGCCTGCGATCGTGTGCTTCCCAGCTCAAGGCCGAGAGATCGGCATTGCGTTCGAAGTCGATGGGACATGCGGGGATGGCCACCACGCGGCTGAAGGATTCGCCATGCGCGTCGGTCCCCGAGACTATTATTGACTTCGGGAATACCGCCAGATTGATCTCTACATCGAGTGCCGAACCTATGCGCCGCGAATTGCGGACCACGCGCGAGGTATGTACGCCCGACCCCATGAGGTAGGAGGCATAGCGGGCGATGAATCCCACTGTCGCCGCAAGTTCGCTGTGTGGATCGCCCTGTGTCTGTCTCTGCATATCGTATCGAGGCTTTTTGAGGGTTTCTACCGCGGCAGGTGTATTATACGCATCGCTGCCGACGGGTGCCGATGCGTCAGATTCCGCCGCAAAGATAGCATTAATAAATAATTTTAGAAAATTATGGCGCTCTTTTGGACATATTGTTTCCGGTAAGCGGCGCGTGTCTGCGGGCCGGCGCCGATACCTGTCGTGCGGTGCGTATAGCCGGTATGCGGGATGTTGCAGGGCATCAAGGCAATGCCTCGGCCGCGGATACGATTTCGCCGAGACGGTCGGTGCCGTATTCTACGTACGACGCCCGTACAATGCCGTCGCGGTCGATGACGAACATCCGCGGGACGAACGAGGTGGCGTAGAGCATGTATATCGAGCGGTCGGGGTCGAGGCCAACGGCAAATTCGCATCCGTTCTGTCGGCAGAACTCCTCAATGACATCGCGGCTGCCGTCGCGCGCTACGGGAAGGTACCGAATGTCGGTGCCTTCTATGCGGTCGATGACATCGTGCTGCACTGCTCTCATCTCATCTTGGCACATCGGGCAGTCGGGGCTCCAGAAGCCGAGCAGAACTATCCTGCCGCGCAGGTGCGAAAGGGTGACATAGCTGCCGTCGGTCATCTCGACGGTAAAGTCGGGGGCCGTGTCGCCCGCGGAGACGAGAGTCGTCTCCTCCGATGTCTCCCCCGATTCCGAGATACATGACCCGCATACCGCGGCTGCAGCCAGCGCCGGCAACATTGTCAGCAATATGCGTCTGAGGCCCATTTTGTAAAGTGTATATGCGTTTTCCTGAGTTTTTTGTTTGAGGCGTATGGGGAGGAGGCAGCGCCCGTACCGCATTTCCTGCGGCATGTTTACATTCTCTGTTTGCCTCTCGGGTATATGGTCGAGCAGGCGCGGCGTATCATGTTGGCGAATTTCTCCCTTTTAGGCGCACCGTCAGCCAGCGCTGTGCGGCACATGTCGGCATCGTGCTCCAGCTGCCGGCGCAGCTCCTCGATCGAGTCAAAACGCTTTTCATCGCGTATCTTGCTTAGCAGGCGTACTTCGATCATCTTGCCGTATATGTCACCGTGGAAATCGAATATGTGGGTTTCTAACAGGCGGCTCTGTCCGTCGACCGAGGGGCGGCAACCGAGGTTCGACATGGCGCCATATATTTTGCCGTCGACTACGGCGCGCGAGCAGTAGACGCCGTTGTCGGCGCCCTTTATCTCAGAGGCGTCGAGGTTGGCCGTGGGAAATCCCATCCTGCGGCCTAGTTGTGCGCCGTGTATTACTTTCCCTATGATTATCATCATCTCTCTATATGTCGAATGTTGTACGTGGCAGTACGGTGCCTGCCGCCGTCAAATCTTCTGCGTCAGTTTCTGTACTAACGAGAACTCCGAGAAGAATTCCTTTGCCAGCACGCGCAACACCGTATACGAGGGTATGGCGAGCAGCATGCCCAATATCCCTGCCATATATCCCGCTATGAGTATCACGAGGAATACCTCGAGCGGATGTGCCTTCACGCGCTCGGAGTAGAGTGTGGGCTGCAGTATGAAGTCGTCGAGACCCTTGATGCATAAGAGCGTGCATGCGATGACTATTATGGTGTGTCCCGTAGTGAATCCCTCTATGGGGGTTATTATGCCGATACATACCGATATCACGCCGCCGATGAGGGGACCTGCATATGGTATGACGTTCATCACACCCATGATTAGGCCTATGAGCAGGGCGTTATCGGTCTTCATGCCGAAGAGGATCATCGACGTCGATACGATTATCGTGAGTATTATGCTCTCGGTGAGTATTCCCGTGAAGTAGCGCGACAGCAGTACCGTGATAGAGTCCAACGCGCGGGTGACGTTTCCCTGCAGCCGTTCCGGGAACATGGCCTTCACCATGGCATAGAAGAGTCCGTCCTCCTTGAGGAAGAAGAAGGTGATGAACGATATAGAGAAAATCGTTATGAGCGTCGATAGCGCTATGCTTACAATCGACGAGAAGGCGTTGTTGATCGTGTCGTAGTCGATCAGGTTCTTGAGCGTGGTGATAAGCGTGTCGGTAAGCGAGAATTGCGTCTCAGGCATGGCGAAGGTCTGTTGTATGTATAGCTGTGCCTGTGCTATCGGCTCTTCTATCGACGCGAGCACCGACGTGAAGTCGAGCGAGGCGAATTCGTTTATCTTGCCGAAGATAAGGGGTATGAACAGCGAGAATATCGTGGCGAGCACTATCCATATTACAATGAGGGTGAGAGTGGCGGCGCACCAGCGCGGCAAGCGGCGGCCGCGGATACATATCTCCGAAAGTTTGTTTACCAACGGGCGTCCCATGATGGCCAGCACTGCCGATACAAGGATGTATATGACAACGGAGCTGAAGAACCATATCAGGTAGAGTATGACGGCTGTGACGACGAGGCCCACCGTTACCCTCAATATATTTTGCGGGGTTATTGTCATACCTTTTTATTCTTTAATAGTTTCTTTCGGCAGCGCCGACACGGCATTGTGCCGTTTGTCTTGAGATCCGCCTTGCGGTACGGGCTTACTTTCTCAATCTTACGATCGGAGTTTGTGAGCCTACGACGGGGTCGCCGATCTCCACGAGCAGTTCGCTGTCCTTGGGGACGAGCACATCGATGCGCGAACCGAACTTGATGAACCCGAAGACGTCGTTTTGCGATACATGGTCGCCGACTTTCATGTAAGAGACGATACGGCGTGCTATGAGGCCCGCAATCTGGCGGAAAAGTACTGGTTTGCCGTTCTCCATCCTCACCACTGTGGTGGTTCGCTCGTTTTCGGTCGACGACTTGGGGTGGTAGGCTATGAGGAAGCGTCCGGGATGATACTTGTAGTATTCGACGGTACCGCTCACGGGAACCCAGTTCATGTGTACGTTGGTTATCGACATGAAGATAGATATCTGCAGCATGTTCTCCTTGAGATATTCGTCGTCATGCACTATCTCCGTCACCACGACGCGCCCGTCGCAGGGCGAGAATACCAGTTCCGGATCGTGTATCTTGACGCGGCGCGGCTCGCGGAAAAAGGCCACGATGAAGAACCAGAAGACGATAAGCAGCAACGCCCCCGTCACGAGCAGTCCGACACCCGAGTGCTTGCTCTCGAAATAGTATAACAACAGCCAGAACACGAGGCATATGAGTCCCGATATGGCTATGATCTTGTAACCTTCCTTGTTTATCTTCATGACTTGGATCCGTTAGGTTGTCAGGTCGTTTTCCAATCTATGCCGTATTCTCAGTTTATGCAGAATACGAGGTATATGAATACGAACGGTATCGACAGCAGCAGTGCGTCGAAGCGGTCGAGCCAGCCTCCGTGCCCGGGGAGTATGTTTCCCGAATCCTTCACGTCGACAGAGCGTTTAAGCAGCGATTCCACCAGGTCGCCGAAGACACCCGTGACGGCGGCGATAAGGGCCATCCCTATCCATATGGTGTGGGTACCCTCCATTACGGTGGAGGCGACGTAACCCGTGGCCATGGCTCCGATAAGCCCTCCGACGAATCCCTCCCACGACTTCTTGGGCGAGATGCGTTGGAAGAGGCGGTGCCGGCCGATGCTCATACCCACCAGATAGGCGCATACGTCATTGGCCCAGATGATGAATATGTAGAATATGAGTGCCCACGGGTTCCATACGCCGCGGCCCAGCATCAGCGGGATGAAGAAGAGCAGCGCCAAGGGCATGGCTACATATACCACACCCATCAGCGTCGATCCGATGTTGGCGATGGGGGTGGGGCTTTTGCGGTAGAGTTCGCAGATGAACATCACGGGGATGAGCATCATGATGTATAGAGCCAGCCCCAAAGCTATCATAAGATATTTCGAACTGACGGTGGTATGTTCGTCCACCAGCCGCATGAGGATGAATGCCACCGCGAGGATTATGGCGCCGGCGACAAGTCCCAATACCCGTTGCGGGGAATATCCGGCCTTGCCGGCCATGCGGTAGAACTCCCACTCTCCGCCGATGAGTATGGCCATAAGCAGTGCGGCAAAGCTCCATTTTGACCACAGTATGGCCCCAAGCACTATGACGACGAGCACCGCTCCGCTTAAGGAGCGCACCCACAGGTTTTTCATCTTTTCGTTCATGTCTCGCGTATGCTATGGTGTGCTATGACTCTTCCTTTGTCGCGTCCGATGTATCTTTCGGTTTGTTCTCGGTCTCTTTGCCGGCTTGCGTATCGGCCTTTATCTCCGGATCGAGGCTTACGGTTATGACCGTACCGCCTGATGCAGCGGGGGTATCCGTGCGGGCGCTCCGCGTCTGCTCCTTTTTCACCTCTTTCTCCTTCTTCGCCTCTTCGGCGCGTTCTTCGCGGCGGAGTCGCTCTGCCTGCTTGCGCTGTTCTTCGGCTTCGGCCTCGGCCCGCTCGCGCATGATGTCCTTCTTGCGTTTGCCGAATATGCGTTCCACATCCTCGGTGAAGACCACCTCGCGCGAGAGCAGCAGTTCCGCCAGCTGTTTCAGCCCCTCGGCATGTTCCGTAAGGACCTTGCGTGCCATGGCGTACGCTTCGTCGATGATACGCTTGGTCTCTGCGTCGATATCCTGTGCCGTAAGTTCCGAATATGGTTTGGTGAAGGACATGTCGCTCTGTCCGGTCGAGTCGTAGTAGCTCAACGTACCCACCTTGTCGCTCATGCCGTAGTATGCCACCATTGCGTAGGCCATCTTGGTGACACGTTCCAGATCGTTCAGGGCGCCTGTCGATATTTTGCCGAAGGTGAGTTGCTCCGACACCCGTCCGCCCAGCGTGGCGGCCATCTCGTCCATGAGCTGTTCGCGTGTTGTGATCTGACGCTCTTCCGGAAGGTACCAAGCTGCGCCGAGAGCCTTGCCGCGCGGGATTATCGTTACCTTGATCAGCGGGCTGGCGTTCTCGAGTATCCAGCTGACGGTGGCGTGTCCCGCCTCATGGTACGCTATGGTGCGCTTCTCCTCGGGGGTGATGATCTTGTTCTTGCGTTCCAGACCGCCGACTATGCGGTCGATGGCTGCGAGGAAATCCTCACGCTCGATGCGGCTCTTGTTGTGGCGGGCGGCTATGAGGGCGGCCTCGTTGCAGACGTTGGCGATGTCGGCGCCCGAGAATCCCGGGGTCTGTTTGGCGAGGAACGACCGGTCGAGGTGCGGGTCGAGCTTGAGGTTGCGCAGGTGCACGTTGAATATCTCCTCGCGCTCCTTCACGTCGGGCAGGCCGACCTCTATCTGTCGGTCGAAGCGTCCGGCGCGCATGAGCGCCTTGTCGAGTATGTCGGCGCGGTTCGTCGCCGCGAGCACGATGACACCTGCATTGGTCTGGAAGCCGTCCATCTCGGTGAGCAGCTGGTTGAGTGTATTCTCACGCTCGTCGTTGCCCGAGAATCCGGCATTCTTGCCGCGGGCGCGGCCTATGGCGTCGATTTCGTCGATGAAGACTATGCAGGGGGCTTTCTGCTTGGCCTGCTCGAAGAGGTCGCGCACGCGTGAAGCGCCCACACCCACGAACATCTCGACGAAATCCGATCCCGAAATCGAGAGGAACGGCACATTGGCCTCGCCTGCGACGGCCTTGGCCAGAAGCGTCTTTCCGGTACCCGGAGGGCCCACCAGCAGCGCACCCTTGGGTATCTTGGCGCCGAGTTCGCGGTATTTGTCGGCCTTTTTCAGGAAGTCTACGATCTCCATTATCTCGACCTTGGCCTCCTCGAGTCCCGCCACGTCCTTGAACGTGACGCGCTTCTCCGTATCGTCCTTGTCGAATACCTGTGCGCGGGCCTTGCCCACGTTCATGATGCCGCCGCCGGCGCCTCCGCCTCCGCGCGACATGCTGCGTATGAAGAAAATGTAGACGCCGATAAGGAAGAGCCACGGCAGCAGATTGAGCACTATGTCGCCCCAGCCCGTACGTTCGTTGGCATATTCGAGTCTTACGGGGTTGTTTTCGACCTCGGACTCGGCGAGCGCTTGATTGACGTCGCGGTCGAGGATGTCTACCGAACCTATGGTGAATGTGAGCTGCTCGCCCTGCCGCGGCAGGTGTTTGTAGCGTTCGTCGTCACCGCTGCGGTATTTCTCTATGGCCTCGGGTGTGAGGTATACCAGCGCAGTGTTCTTGTTCATCACCTTGATGCGCTGCACCTCGCCGTTGCGGATCATGTCCGATACGGTGTACCAGTCGCTCGTGACGGGTTTCGAATCCCCGCCAGCGAAGAACGAATATCCTATGATGATCATCACCAGTGCGGCCCATATCCACATGAAGTTGGGCCGTATGGTCCTGATGTTTCCTTTTTTGCCGTTATTGTTGGTGTTTGCCATGATTACAGTTCGTATTCGTATTTCTTAATCGGCGCGTCGGCCCACAACTCCTCGAGCTTGTAGTATTCGCGCAGTTCGGTCTGGAAGATGTGCACCACTACGTCTAGGTAGTCCATCGCGATCCAAAAGGCGTTCTGCTGTCCCTCGATGCGCCAGACCTTCTCGCCGAGCGCCTGCTCGACCTTCTCCTCGATGCCCGATGCTATGGCCGCCACCTGTGTGGTGGAGTCGGCGTTGCACACGACGAAGTGCGAGCATATCGCCCCGTCGAAACCCGTGAGGTCCAACGATACAATATCCTTACCCTTTTTTTCCTGTATGGCTTCGACTATTGTCTCAATCAGTTTTTCCATAAATAATAATGCGCACGTATAACTTCGCAAAGATATGTTTTTTTTGCGAGACTGCGAAAATATTGCCGTGAGTTCGGTCGCGGAACATGCACCTGCCGTTCCGAAAATCGTTTTTTATGGATGTATTTGCGTTTCGGCGGGGGGGCGTATCTTTGCAGATGTGGCGGCGGCTCTATTTGCTGTTGGCCGTGGAGCGGTGTCCCGATAGCAATGTTTTTAATTTCCGTGTGCTTTATCGCGGGAACCGGTCCGGCGATTACCGGCGGGCGGTGGCGCATGAGGCTTTTGGGAACATGTATGCCGGTTATGCCGTTTGCGGCACATCCTGTGGTGCGGCTTTGGCCATGATGGTGGCCTCGAGCGCGGCGATTATCGAGTTCTTGACGTAGGTGCGGCGTACGACTATGGCTATGCGTCGCGAGGTGGCGCCCTTGGCCAGCGTCTTCACCTGTGGGCGGCGTTCGGCGGGAATGTACTCCAAAGCCATTTCGGGGATGATCGTCAGGCACGAGGTGCAGTCGACTATACGCATGAGCGTGTCGAGCGAGCCGGACTCGAAATAGTAGTGCGAGGGGACTCCGCGCCGCGCCTGACACAACTCGATGATCTGGTCGCGCATGCAGTTGCCGCGGCTGAGCAGTATGAGGTCCTTGAGGTCGATGTCCTCGATGCGTATGTTCGAGCGCTCGAAAAGCGGGTTCTCGGGTGATACGTAGGCGTAGAAACGGTCGCTGAAGAGGTCGTGTTCCGTGATGCTGTCGCCGCAGGTGCCGCTGGCGACGATTGCTGCGTCGATGTTGTCGTGCTTGAGCGCCTCGATTATGTCGGCCGTGATCATCTCGCGTATCTCGAGCTCCACGCGCGGGTATTCCCTGACGAAGTCGGGAATGAACTTGTGCAGCAGGTATGGCGCGATGGTGGGTATGACGCCGAGACGCAGCTTGCCCGATGTCTCGCCCTTGAGTTCGGCGACCGATTCGCGGATATAGTTGTATGCGCGCAGTGTCTCCTGCGCCTGCGCTATCACCACGCTGCCGGCGTCGGTGGGGATTACTGGCTTCTTCGAACGGTCGAGCAGTATTACGCCCAGTTCGTCCTCCAGAGCCTTTATCTGCATGCTGAGCGATGGCTGCGTTACGAAGCAGCGTTCCGCCGCCGCCGAGAAACTGCCGCAGTTGGCCACCTCGATGAGATATTGGAGCTGAATTATTGTCATAAGAATATGTGTGATCGGGATGACAAAATTATAAAAAAAAATTATAGCATACAACTTTTTTTGCCCCTCGCGCATAAATTGTTACTTTTGTGGCCATGCGCCGTCGGATCGGGGCGGAACGGCTCTTCGGCGGGAGCAGTAAGGATTTAATCTCAAGAACAATGGGAAAAGTGATTTTAACGGGCGACAGGCCTACGGGCAGGCTCCATCTGGGACATTACGTCGGGTCGCTGCGCCAGAGGGTCGAGTTGCAGAACTCGGGCGAATTCGACAAGATATTCATCATGATAGCCGACGCGCAGGCGCTTACCGACAATGCCGACAACCCCGAGAAGGTCCGAAGCAACATCGTTGAGGTGGCGCTCGATTACCTCTCGTGCGGATTGGATCCCGCCAAGTCGACGATATTCATCCAGAGTCAGGTTCCCGAGTTGTGCGAGCTGGCCTTCTACTATATGAATCTGGTTACGGTGGCGCGTCTGGAGCGCAACCCGACCGTCAAGGCGGAGATACAGTTGCGCAACTTCGGCAAGTCGATCCCCGTCGGTTTCTATACCTATCCCATCTCGCAGGCTTCGGACATCACGGCGTTCCGCGCCACGACGGTGCCCGTTGGCGAGGATCAGGAGCCTATGATCGAGCAGACGCGCGAGATCGTGCATAAGTTCAACTCGGTGTATGGGGAGACGCTGGTCGAGCCTGAGATACTGTTGCCGAAGAATGCCGCCTGCCTGCGGCTGCCCGGCACCGACGGCAAGGCAAAGATGAGCAAGTCGCTGGGCAACTGCATATATCTGTCGGATACGGCCGAGGATGTGCGCAAGAAAGTGATGAGCATGTATACCGATCCGGACCATATACGCATTGAGGACCCGGGCAAGATCGAGGGCAACTGCGTATTCACGTATCTGGATGCCTTTTCGTGCTGCGGCCACTTTGCGGAGTTCATGCCCGATTATGCCTCGCTGGACGAGTTGAAGGAGCACTACCGTCGCGGCGGTCTGGGCGACGTGAAGGTCAAGAAGTTCCTCAATTCGGTGTTGCAGCAGACGCTGGAGCCGATACGTGCCCGCCGCAAGGAGTACGAGCGTGATATAGAGGGTGTCTACGAGATGTTGCGGCGCGGCTGCGAGGTGGCCCGTGCCGAGGCGGCCGAGACCCTCGCCATGGTCAAGCGGGCCATGAAGATAGACTATTTCGACGACGTGGAGATGATCCGCCGTCAGTCGGAGATGTACCGTAATGCGAAATAATACGGAGACATGCGGCTGTGCCGTGTAGGTGTCCGCGCGAAATTCGTAACGCAGTATGGCGTCAAGTACGAAAGAGATGGTATCCGATTGGCTGCTCGGCAGGGTGAAACGTTTGAGCAACCGCCAGCTGATGGTGATGCTGGCCGTGGTCGTGGGTGCCTTGGCCGGATTGGGTACCTGTGTTTTCGAGATGCTGTTGTACGGCATCCGTTCGGCATTGGTTACATGGTTTCCGGTCGATCGTGCGCATTTTCTCTACCTAATTTACCCTGCGATAGGCATAGTGCTGGCCACGCTTTTCGTGAAATATATCGTCAAGGACGAGATTTCGGAGGGCGTGACGCGCGTGCTGTATGCCATGTCGCGCCGTGACTCGCGCATTGCGCCGCACAACTGCTGGACGTCGGTCGTGGGCGGTGCCACGACCATCGGTTTCGGCGGTTCGGTCGGTCCCGAGGCCCCGATCGTACTGACAGGCGCCGCCATAGGCTCTAATGTGGGCAAGTTGGCGCGACTTAACTACAAGGAGCTGACGCTCATGCTCTGCTGCGGTGCCGGTGCTGCCGTGGCGGCCATCTTCAAGGCGCCCATTACGGGCGTGGTCTTCGTGCTTGAGATACTTATGCTCGACATCACGGCGTCGTCGGTCATCCCGCTGCTCGTCTCGTCGGTGACTGCGACGACTGTGGCACTCGTATTCCGCGGTTTCGACCCCATCATATCGGTCACGCTCAGCGCGTCGGACGTGTTCGTCATACGCCAGATCCCGCTTTACGTTCTGCTGGGTGTCTGTTGCGGCTTCATGTCCTACTATTTCACTTCGATGAATTCCGCAGTGGGGGCGCGCGTGAAGGCCGTCGGTTCGCAGTACAAGCGCTGGGCGCTGGGCGGAGTGGTGCTTGGGGTGCTTATCTTCGTCTTCCCGCCGCTGTACGGCGAGGGTTACGAGGCGCTGACGGCTCTGATGCACGGCAACGTGCCCGACCTGTTCGACAACTCGCTCTTCTTCCGCTTCCGCCATGTGGGGTGGGTGGCGCTGATATATGTCACGGCCGTGATGTTCTTCAAGGTCATAGCCATGGCCACGACCAACGCTGCGGGCGGCGTCGGCGGTACCTTCGCACCGTCGCTTTTCGTCGGTGCCTTCATGGGTGCCATCGTGGCTCTGGCCTGCAATACATGGTTCGACTGGAACGTCTCGGTGGTGTCGTTCACCCTTGTGGGCATGGCAGGCGTCATGGCGGGCGTGATGAAAGCGCCGTTGACGTCGATATTCCTTATAGCCGAACTCTCGAACGGATACGGACTCTTCATCCCGCTGATGATCGTGGCCTCGATCTCCTTTGCCGTTGATTATACGCTCGACCGCGACTCAATCTATACGAAGCAGCTGCGCCAGCGCGGAGAACTGCTCTCGCACGACAAGGACAGTTCGGTGTTCGTGTTCCTGCGGCTGGAGGACCTTATGGAGACCGACTTCGTGCGCATAAAGGAGAACTTCACGCTGGGAGATGTCGTGGGTATCATCTCGTCGGCGCACCGCAACATATTCCCCGTCATCGACAACTTCGGCCGTCTGCTTGGCGTGGTGCAGTTGGACGATTTGCGCGAGGACATGTTCAAGCGCGAGATGTGGGGCCGCCCGATCATCGACTACATGATACAGCCGCCCTACAAGATCCTCGAACACGAGCAGGTGCAGAGTATCCTGCCCCGTTTCGAGGAGAACCATACTTGGATGCTGCCCGTTGTCGACCGCAACAACCGCTATTTGGGCTTCATCTCGAAGTCGCGCATACTTAACGCCTACCGCGAGGCTCTGGTACGCATCTCGCAGACCGAGAACGACGATTGATTGCGCGGGCGTAGCCCTGCTGCGACATGGCGGGTTGCGCGGCGGTTAATAATTAAGTTGGATTATAAAAACACGGACATCATGATAAGGAACATAGTATTCGATTACGGCGGGGTGTTGGTGGATTGGAATCCCCGTTACCTGTATGATCCATATTTCGGCGATGCGGAGCGCAGCAGGTGGTTCATAGACAATATATGCACGGGCGAGTGGAACGCCGCGCTCGACGGAGGCAAGCCCTTCGATGTGGGGGTGGCAGAACTTACGGCGCAGTATCCCGAGTGGGCCGACGCCATCGCCGTCTACCGCGACCGCTGGATTGAGATGATAGGCGGTGAGATACCCCATACGGCCGACCTTGTACGCCGCCTCAAACGTGCGGGATATGGCGTCTACGGCCTTACGAACTGGTCGGCCGAGACATTCCCCATGGTACGTGCGCGCTACGGCATCTTCGACGAGCTGGACGGGATGGTGGTCTCGGGCGAGGAGCACCTGTTGAAACCCGATGCCCGAATATACCGCGTACTGCTGTCGCGCTACGGCCTGAATGCGGGAGAGTCGCTCTTTTTCGATGACAACCAGTCCAATGTCGAGGGTGCGCGGGCTGTAGGTATGGAGTCGGTGCGTTTCGTCTCGGCCCATCAGGCGGAAAGTGTGCTGCGGGAGGATTACGGGTTGGAATTTTGACGGGTCGTCCAACTGCTGCGGGCCGTGCCCCGTATAAGATGCAGGCGGGGAATCTTTCATGATTTCCCGCCTGCCGTATACTGTGGACGGTCGGGATCAGTATCCGAATATCTGCTCCTGCGTGACCTCGGTTACGGGGCCGAGCGTGCGCAGGTAGTCCATGTCGATGTCCGACTTGTCGCCCAGCACTGCATAGGTGTATGTGCGGTCCTTGACCCACTGCTGCTGGTAGGCCTTCACGTCGTCGAGGGTCATGGTCTTCACCTTCTCGTAGATGGCCTTGTTGCGGTCCTCCTTGACACCCTTGTAGATGACGTTCGTCAGGTAGCTGTCTAATACTTGGCTCTTTATCGTGCGCGTTGTCTCGATCGACCCCAGCAGCGACTGCTTGGCCAGCTGGAATGCCGCCTCCGACTCGGGCATGTCGTTTATGATCTGCTCGAATGCCTCGATGGCCTGCTGCATCTTGTCGTTCTGCGTGGCGATGAAGGCATTGAAGGTGTACGGGTCGCCGCTCTTGAGGCCCGTTGACATGTAGGCGTCGGCCGAGTAAGCCAAAGCGCGCGCCTCGCGCATCTCTTGGAAGACGATCGAGTTCATGCCGCCGCCGAAGTACATGTTGTAGAGCTCCTCGGCGGGGTCCATAGCCACGTCGAACAGCTCGCCGCGGTTCGAATACTGCAGGTAGTATATCTGCTTGGCGTCGTACTGCGCCACGACGACCCTGTTCTCGGGTGTGAGCAGCTTCTTCAGTTCGTTTGCTGCAGGATAGGGCTCTTTGCCCAGAAGCCCGTCATCGGTTATCGTCTGCCTGATCTGCTCTGCGTCGGTGGGGCCGTAGTAGGCTATGCGGTGGGCGTAGCGGGCCATATCGCGTATGCGCTGCAGAAGTTCGTCGGACGAGATGCTGCGCAGGCGGTCGTTGTCCAGAGTCATCGCCTTGACGCCCTCCTCACCGTAGATTATGTAGTTGCGCAGGGCCGAGAAGTTCGATCCTTGGTTCAGCTTGGCGTCGGCGCGCGACTTGAGCAGGTCCTCCTTGAGCGCCGCGAGGATCGCATCGTCACCCTTCACGTTGGCCATATAGTCCTTTACCAGAGAGAGGGCTTTCTGCTCGTTCTCGGCGATGCCCGAGATGTTAAGCATCACCATGTCGGCCGATACGCTCACGCGCATGTCGCAGGCCATGGCGTAAAGCTCGTTCTGGATCTGCTCGGCCGTCTTGCTGTCGGTGCCCAGATAGTCCCAGTACTGCTGCAGTGCCATCGGGAGTGCGGGATCGTTGTTCGAGCCGAAGTCGTAGATGTAGAATACCGAGAAGAGCTCGTTCGCCTCGTTCTTCTTGTAGAGCACCTGCGTGCCGTCCACGTCGAATACGTCGAGATCCTTCTCGTAGTCAACGAATACGGGCGCCATGGGTTTCACCTGCGACGACTGTATCGAGGCAAGGAATCCGCTCACGCAGTCGCGGTTGGTGGCGATGGGGGTGATCTGCGGCTTGTCGATCTTCTTCTGTGTGGTGTCCTCGCCCTGAAGTTTGTAGAGTACGACGTAGTTGTTTTCGCCGAGCACCTTGTTGGCCCAGTCGATCACATCCTGCTTGGTGATCTTCTCCAGACGCTCCAGCTCGGCCACGTCATAGGCCCAGTCGATGCCGTTGATGAAGTTGCGCACGTATGCCTGCGCGCGTCCGCTGTTGGAGTCGAGGCGCCGCATACGGTTGCGCTTGTAGTTGGCTATCGAGGCCGCGATAAGGCCCTCGTCGAAGTCGCCGCTGCGCAGCTTGGATACCTCGTCGAGCATGATCTGCTTCACCTCGTCGAGTGTCTGCCCCTGCTTGGGGTAGCCCATGAACCACATGCCGCCGTAGTCGGTACCCGTATCCGAATAGGCGGCAGCCATCTGCGCCTTCTGCTGCTGGTTGACGTCGAGGTCCAGAAGTCCGCACTTGCCGTTGTAGAGTATGCTCGAGGCTATGTCGGCCACCTCGGCATCGCGTGTACCCACGCCGCCGTAGGGCCATGCCAGATAGATGAACTCCGCCTCGTTGCCGTAGACTGTCTTGGTGCGCACCTCGGTGATGGGCTCCTCGGCCGGCGCTTTGAACTCGGGAAGCGTCGGATTGGGTTTCATGTCGCCGAAGTAGCGGTCGATGGTGGCGATCATCTTGTCGGGGTCGAAGTCGCCCGAGAGGCAGATGGCCATGTTGTTGGGCACGTAGTAGGTGGCGTAGTAGTTCTTGATATTGGTGATCGAGGGGTTCTTCAGGTGCTCCTGATAGCCCAGCACGCTGTGGCGGCCGCTCGGGTGGTTGGGGTAGAGCAGCGACAGGATGCCGTAGTAGGCCTTGTTGTCATCGCTCGTGAGCGACATGTTGTACTCCTCGTATACGGTCTCCAGCTCGGTGTGGAAGCCGCGGATGACGGCGTTCTTGAAGCGGTCGCTCTGGATCTTCGCCCAGTTTTCGATCTGGTTCGAGGGTATGTCCTCCGTGTATACCGTCTCGTCGAACGAGGTCCAAGCGTTGCTGCCCTCGGCCGAGATGGCGGCCATGAGCTTGTCGTACTCGTTGGGGATGGCGATCTTCGATGCCTCCTGCGACACGGAGTCTATCTGCGCATAGATTGCCTTGCGCTCGGCCTCGTCGGTCTTGGTGCGGTATACCTCGTAGAGGCGCTCGATCTCGTCCAGAAGGGGTTTCTCGGCCTCGTAGTCCTGCGTGCCGAACTTGTCGGTACCCTTGAACATGAGGTGCTCGAAGTAGTGTGCCAGACCCGTGGTCTCCTCGGGGTCGTTCTTGGCGCCCACCTTCACAGCGATGTAGGTCTGTATGCGCGGCTCCTCGTTGTTGACCGTCATATATACCTTCAGCCCGTTGTCGAGCGTATATATGCGGGTGTGGAGCGGGTCGCCGGCGACGCTCTCGTACTTGTACTGCGAGCACGAGACGGCCGTGCAGACGGCGACGAAAAGAATAAGCAGTTTTTTCATCATATGTTTGGAATTTGGATGGCATGTCGGCCGTAGCACCCGATACGGCGGTACGGTGTGGCAAGTGACTGTTTGCAGGCGTTTTTCAGTCTCCGCGTGGGCGGGTAGGGATGCCGGCTAACTTATCATGTTCCACACGTCGCGCCAGATGTAGAAGAGCATGAAGCCCGAGGCGACGATCTTGATGCCCGAGCCCACTATGAACGATATGAGCGAGCCTATGCCCACCTTGAGGGCCTTGCCGAGTTCCTGACGTTCGTGCAGCAGCTCGCCTATGACGGCGCCGAAAAAGGGGCCGAGGATTATACCCGCGGGCCCGAAGAAAAGGCCTACGAATACGCCCACAGTAGCGCCTATGACGCCGGCGCGGGTGCCGCCGAATACCTTGCTGAAATATCCGGGCAGTACGTAGTCGAGGAGGATGACGATGATGGTGATCACGGCCCAGATTATGAGCATGCGCCCCGTTATGGCCGTGGAATCGGTCCAATAGGCGCACAACAGGCCGAAATATGAGAGCGCAGGCCCCGGGATTACGGGCAATACCGCCCCGAGGATGCCTCCTATGCCGCACAATACGGCTACTATGGCCAGAAACGTATCCATATCGTCACTTTTTATCTCTGTTGCGCGAATTCTTCCGCGTCGCTTCCGAATCCTAACCTATGAGGCGGTTTGTGGCCGAGTCGGGGAATATCACCGTCGGCTTGAAGTGTTTGGCCTCCTCGAAATCCATAAGGGCGTACGACACGATTATAACGAGGTCGCCTACGGCGACCTTGCGCGCCGCTGCGCCGTTGAGACATATGCAGCCGCTGCCGCGGCGCCCCTTTATTATATATGTTTCGAGGCGCTCGCCGTTGTTTATGTCAAGGATCTGCACCTTCTCGCCCTCGATCATGCCGGCGGCCTCCATCAGGGCTTCGTCGATAGTGATGCTGCCGACATAGTTCAGGTTTGCCTCGGTGACGGCGACGCGGTGGATTTTCGATTTCAATACTTCTATCAACATCGCCATGCTATTTTATGCGTATATTGTCTATGAGGCGTATCTCTCCGGCCTGTACGGCTATGCAGCCCTGTATGCGGGCGCTTTCGTCCCACGAAGAGACCTGCTGCATGGTCGCGGCATCGACCGCTTGGAAATATATCACCTTGAGCATGCCGTCAGCCTCGACCTCACGTACGACCCATGCCGCGAGCTCGGCGGGGGACATTTCGGCGGCCTTGGCGGCACATTGCGAAAGAACTTCGTATATGCGGGGTGCGGCTTTGCGGTGCGGGGCGTCGAGCAGGGCGTTACGCGATGAGAGCGCCAGCCCGTCCCCGCCACGGACTATGGGGCACTCTACTATCTCGACTGGGAGTGCGAGTTGCCGTACCATGGCTTTTATGACGGCTATCTGCTGGAAGTCCTTCTCGCCGAAGTATGCCTTGGCGGGCTCGACGATGGCGAACAGGCGGCTTACGACCTGTGCCACGCCGTTGAAGTGGCCCGGGCGTGTAGCGCCCTCCATCACCTTGTCAACCATGCCGAAATCGAACTGCCGCGTGTCGGGCTGTGGATACATCTCCTCGACCGAAGGCATGAATACTAAATCGGCGCCGGCGGCCTCCAGAAGCGCGCGGTCGGCCTCGGGGGTGCGGGGGTAGTTGCGCAGGTCGTTCTTGTCGTTGAATTGGGTCGGATTGACGAACACGCTCACCACTACGGTGTGGCACTCTCGGCGCGCTTTCTCGACCAGAGAACGGTGACCCGCATGCAGCGCTCCCATCGTGGGGACGAATCCTATGCCTTTGTGGTCTACCGTTGCAAGCTCCTTTTTCAGGTCGCTTATTGTGTAGATTGTATTCATTTTTATAGCAGCCTATAAAACTGCGGCAAAGTTATACATTATATTCGAATAAAAAAGGGCCGCGCAGGGACAAAAATCCCCTGCGCGGTACAAAAGGCCGGTCCGGCCCTTCTTACGACGGGAGCCGCGGCATGTTTTCGCAGTTTGCGCGAGGTCAGGCGCGTGCGTCGGCGTAGCACCACAGTGCGAGCAGCAGGCACAGCGCCAGTGCCGCCGCCGAGACCTCCCCGCAGAAGAGGTTGGCGAAAACAGCCGTCGCGAGTGTGGCTACCGCAGTCATGATGACGGCGTAAGCCGTCTCGCGCGGGCGCCATACGGGCGAGAATCTGCCGCGGCGGGATGCTATGGCGGCATCGGCCGAGTAACGCCCGGCCCCGAGGGCAGCGACAAGCAGGTAGAGGGCGAGGAATATCATCGGCAGGACCTTGGTCTTGAAGGGGTCGAAGAAGTGGTACTTCGTGGCAACGGCCATATGGAACGCGAGCAGCATGGCGAATAGGCGCGTCTGCAGGCCGGCGATAAGGAGTACCGTGAACCCTACCTGTGCCGCTATGGTCAGCACGAGCGACGGTTCCATGCCTATGCCTATCGGGTCGCCGAAGAAGTCGACGGCCAACTCGTCGTAGCGGGCGATCTTGTCCACGCCGTACGGGATTGTCACCATAGCCGCGAATATGCGCAGCGCGAGGAGGACGATACTGCGGCGTTCGCTGTCGAACGTCTCCTCCGAAAGAAGCCATGATCGGAAACTCTTTATCATGTCGTATGTGATTTATGGGGTTTAATTTCCGGTCTGCACGCTTGCCGCGGAGCGGATTGCGGTCCGTATCGTAAAGGCCGGCCGCACACATGCGGCCGGCATCGGTATGTGGGTGGCTGCTCCGTTAATTTATCAGCGGCAGGAACGAGTAGTTCTTTGAGTAGCCGAGCATCTGTCCCACATAGTCGTCCGTGTAGATGATCTTCACGTCGGTGATCTCGCCGTCGGTGATGACAGGCTCGTAGTCGGGGTTGACGAATCCGCTGTAAGGCTCTATGCCCAGCTTGCCGTAGCGCTCCAGAACCTCGGCGTGAAGTGCGGGGTCGATCTTCACTGCGTAATCCTCCACCAGCGCGCGGCCGGCTTCATAGTCTCCCGTAGACTTTATGCGTTGTACCTCGCGCAGCAGTTCTCCGAAGAGTTTGCGCAGGGCATCGAAGTCGTTCACGACGATGTAGCTCTTGCCGTCCTGCTTGACCCACTCGATGACGTTATCCTCCTTGCCGTGTTCGTAGCACCATTCGGCTATGAGTTTGCGGTTCCGCATGTGGGCCTCCTCGACGTTCTTGCCGGCCTCGATACGGGCGAACTGCGTCATCATGCCGTTCATTATGTACGAAGCATACTGCGCCTTGGCCACGTCGAGTGACGGGATGAGCCCCAGCTCGACCAGTTTCTCGTCACCGAGATAGTAGAGGCCGAACAGGTCGGCACGCGCCTCCTCGAGTGTCGAGGTGTAGTTTTTCAGCTCGCCTCCCTTGATGCCGGGTGCGAGCTGGCCCGATCCGTGGCCGAGGCATTCATGCAGGTCGGTGTGCAGGTCGTCGGCCAGCTTGCCGTAGAGTTTCATGCGCTCGCGGTCCTCGGCTCGCAGCACGAACTCCTCGTTGAAGCCGTTGCCCTGCGCCGCCTTGTCGTAGGCGTAGGTTATGTTGTCGATGGTGACGGATTTCGATCCGTACTCCTTGCGGATCCAGTCGGCGTTGGGCAGGTTGATGCCTATGGGCGTTGCGGGGTAGCAGTCGCCGCCCAGCATGGCGGCCGTCACCACCTTGGCCGAGACGCCCTTTACCTCTTTCTTGCGGAAGGCGGGGTCGATGGGCGAGTTGTCCTCGAACCATTGGGCGTTCTCCGATATGACCTGCGTACGGTGGCAGGCCGCACTGTCGACGAAGTTCACGAGCCCCTCCCACGAAGCCTTGCGCCCCAGCGGGTCGCCGTAATCCTCGATGAAGCCGTTGATGAAGTCGACGTTCGACGAGTTGTCGCCTACCCACAGTATATTGTATCTGTCGAACTCGCGCAGGTCTCCCGTGCGGTAATAGTTCACCAGCGCGTCAATTATGCTTTTTTGCGGCTCCTCGGCCACCTGCCGCGCCTGTTCGAGCCAGTAGACGATCTGCTGTATCGCTGCGGTGTACATTCCGCCGAGCTTCCACGTGCGCTCGACGATCTCGCCGTCGGAGCGTTTCTCGAGCTTCGAGTTGAGGCCGTACGATACTGGCTGCGGGTCGTTGTGGTCGGCCTGTGCTGCATAGAACTCCTCGGCCTCCTTCATCGTGACACCCTCGTAGTAGTTGCATGCCGAGGTGGCGAGCAGGTCGTTGCCGTCGGTCTGGTCGAGGCGCGTAGCGTAAAGCGAGGGGTCGAATATTATGTCGCACAGCTGTTCCTTGCCGACGGGGAGCTCCACCACGTCGACATACTTGTCTACGGCCTCCTCGAACCACTTGCGCGAGAATTCGGGACGGAACTTGTCGTTCGAATAGTGGTGGTGTATTCCGTTGGCGAACCATACCTTTTTCAGATACTTCTCCATGGCGCGGAACTCGGTGGAGTCGCTGTTGCCTTCGTGCCGCAGGTATATGTTTTCCAGCACGCGGCGTACCGTGAGGTTGTATTTGAAATTCTGGTCGAAGAGAATGTCCCTGCCGCATTTGGTGGCTTGGGCGAGGTAATATATTAGTTTCTTTTGCTGCAGGGGCAGGTTTTCGAACCCGGGAACCTCGTATCGGAGTACCTTGATGTCGTCGAAACGGTCGACGACCCACGGCTTTTCCGACGGTGTGGCCTGTTGCTGCTCCGCCTCGCTGCGGCATGAGCATAGTGCTGAAACTGAGATGGTCATAATCGCTGTCGTTAGGATTAAACGTGGCGTTTTCATAATTGCGTCGTTATTGGGGTATAAATCCGTGTCAAAGTTATTATTTTCGAAGTTCAATTCCAATTTTCGACATCGATAATCGGATCCGGCCGCCGTCTCGGCGGCACGCCGGAAGCGTATTCCGATGTCGCGACCGGGCTGCCGCATGGCGCTGCCCCGACACAAGTGCCCCTTGCGTCGGGGCCTGCATTGCCGGTTCCTGCGGGCCAAGGACATGCGGCGTTCATCCGGCGTAACCTGCGGGATACGGTGTGCCGGCCCTTTATTCCGCCACGTATTTAGGATTTTAGCCACATATATGGCAATTTCGGAACCTTGGGACTGGCAGTGTCACTAAAATTTCACGATGTCATGGCGAATTGCGATATTAGCGTCCGGCGGTCTCGGCTGCGGTCTCCGGCATGTAGCAGCCGCAGCGTGTCTCGCAGACTGCAGCAAGCTTGTAACCGAACATTTGTACCATGAAACATTTTCTCGATCTTTTACAACAGACCATACGCGAAAACTGGAACGAACCGGCCCTTGCCGACTACCGCGGCGCAAATCTTACATTCGGCGATCTTGCGCGCGGGATATGCCGCCTGCACATTCTCTTCGAAGAGATGGGGGTGGCCCCTGGCGAGAAGATCGCCCTGTGCGGGCGCAATAGCACCCGCTGGTCTGTGGCGTATTTCGCTATCCTTGCATACAAGGCAGTGGCCGTGCCCATACTCTGTGACTTTACGCCGTCTAACATTGCGTCGCTGACGCTCCATTCTGACGCCCGCCTGCTCATCGTCGACCGCCATATTTGGGATGCTATGGATGCCGTCTCCCGTGGTTCGGTTGCGGAAGCCTTGGCCCTCGACAGGCCCGAGGTGCTGCGCTCGGCGGGAGGGCTGCTGCCTGTGGCGCTGTCGCGTGTCGACCGTCTCTATGCCGAGCAGTACCGGCAGGGCATATGCCCGGGCGACGTGCATTACGATGCCTCGACGCTGGACGAGCTGTGTATCGTGAGCTATACGTCGGGTACGTCGGGCTCGCCCAAGGGGACGATGCTTTCGGCGCGCAGCATCAGTTCGAACGTGGCGTTCGCGCAGAGGCAGATACCTACACGCCGCGGTTGGCGCGTACTGTCGATACTGCCGCTGGCGCATCTTTACGGGTTGATGTTCGAACTCATGTATCCGCTTTTGAGCGGCTGCCGCGTGACCTTCCTCGGGGCCATGCCAACGCCTTCGGTGCTGATGGAGGCCCTGCGTGAGGTGCGTCCCTACATGCAGCTTGTGGTGCCGCTGATCCTCGAAAAGATATTCCGCAACAAGGTGTTCCCTGCGCTCAGGCGCGAGCCGGCCCGTACGATGGTGCGCATACCCGTCGTAAGGGAGATCGTTTTCCGCTATGTGCGGATCGGCATAATAAATTCGTTTGGCGGCAACATAAGGCACTTCATCGCGGGCGGCGCGGGTCTCGATCCCGAGGTGGAGAGTTTCATGCGCCGTATAAGGCTGCCGTATACGGTGGGTTACGGCATGACGGAGTGCGGCCCGCTGATATGCTATTCCGATTGGCGCTCTTTTGCCGAGGGTTCATGCGGCCGTGTCGTCGTCCGCATGGAACTGCGCATAGATTCGGCCGATCCCGTGCATACGGCCGGCGAGATACAGGTGCGCGGCGACAACGTGATGCTGGGATATTACAAGAATGCGGAGGCTGCCGACGCGGCATTTACCGATGACGGCTGGCTGCGTACGGGCGACATGGGTGTGTTGGACGCGTCGGGCAACCTCTACATTCGCGGACGCTGTAAAAGCATGATCCTCGGTCCGAGCGGTCAGAACATATATCCCGAGGAGATCGAGGAGCGGTTGAACGCCATGCCTATGGTGGCCGAGTCGCTTGTCGTGGGGCGTCGCAACGGTATAGTGGCTATGGTCGTGGCCGACGTGGATGCTTCGCGCCGCACGGGCGATGCCGAGGTGGAGCGGGTGATGGCCGAGAATCTGCGGACGCTGAACGCCTCGCTGCCGGCATATAGCAGGGTCGCGGCGATAGAGTTGCGGGCGGAGGAGTTCGAGAAGACCCCCAAGCAGAGCATCAAGCGTTATCTGTATGAATGACGCTTGCGTTCCGCTGTACTTGCGAAGGAGTGGATGCACCCTGCCATATTACAATCTGCATCCGGCGCTCATGGCCTCGAACCACGGGTTGCGCAGGTCGGCCTTGTTGTATTGCAGCGGCTGTCCGTCGGGGAATGAGACGGTCTTGCCGCCGGCCTCTGCGAGGATAAGTTCCCCGGCTGCAGTATCCCACTCATACGTATTCGTCGTACGCACGTAATAGTCGACGGCGCCTTCGGCCAGCAGGCAGAACTTGTAGGAACTGCCCTGTTCGACGATTTCGAGGTCGGGATGTCTCTTGCGGATACGGTCTATCTGTTCGAAGGTCTCTGGGGTCTGGTGTGAGCGTGACACTGCCACGCGCAGGCGGTCGTGGCGGCGGCTCTCGAGCGGCAGCCGCTCCATCGTCGCGTTGATGCGGGCGAAGTCGTACGATGGGTCGTCCTGCGGTTCGACGTTGTTAATCACGTAGGCGCCGTGCCCCTTGAAGGCGAGGTACATCTTGCGGTGGTAGGGGACGTAGAGCACCGACGTGACGCATCTGTTGTTCGCCATGAGGGCAATGTTGACCGTGAATTCGTTGTTGCCTTTGATGAACTCGACCGTACCGTCGAGCGGATCCACCAGAAAGAACAGGTCCCAGTTGCGGCGTTCGTCGTAGTGCATTTCGCGGCCCTCCTCGCTGAGGACCGGAATGCGTGTCGATCCGAGATATTCCTTGATGGTGGTATGCGCGACGCGGTCGGCGACTGTTATTGGCGTCTTGTCGCTTTTGATGCTGATGTCGTAGTCGTCTATGTTTTTGTATATCTTCATTATGGCCGCTCCGGCCTTGACTGCCGCATTGAAACATTGCGGCATGAGATGATCCATTATTTGTTCGGTTATCTGGTTTTTGGTCATCATTTGTTAGTAGGTGTTAGATTGTTCTGTAAAAGTAGTCATATTTTATGAAATAGTGAATTTTCTCTTGCCGAAAATGGCGAAAATACGTCCTATATAACATAAAACTGACTTTTCGAAACAGTTGTACCTGCCGAGCGCCGTACGTGCGTATGCGGCATTGGCCGCGAGCAGTACGGCGGTGGCAGCCGTGGCGGCGGCGAGGTGTGCGCCGGCGGTGACCGTCTCTATTGCAAGTAACGTGATTATAATGGGGAAAATTGTTATACGAGTAACAAATTTTATACGGCGGCCGCTGGTTGTGCGGTATACGATGGGTACCATCGTGCGGCGTATTCTGTGCGGGGGGATGCCGCGCAGGACGTGGCGGGTGAAGCCGCCTTGCGCTATGAGCGTGTCGCGGCGGAATATGTAGCATTCATCGTCGGAGACGGAGTACATTAGGTCTATGTCGTCCGGTACGGCCGAGGCGATGGTTATGACGGCCTTTTCGATGGCATTGGGCATAAGGTATGTATCGGCGCCTACGGGCAGGATGTAGTCGTAGGAGGCGACGCTGGCGCCGGCGTCGAGGTCGTCGTATGGCGACGTACCTGCGCGGTCGACGAGTGTCAGGCGCCGCAGGCTGCGCGAACGCGAGCGGAAGAGGGTGCGTATACGGGCCGAGGGGAACTCGTCGGAGGGGACGGCATCGACGCGTATCAGGTCGTACCTGTCCACGAGTACGCGGGCCGTCTCGCTCGATACCCGCGCGTCGAGTACAACGATCGTTTCATAACGGTCGTATTCGACGTCGAGCAGGCTCTCTATCTGCTGCATGTTCTCCACGCCGCTGCACACGACCGAACAACCGACGTATCCGGCCGACTCGCAGCTGTCGGTGGCGCCTATGGCGACCATCTCCATCCATTCCGCAGTGCGGGATACGGCGATGGCGCGTACGGCGGCGGCTGCGGCGACCGCCGCCAGCAGGATCATTACGGCAGTGACGGCGATCTGCATACGATGCTTTTTTTATATGAATCGATCAATTGGCGGGCGCATTCGCATTCAGTTGCGTCGAAGAGCGCTTCGACTGTGTGTATAGAATAGCCTTGTGCTGCGAAGAAGCGGCTCAGCGCCTTGCGCCGCTGCGCATCGAAGGCGGCGATACGGCCGCGCAGCCGTTCCGTGGGGATGGCGTGGCCGAGGGCCGCGAGCGTGTGCAGCGCCTCGACGGCCACGGCAGGGTCCTCGTCCAGTTCGGCCATTCGGACTATCTGCTTGCGGGCCGTGTCTATGCCGAAGCTGCGTACGATGGCCAGCCCCAATCGGCGGATGTTGGGGTTGTCGTCCGACAACATGGGGTCGAAGGCTATGGGCAGCAGCCCTCGTCGGATCATGGCGGTGATCTGCGTTATGTCGAACGGTGAGAGCGTGTAAGGGTATTCGCCGATAGTGCGTATGGCGGTTGCGGGGTTGGCGGCGAGCATGGCCGTCAGGGCATATATGCGGACGAATGGGTTGCGGTTGCGGAGGTATCTGCCGAGGCGGCGAGCCTGTGCGGCAGTCGGAGGCACGGAGCCGAGGAGTATGAGATATCGTGCCCGCCGGTATCCCGTGGCGAGGGCGGCGCCCCGCATCAGAAACCTGTCTATGCTGTTCAGGCGGGCGATTATGCGCAGCAACCGCATATCGGTTCCGCAGGTGTGGCATGCGACCGTGTGCAGCGCTTCGGCCAGCGCCATGCGCCGCCGGCGTGTGTGGGCCGTGATGCGTTCTGCGGCGAAGGTGTCGTCATCGCGAAGTGCGGATATTATGCGGGCCACATAGTGACGGCGCAATGTGTCACGACGGCGTTCGAGCCCCGGCCGCCGCCATGTTGCGCGAAGGAGCAGCACAGCAGCCGCGAGTGCGAGCAGGATGTATATGGACATGGCGGTATTCACTCCCCGCCGCGGTTGTCCCTGTCGCTTTTGACCTTGCCGCACAGGCGGCCCATGCTGACGGGGAAGGTTAGGTACTGGTCGACACCCGCCTCGAGCAGACTCAGGACGATGTGTTCCGACTGGTGCCACGACAATACGTATACTGCGGGGCGGCGGGATCCGCGGAGGCGTATACGGCCGATGAATTTGGAGCCGTCGATGAAAGGTGCGACGGTGAGCAGGATTACTATATCGGGCGAGATGCGCAGACAGGCCGAAACGGTCTGTTCCGTCGTTGCGCAGTTCACCACCTCGGACACGGCGCCGCCGATCATGTCGGAGATCATGCGGCCCAGAGTGTCGCGCGTGGAATATATCACGACCTTTGTCTTGTCCATCGAACTGTTTTTGCCGTAGCAGACGATCGAAAAATGTGCCAAATCGTACCGCGTGCAAAAAAAAGTGGCCGAGATGGGTGCGGCATGAAAAAAATTTGTATATTTGCAGGCCAAATCAGGCGAAAACACTTATTATTTTTTAATAAATGTACGTAATAGTAGAGATCGCAGGTCAGCAGTTCAAGGCTGAAAAGGGTCGCAAGCTCTATGTTCACCGTCTTCAGGGCGAGGTAGACTCGTCCGTGAGCTTCGACAAAGTCCTGCTTGTAGACAACGACGGTCAGGTTAAGGTAGGTGCACCTGCAGTAGAAGGCGCCTCGGTAAAGTGTAAGATCGTGAAGCACCTGAAGGACGATAAGGTGCTTGTGTTCAAGAAGAAACGTAGAACCGGCTATCAGAAGTGCAACGGCCACCGCCAGTATCTGACTCAGGTTCTCGTGGAGGATATCGTCGCATAACCAAATAATTAGAGAAACATGGCACACAAAAAAGGCGTTGGTAGTTCAAAGAACGGCCGTGAGTCGGAGAGCAAACGACTCGGAGTGAAACTTTTCGGTGGTCAGTTCGCTAAGGCTGGCAACATCATTGTTCGTCAGAGAGGTACTGTGCACAATCCGGGCGAGAACGTAGGCATGGGCAAGGACCACACCTTGTTCGCTTTGGTCGACGGTACGGTTGCATTCTGCAAGAAGTCGTCGGGCAAGTCATATGTCAGCGTATTGCCCTTGAGCGAGCCTCAGGCGTAAGCAGATTGCGGGCCGCATGGGCGGCCGTACGCAATGGAGAATCAAGTCGGGCCGGATATTCCGGCCCGACTTTTTTGCGTATATTTGCATCGTAGTTAAATCCATGCGGGAGATGAAGGATATATTGAAGTTTCTGGCGTCGCTGTCGCGTCATAACAATCGGGAGTGGTTCGAGGCGCACCGTGCCGAATATATGCATGTGAAGGCCCTGTTCGAAGGGTTTGCAGCGAGCTTTATCGAGGCGGTTGCGGCGTTCGATCCCTCGACCGAGGGCGTTACGGTGCGCGACTGCACCTACCGTATATACCGCGACGTGCGTTTCTCTCCCGACAAACGCCCCTATAAGACGCATATGGGGGTATATGTGGCGCCCCACGGCAAAAAGTCGGGGTATGCCGGTTATTATATACACGTACAGCCCGACGAGGATACCTATTTCCTCTGTTCGGGTCTTTATAACCCGACGGCGGGCGTGGTGCGCAGCGTGCGCGAGGAGATCATGACCGACGGGGCCGCCTTCGATGCGGCGATGCGTGCCTGCGGGGGCTTCACTCCGGACTGGGAGGGTGCTTGCAGGCGTATGCCGCGTGGCTGGCGGGCCGAGGACCCCTTTTCCGACTATTACCGCCTGCGTACGTACGAGGTGTACAAACGGGTGGATCGGGACTACGTGCTTGATCCGCAGTTTCTCGAAAATGCCGTGGCCGAGTTGTGCCGCACACGGCCTTTGAATGTCATCCTTAACCGTTGTGTCGACTATGCCCGTGAGATGGGATGGTGACGTGCCGTCAGTTCCCCCGAAGGGGCGGTGATGAAATGCCGCAGGGATTTCATGGTCGCTGCGGCATTTGGTGCTTGTGTAACGGGTGTTGCGGCTATTTTCCCGACTTGCCGTTGGTCTGGGCGTGGTCTATGTCGCACGACGAGCAGTTGCCCGTGCAGCCTATGTCGCTGCAATCGGTCCCCGTATCCTCGCGCGACTCCTGCACGGCACATTTGATGCCGAGGCGCTGCATGTTCTTGTTGGTGGCGATTTCGGAGTCGATGAAGTGTCCCTTGAAGATTATCGTGAGCGACATCCCCACCACGAAGAATGCCACGCACAGCACCGATACGAGTATAACTATCCACAGATTCGACATGGCCTTGTTGCATAAAGGGGCATAAAATCGCGCCCCGAGTTGAAAATACCGCGACAAATTTATATATTTGTAAAGTATTTTGCAAAATTGGGGCCGTTTTTGCTCTGTCTCCCCCTGCCGTTGCGTGGTATGTGGGGCGTGCGGATCGTATCCGCAGATGGGCGGCAGCGGCCGGATGTCTGTGTATGAAGATAGTTATTTCGGGCATAGGTGAGATGGGCAGCCACTTGGCTAAGATGTTGAGCGGCCACGGCCACGATATTACGGTCATCGACAGCGATTCGAAGGCTCTGGACGAGGTGGGCAGTTTCGTCGATCTCATCACCGTCGAGGGCGACACGACGGCCTTTGCCGTGCTGCGGCGTGCGGGCGTGCGCCGCTGCGACCTGTTCATAGCGGTGAACCATGACGAAAACCAGAACGTGCTGGCGGCGATCATGGCCAAACAGTTGGGAGCGAAGAAGACCATCGCCCGTATCGACAACAACGAGTATCTAGAACCAAACAACAAGGAGATGTTCATCAACATGGGCATCGACTACCTCTTCTATCCGGAGAAGGTGGCAGCCCGCGAGGTGATCAACCTGCTGGGGCACACATCGACCATAGACTATGTCGATTTCTCGGGTGGCAAGCTCTCCCTTGTGGTATTCCGTCTGGAGCCCACGTCGCCGCTTCTGGGGCGCAAGCTGGCCGATCTGGCGGCCGACGGCTCCATCATGGAGTTCCGTGCCGTGGCCGTCACGCGGGGAAGCCAGACGATAATCCCGCGCGGGCAGGACGAATTTTTCGAGGGCGATACCGTATATATCATCTCGCGGCAGGATGTGGCCATGAGCGTCATGGAGCTGTCGGGGCAGAAAAGCGTCGAGGTGAAGAACCTGATGATTCTTGGAGGTTCGCGCATAGGCGTGCGCGTGGCCACGCAGCTGCAGGACGAGATGAATATCAAGCTTGTGGAATACAACGGCGAAAAGGCCTACAAGCTGGCCGAGGTGCTCGAAAAGACGCTCATAATACATGAGGACGGCCGCAATCTTGACGCGATGATGGAGGAGGGCCTTTCGAATATGGACGCTTTCGTGGCTGTGACGGGCCGCAGCGAAACCAACATACTGGCTGCCATGCAGGCCAAGCGCATGGGCGTGAAGAAGGTAATCGCCGAGGTTGAGAACCTCAACTATATCAGCATGGCCGAGAGTGTGGGTATCGATACCATCATCAACAAGAAACGTGTAACGGCGTCGAACATATTCCGTTTCACGATGTCGACCGATGTGCAGGCGATACGCTGCCTTACGGGGAGCGAGGCCGAGGTGCTGGAGTTTATCGTCAAGCCCAACTCGCCGGCCACGAAGCATCAGATAAAGGATATGCGCCTGCCGCAGGATGTGATCATAGGCGGCATTGTCCGCGGCGACAAGGTATTCATCGCCGTGGGCGACACGCAGATCAACGCCTACGACCGCGTTGTGGTCTTCTCCATGCCAGGGTCGATACCCAAGGTGGGGGAGTTTTTCAACTGACGCGGCGGCGCGACTGCCATGTTGTTAATGTATGGAATAAAAAACGAATGATTATATGTATGTAGCTATTGCAGGCAATATAGGCAGCGGGAAGACTACCCTTACGGAGATGCTGACGCGCCGTTACGGCGCCAAGGCCTATTACGAGGAGACCGACAACCCTTATATCGGCGACTTCTACAACGATATGAGCCGTTGGGCGTTCCATTTGCAGATATCGTTTCTGGGCAGCCGCATACGTCAGACGCTCGATATGCTTGCCGATGGCAGCGATTACATATTTCAGGACCGTACGATATACGAGGATGCGCATATCTTCGCCGACAATCTCCACCAGATGGGGCTGATGACCAGCCGCGACTTCGCCACCTACATGCGTATCTTCGACCTTACGACGAATCTGGTGCCGCAACCCGACGTGCTCATATACCTGCGTGCAGGCATCCCGACGCTGGTGGCGCAGATCAAGCGCCGCGGTCGCGAGTACGAGATGAATATCGACGAGAACTACCTGCGCCGCCTGAACGAGAAATACGAATACTGGATCGGCAGCATATACAAGGGCGAGGTGCTGATCGTCGACAAGGATGTCGAGGATTTCGTGCAGGACGGCTCGGCTTTCGAGAGCATATGCGAGCGTCTTGCCCGTTACGATAAAACGCCGAAGCGATGATGCCGCTGCCCGAAAAGTTCGTCGAGCGCATGCGGCGAGAGCTGGGTGCGGCCGAAGCCGAGGCCTTGTGTGCCGCCTTGGACGGTAGGGCGTCGACCTCGGTGCGTTGGAACGACGCCAAATGCGGGGCGGCGCAGCCGTCGGGCAGGGCGGTGGAGTGGAGTCCGTCGGGACGGCGTCTCGACGAGCGCCCGGCCTTTACGCTCGATCCCGACTTCCACGGCGGTGCATACTATGTGCAGGAGGCGAGTTCGCAGTTCGCCGGTTATATCCTGACTTCGGCGGCTGGCGGTGCGGAGCGGTGCCGCGGCATGCGCGTACTGGACATGTGTGCCGCTCCAGGTGGCAAGGCCACGCACTATGCCTCGCTTGTAGGGTGCGGTGGCCTCGTGGTGGCGAATGAGATAAACCGTTCGCGAGCCGCGGTGCTGGCGGACAATATCCGCAAGTGGGGTACGGGCAACGTGGCTGTCACGTGCTGCGATTCGGCCCGTGCGGGCTCGCTCGAAGGGTGGTTCGACGCCGTGGCCGTGGATGCCCCCTGCTCGGGTGAGGGCATGTTCCGCAAATCGGAGGAGGCCCGCGCACAGTGGAGCGAGGCGGCCGTGGCGATGTGTGCCGAGCGGCAGGTTGAGATTGCGGTCAACGCTTTTAGGGCCCTGCGGCGCGGCGGGATATTCATATACAGTACCTGTACATTCAACCGTACGGAGAATGAGAATGTCTTGCGCCGCATAGGCGAGGTGCTGGGCGACGGGTTGTGCGAGACACCGGAGGTGGAGGCCGATGCGTCGTGGGGCGTGGCCGCGGGGCGCGAAGGCGCGTTCCGCACATTCCGCTTTTTCCCGCATCGCGTCGAAGGCGAAGGGATGTTTCTTGCCGTGGCGCGGCGTGCGGACGGGCCGGAGAGGGTGCGCGATCCCAAATTGCGCCGCAACGTGGTGTCGCCTGTCGATTCCCGTACGTCTAAGGAGCTGGCGAGGTGGGTTGCCTGTCCCGAGGCTATGCGTTTTATGTCGGCGGGGGATACCCTTTACGGGTGCTATGCCGGCCGTTATGACGATATTGTGCTGTTGTCGGAGAGACTCGCCGTGATATATTCCGGCGTCGCGATGGGACAGGTTTTCAAGGGAGTGTTGCGTCCCGACGGAGCATTGGCGCTATATGCAGGTATGTCGCGCGGGGCGGTTCCGTGCCGCGATGTGTCGGCGGCGGAGGCGCTGCGTTTCCTCCGCAAGCAGGATATGGATGCCGCGGGATTCGAACAGGGATTGAATGTGGTTACGTGCGGCGGTCTGCCTCTGGGCTTCGTGAAACGTGTAGGCGCGCGGGTGAACAATATGTACCCCAATTCGTTGAGAATACTCAAATGATATGCGGGGCGGGGTGGCGATATGTTGCAATGAAGAGTTTTTGAATGGTTATGGCTGCAAAGAAGATGTTTTATTCGATGGGCGAGGTGTCGGAGATGTTCGATGTCAATCCGTCACTGATACGCCATTGGGAGTCGAAGTTCGACTGCCTGCGCCCTCATAAGAACAAAAAGGGAAACCGTATGTTCTCGCCGTCGGATATTGAGAAACTCAAACAGATATATCACCTTGTCAAGGAGCGCGGCATGACGCTCGAGGGTGCTAACAGGGCTATGAAGAGTTCGCGCGGCGGCTTGTCGCGCGATACGGAACTGCTTGAACGCCTGCAGTGTATACGCGCAGCTCTGGAGGAAGTGCGCGAGGAGTTGCGTGACGGCGTGCAGGACGCGATTGTCGACGCCGATGCGGAAGGTGCCGCGGCGGTGGAAGCCGTGCGATTCGGAGTGCCGGACGCGGATGAGGAACCGGACCCCGTCTCGGGGCAGGAGCCCGTTGCGAAGAGTGCTGCGGAAGGTGCCGCGGCGGAGGCTGACGGTGCGGTATCCGAAGGCGCGGCGGATGGCGGAGACACATCACGGGCCGCGGCGGATGCCATGCCACGTACGGCAGACGCCGCAGGTGCCGTGACCGAACCGAAACCGGCCGTAGCGGGGGCCGTGCCGCCCAAGGGCCGTACGCGCCGGCGCAGGAAGGGAGATGACGAGGACAAGGAGCTGTTCCCGTTCTACGAGCAGTCGTTGTTTTAAACGATAAGATTCAAGATATGAAGATCAGAGATGTCGCGGCAGCGATCGAGGAGTTCGCACCGCTCGGATTGCAGGAGTCGTACGATAATGCCGGCCTCGCCGTGGGCCGCCCTGATGACGAGGTGCACAAGGCGCTGCTGGCTGTGGATGTGACCGAAGAGGTGATTGAAGAGGCTTCAGCCGAGGACTGCGACTTGATAATCACGCACCATCCCGTTATATTCCATCCGTTGAAACGGCTGAACTCGGCATCGTACACCGAACGCTGCGTCGAGCAGGCCGTGCGGCGGGGTATAGCGCTGTATGCCGCGCATACGAACCTTGACAGTACGCCCGAGGGGATGAGTTGGCGTGTGGGCCACATGCTTGGTCTTGAGGGTATGGAAGTGCTGGAACCGTCACCCGCGGGCGGCGGTGCCGGTTTCGGTGTGGTGGGCGCTCTGCCGTCAGCGCAGGCGAGCGGGGAGTTCATGCGCAGGGTGATGGCGCGCTTTGGCGTGCGGGCGCTGCGTCACGGCGACATTGTGTGCGACAGGGTGCGCCGTGTGGCCGTATGCACGGGTGCCGGAGGCTCGCTCATAGACGAGGCCCATGCGGCCGGTGCGGAGATATATCTCACGGCCGATTTGCGGTATAACGACTTCATGCGCCATGAAGGACGTATGATTTTGGTAGATATGGGCCATTTCGAGAGTGAATATTGCGCAATTGAAATATTATTTGATATTTTGTCAAAAAAATTACCTATCTTTGCCATTCGCAAAAGTGTGCGTTCGCGCAATCCCGTGAACTATATGGTGTGAGCGGTTGCGTTTGCCGTTTCTACGGAGATGTGCGGATTATTTGGCAGGCGTAAATTTAATATTATATATGGCACAGAAGAAAACATCCGATGTCGACTACTCGATGCAGGAGAAGATCATGGCACTCTACGAGTTGCAGAAGATCGATTCGCAGATCGACGAGATTAACAAGGTGAAGGGGGAATTGCCTCTGGAAGTGCAGGATCTCGAGGACGAAATCGAGGGATTGAAGACCCGCATCGACAACATCAACGGTGAGATCGAGGAGTTCAATACGCTCACCAAGCAGCGCCGCCGCGAGGTAGATCAGGCCAAGATACAGATAAACAACTACAAGGCGCAGCAGAACAATGTCCGCAACAACCGCGAGTTCGACGCCATCACCAAGGAGATAGAGTATCAGGAGCTGGAGATAGAACTTGCCGAGAAGCGACTCAAGGAGTATGCCGCAGGCATCAAGCAGAAGAAAGCGCTGCTGGAGGAGGCCGAGGCCGTTGTCGCGGACCGCACTATCGATCTCAACGACAAGAAATCGGAGTTGGAGAGCATTGAGGCGGAGACTGCAGATCAGGTGGTGGCCCTGCGGGAAAAGGCCGAAAAGGCCAAGACGCGCATCGACGAGCGTCTGTTGTCGGCTTACGAGCGTATCCGTAGCAGTGTCCGCAACGGGTTGGCTGTCGTTACGGTCAAGCGCGACGCCTGCAGCGGATGCTTCAACCATATTCCGCCCCAGCGTCAGGCAGACATACGCCAAGGCAAGAAACTCATCGTGTGCGAATATTGCGGCCGCATTCTGGTCAATGACACGAACGAGGGGTAAGGCGCCGCGTCCCCTGCTGTAAAAGGCACGGCGGGTTTCGCGATGAAAGCTAACGGGATGAATCCGAAAGGGTTTATCCCCTTTTTTTGTTTGTAAAAAATGGACACCGACTTCGGTAATTTCCAAAATAATGACTACATTTGCGACGAATTTTACGGATGTCGAACGATTAATCTGAAAAGAGGATAATGAAGATAGCTCTTGCCCAGTTGAACTATACCATCGGCGATATCGAAGGCAATGCCGCCAAGATAGTCGGCGCAGTGGAAAAAGCCGATAAAGAGGGTGCCGATCTTGTGCTGTTCGCCGAGTATGCCGTCAGCGGCACGCCGGCGTACGATCTCTTGCGGAAAACCACTTTCCTGTCGCTCTGCGAGGAGGCGCTCGAACGCATTGCCAAATATTGCCGCAGGGTAACGGCCATCGTTGGATCTCCTCTGCTGACGAACCGAGGCGCGGTTAGTGCCGCTGCAGTGCTCCGTAACGGCAGGATAACTGATATCGTAGAGAAGAATTACATTACGGCTCGCCGCGAGATGGGATTCATTATCTCTGGCGGAGGATACAAAGTCGTAGATGTGTGCGGCCGCAATATAGCCGTTATGGTTGGCGATGACCTGTCACACCCGCACGAACTCGATAAGGAGGCCGATTTCGTCGTGAGCATCAACTCGCGCCGTTACGGCAAAGGGCTGCTCACGTACCGTTACGAAACCATGCGGCGTCTGACTTATACGGAGTGTCGTAACATCATAATGATAAATCAGGTCGGGGGTTCCGGGGACTTGGTCTATGACGGCACCTCTGGCGTGATGAACAAGCAGGGCAATGTGGAACTTATGATGAAGAGTTTTGAGGAGGACTTCAGCATCTTCGATACGGCGGTTCCTCATAACGAAGTGGCCGTGCCCTATACCACATACAACGACCGTACGCGCATGATATACAAGGCGGCATGCCTCGGCCTGCGCGATTTCTTCCACAAGAGCGGCTATACGAAGGCCTGTGTCGGCCTTTCGGGAGGCATCGATTCGTCGGTCGTGGCGTGTCTTGCCGTTGGAGCTCTGGGTGCCGAGAATGTGCGGGGGCTGATGATGCCGTCGCAGTTCTCGTCGATTGATTCTGTGGAGGATGCCAAATGCTTGGCCGAGAATCTGGGCATAGAGTACAGCGTGCTTCCAATAAACGAGGCGTACACGGCGATCATGGATACGCTCAAACCCGTTACGGGCGGAACGGAGTTCGATGCCACGGAGGAAAACATACAGTCGCGCATACGCACGGTGCTGCTCATGGCACTGCAGAACAAGGACGGCTACGTGTTGCTCAACTCTTCGAACAAGAGCGAGAACGCTATCGGATGGTGCACGTTGTACGGTGATACGGCCGGTGCGTTCAGTGTTACGGGCGACCTGTACAAGAGCGAAGTGTACGATCTGGCGCGTTATATCAATCTCAAGTTCGATAATGTAATTCCCGAAAGCATATTGAAGAAGGAGCCTTCTTCGGAACTCCATCCCAACCAGCGAGACAGCGATACGCTGCCTCCGTACGAGGTGGTCGACGCCATCCTATACCGCATGATCGAGGAGGGGCAGCACCGCGAGGAGATAATAAACGCCGGTTTCGATTCGGAGGTGGTGGAGAAGATACATACCATGATCATGCAGAACGTCAAGAAACGTTACCAGTATCCGCCTGTTCTGCGCCTGTCGGTATGTTCGTTCCGCCACGAGTGTCTCCTGCCGCTGATAAACAAGTACGGTTATTAGTTCAACGCGGTAATATTTGCAGTGCGCTACGATGGAGAGTGCTGATATCAGGCATTGCGGCGAGGTGATACGTACGGACGGTACTACCGTGTACGTGCGCATGAAGGTGGAGAGTGCGTGCAGCGCCTGCCATGCACGCGGTGTGTGCGGAGCAGGGGATGCCGCCGACAAGGTGGTGGAGGTGGAGACCCCGAATGCCGCGGCGTACCGAGCGGGCGAGGAGGTCGTGATATCGCTGCAGCGGAAAAGTATGGCAGCCGAGTCGGTCATATTGGCCTACGCGGCGCCTTTTTTCGTTTTAATGGCATTGCTTGTATCGCTGCTTGCGGCGGGTGTGGGCGAGGGTATCGCCGCGTTGTCGGCCATCGCAGGAGTGTTGTTCTATTACGGGGTGCTTTACCTGCTGCGAGACAAGTTGCGCAAAGAGATAAAATTCACAATAACTAAACAAACAAAATGACGGTATTATTATCTACTATTTTGACACTCAGCGTGCTGGGTATCTTAGCCGCCGTTGTGCTCTACTTCGTGGCACAAAAGTTCAAGGTGGAGGAGGACCCTCGCATCGACGAGGTGGAAAAGATGCTCCCGGGTGCCAACTGCGGCGGCTGCGGTTTCGCCGGATGCCGCGGTATGGCCGATGCTCTGGTCAAGAACGACGATATCTCGACGTTGTTCTGCCCCGTCGGCGGTGGCGATACGATGAAGTCTATCGCCTCATATCTGGGCAAGGCCGCTCCCGACAAGGAGCCTATGGTGGCTACGGTACGTTGCGGCGGTGTATGCGACAAGCGTCCGCGTACCAATACGTTCGACGGCGCCAAGAGTTGTGCCGTGGTATCATCGCTCTATGTCGGCGAGACGGCCTGTGCGTACGGCTGCCTCGGTTACGGCGACTGCGTCGAAGCATGTGTCTTCGACGCCATACGCATCAACCCCGAGACGGGCATCGCCGAGGTCGATGCCGAGAAATGTACGGCTTGCGGCGCATGCGTCAAGGCCTGTCCGAAGAATATCATCGAACTGCGCAAGAAGTGGCCGAAGGGCCGTGCCGTCTATGTCGGGTGTATGTCGAAGGACAAAGGTGCCGTCGTGATGAAGGCCTGCAAGACGGGATGTATCGGTTGCGGAAAGTGCGAGAAGGTTTGTGCGTTCGGCGCCATCACCGTCGAGAACAATCTGGCATACATCGACCCGCAGAAATGCAAGTTGTGCCGCAAGTGCGTCAACGAGTGCCCCACGGGAGCCATCAAGCTGGTTGGTATGGATCCCCTGCCCAAGACGCCGAAGGCGCCTGCCGCCAAGCCTGTGGAGGGTGCGGCCGCAAAGGCTGATGCCGCAAAACCCGCGGCAGCTGCCATTAAAGGCGGTGAGGCTGGTGCGGTGAAGGCTGCACCGGAAGCGCAGGCCGGGTCTTCCGCCGAGAAAGGTGCCGCCGAGGTGAAGACGGCGTGTACGGCCGCCGCGAAGAACGATAGTGTTAAGGAGCAGAAATAAACGGTGCATAATATGAAGACATTTCCGATAGGCGGAGTTCATCCGTCGGACAATAAGAAGTGGAGCAACACCAAGGCGATAGAGGTGATGGATCTTCCCGATGTCGTCAACGTTCCGCTCGGACAGCATATAGGCGCACCCGCCACGGCCAAGGTGGCCAAGGGCGACAAGGTGCTGACGGGACAGCTCATAGCCGAAGCTTCGAGTTTCATGTCGGCCAATATCCATTCGCCCGTATCGGGTACGGTTACGGCAGTCGACATGCAGGTTAACGGTCAGGGGCTGCGCCAGATGATGATAACCATAAAGCGCGAAGGCGACGAGTGGCTGCCGTCGATCGACCGTACGCCGCAGCTGGTGCGCGAATGTACGCTGGACAGTGCCGCGATCATCGCCAAGATTAAGGATGCGGGTGTCGTCGGTATGGGCGGCGCTACGTTCCCCACGCATGTGAAACTGTCTGTACCGCCGGGATGCAAGGCCGAATACCTTATCATAAACGGTGTGGAGTGCGAGCCGTACCTTACGTCGGACCACCGCACGATGCTCGAACGCGGTGACGAGTTGCTGGTGGGTGTCGAGATACTGAAGCGTGCCGTGGGGGTGGACAAGGCCGTCATAGGCGTTGAGAACAACAAGCCCGACGCCATAGAGCATCTCCGCCGCCTGATTGCCGAAAAGGGCTACGGCGTTACGGTCGAGCCGCTGAAGGTACAGTATCCGCAGGGCGGTGAGAAACAACTGATCGCGGCCGTGACGGGGCGTCAGGTGCCGCCTCCGCCGGGCTTGCCGATACATGTCGGCGCCGTGGTTTGCAATGTCTCGACGGTCGTTGCCGTATACGAGGCTGTGCAGAAGAACAAGCCGCTGATCGAACGCGTGGTTACGGTGACGGGAAAGCATGTGCAATCGCCCCGCAACCTGCTCGCACGCATGGGCACGCCCATATCGAAACTGCTGGAGAAGGCCGGCGGCCTGCCCGAGGGTGATGTGAAGGTCATAAACGGCGGGCCGATGATGGGACGCGCCATGGTCAACCTCGACTCGCCCGTGACGAAGGGTTGTTCGGGCATTACGGTGCTGGACGGTGACGAGGCCCGTCGCGGCGTGGAGTCGCCATGTATCAAGTGTGCCAAGTGTGTTGCCGCCTGCCCGATGGGGCTGGAACCATACCTCGTGTCGAAGGTGTCGCGCCGCAAGATGTGGGACCGTGCCGAGCAGGAGCGCGTGACGGATTGCATCGAGTGCGGCTGCTGCCAATATTCGTGTCCAGCCAACATCCCGCTGCTGGACTACATACGTCAGGGCAAGCAGACCGTGATGGGTATCATACGCGCCCGTGCCGCGGCTGCCAAGAAGTAATGTTTCACAGGAAATTAAAAATAGAAGATATAAAATCATGGCAAACAAGTTTTTTGTAGCTCCGTCGCCGCATGTACACAGCGCGCAGTCGACCCGTTCGATCATGCGCGACGTGCTCATCGCGATGCTGCCCGCTCTGGCGGTGTCGACGTGGGTGTACGGCCTCGATGTGCTGAAAGTGTCGGCTGTCGCCGTCGTGAGCTGCGTCGTTATCGAGTATCTTATCCAGAAGTTCCTCTTCCGCGGCGAATGTACCGTGTCGAACCTTTCGGCTGCGGTAACGGGTCTGCTGCTGGCGTTCAACCTGCCGTCGTCGATTCCCTGGTGGATCGTGGTGATAGGTTCGCTGGTAGCCATCGGCGTTGCGAAGATGACCTTCGGCGGTCTGGGGCGTAACCCATTTAATCCGGCACTGGTGGGACGTGTCTTCCTGCTCATAGCCTATCCCGTGCAGATGACCAGTTTTCCGGCCCCTGTCGTCGAGGGGTATGCCGACGCCCTCTCGGGTGCCACGCCGCTGGCTGCGATCAAGGCCGGTGTCCCCGTCGAGGATGTAGATCTGTTGAGCATGTTCAGCGGTACGATCCCCGGCTCGCTCGGCGAGATCGCCGCGGCAGCTCTTATCGTGGGAGGAATATACCTGCTGTGGCGCCGCGTGATCACGTGGCATATACCCGTTGCCGTGCTGGGCACGATGGCCGTGTTTGCCTTCTTCGTGGCTTTGGCCGATGGCGGCGGTGCGCGGCTGTATCAGCTTCCCGCATTCCATGTGTTGGCGGGCGGCGCCCTGCTCGGAGCCATATTCATGGCTACGGACTACGTCACCTCGCCCATGACGCACAAGGGCATGATAATATACGGCATAGGCATCGGCGCCGTGACGATGATAATACGTCTGTGGGGGGCTTATCCCGAGGGTATGTCTTTCGCCATACTGCTGATGAATGCGGTGACACCGCTCATAAACAAATATGTTAAACCCGTACGCTTCGGTTTGGCGACGGATAAAAAATAGGAGGCGCGGAATATGAAGAGTACACTTTTTAATATGGTTGCCGTCCTGTTTTCGATCACGCTGATTGCTTCGGCCGGCGTGGGGGCGGTTAATATGATTACGGAGGATGCCATAGCCGAGGTGAACCGTCAGGCTACGGTGGCCGCCGTGGCAAACGTGCTTCCGGCATTCGAGAAGAATGAGATGTGCACGATGAATATCGACGATATGCCGATCAACGTATATACGGCAGTCGACGGCAGCGGCGCTGTCGTGGGGTATGCCGTCGAGACCATGACGATGAGCGGTTTCAGCGGCAAGGTGCGCATGATGGTGGGTTTCGCCGCCGACGGCAAGATCCTTAACGTTAATGTTCTGGAACAAAGCGAGACCCCGGGGCTCGGCACGAAGATGTGCGACGAAGGCAATGTACTGCTTGCCAGCGTCAAGGATAAGAATCCAGCGGATCTGATACTGAAGGTAAAGAAGGACGGCGGCGACATCGATGCCCTGACGGCCGCGACGATCTCGTCGCGCGCCTATGCCGAAGCCGTGGCACGCGCTTATGAGGCGTTCAAGGTAGCCAGCGGCGCCAAGGATACGGCGGACGGCGTGTCGGGCGCAACTGCAGCCGATGAGAGCTGTGATGCTCAGGAAGGAGGTGAAAATGAATAAGCTCAATATCATACTTCGTGGGATCGTCAAGGATAATCCCACCTTCGTGCTGGTGCTGGGTATGTGTCCCACGCTCGGTACGACCACATCGGCCATGAACGGCATGGGTATGGGTGTTGCGACGATGGCCGTGCTGACGATGTCGAACATGGTCATATCGCTCATCAAGAACCTTATTCCCGACAAGGTGCGCATTCCTGCCTTCATTGTGGTCATAGCGTCGTTCGTGACCGTCATACAGATGCTGATGCAGGCATTCGTGCCGGCGTTGTACGCCAGTCTCGGTGTCTTTATCCCGCTGATCGTGGTGAACTGTATCATTCTTGGCCGAGCCGAGGCCTTTGCCTCGAAAAACGGTGTCGTGGATTCTATATTCGACGGTATCGGCATAGGTATCGGCTTCACGCTCTCGCTCACCGTTATCGGTGCCGTGCGCGAGATGCTGGGCAGCGGCGCCATCTTCGGCATGCCGCTCGGCATTTCGGACTATATGCCGCTGGTTTTCGTGCTGGCGCCCGGAGGCTTCTTCGTGCTGGGCTATCTTATGGTATTGTTCAATAAGTTTATCAAGAAGTAGTTATGGAAATCTCGTATTTCGCAATAATCATAGGTGCGATCTTCGTCAATAATGTCGTCCTCGCACAGTTCCTCGGTATATGCCCATTTTTGGGCGTGTCGTCGAAGGTCGAGACTTCGCTCGGCATGGGTGCGGCCGTAACCTTCGTGATGGCGCTCACGGCCGTGGTGGCATGGTCGATACAGACTTTCATACTCGATCCTCTGGGAATAGGCTACATGCAGACCATAGTCTTCATTCTGGTTATCGCCGCGCTGGTGCAGATGGTAGAGATTATGCTCAAGAAGGTCTCTCCGTCGCTGTATCAGGCTCTCGGCATATTCCTGCCCCTGATCACGACGAACTGCGCGGTGCTGGGTGTGGCCATACTCATGATTCAGAAAGAGTTTAACCTGTTGCAGAGCGTCACCTATTCGGTATCGACGGCATTGGGCTTTGGTCTGGCGCTGGTGATCTTTGCCGGCATACGCGAGCGTCTCGAACTGGACGGTGTCCCCGCGGCATTGAAGGGTACGCCTATCGCGTTGATTACGGCTGCGATTCTGGCGATGGCCTTCATGGGCTTTTCGGGTCTGGTATAGGCGGGGCGCAGGCATGGCGGGATATCCGGCTGCCGGTGGCGAAAATACCGACGCATACGGAAAAAACTATTGCCTGTGACGATAATTGTATTAATTTTGTATTGTGCGTCATGCCGCATGGCGGCGGCGCAATGATAACTTTAACGAATATTGGATTATGAAGTACAGATGTACGGTTTGCGATTGGATCTATGATCCGGCAGTTGGCGATCCCGAAGGAGGTATCGCTGCGGGAACGGCTTTCGAGGATATTCCCGACGATTGGGTATGCCCTCTGTGCGGCGTAGGCAAGGATCAGTTCGAGAAGGTCGAGGAGTAGCTGGCCCTGCGACCGATGCCATCCGCGCCGCATATGACGTGCGTGTGCGTGGTGGGACTGCGAACGGCAGGAGATTGAGAATAGGCAGTTGTGTCTGTATGGTGCAGACCCCATTGCCGAAATGCCGGCGGCGTTCAGCCCGCTGCCCGTAACAAGACGGGGGTGCCTTATCGGGCACCCTCGTCTTGCATGTATTGCCGTATGTTGTCCAATGCCTTTTGCGAGAGGCGTTCGATGCTTTGCGCCGATTTGCCCGAGATCATGGGCGTGTAGAGTACATTGGGATAGGTACATAGCTCGGTTTCGAGTGCGCCCATGCCCGTTGCGTCACACAGGTAGTAGCTCTCGGGATAACGCTCCAGCCAGCGTTTGATGGCCGTTGTGTCGAATGTCGGGCCGACCGAGGTGTTGACGAGAATCTTGCCGTTACCCAGAATGGAGAACTCCTCGTCCCCAAGCAGGTAATTGTTCCGTGGCAGACATGTACATACGATCTCGGCCTCGGCGAGCAGGCTGTGCATGGGACGGTACGCAATGCCGCGGGCCTCGGCATCGGGTTTGCGGGTGCGGCTGTAATAGCATGTGTCGGCGCCGAAGAAGAGCATTGCGTCGGCTATCATGCCTCCCGTCCTGCCGAGGCCTATGATGCCGACCTTTCGGCCTGTGAGCTCGTAGCTCTGCTTCCGCCAGCGTATACCGCCGAAACCGTGCATGAGGCGTACAAGTTCGCTGATGACGTATTCCACGACACCCTCGTCTCCGTAGTCCTTGACGCCGGAAACGGTGATACCGCGGCGGCGGGCCTCGATGACGTCGACGTTGCTGCTTTCCGGATTGTAAAGCGTGCAGCACATGCCGATGTAGCGTATGTTGGGGCATGCATCCAGAACTCTGCGGCGGATTGGTGTGCGGAACGATACGAGAAGGCAGTCGGCGTTGCCAATGCGGCGTATCACCTCCGACTCTTCGGTCGGGAAATCGTGGTATACGGCCACCTCTTGTCCCAGTGTCGAGAGCGTGGCAATCGCTTTGTCGTTTAGCAGTGTTTCGTCCACTGCAACTATCTTTTCAAATGTCATGCGCGGTCGTTTTATTTAGTGTGATGCGTGTTTCCAAATAAGGGAACCACCCGCGCGTGGCGGCGGGTGGCTCCCATTATCGTTTGTGTCAGGCTACGTGTCTACTCGGGCTTTACGAGCGAGAGATATAGCTCGTCGAGCTGCGACTTGTCGATGGCGGAAGGAGCATCGAGCATGACGTCGCGGCCGGCGTTGTTCTTGGGGAAGGCGATGAAGTCGCGGATCGAGTCCGAGCCGCCGAACAGCGAGCAGAGGCGGTCGAAACCGAATGCGAGGCCTCCGTGAGGTGGAGCCCCGAACTTGAAGGCGTTCATCAGGAAGCCGAACTGCTCCTGCGCACGCTCGGGAGTGAAGCCCAAAACCTTGAATATTAGGGCTTGAAGCTGCGCGTCATGGATACGTATCGAACCACCGCCGATTTCGGTGCCGTTGCATACGAAGTCGTAGGCGTTGGCGCGCACGCGTGCCGGGTCGCTCTCCATGAAGGGTATGTCCTCGGGTTTGGGCGATGTGAACGGGTGGTGCATGGCGTAGAAACGCTGTGTCTCGTCATCCCATTCGAACATAGGGAAATCGACCACCCACAGCGGGGCAAACTTTTGCGGATCACGCAGCCCCAGCTCCTCCGCCACGTGCAGGCGCAGGGCGCATAGCTGTGTGAGCGCCTTGAATTTCTTGCCGCAAAGCAGCAGTACGAGGTCTCCGGCTTGTGCTCCGACACGCTCGGCGATGGTTTTCAGTTCGTCGGGGGTGAAGAATTTGTCGATCGACGACTTGACATTTCCCTGCTCGTCGAGCCGTATCCATATGAGGCCTTTCGCCCCTACTTGCGGGCGTTTGACATATTCTGTCAGGGCATCGATCTGCTTGCGGGTATATCCGGCGCAACCAGTGGCGGCGAAGCCGGCGATATATTCGGCGTCGTCGAATACCGCGAACGAATGTCCGTGTGCAAGGTCAGTCACATCGTGCAGCTCCATGCCGAAACGCATGTCGGGCTTGTCCGACCCGAAGCGTTCCATGGCCTCGATCCACGGCATGCGACGGAATGGCTCTGTGAAGTCGATGCCGAGTATCTCGCGGAACATGTATTTTGCCCAACGCTCGAACACCTCGAGTATGTCCTCCTGTTCGACGAACGACATCTCGCAGTCGATTTGCGTGAATTCGGGCTGACGGTCGGCGCGCAGGTCTTCGTCGCGGAAACAGCGTACGATCTGGAAGTAACGGTCGTATCCGGCCACCATAAGCAGCTGCTTGAGCGTTTGAGGCGATTGCGGCAGGGCGTAGAACTGATTTGGGTTCATTCGGCTGGGCACGACAAAGTCGCGTGCGCCTTCGGGCGTAGACCCCACAAGATAGGGGGTCTCTATCTCAAGAAATCCCTCCTTGTCGAGGAATGTACGTACGGCATGTGCCATTCTGTGGCGCAGGGCCATGTTGCGCTGCAGGGGCGGGCGGCGCAGGTCGAGGTATCGGTATTTCATGCGCAGGTCGTCGCCGCCGTCCGAGTTCTCCTCGATGGTGAACGGCGGTGTCTGCGCCTCGTTGAGGACGGTCAGTTCGTCGGCTGCGACCTCTATGTCGCCCGTCGGCATTTTGGGATTCTTCGACGAGCGTTCGATGACGCGCCCTTTTGCCTGGAGCACGTATTCGCGGCCGAGGCCTGCTGCTACGGCGCGGGTCTGTTCGGGCGAGTGTTCCTCGACGACGATCTGCGTGATGCCATAGCGGTCGCGCAGGTCGATAAAGGTCATGGCGCCGAGGTTGCGCACCTTCTGCACCCATCCGGCAAGCGTTACGTTACGGCCTATATCGCTGCTGCGCAGTTCGCCGCAAGTATGACTTCTGTACATATCGGTATTGTTGTTTGAGTTTGTTAGATCGAATTTGGTGCCGTAAAGATAGTAATTTTTGCGCACATGCAACCTCAATGGGCGGCGGTGCGCAGCCAAATGCCGGATAGGGTAGCCGTGCTGGGACTCCGTTGCGGTGGCCTGTTGGATCGAAACTTGGGGTGAGGAAGTTTGCGTATTAGGAATATTTCATTAATTTCGCAAAGGTTTTATGGATGGAAACGATAAAATACTCGAACGCGACGAGAAATTCATGCGCATGGCGATAAACGAGGCGCGCAAGGCCTTGAAGTGCGATGAGGTGCCTGTCGGCGCCGTCGTGGTGTGCGGCGATGCAGTGATAGGGCGCGGGCACAATCTGGTCGAGACGCTGTGCGACGCTACGGCACATGCCGAGATGCAGTGCATAACGGCCGCAGCTGCGACACTCGGAGGCAAGTATCTTAAGGGATGTACGATATACGTCACCGTCGAGCCGTGTGTGATGTGTGCCGGCGCCTTGGCTTGGAGCCAGATCGACCGTGTGGTTTATGGCGCCGATGATCCCAAACGGGGTTTTTCTCGCGTCGGGACGCAGCTGTTGCATCCGCGTACCACAGTCGCACGGGGGGTCCTAGCGTCGGAGTGCGAAGCCTTGATGAAGGATTTTTTCGGCCGCTTGAGGTGATTGCGCCGCTATTTCGGGCTGACGAAATAAAAGCGTATACTTGCATAAACCAAAAACAAGATGTAACTTTGTAATCGGTCTGCTTTTGGGAGGCCGGTAAAAAGGAGTAATGATAACCTAAATAATTTTTTGAACCTATGAACAAGATTGTTTTTATGGCAATGGCGCTGATGTGGGCTTTCACGGCCTCGGCGCAGAGTGAATTGGTTGCTTCATACAATGAAGGCGTCGAGGCATTGCAGGCGAAGAACTTCACCAAAGCGGTAGAGGCATTCGAAAATGTTATAGCAAAGGGTGCCGATGCTGTCGACGATGCCGAACTTGGTTGCGTGACAAATGCGAAGCAATATCTTCCTACGGCATATCAGGGCAAGGGTGCGCAAGCTGCTTCCGCAGCCATGAAGGCCGAGAAGCCCGAGGAGGCGGATGCCAAGTTCGCGGAGGCGGTCGACAACCTCACCAAGGGTGCAGCCAAGGCTACGGAGTACGACAATGCCCCTGCCGCACAGAAGATAAATGCCTTGCTGGGCAAGGTATATCAGGCGCAGGGCGCGACGGCGTTCAACAGCAACGATTTCGCCAAGGCTATCGAGATTTTCGCGAAGGGCTATGCTGCCGACCCCAAGAATACTGCTATGGCTCTGAACCTTGCCGAGAGCTATTTCAAGATGGACAAGTACGAGGAGGGCATGAAGGTGTGCAGCGAGGTTGCTGCGCTGCCCAGCCCCAAGTATGACGAGGCTATCGGAGAGGCGCGCGCCAAGATGAACATGTACACGAACAACCAGATTGCCAAGCTGCAGCAGGCAAACGATCTGGACGGTATTATTGCAATGTCGGAGAAGATCGCCGACAAGGCCGTGGCATCGCGCGTGGCTGTGCAGGCATACTACCTGAAGAAAGACTACGACAAGGTTATCGAGTTGGGCGAGGCTGCCGCTGCCTTGCAGACCGATCCCGAGGATATTAGCGCCGTATATTTCAACCTCGGTTCGGCATACAATGGCAAGGAGATGAAGGACAAGGCTGTCGAGGCTCTGAAGAAGGTTACCGCCGAGCCTTACCTGACTCCTGCGAAGGCTGCTTTGGCCGAGCTTACCAAGTAACGTTGCAGCGTTTGCGGCGCCGTGCCTGCGCGGCTGTTGCAGGATGCGAGACAGGGTCGGTCCCGTGCGGGACCGGCCCTGTTCATTTTTTGTCGGCGGAGCAGGGCCTTGCGGTGGCGCTGCGGCCTGTCGACGGCCGGCTGTGCATTTCCGCAGCCGTATTCCTGTCTATTCTGCATGCGTGTCTCCGTGTGCGGTTTTCGGGAGGGGCCGCATCAGGCGCATGCCGCAAGTCTGCCGATGCAGTGCGAAAGCCCTGTTTCCGCGTTATTATCGGCTCCGGCGCATTCGTGCGCTCTCCATTGCCCTCGATCGGGGGGGGCCTCAAATCGCCCGTAACGGTGCCTTCGGCAGTGTGCGGTGCCGACGTCGGTGGCTGTATTGCGCCGTGCGTGTGCGAGGCATGGCGGTGCGGCCTGTCATCGGTCGTTGTGCGGCGGGGATAAAACAGCGAAGCCGCCCCGAAAGGGCGGCTTCGTCGCATTATGTCGGGCGGCTCGGGGCCGCGTATCGACTACAACGGGTTCTGGTCGTCTGCGGTGATGTAGGGGTTCGAGTTGATCTCGATCGACAAGGGAATCTGATAGGTATATACATTTACATCCTCAGCGACCTTGTGTGTGTGGTTGCTTGATGATTTTCGGTCTATACCCTTGTTGAAACGCTTGTTGGTGAAGAACTCGTGGCCCTCGCCCCAAAGCTCGATACGGCTCTGGAGGTAGATCTCCTCGAGCAGGGCGTCGCCCGTCTTCGAAGACTTGGTGTAGCCACTGTCACGCTTCGATACCAGATCGTAAAGGGTCTGCTGTGCTGCAGAGTTGTTGCCGCCGCGGGCTTCAGCCTCGGCCTTCAGCAGATATGCCTCCGACAGACGCATGTATACCTCGTCCACCTCGTATGTGGGGGTGTTGAACTTGATGTTGGCGTACTGGGGATAACCCTCGAACTTGCCGCCCTCGGCAACCTGCTCGGCCGAAAGGAAGTTCTTTTTACGGTAGTCGGTGTCGGGGATCTGGTCGTAGAGGCGGTTGTCGATAGCCATATATACGCCTTTGTTCTGCGAGAACTCGTTTACCGTAAGCGATACGTATGATGCAAAACTTGAGTTACCGTTGCCACTGGTGCCCGAATAGGTGTAACCCCAGATAGTCTCGGGCAGGCTTACGCTCTGGAATCCCGAAGTGGTGTACTGCTCCTCGTTCATCAGCGAGTAGGGTTCTGCGATTACGGCGGCGGCAGCCGAGGCGGCTGTGCTGTAATCGCCCGAGGTGAGGGCAATGCGGGCCAGCAGCATGTTGGCTACGCTCTGATCAATGTCCGCCGTCGAAGACATGGGATCGTAGCCCTGCTCCTCGAAGGTCTTGATCGCATTCTGCAGATCCGTAATGATAGTTGAATATACTTCGGTCGAGGGAGTGCGGCCCATGGCTCCGCCTACTGTCAGGTGGAGGGGCACACCGGGCTTGTCCTTTCCGCCGTGCATATAATCTACCTGATAGATGTTCATAAGGTAGTAGTAGCCGAGTGCACGGTACGTCAGGGCCTGTGCCTTGTAGATGAGGGCTGCGTCAGACGGCTGCTCGGGCATGAGGTCGAGAATCTGGTTTGCTCGGTATACTATTTTGTAAAGAGTATACCAGTATTCAGCGACGTTTCTTGAAGTCTGCTGGCGCAGATTGTTGAGCATGTACATATCCTTGTACCAGTTGTTCGTGAGGGTCAGCACCATATCGTTTCCCTGAAGATCCAGAGCAAGCGACCAGCACTTGATACCCTTGTACATATTACCCTCACTATAGTATCCGTTGTGTATCCACAACAGGTTAGATTGCATCATGGGAGCCAGAACAGCATCGGCATTCTTGTTGATGAGTTCTGTCAGCTGCTCATCAGATACCTTTCCGCCCTCTGGTTCGGTGAAAAGCTGGTCCGAGCACGAGCAGAAGAGCAGGGCTGCTGCTGCAATATATAATAATTTCCTTTTCATATTTGTCCTCCTGTTTTATTACATGTTAAGCGTTATACCGAACGTGAAGGTTCTTGCCTGCGGGAACTGGAATCCATTCATAGACGAGAAACCCATACGGGGATCGAAACCGTCGTGAGCCGAAACGAAGCAGAGGTTGTCGGCATTGAAGAATATGCGGAGCGACTCGATGCTGAGCTTCGAAGTCCACTTCTTGGGAAGCGTGTAACCCACATTGAGGTTCTTCAGGCTGAAGTACGATGCATCGCGGAAGAGTGCATTGACATTCGATGCGGTGAACTGCCATGTTCCTCCATACATCAACATAGGGAACTCTGCGTTGGGATTCTCGGGAGTCCACGTGTTGCGTATGAGGTCGTCCGATACGGTGAATCCTGCACGTCCCGGATCATACATGTTGGCCGAAGCGCCGTCCCACTGCTTTCCACCGATCTGGAATGCGGTCTGGATGTTGAGGTCGAGACCCTTCCAGCGGAATGTCGTGCGCAGGCCGCCCGTCATGTCGGGCAGCGCGTCGCCCATCTCGTACTGGTCAGCCTCTGCAAAGTTGGAGGTGAGCTCGCGGCCGGTTACGTTGCCCGCGCTGTCGGTGGTATTCTTCCAGTAGAGCTCGCCGCCGGTTTCGGGATCTACGCCCGCATAGTCGAAGAGGTAGAGGTTGTAGTACGACTTGCCCTTGCCGCGCAGGAATGCGCCCGATACGTAGTCGCCACCGAGAGCGGCGTTACCCAACTCCTCGGGGAATTCGATCAGCTTGTTCTGTGCGAATGCGCCGTTGATGCCGACATTCCAGTATACGTTACGGTTCTTGATGATGTCAACCGTGATGTCGAACTCGAAACCAGCGTTCTGCAGGACACCGATGTTCTCCAGACGCGAGGTAAGGCTTGTAGAGGCAGGGGTCGGACGGTTCCAGATCAGGTCGTGCGTACGGCGGTTGTACCAGTCGAACGATCCGTATACGCGGTCCCACAGGCGGAAGTCGAGACCTACGTCGACCTGCTTGTTGCGCTCCCACGAAAGGTTGCGGTTGCCGACCGACGACTGGGAGATGGTCGGTTGTCCGTCCAACTCACCGATAGACCAGAGGTTGGTGTAGGGGTAAGCCGAGTTAAGCTGGTTACCCGATACGCCGTACGTTGCACGCAGACGCAGGTCGTTTACCCAGAGGGCACGCTTCATGAACTCCTCCTGAGAGATGCGCCATGAACCGCCAACAGACCAGAAATGTCCCCAACGGTCGTACTGGAAGAGTGACGAGCCGTCATAACGGTACGAGAGCGACAGATAGTAACGATCATCGTAGTTGTAGTTGGCGCGTGCGAAATAACCCTCGAGCGTAGTCTTTACGTGCTCCGATGTTGCGACATCCTTGGTCGGGTCTACTGCGTTACCTAACTCGGGAATACCCGGATAGAAGATGTTGTTGTTGTATGCGTTAATATCATTATTGTCGGTGCGGTTGAACTCGTGACCGATCATGACATCAACGTTGTGCAGATCGTTGATAGATTTATTGTAGTTAAGCATCTGCTGCGTGTTGTACGACGTGTAGAATCCTGCGTACTTCTGGACGAAGCCGTTGTTTTCGGGCAGAGCACCGATACCGTACTCGTTGTTCTGGAAGAACGTAGTGCGGTCGTATACGTTGTCCATGGTGAAGTTGGCCGTAAATTTGAAGTCCTTCAGGAAAGTGATATCAACGTATGCATTGGCATAGATGTTGTCTCTAACACGGCGGTTGATATCGCGGCTCATCGACTGTAAGGGGTGTGCCATATTCATAGAGTTGAATATGTCCTGCGTGCTACCGAAAGGCGACAGAGTGGTGCCAAGACCATTCTCAAGCATCTTCGTGCCGTCGGGGTTATAGCGGATGTTACCGTCGAGATCACGGGCATAGTAGGGAACGGTGGGGTTCTGCCACAAGGTCCAAAGGAATACGTTGTTGGTATTAGCTGGGCTGTCGCCACCATAGCTGGGATCATCGGCATCGCGATGCGTGAACGATACGTTGGTGCCGAGCTTCAACCAGTCGGTAACCTGAGCGTTAACGGCAGCGCGGCCCGAATAACGCTTGAACGAAGACATGATCACGTAAGAGGGGTCGTCGAGGAAGTTGCCCGACACGTAGTAGTCCACCTTGTCGTTACCGCCGCTGATGCTGAGCGTGTACTCCTGACGGAACTGCTTGGTGAAGAGGTAGTCGTCGTAGTTGTCGGCATAGAGCAGCTGTGCATTGGGGTTCAGACGGCCGGTCTCGAAATCGATCAGGGTCTCGCCCTCGGGAAGTTTGTATGCCATGTAGTTGCCCAATACATAGAAGAGGTTGTTGTATGCACTAGCTGCAGCATTGGCATGGGGATAGCCATTTGCCGTAAAGTAGTTGTACAGACCTCCGTATGCCCACTCGTAGTAGTCGCCGGGGTTCTGCATGGTCTCGTGCTCGCCGACACCCATCTCGTTCCAGCCCCACTTGGCCTCGAAGGTGATGTTAGCCTTCTGGTTGCGGGCGCCCTTCTTCGTGGTGACGAAGATGACACCGTTCGCAGCACGCGATCCGTAGAGGGCGTTTGCAGCGGCATCCTTCGAAACGACTACCGACTCGATGTCGAGCGGGTTGATCGTAGACAGAGCCGACGAGTAAGGCACACCGTCGACAACGATAAGGGCAGCCTGATTACCGTTGATAGAACCGATACCGCGGATGTATATCGCGGCGTCGGTACCCGGCTGACCCGTCGTGCTGTATGACTGAATACCGGCCACAGCACCCTCGAGGGCGTTGCTGACCGACGATACGGTCATCTTCTGGAGGTCTTTGGCCGTAACGGCGGTGATGGATCCTGTGAGGTCTTTCTTCTTCAACTCGCCGAATGTCTGCACCGTCACGCCTTCGATGGCGGTATAGTTGTCCTGAAGGACAACATCGACAGCGGTCTTGCCGGCGATGGAGATCTTCTGATCGTCATAACCGATGAACGACACCAGAAGATTGCCGTTTGCCGGAGCCGAAATGCGGAACGAACCGTCGGTTCCGGTCGTCGTACCATTGTTGGTACCCTCGACGAGAACGGTCGCGCCGACGATGGCGTTGCCGTTGGCGTCCTTGACTGTACCGCTCACTTGCTTCATTTGTGCCATGGCCAGCAGGCCGCAGGTCAAAGAAGCGACTAATAATAGTACAATTTTCCTAACCATAAGCATTAATTTTTGTACGTTTGTATTACATGTACTTTTAATATAAAAATACGGTTGCAAATGTACGCATAAAATTCATAATTATCAAACTAATCTCAAACAAATGACATTTGTGTTACAATAATTAGTTCGTTTGGGTGTCGTGAGTTGCAGAATGTAGGCATTGTGCCACTGCTGCGGTTGAAATGGTAATGTATGCGCATGTCTGCATAAAAATTCAGCATTATTATGCAATAAATATCCAATGCGGGCACGGCGTAACGGAGGTCTGGAGCAATTCGCCGCTTGCGGCCGCTTCACCGCCTAATTATACATGGCGGTTTTTCAGTGACGGATGGGGAGGGGGATTCACAAATCTTTATATACCTGCGCTTTGGCACGTGCGTGCGCGTTCGCCGCGGATCGGGCGTGCGGTACGTGGCAGCAGCCTGTCGGGGATATGGTAATGCGACTCGATGCTCTTTGAGGCGCGAGACATCTCCGCGGCGACAGACGTCTGGAGGACTTTTGCGTAGATTTGTGTGGTCTTTATACTTAAGTGGCCGAGCATCCGGCTTACCACTTCGATGGGGATGCCGTTGGCCAGAGTTACCGTAGTGGCGAACGTGTGGCGCGCGGTGTGGAACGAAACGTGTTTCGTTATTCCCATCTTTGCGGCGGCGTCACGGAGCACGGCGTTGCACCAATTGTTCGATGGCAGGTCGAAAAGAGGCGCATCGGAGTTCATGCTGCGCCTGTTTATCAGGCTGTACGGCAGTTGCAGAAGGGGAACGTCGATGACAGTACCTGTTTTGGCCCGCCGCGTGGTGACGTAGTATCGTTTGTTGCGCATGACGATGTCGGCCATCGTAAGACGCCGTACATCGGAGTATGAGAGTCCGGTGAAACAGCTGAATATGAAGGCGTCGACGACGAGGCATTGGGATTGTGTGGCCGGTTTGAACTCGATGAACCGTTGCAGTTCGTCGCTCATGAGGAAACTCTTGTCGGGTTGCCGGCAATGGAGCTTGTAACCTGCGAACGGGTTGTGCGATATGAGCCCGCCGGCGACAGCCTGCATGACTACGTGTTTGAACGCTATCATGTATATCCATATCGTATTGACGCTGCATTTGGCGCAATCGGCGAGCCAGCGGTGGAATTCGACGACAAAATTGCGGTCGATGCGTGTAACGGGCATATCATCCATGCCGTAACGGTCGAAAATGTAGTTTTGCAGATGTTTGCACACATACTTATATTTATATAATGTGCTTATGCTGCGGTTCAAACCCACCATCCGCGCAAATTCTTCGTTGTGCCGTTTGAAAAACTCGACGATACCGGCCGATGGCTGTTGCACGCCGCTGTATAGCATCCGTACCGCCTGCGGCGTTACCTCTTCGGGCATGCGCAGCAGACGCATGTAAGCGTCATATACGGCGTAATATATGCGGTCGAGCAGAGCGTTTGTGCTTCTGGCCGCCTCGCTGCGCCCTGTAAGCCGCTTGCGGCGGCGATCCCACATTTTCTCCTCTACGGATAGCGAGGTCGAGAAGGTGCATGACTTTCCGTTTACGGATATCTTGCACATTATCGGCATCTGCCCGTTTTTCAGTTTAGCCTTGCGTTTCGTGTAAAACAATATTTTGAACGAGTTTCTCATTCGGTGCGTATTAAGTAGCTGTTCGGTACCTCAAAATATCTCCTTTTGGTTTCGTTTCATCATATAAGTTATTGGTATGTAGAGGTGTGCAATCACGGCTGCCGGTCACTATACAGTCTTTTTTCCAATCGGATGACGACGTCGCAGGCGCGACTGTGCGTGCCTGCATGGTACTGCCGCCGCACTTCGGTTTTTATATTAAAATACTAAGTGAATAACGACGCAAAAATTAATGCTTATGGTTAGAAAAGTTGTACTATTATTAGTCGCTTCAATGGCCTGCAGTCTTATGGCTGCTGCTCAGTCGAAGCAAGTGAGCGGTACAGTCAAGGACGCCAACGGCAACGCCATCGTCGGCGCGACCGTTCTCGTCGAGGGTACCAGCACCGGCACGAATACCGCTGTCGACGGATCGTTTCGCGTATCGGCCCCGGCCGACGGTTACCTGCTGGTGTCGTTCATCGGTTACGTCGATGCGCGTGTTGCCATTGCAGGTAAAACTACGGTGGACATAGAACTTAAGGACGACACGCAATCTATCGACGATGTTATCGTGGTGGCTTTCGGTACGTCCAAAAAGGAGGCTTTCACGGGTTCGGCTTCTGTCGTCAAGGCTGACGAACTCGAAAAACGCCAGACTACGAACGTGCTGAATGCTTTGGTGGGACAAGTCCCCGGTTTACAAATGCGCGGTTCGACGGGTCAGCCCGGTTCTTCGGCCGGTTCGATCAATATTCGCGGAGTCAGTTCGATGGGTTATTCATCGACCGAGCCGCTGATTATTGTCGACGGAGCTCCTTATAGCGCAAGCCTCAGTAATATTGCCCAGTCGGATATAGAATCGGTTACGGTGCTCAAGGATGCCGCTTCGGCTGCATTGTACGGTGCACGCGGCGCCTCGGGCGTGATTATCGTAACGACCAAGAAAGGCCGTTCGCATGATGCCGTCATCAACGTCGACATGAAGTGGGGCGTCAACTCGCGCGCCATGCAGGATTACGACCTTATCACCGATCCGGGTGAGTACTACGAGGCGTACTATGCGCAAATATACAATAAATATTATTACGGGCAAGGATACACGGCCGCTTCTGCCGCCGCTTCCGCCAATGCCGATATGTTGAGCGATTTGAAGTACAACGTATTCTCGTATCCTGCGGGCGAGAGCCTGATCGTCGACGGCAAGCTTAATCCCAACGCAACGCTGGGCCGCCGTGTCAATTACAACGGTACTGACTATTGGGTGACGCCCGACGACTGGAACGACGAGGCGTACCGCAACAGCCTGCGTCAGGAGTACAGCATCAGCATGAACGGAGGTACTGACCGCGCTTCTTACTATATGAGTCTTGGCTACCTGAACGAGGACGGTATCGTATACAACTCGAAATATGAGCGTATTACGGCACGTCTGCGCGGTGACTATCAGGCTAAGAAGTGGCTCAAGGTGGGCGGTAACATCGCTTTTGTCAACTCTGTTCAGGATCAGAACTCTAACTGGGGCACATCTGCAAACGCCGGCAACCTCTTTGCCTACACGTCGCGTGTGGCCCCGATCTATCCCGTCTATATCCGTACCGTCGACGCCGACGGAAACGTGTCGATCGCGACCGACGAGTATGGCAACAAGTCGTACGACTACGGTGTGGCATCGCGCGGCTACGGTATGACGCGCCCCTACCTGTCTACGGGTAACCCGCTGGGTGAGAACCAGTACAACAAGTACACGTCGGGCAGCAACCAGCTCAACGGAAGTTTCTTTGCCGATGTCGATTTCACTTCGTGGTTGAAGTTCAACGCTACGAGCACCGTTACATGGGGCCAGACCAACATATCGGATTTCGGCAACATGTACTACGGTACCCCTGCGCAGACGGGTGGAAATATCGCCAAGACCTCTACCTCGTCGATTCGTACCAACCACTTGCAGACGTTGACATACTACGATACCTACGGTAATCACAACATCAACGTGATGTTGGGACACGAGTATTACAACTCGCAGTCGAAGAACCTCTATGCCCACGCATACGGTATGTTCTCTCCCGAGATTCCCGAGATAAGCGCTGCGGCTACTAAGGACAATGCCGATTCATCGACGTCTGAGTACAACGTCGAGGGTTATTTCATTTCGGCGCAGTATGACTATGCCGGCAAGTACTACGCTTCGGCTTCGGTCCGCCGCGATGCCTCGTCATACTTTGCCAAGGACCACCGTTGGGGAAACTTCTGGTCGGTGGGTGCCGCATGGATCCTATCGAAAGAGGCGTTCCTTTCGGATGCGCTCTGGATCGACATGCTGAAACTCAAAGCCTCGATCGGGCAGCAGGGTAACGACAGCGTAGGTTCGTTCGCGTATGTCGACATGTATCAGATCACTTCGTCGAGCGCTACGACTATGACGCCGACGTTCTGGCGCAAGGGTAATCCCAACCTTACGTGGGAGACTACGACCAACTTCAACGTGGGTGTCGAGTTCAGTTTCTGGCACGGCCGTCTGACGGGTAACATCGACGTATACAACAAGAAGACTTCGGACCTGCTGTTCTGGGTGTCGATTCCCGAGTCGTCGGGCTCGCGAGGCATGTACGACAATGTGGGCGACGTACGCAACTACGGTGTCGAGTTGAGCCTGCAGGGCGCGCTTATCCGTACCGAGAATGTGGATTGGACCATATCTATGAACGTGTCGCACAACTCGACCAAGATCTTAAGCCTGCCGGAGTCGAAGATCGACCCTGCATTGGGCGGATACTATGAGGCTCCCTACTTCTACAAGGTCGGCGGCCCGATGTATAACTACTACTGTGCCGAGTACGCCGGTGTGGACCAGTACGGTCAGGCGATGTTCTATATGGACCAGACGGACCCCGAGACCGGCAAGGTCGTCCGCGGCACCACCTATGATTTCAACGCTGCCACCCTGTACGAACACGGCAGCATCCTGCCCAAAGTATTCGGCGGTTTCGGCACGACGCTCCGCGTGGCCAACTTCGACATGTCGTTCATGTTCGACTACCAGTTGGGCGGCAAGGTGTTCGACGGCTACTACCAGTCGGTTGTTACGCCGGCATCGTCGAGCAATAGCGCCGGACAGACCATCCACAAGGATTGGACCAAGTCATGGAGCGTGAACAACACTTCGAGCGACATGCCCCGCTGGCAGTACGGCGACATGTATGGCGGAGCCGAGAGCGACCGTTTCCTGACAAACGCAAGCTATCTCAACTTCCAGTCGTTCACGGTGGGTTATACTCTGCCGATGAAGACGTTCGGCAACAAGCTCAAGATGCGTATCTATGTGGCAGGTGAGAACCTCTGCTACTGGTCGGCGCGCAAGGGTCTTGACCCGCGTTACTCGTTCGACGGTAACAGCTCGGTGATTCCCTATTCGCCCATCCGTACCGTATCGGGCGGTATTCAGCTTACGTTCTAACATAACATGAGAAAGGAGATGAAGAAAATGAAAAAGATATTCAAAGCGACGGCCTTCGTGGCGCTGGCAGCGGTTGCCATGACGGGCTGTATCAAGGAGGTGGAGCCGCAGATGGGATATGCCGATTCGAATCAGGTGGCCGGCGCTCCCAATGCCTTCGACAACTATCTGAGTGCCGTGACGCGCTCGATATGCGGCAAGTTCTATTTCGGATATGATCGCCCCTTCGATCTCGGACTGCCCGGAATGATGCTTGCACGCGATGCTATGGGACAGGATATGGTCATAGACAATTCCGACTGGTTTTCTATTTGGTATCAGGTGGATGTGCAGCTCGGCCCGAGATACATGGCATGCCAGCTGCCGTGGACATATTACTACGCATGGATCGACAACTGTAACCGAGTACTCTCGCTTGCGGGAGAGGCGCCTTCGGATCCCAAATTGCGTGCCGGTGCTGGTATAGCATACGCCATGCGTGCCTTCTTCTACATGGACCTTGCTCGTATGTTCCAATATACTTATGTAGGCAACGAGCAGGAGGGTACCGTACCCATTGTAACCGAGAAGACTTCGGCTTCGGATCTATCGAACAACCCTCGCGCCACCAACGAGAAGATGTGGGCGTTCATCCTCGAGGATCTCGACAAGGCCGAGGCTCTGATTGCCGACTACAACCGTTCGGACAAATATACGCCCGATCTGAGTGTCGTATACGGCATGAAGGCGCGTGCGTACCTTACGATGGAGAACTGGCCGCAGGCTGAACACTATGCAAAGTTGGCGCAGGCCGGTTATTCGATGATGACCGAGATCGAGTATCTCGACCGTATGACTGCATTCAATACTCCGAACGGCTCGTGGATGATGGGTATGACCTACCTGCCTACCGACGATCCCATTCTGCAGAACGATGCCGACACCAACTGGGGCTCGCAGATGTACCTCGAGGTGTCGTCGAACGGTTATGCGTCGCAGTACGGCAGCCCCAAGCGTATTGACGTTCATCTCTACGAAACCATCCCTTCGACCGACTTCCGCAAGAAGTGCTTTATAGACCCGGCGCTCGACGAAATGTCGCCTGAAGAGCGTACGGCTGCACTGGCGGCCTATTCGGACTATCCGCAATTGATAGGAGAGGCGGCTATTGCTTCTACCAGCGGTGCATATGGCTGCCTGTCGCTGAAGTTCCGTGCCGCGGGTGGCGAGGCCGGCCGCAGTAACGGCTATCTCGGGATGTGCGGCGCCGTACCTATCATGCGTGTCGAGGAGATGTACCTTATCGAGGCCGAGGCTGCAGGCATGCAGTCCGAGTCGCGCGGTATCGAGTTGCTGACCAAGTTTGCCAAGACGCGCGACCCGCAATATACCTATAATAAAAACCAGTCGTTCCGCGACAACATCTGGTGGCAGCGTCGTGTCGAGTTCTGGGGCGAGGGCCTGTCTATGTATGACATCAAGCGTTTCAACAAGGGTATTATCCGCAGCTATGCCGGTACGAACCACCCTTCGGGTTACCGTTTCAACACCGATAAGGTGCCTTACTGGATGAATTTCTGCATCGTACAGACGGAGACCAACTTCAACTATGCCATCAGCGACTACAAGGAGGGCGGCGAGTCTACGGGCATGAACAACCCCACGCCGTCGCAGCCTGAAGGCGACTCGCCCGAGCACGTATGGTAGCGGCAGAGAACAATAAGTAGAAATGCAAATTGAAAATTATCGTTATGAAAAAATACCTTAAATTGGCTTTTATAGCCGCCGTTGCGGCGGCGTTCTGCGGCTGCGAGGAGAGCGAGGGTACCGATCCGGGTTCTGATGCCGCTCCGGTGGTTACAATATACACTAACAATGTTCCCGACGGGTACAGCTCCGACAATACCGTTTCGCTCCGCGTCTGCCCCAACAACATGGTGGAGAAGATGTATGTATACACCGAACTGAAGGATGACAAGGATGCATACATTGCCTCGAACGGTGGGGCTGCATATATCGCCCGTGTCGTGGAAAACGGTACGGAGTACGAGGGCGAGGACACCGATCTGGTCATAACCGACCTTGAAGGCATTTATGCTACTACCGTGGTCGCCGAGGATGCCGGCGGCAGCCGTGTGGCATATGAAAACATCTTCAAGGGGATAGTATGGGTCGAGGCCGGCCGTTCGTATGTCTACCAGAACATCGTGAGCGACGGTGTTATGTATATTTCGGGATATGTTACCGTGCAACGCCAGTCGGATTCGAACATCTTTCGTGTTAACGACCTCTTCTGCCAGCTGGATCCCTCGCTTTCGCGTATTCCGTCGACGTTGACCTTCTCGTTCGACGCAGAGCGCAAATTCACGGGTTTCACAAGTTCGATGGCTCCGTTCGTGATTGTCAACTTCCCCGACGGGGACATGCTGTTGCACGGCTACTATGACCCTGCCGCGTACAGCAACTATTGCTATACCGAGCAGGACAGCGATGAGGAGGGCGACTTTGTTTATGTTTCGCTGCTCATTCTCGACAATAATGCCGGCAGCCTCTATACCGGCGGTTACATCTACTTCTACACCGACGAGTTGGAGTGGTACGAGTAACGGCCCGATATTGCGACTACTGAAGCGGCCTCCCGAACAGGAGGCCGCTTTTTATGTTGCCGCCATCGTCCGTCCGTTTATGGTGCGGCAGGCGTGTGCTGTGGCGTGCGCAGCTGTGGATGTGACAATGGAACGCAGGCGGCGTTTATGAAGGCGCCGTTGTTTGCCTTTGCGGTGTTTGCACCTTTTATTTTGTATTTCCGCCGCGTGCGCGGAATACCAGATGCTCGAGAATTATCACCGTGATAACGCCCATCACGAAACCGTTGCCTATGATCGGGCGCAGTATCGAAGGTACAACTTGCATGGGTATGTATGAGAAGAGCAGCGCCATCATCAACGGCAGCCCTACTACAAGGCAGTCGTCGAAGGAGAGCGTCGAGCCCGTGGCGGCCGTCATCTGCAGGGCGGCTGCGAGCTGCGTTCCCATGAGGTATAGCAGGATGACGCCTATCACGGTGTTGGGTATGGCCGACAGGAGCGCTATGAGTTGGGGGACAAAGGCGCAGGCCATGAGCCCTATGCCCGGTGGCAGGAGGGCATAGCGCGAGGCGCATGACGACGAGGCGATCACACCCGGCGACATGGAGTAGTTGACGGGGCCTATGACGCCCAATGCGCCTGCCACCATGTTCATGGCGCCAGTGATGCCGATACCGCGGCGGCACCGTTTGTCTGTGTCGGGTGTTTCGAGCATGGCGCCGAGCGACTGTATCGAGCCTATGTCGTTTATGAGCAGCGCCACGTAGCAGAAGATGAATGCGGCGATCATCCCGCCGTCGAATTTGAGGTGCGGCAGCAGCAGCGGCCCCTCGGATTCGGTGTACGACGCGAACACCTCGCCGAATCCGCCGTATATCGTGTAGTAGACGATGCTGCCTATGACCAGCGCCGCGGGTATCACAACCGATTTCCACACGCCTCGCGCGGCATGTGATGCTACGGCCATCGAGAATACTCCTATGAGGGTGAACCACAGCCCGAATGCGTAGCGTTCCTCCTCTCCTGCGGGGAATATGAGGTTGCGGATGGTAGGCGAGAGGGTGAAGGCTATCAGCATCAGTATGACCACCACTATGCGGGGTGTGAATATGCGTTGTATGCGTTCGAGCAGGCGTCCTGCGGCCACGAGTGTGACGATGGCGCCGCCCACGATGAGCGAGGTGTAGATCTTGCCGGTATCCGTCTCGGCGCCCTGCGAGGCGAGGGCCGTGATTATGCCCACCAGCAGTACGGCAGCGGGGCCTACCACGATCGGCAGGCGGTGCCCCCAGAATACCTGCAGTATGGTGGTTATGCCCATTAGCGCGAATACCTTTTGCGCGTAGAGTACCCGTTCGGCGGGCGGGCCGACGGCGATGAAGAGGGATGTGGTCACTACGGCTATGGCCAGGACGAACCATTGAAGGCTGTAGAGCATCAGTTGCCCGAAACGCGGGCGGTCGTCTATTCCGAATTTGAGATTCATATTTGTTGTCGTGTTTTGTGTTCGAGGAAGTAACGCTGCGACTTGACCAGATTGAGCGATTGCAGCACTATTGTCTTCGTTTCGCCGAGTATGTTGAGATACAGCATGTTGGCTTTTGTCGACGTTTTCCTTGTGCGAATGTGGCACAACTGGTTGGCGATGGCCCCTGATATCGATTCGAACAGTTCGTCGCGCAACTCGATGATCGTGTCGAAATCGGCGTAGTCGTTGCTTTTCAGCATGGCGTTCATGCGCGAGAAGATGGTCTCCACCTCATCGTTTATTTTCATCAGGTCCTCCACCTGTTCGTTCGACAGACCTTCGTGGTTGTTGTCTATATGCTCGAAGCAGGGGCGGGTGATGTGTAGCAGCGCTTGGGCTATCTCGCCCATGTAGTCGACGACCTGTACGTAATATTGCGCCGTATTCACCTCGCTCTCTTTCATGTGCGAGAGCATGTGCATAAGACCGTATTTGCGTTCGCGCGACGCTCCGTAGAGCTCCTCGCTCTGCTGCACCGCCTCTTTGAGTGCCTTGCGGTTCTCGCGGAAGACTGCGGGCAGGGTACGGTAATATATCTTTGTAGTCTGTTGCATGGTCGCTGCGACGTCGTCGATGGTGGCCTTTACCGCTTCTTCCATGTTCTGCGGGTCCTCGGTCCTGTGTCTCTCATTCGCGGCTTTACGGTTCTTGCGGCGGTTGCGGCGGTAGAGCATCCATCCGCACAAGAGCGTTACGGCCGCGATGGCCATGTTCCCGCCGTATAAGAGAAGCAGGCCGACGCAGAAGGTTATCGCCAGTGCGACGAGTCACGTAATGAACCATCCCGACACGACGTTCATGACACCTATGGACAAGCCCGTGACGGCGAGCAATATCATCGCCGCGAGCATGAATGTGTAGATGAATTCCATGCCGAATGATTCTTCGCGAAGCGGTGCCACGACCGCGCTCTATGGGTACCGCAGGCGTAATCCGGCTTGCCGCCGCTGCATGCCGCCGGCTGTGGGGCGGTTATCGCTGCGGACGGATTTCGTTGCGGCATAACCGCAAATTATACAACAAATATAGCCCAACGCGCGGCGGCAGCCAATAACTGCTGTGCTTGTTAACATAAACTTAACATTGCGGCGGGCGTGTTTTTTTGAGCGTGGCGTTTTTCTGCCGTACGGTTGTGGAGGTAACCGCACGCCGTGAAAAAACCCGCCGTTTTGGGGCGGGCGGTCGTTCCGGCTGCAGGCTGCCTGTTTATTTGCCGAGCAGACGGTTGGCTTCGACGGGGTTGTCGGTGGTGATGTAGTCTACGCCGTTGTCGATGCACCATTGCAGTGCTGCGGTGTCATTGACCGTCCATACGTTTACGGTCATGCCGAGGTCATGGCACTGCTTGATCCATTCGGGATGTTTCTTCATCGTGGAGATATTGTAGTCGATACCGGTATATCCGAGGCCTTTGCAGTATTCGGGCGTAAGTGTCCCGTTGAGATAGGCGATCTTCGTACCTTTGGGGGCATATTTCAGCACCTCGTCGCACACATGCTGGCGGAATGCGATGTACTCGACGTCGTTCTGGAGTTTGTGGCGCTTGACGGCGGCGATAGTGTTCTTTACTACGCGGGTCTCCTGTTCGGGCGTTGAGTGGTCTTTGATCTCGATGATTAGTTTCGTGGCGGTATTCTTCGCCGCCTGTTCGAGGTATTCGTCGAGGGTGGGGATTCTTTCGCCGTTGCTCAGGGCCTGTGCATACAGGGTGGCATAGTCGGTCTTCTGGACGTTAAGTTTGCCGTGCATGATGCCGTGGATAACCACAAGCACGCCGTCGGCCGTTTCGTTGACGTCGCACTCCGAGCCGTATACGCCCAGCTCCTGTGCGTTTTTAAGACTTGAGATGGTGTTGTCGTAGGAGCCGCTCTTGGCATGGAAGCCGCGGTGGGCGATCACCTGTGTCTGGGCGCTTATCGCCGAGACGGCGAAAAGGCACGCTGCGAGCATAAGAATCTTTTTCATGCTATGTTAGGTTTGTAAATTCGTTGTTTGTGTCGTGTTGTGTAATGTTGTATTGCGAAACGGTTTCGAAACGAAATCCAAAAGCAAAGATAATACAATATTCTTCAAAAAGGCATATGCCGGCATTATATTTTTGCGAAAAAATTTCTTTCTGCCGTTGCGGGCCTTCGTGCCGCGCAGCAGCAGATGCCGGTGTATTCTGCCCGTGTTAAGAGTGGAAAGACGGGCCTGCCTCATCGTGGTTTCCGATTTTCCGTATCGGGCCGCGTACGCGATAGGATATTAGCCGAAAATGGTGATTTGTCTTTCGATATTTTAGTTCTGCAGGCGAGGATATGAAAATAATTTCCTACATTTGCATATATGGCCGTGTGCCAAATGCGTTATACGTTTGAACATGTCCGCCCGCTGAACGTGGGGCTGTCTGATGTCGAGAGTGTTTAATATTAAATAAGTCAGAAATCATGAAAAGCAAGTATTCGTTACCTCAGGACGGTGGTCTGATCGTCGAGGGCACCCCGAAGGACATAATCCACCGCTACGAGAAGATTCCCACATCGATCTTCGAGTCGGAGAGCGACGGCGTGAATTATGTGGCCGACATGATCGTGGGGGCCATCCGCGAGCATGAGCAGAATGGCGGCAAGCGCCTCTTCGCTCTCGGTCTTACTACGGGGCAGACGCCGCTGGGCGTATATCGCGAGCTGGTGAAACGCTACCAGCGCCGCGAGGTGTCGTTCAAGGGCGTCGAGGTGTACAGCATCGACGAGTTCTATCCCATCAGGGCCACGGAGCAGCAGAGCCGCAACTACCGCATACACGAGGATTTCTTGAGCCATGTGGACATCGTGCCCGAGAACGTGCATATCATCGACGGCACTATTCCTGTGGACAAAGTGTCGGAATATTGCGCCCAGTATGACCGTATGGCGCGTAATATCGATCTTATGGTGATAGGTTTCGGCGTGCAGGGACAGATCGGCTTCAATGAGCCCGGGTCGTATGCCAAATCGACTACGCGCATGGTGCAGCTGACCTACCAGTCGCGCAAGGCGCAGTCGGGACTCTTTTTCGGTGTGGAGAATACCCCAAAGATGGCCATCACGATGGGCCTCAATACGGTTATGAACGCCAAGAAGATCATCATCATGGCATGGGGCGAGGACAAGGCCGAGATCGTGCGCAAGGTTGTCGAGGGCGAGCCCTCGACGCTCATACCTGCGTCGATGCTGCAGAACCATCCCAATATCGAGGCTGTCGTGGACGACCCCGCCGCCGACTGTCTTACGGCGAAGAAGGCGCCGTGGCTTGTAGGTCCGTGCGATTGGACGCCGCGTCTTGTACGCAAGGCCGTGGTATGGCTTTGTGGCGTTGTGCAGAAGCCTATCCTGAAACTTACTTATAAGGATTATATCGAGAATTCGCTGGGAGCGCTGCTCGATGCCGTGGGTATTTCTTATGATGCAGTCAATATCAAGGTTTTCAACGACCTGCAGCATACCATCACCGGCTGGCCCGGAGGCAAGCCCAATGCCGACGATTCGACGCGCCCCGTGCCGTCTACGCCTTTCCCCAAGCGCGTGGTGATCTTCTCGCCCCATCCCGACGACGACGTGATCTCGATGGGCGGTACGTTCATCCGCCTTGTGGAGCAGGGGCACGATGTACACGTTGCATACGAGACGTCGGGCAATGTGGCCGTACACGATGACGTGGTGATCCAGAACCTCGACACGGCTCGTGAACTCGGCTTCGGCGACCATGTAGACGAAGTACGCAAGATCATCGCCTCGAAGAAGAAGGGCGAGCCCGAGCCGCGTGCGCTTCTCGACATCAAGGGTGCGATACGCCGTGCCGAGGCACGTGCCGCGGTGCGTTCGTTCGGACTGAACGAGAATACGAACGCCCACTTCCTCAACCTTCCGTTCTACGAGACGGGCGGTATCAAGAAGGGCCAGCGTACCGACAAGGATATAGAGATCATCATCGACCTGCTGCAGAAGATCAAGCCGCACCAGATATATCTGGCGGGAGATCTGGCCGACCCGCACGGTACGCACCGTGTCTGCACGGAGGCGGTATTGGAGGCGTTGGGCCGCCTCGAGGGTGAAGAGTGGCTCAAGGATTGCGTCGTATGGCTCTACCGCGGCGCGTGGATGGAGTGGGAGATCGGCATGGTCGACATGGCGGTGCCTTTGAGTCCCGACGAGCTCATCAAGAAACGTCACGCCATTTACCGCCACCTTTCGCAGAAGGATATAGTCCCCTTCCCTGGCGACGACAGCCGTGAGTTCTGGCAGAGGGCCGAGGAGCGCACGCAGAATACGGCGCGTCTGTACGACCTGCTGGGAATGGCCGAATATCAGGCAATAGAAGTGTTCGTGAAGATGAAATTATAAAAACAAGGGTAAATTATGAGACTGATCATAGAGAATACGGCCGCCGAGGCAGGCCGTTGGGCTGCGGAGCATGTCGTCGCCCGTATCAATGCCAAGGCTGCCGTCAGCGGCAAACCTTTCGTTCTGGGTCTGCCTACGGGTTCTACGCCTTTGGGCATGTATAAGGAGTTGATTGCGCTTAACAAGGCGGGCAAGGTGTCGTTTGCCAATGTTGTCACGTTCAACATGGATGAGTACGTAGGCCTGCCCGAGGAACATCCCGAGAGCTATCATTCGTTCATGTGGAACAACTTTTTCTCTCATATCGACATCAAGCGCGAGAATGTCAACATCCTGAACGGCAATGCCGCGGACCTTCAGGCCGAGTGCGACGATTACGAGCGCCGTATCGAGGCTGCGGGCGGCATTGACCTCTTCATCGGCGGTGTGGGCGAGGACGGCCATCTGGCCTTCAACGAGCCCTTCTCGTCGCTCGACTCTCGTACGCGCGTCAAGACACTTACGGAGGATACGATCATCGTCAACTCGCGTTTCTTCGGCGGTGACGTGACGAAGGTGCCCAAGCTGGCGCTGACAGTGGGCGTCGGCACGGTATGCTCGGCACACGAGGTGATGGTGCTGGCGCTGGGACACAAGAAGGCGCGCGCCGTACAGCAATGCGTCGAGGGGGCCCTGTCGCACGCATGGACCATCACGGCGCTGCAGAGCCACCCGAAGGGGGTGCTGGTATGTGATGAACCGGCCGTGGGCGAGCTGAAAGTGAATACCTACCGCTATTTCAAGGACATCGAGAAGAATAACCTTTAACAGTTCGCTTATGGCAAAGGTACCTACACCCCATATCGGGGCAAAGGATGGGGAGATCGCCGACCGTGTCATCATGGCAGGCGACCCGTTGCGCGCCAAGTTCATGGCGGAGCGTTTCCTCGAGAATCCTGTTCAGTACAACTCCGTGCGCGGCATGCTGGGCTTCACGGGGATATATAAAGGCAAGCGCGTCTCGGTGCAGGGCCACGGCATGGGTATGCCGTCGATAGGCATCTATTCGTACGAGCTGTTCAACTTCTACGGTGTCAAGCGTATCATCCGTACGGGGTCAGCCGGTTCGATCAACGAAGGCGTGAAGATGGGCGACGTCGTGATAGGCATGGGTTCGTGCACCGATTCGAACTACGCCTCTCAATATCGTTTGCCCGGAACTTTCGCCCCGATTGCGGACTTCGGGCTGGTGCGAGCCGCCGTCGGGAAGGCCGAGGAACTGGGAGTCAGCTACAAGGTGGGCAACCTGCTTGCGAGCGACTTCTTCTACGGCGACGATGCCGAGAGCTGGAAGCAGTGGCGGAAGATGGGGGTACTGGCCGTCGAGATGGAGGCTGCGGCGCTCTATATGAATGCCGCGCGCTGCGGCGGCGAGGCGCTTTGTATATGTACCGTCTCGGACTCTCTGATTACGGGCGAGGCCTGCTCGGCCGAGGAGCGCCAGACGAGTTTTACCAATATGATGGAGATTGCCTTCGGCATAATCTGACGTGCCTTTCGGCTTATTGTCAAGTCCCCTCCCCTCGGTGACGGTATGTTGTCGAGGAGGGGGGCTTAACGGTTTTTATAAAGGTGTAACCGACAGGGGATTTTTGTGTCTATATATGTGAGACAAGGCTAAGCAGAATAGATTTTACCAACCTTAAGTATTATAATTATGAGAAATTTTTGCGAATGCGGCACAAGCCGCCCGTGCGGTGAGATGCGGCGGCGCGGCCTGCGTGCGGCGGTTGTGGCCGTTATGGTTGTTGCGGCGTGGCTGCCGTTTCCGCGGCGTGCCGCGGCACAGCAGCGGGAGCTGCCGAAACTGACGAAGGAGCAGATGTATATGGATTACGACAGCCTGCGCATGGTGCTGCACAAATATTGGCCTCACGGCGAGGTGCAGCGTCTGGTCACGGGATACGATGCCTATGCGCGTATCGACAGCCTGCGCGGCGCTATCGACACGGTGACGTGCGAGTCGGGCTTCTTCAGCATTATCATGCAGACGATGTTCGCCTGCAACGACCAGCACGTGAGCCTGTCGTGGGAGTCGTGGTGCCGCGAGGAGTCGGCCATAACGAGCGAGTGGTCGAAGCGCTATAATACCTTCGGATATGACCAGAAACGTGCCGTTAAGTATGTCGGCGGCCGTTACTATACGCTGCGGCAGGTCGATGCCGAGACGGGCGGGGAGGTAGTGCCGTCGGGGGCTCGCCTTCTGGCTGTGGGCGGTATCCCGATCGACGAATATGCCGCGGGGGCGAATATGCGCATGCAGGCCAATACGCTGTGGGACTGGGAGCGCGGCAAGTTCTATACGGTCGATCTGAACGACCCGCGCACCATCGGCGCCGCCGACCGCAATACGTGGACGATCCGTCACGGCGGCCGCACGCGCACGGTGGACCTCGACGGGACGCGCGCGGAGGCGGAGAGGGGGCCCAATGCCGGTTTCCGCGGCGTGCGTTACTTCGGGCGCGACGGCATACTGTTCGTGCGCCTGCCGTCGATGTCGCCGCAGGTGAGCGCCGAGATATGCGAGCAACTGCAGGCGTATGCCGGACGCCGTATAGACAAGGTGGTGATAGACGTGCGTGGCAACGGCGGCGGCAGCGATCTGGCGTGGATGGACCTTCTGGCGGCGATAACCGACAGGACGATCGCGCCCGACTGCCGTATGGCCTTCAAGGAGCGCTGGCGTGCCGAGGAGATGGGGACAAAAGCCGAACGTGTGGTCTATGGCCGCGATACGCTCTATGCCGTGCCGGGGACGGACAAGATCGTGCCGTCGGAGCGGTCGCTCCGCTATGGCGGCAAGATATATGTCATATTCGATGCCGACAGGTGCTACTCGTCTACGGGGTCGCTGCTCTCGGCTTGTGCCGTGGATGACCGTCTGGTGAGCGTAGGCCAGAGGTCGGGTTTCCTGCTCGGGGTGGGGACAACGCCTATGCCGGGATTTCTCGACCACTCGAAGATCGTCTACCGCATACCTCTGGCACTGGAGGTGACAGGGGCGCGTGATGGACGCCCCGAGGATTGCTATATGGGCCATGTCGAGGTCGAGGTGCCGGTACGCAGCTTCAAGAAGTATTATGCGCCGTATTACGGGACCGACGAGGACATATACGGCGAGGAGTTCCTTTACAACCGCGACGCCTGCTTTCGCCGTATCCTGCGGCTGAAGTGATGCTTCGGAGGCGAATGTAGATGGAGATGTGCGCGGGCGGGGATGCAGGTCTTCGTCCGCGCCGTTTTTTGCCGTACGCCGAAAAAAAGGTATCTTTGGAGGAGAAAACATCGTGCGGATGAAAAGGATCGTTGTCATAGGCAGCAGCAATACCGATATGGTGGTCAAGGCGCCGCGCCTGCCGGCGGCGGGGGAGACCGTCCTCGGCGGAGAGTTCATGATGAATGCCGGCGGCAAGGGGGCCAATCAGGCCGTGGCCGCGACCCGTTACGGAGGCCGTGTGTCGTTCGTGGCGCGTGTCGGGGACGACATGTTCGGACGGCAGACGCTCGCGGCGATGCGCGGGGACGGCATCGACACCTCGTATGTCACGATAGACGGGGAACACTCGTCGGGTGTCGCACTCATCTCGGTCAATGCCGAGGGTGAGAACTCGATCGTAGTGGCGTCGGGAGCCAATATGGCTCTCGGCAGGGAGGACATCGACCGTGCGGCAGGGGAGATATGTGCGGCCGATGTGGTGCTTATGCAGCTGGAGGTGCCGGTGTCGACCGTTGCGTATGCCGCCGAGGTGGCTGCGGCAGCGGGCGTGCCCGTGATACTGAACCCTGCGCCTGCACCTACCGAACCGTTGGGCGCGGAACTGTTGTCGCGGCTGGAGGCAATAACGCCTAACCGCAGCGAAGCGGCGCGTATATCGGGGATAGAGGTGACGGATACCGGGAGTGCGCGGCGTGCGGCCGAGGCGATCCATGCAATGGGCGTGCGCAATGTAATCATCACGCTGGGCGGCGAAGGGTCGCTGGTGTATGACGGCGTGCACTTCGAACATGTGGAGGCCGTGCGTGTGGAAGCTGTCGATACAACGGCTGCGGGCGACACATTCAACGGCGTGCTGGCCTGCTGCATGGCCGAAGGCCGCACCCTTGCCGAGGCGGCCCGTATGGCGGGCGTTGCGGCGGCCATAAGCGTCACGCGCATGGGGGCGCAGTCGGCGGCGCCGACACGTGCTGAGGTTGAGGCATTCATTAAGGAAATAAGATAGACCGACATGACTGAAAATGTTATTGAGCGTATCGAACGAGAACTGCGCTCGATGGCCGACGAGCCGTACCGTGCGTTCCATGCGCGGCTGATTCCGACGGTAGCGCCGGGACGTATCATCGGCGTGCGGACGCCGCAGTTGAGGCGTTATGCCCGTGAACTGTCGCGCGACGACGCCATGTCGGAGCGGTTCCTTGCCGAGCTGCCGCACCGCTATTACGAGGAATATAACCTGCACGGGGAACTTGTTACACGGCGCACGAAGGAGATCGGCCGCCTGATTGCGGAACTGGACCGCCTTCTGCCCTATGTCGACAATTGGGCCACGTGCGACATGATCTCGCCCAAGCTTTTCTCCCGCTATCCCGTACAGGCCGAGGCTGCCATCGTACGCTGGCTGCGGAGCGGACATACGTATACGGTACGTTTTGCGGTGGTCTCGCTGCTGGGATTCTTCCTCGACGAGCATTTCCGTGCCGAGCACCTCGATTGGATTTGCGGCCTGAAGAGCGACGAATACTACGTACGCATGGCTGTGGCATGGTATATCAGCGTGGCGCTGGTCAAACAGTGGGATGCCGCCATCGGAGTGCTGCGCTGCGGCTGCCTCGACCGCGAGGTGCACAACAAAGCCATACAGAAGGCTGTCGAGAGCTGCCGCATAAGCGACGAAAGGAAGGATCTGCTGCGGTCGCTACGCCGCAGATAGAAGGCTCTTGCGGGATTTTTATGCACGAATGATTTGCCGTGCGGCCGATTCTTGCCCCGAGAGGCGGCAGTATCGGCCATTTTTGGTATCTTTACGCCGAAATGCGGCGGCCTCGCAGGCCGTAATTCTACATTTGTCAGATGATACGTTATATTGTAGTTTTTTTCATGCTCGTGCAGGTATGTACGGCCACGGCCCAAGGGACCGGACCGTCGTTGCGCGGCCGAGTGACGGATGCTGCTACAGGGGCGGCCATAGAGTATGCCGATGTCGTCGTGACCGATGCCGAGAACCGTACCGTCGCCATGACGACAGTGCGCAACGGCACCTTCGAGATAGGGCATGTGCGCGAAGGGCGTTTCGCCGTTACGGTAATGCTGGTAGGATATGTGCCATACGAGAGCGGGGAGCTCGATTTCAAGGACGGGTGCACTGTCGACTTGGGCGAGGTGCGGTTGTCGATGATTGAGAACGGCCTCGAAGAGGTTGTCGTGCGGGGCGAGCGCAGCAGGATCGTATACAAACTCGACCGTCAGGCGGTGAATGCCTCGGCGGCGTTGTCGGCGTCGGGCGGTACGGCCGTCGACGTGCTGCGGTCGACGCCCTCGGTGCGTATAGATGCCGACGGCGAGGTGTCGTTCCGCGGCAGTACGGGTTTCCTTGTATATGTCGACGGCAAGCAGAGCATGCTGGAGGGGACGCAGGCGCTGGAGCAGGTCGCCGCCTCGAACATCGACCAGATAGAGATCATCACGACACCGTCGGCGCGTTACCGTACGGACGGTGACGTGGGCATAATAAACATTACGACCAAGCGCCATGACGACGAGGGGGTCAGCGGAGCGGTCAATCTTTCGGGCAGTACTGTCGGCATGTGGAACGGCGATGTGCTGCTGTCGTACCGACACGGCTACAGTCGGTGGTATGTCGGCGGCGCGGCCGCCGAGATCAAGGGCAAGAGCGATTTCGAGCAGAGCAAAACCACCATTGTCGATGACTTTGTCACCACGTCCGACGCCGACGGCATACGCCACAGCAACAATTCGTCGTATATCGGCCGTGTGGGGTGGGAATACAGCCGTGGCGGCCACGACCTGAATGTCGAGTTCCAAAGCGGCGACACGAAAACGGCGCGCGGCGGCGACATGAGCTATTACGAGCATCGCATGCAGGGCGACGCACTGCTCAACGACAACCTCTACGACAGCCACGACCGTTACTCTAACGAGAAGAGTCTTGCACAGCTTTCAACCGACTATACCGTCCGTCTCAACGAGCGTGGCGACCGCTTAGCCGTGACGGGGCGCCTGCGTTACGACTGGTATGCGCTGGAATATACCGAGAGCAACATGTTCGACACTGCGGGCGAACGTTACGAGGGTACGCGCGGTTACGAGAAGGAGCACCACTGGGATTTCGACGGCGGTGTATCCTACCTGCTCAACTACCGCGAACAGGGGTCGCTGGAGGTAGGATACCAATATACTTCATACAGCGAACACGGCGGTTACAACATCAAGTATTGGGATCGCGGCAAACTCGATTTCGAGTGGCAGGACGACTTGAGTGCCCCGTTCTTCTACCGCCGTCAGATACATTCCGCCTATGTTATGGTGAGCGACGAGGTGGGGCGCGTCTCTTTCGATGCGGGCCTGCGCGCCGACAACACCATCGACGAACTGACGATTGACGTCGAGGGTGCCGACCGTTACATAAAGCGTCTGGAGCTCTTCCCCTCGGCGCATGCGGCATACGACGCCGGCGGCGGCAATGTCGTCTCGGCTGCATACTCATACCGTACGAACCGTCCGGGAATATGGCAGCTGGAACCGTATATAACCTACGAGGATTATTATACCAAGCAGATAGGCAATCCCGACATACACCCCGAATATATCCATTCGGCCGAGATCGGTTACCGTAAGACCATTGCCGAAGAGAACTCCGTTGCCGTGACGGGATTCCTGCGTTCGCGCCGCGGCATGATCGACCGCGTGCGTGTGGCCTACGAGCCCGGGGTGACGCTCGATTCGCTCATAAACGCCGGCCGCGACCTCGCCGCGGGAGTCGAGCTGAATGCCCGCGTCAAGGCGGCGCGGTGGTGGAACATGACCGTCAACGGCAGTGTATTCCGCTACCGTTTCACGAGCGAGTACGAGGGTTGTGCCGATGCCTCCAACACGAGTTATTCGGTGGGGTGGATCAACAACTTTTCGATCGGCAAGACCACGCGCGTGCAGTTCGATGCCAACGTGGTGGGCCCCACGGTCCTGACACAGGGCCGTGAGGAGGCATACTGTTATTTCGACCTCGCGGTGCGGCAGCAGCTATGGCGCGACAAGGTGTCGGCCTCGCTCGTCGTGCACGACATCTTCCGTACGGCGCGCTATGACAACCGCCGCGCTACGCCGACGCTGGTGTCGACGACGCATGTGCGGCCCTATTATCCCAACATCGTGCTGTCGTTGAGCTATGCCTTCAATGCGGCGGAGAGGAGGGTGCCGGCATCGGGGGCTGTTTCGTCGGGCGCCAGCTTCGTGGGCAAGGATTTCTGATTCGGGCGTGTCTCCGCCGTGTAGCGCCATACGCCGTTGTCGCTGCCGTGTCGGTATCATCCCTGTCTCCGATACGGCTGTCAGGGACGGGTAGCCGGTGCCGGCGTGAGGCTTGCTTGTGGCGGCGGTTTTTTGTAATTTTGCCGCAGGATTTCTCGGATCATGACAAACATTATCGGAAATACCGAGTGGAACGGGCTGCCCGTACCCCTGCGGTGGGGGGCCATTGTCGCTGTGGCGTTCGGTGTGTCGGTTTCGGTTGTCGACAGCGTTATCGCCAACGTGGCACTGCCCACACTGGCGGCGGAGTTCGGCATATCGTCGGCCAATTCGGTGTGGATAGTAAATGCCTATCAGCTGGCGTTGATAACCACACTGCTCATATTCTCTAATATGGGCGATATTATCGGTTATCGCCGTATATACATTTCGGGCCTTGTACTTTTTACGGCCGCGTCGGCGGGCTGCGCCCTCTCGTCGACCTTCGTCTCGCTTATCGCGTGGCGTGCGGCGCAGGGCATAGGCGCGGCGGCCATCACGAGCGTTAACACGACGTTGATACGTATCATATATCCGCGCCATATGCTGGGGCGCGGTATGGGTATCAACGCTACGGTCGTGGCCGTCTCGTCGGTGGCGGGGCCGTCGGTGGCGGCGGCGATACTCTCCGTGACGACATGGCACTGGCTCTTTGCCGTGAATCTGCCTATCGGCCTTGTCGCTTTTGTTCTCAGCTGCCGTTTCCTGCCGCAGAACCCAGTTCGGGTCGAAGGGCGTCGCTTCGACTGGCGCAGCGGCGTAATGTGCGCCCTTTCGTTCGGTCTTGCCATGGCCTGCGTTGAAGGATATTCTCACAGCATGGCGATACATGCGTGGATCGTGATGGCGGCCGTCACCGTCGTCGTGGCGTGGCGTTTCGTTAAGGACCAGTTGCACAAGACGATGCCGATACTGCCGTTCGATCTGTTGAAGATACCGATCTTCTCGCTTTCGATCGTTACGTCGATATGTTCTTTTACGGCGCAGATGCTGGCTATGGTGTCGCTGCCATTCATCCTGCAGCACAGCATGGGCTACGACGCCGTAAGCACAGGCCTAATCTTCACGGCATGGCCTATGGTCATCATGGTGGTGGCTCCCGTGGCCGGTGTCTTGGCCGAACATATACATGCGGGCTATCTGGGCCTGACGGGGCTGCTCGTCATGACAGCGGGCCTTGTGATGCTGGGCCTGCTGCCGGCGGAGCCTTCGGATTTCGACATAATCTGGCGGCTTGTGGTGTGCGGCATGGGTTTCGGACTGTTCCAGTCGCCCAACAACAGTATCATGATCGCGTCGGCGCCGCAGCACCGTAGCGGTTCGGCCAGCGGCATGCTGGCTACGGCACGGCTTACGGGACAGACGGCTGGCGCGGCGTTGGTGGCCTTCTTCTTCCATTGGCACGGCGGTGAGACTACCATGACGCCTCTGTTCGTGGCGGCGGCGTTCGCCTTCTTAGGGGCGCTGCTCTCGGCCTCGCGTATACACCTGCCTCTTCCCGAAGCGTTGATGCGGCCATAAACTGTAGGAATGGAATGACAGTCATTTTTCATATAGAGTATTTTGCCTTCGACGCTTCGCTGCGAATCCTCTTCGATGACGGTGCGTCGGTGGATATGCAGTACTCCGGCGGCGGCCTGTGGCGCGGCACGAGAGAACTGGATGGACGGGAGGTTCATTACCGTTATTGTGTCTGCTCCGACGGCCGGCAACTGCGTACGGAACCTGACGTCGGGGCGCATACGCTCCGCCTGCCGCAGAATGTGGCACGGATGGAGGTGTACGACCGTTGGTACGAACGGCCGACCGATGCGGTATTCATGTCATCGCTGTTTACCGATGCGGTATTCCGTCGCGGCAGTCGCGATGTCGCGGCAGTCGCGGCATCGGGGTATATCCTCGTTGAAGTGGAGGCACCGACGCTGTGCGGTAGCGAGACGCTGGCTATAGCGGGTGCTGCGGAGGCTCTGGGCGGATGGAATGTCTCACGGGCTGTGGAGATGAGCGACGCCGACGCCCCTCTGTGGCGTGTATTGCTGCCGTGCGAGGCGGCCGGCTCGGAGTACAAGTTCGTAGTCAGGGACCGTGCGGCGGGAGCGCTGTCGTGCTGGGAGGGGGGCGGCAACCGCCGCCTGCCCGCCGCGGACGGCGGCGTCGCTGTCGTGGAGACAGGGTTGCGCCTGCGTGACGGCCGACCCCGCTGGCGCGGGGCCGGTATCGCCGTGCCCCTGTTCTCGCTGCGCAGCGTGCGCGACTGGGGTGTGGGGGAGTTCCGCGATATCGGGCTTCTGTCCGAGTGGGCGGCGGCAGCGGGAATGTCGGTCATCCAACTCCTGCCGGTGAACGATACTTCGGTGACAGGCACGTGGCGTGACTCATATCCCTACAACCCGCTTTCGTGCTTTGCCCTGCATCCGTTGTATGTCTGTTGTGCCGATGCGGCAGAGATGTGCCGTCAGGTATGTACGGCGGCGCAGGCCGAGAGGATCGATACATTGCTTGCCGAGCTTTCGCCGCGTGGAGAGGAGCTCAACGCCCTTCCCGAGGTCGATTACGAGGCGGCGATGGCCTTGAAAGAGAATTTCCTGCGCCGTATATATGACATTTGCGGCTATGACGTCGTGGCTTCGGCGGAGTGCCGCGGTTTTGCGATGGCCAATGCCGAATGGCTTGTCCCCTACACCGTTTTCCGTGTCTTGCGCGAAGAATATGGCGACGGCGACCGCACGTTATGGGGTCAGCTGGAGCATTACGACAGGGTCGAGGCGGAACGGTACGCTGCGTTGCACAGGCGGGAGACGGAATACCATTCATTCGTGCAATATGTCCTCGACAGCCAGTTGCGCCGGGCCCGCGACTATGCACACTCGTTGGGTGTGGCATTGAAGGGTGATATCCCGATCGGGGTGGCCCCGACGGGAGCGGACGCATGGCAAAGTCCCGAGTTGTTCAATCTCGGAATGTCGGCCGGAGCCCCGCCCGACGCCTTTGCGGCCGAGGGGCAGAATTGGGGGTTCCCGACATACGATTGGCAGCATATGGCAGCCGACGGCTACGGATGGTGGCGGCGGCGCCTGCGTAAGATGGGGGAGTATTTCGATGCCTACCGTTTGGACCATATACTCGGTTTCTTCCGTATATGGGAGGTTCCTCGTAATGCGGCGAGCGCCCTGCTGGGACACTTCAATCCCCAGTTGCCCATGTCGCGGAGCGAGATCGAAGGTTATGGGTTCCCTTTCGAGCCGCGGTTGCATGCGGCTTGCGACCTGTCGTCGGCCGATGTGCTTTTCCTTGCTGCCGACGGATGTGGGGAGGGGTATTTCCCGCGTATCGGCGGTTGCGATACGGCGGCGTTCCGAGCTCTGGACGAAGCCGATCGTGAGGCGTACCGCCGTCTGCACGACGATTTCTATTACCGCCGCCACGATGCGTTATGGCGCGAGAGCGCGCTGCGTAAGCTGCCTGTGCTGACAGCTGCCTCGCAGATGCTCGCCTGCGGCGAGGATCTGGGCATGATCCCCGCATGTGTGCCCGAGGTGATGGCCGACGAGATGATCCTCTCGCTTGAAATAGAACGTATGCCTAAGCAGGCCGGCGTCGCCTTTGCCGATCCGTCGCATTACCCCTATCTGTCGGTGGCGGCCACGTCGACGCACGACATGCCTACACTCCGCGGATGGTGGCGTGAGGATGTGGAGGCGGCGCGGTGCTATTACCGCGATGTCCTGCATTGCGGCGGAGGTGCTCCGCGGGATTGTACGGCGGAGATCGCGCGCCGTATCGTGGAGCGCCACATGCGTTCGGCGTCGATGCTTGCGGTGTTGCCGCTGCAGGATTGGCTGGCCATCGATTCGGCGCTCCGCAGCGACGATCCCGATGCCGAGCGCATCAATGTCCCTGCCATAACGCCGTATTATTGGCGTTATCGCGTGCATCTGACGCTGGAGCGGCTGCTTGCCGAGGATGGTTTCACCGATGCGGTTCGAAGGCTGACGGCCTTGCGGGCGGTTGTCATGGGTAATGATGCCAAAAGTGGTTGGTGAAGCATTAGAGTAAATGACCAGAATTGTATAATTCTGGTCATTTGCTTCTC
>CALUIK010000009.1 GCA_944320685.1 uncultured Alistipes sp.
CTTGTGGAATCTCAAACGGAATCTCCTCGTCAATGCACTTCACCTCCCCTGTGGCGAGAAACTTCTCATAATAGGAATTGTCCTCACCGCGATAGATAATGGATTCGTTCTTGTCTTTTTTGATTTTCTTCTCTTTGACCAACCGAGCCTTTTCCTCCCTAATCCGTTCAAGAAGTACTGATGCAGGTTCGTCATTCGGATCTTGCGGTACAAGTTTTCCCTGTATCGCCCATTGAAGTATGCTGTTTTTAAGTTGTTTTCCGTTCATTTATTTGCTGTATTGAAATGTGAAACGCTGTCTCACATATTTATCATTCGGGATATTCGTCAAGAATCTTGTCAAGTTGAGCCTGCAATTCTTCTCGCTTTGGGAGGTATAATTGGTATCTGGCAGCAAAAAGTTGATTCGTAATACCTTCGAGTGCATACTCCAACAGCAGCTCATCTTTCTTTGCGCCCAACACAATCCCGATAGGAGGATTATCATCATTCTGACATATCTCTGTCTTGAAATAGTTCAGGTAAAGATTCATCTGACCTATGTCTCCATGCTTGATCTCACCCCGTTTTAAGTCTATCAGAACATAACATTTCAATATGCAATGATAGAACACCAAGTCCACCTTGAGTCGTCTGCTTCCAATGTGCATCACAAACTGGCGCCCCACGAAGGCAAACCCCCGTCCGAGTTCCAGTAAGAACTTTTCCATATTGGCCTTCAGAGCTGCTTCCAATTCACCTTCCTTGTACTGTTTCTTCTGCGGAAGTCCGGCAAATTCCAAGACAAAAGGATCCCTAATAATATCCTGTGGAGTAAGCACCTGATGCCCCTCGTTTGCCAAAGCCAATACTCCTTTCTTATCCGTACTCAATGCAAGCCGCTGAAACAATGCACTTTTTATTTGCCGTTTCAGCTCCCGCACTTTCCAGCCTTGGCGTATGGATTCCGTGAAGTAGAACTTCATCTCCAAAGGGTCATCACATTTCAACAACTCGAAATAATGACTCCATGTCAATTTGTGAGACAGTGTCTCACTTTTTGGGAAAGCGAGATAGAGTTTACGCATATAGGTTAAATTGGACCGGCTGAACCCACGACCGCATCTTATTGTCAAGTCCTTTGATAGATTTACGAGAAGTTGCTTGCCGTATTCGGCCCGAGCCATCCCTTTTTGCTCAAATTCAACAATATATTGTCCTGTCTTCCAGTTCGCATCAAGAAGGTGTGCATTTACGGCTGTTATGGCATCGGCCTTAGCCTCCGTCCATAAATCCGTAATATGGTTGACAAGTTCACTGTACGCCGGATCGTTATATTGCACTATCGTTGTTTCTGTATTCATCTTCTTTTTCTTTTCTAATAGGTCACCTTTCTATTTCTATACCGAGAATTTTCTGTATCTCGGCCAAGGTCTTGTCTATCTCATGGTCAAGAGCCGCCCGTTTTTTGTAATAGTCAGCCAGCAGCTCGGCCGGAGGCAAAATTTCTTCATCTTCTTTCGGGAACTTGCATAAGTCGAAATTGCAGTCAGAACCAATCAGGTCTTCGACTGAATAGCAGCGAGCTTTCTCGTTCCCTTCCTCAATAATGATTTCCTTACGGTTATCCCACCATTCTTTGATAGGATTACAATGTTCCAAACGCATCGGTTTTGTTTTGGAGAAATGCTTGTATCCCTCCGGCATATCCAAACGATAGAACCATGTCTCTTTGGTAGAGTAACCGACAGGTGAATCTTCTGCCTTTTCATTATTGAAAAACAGAATATTCGTTGCTATGCTGGTGTAAGGCGAAAAAATGCTTCCTGGCAATCGAATGATTGTATGCAGATTAAAATCACGCAACAATTTTGTCTTTATGGCTATCTTGGTATTGTCCGCGCCAAACAGAAAGCCATCAGGAACAATAACGGCTGCTCTGCCGTTTTTCTTCAAGCGATACATGATAAGCACCATGAACAGGTCGGCAGTTTCACTGCTTCGCATGTCGGAAGGAAAATGAGACTTGACATCGGCTTTTTCGTTCCCACCATATGGAGGATTCATGAGTACGACATCAAATTTATCCTCTTCCGTATAGTTGAGAACATCTTTAGTCAGTGAGTTGTCATGAAATACCAATGGCTTATCTATGCCATGGAGCAAGAGATTTGTTACACACAGCATATAAGGGAATTGTTTCTTTTCGATACCAAATACAGATTGATTAAACTTCTCTCTGTCTTCAGCAGTAACCACTCGCTTGTCAAGTTCTCCAAGCCAACTGGTAATAAAGCCACCGGTTCCACAAGCAAAATCCGCCATCTTCTCCCCAATCTGCGGCTTAATTATTTCCGCCATAAATTCAGTTAAAGCTCTCGGCGTATAAAACTCGCCGGAAGATCCGGCGGACTGCATTTCCTTGAGTATGTTTTCGTAAATTTCACCGAAAGCATGACTTTCTTCATAGTCGGCAAGATTGAGATCGTCAATTACATTCAGAACCTGTCGGAGTTGTACCCCATCTTTCATATATTGGTTGGCATCTTCAAAAACAGTTCTTACGATTGCTTGCCGGATAGGTGTGTCGGGAGTAATCTCTATCTTCTTGAGTTTATCAAATACCACATTGTTGACAAATAATAGCAGGTCATCTCCCGTCAGGGCATGCCCGCTTCCATCATCGTGAGCCCAATTACGCCAACGGCATTCTTCAGGAATAATGGATTTATAATCATCCTCCATTTCCCAGTCATTCTCTTTCTCGTCATAAACTTTAAGAAAGAGCATCCATGCCATCTGCTCTATGCGCTGTGCATCACCATTGATACCGGCATCATTGCGCATTATATTGCGTATCCGTTTTACGAAATTCGACAAACTCATATTTTACTTTTCTTTTTATGCTACATTATATATCAGTTGAGTCAGATTGTTTACTGCATTAAGGTAACCTTGCTTGCCGCCAAACAGTCTGGCAATGTTTGCAGGGGAGCCAAATCTTCTGAATGGATCGTTTTTCAAAACCGAAAGATTCTCCAGTTCAGAAATACCCTCGTCCATATATTTGTCAAGCAGAGCTTCAAGCACGAGTCTGGCTTGCTCTCCATATTTACTAAAGACATCTCGTTTCTTTACTTGCTCTGCTCGTTCTCGTCTTGTCAAGGTCTTCTTTCCGTATGCAATATGACAGATAAAGTCAAAGTCATCCACATCATCCATATTCCGGTCATGCTTCAGAACCGCAAGGTCAATACCGGCTTCTTTAAGCATTTCCGCTATCTCGCTTTTCCTTTTTAGGGCATTCCACTTAGAGGTAAAGGTTTCTATTGTCGCATATGTGTCAATAATATTCTTCTTAGTATAATCTGTGATGCTTTCTGTACGAAGTAGTTTCCCGTTCGTATCATAAACGGAAACCACTTTATTGATTACTTTTACTTCACAACCATTTTTATCCACAATTGGTTTTGGTCGTGGCACCGGTGTCGGGCACTCACAAGGATTTTTGCCACAGACGGGACATACCGAAGGTGGAGTAGGTTTTGGACAGACACAAGGATTTTTGCCGCAAACAGAACATGGCTTCGGAGGATAATCTGGATCAATCTCTATCGGGCCATCCCAATCCGGATCAGCAAAAAGGCGTGTCACATTGCGAAAGTCCATTACTACAAAATGTGTTTTCCCTTCTTTTTCACGAATGCGGGTGCCTCGTCCTATAATCTGCTTGAACTCTGTCATTGAGCCGATCTGTTGGTCGAGGACTATGAGTTTGACCATTTTACAGTCAACACCAGTTGATAGTAATTTACTGGTCGTAGCTATTACCGGATATTTTGATGCAACAGAAATAAAATAATCCAGTTTCCCTTTGCCATATTCATCGCTGCCAGTAATGCGGACTACATAGTCGGGATTCTTTTTGCACATATCTGCATTGGCATTGACCAGTGCGATTCGCATTCTCTCCGCATGCGCTTCATCAGCACAAAATACAATGGTTTTTGCCATACGGTCTGTGCTTTTGAGATAGTTGGTTATTTCTTGTGCTACTTCCCGATGGCGATCTTCAATCACGATGTTATAGTCGTAGTCACTGTTGTTGTATATCCTGTCTTCGATTTCATTGCCGTAAATATCCTTTTGGCCTTTGATTGGTCTCCACTCATCCCCGATGTTTGTTGAAATATTTATGACTTTAAACGGAGCAAGGAAGCCATCTTCTATCCCGTTTTTCAAACTATATGTATAAACAGGCTCACCAAAATATCCAATGCTTGATTGATAACGTGTTTCTTTTGGCGTTGCAGTCATTCCGATGTGTGATGCAGAGGAAAAATAATCCAGTATGGTGCGCCAGTTGCTGTCATCTTTTGCACTTCCTCTATGACACTCGTCAATGATTACGAGATCAAAATAATCCGGATTAGGGAAAAGCTCTCGATAGTTTTTTGCATCATTTTGTCCGATAAGTTGCTGGTAAAGTGCAAAATACACTTGATGAGAAAGCAATTCCTTCAATTTGTCCTTGTCCTTGGAATAATCTATTTTATGGATTACTTTTTCCAAAGGCTTGAAATCTTGTTCAATGGATTGATCTACCAATATATTGCGGTCGGCCAGATAAAGAACTTTTTTCTTTAATCCACTCTTAAGCAGTCTCCAGACTATTTGAAACGCAGTGTATGTCTTACCTGTACCGGTAGCCATCACAAGTAAAATACGGTTTTGCCCTTTTGCAATGGCGTTGATAGTACGATTTATAGCATTAAGTTGATAATATCTTGGAGGGAAAATATTTTGTCCGCTACACAATGGCTGGTTAATGACAGCTTCCTCCTGTTCATTAAGCCCGTTTCCTTCGTTTATCTCTTTTTTATACCGTTCAATCAATTCTTCGCGGGTCGGAAATTCATCCATACCGAAACATCGTTCCTGTCCGGTTAGAAAATCATGCTCGGCAAAACCCTCTCCATTAGAACTGAACGCAAATTTGACATCGAGCATTTTTGCGTATTCCATCGCTTGTTGTAAACCATAGGAAACAGTATGCTTGGCATCCTTTGCTTCAATAATAGCGATTGGCGTAGCTTTATTCACATAAAGCACATAGTCAGCGAACTTTGGTTTTTCACGATGCACAATATTGCCATGCAAGCTGATTTTACCATCGGTAAATTTCACTTGTTGTTCCATGAAAATACTATCTTTTGTCCATCCCTTGCTTGTGATGGCTTCGTTGATATAGCGGAACTTTACATCTTCCTCTGATAATTCATGACTGATGCCCATGTTCATATAATATTTTATTATCGGAAGTTCAACTCATCAAAACTCGGAGTTCAATATTCGGTTATCTATATCATTGGCGTTCTTTCTCGTCAGTTATCAAATCTTTCAAATCTACTTGAAGTATCTTTGAAATCGCTAAAAGTGTTTCCAAATCCGGCTGGTACCTGTTGCAAGCGTAACTATTGATTGTACTGAAACTCTTGCCAACTTGTTTTGCAAGCCAAGTTTGTGATATACCTTTTTGCTCAAGAATATCTTTTATCCTGTTCAACTTCATACCACTCTGAATTTTGCTACAAAATTACGCTAAATTTTGCGATATTAGGGCACTTTCGACGAACAAAATTGCTTTCATGCAAAAGAACACACTTTTTGAACAGAAAAATGGGTTGATAGCATGTACTGTTTTCTTAGAAAAACTTATAAATCGCGGGAACTTTGCGGTATCAAATTACAACGAGTATTGAATGTATAATTTGATAATCAGAAAGATATAGAATGTTATTCGGTTCAAGTGTGGAGCTGTTCGTTTATCTGACGACAGGCATTTGGCGTGGCCCAAGCACAAATAAACAATACCCCACACCGAATAGTATATATCGGAACGATATATGCCTATGTACGGTGATGAGTGTTTGTATTGCCTATCCTTATGCTTATCAAAATCGCCAAATTTTGTCGTCAAGGATTAGCGAAACACTTTCACTAAACAATATGTCGCTGCCGTTTCTGACAGTGTTACAAATTTAGGAAATGTTTTGCAATACGCAACACCTTTAGGGGTATTGTCATCGCAAAATTCATAAAAACAATGATTTTTTCCAACAGAAGTTGTTGTGGATTATGTATTTTGTTGTTTGTAAATTGAGGGAGTGTGTTTTTAATAGGGGAATTTCCCTTAAAAAGGCAGGTTGCGGAAAAATTGCTTGCTGTAGTGTGTTATGGTGGTGATGGACGCCACTCTTTAAAAGATAAAGAAATGTCGCCCTTTTGTTGGGATTTAGAAGGCTTGATGTAAAAACATCCGCAGATTGTTCTGCGGATGTTTCATTGCCGTGAGCCGAATCCGAGACTTGAACTCGGGACCCCTTCATTACGAGTGAAGTGCTCTACCACTGAGCTAATTCGGCAACGCTTGTAAGCCGTAGCGGCTTATTTTCGGGTGCAAATATCGTAATTATTTTGAAAGTTCGTGCATGATCGGCTGAAAAAATGTCGTTTTCCCCCGAAAAATTATTATTTTCGCATGGAGTTACCCTCGGGAATCCTGTGTCGTGACAGCATTTTCGTCGTCGGGCGCGTGGGATGCGTGCGTCGCGGCGGCGGTTATGGTACGGCCTGCCGCTGCGGGCCGCGGGGAGGGTTGTTTTTGTTTGACGGATTTTCGGCAGATATGAAAAGATTTTCGGTTACACCCTCGGCGTCGGGGCTGCTGCGCCTGAGCGGCGGCGACTTCGTGCGTACGTTGCGTGAGGTACGCGCGTGCGAGCGCGTCGGGCGCGGCAGGGAGGCGTGCCGCCTGCGTTTCGAGGCTGTGCAGAGGTTGATCGAGGGCCTCGACGACGATGCCCGTCTGGATTGGGACGACGACGAGGCGCGTGCCGCCATGGAACTGCTCTATGCATCGGCGGCGGACCACCTCTCGGCGGGAGACGTGGAGATGGCCGCGGCGATATGGGAGCGGTTGACGGAGTGCGACGAGGAGGACCGTCTGGAGGCAGTTGTGATGCTTGCCTTCTGCTACCCCGTACTCGGGGAGTGGGAGTGTTTCGACGAGGCCATGTTCGACATCCCGATGAAGAGCCCCGAATACAGCCTGCTGACGCTGTGGTGCGGCTTCTGCCGTTGCGGCGGCATCGATCGTGACGCGCTGCGCATGCTGCGTACGCGGCACAAGGCGTGGTACGGCGAGTTCGTGGCGGCGGAGCACCCCGCGACGGAGGAGTTCTTGGCGGAGATACGCGGCGAGCGCCCCTCGCCGCAGGCCGAGGCGCGCGAACTGTGGTTCGCCACTGTGCCGTTGTGGACGAACCGTCCCGACTTCATCGAGGCGCTGCGCAAGGCGTAACATGCGGCAGGAAACGTATTTCAGAATGATAAAATGTAAACAGTATATGAATATCAAAAGGATTCTGACCGTGCTGGCGGCCGTGTCGTGCATGGCGGCGGCGCATGCGGCCAACTATACGTTCACACGCAACATATCGTACCGCTCGGGCGACGAATATGTCGCCGAACGCTGCCTTCTCGACGTGGCGGCACCCGAGGGCGCACACGACGCGCCCGTCATAGTGTGGTTCCACGGCGGCGGCCTCACGGGCGGCAACAAGGATATTCCGCGCGAGCTTCTCGACGGCAGCGTCGTGGTAGTGGGCGTCGGCTACCGCCTCTCGCCGCGGGCGGCCGTGACGGATATCATCGATGACGCGGCGGCGGCCGTGGCGTGGGTCTTCGGTAACATATCGGCCTACGGCGGCAGTCCCGAGCGCGTATATCTGGCGGGACATTCGGCTGGCGGTTATCTGGTCGACATGGTTACGCTCGACAAAAGCCGTCTGGCCCGTTACTGCTTGGATGCCGACGGCATAAAGGGCGCAATACCCTTCAGCGGGCAGGTGATAACGCACTTCGAGGAGCGTCGCGTGCGCGGTATTCCGGACAGGCAGCCCGTAATCGACAGCCTCGCGCCGCTCTACCACGTGCGCGGTGATGCGCCACCGATGCTTATACTTTCGGGAGACCGCGAGTTGGAGATGCTGGGCCGCTATGAGGAGAACGCCTATTTCCGGCGCATGCTCCTGCTGGCGGGACATAAGGATGTCACGCTCTACGAGTTCGACGGCTACGGGCACGACATGTGCGCCCCGGGCTATCCGCTCCTGCTGCGTTTCGTGCACGAGCGCGAGGCCGCTGGCAAAGTGCAATGAAGGCGTGTACGGAACGTACCGCACATTAAAATCCTATCGGATATGGCAGATAAGAAGATATACGGCAACGGCATTTTCGCGCGTCCCATGACGCGTGCGGAAGCCATCCGCAACATTGCGGCGGGTGTTGCGGCAGGTACGCTGGGCCTTGCGGCATGCTCGCCGGAGAGGCGGGTGTCTGCGCCGCAGACGCCCGTGGCCTCGGCAGACGGGCGTGTTACGCTGCGCCGCAACATGCGCAACGGCGACGAGGTATCGCTTCTGGGGTTCGGCTGCATGCGTTTCCCTACCGTCGGGGGCGACCGATATACGGGCACCATCGACGAGGAGCCCACGCTCGCGATGCTCGATTACGCCTATGCCCACGGCGTCAACTACTTCGACACGGCGTGGATGTACCATGGCGGGGCGTCGGAGGGGATGGTGGGCAAGGCTCTGAAACGTTACCCGCGCGAGAGCTTCTTTCTGGCCGACAAGATGCCGCCCACGGCCAAGACGCTGGCCGAGGCCAAGGAGATCTTCGCCACGCAGCTCGAGCGGTGCGGAGTGGAGTATTTCGACTACTACCTGTGCCACAGCATCAGCCGCCAGTATGTCTTCCAGAACCTATATATCGACGAGGGTGTTCTCGATTACCTTCTTGAACTGAAGGCCGAAGGGCGTATCCGCAACCTCGGATTCTCGTTCCACGGCGACATGGCGCTCTTCGAGTGGCTGCTGTCACGGCCCGTGGAGTGGGACTTCGTGCAGATACAGATGAACTGGCTCGACTGGCGCGACAAGAAGCTGCAGGCCGAACGGCTATATACGATGCTGGCCGACCGCAAGATTCCAGTCATAGTGATGGAGCCCATCCGCGGCGGCGCGCTGATCGACCTGCCTGCGGGCGTGACATCTCTGCTTGCAACGGCCGATGCGTCGCTCACGCCGGCGGCGTGGGCGCTGAAGTTCTGCGCCTCGTATCCCTATGTGCTTACGGTGTTGAGCGGAATGTCGCGCATGGAGCATGTTGTCGAGAACTGCGCCACGATGACGGGTTTCGAGCCTTTGGATGATGAAAAGCTGGCCCTGCTGCAGCGCGCCGCCGACATATACCGCAACAATACGCGCATCGACTGCACCGACTGCTTCTACTGCATGCCCTGCCCATACGGGGTCGACATAGCGGGCATATTCCGTGTATACAACCGTTGTTCGGACGAGCAGCTGCTGCCCGACCCGTCGGGCGAACATGACGAGGAGTACCGCCGCCGTCGCCGCCGTCTGCTCAACCGCTACCGCAATACCGTGGCCGAGCGCAGCCGTGCCGAACATTGCATCGGCTGCAACGAGTGTTCGCCCAAGTGCCCGCAGGGAATAGACATACCGCGGCAGATCGACCGCGTGGAGGAGCTGATCGAGGCCGTACGTATGGGTTAACCGCAAACCGTTAGAAAGATGAGGACAAACATATTGAGGATATTACGTATATCTGCGGCTGCGGCCTGCTTCGCGCTGCTGGCTGTGCTCTTCGCCGATTGGGGACGCGACGCCGCTGTCGGCCAGTTGCGCGGTGCCGCGGCGGTACTGGCGCGGTGGCAGGTGGTGCCCGCCGTCATGGCTGTGAGCGTCGGCACGCTGGTCGTACTGTCGGCGCTGACACTGCTGTTCGGTCGCATATACTGCTCGGTGCTGTGCCCTCTCGGGGTGCTGCAGGATGGCGTGAATGCGGTCGCGAAACTCTCGTCGAAACATGCGGCTGTGCGGCTCTCTTACCGTAGGCCCCGACGGTGGATGCGTTACGGCGTGTTGGCGCTGACAGCCCTGCTCATCGCCGCAGGTATGGGCGCCGCGGTTGCCCTGGTCGACCCTTACGGTATCTTCGGCCGCGTCGTATACGACGGTCTGCGCCCCATAGCGCAGGGGTGCAACAATTTTCTCGCCTTGGTGGCGGGCGACTCCTTCGCGCGCGAACCGATCACGGTGTCGTGGGTCAGTGCCGCCATCGCCTTCGTGATGCTCGCCGTGACGGGAATCCTGGCATGGCGCGGGGGAAGGGCCTATTGTAACACGTTCTGTCCCGTGGGCACGCTGTTGGGCGAGGTGTCGCGTGCGGCGCTGTTCAAGATAAGCATCGACGCCGACCGTTGCGTCGCGTGCGGCCTCTGTGAGCGCAAGTGCAAGGGCTCGTGCATCGACTCCGCTTCGCATGCGGTGGACCCCGCGCGCTGTGTCGTCTGCTTCGACTGTATCGACGCATGTCCGCACGGCGCCATATCATATACGCCCGTATGGAGAGCGTCTGTCAAGAGCGCCGCTGCGGCCGCGAATGCGGTGCAGGATGGTGCTGTGGACGAGTCGCGCAGGCGTTTTTTGGCCACGGCAGCCTTGGCGGCGGCACCGCTGCCGGCAGTGAAGGCGCAGACGGTGCAGAACTCCTTTGCGACCGTCGCCCGCATCAAGGAGCCGTTCGCGCGGAAACACCCCGCGGCCCCTGCAGGGGCCGTGAGCCTCGACCGTCTGCATGCGAAGTGCGTCTCGTGCCATCTGTGTGTGAGCAAGTGCCCGGGCCATGTGCTGCAGCCTGCGATCATGGAGTACGGACTGGAGGGGGTGATGCACCCCGTCATGCGTTTCGACAAGGGATATTGCCTCTACGAGTGTACACTCTGCGGCGAGGTGTGTCCAACGGGGGCTATCCTGCCGTTGGATGCCGAGTGCAAGAAGGAGACGTTTGTAGGCCATGCTGTCTTCCGTAAGCGGCTTTGTGTGGTTCATACCGACGATGTGGAGTGCGGCAACTGTGCCGACCATTGTCCCGCCGAAGCCATACGCATGGTGCCGTCGCCGGACGGCCGCAGATATCCCGAGGTTGAGCGGGAGCTGTGCATCGGGTGCGGACGCTGCGAATATGTATGCCCTGCCTCGCCTGTAAGTGCCATCCATGTCGAGGGGTATGCCGTACATAACGACCTTGCCTCATGCGGGGATGGCGAAGGCCATGGCCGCGGTCTTCATGACGGCAGGGGGCGTGGCGCCGGCCGCGGTTACGGCCGCGGGGAGTGATGAGGTGCGGGCCTGTAACGCAGCGTCCCGATGATCGGTCAGATCATCGGGACGCTGCGTTTCTATTTGAGCCATGTGGCGCGTTTCCAGAGATATTCCAGCGGGCCGTGCCTGTGGCTTTGCATCCAGCGGCGGCAGAAGGCCAGCTGCACGAGGAATATGACTATGCCTATGGCGAAGCTCTCGGTAGTGGTGGCCTGAAGCCCGAGTCCCCAATGGTAGAAGAGGGCCGAGCCGATGATGCTCTGCGAGATGTAGTTCGTAAGGCTCATGCGGCCGAAAGGGGATATTTTCGACATGAGGTGGCGGAGGTCCGAACGGTAGTATATGAGTATTATGCCCGACACGAGTACCAGCATGAAGGCACACTTGTGCAGCGACGAGACAATGAGCGAGAGCGACGAGAGCGCCGCTTGCGAATGTATGTACGAGGGGAGCATGTCGGCAACGCCGTAGAGGGGGAAGAATGCCGCGAGCGACCATGCCAGCACCTTGAGCCAGAAGTCGGCCTTCGCCTCGGTGAAGAGGCCGCGGCGGCCTATGAGCATGCCGAACATGAATAGGGCGGCGGTCTGGAAAAGGCGTGCATTGTCCCACGCCCATGCGAGGCTTGCGAGTTGTCCCTGCGTGAGGTTCACGCGCAGCATCTCGAGGAACGATGTCTGGTTCTGCGCGGCGAAGGTGGCGTTCCACAACTCGGCGGTAGGGATGGCGGGCAGGGTGAATGAGGGGTCGAAGGCGGCGATGGCGAGGTATATCCAATGCAGCGGCTGCAGCAGGCAGACGGTGGCTATGATGAATACGGCGCGGTCCGAAAGGCGGCACGTGGCCACCAGCACAAAGCCTACGATCGAGAATAGCACCAGCACCTCGGCCGTGAAGAAGGCGGCGTTGAGGTTCCCCAGCAGGAATAGCAGCACGAGCCGCCAGCAGAAGCGCAGACGGAAATCCTTGCCCTTGAGGCGTTGGTTGTCGTCCTGAATGAAGAAGCTGAACCCGAACAACAGGGCGAAAATGGCGTACGCCTTGCCTCCGAAGGCGAAGAAGAGCCCGTCCCAGATGGCCTTGTCGGTGAAGTTCAGCAGCCCGCATTGCTGCGATGTGTCGGGGAAGGAATAGAAATTGTAGTGTTCGATGGTGTGCAGCAGGACTATGCCCATCACGGCGAAGCCGCGCAGCACGTCGGCCACGTCGATTCGCGAATGTCGCTTTACGGCGGTTTGTTCCATTATGGTCGGTGTGTTTGGTTGTTGCAGGGGCGGCCGCATAGGGCCGTCGCGGCAAAAGTACGAATATAATGGTTGCCGGGCAAATTTTTGCGCCGAATCGCCCGAACCGGCACCTCGTGGTGCGGGTATGCGGCTGTGTGGCGCGGCCTGACCCGTAAAAACGCATGAAAATAGCCTGAAGGACCTGTTTTTCGGCGATAAAGTGTTATTTTTGCGGTACGGATGCGGCAGCAGGCGCACCGTAGCATGATTCAGGATTATGGAGAAGTGCAAGGAGGCGGTTTCGAGACTTGAGCGGCGGGGGGTCAGACCTACCGCCAACCGCGTGCTTGTGCTGGAAGCCATCCTCTCGGCATCGCAGGCCGTATCGCTCGCCGACATCGAGGCTATACTCGGGACGGTCGACCGCTCAAGCGTATTCCGTACGCTGTGCCTCTTTGTGAAACACCATCTGGTTCACGCCATCGACGACGGCAGCGGTTCGGTGAAGTACGAGGCGTGCGACAGCCGCGGCGACTGTTCGGTGTCGGACATGCACACCCACTTCTATTGCGAGGTGTGCCACCGTACCTTCTGTCTTAAAACAATAGGCGTGCCTGTGGTGGATCTGCCTGCAGGTTTCGTCACCCATTCGATAAACTACATCGTCAAGGGCGTCTGCGACAAATGTTCCGCAGCAGGGCTTTCGGCCGAATGACCCCAAGCCTGTAAATCCACGTTCCGTCCCGACCGATGATTCCCGTTCCGTGGTGCGGCATGCGTATCGTCGTATCTGCCGAAGGCTCTTTGCAACTCGGTTGCACCGATCTTTGCGTACCTTTACGGCGTTTGTATGGAAATACGATAAAATAATCCGATATGAGAGCGAAATTGTTTTTGATTATTCTGTGCTGCGCCGCGTGGACTGCATGCCAAGGCACAGCCGGCAGGGGCGACGCACACGACCATGCGCATGGCCCCGAGACGGCGGCGCATGATCACGGTGACCACGATCACGAGGGGCACGACCATGAATCTGAAGGTCATGCTCACGAAGGCCATGACCATGATGGGCACAGCCACGAGGTGGAGAACCACGACCATGAGGCGGACGAGCATGCCCGCGGGGCGGACGCCGGGGCGGACGCGGGCGAGATATCGCTGCCTGCGGCGAAGGCTGCGGCTGCGGGCGTCGAGGTAGAGACGGTGACGGCGGGCCCTTTCCGCGACGTTATAGTGGCGGGCGGCAGGATTATGCCCGCCCCGGGAGACGAGACGGCCGTGGTGGCGCCGGTTTCGGGCGTGGTGTCGTTCTCGCGGCCGCTTGTCGCGGGCGCGCAGGTGTCGAAAGGTGCGCCCATGTTCACCATTTCGTCGGAGCGGATTCAGGATGGCGACGCCGTCGAGCGCGCCCGCATCGCATACGAGAAGGCGCGTGCCGAGTATGTCCGTGACAGTTCACTTGTCGGCGACCGCATCGTCTCGCAAAAGGAGTTCGAGGCGACGGTCGAACGTTATGAGACGGCGCGTCTGGCCTATGAAGCCATTGCCAGCGAGGAAGGCGGCGGCGCTGTGGTCGAGGCCCCTGCCGGCGGCTACGTGAAGAGCTGCCCTGTCAAGGAGGGCGATTACGTGGCTGTGGGCACGCCGCTGGCAGTGGTTACGCAGAACCGCCGCCTGAACCTGCGTGTCGACGTGCCCGAGCGTTACTATCCGAAACTGGCCGATGTCGTGTCGGCCAACTTCCGCGCCGCCTCGGGCGAGACGCTGCACAGGCTGTCGGAGATGAACGGCCGCATGGTGGCATACGGCCGCAATGCCGACGATGCTTCGGCATATATCCCAGTGACTTTCTCCTTCGATAACGCCGCCGATGTGGTGGCGGGCTCCTTTGCCGAGGTGTGGCTGCTTTCGTCGGAGCGACAGGGCGTGTTGAGCCTGCCCGTGGAGGCGCTGACGGAGGAGCAGGGCGTATACTTCGTGTATGTACAGCTTGACGAGGACTGCTACCGCAAGCAGGCCGTGACGACGGGCGCGACGGACGGCGAGCGTGTGGAGATCACCGCGGGACTCGCGGACGGCGAACGTGTCGTCACCCGCGGGGCGATACACGTGAAGCTCGCATCGGCCTCGAACGCAATACCGGCACATTCGCATAACCACTAAACCGCGCGGCCATGCTTAACAGAATAATACGTTTTTCGTTGCAGAACCGCCTGCTGGTGCTGGTCGGGGCGATGCTGCTCTTTGCCGGGGGCCTCTACCGCGCTTTCCATGCCGAGGTGGATGTATTCCCCGACCTGAACGCCCCCACGGTAGTCGTCATGACCGAGGCGGGGGGCATGGCGGCCGAGGAGGTCGAACAGATGGTGACCTTCCCGATAGAGACGGCGGTGAACGGCGCTACGGGCGTACGGCGCGTGCGCTCCTCTTCTACCACGGGCTTCTCGGTGGTATGGGTGGAGTTTGATTGGGGTACCGACATATACCTCGACCGCCAGATCGTATCCGAGAAGCTCGCCACGCTGGGCGAGACGCTGCCCGAGAATGTGGGCAATCCGACGCTCGGCCCGCAGTCGTCGATTCTCGGCGAGCTGCTCATCGTGGGGCTTACGGCCGACAGCACGTCGATGCTCGACCTGCGCACGATAGCCGACTGGACCATACGCCCGCGTCTGCTCTCGACGGGCGGTGTGGCGCAGGTGGCGGTGCTGGGCGGCGACATCAAGGAGTATCAGGTGCTGCTGCATCCCGAGCGGATGAAACACTACGGCGTGACGCTGGCCGACATTATGGCCGTTACGCGCGACATGAACCGCAATACCAACGGCGGCGTGATATACGAGTACGGCAACGAGTACATCGTGCGCGGCGTGGTCTCGACGGACGACGTGCGACAGATGGCGCGTGCGGTGATAAAGCGAGTGAACGGCGTGCCGGTGACGTTGGAGGATGTGGCCGACGTTCGCGTCGGAGCGCAGCAGCCCAAACTCGGCCTCGCTTCGGAGCGGGGCAGGGAGGCCGTGCTGCTGACCGTGACCAAGCAACCCAATACGGGTACCATCGAGTTGACGCAACGGTTGGAGGAGGCGTTGGCCGACCTGCAGAAAAACCTGCCGAAGGACGTGCATGTCTCGACCGACATATTCCGGCAGTCGCGCTTCATCGAGAGTTCGATCGACAACGTGCAGAGTTCGCTGTTGGAGGGGGCCTTCTTCGTGGTGGTCATACTGTTCCTCTTTCTGGCCAATGTCCGCACGACGCTCATATCGCTGGTGACGCTGCCGCTGTCGCTGCTGGTGTCGATCATCGTGCTGCACTATATGGGACTTACTCTCAATACCATGAGCCTCGGAGGCATGGCCATAGCCATCGGGTCGCTCGTCGATGACGCTATCGTGGATGTGGAGAACGTGTGGAAACGCCTGCGCGAGAGATACGCGCAGCCCGCGGCCGAGCGCAAATCGGTTATAGAGGTGGTCTTCGAGGCCTCGCGCGAGGTGCGTATGCCCATCCTCAATTCGACACTCATAATCGTGGTGAGCTTCGTGCCCCTCTTCTTCCTTTCGGGTATGGAGGGCCGCATGCTCATACCTCTCGGCATAGCCTTTATCGTGGCGCTTTTCGCCTCTACGGTGGTTGCGCTGACGCTTACGCCCGTACTGTGCAGCTATCTGCTCGGCGGGGACAGGGAGGGCGGCATGCCCAAGGAGGCTTTCGTGGCGGTATGGCTCAAGCGTTACTACCGTGTGGCGCTCGAATGGGCCTTGCGGCACAAGGGCGGCGTCGTGGGCGCCACGGCCGTACTGTTCTTCGCGGCTCTGGGCCTCTTTTTCACGCTGGGGCACAGTTTCCTGCCATCGTTCAATGAGGGGTCGTTCACGGTGAATGTCAGCTCGCTGCCCGGCATATCGCTCGAGGAGTCGGATCGCATAGGCCGCCGTGCCGAGGAGCTGCTGCTGTCGATACCCGAGATCGAGACCGTCGCCCGCAAGACGGGCCGCGCCGAGCTCGACGAACATGCTCTGGGGGTGAACGTCTCGGAGATCGAGGCGCCTTTCACGCTGAAAGACCGGTCGCATGCCGAGCTGCTGGCCGAGGTGCGCGAGAAGCTCTCCACCATCGCCGGCGCGAACATCGAGATAGGGCAGCCCATAAGCCACCGCATAGATGCCATGTTGAGCGGCACGCAGGCCAGCATCGCGATAAAGCTCTTCGGCGACGACCTGAACGAGATGTTCGCCATTGGCAACCGCATCAAGGCGGCCGTGGCCGATGTGGAGGGTATCGCCGACCTGAATGTCGAGCAGCAGATCGAGCGCCCCGAACTGAAGATCGTGCCCAAGCGCGAGATGCTGGCGCGGTACGGCATACCCCTTTCGGCATTCAACGAGTTCGTGGCGGTGAACATGGCGGGCGAGACCGTCTCGCAGGTCTACGATCAGGGACGTACGTTCAACCTCGTGGTACGTGCCGCCGAACAGAACCGCGGATCGATAGAACGCATCCGCGACCTTATGATCGACGATGCCGACGGCAACAAGGTGCCGCTGTCGTATGTGGCCGACGTGGTCTCGTCGACCGGCCCCAATACGATCAACCGTGAGAACGTCAAGCGCAAGATAGTCATCTCGGCCAACACGAGCGGCCGGGACCTGCGCAGTGTCGTGAACGACATACGCGAGCGTGTGGACGAGCAGATCGTGTTGCCCGAAGGATACCATATCGAATACGGCGGGCAGTTCGAGAGCGAGCAGGCCGCCAGCCGTACGCTGCTGCTTACGTCGCTCATGAGCATCGTGATCATATTCCTGCTGCTCTATGTCGAATTCCGCAATGCGGTGCAGAGCGGCGTGGTGCTGCTCAACCTTCCGCTGGCGCTCATAGGCGGGGTTTTTGCGCTGTTGATAACGACGGGTGAGGTGAGCATACCGGCCATCATAGGGTTCATATCGCTGTTCGGTATCGCCACGCGAAACGGCATGTTGCTCATAAACCGCTACAACCACCTGCGCGAGGAGGGCATGCCGCTGCGCGAGAGTATAGTCACGGGGTCGCTCGACCGCCTGAATCCCATTCTCATGACAGCGCTCACGTCGGCGCTGGCGCTCATCCCGCTGGCGCTGCGGGGCGACTTGCCGGGCAACGAGATACAGAGCCCCATGGCGAAGGTTATCCTTGGCGGCCTGCTCACGTCGACATTCCTTAACGCCTTCATCGTGCCGATAGTATACGAGTGGCTGCACCGCGGCGAGAATGGCGTGAAAAAAGAAATAGAGATCGAACTATGAAACGCATGACGATACTTATGGCGGCGCTGTGTGCGACGGCCGCCGTGCAGGCGCAGGATGTGGAGAGCGTCCTTGCGCAGATCGAGCGCAACAACAAGAGTCTTGAGGCGTTGAGGAAGGAGAGCGACGCCGCCAAACTGGAGGTGCGCGCACAAAACAACCTCGAGGACCCGTCGGTGGAATACAGCCCCTTCTTCGCGCGCGGCGCCGACGGCATTGCCAGTTCGGAACTGGTGGTGTCGCAGGGGTTCGACTTCCCCACACTCTATGCTGCACGCCGCAGGTCGGGCCGTATTCAGCAGGAGGGTATCGAGATCCGTTACGGCATGGCGCGCCGCGACATACTGCTCGAAGCGCAGCTGCTGTGTTTCGATGCGATACGCCTCGACCGTGAGCGGGAGCTTCTGGAGCGCCGTATGAAGAATGCCGACGAACTGTTGGCCATATTCGAGCGGCGGCTTGCCGAAGGGGATGCCACGGCATTGGAAGTAAACAAGATTCGTATGGAGCGTATGAACGCTGCGGCGGAGCTCTCGCGCAATGCCACGGCACGGACGGCGGTTATGGAGTCGCTGCGCGCCATGAACGGCGATCAGAGCGTATCGCTTGAGGGTGCCGACTATCCCGTCATGCCGGCGGTGGAAGAGTTCGACGCCTTCCGCGAGAGGATGATGTCCGAGGACCTTGAATTTCGGGTGTCGGAGGCCGATATGCGTGCCGCGCGGCAGCAGATGCGCGTCAATTCGCAGAACTGGCTCCCCAAACTGGAGGTGGGTTACCGTCGCAATACCGATATGGATGATGCGGTGAACGGTTTTCTGGTCGGGGCGTCGTTCCCGATCTTTTCGGCCCGCCACAAGTCGGATGCCGCGAAAGCGCGCTATGCCGCCTCGCAGCACCGCATGGATGATGTGAGGGCGCAGAGCGAGGCGCGCGTGCGCACCCTCTACAATGAGGTGGAGCAGTCGGCGGCGGCGATGCACGCCTACGACCTGCAGCTGATGCGCTCGACGCTCGAGTTGCTGCGCCGCGCCGTCGAGAGCGGCGAGCTGTCGGTCATAGAGTATTACGTCGAGGCGGACGGCATATATGCCAACATGCTCGCATATGCCGAGGTCGAGAACAGCTACTACCGTACGCTGGCCCAGATCTTCCGCAACGACCTTTAGTGTTGCGGCGGGCATACAGGAAATATCCCCGACCCTGTGGCAGGGCCGGGGATATGCGTTGATCGCGCGTGTGTCAGAGCCACTTGACGCGCTCCTCGCCCTCGTACGGAGGCAGCGGGGCGGGGGTGAAGTCCGAATATCCGAGCGCTATGGCGCAGAGTATGCCGTAATGTTCGGGTATGGGCAGGAAGGTGCGCAGGAAATCTCCGGCCTGCTCGCCGTCGGGTTCCTTCACAAGACGCGGGCGGCCGTTGACATGCACCCAGCAAGAGGCCAGCCCTTCGTCTACTGCGGCCAACTGCATCACCGTGGCCGTGATGGCGCAGTTGTCGATCCAGAGGTCGGTGGCGCGGCGGTCGCCCATGACGAGGATTGCGGCGGCGGCCCCCGAGATGAAGGCCGAGCCGTAGTCGCGCATCGAGGCTATCTTTTCGAGCAGTTCGGGCTGCTCGACGACGAGCAGCCGCGTCGAGCGGCTGTTGCGCGACGACGGCGCCTGAAGGGCCATGTCGACGATACGCTGCAGTTTGTCGTGCTCTACCCTGCGGGGGAGGAATTTGCGCGTGCTGCGCCTGTGGTCGAGAATCGTTTTGAGTTCCATAATCGTATGTTTTAGTTGTTTCCTGTGAATTAGCCGCGTGGCCCGCCTGCTGCGGAGCCTTGCACGAATACAAATGTACGAAAAAAATCGGTTTTGGCCCGCTGCCGCATCGTGTGATAGGGCGGCGTCTGCATACGAAAAGAGAGGCCGCCGCGGGCCTCTCTGCAATATACGTACCGGTTGCGGAAACTACAGTGTCCAGCCTGCGGTCCAATCGTTGTCGGCGCTGACGGCACCCTTGTAATCGGCGTTCGAGAAGAACGCATCGTCGGGAGTGGCGCCGCCGGTGACGGTGCCCACATAGCCGTCGGTGAGAGTGTTTGCGTAGTCGGTCGAGTTGCCTGCGGCTGCGGCGAACATCTCGGGGGTGTAGATGCCGTTCTCAGAGTCGAGGGCAGAACTCATGGCTATGTACTGGAGTTTCGAGGTGCCCTCCTTGAGTGCATCCTCGGTCTGGGTGGTCTCGACGCTTATGCACTTCTCCTTGCCGGTGATGATCGCATTGTATATCTCGGCCTGCGTGCCGGCACGAAGACGTATGCCGCGGGTGTTGTTCTCCGAGTTGTCACCCACGAGAGTGAGGTTCGAGAGTACGGGGTGCGATATGGGAGAGGCGGCGAAGTTGGTGCCGTTGTTGTCGCACTCCATGAGACAGTCGCACTCGGCATCGCCCGTCTGGTATGCTACGAGGAACTGTCCCTTACCGTTCCAGCCCTCGGTCCAGTCGAACGAGTCGTCGGTGCAGTCGGTTACAACCATGTGCTTGACGTTGACCGAGCCGCCGAAGAACTCGAAGCCGTCGTCCGAACCCTTGTAGGCTTGGATATACTCGACCGTAGTTCCGTTGCCCACCCCATAGAACGAGATGCCGTTAGCCTCGTGCTCCTCGTCGAGGGCAAAACCCGTATACTCAAGGCGGATGTACCGCAGCGTGCCCGAATTGTCGGCGTCATCGAGACCGCCGTAGGGGGCGTTGCCTATCTCCGAGAGGACACCGGTGCCGGCATTTGTGTGGGCGCGGCCGCAGATGTGTATGCCGCCCCATGCTCCCGTCTCCTTGTGTTCGCTGGTCATTACGATGGGGTTCGATGCGGTGCCCTGGGCGTCGATCTTGGCACCCTGCTCGATGAGGATGTAGTCCGAAGCCTCGTCGTCGATGGCCTCGATCTCGACACCCTGTTCTATGCGCAGCGTCGCTCCCTCCTTGACGTGGAGCCCGCCGCTGAGCTGGTAGTGGCTGTCACGCGTGAGAGTGGCATCCTCGGTGATGTTTCCCGTCAGTACGGTGCCCGCGGGTATCTCGCCCTTGAGCGAGCCGCCGGTCGTTTTTTTGTTGTCGTCGTTGCAGGCCGTTGCGAAAGCCATCGAGGCTATTACGGCTACTGTCAGAAATTTGATTTGGTTTTTCATCTCCATAAAAATGAATGGTTTTTATTTTATCTTACGTGATGTGTCTTTGTGTCAGAACTTGAGTGCTACGCCTACCTCGAATCCCAGCCCCGTGCGGTAGCGCTCCACTTCGACCGAGTTTCCCGCCTGGGGTACATCCTGCTCGAAGATCATGGGGCGGTTGAGCAGGTCGGTAAGCTGCAGCTTGACCTCGGTACGTGCGCCGAAGCGGTATGAGGCGGCGAAGTCGAGCGTGTGTACGGGCAGCTGTTTGATGTCGCCGAGGCCCGAGATGCCCACGGCGTGGATGCGCGGCCCCTGAAGATTGTAGAGCAGTGCGAGGTTCAGCTGCCTGTAGTCGCCGAAGCGCGGCGAGTAGGTGATGTCGGCATTTACGAGGTAGGGAGAGGCTCCCTGCAGGGCGCGCTCCTTGTTGGTGTACACGCCGCCATCCGGCAGTTTGACGTTGGTGTACATGTAGGTGCCGTTGACGCCTATGCGGAGGGCCTCGGTGACGGTCTTGCGCACCTCGAGCTCGATACCTGCGGCCATGCCGTTGTCGGCGTTGCGGAAAGTGTGCACCGATGCGCCGCCCGAAAGCATCTGCACGCGCTCGATAGGCTCGTCGAGGTATTTGTAGTAGGCCGTGGCCGAGATCATGTCGCCCTTGTCGTTGAGCAGCTCGTAGCGCAGGTCGATGTTGTAGTTGTAGCTGTTCTGCAGGTCGGCGTTACCGCGCAGCTGGGCCGAGCCGTACGACTCCTGATAGAGGAACGGGGCCATCTCGATGAACGACGGGCGCGTTATGGTGCGCGAGGCTGCCAGACGCAGCTGCTGCGTGGCGTTGAGGTCGTATTTTATGTTGATGGCGGGGAAGAGGTCGTTCTTGTCGAGGTCGCGGCGCTCGGCGATGCTCTGGTCGTTGAAGTAGTCGACCCATTGGCGCGAGGCCTCGTAACGCAGGCCGAGGTCCACCAGCAGGGCGTCGGCGGGGCGCAGTCCGAGCGAGAAGTAACCCGCATATATGGTGTTGCCGGCCTTGTAGGTATCCTTCGGGTGGCGCTGGCGGTCGATCACGATCGAGCCGTTGGCCACGTTGTCGAAGTTGAGGTAGCCGTCGGTGTCGTATATGCCGTCGATCTGCGGCGATATGTAACTGAGGTCGTAATAGAATCGCGTGCCGACGTAGTCGCGCCCCTTGTCCTTGACAGCGGCGCCCACGGTGAGCGTATGGCGACCGAAGGAGAAGTCGGCGGCGATGTGGCCGTTCCACTCGTCTTCGTCGAGGGTGCCGAAGTAGCGCATGGTCTCCTGCTGGTTGAGGCGGAAGAGGTCGAGCTCTCCGTTCGGCTTGCGTATGAACATCACCTGACGGCGGTCGGGCTCGTCCGACGAGGTGGAGGTGTACGAGCCGCTCCATGACAGCTTCCATCTTTCACCGAGGCGGTGCGTACCGCTTATCTGGTTCGTCATAAGGGCGTAGACGTGCATCACGTCGTGGCTGCCCGTCAGGTCGTGCCCCTCTTGGTCGTAACCTTCGCGGCGCATGTATGTGTCAGAGGCGTTGCGGGCGTAGAAGAATGTGTAGTTTATGCGGTCCTCGTCGCGCAGCGAGAGCGAGAGGCTTCCGAGTGCGGCGATCTTGAGGCTCGCCTCATAGCTGTCGTACGTGTAGTCGTCGGTGATGTTTCCCGTGGCCTCCAGAAGACGGTAGGTGGCGTCGGTCATGCGTTGCAGTTCGTTGCTTACGCCCGCCGCGGCGAGTATGCCGAGCGTCTGGTTGCCCACGGAGATGTTGCGGCCGAAGCCTATGTTGCCGCCGAATTGAGGCAGCGCCGTGTGCTTGGATACGGAGAACCCTGTGTCGAATATGTCTTTCGAGGTTACGTATTGGCGGAAATCCTGCTTGTCCATGGTGAGGGCTGCGGGGTCGACGGACGGCTGCGTGAAGAGCGAGCGGTGGTCCATGCGGTAGAACTCATGTCCGAGGGTGTTGGCGCGGCCTCCCGTGTGGAAGTCTACCGTGAAGAAGTCGTCGCCCATGTTGTCCTTGGTGTCGATGTTGATATGCGCACCCGAGTAGTCGGCGTACGACGAGGCCTCGTAGACCTTGCTGACGGTGATGTTCTTTACCGTGGACGAGGGGAATATGTCGAGCGGGATGAGTTTGTTGTCGGGGTTGGGCGAGGCTATGGGCTGGCCGTTGAGGGTTGTGATGCTGTAACGGTCGCCCAGACCGCGCACGACGAGCTGCCCCGACGAGGCGATGGATATGCCGGTGAGTTTCTTCACTCCCTCCTGAACGTTGGAGATACCCTTCAGGGCCATCTCCTTGGCGCCCATGTTCTCGACGGCGATTTCCGAGGCCATGCGCTCGCGCTGCAGGATGCGTTCCGATTCGAGGTTCTTGCGGGTCTTGACCGTCACGGCCGAGAGTTCTTGGCTTTCGGGCTCCATCTCGATATGCATCTCGGCCATCTGGTCGGTAACCTCTATGTCGAGTTGCTGGGTCACGTACGATATGTATGATACCACGATGCGGTAGCGTCCCTTCTCGAGGGGCAGCTCGAAACGTCCCTCGGCATCGGTCGAGGTGCCGCGTGTGGTGCCGTCGACGACGATGGCTACGCCGATGAGCGGCTGCGAATTGGTTTTGTCAGTAACGATTCCTTTGAAAGATGCTGCCGAGGCGAACGGTGCGGCGAGTGTCAGCAGCAGAGTGAGAACTTTTTTTCCGATAGTCATCTGTCTTTTTCGCTTGTTTTCCGCCGCAAAGGTGGCCAAGTGTTGTTACGGGAGAATGTCGTGCTTGTAACGATGGAACTTCACCTTTGTGACGTTTGTGTTACGTGTGGCGTCGCATGGCCGCGCGGGCATGCTCTTGCGCGGTAGCGATAAAATCCGTACCTTTATCGGCGTAAATATCCGTATATGAGTATCGCCGCAAATCATTGCCGCAGGCTTCCCGCCGAATGGGAGCCGCAAAGTTTCGTACAGCTCACGTGGCCTCATGCCGGAACGGATTGGGCCCCGTATCTCGACGAGGCGTACGGCTGCTTTCTCGCCATAGCGCGTGCCGTAGCCGCGCGCAGCGACCTTCTGGTGGTTGCATGCGACGCACATGCCGTCGAGGCGCAGCTGCGCGGGGCGGGTGTCCCCATGCGTGCCGACGCAGGCCGCGGGGCCGTGGTGTTCGAGGCGCCGACAGACGATACGTGGGCCCGAGACCACGCCTTCATAACCACCGTCGTCGGCGACGGGACGGCCGAACTGCACGATTTCCGCTTCAACGGCTGGGGCGCGAAGTTTGCCTCCGAGCGCGACAATGCCATAAACGGACGGCTGTGGAGTGCGGGTGCACTGGGCGCCGCCGTGTATGCCGACGATATGGATACGGTGCTCGAGGGCGGGTCGATAGAGTCCGACGGCCGCGGTACGATACTCACGACGTCGTGCTGTCTTTTCTCCCCGAACCGCAACGGTTACCGCACGAAGGCCGAGGCCGAGGCGATGCTGCGCGGGCGCCTGGGCGCCGAGCGTGTGTTGTGGCTCGACCACGGGGCCCTTACGGGCGACGATACGGACGGACATATCGATACGCTGGCGCGGCTGTGTCCCGACGATACGATAGTATATGTGCGTTGCGGTGATGCCGATGACGCCGATTACGGAGGGCTTGCGGCGATGGAACGCGACCTGCAGTCCATGCGTACGGCCGACGGGCGCGCATACCGCCTCCTGTCTTTGCCGATGGCCCCGCCGGTCTGTTACGACGGCGAACGGTTGCCGGCCACTTATGCCAATTTCCTCGTCATGAACGGTGCTGTGCTGATGCCGTGTTACGGCGATGCGGAGCGGGATGCCGCGGCGGCAGAGGTTTTGCGGACGGCGTTCCCCGACCGCGAGGTGGTCGGGATCGACTGCCGTGTGCTGGTGCGCCAGCACGGGTCGTTGCATTGCGTGACGATGCAGTACCCTGCGCAGGTGGTGATGCCGGGAAGTGGATCGTAATATAATAAATATTAGTTGACGACAATGAAAGTTGCATTGATACAGCAGCGGGCGGCCGCTTCGGCCGCAGAGAACCGCCGCAATCTGGCCGAACGCATAGCCGAGGCTGCGGCTGCGGGCGCCGAGCTCGCGGTATTGCAGGAGTTGCACGACTCGTTCTATTTCTGTCAGACGGAGTCGACGGACAATTTCGATCTGGCAGAGCCGATCCCCGGTCCCTCGACGGAGTTTTACGGCGAGGTGGCACGGAGGTGCGGCGTAGTGTTGGTGACGTCGCTCTTCGAGCGGCGTGCGGCGGGACTATACCACAATACGGCGGTGGTCTTCGAGCGCGACGGTTCGATGGCGGGCCGCTACCGCAAGATGCACATTCCGGATGATCCGGCATATTACGAAAAATTCTATTTCACTCCCGGCGACCTTGGTTTCCGACCCGTACGTACCTCGGTCGGGGTGTTGGGCGTGCAGGTGTGCTGGGACCAGTGGTATCCCGAGGGTGCGCGCCTCATGGCGCTGCGCGGGGCCGAGATACTGATCTACCCGACGGCCATAGGATGGGAGAGCAGCGATACGGATGACGAAAAGGCGCGCCAGCTGGAGGCGTGGCGTACGGTGCAGCGCGGTCATGCCGTGGCCAACGGGCTCCCTGTCGTGGCGGTGAACCGCTGCGGCCATGAGAGTGACCCGAGCGGCGCCACGCGCGGCATAGAGTTCTGGGGCCACAGTTTTGTGGCAGGACCGCAGGGCGAGATCCTCTCCGAGGCGGGTACGGATGCGTGCGTCGAGGTCGTGGATGTCGACATGCGCCGCTGCGAGCGGGTGCGCCGCTGGTGGCCCTTTCTGCGCGACCGCCGCATAGACGAGTTTGATGACCTGCTGCGCCGCTACGCCGACTGATGCGGCAAAGGCGTTACCTTAATTTAAAATAACAACGGCATCCCGCGATCTCTCGGCTGCGGGATGCCGTTGTCTTTATATGGCCGGTCGCGGTCAGTCCATGCGGTCGCGGTAGTCCTCGTAGCCGTAGCGGCGCAACAGGCCGACGGTGCCGTCTTCGTGCAGCATGGCGATGGACGGGTGGCCTATTCCGTTGAACATGCAGGTCTTGACGGTGGTGTAGTGTATCATGTCCTCGAAGAGGATATATTCGCCCACGGCCAGCGGGTGATCGAAGGCCCATGTGCCCATGAAGTCGCCGCTCAGGCAGCTGTTGCCGCCCAAACGGTATATGTGGCTGCCGACAGGGGCCTCCTTCACGGCTTCGGCCCAATCCGATGGAAGCGTAACCGCGCCGCGCACGGCGGGCTGGTACGGCATTTCGAGGCAGTCGGGCATGTGGCATGTGAAGCTGACGTTGAGGATGGCGGTGTGGATACCATTGTTTTCCACGATGTCCACCACCTGCGAGAGCAATGGCCCCGTCTGCCATGCGAAGGCTGACCCGGGCTCGAGGATTATCTGCAGGTCGGGATAGCGCCGGTGCAGTTCCTGTATGGTCCCGACCAGCAGGTCGATGTCGTAACCGCGGCGCGTCATGAGGTGGCCGCCGCCGAGATTGAGCCACTTGAGACGGGGCAGCCATGCGCCGAAACGCTTCTCGATATGCTCCAGTGTGCGGGCGAGGGCCGCGCTGTCCGACTCGCAGTGGTTGTGGCAGTGGAACCCCTCGATACCGCGGGGCAGGTCGGCGGGGAGTTGCGAGGCCGTTACGCCGAAGCGGCTGCCCGGGGCGCAGGGGTTGTATAGACCGACCTCGATCTCGGAATATTCGGGGTTGATGCGTATGCCGCAGCTTACGGGGCGTCCCGATGCCTCCGCCATGTGGTGGAAACGCTCGTACTGCGCAAGCGAGTTGAACGTTATGTGGCTGCTGCATGCGACTATTTGCGGGAACTCATCCTCGGTGTATGCCGGTGAGTATGTATGGGCCGGACGACCGAACTCTTCATACGCGAGGCGTGCCTCGTTGAGCGAACTGGCGGTTGTGGCGTCGATGTACTCGCGGAATATGGGGAATGTGCGCCACAGGGCGAAGGCCTTGAAGGCGAGGATTATCTGGCAGCCGGCACGGTCGGCGACACCGCGTATGAGATTCAGGTTGCGGCGCAGCAGCCGCTCTTCGACGATGTAGCAGGGCGACGGGAAGCGTCCGTAATCTTCGGGGTGTATATCGGATTCTGTCATGGTCGTATTGTCATGCGGGGCGGCCGGCGGCAGGTTGTGCATGGTGGTCCGCGGAATGTGTTGTTGCAAAGGTAACCAAAAAGAGAGGTATATACAACCCCCCCCCTGCCGCGGGGTGCGCGCCCCGATGCGTGCCGCGTGCCGCGAGGAAGGTGCTGTGAAGTGTCATAATGTCGGATATTGGCAATGTCTGTCTGCCATTGTCTGCCAAATACGGCTTCGGATGTCCGATTCGGGCCCGTGGCAAAGGATTTGCTCTGTGATTATACCGAAAACGGAAAAGAAAACTAATAACAAAACCATATTATGAACATCAATGCATTAACCATCAAAGCGCAGGAGGCACTGCAGGGTGCGGTGAATCTTGCAAAGGAGCGGGGGCAGCAGGCTGTGGAGCCCATGCACCTGTTGAGCCTCCTCATCGCCGAAGACGATTCGCTGGGCGCGTTCCTGCTGGGGCGCGTGGGTGTGAATGTCCGGTCGTTGCGCGAGGAGGCCCGCAAGGCCGTCGAGGCCATCCCCCGTGTGTCGGGAGGCAACGGCGAGCAGTATTTCTCGGGCGATATGTCGAAGGTCATTCAGCGTGCCGTCGACTTCACACGCAATTTCAACGACAAGTACGCTTCGGTCGAGCACCTGTTGCTGGCCCTCGTGGCCGAGCGCGGCGCCGCGGCAGATATGCTGAAGCGCAACGGAGCCACTGAAAAAGAACTTGTCGAGGCGATACGCACATTCCGCCGCGGCGCGACGGTCGATTCGCAGACCTCGTCGCAGGAGTTCAATGCGCTGGGCAAGTATGCCATCAACCTAAACGAGATGGCACGTAACGGCAAGCTCGACCCCGTTATCGGGCGTGAGGACGAAATCCGACGTGTACTGCAGATCCTCTCGCGCCGTACCAAGAACAACCCCATTCTCGTAGGTGAAGCCGGTGTCGGCAAGACGGCTATTGCCGAGGGCATAGCTCACCGTATAGTCGACGGCGATGTGCCCGAGAACCTGAAGTCGAAGGTGATTTTCTCGCTCGACATGGGTGCCCTGATCGCCGGAGCGAAATATCAGGGCGAGTTCGAGGAGCGTCTGAAGGGTGTAGTGCAGGAGGTCATAGCCAGTGACGGCGAGATACTGCTCTTTATCGATGAGATACACACCCTTGTGGGCGCAGGCAAGAGCAGCGGCGCAATGGATGCGGCCAACATATTGAAGCCGGCCTTGGCGCGCGGCGAACTGCGTACGATAGGCGCCACAACGCTGGATGAGTACCAGAAGTATTTCGAGCAGGACAAGGCTCTGGAGCGCCGTTTCCAGAAGGTTATGGTCGACGAGCCTACCACCGAGGATGCCATCTCGATACTGCGGGGCCTGAAGGAGCGTTACGAGAACCACCATCAGGTGCGTATCAAGGATGAGGCCATCATAGCGGCCGTCGAGCTCTCGCACCGTTACATCACGTCGCGATTCCTGCCCGACAAGGCCATCGACTTGGTGGACGAGGCGGCTGCACACCTGCGTCTGGAGATGAACTCGGTGCCCGAGGAGATCGACAATCTCGACCGCCGTATCCGTCAGCTGGAGATCGAGCGCGAGGCCATACGCCGCGAGAACGACGAACAGCGTGTCGAGAACCTTACGCGCGAGATCGAGGAACTCAAGTCGAAAGAGGCGGCACTGCGTGCCAAGTGGCAAGGCGAGCGCGATCTGCTGCAGAAGATACAGTCGAACAAGGACGAGATCGAGCGACTGAAGATCGAGGCGCAGCAGGCGGAGCGTCAGGGCGACTACGGTAAGGTGGCGGAGATACGCTACGGCAAGATAGTCGAGGCGCAGAAACAGATCGATGCCTTGCAGGAGCAGTTGAAGCTCACCGCATCGGGCGGCGAGGCTATGATCAAGGAGGAGGTCGACGCACAGGACATAGCCGAGATCGTATCCCGTTGGACGGGAATACCCGTACAGCGCATGCTGGCCTCGGAGCGCGAGAAGCTCCTCCACATGGAGGACGAGTTGCACAAGCGCGTCGTGGGGCAGGAGCAGGCCATTGAGGTCATATCGGATGCCGTGCGGCGCTCGCGCGCCGGACTGAACGACTCGCGCAAGCCTATCGGCTCGTTCATCTTCCTCGGCACCACTGGTGTCGGAAAGACCGAACTGGCGAAGGCTCTCGCCGAGTTCCTCTTCAACGACGACACGATGATGACACGTATCGACATGAGCGAGTATCAGGAGCGTCACAGTGTCTCGCGTCTGGTCGGTGCACCCCCGGGATATGTGGGTTACGACGAGGGCGGACAGCTTACCGAGGCCGTAAGGCGCAAGCCGTATTCGGTAGTGTTGCTCGACGAGATCGAGAAGGCGCACCCCGATGTCTTCAACATCCTGCTTCAGGTGCTCGACGACGGACGTCTGACCGACAACAAGGGGCGTACGGTCGATTTCCGCAACACGATCATCATCATGACCTCGAACATGGGCTCGCAGATCATACAGGAGAATTTCTCAAAGGCGTTCGACGGCGATAAGATCTCCGAGGATGTGGTCGAGAGGACCCGCCGCGAGGTGATCGAGATGTTGAAGGTACAGCTCAAGCCGGAGTTCCTGAACCGTATCGACGAGATCGTGATGTTCGAGCCGCTAACGAAGTCCGACATCGAGAAGATCGTCGACATACAGATGGGCATCATACGGAAAATGCTTGCGGAGAACGGCATACACCTCGAATATACGAAGGCGGCGCGCGAATTCATCGCACGTGCCGGTTACGATCCGATGTTCGGCGCGCGTCCCGTCAAGAGGGTAATACAGCGCGAGGTGGTCAACGACCTGTCGAAGCGTATCCTCGCCGGTGAGGTCAACCGCGAGCGGCCGATCAGGATCGACGCCGAGGATGACCGCCTCACCTTCTCGAACTGACGCCGCGGCGGGCATTCCGCTTAATCCCGATATTAAGGACCGATTCCGATCGGTCCTTTTTTTGTGCCTGTCGGGAAAAATCCCTATCTTTGGTAAACCGCGGAGACTGTTCCGCGGATTGAAAACGTTGTCCTTATGAGAAAGAGCCTTATGGCGGCCGCGCTGGCCGCTGCGTGCATTGTACTGACAGCCTGCGGCAGCCGCGGCACCATTACGGTGGAGAGCGAGGGGGAGGGTTCCGACCTGCTGCGCATAGCGCGCCCCGCGAAATATCTGTTACTGCCCGTCGAGGAGGCGTGCGGCGAGAAGCGCGTGACGCTGGTTACGGGGAAGCCCACCGATGTGGCGATGGATGTGCGCCTTGCGCATGACACTGTCGACTATTTCGTCCCGTTCGAACTCCCCGAGGGGGCGGAGGAGGCGGTGGTGCGTGTCGAGGGCGTGGCTCCGGATGCCCTATTTTGGGAGCGGGTTGCGCTCTCGGACCGGTTCGACAGGTCGAATACCGATTATTACCGTCCACGGTATCACCATACGCCGGAGTACGGGTGGATGAACGACCCCAACGGCCTCGTATACAAGGATGGCGAGTACCATCTCTATTATCAGTACAACCCCTACGGCTCGAAGTGGGGCAACATGCATTGGGGCCACTCCGTGAGCCGCGATCTTGTACATTGGGAGCCGCTGCCGCCGGCGATCGCCCGCGATACGATGGGCCAGATCTTTTCGGGCAGCGCCGTCGTGGATGAGAACAACGATGCGGGCTTCGGCGAGGATGCCTTGATAGCCTTCTACACCTCGGCGGGAAGCAGGCAGGTGCAGTGTATGGCTTACAGTACCGACAACGGCCGCACATTCACCAAATATGAGGGCAACCCCGTGCTGACGCCTTTCGACGGCCTGCGCGACTTCCGCGACCCCAAGGTTTTCCGTTACGGGCCGGCGCAGAAGTGGTATATGGTTGTTTCGGCTTTTCGGGAGGTGCGTTTGTACTCGTCGGATGACATGAAGAGGTGGGAGTATGTGGGCGCTTTCGGTGACGGTTACGGCGCGCAGCCCTCGATGTTCGAGTGTCCCGACTTCGTGGAGCTGCCCGTTGACGGCGACGCGGGGAACCGCAAGTGGGTGATGATCGCCAACGTGAACCCGGGCTGCATGTTCGGGGGCAGCGCCACGGAGTATTTCGTGGGCGACTTCGACGGCCGGAATTTTGTATGCGAGAGCGCTCCCGAGACGGCCAAATGGCTCGATTACGGCAAGGATCACTACGCCGCGGTATGTTTCTCGAATACGGATCGGCGGACCATAGCCGTGCCGTGGATGAGCAATTGGCAGTATGCCAACGACATCCCCACCATGCATCATCGCGGTGCCAATGCCCTGCCGCGCGAATTGTCACTCTATACGAAGGATGGCGAGACATACGTGGCGGCCGACGTTGTGGAGGAGGTGCGCCTGCTGCGCGGGCGCAGCAGGCAGGCGGGCGATATGCCGGTCGACGGAGAGCGCATGCTTCCCGATCTGGCGGAGGGTTTCGACGGGGCGTTCGAGATAGAGATGGATGTAACGCCCTGCAGTGCCTGCCGTGTGGGCATGGAGTTGTGCAACGATGCGGGGGAAAAGGCGGAAATATATCTCGACATGAAGGCGGGACGCTTGGTGATGGACCGTACGGAGAGCGGCGTGGTCAGCTTCGGCCGCCGTTCGGAGGAGTATGCCGATGCCGCGCCGGATGCCCCGGGCCCGATGGATTACGTCAACGACTTCGCTCTCGCCACGTGGGCGCCGCTGTCGTTATGCGAGGGCGGCACATATCATCTGGATATATTCGTCGACCGCTGTTCGGTGGAGATATTCGTCGACGGGGGCCGTATTGCCATGACCAATCTTGTCTTTCCGACCAAGCCCTACGGGGCGGTTCGTCTTTTTGCGGAGGGCGGCGCGGCGCGTTTCTCGGATGTCACGGCATACGAACTGAAACTTTGAGGGCAGGAACGGAACGAAATATGCGTTTGGGCGGATGACGTGTGCGGAGGTTACGCATAAATGAGTATCTTTGCGTCTGTAGAAAGAACTGAAAACGAGCCATGAAAAAATTTTTGATCGTACTGTGCCTTTTTGCGGCGACGGCGATGGCAGCCGCTGCACAGGAAAAATTCCCTATGATAACCATTCCCGATGATGTGACCGAGCCTCTGGCCCGTGCGCGGTACTTGAGCGACCATTTTTGGGAGAATGTAGATTTCGATACCGCCTCGGACGCCTTGATCGAGGAGGGCCTTTCGGAACTGATGCCTATATTGCGTATCGTCGACTACGATGCCGTGACGGCTTCGTGGACGGCGGCCGTAAAGCAGGCCGAAGGGTCCAAGACGGGTGTGGCGCATCTGCTTACGGTGTGCCGGCGTGTGCTCAACGATCCGGCGGCGGATACCTATGACGAGGAGCGTTACCGTGCATTGCTGCATGCGGCATTGGTCTCTAAGAAGATATCGAAGGCCGACAAGGAGCCCTTCCAGCGGGATCTGGTGATGCTCGAGGTGAACAATGTCGGCGCTACGGCTACAGACATCGAGATGGTCGGAGCCGACGGCGGCAAGATGAAACTTTCGGATGTGAACACGCCCGTGACGGTGCTGTTCCTGTACGAGCCCGGTGCCGTTGACAGCAAGCTGGAGCGTTTCCGTCTCTCGCAGGCGCGGCTGACGAACTATCTTATGAAGGCCGGCGGACTTACCGTGGTGGCCGTGGCCTGCACCTCGGACGCTGCGCTTTGGGAGAAGAATCGCGGCGACATTCCGGCAGAGTGGACGAGCGGTTATGATGCTTCGGGCTCCATTGCGGCTGAGGGGCTGTACGACCTGCGTGTCATGCCGCGCCTCTATCTGCTCGACGAGAAGAAGGTGGTGCTGTTGAAGAATACTGACAGCGACGGGATCGAGGCGTATCTGTATGATATATTGCAGAGCGCGGCCCGCCAGCAGCAGGCAGCCGCGGAAGGTCAGGCAGCCGCGGAAGGTCAGACGGCCGCAGAAGGTCAGGCAGTCGAAGGTGCGTCAGCTGCCGAGTGACGGACGCCGCAGCAAAAAAAGAGTAAAGCATGCGCTTTACTCTTTTTTTTACTGCCATGCCGGCTGTCATGGATTGTGTCGCGCCTGCCGTTCGAGGCGTTCGTGCATGGTGTCGGACTCCTTTTTCCATGTTACGGCGCAGATGGCGGTGGCAGTGACGCATGCCGCGGTGAAGAGCCAGAATGTCGCGTCCCAGCCCAGCGACGAACTGCCGGCGATCTGCCCGATGACGATCTTCGACAGTACTGCATCTCCCAGCAGGTAGCCGAAAAGCCCCACGAAGCCTGCGGCGGTGCCTGCGGCATTCTTCGGTACGAAACTCAGGGCCTGTATTCCGATCAGGGCGATAGGGCCGTAGACGGCAAATCCGGTGAGTGCGAGCGCCGTGTAGACCACAATGCGGCGGGTCGTGCCGAAGTCCCCGCCCAAGAGCGAGGCCACGGCATCCGATTGCCAATATGCGACAACGCCGATTAGCACCAGCACCATGTATATTACGTTTACGGGGGCGCAGCGGCCGTTGAAGAAACGCGATGAAAGCCATCCGCAGACGATCGTGCCCGGTATGCCGGCATATTCGAACAGCGAGAAGGCCACTCGGCTCTGGTTTTGTGTCATGATCTGCATGTCGTGCATGTATGTGGGAGACCAGTCGCTTATGCCGTATCGCACGAAGTAGACGAAGACATTGGCTACGGCGATCATCCACAGCAGCCGGTTGCGGAATACGTAATCGACGAAGAGGCGGCGGAACGGGATCTTCTCCTCCTCGCCTTTTGCGGCGGCGCGTCCCGTATAGTCGCGGCGGTGTTCCTCGATCGGGGGCAGGCCGCACGACTGCGGCGTGTCGCGCAACGTCCACCAGCAGAACAGGGCTACGATCATGGCTACTGCGGATGGGAAGACGAAGGCGGCACGCCAGCTTTGGGTGATGCCCGCGGCGGCGAAGACGGCGATGCCGGCCGAGACAAGCAGGGCAAGCGATCCTCCGCCCACATTATGGGATGTGTTCCATATTGACATCTTGAAACTGCGCTCATTCTGCGAGAACCAGTGGGCCATGATGCGCCCGCATGGCGGCCATCCCATGCCCGAAAGCCATCCGGCGGCGAGCATGAAGACGAAGAGTATGCCGCAGTTGACCGATATGGATGCCGAGAAGGGCAGCAGTCCCACGTTCATCATTATGGCCGAGGCGACGACGAGGCCCACGACAAGGAACTTGCGGGCGTCGGAGTGGTCCGACAGGCTGCCCATGATGAATTTGCTGAAAGCATAGGCTATGGGTATTCCGGCCATAGCCATTCCGGCGCTCTCCTTGTCGAGCAGTCCCTCGGCGATCATTCCCGGCGCGGCCAAAGAGAGGTTCTTGCGTACGAGATAGTAGGCGGCGTAACCGAAGAATGCCCCCAGAAAAACGCGGAGGCGCATACGGCGGTATTCCGCATCGACCTTGTCTGCGGCGATGCGCGGCGCCGGAGCGGGAGGATTGAAGAATTCGAGCATCGTAATCGGGTATTGGTGTTTGCCGGTGTAAAGATAACAAAAAATATCGTGCGGGCCCGTTCAGGGCTCCGTTTTCGGGTGTGGGCGGGCCTGCATGGCCGGCCGGCGAGCGTAATATTATGATTGCCGCAGGGCGTAACTATTTAGGTATCTTATTTTTTATTAACTTTACATTCGGAACCAATACCTGAAACTATGACTATCAACGAAAGGCACGACCTAATCATCAAGGAGCTGGATGCGAGGGGCTCGGTGAGCGTAACCGATCTTTCGGACATATTGAACGTCTCGGAGGTTATTATACGCAAGGACCTTACGACGCTCGAACAGAAGAACATCCTCTATCGTGCGCATGGCAAGGCCATCAAGATCAACCCCTACATCAACGACCGCGACGTGAACATCAAGGAGAAGCAGAACATCGCGGAGAAGATCGCCATTGGCAGGCGCGCGGCCGAGATGATCGAACCCAATGACTCGATAATCATAGCTTCGGGGACCACGGTGCAGTTCTTTGCGCGCGAGGTGCATCCGTCGGGGCACCTTACGGTGATCACGTCGGCGCTGAACGTGGCCTCGATACTCTCGAAGGACCGCAATTCGGAGGTCATACAGCTGGGCGGCATCGTGCGCGGCAACTCCCTGTCGGCCGTGGGGTGCGACACGGAGCGTATGCTGGAGAACTTTTCCGGAACGAAGCTGTTTATCGGCGTCGACGGCCTCGATATGGAGTACGGGCTGTCGACGACCAATCTCCTGGAGGCGAATCTCAACCGCGCCATGATACGCTCGGCACAGAAGATCATAGTGCTTACCGACAGTACCAAATTCGGTCGCCGCGGCTTCAGCCGCATATGCGACGTGGACGAGGTGAACCAGATCATAACCGACCCGGGTATCCCGCAGCATATATTCGACCAGTTGCGGCAGCGGGGCATCGATGTCATCATAGTGGAACCGTAACGGCGGCGACGGCTGAAGCGCAGCGGCCGAGCGGGGTTGTGCAGGGCGGCGCACGGGAGTGTACGCTGTGTCTGCGGCGAAAAAAACGGTGCTGTGAGATCATAATTGCGAATAGCCCGAAAAATTACTACCTTTGCTCCGTTATGAGTGATTTTATCGTATCGGCACGAAAATACCGCCCCGCGACATTCGCTTCGGTCGTGGGCCAGCAGAGCATAACCTCGACGTTGAGAAACGCTATCGAGCGCGGGCAGTTGGCTCATGCCTATCTCTTCTGCGGGCCGCGCGGCGTAGGCAAGACCACCTGCGCCCGTATTTTCGCCAAGGCGATAAACTGCCTGCATCCGCACGGGGCCGAGGCGTGCAACGAGTGCGAGTCGTGCCGCGCCTTCAACGAAGGACGCTCGCTCAACATACACGAGCTCGACGCCGCATCGAACAACTCGGTGGATGACATACGCTCACTCATAGACCAAGTACGCATACTGCCGCAGGTGGGACGATACTCGGTATTCATTATCGACGAGGTGCACATGCTGTCGCAGCAGGCCTTCAACGCCTTCCTGAAGACGCTGGAGGAGCCGCCAAAGCACGCCATATTCATTCTGGCCACGACCGAGAAACACAAGATCCTGCCCACGATCCTGTCGCGTTGCCAAGTCTACGACTTCAACCGCATCCGCGTAGAGGACGCCGTGGGGTATCTCAAGCACATAGCGGACAGCGAAGGTGTTTCGTATGACGAGGAGTCGTTGAACCTCATTGCGCAAAAGGCCGACGGCGGTATGCGCGACGCGCTGTCGATGTTCGACAAGGCTGTGTCGTTCTGCGATGCGCGGCTCGACTATAAGGAGGTGGCGAAGACGCTCAACGTCCTCGATTACGATACATACTTCACAATGACGGACCGCCTGCTGGAGGGCGATTACGTGCAGGCACTGGTGCTCTTCGACGAGGTTCTCTCGAAGGGATTTTCGGGGCAGACATTCATGGCCGGCCTGAACGAACATATGCGCGATCTGCTTCTGGCCAAGGGGCCGGCCGTGTCGCTCATCGAGTTGACCGGTACGCTGCTTGAGCGATACCGTTCCCAAGCGGGACGGTGCGATACACAATTTCTGTTCGGTGCGATAGACATTCTCACCGAAGCCGACGGCAGGATAAAGCAATCCTCCAACAGACGGCTGCTCGTCGAACTGGGACTCATGAAGATTGCGGGTCTCGGCAAAAAAAAAAATGACGGCAGCCCATTCGTAGAGGACTATCCCCTGCCCGATCTCCCCGACAATATAGCACCCGCTGCACCCTCCGCGGGCGGTGCGCAAGGTGCGGTTGCAGCCAAGCATGCCGACAGCGTTGAGGCTGCGGTATCTCCGGCTGTGACGGCAGTATCCGTTACCGGGCCGATGCCGCAACGGCGCCCTCAGGCCGAGGAGCAGCAGCCGGGAACCGCAGTGGGCGCGCCTGATGCGGAGGGCGGCGTGGTACGCCGGACAGCGGGGGCGATGCGCCCGCGCCATTCGGCCGTATCGGGACTGTCGATAGCGTCTCTGATGGGGGCCGCGACGGTTGCGGGGAGTGTCCAGCCGGACAAGGCCGAGGCGGGACCCGAGGCGGAGGCCGTTGCCGAAGCCGATCCCGAGAGCGAGGCCAAGATCGGGCGGCACCGCGACGAGATCGTGCGCGGCATCCTGAATGAGCGCCCTCGTTTCGTCGTGGCATTCGAGTCGATGCGCGTGTCGGGCAATACCATTACGGTAGAGGTACCTTCGTCTACGCTCTGCGAGGAGATACTGAGATCGAAGACCGAGATACTGCTCTTCGTGGCCCGTACGGCTGAAATAACGGGGCCGCTCGACCTTCAGGTGCGGGTGAATGAGCATGTGAAGTCCTCGCGTCCGATAAAACTCGAGGACCGCATACGATACATGACGGAGAAGAATGCCGCCCTGCTGGAGCTGAAAAAGGCCCTCGATATGGAATACGAGTAGCGGAGTGCGGGCGCATGTGCGGTTTGCGGGAGGGGCGGACTGCAGTCGCAACAGACAGCAGGGAAAGAGGAATTAGTAAACGTAAACAGAAACGATAAAAACAACGTATTTACGAAAATGGCAAACAAGAATTTCGTAGAGGAGCTGGAGTGGCGCGGTATGATCCATACGATCATGCCCGGCGCCAAGGAGCAGCTCGAAAAGGAGATGACCACGGCATATCTTGGAATCGACCCCACGGCCGACTCCCTTCACATAGGCCATCTGGTGGGTGTGATGATTCTGAAACACTTTCAGATGTGCGGACACCGTCCCATTGCCCTCATCGGCGGCGCAACGGGCATGATAGGCGATCCGAGCGGCAAGTCGCAGGAGCGCAACCTTCTGGACGAGGCGACACTGCGCCACAATCAGGAGGCTATAAAGAACCAGTTGTCGAAGCTGTTGGATTTCGATTCCGACGCGCCGAACGCCGCCAAACTGGTCAACAACTACGACTGGATGAAGGGGATGACCTTCCTCGATTTCGCGCGCAACATAGGCAAGTTGATCACCGTAAATTACATGATGGCGAAGGATTCTGTCAAAAAGCGCTTCAACGGCGAAGGCGAGGGCATGTCGTTCACCGAATTCACATACCAGCTGCTGCAGGGATACGATTTCCTGCACCTCTACCGCACGGAGAACTGCAAGGTGCAGCTTGGAGGTGCTGACCAGTGGGGCAACATAACCACGGGCACGGAACTTATCCGCCGTGTGCTGGGATCCGAAGCGGAGGCATATGCTATTACCTGCCCGTTGATAACCAAGGCCGACGGTACGAAATTCGGCAAGACGGAGAGCGGCAACGTATGGCTCGATGCGCGTTACACGTCGCCATACAAGTTCTACCAGTTCTGGCTCAACGTGAGCGATGAGGACGCCAAGCGTTACATCAAGATATTTACGCTGCTTGACCGCGAGACGGTCGAGGCGCTGGTCACCGAACATGACGCGGCTCCGCACCTGCGTGTGCTGCAGCGCCGTCTGGCGGAAGAACTGACGGTGATGATACACTCGCGTGAGGAGTACGAGAAGGCTGTCGAGGCGTCGTCGATACTCTTCGGAGGGTCGACGTCGGAGGCTTTGCGGCGCATCGACGAGCGTACGCTGCTTCAGGTATTCGAGGGCGTGCCGCAGTTTACGGTGGCCAAGACGTCGCTCGGATGCACGTTCGTGGATCTCTGCGCCGAACTTACGAAGGTATTCCCGTCGAAGGGCGAGTGCCGCAAGATGGTGCAGGGCGGAGGCGTATCACTCAACAAGGAGCGCATGACGGATCCTGCACGCACGGTTACGACCGAAGACCTTATCGCCGGCAAGTATCTGGTGGTGCAGAAAGGTAAGAAGAACTACTACCTCCTAACGGCCGAATAGGGTATGCTCTACGACATTCGCCTCGAAGGCATGGAGTTCCGTGCCTATCACGGTTGTTACGATCTGGAACGGCTGGTGGGCAACCGCTTTGTGGTCGACATGAAAATCACGGTGGAACTGGGCCGTGTGGCCGATGACGACGATGTGACCAAGGCGGTCAATTACCTCACGGTGTATGGGCTTGTGCGCGAGACGATGGCTGTAAAACAACGCACCATCGAACGTGTGGCCAGCAACATAATCGGGGCCGTGCGTGAGCGCTTCCCGCAGGTCGAGGCCGTGGAGTGCCGCGTGGCGAAGCTCGCACCGCCTTTAGGCGGCAAAGTCGGGCGCGTGAGCGTGACACTGCGGGGATGATTCGGGATGCGGCCGCCGGACACAAGGTCCGGCGGCCGCTCCATTTCGCTACTGCCATATTTGTTTTTACATTTCTTATGTCGTATATTTGCTCTAACGTAAAAGACCGGTGACCATGAAACGTATATTTATTGCAGCAGTGTTGCTTGCCGCGTGTGCCGTATTTGTCTCGTGTAAGGAGGGATGTACGGGTGATCCCAATCCGCAGCCGGAACAGTGGCGTGTCGAGCGCATTGGCTGGATGCTGGGAGAGGATGGTGGCGTCGAATATGTCGAGACGGAGATCGAGCCGCGTGAGGTGGTGAACGACACGGACGTGGAGGAGCCGTTGACGATATGCTGGCTGGATGGTATGAGCGGCTCGTCGACGTTCGAGTGCGACGATAGCGAGATGTTCGCCAAAGCCGCCGCAGCCTTGGCCGAGACGATAGTGCCCTCGGAGGAGTCGCTGCTCTCGGCCGACGAATGGCGTTATATGGCGTCGGGTACGACGGCGCCGCTGCGGCTCGACGGCAGTGACCTGCCCTTTGCTACGAGCATGAGCGACAAATATACGCTGGCCCCGATGTCGCGCTACGAATTCGGCGGAACGGTCACGCTAAAGCGGCTGAACGCCCGTTTCCGCATCGAGATGGAGGAGGAGAACACGCGCGAGGTGCGTTACGTAGAAGGCAGTTGGACGGGTACGTTTTTCCATTCTATTTCGGTCGAGGTGTATGTTTCGGACATAGAGTGATGTCAGGCTTCATTCGCGTCTCGGGGACGGTATGGCGCAGGGCGGCCGTTGCGAATGCCTATATTGTTTGCGTCGTAGCGTCGGCCGTGCCGATGACCATTGCGGGGTACAGCTATGCTGTCTCGGGACGGGCGACCCGCAAATACGGCCTTGAACAATACTGCCCCCCCCATCATATCGTCGGGAACGACCGCGCCGGGGGCTCTTCTGCGCGGAGGAAACGCTAACGTTGACAAAATAAAAAACGGCTTCAAATCTCATTGAAGCCGTTTTCAATCGGGAAGGCTCTTAACCTCTCCCAACTTGTGCCCAGAATAGGACTCGAACCTACATGCCGTGAAGCACCCGCACCTGAAACGAGCGTGTCTACCATTTCACCATCTGGGCATCGTTTCGATGTGCAAAGGTAGTGTTTTTTTTTATTTGGCAAGGTTTTTTGCCGGAAAAATTTCTCCGGATGCGATTTTTTCTTTGTCCTGCATTCCCATAAGCTGCCGCAACGACAGCTTATGTCGCACATTGCCACTGCGTTAATGTGCGGTATGTACGTTCCGCTAATCTTGGAAGAATTTGTAGTGGAAGATGAGCATAACTACCGCTACCGAGATGTAGGTGTCGGCGAGATTGAATATCGGCCCGAAGAAATAGTAGTTTTCGTCGACGAGGAACGAGAGCCATTGCGGGATGCTCTCCCAGCGGAACAGCGGGAAGTAGAACATGTCTACGACTTTGCCCATGAGAAACGGGGCGTAGCCATCGCCTAAATGTGCGGGCGAGATGGGCGTCGACGCCGAAAATATCAGACCGTAGAATGCCGAGTCGAGCATATTGCCGATGGCGCCTGCCACGACCATTGCTAAGCTTATGAATACCCCTTTGGGGACGCCGCTGCGTTTGCGGGCGAGGTACCATACGTAATATATGAGGAGCCCGATAAGCACTATGCGGAAGAGGCTCAAGAGAATCTTCCCCCAATCGAATTCCCCGCCGAATGACAGATGCATGCCGAAGGCGGCGCCGTTGTTTTCGATGAAGCGCAGCTGGAACCAATCGGGTATTACGGTTATCGACTCGCCCAGACACATGTGGGTCTTGATCCATATTTTCAGCACTTGGTCGAGCACCAGCAGCACGACTATGAATATAGAAAGGTTCCTTAGTTTCATATCCGACTATTGTTTTGAATGTTTGCAAAGATAGTGAAAGGCGGGCGCAGAGACAAATCGAAAATGAAATTTTCGGATTCGACCCTGCCGGGACGTCTGTCGGTTGCCTTGAATATTGTGCAGTGCGGCGTCGGGACCGGCTCGGGCCGGTCCCGACGCCGCACTGAATACGCTCGTTGGGAGCGGTTATTTGCGCTCGGAGCGGAGCAGCAGGGCGTCGCGTACATATACGGACGCGTCGTCGCGCGGATTCTTCCAGCGCAGGACTATGCGATGACGTCCCGTCCCGAGATCGAAATCCCACCACAGTTCGTGGCGGCGGCGGTTCCAGTCCGCCGGCATTATGAAACTGCCGGCCCTGCGGCCGTCTACCTCGACCTCGATCCGCGCCCCGTAGCTTGTGTCGCCGCAGGCCGCTTCGCCCCTTATTACGATTCCTTCGCACTCGGCCTCGAGAGCGTATTCAGTGCCGAGACGGCTCTCGACGGCACGCCGCCCGACCGGTCGCAGGCGTCCGAAACTCTGTTCGTATTGCACGGGGCGCGGCTTTTGGGTGCGTATTGTGATATTGTCGCCTTCGGCCGTACCGCCGTTGCGGAGGATGTTGTCAATGGCGTGGCCGCAACTCGTACGGTAGACATCATCCAGCGACATGTCGGTATAGGCGAACTTCAGATCTTCGGCGCGCTCCAGAGGCTTTCGCCATGCGTCGGGTATGGAATCGTACCCTATGGCCGTACCGAGGATTCCGGCGGCCGAGGCGGGGTTGCAGTCTGAATCCTGCCCGCAGCGGGTCGCTATGTCTATGGTGCGGCCGAAGTCGCCGCCGCCGTAGAGCAGCCCAATGACGACATAGGCTCCGTTTATCTTGGCGTCGATGTTGAATGGCAGCAGTGCGCCGTCGCCGCAGGCCGTATCGTTGTCCCACCGCTCGCGGCAGACCTCCCACGCCGCATGCCAATCGTCGGGGAAACGCCGGTAGGCTTCGACCACATCCTCTATGCAGCGGCGGTATGCGCTGCGTGGCGGGAGTACCTTGAGGCCCTCGGTGACTATGTACTCCACGTCGTTGCTTACGAACGCCAGCGTATACATGGCTGCCATGTATACGCCGCCGTACCAGCCGTCGCCGTAGTTCATGATGTGCCCTGCGCGGTCGCATATCTCGGCCGCCGCTTGCGGCATGGCCGGCGACATGAGACCGGCGAAGTCGGCCTCGATCTGGAAGTCTATGTCGTCGGCATGGGGGTTGTTGCGCCAATGGCCCGACGCGGGCGGCATGATGCCGTTGAGGATGTTGTACCGTGCCGCTTGGTTGGCATGCCACAGGGGGTAGCCGGCATTGGCGAAGGCCGCAGCCATGGAGTCTGCCGGCGCGTCTATGCCGAGACGGTCTATTACCTCGACAAAGGTTAGGTCCATGTATACGTCGTCGTATGCGCCCGCCGCATCTGTCATCGTGTTGCGAATATAGTCGGGATCACCCCATGGGATCACTATGTCGTCGTCGATCGGCCCCGAGGTGTAACGGAACTCCGTGGGAAAACCGTACGTTACTCCTATTGTCTGGCCGGCCCAGCCGCCCTTGATCTTGTCGAGCAGTTCGGCGCGCGTGATATTGACGGTCCTCGGGCGGGTCCTTTCGCCATTTCCAGCACAGCAGGCTGCGAAAACATCTCCGGCAAAGTGCAGAGACAATACCCACAGGAGCAGGTTTGTCGTAAGGGTTTTCATGGCTGTGGTTTATGATAGGTTTCTGCAAAGATAATATTTCGCGCGCTCAAACGCAACGTTGCGGAGCTGCCCGAGAGAAATCCGAATATTCCATATACGGTCGGAAGATTATTTTCGACCCTGTGCGGAGGTGCGGCCGCTTCGCATCTCCATGCGGCCGTGCCCGAGGGCAGGATTTTACGGATGGCTGCGCGGGTACCCTCCACATTCCCGCAATACATCGAAGGCCGAGAATAGGAAATGCGGTCTTATATATAATAAGGTATATAGGTGCATAATGAAGATTTTTTAAGAAAAATGATAAAAAAAGTCGGCAAATGCTTGCGCGTTTCGAAATTATGCCTACCTTTGCATCCGCAATCACGAAAACAGTTCTTCGAAGTCTTGAAACGAATGCGGCGAAGGGTAGCACCGGCGTCGGTTCAAAAAGACGGCTTGAAAAAGTTTTCGAAAAAGTTCTTGAAAAATTTGGTGGTTCAAAATATTCGACATATCTTTGCACCACTTTCCGCTCCGAAAAACGGTTCGGGAATTTTTCAAACGGTTCTTTGATTTACTGGTTATACAGAGAGAAAATGTAGTATTTATCTGTCGATTCCTTTAAACAAGGAAGAGAAGCAGTCAGGACTCTAACGATACATTTTATTTTATACTATGGAGAGTTTGATCCTGGCTCAGGATGAACGCTAGCGGCAGGCCTAACACATGCAAGTCGAGGGGCA
>CALUIK010000010.1 GCA_944320685.1 uncultured Alistipes sp.
CGTTTTATCTCTGTAAAAACCTAATCTTCAATATTTTCAAAGAACTTTTATGATTTTTTAGTGGACACTGGTGATTTTATATGATAAAAAAATATTTTCGCTATTTATTCCGCATACTGTTGATTTTATTCATCTGCGTGTTTGTATATTTTGTTTACATAATCTTTTGGCTTAGACATTTCAATGCAGAACAACGCAAAGCCGTAGAAAATATAAGTGTTGATTTCCACCAGACCTTCCCGATAATTCGTGACCCAAACGGTTATTTTGGAGTCATTGCTACGGTAAATGGGCAATATGTTGATACACTCTTATTCGACACACAGGCATCTACTTCACTTGCAAAGCAAGAGACTCTTGACAGATACGAGGCAGAATATTGGAAACGAAAACCTATGCCAACGTTTAACTTCTACAAACAAGTCTATTTCTCAAAACTATATAAAGTAAATGATATCACTCTTGGAAATGGTAAACTGGAAGGAGTTGTTTTCACGTCAGTCCCGAAAGATAACGGCATGTATAATGCGCTTTACAGACCGGTATTGGGACGGGCCATCATGGAAAACATAGGTTGGAAATTTGACTTGGATAGCAATGAGATGGTCATGTTCGCACCTGGCAACAAACAATTATTACAACATGAGACTGAAGGATTCACTCTCACAAAGGGAGGAGTAAATGATTTACAGCTGTACAGCGAACAGACCGATACTCTGAATGTGATGTTTGACTTGGGTTCGAATTATGACATCATAATAGACAAGACCGTTTATGAGAAGCTACGGAAACGCCAAACACCGAGAATATATGCCAACTATCGTAGAGAGGGGTTAACGGATACCATTGCGGAGTTCCATGGCATTACCGTGTTTTGTAATGGGATGGCAATACCAGACTGTACGTTAAGCTACATACCATCGATTGACAGAAACGTTGCCGGAAACATCTTTGCCGGGAAGATCAATTTCATACTTGCTGATGGCGACCTATATATCAAACAACGTACAGATGGTGCGCTTCAGGTCATTCGAGACGGGCTATCCCCACTCGGTTTACGCCTTAATGTCCGCAGCAATGCTGTTTGCGTTACGGCATTGGAAATAAATGGGCCGGCAGAAAAAGCAGGGTTAATGTTAGGCGATAAGGTTATCGCTGTAGACAAAGGGGCAATCGAATCCGGCATAATGTCCGTATCGAGCGGAAGATTAGAAACTTATATACAACAAGCAGAGAGTCTTGCTTTGGAGATAGAGCGTAATGGGGAAAAGAAGATTTTTAGCATCATAAAGGAAACAAAATAACGATTCATGATCATAGCAAAAAACAAGAGATGTTTACTCCTCTTGCTCTTTTTCAAAACAATACAATTTAGGTAGGACTGTATCGCAAGGGTACCCGAATTCGATTTTTCGGGTGTGAAAAAGGGTGCAAATCTCGCAAATGCTTGATTTACACCCTTTATTGCGGAGAGGCAGGCTCTCGTCGAGGAATGCCACTTGGTCGGGGCATGCCTCCTGAAGCCCGAGAAGAGTCGGTTGCTGGTCGTTCATCATGTTGACGGAGGCCTGCTTGCGGTTCTCCCAGCGGTTGTCGCCGTCGGCATCGGGGGCGGCACTCATGCGGATGTTGTACGAGATGACCTTTATTGGGGTCGGCTGCTGTGTCCTGCCGCACGAGAGGAGCGCTGCGGCGCAAACGATAAGCGTAAGGATTTTCTTCATGGTATCTTTATGGGTTTCTGGGTCTTTCCGGTTTCTCTCGGCGTTCGGGACGGCTCTGTTCCTGCGTGTGCGCGGCCGCTATCGGTATCGGTTGCTGATGAGGGTCAGAAACTCCTCGCGCGTGCGGGTATCCTTGAGGAAGACGCCCGTAAAGGCCGATGTGGTCGTTGCCGAGCCCTGCTTCTCGACGCCGCGCATCTGCATGCACATGTGGCTGGCCTCTATGACGACGGCCACGCCTATGGGGTTGAGGGCGCGCTGTATGCAGTCGCGTATCTGTACTGTGAGGCGTTCCTGTACCTGAAGGCGACGGGCGTAGCACTCGACCACGCGGGCGATCTTCGAGAGGCCTGTGATGTAGCCGTTGGGGATATACGCCATGTGCGCCTTGCCCACGAAAGGCATGAGGTGGTGTTCGCAGAGCGAGAATAGCTCGATGTCCTTGACCAGCACCATCTGCTTGTACTCCTCGCGGAAGACTGCCGAGGTCACTATCTGCACGGGATCCTGCGCATAGCCCTTGGTGATGAATGACATGGCCTTGGCCACGCGTTCGGGGGTCTTGAGCAGCCCCTCGCGCGTGGGGTCCTCGCCCAGCAGCGTGAGGATCTCGCGGTAGTGGTAGCTCAGCTTCTCGATGCGCTCGGCATCGTAGATGTCCTCGCGCCTGTAATTCTCTTTTTGTTCCATGACGGGGCAAAGTTAGCGCTCTTCGTCGTAAAAAGCAATTCGCGGTGCGGCTTTCCTTTCGTCGTGCGCGTCGCGTGTGCCGAGGCTGCTATCTCCTGTTTTGCAGGTATTCGGCCAGACGGCGCACGGCGCGGCCACGGTGCGAGACGGCGTTCTTCTCGTCGGCCGACATCTCGGCGAAGGTCCGGTCGCAGCCGTCGGGCACGAAGAGCGGGTCGTAGCCGAAGCCGTCGGCGCCGCGCTCTTCGCGGGCGATGCGCCCCTCGACCACGCCTTCGAAGATATGCTCGCCGTCGGCGTCGATGAGTGCTATGGCGGTGCGGAAGCGGGCGCGGCGGTTCTCCTTGCCGGCGAGGCGTTCGAGCAGCAGGCGTTTGTTGGCCGCATCGTCGTGGCCGTCCGTGGCGTAGCGTGCCGAGTGTACGCCGGGTTCGCCGCCCAAGGCCTCCACTTCGAGCCCCGTATCATCCGCGAAGCAGTCGAGGCCCGTGCGCGAACGTATGTATCGCGCCTTTGCCAGCGCATTGCCTTCGAGTGTGGCTTCGTTCTCGGGTATATCCTCGGTGACGCCGCACTCGCGCGGCGTCACCAGCGTGAAGTCTTCGCCCAGCGTCTGCGACACTTCGCGCAGTTTGTGGACATTGTTTGTTGCGAATACTATCTTCATGTCGGTAGTGTTAATCTGCTTTGTTATGCCCTATGCGGCGGCCGGATGCCGTCACCGTGTCGATGATTACGGCCAGCGCGCCGTCGCCCGTGACGTTGCAGGCGGTGCCGAAGCTGTCCATAGCCACGTATAGCGAGATCATGAGGGCCTGATCCTCGGGTGAGAAGCCGAGTATCGAGGCGAGGATGCCGAGTGCTGCCATGATCGCACCGCCCGGGACGCCCGGGGCGGCCACCATCGTCACTCCTAGCATGAGGATGAACCCTGTGAATAGGGACAGGTCGTACGCCATGCCCTGCATGATCATGAGGGCCAGAGCGCAGGCGACGATCTTGAGCATGCTGCCCGAGAGGTGTATGGTGGCGCAGAGGGGTATGACGAAGCCGGCGATCTGCTCGCTCACGCCCATCGAGCGGGTCTGTGCGAGGGTGACGGGTATTGTCGCGGCCGAGGACTGCGTGCCGAGGGCGGTGAAGTATGCGGGCATCATGCGTCCGAGCATCCTCAACGGGTTGCGGCGGGAGATGGCGCCGGCGATGCAGTAGAGCAGCAGGAGCCATACTATGTGCAGTGCGAAGATGACGCCTATGATCTTGATGAAGACGCCGAGCAGGCGGAACGCCTCGCCCGAGGCGGTCATGTTTGCGAATATGCCGAAGATGTATACGGGCAGCAGGGGCAGTATCACCGTCTCGATGGTCATGGATACTATGTCGCTGAACTCGCCTGCGGCGCGGCGCATGACGTCGCCCTGCAGGCAGGCCATGCCGAGGCCGAGCATGAAGGCGAGCACGAGGGCCGTCATCACGTTCATCAGAGGCGGTATCTGCACCGTGAAGTAGGGGGCGAGGCCTGTCGTTTCGGCGGCAGTCTCAACCTCGATATGTGATGATATGAGCGAGGGGAATAGGGCCTCCCCCGTGAAGTACGATGCGAATCCCGCGGCCACCGATGCGGCGTACGCCAGCAGTGTCGTGATCAGGAGCAGGCGTCCTGCGCCGCGTCCGATGTCGGCTATGGCGGGGGCGACGAGCCCCACGATGATGAGGGGTACGGCGAACTCGAGGAACTGCCCGAACAGGGCGTTGAAGGTGACGAATATGCGCACGCACCATGCGGGCATCACGCCGCCGAGGGCCACGCCGAGGACTATGGCCGCGATAACGCGCGGCAGGAGCCCGAATCGTATCTTTTTTTTCATCCTGTTGTTGCGTTGTCGTTCCGGTTCATGTGCAGACGGGCCGTTTGTTCATGCCTCCGCCACTGCGGGGCGTCGTTATGGGATGGCGGGGAGCCGGCATGTCAGTATACCCACGTTGCGGTGTTTCCTTCGTACTCGATCTCGACGGTATGGGGCGTGAGATATGATGCCGCGGCCCTGTCTACGGAGCCGTTGCTTATGCCGTCGAGGGTCATACTGCCGCCCGTGATGCCGTTCTTGCGTGCCGAGTATGTGACATCCTCGTCGATCTCCACCTCGAGGACGAGTTTGTCGGGCCCGTAGCCGCAGAGGCTTGTGAAGCGCCCCGAGAGACCGATGGCAGAGTAGCCTTCGAGCGGGTCGTCGGGCTCGAAGGCCAGATGCACCTCGAGGTTGTCGGCCACGGCGTAGATGAACGCCGCATGCGGTTCGGCCGGTGCGGGCATCGAGAAGAGATAGCTCCCTTGTGCCGTGCGGCGCAGCGTGGGGCGCTTGTTGTCGGCATATTCGCGGTCGATGTATGAGTAGCTCCACACGGCGCCCTCGTCGCCGAGACGTTTGCGGCCCGTGTCTATCTCCATAGCGGTATTTTCGGATATGATGAGCCACACGCCCTCGTGCTCGGCATCGGATACGATGCGCTTGTCGTAGAAGAAGCGGTTGCGGATGGCTTCGCGCGTGGCGTCGTCAGCGGCGGAGATATAGAGGTCGAGGCCCTGCATGCGGTCTATGGCCTGCGCGAATTCCTGCATGGCGTCGTTGGCATTGTTGAAGAGCGTGTATCCCACGGCCGTGCTGTCGATATCGCCGCTGCCGTCTTCGACACGGCAGGCGACCGCCGCGACCGCAGCCATGACGATGGCGGCCATGCGTATGGTTGTCGATATGATCCGGTGTTTCATGTCGTATATTTTTTTGTTCTCAGAATCTGTATCCCATGCCTGCCGAGAATATGCCCTGCATTCCCGCCCCGATCTCGCCGAAGCCGTATAGGCGTCGGCCGACGCTGACGCCGACGATGGTGCCCGAGAGTCCGAGGTATGTCTGGCGGCCGTCGTCGATGGAGGTGATGTCGACCGCGGGGCCAGCCGCTATGGCGGAGTAACACCTTACCGTCGGGAGGTTGAGCCATTGCAGCCGCAGTGCGGGGGCGACGGATATGGTGGCCATGTCGTTCGACGAGACCTTGCGTCCGTTGCGTGCGTCGAAGATGTCGCCGTATAGCCCCGTGTATGTGAACGCGACGCCTACCGAGAGGGCGTATGCCACGCGGTAGTAATACGCGGCGGTGATGCCTCCGGATGTCTTGCGGGGCGAGTACCGCACCTTGAACGCCGCGACGGCGTCGGGTGTGGCGAAGATGCCGGGGTAAAGGGGCAGGCGCTCGGTGCCGGTCGAGAGCCCCAGATGCCCGCAGCTCATGGTGAAGGGGAATGCCCCCGCCTTTATCGACACTTCGTGGCGCGGTCCGGTGCGCCATGCGTCGTAATCGGGCGTGCGGCGCACTTCATGCCGTTCGTGTCGTTCATGCCGTATGGGGCGCGGCCGTCGCGGCTGCGCCGTTGCTGCCACCGCCGTGAAGAGCATCGCGGCCGCAATCATGGCGGGCAGCATCGGTTTGAAAGCGTTGTGTAATTCCATTTTTTCGGGTGTTCGGTTGTTTTTCGGTTGTTTTTCGGTTGTTTCGGTTCTCTTCTCTTTCGGCGTTTCGGTTTTTCGGGGTTAAATGATTGCGGGTGTATTTGTCATTATCATGGTTTGGCCGTCTGCAGGTGCTCCAGCCGCGTGTCGACGGCGATCTTGTCGATAATTGTCTTCACTACGGTATCCATCTCCGACCCTTCCGTATAGTCGGCCTCGCAGACGTAGTTTACGCGGTTGTCGCGTATCAATGTGGTCATTTCGCGCCGCTTGGTGCGGTCTTCGGGGTTGTAGACGGCGATGGAGTGGCCGCCGTAGTTCTTCACGAGCTTCATGCAGGGGATGTCGGTTGTGCCGTCGCCCACGTATATCATGCGTTTGAAGGGTACGGGACGCTTGTCCTCCTCCATGTAGCGGTTCACCATGTGGGTGTCGTATACCGACTCGACTCCCTTGTTTATCTTGAATATGAACTGCGTCTTGTTGGTGTAGTTCACGGCCACGGCGGGCCAATAGGCTATGCCGTCGACGTTGTAGAGGAACGAGCAGGCGTATATATGCTTGAATTCGTGTGCGATCGAGGTACCCTCGATAATCTCCTTCTGTCCCGACGAGTTGATGTAGTGCAGCAGCCGCAGGCCGCGTTCGTCGGCGTAGCGGTTCATGCGGGCGAACCATTGCTCGACGCCGGCGTAGTAGCGTATGTTGCGCCCCGACTCCTGAAACGCCTCGCGTCGCAGCGAGAGGCCCTTGCTCTGCGCCTCCTGTATCATGCGGGCCATGTATGCGAGGATGGGGTCGGCATCCTGCTTCTCGGCGAGGGTGTTGGCCTCGCTCCAGAACTCCTTGTTGCTTTTGCCCACGGCGGGGATGAAGTCGTACTCCTGCATGTTGCCCGGGGCGAGCGTGCCGTCGAAGTCGTATATGAGGGCTACGGTAGGTTTCTGATCCATAGTTTATTATGTTTTGCCGTGCAGGCTGTTGCGCAGCTCGTGCCGGTTTCTTGTGTTCTATTGCAAGATATGTTCCGCGGCGTGGGCCCGACGGCCGTAACGGTGCTGTTGCGGGGAAACCACCTCGAATTTACAAATATAATGATTTAAAATTAAAACTTTCGGCCCAAATCGAAAAATGATTTTTATGCCACGGAACGGCCTGCCGGCGCAATGGGCAGATATTTACGATATTACACGCTTTGCCGGCCGGAGTTAACGTTATTTCCCGCCACAGGTTGCTATTTATGGCAATCTTGCCTACTTTTGTGAGACCAACCGATGGAATGAACTGCTGACCCTTATCTCGGTCGTGATTTTGTTTTTTTGACACCTGCAAGCGTATGCAGGCCTTGCGCCGTGTGCGGCAGCGGGGAAGGTATGCAGGGCGTACCGGATTTCAGGGGACGGAGCGGGTATAAATTATAACGACACCATAATATGAAACGTTTTTTTCTGGCATGCATGTTTGCCGCATTGCTCTGCGGCGGCGGGGCGAATGCCCGAACGCGGACCTTCCGCACTGACTATTTCAAGATCGAGGTTGACGGCCGCGGTTACATCGTGGGTATGTGGAACCGTGCCGACGGGAGCCGTAATTTCAGTCCCGCCGACCGTCCGTCTCCTCTGCTGGCTCTATATGACGAGGATGTGAAACGCTATTACTATCCGCAGCATGCGGAGTATGCGCGCGGCAGGTACCGCCTTGAGTACGGCAACGGGTCGGTGGCTACGGTGCGGCTCGAAGAGAAGTCGCGGTACCTGAAACTCACGCTTGAGGCACTCGAAAACCGAGAAGGTGTAGGCAGCGTGCAGTGGGGAAACTACTATACGGATATCGACAACCTTGTGGGCGAGATAATCGGCGTGGCGCGCGACACTTCGGCGGCGGTGAACTATGCCATCGGCGTGCTGGCCCTCGACGACAACACCATCGGCGGCGAGGCGCACTACACCTCCGATACGGGGTGGGGCGGGTATATCGTCCATACGCCCGATGCGGAGACCCATCCGCTGCCGCTGACGCTGCACGAGGGTGACATGTTCACCTTGGGCGGCGACGGCCATAACGACGTGGCGTTCTACAACCGTCGTGAGCCCTATTTCCGCATGATGTACGGCAACTCGGCGGGTGTCGACTGCAACGGCCGCATCGACATACGCTATGTCTCGCGCGACAGGCGCAAGGGCAAGATGATATACTCGCCCGAGGGCGTCCCCGTATTCGTGAACAACGAACCGAACCACCTGCTGCGGCAGGATGTGCCGGGTGCCGACTACATAGGCTCGTCGATCGCCCTGTGGGGCGCGCCCGACGACAAGGCCCTGATGCATGTCATACGCGAGGTGGTACTGGCCGAGGGCTTGCCCTATCCCACGGTGCGCGGGCGGTGGGTGAAGGATCCTACCTCGTTCGAGCCCGACGTGTGGGTCTCGGGCGGCGGTTATGACAGCATAGCGTCATACACGCGGCAGATGGGACTGCACGGTGTACATGCCTACGATCTGGGGTTCCTGCGTCCCGATCGCGGTAACGGCGGGTATATCGACGGGAAGAACCACGAGCGCAAGCCGTTGCGTATGGCTTCGGGAAACCTCTCGCACAGGGAGTATGCCGACCTGCTGGCGCGCGACAGCATCATACTGGGCCGTACTACCATAACCAACTCGATGGCACCTGGTACGAAGGACTGTTCGCCCGTGCCTTCGGACAGCGTCTGCATCCAGCACCGCCGTTTCCTGACGGCGGACATCTCGGCCGAGGATACGCTCATATATATCGACGATCCGACGTATCTCGATGAGATCGCCTGCTGGGAGGCGCATGACAAGGATCTCAACATGGTGCGCATAGGCAAGGAGCTGATACACTATCTCGGCGTCACGACCGCGCCGCCCTACCGCCTGCTCAACGTCACGCGCGGATATTGGAATACCGTGCCGGCGGAACACCGCGCGGGCGATGCCGTCGACAAGATGCAGGTTACCGTCGGCTGGGGGTATGCCGGTCTGGTCCCGAACCTCGAACTGCAGGACGAGATCGGACGGTGGTACGCCGCCACGGCCGCGCAGTGCGGTGTGGGCATGTACGACCTCGACGGGCAGGAGTTCCTCTTCCACAGCGGTTTCGGCACCTACTCCGTAAAGCGGTTCTTCCGCAGTGTCTTCGAGCGTGCGCGCGAGTACGGCCTTCGCGACCTGCGCTTCACGGGGGCGACGCTCTCCGAGGGGTCGTGGCACTACCAGAGCGTATGGAACGTGGGCGGCGGCCTCAACATCTATGACGTGGACAAACGGGTTTGGGGCAGTACGACGAGCCAAGGCAAGGACCTGCGCGACGTCACCTATGCCAACTTCTTCCCCTCGTCGTTCGGCGTGAACTTCCCTATCGGTGAGAACTCGACGGTCGAGCAGTACGAGCATATCGAGGCTACGGCCGTGGGTTACGGCGCGACCTATTTCCTGCGCATCAACCAGAACGACGTTGAGAAGTGTCCGCACAAGTACGGCATCTTCAATGTCATCAGGACATGGGAGCGTGCGCGCCGCGCCGATGCCTTCCCGACGCACATCAAGCGGCTGTTGCAGGATCCTGCACTGAGCTGGCGCCTTGAGGAGGGTGCCGACGGCAACAGCTGGACCCTCTGGCAGATGGAGGGTGGCGAGAAGATCCGCTCGTTCGAGCTGCACGGCAACAGATGACGCGGCGGAAGAATGTACCGGATGTGGAATCTGAAAATATATTGCAGTTATGAGATACTTTCGTGCCGGAATGCCGGCGGGCCGCCGTAGTGCGGCGGCACACATATTCGGCCGCAGGCCGTATGCGGCTCTTGTCTTGGCGTTTTTGTGGGTGTTTGCCGTGCCTGCGGGAGTTGCGGCGCAGCAGAGGGCGGCGATGGCCGGTATGGAGCTGTCGAAGGTGCGGCAGGAGTACGGCACGGCTGCCGCGGAGAACGGTGACGTGGTGCTGCACGCCCCCGCCGTAGTCAGGATCGCACTCGACGGCAAGGCCGTGTCGTTCCGTACGCAGGCCGGAATACGGAGTGTGGATATTGACGGCGACGATCCCGATATGATGTTCCAGCCTCTGTCCGACGGCCGCAAACTGGTTTACCGCCGCGACGGCGAGGGCAAGCGTTTCGTGGGCCTGACGGGCAGCGACGGGACTGTCGGCACGGGCTCTGCGGTACTGACGTTGAAGGCCGACGGCAAAACCGTATACGGGAGCTGCACGCTCCGCGGCGGGGCGGCGCCCGTTCAGGTGGATGCCGACCTGACGGGCGTGCGCATGCTGGAGATCGTGCTCGATACGGCGGAGGACGGCGCGAGCGGCGATATGGTGGTGCTCGCTGCGCCCGTAGTGACGTACGGCGGCGAGGCCCCCGAGATCACTGATGCCGCGGCCTCGGGAGCGGGACCGCAACAGGACGGGGCTGTGGTGGCACGCCTCGGGGACAAGATCGCCGCGCTGCCCGTATGGGAGAGTGTGCCGTCTGACCGTACGCCGTTCGACTGGCTGCTCACGCCCGAGAAGTCGCGGGCGGGAATCTACCGCACGGCCGACGGCAAGAGCATCGTCGTGGCCAACGGCATGGTGGCGCGTACGCTGCGCATATTCCCCAATCTGGCGACTACGCACCTGACGAACCGCATGACGGGTGAGGGCATGCTCCGCGCCGTCAGCGGCGAGGGATTCATCACCATCGACGGCCGGACGTGGTCCGTGGGCGGGTTGTCGGGCCAGCCCGAGAGGGCCTACCTGAAGGATGAGTGGATCGACTCGATGGAGACGGTGCCCGACTCGTTTCTCGTGGAGGACTTCGAAATCGGGAAGATCGGCCCCACGCTCGAGTGGGCGCGTAATCGCTGGGCACTGAACAAGGAGGACGCCACAGGCTGCGAGATCGTCTTCACGCTGCGCGGCAGCGGGGCATTGGAGGATGTGACGGTGAGGGTATATTTCGCCGTCTATGACGAGATCCCGGTTATCCGCAAGCGTATGGAGGTTGTGAACGGCTCGGCCGTGCCGATCAATGTCGACTCGTTCAACCTCGAGTATCTGGCCTTTGCCGAGCCGGAATCCCCGAGCGGCGGCGACCCCGACACCTTCCTGCTTCCGAACATACACGTCGAGAGCGACTACAACTGCAAGGGCAGCTTTACGGAGAAGGAGACCGACATCACCGAGAAGTGGGTCGAGGACCCCGCCTATACGTCGCAGCGCAACTACCTCATGCAGACGCGCTGTATCTTGGACGTCTCGCCCGCACTCGGTCCCGACCAGACGGTGCCGGCGGGGGAGAGCTTCTCCACCTTCAGCGTCTACGAGATGCCCTTCGACAGTTTCGACCGCGAGCGCAAGGGGCTCTTCACACGCCGTTTCTACCGTGCGGTGGCGCCGTGGACGACCGAGAACCCCATCTTCCTGCACCTTACGTCGAGCGACCCCGAGACCGTAAGGGCAGCCGTGGACCAGTGCGCCGAGACGGGGTACGAGATGATAATCTTCAGTTTCGGGTCGGGGGCCAATGCCGAGGACATCTCGGAGGAGAACATATCCAAGTTCCGCGAGCTGGTGGAGTATGCGCGCGGCAAGGGGATCGAGATGGGGTGCTACTCGCTTCTGGCGAGCCGCTGGATAAGCGACGAGGTCGACGTGATAAACCCCGAGACGGGACGCCGCGGCGGCATGACCTTCGGCAGTTCGCCCTGCCTGTGCAGCGATTGGGGGTATGACTATTTCGCCAAGATAAGGACCTTCTTCGAGCGTACGGGCATGCGCTGCTTCGAGCACGACGGCTCCTATCCGGGCGATGTCTGCGCCTCGACCTCGCACACCTACCACAAGGGGCTGGCCGACTCGCAGTGGAACCAGTTCCGCAAGATCACGGAACTCTACCACTGGATGCGTGCCGAGGGCATCTACCTTAATGTGCCCGACTTCTACTTCCTGAACGGTTCGACGAAGACGAGCATCGGCTACCGCGAGACCAACTGGTCGCTGCCGCGCGACCGCCAGCTCGTGCATACGCGCCAGCTCAACTACGACTGTACGTGGGAGCGCATCCCCTCGTCACTGTGGAGTTTCGTGCCGCTGGTGGAGTACCACGGGGGCGGCGCCGCCGCGACGCTCGAGCCGCTGTGCGAACATCTCTACGAGTACAGGACGCTTATGGTACAGAACTACGGCGCCGGCGTGCAGGCCTGCTACCGCGGTCCGCGCCTCTACGATACGCCCGAGACGAAGGCGGCCGTCATTGAGATCATAGAGTGGTACAAGCGTTACCGCGACATACTGAACAGCGACATCATCCACCTGCGGCGTCCCGACGCGCAGGACTGGGACGGTATCATGCACGTCAACCCGCAGCTGCCGCAGAAGGGTTTTGTCCTCCTGTTCAATCCCCTGCCCGAGGAGATCACGCGCGAGATCGAGCTGCCGCTCTACTATACGGGGCTGGAGGGCAGCGCCCGCATCCGCGAGCGGGAGGGGCGCAGCGTCCGCTATCGCATGGACGGGAGACGTGCCGTGCGGTTGACGGTGACGATTCCCGCCAACGGGTATACGTGGTATGTGGTCGAATGATCGCGGTGGGGCTGCGCGCACGGCGATGGGAACAAGGCCCTGTGACGATGCGGCCGAGATGCGGGACGGGTTGCCGCATCTGTCCGGCGCGCAGCCCGATTATGAGATGCCGTGCCCTGCGGTTTGAGGGGGCGGAATCGCTTGCGGACGGAAGTTGTGAACGATTAATGAGGATCGGCGAGTATGAAACGTCTTTTTTGCACGGTCTTGTGTGCCGCGGCATGGTTCGGCGCCGCGGCGCAGCAGGTGTGGACGCCCGACAACGGCGACGGCACCTTCACCAACCCCATCATGTGGGGAGACTGGCCCGACCCCGACATAATACGTGTCGGGGATGACTTCTATATGGTGTCTACGAGCATGCATTATGTCCCGGGATGCCCCATCGCCACATCGAAGGATCTGGTCAACTGGCGCATGGCAGGATATGCCGTGGAGCGCTACGACGACGATCCGCGGTATGACATGCAAGGCGGCACGCTCTATCTCAACGGCTCGTGGGCGAGCACCATACGCTACCGCGACGGCAAGTTCTACGTCGGTTTCTGCACACCCTACGGCTGGGGTACCGAGACGGGCCATTTCTCGATATGTATCGCTGACAAACCCGAGGGGCCGTGGGAGCGCACCGTCTTTCCCGAGTACCTCTACGACCCGGGCCTCTTCTTCGACGACGACGGGCGGGTCTATGTGGTGCACGGGCAGGGCACGCTCTACATCACCGAGCTGAACTCCGACGCGAAGTCGGTCAAGGGCGGGGCGGTGGAGATATGGAACCGGCGTTTTCGGGACAGCGCCACCTTCGGCGGCGGTTTGGGCATGGAGGGCTCGCACATGTACAAGATCGGCGGCAAATATTATATAACCTGCCCTGCGGGCGGCACCGAAGGGTGGCAGGTATGCCTCCGCTCGGACAACATATACGGTCCATACGAGCACAAGGTCATCATGCAGGACGACAGCTCCTACCCGCCCAACGGACTGCATCAGGGCGGCATGGTGCAGCTGGAGAATGGCGACTGGTGGTTCGTCATCATGCAGGACCGCGGCCCGATAGGGCGCGTGCCGTGTCTTGTGCCGGTGACATGGGAGGATGGCTGGCCGATGCTGGGTGCCGGCGGACGGGATGTGGTCACATACCCCAAGCCCGACGTCGGTAAAAAGGTGCGGCTGACGGCGCCGGCCACGTCGGACGAGTTCGACGGCAGGCGTCTGGGATTGCAGTGGCAGTGGAACCATAACCCCGACCCGTCGCGGTGGTCGCTCTCCGAGCGGCGGGGATATATGCGCCTGAAGGCGTCGCTGGCGGATGACCTGACACAGGCGCGCAATACGCTGACGCAGCGTGTTCAGGGACCCTCGTGCGAGGGCTCGGCCGTGATGGAGGTGTCGGGTCTCGGGGAGGGCAACGTCGCCGGCTTCGGCATCTTCGAGTTCCCCTACGCCTATGTTGCCGTAAGGCAGGAAAAGGGCGTGCGCAGGATCGTCTTTTGCAATGACGGCGCAGAACGCACGATAGGCGCTCTCGACGGCGACCGCTTGTGGGTCAGGGTGCGGGTGACGGACCGCGACTTCAGGGCATTGTTCTATTACAGCCTCGACGGACGGGAGTACCGTCCGGCGGGTGAGCTGGATATGGGGCTGGGATTGCCGTGGACGGCAAACCGCTTTGCGCTCTTCAATTTCAGTACGACGGATGAGGGTGTCGGCGGGTATGCCGACTTCGACTGGTTCCGTTTCACCGGCAAATAGGGCATGGTGGCGGGAAGCGCGTTCCCCTGCGTCTGCGGCAGGTGCGGGTTTCCGGTTGTGGAGTGCCCCCCCCTGCGTGGCAGTATTCCGACTGCGGCTGCGATGCGGAAAGCGATTGCGGTCTGCGAAATTTTGTATACTTTTACCGTCGATTTGAGGGTATAATTTCGCACACGATATGAAGAAAACCGCAATCACGGCCGCAAGGCATGTGCTGTGCGCTGCCGCCGCCGTATTATCGCTTGCCGCCGCGGCGCAGGAGCCCGCCGACTATGTCGACCCCTTCATCGGCACCAATGGCATGGGGCACACCTTCCCGGGGGCGTGCGTGCCTTTCGGGGCGGTGCAGCTGAGCCCCGACACCGACACCATTCCCCACAACGTGCGTGGCGAGTACCAGAAACGCGCCTACGAGTATTGTTCCGGCTACCGTTACGGCGACAAGACCATCGTCGGCTTCAGCCACACCCACCTGAGCGGCACGGGCCACTCCGATCTGGGTGACATCCTCGTTATGCCCTCGGTCGGGGATGTGAAGCTCAACCCGGGTACGGCCGACGATCCCGGAAGCGGTTACCGTTCGCGCTACAGCCACGAGACGGAGAGCGCTTCGCCCGGGTACTATGCCGTGACGCTCGCCGACAGCGGCGTGGAGGTACAGCTCACGGCTACGGAGCGTACGGGCGTGCACCGCTACACCTTCCCCGAGGATTCTGGCGGGCATATCGTCTTGGATCTCGCGCACGGCATATATAATTACGACGGCAAGGTGCTGTGGTCGACGCTGCGCGTCGAGAGCGACACCCTCATAACGGGCTACCGCATAACCAACGGCTGGGCCCGCACCAACTACACCTATTTCGCCATATCCTTCTCGCAGCCTGTTACGGAGTACGGTTACGAGGACCATGCGCCGATCCCCTACAACGGGTTCTGGCGCCGCTTCGACGTGAACCGCAACTTCCCCGAGATGGCGGGGCGCAAGGTGGCGGCATATTTCCGCTTCGACACGCGCCGCGAGCGCGAACTTGTGGTGAAGGTGGCGCTGTCGGCCGTGAGCGCCGCGGGTGCCGTGGCCAACCTCAGGGCAGAGGCTGCGGGCCGCAGTTTCGACGAGATCGCCGCGGCGGCGCGCAAGGCGTGGAACGACAATATGGGCATGTTCGAGATCGAGGGCACGGAGGACCAGCGTACGATGTTCTACACATCGCTCTACCATACGATGATAAACCCCTCGGTCTACATGGATGTCGACGGCTCGTACCGCGGTGTGGACCACAATATCCACCGTGCCGACGGCTTCACCAACTACACGGTCTTCTCTCTGTGGGACACCTACCGCGCCGAGCACCCCTTCCTGAACCTGTTTTTCCCGCATCGCAATGCCGACATGGTGCGGTCGATGATCGCCCACTGCAGCCAGAGCGCGCACCATATGCTGCCCGTATGGAGCCATATGGGCAACGAGAACTGGTGCATGAGCGGCTACCACGCCGTCTCGGTACTGTCGGATGCCGTGGCTACGGGTAATTATACGGACATGGCTGCGGCTCTCGAAGCCATGAAGAGCACCTCGACGGTACCCTATTACGAGGGGGTGGAGGATTATATGTCGCTGGGATACGTGCCTCTGGACCGCAGTGCCACGGCTGCCTCGACGACGCTCGAATATTCCTATGACGACTGGGCAATATACCGCACGGCCCTCGCAGCGGGCGACAGCGAGGCGGCGGAGCTTTATCGCAGTCGCGCCCTTAACTACCGCAATATCTTCGACCGCGCTGCTGGCTTCGCCCGCCCGCGCTATGCCGACGGCCGCTTCAAGGAGGAGTTCGACCCGCTGCAGACATACGGCGAAGGTTTCATCGAGGGCAACTCGTGGAACTTCTCGTTCCATGCGCCGCACGACGTATGCGGCCTGATCGACCTTATGGGCGGCGACCGCGCCTTCACGGCGCGCCTCGACTCGCTCTTCACGATGCATCTGCCTGAACGCTACTATGCCGAGAACGAGGATATCACGGCCGACTGCCTGCTCGGGGGCTACGTACATGGCAACGAGCCGAGCCACCATGTGCCATACCTCTATGCATGGACGTCGCAGCCGTGGAAGACGCAGTATTGGGTGCGCGAGATCCTCGACCGCATGTACCGCAACGGCATCGACGGCCTGAGCGGCAACGACGACTGCGGCCAAATGTCGGCATGGTACATCTTCTCCGTCATGGGTTTCTACCCCGTGTGTCCGGGTAGCGGCGAATATGTGCTCGGGGCGCCGTATCTGCCTTATGTCAAAGTGAAGCTGCCCAACGGCCGCACGCTGGAGATCCGAGCTGAGGGCGTGGGCGACGGCCGCCGTTACGTGCGCGAGATGCGGATCGACGGCGAGCGTTGGACGAAGAACTATGTCACATTTGACGACATCATGCGCGGCGGCGTGTGGGAATTCCGCATGTCGGCCTCGCCCGACCGCCGCCGCGGCACGCAGCCCGAGTCACGGCCCTATTCGCTCACTGCCGGCCTCGACGGTGCGACGGCCGAGTGACCGTTCGCAATAAGGGTAATGTAATTATATTATATTATGAACGCAACAGCAAGATCTTTTTCGGCGGCGCTGCTTGCCGCCGCAGTTTTGGGGGCCTGTGCCGGCACGCGCCATGCCGAACGGGCGTGGCTGAAGTACGACGTGGGCGATATCCTCTTCGAAGACAAGGCTCCCGCGACCGAAGGGTCGCAGATATACCGCCACATCATCCCCGATCCCGAGGCTTATATCAGCGAGCAGGCGCGCACGGTGCTCGCTACGCTCTATGATTCGCCCGAGGATAACGTGCCGCCCGTCTACCGCATACGCTACACGTTGGAGGATACCGACGGCATCTCTGCCAAAGGGGGTTCGGACGGAGACATATCTATATTCTACAGCACGCGGCACATCGAGCGGTCGTACGGCGAGGAGCGCGATACGGCGCGTCTTATGTTCGAGACCCGGGGCGTGCTGCTGCATGAGCTGACGCATGCCTACCAGCTTGAGCCGCAGGGTATAGGCTCGTACGGCACCAACCGCACCTTCTGGGCCTTCATCGAGGGCATGGCCGATGCCGTGCGCGTGGCCAACGGCGGCTTCGGCCCCGACGGGAGACCCCGCGGCGGCAACTATATGGACGGCTACCGCACGACCGGATATTTTCTCGTGTGGCTGCGCGACAACAAGGATCCCGACTTCCTGCGCAAGTTCAACCGCAGCGCTCTGGAGGTGGTGCCGTGGTCGTTCGACGGCGCCGTGAAGCATATCCTCGGTGAACAGTACGACATCGACTCGCTGTGGCACGAGTATCAGGTCGCCGTAGGCGATATCGAGGAGTAGGGCCTGTTGGTCCCTTATGCAGCGAGGGCGCCATCTTCCGCAGATGGCGCCCTCGCCGTTTTGTTTTTGCCTTATGCCTGTGCCGTGGCGCCGTCGCCCGAGAGGTCGTGTCCCGCGGGGCGCTGGTATATGCGCAGCCCGAAGCGCGGAATGACGGATATGAGGTGGTCGAACAGGTCGTTCTGCACGGCCTCGTACTCGACCCACGACGTGCAGGCGGTGAAGCAGTATATCTCGACGGGCAGACCCTCGGCCGTGGGCTGCAGCAGCCGCACCATCTGCATCAGTCCGGGGTTTATATCGTTGCGGTGGCGTATGTGGCGCGCGGCGTAGTCCATCAATAGGCGCAGGTTGGAGGTCTCGCACTGCATATGTTCCTCTGCGGCGAGCCCTTCGGCTATGAGCGCCTCTATGCGTTCGCGCGGCAGGATGGCGATGCTGTTCACGTCGACGGGGAGCGAGCGTTTGATGCGGCGGCCGCCGCTCTCGCGCATGCCGCGCCAGTTCTGGAACGAGTCACTCACAAGGGCGTAGGGCGGGATGGTGGTGACGGTCTTGTCGAAATTCTGCACCTTGACTGTGGTGAGCGTCACCTCCGTCACGTAGCCGTCGGCGCCGTACTTGCTCATGGTGATCCAGTCGCCCGGGCGGAGCATGTCGTTGGCCGATAGCTGCACCCCTGCCACGAGTCCGAGGATCGTATCCTTGAATATGAGCATGAGTATGGCTGCCGAGGCCCCGAGTCCCGTAAGTATGGCCGAGGCGTCCTTGTCGACCAGTATGCTGATTATTATTATGATGCCGACACATACGGATATGAGGTTCAGCATCTGGTATACGCCTTTCAGGGGGCGGTTGCGCAGCGCCTCGTGTTTCTCGGATATGTCCTGCAGGGCGTTGAGCAGGGTGCTTATGAGCAGCAGCACCACGACGGTGAGATATATGAGGCAGGCCTTGTGCAACACCATGATCAGCACGGGTGCGTCTGTGAAGGCCACGGGCAGCAGGGCGTACCATATCACGGGCGGTATGAGGCGCCCGAGGGCGTGCAGCACCCTGTCGTTGAGCAGACGGTCGTCCCATTCGGTGCGTGTCTGGCTGACGACGGCACGCAGGGCGGGGATGACGGCCACGCGGAAGAACTTTACCGCGGCGAACGATGCGAGGGCTATGAGCAGCAGCACGGTTGCCGTGAGCAGCGGCTGCGTGAAAGCGTCGCCCAGCCCGATGCGGTGTATCAGTTGAGTTATGGCGTTTTTCAGATATTCCATATCGTCCGTTGTTTGAGATGCTGCCGCGGAATGGGAACGCGGCCGATGTGCAAATATAGTCGTTTCTGCGCAAATGCGTTGCCGCAGGGGATATGTGTCGGACAAAAAAATCGGTCTTCGCATTTGGGCAAAGACCGATCATTGCTGCGTTGTACGTCAGTTGTGCCTGCGGCATTACCAGATTATGACACGTTCCTCCTCGGGACGGTACATGGCGCCGTCCTTGATGCCGAATGCCTTGAAGAAGGTGTCTATGTTGCTCAGCGTGGCGTTTACGCGGTTCCGGCCCAACGAGTGTACGTCGAGTTTGGTGAGGCGCGCCGCCTCCTCGTCGCGGATGTTCTGTCCCCACAGTGTAGCGTATGCCAGATAGAAACGCTGGTCGGCAGTGAAGCCGTCAATTGGGGCGGGCTCCGTGCCGGCGAGGGCGTTGTGCAGGGCGGTGTATGCTACGCGCAGGCCGCCTTGGTCGGCGATGTTTTCTCCCAGGGTGAGGGCTCCGTCGGCCATCACGGCTGGTTGTCCGTCCTTTGCGGGGAGTACCTCGATCTTGTTGAACTGTTCGACGAGAATATCGGTTTTGGCCTTGAATGCCACGGCATCCTCCTCGGCCCACCAGTTGTTCATGTTGCCGTCCTTGTCGAACTGCCGGCCCTGATCGTCGAAGCCGTGGGTCATCTCGTGGCCAATGACCACGCCGATGGCGCCGTAGTTGACGGCATCGTCGGCCTCCGAGTTATAGAACGGGGGCTGGAGTATGGCTGCCGGGAAGCAGATCTCGTTGGTGGTGGGGTTGTAGTAGGCGTTTACCGTCTGGGGCGTCATGAACCACTCGTCGCGGTCGACCTCCGTCCCCAGCTTCGATATGTTGTCTCGGGTGTACCATGCCGAGGCGCGCTTGAGGTTTTCCCAGTACGATACGGCGGGGTCGATCTCCAGGGTCGAGTAGTCCTTCCACTTGTCGGGGTATCCGATCTTGACGGTGAACTTGGCCAGTTTCTCCTGTGCCTTGGCCTTGGTTGCGTCGGTCATCCAGTCGAGGGCGTCGATGTGCTGCGAAAGCGCTGTCTGCAGGTTCCTTACCAGCTCGGTCATACGCTGCTTGTCGCTCTCGGGGAAGTATTTGGCGACGTATATCTCGCCCACGGCCTCGCCCAGCAACCCGTTGGGGACGTTCATGGCGCGCTTCCAGCGGGGACGCATCTCCTGCTGCCCCGACATCTGACGGCCGAAGAAATCGAAGTAGGCGGCGTAAATGTCGTCGCTCAGGTAGGGTGCCGCGCTGCCGAGGTAGTCGGCCGCGAGGTATGCGCGCAGAGTCTCTACGGGTTCGGTCTTGAGCAGTGAGTTCACGGCGTCGAGCGTCTCGGGCTGTCCGACGATGATTGTCTCGAAGTCGCCTATGCCCATGCCCTCGAAGTATGCCGTCCAGTCGATGGCGTCGTAGCGCTTGACGAAGTCGGCCTTCGACATGGGGTTATAGTTGGCGGCTATGTCGCGCAGCTCGACGTTCGAACGGAACTTTTCGGCCATCTTGGTTTCGAGGGCGACCACGGCGGCTGCCTTCTCGGCGGGGTTTTCCATGCCGTAGAGCGTGAATGCCTTGGTGAGCCATGCGGTATAGCCCTCGCGCATGGCGGCGTTCTCCTCGTCGAGGTAGTAGTCGCGGTTACCCATTCCGAGGCCCGACTGCTGGATGTAGAGGGCGTTGAGGCTGCTGTCCATCAGATCGGCGCTTACGCCCACGCCGAAGAACGGGTTGCCCGCCTGCATGTGTATCCGTGCCACGACCTGTGACAGCTGTTTCAGGTCGGCTATGGCCATGATGGTCTCGACATCCTCCTTGACGGGAGCGAGGCCCTCGTTGTTGAGGCGTGTGGAGTCGAGCCCCATGGTGTAGAGGTCGGCGATCTTCTGCTCGACGCTGCCCTTCGCGGCCGTCGACTTGGTCATCTGCGAGAAGAGGTCGTTGATGCGTATCTCGTTGTTTTCACGCAGGACGTCGAAGGCACCGTAACGGGCGAATTCGGGCTTGAGCGGGTTTTTCTTCTGCCACCCGCCCGTGGCGTATTGGTAGAAATCCTCGTTGGGGGCTATCGAGGTGTCGAAATTCGACAGGTCGATTGCCGGCACCGAGGCCTGCTTCTGCTGGTTGCAACCGGTCATAAGTGCGATCATTGAAATGAATAAAACGGTCTTTCTCATCTTCTTTCTTCAGTTATTTTATGTCGTTTGTCAGTCGTTGTGCGCCCCGGCCCGGCGGCGCATGCCGTCCACGCAATATGGCGGGGGTTCCGGCCGCAAAGGTAATGCAAAAACGTGTTCGGTATACCTTTTATTTTGCAAATGGGTGTTGTCGCGGCCCTTTCGGCGGCCTGCAGGCGCGTACCGTGCCGTCGGCGGCGATATTCGGGTTGTACGTATGGCGCCGTCGGCCGCGCGGGAATACGGTACCGAAGGAAAAAACGACCAGAAAAAAGTACAAATCGACGAGTGCGGTGCAGGGATGCCATGCAAGATTCCGTATGGGACGGAATTTAATTTAGTGAATTCGCTGATGGAGTGACAGACGGCGGAAAGATGTTTAATCACTTAAATTACGAAACGATGAAAACAGTGTTTTTGAAGAATTGGTTGGCCTTCGGCCTCATGGCCCTTGCGGCTTTCGGTTTTGCGGCATGCAGTGACGATGACGGCACTACGCCCCCTCCTCCCGGCGCCGATGAGACCGTAGTGGAAGGTTCGTATGCCGGAACGATGTCGGTTGTGGAGGCAGTCGCTCCGGCGGAGGGCGAGGATGCCGACGAACCTGCAGGGACGGCTGTCGAGGCGGCGGTGTCGGCCGAGGCCGTCGGTTTCACCGACTTCCCGATCCGCGATCTGGTCGTGAGGATCGTGGGCGAGTATTCGGCCGATGCCATCGTCGAGGCTGTGGGCAAGGTAGATTATTCCATTCCTTATACGGCAGAGATGAGCGAGGACAAGAGTGCGGTAGCCATGACGCTCTCGCCCGAGACGCTTGTCATCTCGATGCCGATCGAGGGTGCCGAGCCTTTGGAGATCGGGGTGGCTGTCTCGGCCGAGGCTGACGCTGTATATACCGTCGAGAGCGGCAAACTGGTCTTCAACCTTTCTGTGGAGGGTATAACCGTTGGCGGCGAGGCTTTGGAAGGCTTCGAGGCTTTCTCGCTCGACTTCGACCTTGCAAAAAACACTACTGAGGAGTAGGGCAGGTTGTTAATATGTGTAAGTGGCGGCCTCCGGATCATTCCGGAGGCCATTTTTTTTAGTTGCTGTTATGCCGTGGCGGAGATTTGTCCTTGAAGTGTTGCCGCAGGCCGCGTTAAGTGAAGCTTGCGGTATGCCTTTATATGCTCTGCTTCGCTTTTCGCCGTGCTGTGCAGCTCTCCTTTCGTATAGAAGAGCATGAAGGCAATATTCTTTTTGTAATATTTCATTATGCGGCGATGGGCGGTCTTGTTGGTTTTTATGCAGTTTGTCATTGTTTTTCCGCTGCTTTTATTTGTTTGTTCTATGTAAATGTTATATATTTGTATATAACCTGTTAAAAACGCACTGCCATGAAAAAAATCTTGACTATTGCATTGGTGGTGTCTTAAGCTTTGTCAGCAGGCTTCTCTGCCGTTTCTGAAGTCAGGGCATCGCAATTCTTTGCCGGTTCGGGAAGCTCCGACGGCCCTGATCATCCGGGCTTTGATATTTTGACTATGCCCTGTCCAAATTGCGGGGTTTCTGGTAAACTGGTCAAAACAAATTATAATAATCAGCCCGGGGAATATTATACATGTTTCAATTGTATGTTTGTATTTCAAGTAATACGTAATTAGTTAAGAATGGTGAGAAAAGTAGTTCTTTTTATTTCAGTTTTGCTTGTCGAGTTCGCGGCTTCGGCACAAGGAATTACGATTGTGCCTATCGGCACCGCGTCGGAAACAGCTTCGGTCATAGACCTTAAGTTCGATGCCGAGGATATGGGCCGCGTCAAGGGCATGGTTACCGATGACAGGGGTAATGCCATTGCCGATGCTGTGGTGACGATGACGAATGACCGTCTTATCTTCGGTAGCCAAAGTAAGAAGCAGGGTAGTTTCAGTGTAGGAAGTTACTTTGGATCCTATACGCTTGAGGTGTCGTCGCCCGGCTATGCCAAGTACACGGCCGAAGTCGATGTGGGCAAGGGCGAGGTCAAGACGATCGACGTGAAACTGACACCCTTGGACGGCAAGCCCGTGGCTGCGGCCAGCGGCAATGACTTTTCATGCAAAAGTATGAGTTACTTCTTGAAGGTGGCGTCGAAACATCCAGCCTACGAGGGCAAGACGCTGCTCGATGTGCTGGCCGACGCCCCGGCGGTGGATATAGGCGGTAGCGAGCTGAAGGTTATGCAGAGTAGCAACGTGCAGGTCTATGTCGACAACAAGCCGCTGGTAGTGCCGTTCGACGTCATGAGCCAGTATTTCGGCGGCGTGGCCGCCTCGGACGTTAGGATGGTGCGTGTGGTATCTGGTGTGGCCGAGTCTCCCGCAATGCTCTACATTACCACCTCGAAATGATCGGCGCGTGATGAGCGGCATCCGTCGGCGGCAGCTATGGATGCGGATATGGATGAATAGGGTCCGACCGCAAGGTCGGACCCTATCTTTTTCATGCGTCTCCGCTGTGGGGTTACTTGCGTATGGCCGCTACGCCGGGCAGCTCCTTGCCCTCCATGTACTCGAGCAGAGCGCCGCCGCCCGTAGATACATACGAAACCTTGTCGGCGAGGCCGAACTTGTTGATGCATGCAACCGAGTCGCCGCCGCCTATGAGGGAGAAGGCGCCGTTTGCGGTAGCCTCGGCGATGGCGTCGGCAACGGCACGCGAGCCAGTTGCGAACTTGTCGATCTCGAATACACCGACGGGGCCGTTCCATAGGATAGTCTTGCAGCCGAGGATCTCATCGCGGAAGAGCTTTTTGCCCTGCTCGCCTATGTCGACGCCCTCCCAGTTGTCGGGGATGTTGTCGGCAGGGGCTTCCGAGGTGTTTGCGTCGGCCGAGAATGCGTCGGCTATGAGCGCGTCGGGCGAGGTCACGATCTTGATGCCCTTCTCCTCGGCCTTCTTCAGAATCTCGAGGGCTACGGGGTACATGTCGGGCTCGCATATCGAGTTGCCTACCTTGCCTCCCTGTGCGCCGGCGAAGGTGTAGGTCATGCCGCCGCCGATGATGATCTTGTCGCACTTCTCCATCAGTTTCTCGATGATGGTGATCTTGGTCGATACCTTCGAGCCGCCCACGATGGCTACGAACGGACGCTGCGGGTTCTGCATCACGCCGTCGATGGCCTTCAGTTCGTTCTCCATCACGTAGCCGAACATCTTGTCGTTGGGGAAGTAGTCGGCGATGAGCGCCGTCGACGAGTGCGCGCGGTGCGCCGTGCCGAAGGCGTCGTTGATGTAGCAGTCGGCGTACGAAGCCAGCTTCTTGACAAACTCCTTCTGCGGGCCCTCCTTCAGGGCCTTCTTTGCAGCCTTCTTCTCCTCGTCGGTGGCGTCCTCGGCCAGACCGCGGGGCTTGCCCTCCTCCTCGGCGTAGAAACGCAGGTTTTCGAGGAGCATCACCTCGCCGGGCTTGAGGTTTGCGGCCATCTCGGCGGCCTTTTCACCCATGCAGTCGCCCGCGAAGAGGATTTTCTGTCCCAGACGCGCCTCGATTGCAGGTATGATCTGCTCAAGCGAGAACTTGGGATCGGGATTCTTCTTGGGCCGTCCGAGGTGCGACATGAGTATTACGGCGCCGCCCTTCTCCAGAACCTTCTTGATGGTGGGTATGGCGGCACGGATGCGGGTGTCGTCGGTTACATGGCCTTCGCCGTCGAGGGGCACGTTGAAATCCACACGGATTATGGCACGCTTGCCCTTGAAATCGTAGTTGTCGATTGCAAACATAACTTTAGAGTTTTATTCGTTTGACTTTATTTGATGTTGTTCGTTGTCCGTTCGTTCGTGCCGCCGCTCCCGCCTTTAGTGCCGCAGGTGCGCGGAAGGGTGGGCCCTATCGCGGCAGGCAAATATACTTAAAAAAATCGGTATTCCGTGCGATCGGGCCGGCATATGCGCCCTTTTTCGCAAAAAGTTGCGGCCGACGCCGGCCGAAACGGTGTGCATTCCGTGCGATCGTACCGTACGCGGTCTCCGCGTATGCTGCTCGGGCGTGCCGTATGCGCTGCGGCGGCGGGCGCGTTCGCCACAGAATAGGCCCTTTCGCGTGACCGGAGCGCGCGTTCGCAACGCGATGGCGCCGCAGGCCACATAATTTTTGACGAACCGATTTTATGGCTGAAATTTGCGGCCGTCAGTTTCGGCGAGGCGGCTCATGCCTCACATGCCGAGGAAATAAAGAGTTTAAACACCTACCCTGCAATTTATGAAGATAAAGTCGAAAATCTTCTTCACGGCGCTTGCCGTGGCCGTGGCGGGCCGTGCGCTTGCGGGCGGCATCCTCACCAATACGAACCAGAGCGTGGCATTCCTGCGCCACATAGCGCGCGGCGTTACGCTCGACGCCGACGCCCCGTACTACAACCCTGCGGGCACGGCCTTCATGGATGACGGCTGGATGCTGTCGCTCAATATCCAAAGCGCCTTCATGACCCGTATCACCACCACCGACTATGCCCCCTTCGCCATGAATGCCGCACATATCGGCGTGGCGTCGCACCGCTACGAGGGCGATATCGTCTCGCCGTGCGTACCCAACGTCTACGCCACATACAAGCGCAACCGCTGGGCCGTGTTCTTCTCGGCTGGCGTGACGGGAGGCGGCGGCCGCGTCAAGTTCCGCGACGGTCTGGGGTCGTTCGAGCAGCCATTCGCCGTGCTGCCCTCGGCCATCACGTCGCTCGGTTCGGCCTATGGCATTTCGGCATCGCAATACTCTATGGACTGCTCGTTCCGCGGCCTCACGATGAACCTCTCGGGGCAGATAGGCGCCTCGTACCGCATAACCGACTGGTTGTCGGCGTCGGCGATGGTGCGCCTGCACTATGCGCGTAACCGCTACGACGGACATATCACCGACATCATGGTCAACCCTACGGGCGCGGCCTTCGGTTTCGACGGCGGCATGATGCGTGCCGACGCCTTCTTCACGGCGGTGGCCGGAGCGTTGCAGGGGGTGGATCCCGAGCTTGCGGGCATGGCGGCGGCGTATGCGCAGCGTACGGGCGACATATATGTCGACTGCATACAGAAGGCGTGGGGTGTGAGCCCCGTGTTGGCGCTCTATTTTCGCAAGGGAGCGTGGTCGGCCAGCGCGCGCTATGAGTTCATAGCGCCGATGACACTCGAAAACCACACCGAGCGCGACGATCTGGGGGCGTATCAGGACGGTGCCGAGACCCCGAACGACATACCCGCGTTGTTGAGCGTGGCCGTGGGCCGCTCGTTCGCCGGCGAACGCGTGCGTGTGACGGCCGAATACCACTACTTCTTCGACAAGCAGGCCGACATGGTGGACGGCAAGCAGGGCAGGATCGACGCCGGTACGGCCGAGTACCTGCTTGGCGCCGAGTACGACATATCGCCCAAGTTCACCGTGAGCGCGGGCGTGCAGCGCACGGTATACAGTACGCAGGACGCCTACTTCAGCGACGTGAACCATGTGTTGAGCGCCACGTCGGTAGGCTTCGGCGGCGCATGGAACATCAGCGGCAGGCTGCGCCTCAATGCGGGTTACTTCATCTCGTTCTACGACAAGCGCTCCGTCGGGAGCGTCGTCGAGACGCTCGCCGGCAATGTCCCCGCCACGACGCTCTACGACCGCCGCAGCGGCGTGCTGGGTGTGGGCCTCGACCTGAAGTTCGGACATCGGTAGCGCGTTATGCCCTCAGACGTCGCGCCCCTCGCGCGCGTCACCTCGGACGACACATCGAAAACTCTGTGTGGAACATCATTATATGCCTTTTCACGGCCGTGCCCGGTGCGACACGGCCGTTTTCTTGCCACAGGGGCCGTGTCATGCCACGGGAACGAAAGATTTTTTGCTTTTTTGCGCGTTATTTGCTACCTTTGTGTGTCAAAATAATGGCCGGAGGGCCGAATTGTTTGGTTGTTAATTTATTAGGGGTATTTATGGATGATGGTCACCACTCCTCGCATAGCGGCAGTGTCGTATCTGAATACGATACCATTCATCTATGGTATCCGTCACGAGGGTAGCCTTCGTGCCGACCTTCTGCTTGCCCCTCCTGCCGATTGTGTCGTCAACTACGCCGAAGGGCGGGCCGATATAGCGCTCATCCCCGTTGCGGCCGTGCCGCAGATGAAATCCACGAATATCATAACCGACTACTGCATCGGGGCCTCGGGTCCCGTGCGTACTGTCGCCGTCATGTCGAACAGCCCCATAGAACGGGTGCGCCGCATCTTCCTCGATGCGCACTCGCGTACGTCGGTGCAGTTGACGGGTTATCTGGCGGCGCGCAAGTGGAACATCGCCCCCGAGTGGCACCCGCTTACCGACTACTCGACCATAGCGGAGGCCCGCATCGACGACGCCTTCCTGCTCATAGGCGACAAGGTATTCGACCACGAGGGGCTGTTCGCCCATACATATGATCTGGCAGAGGAGTGGAAGCAGCTGACAGGCATGCCCTTTGCCTTTGCTCTGTGGGTTGCGCGCAAGGGTACCTCCTACGAGGTGATCGATGCGCTGGAGCGGTCGCTCACGCTGGGTGTGGAATCCATATACGAGGCTATCGTCGAGGGCGGCTACGATCAAAAGCCCTACGACGCCTATGACTATCTGACACACAACATCGACTTCATATTCAATGCCGAGAAACATGCGGCTCTGCAAAAGTTCTGGGATTCGGGCATTCGTGTAACGCCCCGATCCAACCCGGGTTGAAGGGGGTGACCGCCTCTGCGACGGTGACTCTCGGCTGCGGTTGTGATGTGTCTGCCTGCCGCCGGCCTTCAGTAAACAAGGAGTTCAACCCGTAAACTTTAGCAGCAATGATTACCATATATCTCAAGCAGTACAACAAAATCATCCGCAATGCCGAGCCCGAGCTTCTGGACAATCTGGGTTATGACGACATCCTGTGGATCGACTTGATGGCGCCCTCGATCAAGGAGCAGAAGGCTGTCGAGAACTTCATGGAGGAGAGTCTGCAGACCAAGCAGCAGGTCGAGGAGATCGAGTCTACATCGAAATATTCCGAGACCGAGAACTCGATCATCTCCAACACCAATTTCTTCCTTCCCGGCGGCGAGAGCTTCTCGGTGGAGCCGGTGTCGTTCATCATATCGAACGAGGGTGTGCTGGTGTCGGTTCGCAACTCCGAGTCGCGCACGTTCCGCGAGACGGAGAAGCGGCTGCAGATGAACTACCGCAGCTACTCGACCGGATACCATATCTTCATCACGCTGCTGGAGGTGCGCATCGACTTCGATGCCGACATCGTGGAGCTTGTCTCGAAGCAGGTTGCGGCGCTGAGCAAAGCCATCAACACCGAGGATTCGATTGACAAGGCCGTCATACACCGCATCAACGCCCTGCAGGAGAACACGATGGTGCTGCGCGAGAATATATTCGACCGCCAGCGTACGCTCTCCAATATCCTGCGCAGCGAACGCTTCCCGAACGATGTCTATCCGCGCCTGCAGCTCATGCTCAAGGATGTCAATTCGCTTATCAACCACGCCGACTTCAGTTTCCAGCGTCTGGACTACATACAGGATTCGGCTTTGGGCCTGATCAACATCGAGCAGAACGAGATCGTCAAGATATTCTCGATCGCGGCGGTGATCTTCCTGCCGGCGACGCTCATAGCAAGTATCTATGGCATGAACTTCAAGGCCATGCCCGAACTGGACTGGGTGATCGAGGCGGGGGGGCATGTCATCCCCGCGGGATATATATTCGCCGTGTGCCTGATGATCTTCGTCTCATGCTTCACGTTCTGGTTCTTCAAGTTCAAGAAATGGCTGTAGCGGCGCCGTGCCCGACCGCGCGCGAGGCTGCGGGACGGTGGGGCGGAACGATGAAAAAAACGTTTGCCGGAATATATATTTTGCGCGGAGGAGGCCCGCGCAATTTTTTTGCGGTGCGTCCCCTGTGAGGTGGCGGGGCGCGGCATGCCGCGGAAAGAGTGTTCGTATTGTGATTTTTTATGGTTATATTTGCAATAATAAAATTGCGGGCTGCGTTATGTAAGGAACACAAGTTGTAAAAAAGGCAACATGCCCGATGCATGGCCCTTGAGGCATAAAGGATGAAAAACTGTTAAAAAAGATATAACAAACGATCGGGCCGACCAATCCGCCGCCGCGGCGGGGCCGGACACAAAAAGAAGAGACACGTATGAGTGAAGTAATCAACATCAAGGAACTCAACGAACGCATCGAGCGCGAGAGCGTCTTCGTCGATACTCTCCGCACGGAGATGGGAAAGGTTATCGTCGGTCAGAGCCATCTGGTCGACACTCTTTTGATAGGGCTTCTGTCCAACGGACATATCCTTCTGGAGGGAGTTCCGGGCCTGGCCAAGACACTGGCCATAACGACGCTGGCGAAGGCCGTGGATGCAGACTTCGCCCGCATACAGTTCACGCCCGACCTGTTGCCCGCCGACCTTATCGGTACGCTGATCTACTCGCAGAAGACCGAGGAGTTCATCGTGCGCAAGGGCCCCGTTTTCGCCAACTTCGTGCTGGCGGATGAGATCAACCGATCTCCGGCGAAGGTGCAGAGCGCCTTGCTGGAGGCGATGCAGGAGCGTCAGGTCACCATCGGCGAGCAGACCTACCGCCTGCCCGAGCCGTTTCTCGTGCTGGCTACGCAGAACCCGCTGGAGCAGGAGGGCACCTACCCGCTGCCCGAGGCGCAGGTCGACCGTTTCATGCTCAAGGTCAAGATATCGTACCCCAAGAAGCAGGAGGAGCGCGAGATCGTACGCATGAACCTCACGGGCACCGTCGGCAAGAGCGTTGCGAAGGTTATCACGCCCGAGGATATAGTGAAGGCGCGTTCGGTGGTCGAGGACGTATATATGGACGAGAAGATCGAGAAGTACATCGTCGACATCATCTTTGCCACGCGCGAGCCTGCGGAGTACAGCCTCGATAAGCTGCAGCCGCTGATCGCCTACGGCGGGTCGCCGCGTGCAAGCATATCGCTGGCCAAGGCTGCTCGTGCCTACGCCTTCATCCGTCGCCGCGGCTACGTCATTCCGGAGGACGTGCGCGCCGTCTGCCACGACGTCCTGCGCCACCGTATCGGTCTGACGTACGAGGCCGAGGCCGAGAACATCACGTCGGAGCAGATCATAACCGAGATACTGAACAACGTCATAGTGCCGTAGTGCCATGCAGGAGAACGAGAACGATATCCTCAAGCGGGTCCGCAAAATCGAGATCAAGACGCGCGGCCTGTCGAACGAGATCTTCGCCGGAAAGTACCATACGGCTTTCCGCGGGCGGGGCATGTCGTTTTCGGAGGTGCGCGAGTACCGTGCCGGCGACGACGTGCGCGACATAGACTGGAATGTCACGGCGCGCTCGACGAAGCCCCATATCAAGATCTACGAGGAGGAGCGCGAACTGACGATGATGCTTCTGATCGACGTGAGCGGCTCGCGTATGTTCGGTACGGGCGAGCGGCTGAAGAAGAGTGTCGTTACCGAGATCGCGGCGGTGCTGGCCTTCTCTGCGGCGCAGAACAACGACAAGGTGGGATGCATCTTCTTCTCGGACCGCGTCGAGAAGTTCATCCCGCCGAAAAAGGGCCGCAGCCATATCCTGATGATCATACGTGAGCTGGTGAAGTTCCGCCCCGAGTCGCAGGGCACGGCCATAGCCGAGGCTGTGCGCTACCTCACCAACGTCAACAAGAAGCGTTGCACGGCCTTCATCCTGTCGGATTTCATCGACTCGGCGCGCGACCGCAACGCGCTGGACGATGCGCTGAAGATCGCGGGAGGCAGACACGATATTGTGGGTATACGCGTCTGGGACAAGCGTGAGGCCGATATCCCCGACGTGGGCATCGTCGAGCTTCAGGATGCCGAGACGGGCGCGAAGCAGTGGGTCGACACTTCGTCGGCGCGTGTGCGCGAGCACTACGCCGAGAGATGGCGGCAGCGGGACGAGGCTATCCGCGAGACGCTCCGCCGCAACCGCATCGACACGGCCATGGTATCCACCGAGGGCGATTATGTGGTGGAATTGATTAAACTGTTCAAGCAACGATGAGACATTCCGTTTTCCCTATATTGCTCGCCGCGCTGGCGGCGACGGCCTTCGGGGCGCGTGCCGACGATCTGCCGGCGCCCTCCGTCGACGACAATGCCCCCGTTGTACGGGGCAGCGTCGAACCCGACTCGATAGGCATAGGCGACCGTTTCGTATATTCGATAGAGGTGGACAAGGATCTGGTGCAGGGTGTCTTCTTCCCGTCGTTCGGGGGTGAGGGGGCGGCGCCATACACGCTCATCGAAGATATGCCTGTCGATACGCTCAAGCGCGACGGCCGCCGCATGACACTTCGCAAACGTTACCTGCTTGGGGCCTTCGAGGAGGGCATCCACCGCGTCGTGCCGCAGGTGATGTATGCCGACAAGAATATAGTCGATACGCTGTACGGCGCCGATACGGTAGACCTGCTGGTTACGACTTTCCAGATCGACTCGACGTCGCACTCGATCTTCGACATTAAGCCGCAGAAGACGCTGCCTTTCCGTATGGGCGAGATCACGGGATATATCAAGTGGGTGATTGCGGCGTTGCTCGTCATTGCGACGCTGGTCTACGCCCTGCGGCGTGTGCTGGCGCATTACGGCCGCTCACTGCGCGACATGTTCCGTCCGGCGCCGCCGCAGCCGCCCCATGTGGCCGCCTTCGCCGCGCTGGAGAAGTTGCGCGCGGAACGCCTGTGGCAGCAGGGAAAACATAAGCAGTATTATTCGGCGCTGACGGATATTCTGCGCACCTATCTGGTGGGACAGTTCGGTATAGGTGCCATGGAGATGACTTCCGACGAGATCATCGATGCGGTGCGCGGTGTCGACCTGCCGCAGAAGAGCTCGATGGATCTGACGCAGATCCTGCGTGAGGCGGATCTCGTGAAGTTCGCCAAGGCGGCACCCGATGCCGAGGAGAACGAGGCGGCATACCGCGCCGCATGGGACTTCGTCGAGCAGACAAAGCCCGAGGAACCGGAACCCGAAGAGGATGCCGCGGCAGTACCGGTATCTGCTGCGGAGACCCCCGCGGCGGATGTGCAGGAGCCCACAGCCGAGACCAAGGATAGCGGCACGATGCCGCAGGATGAAGAAAAGAACGCAAAGCAGAGCGAGTTATGAGACGACAGATAGCATGTATTTTGCTGGCGCTGACGGCGGTCGCATGTCTCGGGGCGACGGCCTCGGCACAGCGTATGCCCGAGCGGTCGCTCGTGCGCAAGGGCAACCGTCAGTTTGCCCGCGAGCGTTACGACTTGAGTGCCGACAGCTACAGGCGGGCGATGGAGAGCGCGCCGGGGAACTTCGAGGCGACGTACGATCTGGGCAATGCGATGGTCCGCACCGAGCAGTACGACAAGGCGGAGCAGTTGCTGACGGCTGCGGCTGCGGATTCCCTGCAGAGCGACGCGGACCGAGCCGAGGCATATTACAATCTGGGCAATGCGCAGTTTGCGCAGCAGAAGCTCAAGGAGGCGCTGGCGAGCTACCGTCGGTCACTGGAACTGAACCCTGCGGACATGGAGGCCAAGTACAACTATGCCTATACGAAGAAACTGCTCGACAACCAGGACCAGAATCAGAATCAGGATCAGAACCAAAACCAAGACCAGAATCAGGACCAGAACCAGAACCAAAACCAAAATCAAGACCAGAACCAGAACCAGAATCAAGACCAGAACGGCCGGAACGATCAAGATAACGGCGAGGGTCAGGACGACCGGAAGGATGGCGATGGCGACGGGGATGAACAGCATGGCGAGGGACGTCCCCGCAGCGGCATGAGCCAGCAACAGCAGGAGCAGCTGCTCGACGCCATACAGGCGCAGGAGGACAAGACGCAGGACAAGATCGACGAGAAGAAGAAGGGTATCGTGATCAAGGGCCGCAAGAACTGGTGACGCTCTGCGGCAACATGAGGCTCCGCCGTTGCGGCCGCAGCGGCGGGCGGTAAGAGATACGAAAACATGAGATTCGCAAATCCATATCTTTTGTGGCTGTTGGTGCTTCTTGCACCGATGATAGCCTATTACATCTATCGCACGCTTCAGGGCGGCGCGGCCATACGCATCTCTACGATCGAGGGTGTGCGCCGTGCGCCGCGGACGCTGCGTTATTGGCTGCGGCATGCTCCTTTCGTGTTGAGGTGTGCGGCCTATGCGCTGCTGGCGGTGGCGCTGGCGCGGCCGCAGGATGTCGACGAGCAGCGCCGTTCGAGCGCCGAGGGTATCGACATAATGCTGTCGATCGACGTTTCGGGATCGATGCTGGCGCGCGACTTCAAGCCCGACCGTATCACCGCGGCGAAGGAGGTGGCCGGCAAGTTCATCGCCGACCGTTACGGCGATCGTCTGGGCCTTGTCGTCTTCGCGGGCGAGGCCTTCACTCAGAGCCCCCTGACTACCGACCAGAGTACGCTGCAGACGATGCTCGCGCGCATCCGCAGCGGCATCATCGAGGACGGTACGGCCATAGGCAACGGACTGGCTACGGCGATAAACCGTCTGCGTGAGAGCGATGCCAAGAGCAAGGTGATAATCCTGCTTACGGACGGAGTGAACAACCGCGGCGAGATCGCGCCGCTGATGGCGGCCGACATTGCCGCCGACATGGGCATAAAGGTCTACACGATAGGTGTCGGCACGCGGGGCAAGGCCCCATATCCCGTGGTGGACATGTTCGGCAACATGTCGTTTCAGCCGATGGATGTCGAGATCGACGAGAATACGCTCGAAGGTATCGCCGAGCGCACGGGCGGACGCTATTTCCGCGCTACGGACAACGACAAGCTGCAGTCGATATACGACGAGATAAACCAACTCGAGAAGAGCAAGGTCGAGGTAACCGACTATACGGTCTATCACGAGCGTTTCCTTGCGCTGCTGCTGGCGGCGCTGGGCGTGCTGCTGCTCGAGTTCCTCTTTACGAACATAATACTTAAACGCATCCCCTGATATGTTCCGATTTGCAAACGGCGAACTGTTGTATCTGCTGATACTCGTTCCGGTGCTGGTGATAGTATATCTGCTGGCTGTGGGGCGTCGGCGGCGTCTTGTGGCGCGTTTCGGTAATCCCGGGCTGTTGCGCGAGCTCATGCCCGATTTCTCGCGCGGGCGCATACGCTTCAAGGCCGTGCTCTTCATCGCAGCATATACGCTGCTGGTTTTCGCGGCGGCGAGGCCGCAGTTCGGCTCGAAACTGCGCGAGGAGCACTCGCGCGGCGTGGAGATGATGCTCGTGGTCGACGTCTCCAATTCGATGATGGCCGAGGATTTCGAGCCCAACCGCCTCGAACGTACCAAGTATGCCATCGGCAAACTCTTCGAGGGGCTGCAGCAGGAGCGCGTGGGACTGGTGGTCTTCGCGGGCGAGCCGAAGGTGCAGCTTCCCATAACGTCCGACTACCGTATGGCGCAGGCCTTCGCCAAACGTATCTCGCCTTCGCTCGTGGGCGAGCAGGGTACTGCCATCGGACGGGCGCTGGAGCAGGCTATGCTGTCGTTCTCGAGCCAGAGCGAGCAGAGCCGCGTCATAGTGCTTGTCACCGACGGCGAGAATCATGAGGACGATGCCGTCGAGGCGGCGCGCAAGGCCGCCGAGCAGGGCATACGTATCTATACGATCGGCATCGGTACGCCTGAAGGTGCCCCGATACAGATCGACGGCGACTTCATCAAGGACGAGAACGGCGAGATGGTGGTGTCGAAACTCGACGAGGCGATGCTCGAACAGATCGCGTCGATAACCGGCGGCGCCTACGTGCGCGCCACCAAGCAGTCGATAGGGCTTGAGGAGATCGTCAAGAGCATCGACGAGATGGAGAAGAGCGACCTTGCGACGGTGCGTTTCGAGGAGTACAACGAACAGTACCAATATCCTCTGGCGGCGGCGCTGGTGCTGCTGGTGCTGGATGTATTCATCCTCTCGCGCCGCAACCCGCGCCTGCGCCGCTTCAACATCTTCCGCGAGCACCGCTCCGAGGAGCTGTAACAGCGGTGTGCGTGAGGGCAGGTTACGGTCCGGAGCTTTGGCTCCGGACCTTTTTTGTGTCTGTTTTGCTCTTTTTGGCTCGCGGCGGAGGGTTCTGTACGCTACTTTTAGTACCTTTGGACGGATTACCACCCAAAACTATTGCCCGATATGAAAAATCTGCTTGTTACGCTTGTGTCGCTGCTGACGGCTGCGGCCGCAGCCGTCTCCGCTTCGGCGGCCGACCTGCCGACGATAGTCCCTGCCCCCTCCGAGGCTTCGTTCTCGGGACGCTATGCCGTGATGGATCGCACGGCGGCGGTGTATGTCGGTGACGGGGAGCTGAATCAGGCCTACATCCTTTCGGTATTGGAGGAGGCGGGCTTCGCACCCCGTATCGTGGGCGAGAGCCGCCGTGCCGACATACGTTTCGTCACCGACCGTGCCGTGGGGCGCGACAACGCCGAACGTTACGTGCTGCGCCTCGACGAGCGCGGCATTACCGCCGAGGCCGCTACGGCGGCGGGCCTGCTGAACGCCCTGCAGACGCTGCGGCAGCTTTGTGCGGATGACGGCGCGGGTGTGCGTTACCCCTGCGGCGAGGTGGACGACGCCCCGCGCTACCATTGGCGCGCCTACATGCTCGACGAAAGCCGCCATTTCCAAGGCATGGATATGGTCAAGCGCCTGCTGGACGAGATGGCGCGGCTGAAGATGAACGTCTTTCATTGGCATCTGGTCGACGATCCCGGGTGGCGCATCGAGATACGCAAATACCCGCTGCTGACCGAGGTCGGCTCCAAGCGCGACTTCTCGCATGCCGACATTACGCCCGAGGAGTGGGACCGCCTCTATCCCGACCGCCGCAGCTACTATACGCAGAAGGAGATCTCCGAGGTGGTGCGTTACGCCGCCGCGCGCGGCATCACGGTCGTGCCCGAGATAGAGATGCCGGCGCATGCGTCGGCTTCGATTGCGGCCTATCCGTGGCTGGGGTCTACGTCGCGCCGTGAGGGCCGCGGCGTCTGGGGCGACCTCTACCAGCTGGCCGACCCCGAAGTCGAGGCCTTCCTGCACGACGTGCTGGACGAGGTGGCGGAGCTCTTCCCCTCGCGCATAATCCATATCGGCGGCGACGAGGCGGGATTCGCCCATTGGCAGAACTCGGCCGAGGTGACGGCATTCATGGAGGAGCAGGGGCTGCCGACGTGTTCCGACATGCAGCTGTGGGCGATAAACCGCATGTCGGCCTACCTCGCATCGAAGGGCATACGCATGATCGGCTGGAACGAGATTACGGGAGACAACATACGCAACGAGGCGCACGTCGAGGCGAGCCGTTCGGAGCGGCTGGCCGAGGGCGTGGTGGTGCAGTTCTGGGACGGCGACATCGCGCTTGTGAACAAGGCCATCGAGAAGGGTTACGACGTGGTCAACTCGAACCGCCTCTACACCTATCTCGACTATCCGTATGAGGCCATCTCCCTCGAACACGCCTATTCGTTCGACCCGCGCCCCGAGGGTTTGAGCGACGAGGCCGCCCGCCGCATCCTCGGCTCGGGATGCCAGATGTGGGGCGAGCGCACCCCTACGCGCGAGCGGGTGTGGTTCCAGACTCTGCCGCGCCTTGCGGCCTATGCCGAGTGCGGCTGGACGGCGCCCGAACGCAAGGATCTCGGGGATTTCCGCCGCCGTGTGGCGCCGTTGCAGCAACTGTGGCGCGAGAAGGGCTATATCGTCTCGCAGCCCGTATATTGACGGCGTGCGGGGCATGATGCCGCCGCGTGACAATATGAAAACCCCCGATCGGCTTGTACCGGTCGGGGGTTTTCTGTTTTGTGCCTGCGGCGCGCCGTCAGTAGCTGCGGGCGAAGAGTACGCGGCGGTGCGACGGCCTGCCCGAGAAGATGCATCGGCCCTCCTCCTCTTCGGCGTCGAGCGGGATGCAGCGGATGGTGGCCTTTGTCGCTTCCTTGATCGCCACTTCGGTCTCGACGGTGCCGTCCCAATGTGCCGAGATGAAGCCGCCCTTATCGTTGAGCGTCTCGATGAACTCATCCCAAGTGTCGACGCGCGTGATCATCGACGCGCGGAAGTCGAGCGCCTTTTGGAAGATGTTATGCTGTATCTCGTCCAGAAGAGCCGCGATGCGCTCCGTAAGTCCCTGCTGCGGTACGGTCTCCTTGGTGAGGGTGTCGCGGCGTGCCAGTTCGATGGTGCCGTTCTCAAGGTCGCGGGGACCGAGAGCCAGACGTACGGGGACGCCCTTGAGCTCGTATTCGGCGAACTTGAAGCCCGAGCGTACGTTGTCCCGCGTGTCGACCTTGACGCTGATGCCGCGTGCACGCAGGTCTGCTGCAATGGCCTCCATCTTCTCGGTCATGGTCGCGAGCTGCTCGGTGCCCTTGTATATGGGCACCATAGCCACCTGTATGGGGGCGAGTTTCGGCGGCAGCACGAGGCCGTTGTTGTCGGAGTGGGCCATGATAAGGGCGCCCATGAGGCGTGTAGATACGCCCCATGACGTTGCCCACACATACTCCTGCTTGCCCTCGCGCGTGGTGTAGGTGACGTCGAACGCCTTGGCGAAGTTCTGTCCGAGGAAGTGCGACGTGCCGCTCTGCAGCGCCTTGCCGTCCTGCATCAGAGCCTCGATGGTGAGCGTGTCCTCGGCGCCGGCGAAGCGTTCGTTGGGGGACTTGTGGCCTACGATCACCGGCAGGGCCATCCACTCCTCGGCGAACGACTTGTAGACGTTGATCATCTTCATTGCCTCGGCCTCGGCCTCCTCGCGCGTGGCGTGCGCCGTGTGGCCCTCCTGCCAGAGGAACTCGGCCGTGCGCAGGAACAGGCGCGTACGCATCTCCCAGCGCACCACGTTGGCCCACTGGTTGCAAAGGATTGGGAGGTCGCGATATGAAGTGATCCAGTTCTTGTACGTATTCCAGATAATGGTCTCCGAGGTGGGGCGTACGATGAGCTCCTCCTCGAGCTTGGCGGCGGGATCCACCACGACGCCGTTGCCGTCGGGGTCGTTCTTCAGGCGGTAGTGCGTGACTACGGCGCACTCCTTGGCGAAGCCCTCGACATGGTGTGCCTCGCGCGAGAAGAACGACTTGGGTATGAAGAGCGGGAAATAGGCGTTCTCGTGCCCCGTCTGCTTGAACATGTCGTCCAGCACGCGCTGCATCTTCTCCCAGATAGCGTAACCGTAGGGTTTGATTACCATGCACCCTCTTACGGCCGAGTTCTCGGCCAGACCGGCCTTGACCACAAGGTCGTTGTACCATTTCGAGTAGTTCTCCTCGACTTTGGTGAGATCTTTAAGCTCTACTGCCATATGCTTTTGCTGTTATTCGTCGTAACGGTATCGGACACACGAAAAAAGGTTACTCGTGTCCGGATGACAAAAGTAACCATTTTTTGCGTAACGAGTGCCACATGCACCCGCTTTTTTCGCCGCTGTGCCTTCTGTGCTGCCGTCAGAACTTGTATCCGAGCGTCAGGATGGCGTACTGGCGCGTGTAGTCGGTCGAGTAGAGCGGGCTGGCGGTATCCATCATGCCGGCTGCGGCGTCAAGCGCATAGTAGAGGTAGTACGACGTGTTCTTGCTGTCGAGATACTGGTACGCAAGGTCTATCGTGAAGCCTCCGAACGAGAAACCCACGCCGGCCGAGTAACAGGTCGTCTGATAGGTGAGCGGCGTATTGTAGTACCACTCCTTGGGGTTGCGCAGCATCGAGCCGGCATAGCCGTATCCTGCGCGCAACGCGACGTTGGGCAGGGGCTTGACCTCGGCGCCCACGCGCAGCGTGTTCGAACCCTTGAAGTTGTTGGTGAACTCCGAGCGGTAGTCCTGCTTCGAGAGGTCGAAGCCCGAGGGCAGGTTCTTTACGCGCATGCCGTTATACCAGTCGCGCTCGTAGTCGACCGAGACAACGGCCACGTTGCCGAAGGTGTACGAGGCGCCGAACATCAGGCGCGTGGGCGATACGAAGTCCCACGTGTTGGGAGAGAGATCCTCGAGCGAAGGTGTCGTGTCGCCGCGCTGGTTGAAGTTCGAAGCCATGTATGCCTGATATTTGCGGTTGAGGAAATAGTATGTGGGGGTATGCAGCGCCACACCCAGACGCAGCGCTTCCGTAGGCCGCACGATGGCGCCTATCTTTAGGTTGACGCCCGTGCCCGACACATTTATCGCCTGATTGTAGTCCATCCACTGTGCGGGGTTCTCCAGAGGCGTCCCGTCTCCCGCTACGGGCGTTTGCCCGTTGTAGAGATAGTCCTCGCCGTAGTAGAGCTGCCGGCGCCAGTCGACGTCCTGCAGGCCGAGCGTCGCGCCCACATAGACCATGTTGTCGATGTTCATGCCGAACGAGAGGTCGTACTCGCCGATCGAGCCCTTGCTCTCCAGACTTGCCGTGTGTCCCACGCCGGCGTTGACGCCGAGGCGCCCTGCCGTGGTCCAGTAGTCGCCGTATTCATCCGTCCCGACGTCGAGCAGGTAGGCGTTGTAGGCAAGGATGCCGCCCCAGAAGTACGAGTCCCCGTAGGCGTAGTTGAGCGCACCGTCTTTCGAGGGGAAAAGCCCCCCTTGTCCCATCATGCGCGAGAAGGCGTCCGCTATCGAACGGTAGGGCGCAGACGATGCGGCGCTCGCCGAAGAGAAGCCGTAACGGTAGTTCAGGTCGGCGACGCGGTTGTAGGCTATGCCGACGCTGAAGCTCACAACATGCGACGAGGCCCCTTCGTACAGGTTCATCACGGCGCCCACGTTGCTCATGGCCGCGCGCGTGAAAGAGTTGTCGCCCCAGTCTGCCGCGCTGTTGCGCGAGCGCTGGAAACTCAACATGGGGGTGATCGAGATGTCGCTGTGGCGGTACATGCCCAGACCCGCAGGGTTGATGCCTATCGAGGCTATGTCGCCGCCGAGCGAGGTGAAGGCGCCGGCCATACCCATCGAACGGGCCGTGCCGAAGCCGAAATTTACCTGCGAGAGGGTGTACATGTCGTTCGACATCATGCCGTCGTGGTCCATCATCAGGCCTCCGAACCTGTATTGCGCCGCGGCGGTGCCGGCCGTGGCTATCATAACGGCCGCGAGCGCTGTTTTCATGATACGTTTCATTGTCTGTAGTACTCTTTTCGGCCCTGCGGGCCGGTTAGTAAAATGGCTGCGGTGTCATTACAGCCGTGTGGCGCGTCTTCGACGCGTGATTCCGGACCGCGCGGCGAAGCATGTCTGGCGCGGGGCTAACGTCCGCGCGAGCCGCCGCCACCGCGCGAGCCGCCACCGCCACCGCCGCCGCGGGTGCTGCCACCGCCCGAGAAGCCCGACCCGTACGATCCTCCGCGGTTCGAGTTGCTGTTGAACGACGAGTTGTTGTTGAATGAGTTGTAAGTGTTGTTGCGCCAGAGCGAATTGTCACGCTCGCGCGAGGTGTTGTTGTTGCGCAGCGACGAACTGTTGCGGTTGAAATCGGTTGTCTGCCGGTTGCGCAGCGAGGTGCTGCCTCGGCCGACCGACCCCGATACGCGCCCCGTCGTGGCGTTTTCGTCGAACGATATCGACTGCCCGCCGCGTGAGCCGCGCGAGCCTCCGTAGATGTTGCCCGACGAGGGTGAGCGGTAGGGTGTCGAGTATCCCGACCCGCGGTTCACGAACGATCCTCCCGTAGAGTTGCCTCGGCCGCCGAGCGACGAGTTGTTGCGCGAGCCGTAGTAGTTGCCGCCGCGATAGCGGTAGCCGTCGTTCCAGCCGCCCCAGTGCGGGCCGCCCCAATGTCCTCCCCAGTGGGGACCTCCCCAGTGGCCGCCCCAGTGCGGGCCCCAGCCCCAGTACGGGCCGCCCCAATGGGGGTAGTACCACGGCGAATAAATGCCGCCCCAGCCCCACCAGAGGTCGTAGCCCCAGTGCCAGCCGTAGCAGATGTTCCAGTTCCAGTCCCACCACGAGTAGTGCGGATAACCCCACCACGAGTAATACCACGGGTCATATACGCCCCAGCCGAAGTACCACGGCGAATAGAGTGCTGCCGTTACGTTGGTAGCGCCCCACGAGCCGAACATCGAGGTGATATACTTGGGCTCGACCCACACCTCGTCGCCCGATACCATCACGTTGTAGAAGGCGGGGTCGTACGCCGTGGCAAAGGTGTAGGTGCCGCTGTAGCGCAGGTTGTAGTAGCTCGACGGCATCCGATAGGAGAGCGATGTGAAGCCGCGCAGGCGGCGCGCATAGGCGCTCTCGTAGGTGTCGGCCACGAAACTCTCGGGCTGGTCGTCCTCGAGGACGATTACATGTGAAACGGCCGAGCCTGTCTGGCCCGACGTATATTCTTTCTCGGCAGCCTCGGCTTGTGCCTCGGCCAGCATGGCCTCCCATTCTGCCTTGCGGGCTTCGGCCTCTGCCTGCCGCGCCTCGGCTTCGGCCTTTTGCCGGTTGGCTATGGCCACCCTGTCGTGCGTAGCGTAGAGATCGTCGAATCCGCTGCCTGCAGAACCGTAGTAGGCAGTGGTGCAGCCCGCAGCGGCGAAGGCCGCAAGGGCAAGTGCCAAAAATGCTTTCAAGTCCTTCATAGCGCACATAGGTTAATAATGTTTGTTATCAGTCGTTATCTGCATATCCTCTCCTGTAGTCAAAACGTATTTCCATACAGGTTTAGTATGTCCCGCGCCGCCGTCCGGTTTCAGCGCGGCAGGCTGCCGCGGGCGCGGCGCCGTTGTATATGCAAAAATAGTCAATTTTATCGAGCCGGACTCAATATCCGAGCCATTTTTGGCTGCGGGGTCAAAAAAATCGCACATGGGCGTACCAACATAAGATAAAAGTTCTTATCTTTGCACACCGTTTGACCGAAGACGATGCCTTGGGGCGTGCGGAGGTCGGGACGGTAAAGTTGCAGCGGGGGGGGGATATGTAATACTCCCGAACCGAAAGTATTGGAGAGATGCCGGAGTGGTCGATCGGGCCGCACTCGAAATGCGGTGTACGGGTAACTGTACCGGGGGTTCGAATCCCTCTCTCTCCGCAACAAACGCTGAAAATCAGCAGATTGCAAAACAAACACCCAGTTTTACA
>CALUIK010000011.1 GCA_944320685.1 uncultured Alistipes sp.
TGTGGGAGCTGAGGGATTCGAACCCCCGACCCTCTGCTTGTAAGGCAGACGCTCTGAACCAGCTGAGCTAAGCTCCCGTAAAAATCGCTCGGGCGGTGCAAAGGTAAGCAAAATTTTCTATCCTGCAAATCTTCGCGCGAATTTTTTTCATAAGGTCTCGACTGCTCCGCCGAACCTTGCGGCCGACGGGCTCTCGACGCGGACGACATCCGTTCACAACCCTCGCGTATCAGCGCCTGAACAAGGACTTGAACCTAGGACCCCATGATTAACAGTCATGTGCTCTAACCGACTGAGCTATTCAGGCAATTTAAAGAACGTTTGTTTCGTTTAGCGAGTGCAAATATAAGCGCAATTTTTTGTTCATGCAAAAAATATGACAAAAAATCTCGAAAAAAATATAACTTTGCCTTTGTTATGAGATATGTATTGCATGTTTTGTTGCTGATTATTAGCCTTGTGTGGAGCGAGGCGCCGGTAGCGGCACAACAGGCGCAGATCGTCTTCGAGGAGCCGACATGGGATTTCGGCGACGTCCAGGAGAGCGACGGCAGCGTCGAACACGCCTTTGTGTTTACCAACGTCTCGGACGAGCCGGTGGTAATTGTCGACGTCTCGACAGGATGCGGATGCACCACGCCCACCTATTCGCGCAAGCCTGTTCTGGCCGGTCGGAAGGGGGAGATTGTCGTGGCGTTCGATCCCATAAACCGCCCGGGGCATTTCTCAAAGGGGGTGTCGGTCATGACGTCTGCATCGAATGAGCCGGTACAGCTGCAGGTTACGGGAAATGTCGTGCCGCGTGAGAAGACGCTCGACGAACTCTATCCCTTCGATATGGGCGGCGGGGTGCGTTTCGACTCCAATTTCCGCGCCTTCGCCTACGTCGGCCGCGGGGAGCGTGCCGATGCCGAGATAGGGTGGGTGAATACATCCGACAAACCCGTGCGGCTCTCGTTGGTATGGCTGCAGCGCAGCGGACTGCTCACGGTGGATACCCCCGAAGTGCTGGCTGCTGGCGCCCGCGGCAAGTTCGCCCTGCACTACGAAATACCAGCACAGAGCGACCGCTACGGTACGCTTACCGATGTGCTGGCAGTGGATGTCGACGGTGTGCGCTCGCGCACTCTCGTGAGCATCAGCGCTATTGCCGTAGACCGTTATGATGCCGCCGTGGACGATATGTCGTCGCCGGATATGGCGTTATCGAAAAAATTCATTAAATTTGGCGAATTGAAACGCGGCGCCGCGGCCGAGGACGGTTCAGTGACGGTGTCGAACAACGGCGGAGGACCGCTTATAATCCGTGCCGTGGAGTTCAAGAGCAAGGCCTTGGAGTGTTCGCTCAAGGCCGGAGACCGTATCGAGGCTGGAAAGTCGGCGGCGGTGATATTCCGTCTGTCGACCGCGGATGCCGATTACGGCGTGTGGGTCGACCGTGTGCGTATCATAACGAACGACCCTGCACACCCGATGCAGACGCTGCGTGTGACGGCCATAGTGACCGCCCCATGAGCCGTGCTGCGGATATGGGGAACGTTTATTGAAATAAGGTATGTTCAGAATCGTAGAGAAGAAACAGCTTGCGGATAACATCTACAAATTGAGGGTCGAGGCGCCGCGCGTCGCGCACAGCGCCCTGCCCGGTCAGTTCGTAATAGTCTGCACCGACGAGTACGGCGAGCGCGTGCCTCTGACCATAGCCGATTACGACACTTCGGACGGCACGGTCACCATCGTCATTCAGGCCATAGGCATGTCTACGCGCAAGATGTGCGCTTTGGGCGAAGGCGACGCTTTGGCCGATCTGGCGGGCCCGCTGGGTAACCCTTCGGAGTTCGTCAATATTCCGCTTGATGAGCTGCGGCGCAGGCGTTACCTTTTCGTTGCGGGAGGCGTGGGTACGGCGCCCGTATATCCGCAGGTCAAGTGGCTCTGCGAGCACGGTGTGGCGGCGGATGTGATCATCGGCGCCAAGACGGCTTCGATGCTCATATATACTGACGAGATGCGCCGCGTGGCCGATAACCTCTATATCGCTACCGATGACGGCAGCGAGGGATTCAAGGGTATGGTTACGGGCAAGGTCCGGGACCTCATTGAAAACGAGGGCCGCCATTACGACGAGTGTGTGGCCATAGGTCCGATGATAATGATGAAATTCGTTGCGCTCACTACGCGTGAGTACGGCCTTCCGACCACCGTGTCGCTCAACGCCCTTATGGTGGACGGCACGGGCATGTGCGGCGCCTGCCGCGTGAGCGTGGGCGGGCAGACGCTTTTCACGTGTGTCGACGGCCCCGAGTTCGACGGCCACAAGGTCGATTTCGACGAGGCCATGCGGCGTCAGGCCATGTACCGTGTGCAGGAGGGGGAAGCTAACGAAAAACATAAATGCGAGTGCTATGGCAAATAAGATTCCGCGCGTGGCGGTACGCGAGCAGGATCCTGCCGTCCGTGCCACAAATTTCGAAGAGGTCTGCTACGGATACAACGACGAGGAGGCTTGTCTCGAGGCGACGCGCTGCCTTGCATGCAGGCGCCCGCGCTGTGTCGAGGCGTGCCCCGTCAATATAAACATACCGGCCTTCATCGCCGAGGTGGCAAAGGGCGACATTGCCGCTGCGGCCGAGACCATAGCTGCGGACAGTTCGCTGCCGAGCATCTGCGGGCGTGTATGCCCGCAGGAGACGCAGTGCGAGGGTTCGTGCGTGCTGGGGGTCAAGGGCGAGCCCGTGGCCATAGGCAAACTGGAGCGTTATGTCGGCGACTGGCACCTTGCGCATGGCGGTGGCGGCGGCCGCATCGCCGCGGCTAACGGACACCGTGTGGCCGTCGTTGGCAGCGGCCCCGCGGGCCTTGCCTGTGCGAGCGATCTGGCCAAGATGGGGTATGATGTTACGGTATTCGAGGCGCTGCACAAACTGGGCGGTGTGCTGGTATACGGCATACCGGAGTTCCGCCTTCCGAAGGATAAGGTCGTGGCCCGCGAGATCGACACGCTGCGCGGGCTGGGTGTCAGGTTCGAGACCGACGTCATAGTGGGCCGCACCGTGACCGTCGATTCGCTGATGGAGGAGGAGGGTTTCGATGCCGTATTCATCGGCTCGGGAGCAGGCTTGCCGCGGTTCATGGGTATCGAGGGCGAGAACCTGAACGGTGTGGTCTCGGCAAACGAGTTCCTGACGCGCGCCAACCTTATGCATGCCTACGACGAGGTGTACGATACACCGATATATGTCGGCAAGCGCGTGGTAGTTGTCGGCGGCGGCAACGTGGCGATGGATGCCGTGCGTACGGCCAAGCGTTTGGGCGCCGAGGCGACTATCGTCTACCGCCGCAGCGAGGCCGAACTGCCGGCCCGCCGCGAAGAGGTGCTCCACGCCAGAGAGGAGGGTATAGAGTTCCGCATGCTGACCAACCCTACGCGGGTGCTGGGCAGCGATAAGGGTTGGGTGCGCGGCATCTCGTGCGTGCGCATGAAGCTGGGCGAGCCCGACGGGAGCGGGCGGCGTTCGCCCGTGGTGATCGAGGGGTCGGATTTTGACATCGAGTGCGACGTGGTGATCATGGCTCTGGGGACATCGCCCAACCCGCTGTTGAAGCGTACGACGGCGGGCCTTGAGACCGACCGCCGCGGATGTATCGTGACGGACGATGCGGGGGCGACGACACGCCAAGGCGTCTTCGCCGGCGGCGACGCCGTGACAGGGGCCGCTACGGTGATCCTTGCCATGGGGGCGGGGCGCCGCGCCGCACGCGCTATCGACGAGTATGTGCGCGGGAAATACTCGGAGGCCAAATAGCTTTTGCCGGATACCATATGGCGGCAGGCCGGAGCGGATTTATTTCCGCCCCGGCCTGCCGTTTTGTGGAAGAGTGCATGCCGTCTGTTACTCCGCGCGTTCGACCGTGAATACATATTCTCCCGACGGGACGGTGCCGGCGCAGATGAATGCCGTGTCGCCGCTCTTGTGGGGGCGGATTCGGCGCCCGTCGCGTCGCAGGGTGTATTTGTAGTCGGGCGCGGGCAGCAGGATGCGGGCGTCGGTGTTGGCCGGTATGCGTACGCGCAGGCGGTATGTGTCGGACGTGTTGTCGATGTCTACCTCGACGGTGCCGCGTATCGTGGGCACGTCGGCCGTGACATGGCGCAGCGAGGCGGTCTGCGGACGCACCTCTATCGTGGCGGCGGCGGGGGTGGTTGGGCGTACGCCGACAAGACGCATGGGTATGATGTCGGCAGGGGCCGCGCCCCATGCATGGTTCCAGTCCTGATTGGGCTTGAAGGAGTTGTCCCATGCCTCGAAGGTGATTGTGGCGCCCGCGCGGAGCATGTTGCGCCAGCTGCGCAGGTCATCCTTCGTCAGCAGGTGCAGGGCGTAGTCGGCCTCGGCGGCGTCGTAGAGGCCGTCCATGAGGAACTGTGCGGCATAGACGCTGCATGCCATGCCGCGCGAGCGTATGTAGTCGACGACGCCCTGTCTGCACTCCTCGGGCACGAGTCCGAAGGCCAGCGGGAAGATGTTGGCGTGGAGCGAACGGTGGTCGGTGCCGATGCCGTCGCGGTAGGTTCCCGTGGCGGTATCGAACAGGGCGGCGTTGAAGGTGTCGCGGAACGATGAACAGTAGTCGGCGATCACGTGCGCCTCGTCGTGGCGCCCCAAAGTCTCGGCCATGCGTCCCAGCAACTGCATGGCGCGGTAGTGGAAGGCGTTTACCACCGTGTTGTAATCGGTGAAGACGTAGTTGTCGTCCTCGCTGCCGCGCGGCCAGTCGACTATGTCGCTTATGTCGCCGTTGAAGCGTATCGAGCGGCGGAAGGTGTCGGTCTTGGTCTCGTCGCCGGCGCGTGTCGATATGAGGCCGTTGTCCCGACGCAGTGAACGCAGCGTGCGCGCCGCGAGGGTTTCGTAGTTGGCCTCTATGGAACGCAGGTCCCCCGTGTAGAGGTAGTCGTTCCACGCTATTATCAGGGCCTGCATGATCCACTCCGTAGGCCATGTGGGGTGCTGCAGCAGGTATTCCGATGAACGGCGCGCCATGGCATACTCGCGGTCGACGGCATAATGTCCGAGCTGGTTTATTATGGCATCGGCCTCGTAGGGGATGCGTTCGCGGTCGCCGTCGATATAAATGCCGAAGGCCGAGGTCGCCTCGATCGAGTAACGGCACAGCTCCCATACGGCATTGAGCGCCGCGTTGTCCGAGGCGAAGTGCGCGGCGTTGCGGTCGAAGGGGTATGTCGCCGTCAGACGTACCACGTCGCCCGATGATATGCCGCCCGTGTATTTTTCGATCTGGCAGTATCGGAACGGTGCCACTTCGCCTATGTAGTCGGGCATGAGCACAGCCTGCGGCCCCGTATTGCGGCGGTCGTGGCCGGGGACAATGTCGTACGTGTGGCGCCCCTGCTTCAGAACGACGGGGTAGCGGTAGTATCGGACGGTGCCCGGCGGACGGTTGTCGATACGCCCATCCTTCATTGCCTCGCCTATGGCTACATATACCGTGTCGCCGCCTTTGGGCGAAGTGAGACTTGCGCGAAGCGAACCGAACGACGCGCGGCCGAAATCGAGCAGCGTGGTTTCGGCATCGAGACGCTCGATGCGTGAGGCATGGTCCGCATGCCGTACCTGCGGACGGTAGGAGGGGGCGTACGGCTCCAGTTCGCCGGCCGTACGGAACGGCTGTATCTCCGACCATGCGCCGGTGCCGCCCGTGTCGGTGGTTACCTGCACGCTCCAGAAGTAGAGGCGGTCGGGCTGCAGGTCGCTGCCGCCATATGGCACGGCCACGGACTGTGCGCTGCGCACAGTGCCGCTGTCCCATACGTTGCCGCGGCGGGCGCGGGCATCGGCCGCATTGTCGGCGAGGATTATGCGGTATGCCTTCTGGTGTGTGGCGCGGCCGCAGTCGGGCACGATCCACCCGAATGTGGGGCGCGACGAACGTATGGCGGCGAAGGTGCGTGAGGCAACCTCCTCCTTCGAGAGGCCGTCCACGCTCTCACCCGTCGGGAGGCCGTCGCGGTATACCATGTGAGCGTCGGTTACGAGGTCGGTCATCAGGCCCGTGGGGCGGTTGCCGGAGCAGCGGATGTCTTTGTCGATGCTGGCGGGGGCGGTGCTTGCCGTCGCGGCGGACGGGGCCGCAAGCAGTAGCAGGGCGGCGAGTATGGCGTAAGGTTTCATGCCGTATGTCGTTTGTTATCGGTAAATATAGTGCTTTTACCGCGGACGGCAAAGTGCCGCGACTATTTTGTCGCGCGAGTTGCGGCGGGAATGAAAAAATTGCTATCTTTACAAGATAAAGCCCATTGCGTGCCCGCGGCATGCGGTTATGGCGTTCGCGTCCTCACCGCAGCGTACGGCAGACATGACGGTGCCGGTCCGCGCGCCGCAATGTGCGGACTACAGCACGTGCAATAACGTAAAATTAGAGATATGAGTGTGAGATTTCGGTTGACAATCATGAATTTTCTGCAGTTCGCCGTATGGGGGTCGTACCTCACGTCGATGGGGTCTTATCTGGCGGGAGCAGGTATGGCTTCGCACATAGGCCTTTTCTACGCCATGCAGGGTATCGTGTCGCTGTTTATGCCGGCACTGATAGGTATCATCGCCGACCGTTGGGTGCAGGCGCAGAGGCTGCTGGGCGTATGCCACGGCTTGGCCGCCGCCTTCATGTTCGGTGCGGGGTATTATGCCATGGCGGCGGGCGACAGTGTGGCGTTCGCGCCGCTCTTTACGATGTATGCGTTTAGCGTGGCCTTCTACATGCCTACAATAGCGTTGGCTAATTCGGTGGCGTACAGTGCCCTTGAAAAGAGCGGCCTCGATCCCGTCAGGGCGTTCCCCCCGATCCGCGTGTGGGGCACCGTGGGCTTCATCTGCGCCATGCTGGTGTGCGACTTCGCCGGTTTCCAGACAGGTTACATGCAGTTCATGCAGTGTGCGGCCATAGGTATCGTATTCGCTGTCTACGCCTTCACTCTGCCGCAGTGTCCCGTAAGCGGCGGCTCGGCCAAGCGCGGCGTGGTCGATGTGCTGGGACTGCGTGCCTTCACGCTTTTCCGCGACCGCCGTATGGCCATATTCTTCATCTTCTCGATGCTGCTCGGCGTGTCGCTGCAGATAACCAACGGTTTTGCAAACCCTTTCCTCACATCGTATCGTGACGTGCCGGAGTATATGTCGACGTTCGGCGCCAACCACGCCAATGCGCTTATTTCGCTCTCGCAGATCTCGGAGACACTGTGCATACTGCTTATCCCGTTCTTCATGAAGCGCTACGGCATAAAGCGCGTGATGATTATATCGATGCTGGCGTGGGTCGGACGCTTCGGCCTCTTCGGCATAGGCAACCCGGGCGGCGGCGTGTGGATGTTCATCCTCTCGATGATAATCTACGGTGTGGCGTTCGATTTCTTCAACATATCGGGTTCGCTCTTTGTCAACGAGCAGACCGATGTCGATATACGCTCCTCGGCGCAGGGCCTCTTCATGATGATGACCAACGGCATCGGCGCGACAATAGGTACGCTCGGCGCGCAGGCCGTAGTAAATCATTTCGTATACGACAAGGGTCTTCAGGGTGTAGAGATGATTGCCGGCTGGCAGTCTTCGTGGCTTGTCTTCGCCGCCTATGCGCTTGTGGTGACAGTGCTCTTCGCGATATTTTTCCGATACCGATACGATCCGGCGGCCGCGTCGCACCGTGCGTGACGCGCGGCGGCAGACAAACAAATCCCTCGGATCATGCGATCCGAGGGATTTGTTATTATAGGAGGCGAGGTTCCGTTAGTGCGGGCCGCCCGGGCCTCCGGGACCTCCCATCGGGGGACCCATGCGGCGGGCGCCGCTGCTCTTGCCGTCAGAGATACCGTAGTCCGACAGTACGCGCGAGCCGCGCTTGCCGAAGACGCGCAGGTTGTAGTTGAATTGCACGGTGAAGTAGCGCCCGATGACGCTGTTCCAAGAGTTCTGCGTGTAACCCGAGCCGGTGGTGCGTGCGAACGAGGTGTTCTGGTTGAAGATGTCGTTTACGCCGACCATTATCTCGCCGAGCTGGTTGCGGAACACCTTTTTGCCTATGTAGGCATTGCAGAGCGTATACGAGTCGTTGTAGTCGTTCGTGTAGCCTATGTATTGTATGTACGAAGCCGAGGCCGTGAAGGTAAAGCCCTTCCAGAATACGGTCTTCAGCGAACCCTTGGCGCTGTGGTTGAAATATTCGTTGCGGCTGCCGCCCGAGGCGAGCGAGTTGTTGGCAACGTTGTAGGTGCCGTTCCACGAGAGGGTGAAATCGATATTCTCCGATATGTTGCTGCCGAGTACCACATTGGCGTCGTAACCCATGTTGCTGGCCATGTTGCGCTCGCCGTTGACCAGCGACGGCACCTTCGAGTAGTTGACGCCGGCCATTACGTTGAGGTTGCACTTGATGGGGTTGATCGGCAGGCCGTAGCTCACATGGGTGCGCAGGCTGAGGTATCCGTCGACATTGTCATAGGTCGAGTACTGTATCGGGCGTGCGCCTACCTCGTCGACGACATCCTGCGGGATGTTGTCGCCGGTGTACATGCTCGACGATATGTAGTCCTGCGTGCTCTGGAACGAGAACATCCACATGAATGTGCGGCCCTTTTCGAGATTCGTGTTGTTGTAGTGGAAGTTGATGCGGTGCGAGTATGCGGGGTTGAGGTTCTCGTTACCGCGCGATACATACTGCATGTCCGATATGTCGAGCAGGTTCTGCAACTGCGTGATGCGCGGGTCGTTGGTATTCGACATGACGAAGAGACGTATCGAGTTCTGCGGGTTGATGTTGAAGTTGCCCATCAGGAAGTATGTGAAGTCGTTGTACGACCTTTTGACTGGCTGCGTGTTCTGGGCCTCGACACGGCCGTTGAGGGTGGAGTACTGGTAGTTGAGGTTTACCACGACCGTGTTCTTGTCCTTGCTGAATCGGAAGCCCGGACCTACGCGGTGTGTCGTGTAGTCGCTCTTGTACATGTTCGAGAGCTGGGGATCGAGAGTGCCGTTGGTATAGCTGTCGTCGGTGCCGAAGTTGAAAGTCTCCTTGTCACGCTGCTGTCCCGTGTAGTCGAGACGGTACGAAAGTGTCACCTGCGAGTATTTCGACACGGGTTCGGCATAGGTGAGCGATCCATCCAGACTGGTATTGTCGGACTCGGTCTCCTCCTTCAGGTGGCGGAGCAGGGGCGAGTAGGTGCCGTCGCCGTTGTCGATGGTCTGCTCGTTTGAATAACTCTTCGAGTCGTTGTTGTTGTCGCGCATGCCCAGACGGAAGTCGGCCGTAAGAAGGCGCCCTGCCTTGCCCAGCTTGACGCGGTACTGTATGAACTCGTTGAGGTTGAAACCGCCGCGGTTGGCGTCGTTGCCGTTGGCGATGATGTTGTACAGGTTGTCGCCGTATTGCAAACCGTTGGTTATGCTGAAGGGGTCGTATGTCTGGAAACTGAGGCTCGTACGCGACATGATCGAGTGGTTCTCGGCTATGCGCCAGTCGACACGGGCATTCAGGCGGTTGTTGTAGTTGAGGTTGTCTGAGCGGCCCTCCTGCTCGAGTGTGCCGAGATCGGCGAGCGGCGCCTCATACCATTTGATCGTCTCCGAGAGGTTCCTTGTGCGCGTGCGGTTGAAGAAATAGCTGGCTTGGAGCTTTACTTTCTCGTCCTCGCCCCACGAGTCCGAGTAGTTGAGGCCGATAGAGCCGACATTGGCTACGCCGCTCTGCGGGCGCACCATGTACTGGCCGACGCCGCCGCCCATGCCGCCGCCCATGCCGCCGGTCGAGCCCGAGACGTCGAGGATGTCCTCGAACGAGAAGTTCTGCTGGTTGATGTTGTTCAGAAGGCCGATGAGCGATACGCGGCTCGATCCGTTGAACATGTTGACGTTGCCGCCCAAGATGTATTTGTTCGAGTTGGTGATCTCGTCGGTGTCGGGCTGGTAGCCGTAGCCTGCGTAGAGTTTGCCGAAGAAGCCCTGACGCATGCTCTCGTGGGTGACGATGTTGATGGCCTTGTAGCCTTCACCGTCATCCATGCCCGAGAACTCGGCATTGTCGCTCAACTTGTTGTATACCTCGACACTCTTTACGGCCTGTGCCGGCAGCGAGTTGAGCGCCGTGGCCACATCCTCGCCGAAGAACTCCTTGCCGTCGACAAAGATCTTCTGCACGGTCTCGCCTTGTGCCTCGACCGTGCCGTTGGTGATCGTTATGCCCGGCATCTTCTTCAGCAGGCCCTCCATGTCGGCGTCATTGGCCACTTTGAAAGCCTCGGCGTTGTAGCTCACCGTATCGCCCTTCTGCGATGCGCGTATCGACTGCACCTCCTTGACCACGGTCTCGATCTTGGTTGCCGCCTCGGCGAGTTCCACAGTGCCCAGATCCTTGGTCGAGGCGGCTATGGTGATCTTCTTCGTGAGATCCTCGTAGCCGAGGAACGATATGGTCATGTCGTATTCGCCGTTTTTCAGGCCTGCGATGTCGGCTTTGCCGTTGAAGCCCGAGGTGTAGTACTTCGGGTCGTCGCTGCCGTCGGCGGCTTTGAACTCTATGACCGCGCCGGCGATGCCCTCCTTGCTTTGGGCGTCAACCACGGTCATCGTCACCTTGCCGTTCTGCGCATATACGGCCGCAGCGAGGCAGGTAATGAATAGTGAGGTTAAAAATTTCTTCATAAACAGTTGTATTTCGTTTTTCGATTTTCTACAGTTTGCAATGGGCGTGGAAACATTTTCTCCGAACCGATTGCGAAGGTACGGAATAATCGGCGAATTTGGCCTTTCGGGTCGGTGAATCGACAAAATCGGGGTGTCAACAGACCATTGACACCCCTCCGAAAAACAACCTAATTTCCATTACTGCCCTAGAATGGAATCTATGGGATTTTGTTGAAGAAAGGACTGAATATTTAAAATCCCATGCCGTTGCCGAAACCTCCGCCCTCACCCGGGCCTCCGAATCCGCCTTCATCCCCTTGGGGCTGGAATCCGCCCTGCATGGGGAAGCGGCCGCGGTTCTGCTGGGCCTGCTGCTGTTTCGACCATTTCTTATATTGAGATGCATCGAGAATCTTCTGCATCTGCTCATCCAATGCTTTCATGCGGGCCTCACGCTTCTCGCGCTGCTCCTGCATCGCCTTGCGCATCTCCTCCATCTCCTTCTGCTGCTCGGCGGCGTTGTCGAGATAGATCTTGTAGACAGCCTCTTTCTGCTCGTCCGAGAGCTCAAGGGTCTTGCCCAGATTCTCGACCCTTCTTTCGGCGATCTGTTCGGGGGTGAATTGCTGGCGCCTCTGACGCTGCTCCTGACTGCCGAAGTCCTGTGCCGATACCGTCCCCGTGACAAGGGCCGCTGCTACGGCAAGGATGGTTATACGTTTCATATTTGTGTCGTTTGTAGTTTGCTTTCCCGTGTCCGCGGCAGGATGTTTGTTATTCTTCGTGGACATTGCAAAGATAGAAACGGCGCTGCGTGAATGGTGCCGCAGCGCCGTTGAAACGGCTGAATCCGACCGGTGAATCGCCTAATCTGCGGGGTGAATCGCCGTAAGCCATTGCTTGAATTCGGGTACGCGCGTCTTCGAGATGATGATCCTCTCGGGCGTCTCGACCGTAAGGTTGAGCGACAGGCGGCTGCCGAACCATACGGTTATGTCCTTGACGGCCTTGCGTGAGATGATGAACTGCCGGTTGGCGCGGAAGAACTCGTATTCGGGCAGTTGTGACTGCAGCATTTCGAGCGTGCGGTCCACGACATACCGTTCGCCCGTATGGGTGAATGCCGAGACCTTTTCGTTCGATGTGTAGAAATAGGCGATGCGGTCGATATATAGAGGTATGATCTTGTCCTTGTAGTGCACGAGGAAGACACGCTGGCTGTCCTGTTTTGCCTTCTCGATCATCTCGTCGACGCGGTCCTTGTAGTCGGTGCGTTCACTGCGCGTCAGGCGGGCGAACTTGTCGATGGCATGCTGCAGGTCCTCGGCCTTGATGGGCTTGAGAAGGTAGTCGATGCTGTTGACCTTGAACGCCTGTAGCGCATATTCGTCGTAAGCGGTGGTGAATATGATAGGTGCGTCGATCTGCACCGAGTCGAATATGCGGAACGACTCGCCGTCGGCCAGATGTATGTCCATGAATACGATGTCGGGCGTTGCCTGCGTGGCGTCGCGGAAATATTCCACCGTCTCCTCGATGCTCTCCAATACTGCCATCACCTCGTATGTCGGGGCTACCTTGCGCAGGATGGCCTGCAGATTGATGGCTGCAGCCGTTTCGTCTTCGACTATGAGTACTTTCATCGCGTTATAGGTTTTTGCAGAGGCAGACGTACGGTAAACTCGTCGTCGGTCTCGATGATCTCTATGTCTTGTCCCGTTATGAGCTGCCAGCGGCTGCGCAGGTTCTTCAGTCCGATGCCTGTACACGGTTCCGGCTCGAGTTTGGGCCGCTTGCGGTTCGATACCACCAGTACGGGGCCTTCGGTGCGTATCGATACATGGAACGGCTGCTTGCGCGTGATGGTGTTGTGCTTGACTGCGTTGCCTATCAGCGGCTGGAGCGATAGTGCCGGCAGGGTCCACTTTTCGTATTGCGGATCGATTTCTATGTCGAAGAACAGTTTGTCGGCATAGCGCACCTTGAACAGCTCTCCGTAGGCTTTGGCGAAAAGCATCTCCTCTCCGAGCGTGGTGGAGGTGTTCTGGCCGTTCTGGATGATATAGCGGAACGTATATGACAGCTGGTCGATGTATGCCAGCGCCTTCTCCGAGTCGTTCTCGCGTACCAGCATCGAGAGCGAGTTGAGCGAGTTGAAGAAGAAGTGGGGGCTGATCTGGCCCATGAGCATGTCGTAGCGCGTCTGCAGGTTCTCGTTGCGCAGGCGCTCGTTTTCAAGCAATATCTCCTGCTGCTTCGACATTAGTCCGTAGATGCGTCCGTAGAGTACCGCCACGACCAGCACCATGGTGCATTTGAGTATGACGATCATGTCGATGGGCATGTGCTTGTTCTGGAACATCATCAGCACGCGCCCCGTCTGCCACTCGATGAATGGGGCGAAGAAGTAGCATGCGAATGCCGTGAGCAGGGCCAGCGCGCAACGCTGCAGGTAGGATTTGGTCGAGTAGTTGTCTTTGCCTATGCGTACCGTGATGATGGTCATCAACAGCAGCGAGAGCAGGAAGTAATAGAGCAGCTGCACCGCCACGTCTTGGTTGCGTTTGGGCCTGTCGAAGATCATCGGTGCCGGGATCTCGTTGCCGTTCTGCATGATCACCTCGTCCATTACCGGATTCGAGCCCTCCTTCGCGGGAAAGATGGTGCAGACGATGCTGTCGCCGTCCTGCAGGTTGTACCACCTGATCTTGCGGTTTGTGGTGTAGACGCTGTCTATGCGTATCGAGTCGACGCCTTCTGCCGGCGAGAAATGCCGTTCGCATATCAGGTACCCGTAACCGTCGCGCGAAATGCGCAGCAATCCCCTGCGGTGCTGCTTGACGAAGAAGGGGCGCTCGTTGCGCATCCTCTGCTGCTCGGTGGTTTCGCGGCGTTCCACCATGACCGACAGCAGGTAGGAGAAGTTGATCACGAGGGTTACCACCAATGCTATCAGTATGTTTAGCGCTGCGGCAGATTGCTTGAGTTTGAAATTCATCATGTCATCCGATTTTTATTCTTTCCATCGGAGGGCGCGGTATATGGTTGCAGGTTGTCGTATCGGTTCTGGAGGGGCTATTCCTCGTACCATGAGGCGTACATGCGGTAGTCGTGCGCCGTGCGTTTTATTATCTGCTCGCGTTGCTCGGGGGTCACCTCGCGTATCTTGCGGGCCGGTACTCCGGCATAGAGCGAGTCGGGCTCCAGCTTGGCGTTCGAGAGCACCAGCGCCCCTGCCGCGATGATGCAGCCCGACGGTATCTCGGCATTGTCGAGGACGATGGCCCCCATGCCTATGAGGCAGTTGTCGCCGATGATGCCGCCGTGGATGACGGCATTGTGCCCCACGGATACGTCGTTGCCGATATGTGTCTGCGAGGGGTGGGGCGAGCCGTCGTACAGGGTATGTATGACGGCGCCGTCCTGAATGTTGGTGCGGTTGCCTATGGTAATGGTGTTCACGTCGCCGCGCAACACGGCGTTGAACCATATCGAGCAGTCGCGCCCTATGGTTACGTCGCCTACGATGACGGCTGTCTCCGCTACGAAAGTCCCTTCGCCTACCGAGGGCGTGTGTCCCCGTACTTCCTTTATGTATGCCATATGTGTACTTTGTTTATGCCGGCGCCTTGCGGTGTGCGTTCTGACTGGACGACCGGCTCCTGCCATCCCTGTCATCCCTGCCGTTCCTGTCGTTCCTGTCGTTCCTGCCATCCCAGCCGTTTCGGCCGGCGTATTCTACTCTTTGTGCTCTCCGCTCTCGGCCTGTTTGGCCTGCTGCCAGAGCTCTTCCATCTGGTCGGGTGTAAGGTCGGTGAATAGTCCGCCGTCGCGTTCTGCCTCGCTCTCCATGCGGTTGAAGCGCGCGATGAACTTCTTGTTCGAGCGCTCCAAGGCCAGTTCGGGGTCGATGCCGTAGAGACGGCACATGTTCACCAGCGAGAAGAAGAGGTCTCCCACCTCGTCTACGGTGCCCTCGTGGCTGCCGCGCCGCATTTCGGCCTCCACTTCGGCGGTCTCCTCCTTAACCTTGTCCCATATATCCTCCTTGCGGCCCCAGTCGAAGCCCGCGCTCGAGGCCTTTTCGCCTATGCGGAATGCCTTGACCATGGCCGGCAGCGAGCGGGGCACGCCGCCGAGGATGCCGCTCTTGCGGTTCTTCTTGCGGAGTTTGAGCGCCTCCCAATTCTTGAGCACCTCGTCGGGCGTGTCGGCATGTATGTCGTTGTATACGTGCGGGTGGCGGTATATGAGCTTGTCGCACTCGGCGTTGGCCACGTCGGCGAAGTCGAAGGCTCCGGCCTCCTCGCCCAGCTTCGAGTAGAAGACAACGTGCAGCAGCAGGTCGCCCAACTCCTCGCGTATGCCCTCCATGTTGCGGTCGGCGATGGCGTCGACGAGTTCGTAGGTCTCCTCTATGGTGTTGTTGCGCAGCGATTCGAAGGTCTGTTCGCGGTCCCACGGGCATTGTTCGCGCAGGGTGTCCATGACTTCGAGCAGCCGCTCGGCGGCTTTGAGCTTATTTTCGCGGTTCATGTGAAAACATATTTATCCGCTTACAAAGTTACCATTTTTCGACAGGAAATGTTAACTTTGTAACAGATAAATTTGAAAAAATATGATGATCAGACGATTCCTGCCCGCCGTGGCGGCCCTTCTTGCCGCCTTCTGCGGCCCGATGGCGGCCGCGGCGGAGAATATCGTGCCCGCACCCAGGGACTACGAAAAAAGGAACGGAGTATTTACCATACTAACAACAACTAAGATTACACACTACCCTGAACTCCGTTCCTTGGCAAAGTACCTTGCGGAATATCTTCCGCTCTCGGTTCGTGAATATAACGGAGAGGCGGGCGGCGATATTGTGTTGCGCCTGAATAAAAATTTGGCCGACGAGGAGTACCGCCTCAGCGTCAGCGAGCAGGGCATCGTGGTCGAAGGCGGAGCCTATGGCGGCGCCTTTAACGGCGTGGAGACCCTTTTGCAGCTGCTGCCGGCGAAGGTATATTCGGGCGATATGCCGCTGCCGGCGATGGTGGGGTGCTGCGTGGTGGCGGACGCCCCGCGCTTCGCCTATCGCGGTTTCATGCTCGACGTCAGCCGTACGTGGATGACGGCCGGCGAGGTCAAGCGTTTCATCTCGGTGCTGGCGCACCACAAGATAAACAAGCTGCACCTGCACCTTACGGACGACGAGGGGTGGCGCGTGGAGATACTGTCGCACCCCGAGCTGGCCGAAGTCGGGGGATTCCGCGGCGGCGGCTCGCCCGTGGCGGCCATATACGGCAAGTGGGGCGAACGGTACGGCGGATACTACACGCAGCAGCAGCTGCGCGATATTGTCGGCTATGCGGCCCAGCGCAACATGGAGATCATCCCCGAGATCGACCTTCCGGGCCACAGCCGCGACATGGCGCGCGTGATGCCCGAGGTGCTGTGCGACTACGCGCCGTCGCTCTCGCTGTCGAACGGTTACGATACGCGCAACGTCCTCTGCGCCGCCAAGGAGCCGAACTATGCGCTGTTGAAGGATATTCTGGGCGAGGTGGCCTCGATATTCCCGTCGCAGTACCTGCACATCGGAGGTGACGAGGTCGACTTCTCGCAGTGGATGTCGTGTCCCGACTGCAAGGCGCTGATGCAGGCCGAAGGTCTGACGGGCGGCGAAGAGTTGCAGGCTTACTTCATGGGGCGCGCGGCCGCGATCATCGAGGGCTTGGGCAAGGTGCCGTGCGTATGGAACGAGAGCGTAGCGGGCGGCCGGTTTACCCGCACGTCGCAGGTGTACGGTTGGGAGAGCATTGCCGCGGCGCGCAAGGCCGCCGCCGACGGCTACCCTACGGTGGTGATGCCCGGACAGTACTTCTATTTCGACATGCGTCAGAGCCGGCGTGAGGACGGGCATATATGGGCCGCTATATTCGATGCGCGCCAATGTTATTCGTTCGACTTCGCTGAACAGGGCTTCACTGCTGACGAGATGCGCAACGTGTTGGGTGTCGAAGCGAGCTTCTTCAGCGAACTGTACCTCTCGCATCGGGACATGGAGCCCGACTACCTCTATTATATGACCTATCCGCGTATCTGTTCGTTGAGCGAAGTGGGCTGGTGCGACGGCAGCCGCAGCTGGGACGACTTCTACGGGCGTCTCACGGCGGGACATTACAGCCGTCTCGCGGCAATGGGTGTCGGCTTCCGTCTCTTCCCGCCGAAGGTGGCGTATGCCGGCGGCGTGCTGACCGCCTCGACGGACGACCGCTCGCGACTGTACTATACGGTAATCGGCGAGGATGAGGGTACGGAGCATGAGTACACGGGGCCCATCGCCACCGACAAGCCACAGCTCTATGCCTTCCGCAGCCGTTTCGGCGGAGCCGTGAGCCCCGAGGCGGGTGTGGAGGCGCGTTTCCGCATGTCGCAGCCCAAGGTGGCGGTGACGTCGTCGATACCGCCGAGCACGAAATATCCCTATACGAATGCCGCTTCCTATGACGGGCGCATAGCGTACACGGGCCGTACATGCATGGCGGGAGACTGGATACTCTTCACCTTTGAGGAACCTGTCCGCTGTCGTCGTATGGAGATACGTACGGGTTACGTTCAGTTGCCGCGCAATATCTTCGAGGAGGGATACATGGAGGTGAGCGAGGACGGCGAGACCTTCCGTCGCGTGTGCGATCTGGAGAACGGTATCGGTGTCGTCGACAACCCGCGCCATGCGATAAAGGCCGTACGCGTGGTCTCGACGAAGGACGGTAACGGCGCCGCTTTCGTCACGCTGCAGTCGCCGTGGGTGTACCCTGTATTGTAACGTAAGAGTCTGTCCCAGACTGAAGCAGCCGCACTGCGAAGGTGCGGCTGCTTTTTATGCAGGAACGGTATGCCGTTATGAGCGTACCTGCGCTCCGGCGCGGGCTTCGAGCTGGCGGGCAAGGTTGCCCATGGCCTTCTCGATCATCTTGTCGTTCAGCGTCTGCGTCTTGTCTTCGAGCGTGAAGCTCAACGCGTACGACTTCTTGCCCTCGGGCAGCTTGTCGCCCTCGTATACGTCGAAGAGTACTACGCGCTTGAGCAGTTTCTTCTCCGTGGCGAAGGCTATGTCGCGCAACTGCGAGAAGGTGACGCCCTTGTCGACGAGCAGCGCCAGATCGCGCTTCACCTCTGGGAATTTCGGCAGTTCCTCGGCGGCAATGCGGTGCTTCGAGGCCGTCTTGATGAGGGTGTCGAACTCTATCTCTGCAAAGTATACCTCCTGCTTGATGTCGAACGAGCGGCGCAGTTTGGGCGATACGACACCCATGCGCATCATCTCGCGCTTGCCCTGCCAAAGCGAGACTGCGTCGGCGAAGAGGTCGCACTCCGCAGTCTCGCACCGCAGCGAGTAGATGTCAATGCCGAATCGGCGCAACAGTTTCTCGACGGCGGCGCGCAGCGTGTAGAACGATACGGGGGCCGGTTTGGCGTTCCACGACGGGGCCGTGTCGGCGCCCGTGACGGCTATGGCGAGGCGGTACTTCTCGCTGTATCGGTCGAGCGGGTTCTCCGTCTCGGCGCTCTGGTCGAAGTAGTAGCAGTTGCCGAATTCGTATATCTTGAGGTCGCCGTTGCGGTGGTTGATGTTTAGCTCCACGGCCTCGAGCGTGTTGAACAGCAGTGTCTGGCGCAGAACGTTCAGGTCGGCGCTCAGGGGGTTGAGTATGCGTACGCAGGCCGAGGCGGGATACGACGTCAGGGCATCGTAGTAGGCCCCCTTGGTCAGCGAGTTGGACATGATCTCCGTGTAGCCGTTGGCCGAGAGAAAGTCCGAAGCGATGTTCACCAGACGGCTCTTGTCGGGCTTCGGGGCGTACGAGAGGGTAGAGTTTACGTGTTGCGGGATCTCGACGTTGTTGTAGCCGTAGATGCGCAGTATGTCCTCTATGAGGTCGGCCTCGCGGCGTACGTCCACGCGGTAGGGCGGTACGGCCACCGTGAGCGTGTCATCTTTCTGAGCAAGCACTTTCACCTCCAGCGCATCGAGGATCGTGCGCACGGTCAGTTCGGGTATGTGTTTGCCGACGAGCGAGTCTATGCGCGGGAACGATATGTCGAAGACGAAGTCCTGTGCCGGTGCGGGGTTGATGTCGGTGATCTCGCTCGAGATCTTGCCTCCGGCCAGCTCCTTCATAAGCAGGGCGGCGCGCTTGAGGGCATAGACCTGTATGTTGGGGTCGATGCCGCGTTCGAAACGGAACGATGCGTCGGTGTTAAGGCCGTGGCGCTTGGCCGATTTGCGGATCGAGACGGGGTTGAAGTAGGCGCTCTCGAGGAATACGTTGGTCGTGGTGTCGCTGATGCCCGAGTCGAGGCCGCCGAAGACGCCGCCGATACACATCGGGCGCTCGGCCGAGCATATCATGAGGTCCTCCGACGAGAGCTTGCGCTCCACGCCGTCGAGCGTGACGAAGGGCGTGCCCTCGGCGCAGTTGCGCACGACGACCTTGCGGCCCTCGATCTTGTCGGCGTCGAAGGCGTGCAGGGGCTGTCCCAGCTCGAAGAGGACGTAATTTGTGATGTCGACCAGATTGTTCTTGGGGTTGATGCCTGCGGCGCGCAGCTCGTTCTGCATCCACTCGGGCGAGGGGGCTATCTTGCAGCCCGTGACCGTGAGGCCCGCATAGCGGGGTGCTGCGGCGCTGTTCTCGACGACGATCTCGATCGGCATGTCGTGGTTGTCTACGGCGAAGGCCTCCACCGAGGGCATCTTGACATGCGCCTGCTTGCCGCGGCTGCGGAGGTAGGCCGCCAGATCGCGCGCCACGCCTATGTGCGAAGCGGCATCGATACGGTTGGGCGTGAGGCCTATGCCGATCAGATAGTCATCCTTGATATGGAGAAACTCGCGTGCCGGCATCCCCACGGGGGCATCTGCGGGCAGCTCCATGATACCGGCATGGTCGGTGCCGATGCCGAGCTCGTCCTCGGCGCAGAGCATACCCATCGACTCGACACCGCGGATCTTGCTGCGCTTGATCTTGAAGGGCTCGTCGCCGCCGTTGGGGTAGAGCACCGAGCCGATCGTGGCGCAGAGAACCTTGAGTCCCTTGCGGCAGTTGGGAGCGCCGCAGACTATGTGCAGCGGAGCCTCGGCGCCGACATTGACCTCCGTGACGTGCAGGTGGTCGGAGTCGGGATGGTCCTCACACTCGACAACCTCACCCACAACAACACCGGCCAAGCCGCCGCGGATGGTTTCCACCTTGCGGAAATCCTCCACTTCGAGGCCTATGTCGGTGAGGATTTTCGCCGTCTCTTCGGCCGAGATGTCGAGGTCGATATACTTTTTCAACCAGTTGAAAGATATCTCCATGATATATGTGTTTTTAGTTTTGTTTGCGCAAAATACGGACAAATATACGAAGATTTCGTGTAATATGATCTCCCCGAGGCCGAAATGTGTGTCTGACAGGCGGCAGTACGCCGCACCCATTGCGGGTGCGGCGTACTGCCGCCTGTAGCGGAAACGGCTATTTGCCGCCCGTGAAGAGATAGCTCCCCGAGCCGGCTTCGATGACGAGCTCTCCGTCCCGATGCTCGACCGAACGTATGCCGTTGCCGGTCTCGGCCTTTACGCCGAACGCCTCGGGTATGCGTATCACGGCCGTGGTGTTGCACGGGATGGTTATGTGCCATTCGAATATGTCACCGCTGCGGCTCCATTCGCTCGCGATGGTGCCGTAGACCGAATCGTACGATGCCTTGACATGGTCGAGGCCCTCGGGGAAGACGGGCGACATGTCGATTTTCTTGAAGCCGTGGCTGCCGTCGGCACACTTGATTCCCGCCAGATCCTCGTAGTACCATATAATCAGGTCGCCCAGCAGCATGACGTGGTTGCCCGAGTTCATGGCCGGATCGGCCGTGTTGCCGTTCCAGAGCTCCCATATCGTTGTGGCGCCGTTGGCGATCATGTAACCCCAGCTCGGGTAGTCCTCGTTGGTGGCTATGCGCAGGGCCAGATCCTCGCGCCCGCGCTCCGACAGCCCGCGCATGAGGTGCTGTATGCCCAGCACGCCTGCGCTGACATGGCCGCCGAGCTCGACTTCGGTCTTGTGTACGATGTTGTCGAATACCTTTTGTTCGTATCCTTCGGGTACCAGCCCCAGCCGCAGCGAGAGCAGGTTGCCCGTGACCGTATTGTTGCCGTAGCTGGCCGTGGCGGGGTCGAAGAACTGTTCGTTGTATGCGGTCTTGATCCGTTCGGCCAGCTTCAGGTATCCCTGTGCGTCCTGCTCCTTGCCGCAGAGGCGTGCGAAGCGGGCCATCCTGTGTAGTATGTCGTAGAATACGGTGGTGCTGAGGATCGGACCGGCGGTCTTGCGCGCGGGATCCTGCGAGTGGATGAGCGTCTGCGACTCGGGCGGCATGCACCAGTCGCCGTAGGTGTCGTTGACGATGACGCCGTTCTGCATCGACCGCTCGCATGTGTACTCGACCCACCTCTTCATGGCGTCATAATGGCGCCGTATGGCGCGGTCGTCGCCGTAGTGACGGTAGAGCATGTCGGCGCAGTAGAAGAAGGCCGACGACCATGTCACTTCGTTGTTGTAGAGGGTCCAGTAACGCGGCGATACGGACGAGATGGCACCTTCGGGGCTGCGCGAATCCTCTATGTCCTGAAGCCACTTGTCGTAGAGCAGCGCGTTGTCGAAGATGTATGCCTCACCGCTGGCGCCCGTGGCGCGGTCGCCGAGCCATCCCATGCGCTCGTCTCGCTGCGGGCAGTCGGTGGGCATGCCGCGGTAGTTGCCCCGTATACCCCAGAAGGCGTTGCGGTGGATGCGGTCGAGCAGCGGCAGCGAGCTCTCGAAGTACCCCGTGGTACGCATGCGGTCGTAGAATACATACCCTGTCATGTCTTCAGCCTCGGGGGTATAGTCAAGGCCGTCGATCTCGACATAGCGGAACCCGTGGTACGTGAAACTCGGATGCCACTCGAATATGCCGTCGCGGGCGGGCGTATATATATCCGTGGCGCGTGCCGAGCGCAGGTTGGCCGTATAGAGCGTCGAATCGGGATTGATGGTTTCGGCAAAACGCATCGTCACGGGCTTTCCGGCGCGGCCGTTGAACCTTACGCTGAGCCATCCCACCATGTTCTGCCCCATGTCGACGATGATCTTGCCGTCGGCACGGGCCGTGACGCTGAGGGGCGTTATCTCGTCCTGTATGGATATGTTGGGGTTGGGCTGCGCATGCAGGGCGCCTTCGGGCGCCTTCATGCGGTCGGCCCGCTTCCACGCCGAATCGTCGTATTGCGCGGTGTTCCATCCCGTGAGTTCGAGGCGGGCGTCGTACTCCTCGCCGTCGAATTCGTTGTTTGCGACGATGGGGCCGCGCGAGGTGACGCGCCACGAGGTGTCGCTTACCACGGCGCCGGTGGTGCCGTCGGCATACTCTATTTCGAGGCGGGCGAGCAGCGACGGCAGCCCGAAGTGCATGACGCCCCCCGACCGCATGGTGAAGTAGCGGCCGTTGCCGAGCGTCACGCCCAGCACGTTGCCGCCTTTGGCGATCATGCCGGTCACGTCGTATACATTATAATATACGCGTGACGAGTAGAGCGCGGGTGTAGGTGAGAGAACGTCGTCGCTGACGCGTTCGCCGTTTATGTAGGTCTCCGACGATCCCAGACCGCAGATATATAGTACGGCGCGCTTGACCTTGCCGTCGACGTCGAACGTCTTGCGCAGATAGCGGGCCGCAAGGCGGGTATTTCCCTGATCCGTCTCGCCCTTGTTCGACATGGCGTTCTCGCCGATCCACTCTGCCTGCCACTCCGCGGGGTCGAGGATGCCCATGGACCAGCAGGCGGGTTCGCTCCAGCGGCCTTCGCCGAGGGTCGTGCTTACCTTCACACGCCAGAAGTATTTTTTGCGCGACAGGAGCGTGGGCCCCTCGTATTCGACGAGGATCGAGCGGTCGGAGATCACTGTGCCCGAGTCCCATACGAGATCCTTGCCGCGTTTGAGGTCTGCTTCCGACATGGCTACCTGTATGTGGTACGCGGTCTGTACGACACCGTTGGCGTCGGATACGATATTCCACGAGAAGAGGGGGCGTGGGGACTCTATGCCCTCGGGGTCGGTCTTCATGTCGGTCAGCAGGCGCTCCACCCTCGCCGGCGCGGCGGCAGGGCAGGCGTACGTACCTCCCAAGAGGAGTAGCACGACGAACAGCAGGATTTGTTTTTTCATCATGATGCGTATTTAGTACGGGTTGGTTTTCACAAAAATACGCAAATAATCCGTTCGGCGGACTGCAGGATGTGATTTTGGTTATGGTCAAAATGATCGTACCGCATGCGGCCGGCCTCATGGGCCGTCAGCGGCTGCCGAAGTATAGGAATACCATGCCTATTATGATCAGTGCGAGGTCGAGGGCCTTGGCCCGCAGGTTGCGCTCGCGGAATAACAGGGCGCCGCATGCGAACGATACCACCACCGACCCGCGGCGTATCATCGAAACCACGGAGATCATGGCGTCAGCGTCGCTCAGGGCGACGAAGTAGGCCATGTCGGCCGCCGTGAGCAGGATCGAGATCATGGGTATGGCCCACGACCAATGGAAACGGGTCGAGCTGCGGTGGCGCGGCAGCCGCATCGCCGCCATGACCAGAAGCATGATGCCGAGCTGGTAGAGGTTGTACCAACCCTGCACGAACAGGGGCGGCAGGCGCTGCATGAGGTAGCGGTCGTAGAGGCCGCTGGCGGCGCCGAGCAGTGCGGCGGCCGCCACGCATACGATCCATATGTTGTGGCGGAAGTCGATGCCCTCGCGGCGGCCGGCGCGGCTCAGCATGAAGAGCGATACCACGGCCAGCGCCACACCTGTCCATTGCATGCCGTTGAGCCTTTCGCCGAAGACGGCCAAGGCGCCCACGAGCACCATGACCGGGCGTGTGGCGTTGATGGGGCCGACGATGGTGATGGGGAGGTTCTTGATGCCGTAATATCCGAATGCCCACGACGAGAGCACGATTACGGCCTTCAGGGCGACGAGCATGTGGTCGTGTGCCGTGCCGAGAGGTATGCTGTATGCCGTGCCGTCGAACCATCCGCCGCCGCATAATGCCGAGACGATCGCCGGCAGGAACATGAGCGACGAGAATAGCGTGTTGAGCAGCAGCACCGCGGGGACGGAGTTGTCGCGCAGGGCCTGTTTCTTGGCCACGTCGTAGAACCCCAGCAGCAGGGCCGAGAGGAACGCGAGGATCAACCACATGATGCGAAATGTTTTGCGGACGGGTTATGCCGTTAGCATGCCGGCGATGAGGCATGCGGCAAGCAGTGTGCTGGCGAGGCCGTTTAGCGTGCCGAAGGCGATGCCTATATTTTTCTGGTGCCCGGGGGTGACGAGTATGTGTTCTGTGACGAGCAGGGCGACGAAGATGACCGAGCCGATCCATATCCAAGCGCTTGTCGGCAGCATCGTGACGAACCATGCGAGCGCGGCGACGCTCACGACGTGCAGGACGATGCTTATGTTGAGGGCTGTGCGCACCGAGAATCGCGCCGGAATGGAGTGCAGGCCATGCGCGCGGTCGAAGTCGCGGTCCTGAAGCGCATATATTATGTCGAAGCCGCCGCACCACGTCATCACCAGCAGGGCCAGCACGCATGGTGCGAGGGCGAAACGGCCCGTCACGGCGATGTATGCCCCGACGGGGGCTATCGAGAGCGAGAGCCCAAGTACGAGATGTGCGAGCGAGGTGAAGCGCTTGCAGTAGCTGTACGACATTATGACGAAGAGCGCCACGGGTGACAGTGCGGCCGTGAGGCGGTTTATCGTCGCGGCGGCGACGATGAAAAGCACGGCGTTTATTATGACGAACCTCAGCGCCGCGCGGGGCGATACCTTGCCTGCGGGGATTTCGCGGCCGGCCGTGCGGGGGTTCTCGGCGTCGATGCGGCGGTCGGCCCAGCGGTTAAAGCCCATGGCGACGTTGCGGGCGAATACCATGCACAGTACAACCTGCACCAGCAGCGTGAGCCACCATGCAGGGGCGGAGTTGTCGGCGCGGCCGAAGCCTGTCTCGCGCAGGGCGTAGACGAATGACGTGAGGGCGAACGGCATGGCGAAGATCGTGTGGGCGAACTTTACCAGACTTGCGTATTTCGATACGGGATTCATGACTCGGTGTATGGAAAATTATTTGCGGGGGCAAAGATAGTGAAAGGTGAGAGCAGAGACAAATCGAAAATGCAGTTTTCGGATTGGCTGTGCCGAGGCTGTGGTTGTTATAATTGTACGTTGAGATACGAAAAAGCCGTCCGCAGTATGCGGGCGGCTCTCGTGAAAAAACTCTTTATAACTAATAAACCCACTCTATGTCATCTATGAAGAGCTCGTTGTCGGGATTGCCGCACAGGTAGTCGCCGTATTTGCTCGAGGCACACGATATTACCAGCGAGTAGCTGCCGTCGGCGGGGCGCGACTCCTTGTCGCGGTAGTTCAGCGGCAATACGGCCTCGACCCAGCCGTCAGTGCTCGCAGTGACGGTTACGGAGGCGTAGGCTATGACTCTGCCCTCGTCCGTCGCGGCGTCCGTGACGGGGTCGAAGGCGTTGATCTCATCGACGGCCACGCCAAGACCCGAATGTACCGCATGGCGGCTGTTCCAATCGGTTATGCATACGAATATCGACGCGGGGTCGGTATCGTCGGTTGTCAGCTCGCCCTCCTTGAGGCCCAGCGAGGCGATCTTGCCTACCGAGGCCTTGTAGCGCAGTTTCAGGGCGCGGGGGCGTGCCGTGTAGGTGTATTTCTGTCCGAAGTCGGCGTAACCGGCTATGCCGGCCATGCGGAATTCGCCCGTGAAGAGGTTGCCTGCGGCGAAGATGCCGAAGGTGCTTTTGCCCTTCAGCAGGGCGCAGGTATCATCGCTGCCCTCCTCAGAATAGGGGGTGCAAAGCGTCTGCGTGAAGGCGTTGTTGCCGTTGCTCCAGAAGGCCTCCTCGGCCGAGGCGTTGGGATAGTATACCGCAGACCCTGTAGAGCCGTAACCCGCATATTGGCTCCATGCCTGCATGTTGCCGTTTGGAATCACGTCGCCTGCGGCGGTCTCGAAGGTGGTCGTTGCCACCTGCTGTCCGTCTGCCGTCACGCGGCACTCGTAACGCTGTCCCGCAAATACGCCCGTGGCGCCGTCCATCTGCCAAAGCCCCTCGGTGTCGCCCGCGGCCCATTCGGGGGCTATGGCGCCGGTATAGAAGCCGTTGCCGGCATCGGTGACGGCGGCGGCATGCCACGCTTCCTCCCCCTCGCGGCGGTACTCTATGGCAACCTTCCCGCCGTCGGGCACCTCGGCCGTGAGGGTTGCGGTGTTGTGCCATGCGTCGGCATCATTGTTATAGACGATAGCGGGCTCCGATCCCGAGATGTGGAATTTGAGCGTCTCGCGCGCCGCCTGATTGGCGGCGTCGGTCACCGTCAGTTCGAAGTTGTGGTTCGAGTCGCGTTCGTGGCCGTTGTACAGCTGCTTGATAAGGGGTATGAAGGCCGATATGTCGAACGACAGCTGTGTGGCCCCCGTCACGTCGGCACCGACGGGGAACCCGAGCTCCTTCAATGCTGCGGCCATGTCGTCGTCCGCTGGAGCCGTAAGCTCCATCTGCGTGGCCAGACCTATGGCCCCGAGCAGTTCGTCCGTCAGAAGCGGCGATGTGATCTTTATCGCGAAGGTCTTTATGCCGGCTTGGGCCGTGACGTTGACCTTTACGGTCATGGGATCGCCCGTTATCTCGTGTACCTGCGTGATGTCGAGCCCCTCGAGCGCAATGGCAGGGCCGGCGGGCGCGGGCGTCTTCTTGTTGTTGCATGCCATGAGCGTCACGGCAGCCAATGCCGTCGCCATCATAATGAAAAATCGTTTCATGTCAATAATACTTATAGTTGTACAATAAAATTCCGTTGCACGTTTGCGGCAAAAATATCTCCTGCCGCCGCCGTTTCAAAATCTTTTCAACGAACTCCCGAATAATACATACCAACACACATATTTCAATCATGAAAATTGTGAAGGGGCGTCCATGACGGTATGCCCCTTCCCGTTATCATGGGGTATCGCACGGCTTTGCCGGATAGAATCGCATCCCGACGGCGGTAATCGGTGACGGGAGCCATCCTGTACGCCTTTCGCCGTCGTGATGTGGCGGTGCGGGGTAAAAATCTCAAGAATGTTTGGCTTTTTACCCACGGCTTTCGCTATCTTTGGCTTCGCCTTAGACAGGATGCGGTTCGGCATAGCCAAAATCAGAAAACTGCGTTTTCTATTTGTCTCTGCTCTCACCTTTCGCTATCTTTGCACTCAATATGCACTCATAGGTCGACTTACGATGAAGAACATACGCAACTTTTGTATTATAGCTCATATAGATCACGGCAAATCGACGCTGGCGGACCGCTTGCTCGAGAAGACCAACACGCTCAACCAGCGTGAGATGCAGAATCAGGTGCTGGACGACATGGACCTCGAACGCGAGAAGGGCATAACCATAAAGAGCCACGCCATACAGATGGAGTACCGCGCCCATGACGGACAGACGTACGTACTGAACCTGATCGACACCCCGGGACACGTCGATTTCTCGTACGAGGTGTCGCGTGCCATAGCTTCGTGCGAGGGTGCGCTGCTGGTGGTGGATGCTACGCAGGGTATTCAGGCGCAGACCATATCGAACCTCTATCTGGCCATAGGGCACGATCTGGAGATCATCCCCGTGCTGAACAAGATCGACGTCGAATCAGCCATGATAGATGAGGTGAAGGACCAAGTCATTGACCTCATAGGCTGCCGCGAGGAGGATATACTGCTCGCCTCGGGAAAGACGGGGCAGGGTGTAGAGGAGGTGCTGGAGGCTATCGTGGCGCGCGTGCCCGCCCCCAAGGGCGATGACGACGCCCCGCTGCAGGCGTTGATATTCGACTCGGTGTTCAACCCCTTCCGCGGGATCATAGCATACTACCGCGTCATGAACGGCACCCTGCGCAAGGGCGATCATGTCAAGTTCTTCAATACGGGCAGCGACTATGAGGCCGACGAGGTCGGTGTGCTCAAACTCAAGATGCAGCCCCGCGACGAGGTGCGCGCCGGCGACGTGGGCTATATATGCTCTGGCATAAAGACCTCGACCGATGTCAAGGTGGGCGATACGATCACCTCGGTCGAGCGGCCGTGCAGCGCCGCCATCGAGGGCTTCGAGGATGTCAAGCCCATGGTCTTCGCGGGTGTATACCCCGTCGAGGCCGACCAGTACGAGGACTTGCGTGCCTCGCTCGAGAAACTGCAGCTCAACGACGCCTCGCTGACGTTCGAGCCAGAAAGCTCGCTCGCCCTCGGTTTCGGGTTCCGGTGCGGGTTCCTCGGGTTGCTCCACATGGAGATCATACAGGAGCGCCTCTACCGCGAGTTCGACATGGATGTAATTACCACCGTGCCCAACGTGTCGTACCGCATAACGACGACGTCGGGCGAGGTGCTCGAGGTGCATAACCCTTCGGGCCTGCCCGAGATAACCAAGGTGGCGAAGATCGAGGAGCCATACATTCTCGCGCAGATAATCACCAAGGCCGATTTCATGGGACCTGTCATAAAGCTCTGCATCGACAAGCGCGGTGTGATGAAGAACCAGAATTTTATTACGCAGGACCGTGTCGAGATAAACTTCGACATGCCGTTGTCGGAGATCGTGTTCGACTTCTACGACAAGTTGAAGAGTATCTCGAAGGGGTATGCGTCGTTCGACTACCACCGTACGGGTTATGAACCGAGCCGTCTGGCAAAGCTTGACATACTGCTCAACGGCGAGCCCGTCGACGCGCTCTCGTCGCTCATATATGCCGACCACGCATACGACTTCGGCCGCAAGATGTGCGAGAAACTCAAGGAGCTGATCCCGCGCCAGCAGTTCGACATAGCCATACAGGCCGCCATAGGCGCCAAGATAATCGCCCGCGAGACGGTGAAGGCCGTGCGCAAGGATGTGACGGCGAAGTGCTACGGCGGCGACATATCGCGTAAGCGCAAGCTGCTTGAGAAGCAGAAGGCCGGTAAGAAACGCATGCGTCAGGTAGGGCAGGTTCAGGTGCCGCAGTCGGCATTCCTCGCCGTGCTGAAGATGGACTGACGCTGGCGCCGCATGGCGGCGGGCATCATGTGTGCCGCTCTGGATGCCGGCGGTGTTCCTTTATATTTAGGACAGTACATCTTCGAACCGGACATTTTTGGCCGGTGTACGGAGCCGCGCCATGGATGGCCGGCAGCGCAGGCCGAGACGTGTGCGGCCGAGGCGGTGAGCGGTGTTGTAGCGGTTGTGGCGGCATACGTGTATTATAATCTAATCATCTCTGTCGAGGTTGTTTGGCAATGGCGTGGTCAAGTCCGTTGCCGGGTACGGGCGGCCAAGGTTTGCAGAGGGTCTGTGATGGTTTGCATATGGGCTGTGTCGGTTTGCAGATAGGCTGTGTCGGTATACGGTTGTGTTGCAGTGTCGGTTTGCGGCGGCAGGACCTGTCACAGTAGACGGCGGGTGTCGCGTTGCACAGCGCTTATATGTCGGCATGCGGGTAGTTCTTTCGTGCGGCGGGATGAAAAAAGTTGGACGGAGGTTCGGTATTACGCGAAATTTTGTATATTTGCAGTCGGGTAGCGCGTGGCGTGCCCCACATATGCGGTAGTAGCTCAGTTGGTAGAGCATTGGCTTCCCAAGCCAAGGGTCACGGGTTCGAGTCCCGCTTACCGCTCTGGACGGATTAAATGAGCGGCACTTCCGTGTGGACGGAGGTGCCGTTGTCTTTTGATGTCATACGGCTTTGTTTTTCGAGTCATGTGATTTTCCTCAGCAAACCTGCCTCTTTTCATCATGCGAAAAGCATAGTGTAAAAAAGGATTTTTGTTACGATTAAACTATTGCCTCCGCATGTGAAAAAATACAAAGAATGGCTTTATACTGCCGATATGTTACGGATATTGTGTTGAATCCGTAACATGTTGTTTTCGAGTTAAAATAAGCAAATTTTTTAATATATTTCTTCTGTTCCCAATGGACGGATAAAAAGGTGTTTTTTGTTGTTTGTGATCTTTTTATTTCGTACATTTGCATCGTATTTCTTTCTATGCCGAAAGAAACTGCGCCGATAAAATCGTGTCATATGTGCGTGATAGAATTGCGCGATTTTCGGAAGTTGATGAAATGCGAGATGTAATATTGTGTCTTTTAGCATATTACGATAATATGCTGAGGAGGAAGTATGCAATAGCTGCACATCGGGTTCTGTGTGAATCCATGTGCGAATCAAGAGATTCTCGATATATAAGAAGGAACCGTAATATGTGTTGGTATGTCCTTACGGGATATGCGCTCGATAAAAAGCGTAATCAACCTATAGAAGCACAAGTGGCGAGATACAATCGTGAGAGCGGTGCGGATATCGAGGTGTTTGCTCCGACCTTTGTCAAGGCGTATAACAAAGACAAGGAACCGCGTCGCAGATTGATGCCAATGGTGTGCCAATATTTCTTTCTCCGCGGGGAATTGTCACAGGTTAAAGATTTCAGATACCGAAATAGGGAATACAATCTTATCCACGATAGGGCCGATACTGATCCTGATGCGTATATGGCATTGACGGATGAGGAGATGTCGGGATTCAAGTCTCTTGCTTTGGCATATAAATACAAGATGCCGTGTTTCAGCCTGTCGGAGGTGGATCTTGTAGCGTGTGACAAGGTCCGTATTGTCGGCGGGGAGTTTGCCGGTGTCGAAGGCTTTCTTGTAAGCCAGCAAGGCCGTGACGGCGGACGGGTAATTATGAAAGTGAGCGAATCACTCGGTGTGGAGACTCTCGATATAAATCCCAAATACATACAAGTGCTCTCTTTTGCGAAGGGGAGCAAGCGTATATACGATAAGATCGACAGTTATATCCCCAAATTGCGCCGTGCGATGGAATATAAGATGCGGTACGGAGATCTGGATGTGAGCAACACTGCCGCGGTTAGCTATTTCATTACCCGTTTCGGCGCGGCAAACATACCCTCTGCAAAGATGCGGGCCAAGGTGTCTGCGCTGCTGATGGCGAGCTACTACCTGATGGGAGACACGGAGCGGTATGAGGCTGCCAAACGAGAAAGTCTTGATAATTTGGATAGTTGTACAAATACCTTGGCAAGAGATTATATCATGGGATTGCGTGATTATTGCCCCGACTATGATTAATCATAAAAAACTGTGTAACGTTTAATATCATTGTGATATGGTTGAAAGGATTGAGGCGGTTTGGGATAATTGTAGCTTGATTTTATATTATTTTTATATAGTATTGCGATACGTATAAATTCAGAAAAAATAATAGATATAGTCTATGAAAGGAATAGTTTTGGCTGGCGGCAGCGGTACTCGCTTGTATCCCATAACGAAGGGTG
>CALUIK010000012.1 GCA_944320685.1 uncultured Alistipes sp.
GAGAAGCAAATGACCAGAATTATACAATTCTGGTCATTTACTCTAATGCTTCACCAACCACTTTTGGCATCATTACCGAAAATATTGAGCGATAACAACTTGCACGTACCAGAGAAAGAGGTTACTTTTGCGGTGTAAAGGTTCATTGAAAGGACATTCTGGGACGTAGATTTTCAGCCGTAAAATCGTGTGACCAGCGTGTAACCAGCCTCATTCGGCAATACCTGCAACCATTTGATACACGGAGTGTTTCGCGGATTCGGATAAAATCCCCTACGCACCGCGGAAGAACTCTTGGGGGAGAACCTCAGGAGTTTTTTGTTTGTGCGCAAACAGTGGCCGTGATGGTTCCGATGCGGTGCGGGCTTCGGTTGTTCCGAATAGGCCGATCGCTGGCAAAGGTAATGATGTCCATGACAAAAGCCGCAGCTATTGTGTAGCTGCGGCTTTTTATTGATGGTTTTTGCATGTATGTTAATTGGTAGGGAATACATAGCCTTTGGGAACATCTCGCACACAACGGATAGGGAAACGAGAATTGAGGTTTTCCAAATTCGTGTCATCTCCGTAGCAATATATTTTTGCCCCATTATATCCGAATCCGAAACGAACGTTCTGGTTACTGAATTGCGTGCAGCACGCCGTTTTTTCTTTTGTAATTAACCCGACAGCATTCATTGCCGAAAGTTCTGCAAGATTAGGAACGCGCCATGTGGCTCCATCCTCATGATAATTTTTACATGGATTATCAGTTCCTCCGAAATTTAATATTGTTCTCAGTGGATATTTATCTTCAAGGTAATCTTGGGCAACAATAATACCATCGTAGTACGAGTTGGCCGCATCGTCTTCATTATGCGGTACCAAGGCACCGTCTGTTCTTTCGCGATACAGATCATCAATCAACCTGTTTCTGAATTCCAACACTATCGGATTATTTCTATTGTATCCAGGTCCGGGAAGATTGTGTCCCACAAATGAAGCATCCGATTCAACGTGAACCGTACTTATGTCATTATCCCCACTCGTGGCGGGAAGAGCCCGGATACAGCGAATAGGTTTGGGTTTGCTGTATCCGCCCCAGTTAATACCATCTGCACTATACGAACCACGCTCTGCAGCCCAGTAAACTCGTTCTTCGTTGCCGCTGCTGGTATAGAACAGAGCTCCGTCCCATATGTAGTCTATGGGGTAGCCATCCGTATAATTATTGTCTGAACGCCTCTTCATTTGTGCCTTATCGCCAATATACAACTGTGCGGCATTGGAAATGGCGTTTGATCCTATACCGATACGTATATATTCGTTAAGAGACGGCAGATACCAACGGACCTCGTTGTTGTCTATTTTGCCGTTGCCGTTCAAATCTCGGTTGCGCGACATGCAGGCATAATATGCTCCGCCGAGATAATCAGTCGTATTATATGCCGTAATGCTCAGTTTATGAGTCTTATGATCGTTGCCGACAGATGTCTTCCAACCGTTAAATGAAGGATTAATATATGTGTTCCACTTTGTATTTTCTGTTCCGCCAATCAAAGTAATCTGGTTGCTGCGGCCGTCGGTTTTGTTTAGGCCATTAGTACTTTGGGGCGTTCCGAAAGTCAGACGCGGTGTTTCGTTATATGTCTCGATACCGAATCCGTTTATACTCGTACTTGTACGAGCATTGTAGAACGTCTGCATCGAAAGCTGTGTGATATACGAATATATCTGGCTGTACGAACTGTTGCCATCTTCAGAGACATCGGTACTCATGGCGATTATCATTTCCCGCGGGATCTTGTTGGTCATAACGCTCCACATATCTACTTTGTCTCCGGTAAGCGGGTGCCTGTAGTAATAGTACTCGTTCACAAAGGCTGTAAAGCGGGCTACATAATTACCGTTATGAGAAGTTATGGTTATGCCGTCCTCATTCCGTTCGGCAGTGGATACCGTCTCTTCCTTGTATATCTTCTTCACAACATTACCCATCGCTACGATCACGTCATAGACATCCATCAGATATTTGCTTTCAGCGGTCGCCTGTCCGCCATAGACATCTTGATTCTTGAAACCTGTTATATCCTCACGGCTCCACGATGATACTCCGGGATATGCGGCAATGTCGGTTCTCGATTGCGGCCAGAACTCGATCCACTTATAGTCGAAGCCCTTTGTCGGCTTGTCATCCGTACCTGCGCCATCGAGAATCTCATTTTTGGTGACCGTTGAAACGTTCCTTACGTAGTCGGAGTATATCTTATAAGGCTTCAATGTGCCGCGTTTGTTTTGCACGGAGTAATACGGGTCCTCATCTGTCGCAAGGTGCGTATAATCCATGGCCTCCGACTGGATCACGAGAATCATGTTGTCGGCGATCGCATTGTCTATTATCTTTTCGTCTGTTTGCGTATTATCGTATTTTCCTATTGCACTGCGTACTGCATCGGCAATTTTCGTGAGATTGTACTCGAGGAATACCTGCTCGTAATGGGCATCCAACTCGTATGAATACGTCGTAGCATCATAGGTAAATATCTGACCTTCTGCGCCTTGTTGATATTCTTCACCTCCCTCTTTTTTTGCTTCGACCACGATTTTGTCGACACTCAGCACTGACATGTTATAGGTGTATGCGCAGTTGCGTTCGACGGCGAAGTTATTCAAAGAGCCTGTCGCGTTATCGCCCGTGCTGAAGTCTCCCAAATGTATGGTATAGCTTACATTCCCCGTGTAATTATTGCTGGCTCCATCCGCTGCCGTTTGTGAATATGTGCCGCTGACGACTACGAATGTGCTGTTTTGCGGAGCATTGGTCCATGTCTTGTTTTCGGGCAACGAGCCGCTGTCGCCAGTCCATGTATCACGGTCGTTGTACGATTTTATGGTTGTTCCCTGCTCTACTTTTTGTATGTTTTCGGGCATATAAAAGGTGAACGAGTATTTTCCTCCGCTGATGTTGCCTATATTCATCGAGGCGGAGTTGATATACGTCTCAGACGATGTTTCGCTTTTGGCGGCATTCGTCAAGGAACTCTTTACGGGAATATTGTACACCTTGAACGACGAAGGCGTAAATATACCTTTGGCTTTATCGGGCTTCTCTGCAATATTGAATGTGATGCGCGCCATTGCCCGATCCATCTTCAGAACCACCTTGTCAGCACCGTCAAGCTGACCGTAGTATGTAACATTCCCGCTGGTATCGAAAACGACACCCTCGTTCGATCCTGAGATGAGCATCTGTGAAGAAGCGGTGATCTGTATGGGCAGCATTTCGGAATCCTTATATAAATCCTCGCGCAATTCAATAACCGCCGCCTTTAACTTCTCGAAATCCAAAGTTCCGTCCTGTGCACCACTTGCTATGGAAGCCATGCTTTCCCAAAAACCGCCTTCCGATGCTACCGAACTTGTGTTGGCAACGGCAAGAAGATTCTTGGTGCCGGATGTGGTCTTGATTGTTATAGGGTATTTGACTCCGTCTTCAGCCGCACTGCTCGAACCGATTGAAATCCTGTTATCCTGTTCAGAAGCCGTCGTGGATAGCATTTGTTGGAATTTGCCGTCGCTGCCATAGACGAATAACACGAGATTTATTAAGTCCGAGTTGCTGTTGTCTGCACGCGATACTACAATGTCGGAAGCCTCGCCCATGCCGAGATTCAGCGATACGGTCACCGGATATCCCTCCATGTCGGTCGTAACCCTGAAGTCATCCTTTACACACCCGGTTCCGATAAGAGCGAACAACACAATAAGGCCTGTAAGCCAAAACCGAATATATAATAATTTATTTCGCATAATGTCCCTATTTATTACAGCCATATTATTCAAATGGAGGTACGTCGATATTTTTTTCATCCCATGCGTTGACCATAATATTGAAAGCGGGATTAATTGTTGTCGATCCTTTGAATGTCCCCTGCACGTCGATGCTTGTGTTGCGCGGTACCCGAGGCAGGTACACGGTATAGTCTTTGTCTTCGGTATGGTTGTTGCCGTAATCGACGAATCTGACTGTCAGTTCGAGACGGTAGGCCTTGTCTTTTCCCGTTTCGATTATTGTTCCTTCGCTCGTTGTGAAAGTCCCGCCGGTCTTATCGTATGTGCCATGTTGATTCGGAGCAAGGTAGGTGCGGGCTACGGTAGTGTATCCGTCCGCAGGTTTAGTCACGAGCGGCTGATCCGTACCTATGAGGCTTTCTACGAGTTCCTGATTATTGTTATTCGCAGTTTGGTTGTTGTTGAATGAAATTACGTCATCAACCGATTCTTGGCTCCCGAAATAGAGCCTGAACGCATCGGGTCTGTGATATACTTCGGCGCGTGTCAGCGTGATTGTCACGTCGTCGGACTCCTTGTTGAGCATAAGTCTCAAGCGGCCCAATACGTGTTGTACGGTTACGGGAATGACCAGCGAGCCGGTTGCCGGAATATCTTGAGGATTTATGGTATATGCAATGGTATAATTATTTTCATTTTTACCGGTGAACTCGGCGCCGAACTCATCGCGCGGGTTGTTCGACATAGGCGATACGAAGTCTCCGTTTATCGGCGTCCAGCCGTTGAATTTCGTCAAGTCGAATTTCAACGATTCGAGCTCCTCCTTGGTAAGCGATTCCCAATCGGAGATGGCGGTTCCGTCTTTTTTTCGGGGATTAGGCCCGAACTTGTCGTTGGCAATCACATAGAAATTGATACTTCCGATCTTGGACAGCGTCATGGGAATATAATTCCGGTCGCTCAGATTGTCGGCTTCGGCGTAACCGACTTTTTCGTCGCCGATGAAAGCATAGACCCGCAGCTGGTGGATGTAATTGTCGGTATCGTCGCTGCCGACGCGTGTGCCGTTGCCGTCACTCACCACGAGCCGTACGTCGATAGGACCGGCAACGCCTGTCGGCGCACCCTCCTTGGAGCACGAGGTCACAGCGGCCAATGCCGTTACCGCCATCAATAAATATATGTATACGATTTTCATCTTTGTGCCTCCTTATAGGTCAATCCTTGTCGAAATCGGGAATTACGGGGGCCGTATCCCAATCTATTATTTCAACGCCGATGGGGGAGAAGCGTATCAGTATGGGTATCGTCACCTCATGTACGCCCTCGACGGCGATATTGTTCTCATCAAGGAAATCCGCAAGCGAGAATTCATGTGCTATCACCCGAGACTCGTTGGCATGTATTCGCAGAGTGATGTCGTTGTCGTCCTTGAACCGCAATGTATTGAACGCAGCGGTATAGCTCGTGGCATCGTTCGGATCGGCATCGAGTACGGGATAGTATGAGCACCGCTCTTCCTCGGACGGAATGTTGTCGAAATCGGTGAATGATGCGAGTTGCGTCAGTTCGAGTGTAGGTACGTTCGTTACGGGATCGTCGAAACCTTCGATACGTACGCGGAATTTCACATGCGAGCATACGAAATCGCATGTATAGTTTTTTTCGACCAGCGTCTCGGGCACCTCTATGTCGATCGTGCCGTAATAAAGCGGGTCGTTGGTGTGTATTGTGCTATTGTCGTAATGGCCGTTTGCGGCGATCTTCTCGCCTTCGCTGATAGTGGTTTCTTCGAGAGCATTGCCCCAACACACGATCCCGTATCTGCCCGGGAACAAGGCAATATGAGCCCCTTGGTATGCATCCAGAGCCTTGTCGTCATATCGGATCTCGTCGACGAGCGAGCCGTCGGCCTTCGAGTAGACGTACATGGTCACATGCTCTATCTTCTCGGGGAATATATCGGTCGTGCCATCACCGACATAACGAAAGCGGAGCGTTACCTTGCCCATACAATCGTCCATGTTCTCCTTGATACAGCCGGTGGCCAGAGACATCGTCACGATCGTGATCAGAAGCAGATATCTGGAAAGTTTTCTCATTTGCTTTTGTCTGTTTGCGTATTATTCCGCAGTTATTTGTCGGAGATGCTGCGAATTTTCGTTTTTGCCGGTCAGGGGGCACGGCCGCTGCCATGCCCCGTTCCGGCGGTTTATTGATTTGAAAAACAGGTCCGGTATGTCCGGTTGTTATGGCTTTTCGAACTCGGGCGTGACTTCCTGCGTCGCAAAGTCGGCTACGCCAACCTTTACAATTACATTGTAATTATCCTTGTCCTCAAAGCCGAGAGTTACGTTGTATGGATTGATCTCAATATCGGCCGTATATATCATACCCGGACGGTATGTTAAATCGGCGTTTCCGCTCTTGAGCTTGACAACATTAGCGTATGCGATCTTGTCACTGCCTGCGGGATAGAGGAAATCACCTTTCAGCGAAAGGGCTTTGTCATCCGTTACCACCGTGTATTTATCGTCACCTTCTCCGGCATTCTTCTTTTTAACCGTAATCGTATAGCCGCTGTCATTGGGATAATACAACTGGAAATGCCACTGCGGCAACGGCCCATCCATGTCTCCCGTCATTTGTGTATTGTCATCTTCGGACGAGGTGGGGTCGAAGGGAACGAAGAAATGGAACGGTACACACTGAGCGTCACCGTCATATTGCGGCGGGAGAAGTGCTGCATAACCAGAACCGTCCTGATAACCCGTATATGCGAGCGAAGGATTTACATTGCTCCATGTAACCCCGTCTATAGAGGGGTTAGGTTCAACCCACGCTCCCTTTACGATCGACTGCCAATTGGCCGGAGTGGCGAAAAGCGAACTCGTCTGCTGCGTGCCGAATATGTTTTCGGCCAGATATACATTGCTCTGATAAATACCGGTAATTATGGGCGCATAATTCGACCACTCTACTAAATAGGTGCTTCCGTCAGGCTGTACGAATTCCTTAGATCCGCTATCGGCAACAGTGATATTTCCCCATTCTATGCGGGAAATAATGGGACGTATGACAACTTCTGCCGTGTACACCATATCGCCGGCGGCAGGAACCGTCGGGTCTTGATTGTCAGGATTATCGTATGTGGGTATCGAGGCATCCGTATCGGCGCCCGCAATCAGATCCCTATCGCAGCCGGCAAAGATCATACTGTTCTGTTCCATGCTGGGGGCCTGCTGATTCATGAGGACCTTGAAATCGGCCATGGTAGTAATATTCCTCATGGATTCATCAGGGACGTTTGCCACAATATATACGGCAGTTACATCTTTCAATCCGACAAAGCGCAGGCCGGAAGTCCTAACGGTACTCAAATAATTATTGGTCGCATCCAATTTATAGTGTTTCTTTACCGTGCCGATGTCATTGGTGAAGAATACATCTATCGACGAAATGGTTGTCGTTTGCGGGTCGCCATTACCGTCGAGCCATGAGTTATCGACACCGGCGCGTGTGGCCGGCAGATTAACTTTCAGCACAACCTGTTTCGACCCGTCGGCATACGGGTTGTCCCCAGTGCCGTCTTTCGAGCACGCTATCATTCCGACGCATGCTGCAGTCATGAGTAATAGTTTGAATTTCATAATTGATTGATTTGAAGGTTATGGTTAAATTCGTCTTTTCAGCTTAATCCGAAGTAGTATTCCCGATTATCGGGTCATATGTTTGGACGTTAGTCATTCCATGCTCTTCTCCAGTTCGGCGAGGTTATGCTTTGCATCTGCCGAGGCTTGCTGCGCCGCCTGCGTCCATGCCTCGCGCGCCTTCCCGATATCGCCGCGGCGGGCGTACGCCAAGCCTTGTGCATTAAGTACCGGTGCAGTTGACGGGGCCTTCTCCAGCAATGCCAGAGCTCCATCGTAATCGCCGGCCTCGATCATTACGGCCGCGGCATTGACCGCGGCGGCCACCTCTGTGGGGTAGGTGCGTGCCGCAACCTCCATTACGTGATTGTATTCGGCCGACCCCTTCTCATAAAGGCCTGCTACAAGGTACATTTCGCTTAACGACAGCTTTTTAGGCGCGCTGTCGAACATTGCGCGGGCCTCCTGCACGTCGAAACTGCGTACGTTGTATACTATACGGTAATCGTTTCGGCGCAATCGCGGATATATTTCGCCTATGAGCCTGTGGTATATGGTCGGCGGGATAAGTTTCACCAGCGCCGCATCCTTCTCGTCAAGAGACATGGCGCCGTCGTCGATTATGGCCAGAACCTTTTCGCGATCGAGCAGTTGCGGCAAGGCGACGGCATACGCACGGAAATTCACCCAGTCCTCGCCATGGCCCTTGGCGGTTATCAGGGCATCGCCTGTATCGGTATTGTCGGCTATGTATTCGGCCAAAGCGTCTGCACGGCGTTGCGACAGGGCGAGGTTGTAACTCTCGGGAGCTTCGGGCGACGCCCAACCGTCGATGCTTATCGAAGTTATGGTCAGGTCGCTGTCTTCGCCGACACGGTTCACAGACTCGGTGATAGCGGCCAACTCGGCCGCATTGTCCTTGTAGTCGACAAGGATGTCATGCTTGTCCACCTTGAAGTTGATATACGCCGAGAACGACTCTTCGCGCGTCTTTACCGGCTCGGGCTCGGGTTCTACGAACGAGATTACAAATTGCGGCGTGTATGGCGTATGGAGCACCCGTCCCACCTGCGTGGTGCCGAGGGCGAGAGGCGTATCATCGCAGCCGCAACTCTCCTCCCGTATGGCGAGTGTGGCTCCGCGCATCCATCTTTCGAAAGGTACGGCGGCCGAATAGTCAATGCGCTGTTCCTTGCCGAGCCGCTGCCAGCGGCGTACCGACCGTGCCGTGCGGGCGGCATTATCGGTAATGGGCTGCTCGCCGTTGCGCAGATAGTGCATGTACGCGCGACGTCCCCTGATTTCGACTGGAGGGAGATCGATGCTGCGGTCGCCTTTTTCTATCACGGGCGTAAGTATGACAGTCTCGTCGCCGCCCACAGTCAGAGCGGTTATGTCGAGAGACATGGCAACATTCAGGCTGTTGCCTGCGCGACTTGCGTCGAGATCGTATATTTCAGCCTCGCCGCTCATTATCTCCTGTCCTGCTGCTGGTATCGAGGGCGCTACCATAAGGAGCGACATCGAGAATATGCGTATTATGGTATTATTCATGGGTGACATCTTTTTCAGAACAGATAAACAATATTGATCGCGGCCTTGGTCGGCCCGAAATAGTTGTGATTGCCGCTGCCGACCTTAGAGCCGCATCGCGGGCACATATATTTATCGTAGCTCGTATATGCATAGCCCACACCTATCTCGGCCTCGAGATTCCAATGTTTGCCCAGCATCCACGCATAACCGTAGGCAATGCCTATACCCGTGAACCATCCCTCGTAACGGTGCTCCTTCAGATTGGAGAACTTTGTCCCGAGAAAATCGGGTATTCCGCTTATGTTGCCCACGTTGTATTCTCCGCCCCACAGGTGTGCTGCGAGGAAATGCCCGCCGAAGCGTTTGCAGGTCCAATACCTCACTTCGGGCTGCACGAACCAGTGCTTCCACTTTTTGTTTTCGGCGAATGTCCACGGGTTGTAGTTCCCGGACATGTCGAATGTCCACCGTTCCGACAACGCAAACTCGACCCCGATATTCATGCTGGTAGTGGCATCGTACAAGATATTGCTCTTGACACCCCATTTTTGGGCATGGGCAGACTGCACGAAACACACCCCGCACAATACGGATAAGATGATCACATATTTTTTCATTTTAACAAAAAAACATTCATTAATAATATCGCAACCCGACGAACGAAAAAGCTGTGTTACAGAGCAAATATATGAAAAAATCCCCCCCCCCCTCAAATTTTTTTTAATTAAAAAAGCCCAATAATGTCATATTTTGCAATATTGCGATATTTGTCTGCTGATGTTATAGAGTGATTTTCAGATATATATACCGAAAGCAGAAAAATTGTGCAATCGTTGTTCTGTATTGGCGGGGCAACAGGCGGATACAGAACATAAACATGCTGTATATTTCTTTTAGAAAGATCCACCAGCAACACTGTGTGCTCGATCCATATATGGCAGATTATCATTACATTGGCGTGTGTGTGTAAATTGGATGCGCACAAGGGATGCCATTGCCTTTTTCTATATATATTCCGCTCGCACCCGTTTGGAATCAGGCGTAGAACCGCATGCCTTTTCCCGAGAAAAAAGGAGACGTCTACCATATGGCCCCCGCCATTGCGGTTTGTGGGTTGCAATGTATAAATATCATTAAAGGATATAAATTATCCTGTTTCGACGATATGTTAGATTAGGCCTTGAATATCCGATATGGGCGGGACGTCAGAATCGCAGTATCGCGGTTTGATATTTGTCTATAAGGGAATTGAAAAACAGTGTCCGCATACAGGAATATTTATAGATTATATAAACGTTCGCCTTTTTGGATTGTTACGAAACAAAAGCCGGTCATTGGAGAAGCGAAGGCTGCGATAGGCACCAATGTTCCATTATACATAATAAAATGCGAGAAATAGAACAATATCCGAGCGGCGGCGAACATGGATTCCGGGCCATCGGGTGCGGGCGGATGTCATGCGATGGCAGGGAGCGTGTATTCCGATGCCGCCGCCATGCGTTTTATGATGTTCAAATTGTGCCATATGAACCATAAATAGAAACGTAACGGGGAGAATAAATGTTTTTTTTAAATAAAAATTTAATAAATTTGTAGAAAGAAAAAAGCGCACATGTGTGTATCGTTCTACACGGCATAAGCGCCGCTTGACAATCGGGGGGTCGTGGCGTCCCTGCGGACGAAATCACTGGTTGTCTGCTAATGACATGGGGACAGGCGTAGTCCGTTCTGTCGCTGAGACGCGGGCGACGGCGTGCAACGGGTGTGCTATGCCTGCGTTTAGTCGCTAAAACATAACTAAATGGAGATTAATGCAGAAATATTGACGGTTTTTGTCGGACTGTGTCTCATGGTCGGGCTGCTCGTGGCTGACTTTACGCGCCCGGGGTTCGTAATGTTTTCGGTAGTAATATTGTTCATGTGCGCGGGCATATTATCTCCGGATGAGGTGCTTGCGGGTTTTTCGAACAAAGGTATGATAACCGTAGCGCTCCTGTTTCTTGTAAGCGAAGGCGTGCGGCGCAGCGATGCCCTCGGCCATCTGGTCAAACGCATGCTCCCGAAAAAGGACAATGTCACGGTGCGCTGCGGTTATACGCGCATACTGCCCGTCATAGTATCGGTATCGGCGTTCCTGAACAATACGCCCGTGGTGGTCGTATTCATACCTATTATCAAACAATGGGCCCGCAAGGTCCGGCTGCCCCTGCGCAAATTCCTCATTCCCTTGTCGTACGCCGCCATTTTGGGCGGTATGTGCACGCTCATAGGCACCTCTACGAACCTTGTAGTGCACGGCATGATGCTCGACGCAGGGTATGAGGGCTTTACTATGTTCGAACTGGGCAAGGTGGGCGTCTTCATCGCATTTTTCGGCCTTTTGTACATGGTGCTGTTTGCCGCAAGACGGTTGCCTGACGACTCCACGGAGACCGCCGGCGGGGTCGAGGCTGCGGATGAGGACTCGAATGTAGTGGAGGCCGTCATCGGAAGCCGTTTCCCGGGTATAAACAGGTCGTGCTCCGACTTCGATTTCACGAAACATTACGGAGCCGAGATACGTGAAATACGCCGCGGCGGCGTGGTACTGACGAACCCCGATTCGCAAATCTTCCGCGAGGGCGATACGCTGATACTCGAAACCGACGGCTCGTTCATCGCCACTTGGGGAGACTCCAGCGTGTTCCTCATGTTGAGCAACGGCCGCTATCATGATCCCGTCAGCCGCGGCTGGCGCAAATGGCTCTCCATCGCGCTCCTTACCGTAATGATCGTGGGAGCTACGTTCGGTTCGCTGCCCGCCGTACAGAGGCTATCGCCGAACATACCGCTCGACATGTTCTTTTGGGTATGCGTGGTAACGGTGCTGATGGGGTATTTCGGAATATTCCCCGCAAAGAAATACACCAAACTCATTTCGTGGGACATACTCGTAACCATCGCCTGTGCGCTGGCCATCAGCCGTGCGATGGTCAATTCGGGCCTTGCCGACTACATCGCGGCGCACGTGATCGACTTCTCGCACAACGCATCGCCGTGGATGGTGCTCGTCGTGATCTATATCACGACCAACATCATCACGGAGCTGATAACCAACAATGCGGCGGCGGCTTTCGCCTTTCCCATCGCCATGTCGGCGGCCGAACAGCTTGCCGTAGACCCCATGCCGTATATGGTGGCCGTATGCATCGCCTCGTCGGCAAGTTTTTCATCGCCGATAGGGTATCAGACCAACCTCATCGTGCAGGGCATAGGCAATTACCGGTTCAAGGACTTCGTGCGTGTGGGGCTGCCGTTGAATATCATCACATTTGTACTGTCAATAACACTGATACCGCTGTTCTGGAGTTTCTGACAAATAATCGGTTTATGGAAAACAGATCTGTATATCCCATATTCGCCAGCATGGAGCCGCGCGGCGCAAAGGAGCGCCTGCTCTCGCAACGCGGCGTGACGTTATGGTTCACGGGGTTGTCGGGCTCGGGCAAGAGCACGGTAGCCGTAGCGCTCGAACGCCGTCTCTCGGCACAAGGTCACCTGTGCCGTATTCTCGACGGCGACAACGTCCGTTGCGGCATAAACTCCGACCTCGGGTTCTCGGAGACCGACCGCCGTGAGAATATCCGCCGTATAGCGGAGGTGTGCAAACTATTCACCTCGACGGGGATCATAACTATAGCGGCCTTCGTGTCGCCGACGCGCGAGTTGCGCCGTATGGCGTCAGACATTATCGGCCGCGACGACTTCGTCGAGATATATGTCTCCACACCGCTCGAAGAGTGCGAGCGCCGCGACGTAAAGGGCCTGTACGCCAAGGCGCGCCGCGGCGACATAGCCGATTTCACGGGTATCTCGGCCCCGTTCGAAGCGCCTGAAGCACCCGATATAGAGATCGACACGACGAATGCCGCCGTAGACGAATGCGTACGGCGGATAATGGAGAAACTGGCGCCGCGGATAGCCTTCGCGGCCGAAAATGATTGAATAAATTTTATAGGTAACAAATGGAAGAATACAAACTGAGCCATCTGAAGGCTCTCGAAGCCGAATCGATACACATCATCCGCGAGGTGGCGGCCGAATTCCGTAACCCCGTGATGCTGTATTCGATAGGCAAGGACTCTTCGGTGATGGTGCGTTTGGCCGAGAAGGCCTTTTACCCGGGTAAGGTCCCCTTCCCGCTAATGCATATCGATTCGAAATGGAAGTTCCGCGAGATGATAGAGTTCCGCGACCGTTACGCCCGTGAGCACGACTGGAATCTGATCGTAGAATATAATCGGAAGGCGTATGAGGAGGGCGTCGGGCCATTCACCCACGGCAGCAAGGTGCATACCGACCTGATGAAGACGCAGGCGCTTCTAATGGCGCTCAAGAAGTACGGTTTCGACGCAGCCTTCGGCGGAGCCCGCCGTGACGAGGAGAAGAGCAGGGCCAAGGAGCGGGTCTTCTCGTTCCGCAACGAGTACCAGCAGTGGGATCCCAAGAATCAGAGACCCGAGCTGTGGGACATATACAATACGCGCATAAACGATGGCGAGAGTATCCGCGTATTCCCGTTGAGCAATTGGACGGAACTCGACGTATGGCAGTACATACGTCTCGAACGGATACCCATCGTACCTCTATATTTTGCCAAGGAACGCCCCGTTGTCGAGTACAACGGCAACCTGATCATGGTGGATGACGACCGCATGCCCGAGGAGTTGCGGCGTACTGCCCGCATGCGCAAGGTGCGTTTCCGCACGCTCGGGTGCTATCCCCTGACGGGGGCTGTCGAGAGCGATGCCGACACCATCGAAAAGATCGTCGAAGAGATGATGACCACGACCAAAAGCGAGCGTACCACACGTGTCATCGACTTCGATCAGGAGGGCAGCATGGAACAGAAGAAACGCGAAGGTTATTTCTAAAAAGAGAACGATATGGCATCCAACATAGAAGAGTTTTTGGCACAGGACGAACGCAAGGACCTGCTCCGCCTGTTGACGGCTGGATCCGTCGACGACGGCAAATCGACACTCATCGGGAGGCTGCTGTTCGACAGCAAACGCCTTTACGAAGATCAGTTGCAGGCGCTCGAACGCGACAGCAAGCGCTGCGGCAACGCCGGCGACCATATAGACTACGCGCTTCTGTGCGACGGACTGAAGGCCGAGCGCGAGCAGGGTATCACGATCGACGTCGCTTACCGTTACTTCTCGACAAACCGCCGCAAGTTCATCATCGCCGACACCCCCGGGCACGAACAGTATACGCGCAACATGATTACGGGCGGTTCGACTGCCAATCTGGCCATCATCCTCGTCGACGCCCGTCAGGGTGTAGTCGTGCAGACACGGCGCCATACATTTTTGGTTTCGCTGCTGGGAATACGCCACGTGGTCCTCGCTGTCAACAAGATGGACCTCGTGGGGTTTGATCGCGGGCGGTTCGAGGCGATCGTCTCGGAATACCGCGGTTTCGTAGAATCGCTCGGCATATCCGACCTGCAGTGCATCCCGCTCTCGGCCCTTGACGGAGACAACGTCGTGGAACGCAGCGCCCGTACGCCGTGGTACGATGGGCCGGCACTGCTGGAGTTCCTCGAAACGGTGTCGATAGACCAAGACATAAACATGACCGACTTCCGTTTCCCCGTGCAGTATGTCCTGCGCCCGAATGCCGATTTCCGAGGCTTCGGCGGCAAGGTCGCATCGGGCGTAATCGCCTGCGGCGACGAAGTGAAGGCCCTTCCTTCGGGGAAGTGTTCGCGCATAAAGCGTATCGTGACCTATGACGGCGATCTCGAACGGGCCTTTGCGCCGCAGTCCGTGACGCTGGTGCTGGAGGACGAGATAGACCTCTCGCGCGGCGAGATGCTGGTACGTGCAGATGACGAGCCATACGTGGGACACAATATCAAGGCCATGATGGTGTGGATGGACGTCGAGGCTATGGATCGCGGCAAGTCGTTCTTCCTCAAGCAAACGACGAACACCACTCGGGCGCATATCCGCGGCGTGGAGTATAGGGTGAACGTGAACACGATGGAGCGCAGCGCTGCCGAAAACCTCACCCTCAATGAGATCGGGCTGGTGAATCTTTCGGTCACAAGTCCGCTTATATTCGACCCCTATGCCGAGAACCGCGCTACGGGGGCGTTCATCCTAATCGACCCCGTGTCGAATTTCACTTCGGCCGTAGGCATGATCGTCGGTGAGGATGGTGCGGCTGAAAACGGTAACGGCGCGCCGCAGACTCTCACGGTGAACCTCTCGCAGCTGGGTATCGACGCGGAGCACTACGATGCCGTCGAGCGGGCATGCCGCTATCTGCGCGAGCAGGGGGTGGATGTAGTATGCACAAAAAAATAGAGGCCATGGGACTATTCAATTTCGACAACCTCCCCGTGAACACCCTTGTCGGTGCCGACCGCGACACCTTCGCGAGGGCCGTCTGCGGCAAGGAGATCGACGAGGAATACCGGCGCAAGTTCGCGCTCACGCGATGCATACGGCGCATGCTCGACCCGTTCTATGCCGTCAACGAGCGGCGCTATGACAAGATCGGCGACGACGACCCCGTACGGCCGCCTGTATTTATCCTCGGACACTGGCGCAGCGGCACCACATATATGCACAATATCTTCTCGTGCGACAAGGCATTCGGTTGTTGCACGACCTACCAGACCGTCTTCCCGCACCTGATGTTGTGGGGGGCGCCATTTTTCAAGCGCTGCATGTCGATCTTAATGCCTTCGGAGCGGCCGACGGATTCGATGTCACTCGGTGTCGACCTGCCGCAGGAGGAGGAGTTCGCCTTGAGCAACATGACACCATGCTCGCATTACCATTTCTGGATGTTCCCTCGCCATATGGCCGAATACCGCGACAAGTACCTCACCTTCGAGAAGGCGACGTCTGACGAACGCGAGGATTTCAAGCGAGCGCTCGACAAGATGATGCGCATTGCTCTGCGGACGTCGGGCCGCCGATGCTACCTGAGCAAGAATCCGCCGCACACGGCGCGCGTCGGGATGCTTCTGGAGATGTACCCCGACGCCAAGTTCATATACATCGTACGCAACCCGTACGTGGTGTTTGAATCGACGCGCAACTTTTTCCGCAAGACCATAGCTTCGGTAAGGTTGCAGCGAATATCCGATGAGCGGCTGGAGGCCGAGATAGTCAAAAATTATCAGGCGCTCTACCGTTGCTATGAGCGGGACAAGGCTCTAATCCCGCAGGGTAATCTTGCGGAGGTGCGGTTCGAGGATTACCAGTCATCACCGCTCGAACTCACCGAACAGATATACATAAAACTCTCGCTCGGAGACTTCGCCCATGTGCGTCCAGCCATAGTACGGCATCTGGATAGCGTGAAGGGCTTTCGTAAAAAGAAATACCACTTCGAACCCCACACCATGGATGTAGTGGGGCGGAACTGGGGCGAGGCCGTCGAGCAGTGGGGATACTCCCTTTGAACCACTTCGCCGCACGCGGTCACGAAAAATCCCTGCAGTTTCCGCCTGCAGGGATTTTCCATGTCCGTACCTCCTCCGGCCGACGTGTCAGAATGAGTATTTTATCATCGTACATACGCGTACGTTACCCACATTGCGCAAAGCCTTGCTGCGGCCGTTGATTGCCACGTCACCGTAACCCACGACCGTATAGTCGGTCTCGAGGGCGAGCGTCAGGTTCTTTACAGCATACGTAAGCGATGGACTGATGCGGTAGATGTAATCGACATTTTTCGCGCCGCGCATCCAGAAATCGTCAGTCGATATGAAGTTTCGCGCCGCACCGAGGTTTTGTGTGAATCCGCCCATTATGCCGACACGGCAGCGCGTGCCATATGTAGCGTTTATCCATGTCGTGAACGACCGTATGGGGTCATATTCGTACGCTCCCGTCTCCGGATCATATGCCGTAGCGCCGAAGCCGCTGACCATTGTCAGATGCGCAGTATTCTCGCCGTATATGGCCTTGCCCTTGAGGTTGAACTTTCCGTAGCGATAATCGGCGAAAATCTCGGCCGAGATGCCCGTCACACGGTCGTCGAGACGCACTGTAACCTCTTCTGCCGCGACAGTTCCATCCTCGCCCGCGATTTCACGCATCACGGTACCGCTGCGGCGTGGCATAATACTCAATATGTCGGCTCCGGCGCCGACGGTAAAATGCCTGCCAACGTGTTTTACGCCGACATATATCTCGGGATAGCCGCTCCAGCGCGAGTATTGATACGATGTGCCGTCGGGGCCCGTCGACACATTCGGGAATTGGTATAGGGCCGCAGCCGTCGCATCCCAGCCGTGGCCAAGATCTATGCCCGCATTTAGCTGAGGCGAGCGGTTGAATGGCGAGAATGGCGACCCCGATGCCAGCCCCGACACCGAGGGCATGACCTGTATCGACATGGGATGCCACGTCTGGCCGCAGGTGACCGTTACCCGCTTCCACGCGAGCCGTACATATGCCTGACGTATGCGCAACATGGTATTGTTGCTGCCGAAACCGCAGAAATCGGCCTCGATCTTGCCCGATGAGGCGGCATTACATATGCGAGGGCCGGTGATGTCGATACCCGCGCGCGAGGTGAACGACACGAAGGTCAGTTCGTGCACGGCATTAAGATCCTGCGTATGGTCTTCGTTCCACGCCTCGTCCATAGGCATGATATTGAACATCTCGCCCATGGTAGAGTAGCAGCGCCGTGAGTCGTAACATATGTAATTGCGGACAAATCCGTACGGTTTCAAACGCACGGCTCTCTCTTTCGTATCTTCCGCCGCCTGCGGCCGCTCGGTACTGGACACGTTGCGGCCGACGGCCGCTACCGTGGCCGGCACGCACAACAGCATGGCGATCAAAATCGGGGTTATCGGGGTTTTCATGGGTGTGTAATTTTGAATTGCAAAAGTATGAAAAAACAGCCGAATAATGCTCACTTTGTCGGACGATCCGCCCGCCGCATTTGAATAATGACGGATAATTCGTATTTTTGCAGAGATTTGTTCGATAATAGGGACCTCATGAAAAAATATGTTCTGATACTTGCCGCCGCCATGTTGTGCGGCGCGATATTGCTTTTGTTCAAAGGCGGAAAGGAGGCTTCGCTCGAACCCGATGCGGACGACACGCGTTACCGCTTGAACGATTCGCTCTGCAATGCGTTGTCGGACTTGCAATCGACCGAAAAAATGGAGCGTTACATACGTAACTGGATGGCGCGCAACTCCATCCGCGGGGCGTCGCTCGCAGTGATGAAAAACGAGCATCTGGTCTATTGCAAAGGGTTCGGCTGGGCCGACGAAGAACGCAATATCCCCGCCGAGGTGGGGGACATATACCGCATAGCCTCGGCTTCGAAACTCATCACCGCCATAGGCATAATGAAGATGTGTGATGAAGGCATGCTTACGCTCGACACCAAGGTATTCGGACCCGATGGCATCCTTAACGACCCGCAGTTCACTGAGATAAAGGACAAAAGAGCCGAGCAGATAACCGTACGCCAACTGTTGAACCATACGTCGGGCTTCAGCCGCCGTTTGGGCGATCCCATGTTCCGCACCACCGACATCATGCGCTGGGAAGACATGGACCATACGCCTTCGGCGGATGAGCTGATCGCCTTCCAGCTGCGGCAGAAACTGCGCGACAGGCCCGGCGGTGCGCCGCAATACTCCAACATCGGGTACCTCGTCCTCTCGCGCGTGATCGAGAAGGTTTCGGGCCTAAGCTATGAGGAGTATATCCAGCGCCATGTGCTGTGGCCTGCCGGCTGCTATGACATGCATATCGCCCGCAATTACTATGAGGAGCGGTTCCCGCATGAGGTGAAATATTACGGCAGTGATCCCGACGACGAGATCGAGTCGTTCGACGGCTCGGGCCGTATGAAGCCGCGCCACTACGGCGGCAATAACATCACGGGGCTGCAGGGGGCCGGCGCGTGGGTGTGTTCGGCTGTGGAATTGCTGCGCCTTGTCGCATCGGTCGACGGCAAGGCCGGCGTTCCCGACATCCTGTCGCCGCAGAGCGTGGACGAAATGAAACGCATAGCCCGCAAAGGGGACTACGCCCTCGGCTGGGCCCGTTACAACAGCAAAACGGGATCCCTCGTGCGTACCGGCACCATGTCGGGCACATGCGCCTATATCGAGAGCAGAGGTAATACATCATATGTTTTCATTACCAATACGAGCCACTACCGCGGCGCGTCGTTTACCAACGCAATCGGCCGCATGGTGCAGACGGCCATGTCGAAAGTTACGGAGTGGCCCGCCGACCGCGACCTCTTCGTCGCCGTACCGCATGACACACCCGCTCAGGACGGCGACGGATGCGGTGGCATTTCCTGACTACGACGGCCAACTGCATGCGGGAAAGGGTACGGACCCAGTAGCTGGCAGATAATATGCAACGCAAAAAAAGCGGCATCCTATGGGGTGCCGCTTTCCTGTTTGCATACCGGTGTATCAATCCTCCAATATCACACGGAAACCTACATTGTTGGCAGGCTGCCATGCAAAATACGAGTTGCGGACATATGCCGTGGCATTTTTCGGACGGCTGTTCCATGCGCCGCCGCGTACCACCTTCTCATCACGCTCCGCCGGCTCGCCCCTGTAGGGGTAGGGTGCATACGACGACCGTGTGAACTCGCACACGTTACCGTGCATATCGTAGAGGCCCCATGCGTTGGGCTCATACTGGGCGACATCGGCAATGGTCATAGTGCCGTCGTCGACACCATCCTCGCGCGGCATGAAAGTATAGTATTTGTATACCCAGCTGCTCTCCGATACGGGCTGCGGATCGACACCCGATACGGCCATACGGCGCAGTGACTTGTCTGCCATGTTCTCCATCTCGGCGAAATCGCTGTTAAGGTCGCCGTACCAGAAATCGCTGTCGCTGCCGGCGCGGCATGCCCACTCCCATTGCGCCTCCGTAGGCAGGGATGCCTTCACGCCGCAACGCTCGCAAAGCATACGGCAGAATTCCGACGCTTGGTTCCAGCTTATGCGTGTGACGGGCTGCGAAGGACGGTTTGCGGGGTATCCCGGGCCCACGTGGTCTTTCCAGAACTGTGCCGTATAACGGCTGTCGTGTTCGGGGAAGAAGACATTGTACTGCTCGTTCGTAACCTCGGTCTCCGACATCCAGAACGCACGCGCGATCTTCACCTTCGCCTCGGGGGCATTGCCCGAGCCGCGGCGGTTGTTGCCCATGACGAACTCTCCGGCGGGGATTCGCACGAAGGTCATCTTTACACCCGGGGCTATCTCCACCTCACGGCGCGTGTCGCCATACTTGGCCGCCATGGCCTTAGCTGCAGCCTCGTCAAAGGGGAATTTGCGGCTCGTGACATCCTTATATTCCGGTTTCTCTGACTGCATACGCTCTGCCGGCGCCTTCGGATGTGCCTTCAAATACGCGGCATAGTCGGCAATTTCACGTTTCCAATCGACGCCTGCGCCGCCGGCATACTTGTTCGCCAACTCGATGCGGCGGTCATACTGGTTTGTCGGGCAGTAGCTTACGCTGTTGTATACAAACTGTCCGTGGCACGGGGCGTTGAAGTCGATCCAGTTGTAAATGGTATGCCACTCGTCCTCGTCGAGCGCCACGCCGTGGTGACCGCCCTTGAGTATGCGTACCAACTCGCTGGTAGATGCATGGTACTCGTAGGGCTTCATTACATATATATCGGCCTCGGGCCCCTGACGGTTGACATATGGATGGAGGTTCAGATAACTCTGCGAGAGGTCGAGCCGTCCGGACTCGGCGCGGCGGCTTGGGGCGTCCGCCACCTTTACGCCGCCCGTGAAATCGGGCTCAGCACCGTCGGCATTGTGGCAAGCCACGCAATGCCGGTCCAATATGGGCTGTATCTCCAGATCGAAAGTGAAGGGACGCACGCCGCCCTCGGGTGTTTGCAGGCGCGACGGCTCTTTTGTCGACGCCGCCACACGTTTGGGCAGGGGTACTGAGTTCTGGTCCTCATGGCATCCCACGCAGGAAACCACCTCGCCCGGCATTCCCGTCACCCAACTGCGCATCCACTGTATGGCGCGCCCCTCCTCGTCGAGCGGCTGGAACGATACGGGTGTATTGGCCGGAATCTTGAATATGGCCGAACCGTCGGGCTCGACATCCACCTCGCCCAAATTGCGCTTTATGTCCCAGCCGCTCTGTATACCTTGGGCTATATGGTCCGACTCCGAATTGACATACGTATATTCATATGCGAACACGCGCAGTTTTTTCACGGTGCCTACAGGCACACCGGGCAGGCCTTCACCCTCGTATATGTCCTGTATGAATACCGTAGCCTCCTTGTCGTCCGGCTTGATCCGGTCGGGGATAATGGGCGGAACGGGGCGCTTGGCAACAATGATGGGATTGATCAGACCTTCGCCCTCGAATTCGGCGACGAGGGTCATGTTGTCGTAGACGTCGACCAGATATATTCCCCACAGCGATTTCGGCGTCAGCTTGGCAGTGACCAGAAAATACTTGTCGCTCACGGGGTAGGGCTTGATAAACTGCGGCCACACTCCATTCACAAGTTCGTCCTTTATAATGGGGACGATCTCACGCTTGCTGAAAGGCAGCTCTTGAACCATACCTTTGGTTTCCTTGCGTCCGAGTGCTGGGTTGAAGAGTATGAGGCGTCCCGAACGGGCTATGCCGTGGTGCCCCGAGATGATGCCTATAAAGGTGTTGTTGCCTTCGGGCAGGGGCTGAACGTCGAATATGCTGTTGGGAAACCATCCGCCGCTACCGTAAAGGGCCTTGGTCTCGGTACCGTCGGGATTGGCGTGCATGACGAAACGCGAATAGTAGTGCGTAAGGTCGGTGTACTCCCAGCGCACATACATCAGACGCCCGTTGTTCATCACTCGCGGATGCCAGTTGGCATCCTGATCGAACGTCATGCGGCGCAACTCTCCGGTCGCAGGCTCATAGGCTATCATGTTGCCAACCTGGTCGGAACCGTTCACGCACGGCACACCTTGATAACCTATGTTGCTCATGGCGATGATACGTCCGCTGGGCATGTAGGCTCCGTCGAAGAACTCCAGATCGGGCTCGTCGACCTCAATGGCCTTGTGCAGCCCAGTTCCGTCGCGGCGTACCTCGTAGACGCTCCAGCGGTTGTTTTCATCGGCAGCGGTGAAGAGGATGCGCTCGCCGTCCCAGTTCAGCAGCAGGTCGGTCACTGATGTGCTGTTGGCTGGTTTGTATACCGTGCGTACGGCCACATCGCCGCGCAGGTTTGACAGCTCGGCTATCTCGGCATCGAAACCGCTGCGGGCTGCCGACGATTGGTTGGACCAGTTGTTCTGTTGCGTACCGAGCGAGGGCGCCCACACGTTGCGGGCGTTTTCACCTATGCGGTAGCGTCCCACCAGTACTTTGGCGTCGTCGAGCAACGGGTTCGAGAGCAGTATCTCGCGCTTTAGCGCCACGATACGGCTTTTTGTGTCGTAGTCCTGTGCCGCAGCCGAGCTTACGCTTTCCAGCTGACGCAGTTTGTCGCCGTAAAGTGCGGCGTCGTAGTCGGGGTCGGTACAAAAGTCTTCGTAAGCCGCCTTGACCGATTCGATGTTGAAATACTCCATTTCGGAGTCGAGCCGCATCCGTTCCGCCTCGTCGGGCGAGACCTGTCCCCATGCCACCGAGGCGAGGAGTGCGCACGGCAAGATCAATATGGGCCTAAGTTTCATAATAGTGTAGTGTTTCAGGTGGTTTCGTAGGTTATATCAAGTGTTATAACGAATTTACATATTCTGCCAGTTCTTCGGCCTCCTTGCGCGAAATCTTGCCGTCGATGCCGTGTTTGTATACATAGAATACCTCCTCCATCGTCGCGGCTCGGCCGTCGAAGAGGTACGGCGCCGTACGCCATACTTCGATAAGCGTCGGAGTATCCCATCCCTGTTCGAACTCTATGTCCTCGCCGATGCGGTGCATCTTCATGTCCGTATAATAGGGCCCCGAATGGCAGTCGGCACAACCGAAGCGTTCATACAGTTTCCGGCCCTCCTCGGCCTTCGCCGACAGCCTGCCATCAACCAGATACGGGCTCGGCAGCGGTTCGAGGGACGTAAGGTATTCGTCGACGCAAAGCGCCATGTCCTCGGGTATGTCGCAGAATTGGATATATTTGTATCCGGCGCGTACGGCTATGCCAGCCGAATCGCGTATGCCGGAGATCATGCATTTGGGCGTGCGATGGCTGAGTAGCAGGCTTTTACAGTTTTTGGGATTGCCGATCCCGTCGTTCATCAGATCCCAATTCATGCCGTCCATCCGGCCTTCGTTCGGGTGGCAGCCGTTGCATGACTGCCAATTCTGATAACACAGCCCCGCGTCGTTGAAAGCGCGCTCACCGATATCTACTGCCGACTCCATACGGTCGGGATTGTATGCAACGATTTCGGAGCGGCCCTGCTCGAGGTCTATCACGTTGAGTGTGTCCGAAAAGTACGTCGGTACATATAGCTTCCCTTCGTTCAGAGTTATGGCTCGCGGACCGTTTCCCGACAATGCAAGTCGACGGCGTACGTCCTGTATGAAATACATGTCGTAATCCAACTCTTCGGGATTGGCGTAGTTCTCGAGTTTATCGATCATTGCCGCATAGTCCACCACGCTCACATCGTGCGTTCCCGACTGCGATGTCACGAGGTAACGGCCGTCGCATGCCACATCCCATATTCCTCCTGCCCCGCGGTCCGTCTCGTCCATTACAACAGCACCGATAAACTCCTGTGACGAGGCGTCTATCACGCTGACTGCATTGGTATTCATCCATCCTTGCTGAAGTTGAGACGTAGGTATCTCGTAACGTCCCAGATTGTGCGACACGAATATGTACCGGCCATCCGGCGAGCATGCGACACCATGTAAAGCGTTACTTCCGTTAGACAGATGTATATCTTTTATTTTTTTGAAACTGCCGCAGTCAACAACTGATATGGCTGCAGACACGTAATCGGCATCGGCACGCTGCGTAGGCAGGAAGTTGGCCACATAAAGATAGCGGCCGTCCGCCGACAGCGCGGCGGCGCACGGCTCGCGCAACATCCGGATCGCACCCCTCACTTCGCCGTCACCGGCCGAAACGGCACTCACCGTACCTTTGTAGCGGTTGCATACATACACCGTGCCGCCATCGGCACTCACGACGGGCGAGCAGGCCCCCATAGCCGTAGTGACCGTGTACGCGATCGAGTAATCGTCAAGCGAAAGTTTCGACAGGCGGCCTTCGGCATCGCTGCTAGTCACGTAAGCCCAAGCCCCGTCGACGGCGATACCCGTAGGGGGCAGATCGAACGCCACGCGCTCAAGCAATTTGCCTGAAGCGTCGTATACGGTGACATCGCTCGACCCCTTGTTTGTAAACAGAATACGGCCGTCACCGGCAACCGCCACATCCGTCGTATACATGGGGCGTGTACCCGAATCGCGCATCGAAGAGCAGATGATAGCTGCGAAGGTGGCTATGAACGGTATGAACAAAACAACCCTTTTCATGGCTTTATTATTGCTGAATTCTATTCATGTATCCGAGTTTGTCCGATATTTCTGCGGCGCACCGCATTATGGCCTCGCCATACGCGGGAATGACATCGTCGCCGATACGTCCTTCGGGCCCCGTTATCCACACAGCCGCCACGGCCTTCGAGTAGCGGTTGAATATCGGAGCTCCGATGCACCTTACGCCGGCGATCTCCTCGCCGCGGTCAAGGGCGTATCCCGCATGCCGCACTTCACCGAGCGCCGCAAGGAATTCATCCTCGCATGATATCGTGTTTTCATTGTACCGCGTATAGTCGATCTTACCGAGCAGCATACGCAGTTCGTCAGGCTCCATATATGCGGCAATGGCCTTGCCCGGGGCTGAAGCGTGAAGGCATACGTTCATGCCGGGCTTGACCGTAAAACAGAAGTGGTGCAGGCCTATTATCTGGTCGAGTATCACCACTTGGCTTTCAGTCAATGTGCCTACTACCACCGTCTCCAACAGCATATCCCGCAGGCGCCTCATAGGATCGTAGGCATATTCGAGCAGCGACGGGCTGCCGATGGACGATATTGCCATGCCGAATATCTTGTGCGTCATCGAAAAGCGCGCCGTGCGGTCGTCGCGCCGCAGATACCCAAGTTCAACCAAGGAACACAGGATGCGGTAGAGCGACGTTTTCGGAGCGTTGAGTATCGATGTCAACTCCGTGAGCGTAAGCCCTTGGGGATTGCGTGATATCTCCTCCAAAAGCGCCATGCCCTTGGCCAGAATGGGAATATTGTATCGGTTCTTGTCGGTCTGCACGGTTGTGTTTCGCATTTTAAATCGCGTTTCAAATGTGAAACCGTTACAAATATACCATTTTTATTCCGAAATCACCAGTGTCCACTAAAAAATCATAAAAGTTCTTTGAAAATATTGAAGATTAGGTTTTTACAGAGATAAAACG
>CALUIK010000013.1 GCA_944320685.1 uncultured Alistipes sp.
AATAAATAAAAACGCCTTGAAACTTTATCCCAAGGCGCAATAATCAGTTCGCATTCGTTAAAGGTTTCAGAGATGTATCGCGGCCCCCATGGCAGCCTCGGCGGCCTCCATGATGCCTTCATTCATCGTCGGATGGGCATGTACCGTGCGGGCTATGGCGTGGGCCGTGACGCCGAGCGTGCGGGCCAATGTAGGCTCACCCAGCATCTCCGTTACATTCGCCCCGACAAGGTGTGCTCCGATCAAAGTGTCGTCAGCGTCGAATACGAGCTTCACGAATCCGTCGCGGTCGCCTGCCGCCGTCGCCTTGCCCGATGCCGTGAAGGGGAAGCGCCCTACCTTGTAGTCGATACCTGCGGCGCGCGCCTGCTGCTCGGTCATACCCACCGACGCCACTTCGGGCGAGGTGAAGATGCACGACGGTACCGCACCATAGTCCAGCGGCTCGGTCTCCATGCCGCATATATGCTCCACGCAGCGTATCGCCTCGGCCGAAGCGACATGTGCCAGAGCCGGCGTGGCTATTATGTCGCCGATGGCATAGACACCATCGACGGCCGTGGCATAGTGTTCGTCGACCTTGACCTTGTCGCGCTCGATCACGACACCGGCCTCCTCGAGGCCCATATCCTCGATGTTCGACTTGATACCCACGGCCGACAGCACAACCTCTGCCGTCAGGTTCTCGGCGCCCTTCCTGCCCTCGATCTCCACATGGCACAGGCCGTCGCCGCCGACCGTGACACCCTTCACCGTAGTCGAGGTGAGCACCGTGGCTCGCAGCTTGCGGAAGGCACGCTCCATCTGTCTGGCAACTTCCTCATCCTCCATAGGCATTATCTGCGGCATGTACTCCACAAGCGTAACCTTCACGCCGAGCGTGGCGTAGAGGCATGCAAATTCGCTGCCTATGGCTCCCGAGCCAACCACTATCATCGACTCGGGCAGCGACGGCAAAGCCAGCGCCTCGCGCGAAGTGATGACGTGAGTTCCATCCACGGGCATAAAAGGCATCACGCGGGGACGCGCACCCGTAGCAAGGATGACGCTGTCGGCCTCGTACACCGTCCCGTCGACATCAACACGGCTCTTGCCAGCCAAACGTCCGAAACCGTTTATCAGGTCAATATTGTTCTTTTTTAGGAGGAAGGCCACGCCTTTGCTCATCGTCTCGGCCACGGTACGCGAGCGCGCTACCATCTTCGCGAAGTCGGGCTTCACCTCGCCCGCAATATCCACGCCGTAATGCGCGGCATTCTTGCAGCAGGCATACACCTGCGCACTCTTCAGGAGCGCCTTGGTAGGTATGCAGCCCCAGTTGAGGCATACTCCGCCCGCCTCGGCCTTCTCTACGATGGCCACCTTGCGGCCCAACTGTGCGGCACGGATGGCGGCGACATACCCGCCCGGGCCGCTCCCTATGACTATAATATCGTATTTCATGATTAACAACATTTAATGTCTGTCGAGGTACTTTATAAGAGACTGCAGGGTCTTTATTCCATATATGAGTAAAATAATTACGAGGACTTCCACTACAATGCCGAGAAATACCCCGAAGGAGCCGAGTCCCGAAAAGACGTTTAATCCGAACATAATTCCATATTTTTAACGGTTGTTTTCAATGTGTTGGCATGTTGCCGTCATTTTACCTGCAGCACCTCGCCGTTATCCTCCACTACGGCACGTTTCCACTTGTCGTTGTAACCCGGGAACTGGATATTGTCGGGTATGTCGCGGCCGTTGCCGTTGTCGACGAAGTGCGAGGCGTCGCCGCCCTCGCCAATGACGTATCGCAGCACGTCGTCGTGCTCGCTCTTAACGTTGCCGTCCATATACTTTATAAGCAGATATTTGTCCAATCGTGTCCAATTCTCGAACATCACCTGTGCCGTATTGACGCTGAATTGCGTAAGGCGTTTGCGTTGCTGCTTGGGCGACATGCCTTCCACCGCCAAATCCACGCCATCGACGGCCTTCAGCATCGACCTCTCCCAGAAATCGGCAACCTTGCGTATGTCGGCCGACATCATGTCGTAACGCATATATGCAAAATTCGTGACACGGTTGAATAGCCAGAACGCCGACGTGGGGCTGTACTCCAGCATCGAGCCGTTACCCTCGGCCATACACTCGGGCACCTCGGTCGCCGTACAATAAATTGGCGTCAGGCACGACGTGGCGGCGTCGTCCACACCGAACCACAGGATACCGGTCTTGCCCTGTCGGGCCTGCCCCACCAGCCAGAAACCGGTCTGTTGCGTAGCCGTAGCGCGCTCGTTAACATACTCCTTGCCATCCACCTCGAACGACATCGGACGCCAGCGATACGGCAGGCCGTGGCCTCCTGCGCCGAGATCCTTGGTCATATCCATCGGCGTCCCCTCATAGTGGTCGCGCATGGCATCGAACACCTGCTTGGGCGAGATCTTGGCCGAAGGCTTCACCCACAGGGGCATACGGTTGTCGGCATTATACCCCATAGCATAGTCGACATACTTGTCCATGCCGTCGGCGAAGGTGCGGAAGAAACTCCATACGCGGGCTTCGCAACCGCGCATGGCGCTGAAATTCAGCGGTGCATATGCATCGCTGAACGAAAAGTCGTCATCCCCGCCCGTGAAATAACCCTTCTCGCGGGCAAACGAAATGACATCGGGAGCATAGAGGCAATTTTCGGGATCATCCTTCGGGAAAGTGGTTATGCGGGCCTGATTCGCATGCGCACAGATATACCCGTCGGGAATGCGGCGCGCAACCCACACTATACCCTTGTTGCCGGGCCCCTTGCCTATGAGTTCCATGATCCATGCCTCCTCGGTGTCGGCTATGGAGAAACTCTCGCCCGACGATGCATAACCGTAGGTGTTCGCAAGATCCACGATCACATCGATAGCCTCGCGCGCCGTCTTGGCGCGCTGCAGGGCAATATATATCAACGAGCCGTAGTCGATGCGGCCCTCGGGGTCCACCAGTTCCTCACGGCCGCCGTAGGTGGTCTCGGTAATGATGAGCGAGTGCTCGTTCATGTTGCCGACGGTGGAATATGTAGTGGCGGCCTGCGGTATGTCGCCCAGATATTTGCCGGTGTCCCATTCGTATACGGGCATCATGGCGGCGGTACGTTTCGCCGGCATGTACTTGTAGAGGCACCCGTAAAGCTGGTGCGAATCGGCGGCGTAGGTCACCATGATCGAACCGTCGGTCGAGGCGCCGCGCGTAACGATGAAGTTGGTGCAGGCCGAGGCTTCACGGCCCGCAAAGGCTCCCGCAACGGCGAGAGCGAGTGTCAACAATATCTTTCTCATTTGTTTATTTAGTTTTTTGTCCGTTATCGGTCTCCGTCCTGCCGTGCCGGCGCCGCCCCGCAGGCAGCTATGGCCGCCGCTACAGAGCCGTGCAACAGCAACAGCCGCTGCGCCTGCCCGTACGGCAGCCCCAGCGAATCGACTATCATGCGTGTGCCGCGGTCTACCAGCTTGGCGTTCGTAAGCTGCATGTTCACCATGCGGTTGCCCTTCACGCGGCCGAGGCCTATCATAGCGGCGGTACTTATCATATTGAGGGTCATCTTCTGCGCAGTGCCCGCCTTCATACGCGAACTGCCAGTAACAAATTCGGGCCCCACGACCACCTCTATGGGTATCTCGGCCTCCTGTGCCAGCGGCGAATCGGGATTGCACGCAATCGAGGCGGTCAGCATGCCGTGGCGGCGCGCCTCGCGCACGGCACCGATAACATAAGGTGTAGTTCCCGAGGCCGCTATGCCCACGAGCGAATCCGCCTCGCATATGTCGTGCGCCTGCAAATCGAGCCACCCCTGACACATGTCGTCCTCCGCCCCCTCGACAGGATTGCGCAGGGCCGTATCGCCGCCGGCGATGATACCAACCACCACCGTCGGCGGCATGCCGAATGTAGGCGGTATCTCCGAGGCATCCAGAACACCCAGACGGCCGCTCGTACCGGCACCCATATAGAACAACCGTCCGCCGCGCCGCATGCGCTCGGTCAGGCGCTCCACGAAACGCGCTATCTGCGGAAGGGCCCGGCCGACAGCGTCGGCTACACAATGGTCCTCGCGGTTCATGGCGGCTACGATCTCCGCCGCGCTCATCTTTTCAAGGTCATCGTAATGCGACGCCTGTTCTGTTATCTTTTCGAAACTCATTTTCCGTCAGTGTGGTATCTCACCATTCCGCCTATAGGCGATGCCTCTATGCGCCCCACGGCAATCGAATACCGGCCCAGCACCTCCCGCAGGCGATTTTCGAAGACGGCGGCTACGCCACCCGTAAAATGCACGGGTGTAGAGGTTATACCGTCGTATTGCAGCAGATTGCGCTCCACGAATGCCTCAAAGGCCCGATCCACGCATCGCGCCACCTCCGGCTGTCCGATATGGCGTACCGCGAACGGGACGAACGATGCAAGGAAGCGGTTGGCATTCGGACGACGGTAGACATTTTCGATTATCTCGGCATATGATGTCCCGCACTCCTCATACAACCTCTCAACCGTCCTGCGGGACATCAGTCCCTTCAGGGCATCAGCCACCACCATGCGGCCTATGCAGGCGCCGCCGCCTTCGTCCCCGAGGATATACCCCAGAGGCGGGACATTGGCCGCGAGCCTCGCACCGTCATACAGCGCCGAATTCGACCCTGTGCCGAGGATACACGCAATGCCGCGCTCATGCCCGCACAATGCCCGCGCCGCCCCGAGCATATCGCTCTGCACCTCCACTTCGGCTGCGGGGAACACCTTTTTAACGGTCCGTTCCAATTCGGCCGTAGCCGCAGCACCCGCGATGCAGCCTGCACCGTAAAAATATATCCTGCATATCTGCACACCGCGCAATTGCGGCAGCAGTTCATCATACAGCACGGCCGCCGCCTCGGCCGGCGGCATCGTTACGGGGTTTATCCCTCTCGTAGGGATCACCTCCACCCCGCGGCCGCCCGCAACGGCCCAATGGCACTTTGTGCCTCCCGAATCTGCTATCAGTATCATTGGGCCACACTCCTTTTAAGCGACAAAAGCCACATGCCGACGGCAGTGAAGAAGGCGTTGAGGAGCAGTATCTCGTAACTGAACCTGTACCCGCCGAACCACCGTTCGGAGTTGAGCTGCAACACAAGACACAATGCCACGCCAACCACTGCCGCTATTGGGACATAACGGTCTGCAGGACGCCGCCGCGAAAGGATTCCGAAGGCGAACATTCCGAGTATCGGCCCGTACGTATAGCTTGCCAGCGTGTAGACCATGTCTATGAGACTCGTATTCTTGCAGGCGTCGAATATCAGGATGAATATGCCCATCGTGACGGCCATCGCCCCGTGCACGCGCTTGCGCACACGCGTAAGGCGCTCTTCGTCGTAGCGTTTCGTGCCGTGCATTATATCGACCGTAAACGACGTAGTCAGGGCGGTAAGCGCCGATCCTGCCGCCGAGTATGTCGACGATATGAGCCCCAGCACGAAGAGCACGCCCACCGCCAGCGGCAGCCCGCTCTGCGTGGCCACATAGGCGAAGACCTCGTCGCTGTCGCCTATGGCCGCCGCACCAGCGGCGTCAGTCATGGGGAACAACGCTCCGGCCGGATGGGTTATGCCTTTTCCCGCAAGGTAGATGTAGAACAACACGCCGAGGAACAGGAACATCGCGATGACCACCGCCTGCAGCAGGATCGAGATTACGATATTCTTCTGCGCCTCCCGCGGATTGCGGCACGAGAGCGTGCGCTGCATCATGTCCTGATCGAGACCCGTCATGGCTATTGCCATGAATATGCCCGCCAGAAACTGCTTCCAGAAAAAACGCCCGTCATGCACGTCGTCCAGAAACAGCGTGCGCGAATAGTCATGGGACGAGACCTGCCACACAGCCTCGCCGATACCTATGCCCAATTCGCGCATCATGAAGACGATACACAACACCACGCTGCCCACAAGGCAGAATGTCTTGAGCAGGTCGGTCCCTATGACCGAGCGGACGCCGCCGCGCCGCGTGTATAGCCACACGAGGGCCATCATCAGCGCCACGTTCACCACGAACGGCACGCCGTAGGGCCCGAACACAAGCGTCTGCAACACTGCGCAGATGAGGAATGCCCGCAGGGCCGCCCCCGTCATCTTCGATATGAAGAAGAACCACGCACCCGTAGCATACGACCCCGAGCCGAAACGGTCATCGAGATATTGGTAGAGCGATATGACGTTGAGACGGTAGAACATCGGGATGAGCACATACGCAATGACGATATTGCCCACGATGAATCCGGCGACCATCTGCAGGTACGAGAACCCGCTCTGTGCGACAGATCCGGGCACCGAAATGAACGTTACGCCCGAGATCGCCGCACCTACCATTGCCAGCGCCGCCACGAGCCACGGCGTACGGCGCCCTCCCGTAAAGAAGGTCGCATTGTCTCCGCGGCGCGAGGTACGCCACGATATGAAGAAGAGCACGGCCAAATACAGCGCCACGGTTGCGGCTACGGTTGCGGGTTTCATGTCGGGTCTGTCGGTTTAGCAGTCAAAGTTAAGGAAAATAGTCGGAATGCGAAATTTTTGCACCACAAGATTAGGTTTTACGGCATGCGCGGCGGGCCTGTGCCGCACGAAGGCGGCAAACTGCGGCATATGGCGCACCTGTCATGCGCCTCGGCACAGGCAGGTTGCCGTATGATCGAAAATATGCCTTTTCCGCTGTCTGATTTGACATAGAGCACACAGCTTCGGTTTTATTACCTATCTTTGTAGACAAGCCACTTTCGGGATACATTAATTTAATACCGGACACCATGAAGAAGATAGACCGCCGTACATTCCTGCGCCGCGCCGGTGCCTCCGCGGCGGCAATAGCCGCAGGCACATATTTGGGATCGGAGCGCGCCGCAGCGAAAAACCCGACTGCAACGGACCATATTCCCGACAGCGCCCCGAAGACGGACAGCCACCGTACACCCGCAGGCGAGACTGCGAACGACGGCGGCCGTATCACATCGCACCCCGCAGACAACGGCCTCGCGCTGGTGAACCCCAACATGGGCTGGACGATGCATTTCTATTCCAACATCCTCGACAACTACGGCTCGCGCCTCGACCCCTCGGATACGGTGGACGATTTTCCGGGACTCGGTGTGGTTTACCTGCGCGTGCCGTGGGCTTTCGTCGAGCCCGAAGAGGGCTGTTTCGTATGGGAACTGCTCGACACTCCGGCCCAACGGTGGATCGACCGAGGCTGCATGGTCGCCTTCCGCATCAGCGCCATGGAGAGCTGGCTCTACAGCGCCACGCCAGAATGGGTATTCGAAGCTGGCGCCGCGGGATACGATGTCGACGGCCACTACAAGGAACCCGAATACGACGATCCTGTTTTCCTGTCGAAGGTCGAAGCTTTCGTACACGCCATGGCCGAACGCTACGACGGTAAGGCCCACGTAGCCTTCGTCGACATAGGCCACTACGGCATGTGGGGCGAGGGCCATACCGTGATGACCTCGCCCGTACACGGGCACACATGGGGCATAGAGACGCAGAAACGCATGATAGACCTCTACCTGCGACATTTCAGACGTACGCAACTCTGCATATCCGACGACTTCGCGGGGCACAACGCTCCTGGCAGCCGATTTCCGATAACCGACTACGCATTCGCACACGGCGTCACCATCCGCGACGACAGCATCCTCGTACAGCCCTATCCCGATTCGTGGTACCATTCCGATATGGCACAACTCTTCTGGCCCGAGATGCCCGTAATCCTCGAACACGAGCACTACGGCAATGCCATCAAGCGCGGCAGTTGGGACAAGGAGCTGCTCCTGAAATCGGTAGAAGAGTACCATGCCTCGTATATGTCGATACATTGGTGGCCGCGTGCGCTGCTGGATGAAAACCGCGACATCATCGACCGCATAAACCGCCGTCTGGGATACCGTTTAGCCGCCTCGAGCGTTACATGGCCCGAACGTGTGGCCTTGGGCGAAGAGTTCGAGATCGCCTCGTCGTGGCGCAACACTGGCGTGGCGCCATGCTACGGCGGCGGATGGCCGTGCTATACGCTCAAGGAGAGCGGCGGCGGCATAGTATCCGTATTGGTCGACGACTCTCTCGACATGCGCACATTGGAAGTGGCCGCCGAAGGCAAGGCCCCTGCACGCGAGACCTCGCGGCGGTTCCGCATAGCACCTCGATACGCCGACCGTGCCGGAACCTTCTTCCGCACCTGCCCTGCGGGTGAATACGAACTCTATCTCTCGGTAGGCATGCGGGACGGCACCCCCGTCTACCGCCTTCCCTATTCGGGCGACGACGGGCATAAACGTTACCTGCTCGGACGTATAACCCTTACAGAATAATATCCTACACCTATTAAGCCATGCGTATACGAAATACCATACTCCTCCTGCTGCTGGCGGCGTGCATACACTCCGCCGCGGCACAGAACTACGGCAACGGCCTGCCGGCAACCGACGCGCTGGGCCGGCGCCTCCCCACGAGCGACGAAGTCGGCGCCCCGCGCAAACGATATGTCGGCCTCTTCTATTGGACGTGGCACACCAATTTCGCAGAACAGGGTGTATGCATCCCGAGTGAGGTAATCGCACGCCACCCCAACGCCGCATTCGACTACGAACATCCCGCATGGCCGAAAGATATAAACACATGCTTCTGGGGCGAACCCCTGTTCGGGTTCTACCGCGACACCGACCGCTGGGTGTTGCGGCGCCATGCCGAGATGCTGGCCGATGCCGGTGTCGATGTCATATTCTTCGACTGCACCAACGGCTCGTTCACATGGCGCGAGTCGTACACAGCGCTGTGCGAGGTATTCGCCGAGGCGCGCCGTGACGGCGTCCGCACGCCGCAGATAGCCTTCATGCTCGCCTTCGGCCCCACCGAAGGCAGTCGCGACGCCATAAAGGAGATATACAACGACCTCTACAAACCCGCCGTATACGACGACCTCTTTTTCCGCTGGGAAGGCAAGCCGCTCATAATGGCCTATCCCGAAATGCTGGGCGACGTCGAGGGCGACCCCGCCGCAACGGCCCTGCACCGTGAGATCCGCGAATACTTCACCTTCCGTCCCGGGCAGCCCGTATACAACAAAGGGCCCGAACGGGCGGACCATTGGGGCTGGCTGGAGATATATCCGCAGCACGGCTTCGCACCGACACCGTCGGGCCGTTACGAGCAAGCCACCGTGGGTGTGGCGCAGAATTGGACTGCGGCACACGGTCTCAGCGCCATGAATACCCCCGGGGCCTTCGGCCGCAGCTATACGGCGGCACGCGGACACGACACCTCGCCCGACGCCGTATTGTGGGGATATAATTTCCAAGAGCAGTGGGACCGCGCCATAGAACTCGACCCCGACATGATCTTTATCACGGGGTGGAACGAGTGGGTCATGGGGCGCCACCGCGAATGGTCCGACCAGCCCAATGCCTTTCCCGACCAGTTCGACGAGGAACACAGCCGCGACATAGAGCCCATGCGCGGCGGCCACGGAGACAACTACTATTACCAGATGGTTGCCAACATACGGCGTTTCAAGGGCATGCCCGCCGCCGACATCACGGCCTCCGCCCCTAAACGCATCTCCATTGACGGACGTTTCGACGACTGGGACGATGTCGGGCCCGAATACCGCGCCTCCCGCGGCAATGCCGTCGAGCGCGACAGCCGCGGCTGGGGTGGCATATACTACCGCGATACGAGCGCCCGCAACGACATCGTAGCGGCCAAGGTTGCACGTGACGACCGATACGTATATTTCTATGTCGCATGCGCCGCCCCCATAACGCCTGCCACGGACGAGGCGTGGATGCGCCTCTACATAGACATCGACCGCGACCATGCGACTGGATGGGAGGGTTACGACTTTATAGTCAACCGCATCTCTCCCGACGGAGACAGGGCCATTGTCGAACGCAGCCGCGGAGGATGGGAGTGGGCCCCTGCAGGAGAGGCACAACTGCGTGTCGAAGGCTGCCATATGGAGTTGCGCATCCCCCGCAAGACTCTCGGGGTGGAACACGGCGCCGACTTCGAAATAGAGTTCAAGTGGGCGGACAACACGCAGCGCGACGGCGACATATCCGATTTCTGGGTCAGTGGAGACGCCGCCCCCGCAGGCCGCTTCAACTACCTGTACCGCACGGCCGCCGTCTCTAAAAAATAAACCCCGGACCGAAACATATTTTTCCCGCCGCAACGGTGCTGTTGCATGCAAGGATTTGTGCCGGTCATAAAAATTGCGTACATTTGGAGTGTAAAAATCCCTTCCGATGTCCGATATAAAGGAAAATCTCAACAAGGTACGCGCAACGCTGCCCGCGGGGGTAACCCTGCTGGCCGTATCTAAATTCCACCCTGCCGATATGATACGCGAGGCGTACGACGCGGGGCAGAGGCTCTTCGGCGAGAACCGCCCGCAGGAACTCAAGGAGAAGTACGCCATGCTGCCGAAAGATATAGAGTGGCACATGATAGGCCACCTGCAGACCAACAAGGTGAAATACATCGCGCCGTTCGTCGCCATGATCGAATCGCTCGACAGCGAGCGGCTGGCCGCGGCCATAGACAAGGAGGCGGCCAAATGCGGACGTGTGATAGAGTGCCTTCTGGAGATACACGTGGCGCGAGAACAGACCAAGTCGGGCTGGGATTTTGTCCAACTCGAAGAGTTCGTTCGTGGGGGCGGCTTCAAGGCGTATCCGCACATACGCATACGCGGCGTGATGGGTATGGCGACATTCACAGACGACGAGAGTGTCATTCGCGGAGATTTCACCCGTCTGGCCGACTGCAGGAACCGTCTCGCACCCTATTTCGGGGAAGAGTTCGACACCATATCGATGGGTATGTCCGAAGACTACCCCATCGCCGTCGAATGCGGCGCCACCGAGGTGCGCATAGGCTCAACGGTATTCGGACCGCGCGTATACTGACACTCCGATACCGATACGAA
>CALUIK010000014.1 GCA_944320685.1 uncultured Alistipes sp.
ATGTATTCCAAATTGTGTGTGATTATCAGTAATTTGCAATTTTATGATATTTCTTGAATGTATAGGTTCGAGAGCCTGCCTGACTACAAACGCATCGGCGTGGGCCGCGAAGACGGCAAGGCCGAAGGCGAGATGATGGCCATATACTACCGCCACGCCGAGCTCGACCTCGAAAAGGGCGGCACCTTCTGGCTCTCGGAGACACCCGACGAGGTGTCGATGGGCTGGGACGCCGCATGCAAGCGTACTTGTACGTGGGCCGTATTCCGCAGCAAGGCCGACGGCCGTCGCATAGCATACATGAACACCCACCTCGACCACATGGGCCCCACGGCACGCAAGGAGTCGATTAAGCTCATCGTGGCCAAGATCGCAGAGCTATTCGACGACGACATGCCGCTATTCCTAACGGCCGATTTCAACTCGCCCGACGACGACCCCATCTTCGACCCGCTCAAGGAGGTCATGACCGAGGCCCGCGGCGCCGCCCCCGAGACCGACAACCGCGCCACATTCAACGACTGGGGACGCTCGAACGATGCCGTCATCGACCACATCTTCCTGCGCAACGCCCGCCCCCTCACATTCAAGGTCCTCTGCGACGAGAACTACGGCGCCCCCTACATCTCGGACCACTATCCCGTCGTCCTCACGGCCGAGTATTGACCCGCTGAGACTCGCCGCACACAGCGGCCGACGATAAGTGAGGCCGCCACCTCTGTTCGGGATGGCGGCCTCTGCCATACCATGCGCGGCCACTACTTGAGGTACTCCCTGTAAAATGCCTCGATACGGTCGAACGGGATGGCCTCCATGTTGTCGTACAGGTCGACGTGCGAGGCGCCCGGGATGATCAGCAGCTCCTTGTTGTCCCCCGCAAGGCGGCGGAACGCATCCTCGCTGAAGTAGCGCGAATGGGCCTTCTCTCCGTGGATCATAAGCACAGCGCTGCGGATCTCGCCGCTGTACGCGAGCAGCGGCATGTTCATGAACGACAACGCCGAGGTGACGTTCCAGCCGTCGTTCGAGTTGAGCGACCGCACGTGGTAACCCCGCGGAGTCTTGTAGTATGCGTAGTAGTCCTTCACGAACTGCGGCGCATCCTCCGGCAGCGGGTCCACGACACCGCCGGCACGGGCATACGATCCGCTGCGCGCATCCTCCGTACGCTGGGCATTGAGCTGCTGCCGCAAGGCGTAGCGCGCATCGGCATCCATGGAGTCGAAGTAACCGTTTGCATTCACTCGGCTCATGTCGTACATCGTCGAGGCGACAGTAGCCTTTATCCGCGTATCGATGGCCGCAGCGTTGAGAGCCATGCCGCCCCAGCCGCATATGCCGAGGATGCCGATACGCTCCGGATCCACGTCGTCGCGGGTCAACAGGTAGTCCACCGCAGCGCAGAAATCCTCAGTGTTTATATCCGGCGAGGCCACATAACGCGGTTCGCCGCCGCTCTCGCCCGTATACGAGGGGTCGAATGCTATCGTGAGGAAACCTCGCTCGGCCAACGTCTGGGCATAGAGCCCCGACGCCTGCTCCTTCACAGCCCCGAACGGGCCGCTCACGGCCACTGCCGCCATCGGCGCCGACGCCCCATTCGGAATGTAGAGGTCGGCCGCAAGCGTTATGCCGTAACGGTTGCGGAACGTAACCTTCGAATGTTTCACCTTGTCACTCTGCGGGAAAACCTTGTCCCACTCCTCCGTCATCTTGAGATTTTCCATAGCGTTTCTGTTTTGACTGTCGATCTCGGCCGAAATGCCGCACCCTGCCGCCGCAAACATGGATACGGCCGCAAAAACGGCATGCAAAGTCATACGTCCCATCGTCTATCGAATTAGGGTTGATACACAAAAATAAAAAATACCCGGCAGGAAAGCAAATCGGGAACGCGGATTTCGGAATTTGGCCGTGCCGAGACGCGCCGTGATGGCCGGACCGCCCCCCTCCGGAACGAAAAGCCGCCGCAACCCCTGCGGGCTGCGGCGGCACGTTCACGGTGTCGCGCTCCGACTAATCGTCGAGGCAGTCGACGTGTATCTCGCGCTGGAACGACTCGTTGAGCGAGATATAGGTCTGCGTACTCGACACACCCTGCACCTGAAGTATATGATCGAAGATCGTACGCATCAGGTGCTCGTTATCCACGCAGTAGAGTTTCACCATAAGGTTGTAGGAACCCGTTATATAATGACACTCGACTATCTCGTGGATCTTGCGCAACTGTTCCACAGTATCCTGCTGGCGCGTAATATCAGACACACGTATGCTGATGAAAGCGCACACGTCGAATCCCAGCGACTTGGGCGCCACGACGAGGCGGCTGCCCTTTATTACGCCCATGTCCTCCAGTTTCTTGATGCGCTGGTGTATAGCCGCTCCGGAGATGCCGCATTCGCGCGCAATCTCGAGATAGGGCATACGGGCATTCTTTATCAGAAAACGGAGTATCTTACGGTCGGTAGCATCCAATGTCGTCTTTGCCATAGATCACTGTTTTAATACGCCCAACTCCTTTCCGATCTTGACGAAGGCCTCGACGCAGCGATCCAGCTGCTCGGTCGTGTGCCCTGCCGACACCTGTACGCGGATGCGCGCCTGCCCCTTCGGCACGACGGGATAGTAGAAACCCGTGACGAAGATACCCTCGTCCTGAAGGCGCGCCGCAAAGTCCTGCGACAACTTGGCGTCGTAAAGCATCACGGCGCAGATAGCCGACTGCGTGGGCTTGATGTCGAAGCCTGCGGCCATCATCCTCGTGCGGAAGTGCTCGACATTGGCCACAAGGCGGTCATGCAGCTCGTCGCTCTCCTCCAGCATGCGGAACATCTCGATGCCGGCGCCTACAACTGCGGGCGGCAGCGAGTTCGAGAAGAGATATGGACGCGAACGCTGGCGAAGCATGTCGATAATCTCGGCATGACCCGTAGTGAAACCTCCCACGGCGCCGCCGAAGGCCTTGCCCAGCGTACCGGTGAGGATGTCCACCTTGCCGCGCAGGTCGTAAAGCTCGGTGATGCCGCGGCCCGTCCTGCCCAGAACGCCTGCCGAGTGGCACTCGTCGACCATGACCATGGCATCGTACTTCTCGGCCAGGGCGCATATCTTGTCCAGCGGGGCGGCGTTGCCGTCCATCGAGAAGACGCCGTCAGTGACGATGATACGGAAACGCTGCGCCTGCGCACGCTTGAGACAGTCCTCCAGTTCGTCCATGTCGGCATTGGCGTAGCGGTAACGCACCGCCTTGCACAGACGCACGCCGTCGATGATCGAGGCGTGGTTCAGCGCATCAGAAATGATGGCGTCCTGCTCCGTCAGCAGAGGTTCGAACACACCGCCGTTGGCATCGAAACAGGCGGCGTAGAGTATCGTGTCCTCGGTGCCGAAATAGTCCGAAATGGCCTTCTCCAGCTGCTTGTGTATATCCTGACAACCGCAGATGAAGCGCACCGACGACATACCGAAGCCGCGTGAGTCCATGGCACGCTTCGCAGCCTCGATGAGGCGCGGATTGTCCGAAAGGCCCAGATAGTTGTTGGCGCAGAAATTGAGCACCTGCTTGCCGGCGACGTCGATCTCGGCGCGCTGCGGCGAGCAGATCACCCTTTCGTTCTTATAGAGGCCGGCAGCCTTGATGTCGGCCAGCTCCTTGCGGAGGTGTTCCCTGATCTTTCCGTACATGGTAGATGAATTTTTGTTGGTTACATTTTTCGCTGTAACAAAGGTATGAATTTATAACCATACGGCAAACAAAAATACGGTTAATTTTATCATTTTGATTATAAACCGTAATTCCGCGCCCGCATTTGGTGTCATTCGGTAGCATACGGGGCGCTTTTTCGCCGCGGGCGGAAGTTTTATTCCATAACCGCGCGCCCGACAGGACACGCCGCTGCGACGGAGCTCACAGGATTCGCCGCACCGCACATCCATGTCTGCCCCGCCGCACGCCACGCCCACTCTCCGGCAAAGGACATGCACCGATTGCGCGGGGCGGCCGCGTCTCGGCAGCAATGGGCCGGAGACCCGCGCAACGGCGGCATCTCAACTGCAAAAAAAACGGGGAATCCGCCCTCGGCGATTTCCCCTCATTAAAAAATTAACCCTTAGCTTATCTCTTTCCACGAAACAACTCCCGAAGATAACAGTCGATGTAAAAAAGGTCCGCTTCTTCACATATGACCTCTTTCAGCAATAGCTCGTAGTCGTCAGAGACCGATTCCGATGATGCTTTTCTGTCTAAATCTTCCATAGGCTGCTTCCGTTTCCTATCAAACGGCAGCCCCGTGCGATTTATTGTGCCCGTCAGCTCAAAATCAGATTATTTTCCTTGACCATCTTCCGCAGGTTGATCAGCGCATACCGCATGCGCCCCAGCGCCGTGTTGATGCTCACGTCGGTCTGGTCGGCGATATCCTGAAAACTCAGGCCCGAGTAGTAGCGCATAATCACGACCTCGCGCTGTTCGTCGGGCAGGCGGTCCACCAGACGACGCACGTCCTCCTCGATCTGCGACGAGATCATGGCATCCTCGACGGTACGCTCGGCGAAGCGCAGCGTACCCAGCATGTTGTATCCGGCATCCGACTCGCTCACCGTCTTGGCGTTCTTCTGCGAGCGGAAATGGTCGATAACCAGATTATGCGCTATGCGCAGTATCCACGACAGGAACTTGCCAGTATCGGCATAGCGTCCCTCGTCGATGACACGTACAGCCTTTATGAATGTCTCTTGGAGTATATCGTCAGCCACGTCATGATCCTTGACCATCATGCGGATGTAGTCGCGGACACGGTGCGTATGCCTGTCGATGAGTTGCGATATGGCAGCGCGATCACCTGAAAGATAGTTATTAAGCAATACTTGGTCGCTTAACACTCGTGTGTTCATACTCTTCTCCTTTTATTAATTAAATATTCAAAGAGCAGAATTTTCTCGATAGGCAATCAACTTTTAGTTTAAAACACCATTTTTATGAACGCAAGGTAAGAACTTTTTTTCAAACGTCAAAATTTTTCCACGTTTTTTCTCTTCCGCCCTCCGCACAAGTTCCTCTTGCGCCGCAGCGGAAAACAGCAAATATCATGCCGCAGAACGGCCGCAGCGAAACGGGGCGCACCCCGAAGAGTACGCCCCGCAAAATGCTGCATACGCCCGCAACGCCTACTTCCTGGGCGTCAGCTTAACGGTGAAGCCTCCACCGTTGGCCATACGCACCTTGAGGCTCTTCGAACTGTCGGCGCTGCCGTTCTCGATACGGAAGTCGCGTGCGATCTTGTCGGCATTGCCGCCGTCACAGATCATCGTCATATCATACTCGCCCTCGGGCAGGAACGACAGGTCGACCTCAACGTCGCGGCCCTTCCAGCCGTTAAGGCCGCCCACATACCACTCGTCACCGCTGCGGCGCGCCAAAACGGCGTACTCGCCGACCTCGCCATCGAGGGCCACGGTCTCGTCCCATACGGTCGGAATCTCGGCGATGAACTGCGTGCACTCGGGCTCCTTCTCATAGTTGGTGGGCGAGTCGCACAGCATGTTGAACGGAGACTCGAAGATGACGTACATCGCCAGCTGGTGGCAGCGCGTACCCTGGCTCATGGGCTCCGAGTTGCTCGGGTGGTAGTTGCGGAGCTGGGCATTCATCATGGCCCCCTGCGTATAGTCCATCGGGCCGGCAACCATGCGGATGAAGGGTATCGTGACGTCGTAGGTGACCTGGTCGACCGAAGAGTCCGACCACTTCATCTGCTCCAGACCGTGCACACCCTCGTAGTTTACCACGTTGGGATACTTGCGCGACAGGCCGCACGGCTTGTAGGCTCCGTGGAAGTCGCACATGAGATGGTACTTGGCGGCCGTGGCGGCGGCACGCTCGTAGAAGTCAACCATCTGCTGGTCGTCGCGGTCCATGAAGTCGATCTTGAAGCCCTTGACGCCCATATCCGAGTAATACTTGAACACGTTGTCCATGTCGCGGTTCACGGCCCAATAGCCGCCCCAGAGGACTATGCCCACACCGCGCTCCCTGCCGTAGTCCACGAGGCGCTTGATGTCGATCTCGGGGACCACCTGCAAAAGGTCGGCCTTAAGGTTGACGCTCCAGCCCTCGTCGAGTATAACGTACTCGATACCGTTGCGGGCGGCGAAGTCGATGTAATACTCATAGGTGCGGTTGTTGATGCCGGGCCTGAAGTCCACGCCGTAGAGGCCCCAGTCGTTCCACCACTCCCAAGCCACCTTGCCGGGCTTGATCCACGACGTGTCGCCTATCACGTTAGGATGGCTCAAACGGAACACCATATCATCGTCGAGCAGGTCGGCGTCGTTGTCCGCAACTATGCATATGCGCCACGGGAACGAGCGCTCGCCGCTCACCTCGGCAATGTATGGCTTGCGCGTCTGCACCTCGCCCTGAAGCATGTTGTGGCCGCCCTGCTTCACCTCGTCGGGAACGGGGGCGTAGTTGCCCTTCAGCGCTGTGCCGCCGTCGGGGTTATAGAGGTACATGCCCGGGTACGACATGAGGTCCGCCTCGGTGATGCACACCTTGCGGTCGCCCATGTCCACCAGCACGGGCAGGAACATCAGGCGGTTCGGGCCCATCTTGCTCATGGCTTCCTCGACATAGGTGTTCTCGAACGAGTTGTAGTACTGCTGCTCGATGCTCTTGTTGGCATTACCGCGCACGTACGAGCAGTAGACGTTGTTATCGCCCTCGAAGGAGAACTCCGCAACCTCGTCCTTCACCGTATAGTCACCCTTGCGGGTCGAAACGAAACGGTAGGCCGCAGCCTCGTCGTAGGCGCGGAACTCGACGGCATAGTCGCCCTTGAACTGCAGCGTCAGCGTGGTGCACTTGTCAACGACCTCGGCCTTCTTGTAGAGCGGCGAGGGGATCACCTCGTCGATCTTGCCCGTGACGGCCTTGCGCAGGCGCGGAGCCGCGCCCCACGTCTCGTCCTCGCCGATCTGCATGGCGATCTGCGACGGCGCCAGAACGGTGCGGCCGTCGGCCTCGACGCTCCAGCGTATGTCATCGGCGACGGTGACCGTCACCACCAGTTTGCCGTCGGGCGAAGCGATCTTCTTCACCGTAGGCTTGGCCTCGACGCCCCACACGGCGCACACGGCCAACATACAAAATAATATTCTTTGCATAACAGGATTTTGGTTAGTTACGTTATATATGTACAAAATTATAACCCTCAAAGATAGGCATTTTTTGTCTATTTCGGAAAAATTTTGGTTACTTTTGTTCGAACAGTAAAGACACATACCGCACGTATGAAAAGAATTATCGCCGTTTTATCGCTGTCGCTCGCACTTCTGGCCGCATGCGGCCGCAGCGACACCCGCATCGTCGGCGGATACACCCACGACAGGCGCCTCACGGACCAAGAACGCCAGCTATTCGACGCGGCCGTCGCCTCGATCGACGACGTCAAGTACAAACCGATGAGCGTAGCGACACAGGTCGTCGCCGGCACCAACTACCGCTTCATCTGCAAGGCCCGCGAAACGAAAAAACGAGGCAAGCGCTTCGACGCCGTAATCGTCATCTACAAGCCCCTGCCCGGGCAGGGCGAGCCGCGCATAACATCCATCGAGCGCAGCGCGCGATGACGGCGATGGACAACGGAGCCATAATAGAGCGTTTCACGGCCTACCTTGCGGGCGAACGCCGCTACTCGCCGCTGACGGTGCGCAACTACCGCCGCGACATCGCCGCCTTCGCGGCATGGGGCGAGTCTGCGGGATCCGCCGAAGCCGCACCTCACGGCACGCACGGCGCAGCCTTCGACCTCTGCCGCGTGCGGGGCGAGGACGTGCGGGCATGGGTGATGCACCTCTCCGACGAGGGGCGCATGAACAATGCCTCGATAAACCGCTGCGTGGCATCGCTGCGCTCGCTCTACCGCTACATGCGGCGCGAAGGAATCATACACGGCGACCCCTTCGCCGCTCTCGCGCCCCTGCGCACGTCGCGGCGCCTGCCGCGCTTCGTCCCCGACGACGACATGGCGCGCGTCGTGCGCAGCGTGCTCGAACGCCTCGGCGAAGATGATGCGCGGCGCCGGCGCGACGCCCTCATGGTTCTCGTGCTCTACACCTGCGGCCTGCGGCTGGCCGAGCTGACGGGGCTCGACACCGGCGACATCGTCAACAACGGTTCGGCCCTGCGCGTACACGGCAAGGGGGACAAGACGCGCCTCGTCCCCCTCGTGCCGCGTGTGGCGCACGAGATACAGCGCTACATGGAAAGATTTTCGGACGAAAAAATTTGCAGAAAAGACGAAAAAGCGTTATTTTTATCGGGAGCGGGCAGACGGGTATCCCGCAGCGACGTCCAGCGCAGCGTGGCGCGTCTGTTGCAGGAGTGCGGCATAAAGGGCAAATGCTCGCCCCACGTGCTGCGCCACACTTTCGCCACACACCTGCTCAACGACGGCGCCGACTTGCGAGAGATACAGGAGTTGATGGGGCACACGTCGCTCAAGGCGACACAGGTATACACCCACAACAACATAGCGCAGCTGCAACGCATATACGCCTCGGCACACCCGCGGTCGCATGCCGACAAGGAGCCGTAAACGTCACTTTTGCGGACAAAAAGGAATACCGCACCCGACACGTGCCGCGTTTATATATTAAATGTGCGGCGCGACGACCGCACAAAGCAGACAAGAGATCACAATCCGCAAGGGGCACGCCCCCGAGGAGGAGACAACATAAGGTTTAACTCTAAATTCGAAGGCTATGAACGTACAGATTCAGTCAGTGAAATTCGATGCAGGCAAGCAGCTCATCGAGTTCATCGAGAAAAAATTAGCCAAGCTGGACCGCTTTGCCGAGAACGCAATGGGTGCGGACGTCATCCTGAAGCTCGACAAGGACAATGAAAAAGGGAACAAGATCGCAGTAATCACGCTCCGCATACCCGGCGGCGACCTGCGCGTAGAGGAGCAGGCCCGCACCTTCGAGGAGGCGATAGACAACTCGCTCGACGTGATGAAACGACAGATCGAGAAGGCCAAGGCCCGCATCTGACATATCGCACCGTAGTGCGGAGGGGGGGGGCCTGCAGCGGAGGCGACGAAGGCGGCTGGAACAGCAACGCTTACAATACCGGCCGGCCACAGTCAAACCCCCCGACCCCGACAAACAGACTGCCGGCGGAACTCAGGTTCCGCCGGATTTTTATTAAATCAGGATATGCAGCAAGTGTTCATTACGGAATAAATGGCCTCGGGAGAGCGGCTATTCCCCTCACGCCGCCCCACCATCGCCCCCGACGCCAAGCCGCACGCCGCAGAAGGCCCCGCGCATGAAGCAGCGCCGGCCCCCCGCGCCACTGTGCCACCGCCACGGCTGCCGGATAAAAACGCCATTCCACCCGGCACCCCGACCGCGACGCAAGCATGCCGCGCCCTGCGGCACAGGCCTCACGCAAAAACAAAAAACACTTAACAGTGTGATAAGCACAATGTCAAGTGTTCCTGCCTTAGAGGTCTGAAGCGGACTCGAACCGCTGTACAAGGTTTTGCAGACCTTTGCCTAGCCACTCGGCCATCAGACCATTAATTCCCGTTCCCTTCCGTTCCCCGTCCCTCGGATACGCCCCTTTCGCACTCTGCCGGAAGCCTTTTACGGCGGCCGCGCAGGCCTATCGCGCGCATTTTCGGGATGTTCGGCCTGCAAATATACAAAAAATTATATATCCGCCAAAACTTCGACAAATCTTTGGCTCTTTTTCGGAAAAAATATTACCTTTACTCGACCGTACGGCCTGACAACGGAGGCACGCACCCACGGAAAGGCATGCGTCGCAGCCGTGCAAATCCGCCGCAAGCCGCAGCAAAAAAGAGTAGCCGCGGCGCAAGGATGAGGGGCGGGCGCAAGGAACCCGCCGACGCACGTAGCCGCCGACGCACTGGCGAGAGAAGCAGGAAGGGCTCCGCACGGAACCACAGCGCACTGGAGAGAGAGACTGCCCTTACCCGCGGCAACAGGACGCAGGCAGCGGCGTGTGAGTAAGATATACGGTCCCGAAAACAAATCGGGAAACCTGCACGACAGATGACCATACACGACATAGCCATATCGTTCGTACCGGCACTCGGGCCCAAGGGTGCGGCGCACCTTATCGAATGTTTCGGTTCGGCCGAGGCCGTATATGGCGCTACGGCCGCAGATCTCGTCGAACGCGCCGAACTGAACGGGCGCATAGCCCGCGCCATCGCCGCAAAGGCGGGCATGCGCGAAGCCGAACGCGAGGAGGAATACTGCCGCCGCAACGGCATCACCCCCGTAGGCGTCTCCGACAAGGAGTACCCACCGCTGATGCGGCTCACGCCCGACCACCCGGCCGTGCTGTATGTCCGCGGCGACGCCGGCGCCATGTCGCGCCAAGCCATAGCCTTCGTCGGTACGCGTACAATGTCGGCATACGGCCAAAGCATGTGCGACAGCCTCATCGAGGGACTTGCGCACATGGTGCCCGACACGGCCATCGTGAGCGGTCTGGCCTTCGGCATCGATTCAGCGTCCCACCGCGCCGCCCTCGCCACAGGGATGGTCACCGTCGCCTTCGTCGCCAACGCCCTGCCGCAGGTGACACCGCCGGCACACGAGCGGCTCGCCGAACAGATCGTCGCCGCGGGCGGTGCCATAGCATCCGAGGTGAGCTCGCAGTCGTGCCAGAACGGACGCCTGTACATCCCGCGCAACCGCCTAATAGCCGCCATGTCGGCAGCCACGGTCGTGGTCGAGTCGCCCGATTCGGGAGGGTCGCTCACGACAGCGGCCTTCGCCGACGGCTACGGCCGCACGGTGCTGGCGGTGCCCGGACGCGCTACAGACACGCGCTCGCGCGGCGTCAACGCCCTGATCCGCAACCGCAAAGCGGCATTGGTCACCTCGGCCGAAGATATTGCGGCGGAGCTGATGTGGGACCTCGGCACAATCCCCGAAGCCCCGCAGCGCAAACGGCTGCCGCTGACGGATGACGAGCGGCGCCTGCTCGACCTCTTCGGGGATGACCCCGTCGCAACGGAGACGCTGCAGGAGGCAAGCGGCCTCGAAACGGGCGCACTGTCGCTGCTGCTGATGAACCTCGAACTGTCGGGAGCCGTGCGGCGCATGCCGGGGAAACGCTACATAAAGATATGACACCATGATCGACGACAAACCGACAGATGACCGCAGGGATAACGGCGGCACCCCCGCCGACGTACCGCCGCAGGAGAGAGGGCAGGGGCGGCACGGACCGTCCGAAAGGCCGGAGCCGGAGCAGACGGAGGAACCGGAGCCGCCGGCGCGGCAAATGTCGTCCGTAACGTCCAATGGCGTGCCGGGCGGCGGATTCCAAGGGGCCCCGGAAACTCCACGCGGGAAAAAACATGCCGTACGAGGGTTCATGCGCAGGTTCAAGGGGGTGGCCGCAAGCATCGCCGCAGGAGCTGCCATCGCTGCGGCGATGGCGGCAAGCGTCGCCGCCTCGCCCCCGCTGCGCGACTTCTTCGCGGAGCGGATGACACAGAACGGCATCGGCATATTCATGGCATACTGGGTGGCGGGTATGCTGATCCTCATTGCCGTCATATACGTCCAGATAATAATACACGAGGGCGGTCATCTCGTGTGCGGCCTCGCCACAGGCTACCGCTTCGTCTCGTTCCGTGTGGCCAGCATCATACTCTACCGCGACGGAGGAAGGCTGCGCGCAGGGCGCTTCTCCATAGCGGGTACAGGCGGGCAATGTCTCCTCGAACCCCCGACGGACGAGGCGGCCGACGCCGAACGCATGCCGTACCTCGCGTACTGCATGGGCGGCACAGCGGCCAACATGGCGGCGGCCGTTGCCGCCGCCGCGATCATGGCCGCAGGCATACAGGGCGTTGCCGCGGCTTTCACGGCCTCGATGTTCGTCTTAACAGGCATCGTCATGGCCGCCATGAACGGCATCCCGATGCGCGCGGGAGGAATCCCCAACGACGGCTACAACGCCCGCACCATGGCGCGCAGGCGCAATATGCGGCGCATGCTGTGGGTACAGCTCAAGGTCAACGCCCAATATTCGCGGGGAAGACTGCTGCGCGAGATGCCCGACGAGTGGTTTTCGATACCCGAAGGAGAAGACCTCGCAAACCCGATGTACACCACGGTGGCGATGTTCGACGTATGGCGGCGGATAGAACGCCGCGACTTCACGGCGGCAGACGCGCTGCTGCGGCGCCTGCATGCCCGGGACAGCCGCATGATAGAACTTTTCCGCCTCGAAATCACGGGCGACCGCATGTTCACGGCAGCGATGCTCCGCCGCCCCAAGCGCGAGATACGGCGCATCCTCACCGAAAGTGCGGCCCGATACCTCGCCGCGGACGCCCCGTACAACATAAGCCATGCGCTGGAGCTATACGCATGGGAACGTTTCGTCGAGGGAGACGCAGCCAAGGCCGCGGCCCGCGCCGAGACCATACGCCGCGTCCTGCCGCGCCACCACGCCCGCGGCGAAGCGGCCGACTGCGCCGACCTGCTGGCATGGATGGAGACCTTAGCCGACGATTATCTATGCGACTGACGGACACCCACTCGCACCTCTACGCCGAAGAGTTCGACGACGACCGCGCCGAAGCGCTGCAACGCGCCCGCGACGCCGGCGTCGTACGGCTCCTGCTGCCCGCCATCGACTCCCTCTCGCACGAGAGGCTCTTCGCGCTGGCCGCGGCCGCGCCCGACATGTGCAGACCCATGATGGGACTGCACCCCACATCCGTCAACGACAACCCCCGCTGGCGCGAGGAACTCGCCACGGTAGAGCACCGTCTGACGCACCCGCCGCACGGCATGCGCTTCTGCGCCGTGGGAGAGATCGGCCTCGACTATTACTGGAGCCGCGGCTCCGTAACCGAGCAGCGCGAGGCTTTCGTGGCGCAGTGCCGTCTGGCGGCAAGGCTCGACATGCCCGTAGCCATACACACGCGTGCCGCGTGGGAGGACATGTGCGACATACTCGAAGCGGAGTGCGCCGCGGCCGCAGCGCGCGGAGAGCGGTTGCGGGGCGTATTGCACGCCTTTTCGGAGGATGCCGCCACATACCGGCGCCTGCGCCGCTGCGGCGAGTGGCTCTTCGGCATCGGGGGTGTCGTCACGTTCAAGAAGAGCGCCGTCGCAGCCGCCGTGGCCGAGATACCGCTCGAACACATTGTGCTGGAGACCGACTGCCCCTACCTGACCCCCGTACCCCATCGCGGCGAGCGCAACGAGTCGGCATACGTGCGTTACGTATGCGAAAAGGTCGCCCAGATCAAGGGCATAAGCCCCGAAGAGGCGGCCGCCGCGACAACGGCAAACGCCGAGTGCATGTTCGGCACGGGCGGGAACGGAAGCACCCCGGCAACGCGATAATACGGACAATATGAAACGCATACGAATCACTGTCATACGCAAGGCCTGTTACCACGACCTGATCGAGCGTTACGAGAACCCGATCGAGCACGCCTGCGACATGCACGAGGGGCAGACATTCATCGCCGAGGGGTGGCAGAAGCCCGCAGGGCTCTGCGAGAGCGCATGGCAGACCCTCTCTCCCTTCGTCATGACGCTCGCGCACGGCGGCCGCGGCATTTACGACGGCTGGATGAAGGACCCCGCCTCGGCCATGATCTCGTGCAACGACGGCTTCCGCCCCGTGAGCTTTCTGGTGGAGGCGCTCGACGAAACCGCCATCGGAGAGCCGCCATGTCCGCAGGGGGAGTGAACAGGCATTGCGGCATAAAGGCGGAAAACACACACGGACAGAACAATACGCACATATGGAAGTCACATCGGAAACCATGAGATCCTCGATTCTGATAATCTACACGGGCGGCACCATAGGCATGCAGACCGATGCCGCCACGGGGGCGCTGGCGCCCTTCGACTTCGGCGGCATATACGAGGAGTTCCCCTCGCTGCGGCGCCTCAACGTCGACATCGACGTGCACACCATGCCGCAGATCATCGACTCGTCGAACGTGCGCCCCGAAGACTGGAGCGACATGGCCGCCGTCATAAGCGAAAACTACGACCGCTACGACGGGTTCGTCATATTGCACGGCACCGACACCATGTCGTACAGCGCTTCGGCACTCAGCTTCATGCTGGAGAATCTGGCCAAGCCCGTAGTCTTCACCGGCAGCCAGATCCCGATCGGCGTACTGCGCACCGACGGCCGCGAGAACCTCATCACGGCCATCGAGATAGCCGGCGCCAAGATCGACGGCCGCCCCGTGGTGCCGGAGGTGTCGCTGCTCTTCCAGAACCGCCTCTACCGCGGCAACCGAACCCACAAATGCAGCGCCGGCGAACTCGACGCCTTCCGCTCGTACAACTACCCCCTGCTGGCAGAGGTCGGCGTGAAGATAGCCTACAACTTCGCCGCCATAGCCCCCGCTCCGCCCGTGGTGGAACCGCTGCGCGTGGCCGCCATGTCGAGCGAGGGAGTGGCCATCGTCAAACTGTTCCCGGGTATCGGCGAGGCGATGCTGCGCGCCATGCTCTCGGCCGAAGGGCTGCAGGGCGTGGTCCTCGAGACATACGGCGCGGGCAACGCCCCCACGAGCGAGTGGTTCCTGCGTCTGATGCGACAGACGGTCGAGCGCGGCGTCACCGTCCTCAACGTCACGCAGTGCGACAGCGGGTCGGTCGAAATGCAACTCTACGAGACGGGACAGCAGCTACGCGCCGCGGGCGTCATCTCGGGGTACGACATCACCACTGAGGCCGCCGTCACCAAATTGATGTACGTCATGGGCAAGAATCTCACGCCGAACTACCGCTACGAACTCATGGCACGCCCCGTAAAGGGAGAATTTACTTTGTAACGGGGGTTGCGCAGATAAAAAATAATTCGTATATTTCGGCTCGTAAAGTGTGCGAAAAACGCGCGCTTGCGGCGCGGAGACCGTCGCTGGGAACACAACAGGCTGATTGCTACGCAGTTGGCAGACAGGGGCAAACGGGATATTCCCTACGCCCGATCCTGCTGCCGCGGCATTGAAAGCCCCCGCGGAGTGTCTCGTGCACAGACTAAAAGCGGACATAATGAATTTTTAATAACATAAAACTAACAAACAAATAACAGAACACTAAATTTTATTCAAACACAACTATGAAAAAATTCTTTATGATTTTGTCAGTTGCCGTAGCTTCACTCGGCACTGTAAGCGCGTTCGCACAGGAGGCTGCCGTAAATGCGGAGACTGATCTCGCCGGCGAGACCATGCACCAAGTTCTGATGCAGAAGTTCCTCGAGGGTGGTTGGGCATGGATGCTCCCGATCCTCGTCTGCTTGATTATCGGTCTTGCGATAGCTATCGAGCGTATCCTGTTCCTCACCTTCTCGAACATCAACTCAAAGAAGTTCATCGCCAAGGTCGAGGACGCCCTCAACAAGAACGGCATAGAGGCTGCCAAGGAGGTTTGCCGCAACACCAAGGGCCCCATCGCCTCGATCTACTATCAGGGTCTGGACCGCTACGATCAGGGTCTCGACGCAGTAGAGAAGGCTGTCGTATCGTACGGCTCGGTTCAGACGGGCCAGATGGAGTCGGGTCTGTCGTGGATCGGCCTGTTCATCGCCCTCTCGCCCATGTTGGGATTCATGGGTACCGTGGTCGGCATGATCGACGCATTCGACCAGATTCAGGCTGCGGGCGATATCTCTCCGACGCTGGTTGCCGGCGGTATCAAGGTCGCCCTTCTTACCACCCTGCTGGGTCTTATCTCTGCCGTGATTCTGCAGCTGTTCTACAACTACATCGTATCTAAGATCGACACGCTCGTTAACGACATGGAGGACTCGTCAATCACTCTGATGGATATCCTCACTGTTTACAGCAAGAAATAATTTGATCTTATAAGACTTATTGCAATGGATAAAATATTTAGAACGTTATTGATAGCCATAATGGGTATTTCGGCGGTGCTCATCCTGTGGGCCATATTCGCCACACCGGAAGGTACCATGGTTGCCGCTGAAGCCCCGGTAATCGGCTACAATATGATATGGGGCTACATATTGTTGGCCGTGGCAATCGTCTGCTGCCTGTTCAGCGCCATATGGAGCATGGTTCAGAACCCGAAGGGAATGAAGGTTGCCGGTCTGTCTATCGCCGCCATCGTGGTGATTGTAGTGGTTTCGGCCATCATCGCATCGGGTCACGATATCCAGATCCCCGACGTGCAGAACAACTCGTACTTTGATCGCGGTCCTACCGTGCTCACCGATGCGAGCATTCTGATCACCTACGTCGCACTGGGTGCCGCAATCCTTGCCGCGATATATTCGGCCGTTTCGGACTCTTTAAAATAAAAACAAATGCCAACCAACAAAAGAAAAATACAAGAGATCAACGCAGGCTCAATGGCCGACATCTCGTTCCTGCTGCTGATATTCTTCCTCGTCGCCACGACGATGAATGTCGACACGGGTCTTATGCGAGTGCTTCCTCCCATGCCCCCCGAGGATCAGGAGGTGCAGGATCAGAAGGTCAAAGAGCGCAACTTGTTGCTGGTCTTTGTGAGTGCGAGCGGTAACATCATGGCAGGCGACGAGAACATGGACATCCACGGCATCAAAGACAAGGCCAAGGATTTCATCCTCAACACCTACGATGATGAGAACCTCCCCGAAAAGGAGGATCAGGAGTTCGAACTTCCGGATGGCAGCAAGTGGACCTACCCCGTCAGCAAGGGCGTCGTTTCCCTGCAGACTGCGCGTGATACCAACTATGACATCTACCTCATGGTGCAGAACGAGCTTACCCGCGCCTTCAACGAAATACGCGATGAAGTCGCAATGGAGAAGTTCGGGGCCAAGCTTATAGACCTTCCCGAGGAAGAGCGCAATGTAATAACCAAGGCGATACCTCTGGCCATTTCGGAGGCGGAACCGCGTAAAGCAATAAAGAAGTAGTATGGCAGTAATGAAAAAGAAGGGCAACAAGGAATTGCCCCCGATTTCGACGGCGTCGCTCCCTGACGTCATCTTTATGGTCCTCTTCTTCTTTATGGTGTCTACCTCGATGCGCGATCAGGAGCTTCTGGTACGTTTCAGGCTCCCCGACGCCTCGGAGGTGCAGAAACTCGAGAAGAAGTCGCTCGTCAGCTATATCAACATAGGCCAGCCGACCCCTATCATGCAGGCGAAGTACGGTACTGCCACCCAGATACAGCTGAACGATTCGTACAAGACAACCAAGGACATTCTGGACTTCATCGCTGCAGAGCGTGACCAGTTGAGCGAGGCAGAGCGCGCGCAGATGACCGTATGCCTCAAGATCGACGAAAATACCAAGATGGGTATCGTGACCGACGTAAAGCAGGAGCTCCGTCGCGCAAACGCCCTGAAGATATCTTACGCCGCATCGAAGTCTTTGGGCTACGAATAGTCTGAAGCGAACAATATCCGAAAAAAGAGAGGTGTCTCCGCTATGGGACACCTCTCTTTTTATGCTTTCCTATATCATGCCTGCTGAAGGATGACTGCGCAGGGGTAACTGCACAATGTACGACGGCATCGACGGCAACACAAGACAAATAGCATGCATACGAAACAAGCAAGCGGCCGTCCGACGCCGCGGGCGGCTATAGACTGAAATGAGCGCATATAATAAAAGGTGTGCGCGCGGCGACACCGCATGGGTCGGCAGCGGTACAAGCCCCCGCTAACGCGACAATACAGCCCAGAATCGGGCAGGCAGCCAGATGTTCTCCACCCCGACGGCACGGGCGAAAAGCGGGGCTATCTGCTCCGGTGTGAAACCGGCGATGCCGCAGCCGATCTCGGTGACGAGGAATCGCTTTTCAGGATGGCGGCGGGCAAAATCTATGAACCCGTCGACATACGGCGCAATGGTCGCGACACCTCCCTGCATGGTAGGTATCGCGTAGCTCCGGCCGTGCAGGCCGACACCTTGGCCCCACACGGCGCCAAAACGCTCGCAGGCGAGGCGAGCGGCACCGCCGCCGTGCATGCCGGCGAGGTTGCTCCCGAAGACGAATACCTCGTCGGGTCCTATCTCCGTTATTCTATCCGGTGATATGCGCATAGTGCATTTTCCATCAAACAAAGCAACTTCTACGCCCGTCCGCCGTGCGCCACGCCCGCACAGCCGCAGAGAGCGCAGCATGCCGCGCCGCCGCTTCACGACAAAGGCCTCGGAGGCATACCGTACGACCGGCTATCTGTCAATATCGAGCCTTATTTCGTACTTGGAACCGCGCTCGAAACCACAGTCGTATATCAGAAGGAAATTCTCGTCGACGGCAGCCTTCCACGCCTGTCCCCCGGCAAGTCTGGGGTTCTTCAGGCGCACGGGGAAGAAATAGCTGAACGGGAGGTCGAGCACATGCTCCTCCTTGAAACGGCCGCCCTTCATGCGGTCGAGGCTGAAATCATCATGCGTGGTTACTGTGATGACGCACTTGCGGCCGCGCACCTTGAAGTCCACATCGTAGTCGTTCTCACGCTCGATACGCTGGAGGCGCACGTCCCACTTCGGGTCGCCGTAATAGGCCAGCACGTCGCGGTCATGCCAGAATCCCAACTGATCATGCGTAGGCTCCTTACCCATGAGCTCATGCAGCGCGGCCGGCGCCTCGGAGAACTCACGGTCGCCGAAACACGGGTAATCCTCGCGCAGCATAGCCGGACACCAGCCGTCCATCTGGCACAACATGTCCTGCTGATTCATATATATGGCCTCGGCCAGCGTATAACGACCGGGCATCGTGAGCCAATACTTCAACCCGCCCCAGCCGTTGCGGCCGTGCCACGTCGTCACCACATACCCCACCATCGCGACGGCCGCGGCGTCGTTCATCCATGCGACTGCCATGCTGCCGCGCGTATTGTTGACATTCCCGATCAGGCAGTTGCCCACGGCGAAATAGACCTTGCGGCGGCCGCTGCTCCGAAGGTCGCCTATCTTGTCCGCGACGGAGAGACTGCGGCTTCCAACGAGGCGACCGGCCTCGGGGATGATGAAGCCGAGCGAGAAGGGCATTTCGAGGTTACGCTCGGTGGCATGCGCCGCCGTCACTACAAGGTCGGGGTCATACTCGGCATACAGCTCCATGAACTTCGGCAGCACCTGCTCGGGCGCGATACGGCCCATCACCACCTCTGCACCGGCGGCACGCTTCTCACCCCACAGCCCGCGCGTGTGGTCGTCGACCCAGCCGTAGCGGTCGAACCACTTGGCGCTGTCAAGTTCCGTAATGGTGGCCACGGCACTGCGCACGACCAGCGGCTCGGCGCTCTCCTCTACCATACGCATGGCGGCAGCGGCATCGTAACCCGTAACGATCCCCCACAGGAAGTCGGCATATATATCGCCGTCCACCTCGCGGCTCAGCTTGTTCAAGTCAATAACATAGTCGCGGTCGAGGTTCTCGGGCTTCTCCACAACGGCCACATATCGCGGCGACAGCCCCCGCAGCGCATCAAGCCGCTCACGAGGAGCTCCCGCGTAGAACAGCACCTCAGCCCCGTATCTCTCCCGAAGGGTCTCCACCGCCTCCATCCACGCAGCATCGCCCTTGACGTCGTATGACGCCATGACGACATACTCACACCCCGCGCCGCGGGTCTTCTTCGAAGCCAAGGCGGGCAGTGCCGCAGCGACGCCCAACATAATGAGAAAAATGCAAAGTCTCTTCATAATGCCAGCAGGTTGTTTGACGGTTTAATTGTACATGTGCATGGCGTACAGGGACCCCGGAGGGGGCACGCGCGTCACAGCACCTCGGAATGCAAGTTACGAAATTATACGCAATGCGGGTGCCGGCGCGGAGGATTTTTTCTGCCGCAACGGCGCTTTTCGTGCATGCCGGCGCTTCAGGCCAATGGCAGGGCCGCTGTCCAGCAAATGGTGTTAGCGTAATTTTTTGAATAAACCTGCGACAGGCCGCGTTTCTAAAAATTATTTTTTACCTTTGAATAAGGGTACGGTCCGGCATAGCCAAATCCGAAAACCGCGTTCTCGGGTTACCCATGCGCCGACCGTTGTTTACATTTGTATACACGCAATCGTCTGGACACAACCATAAACTGTTAAACCTAAAATCTACTGAACCATGGTATCACGCAAAGAATTCCTCCGACAGGTCTCACTCATGGGAGCGGGACTCGTCTTCAGTCCGTTTATCGTACAGGCGGCCGACAAGGTGGGCGCAAACGACAAGATCAGGGTCGGCCTCATAGGCTGCAATGGCATGGGATTTTCGGACCTGCAGGCCTTTCTCCGCAATCCCGAAGTGGAATGCATCGCCCTGTGCGACATCGACGAGAACGTGTTGAACCGGAGAGCCGCCGAGACCGAAAAGATGACGGGCAAAAAGGTGAAACATCTATACAAGGACTGGCGAAATATAATCGACAACAAAGACATAGACGTTGTTATAATCGGAACCCCCGACCACTGGCATTGCCTTCAGGCCGTATACGCCTGTCAGGTCGGCAAAGACGTCTATTGCGAAAAACCCCTCGGCAACAGCATCGAGGAGTGCAACATAATGGTGCGCGCCGCCCAGAAATACAGCCGCGTCGTCCAAGTCGGTCAGTGGCAGAGAAGCGACCCGCACTGGCAGGACGCAATAGACTTCGTACACAGCGGCAAGTTGGGTAAAATCAGAACCGTCAGGGTGTTCTCATACCAAGGCTGGTGCCCCTCGATACCCGTCCAACCCGACCAAGACGTTCCGGCAGGCGTCGACTACGACATGTGGCTGGGCCCCGCTCCCAAAAGGAAATTCAACCCCAACCGTTTCCACTTCACGTGGCGCTGGTTCTGGGACTACGCCGGAGGCCTGATGACCGACTGGGGCGTGCATCTGCTCGACTACGCCCTATACGGCATGAATGTCACCACGCCCAACAGCATCATGGCCGCAGGAGGGAAGTTCGGCTACCCCGACGATGCGTGCGAGACGCCCGATTCGCTCCAGACGATATATACGTTCGACGACTTCACCGTTCTCTGGGACCACGCCATCGGCATCGACGACGGAGCGTACGGACGCAACCACGGCCTCGGATTCGTCGGCGAGAACGGCACGCTGGTGGTCGATCGCGGAGGCTGGGAGGTTATCCCCGAGAAGGTGAATGGCAGCCCGCGAATGGAGGCCGTACCCTTGAAGAAGGCATACGGCGAGGGCGGGCTCAACCTGCACGTGAAGAACCACCTCGAGTGCATCAAGAGCCGCAACCGCGACTGCAACGCCAGTATCGAGATCGGCGCCCACATAGCCAAGTTCTCGCAGCTCGGCAACATAGCCTACCGCACGGGCAAGAAGCTTACATGGGACGGTCGCCGCTTCAACGACTCGGAGGCCAATGCCCTGCTCTGCAAGGAGTATCGCAAGCCGTGGGAACTGCCCAAATTCTAACGGCCGTACACGCATTGGCACGCCGGCACCTACGCAGGGCCCATAGGGCGGCCACGATGGTGTCACCATACATTTCGGGGCTGTCTCGGAATACCGCATATCCCGCGACAGCCCCGAAATATTTTTCACCGGCAACACCGGAGAAAACAAGAATAGGCCGCAGGTTTCTGCGGCCTATTCTCCTCGAGAGCTGTTGACGAGGCTTGAACTCGTGACCTCTTCCTTACCAAGGAAGTGCTCTACCACTGAGCTACAACAGCATATTCCCCCGATAGGGCAGCGCAAAAGTAGGAAACAAAAATGAATCGGCAAAATAAAAAGCCTATTTTTTGTCTTCGGCGTGCATTTTTTGGCTTTTCCGAGGCTATTCGCCACCTCGCAGGGTGCCCCCCCACCGGGCCCCGTCGCCATGACAGCGTCACGTACGTCACGCCAGCCTCCTGCCGGGGCTTCGTCGCATCACATGGCGCAACAGCTCCACCACGACACTGCCGTCACGCCCTGCGGCCGACGCACACGACGGCAAAAGCGCCCGCCCCGCAGGGCAGGCGCCGCCGAATAACCTTAAATTACATTTAGCGACCCATCCGGTTATCGTATGCGCTTGTAGCCGTAAACGGCCAGAGAACCCAGTTCCTCCTCGATACGCAGCAGCTGATTGTATTTGGCCATGCGGTCCGAACGGCTCATCGACCCCGTCTTGATCTGGCCGCTGTTGGTGGCTACGGCGATGTCGGCAATGGTAGCATCCTCGGTCTCACCCGAGCGGTGCGAAGTGACGGTAGCGTACCCGTGGCGATGGGCCATCTCGATGGCGTCGAGCGTCTCGCTGAGCGACCCGATCTGGTTTACCTTTATGAGGATGGCATTACCGCAGCCCTCGGCTATGCCGCGCGAGAGAAAATCGACATTCGTAACGAAGAGATCGTCGCCCACAAGCTGGCAACGGCCGCCGATGCGTTCCGTCAGGCGGCGCCACCCCTCCCAGTCGTTCTCGCTCATGCCGTCCTCGATCGAGTCGATCGGGTACTTCGAGATGAGCCGCTCGAGGTAGTCTATCTGTTCGTCCGCAGTGCGGCGGCACCCCTTCTCCCCTTCGAATACCGTATAGTCGTAAATGCCGTCACGGTAAAACTCCGACGAGGCGCAGTCCATGCCTATCGTCACATCCTTTCCTGCCTCGTATCCCGCCGCCGCAATGGCCGCCATTATCGAGTCGAGGGCATCCTCCGTGCCCGCCAGCGCGGGTGCGAAGCCCCCTTCGTCGCCCACGGCCGTGCTCAGGCCGCGGCCGTGCAGCACCTTCTTGAGTGCGTGGAACACCTCGGCACCCATACGCAGTCCCTCGCGGAATGATGGCGCGCCCACGGGGCGTATCATAAACTCCTGAAAGGCGATGGGGGCATCGCTGTGCGAACCGCCGTTGATGATGTTCATCATGGGCACGGGCATCACATATGTATTCGTGCCGCCGATATAGCGGTAAAGCGGAACGTCAAGATAGCAGGCCGCAGCCTTGGCCACGGCAAGCGACACGCCGAGAATGGCGTTGGCGCCGAGACGCGACTTCGTCGGCGTACCGTCCAACTCGATCATCGTGCGGTCGATACGGCGCTGATCGAGCGCCGGCATGCCTGTCAGGGCCGGAGCTATGACCTCGTTTACGTTCGCCACGGCCTTGAGTACGCCCTTGCCGCCGTAACGCGCGGCGTCATCGTCACGCAGCTCCAAAGCCTCGTGTTCGCCCGTCGAGGCGCCCGACGGAACCGACGCGCGGCCGCTTGCGCCCGATTCGAGCACTACATCCACCTCCACCGTGGGGTTGCCACGCGAGTCAAGTATCTCGCGGGCGGTGATCCTTTCGATTCTCATATTCGTCATATTTTTATGCGGGCGTCCATACGGCGCCCTGCCGTTATGCCTGAATTGCCATGTGCAAATTTCGTTCTAAATACTATAACGTGCAATCCCCAATTACCGTGTATGCCAAGGTCGGGAATAATCACTTTTCGGGATTGCGCCGGTACATATTTCAGGATCACCCTGCGACATGAGTTCACGCGCGCCGTTTTCCGGAGCACGCATGCGGCAGAACCGCAAAAAATCGCTAACTTCGGCACCGTGCACCGGCACTAATACCCACCACTCATGCCCATACGCCGCAACGAGACACCTATGTTGACAGAAAAAACCCTCTGCAATGCCATATGCCAAGGAGGAGGAGTGCCGCTGCCACGCGAGGGATACACTGCCGTGCCGCTCTCGGTACAGCGCGCCAACCCCGCCGTGAGGCTCTACCAAAGGGCGGGATTCACCGTCGCCGAAGCCACGGACGGGGAGTATGTCATGGTCAAAAGGCTACTGCCTTTATAAGATATTAAAAACGATCCGCATGAGAAAGATAGAAGTATGCTGCGCCTCCCTCGACGAGGCGCGCGAGGCGCAGGCCGGCGGGGCCGTGCGCATAGAACTCTGCTCGGCCATCGGCGCAGGGGGCATAACCCCCTCTGCCGGAACCATAGAGGCCGTGGCACAGGCCGAGGACCTCTCCATCGACGTGAACGTCCTGATCCGAGCCCGCGAGGGGTCGTTCCTCTACACCTCGGACGAGGTCGGCATCATGGTGCGCGACATCGAGTTGTGCCGCCGCACGGGGGTGCACGGCGTCGTCATAGGGGCGCTGACGGCAGACGGGGAGGTCGATATGGCGGCGTGCCGCCGCATGGTGGAGGCCGCCGGAGACATGTCGGTGACGTTCCACCGCGCCTTCGACGTATGCCGCGACCCGTACGGCGCTCTCGAACAGATCATTGCGCTGGGGTGCGACCGCCTGCTCACCTCGGGACAGGAGGCTACGGCCGAGGCGGGAGCGCCGCTCATAGCACGCCTCGTCGAGCAGGCCGCAGGGCGCATCACCGTCATGCCGGGCGCCGGAATACGCCCCTCGAACATAGCCGCCATAGCCCAAGCGACACACGCCGCCGAGTTCCACTCGACGGCCCGCGGGCCCGTCGCCGACGACGGCATGCTTTACCGCAACCCGCGTGTCAGCTTCGCGGCCGACACGGCCGAGGAGCATGCCGTACGGCGCACCGACCGCCGCGTGGTATCACAGCTTGTGGATGACATTGCGTAGCTGGTCCGCCAGCGAGGTGTTGTAGCCTTGTGTGAAATATACCACGCGCCCGAAGCTGTCGCAGACGGCCACCACGGGCATCGTCGGCGACGGCGCCTTGCATCCCTCGCACAACATCGTCGCAACCTTGCCGCCGGCATCCACACCGTACGACGGCCTCACGCCGCCCAGAAGCGTGCGGTCGAACCTGGCGGCCTCCTCCGCACTGCGGTTCAAGACAACGACCGGACGCCCCCACTCGGCCAGTTCGTCCGACAATGAAGCCAGATCGCGCAGGGCATGGTTCGTAGGTTCGTCGCCAGCACCCACGACGGCAAGCAGGAAGTATCCGCGGCCCGTCGTCGAGAGCAGCGAACGCTCCTCCGCCGCACCTTCGGGCAGGTAGCGGCACTCGGCGTCGATGAAACCGACGACACCTATATCGTCATCGGCTGCGCGTATCACGAGCTCCACATCCGTCGTCCGGCCATCCTCGATGCGGAAGACGACGCCGCGCGACAGCACCTTGCCGCTGGCCATACGGTTGCCCGACGTCAGAAGGTAACACCCCTCCTCAAGTTCGAACGAACGGCTGAAACTCGAGGCCGAGGCGCCGGCTCCAAGTTCCGTGGCGTCGCCGCCCGAGAACTCCAGAAGGCGGCAGCGGCCATCCTCGATCCTCGATATGGTGAAATGGCGGTAGTAGTCGGGGTTGGCAAGGCGTGTATCCTTTGCCTCGTATCCCATACGCAGGAAACCCGTACGGCTCTCGCGCTCGGCGACGGGGCCATCGAGCAGCACGTCGACCCAGCCGTCGTCGCCCATGTACTGCGCCTTGCCCGTAAGCACGTCGCGCCGCGCGGCAATGCCGAACGAGCGGCACGCCGCCACGAAGAATATGTCGCGCGACAGGGCATCGGCACGGCGCGTGCGCAGCGTTCCCGCAGGCGTCGCCTGCAACTGCAGCGGGTTATAGCCGTCGGCCGGCAGGATGTTGTCACGCGTCCACGCTATGATGTCGGCCGCCGCGGGCGACATCCCCAGATCGGGGCCCAGCACGGCGCGGATCTCGCGTCGGTACGGGCGCAGGAACTCGTCCGCCACGCGAGGCGAGAGCACGTACCGCACATATTCGTCTGTAAGCGCAGCCGCAGGGGTGGACTCAAGGGCGTCGCGCAACACGTCCAGCGGCGTGTCGCGCAGGTCCTTGCGCGAGACGGCCGAGAGCATCGCCACGGCACGGTCGCGATCGTCGCCCGCACCCTCCAGAAACGCCTTCACGTCGCGCCAGTTGCCCCGTGCGGCGGTCAGCAAGTCGCGCGTGGCCGCATCGCAGCCTTCACACCGCTCCGCCGTCATGAACGTCGAGGTGTAGGCCATGCGTATCGAGTCCTCGCGCGCCAAGCGCTCCCTGTTGGCCGCAATGGCCTCCTCCGGCACCTCGACGGAGATGCGGCCCGCCGCCGGCGGCGTCAGGTCGAACTCCACGGCGAAGGTGTCGCCCTGTCTGCGGTCGAGCGCCACGGTAAGGTCCTCGCCCCCAAGCTTCGCAACGCCGAAGCGTCCCCCATGCGACGCCCACACTACCATGTCGCCGAGCCCCGTGTGGAGCGACACCTCGCCACTCCCGTCGCTCGTGAGCGTCACCACCGTGCAATACTCCCCGTAGTTGAATATCTTGAACTCCACGGCCGCACCCGCAACGGGGTTGCCATCGGTATCCGTAACCGTCACGACAGACCGCCGCACGGGGGCGTAGGTTTCCACGACGTTGATCTCGGTGAAGCACTCGGTGCGCTGTATCACATCCTCCGGACCGTGGTAGTCGCCGTAGACGCGCGTATGCATGAGCATGGCACGCGCGGCAGGCTCGTTGAACCACGCCACGTCGAGCTCAGGCTCGGGCTCGCACGCCCCGAGGAAACGCCAGCGGCCGTCGACCCACACCTCGACCCACGCATGGTTGTCGTCGGTGTGCGCCCAGCGCGGCGTGTAGACCTGACGCGCCGGTATGCCCACAGCACGCATCGCCGCGACGGTGAAGGTAGACTCCTCGCCGCAACGCCCCTCCGCCGTACGTATCACCGCCAGCGGAGACGACGTGCGGGCATCCGACGGGGTATAGGTAGCCTTCTCGTGGCACCAATGGTTGATCTCGAGGGCGGCATCGTGCAGCGAGAGACCCCCGACGCGCTTGCGGAGCGTGTCGTAATATAGCATGCGGAACCCGTCGAGCCGCTCGTTGTTAACGCGCACGGGCAGCACGAAGTGTCGGAACAGCTCCTCCGGAATGTCTCGGCCCCACGGCATCTCGTCACGCGCCCGCAGAGCGCTGCGCACGTTCCCGAGGAAGAACTCCCCGTCGTAGTCGCCCATGTCGGCCGTACTCATAGACCCGTAGAGGAACTCCATAGCCTCGCGCTCGGCCGCGGTCATCTCACCGTCGAAAACCGCAAAGAGCCCATCCTCGGTGAAGACCGAGCGCCGCGCCTCGAATTTGTCATGGACCTCCCTGCGGCGCGCCGCATCGGAGATAAGGTGGTCCGAGCACGACGCCCCGCCGAGGCCGGCACCCAACAGGAGAACAAAAAAGAGTCTGCGAATATTCATTTTAGTATCCGTTTTTACAAGTAAATATAGCAAAAAAAACTATTTTTACCGATCAAAACCCCCGTTCGATGAACTCCACAGGAAACATCCGCGCGCTGGCGCCTTTAGCGATATTTCTTGGCGTATATCTCGCCGGTTCGCTCATAGTAGGCGACTTCTACAAGATACCCATCACCGTAGCCGCGCTCGCCGCCTCGATATGCGCCGTGGCCATGTCACGGAAGCCTCTCGTCGAACGTATCGACGACTACTCGCGCGGCGCGACGGAGCCCAACATCATGCTCATGATATGGATCTTCGTGCTGGCGGGGGCCTTCGCCGCCTCCACGAAGCAGATGGGCGCCGTCGACGCCACCGTGGCACTCACCCTGCGCGTGGTGCCCGAGGAGTTCCTCCCCGCGGGCCTCTTCATAGCCTCCTGCTTCACCTCGATCTCCATAGGCACCTCGGTCGGCACCATCGTCGCCCTCGCGCCCATAGCCTCGGCCATAGCCCAGCAGACGGGGTGCGACACGGCATGGATCGTCGCCATAGTCGTCGGCGGCGCATTCTTCGGCGACAACCTCTCGTTCATATCCGACACCACAATAGCCGCAACCCGCACTCAAGGGTGCTCCATGCGTGACAAGTTCCGCACAAACCTGCTCATCGTCGCCCCCGCGGCCATCATAACCCTTGCCATATACATCTTCTCGCAGAGCCACAGTTTCGTATACGACGGCGGCGGCGAGGTGCCGTACGTCACCGTCATACCCTACCTGCTGGTGCTCGCAACCGCCATAATGGGTGTCAACGTACTGGTGGTGCTCACCCTCGGCATACTCTCCGCCGGCGCCATAGGGCTCGTCGCCGGCACCATGAACCCCGTAGATTGGACCGTCGCCATGGGCAGCGGCATGGCATCGATGGGTGAACTCATAATAATAACCATGATGGCCGGCGGCATGCTCGAAATGATACGTATCGGCGGCGGGATCGACTACATCATCTCGCGCCTCACCTCGCGCATACGCTCCCGCCGCGGCGCCGAGGCCGCCATCGCCTCGCTCGCCGTCTTCGCCGACATATGCACCGCAAACAACACCGTCGCCATAATATCCGTCGGCTCGATATCGCGCGACATAGCCGGCCGCTTCGGCATACCGCCGCGCCGCGCCGCCAGCCTTCTGGACACATTCTCGTGCTTCGTGCAGGGAATAATCCCCTACGGCGCGCAGCTGCTCATGGCCGCGGGCCTCTCGGCCGTATCGCCCATACAGATCATACCGCACCTATACTACCCGTTCATCATGGGATGCTGCGCCGCACTCGCCATACTCTTCCAGCGCCCCAACTGCCATGAATGATGCAGAAACGGCACCCGCAACGGCCGGCCGACATGCGATTAATGTGCGAATCATGCGTCAATCACGCAAAAAAATCATATATTTGCACTACTATAATGGAAAAATAGACGGAACACATTAACATACAAACCATGAAAAGATTCTACTCACTCATTATGACTGCCGCTACCTGCATCTCGTTGGCATCGTGCGGCGGCAACACCGCCAAGAAGAGCGCCGAGTGCGACGCCTGCGCCAACAAACTCCCCATCGGACTGCAACTCTACAGCATCCGCGACGACATGGCCAAAGACTTCAAGGGCACTCTCCAGAAGGTTAAGGATATGGGCTACGACGGCGTCGAGTTCGCCGGCCTGTACGACAACACGCCCGAGCAGGTGAAGGCCATGTGCGACGAGATCGGGCTCAACCCCATCTCGGCACACGTGCCTCTGGCCGACATGCTCGCCGACATCGACAAGGTCATCGCCGACTACAAGGCCGTAGGATGCCAGTACATCGTCGTACCCTACGTTACCGAGGAGCGCCGTCCCAATGGCGAACTCTTCATGCAGATGGTTGAGGAGATCCGCACCATCGGACAGAAGGTCAAGGACGCAGGCATGACGCTGCTCTACCACAACCACGACTTCGAGTTCACCAAACTCGAGGACGGACAGTACGGACTGGACTACCTCTATGCCAACGTACCCGCCGACCTGCTCCAGACCGAGCTCGACGAGTGCTGGGTAAAGTACAGCGGCGAGGATCCCGTGGCTTACCTCAAGAAGTATGCCGGCCGTTCGCCTCTGGTACACGTCAAGGACTTCTATGCCGAGGGCAAGCAGGAGGGTGACCCGTACGCACTGATCGGCCTCAACGAGGGCGAGCAGAAGAAGGCCGGCACCTTCGAGTTCCGTCCTCTGGGCGAGGGTCTGCAGGATGTCCCCGCCATCATCGCCGCAGCCGAGGAGGTGGGCAGCAAGTGGCTCATAGTCGAGCAGGACGACCCCAGCATGGGCAAGACCCCGATGGAGTGCGTCAAGATGAGCATCGACTACCTCAAGGCCAACTATCTCAACTGCACGGCCGAGGACTGCGCCGCAGCCAAGTAACCTAAACTGGAATCGCGACGGCAGCGGTTACGGAATTCCGTAACCGCTGTTTTTTTATCCCGCGGTGCGGCATATTATCCGCCTCGGCCGCCACGTCCCCACCCGGATACGGACAGCGGAAAAAATGCGCCACGACGGATGTCGGGCGCATAACGAAAAGCGCAGCTGTCAACCTTTTATCCCAGCGTATAAGGCTTGCGGTACTCGTAGTGGAGCTGCTTCGTAGCCTCGGGGTCGTCCATGAACTTCTGCACGATGGGGTTCCACTGCAGAGGACGGTTAAGGTCGTATGCTATGTTGCCCAAGTTGCAGACCGTGCACGAACTGTGGCCCACCTCGACGGGCACGCTCGGGTCGCGGCGCGAGCGGATGCTGTCGACGAAGCTCTGGTAGTGGGGCACGTTGGTCTCATAGATGGCCTTCTGATCCACCTCGCTCGGCATGAACTCAGGAGACGAGGCGAGGAACTCGCCGCGGCATACCTGAATCCAGCCGTTCTCGCCGTAGATCTTGATGCCCTGCTTGCCGCCGTCGAACTTCTGCTGCAGCATCTCGATGCCGTTGTCGTAGCGGTAGGTGAGGCACTCGTACGGGCTGCTTGCGGGAGGCAGTATCTCGACGGGGCCAGAGCCGTCCTTACCGATGGCCCACTGCCCTATGTCGAACATGTGCGCGCCCCAGTCGGTGGTATAACCGCCGCCGAGGCCCTTGTACCAACGCCATGCGCCCCAGCACTCGTCGCCGCCGTTTTCGAGGATCAGAGGGTTGAGTTCATGGTTGTAATGCCACGTGTCGGCCAAAGGTCCGAGCCACAAATCCCAGTCCAGACCTGCTGGCACCTCCTGCGCGGGCAGGTCGTACGGCTTCGGGCCATCGCCCACGTGGGCCTTCATAACCGAGATCTTGCCCAGACGCCCCTCGCGTACGACATTCGCCGCGTGGATGAACTCGGCCATAGAGCGCTGCATGCTCCCCACCTGAAGGACACGGTTGTTCTCGCGTACGGCTTTCACGAGCTGCTGACCCTCGTATATGGTGAAGGTAAGCGGTTTCTCGAGGTATACGTCCTTGCCTGCACGGCACGCCGCAATGGCGATGATGGCATGCTGGTGGTCGGGCGTGGCGATGACAACGGCATCGATATCCTCACGCGCCAGCACCTCCTCGTAACGGATGTACATGTCGAGCTTGTTCTTGATGCCCTGATCGGCATAATACTTGTTCACGCGGTTCTGGAAACGTTCGCGCTTGATGTCGTAGACGTCGCAGCCGGCGACAACACGTACGTTGGGGATGGTGATGAAACCGCTCATCAGATATATGGCCTGCTGGCCCAATCCGATGAATGCGATGTTGATCAGATCGTTCACATCGCCCTTCTTCGCCTTCTTGGGGGCCATGGCCGCCGTCACCGATCGAGGAAGGATGAGCGCGGATGCTCCCAAAGCCGAGAAGCGAAGGAAGTCCAAACGGGATAATTTCGAACTCATGATTTAGGGTTTTAAGGTTAATAGTTGAATAGTCAACCGTAAAATTAAGAAAAAAACACTTCCCCTACCAACTTTTTCCGGAAATTTTAGGCTCCTGCCGCCGACAAAAGGGACACCGACGGCGCTCACGGCAAAAAATGTGCGGAAAGGAGCCGTTACGGGACACCTTTTCACACATTTTTCATCCGTTTATCACATTCGGCTCGCCACCGCGTCACCGCTCGCGCGTATCGCGCCACTCGACCACTTCGGGCTTGAGCTCGTCCTCGCGGTCGACCCATTCGCCACGCTGCAGCAGACGCTCCTTGTAGCGGTCCATGCGCTCCACGATACCGAAGCGCGGACGCTCGCGCGCAAGGCTCTCCTCGCGCCGCGACGGCCGTATCTCCATATCGAAGATCGTCTCCCGCGTGGGGCGCCGCCACGGCTCCCACTTGAAGTTCTTGAGCCGCATGGGCTGTGACGGCGGCACCTGCGCTATGGGATAGAGCGTGAAGGGCACGTCGTTGCGGTAGGTCATGCCCACGAGCTCCTTGTCCTCGATATAGAACGACGCCGAAGCGCTCTCGAGATAGATCATCTCCGTCACCACGGGCGACGTCTCATCCTCCCGCTGGAAATATATCGTCTGCACGTTGCCGTTCACGTCGTTGCGGTAGATCTCATTGTCACGGAAAAAGGCCGTCATCTGCTTGCCCGCGACTTGGTTGTAGTATACGGTGTCGATTTCGGCGACCATGATCGGCGCGCCGATGAACTCCGCACGCATGATCTGGCGGTTCTCCGTATATACGTCGACCTCGTCCGAGGCTATCTGGTTCGAGTTGTTCCACAGCAGCGGGTCGAGGTAGAGGTACACTATCGAGTCGGTCGAACTGCTCACCAGCGAGTCACACGCCATCTGCGCATCGCTGCGGTAGACCCGCACGTTGCGGTACGCCTTCACGAGGCGGTAGGCGCTGTCCGCAGGCAGCGTGTCGCCCGCAATGGCCGCGCTGTCCGGCAGGACGGGAGCTTCGGGTATCGCCGCAACGGAATCGCCCGCGACCGAGTCGCCCCGCATCGAGCCAAGATTCGAGATGCTGTCCCGTATACGGGCATCGCGCTCACGCGCCGCGGCATCCAACGAGTCGAGGTGCGAAACGTCGCGCCCGCGCTTCAACGCCCGCTCGCGCGCCTTTGCACGCCGCACGGAATCGCGCGCCGAAGCCTTTGCCGCACGCTCCAGCTCCACGGCCTTCATCTTATCGAGCTGCGCCGTGGCCTTCGCCTGACGCTTCATCGCTATGGAGTCGAGCTTCTGCTTGCGAGCTGCCGCCTTCACCCGTTTCGCCTCCGCCTTGAGGGCCTTGACGCGCTCGCGCTCCAGAGCCTTGCGGGCCTTGGCATCGAGAGTGTCCGGCAACGACAACGAATCGGCCGCCAGTGTGTCGGCCGCATACGCTTCGGGCGCGAACTCTCCGCCGCCTTCGGTCTCCGACACGTCACTTTCGGCATCCGCCACATCCGTCTTCGTCATGCGGCGGCTCTCGAACGCCCCGCGATGCTCATCCGAAACCGTCTTCTCCGGCTGCACGGCGCCATCCGACGCCCCGTCCGAACCGGCGCCGCCGTCCCCTGCAGCACGTATGCTATCCGCGGCCGCGGCCGCAGCCAGAGAGTCGGCACGCTCCTGCGCGGGCGAGATGGTGAAGAGCAACATCGAATCGGCGCGCATGAAGACCGAATCGCCCTGAAGCGTATCGTAGCTCACCACGGCGGGATCGAGCGTAAGCAGGGCATTGCCCGGGTGTTTCCAATACTCGGCATAGCCGCCGAAAGCCAGCACCTTGTTGTCGAAATCGTGCATCTGGATATTGCGGCGCGACACCACATGCTCCGTCTGACGGTAGTAGTATATCGTGTCGCCCCACATCTCCTGCCCGTCGGTGAGGATATAGCCGTCGCGTGTAACCTTGTAGCACTGCTCGTCCTTGTCGTAGGCGCCCTCCTCGGCCGAAAGGTAGTCGCCGTCCACGTTCCATATCTCGCTACCCGTAAAAAAACGGGCCGACTCGGTCGAGATGTTGTATATGACCGAATCGCTCTTCATGTCGTAGTCGGCGCCGTGCATCTCCACCTCGTCGACGCACACCACGTCATGGGTGTCGGCATAGTAGTAGCCGCGCTGCGACTCGATGATGTTGTCGTCGTGCAGCATGACGCCCCCGCCCGTGTAGCGGCCCACCTTCTCCTGCGTGTTGAAACTGAAATTATAGGTATAGAGAAGCGCGTCGCCGTCCACGACCTTCACTATCGGGGCGTAAACCTCGGCCAACGAGTTCGCACCGTCGTAGACGGCGCTGTCGCCGTAGATATATACCGAATCCTGATTTATTATGACACGCCCGAAAAAACGCATCTGCGAGTCGCCGTAACGCACGGCACTGTCGCAGACGATAACCGCGCCGTTGTGATGTGCGGCGAAGTTGCCCGTGAAGCAGATGACGCTGTCGCGCCCGTTGTTGTAGGGGCGCACCTCGTCGGCCATGTAATCGACCTTTCGTGGCTGCGGCTTGCGGGCTGTGTCCTGCATCGCCCGTCCGCCACGCGCCGCAGCCGCCTCCTGCGCGCGGTCCGCGGCCGCGGCCTGCGCTGCCGCCCCCGCTCCGCGGTAGGCCCATGCCTGCGACAGGAAAAGAGCCGCAAAGAGCCCCACGACAGATATGACCGACAATATACGGCGCACGCGACAGCCCTTTATGCGATTCGTTACTTCACCCAATTCTTGTACTCGAACTCCCCGTTGCGGAACTCAGGGTCGATGAATACATATATCCCGTCAATCTTCTCCTTGAGCCACGCATCGAATATCTTGGCCTGCTTGTCGTGCAACGCCATCTCCTCGATGGTGAGGTAGTCCTCGTTGAGCGACGCGGGATGGGGCGGGATCACCTTCAGCAACTTGACTATCTTGCTCAACTCGTTGCCACTGAGGTCCTCGGCCTGATACGGCGCCGAAATTTCCCCCTCCTTCATGTTCGAGATGGCGATGTAATCCTTCAGGCTGCGGCCCTCGCCGAAATCCTCCTCACGGAACTTCGTCGCCGTATACTTCACGTTAGAGAACTGCGGATTGCTCGACAGCAGGTCGTGGTTCGACACCAGACCTCCGTTCATCTTCGTCAGCGGGTCCTCCGAGAACTTCATGGCGGCCTCCTCGAAGGTCATAGAGTCGGCGCGGATCAGACCGGCAACGCTGTCCAGAAAGCGCGTAGGCTCCAACAGCTCCTCGTCCGTATAGGTCGGCCGTATCAGGATATGCCGCAGGCGGTAATTGCCGTTCTTGGGCTCCTCCATCAATTCGATGATGTGCATGCCGTACTCGGTCTCGACGATCTCCGAGAGCTGCCCCGCCTTAAGCTCGCCCGCAGCCTCGGCAAAGGGCGGCTGCCACTGTGACAGCGGGCCGTAGGTCAATTCGCCGCCGCGCATGGCGGAACCCGGGTCGGCCGAGTAGAGCCGGGCCAGAAGCGGCAGCGACGACTTGCCCGTAATGATACGTTCGCGCATCTCCAGAAGACGCTCGCGCGCACGCTGCTTGGCCACCTCCTGCGACGAGGGGTAACGAACGATCTGCGCGTACATGTACTGCTTGGGCACCAACGGCAACTCATCCTCCTTGAGCGACTTGAAATAGCGCTCGACCTCGCCCGGCGTAACCGTCACGTCGCCGATAACGTGCTCCTGCATCTGGCTGGCATACTCCTGCTCGGTGATGCGCTGCGTCAGGATGTCACGGAACGTATAGATGGGCATGTGCTGGCGCGCCTCCAGCGCCGCAATAGAACCCTCCTCGGCGATCATGCCCTGTATCTGCTCCTCGACATACGACTGTACGTTGCCCATCAGCTCGATAGAGTCGATCTGCGCCTGATTGTAGAGCAGTTTCTGCTTCATGAGCGCCTCCAGAGCCTCGTTCATGGGGTCGCGGTCCGACGTATACCCCTGTGCGCGCCGCTGCTCTACCAACAGGCCGGCGTAGGTCTCAACGTCGGAATAGAGTATGGCCGAACCTCCCACTACGGCTACAACCTTATCGAGCATAACCTGCCGTTTCTGTGCCATGAGCAATCCCGATGCCGACACGACCGTTACGGTCAAGGCCAATAAAATCTTCTTCAGCATATCATCAATAATTCCTTAACTAATACATTCATGGTTTCTCCGTACCGCCGGCCGTATCGGCATATATGCGGGCATGCCCCGAGGAGATGGCCTCCGAGACGATCTGCTCCTCATGCGCCTTGATTATCTCGCTGCGGCGCTGCGTGATGAGGATGCGGCGTATATTCTCCGAGACGACCTCCAGCGGCGCCACATTGCCCTTGCGGCATACCGACGTGAAATCGAAATAGTAACGTTTGTCGCCGGCGTCGATCTGCTGTATGCCCGTCTTGTCGAGCAGGTGTTCGTTGTCCTGCGACTGCGCCGCGGGGAGGTAGGTCAGGAAATCGGAGAAGCCGACCCACTCCGAACGCTTGTCCACAAGTTCAAACCCGTTCTTCTCGCATATCTCCGAGAGGGTCTTGGCTGCACTCTGCGACGTGGCAGCCTCGCGCATCTGAGCCATGAGCGTCTTGCTCTGGCGGTACGCGGCGTCGAACCGCAGCACGCGTCCCTTGACCAGCGTGCGGTCGAGAATGAAGTCCGCCTTATGGGTATTGTAATAATCGGCGATATCCTTGTCGGTGAAGTCGGCGCTCATCTGCTGCTCGACGTAGTATTGGTCCACCTTGCGCATAAGAAGCGAATGGCGGTACTCCTCGACCATGCGGTCAATATCCGCCTCCGAGCCCGAAAAGAGTTCGTCGGCCTCCTCCACCTTAAGCTGCCGCACAAGCCACCGCTCGACATACAGCCTGACGAACGACGCGCTGTCGTCACCCGAGACGTTGGCCGGCATGGCCTCGATTATCTCATTGGTCTTAAGCTCCTTGCGGCCGACCTTGGCCACGGTGTTGTCGCTCACGAGGTAATCCGGCAGGTCACGGCATGACGTCATGCCTGCAACCGCCGCTGCGAGCAATATTTTCACTACAAGGCGCATAACAACCGACAAAGATACATTTTTACTCCCAAATAACGTAAACCTCGCCGCGATTATTACTCTGCGGCCGCACAATCCTCCTTTTTTATACGCCGTACCAGCACGCACATGCGCACGAGGGCCGCGGCGGAGATAACGCCGCAAACGGCATATACGGCCGTGGCGGCACATGGGCCGCCGGCAAGGTCGCGCACCGTCAAGTCGCCGGCGCCAACGACGTCGAGAAAACATGCGGTCATGTTATTCAGGGCATGCAGCACGATCACGATCACGAGCGACCGGTAGCGCAGATAGTAAAATCCCAGCACCAAGCCTCCGGCCAGAGCGCTCACCATGCCCGCAGGGGAGATATGCACCGCAGCGAAGACAACGGCAGGCCATATCCACGCCGCCACGCCGCCGTAGGCGCGGCGCATGCCGCCGGTGAGGAACCCGCGGAAGATGATCTCCTCGAACAGCGGCGCAGCCAAGACCGAACAGACGAGGAACCACCCGCCGCTGCCCATGTCGGAACTGCACGACGGAAGCAGCGACGCCAAAGGTTCGACGGCGATGGAGAAGCACCACAGGAGCAGGTAACCGCTCAGGATGCGTATGGGCGAGGCCCAGCCCGGCGCACGGAACGACAGGCGCACGCTGCGGCCCATGACGCGGCCGTAAAGAGCAAGCATGGCGATGCACAGCACCATCGCGATGGTATATACCGCCGCAATGTACCGCCCGCGCAGAAACCCCGCCCCTGCGGTATCCTCCGCGGGCGGCTCCCCGCCGAAGAGCCCGTATACGAAGACCGCCACCCACTGTGCGAAGACGAATATAAGCCCCGCGACAACCAGATCGCTCCACCCGTATCCGGCGGCCGAAGGCCGGCACGGCACCGTGCCGGCACCGCCGTTACCACTCCCTTCAGTCATATTGTAGACGTTTTAGCATACGTGTTACGATTCTACAAAGTTAATCATTTTTCCGCAACCGTTGTTTTATTCGATTTAAAATGATTAATTTTGTCCGATTGTATCCCGATCCTCCGCCACGGCACAAAACATGCCGTCGATGGCGGCGCAAGGGTCCCAAGCAATGTTTTATTCCGGACAGTATCCGCACAAGATCGCAACAAGAAAGTATGTCGAAAGTAATAGCTTTAGCAAACCAAAAGGGCGGCGTAGGCAAAACCACCACCGCCATAAACCTCGCCGCCTCGCTCGCGCTGCTCGGGCGAAAGGTGCTCCTGATCGACGCCGACCCGCAGGCAAACGCCACCTCGGGGCTCGGATTCGACATCGACCTCGAAGGCATATACGAGTGTATCGTGGGTGAGAAACGGGCCGAAGAGGTGATCCTGCAGAGCCCCGACATCAAGAACCTAAAACTGCTCCCGTCGAGAATAGATCTGGTCGCCGCCGACACCGAACTGCCAAAGATGGAGAACGGGCACTTCGTAATAAAGGGCATCGTCGATCAGGTACGCGACAGCTTCGACTACATACTCGTCGACTGCTCGCCCTCGCTCGGATATACCACGGTCAACATACTCACGGCCGCCGATACGGTCCTCATACCCGTACAGTGCGAGTATCTGGCGCTCGAAGGGTTGAGCAAGCTGCTCAACACCATCAAGATCGTCAAGAACGGCCTCAACCCCGCCCTCGAAATCGAGGGTTTCGTACTGACGATGTACATGCGCAACCGCCTCAACAACCAAGTGGCCGCAGAGGTACGCGAGCACTTCGGCCCGCTGGCCTTCGATACGGTCATCCAGCGCAACATACGCCTCGGCGAAGCTCCCTCGCACGGCAAGCCCGTCATGCTCTATGACGCCGCCGCCACAGGCTCGGCAAACTATCTGGCGCTGGCCAAGGAGCTGCTCATGCGCAACCGCAAGGCCGCCCGCGCAAAGGCCCGAAACGACGGGGACCAGGCTTCCGACAAGGGCCTAACCCGATAACAACGACATCGAGATATGAAACAGAAAGGATTAGGACGAGGGTTGGACGCCATCTTCGGCACCGAGAACATCGCCGCCAAGGTCGCGCCCATGAGCCACATGGCCCAGATCGCAATCGAGCAGATCGTACCCAACCCCACGCAGCCCCGCACGGCCTTCGACGAGGAGGCGCTGCGCGAACTTGCCGACTCGATCCGCCAGCTCGGCATCATACAGCCCATCACGGTGCGCCGCGACGGCGACGACCGTTATGTAATCATCAGCGGCGAGCGCCGCTGGCGAGCCTCGCGCATGGCGGGACTCGAAACACTGCCCGCATACGTGCGCGAGGCCGACGACGAGAACCTCCATGCCATGGCCCTCGTCGAGAATATACAGCGTCAGGACCTCAACGCCATAGAGATAGCCCTCGGCATGCAGCGCCTGATCGACGAGTGCGGCCTGACGCAGGAGCAGATGGCCGACAAGGTGGGCAAGAAACGGTCGACCGTGTCGAACTACATGCGCCTGCTTTCGCTGCCCGACGAGGTGCAGCTCGCACTCAAGGAGGGCCTCATAACAATGGGCCATGCCAAGGCTCTGGCCGGCATCCCACGCGAAAAGCAGGTCAAGGCCCTGAAGAAGTGTCTCCGCAGCGGGCTCTCGGTAAGGCAGACCGAGGAACTCGCACGCAAGGCCGCCATGCAGGCACCGCCCCCCGCGGACGAGGAGGAGGAGTACCCCGAATCGTACTCGCGGCTGGTGGAACAGCTCGAACCCTACTTCTCGCAGAACATAAGCATCAAGCGCGGCCGTAACGGCGGCGGCAGGATCGTCATCGAGTTCTCGGATGACAGCGAGATCGACGCCATCATCGAACGCCTGCGCCAGCGGGGCAACTGACCCTCCACAAAAACCCGAAACAGCAAATCCAGCACAAGCGCACGGGAATGTCGACCCACAACAGGCTACACACAACCTTCGCACGACGCGCTGCGGCCCTCGGGGCATGCGCGCTGCATATGTTGCGTCCGTTGCTGACAACAGCCCTTGTAGCCGTATTCGCCGCGGCGGCCTCTGAATGTCGCGCACAGAACGTAAAGCGCGGCAACCTGCAATCAGTCAAGGGAGGCATGGTCCAGCGCCGCGACACAACGGCACGCAGCCAAGGCACGACACCGCCAAGCATATCCGCCGATTCGCTCCTGAAGATGCTGCCCGCAGGCTCCCTGCCGGAAGGGATCAACGCCGAGGCGCTGCGCGCCATACCCGTCGATTCGCTCATCAGGCTCCTGCCCGACTCGCTTCAGGCCATGCTGCCCGCGATCGCGGCCGCAACGGGGGCGCCGGCGGAGCCCGCAAACCGTCCCGACCCGCTCGCGGCGGATATGTCCGACTCGCTTGCCGTACTCCTGCCCGACTCGCTGCGCACCGGCCTCATCGTCACGGAAGAGGCGGACCTGTTTCCCGCCGACGCGCCGCAGGGGAGAGCGACAGAAGAGAACGACGGCAAACGCCGCCGCGAAAAGGTGCGCCGCCGCAGCCTGCGCGAAACCGACTCTCTCCGCACCGAAAAGGTGCGCGAACCCCTCTTCAGCGACTCGGCTTCGCTGTCGAAGGTGTGCTGGATGGCGGCCGTAATGCCCGGCTACGGACAGATATACAACAAACAATACTGGAAACTGCCCGTGCTCTACACCACGCTCGGCACCTCGATAGGGCTGGCCGTGCACCAAGGGTCGCTATACAAACCTCTCAAACGGCAGTACGACGCCATCACGGCCGAGAGCATGTCGCGCACCGAAGAACTCAACTCACTGCAACGCCGGATGATACGCGCGAACACCGCCCGTCAGATACTGTGGGGTACGGCCGCCGTGTCGTACATATATTTTCTGGGTGACGCCGCCGTAAACTACGCGACCAACGAGGTGTCGGGCGTGAAGAAGGCCACGACCCTGTCGCTCATATGCCCGGGCGCGGGGCAGGTATACAACAAGAGCTACTGGAAGGTGCCCATCGTCATCGGCGGCCTCGCCTCGATGGCATACGTCATCGACTGGAACAACCGCGGGTTCCAACGCTTCAAAACGGCATACACCCTGCGCGCCGACTTCGAGAATAACCCGGGAAAGTACCCCGACGGCGTGTCGCACGACGAATTCGGCGGCCGCTACTCGGCAACCTACCTCAAAAACCTGCGCGACGCATACCGCCGCAACCGCGACCTGAGCATCATACTCACCATAGCGGTATACGCATTCCAAGCCATCGATGCCCATGTCGACGCCCACTTGAAGGACTTCGACGTGTCGGACGACCTGACCGTCTCGCTCGAACCGATGTTCGACACAACATACACGCAGGTGAGCGGCACGCAGCCTGCATTCGGATTTAACCTAAACATCAGATTCTGACCTGACACGATGAACAAAACGATAACAGCGATCCTCCTCGTGCTGCTGGCAGCCGCACCCTGCGCCGAGGCCCGCGCACAGAAGAGACCCAAGAAACTTAGCGCCAAGAAACAACTCGTCCTCGAACAGCAGAGGGCAGACTCGCTCGCCGCACTGGTAGAGGAGTACCGCCGCCGCGAAAGCGACTGGCAGAAGGCTTGGCACGACGCCCAGCAGCAACACGACAAGAAACCCCGTAACGAACGGTTCGCCGTCGACTACACCCCCGCCCGCGCCGACTCGCTCGCCGAGCAGCTGCACCTGCAGCATGTGGATGACGCCCTGCAGAACTTCTTCAACGACTATGTCTGCGAGCCCGCCGACATGAGCACCGACACGCAGCAGGACTCGCTGTATGCGGCGCGCCTGAAGACTCTCGTCTCGCCCATACACCTGCCCTACAACCAGCTTGTGCGCACATACATACAGCGTTACACCGACGGCTCGGGCCTCATGAGCCGCGTGCTGTCGCTCTCGCAATACTACTTCCCGATGATAGACGAAGAGCTGCTCAAGGCGGGCCTGCCTGTCGAGTTGCACGCCATGGCCATCATCGAGTCGGCCCTCTCGGCCACGGCATACTCGCGTGCCGGCGCCGCAGGCCTATGGCAGTTCATGCCCACCACGGCAAAGGCATACGGCCTTGAGGTGAACTCGATGGTCGACGAGCGTTACGACCCGCTCAAGGCCACACGCGCCGCATGCCTTTACATGAAGGACCTATACGACATGTACAACGACTGGAGCCTCGCCATCGCCGCATACAACTGCGGCCCGGGCAACGTCAACAAGGCCATGGCCCGTGCCGGAGGAAACCCTCAGTCGTTCTGGGACGTATACGACTACCTGCCGCGCGAGACCCGAGGATATGTCCCCGCCTTCATCGCCGCCTCGTACGCCTACGCATACCATCAGGCGCACAACATAACCTACACCGAACCGCCCATGCCCATCGCCGTCGACACGGTGCAGATAACACGCCTGCTCCATCTGGGACAGGTGTCGTCGACGATAGACGTCTCGAACGAGGCGCTCAAGATGCTAAACCCGCAATACAAACTCGACATCATACCCGCAACGACCAAGAGCTACACCCTCGTGCTGCCGGCAAACCGCGTAACCGAATTCATCTCGCACCAAGACTCGATATTCGCCAAGGATTCGGTATACCTGAAGGAGTACCTCGATCCGGCCGTCGTGGAGAAGAAAAAGGTCGAACAGACGGTCATATACTACCGCGTCAAGAGCGGCGACACCCTCGGCGCCATAGCCCGCCGGCACCATGTCACCACAACGCAGATCATGCGCTGGAACGGCATCAAGAACCCCAACAAGCTCAGTATAGGCCAGCGCCTCAAGATAGAGAAACGCTGAACCACGCACGCAGGATGATATTCGGCGACAACGATACCATAGCAGCCCCCGCCACGGCCGCAGGCGGCGCACTCTGCATGATCAGGGTGAGCGGCCCCCGAGCCTTGGAGGTGTGCGGCACGCTCTTCCGCGGCCGCACGCCCCTCACCTCGGCTCGTGCGGCGACGGCTCTATACGGCCGTCTGGTCGACGGCGACGGTACGGTCATAGACGAGGCCGTCGTCACACCGTTCCGCGCCCCACACTCGTATACGGGAGAGGATTCCGTCGAAATATCGGTACACGGGTCGTCGTACATAGTACGGGCCGTCATGCAGGCCCTCGTGCGCGCCGGAGCCCGCCCCGCCGAAGCAGGCGAGTTCACACGGCGGGCATTCCTCACGGGCCGCATGGATCTGGCGCAGGCCGAGGCCGTAGCCGACATGATCGCTGCGTCGTCGCGCGCTTCGCACGCCGTGGCCGCAACGCAGTTGCGCGGCGCGTACTCCGGCCAGCTGCATGCGCTGCGCGAGGAACTGCTGCACATAACGTCGCTACTGGAACTCGAACTCGACTTCTCGGAGGAGGATGTCGAATTCGCCGACCGCACACAGCTCGAAACACTTCTGCGCCAGACCTGCGACAAAACGTCATCGCTCGCCGCGTCGTTCGCCCTCGGCAACGCCCTCAAAGAGGGCGTCGCCGTCGCCATAGTCGGACGTCCCAACGTCGGCAAAAGCACGCTCCTGAACCGGCTCGCAGGCGAGGATCGCGCAATGGTATCGGAGATCGCCGGTACCACGCGCGACACAATAGAGGCGCAGATAAATATCGGCGGCGTCGCATACCGCTTCATCGACACCGCCGGCGTACACCGTACCCGCGACACACTCGAACTGATGGGCATAAGCCGCACGCGGCAGGCCATCGAAAAGGCCCGCATAGTGCTGTGGCTCACCACGCCGGATGATGAGGCCGCAACATACAACACGGCAACGTCCCACGCCGAAGCAGCCCTGAAAAGGGAGTTTGCCGCAGCGACGGGGATAGGGTTGGGCGAAGGGCAGGTCCTGTACAAGATCATAAACAAGATAGACCTGCTGCCCAATGGCGGGAATAATGGCGCCGGTATCACATCCGAGACATCCGCCGCAGGGAACGCGGCGGCAGGAGATGCGGGTGCAGCATCCCCTGCATACAGAGCGGAGGCAGCGGATGGTGCGGCAGGAGAAGCGTCTCCCAATATGGCGGCCGGCACATCGCACAGCGGATACACGGACGGGCATACGATACGAATTTCAGCCAAGACAGGGGCAGGCATACAGGCCCTCGCCGAGGCCCTCGGCAGCACGGTGGACGCCACGGCGGCATACCGCGGCGAGGCTATCGTAACGAACCAGCGCCACTACCACGCCCTGTGCGAGGCACGTACGGCGCTGGAGGCGGCACTCGACGGGCTGCACAACGGCCTGACGTCGGACCTGTTGAGCGAGGATATCCGCCTCGCCGTCAACCACCTCGGCGAGATCACAGGCGAAATCACCTCCGCCGACATCCTGCAAAACATATTCTCGAAATTCTGCATCGGAAAGTGAAAGAACAAAACTGACTGCAACGAATTAGAACCAACTATAACGAAGCCACTGTAAATCAGTGGCTTTTTTATTTGACCAAAATCCGGCTGATAGCAGTCGGAGACAGTTGTCCGCCATATTTTTCTACCGTATTTCTACCACGGAACATTTTCGGGATTTGCCCCGATGTCACACTGACGCAGTAGTTGACGTGTGTTGACAATGGTTTACGTGTATTGACAGATTTGTGGAGAAATAAAGAGATAGAACCTCAAAATAAATTAGAAAAATATGGAAGTAAGAAAGATTTGCCAATGGTGTGGAAAACCATTCATCGCCAAGAAAACGACGACTTGCTATTGCAGTCATCAGTGTTCCAATCTCGGTTACAAAGAACGCATTCGAGAACGCAAGCGTGAATTGAAGAAAATGCAGGAACTGTTACAGCCCAAACAAGCATCCGAGGGGCAAGACTTCTTTTCGTTTGCACAAACGGCCAAACTTATGGGGGTTACTCGTCAGTACATTTATAAGTTGGTCAAAGAAAACAAACTTCGGGCTTCCCGCATTAGCGGTAAGAAGTCACTCATACGGCGTGCGGACATTGAGCTGATGCTGAAAACTAAACCTTACGAAAGCATCAGGCCAAAGGATGATGTCGATATTACCGAATATTATACTGCCGAGCAGATAGCGGAAAAGTACAAGGTAAACACCAAATGGGTATGGACATACACCAGAGAGCATGATGTACCTAAAGTTAGAATCCGCCAATTCAACTATTACAGCAAGAAACACATTGATGCGATATTCGCCAAATACAGGACGGACGATGCCCTGACGGAATGGTACACTCCAGAAGAGATTGAGAAGAAGTACGGAATGACACGTGTCGCCATCCGCTCGCAAGTCTATCGCAACAACATTCCCTCGAAGAAAGAGCACGGACAGATATTTTACTCCAAACTTCATTTCGACCTGTCCAAACAGACCGCCGAAGAGGATTCATCGGAATACTACACCGTGCAGGAAGCCATGAAGAAATACAACCTTACACGGGATTCGGTTTATGGTATCCTGCAATTCCACGAAATCAAACGGGAGAAGAAAGGTCGCTTCGTGCGCTTCCTGAAAGTGGAATTTGACCACATCATGGGAGCCCGTTAGCGGCTAAATGCAACCGACTGTAATTATCAGGAAATTATTCCATGCTGATTACGGTCTGCACAACATCATTAAGGATTTTCGCAGCAAAATATTGATTCAAATAACAATAAAACCTTTGTATTATGTCAGAATGCAAAACAGTTACACTCAGGACACGCCCTTTGAAGAAAGGTATGCTGTCTTTCTACCTCGATTATTATCCGGGCTACCGGGATCAGGAAACGATGAAGACCATCCGTCATGAGGGATTGAACATTTACATCTATGCCAATCCGAAGAACCAAAGAGAAAGGGACTTCAATGCCGCCATGTCGGAAAAGGCGGAGGCTATCCGATGCCGGAGGTTTGAAGCCATTGTGAACGAAAGGTATGACTTCTTTGATAAGCACAAGTACAAAGCCGATTTTCTGGAGTATTACCGTAAGCAGCTCCGCAAACACGACCAGAAATGGGCGTTTGTCTATCAGCACTTTTACAACTTCGTTCATGGTAAGTGTACTTTCGAAGAGATTGATGTCGACCTGTGCAACAAGTTCCGTGAATACCTGCTCAATGCAAGGCAGCTAAAGCGGAACAGAGAGGTCTCAAGAAATTCCGCTGCTGGTTATTGGTCCACTTTCAGAGGATTCTTGAAAATCCTCTATCGCAACAGGATGATCAAGACCAATGTCAATGACTTTCTGGACAAGATTGAAACGGAAGATGTGGCAAAGGACTACCTGTCTGTCGAAGAGTTGTATAAACTTGCCGAGACACCATGCAAGATACCTGTTCTAAAAACTGCTTCCCTCTTTTCGTGCCTGACCAGCCTGCGGCTCAGCGATGTACTTTCCCTTTGTTGGGAAGAAATCGTTGACTTTGCTGCCGGTGGAAAATGCGTCCACACCATTACACAAAAGACCAAGACAGAGGACATCATTCCGATAAGCGATGAAGCGTTGAGACTGATTGACTACAGCCCTGAAAAGACAGGATTGGTTTTCAAAGGGTTGAAACGAAGTTGGACACAACACCCTATGAAGGAATGGATTCGTTCTGCCGGAATCACGAAAGACATCACTTTCCACTCATATCGCAGAACATTTGCTACCCTGCAAGCTGCCGCAGGAACTGATATCCGTACCATCCAGAGCATGATGGCTCACAAATGTATTACTACCACGCAACGCTATATGAAAGTCGTGGACAGCAACAAACGTGAAGCGACCACTAAAATCACTTTGACAAGGAAGGGCTAACCTGCTTGTCTTTGCCCCCTTTTTATCGGTTAGAGTATGATTTTTCGCTGGAAATCATACTCTAACCATATTTTTTCTTAATTCCCGATTGATTTTCTATCGTTATTTATTACTATCTGCAAACGGGCATCTAATTTTGCCGTAGTGAAATTTCAAATAACGACAGTCTATGGCAGATAACAACAGACCCACCAACAAGAAAGCAAGCCTTGTCCTCGCATTGGCGTGTATCATTTTCGCGACAGTTTCCACAATATTGTATGAGAATCATCAGATTGGCTTGATTGGCTACTCTGCTCCATTTATAATTGGAACGGTAATGGCAATCCTTTCATGTGCTGCACTGCAACGCCTGTTCTGTTCACTGTTCGGCAAGGGCTATCTTTCTTTTGGCTGTAATATTTCTACCAAGACAGAAGCCGTTTCAATAGAGATAAACACTGATAACCCAAAGGTACTTTCGCAAACAGACAATACAGCCAGTGCGGTCAGTATTGTAACGCAGAGACCTTCCTATCTTGAAAAATATGAAGTCCGAATAGAAGAGTTGGAGCGTGCGAAAAAGGAAAAACGGACTGCGATAGTCAGTACCATTCATGACTATACCACATATATTATGGCAGAGTTTTTCAGCAAAGATGAACTTGAAACGCTTCATGAGAACATAGATGCTTTGGCTTACGGACAACCGGAACTATACAAACCAATCCGTTCTAAAGAGGATAATCCCATCAAATCTCCGGCACTAAGGCATTTTGCATGGAATATCGGAGAGAGACTTGATATTCCGCTAATCGACAGGGCAAAATTCATAAAAGAAATATTTCCACACGAACTGGGAAACGCAACAATCGAATATCTTTCCAAGAATCTCCGGGACTCTGTTACAAGCAAAATCAAGATTGATGTGCCTGAAAACGGAGAGTACCGGTTTGACTGCATGAAAAATTTTGCTGACAGGAAAATTAGTTCTTGCTGATTATAGTCTGCGTGATATCATTAGATTGGTTTGCAGCATGTTAAACAATTAAATCGTTTAGTCATGCTAAAAGAAAATCTTACATTCAATGACCTGCCGGAAATAGTAGGCAAACTTTGTGAAAGAATCGAGAGCCTTGAAAATGCGTTGAAAGACAACCTCGCAAAACAGGCTCCGGTCAAAGAAAACCTGCATATTCCCATGACCGTAGAGGAAGTATGCAGCTATCTCGGAATATCCAAGTCATCCTTCTATTACAAAGCCAAGCACGGAGGAATTCCTACCATTAAACAGGGCAAGCACTTGTTTGTCTATCGGGACGAGCTGGACAAATGGCTGGAGACCGGAAGGAAAGGCCAAGTCCCTCTGAGCATCGAAGAAGAACACGAACAAATGCTTGCGGCGACAAGACACAAGGCTAATCCTAAGAACTTGTAGGAATATGGAAAAGACTAACAGCAATATTCCTACTCCGGAGGAACTGAAAGCCTACATAGATGAATCGGTCATCAGCGTAACCGGGACATACGAACAGTCCGCTGCCGTACTGATGGTAGACGATTCCATAATCGGGACTCTCGGAAACTTCAGCGCATCCATTGGAAAAGCCAAAAGCAAGAAGACCTTCAATGTCTCGGCTATCACTGCGGCTGCCCTAATAAATGGCACGGTGCTGCATTACCGCGCCTGTTTTCCGGAGGACAAAAGAAAGATTCTCTACATTGACACGGAACAGGGTAAGAACCATTGCCAGATTGTTCTGAATAGAATCCTAAGACTGGCAGGGCTGTCGAAAGATAGTGATGCCGACAATTTGAAGATGCTGGCACTCCGGAAATATTCACCCGAAATAAGAATGGCAATAACGGAACAGGCAATCGGCATGATACCGGACTTGGGGTTGGTCATCATAGATGGCATCCGAGATTTCGTCTATGACATCAATTCGCCCGGTGAGTCCACCGAAGTAATATCCAAACTCATGCGGTGGACTGACGACAGGCAAATACACATTCATACCATCCTGCATCAGAACAAAAATGATGAACACGCACGGGGACATGTCGGCACGGAACTGAACAACAAGGCGGAAACCATCATGCAAATTGAAGCGGACAAGGACGACAAGTCCATAAGTGTGGTGGAAGCCCTGCATATCCGTGACCGTGAATTTGAGTCTTTTGCTTTCCGGATAAATGATGAGTGCCTGCCCGAAACTGTGGAGTTTTACCAGCCTCAAAAACGGCAAGCAGGACGGCCATCAAAAGAGCCTTTTGACCCTTATAAGGAAATCTCGGAGGATATGCACCGTTCCGCTTTAAACGCCGCTTTTGAGGGCGGCAATATCAACGGCTATGACAACTTTCTCGAACGGCTGAAAGAGGGCTACGGACGGCAAGGTATGAAATTAGGGCATAACAAGGCGGTAAAACTCGCAACATTCCTGAACAACAAACGAATGGTTGTGAAAAAGGGCAAGGAATACATGTACAATAGAGATTTCCATTATTGAGCTGTTGTCGCAAAACTTCATTGATGTGACATTTTCCGGCTTTACTTTATTGCCGGGGTGTAGATATGGGAATAAAGCAAAGTGATGGCAGGTTTCACCATGCAGGTGCAATCTGCCATTTCCCTTTTATATGTACGCTAGAATCCGGACAACCCCATGCTATTTGAGATGTGTGGTACCAATCCATGTCGGGCTTGCCCGTATGCCACTAAAATTATTTCGAGGGAGCCTAATACCCCACTCGCCTTTCGGCGGCGGGATGCGTGCCACTTAAATCAGCAAGCTGGGCACGGGAGAATCATTGTCTGCATTGGACAGGATACAGAAAGCCTATCTCTAGTGTAGCCGACTATGACAACTTATATTTTGCTTATAGCTCCGCAGAAGAACAAATCAGGACTTTAACCAAATTATAATTTCAAGGGACTGTTGCCTTCGGAAAAAAGCATCAAAGATACCCACCGCTACCTAAGCAGGAAATCGTCACCAAAACATACGGAATTATTCGGCAGAGCATTGAACAATTCAACACCCTGACTGTTGAATATGATGTTGATTTTATCTCCCCTATTTTCAAATCTGGTTTACCGTGTCTAATAGTCAAACACTCTATCGGAACCAAGCCGGAAATATCCAATGCGTATACCACATCCACTCCTACAAAGATTTGCTCATGTTATGGCAAACTTCTATAATTGGCTTTGGCAAATGAGATTTCCTTGACAGAATAATCCTTGCAATAAATGCGTTTTGAGAATTTGGCAAGCACAGGAACGACATCTGGCAAAATTCGTTGATGTATCTGCACAATATGTCCAATTTAACAATGTCAGAAGTCCATCACAGTATTTTGTTCAAACTGGCAGCAGCGTATTAGGAACAGATGAAAAGTCAGATTAAATCTGGACAATTTCATTGTCTAAAAAGTATGAACTAACAACGACTCATAAGTTGTCCAACTTATGAGTCGTTGTTTAGTAGTTTATACTCTCCGGCAAAATCTATCACTTAATAATACCATTCAAAAAATCACGATCCTCTTTTGGTAAGTCCGACTCCTTCATAAATCCTAATTTATATTTTAGGATTCTCTTTAACTTCGTTTTACCACCTCCGGACAAAGCGAAATAGCTACTGGAAAAATTAACATCACTAATTTTATTGATATAGGAATCATATGATTCTTGAACATTATCCTGTTCAAGAATATTTTTCAAGATGTCAAATAGAACGGATATTCCTATAGTCTTTAGGATTACGCTGCCCTGGGTTGCATTATCCCACAATATTGTTTTGACGGAATAAAAATATTTCTCTAATATTGAATACAGTTCATCATCTTTTGAATCTATATATAAGTACCGAAGCACCGGTTTCCTTTTATCAGAAAGCCCTTTACGTGTTTTATCGCTCCATATGCTATTTTTCTTCATTGCTAGCATATCACGATCTTTCTGCGGATTACTAGAGATTAAACTCATAATACCGTCAACCATGGCAGCCGTAGAAAGCAACCATTGATTCTTATCCACTAAGTCTTCTAACTCAGAATACAAGGGGGCCAATTTAATTTTCTGATATAATGGAGAACTCTTGCTAAAATTAAACTTTCTTGTCAAATATACAGCTAACTTCTCTGGAGACCATGTGTCCTGAGGCTCATTCTCAACATCATATCCAAATAATTCCAATGCGAGACTTTTATCTACGCGCTTTTGATTTCCATTAATTGTTGCAAACAAATATGCTTGATAAGGGTTAGGAAGATCAATAAAAATGGAACATACCAACTCTATTTCTTTGCAATTCGAATCCGCATAATCAAATGCATTCAAACGATGTTGTCCATCAATTATCAATGATGAAACGTTGTCCGGCACAATCAAATCATAAACATCTGGCAGATTTGTTTTTTCAACATGCCATCGTTTTTCCTCATCCTCTATGATTACACCCTTATCGTCAATATTTGCAGCAACTAATATTGAGGTTGGGAAACTCATTTCATCAGACATAATAAATTTAGCTATAGCTTTTAAGCGTTTCAGATCTAAAGGCCTTTGATTTCCTTTTAGTTTTCCATCTTTATCATATCTCGCTACAGATGAAGTAGATATCTTCAACAATTCTCCTGCTTTAATCTTAGCTATATAAAATTCACCTAATGGTTGAGTAACTTTTATTGCACTTATCTTCATATGATTATTCATTAAATTGTGAGGCACTTCCACCTATTGCATTTGTATTCTCCACAAGATTATCATTATCACGGTTCTGATACCACCAAACAAACAGATAACATATATACGATGGAATAGAAACAGTTAATGCCCATATTCTATTTTCATTATTAATGCATGCTATAATCACAATACAAAGTACAAATGATACAATGGTAATAACATAATTAGCGAAAACTTCGAATTTCTTATTGCTACCCATCAAAGACAAAATCTTTTCAGCACAAGTCGGGGCTAAAGAAGATACAACAATAGTGATAAATCCTAATGATGTCGCCTTCCAATCTAATGTGTTGAATAGACAAGACAGCCATATCGAAGATGTTCCTAAGGCGATAATTATTAGAAGTTGCATTAACTTCATTCTGTTATTTTTGATGAATCTCATATATTCACCTCCCAAATATCTCCTGTTTAACCCACTCTAAATCATTCGTGATATTCTTATCCTCCATCATTCTCAGAATATAATAGAATCCACCATTTGCATATTCATTGATTAAATCAATAGCTTTCGATGGTTCCTTCATTATATCAAGAGAACCAGCCTTTGCTATACACATACACAATAAGGCTTCTGCATCTTTCTCTCCGCCACCATGATACATCGTATTCAAATTAAACGGGCGATCTGCAATTGGAGATTGCAACGGTCTTCGCTCATTATGTAAAAATCCGACTACAGCGGCCCACACGAAGCATTGCCAATGATATGAGAAGACATTGTATGCTCCACCCTGTTTGTTTGAGAACTTAAGAATAACATTATCTTTAACATATTGCTCAAACGAAAACTTTATCTCGAATATATTATCCATATCAGTCTTATTTTAATATCGTTACTCTCGTCGACACTTCGTGTTGTCCCCGATTTGCATCCCCACTGTATATTTCACTCTCCAGATTGAATATGCGTGAGACATTACTTTGATTATAGAGGTCAGCATACTGCTCACTATTCAAGTCCACATCTTTGGTCAAGATAATAGACTGGGCGAAAATATCCTTAATACCGAGCAGATATTTATGCGTCGTTTCAAGGTCAAAGCTCGATGTTGGAGCATCACTAATGAATGGATAATAAATACCCATTGCCTCCTGATTTAGAGACAACAAAGCGTTAATAATACTCATCTTCTTACGATCCTCATGGCTTGTATTGAGTCCTGCGTCAAATTCAATCGAATAATCATCACCTATTTTCACATCTCCCTTATATCCATTATCATGCTCTGTAAATTTGGCATAAAATATATTCGCACGCTCTTCAATCTTTCGAAGCAAATCTTTTCTTGCAGTCTCTTGAACTCTTTTACAAATATCCTCAAGGAATGTTGAGATTTGTTTCCACTCTGTTTCTGGAACCTTGGCAATTGAAGAATCTTTTGTCCCCAATTTCTCAAGCTCCTTCTCCGCTACTCGCAGTTCACTTTTATAATTGCTGAGTGTTTGCTTTGATATATCCAGATTACGTTGCAATCTTTCCAAATTACTCCGGCTAGCTCGTATCCTAGAATCAATTACTCCGGCTGTCTCAGCTTGAGTTACAGGATTAACACCATGCTTCTTCTTGATATCTTCAATCTGCTCATCAAGTTTTCGCTTTTCCTCTAACTTTTTACGCCGTAATGCCATATATTTTTCTAGCTCATCTTCGCTATCTTTCCACTGTTTATCTATTCCGGATAGTGAAATAAGTAATGAATCAGGATAATCCTGAATCTTGCCTACGAACATGTTAAACTGCTTTGAGAATTGCATGTTATTCGTATACTCCTCCATCTCCTTCAGATACTCTTCTTGCAATCTCAAACGCTTAACAATATACTGATACTGAACATCCTCCTCCGAGAACTCAGTCCCACACACAAAACATTTTTTCTCTCGAAGGATCTCTTCCAACTTTGCACGGCTAGGATTATCCAGATACTTTCTTTCCGGAACTGTATACTCCTCGGCTTTATGTTTCTCGATGATGTCCTTGCACTGCTCAATCAGAGAATCAATCCCGCGTAATATCCATAATGAAGGAAGTTGAGTTCGTTGAAAATTATCTATGTCTGTTGTTTTATCCAACAACCTTCCAATCTCAGCCTCACAGTCTTTGTATTTCTTGACAAGCGTAGTATAGCTAGCAAGACCGGTTATTTTAGTCTCGCTATCAGCAAGTGCAATCTTAACGGTGTCAATCTCAGCCTCTAATTTCTTCTTATTATCTTCCTCTTTGCTAATCTTATAATTTAAGGTATCAATAGTCGAGAGCAACCCTTTTACATTAGCATTATGCTTATTTACTTCTTTCAGCTTACGACTCTCTATTCCAGCAATCTTTACCTTTGATTTGCTAATTATCTCTGAAAGCTTTTCATAATAAGGGAAATAGGAAATATGTTTTACAGCATCTTTTAATGTTTCTCTATCCCTAAAATTAATCAAGCTCTCTAACGACTCGCCTTGGAACCAGATATAGTTTCTGATACCATCAGGAAATAGCTCATTGATCTTGTCTTCAGCCATTATATCATTGAGGACACGAGTTCCTGTCGGAGAGTCAAAAGACACTTTTAAGATATTAGGCCGAACTAGCCAAGCATCCTTGGAGTCCCATTCTTCTGAATCTAGCCTTAATGCACTGACAGAGCGGTCAATAATATAATTTATACCTTTATCATCTTCCAATTCAATCTGCACAGAGGATATTACCTCGTCATTAACACTAGCATTGTACAACGCTCGTTTATTAATAAACTCATGGCGTTGCATCGAGAACTTTGCCGATTGTGGCAAGCTGTCAGTTGTGCACCAGCCAACACCTGTGACATATATTCTCCCGAATAACACCCAATAAAAGGCGTTAAAGAGTTTTGATTTCCCCTTTCCACCATTGCCAATAATGAGATTCAATCCATCGGAGAACTCCAATGTCTGAATTTCATAGTAAGACTGGAAGTTTTCAATCTTTATTTTTCTTATTTTCATAGCCTTACCTAAATTAATCGTTACATATATTTCTAATATTGGCAATATACTGATTGGTCAAAGAATCAGCATCACCAGAATGGGTAGAGAGATCGGTGAGCATTTTTGCAACAGCTTTTGCTTTCTCCAGATTTACAAACACTTTTTCAGCCCCTGCCGCTAATGTTTGATCAATCTCTTTTTCTATTGCTTTGAACATTTCGTCTTGTATAGCCATAGTATCTTAATTATAATTATTGTTTTCCAGTTCAATCATTGCAAATACATCTATTCGCAAAGCCTCACAATAGGTCTGCAATTCTCCATACAGGATATCAATTTGATTATCTGCAAGAGCTGCAAAGTTCACTATTCGCCGAACCTCCCCAATAAACATATTCCGCTCAACTCCGGTAGATTCATCCATTATGTTGGGAGGTGTAACTATCAAATCCCATATTGTTGCTTTTTCTTTCCCTTTACTTTTTCGGAGAACACGACCTCTCCGCTGAATAAATTGACGAGGATTGCCAGTACTTGAGCAGAATATTGCATGTTCTGCACGAGGGATATCAACACCTTCGTCCAAGCATTTCATGGACAAGAGTATTTGTATATCTCCATCTGCAAAACTTTTCAATATACCAGCAGCATCGTCCAATCCGCTAATATACTTATGATAACGATACCCATGCTCCTTAAACATTTGGGCATACTCATCGATTATATGTATGTCTTCTTGTTCTATATCATAAGACTCATTAACGGAGTAGTCAGGCTCATATCCCTCTGGCACAAAAACAAAAGTGTAATCCAATTTATGCTTTTGTTCCAGATTTTCCAGCAATCGAGATATAGCTACCTTCTTATTCTCTGCCTTATGAATAATCCTCTTACGCTTTAATAATAACTTCTCTGCATCAGGTTTATATTTGCCCGTATCTGGATCAATATATTTTCTTAACTGAGTTGAAATTCGTTCATACTCATCCATCTCAGAATTTGTCAGTTCGACAAATATGGGATAATAATCATATTGACATAAGATTCCTTCCTCGATTGCCTGCTTCATCGTATATCGATATGTATACTCGGGTGGTCTTGAATCAAAAAAGCTATATAACTGCTCCGACCCATAATCATCATAAATTCTTTCGGGCGTGGCAGATAGACCTATTCGCCAATGTATCATCTCCGGCAAATGCTTCAGAGAGCTTGTTGAACCAATATTATGAGCTTCGTCTGCGATATAAAGGAAAGTATCAATACCTTTTACCTTTTTAAGAAATGATTGAAACTCTTTTCTATTGAATGTTGCGTAAGTAGTAATAATTACAATGTTCTTAGTTTGATCCAGCAAGCTCCTGGTTATATATCTATCTAATATTTCCTTCCAGTCTTTATCTGCATATGTAGAGACTATGTTGTGGAAATTGAAAGCCTCCGCCTCTCGCTTCCATTGTATGGCTAACGCTTGCGTAGGAACAACAATGATTGCTTTATAGAACCCATTTTCTTTATATTGCTTACGCAAACAGTTCAGCGCAGTTACGGTCTTACCAGAACCTGTGGCCATGGCAAAGATCCCTTTCTTACCATTTCCAATCCAAGCACTATAAGCATCGGTCTGAATCTTGCGCTCTTCGGGGAATGGGAATCGAGGTTCTTGCTCTTTCAATTTCAATTTATCAAGGAGCCGTTGCGACAACAATAAAGGATTCTCACTTTCAAGATTAAAACTGCTTCTCAAACTTATGCTTGCATCAAGCAGTTCGGGTACAGTCATTTTAGGATATGCCTCACTAAAAAAAGTCTTCACCTTATTTATAGGAATATGAATCAAATGAGGAGTATCATTTCGCCATGACTGGTCGAATAAATTCTGGTACTCAACGATTCTTTTGTCATCATCCGGAGAAGTGAATACAGTAATAGTCTCCCCATTAAGCTCTAAAGCCGACTGTGAAAAGTTTGCAGACCCAATAAAGGCAACCCTATTCCCAACTTCGTCAGTAAATATACCATATTTGTCATGCCCTAATCCTCCTTTCATCGAGATTGTTGCAACAAATTCGATTCGATTGATAGAAACTAAATAAGATAGGCAGCGAAAGAAATGTTCGTCTTCCCTTGAAAGAGTATTTGTCAGAGCCTTAATATCTGACAATATCCTACTTTCAAATTCATCAACTAAATGTTTTTGTCCATTCTCGATAGCATCCTTATCTTCTTTGCTCAAAATATGGTTGATGACAACCCGCATTCTTCCTCCATTTGCAATAAACAGCGCGAATCCAGAAGCAAGACTTCTTATTCCACTTGAAGAGAAGAATCCAAGCCCTAAATCAAAAGCAGTACTTTCGATCAGAGCTTCTGTAAAGAACTCTTTAGGTTCATCCAAACCAGAAGAATAACTATGCTTGAAATGAACATCACTTAACATATTATATCCTCCAATCCATGCGTGATTTTATCAATCAGATAATCATATCCATTCAAATTTGGATTCTCCTGTAACTCTTTATTCATAAGTTGGAGGCCATCATCTATATGTAATTTTACATATTTGGGGATATCTTTATCTGTCTTATAAAGACCATATTTTACACAAACAAGTCCCACATAATATGGCATATTATTACCAAACAAAACATTCTTACTATACTCTTTACCTTGAGAATCCGCAATATCAACCAATGACAATAGACGATCTTGTGACAAAGAATATGTCAATGCTATACGAGCAATTATATTCTCTGCACCTAAATTGAATTTACGACTCAATTCGGTCACGACAATTTTATTCTCCTTCGATGTTTTTATACTATTGAACATATCTAAACAAGCGTTTCAAACAATTTATTGGGTATAACCTCTTTAAACGATGAACATCCATCTGCGTTCTCAATAACATACACTTTATTCACACTTGGAAGTAATGCAGAATACTCTGTCTCCGACAGCTCTTTCCCTAATAATGGGAAAATAACAACCTGTTTTGATACTGACGGATAGAACTTTGCAATAATATTATGGGAATGTATGCTATCAAACTTTTGAAGTGGGCTATCAATGAATACAGGAAAATCTATCCCGGATTCTTCGACAAGGGCTTTAAGGATTGCCGTAGCATAAAGCTGCTGCTCCCCTTTTGACAACTTCTCCTTACTGATAATCTCACCTGCTTTGTCAAGTAATTCTATCTCAATAATATCATCTTGCAGATCAATCCGAACATTATGAATAAAGTCTGTCTTATGCATCAGCATATCAATGCTTGCAATAATCTTTTGCTCCAACGAGAATCGACGCTTCGTCCTTAATTCAAGTAAAAACGTAGTAAGCTCTGATATCAGACGCTCGGCGATAGCATCCTTCTCTTTATCAGACTTATCAACCCGGATATATTTTGTAACCTCTGATAGCTGTTTCTTGAAAACAGCAAGGTCTTTATTGAGCGTACCTATCTGTTCCGACAACTGACGCGACTTCGCTTCCATTCTATTCAGCATATCATCAATCTCGGCCTTATGTGTTCTAATGGCCTTGATATCCGCATTTCCATCATCATATTCAGCAGCGACAATCTTCTTTTGAGTTTTAGCCAAGAATATGGCATTATTCTTAATTTCTTTAACTAGCTGCTTAAAGATTGTGCTATACGAGTATCTGATGTTGTCATATAGCGCCTGAAACTCATTCACCTCATTATCGGTATAATCTAACAACACCTTAAAGTTTACAGGCAAATCTCCTTGTGACTCGACAACATTGGATGTGAAAGCATCAGATATTACACGCTCTAACATTTTTCGTTGAGAATCTGACAAACGAAGATTATCGAAGCGCTGCTTTATCTGCATATGTACGGACGATAATGCCTCATTAATAGCTGTACAATTGGCTTTTGCATTCCGAATATTCTTTTCGGCATCAACTTGATTCTTCAAGAGAGCAAACAACCTACCCGAGATCGCAAATGGAGCAATATCAAGCATATCACGCAACTGGCTCTTTAGCTTCGAGTCCTTGTCTTTCAATACAGCCAACAGTTCCTTTTGCTTGTTTAGCTCTTCAATGCTGATGGCATTACCCTCTCGAATCAATCGTTCTTGAAGCTGAGTAGATTCGATTCTGTATTGCTGAATCTGAGCATCTATCTGATTTCGTTCTTCTTCTGCATACTTGATCTTCGACTCAATATCCGAAACGCTATTTGCCAATTTATCCAGCTTGGATTTGCTCACAGTGGACCCAGCATTCTTCCTGAATTTAAGTCGCAAATTCTCAAGATTCCTCTTTACATCCTCATACTTCTTAATACCAAGAACCTCACTGTACGCAGTGCTCAGCCTACGTTTCTCATCTATTGATTTCACTTCGGCTAGATTGACTATCTTCTCTGCATCGAAAAAGAAGAACTTTGCAATGTCTTTGGATAAAATAAAATCATTGATGAATATATCATATCCAACTTCCTTCGCCAGTTCATTGACTTGACCATCAATCAAAACATCAACTGATTCAATATCCAAAAAATAGTCATATGTTCTTCTAATCGTTATTGTACTACAAGGTATAGAGGGTATAAATACATCGGAGAGTACTATTTCCACATAATATTGAGCTTCTTCTTTAATATACTCATTTTCTACAGAATACCCATATCGAGCAATCTGTTTACGCTCTTCTGGTGTAATTTCATATAAATCCACGGCATGAACTAACGACTTATGCAGGCTTTGCCGTGCATAATTCTTATATCCTTGGGCATCATTGATATCTCGTCTAAATTTCTCATCAACATCAACCATCAACTTGCCATAAAGACACCAAACAAGAGAGGTAAGAAAAGTCGTCTTGCCAAAACCGTTATTTCCAGCAATCAAGAAGATGTTTTTCGAGTCCGGCTGAAACGAGACTTTGTTATGCCCCCTATAAGCTCTATAATTGTGTAATATAATCGATCTTATAAACATTACTGACGTGGGTTAAGATAGTTATCCAATCGCTTCTCAATATCGCCTTGCAGACCATTGTTGTTCATCAAAATAGTCTTGCTTCGCTGCAATGAAACCAAATCATTGATTAGCTGATAGTCTTCTGGATGTTTTGCACACACTCTCTCAAGAATTAAACGTTCTTGATATTGCATATTCCCTAAAGGCATATTCCGTTGATAAACCTCATTATAGATATCAGTAACTTTAGGAGAAAAGTAGCCGTCTCTATACCAATTTATTTGTATAGCGACTAGTTCCTGGTTAGATATCAGTTCCATATGTGGTTTTACACGCTGCATGTTACGCTGTAATTCCAATAATTTGCGCAACATTATGCAGCGATACTCAAAAGTATAATTACCCAAATTATGACCATCTGCATCTACAGCTAATTGCCCATTTCTGCGTGTAGCATAGCGGTTCTCTGAAATATTGCGGCCTTCGACCATTTCATCCCGAAATTTAAGTAAAGGACTCATCCACTCATTACCGTTATTAATTAGAGCTTTCATGGATTTATCTTCCTTAACAACTGTACATACCCAGCACCCGAAGCGACTTTGTCCACAAGAGGGTTGAGTTTTATCTGTTATTACAGTAGGGCATTCATAGTCGTCTGCAGTAGCATTGGCATAAATCTGCAGTATTTTTTTATTATCATATCCCCATGGAGAGGGAATCTCTCTTAAAATATACCACACTTCCTCCAAATACAAATCTTTAATCGGAGAGTAAGTGTACGTATTGGGATTCAATGGGTGTTTTGTTAGCCGTTTTCCTTTTATCTCGTGACGCCGAATGGATTTTGCTCGGGTTGCACTTTCAGTTAGGCGCGTACCAATAAGCACAATAGCCTCTCCCATTGCATCGACTTTATCCAAAATAAATTGGGTCGTAGGTTTTATCTTTAGACGATCAGTGCACCAACGAAATGTATTGTTGGGAACAGGATACCCTTTGCCAAGGAAACTGATCCAGAAACTATCTTCCAACTTGGGCACTGTGGTTTGTACCGTAATGGGAAGCTTCTGCTCAGAGGCGGCTGTACGAATATAATCTAGTACTTCTACTATATAATCTGTAATAATTGGGTTTTCAACAAGCGTGTCATTATTGACCACATACACCTGTCTAGTCAGTGCTGCATCCCCCAACTCCTCTCGAATAGATAATAAGGCCTTCCAAACTAAAGTTAGGACAACAGTGCTATCCTTACCTCCACTAAATCCGATAATCCAAGGTGTGTTATTATCATTCTCAAGATACTGCTCCCGGATATCATCTATTATATAATCAATACGTTTTGACATTACAAGTTACTCTTTCTGTGATTTTAATAATACACGAATATCAACATCTAACAAGTTTGCAATCTCTTGTAATTGCACGATAGATGGTTGCGATTTATTTGAACACCATCTTGAAATTGTATTCTCAGATTTACACATTTGCTCAGCCAACCATCTATTGGTTCTTTGCTTTTCCGCAAGTACCGCCTTTATTCTATTCATCACTATTTGTTGATTATTCGACATCAGCATTTAAACTATACTCATTAAATTGCAAACAAAAGTACGCCTAATTTCTCATATAACCAAGTTCACAAGCAACAAAAACATCATTTATAAGGAAGTTACTACTATTGCACAAAGCCATGTAAAAGTTATACTTTTTGCCTCAATGCTAATTATATGTATTGACAATCATTATTCATATTCATTTTTTATTATTCATTCATCTTCTTCAAATCCTTCCGTAGCATTTGCCACTAACGCCTTACCTATTTCCAGTTGCAAGAATTTAGGCAACCGAAGCAACTTTGACATAAGTTGGCTGTAAGTGAACTCAACCTTGGTATCCAGTATTGGTTCCTCTACAATACTCGCGTCAATTCTTTCTACAGTCTCAGAGCCTTCGATGAAATCGGAGTAGTCCGGATTCTTAGGCCAATTTTCTATCGTCCCGTCACTATTGATCCTTAAACGGATATAGTCACCGCAGTCCTCCGAGTCCGGAATCAACCCATTCGGAACATAGTCGGCTATCTTGCATATCACTTTCTTGTTTTTATCGAGCAGGAAATACGTGCCGCTGTCGCATATCTTGGCCTGCAGGTACAGATCCCCATATTCAGGCTTCCAATTCAGCAGTTTATGTGTTTTTAGCTCGACTATTCCCGACCACATACCTTTAGAAACCAACGGATATTTGTTTTCATATAGTTCACCCATCCATGCATCCGTATAGCTGCACATTTCCTCGTTATATGGGAAATATATCATAAGATAATGCGCAACCTCACTCAATTTCTTTTTCTCAATGCCAATCAAAATCTGTTTTGTCATAATCGGTAAATATTAGCTGTTACTATTCAAACTTCATCATATCCGCCAGCTGGACAAAATAGTCGTTTGACCAGATATTGAGTTCTTTGGGATTCCTGACAAACGGAAGGACATCGCTCTTTACCTGATTGATGTTCGCTGAAGCCAATCTGTCTTTCAATTGAGCCATGAACTCCGCCTGCCCGATTTCTGCATTGTTGAACTGACGGACACGCTCTGCAAGATGGGAAAAATCAAGAGGCACATTGTGGCGGACATACCATTCAAAATCATACCAGTCACGGCCTTTCACCCTGTTTTTCCACCCTCTGTACACCAATGCGTGCATCTTCCCGGCAAACAGATCCGGCAAAGTGAAACTGCGTGTCATAAAGGAGTGAGGCTGTAAAAGCAGTTTCTGTTCCGTTCTGAAATTCAGCGGTGGCTGAGTATCAACCTCAATTTTGATTTTTATGGATTTATCGGTCTGAAACGACACATCATATACATCCGTATTGTCTTTCAGAAAAGCAGATTCTACCTTACCAAAGCCCCTTTTGTCCTTCTTTTTAATCTCCACCTCTCGACCGACAATGGCAAATTCATCAATTATCGGCTGGAAGTATTTCGTGAAATCGAACTTGTCATCGGGAGCCAATAGGGAAAAATCCATATCCTCGCTGAAGCGTTGGAGACCGTGAAAAATTCTAAGACAGGTACCTCCGTAGAAAGCAGCTACATCAAAGAAGCCACCATTGTAGAGCCCGGCAAGTATCACCTGCTGGTTTACTTCAAATATGGCATTTCGCCGCTGCTGCTCCGTAGCCATATCGTATGCCGAGAGCATATTGTCATAAATCTCATTCTTCATTTCTTCAGCAATTTAAGTAAAGTACGAATTGAATCGGCCTTTTTGCCGACCTTGATGTATCCCTCGAATATCCCGGCATCCATCTGCATAAAATCTTCCCGTTCCATCCGGATGTCCTCCTCCAGATAAATCTCGACATCCTTCAGATAGCGCAGATTTACTTTTGGAGAATTGGCAATCAGATCGCACAGTGCCTTTTCCGGTGTGGCAATCACGAATGCATAGCCGTCTTTCTTGATGCTTGTCAGTCCTACAGAGAATGCAGCCTTCGAAATATGCGTATATTCAAACCGGCCAAACGGCGTGTCAAAGTTCTTGGCATACTTCAAAGTCATGGACTGCTTGGTGTAAACTTCTTCCGGTATCAGCCCATAGTAACGCAGAGCCGACGACATGGAAACATACGATGGAGCATACAGATGATTGGCTATCAATTCTGTCGAAAGAGTTTTACCCGTTATTTCAGGGCTGCACACATAAAGTCCCTTCTTGAGACGTATTATCTGTTTGTCACGCTCAAGCAACCTGAGTTTCTGGTTCCCACCTCTAATATGAGGAAACAGAGACTCCAAAACGGAAGCCGTAACGGGGATATTTCCTAACTGTCGCAATGGGTTATTCATGGCACAAAGATAGCTATTATTTTAATATAAAAGTATGTTCAATATGTTTTTCTACTGAAAATATCTCTTTTCTTATAACTATGTTTTTAATGATACAGGTAGGCAAACAAAAAGGGCCATACTTTCCACCAAATTGTTTTTGCCATTTTGTCAATATCCACCAAATCTTCCTAATCCGACATATTCCAAAAGTAACTTTACTTTATCCCCATACCTATATATACGCCTAATAAAGTAAAGTCAGAACAAAGGGAAGAAAAGAAATGGCTTCGCCAGACAACCTACCCTGTTGACCAGAATCCATACACGACACAACCTGTTTTTCTTTTGGCTGCAAAAATATTCGTGACCGCATCTTGTTTTTAGTTGACTTCAGTTGGTGAAATTACCACTTATTTCGTACCTTCGCAACGGATAGAAAACAGGTGGACTTCGGACGGAAAATGTGAGTTTTCCCGTTGGTTCTGATTCAAGTGAAAAGTGCGGCAAAACGGATGTTTTTTGGCCTGAAAAACAAGCGAGAAAAGGCTTTTCTACCGTTTAAAACGCAACTATTTCACATTCAGGTTGTTCGGTATGCTGCATCGGAAGCAGCCGTGAGCGTCACGAATAACTATGAAGAGGCGCCGGCAGTGTTGATGGTGGATGATGCTGTTATAGGCACATTGGGAAATTTCAGCGCTTCCATCGGGAAAGCCAAAAGCAAGAAGACTTTCAACGTTTCGGCCATTGCCGCATCAGCATTGAGTGGCCGTACTGTTCTTCGTTACCGTTCCATGTTCCCCGAAAACAAGAGGAAGATTCTGTATATCGACACGGAGCAGGGACGTCATCATTGTCAACAGGTACTGAAGCGCATCCTGCGTCTGGCGGAAATGCCGGATGACATGGTGCCGGAAAATCTGATCATGTTGTCTCTGCGCAAGTTTGCACCAAGAGTGCGCCTATTGATAGTCGAAGAAGCTATCGGCACCACACCTGATTTGGGTCTGGTCATTATAGATGGCATCCGTGATTTCCTTTATGACATCAATTCATCCAGTGAATCTACCGAAGTTATCTCGAAATTCATGCAGTGGACGGACGACAAGCAAATCCATATATGCATCAGAACAAGAATGATGAACATGCGCGTGGTCACATCGGCACGGAACTAAACAACAAGGCGGAAACCATCCTGCAGGTAGAAGTGGACAAAGAGGACAAAGCCATAAGTGTGGTCGAAGCCGTGCACATCCGGGACCGGGACTTTGAACCTTTCGCTTTCCGCATAAACGAAGACGTCCTGCCCGAACTGGTAGAACCATATCTGTCCAAAGAGAAGAAGAGCGGGCGACCAACCAAAGAACCGTTCGATCCGCAGAGGGAGATTCCGGAGCCTGTACATCGTGCTGCAGTGGATGCCGCTTTTACCAATGGCAATATCGGCAGTTACGATGACTACATGGAACGTCTGAAGGAAGCTTACGGATTGCACAATGTAAAGCTCGGCTACAACAAGGCTGTCAAAGTAGCCACCTTTCTTGGCAACAAGCGGATGGTTATAAAGGAGGGGAAAAATTATATTCTCAATCCGGAATACCATTACTGAGTTCAACTTTACTTTATTGTATGGGCGTATATATTAGAATAAAGCAAAGTCGGCAGGAAATCACCATGTGAGATACTCATTTTCTCCCCTCTTTTAATGGATAATATTATCCTGCATTTCCTTATCCAAGTGCCAATTCATTATACGCATCCGATATGGCTTGCGGGGAAGCATAAACAGGTAACTGTTTCGAGATATGCCAAGGTATAACCTCACTGCGTTACGGTTGTACATTGGCGCTCTTGACTGCTCAGTTCCTTCGCCAGTACGGTACTCGCAAGCTCGCACCTTTTCAACCATTATAACAACGATTCAAATGAAAGAAGATATTGTCAATACATCAACTTCCCCGAAAGAAACAAGAAGCGTCTTTGTCGGGGCAAAAGTCACTCCCAGCCAGAGAGACCATATAAAATCACTGGCCGAACAATGCGGCATGACCGTAAGCGACTACATATTGTCATGTGCGTATAACTTCAAGCCCAAAGCGAGGCTCACGAAAGAAGAGGCGGCACTGCTGCAGAATCTGGACAATTGCCGGTCTGATCTTGTAAAATATACCTCCGCACTTCACGGAATGTCCACAAAGCAGCGGATGGTAATGTTCAATCAGATTCCGTTCATGGTCGGCTGGCTCGGAGAACTTTCCAATGTTGCCGAAGGCGTCTGCCAATTCCTGGAAGCCGTAAAGGAGAAAAACAGAATTCCGTCCAACCCTCAATCCGAAGAAAAATGATTGCAAAAGCCAAAGCCATATCTTACGGTATCAATGACCTTCGTTATATTACCGGCGAATCAAAGCACAAGAAGCATCCGGAAAAAATATATCGGGTATTGGACAATCTGTTGCCTCCAGAACTGGACGCTATGGGAATATGGAACTCCATGCAGTTGACCCTTTCCCAACATCGGCCGATAAAGAATTCCATTATCAGGATAGAGTTGAGTCCATCGCCTGAGCATACCAGTTTCTATGACATTGAGGACTGGCAAAAGCTCTGGCACGAGTTCGCCGAAGAGTTCGACAAACAAGTGATCACCGGCAAGGACGGGAAAGTCCGTTCCAGCCCGACCAATCTGGCAAACAGCAAATACACGGTTTACCTGCACATGGAATCCAAAGGGAAAGTTCCCCATCTCCATGCCGCAATTTGCCGCTTTGATGAAAACGGGAACATCAATAATGACCATAACATTCATCTACGGGCACAACGTGCAGCCGAGCGAGTTGCAGTGAAACGTGGCTGGAAGACTGCGGAAGAAATCCGAAGTCGCAACATTCCGGAAGTAAGCAGAGAGTGCATGGAGGTATTGAGAACCATGCCATCGTGGTCATGGGAAGAATACAAGAAGGCACTTGCCCGGAGAGGCTATTCCGTATATGAACGAAAAGATAAGAAAGATGTTCTCCGTGGATATGCGATCCTCAAAGGAAATGCCAAATACAAGGCTTCCGAACTGGGAGTAGCCCGTAACCTGATGATTTCGAAACTCCCCCGAACCTGGCAAAAGTTACACTACCGTGAGAGGCTTGCCGTTCAGGTCAATACTTATCAGAGCTATCGGCCAGAACCTGTTAAAAGACCGACAGTCGATATGGATTATACCCACTATCGTTCCGGCTCGGTGTCCTACACGCTTTCTTCCAATAGCGGGTGGGAACAGCGTTTCTATATTCCAGAGCGGGTACTTGACTATTTCAACGAAGAGTTCGACTATCGGGAGGTTGCCAACAGCAACGAACTGACCGACATAGCCGTAGCTATCTTTGTTGGTATGCTTGATACGCCAGCCGTATCTTCCGGAGGTGGTGGCGGAGGTTCGCAAAGCGATCTTCCCTGGCGGGACAAGGACGATGACGACCTGCAATGGGCCCGCCGTTGTACCCGTGCTGCAACCCTCCTATTGGGCAAGAAACCGAGAACAGGATTAAGACGATAAAGTCATGAAAAAAGCTCACAAAAAGCGGCCGCCTCGTGCGACCGCTAATAGTCCGCCAGGATTGTCGGATATGGGGGAAATTACTTTATAAATCTATGAATTGCTTTGATAGCACCTCCATCATTAGAAAGTTTTGTAATGATACTGGATTTTTTAATTTTACCACAGCCCCCTCCTTAAAACTGTTTAACGAATACCCTTTTAAATTTAATTCTTTTAGTTGCTTACTTAATATAGTTGTTAGAATTTGAGACTGCCAACTCTACATTATTTTGTCATGATGACAACATTCCACCGGTTATCACCGAGAAGTAAATAGGCTACTTAGAGAACAATACATCTCATCAATAATGTCTAAGAAGACTAATTTCAATTATATTCTCTCTATCTTCATTTTTTTGATGGTATCTTCTATTTTTTTCATCACTTCAATTGAAGCTTTTATTTCTTTTCCTGACAAATTAGGAAGACCTTCATGTCCATGAGAAGATTGATGAAGAACTACTTTTTGATATATAGACATTGCCTGTATATTTTCTGATAGTTTGTCAGCTGATTCTGCGGCATTATTGAACTTATTGATAATCTTCTTAATCTTCTCCCACTGCATAGCTTCTGGGGCATGTCTCATAATATCATTAATTTCCTTGAAAAGTGTTCTTAAATCACTAATGCCGGTGGCGTCAATATGAAAAAATCTAGAATCACTTTTCTGGCAAATTTCTTTTATTATGAAAGTGGTTTCTTCTTTTGCACCAGACATTAACAACATGGCTAACTGATGCAGTAGTACCTCAAAATACTGTCTAACGTCATTGCCAATATTAGGTGTATTTTCTGGATGATTCTCTAGTTCTTTTTCGATTTCTTTTATTCTGTCTACATTCTTCTTGGCATAAATACAATGCTTGTGATTATATTCGTAGATTCCTTGACGTAACCATTTTTGATTTTCCTCTGGAACTTCCTTCAAGAAATGGTCACATAGGTTGTAAAAACTAGTATTATGCGTAAAAATGATTTTTTGATAGGACTTAAAACAACTTGTAATATACTGATATAAAAAAGACCGATTTGCTGTATCTAAGCTTGTAATAAAATCATCGAGAACTAGAATTCTCTTTTGTCCAGCTTGTGGAGGAGCCATTAATGAGATTGAAGACAAAGCAACTATTAATACAATCAGGTGAAGTTTTGCCTCATTAAAATAATTTTTTAAAAAATCATCATAATGAAGATTTTGCTTATCATCATTAATTATTAACAAGAATGCCCCATTTTGAGACTCAGCGACTGTCACTTCTTCAAAGAAGAACTCTTTTAAAACACGGTTTGTCTCGTCAAGAATTACTTTAAAGAATTCCGGAGTAACTTCTTGATCAATATCATGATGCCCTAAATACATTGATTTTAATAATTGTTTGACATCAATCTGTCTTTCAACAGCTAAATCATCTCCATCTATCATATATACATGATAACATGAAGTGTCAAAACTTGAAAATGATTCTCCATTAACGGTAATATTAATGGGATTATTCGACATACAATTTTTATAATCTATCAGTATTTGCCGTTTGGCATTTTCTCTCTGGACCCCCACTAAATGTGCCGGAATTCTCTCATTTTCAATTCGTGTTTTATGAAAAACATATTTGATGGCTTCATAAATAGAACTTTTTCCAGCTCCATTTTCGCCATAACACAATACATTCATTGGTTGCCCATCATCGGTAACATCTCCGAGAACAGCTATATCCCTACCAAAAGCCTTAAAGTTTTCTAATGATAACTGTTTCATTGCTCTTCCATTCCTTTTACAAAGAAATTTTCTAATAATTTTGATATATCTTCTTTTCGCTTAGTAAATTGGCTATAAGTATAACCAGCAGGGGTATTAATCAAATCTCTAACTTCTTCTAGCTCTGATTCCTTATAAGATTGATAACGTTGATAGATAGGAATGTTACGCTGAGGCATGTCTAAAACAATATTGTTTCCCAAACTATTCAAATCGTCATCAAGATTATCTTTTGGCCAGCTTGAATCAATATGGGGAATATCGATTGATTTGATAATTTTATCAACTTTACAATTCTTTACAGCCACCTGATTTGGATACTTTAGATAGAAAGCCAATAAGGAAAGTCCTTTCCTCAATCTCCCGGGACTATTCCACATCCATGAATCAATGTTCTTTACCAAATAGTCATCAACAGGCAAATCTGCAGCTACTTTATATATAATATTATAAATCTCAAATTTCACCGACATTGTTGAACCTTTGTAATAGCAATAACGCAAAACTTTTTTTAAGAATCCAATTAACGCATCTTCGGTAGTTTCTTTATGAAAGTATAGAAACACTATTAACGCATATACAGGATTCTGATTGGTGTATGCATCTAATACTTGTAGCCAAGCTCCTAATCGTGTAGGCTCTGTACGCTTATAATAATACACTTCTATCGCATCTAGAGTTTTCTGCAAATCTTCCAACACTATTTCGTATCCACCTGTTTTAAAGGGCGATTTTGGATCTTTTTGGAAAAACTCTCTCAGTCTTTTTTCAGCTATCACAATTCCTTCTTTGCCTCTAATGATATGATAGTAATAGCGAAATAAATCATCAATTTTAAGTTCCAAGTCATCACATCGAGATATGAGTTTTTTCCATTGTTCTTTGAATTCCTCACCCTTAGCTACTGATAGAGACATATAATAGAGTTTTGCTTTAAAAATGTCTGCGTCTTGTAAATCCATTCCTCTATTGTTGATGGTTTCAAAGACTAATAAAGCATTTGACCTAGCCTCATCCAAGTCATCGTCTTTCAATACTATAGGTAGCAGATATATCTTGCTAATAAAAAAATCAACAAATACTTTCTGTTTTTCATCATCCAAACGAGAGAAATACTCTCTCAATAGTGCATAGATGGCAATTGCATTATTCTTCACTTGTTCTGCACTATTCTTATAGTACAGCATCTCTCCCTTCTTTAAGTATTCCAAATAGTCTTTTTCAAAATCTTCTTTTGTTTTTGTGAGAATAGCATCTATTTGTTCTTGATCTTTCACTTCAAAAACATCCGAGAAGATGGTGCTTACAAAATCAGTAGTGCTATCATCCTCATAAGACTCCACCTGTATCATTCTTTTCAGACGATTATTAAACGGATGAAGAATATGAATAGCTTTAAGAAATAACCATAGAGTAATTAAACGTTGTTGCCCGTCAACAACTTCTGGACGATCGTCATGCTCGTCTTCTGCCAATACAATATTTCCCAAAAAATATGAATCGGTACCGCTGCTATATGCATCCATTATATCATCATATAGTTGACTACACTGTTCCATAGTCCATGAATAGTGCCGCTGATAGTTTGGTATTATATACCTGTTATCATTTGAAAACAATGATTTCAGGTTTTTCTGTTCTGCAGATAAATATAGTGCCATATTTTGCTTAACTAATAAAGTATTCTTATCTATTCGTTTACAAAGATACTTAAATTCCTTGTAATCACTACCAATCACCACCTAAAGTTATCTCACAGTTATATCCCGGTGATGTTTTCCACCATCAAAACACCAATTTCCTTTGCCAGCGAACAATTAAAAACGAGTACGTATGGCAAACGAACAAATCTTTTTTGATAAGTTGCCACTGGTAGTAGGATATCTCATACAACAAATCTAGCAAATGTTGGCGACGCGGCAACAGCAGACCTCTTCAGATAAGCGCCGTTTTATTGAAATTGATTAAGTTTATAAAATTACATAAAAGGTAGCTTAGCATTTACACGCTTGCGCATAAAGGATTGAATCCAATTTATAAACGAGGTAAAAAGTTCTACTTCTATGAAGATGGTTGTTACAATGAATTGAGTCCGAATGCAAACAGATGAAGGTTATATCACGTCAGGAGTTGGCAACGGGATAGTACATAGAGAAAAGCACAAACCAAAGAACGATTATAACTTTTAGGCTGCACGACCATGGGGATCTCCAAATTAACAGCAGAAGGTATCATCGGCAAGGCTGTACGTATCTGAGCCAAGATGTCCGGCTGTGAATTCCCGATAGATATTTCCCTTATCAGGGGGCCAAAAGGCCTCCTATACAAACCGATAGATGGTTAGAACTTCTTTATAAATCTGGTAAATTTATAAAGTACCTCTTCCTATTTTGCATCTTTTTCACATATCGATCGTATATTCCACAGCAAATATAAGACATATTTGTTGTAATTGTCTTAACTTTGTATATTTCAAATCAATATGCTGAATGCAGCCCATTATATTGCGTTGCGACATCATCAGCGCTTTGATTATTAATACACAGATATGGCACGTTGTCTATATAATTCCACAATCCGCAAATTTCTGCAGTTGTCCCCCGAGGCACTGTTAGGACATTTTGTGAACAATTACCACGGAGCGGCACTTACCACAACCAATGAAGCGTGGGCCAATGAGATCCACATTATGCAGGAGGTTCTGCTACCGTGGAAGGATGAAGATGGACAGGTCATTTTCGAGTACGATATTCCACGACTCGGAAAGCGAATCGATGTCGTTTTGCTGCTCCGTGGATTGATCTTCTGCCTCGAGTTCAAGGTCGGAGAGCGGGACATGCTTCAATCCAATATAGAGCAGGTCCTGGATTATGCCCTTGACCTGAAAAACTTTCATTTGCTGAGCCAAAACAGGATCATTGTCCCGATTCTCGTGCCTACTCGATTCCGAACAAGTTCAAACGAGTTCATTCCTTCAGTATACGATGATTCCATATACAACCCATTGGTGACAGGAGCCAACGGATTGCAAAAACTCATTACGGATGTTCTGGCTCATGCCGGAGCGACAGCCCCGGATCCCAGCTTGGGAGCCGACTGGGTTATTAGCCCTTATTCACCCACCCCGACCATCATAGAAGCGGCCAAGAGGCTCTATGAAAACCACTCGGTAGAAGACATCACCCGCCACGAAGCCGACAAGGTATCGACCGATCGCACCATTGCGTATATTCTCAATGTGATCAAGACAAGTCGTGAGAAAGGAGAGAAGAGCATCTGCTTTGTAACCGGTGTACCCGGAGCGGGGAAGACCTTAGTCGGATTGGACGTTGCCGTCAAACAGTCCTATCAGAATGGCGATAAATTGGTCGAGGACGAGGGTGCGGTCTACCTATCTGGCAACGGGCCACTGGTCGCAGTGCTTACCGAGGCTTTGGCCATTGACAATCAGAAGAAATGCAAAGCTCGAGGCGAGAAAAAGAATATGTCGGACTCTCGGAGGGAGGTCGGTAAGTTCATACAGATGATTCACCGCTACCGCGACAACATGCTGGCCAAGATCAAGAATCCCGTTGAGAACGGAGTCCTCGAAATTGACCCGCAAAAAGCAATGAAGCTAGCAAAGTCCGGCTACGGAGAAGTAGAGCATGTAGCCATCTTTGACGAAGCTCAGCGTTCATGGACGCATAAAAGGCTCGCTGACTACCTCAAACGAGGCGGCACTTATGGAAACAAACTCAAGGTACCAAACTTCCCCTACTCCGAAGCGGCTTTTCTAATTTGGTCTTTGGATCAGCGGGAGGACTGGGCAACGATCGTATGTCTGGTCGGCGGCGGTCAGGAGATCAACACCGGAGAGGCCGGCATTTCAGAGTGGATCAAAGCGCTCAACGAGAAATTCACACACTGGAGAATCTATATCTCTGATAAACTGACCGAAGCAGAATATGCCGAAGGTCGGGTCAATGAGCTATTGGCCGACAATGACAAGGTCACGTTCTCTTCGGAACTCCATCTGGGAGTTAGTCTGCGTTCGTTCAGAGCTGAAAACCTTTCTGCGTTTGTACACTCTTTACTCTCTTTCAATCCGGATGCTTCTACATGGTACAACACAATTAAAGAGCGCTATCCGGTTGTACTAACAAGAGATATGACCAAGGCAAGGGCCTGGCTGCGCAAGAACACCCGAGGTTCGCAACGATCAGGTGTGCTGGTCAGCAAGGCTGCGGCTCGGTTCAAACCCTTAGCCGTCGATATTCTGGATCAAGGCGACGAAAATGCCGTACACTGGTTCTTGGAGGATAAAAACGACATCCGCTCATCTAATTTCCTCGAGGACGCTGCAACCGAGATTCAGGTTCAGGGCCTCGAGCTGGATTATACCTGCGTCCTCTGGGATGCTGACCTGAGATGCGAAAATGGGCAGTGGAAATATTATAACTTCAACGGCCGGACCGAATGGCGCGAAGAGACGGGCCACACCGAAAGCAGTATTGAGCGAAGGAGATACATGCTGAATGCCTACCGCGTCCTCCTGACACGAGCCCGCATCGGCATGGTCATCTGTGTCCCAGAAGGCAACCCCAACAAAACCATCGGCGGTTTCCCGGAAGATGCGACCAGACTACCTGAGTTTTATAACGGCACCTACGAATACCTCAAGTCAATAGGGCTGGAGGAAATACAATAGAATGGACAATTAATACGCTAAAAAAATACTCACAACTTAATTTACCAATATGTTTGTTAGATGCGGTAGTGCTATATTGGGCACTACCGCATCTTGATATTATCATGAGTTCCCTAAATCCAGCGAAAAGTCTAATAACTCACATATTACGTCCTAATCTAATGACTCTGGTTCATCTTCGGCCGACTCTGTTGTACTTGCGTCAAAAGTTAAAAAAACCTCAAGAAAAGCTGTTTCTCTATAAAAGTAATTAGGGTTATCCATCAATTTGTCTTCCATAAAATGGAAGCCCCAATTAGCATACTCTTCCATTGTTTGCATTAAGGCATCAACCGCTTTACGAGGTGTTACTAGACCTTTATCAAGCGCTATAAAATCAAAATCGGTTTTAGCAACTAATGCTGTAAAAATAAACTCCTTCAATTTAGGATAGGCTTTTCTTCCTTTCACCGAATCAATATTACCCCAATATTGAATAGGTTGTCCTAACGATTTAATTTTCGTGCTATCATCTATGAGTTTCCGTCTTTGGTTGTAATACAGACCAATAAAAAATGCTATGATGAAAACTTCGTAACCAGCACCAAACAGTTTTCCCTTAGCCTCTCCTAACGTGGTTACACCCTTACCATAATCACTGAAGTTCTTAATGATAGAGTCTTCAAAACGTTTCTCCCAATTAGGATTACGTTTTGCCCATAAATCATATAGTTTCTCTGCCATGATCTATTTAATTCTTTCGGTTATTGTTCTAATAGTTGACAAATCTTCTTCATCATATCCTGGAGCTTTCTGTATACGATAAACAGAGCAAGAAAGCTGATTTATCTTATCAAAATCAAGTTCTCGCTTTTCCGTGTCCCTATCATATCTCAACAGATCTTTCGTAAAGATAACACATTGCTTATCAATATTATCAATAATATTATAGAATATATCCTCTTTGAATTCTCCAAACGATGAAGTCGGAGCATCAAAAATCAACGGATAATCTTCATCCCTCTTAAGAGTAGTAATCTTTGATATAGCAAAAAGGACAGACATGTACATCGTGGTCTTTTGAGCACCACCTGGATTAGCTATCAAGGTATCATTAGAGCTATATAGGTTTATTCGTGCTGAACCGTCTGCGGTTCTTTTTATCTTAATAACGCCACGAAAATCATCAGCATTGAGCTTCTTGAGATATATGTTAGCCTGCTCCTCAAGGGTTTGAATAAATTCTTCTACATTTCTATTCTTTGCCGCCTCAAACGCTTTCATGATTCGTTCAAGCGTAATATGGACTTTCTGATAAACTCTTACGATTCCATTTGATGGGACTATCTGATTTTGTCGTTCTTTTAGTTCCTGCTTTTGGGCCTCTAACACTTCAAGCTCATGATTCAATTCTTGAAGATCTAATGATGCTCGCTTGCTGCTATCAGAAAGGCCTTTAAAATCCTTAAAGTTCTTGATAAGCATCTCTTCCGTAAGATCAGGGGTCTGAATAAGGAGCTGCATTTTTGCATCTTCTGCCTCTGTAAGGTCTTTATTTACTCTCTCCAAATCCTGCTTTCTGCTTTGCACAAAAGATAACCTATCGGCAATAGCGGTTGCCAACCCCATCAATTCCTGCTCTGTATCACCACTCAACTGAATGCTACGTGTATGCAGCTCATTTATGTATGTGTTCTCAAAGAGAGGCTTAATTGGAGTCTCTTGCTGTTGAGCAGCCTCTGATTCTTTACGAATATGATCAAGATACTCATTAAGTTTATTAACCATAAAGTTATATGCGTCACTTCCCTTTTCTGCAGGCCGCCCGCAAACTTTGCAGATCTCATCATCGATCATCTCCTGCATAGTCTCCTTATCAGGAAGATTCCACGGGAGAGGTGTAGCATCATTGGCCAATTTCTGGATTTCCTTTATTGCTTCTTGTTTCCCCTTCTCAATAGCAATTCTTTCGTCCTCTGCCTTTTGTAATTTTCTCTTCTCACGACTAAGAGATGAAACTTTTTTCTGGTACTCGCTTAAAATAGAAGGAAATGCTCTAAGAATCCACATATCATCCAGCAGCATGGCATTATAGTCTAGATTGATATAACCCATCAGTCTACGCTGTTCTATTTTTTTCTGCTCAATTCGAGCATTTATATCCTGTAAATTCTCACAAGCATCCTGATTCTCCTCCAGAACTCTTAATCTGGTCTCATAGTCTGATACAGCCTTCTCTTTGATCCTAATATCATGGCGAACATCAGAAATATCAGATTGCACTTTACTCAATTCATATTCAAGTCGCTTGATAACCTCCTCCTGCTTTTTGTCTTTTTTCAACTCCTTGGTAACTAGGTTATCAGACTGCTGCTCAAAGTATGAGGTCAATTCAACAAGATTATCGAATTGTTTTATTCCTGAGAATGTATCCACTAAGGTTTTGAGAGCAGTATTATTATCAAAGACATTTAACTCTCGCTCACCCTTGAATAAGCAATAACGACGTATTACAGTATCGAAACAAGACTCCAACAGTGTCTTTCCGTCTCGCTTATATCGTTCCGATCCAACAATTTCATATCCAACAAAAGAAAAATCTCTTGTCCTGATAGCACCATTTGTGTCTTTCTCGAAAATAAACCGTTTACAAATTTCTTTCTCTCCGCTATGCTCAAAGGTCATAGTTACAGATACCTCATCACTATCGCCAATCCCCATCTCGGCTTTACGCATCTCGGATATATTACTTTCGCTTTTATTATCCTTACTAGTATCAAACAACCACTCTAAAGCTTCGAAGAAGGTTGTTTTGCCATCACCATTATCTCCAATAACAAGGGTTAAGCCATCCGACAGCTCAAAACAGTTTTCACCGTAATAGCTGCGGAAATTCTTTATAATAATTTTATTTAGTCTCATATGCTAGTGGTCAGATAATTAGAAACCTGGGTATATATCTCTTTGGGGGTGTATTGATTCTCATTACCATCAATAATCATGGCAACAGCACGTATTGTGGCATTTTCAGAATCAAGGGCATCGGCAACTGTTTCATCTCCAGTTGGTGTATACTCACCCAATTCGGCAAGTTTAGGATCGGCCAATACTGCTTGCAGTATTCTGTCTCCATTCGTGTAATGAGTAGCCATAGTAGTATCAATTAAAAAGTGATATTTGATATCGATTTAATACATCATCTAAAATATTTAATGTGTCATTACAATTCTCGGAAAGAAGTGCAAAATCTCGGACTCGTTTTACTTCGGTTGAGACTAAACTCTTTTCCAACTCATAGCATTCCGGATCGAAATTCGTGTCTGGGATTACTACAAGATCGTGAATAACAGCATATCGTTTGTCTTTATGCGTTCTCAGCACACGACCTCGGCGCTGAATAAACTGTCTAGGATTTCCCGTGCTAGCACAAAAGATTGCTAATTCGCTACGTGGTACGTCAACACCTTCGTCCAAACACTTCATTGACGTTAAAACATCAATATTCCCATTCGCAAAATCAAACAACATTGAATCACGGTCAATGGATTCTGATGTAAATTGACGTACAACTATATGCGGGTCAATATCTCTTACGATACGCGTATATTCATCAATAAGATGCAGTGTATCTTCATCATCCTTAATTCCTTCTACCGTATCGAAAATATCTGCGGTTTGATCATCTAATTGGTTCCCCTCAGGAACATATACTAACGTATATTTTAAAGAACCGGTTTTATTTAGATGATCTTTTAATATTGCTTCAAATTCTCTTTTCTTATTTTCTGCTTTATGTATAATTTGCTTTCGTTTCAGCAAAAGTCGTTTTAAGATTTCTCGACTATCGTCATCGGTCCTATTAATGATTTTTGCAATTTTCTTCGATAGCTCAATGTACTTGCTCATTTCATCTTGAGTCAATTCCACTAGATGAGGATAATAATAATATTTACACAATGCTTTGTTTCTAATGGCCTCTGCCATTGAGTACTCAAAAGTAAATTCTTTATCGCATCCAAAGAATGACATTAATCGCAAATTTCCTTCTTCATCAAACTGTCGCTCAGGTGTAGCAGACAGTCCTATCCGTCGCAAATATTTAATATCATTCAATCGTTTTGCAACAAGCCCTCCTCCCATGTTATGAGCCTCGTCTGCAATAAGCAACAATTTAGCCTTTGGGAATTGATTTAATTCCAAAAAATTGGCCGGTCGAATAAAAGATGCATATGTAGAAATAATCACATACGATAATTTGTTGTTTGGATCTGACAACTCCAACATTCGTATGTTTGCCAGCGAGGTCTGCCACCCTCCGTATTTGGAGCAGACTTTGATTACATTGCCAAAATTAAATTTTTCACATTCTTTTTCCCACTGTTCAACAAGTGTAATAGTTGGAACTAATATAAGTGCTTTATAATAACCAAGTTTCTTATAAATTTCAAGTAGGCAGTTTAAGGATGTAATAGTTTTGCC